>NZ_CP141944.1:460000-3325000 GCF_035658495.1 Novosphingobium sp. RL4 | reverse complement strand
CGGCACTAGCAAAAATCCAGTTGTTGCGCCCCACGGCTATGCCGCGCAGGGCATTCTCCGCCGGATTGTTGTTGCCGGCGTCGGTGTAGGCGAGCAATTGCAGCTTGAGCTTCACAACATAGCGCAGGATCTCCGCCAGCGTGATCGAGCCGAGGCTCTGGACAGCACATGGTTCGTCCAGGCGAAGAAATCCAGCGCCTTGAGCTTTGAGAGCTTCCGAGCGTTGCGTCGGATACCCGCGCTACATCATCGCCTGGAAGCTGTGCACCAACATGCGCGCCGAGGACGTTACCGACACGCTGGACCTGGCCCTCAAGGCATCGGGTTGTGACAGGGCCACGGTCCTGCACAAGCCCCGGCTCTATCGGACAACGGCCCCAGCTACATGGCCGGCGAACTCGCCGGGTACATCCAGGCCCTGAAGATGAGCCACGTCCGCGTAGCCCCGTTGCATCCGCAGACGCAAGGCAAGATCGAGCGCTGGCACCAGACCTTGAAGAACCGCATCCTGCTGGAAAACTACTTCCTGCCCGGTGATCCCGAGGCCCAGATCGAGGCGTTCGTGGAGCACTACATCACCAGCGCTACCACGAGAGCCTGAACAACGTGACGCCCGCATACACCTGCTTCGGCAGGGCTCTCGCTATCATCAAGCGCCGCGAAACCATCAAGCGAAAGACCATCGAACATCGCCGCTTGCTTCACCTCAGGCTTGCCGCCTAACATCAAACCCCTGACGAGGCTCGCTCTCAGCTCATCCACGCCCCGATCTGTGCCAGATGTTTCGACGACGGACACCGAGTGCGCGTCGGCCTTGTAGACATCGTTGAGCTTTCGCCGAGCCAGGCTACCGACGTGATCGGCGCGGGCTTGCGGTCACTCGCGGTAGAGGCGGTCGAATCCGGAATAGGGATCGATCTGCCGGAAATCCGCAAATGTCGTGCGATGGGCGTGCAGCGGCTCGACCTTGCGATCCTTGTCAGCTTGTCCAGAGACGCCGTCGATTTTCGCAAAGGTGGTTCTTCGTACGCCGATTGAACCTCGTGGAGCGTCGGCGCTCTCACATCGGATGGCCGGAAACGCAAAAGGGGCGCAAGACCTTGAGTCCTGCGCCCCCTCCTGCATTCTCCCTCGGGAGAACTTTCTAGCCTTCGAAGCCGTCAGGCACCTTGCGGCGTGGCGCTGCCGGGGAGGCGGCGGCCGGCCTTGGGGATCGAGGAACCGGTCAGCGGGCGCGGAGCACCGGGGCCTCGCGGTTCGCTGGGGCGGTCGAGCTTGCCGGTTTCAAGGAGCTGGTTGATCTCCTCGCCCGAGAGAGTCTCGTATTCCAGCAGGGCTTGCGCCAGCGCTTCAAGCTGTTCGCTGTACTCGTTGAGGAGCTGCGTGGCGCGGGCGTGGGCATTGTCGACCAGGCCGCGGATCTCGCTGTCGATCACCTTGTTGGTCTCATCCGAGGCCATGGTGCGATGCGAACCACCCATGCCGAGGTAGCCTTCCTGGCTTTCCTCGTACTGGAGCGGACCCAGCTTGTCGGACATGCCCCACTTGGTGACCATGTTGCGGGCCAGGCTCGTGGCGTACTGGATGTCCGACGAGGCGCCCGAGGAGACCTTGTCGTAGCCGAAGATCAGTTCCTCGGCGACACGGCCGCCCATCGCGACCGAGAGGTTCGCGAGCATCTTGTCACGGTGATACGAGTAGCTGTCCCGTTCCGGCAGACGCATCACCATGCCCAGCGCACGGCCGCGCGGGATGATGGTGGCCTTGTGGATCGGGTCCGAGGCGGCCTCGTGCAGCGAGACGATGGCATGGCCGGCCTCGTGGTAGGCGGTCATCTTCTTCTCGTCGTCGGTCATGACCATGGAGCGGCGTTCCGCGCCCATCATGACCTTGTCCTTGGCGTCCTCGAACTCCTGCATGGCGACGAGACGCTTGTTGCGGCGCGCGGCGAGCAGGGCGGCCTCGTTCACGAGGTTGGCGAGGTCGGCGCCCGAGAAGCCCGGCGTGCCGCGTGCGATCACGCGGGGGTTCACGTCAGGCGCCAGCGGCACCTTCTTCATATGCACGGCGAGGATCTTCTCGCGGCCTTCGATATCCGGCACGGGCACCACGACCTGACGGTCGAAGCGGCCCGGGCGCAGCAGCGCGGGGTCGAGCACATCGGGGCGGTTGGTGGCCGCGATGATGATGATGCCTTCGTTCGCCTCGAAGCCGTCCATCTCCACGAGGAGCTGGTTCAGCGTCTGCTCGCGCTCGTCGTTCGAATTGCCGAGGCCATGGCCGCGATGGCGGCCGACCGCGTCGATTTCGTCGATGAAGACGATGCAGGGGGCGTTCTTCTTCGCCTGCTCGAACATGTCACGCACGCGGCTTGCGCCGACGCCCACGAACATTTCGACAAAGTCGGAGCCCGAGATCGTGAAGAAAGGCACGCCTGCCTCACCGGCGATGGCGCGGGCGAGCAGGGTCTTGCCGGTACCCGGCGAGCCGACCAGCAGCGCGCCCTTGGGAATCTGGCCGCCGAGCTTGGAGAAGCGGGTGGGATCGCGAAGGAATTCGACGATCTCTTCCAGTTCCTCACGCGCTTCGTCGATACCCGCAACATCGTCGAAAGTAACGCGGCCCGAGCGTTCGGTCAGCATCTTGGCCTTCGATTTGCCGAAGCCCATCGCGCCCGAACCGCCGCCCTTCTGGACCTGCCGCAGCGCGAAGAACGCGATGCCGACGATCAGCAGGAAGGGGAGGGTCTGCGCGAGGATGTAGACCAGCAGGCTGCCTTCCTCGGGCGTCTTGCCGGCATACTGCACGCCGCTCTGCTGAAGCAGCGGGGTCAGCGTGGTATCGCCGGGGACGGGCACGGTGCGGAAGACATCGCCGTTCTTCATCTTCCCGTCGATGCTGTCCGTGCCGACTTCGACGCTCTGAACGCTGCCTTCGGCAACTTTGGCGCGGAAATCGGAATAGGCGATCACGGGCCCGCTTTCGCTGCGGGTGTTGAACATGGAAACCACCACGAGGAGCGCGAGAAAGATGCAGCCCCATACGAGAAGGCTCTTGACCCAGGGATTGCCGCTAGGCTGATCGTCGTTCATCTTGGGAGAAACCGTCCTTTCGCCCGCCAATGTAGGGTGGGGCGCCTGAATCGCAAGTTAGCAGAGCCAGTCAGTGTAATCGTTTCGCCCTGCGGTGTCGTTCGAAAACGCGCTGGGGGTATGTGCGAGGCGCGGACAGCGACGGCTGACGCCGGGATCAGTCCTGCCGAACGATGCGGCAAGGGGGCAGGTGAAGGGTCATGCGGGCGCCGCGCCGTCCCGTTTCAGGGGGCACATTTTCCAGTGTCATGCGGGCATCGAGCTGGCGCGAGAGGACGCGGGAGATGCGCAGTCCTATCGATTCTGCAAGGTCGGGCTCGAAGCCGTCGGCAAGGCCGGCGCCGTCGTCCTCGACGACCAGCGCGATTCCCTCGTCCCGGCGGATGACCTGGACGTGGATCGTGCCGGTGTCCCGCGCCGCCAATCCATGTTCCAGGGCATTGGCCATGGCTTCGGACAGGATCAGCGCCACGGGGACGGCGGCGTCGGGCCGCAGGACGATGCCGGGCTCCACCACGACCTTGCAGGCGATGTCGTCCCGCCCGCTCGAATCCATGACCTGCCCCGACAGTTCGTGGACGAAGCGGTCCAGCGGCACCAGTTCTCCGTCCGACTTGTAGAGCTGGCGCTGGATGCGGCCGATCACCTGCAATCGCCCGGCGGCATTGGCGATGGCGCGGCGGGCGGTCGGTTCGGCGAGGCCGCGCATCTGCAGGGACAAAACGGCGCCGATCATCTGGAGATTGTTGCCGACGCGGTGCTGGAGCTCCTGAAACAGCAGCTCGGTGCGCTCCGCCAGGACACCGCGTTCCTCGGCGAGCAGGCGGACGTTCTCGCGTGCGACATGGAGGCGGGAGTTGGCGCTTTGCATGAGGTGGACGAGGGCAATGTCGACAGTTACCACGCCCAGGTAGAACGCCAGGGACACCAGCGTCTTGCTGTCGAACGCGAACCCGAAACGCGGCGGTATGAACAGGTACCACGCGAAGAACCCGCAAATCACGGCAGCCACCACGCCGGGGCGGGGCCCGAACAGGAACGAGGAGAGGATAACGGCCGGGAAGAAGGTCAGGTAGGGATAGCCCGGTGGGAAAGCGGCATCGAGTTCCCAGCGTATCCATGCGGCCAGCAGGCACAGCGCGACAGTGACGCCGTAACGCATTCCGGGGCGTTCGGGGATCAGCGGCAACCGTTCGATGAAGTCGGTCTGGAAGCGGGATAGGCGGTTCACGTCGGGCAAGTCTCTCGCTGCGCCAGGAGCGGCGAAGATCCGTCCGGGCTGCAGGGTCAGGGTCTGGCGGCAAGACCTTCCTGTCGCAAGCGGAAGTGTCGAGAAAGAGACGCCTGATCCGCGCGCAAGTTCCCCGGCCGGTGGCGCCGCCCCCGCCTCAGGCCTCCTTTATGAGCTGATAGTCCCCCGCCGCGTCCACCCGGGCCGTCCATCCCGGGTAGATGACGATCGTGGTGAAGGTCTCCTCCACGATCGCGGGGGCGGGCACTTCCATGCCGGGTGCGAGGTCCGGGCCGCGATAGACCGGGACTTCGGCAAAACCCTGCCCGAGATTGGCGCGGCGGCGGCGATGCGGCTGCGGAACCGCGCCGCTGGGCGTGAAGCCGCCGCCGGCTGCTGGAGAAGGGGTCTCGACATGAGCCGCGAGGCGCACGCCCGAGATTTCGGGCACCTCATGCTCGCGGATATGGCCGTATTCTGCCATGTGGCGGGCATTGAACAGTTCGGTGGCACGGGCGGCAAAGGTCTCGTCGATGAAGCCGAGATCGCCGAGTGCGGTCTCGGCGGCGAAGTCGAACGAGAGCGAGAAGTTCTGGCCGGGATAACGCATGTTGAGCCGGTAGTCGGCGCGGATATCCTCGGCGCGGAACTGCGCGGCGGTGAAGAAGCGGGCGGCGCGGTCCGACAGTTCGGTCCAGAGCGTGCGGATGCGCGCCACATCCAGTGCCGAGGCGGAAGCGATGTAGGAGCGTTCCTCGTCGATGGTCGGGTTGGCGACCAAGGTGCCCAGCGCCGAGAATGTGGGCGAGGCCTTGGGCACCAGCACGCGGGTGATCCCAAGATCCTCGGCCTGGATCGCCGCGAAGGCTGGGCCGTTGCCGCCATAGGCCAGCATGACCAGATCCTTGGGATCGATACCCTTGCCCGCCGTGGTGCGGCGCACGCCCTGACTCATATGGGCATTGACCACGCGCCAGCAGTCGAAAGCGGCGCGTGCCGGGTCATCATGGCCGAGTTCGTGGGCGATCCGGCGGAAGGCTTCCTCCACGCCGTCGCGGGTGAGGCGGAAGCTGCCGCCGGCGAAGCCTTCCTCGGTGGAGAGAATGCCCAGCATGACGAGCGCATCGGTCACGGTCGGTTCGGTTCCGCCGCGTCCGTAGCAGATCGGGCCGGGCTGCGACCCCGCCGAGCGTGGGCCGACTTCCAGCGCGCCCTTGTTGACGTGGCAGATCGAGCCGCCCCCTGCGCCCAGCGTTTCCACTTTCACCATTGGCACGCCGACGAGATAGCGGTGGTGCATGTTCCAGCCGGCCTCGGCCGGGGCTTCGCCGTTCAGCACCAGCGCCATGTCGTAGCTGGTGCCGCCCATGTCTACGCAGAGCAGGTCCGGGCAGCCCTTGGCCCGGCCCGCATGGGCGGAACCCACCACGCCGCCGGCCGGGCCGGAAGCGAGCACCCGGATCGGCGCGCCGTCGATATAGTCCTTGGTCATCACTCCGCCGGAAGCCTGCATGACCATCAGCTGGTTCCGGTATCCACCCTCGCCAAGCCGCTGCACCAGTTTCTCGAGATAGCCGGTAACGCGGGGGCCGACATAGGCGTTGACCACCGTGGTCGATGTGCGGTCGTACTCGGGCGCGCGGGGCAGCACTTCGTGGCTGGCGGAAACGTAGGCGTTCTGGATTTCCTGCCGCACGATCTCCTTGGCGCGGCGCTCATGCTCCGGGTTGACGAAGGAGAACAGGAACGAGATCGCCACCGCTTCCACGTTCTGCAGCCGCAGCTTGCGGCAGGCTTCGCGCAGCGCCGCTTCGTCCAGTTCCTTGTGGACCGATCCGTCGTGCAGCACGCGTTCGGGCACCGTCAGGCGGCGGCGGCGCGGGGTGATCTGCTGCGGGGCTTCGAGGCGGACGTCCCAGATATCCTCCTTGTAGCCGCGGCGATATTCGATCTCGTCGCGGAAACCCTCGGTGGTGATGAGGCCGGTGAGGGCGCCGTTCATCTCGATCAGGGTGTTGTCGGCCACGGTGGTGCCGTGGACGATCGCCTCGCAGCAGCCGAGGAATTCGGCCAGCGGCAGCCCTTCCTTTTCGGCCAGCTTGCCGAGGCCTTCCATCACGCCCAGCGAGCGGTCCTCCGGGGTGGAGAGGTTCTTGTGGAGCACCACCTCGCTGCCCTTCAGGAGCGCGAAGTCGGTGAAGGTGCCGCCGATGTCGATGCCGACCCTGTAATCCATGAAACGTCCTCTCCGATCCCCTCCCCTTCAGGGAAGGGGGGAGAGCCTGCTTTTTCGTTATTCCGCTGCTTCGGCCATGCTCGCCATTTCGGCTCTGAGCGCCTCGGTCGCGGCGTGGTCCACTGCCAGCGAGTAGTCGTCGAGGCTGCCGGTCAGCACCACGCCGTACTTCGCCCGCGCCGCCTCCGGGCTGACGTACTCGTCGAGCACATCCTCCTTCACGGCCTCCGGATCGCGCTGGAGCGGCCTGCCGAACCCCGCGCCGCCGCCGTGCTGGTAGGCGATCACCGCGCCTTCCGGCAGCAGGTCCTGCGCGGTGTGGAGAATGGCCCGCTCATTGGGGGAGCCGACCTCGAACCGGTTGGTATAGGGGATCGCATCGTCCCCGCCGCGAAGCCCGCGCAAGGGGTGGTCGGCCGAGACCATCCACGCCATCGCCGAAGTCGGCCGCAGCACCTGCTTGACGTTGAGCGAGCCCGGACAGCCGCGCCACTGTCCGGCGCCGCCGCCGTCGGTGGTCATCTCGCGGCTGATGTTGAGGATCGGGAAGCGGCTTTCCGCATCTTCCGCCTCGGACAGGATCAGGCTGCCCAGCGCGGAGGGGCAGGAGCCCCAGCCATCCAGCCCCTCCACCGCCGAAACGTCCATCGATCGGCAATCGACGCCCTGGTCCATCCACATCATGCCGTTCTCGTCGAAGCCGACGACCATGTTGGGCATACCGATCTTGTAGAGCTGCGGCTGTGACCGTTCGGGCGCCACATTGGACAGTGCGATGCAGACCGCCTCGGTAATCTCGCAGGCCGGGTGGAACGATCCCAGCGCGGCGGGCCTGTTCGGCGGCGGCTGGGCGATGCAGCCTTCGGGGATCAGGATATCGACCGCGTTGAAGAAGCCTTCGTTCTTCACGATCGTCGGGTCCATCGCCGCGACCACCTGACACATCACGTAGCTGCGCGAATTGGCGAACGTGTTCCACACGCCGACAAGGTTCTGCCGGTCGTCCGTCCCCGCCAGATCGACGGTGAGCTGATCCCCGGCGATGGTGCAGGCGACCTGGACCTTGATATCCTTGGTTCCCGCGGTGTCGTGGTCAATCCAGACGGTCGCCTCGTGGCACCCATCGGGCCATTTCGCCACTTCCTCGCGGACGCGGCGTGTCGTGTGCTCGATCGAGTGGTTGATCGCCGCCTTGATCGTCTCCCCGCCCCATTTGCCGAGCAGGTCGTCCAGCATCCGCACCGCGTGCTGCACGCCGCCGATCATCGCCGCAATGTCTCCCGCGAACGTGGCGAAGCGGTTGTTGCGCACCACCATGTCGAACACGTCGCGGCGCAATTCGCCCCGGTGGACCAGCTTGAGGCAGGGGTAGATCACCCCCTCGGTGAAGACGTCGGTGGCATCGAGCGAGAAGCCGCCCGGGTCCTTGCCGCCGGTGTCGCCCTGGTGGGCCTGCAGGGTCTGGATGCAGATCAGTTCGCCATTGTCGTCATAGACCGGGCCGTAAATGCAGTAATCCGGCAGGTGGCCGCCGCCGTGATCGGGATCGTTGCCCAGGAAGACGTCGCCGGGCCCCCAGTCGTAACGGTCCTGGTTCATCAGCCCCCAGCGCGTTTCCATCTGGTTGACGAACGTCAGGTGCGGGGTGCCCACCGCGCCCATGGCAAGGCGGCCGTGGGCATCGACGATGGCGGCATTGCGCTCGTTCGACTGGTTGATGATCGGGCTGGAGGCGGCGCGGCCAAGATAGGTCGCAGCCTCGAAGCAGACCGTTTCGAAGGCGCCGCGAACGATGTCGGCCGTTACCGGGTCGATCCGGGCCGCCGTCGGCAGCGGTTCGCGCCGCGCGGCGAGCTTGCGGTTCAGCTCGTAGGACACGTCTCTTGCTCTCCCTTGTGGCCGATCCGGGGTAGAAGCGCGGGGGCGGCGCTTCTCGACAGCGTGTGCGTATCGCCGTGCAATTTGCGAAAACGCGCGTTATCCGGCGCTCTCACCATGCCCAGACGCGCTATCGGAGCAGCCCCGAGATGAAGTCCCGCATCCACCCGGTCTATGCCGAAATGGAACGCACGGTGTTTGACCGCATGTCGGCGCTGGCGCGTGAGCATGGCGCGATCAACCTGGGGCAGGGCTTTCCCGACGGGCCGCCGCCGCCCGCGCTGATCGAGGCGGCGGCGCGCGCGCTGCAGGAGAAATCGAGCCAGTATCCGCCGGGCGCGGGGCTTGCCGAACTGCGTGAGGCGATCTGCGCCTACTATGCCCGGCGGCAGGGGCTGGCGCTCGCGCCCGAACAGGTGACGGTGACTTCCGGCGCCACCGAGGCTCTGGCCGCTGCCGTTTCCGCGCTGGTGCAGCCGGGCGACGAGGTGATCCTGTTCCAGCCCGCCTACGATGCCTATGCGCCCACGGTGCGCCGGGCAGGGGGCGTGCCGGTGTCTGTCCCGCTTTCCCCGCCGCACTTTCGCTACACCGCCGAAGCGCTGGCCGCCGCGATCACGCCTGCGACGCGCCTGCTGATGTTCAACGATCCGCTCAATCCGGCAGGAACGGTCGCCAGCCACGCCGAACTGGAGACGATCGCCCGCGCCTGCGTGGAGCACGACCTTGTCGCCGTGTGCGACGAAGTCTGGGAGGATGTCCGCTTCGACGGCGTGGCCCATCGCTCGCTCGCGGCGGTTCCCGGGATGGCGGAGCGCACGGTGAAGATCGGATCGGCGGGCAAGATCTTCGGTCTCACCGGGTGGAAGATCGGCTGGATGATCGCGCAGGGCGAACTGGCTACGGCGCTTCAGCGCGCGCACCAGTTCCTGACTTATGCCACCGCGGTCCCGCTGCAATGGGCCGTGGCCGAAGGGCTGGCATTGCCGGATGCCGTGCTGGCGGACCAGCGCGCCGAATGGAATGCCGCGCGCGAACGGCTGAGGACCGGCCTTGCGGCGGCGGGCTTCGTGGTGCTGCCCAACGCGGCGACGTGGTTCCTCAACGTCGATCTCAGCGCTTCCGGCATTTCGTTGTGCGACAGCGAATTCAGCGAACGTGCCGTGGCCGAGGCCGGGGTGGCCACGGTGCCGGTCTCGGCGCTCTACCAGGGCGAAGCGGCACCCCGCCACCTCGTCCGTTTCTGCTTCACCAAGCCCGCCGAAGTGCTGGACGAAGCCGTGTTCCGCCTCGCGCGGTTCAGGGAGCGCCTGCTGGGCTGATCGCCAGTCGGTGAGCCGGAATTCGCGCGCTTGACACTTTGCTGCACTGCGGCATCGTAGTCCCCCTCAGGCATCGGGGGATCGCGCGGATGAGTCACGGTAATGGCGACACGCTCTGGAACGCGGACCTCGCGCCCACGGACGAGGCGCAGCGCAGCTGGCGCTGGTGGCACTTCGCGGCGCTGTGGGTGGGCATGGTCGTTGCCGTGCCGACCTGGATGCTGGCCTCCGGCCTGATCGAACAGGGCATGTCGGCGCTTCAGGCAACCGTTACCGTTATCCTGGGCAATATCGTGATCCTTGTGCCGATGCTGCTGATCGGCCATTCCGGCACCCGCTACGGCGTACCTTTCGCGGTGCTCGTGCGCGCTTCCTTCGGCACGGTCGGCGCGCGGCTGCCTGCGCTGGCCCGCGCGCTGGTGGCCTGCGGCTGGTACGGCATCCAGACCTGGATCGGCGGCGAGGCGCTGCTGACGCTGCTCGGTATCTTCCTCGGTCTGGACTTGCGCGGCGCACCGCTGCCGTTCTTCGGGATCGGGATTGGCCAGTTGCTTGCATTCCTGGTGTTCTGGGGCGTGCAGCTGCTCTTCGTGCGCAAGGGCCTGCTGACCATCCGGCGGCTGGAAACCTGGACCGCGCCGCTCAAGCTGCTGGCCTGCATCGGCCTTGTCTGGTGGGCGGTGGACGCTGCGGGCGGCATCGGGCCGATCTTCTCGGCGCCTTCCGCCTTCGGGCCGGGCGGCGCGAAGGAAGGCCAGTTCTGGGCAGTCTGGCTTCCTGCCTTCACCGCCATGGTCGGTTTCTGGGGAACCCTGGCGCTCAACATCCCCGACTTCACGCGTTTCGCCCATAGCCAGCGGGACCAGATGATCGGCCAGACACTGGGCCTGCCGCCGACCATGGGCCTGATCGCGCTCATCAGCGTCATCACCACTTCGGCAACCGTGGTGATCTACGGCCATGCGATCTGGGACCCGGTGGTGCTCGCGGGAACCCTGTCCGGCCCGTTCGTGCTGCTGGGCCTGGTGGTGATCGCGGTGGACACGGTTTCCTGCAACATTGCCGCCAACCTCGTATGCGCGGCGTTCGACTTCGCATCGCTCAAGCCGTCAAGGATCAGCTACCGGACAGGCGCGCTCATCACGGCGTGCATCGGGCTGTTCATGATGCCGTGGAAGCTGATGGCCAGCACCGAGGGCTACATCTTCACCTGGCTCACCGGTTACGGTGCGCTGCTCGGGCCGATCACCGGCATCCTCATCGCCGACTACTGGCTGGTGCGCGACACGCGATTGGACGTTGCGGCGCTCTACGACGAAAACGGCGTCTATTCCTATGGGAACGGGTGGAATCCGCGCGCTCTCATCGCCCTTGTGCTGGGTATCGCGCCGAATGTGCCGGGCTTCCTCAAGGTTGCCGCGCCGGAGACCTTCGGCGGTGTGGGGGCGTTCTGGTCGGGAATCTACACTTACGCCTGGTTCGTCGGGGTGGCGGTGGCGCTGGCGAGCTACGCACTGATGATGCGGGGCAGGGCCGCCGGGGGCGAGGTCGTGGCCGGGGTCGAGGCCGGTGTGGAAGCCGGGCAGGTGGCGGCCTGAAGCGCGCGGGTGAACGCGCGCGGGCGGTGTTTCAGGCGTTCAGTCCGCCGTTCACGCTGATGACCTGTCCGGTGATCTTCGCCGCACCGTCCGAACAGAGGAACAGGGCGAGCGGGGCAACGTCGTCCGCGGTCGGCAGCCCCAGGCCGGCCTTGCGCGCGGCGCGGGCCATGCGTTCCGAACCCATGCGGATGGCGCTTTCGCTGCCTTCCACGAAGCTGGTTGAGAGCGCATGGGCGCGGATGCCGTCGCGCGCGGCTTCCATTGCGAAATTGCGGATGAATCCGATGGTGCCGGCCCGCGCCGCGCCGATCAGGCTCTGGCGCGCGGCGGCGTAGATCCCGGCGTCGGAGACGAGGGCGAGGAACGTGCCGCCCTGCGTGGCGAGAAATCCATAGCTGGCCAGCGCGAGCCGCTCCACCCAGCCGACCGAGACATTGAGGAAATCCCCGAAGGTTTCGGGCGCGGTCTCCGGCAGCAGCCCGGTGATGCCGAGCGGGCCGGTCGAAACACAGTCGATCACCGCGTCGATCCGGCCATATTGCTCGCCCACTTCGGCGATCAGGGTTTCGGCCGCATCCTCTTCCCATACGTCGGCGATGAAGCCATCGATGGAACCGAGGTAGGACAGCCCGGTCACGAGCGCCTCGACCTTTTCGGGCGTGCGGCCGTGGAGAGCGACCTTCCAGCCATGAGCCAGCGCCTGGCGGGCGATGGCGCTGCCGATCGATCCGCTGCCCCCGGCGAGAAGCAGGACTTTCCGGTCGCTCATTTTGTCCTTTTCGGCATTCCTCTCGGGAAGATCAGTCGCTTTCGAAGGCCGCGCGCATGTCGTCGTCGGCAAGGTCGGAGAACTTCGTGATCCGTGCTTCGAAGCGCAGGCGCACCTTGCCGGTGGCACCGTGACGCTGCTTGGCGATGATCAGTTCGGAAAGGCCGGTGATCCGTTCCATATGCTCGCGCCATTCGTTCCACTTGGCGTGAACGTCCGGCGGATCGTTGTCGCCGGGCTCGCGCGGCTCGACGCCCTTGGCGTAGTAATCCTCGCGGAACACGAACCAGACCATGTCCGCGTCCTGCTCGATCGAGCCCGATTCGCGAAGGTCGGAAAGCATCGGGCGCTTGTCCTCGCGCGATTCCACCGCACGGGAAAGCTGCGAGAGGGCGATCACCGGAACGTGCAGTTCCTTGGCGAGCGTCTTGAGGCCGCGCGAGATTTCCGAGATTTCGTTCACGCGGTTGTCGTTGGCGCGGCCGGAGCCCTGCAGCAGCTGCAGATAGTCGATGATGACGAGGCCGATGTTGTGGCGGCGCTTCAGGCGGCGGGCACGTGTGCGCAGGCCGGCGATGGTGAGGCCCGGCGTATCGTCGATATAGAGCGGCAGTTCGGCCAGCCGCTGCGAGGCGAAGGAGAGCTGCTGGAAGTCCTCGCGGCTGATCTTGCCCATGCGCAGCGCTTCGGAGCTGATGCCCGACTGCTCGGCAAGGATACGCGTGGCCAGCTGGTCCGCGCTCATTTCGAGGCTGAAGAACGCCGTTGCCGCGCCCACCGACTTTTCTACCGGGATACCGTCCGCCAGGTCGCGCTGGAGCCGGTCGGAGGCATTGAACGCGATGTTGGTGACGAGCGAGGTCTTGCCCATGCCGGGACGGCCGGCAAGGATGATAAGGTCGGAATCGTGCAGGCCGCCGATCTTGCCGTTGACCGAATTGAGGCCCGTGGTCTTGCCGGAGATGTGACCGCCGGAATTGAAGGCCTTCTCGATCGCGCCGATCGCGGTGCGGGTGGCGGCGGCGAAGCTCTTCGCCTCGTTCGCGGTCGCGGCGCCTTCGGCCACCTTGTAGAGCGCGGCTTCGGCCCGCTCCACCTGCTCCATCGGCTCCACCGATTCGGAAGTATCCATCGCCTCGGCGACGAGGTTGCGGCCCACCGAGATCAGTTCGCGCAGCAGGGCGAGATCGTAGATCTGGTCCGCCAGTTCGCGCGGGGCGAGCAGGCCCTGTCCGTCGGCCGTCAGGCGGGCAAGGTAGGATACGCCGCCCAGCGCCTTGAGCGCTTCATCCGATTCGAAATAGGGGCGCAGCGTCACCGGCGTGACCACCGCCTTGCGATCGAGCAACTGGAGGATACGCTCGTAGATTCGCGCGTGCACGGGCTCGAAGAAGTGGATCGGGGTGAGCTGCGTCTGCAGTTCCTCGATCACCCGGTTGTCGATCAGCACGGCGCCAAGGAACGCGGCCTCGGCCTCGACGTTGGCGGGGAGGGTACGGGCTTCGGCCTCGGGGGCGAGCGCAATGGCGGCAGGTTGTGACATGAGGGGGCCGACAATGCCTCATCTCGCCCCCCGCCAGCAAGCGAACAGGTGAGCGATATTATTCCACAGGGTGTGAATGGTGAGCGTTGGGCTTGCGACCCCATGCTGCAAGCGCGTAAAGGGCGAGGGATCATGTCCGATCCGTGCATCTCCCATATCGAACTCGACGAGGCGACCATTCTGTGGCGCAACGCCGATATCGAACAGGAACGGCGCATCGCCATCTTCGATCTGATCGAAGACAACGTCTTCAAGCCCCTGCGCGCCTATGAAGCCGGTCACGTAGGGCCTTATCGCCTGCGGCTTTCGGTGCGCGACGGGCGCCTCTCGCTCGAAATCGCGGACGAGGCCGGCGGCGCGCTGGAAACCATGGTGCTGGGCCTTGCCCGCTTCCGCCGCCCCGTGCGGGAGTACTTCGCGGTCTGCGAAAGCTACTATCAGGCGATTCGCAAGGCTTCGGCCCAGGAGATCGAGACCATCGACATGGCCCGGCGCGGTATTCACAATGCCGCCGCCGAACTTCTGCTCGAACGCCTCGAAGGCAAGGTCGAGACGGACCACCCCACCGCACGCAGGCTTTTCACGCTGATCTGCGTCCTGCATATTCGCGGCTGAGGGGGCTCGCATGGCAAGGAAAGGCTCGGCCGCAAAGGCGCGCGCGCGCATCGTATGGCGAATCGCCGCGGTTCTGCTGCTTCTGGCGATGCTGGCGGGCGCCTGGGGCTGGTGGCACGTTCGCCACTGGACACCGGATCGCGGCCTCTATCCGATGCAGGGGGTCGAGATCGGTGCCTCCGACGGCGAGGTGAACTGGAAGTCGCTCAAGGCGATCGGCGTGAACTTCGCCTATATCGACGCGAGCGCCAGTGTCAGCGCCTTTGCCCGTGACCCGCGTTTCGTCGCCAATTTCGTGGCGGCCAAGGCGGCCGGGCTGCAGGTGGGAGCGGTCCACCGCTACGATCCGTGCCAGCCTGCCGAAATGCAGTCCGCCAACTTCGTGACCACGGTTCCGCGCGATGCGCAATTGCTGCCGCCGGTGATCGATCTCGATATCGTGGCGGACGGTTGCCCTGCCAACGTTTCCGACGCCAAGGTCGAGAGCGAACTGATGACCTTCATCAACCAGATCGAGACCCATGCGGGAAAGCCGGTGATCCTCAAGGTCAGCAAGCAGTTCGAATCGCGCTACCGGATCGCGGCCAAGCTGGATCGCAACCTCTGGCTGTCGCGCGATCGCTTCCTGCCGGATTACGGCGGCCGTCCATGGTCGCTGTGGACTGCGAACCGCTCGCTTTCGAACGATATTGCGCAAGGCGGGCTCCGCTGGGTAGTGGTGCAGCCATGACCACCGCATCTTCCCCGTCTTTCGCCGCCGAACAGCGCGACGCCCTGCTCGTGGCCGCGCGCGAGGCCGCCGGCCGCGCCTATGCGCCTTATTCGAAGTTCCACGTCGGCGCCGCGCTGCTCATGGCGGATGGCTCGGTCGTCACCGGCGCCAATGTCGAGAACGCCAGCTACGGGCTCTCGCTCTGTGCCGAGACGGTGGCGGTTTCCGCCATTCTCTCCTCGGGCGAGTTCCTTCGCAACGGGGGCAAGCTGGAAGCGGTTGCGGTGACGGGCGGCGCGCCCGGCGCGGCAGGGCAGGGTGACACTGTCACCCCCTGCGGCCGCTGCCGCCAGGTCCTGAACGAAATCGCGCAGATCGGCGGCACCGATCCGCTGGTCTGGTGCGATGGGCCGGACGGCGTGCTGGAAATGCGCTTGTCGGAATTGCTGCCGCACGCCTTCGGACCGGCTAACCTCCTGTAAGACAAGCCCGATCGAACAGGCAGCCCGCGCCGCGTCACTTGGTCCGTTTCGGAGTGACGTGGAAGGGCATCGTTTCGTCGGAATCTTATTGTCAACCAAATCGGTTGAGTTATGGTGCGCAGACAGTCGGGACGTAGACAGAGTCGACCGGCGGTATCCCCAACAGCGTTGGAGCACCACCATGACAAACTATCGCTATCCCAGTGAGCAGGACCATGTGCCCCTCATTCTCCTCGTGCCCGGCGCTCCCCTTGCCGAAGGGCACTGGATGAACCGCTGGGCCCGGTGGAGCGAACATTGCCGCGTGCTGGAGCTTGGCCTCTGGGACGAACCGCACCGCAATACCTGGGTCAACAAGCTCAACCTCGCCGTCCGCCGTGCCGACCGCCCGGTCGTGATCGTGACCGACGATATCGCCGCGCTGGCGCTCGCCTGGTGGGTGGAGTTCGAAAGCGTGGGCAAGGAAAACCCGGTGCTCGGCGCGATCGTCGTCAATCCGCCGAACATGGACCTTCCCGGGGCCGACCGCCGCTTGTCCCGCTTCGGCGCCTGTCCGCGCCAGCCGCTGCCGTTCACGTCCTTCATGGTCGGCGATCTCGACGCGCCCATGGCGCAGCAACGCTCGATGATCCGCCTCGCCAAGGACTGGGATTCCTTCCCGGTCTGCGACGATACACGCGGTGACTGGGCGTCCGGCTGGATGATTCTGCAGAGCGTGCTGGGCGAAGTTCCCGCCGCTTCGTTCTCGCCGGGATGGAGCTACGACGAGAATCTGGCGGTGAAGCAGGCCTTGCGACAGTGGGCGGGCATCTGAATATCCGGCGGTGAACAGATAGCGCAAAAACAGGAGGCAGGGGCCGCGGCCCCTGCCGTCCGCTCATGCCGCCTTACTTCCCTTCGCGCTCGACGAACCACTCCAGCAGCGCGCCCATGCAATCCTTGCCGAGCTGTGCCGAGCGTTCCGGGCTCCAGCCCTGGCGCGGGTCGGCGGCTTCGTCGTGGTCCTTGAAAGGCATTTCCAGTGTCATCGACACCGCGCCGAAGCGTTCGGCAAGCTGGTTGGTCGACATCGTGAGGTTGCCCTTGCCCGGCTGGGCGAGCGAGTAGCCGAGCTTCGTCTGGAAGTCCGGCGTGCGGCGTTCGAGGATCGAGGCGTACCGGTCGTAGCCTTCCTTCTGCTCGGGCTTGAGCGAGGGAATGCCTTCGAATCCGGCAAGGAACACCGCGGGAATGGCCTCGTCGCCGTGGATGTCCATGGCGAAGTCCACGCCGGTTTCGTCCATGGCGGCCAGCACGGCCAGCACTTCGGGCGACTTTTCGGGGCTGGGCGTGGCCCACTCGCGGTTGAGGTTCACGCCGGCCGCATTGGTGCGCAGGTGGCCGCGCGCCGAGCCGTCCGGGTTCATGTTGGGCACGACGTGGAAGCGGCAGCGCTTGCGCAGTTCGCGGCCCACCGAATCGGCGGGGTCCGCCAGCACTTCGAGCGCGCCTTCCATCCACCATTCCGCCATCGATTCGCCGGGATGCTGGCGGGCATAGAGCCAGACCTGCGAGAGACCTTCGCCCATCGAGAGGCAATCGAGCGGACGGCCGTCGAGCGTGGTGCCGAGCAGGCGGTATTCGACATCCTCAAGCCCGGCGAGCGAGGAGACGAGGTCGTGGTGGCGCTCCATCGAATAGGGCGCGAAATAGGCGAACCACGCCAGTTCGCCTTCGGGCGTGTGGCGGATGGTCAGGGTGCCGCCATCCTCGCTGGCGCTCCACGAAGTGTCGGTACGGCCCCAGAACTGGCGATCTTCCGAGGCGCAGGCGCGGTAGCCGGGCCAGCCCATCGGGTAGGCGGAGCCGTTGAGGCCGGTGATCTTGAGAGTCAGTTCCTCTCCGGCGATGCTCTGGCCGGGCGCGCCGCTGACGCGGAAATGGAACCACTGGAAGAAGTCCGATTCGTGATCGCGCCGGATCTTCAGGCGGGCCGTGGTGCCCTGGGTGGAGAGGACTTCGATGTTGCCGGAATCGAAAGCGGAGGAGATCTGGATGCTGGTCATTTCACCAGGATAGTTTCGCCCGACTTGCCCGGAAACCCCTTGAACAGCGCTTCGGCCATTTTTGCGGCGCCCAGCGATGTCTGGGCGACGGGCGCCTTGGAGCCGACGGTGAAGGCGGCGCGGCCTTCCCAGATGGTGCGGCCGCCGGGGCGGTCCTTGATCATGACCTGCATCCGCGTCTCGACCTGCTCCTGCGGCTTGCCGGCAAGGTTGATGCCGAGGCCGAGCCCCAGGCCCGATCCGTAGGAGCCGGTGCTGCCGCCCACGCCCACGGAAACCGGGCTGCGCTCGCGGCCCGGCTGGTAGCTGCGCCGTTCGACGGAGAGCACGGCGACTTGCGGATTGGCGACGGCCTCGCCCGGCAATGCCTGCCGATAGCCGACTTTTGCGAGTTCCTGCGCGACGGCGGCGGCATAAGTGCGGAATTCGAGGCTGGAGGCGTCCTGCGGGTTGGCGGGATCGACGCGAATCACGCCGCTGCCGAGGCCGGGTGCGTCGGCGGCGCTGAAGCGGGTCACTTCGACCGGGCCGACCTGCGCGGCGCACCCGCCAAGCGTCAGTGCCGCGGCGAGGAAGCAGGCTGCGGTCAGGGTGCGGTTGGTGCGGATCATGCAAGGCTCTCCCGGGGGCAAGTGTCTATACGATAACCCTTATCGCACGCCGGAGCCATGAATAAGGTCGGTCAGTCTGCCGGGCTGTCGACGAGGTCCGCCTTGGGAAAACCATCGAAGAGGGCGGACGCCAGCTTTCCGGCGATTCGGTAGTCGGGCCACTTGTCGTCACCTTCGCGGGTGGCGATCGTGGCATAGCCTTCCCAGAGCACCTTGCCGCTCGCCTTGTCGACGATGCGCGTGTCGAGGCGGGTGCCGATCAGCGCCGAACGCGGCTTGGTGAGGTCCACGTTGACGGCAAGGCCATAAGCCGAACCGCGGTTGCTGACGCCCATCGCGGCGGTGCCGCTGACGGGGCTGCGCTTTTCCTCGGCCGGGGTCAGCACCTGGCGGCTGATCTTGAGTTCGGCGACCTGGCCACCGCTTTCGTCCTTGTGCTGGGTATCGTATCCGGCACCCACCAGCGCCTCCACGATGGCGGCCTCGTAAGCGGCGCGCTCCGGGCCGGGGACCCATTGGCCTTCGCCCGAATCGGATTCGACCGCGACGATTCCCTTGCCCAATTCGGCGGCTTCGGGGCCGGGCGCGACGAATCGGCTGACTTCGACGCGGCCTTCGCGCGAATCCTGCGTGCGATTGCGCGACGAGATCGGCGCACCGATGGGACCGCCCATCAGCGGATCGCCCCAACCGTCTCCCCAGCCGGGGCCATATCCGCCCCACGGCGAACCCCAGCCCGGACGGGCCTGAAGTGCGGGTGCGGCCAGCAGGGCTGCGGCCATGCCGGTGGCGAGAATCGCGGCTTTGAACGTCTGCATGGTGTTCCGGGTCCGAAGAATCGATTGGCTAAGAATCAGTTGGGTCGCACCCGAACCTGAGTTATGAGCCCTCGCGATTGCCCGTAGATGAACGGGAAAAGCGCGGGTCAGGCCATGAGAAATGGGCTCTTGCGCTTGACTTTGCAAGCCGTCACCCGTAACGGCGCCACTTCAATTTTCGGGCGGCCAGTCATTATTGGAACAACCGCCGGACCACGCAGACGAGACATGACATGAAGATTCGCAACAGCCTGAAGTCGCTCAAGGGTCGTCACCGGGACAACCGCGTGATCCGCCGTCGCGGCCGTACCTACGTCATCAACAAGACCAACCGTCGCTTCAAGGCCCGCCAGGGCTGATTCGGCTGCCTGTCCATGCCACGCGGCGGGGACCATAAGGCGGACGGGCGACTACGTCGGTGACATGAGGCCCCCGCCATTCGCGGGGGTCTTGTCATGTCTGCAGTCTACGTAAACGATCCTGCCCAAGGCGCCGCCGTAGAGGCGGTCGTCTTCGATGTCGGGCGCGTCCTCGTCGAGTGGGACATGCGCCTGCTCTTCGCCAAGCTGATTCGCGAGCCCGAACGGCTCGACTGGTTCTGCGCGAACGTCGTTACCGAAGAGTGGCACTTCCAGCATGATGCCGGCCGCGACCTCGCCGAGATGGTTGCCGAACGGAAGGCCGAGTATCCCGGCCACGATGCCCTGATCGACGCTTACGCCACGCGTTTCCTCGAAACGATTCCCGGCAACGTGCCCGGCAGTCACGAGATCGTGCGCGAACTGGCGTTCGGCGGGATGCCGCTTTTCGCCATCACCAACTTCGCCAGCCCGTTCTGGCGGGAATACCGCGCGTCGGAGCCCCTGTTCGACCTGTTCGGCGACATCGTCGTCTCGGGCGACGAGAAGCTGGCGAAGCCCGATGCGCGCATCTTCGATCTCGCCGCGCGGCGGTTCGGCCATGCGCCCGGCGCGATGCTGTTCATCGACGACAATGCCGCCAACATCGCCGCCGCCCGCGATCTTGGCTGGCAGGTGCATCACTTCCAGAACGCGGCTGCCTTGCGCGCGGATCTCGGCGCGCGGGGGCTGCTGGCCTGAGCTGTGAAGGGCGGGGCGCTCGAACGGATCGATTAGCCAACCCGCTTAGCACCTGCCGCACAGGCCAAAGCTGCGGCCATTTCCCGGAGCGCTGGGTATTCGACCAATTCGGTCCGATTTCCGCCAATTCGCGCAGTAATTTTTCTTTCGCACTTGCAGCGTAACCGCTTGGCAAGTCCGTTTCCATGTTGCATCACATGGACAAACGGGAGTCACAATGACGGCTACGGGCGGAACCAATTACGACGAAATGCTCAACGAGGACGGGTCGGTCAGGCCTGCCTATGCAGACTTCAGGAATTGGTACGACTCGCAGGACAAGACCTGGCTGAAACGCCAGGATGCCGAGGCCGAACGCTTCTTCCGCCGCATCGGAATTACCTTCAACGTCTACGGCGACGATGCCGCCGAAGAGCGGCTTATCCCGTTCGACATGATCCCGCGCATCATCACCGCGCGCGAATGGCGCAAGCTGACGCGGGGGATCGAGCAGCGGGTGAGGGCGCTCAATGCCTTCCTCCAGGATCTCTATCACCGGCAGGAGATCATCCGGTCCGGCCGCCTGCCGATCTCGGCCCTGCGCGACAATGAAGCCTTCCTCACGCAGATGATCGGGATGACGCCGCCGGGCGGCGTCTATACCCATATCGTCGGCATCGATCTCGTCCGCACCGGGCCTGACGAATTCATGGTGCTGGAGGACAACGCCCGCACGCCGTCCGGTGTCTCGTACATGCTCGAGAACCGCGAAACGATGATGGCGATGTTCCCGGAACTGTTCACCAGGATTCCGGTGCGCCCCGTGTCGGACTATCCGCGCCGGCTTGCCCGTTCCCTGCGCGCCTGCGCGCCGCCCGCCTTCAAGGGATCGGGCCGGCCGACGGTCGCGGTGCTGACGCCGGGCATCTATAACTCGGCCTATTTCGAACATGCCTTCCTTGCCGACCAGATGGGCGCGGAACTGGTGGAGGGCAGCGACCTGCGCGTGGTGGACGGGCGCGTCGCCATGCGCACGACCACGGGCTACAAGGCGATCGACGTCATCTATCGCCGAGTGGACGACGATTACCTGGACCCGCTCAGCTTCAATCCCGATTCGGTGCTGGGCGTGGCGGGGATCATGGATGTCTACCGCGCGGGCGGCATCACTATCGCAAATGCGCCGGGCACCGGCATCGCCGACGACAAGGCGATCTACAGCTACATGCCCGAGATCGTGGAGTTCTATACCGGAGAGAAGCCGATTCTCTCCAACGTGCCGACCTGGCGCTGCTCGGAGCCGGATGCGCTGGCCTATGTGCTCGACAATCTCGCCGAACTGGTCGTGAAGGAAGTCCACGGTTCGGGCGGCTACGGCATGCTGATCGGGCCGACCTCCTCGAAGAAGGAACTCGCCGATTTCGAGGCCAAGCTGCGGGCGCGGCCGGACAATTACATCGCCCAGCCCACGCTCTCGCTTTCCACGGTGCCGATCTTCACCAAGGAGGGGCTGGCGCCGCGCCATGTGGACCTTCGCCCGTTCGTGCTGGTCTCGCCCGACGGCATCGACATCACGCCCGGCGGGTTGACCCGCGTGGCGCTCAAGAAAGGATCTCTGGTGGTCAATTCCTCGCAGGGCGGCGGCACCAAGGACTCTTGGGTGCTGGACGAATGAAGGGCCCTGAACGAGCGAGGGCGCGCTGATGCTGGGCCGGGCCGCCAACGGCGTATACTGGATGAGCCGCTATCTCGAACGCGCGGAAAATACCGCGCGGTTGATCGACGTCGGCTTTCATCTCGCGCTGACCCGCGGGAACAAGCACTCGCAGGACGAGGAGTGGAAGTCGGTCCTGACCACCACCGGCCTGATCGAGGACTACCGGGCGAAGCACTCGGACATCACCGGGACGCAGGTGTTCAACTACATGCTGCGCGACAAGGACAATCCCGGTTCGGTGCTCGCCATGCTTGAGAATGCGCGCACCAATGCCCGCATGGTGCGCAACAGCCTGACAAACGCCGTGTGGGAAACCACCAACGAAGGCTGGATGCACTTGCGCGACCTGCTTTCGCGGCCCGTGCGCGAAACCAGCCTGGGCGAGGTGCTCACCACGATCCGGCGCACCGGAACGCTGGTGCGCGGCGCGCTCGAAGGCACGATGCTGCGCAACGAGGTGTTCAACTTCGCGCGCATCGGCACCTTCATCGAGCGGGCGGACAGCACCGCGCGCATCCTCGATGTGAAGTATTACGTGCTGCTGCCCTCGGCGGCGTGGGTCGGTTCCAGTCTCGACAATGTGCAGTGGGATACGCTGCTGCGCTCGGTGGCGGGCAACCGCGCCTATTCGTGGCTCAATGCCGGCGCAATGGACCCGCGGGGGATCGCGCGCTTCCTGATCCTCGACGGCCAGTTCCCGCGCTCTCTGTTGTTCTGCTACGAAAAGATCCGCAGCAACATGGCGGGGCTCGCCAAGGAATACGGGCACGAGACTTCCGCCCATGCGTTGGTCCGGCAGGCCGGAGACGCCCTGCACCAGACCACGATCGAGAATATCTTCGAAGTGGGCCTGCACGAATTCCTGCAGGACTTCATCGGCAAGACCACGCGCATCGGGGGCGCCATCGCCGCCGATTACCGGTTCATCGAATAGAAGGACAGCCACCCGTGCTTCTGACCGTTACGCATACCACTCGCTATGCCTTTGCCGGGCCGGTCACTCACGGGCTGCAGCGCCTGCGCCTTAAACCCAAGACCACGCATGGGCAGGAAGTGCTCGACTGGCAGATGGAGATCGAGGGCGCCCGGCCCGAGGCGCAGTACGACGACCATCACCAGAACCATACCGCGCTCGTCTCGATCGAGCCGGGCACGCCCGAGGTCATCGTAACCTGCAAGGGCACGGTGCGCACGATCGACAACAGCGGCATCACCGGCGCGCACAGCGGTCACACCCCGCTCTGGTGCTTCCTGCGGCCGACCGTGCTGACCCGCGCGGGAAGCCGGGTGCGCTCGCTGCTGGCTTCTGTCGATGCGGATCGCGCCGATACGCTGGGCTTCCTCCACGCCCTGTCGAGCGCGGTGGCCGAGGAGATCGAGTATCTCCCCGGTTCCACCGATGCGGAGACGACGGCGGAACAGGCGCTCGCCGCCGGAAAGGGCGTCTGCCAGGATCATGCGCACGTCTTCATCAGCGCTGGTCGCCTGCTCGATATCCCGATGCGCTACGTCGGCGGTTATCTTCGCATGAACGACCGGGTGGAGCAGGAAGCCGGGCACGGCTGGGCCGAGGCGTATATTCCGGGGCTCGGCTGGGTCGGATTCGACGTTTCCAACGCGATCTGCCCGGACGAACGGTACATCCGCGTAACCAGCGGTTGCGACTATGCAGAGGCCGCTCCGATTACTGGTATCGCGATGGGAGCGGGGGAAACGCGGCTCGACGTGCATTTGTCGGTGGCCGAGAACCTGCTAGGACAGCAGCAACAGCAGTCCGCAAGCGGCGGGCAACAACAGAGACAGGGCGGCTGAACGGCCGCACCCCCGCATCGGTCGCGCGGGGCGAAGGATTTCAGGGGTTAGAACTTCCATGACCTATTGCGTGGGCATGATGTTGGATCGCGGGCTCGTATTGATGAGCGACACCCGCACCAACTCCGGCGTCGACAATATCTCGACCTTCCGGAAGATGTACCACTGGGAGCTCCCCGGCGAGCGCGTGATCTCGGTGATGACGGCGGGCAACCTCGCCACGACCCAGGCGGTGATCAGCCAGTTGGAGGAACGCAACAAGGCCCCGGCGGAACGGCACAATTCGCTGCTCGAAGCGCCGACCATGTTCCAGGTGGCCACTATCGTCGGCAATCTCCTGCAGGACATCATTTCCGAACGCGCCGCCGATAACGGCCAGAGCGCGGCTTCCGGCACGTTCAGCGCCTCGATGATCGTCGCCGGCCAGATCAAGGGCATGGAGCCGCGCCTGTTCCTGATCTACCCCGAAGGCAATTTCATCGAAGCCAGCTTTGATACGCCCTTCTTCCAGATCGGTGAGACCAAATACGGCAGGCCGATCCTGATCCGGGGCTACGAGCGTTCGATGACGTTCGAGGCGGCGGTGAAGCTGCTTTGCGTATCGTTCGATTCGACGCTGAAAGCCAATCTCTCGGTGGGCCTCCCGCTCGACCTGCTGGTGCTGGAGCAGGACCGCTTCACGCCGCTGCACGAGCGGCGCATCGACGCGGGCGATCCCTATTTCCAGTCGGTTTCCACCGGCTGGGGAGAGGCCTTGCGGCAGGCCTTCGATTCGCTGCCGGACTACCGGATGGAAACGAAGCTCGACACGTCGGTCTAAGGAAGGGGCCCCGTCCCCGCCGCCTAGGTCGTAAACTCATAAACGGCACCATCGAGGCGAGCTGGAAGCCATTTGGACGTCCCTTCGGCATTTGACCAAAATGGCCCAGCGCTGCGTTGGGAAGTCTTGAAATATCGACATATTCCAGCGCCTTCCCTCCTGGCGCTGAGCCATTTTGCCTCAAACCTCGATGGCGCCGTTTATGAGTTTACGACCTAGCACTACTTTGGCAGAATTTGGTTAGATGGTTTAAACAGCGCCCCTCCGCAATGAGGGCAATGTCTTGGCGGTGAGCGCGACAAGCGGTCAAGGATGGCTTGGCGAACTGCTGGCAAACTGGGCTGAGGTGGCGGCCCGGAGACTCTTTTTTTTCCGGCCCGCCTGAGCGAGCCTTTGTGTTTGTAGAAACGCGTATGCCATCATTGTCATGAGCGCGTGTCGATGCAGCCCCGTCCATGACCTTCCCTCGAAGTGATCGAGGCCAAGTTCTTCCTTGAGTTGCTGATGAGCCTGTTCGCAAACCCAGCGGGCCTTGATCGCGCCTGCTAGCTCGCGGATCGAGGTTCCTGCGGGCAGATTGGAGAGGTAGTATTTGCGCTCGCCGTTCGAGCGATGCTCGCCCACCAGCCAAACCTCTTCGCCGGGCATATGCTGGGCTCCTGCAGAGCCAATCCGCTGGGGCGCGCCATCGGCGATGCGCACGCGCATGGCGGCAAAGCGGGCGCTCAGCATCCCCTTCGTTCCCCGCCTCCAACTGACCTGTCGCCATTTCGCATCCTCGAGCATGGCATGGGCCGCTCGGGATTTGACATCAGGCACGTGCCGGACACGTGGCCGGCCCCGTGTCGCTACCGGGAAAATCAATTGCACATCGGCTGGATAGACCTTCTGGTGCCGGGGAATACCGACCGCCCAGCATAGATCCCGGGCGGTGAGTGCCTGTCGGAACGACGCCGAGAGCCCATAGCCGGCATCGGCCAAGACGCAGCCGAAGCGAACGCCGGCAGCGATTGCGCGGTCGATTTCCTCCACTGCGATCTCGGGCTTTGTGCGGTAGCTCTGCAAAGGCTCAGGCACGCCAGCTTTGGTCATCCGCGCCGCATCGTCGGTCCAGCTTTCCGGCAGGAACAGGCGCAGGCTCAGCATGATGGGTACTTCGCCTGATGCGAGCGTTACCGAAACCATCGTCTGACAATTCGCATTCTTGCCGAGCACCGTTGCATATTGCGGGGCGACACCGACCGAAGCTTTGCCCTTCTTGGGCAAGGCCGTATCGTCGATGATCAGCCAGGCCTTGTTGCCGCCGACCAATTGATCTGCCTGGCTCCACAAGATCGCTTCCAGCGGGGCGCTGTCCCACAGGCCGGCACCGATGAAATGATGCAGCCGGTCATAAGGGATGGCATCAGTTCGAGCTGCCATGGGCTGAATGCTCTTGCGATCGCCAGGCCCAATCAAGCCGGCAATATAGGCCGGGCACATCCGCCGCCGCGTCTTGTTCGCCAGACTTCCCAGATATGGCTCAAGCCAACGCTCCAGATCTGCTTGCCAGTCCTCGTCCATCGCCAGCCTCCATAAAAGCTGGCTCCTCATGAATCACGCATTCAACGCCAAGGGAATCCTAAAAATCAACGTTCTGCCAAAGTAGTGCTAGACTCTCTGCCCCAGATGCTCGGCCAGACTTTCGAAGTCGCCGGCCGAAGCCCGCCAGGTGGCCGCGAACAGCCCGTGTTCGCCGAACAGGGCGCGCGGCATTCCGCCGGGGCCTTCCTCGCGCCAGAGATCGGCAAGACGGACGGCCATCGGGTCATCGACCGGGCCCCAGTTCACGGCGTTGTCGCCGCGAACGTGGCGCATCCATGCCGCCAGCGCCGAGAGGATCGCAGGGCAATGCCTGCCTTCGGCCTGGTTGGCGGCAAGCGTTTCCAGCCAGCGCTGCGGGATCTTCTGGCTGCCGTCCATCGCGATCTGGATGAGCCGATGCTGGAGCGCCGGATTGGCGAAGCGTGCCAGCAGGGCCTCGGCATAGGCGTCCAGATCCTGTCCCGGCGCGGCTGCGATGGTCGGCTGGGCCTCGACGCGCATCAGGCGTTCGATCAGCGGGCGGATCGCCGGATCGGCGACTGCTTCGTGAACGAAAGCATGGCCGTGCTCCAGCCCGAGGTAGGCCAGCGCCGAGTGCGCGCCGTTGAGCATCCGCAGCTTGGCCGCCTCGTAAGGGGCGACATCGCCGACGAGCTGCGCGCCCACGGCTTCCCACGCGGGGCGGGGACCGGCGAACTTGTCCTCGATCACCCACTGGCTGAACGGTTCGGTCATCACCGCGCCCTGATCCTCCAGCCCGGTGGCCGCGGCGACCGTCTTGCGGTCGGCAGCGGTGGTGGCGGGGACGATGCGATCGACCATGGAGCAGGGGAAGGCGCAATGCGCGGCGACCCATGCGCCGAGTTCGGGGTCGTGGCGCGCGAGGTATTCGGCCATGAGCCGCTCAAGCTGGCGGCCGTTATCGGCAAGATTGTCGCACGAGAGCAGGGTCAGGCCGGGAAGGTCCGCGTTGCGGCGGCGGCGCAGGCCTTGTTCGAGGAAGGCATAGACGCTGCCGTGGTGCGCGAGGAAGGGTTCGAGCGAGCCGTCCGCCGCGCGGCAGTAGCCCTTCTCGGTGATGGTGAAAGTGACGATCCGCGTTTCCGGCGCGGCAAGAGCAGCGATGACGGCTTCCGGTTCCTCGCTGGCGACAAGGACGCGGCCGACCGATCCGATCACCCCTGTCTCGTTGCCCGCGGCCGAGCATTCGGTGAGGGTATAGAGGCCGTCCTGCGGGTTCATCTGGCGCGCCACATTGGCGGATCGCAGCGATACGCCGGTGATCGCCCAGTCCCGGTCCCCGGCCGCCATCGCCCGGTCCGTATACCAGGCCTGGTGGGCGCGGTGGAAGGCGCCGATGCCGAAGTGGACGATGCCCGCCGCCTGCGCGCCCCGCTCGTAACGGGGGCGCGCGATGTCGGCGGGAAGCTGCGGCAGGCTCGCAGTGGAAAGTCTCACAAACGATAGGCCTTCTTCACGAGATTGTAGGTAAGGTCCTGCGCCAGTTCGGCCGCTTCCCAGTCCTCGATGCGGTGCTCGACGACGAGTTCCGCAAGGAACCCGCAATCGATCCGGCGAGCAACGTCATGGCGCGCGGGGATCGACAGGAAGGCCCGTGTATCGTCGTTGAAGCCGACCGTATTGTAGAAGCCTGCGGTTTCGGTGGTCATGCGGCGGAACCGGCGCATGCCTTCGGGGCTGTCGTGGAACCACCATGCCGGCCCGAGCTTGAGGCAGGGATAATGCCCGGCGAGCGGCGCCAGTTCGCGGGCATAAGTGCTTTCGTCCAGCGTGAAGAGAATGATCGAGAGGCCGGGCTCGTTGCCGAACCTGTCGAGCAGGGGCTTGAGATTGGCCACATATTCGGTGCGCGAGGGGATGTCGGCGCCCTTATCACGGCCGAAGCGTTCGAAGACGCGGGCATTGTGGTTGCGGAAGGCGCCGGGGTGGATCTGCATGACGAGGCCGTCGTCGAGGCTCATCGCCGCCATTTCGGTGAGCATCTGGGCGCGGAACAGTTCGGCGTCCTCGGCGGTGAAGTCCGCGCTGGTGACTTTGGCGAACAGGGCTTCGGCCTCGGCGCGCGGGAGATCGGCGGTTTTCGGGGTCGGGTGCCCGTGATCGGTCGAGGTAGCGCCCATTTCCGCGAAGAAGCGGCGGCGCTGGCGATGCGCGGCAAGGTATCCGTTCCAGGTGAGGCAGTCCTCCCCGGTGAGTTCGGAAAACCGGCGCAGGTTTTCGCGGAAACCCTCGAACTCGGGATCGACCACCGGATCGGGGCGATAGGCGGTGACGACCTTGCCCTTCCAGCCCCCGGCACGCGCATTGTCCGCCCGGATCGCGGCATGGTGTTCCAGCGTGTCGAGCGGGCTTTCGGTCGTGGCGATCACTTCGATGCCGTAACGGTCGAACAGGGCGCGGGGGCGGAAGCTGTCGCTCGCCAGCATCTCGGTGATGGTGTCGAAATAGAGATCGCTGGTTTCGGCCGAGAGCTGCACACCCATTCCGAACGCTTCGGCGAAGACCCAGTCAAGCCACATGCGGGAGGGCGTGCCCCGGAACAGGTGGAAGTTCTCCGCCAGCAGCCGCCAGGCCGCGCGCGGATCGACGCCGGGATTGCGCACGCCGAGCGATTCCATCGGGATGCCCTGCGAATAGAGCATGCGGAACACATAATGGTCCGGCACCAGCAGCAGTTCGGTGGCATTGCCGAATGTCTCGTTCGCGGCGAACCAGCGCGGGTCGGTATGGCCGTGCGGACTGACGATCGGCAGTTTCGCGACGCTTTGGTAAAGCTCGCGGGCGATTGTTCGCGTGGCGGGCTCGGCCGGGAGGAGCCGGTCGGGATGCAGGTCGAGGGGGCGGAGCATCAGTCTTCCAGTGCTGTGAATCGGAAATCGCGGAACTTTGCCTCGCCCGGACCGGCGGCATAGAGGCCCGGCCGCAGCATGAGGAAGCCGCCGCGAACATTGTGGTGATAGCCGGACACTTCCATGCCCCGGTCGAACCGCTTCCATGTCTTGCCGCCGTCTCCCGAGGTGTGGAACGAGACGATGTGGCGGCGATTGGTGAGGCGCATCTTCATGCGGCTTCCGTGCGGATTGGCGGGGCGGCCGCGCTCGTTGCCGTATTGGTGGGTGACGAAGCGGGTCTCGTCGAAGCCGAGCCCGGCATAGAGCTTGTCGTCATAGAACAGCACCAGGCCGGCGGTGCCGCCGGGCGCCAGTTCGATATCGCATTCGAACCGGTAGCTGGTATCGCCCGCGATCAGCAGCAGCGGTGAGCCGCTCGACGGGGCGAGGCCCTTGCCCGCGAAATGCAGCGCGCCGCCTTGCACGCGCAGGCGGCTGGATTCGTCGGGGGCGGGGCGGAAGAACGACCATTTCGAACCCAGCGCCAGCGGCTTCGAGAAATCGTCCGACAAGGCCATGCCGTGCGGCAGGGGGCTGGCGATCCTAGGCACCGGCAGCGGCTGGGAAAGGTCGCCGCCGGTCATGCGGAACCAGCCGTCTTCGGTCCATTCGATGGTATCGAGCAGGCACTGGCGGCCAAGCGTCCAGTAGCCGTTCTCGAACCCGTGGTAGAGCGTGTACCACTTGCGGTCCGGCCCCTCCACCAGGGAGGCATGCCCGCGCGACCACCAGGCCTCGGACTGGTCTTCGGTGCGGACCAGCGGATTGCCGGGATGCTGCTCCCACGGTCCGTGAATCGAACGGGCGCGGGCGGCGATCACCATGTGCCCGGTCGGCGGACCGGCCGTGCCGCCCACCGCCGTGAGCATGTAGAACCAGCCCCCGTGGCGGTGGATCTTGGGGCCTTCGGGCGAAAAGCCCTCGACATCCCAGTCCTCCGGGTAGTGCCACGGGTCGTAGACATGCTCCACCTTGCCCGCCAGCGAGAGGCCGTCGTCGGACAGCCGCACGCGGTCTCCGCCCGAAAGGAACAGCCAGCGCGAGCCGTCCTCGCCCACGGCGTGGCAGGGGTCGATATGATCGTGCAGGCCCAGCGGTTTCGGATCGCTCCACGGGCCGTCGATGTGATCGGCCCAGATCACGTATATCTCGTTGGGCTCCGCCTTGACCGGGATGTAGAGGAAGTAGCGGCCCTTGTGCTTTTCCAGGCTGACCGCCCAGACCGAGCCGATGTTGCGGGTGAGCGCGGGCTTCCTCGGCTGCCAGTTCACCAGATCGCGGCTGTGCCAGATGGTAAGACCGGGGTAGGAATCGAAGCTGGAGAAGGTGAGGTAATAATCCTCGCCATCCTTCAGGATGGCCGGGTCGGGCCGGTCTCCGGAGAGGACCGGATTGAGCATCGTTCCATTCCCGAGGTCGGCGATGCGCTGGCCGTCAAATCCGCGCCGCCAGTGGCGTGCGGGAGCCGGGGCGGGCGCTGGAGGAGCAATCCCCGCCCCGGTCTCCCCTGCGGCAGCCTCTCTCCCCGCGAGAGTGGGTGCCGCAAGGCCGATACCGCCCAGCAGAGCGGTCTTGAGTGCGTCGCGTCTGTCCATGGTCATCCTGTCTTCGGTCTAGGCAAGACCCACCGAGCGCGCCCAGGCGCGCCAGAGTTCGGGCCATGCCTCGACCGGCTTGCCGATCGTGCCGCGCAGGCCGAAGCCGTGGCCGCCCTGCGCGAAGAGGTGGGTTTCCACCGGAACGCCTTGCGCCTTGAGCGCGGCGCGCAGCCGCAGGCTGTTGTCCACCGGAACGGCGGGATCGTCCTCCGCGTGGAGCAGGAAGTGCGGCGGCGCGCCTTTGGGAACCGTGCGGTCCGGTGAGTGCGCGGCCTCCATTTCCGGCGTGGGAGAAGAGCCGAGCAGCAGCCTGCGCGAGCCCGCGTGAGCGACGGCGGGGTCCATCGAGACCACCGGATAGATCGGGGCTGCGCAGAAGGGGCGGGCGGAAAGCCTGTCCGCCGCGTCGACCGGCTTGTAGACCTGGGCGTCGTAGCGGGTGGAGAGGCTGGCGCAGACATGGCCGCCGGCCGAAAAGCCCATGGCGGCAACACGCTCCGGCTGCACGCCGTAATCCTTGGCGCGGTGGCGGATCAGGCGGATGGCGCGCTGGGCATCGGCCAGCGGCACGTCCTGCCGATCGGCCCAGCCCTCGCCCGGCAGGCGGTAGAACAGGACGAAGGCGGTGAAGCCGCGCGCGGCGAGCCAGCGGGCCATCTCGTAGCCCTCCTTGTCGATGACGACGAGGGCATAGCCGCCGCCCGGCGTGATGAGCACGGCCGCGCCATTGGGGCGGTCCGGCCGGAACACCACCATGCGCGGGCGGGTGGTCCCGGTAACGGAACGGTCGTTGACCTGCCCGTTGGTGGAGCGTTCGGTAACGGTTTCCACAGGAGGAGTGGCGGGCATTCCCGGCGCGCCGCGGGGCCACAGGTCGATGGTCTCGCCGGGTTCGGGCAATCCCGCCGGCGGAGACCGGGTGCTGTCGAAAGGTGCTGCCGTCTGCGCTTGCGCGGTTCCAGCCGTCAGCCCCGGCAGGAGGCCCGAGGCAAGGGAAGCCGCCATGAACGATCGGCGGTCGATGGTCATGGCGGCTTCCTCTTCGTTGCTTTCAGTTCACTTCATTCGGCATTGCTGCCGGGCAAAGGTCAATACTTGAGGCGCGCGCCGAACAGGATGGTGCGGCCGAAGTGGTTGTTCTCGTAATTGCGCTGCGCGTAGATGTCGTTGGTGCGGTAGCGATATTCGTCGGTCAGGTTGTTGCCGTCGATCGACAGTTCCATCCATTCGGTCGCCTGATAGCGGATCGCCGCATCGACGCTGGTGTACGAACCGTAACCCTCGAAGATATTGCCGGTCGCGCTGGTGGCGTCGCTGAACGGGCCGCGATAGCTGACCGAGCCGCGGATGCTGAACTTGCCGTCGTCGTAATAGAGCGTGGCGTTCCAGGCCTTCTTCGACACGCCCAGCAGAGTGTTGTTGTAGATCGCCGAGACGCCGGAGAGGCCGCAGGCATTGGTCGTCGGGTTGCGGGTGCAGGCGGAAACGGCCGGACCGGTGATCTGGTAGTCGGCGCTGCTGTCGATGAAGGTGGCGTTGCCCTGGAAGCCGGTGTGGGTGAGGATGCCCGGCAGGAAGGTGAAGGGCAGTTGCAGCGCCAGTTCCACGCCCTTGAGCGTCGCGCCCTTGCCGTTGACCTGAGCGGAGACGATGTACTCCTGGTTCGGGTCGTAATCGATGTAGGCAGGCGTGCTCTGCCCCAGCACGTCGCGGCCAAGGCCGAGCTGCGGCAGCGTGGCGGTATAGGTGCCCGCAACCGGGAAACTCTCGATCTTCTTGATGAAGCCCGCCACAGAAACCAGCGCCTGCGGTGCGAAGTACCATTCCACTGAGGCGTCGAAATTGGTCGCCCGGTAGGGGTTGAGGAACGGATTGCCGAAGGTCACGCGGTAGTTGAACCCGTCGACCGAGCCGCCGGGGTTGAGGTTGCCCAGCGAGGGGCGCGTGATGACCTTGGCGATCGCGCCGCGCACGATCACGTCATGGCGCGGGTAGAACGCGATGTTCATTGCCGGCAGCCAGTCGTCGTAGCTGCGCCCAACGGTCGCGGCTACGCCTGCGGTGTAGCCGGTCGAGGTCTGCTTGGTATGGGCGTAGCGAACGCCGGCATTGCCCGCGAATTCGAGGCCCAGGATATCGCCCTTGACGTCGAACTGGAGGTAGCCGCCCGAGGTTTCCTCGCGCACGCGGCGATTGTTCCCGAGATCCTCGACGGCCGTACGGGCATAGAGATTGGTGTAGTTCGCCGCCTTGTCGATGTCGGCCACGATCCACGAACTGGTGGTGCCGCCCGGCTGTCCGGCGTCACCGAGATTGATGAGGCGCGAGATGTCGGAGGTGACGGGCAGGCCGTAGACGCTGGACGAGCAGGTCACCTGGCCCAGGATCAGGTCCGGCTGGCCGTTGGTGGCGCAGGCGGCGGTGTCACGCTGGAACAGCTGCGTACGGAAGTCGTAACGACGCCAGACGCCGCCCGCCTTCACGGTGAAGCCGTCCGCCATGTCCCATTCGGTGCGCAGCTGGGCGGTCTTGAACTTGTTCTTAACGTAGGACGGACGGTCGCGGATTTCGGCGAGCTGGAAATTCGCCGGATTGGTCACGTCCAGACCGTAGTTCAGCACCGGCGACTTCATGTCGGAATAGTCGAAGTCGAAACCGTTCGCGTTGCGGTTGTCGTAGGCGAAAGTGGTTTCCACCGGGATGTCGGCGTTCGACTGCGAGAAACCGCCCAGCGCCGTGAAGCGGAAGGTGTCGGTCACGTCCTGGTCCCAGGTCGCGCCGAACTGGTAGAATTCGGTCTCCGACTTGCGCAGGTAGCTTTCGGTGCGGACCCAGGCATTGTCGTAAGTGCCTGCGATCATCGTGCCCTTGTCGTCGTAGACCGGGTCCACGAGGTTGAAGCGGCGTTCGTTCGAGCGGGCGAGGACTTCCAGCCACTGTTCCGAACGGTTTTCCTTGAACGAGGAATAGAGGCCGTCGATCGAGAGCTTGGTGCGGTCGGTCGGTTCGAACTGGATCGAGCCGGTCAGGCCGAGGCGGCGGCGATCATGCTCGACCTTGCCGTAGCGCGGGATGCGGGCGTGGAACGAGAGCGCTGCCGCGTCGCAGGCTTCGGAAGGACGGTAGCCGCCGCCGGAGTTCACCGGGTTGCCGCCGGTCGGGCCGACGTCCGAATAGAAGCAGGGCGTGCCGTTCACCGAGTTGAAGTAGGCCTGCGACCAGCGGACGGTGTTGTTGCCGGTTTCCAGCGTATCGGTGTGCGAATAGGCCGCCGAAAGGTTGACGCCGAAAGTGCCGGCATCGTTGCGCCAGGACAGCAGGCCGGCAAGGCGCGGGCCGACGTTCTTGGACAGGTCGTTGTAGGAACCCTGCATGTTGAGCACGGCGGAAAGACCGGCCTTGCCCGCCAGCGGATTGCCGGTGTTGAGATCGACCACCGCGCCCAGCGAGCCTTCGTCGAGGCTGGCTTCGGCGGTCTTGTGGACCACGAGGCTGCTGAACAGTTCCGAGGCGAAGACGTTGAAGTCGAACGCGCGGTCGCGGTTGGCGGAAGCGCCGTCGGAGCTGGTCGCGATCGTTTCGAGGCCGTTCACGCGGACGCGGGTGAACTGGGCGCCAAGGCCGCGCACGGTGATCGCCCGGCCTTCGCCGCCGTCACGCTGGATCGAGATGCCGGGGATGCGCTGGAGCGATTCGGCAAGGTTCTGGTCAGGGAACTTGGCCATGTCCTCGGCGACGACGGCATCGACGGCGCTGACGGATTCGCGCTTCACGTTGAGCGCGGCTTCGAGCGACTTGCGGAAACCGGTCACGATGATTTCCTGCGCGGCGGTGCCGTCTTCCGTCGCGGTCTGGCCTGCGGCGGCGGTATCCTGTGCGAAGGCTGCGTGCGGCAATGCCAGCGCACTGCCCGCGACGAGAGCTGCCTTCAGTAGCGAAATCCTCGAAACATGAACCTTGGAAATATTCAGGCGCATGATCACTCCCCCTGTAGCCGTTGTGGCCTTCATGGCCGTTTTGGCCAATTGATACCGGTGTCAGAGGTGTTCGCGCCTTTGGCGCTTCCCTTCTCCGGCACCTGCTCCCGGCGTCTTGCAACGCCATCCTCCACGCCTTGTCGGCGCACGTCTTCCGAACCGCGTATCGTCGTTTCATTGCGACCGTCAGTTCGTTCTTGCCGGTCTTGGTAACCGGTGTCATTAGTTATTGCCGCAGGGACAGCGCCCTGTCAAGAACCCCTGTGAGAAGCAGGTCAACGGGAGAGCACAGTGAAAGAAAAGAGGCAGATGAGCCGTCTTACCCTCACGGTTTCGGCCGCAATTCTGGCGATTTCGGCGGTCCCGCAGCTGGCCGGGGCGCAGGCTGCAGACCCGACCCGGGGCGGCGACGGCGGGCGAATCATTCGCGTCACGACCCTGGCCAAGGACGGCCCCGGATCGCTCAGGGAAGCGGTCGAGGCGAAGGGCAAGCGCACCGTGGTGTTCGAAGTGGGCGGGGTGATCGACCTTGAACGCTCGGTCATGGAAATCGACGAGCCCTACCTCACCATCGCCGGGCAGACCGCGCCTTCGCCGGGCGTGACCATCGTTCGCGGCGGGATCGATCTCAAGGGGCACGACGTCAAGATCAGCCACCTTCGCGTGATGACCGGGGTGGACGGCCAGCCCAAGCTTTCCGGCTGGGAAGCGGACGCCTTCTCCACCGTTGCCGCGCATAACGTGGTGGTGGAGCATTGCAGCTTCTTCTGGGCGATCGACGAGAACATGTCGACTTCCGGGCCGCGTTTCAACGGCAACACCGTGAAGGAATGGCGCACGGCGACCAGCCATGACGTGCTGTTCCGCGAAAACCTCGCAGCCGAAGGCCTGGCCGATGCCAGCCATCCCAAGGGCGAGCATTCCAAGGGCTCGCTGGTGCACGACAATGCCACCGGCATCGTCTTCTACCGCAACGTCTGGGCCCACAACATGGAGCGTTCGCCGCTGGTGAAGGGCGGGGCGCAGGTGCTCATGGTCAACAACATGATCTACGATCCCGGCCACCGCGCGGTGCACTACAACCTGATGAACCTCGAATGGGCGGGGCATCCCTATGTCACCGGCGAGATCACGGCCGTGGGCAACGTCATGCGTGCGGGCAACACCACTGCGCCGGGTCTGCCGTTCCTGACGCTGGGCGGCGACGGCGATCTTGCCTGGTTCAGCAAGGACAACATCAACGTGGATCGCTGGGGCAATCCCGCGCCGATGCTGGGCCGCTACGGCGTGACCAAGGCGAAAGTGATCGAATCGCCGCAGCCGCTCGCCAGCCTCGATGGCTACAAGGTGGTCCCGGCCGCCGATCTCGAGACCGGGCTGCTGGCATCGGTCGGCGCCCGCCCGTGGGACCGTGCGCCTGACGATATCCGCGTGCTGTTCTTCGTCGCCGAAGGACGCGGCGAGGTGATCGACGACGAGAAGGTCGTCGGCGGCTATCCCCATCCGGCGCCGACTCGCGCCGCCTTCGTGGAGAAGGACTGGAACCTTGCGACGATGACGCCGAAATCGGGGATTTATCCGGGCCAGAAGGCAGGGGCGCAGGAAAAGCTCTCTGCCCGCGACAAGGAAATGCGCGAAGGGGCCGCGAAGTGATCGCGGCCCTGCTGCTGATGGCCGCATCCGCCACGGGCGCGCCGCCGATGGCCGTGATCGATGAGAAGGACACCGTGCGCGAGGAAGCCCCTCCGCACGGCGCCATCGGCATGAGCACGGCCTACCGCATCTCCGATGCCGCGCCCGCGCCGCGCACGATGGAATTCCGCCGCCGCGTGCTTCACAAGGGGGCGGCGATCGGCGAGCATCCCATCGCGCATGACGAGGTGTACTATGTGCTCTCGGGCGAGGGTGAGGTGGTTTCGGACGGAAAGCGCGCGGCGCTCCGGCCGGGGATGACGGCCTATCTCTACAACGGCGCGGTCGTCGGCATCTGGCAGAAGGGCGACGAGCCGCTTTCGCTGGTGATCGCCTATCCCAATCCGCCGGGTTCCGCCGGGAAGAAGTGAAAGGGTGCGCAGGGGGGGCATCGCGCTCCCCTGCGCTCTTGCGGCGGCTTCAGGTTCCCGGCTGCACATAGGGCGCCGTGGCCCACAATTCCCGCTGCCAGCCGCGCGGGTCGTTCTCCACGCGGACATTGTCCCCGAACACCATGGTCTGGCGGGAGGGCAGGGCGTAGGCCGCCCAGTCCGCGATGCCCGGCCGTCCTGTCCTGGCGAGCCCGGCGAAGGCCCCCATCATCGCCTTGCTCAAGGCCTGCGCGCCTGCGTCCGTGCCTGAAAAGCTGCCCGGCGCATCGAGCGTGCCGAAGACGTAGGGAATGTCATCGGTATGCGCCGCGCCGCGCAGCGGATCGACTGGAGAGGGGCGTTCGAGCTGATAGACCCAGGTTTCCCGCGCACCTGCCTTCGCGCGTTCGTCGGCCTCGATGACTTGCCCCGGCCATGAGCGACCCGCCGTGGTGGCGGCGTAATAGACCTGTTCGACGCTCCAGCCCGGCTCATGGGCGCGGTAGTGGTCCACCACCCATTGCGGGTCGAGATCGATCTTCACCTCGCGGCTCATCCGCTCGGCCAGGTTGCCCCAGTCCAGCCCCTTCAGCTTGCTGCCGCGCGGGTCGAGGAAGGCGCGGGTTTCATCGTGGGTATTGCCCAGGATCATCGGCACGCCGAGAGACTGCGGCGCGGCGTCCGGCCAGAACGGATGGCGCGGCAGGTTGGTCATGTCGAGCACCGGGCCGAAATAGACCGGGCCGCCCATGACCGGATCGGTGGCGCCAAGGCCCTCCACCAGTCGTTCCACGGGCATCGTCCGCAAACTCTCCACATCGCCGGGCGCCAGCTTCAGCGCCGCCATGAGCGCCTGCGTGCGGGCCCAGGCGTGCATCGGCCCGTTGGCCTGCACCTGCTGGCCGCTCATGGTGGCGGCAGTGTGGAACAGCCCTTGCGCGGCCGGCATGGCCATGAGCGTGGCGATCTTGGCGCCGCCGCCCGACTGGCCGAACACCATGATCCGTGCCGGGTCTCCGCCGAACTGCGCAATATGTTCGCGCACCCATTGCAGGGCGAGGATCAGGTCGAGCTGGCCGAGGTTGCCGCTGTCGGCATAGCGGGCGCCGAAAGGTCGCAGCCAGGCATGGCCCAGCGCGTTGAGCCGGTGATTGACGGTGACGACCACCACGTCGCCCCCGGCCGCCAGCTTCGCGCCGTGGGTAAGCGGATCGGTGACCGAGCCGGTGGTATAGGCGCCGCCGTGGAAGTAGACCATGACCGCGCGCTTCGCGGCGGGGTTCGCTTCGGGTGTCCAGACGTTGAGGAAAAGGCAGTCTTCGGACTGACGCTCGCTACCGGAGCCGCGCTGCGGGCAGATCGGCGCGAAGGTCCGGGCTTCGAGGCGCGGACCGGACCAGGGTTCGGCGACGGCGCGGGCAAAGCGCGGCGCGCGGCCGTAGCGGATGCCCTTGAAGGCGAGCACGCCCTGTTCGGCAAGGCCGAGGTAGCGCCCCGCCACCGGGCTGTCGGCACGCGCGGAGGGGCGGGCGAGAAGCGGCGCAGGGGCTATCGCGGCAAGTGCCGCGGCGGACTTTACGAGAGTGCGGCGCGTGATGTGTCTGGCCGTCATGGCAGTGCCTCTTCCCCCGGCGCCTTCCCGGATCATGTCCGGGGCGACGCAAACGCATCAGCTTCCGGTCACCGCCGCACGTCGCCCCCGGCGATCGAGAACGCTTCCAGTTCCGCCCGGCCGATCAGGCTCATGTCGCCGTGCAGCGAATGCTTGAGCACCGTATAGGCGAGGCCGGCATGGGCCATGGCCGAAAGGTCGCCGCCTTCCAGCCACTGGTGCAGCACGCCCGCCGCGAAGGCATCGCCGGTGCCGATGCGATCGACGATGCCGGTCACGTCGGCCTCGGCCGTCTGCACCGCGCCGTCGCGGCCGTCCACGCGGGCGGCGATGCGGTGATGCCCGGCGTTGACGACATGGCGCGCCGTGGAGGCGATGATCTGGAGGCCCGGGAAGGCCGCGAAGGCGGCCTCGGCAGCCTCGCGGCGGCGGTCTTCACCGTCGCCCGAGAAGGTGCCGCCCAGCAGCAGCGAGATGTCGCGGTGATTGCCGATCATCACCGTGGCCGCGCTGACCAGTTCGGTGAGCACTTCGCGCGGGTTGCTGTCCCAGCTTTCCCACAGCAGCGCGCGGTAATTGCCATCGAAGCAGATCGGCACGCCGGCTTCCTGCGCGGCGCGCACCGCGGCCCTGGCGAGCGAGACGCCGCCCGGCCCGAGTGCGGGCGTGATGCCGGAAAGGTGCAGCAGCCGCGCGCCGTCCAGCGCGGCGGCAAAGTCGAAATCGTCCACCGAGGACTGCGCGAAGGCACTGCCGGCGCGGTCGTAAGTGATCGCGGAAGGACGCAGCCCGGCGCCGGTTTCGAGGAAGTAGAGCCCCATGCGGCCCGGCCCGGAGGTGACGCCGGAAAGGCCGATCCCCGCCGAGCCCAGCGCGGCGCGGGCCTTGTCGCCCAGCGGGTTGGCGGGCAGGCGCGAGACCAGGCGGACCTCGTGGCCGAGCGAGGCGAGCCCCGAGGCGACATTGGCTTCCGCCCCGCCCACCACCATGTCGAGCGAATCCGACTGGACCACGAGCCGTGCATCATGCGTGGCGAAACGGATGAGAACTTCGCCGAAGCAGGTAACGTGGCCAGTCATAGTCTTGGTAATCCTCAGCGCGCGAGCCAACCGCCGTCTACGGCGAGGACGTGGCCTGTAACATAATCCGCAGCCGGGGAAGCAAGAAACACGGCGGCGCCGGCGATGTCGCGGGGATCACCCCAGCGGCCGGTGGGAATGCGCTCCAGGATCTGGCGGTTGCGCGTCTCGTCGCCCTGAAGGGCTGCGGTGTTGTTGGTGGAGATGTAGCCCGGAGCGATGGCGTTGACCTGCACGCCCCTCGGCGCGAGTTCGTTGGCCATGGCCTTGGTCACGCCGCCCACGCCCGACTTCGCCGCCGCATAGCTCGGCACGCGGATGCCGCCCTGGAAGGTGAGCAGAGAGGCGATGTTGACGATCTTGCCCCGGCTACCACCAATGGCGCCCCGCTCCACCATGCCCTTCGCCGCTGCCTGGCTGAGGAAGAACAGGGTCTTGAGGTTGGTGTCCATCACCGCGTCCCAGTCCTCTTCGGAGAACTGCAGCAGGTCGTCGCGGCGGATGATCCCGGCGTTGTTGACGAGGATATCGATCTTGCCGAGCCCGGCCACCGCTTCGTCGATCACGCGGCCCACGGGCTCGATCGAGGAGAGGTCGGCCTTGATGTTCACGCACTTGCGGCCGGTCGCTTCGACCAGCGCAATGGTTTCCGCCGGTTCGCTGCGCCCGGCAAGGGCCACGTCGGCGCCGGCTTCGGCGAGTGCCACGGCAATGGCCTGTCCGATCCCGGTGTTGGCGCCGGTCACGAGCGCGGCCTTGCCTTCGAGGCTGAAGGAAATCGCCATAGTCTGTCCTGTCCCAATCTGATCGTGCCGGCGGGTGCGGTTTCGCACCGTTGGCTCCGCGTTCGGCATCGACTTCGTCGTTGCGGGCGTGGCTCCGTCGCTCCGCTCCCCGCCGGTGACGAGGGGCGCGACGGAGCCGCGTCCGAACGGATACCCTACTGAAGCTGGCAGATATCCAGCACGTTCATGTCGGTATAGTCGAGGTTTTCCCCGCCCATGGCCCAGATGAACGCGTACTTCTTGGTGCCCGAACCCATGTGGATCGACCACGGCGGGCTGATGACGGCCTCTTCGTTGGCGATCACGATGTGGCGCATCTGGTCGGGCTCGCCCATGTAGTGGAAGATGCGGTCGTTCTCTTCGGGCAGTTCGAAGTAGAGGTAGATCTCGCTGCGGCGGTCATGAAGGTGCGGCGGCATCGTGTTCCACACCGAACCTTCTTCCAGCACGGTGAGGCCCAGCAGCAGCTGCGCGCTTTCGCAGACGCCGGGGATGACGAGCTGGTAGATCGTGCGCTGGTTCGAATTGGCCAGATCGCCGCGGGCCAGCGGGTTCGCTTCGGCCAGCGTGATCAGCTTGATCGGGCAGGCCTTATGCGCGGGGACCGAGGCGATGTAGAAGCGCGCGGTCTCACCCTCGAAGATCACCTCGTCCGAGCCCATCGGCACGTAGAGGCATTCCTTGTTGCCCACCTCGAAGCGCTGGCCGTCGACCGTGATCGCGCCGGGGCCGCCGATGTTGGTGATGCCGGCTTCGCGGCGCTCAAGGAAGGGCTTGCCTTCCGCGCTCTTGGGAACGGTCTGCGCGGGCAGCTTGAGCGGACCCTGCGAAGGCACCGCGCCGCCGATCACGAAGCGTTCGTTGTGCGAATAGTTGAGGTTGACCTTGCCGTCCTCGAACATGCCGCCGACGAGGTAGCGATCGCGCAGTTCCTCGTTGGAGACGCACTCCATCATGTCGGGATGGGTGGCGTGGTAGGTCTTGCAGAACACGGGGGCTCTCTCCCTTGTGGAATTCAGTTCCGTATGGTGGGACGCTATTGCGTTTCAGGTCAAGTCTTATCCGGCTTTGGTAACCGGTGTCAATGTCCTGCGGGGCGTGTTTGTCCCCATGTGCCTGAACCGCGGCGCTCAGCGGTCCGGGGAGGGCGGCGCCACCGAGGCGCGGCGCACGAGGTCCGAGAGGAACAGCGATGGCTGCGAAGCGGCGCTGGCCGGCTCGATCAGCTTGCGGGCGGCGGCGGTCGCCATCGGCACGATCGGCCAGCGCACCGTGGTCAGCGGCGGCCAGATATGCGCGGCGATGGCGGTATCGTCGAAGCCGATGATGGAAAGCTGCTCGGGCACCGAAATGCCCTTCGCCCGCGCCGCATGAAGCACGCCGGCGGCCATCTCGTCGTTGCTGGAGAAGATCGCGGTGGGGCGCGGTTCGGCGGACAGCAGGCGCTCCCCCGCGGCAAGGCCCGATTCGAAGCGGTAGTTGCCCCGCGCGGTGATGGCCGGGTCCGGTTCGAGGCCGGCGCCGGCAAGCCCGTCGGCAAAGCCCAGTTCGCGCTCGTGAGCGGAGCGGAAGCCTTCCGGCCCGGCGATGAAGCCGATGCGCTTGTGGCCAAGGCTCACCAGCCATGCCACCGCCTCGCGCACGGCATGACGGTCGTTCGAGGCGACGAGGTGCTTGTCGTCATCCAGACGGGCCGAACCCATGCGGACCAGCGTGCAGCCAAGCTCGCGGCAGACGGCGGCGAGGCCGTCGTTCTCGGAGATCGGCGGCAGCAGCAGCACGCCGTAGAGGCGCTGCTGCTCGATGAAGCGGCGGATGTCCTCCAGCATCGTGGGGGAATGGCGATCCACGGGGCGGACCACCAGCGCGAACTCGGTGTCGCGGATCGCGTCCAGAATGCCTTCCTGCACGCCCAGCACCATCTGCGCGTTGGGGTTGTCGTGGATCAGGCCGATCAGGAAGTTGCGCCGCAGCGCCAGCGCGCGGGCCTGCGGGTTGGGCACATAGCCGATTTCGGCGATCACCGCTTCGACCTTCTCGCGCGTGGCCTGGTTCAGCAGGGGCGACTTGTTGATGACGCGGCTGACGGTCTTCTTCGACACGCCGGAGAGCCGGGCGACGTCGTTGATGGTGGGCTTGGCGTCGCGTTTGTGTTCTTCCGGCATCCTCGCCCCTTTTGACGGACCGCTTGCGGTTTCGCCGATCTGTTGTCAGCCGCTTGCCTTCTTGCTTGCGGAAAGGCAAGATGACACCGGTTTCCTTTTCTTGGAAGTCCTCAATTCCGCGCTAACTCCGGTCCTACGATGCCTTCAGAAATCCCCGCCTCGATTCGTATCCACCCCCGCGACACCGTGGCCGTCGCGCTGCGCCCGCTCGCCTCTGGCGAAGTGGTGGACGGCCTCGCGCTGCGCGAGGACGTGGGGCAGGGACACAAGTTCGCCCTCGCCGATATCGCGGCAGGGGACACGGTGGTGAAGTACGGCCAGCCGATCGGCCGCGCCACGCAGGCGATCCCGGCGGGCGGCCATGTCCACACCCACAATGTGGAAACCGCGCTGGCCGGCGAGCTCGCCTACGCGCCCCACCCCGGCGAAGCGCAGGCCCATGGCCCGCGTGCGGGAACCGACCTGACATGGCAGGGCTATTTGCGCGCCGACGGCCGCGCGGCGACCCGCAACGAGATCTGGATACTGCCCACGGTCGGCTGTGTCGGCATGACCGCCGAACAGGTCGCCCGCGAGGCGCAGGGGCGCCATGCGGCGCTCATCGCGGCGGGCCGGATCGACGGTGTGCATGCCTTCGCGCACCCCCACGGCTGCTCGCAGCTTGGCGACGATCTCGACGGCACCCGCGCCCTGCTCGCCGGGCTTGCCGCCAGCCCCAATGCGGCGGGCGTGCTGCTGCTTGGGCTTGGCTGCGAATCCAACCAGCTCGATGCGCTGGTTGCGGCGGTGCCGGTATGGGCGCGGTCCAAGCTGCGGATGCTTTCCAGCCAGTCCGCCGGGAACGAGATCGAGGAAGCGGGCCGGCTGGTGGACGAACTGGTCGAGGAAGCGGCCGGCGCCCGCCGGGTCGAACTGCCGCTTTCGGCCCTGACCATCGGGCTCAAGTGCGGCGGTTCGGACGGCTTCTCGGGGCTCACCGCCAATCCGCTGCTGGGGCGGCTTTCGGAAACGATCTCGGACGCGGGCGGCAAGGCGATCCTCACCGAGATTCCCGAGATATTCGGCGCCGAACAGGCCCTCCTGGACCGTGCGACCTCGCGCGAGGTGTTCGAGGCGGCGGCCGGCCTCGTGAACCGTTTCAAGCGCTATTATCTCGACCAGGGCCTGCCGGTTTCGGAGAACCCCTCGCCGGGCAACCTTGCGGGCGGGATCACCACGCTGGAGGAGAAATCGCTGGGCGCGGTCCAGAAGGCGGGCTCCGCGCCGCTGTGCGATGTGATCGATTATGGCGGTCAGGCCAGCGTGCCGGGCGTCACCCTGCTGGAGGCGCCGGGCAACGATGCGGTGTCCTCCACCGCGCTCGCCGCTTCGGGGGCGACCCTGGTGCTGTTCACCACCGGACGCGGCACGCCGCTGGGCTTCCCGGTGCCGACGGTGAAGGTCGCCTCCAACCGCCGCCTGTCCGAGGCCAAGCCGCACTGGATCGATTTCGACGCCTCGATCGCGCTCGATCTCGGGCAGGACGCTGCCGATGCCGCTTTCCTCCAGCGGATCTGCGCGATCGCCAGCGGGGAGGCCACGGCCTCGGAGCGCGGCGGCCAGCGCGCCATCGCGGTCTGGAAGCGCGGCGTAACCCTCTGAACGGCTGAGGCAGCACCCGCGCGGCCAAGTATCGATTTGCTTATGACACCGGTTTCCTTTAACGACGAAATCAGAACAACGAAGGGTTTGGGATGAGTTCGACCGAGCAGGCTCCCCACGAACAGGCACACGCGGTTGCGAGTGCATTCGTGGCGGCACGACGCGAGAAACGCGCATTGACGATCTACCCCGGAGAGGCGCCTACCGACCTGTCGGGCGCCTATGCCATCCAGGACCGCGCCATCGGCCTTGACGGCCGCACGGTGGCCGGCTGGAAGGTCGGCAGGATCAACGCCCCCGAAGACGCGCGCCTCGGCGCGAACCGGCTGTCCGGGCCGATCTTCGCGGATAGCGTGGTCACGGCAAGTTCGGGTGAAGCGCCCGAGATGCCCGTCTTCGCGCAGGGCTTTGCCGCTGCCGAGGCCGAATTCCTCCTGCATGTCGCGCCCGGCTGGAACGGCACGGTGCCGGCGGACGACGCGGAGACGCGCAAGGTTCTCGATGCCGTCCATATCGGCATCGAAGTGGCCAGCTCGCCCTATCCCGGCATCAATGCCGACGGCCCGCCGGTGACGATCTCCGATTTCGGCAACAATGCCGGCATGGTCGTTGGCCCGGCCCTCGAAGGCTGGGAAACCGCCGCCTTCGAGACCATCGGCGTCCGCTTCGAGATCGACGGCGAAACCATCGCCGAGGCAACCACGGCAACGATGCTCGACGGCCCCCTCGGCGCGGTGCGCTTCCTGCTGGCGAACCTTTCGGCCCGCGGCATCGATTGCAGCGGCGGCACCTGGGTTTCGACGGGCGCGGTTACCGGGGTCCACCCGGTCGTGCCGGGGCAGGGCGTGACCGCGCACTTCGAAGGCCATGGCAGCGTGAGCTGCCGGATCGCGGCGGCGGTGCCCGCCTGACAGGACAGATCGATCGGCAGGCCCACAAGAACGCCGCCGAAAAGGGAGCAGGATCAATGGATGCAGGTATCGCTGGAACGGCCAAGGTAGACCGGACCGGCCTTCACCCCACCGCCGGCCGCTATCGCTGGACGATCGTCGCGCTGCTCTTCGCGGCCACGGCGATCAACTATATCGACCGCCAGATGATCGGCGTGCTCAAGCCGACGCTGGCGGGCGAATTCCACTGGAGCGAAAGCGACTTCGCGGAAATCGTCTTCTGGTTCCAGCTTGCCTACGCCATCGGCTACCTCTCGTTCGGCAAGGTGGTCGATGCACTGGGCGCGCGGCTGGGCTACACCATCGCCATCGTCATCTGGACGGTGAGCCACATGGCGCACGGCTTCGCTTCGGGGCTGACCTCGTTCGCCGCCGCCCGCTTCGGCCTGGGGATCGGCGAATCGGGCAACTTCCCGGCCGGTATCCGCGCCGTGACGGACTGGTTCCCGCAGAAGGAACGCGCCTTCGCCATCGGCCTGTTCAATGCCGGGGCCAATGTCGGCGCCATTCTCACGCCGCTGATCGTGCCGCTGCTGGTGCTCTGGTTCGACTGGCGCATGGCGTTCTTCGTCACCGGCATCTTCGGCGTGCTGTGGCTGGGCGCATGGTGGGCGATCTATCGCCATCCCGGCGAGCATGGCCGCGTCACCCCGGCCGAACTCGCCTGGATCCAGCAGGACCCCGCCGATCCGGTCGAGAAGATCGGCTGGGCGCGCCTGCTCACCGTGAAGGAGACCTGGGCCTATGCGCTCGGCAAGTTCCTGATCGACCCGATCTGGTGGTTCTTCCTGTTCTGGCTGCCCGGCTACCTGTTCGAGCGCTATGACCTCGATCTCAAGACCTTCGGCCTGCCGCTGGCGGGGATCTACCTGATTTCCGATCTCGGCAGCGTCGGCGGCGGCTGGCTGTCCTCGAAGCTCATCAAGGCGGGCCGCACGCCCAACTTCGCCCGCAAGATCACGATGCTGATCTGCGCGGTCTGTGTCCTGCCGATCTGGTTCGCGCAGAGCATCGACAGCGTGTGGTCCGCGGTGCTGGTGATCGGGCTGGCCACGGCGGCGCACCAGGCGTTCTCGGCCAACCTCTACACGCTGCCTTCCGACGTGTTCCCGCGCGGTGCGGTGGGCTCGGTGGTCGGCATCGGCGGCACCGTGGGCGCTTTCGGCGGCATGGGGATGGCGCTTTTCGCAGGCTACATCCTCGACGCCACGCACAGCTACGAAGTGCTCTTCGCGATCTGCGCCAGCGCCTATCTGGTGGCGCTGCTGGTGGTCCACCTGCTCAGCCCGAGACTGGCGCCTGCCCAGGTCTGACGGGGGCAGGCCCTGACAGGCCGGTCATCGCGAGAAGGAAGCGGGGGGCCTTGTGCCCCCCGTTTTGCATCTTCAGTCGCGGACGTTCTTCGCCTCGATCGTCTCGCCGGGGAAAATCCCGGCAATGGCCATCGCCGCGCCGAGCTTGGAGAGCGTTTCCAGCATGTCGCCCACGCTGTCCTCGGAAATCACCAGTTCCAGCGTGTCACGGGTTTGCTGGGCGCCCCGGTCACGCAGCGAGGTGATGAGTTCGAGGATCACAGCCTCGTGCTCGGAAACGTGGCTGCAGGCCATCGGGCAGAACGCGAAGGTTTCCAGCGCGTCGCGGTTGAACAGCAGCATCGCGCGGTGGAAGGGCTGGAGGCCGCCGATCATCCGCCACTTGGCGAAAGCGGGGGCCAGAGCCTGTGCCGGGCACTGGCGGCGGCCCAGCGTAGTGACCCAGGCGCGCATGGACCAGACGAGGAAGCGGCAGCCCTCGTCGAGCGAATTCAGGGGGCGATCGACGTACTGATACATGCCTGGTTCTCCATGGGCTTGTATTTGCGAATGATTATCATTAGCTATGTGTACGCAGCTTGTCTTGCCCGTCAAGCCTGCACCAAGGACCTAGGGCCGGCGCTTGTCATGGGGCGCCTGCCTGCCCTTCCTGTCGACTGGGCCGGGGCGATTTCACGCCATGCGCGAGAAACCGCCCCGGCCCATTTTTTACCCTGAAATCCATAGGTTTTCCCTCGGTTCTGCCGGGGATATACCGGCATTTTCCACAGGACTGTCCACGCGGCCGCCGCCGACGAGCCGTGCAGAAAAACGGGTGATATTCCACGCATGAAAAGGCCGCCGTCCGGCTCGGACGACGGCCTGCGAATCGGGGTGATTCGGGAGCGATTCGAATCGCCGAATCGGGAACCCGCAGGCGCCCGCCTTCGGCAAGGGCGCCTGCGAATCGCGCCTCTAGCGGTAGTCGAAACCGCCCTTGGGCTGAATTTTCAGGGAATTCTGCTGCATCGCCGTCATCAGATAGGCACCGATCAGCATCGGAAGCTCCAGCATCTGCATCTCGTCCCAGGTCTTGGCCAGCACGTCCCAGGTCGAATCGCTGACGCAGTGGTCAGCCACGAGTTCCTCCACCGCGCGCAGCATGGCCGATTCGTGTTCGCTCCACCCCGGAGCGGCGGAACCGGCGATCACCCGGTCGATATCCTCGCCATCGATGCCGAACGCCTTGCCGATATCCACATGTTCGCACCATTCGAACGGCGCGCGGGCCAGCAGGGCAAGGCGCAGGATCATCAGTTCGCGTTCGCGGCCGGGGATCGTGCCCTTTGCTGCCAGTTCGATGCCAAGGACCATCTGCCCCTTGAACATGCCGGGATGGCGCAGGGTGATGAGGCTGACATCGGGGAAGGGGCGGCTTTCGGGAATGTGGAAGGCGGCGCGAATCGCGTCGACCTGCTCCTGCCCCTCGGGGCTCACCTCATCGAGCCGCAGCGGCGTGTAGCGCGGCCCGCCGAGGATCGTCTGCGCTTCACGCGCGGCGGCGTCGAACTGCACCGGGCCGCTGATTACTTCGCTCATTGTTGTCACCTGTGGTTTGGCCCCTGGTCGGGCCCGTGGTTTGAGATGCGTCATGCCGCCTCGTCGAACGGGGCCCAGCGCTCCATCCGCGCGAGATATTCGCCGAAATGTCCGCGTATCGCGGCGGGTTCGAGCCCGAAAAGCGCCGGATCGGGCTTGGCCATGCGCTCGCCGCTCTCGTTCGAGGTCCACCACACGGCCATCGCCCGCGCGAACTCGGGGGAGACCGGCTCGCCCAGCCAGTCGTAAAGGCCGCGGACCTCGCCGATCGGATCGCGGAGCATCGCGCGGAAATGGATATCGTGGAACCGATGGTCCCCTCCGGCATCGCGAAAGGCGATCGCGCGCCGCATCGCCTCTGACCAGCACCGCAGGTTGAGCTCGCCGAGATAGCCATGGTCGAGCGTGTCGCTGAACTTGCCGATGATGTCGGCATAGACGGTGGCCACCGAGAGGATCACCTCGCTCGGATCGCGATGCGTCATGACGAAGCGGGCATCCGGATAGGCCGAAACCAGCGCATCCAGATAGAGCATGTGCGTAGGGGCCTTGAGCCGCCAGGGACGGGTGGGCTGGCGCCACTGGAGCAGTTTCAAGGTGCGTTTGTGGTAGGCGTAGGTGCCGTTCAGGTCGGCCTGCATCAGCCAGTCGGAATAGCGGGGAATCCGGGCAAATGCCTGGAAGATCTGGCTCTTGAAATCGAGCGCCATGAGGTCCTGGCACTCCATGGCGCCATCGATCCCGCTGGGGGTACGGGTGCCGCCCTTGAGGTTTTCGTCGGCGGTGCTGGCGGAGACGCCGCGGCGCGGATCGGGGCCTTCGACGGTGCCGGGCGGCGGGCAGGGGCGGCTGCTTTCCCAGACGCGCAGGTAGCGGATCGCCGGGTCGCTGGAGAGCAGGTAGGACAGCGCCGAGGAGCCGGTGCGCGGCAGGCTCACCCCGAACAGCGGTGCGCGGATTTCCTCGTCCTCGATCTCGGGATGGCGGCGATACCAGTCCTCGATTTCCAGCCGCTGCTTGAGGTGAAGGACGATCCGCTCGGCAAGAGCGCTGGCGCCCAAGGCATTCAGCTGCGCTTCGCGGTTTAAGGAATCGACAAGAATTTCAAGGCCTTCGCGAAATCCGTCGTCACCGAAATCGTCAAGGCCGGTTTCCGTTCGGGCCCGGTCGATCAGGTCCCTGTATCCCTGGATCCCCCCCTGAACCATGCGTTCCATCGGCTTTTCTCCCCAGCGCCCGGTTCTTGCCGGATCGGGGCGGCACTATGCGGGGGGTGAGAGCGCGGCGCCAACCGCCGTGGCGATGAAACCGGCCGGTTCAGCCCCGCGCCGCCCGCACGGCCGCGCCGCCTGCGAAGGGGGCGATGGCGAGCAGGACGAGGCTGGCCGCCGCCGTGAGCGCGAGGCCGCTTTCTCCGCCCGTCCCGAGGCTTCCTGCGCCGAAGATCAGCACCGGAACGGCCATCGGGATGACCAGCAACCCGCCCAGCGCTGCACCGCCGCGCAGCCCTGCCGTCAGGGCTGCGACGGTGACGCCCAGCGCCGCAAGGCCGGGGGTTCCGGCCAGCAGGCCGATCTCGACGAGCAGCAGGGTATGCCGCTCCAGCCCCAGCAAAGCCCCGGCAGGCAGGGCGGCGAGCATGAGCGGGGGGCCGAAGCTCAGCCAGTGAGCGAGCACCCGCACCGCGATCACCAGTTCCTCCGAAATCCCGCGCAGGGCCCATTGGTCGAATAGGCCCATCTCGATGTCCGGCTCTACCAGCCGGTCAAGCGGCAGGATCGCGGCGAGCAGCGCCGCCACCCAGATCACCCCGCCCCCGGTCCGCGCCAGCAGCGGCGCGTCGGGGCCGACGGCGAAGGGATAGAGCATGGCGACCGAGAGAAAGAACAGCACCGGCAGCAGCGCCCCGCCGCCGCGTCCGCCCAGCAGCAGACGGGCAAGGTCGCGCCGCAGCAGGGACCAGAAACGCCCGGTCATGCAGCGTACTCCGCCAGCGCCAGACCGCGCATTCCCGGCAGCGCGAAAGGCTGGTGCGAGGCGATCACCGCGATCCCGCCGGCCGCGCAATGCTCGGCGGCGAGCGTTTCGGTGAGCGCCGCGGCATGGGTGTCCAGCCCGTTGAGCGGCTCGTCGAGCAGCCAGATCGCAGCCTTCTGTCCGAGCAGCCGGACCAGGGCGGCGCGCTTCTTCTGCCCGGTGGAGAGATAGCGCACCGGAACGTCGAGAAGCCCCGCGAGGCCGAGGCGGGTGAGATGATCGGCATGCGCCCCGCCCGGCCGGTTGCCATCATCGGGGCTGGCGTCGATCCGCCGCCAGAATGCGAGCGCCGCGCCAAGGGTCTGGCCGGGATCCAGCGCCGGGCGTTCGTCCACCAGGCCGATCGCGCCGCTGGTTGCCACTCGTCCGGCATAAGCCGGCGCCAGACCCGCAACGATGCGCAGGAGGCTTGATTTGCCGATGCCGTTGCTGCCGGTCACCTGAAGCGCCTCGCCGTCCTCAAGCCGCAAGGAGACGCCGCGAAACAGCAGCCTGTCGCCGCGACGGCAGGCGAGATCGTCGATCGCGATGGAGGCCCCTTGCATGGGCTGACGCGATAGTGGAAAGGCCCTCCAGTGCCAAGTTGGTCAAGGCTCTTTTCAGGGCCGAGTTGCCGCCGATGGAGCCTTTCATCATGTCGATTGCCCGCCTCACCGATACCGAACTGCGCGAAGCGCTGGCCGGATTGCCCGCCTGGCACTTGCGCGAGGACGGTCTTGCCATCGTGCGCAAGCTGAAATTCGCCGACTTCAACGAGGCTTTCGGCTTCATGACCCGCGTGGCGATCCAGGCGGACAAGGCCGATCACCACCCCGAGTGGTTCAATGTCTACAACCGCGTCGAGATCACGCTGACCACGCACGATGCCGCGGGCCTGAGCCGCCGCGACGTGGAACTGGCGCGCTTTATCGACGCTGCCGCCCCCGACGCCTGAACGGTCGGGGCGGATGTCGCCGGTGTCCGACGAACGCTTCCTGACACGGCCGCTTTCGGTCGTGCTGGATTTCGTGCGTTTCGGCGCGGCACTGCTGGTCGCGGTGGGACATGCGGTGCAACTGGGGCTCTATCACGGCTGGTTCCCGTTCGGCGTGCGGATGCAGCATTACTGCGTGATCGTGTTCTTCGTGTTGTCCGGCCTCGTCATCAGTACTTCCGTGCTCGGCGGTCGCTCGAACCTGCCGCGCTACGCGGTGGCGCGAATCTCGCGCATCCTGCCGGTTGCGATCCCGTCGCTGATCTTCAGCACGCTTGCGGCATATCTGCTGGCCGGGCCGAGCCCGGTACGGATGGACAACAGCCCGGAAGACGCGCTGGCAGTGACCAGGCAGTTGCTGGCGCCGCTGACCTTCATCAGCGCCTGGCCCGGCGTGGCGGGGCCGGTCTGGAATCCGCCTTACTGGTCGCTCTGCTACGAGGTCTGGTATTATGCGATCTTCGCGTTGGCGGCGTTCCTGCGCGGCTGGTTGCGCGTGATTGCCGTGATCGTCGGCTGTGCGGCGGCTGGCGGGGCGATCCTGCTCCTGATGCCGGTCTGGCTCTTCGGTGTCGCGCTCACACACACGCCTGCCGCGCGGCGTCTCCCGCTGGCGGCGGCTCCGTTTCTTCTGGTCGCGGCGGTCTGGATGGCGCTGGCCTTGTTCGAGATAGACCGGGAGACGCTCAATCCGCTGCTGAAGGCGTGGTGGCCGGGGGACGCCGAATGGTCGCAGTGGGCGCTGTCGGACCTGTTCATGGGCGTGGTCATGACCACCGCGCTTGCCGGTGTGCGCCCGCTCGCGAACCGGCTGGCGAAACCGGTCATGCGGCTGGAAACGGCCGCGAAGACGCTCGCCGGTTTTTCATTCACCCTCTACCTGTTCCACTGGCCGCTGATTCAGCTTTTGCGGTCATGGGGCATCGAGGCCGGGCGCAGTTTTCCGGTGTTCGCCGCACTTGTCGGGCTGATCGTGCTCACTTGTGCGGCCATCTCGATCCTTACCGAGCGCCAGTCGCCAAAGTTGCGGCGCTGGATGGAGGAGCGCTTTCCCCGTGCCTCTGCGCCGGTTGTTACCATCCCGGCCTAGGCGGCGTGCCTAGAGAGCCGGGTTGTTGTAGCAGTGCCAGGTGAAGATCGCCGCCGCACCTCGGTGCGGCCGCCAGCTTTCGGCGATCTGGCGCGTCTGCTTTTCGCTGGGCCTGGCCTCCAGGGTGAGGATTTTGTGCAGCCCCGCCTGAACCGCGAGATCACCGGCAGGCCAGATGTCCGGCCGCCCTTCCGCGAACAGCAGGTAGATTTCGGCGGACCATCGTCCGATCCCCTTGATCCGCACCAGTTGGTCTATGGCCTCGTCGTCGTCTTCCGGCAGATTTTCGAAATCGAGCGTGCCCGCCACAACGAGTTCGCAAAGGCTGCGTGCATATCCCTGCTTCTGGCGTGAGAGCCCGCAGGCCCGCAAGGCGTCGAATTCGGCGGCGAGCAGGACTTCGGGCGCAATGCCTTCGCCCAGCAGCGCTTCCAGCCGGTTCCATACCGATGCCGCCGCCGCAACCGACACTTGCTGGCCGACGATGGTCCGCAGCAGGGTGGCATATCCGGTCGCGCGGATGCGGGGTTCGGGGTAGCCGGCGACATCCAGCGCACGAGCGATGGCAGGTTCCTTGGCAGCAATCGCATCCAGTCCCAGTTTCAGTGCGCCTGCGCTCAAGCCCATTATTCGATTACCTTGCAAAAGGGGGTTGCAGTCATTAGCAGCCGGCCGCAAAGGCCGAAACAAGCATGTTATGATACATGCAGTATCAGAAAGAGGATCGACGAGAATGCCGCAGATCATCGTCATCAATCAATCGGGCGAAGAATCCACCGTCGAGGCCCTCGAAGGCCGCACCCTGATGGAAACGATCCGCGACAGCGGCTTCGACGAGTTGCTGGCTCTCTGCGGTGGCTGCTGCTCCTGCGCAACCTGCCATGTCCACATCGACCCGGCCTTCGCGGACAAGCTGCCCGCGATGAGCGAGGACGAGAACGACCTGCTCGACAGTTCCGACCATCGCAACGAATTCTCGCGCCTTTCCTGCCAGGTTCCGGTCACCGCGGCGCTCGAAGGCTGCAAGGTCACGATCGCGCAGGAAGATTGATCTTTCGGACGGCCTGACGGTCAGGTGAAAAGACCGTCCGGCCGTCCTGAGCGACGAGAGGCCGAGGTGGGGGCGTCTGCATTCCGCCGCAGGCCGGAGCCAGGATCCATTCGCACAAGTCGGATGGTGCCTTCAAAAAACTCTGCAAATCATTTGCGCCTTTCCGCCTGACTTCCTACCTGTGCCGCCATGACTGCACCCATCTCCCAGCGCTCCACTCTCGACCTCATCGGCAACACCCCGCTCGTCCTGCTCAAGGGCCCCAGCGAAGCGGCTGGTTGCGAGATCTGGGGCAAGTGCGAATTCGCAAATCCCGGCGCATCGGTGAAGGACCGCGCGGCCCTCTGGATCGTGCGCGACGCTGAGGCGAAGGGGCTGCTCCAGCCCGGCGGCACCATCGTCGAGGGGACGGCTGGCAATACCGGCATCGGCATCGCGCTCGTCGCCAATGCGCTGGGCTACAAGACGATCATCGTCATGCCCGAGACCCAGTCGCGCGAGAAGATGGACACTCTGCGTGCGCTTGGCGCCGAACTCGTCCTCGTTCCTGCTGCGCCTTTCTCGAACCCCGGGCATTTCGTCCACACCTCGCGCCGCCTGGCAGAAGAGACTCCGGGCGCGATCTGGGCCAACCAGTTCGACAATATCGCCAACCGCAAGGCTCATATCGAAAGCACGGCACCCGAAATCTGGGAACAGATGGACGGCCGCATCGATGGCTTCACATGCGCGGCAGGGACGGGCGGCACGATTGCCGGGACGGGGCTGGGCCTCAAGGCGTTCGACGATGCGATCACCATCGCGCTCACCGATCCGCACGGCGCCGCGCTCTACAACTATTACGCGAACGGCGAACTCAAGGCGGAGGGTTCCTCCGTTGCCGAAGGTATCGGACAGGGGCGCATTACCGCCAACCTCGAAGGCGCGCCGATCGATGCCCAGTTCCGCATCTCGGATGAGGAAGGGCTGGAATGGGTCCGTCGCCTGCTGTCGGAGGAAGGCCTTTGCCTGGGCCTGTCCTCGGGCATCAACGTGGCGGGCGCCGTGGCGCTCGGCCGCAAGCTGGTGGCCGAAGGCAAGGCCGATGCCCGGGTCGCCACAATTCTATGCGACACCGGCTTCCGCTACCTTTCCTCGCTGTACAATCCGGAATGGTTGAAGGCGAAAAATCTGCCTGTCTTCCCATGGCTGGAATCCTGAGGTAAACGATCTGTCGATGGCAGGACACATTCCGCCTACGATGATCGAGCCGATCACGACGCCCCAGCACTTCGTGCCGCCCTCGGCGCGCGAACTGCGTTCGCAGGCGGTACATCGGTTACAAGTGGGGCTGTTCGGCCTCTGCGCCATGCTGCTCATCGTCGGCCTCGCCAATATCATCAACGACCGCACCCGCCTGATCGACACCGAAGATCCCATCCGGCAGGTCGTTGCAGCCGATGCCAAGCCCAAGAAGCAGGCGAGCGACCCGCTTGCCGATATCGGCGTGGTGCCAGCCTCCGACCCCAGTCCGACGCCCACCGGCGAGGTGAGTGATCCGGGCGCGCCGCCCGCATCTCCGGCCGGCGGCCAATAATCTGCGCCCTGTACTGACGTTGCTGGCGGGCGCCTTGGCGCTCGCCTCCTGCGGCGATTCCCGCCCACCTCGCGCCGATCGCGAGGTGGGGCTCTACACCAGCCTGCCAATCCTCTGGGCCGAGAGCGACGACATCCGGGATCTGCTCGCCGCTGACCGGCCGCAGCATTGGGCTGGTCCGGTGCTGTCGGACGCGGGCAAGCTGGTGCCGCTGGACACGCTTGCCGATGCAAACGGCGTCCTTCCGCTGCCGCATGATGGGTTGCTGGTGCTGGCGCAGCCACGTCCATTCTCGCCGCAAGAGAACGTCGCGCTTGATCGCTGGGTGCGTGATGGGGGCAGGGTACTGCTGTTTGCCGACCCCATGCTGACGATGCCCTCCCGCCACGCCCTTGGCGATCCGCGCCGCCCGCAGGACATGGCGATGCTATCGCCCATTCTCGCGCATTGGGGGCTTCGCATGGAGTTCGACGAGGGGCAACCCGCGGGCGAGCGGATGGCGGCAAGCTTCGTCGGCGAGTTTCCCGTGAACCTGGCGGGCCGCTTTCGGTCTTCGGGGAATTCCGGGGATCGGCTCCCGGAATCGGGAAAACACGGGAAGGACGGGAAACCCGGGGATGCGCGGGATGCCTGCCGGATCGAATCCGAAGGGCTGATTGCACGGTGCAAGATCGGGCATGGCCGGGTTTTTGCGGTTTCCGATGCCGCCTTGTTCGAAGAATCACCTGACGTCGGCAGGCAGGCCATTTGCCGGAGAGTGCTCGCCGCGATGATCCTCGGTGCCGAAAGTGGGGATTGACGGGGTTGGAGCGGGGATGAGGCCGATTGATCGCTGAACTAAGGGAAAGTCCCTGAAAATCAGCGATTTTTGTAGTTTCCCATAGTTTAACACTTATCTCCGTGAAGACGAACTGTGCTGAAAATCCGAAGAAATCCGCCGATTAAATCCCGTTGATCCCCACATTTCCCTTTAATCCCCAAAATTCCCGTTATAAAAGCATGGTCAATCGGAATGGCTGAGTCTCGCCGTGCCTTGCTTGCAGGGTCCGGGCCCGATCGCGTGAGCGCGCGGTCGGAGGGTCTCCGTCATGCCCGAGAGGCAACCTTAGGGGCGACAGGGACACATGGCTGGGCAGCCATACATCTACAACGGACAGGGCTTTTCGCTGCTACGCGACAAGAACCGTTTCGTGCTGCCCAATGCGTTCCGCGGCACCGTGCGCGAATCGAGCGGCAAGGATCTGCTCTGCCTGACCACCCACGATCGCTGGCCCTGCCTTGTCGGCTTCGGGCTCTCGCGCATCCAGGATTTCGAACAGGAAATCCGCGAGCAGCAGGAGGTGGCTCTACGTGCCGGCAAGGATTTCGACGCGGAAAAGCGCGCCAGCGACATCTACGCCTCTTATGAAGTGCCGTTCGACGGCAGTGGCCGCTTCGTCCTGCCTGAGGACCTTGCCGCGCTCGCCAATGTAACCGACCAGCTCTACTTCCGCGGCAACGGCCGCTTCTTCACGGTGTGGAGCCCGGAAAACCTCAACAATATGGACGATGGCTGGAAGGCGGCACAGACCGCCTGCGGCAGCCTTGCGGCCAAGGAACTTCAGAAAGCTTCGAAGAAATGAGCGCCTCTCGCACCATACCCGAGGGCGTTCCCCACGTTCCTGTGCTCCTGGAGGAGGTCGTCGCCGCCCTGAACCCCCAGGGCGGCGACGTCATCGTCGACGGTACCCTGGGCGCGGGCGGCTACACACGCCGGCTGCTCGATGCGGGCGCGACCGTGCATGCCTTCGACCGCGATCCCGACGCCATCGCCGCGATCGAGCAGAACCGTGCGAAATGGCCGGAGCTGGACACCGTTCCGCCGCGGCTCGTGCTGCATCCGCGCCGGTTCTCCGAAATGGCGGAAAGCCTGATCGAGGCGGGGATCACGCAAGTGGACGGCGTGGTCATGGATATCGGCGTGTCCTCGATGCAACTGGATCAGGCCGAGCGCGGCTTTGCCTTCAGCGCCGATGGGCCGCTCGACATGCGCATGAGCCAGGCCGGGCTCTCTGCAGCGGATTTCGTGAACGAGGCCGACGAGGCCGAGATCGCCGACGTGCTCTACCTTTACGGCGAGGAGCGCCAGTCGCGCCGCGTAGCCCGCGCGATCGTGGCCGCGCGTCCGATCGAGACCACGGGCGAACTCGCCCGCGTGGTCCGCAAGGCGGTGGGCTATAATGCCAATTACAAGGGAGCTTCCGCGCCGAAGGATCCGGCGACGCGCAGCTTCCAGGCAATCCGTATCCACGTGAACGGAGAGCTCGACGAACTCGATGCCGGGATGGAAGGGGCTGAAACGCTGCTGCGCGCCGGGGGGCGGCTGGCAATAGTGACCTTCCACAGTCTCGAGGACCGCAAGGTCAAGCGCTTCCTGAGAGATGCCGCCGGTCAGGCCAAGAGCACCTCGCGGCATCTGCCGCAAGTCGGCTCCGGCCCGCAGGCGACGTTCGCGCAAGTGGCGAAGGCCGTGCGGCCGGGGGAGGCGGAACTTGCCGCCAATCCCCGTTCCCGATCCGCAACCCTGCGCGCCGCGCTGCGCACCGATGCTCCCCCAAGAACGCCAGATGGCCGTAAAGACCACAGGAGTGCCTCATGAACCTCACTCGCGATCGCGTCCATTCGATTGGATGGATTTCCGTGTTGCTGGTCTGCGGCGCGCTGACGATCGGCCTGACCTTGCGCGTGAACGCGGTGAAGAGCCAGGTCCACGATACCGAGAAGCGGATCGTGTGGGTTCAGCAGGACATCAATTTCCTGGAGACCGAGTTCCAGACCCGCTCGAACCAGCAGGCGCTCAAGGAACTCAACGACCTGGAGTTCGGCTACAAGGCGCCCACGGCGGGCCAGTACATCGAAGGCGAGCGCCAGCTTGCCGCGCTCGGCATGCCGGTCGGCCCCGGTGCGCCGGCTCCGATCCGCTACGCCAATGCCGACACGGCGGGCGATCCGGCGCAGGGCCAGGGCGATGCTTCGAACGGCGGGTTGCTCGCGATGGTTTCGCCTGTGACGGGGGCGACCGCCGCCGCGCTTCCGGCAGCCGAGGCCAAGGGCGCCGGTGGCAAGAGCCGCGACCCGGAACGAGATCAGCTCGCGCGTGATGCTGCCGCGCTCGGCAGCCGCCTGGCGCGGATCGAGGTGGCGGAGGCTGCCCAGCAGTGAACGCCCCGGCCTTCCCGATCGGAGCGATCCCCACCACGGTCTCGACCGGCCGGCGCAAGCTGTTCAACGTCCGGCAGCAATCGCTGCTGGTCGCGAAGATGCGCACGCTCTGGATTCTGGGGGTTTTCACGCTCGTCGGGTTGCTGGCGCTTTTCCGTATCCTTTACCTTGGCGTAACCGGCCCGTCGGTGCGCGGTGGCGACCTGTCCGATCTGCTGGTTCCGCAGCGGGGCGAGATCGTCGACCGCAATGGCGTGCCGCTGGCCCGCGAGTTCCGGACTTATTCGCTGTGGTTCAACCCCAAGGCGATGAGCGCCGGTTCCGCGCTGGTCCACACGCCGGCCCAGGTCGCTGACGGCCTGATCCGCATCTTCCCCGATCTCGACCGGGCCGAGCTTATCGCCAAGCTTTCGTCGGACAAGCCTGGCTATCTGCGCAAGTCGATCCTTCCCGAGGACGCAAACAAGGTTCACGCGCTGGGCGAGCCGGCGCTCGAATACCCGCAGGAAGCCACGCGCTTCTACCCGCAGGGTTCGATGGCGGCCTCGGTGCTCGGTTATGTCGATACTTTCGGCAAGGGCCAGGTCGGCATGGAGCAGGCTTTCGACAAGCAGCTCACCAGCCCTGAAGGGCGTGCCAACCCTGCAGTGCTCTCGATCGACTTCCGCGTGCAAAGCGCGCTGGAAGATGAACTGGGCAAGGGCATGGCGCTGAGCAAGGCGAAGGGTGCGGCCGGCGTCATTCTCGACGTGGATACCGGCGAGATCCTGGCGCTGGCGTCGCTGCCCTCGTTCGATCCGAACCACGTCCAGCCCAGCGATCTCGTCATCACCGAGGAGCAGGCGCGGGACGGCAACGTGCCGCGTGGTTTCAACCGCGTGACCAACCAGGTCTACGAACTCGGTTCGACCTTCAAGCCGATCACCGTCGCTGCCGCGCTCGACGCGGGCACGATCACCGACTTGCGCCGTCGCTGGCCGGCAACGCCGCTTCACGTCGGCAAGTTCACGATCCATGACCTGCACAACTACGGCAGTTCGCTGAACGTGCTGGAAACGCTGATCCACTCGTCGAACACGGTCACGGCCCATATCGCGGACGAGCTTGGCGGCGAGCGGCTCAAGAAGACCATGGAATCGCTGGCGATGAACCAGCGTCCCTATGTCGAGCTGCCTGCGCGCGGCTTCCCGCTGTGGCCGCGTGGTGAATGGCCGCGTCTGCGTACGATGACGGTTGCTTATGGCCACGGTATCGCCGTGACGCCGCTGCATCTCGCCTCGGCTTATGCCTCGCTCGTCAACGGCGGCATCTGGCGTCCGGCGACGCTCAAGAAGCTTGAGCCATCGCAGGTTCCTGCCGGTCGCCGCGTGTTCACCGCCGCGACCAGCGCGCGCATGCGCCAGCTCCTGCGCATGATCGTGTCCTACGGCACCGGCCGCAAGGCCGACGCGCCGGGATTCCGTGTCGGGGGCAAGACCGGATCGGCCGAAAAGCCGGGCGTCGGCGGTTACCGCAAGCACTCGCTGGTGGCGACCTTCGCCGCCGCCTTCCCGATGGACCGCCCGCGCTACGTCGTCATCGCCATGATGGACGAGCCACAGGGTACCGAGGCAACCTCGTTCCAGCGCACTGCCGCGTGGAACTCGGCGCCGGTGATCCAGCGCGTGGTCCCGCGCATCGGGCCGCTGCTGGGCATCATGCCCGACGAAACCCGCGACATCGACATTTCCGACCTCAAGCCGCTGATCCCGGCCGGAACCGCTGAAGAGTGAGCCTGGAAGAATGAAATTGACTGCCCTCTGCGCTGCTGCCGATGTTCCTCTGGCCGAGGGCGCTGATGCCAATGTGACCGGCTTTGCCATCGATCACCGCAAGGTCGCGCCCGGCACGGTGTTCGGCGCGTTCCGGGGCGCCAGGTTCAACGGCGAAGATTATATCACCGCCGCCATCGAGGCTGGCGCCGTAGCTGTCGTGGCGCATCGCGATGCCAGGGTCGAAGGTGCGGTGCACTTCGCCGATCCCGAGCCGCGCCGTCTCTTCGCGCGACTTGCCGCGCCGTTCTTCCAGCCCGTGCCGGAGACGCTGGTGGCCGTCACCGGCACCAACGGCAAGACCTCGACCGTGGAACTGACCCGTCAGATCTGGCGCATGGCCGGCCAGCGCGCCGCCTCGATCGGTACGCTCGGCGTCACCACCAGCGACGAAACGGTTTCCACCGGCCTCACCACTCCGGATATCGTGACTTTCCTGGCCAACCTCACTGGTCTTGCGCGCGAGGGTGTTTCCCACGTCGCTTACGAAGCGTCGAGCCACGGTCTTTCGCAGTTCCGCATCGAGGGACCGCGCGTGGCGGCGGGCGCCTTCACCAACCTCTCGCGCGACCATCTCGACTACCACGCAGACATGGACGACTATTTCGCGGCGAAGATGCGCCTGTTCGACGAAGTGGTCGTCGATGGCGGCACCGCCGTGATCTGGGCCGACGATCCGTGGTCCGACAAAGCCATTGCCCACGCCGAGCAGCGCGGGCTCAAGACGTTCACCGTGGGTGCCAAGGGCACCAGCATCCGCCTCTCGGGTCGCAAGCCGGGCGGACTCGGCCAGAAGCTGGAGCTCGAGCATGAGGGCAAAGCCTACGTGCTCGAGCTCCCGCTGATCGGCGCCTATCAGGCGGCAAATTCGCTTGTCGCGGCGGGGCTGGTGCTGGCCAGCGGCGGCGATGCGCACACGACGTTCGATGCCCTGAAGCGGCTCGTGACCGTGCGCGGGCGGCTGGAGCGTGCGGCGATTTCCTCGGTAGGCGCGCCGGTCTATGTCGACTATGCGCATACGCCCGATGCGCTGGAAGCGGCGATCGCGGCGCTCCGTCCCCATGTGGAAGGACGCCTGATCGTGGTATTCGGCGCGGGCGGCGACCGGGACCAGGGCAAGCGGCCGGAAATGGGCCGGGTGGCCAGCGAGGGTGCGGACGTGGCGATCGTCACTGACGACAACCCGCGCGGGGAAGACCCGGCGGCAATTCGCGCCATGATTCTCGCCGGAATGAGCGGCGGCGCGCGAGAAATCGGCGATCGGCGCGAGGCGATCGGTGCGGCCATCGCCGAAGCCGGGCGGGGGGACATCGTCCTCATCGCCGGCAAGGGGCACGAACAGGGGCAGATCATCGGCAGCGGCGATGCAGTGCGCGTCCTGCCATTCGACGACGTCACCGTGGCCAGGGAAATGTCTGGTCCGCAGGGAAGGTAGTAGGCGATGAATGCTGTAGCCCGGATCCTCGAGTGGCCCAGCGATGCGGCCGAGGAAAACCCGCTCTCTCCGTGGCCTCTCGCGCTTTGGGACTCGGCCACGCTGGCGCGGGTTCTGAAGGGTACGGCCAGCGGTGACTTCACCGTTTCCGGCGTCGAGATCGACAGCCGCGACGTCGAGCCCGGCGACCTGTTCTTCGCGCTCAAGGGCGAGGCCATGGACGGTCATCGCTTCGTCGATGGGGCTTTTGCCAAGGGTGCGGCTGCAGCCGTGGTCGATCGGCCGGTCGATGGTCCCCACATCCTGGTGGAGGACACGACCGAGGCGCTGGAGCGGCTGGGGGCCGCCGCGCGCATCCGGTCGCGCGGGCCGATCATCGGCGTGACGGGTTCGGTCGGAAAGACCGGCGTGAAGGAGGCGATCTGGGCTGCGCTCGACCGCGCCAGCCGGGGTGATGCCCATCGTTCGGTCAAGAGCTACAACAACCATGTCGGCGTTCCGCTGAGCCTTGCGCGAATGCCCGCGCGTGCGCGTTTCGGCATTTTCGAGATGGGAATGAACCACGCCGGCGAAATTGCCGGGCTGACCCGCCAGGTCCGTCCGAACGTCGCGGTCATCACTACCATCGCGCCCGCCCACATCGAGATGTTGGGTTCGATGGAGGCCATCGCCGACGCCAAGGCGGAAATCTTCGAAGGGCTGGAGAAGGGCGGCGTGGCCGTGATCCCGGCCGACAGCCCCTATTTCAACAGGCTGAAGGAAGCCGCGCTCGAAGCGGGCGCGCAAGTGGTCTCCTTCGGCAAGGCGCGAGACGCCGACGTGCGGTTGCTGGATGCGGTTCCGGCGATCGGAGGCGGCTCGCTGGTGACGATCGACATGGGGGACCGGCGGGTTTGCTACACCGTCGCCTCGCCCGGTGAACATCATGTGATCAATTCGCTCGCGGTCATGGCCGCGGTACGCGGGGTCAAGGGAGACCTCGGTGCCGCAGGCGTGGCGCTCGCCGAAATGGGCGGGTTGCCTGGGCGCGGCGCCCGGCTTCAGATCGACGTTCCGGGTGGGGAGCCCGGCGCCGAACCCAATGCTGACGGGCGCCGCGCCGCTTCCGCGAAGGCCTTGCTGATCGACGAGAGCTACAACGCCAATCCCGCCTCCATGCGCGCGACGCTGGACCAGCTTGGCCGCACGCCGGCGCACCGCCGTATTGCCGTGCTCGGCGCGATGAAGGAACTGGGCAGCCACGGCCCTGACTATCACGCCGCGCTTGCCGGCCCGATCCGCGAAGCGGGTGTCGATTACGCCGTGCTGGTGGGCGAGGAGATGGCCCCGCTCGCAAAAGCCCTTGAAGCGGGGGAGAATTCCGGGGAACTGGGGAAATCCGGGGCGCTTCCGCTTGGCAAGGACGTGCCCTTCGCGCATTGCCTGACTGTGCGGGAAGCTGTCGACGCTCTGCGCGAATTCGGTCTCGAACGGGATGACGTCATCCTGGTCAAGGGCTCGAACTCGGTGGGCCTGGCTTCCCTGGTGACCGCGCTCGACAAACAGGAAGGGTAGGGGGGCTCCCCCGCAAGATGCTGTATCTCATCGCAGAATGGTTCCATTTCGAGGGACTGTCCAACCTCTTCCGATACCAGTCGTTCCGGTCGGGCGCGGCGCTGATGACGGCGCTGGGCATCGGGCTGCTGATCGGCCCGCGCTTCATCAACATGCTGCGCGTACGTCAGGGCAAGGGGCAACCGATCCGCGAGGACGGCCCGCAAAGCCACCTTGCCAAGCGCGGCACCCCCACGATGGGCGGGCTCATGATCCTCACTGCGCTGGTCAGCGCGATGATCCTGTTCATGGACGTGAAGAACCCGTTCGTCTGGGCCTGTGTCGCCGTCACGGTGGGCTTCGGCATCATCGGCTTCCTCGACGATTACGACAAGGTGGCCAAGCGCAGCACGGCCGGCCTGTCGAGCAAGCTGCGGCTGGCGCTCGAATTCGTGGTTGCGGGGATCGCCTCGTACATCATCGTCAGCCAGCTCAATACGAACCTCTACGTGCCGTTCCTTTCGGGGCGCTATATCCCGCTCGGCCCGTTCTATTACGTCTTTGCGGCCGTGGTGATCGTGGGCGCCGGCAATGCGGTGAACCTGACCGACGGTCTCGACGGCCTTGCCACGATGCCGGTGGTGATCGCGGCCGGCACTTTCGCGATCATCTGCTACCTTGCCGGCCGCGTGGACTATGCCAACTACCTTGGCATCCCGCACGTGCCGCGCGCAGGTGAACTGGCGGTATTCTGCGCCGGCATCATCGGGGCCTGCCTCGCCTTCCTGTGGTTCAACGCGCCGCCTGCAGCCGTTTTCATGGGCGACACCGGCAGCCTTGCACTGGGCGGCGCACTGGGCGCCATCGCCGTTGCCGCGCACCACGAGATCGTGCTGGCCATCGTCGGCGGCCTGTTCGTGCTGGAGGCTGTTTCGGTCATAATCCAGGTCTTCTGGTTCAAGCGGACCGGTCGCCGCGTGTTCCGCATGGCGCCGATCCACCACCACTTCGAGCAGAAGGGCTGGAAGGAATCCACCGTTGTCATCCGCTTCTGGATCATTTCGATCGTCCTTGCGGTGATCGGCCTTTCGACGCTCAAGCTACGATGAGGCGCCCGACGTGATCGTCTCCCCCGCCTTCGCCGGAAAACGCTATGCGGTCCTAGGGCTCGCGCGCTCGGGCCTCACCGCGGTCGAGACGCTGCTGGCGAGCGGCGCTCACGTCATGGCCTGGGATTCGCGCGAGGAACCGCGCCAGGCGCTCTGCGCACGCAGCCAGGACGAGAGCATCGAAGTGGCCGATCCGGTCACGGCTGATCTTACCGGCTATGACGGCGTCATCGTCTCGCCCGGCGTTCCGCTGAACAAGCATCCGATCGCCGAGGTCGCGCGCCGTCAGGACGTGCCGGTAATCGGCGATATTGAGCTTTTCGCACTGGCGCGCACGATCGTGCCCGGCGAGGGCGGTTTGCCTGCGCACCGCGTGGTGGGCATCACCGGCACCAACGGCAAGTCCACCACGACCTCGCTGGTCCACCACCTTCTCGAAAGCGCCGGAGTGCCCGCGCGCGTCGGCGGCAACATCGGCGTGCCGGTGCTTGGCGAAGTTCCGCTGCCCGAGGGCGGCGTCTATGTGCTGGAACTGTCGAGCTACCAGATCGACCTCACCCGCAGCCTCGATTGCGACGTGGCGGCGCTGCTCAACATCACGCCCGACCATCTCGATCGCTACGATGGTTTCGAGGCTTATGCGGCCTCGAAGGCCCGCCTGTTCGAGATGCAGGATGCCGCCCGTCCGGCCATCTTCGGCACGGGCGACCGCGAGACTTCCGATGTTGCCGAGGCAGAGGAGGCGCGCCGCGCGGCCGGCCTCGTGCGCCGGGTCGACGGGCAGGGTCTCGTCGCGCTGCAAAAGGACTGGCCTTCGCTGCAAGGCCCGCACAACCTTCAGAACGCGGCCGTAGCGGTCGCCATCGTAGAGGCGCTGGGCATTCCCGCCGAGCAGTGGGAACCGGCGCTGCGCACGTTCAGCGGATTGCCGCACCGCATGGAGCGCGTGGCCGAGGCGAACGGCGTCCTTTACATCAATGACAGCAAGGCCACCAACCCGGCCTCGACCGCGCCTGCGCTTGCTGCGTTTCCGCCTGATCCGGCGCCGCGCATCCACTGGATTCTGGGCGGTCTGCCAAAGGGCGACGACCTTGACGAGTGCGCGCCTTTCTTCGGCAATGTGGCGGCCGCCTATACCATCGGCGATGCCGGCCCGCGCTTCGCCGAGATCCTGACGCCATTTACTGAAGTCCATCGCAGCGAGATGATGGCCGAGGCAATCCGCGAGGCCATGGCCCGCGCGAAGCCCGGCGATGTCGTCATGCTGTCTCCGGCTTGCGCCAGTTTCGATCAGTTCCGCGACTATGAGGCGCGCGGCCTGGTGTTCCGCCAGATCGTCGAGGCGCTGCTCGAGGCGCAGGGCGAAGATGCCGATGGGGTGAAACACTGATGGCCACGATCGCGCCCGGCACCGGAGCGGTTCCCGCGAACACACGCTACAACCGCAACCGCCGGGGGCAACTCGCGATCTGGTGGCAGGAGATCGACCGCAGCGTGCTTGCGCTGGTGCTGATCCTGATGGGGATCGGCGCGGTGGCGGTGGCGGCGGGCTCTCCGGCGAGCGCGCGGCGCCTTTCGACGGCGCACGAGAAGCTTTCGCAGCTGCACTTCTTCTGGCTGCACCTGCGGTGGCAGTTCGTGGGCCTTTGCGCGATGTTCTGGGCTTCCAGCCTGTCGAAGGACAGTGCGCGCCGGGTCGGCATCCTCATCGCGGCCGTCATGCTTGTCGGGCTTGTGCTGGTCCCGGTGGTCGGTTCCGAAGTGAATGGCGCGCGGCGCTGGCTGAAGCTGGGGATCTCGATCCAGCCTTCGCAGTTTCTGGGATCGGGCTTTCCGATCCTGCTGGCCTGGATCCTCTCGTGGCGCGCGCGTGATCCGCATATTCCGGTGGTTGCGATCTGCTTCTGCCTGATGGGCCTGCTGGGCGCGCTGCTGATGGCGCAGCCCGATTTCGGTTCGACCATGCTGTTTTCAGGCACGTTCTTCGTGATGATCCTGCTGGCCGGTATCCAGCTCAAGCGCATCGGCATGTTCGCGGGCGTGGGCATCGGCGGCCTTGTCCTGATGTACTTCACCTATGACAACGGGCGTAATCGCATCGATTCCTTCCTGTCGGGCGGGAATGCCTTCGATCAGGTGGACCTCGCGCAGCGCACCTTGCTCAACGGTGGATGGTTCGGACAGGGTTTCTGGATGGGCATCAGGAAGATGGCGCTGCCCGAAGCCCATACCGACTATATCTTCTCGGTGATCGGTGAGGAATTCGGCCTGATCGCCTGCATCATCATCGTTATGATCTATCTTGCGCTGCTGACCCGCGTGATGCTGCGCCTGGTGGACGAGGAAGACCTTTTCACGGTACTCGCGGCAGCCGGGATCGGCTCGCAGTTCGGGGGGCAGGCCTTCATCAACATCCTCGTCAACCTGCAACTCTTCCCTTCCAAGGGCATGACCCTGCCGCTGATCAGCTATGGCGGTTCGTCCACGGTGGCCATGTGCATGACGGTGGGGCTGCTGCTGGCGATCACGCGCCGCAATCCGTTCATCAAGCGCGAGAGGTTCTCGCTTCGCGCCGTTGGAGACTTTTCTTCATGAGTTCGGCCGTAAAAGGCTCGGTAAGCCGCCACTACGTCCTTGCCGCGGGCGGGACGGGCGGGCACCTCATTCCCGCATTCGCGCTCGCCGCCGAACTGGATCGGCGCGGGCATCACGTCGCGCTCATCACGGACGAGCGGGGCGCGGCGATTCCGGGCAAGCCTGACTATCTGCCTGCCCATGTCCTGCCGCAGGGCCGGATCGCTGGGAAAAACCCGCTGAACTGGCTCAGGGGCGCCAAGGGCATTCTTTCCGGCCGCGCCATGGCGCTGCGCCTGTTCGAAAGTTTCGAACCGACCGCCGTGGTGGGCTTCGGCGGCTATCCAGCGCTGCCGACCATGCTGGCTGCCAACTCGGCTAAAATCCCGACTATCCTGCATGAGCAGAATTCGGTGCTGGGCCGTGTAAACCGTTACTTTGCGGGCAAGGTGAACGCCATCGCCACGGCTTTCGAGCAAGTTGACATGCTCGATCCCAGGTTTTCGGACAAGGTGACGCTGGTCGGCAATCCGGTGCGGGACGAAGTCCTGGCCCTGCGTGACGCGCCGTTCCCCGAATTCGGCGAGGACAGCCTGCTGCGCATCCTCGTGACCGGCGGAAGCCAGGGCGCTCGCGTGCTGTCGCAAGTCGTGCCCGATGCTCTCGCGATGCTGCCACCCACCTTGCGTTCGCGCCTCCAGGTCATCCAGCAGTGCCGCGCCGAGGATATCGAAGGCGTCCGTGCGCGCTATGTAAACCACGGTATTCCGGCCGAACTTGCGACCTATTTCGAGGACATGGCCGAGCGCCTTGCCGGTGCGCACTTGTTCATCGGACGCTCTGGCGCGTCGACCATCGCGGAACTGACCGATGTGGGCCGTCCTGCGATCCTGATTCCGCTGCCTTACGCAACCGACGACCACCAGACCGCCAATGCGCGCGAGATCGTGGCTGCGGGCGGTGCGCGTGTGATCCGCCAGCCGGCGATCACCACCGAGGATGCGGACACTTACAGCGGCGAACGGCGCAATGCGCTTCTGAAGGAGCAGGCCGACCTGTTCCAGAAGATGGCCAAGGAAGTCTGCCTGCAGATCCAGGCCATCGCCCAGAATCCCGAAACGCTGGCCAATGCCGCGCATGCCGCATGGAACTGCGGCTATCCCAATGCCGCCAGCGATCTTGCCGATCTTGTCGAAGGCTTCGGCGCCACCCCGATAATGGACGTAATTCGAATGGAGAAGGCCATGCCCGCCAAGGGCGGCGAAGCCCTTGCCAAGAGCAAGCTGGTCAAGGAATCCGTGCAGTGAGGGGCGTCGGCACTGACATCGGCACGATCCACTTCGTGGGCATCGGCGGCATCGGCATGTCGGGCATCGCCGAAGTGATGCACAACCTCGGCTACTCGGTGCAGGGCTCCGACATCGCCGAGGGCTATGTGGTAGAGGGCCTGCGCGGGCGCGGGATCAAGGTCATGATCGGGCAGTCGGCGGAGAACGTCGAAGGCGTGGCCGTGGTCGTCACCTCGACCGCCGTGAAGCGCGATAATCCCGAAGTTGTCCATGCGCTCGAAAACCGCATTCCCGTGGTCCGCCGCGCCGAGATGCTGGCCGAACTGATGCGCCTCAAGAACACCGTGGCGGTGGCTGGCACTCACGGCAAGACCACGACCACGTCCATGGTTGCGGCGCTGCTCGATGCGGGCGGGGTCGATCCCACCGTCATCAACGGCGGCATCATCAATTCCTACGGTTCGAACGCGCGCCTCGGCGCCTCGGACTGGATGGTGGTGGAAGCCGACGAGAGCGACGGCTCGTTCCTGCGCCTCGATGGGACTATCGCCGTCGTCACCAATATCGATCCCGAGCATCTCGATCACTACGGCTCGTTCGACAAGGTGAAGGATTCCTTCGTCGAATTCATCGAGAACGTGCCCTTCTACGGCGCGGCGATGCTCTGCATCGACCACCCGGAAGTGCAGGCGATCATCCCCAAGATCCGCGACCGCCGCGTGGTGACTTACGGCTTCTCCGCTCAGGCCGACATTCGGGGCGAGAACGTGACGCCCATTCCCGGCGGCAACCGCTTCGACGTGGCGCTGCGCCAGCGGGACGGCTCGTTCCGCAGGATCGAGGGCATCGAACTGCCGATGCCGGGCCGCCACAACGTCCAGAATGCGCTCGCCGCTGTCGGCGTCGCGGTGGAGATGGGTTGCTCGGAAGAGTGCATCCAGACCGGCTTCTCGAAATTCGGCGGCGTGAAGCGCCGCTTCACCAAGGTCGGCGAAATCGAGGTGGATGGCGGTGTCGTCACCGTGATCGATGACTATGGCCACCATCCGGTCGAGATACGCGCCGTGCTCGCCGCTGCGCGCGAAGGCGTGCGCAATCGCGTGATCGCCGTGGTCCAGCCGCACCGCTTCACGCGCCTGCGTGACCATATGGAAGACTTCGAAGGCGCCTTCAACGATGCCGACGTGGTTTATGCCGCGCCGGTCTACGCAGCGGGCGAGCAGCCGATCGAAGGCGTCGATTCCGAGCACATGGTCTCGGGCATGAAGGCGCGCGGGCACCGCTCGGCGCAAGTCGTGGCTGGCCCCGACGCACTGGCCGATGTGCTGGCAACCTCGATCCAGCCGGGCGACATGATCGTCTGCCTCGGCGCAGGTGACATCACCAAGTGGGCGGCAGGTCTGGCCGATGCCGTGTCCAAGCGGAGGGCCGCGTGATTGCTAAACAGCGCGAAGTGAGCCCCGGCGCATTCGAATATTCTCTAGCACAGGGAGCATTCACCATTGCGGAGCCGAACGGAAAAGTCTCGGTGAATGCTCCATTGGCGCCGTGGACTTGGTTTAAAACGGGTGGTCCAGCAGAAATTCTGTTTGAGCCGGTTTCCGTTGATGCGCTTCGCAAATTTATGCGTGATCTACCTTCTTGGGTGCCGGTCATGGCGCTGGGCCTCGGCTCCAACATGATCGTGCGCGACGGCGGCGTTCCCGGCGTCGTGATCCGCCTCGGCAAGCCTTTCGCCAAAGTGACGAAAGTGGATAACGTGACGCTGGAATGTGGCGGCGGTGCCAGTGGCATCCTCGTCTCGTCGACTGCGCGGGACAACGGTATTGCCGGCGTCGAATTCCTGCGCTCGATCCCCGGCACTGTCGGCGGCTTCGTGCGGATGAACGGGGGCGCCTATGGCGGCGAGGTCAAGGACGTGCTTGTCGATTGCGACGTGGTTCTGCGCGACGGTTCGCTGGTCACGCTCGGCAATGTCGATCTCGGCTATACCTATCGCCACTCCGAACTCCCCGAAGGCGCCGTCGTTGTCGCTGCGCGCTTCAAGGGCCGTGCCGGTGAACCGGAAGCGATCCAGGCCGAGATGGACCGCATTTCCGCCAGCCGCGAGGCCAGCCAGCCGCTGCGCAGCAAGACCGGTGGCTCGACCTTCAAGAACCCCGAAGGCCACAAGGCCTGGCAGCTTGTGGACGAAGCAGGATGCCGCGGCCTGACCCTCGGCGGCGCGCAAGTGAGCGAGAAGCACACCAACTTCCTGCTCAACGTCTCCGACGCCACCAGCAGCGATATCGAGGCCCTGGGCGAGGAAGTCCGCCGCCGGGTCAAGGAAAAGTCGGGCGTCGCGCTCGAATGGGAAATTCAGCGCGTGGGCATGTTCGCCGACGCGTCAGGCCAAGCACGAGTAGGTATCCAGAAGTGACTCTCCCCAAACTCCACGTCGCAGTCCTGATGGGCGGTTGGTCGAACGAACGGCCGGTCTCGCTGATGAGCGGCGAGGGCGTGGCCAAGGCGCTCGAGTCCAAGGGCCACAAGGTCACCCGTATCGACATGGACCGCGATGTCGCGCTGCGTCTGTCGGAAGCGAAGCCGGATGTCGTGTTCAACGCGCTCCACGGCGCGCCGGGCGAGGACGGCACGGTGCAGGGCATGATGGACCTGATGGGCCTCACCTACACGCATTCCGGCCTCGCCACTTCGGTGATTGCCATCGACAAGGAACTGACCAAGCAGGCGCTGGTCCCCCACGGCATTCCGATGCCCGGCGGCCGCATCGTCGAGAGCGCGGAAATCCACAAGCGCGATCCGCTGCCGCGTCCCTATGTACTCAAGCCCGTCAACGAGGGGTCCTCGGTCGGCGTGGCCATCGTCACCGCCGAGGGGAACTACGGCAATCCCATCGCGCCGGATGCCAAGGGGCCGTGGCAGGAATTCGACCGCCTTTTGGCCGAACCGTTCATCCGTGGCCGCGAACTGACCACCGCCGTGATCGGCGGGCCGAACACAGGGGAACGGGCTCTGCTGGTCACCGAACTCAAGCCGAAGTCTGGCTTCTATGACTTCGACGCCAAGTATACCGACGGCATGACCGAACACGTCTGCCCGGCGGAAATCCCTGATGAGATCACGGCGGCCTGCAAGGATCTCGCACTGCGCTCCCACCAGTTGCTCGGCTGCAAGGGCACCAGCCGCGCCGACTTCCGCTGGGACGACACGCAGGGTATCGAGGGCTTGTTCCTGCTGGAGGTCAACACCCAGCCGGGCATGACCCCGCTCAGCCTCGTTCCCGAACAGGCGCGTGCCTGCGGCATGGAATACCCCGATCTCGTGGAGGCTATCATAGCCGAAGCGCTTGCCGACGCCGGAAAGGTCGCCAAGGGGGGCAAATGAGCCAGACGATCCGGCGCAAGCCGAAGACAGCGCGAAAGGCCGCAGCGGCCCAGAACACCAAGGCCAAGGTGCGCCAGGCCAAGGCGACGAGCGGCACGGCCGTCGACACGGTGATGAGCTGGCTGCCCTTCACCGAGGAGCAGCTTCACAAGATCTTCCTCGTCGCCATACTCGGCGGCGCGGGCTTGCTCGTCTGGGTCGTCGCCAATGCGGCGGGCGTGCCGATGCTTGCGGGCAAGCAGTTTGCGCAAGTTGCCGCAGATGCCGGGTTCGAGGTGAAGCGCGTGGAAGTGCGCGGCGTGAAGAACCTCAACGAGCTGAAAGTCTACGAAAAGGCCCTGGCCGAGCGCGACCGGTCGATGACCCAGGTCGACCTTGACGGGCTGCGCGGCGAGCTGCTTGGCCTGTCGTGGGTCAAGGACGCGCGTGTTTCGCGGCAGCTTCCCGATACGCTGGTGATCGACATCGTCGAACGCGAACCGCACGCCGTCCTGCGCAAGGCTGACCGCTTCGTGCTGATCGACGAGACCGGGCAGGAGCTTGAGGCGATCAACCGCAAGGATGCCAAGGGCAAGCTGATCGTCTCCGGCCCCGGTGCGGGTCAGCAGGTTACGCAGCTCGGGCACCTGCTTGAAGCGGCGCCCGCGCTTCAGCCCAAGGTTCAGGAGGCGGAGTGGATCGGCAACCGCCGCTGGAACCTGACTTTCCAGACCGGACAAGTGCTGGCGCTGCCGGAGGGCGACAACGAATCCGCCGGCGCACTGGTGACATTCGCGCGGCTGGACGGCACTAACCGGTTGATCGGCGGCAAGGTCACTGCAATCGACATGCGGGCGAAGGACCGCATCTATCTGCGGGTTCCCGATGCCGAAGGACAGGAATTGGCGATGAAGGCGGGTGCAGTCCCCCATACCGGCGTTGAAGCCAGCGGCGATGCCGCCGCAGCGGAGGAACAGTGATGGCACCACCTCGCATCACCCGCGTATTCGGTGCGGTCAATATCGGTTCCTTCCGCATTTCCGCCATCGTTGCGGGCATGTCCGAGATGGGCGACATGATCGTGCTGGGTTCAGGCCACCGCGCCTCCCAGGGGATCAAGCGCGGCTACGTCACGGACATGGCGGCGGCGACTTACGCGGTGCGCGATGCCATCGACCGCGCCGAAAAGATGGCCGACACCAGCGTTTCCAAGGTCTGGATCGGCTGCTCGGGCGCAGGGCTCGCCAGCCGCATCGACCAGTTCGATGCCGAGATCGGCGGTCGCCGCATCGAGCAGGAGGATATCGACCAGCTCCTGATCTCGGCGCGTGAGGTGATCCAGCCGGACGGACGCATGGTGCTCCATGCGCAGCCCGCGCAATATCGCCTCGACGGTGCGCACGGCGTTGGCAATCCCAAGGGGCTCCATGCCGAACGGCTGGGTGTCGACATCCACATCATGCTGGCCGAAGGCGCCCCGATCAGGAACCTGACCGAGGCCGTGCAGTGCGCGCACCTCGAAGTCGAGGCGGTGGTCGGCTCGCCGATTGCGGCGGGTCAGGCCTGTCTTTCGCCGGAAGAGCGCGACCTTGGCGTGGCGCTTGTTGAATTCGGCGCGGAAGTTACCAATGTCGCGGTCTATTCGCACGGGCTGCTGATCGACATGATCTCGATCCCGATGGGCTCGGCGGACATCACCGATGCCGTGGCTTCGGCTTTCGGCATCCGCCGTTTCCAGGCGGAGCGCCTCAAGTGCGTGAACGGTTCCGCCATCGCCAGCCCGCACGATCACCGCGAACTGATCCCGGTCAATGCTCCGGGCGAAGAGGGAACCGGCCCGATCGCTCGTCATGCCGACGACAAGAACCGGATACCGCGCGCCGAGTTGATCGGCGTCATTACCGGCCAGCTCGGTATCCTGATGGAAGAGATCAACAAGGCGCTCAAGCTGATGCGCTTCAACGCGCAGCGCGGCAAACAGGTGGTCTTCACCGGTGGCGGTGCCGAGCTTGTGGGACTTGCCGACTATGCGCAGGCCGCACTTGGAAAACCGGTCCGTATCGGCCGTGTCCCGCACCTGTCCGGCCTGGCCGAAGCTCACGTCAAACCGGGCTTTTCCACGCTTGCCGGGCTTGTCCTGTATGCCGCGGCCGACCCGATCGACATTCGTACTTTCGGCAAGAACAGACAAGGTTCAGTGAGTTACAGCGGCCTCGGTGTGGTCAATCGCGTCTATAGAGCATTGAGGGAATACTTTTGAGCACTTTGCCCAGCCGTGCAATCCTTGCGACGGGGATGGCACGATCGGCTGGATTTCGCGGTTTCGGCTGTGGACAACAGGGCCGCATGCTTTGCCTAGATGAAGGCAGGCGTGCAATCAGGCTAGTCAAGGTAAATTTCTTCGCGCACGTGCCTGCCAGGAGAACGAAATGAGCATCAACATCGGACCGCCGGCGATCGAAGAGCTTCGCCCGCGCATTGTCGTCATCGGCGTAGGCGGTGCGGGCGGCAACGCCATCGCCAACATGATCCAGGCCCAAATAGAGGGTGTGGACTTCGTCGTCGCCAATACCGACGCCCAGGCGCTCAACAATTCGATCGCCGAAACCCGCATCCAGCTCGGGCCCGAGATCACGCAGGGGCTCGGCGCCGGCGCGCGTCCGGAAGTGGGCCGTGCGGCAGCGGAAGAAACCATCGAAGAGATCGAACGTCTGCTTGACGGCGTTCACATGGTCTTCATCGCCGCCGGCATGGGCGGCGGCACCGGCACGGGTGCCGCGCCGATCATCGCGCAGGCCGCGCGCGCCAAGGGCGTGCTGACGGTGGGCGTGGTGTCCAAGCCCTTCATGTTCGAAGGCACGCGCCGCATGCGTTCGGCGGACTCGGGCATCGAGGAGCTTCAGAAGCACGTCGATACCCTGATCGTCATTCCGAACCAGAACCTGTTCCTGGTCGCCAAGGCGGAGACCACTTTCAAGGAAGCTTTCCAGCTTGCCGACGAAGTGCTCCAGCAGGGCGTGCGCTCGATCACCGATCTCATGATCATGCCCGGCCTCATCAACCTCGACTTCGCGGACGTCCGCTCGGTCATGGGCGAAATGGGCAAGGCGATGATGGGCACCGGTGAGGGCGAAGGCCAGAACCGCGCGTTGGAAGCGGCTGAACGCGCCATAGCGAACCCGTTGCTTGACGGCGTGTCGATGCAGGGTGCCAAGGGCGTGATCATCTCGATCATCGGCGGCGACGACATGAAGCTGCTCGAAGTCGACGAGGCCGCGAACCATATCCGTGAGCTGGTCGATCCCGATGCCAACATCATCTGGGGCTCGGCTTTCAACCCGGACCTCCAGGGCAAGATCCGCGTCTCGGTGGTTGCCACCGGTATCGAGCAGACGACCGAGATGGCGGAAATCGCCTCGCGCCCGCTCAACCTAGGTGCATCGCGCGGCGTCCGGCCGATGGTCTCGCGTCCTGCTCCCGCCCCGGCGCCCGCGCCTGCGGCGGTGGAAGCACCGGCTCCGGTGGCTTTCACGCCCTCGGCTCCGGCCGCGTCCGAGCCTTTCGAACTGTCCACCCCCGCTCCTGAAGCCGCTCCGCAGGCGTTCGGCGAACTGGAACTCGGTGCCGGTGACGAATTCGGCGCAGAAGCCGAGCCGGAAACATCGAACAATTACGCAAGCCTTTCCGGCTTGCACGGCCAGCGTTCGGAGCCGCTTGATCTCGGCTCGGCACAGGCTCAGCCGGCGCCGCAGCGTCAGCAGGACGAACTGTTGCTCAACGGCGGTCTCGTTCCCGATGCCCAGGCTCCGGTCCCGCCGGTTCGCCAGCGTCCGGTGGAGCCCGCGCCTGCCCGCCCCGCCGGCGGCAGCACGCTGTTCGAACGCATGACCAGTCTTTCACGTCCCAAGGCCGCTTCCAGCGAGCCGACCGGAGAGGATGACGAGGGCGGTTCGATCAGCATTCCGCGTTTCCTCGGACGTCAGAACAACCAGTAAGCGATATAGCGGTTCGGCCTGGTGTCATGCCGGTCCGAACCGCCGTTTTCCGCTTATTCTCTTCGGGTTCAGGAAAGGGGCGGCATAGGCTGCCCCGTTCAGTTACAGGTTCAGGCCCGCCACCAGCCGGGCCTTGCGCGTTTTTGAGAGGTTTCCCGGGTCTTGCGTCTGCGCCAGAGGGTATCGAGCAAGTGGTTGGCCGGCACGGCAGCCTGTGTTGCGCTGGCTTTCCCGATGACGCTACAGGCGCAGGCTCCTGTCGTCTCGCGACCCGTGGTGCAGGCGCTTCCCAGCGCAGATCAGAAAGCGCTCAACGGCGCGCTGGCCAGGCTGGGGCGTAACCCCCGCGATACCGCAGCCTTGCTCGAAGCCGGCGATTCCGCGAGGAAGTTGGGCGATTTCGATGCGGCCATCGGCTTCTATCGTCGTGCGGATGAAATCTCTCCGGGCAATGGGCGGGTGAAGGCCGGGCTTGCCGCTTCTCTTGCGCAGAGCGGCGATCCGGTTGCCGCGCTGCCGCTGTTCGCCGAAGCCGAGCGGGCAGGGGCCACGCCAGCGCTTATCGCTGCCGATCGCGGCCTCGCTTATGATCTCGTCGGCGACAATGCGACGGCGCAGCGCTATTATGCGATGGTGCTGGGCACGGCCGCCGATGACGAGGTTCGCATGCGGCTGGCGATAAGCCAGGCCATCGCGGGTGACGCCAAAACCTCCGAAGCGACGATCATGCCGCTCCTGCGCAAGCAGGACAAGCCGGGCTGGCGCACCCGTGCCTTTGCTCTGGCGATTGCCGGTGACACCAAGCAGGCAGTGGAAGTTTCGGATACGATCCTGCCGCCGCAACTCGCCCAGAACATTGCGCCGTACTTGCGGTACATGCCGCGCTTGACCCCGGCGCAGCAGGCGGCTGCTGCCAATCTGGGCAAGTTCCCCCGCGCTTCGGAAATCGGCCGGGACGATGCCCGCATCGCTGCCTATGCGCCGACCACACGCGTGGCGACAGCCGACGCCAACCTTGTCCCGCGCGGAGAGGCGCTGGGCGGCGGGAAGGCTTCATCCAAATCGCCGCGTACCACGCGGACGGCAAGCGGTACGGCACGGACGACTTCCGTTGCCGTTGCCGACAGTAACCGCGCGGCCGTGTCCCGCGCGGGCTCCGCTCATGTCCCGGTGCCTGCCAATTCTTCCCGGGAGCAGGTCCGCGTTGCGCCGCCCGAACCCAAGCCGACCATCGAGCGTAACGAAACTGCGGCAGGCGAATTGCCGCCCGTCAGACCGAAGACGGAGGTGCCCGCAGCGCTCGCGGCAACATCCGCGTCCAAGGCTCCCGGATCCGTTTCGTCGCAACCTGCGCCTGCTGCACCGCTTGCCGCGGCGTCCCCGTCTGTGCCGGAAACGACGAGGCCCGCCGCGGCTCAAGTGGCAGCGGCCTCGCCCGGTTTCGACCTTGCCCGCGTGCCCGGCCAGCAGACCGCGGTGCCGCCTGCCGCGTCGTCTCCGGCTGTCAGGCCGGCCACACCCGAAGCGCCGCCGGTGCCCAGTGCCCAGCAGCTTTCGCTCGAACAGATCTTCGCCGATCTCGGAAAGCCGACGATGCAGATCGTCCCCACTTCCGGTGCGGTCGATATTCGGCAGATCGAACCGGCCCGTCCGGCGCCTCCGCGCATCGAACTTCCCAAGCCGGAACCGGATTCGAAAGCCGCGGACAAGCCTGCCACCAAGACGGATCCGAAGGCGGCCGCCAAGGTCGATCCCAAGCTTGATCCGAAAACGGCCAAAGCAGACGCGAAATCGAGCGCCAAGGCTGCGAAGGCAGAGCCCTCCAAGCCCAAGAAGCCGCTTCCGCCCGCGCATCCGAGCCGCATCTGGGTGCAGGTCGGCGTAGGCCGGGACAAGGATGCGATCGCGTTCGACTGGCGGCGATCGCTCAAGCAGGCGCCAGCACTGCTCAAGGGGCGGCAGCCCTACATCAGCGATATGGGGCGAACGAACCGCATTCTCGTCGGCCCGTTCGAGACTCAGAAGGCCGCCGGCACTTTCATCGCCGAAGCCAAGAAGCAGGGCTTCAGCGATGCGCTGCCCTGGACCAGCCCTGCGGGGCAGGTGGTGGACGCTCTTTCGGTCAAGTAACGTTTACGTAAAGCGCTCTTCGGAGAATCTCTCGGTCAATTCCGTGGTCGGCAACCTGTCCGAATTAAGGAGCGGTTAGTCTTATCCACACCCTGTGAACAGGCTAGTGCAGTTTTGCTCAGGCGATCGCGGGTCGCGGATTGTGCTTGCCCCCCCATGCAAAGCATCCATGCCTTCACGCTTCCCGGAGGGCAAATGTCGGAAATCATGAGAACGGTACAGGACGACATCGGCCGGGAGGACGAGTCCGCACCGATCGAGATGCTCGCGTCGCTCTTCGAAGCGCGTGACTGGCCCTTTGAATATTCGGGCGAAGACGAGATTTCCGCAGAAGTGAAGGGCGCCTGGGCGACCTATCAGGTCCAGGCGATCTGGCGCGCCGAAGATCGCGTCCTGCAGCTCCTGTGCCTGCCTGACGTGCGCATCGCCGATGCAAAGCGGCAGGCGATGTTCGAGGCTCTGGCGCTCATCAACGAGCAGATCTGGGTCGGCCACTTCGATACCTGGTCGAGCAGCGGCGTCGTGCTTTATCGCCACGGCCTGATGCTGGGTGAAGACGGGCTTCTCGGCCCGGGTCAGGCGCAAACGGTGGTGGAAGCCGCGATCGAGGAATGTGATCGTTTCTATCCGGTGTTCCAGTTCATCCTCTGGGGTGACAAGACCCCTGCCGAGGCGCTGACCGCTGCAATGATCGACGCGGCCGGCGAAGCCTGAACCCGGCCAAGGCTGGAACTGTGCCTGAGGGCGTGGCCCGGCCCCGATGATGGCCATTGGCCCTTGGCACCGGTTATGCGCTGCCTTAAGCGCGGGCAATCAAGGCGCCTCGCAAGGCGTCTTCTCGTGCTAGGGGAATGACATGGACCGCTTTCAGAACATCCTTCTCGTCGGCTGCGGCAATATGGCCGGTGCCATGCTGGAAGGCTGGCTGGCGGGCGGAATTCCGGCCTCCCGCTTCACCGTCGTGGACCCGCACCGTGCGGAAGTTCCCGCAGGCGTGACCTTGCTCAAGGAACTGCCCGATGCCCGTTTCGATGCGGTCATGCTCGGGATCAAGCCGCAAGGGCTGGACGGTGCCGCTCCGGCCATAGCGCCGCTGGTGGGCAAGGGGACAGTGCTGTTCTCGATCCTGGCCGGTGTGGAATTCGACAGTCTTGCGGCACGCTTCCCCGATGCGGGCGCCATCGTGCGGATCATGCCGAACCTGGCGGCGGCGATCGGCAAGTCACCCATTGCGCTGGATTCGCGTGGTCTTGACGAGATGGGGCGGGCAGCGGTGACGGCGATGATGGAGAAGCTGGGCACGCCGGAATGGCTTGCCGGCGAGGAACTGTTCGATTCCGTGACCGCGCTGGCAGGCTGCGGCCCGGCTTTCGTCTATCGTTTCATCGATTCCCTGGCGGCCGGCGCGGTTGCGCTCGGGCTTGAGGAGGGACAGTCGCGCCGGCTCGCCGTGGCCATGGTGGAAGGCGCGGCGCAGCTTGCCGCGGCCTCGCCGTTCTCGCCCGGCGAACTGGCTGACAAGGTCGCGAGCCCGGGCGGTTCGACCCGTGCGGGCATGAACGTGCTGGACGAGGGCGGGGCATTGGCGAAGGTCGTCGCCGCGGCGATGGAAGCTTCGCGGGATCGCAATGCCGAGATGGCGGCGGAAGCCCGCAAGTCCTGATATTTCGCACCGGATCGGCAGCATTACTCCGATCCGGAGGCGATCTTTACATTTTGACACAAATCCCTTTGGCCGGTTTTTCTTGAAATCCCCTGCGCCGGAGCCGATATTCAGGAGCGTACGGGTTCCGCATTTCGCAGGAGCCCGTGAAAGGGAGTTTGAAATGGCGAATTGGAACGACCCCCAGCCCCGCACGGGCTTCGGTGCGTCTCCGAGCCTCGATGGACGTACTGCCGGTCAGGCCGCTTACGACGCTGGCCTGCGTCGGCACATGCTGTCCATCTACAACTACATGGCCTCGGGCGTGCTGCTCTCGGGCATCGTGGCGCTGCTATTCGCCTCCTCCGGAATGGCGATGCAGGTGCTGACGACGCCGCTGCGCTGGGTGATCATGTTGGCCCCGCTCGGTTTCGTGATGGCGATGAACTTCGGCGTTAACCGCATGAAGACCTCGACTCTCCAGATGCTCTACTGGGGCTTCTGCGTCGTCATGGGTCTCTCGCTGTCGACGATTTTCCTGGTCTTCACGTCCACCTCGATCGCGACGACTTTCTTCGCGACGGCGGCGGCATTCGCTGGCCTCAGCCTGTATGGTTACACCACCAAGAAGGACCTGTCGGGCTTCGGCACGTTCCTTATCATGGGCCTCGTCGGCATTCTGGTGGCCATGCTGGTGAACATCTTCGTGGGTTCAAGCGTCCTGGCACTGGCGATTTCGGTGCTCGGCGTGCTGATTTTCGCAGGCCTCACCGCCTATGATACGCAGATGCTCAAGAACCAGTACTACCAGCTTCGCGGCACCGACTTCGTCGGAAAGGCCGTGATTCTGGGCGCGCTCAGCCTCTATCTGGACTTCATCAACATGTTCCAGTTCCTGCTGACCTTCCTGGGCGATCGCCGTTAATCCACGGCTTTTTGACAGGTAAATCGAAAATGCCCGGTGCGATTCGTCGCGCCGGGCATTTTCTTTGGAGTCAAGAAGAGTTAGTAATGGCGCTCTGAGAAATGGAGTGTCCGGGGTGGTTAACCTGAAGAAACGAGGCCTTCTGCGCGGCCTCCCGCTGATGGCGGTTTCGCTCGTTGCGGTGCTTTCCAGCTGCGGCCCGAAAGAGGTTGCCGTGGCCCCGCCGCCGCCGCCGCCCGTTATCGTGATCCCGCCGCGCCCGATGCCGCCGCTTGGTGCGGCGCCCAACATGACGGTTCCCGCCCTTGCCGTGGATGGTTCGCGCCATACCGTGAACAGCGGCGTGTCGCAGGCGCAGGCGTTGTGGAATCTCCGTTCGGCCTACAATGTTGCGGCATTGAACTGCCTTGGCCCGCAGTACGAGCCGATTCTTGCAGGCTACAAGGACTTCCTGAAGAAGCATGCCAAGTCGCTGACGGCCACGAACAAGGCACTCGACAAGGAGTTCCGCACCCGGTTCGGCGCGAAATCCGTGCGGGAGCGTGAAGCCTATCAGACGCAGGTCTATAACTATTTCGCATTGCCGCCGGTCGTTCCCGCCCTGTGCAACGCGGCGATGGGGCTTGCGGTTGACCTGCAGGCAGTTCCGGCGGGCCAGCTTGACGGTTTCGCCGTCAGCGGCCTTGCCAAGGCGGAGGCTCCGTTCAAGGAGTTCTTCAACAGCTACGACCAGTATCGCGCCGATCTCGCGGCCTGGGAGTCGCGCTACGGCGCCGCATCGGCCACTTCGGGGGCTGCCGCTCCCGTGGCGGCGGCGGGCACGCAGCCCAAGGTCGCGGCGCAGGCCTTCGCCCAGTAAAGCTCAAGGCACAGGCAGGGCAGGGGCAGGCGCTCCTGTCCTGCAAAATTGGTTCTGCGGCATTTTTGCTCTTTCAAGCGAAAGAGCACTTCGCTATGGGAGCGCCTCGCTGAACGCTGGACGTTTTGCGAAGATACTGGAACGGGGCCGTAGCTCAGATGGGAGAGCGCGTCGTTCGCAATGACGAGGTCAGGGGTTCGATCCCCCTCGGCTCCACCAGTATTCTAGATTGATGCGTGTCCGGCTCGGTGCCGGGCATCACCCGGCCCGAGACATGGCCGGGTTTTTTGTTTATCTGCGTTGCGGGTTCAGCCAGCATCGCCAGGCACTGGAAGAGAGCCGGTGCCGCCCCGGCGGAGCCTCCGCCAGCCCACTTCAGCTCTCAGGATTGCCGGAAAAAAGACCCATGCATTTTCTCGACCAGGCCAAGATCTACATCCGTTCGGGCGGCGGCGGACCGGGTGCCGTTTCCTTCCGGCGTGAGAAGTACGTGGAATATGGCGGCCCTGACGGCGGTAACGGCGGCAAGGGCGGAGACGTGATCTTCGAGGCCGTCGCTGGTCTCAACACCCTGATCGACTTCCGCTATACCCAGCATTTCAAGGCCCCGCGCGGCGGCCACGGCATGGGCAAGAACCGCAACGGCGCGGCTGGCAAGGACCTTGTCGTCAAGGTCCCGGTCGGCACCCAGCTCATCGATGACGACGACCGCGAGACGGTTCTGGCCGACCTTACCGAGGCGGGCCAGCGCGTGGTCCTGCTCGAAGGCGGCATGGGCGGTCGTGGCAACGCCAGCTACAAGACCAGCACCAACCGCGCGCCGCGCCAGCACCAGCCGGGCATCCCGCCGCAGGAGCTGTGGGTCTGGCTGCGTCTCAAGCTGCTGGCGGACGTCGGTCTGGTGGGCATGCCCAACGCTGGCAAATCGACTTTCATCAACAAGCTTTCGAACACCAAGGCCAAGGTGGGCGATTATGCCTTCACCACGCTGCGGCCGCAGCTCGGCGTCGTCACGCACAAGAACCGTGAGTTCGTGCTGGCCGACATCCCCGGCCTGATCGCCGGCGCGGCGGACGGTGCCGGCATTGGCGACCGTTTCCTGGGCCATATCGAGCGTTGCCGCGTGCTGGTCCACCTTATCGACATCTCCAGCACCGACCCGGTCGAAGCGATGCGGATCGTCGAGGAAGAGCTCGAGGCTTACGGCGAAGGCCTTGAAGACAAGCCGCGTCTCGTGGCGCTCAACAAGATTGATCTCGTCGATGACGCGCTGGCGGCGGACTATGCCCGCGAGCTGCTCAAGGCCGGAGCCGACGAGGTCTTCCCGATTTCGGGCGCGACGGGCAAGGGCATGTCGAAGCTGCTCGATGCGGTGATCGACTATCTCCCCGCCGCCACCGTGACCGAGCGTCCGGAAGGCGAGCGCGAGGAAGCCGACGACAAGCCCTGGTCCCCGATCTGACCCAATCCGGGCGAGCGACGCAGCGGCGTCGCTCGCTTTTATTCGTTACTCTTCAGGCGCATATTGGCAGGGCAGGCGGCTCTCGCTAGACCGTGGCGATGAAGATCATCGCCACTTCGCTTGTCATCCCGGGGCTTTTCGCCGCAGGGCTCGTTCTGGCCCCGCAAATCGCAAGCGCGAAGGATGCGGCGCCGCGGGAGATTTCGGGTCAACCTATCGAACTCGGCACGCGCTATGAGCTGCGATCCGCCGTTCTTGGCGACACGCGCGAAGTGAACGTCTGGTTGCCGACGGGCTATGACAAGTCGGCTGACCGTTATCCGGTGGTCTATCTGCTGGATGGCGGGCTGGATCAGGATTTCGTGCATATCGCAGGGCTTGGCAGTCTGGCCTCGCTGAGCTGGACTTATGGGCCGATGATCGTCGTCGGCGTGCAGACGAAGGACCGGCGTGCCGAACTGACTTCGCGTCCCACCGATCCCCGATATCTCTCGGCCTTTCCCGAAAGCGGCGGAGCCGACCGCTTCCGCCGGTTCCTGCGGGATGAGGTCATCCCCTTCGTGGAGGCGCGCTTTCGCAGTGGAGATCGGCGCGCCCTGATGGGAGAGTCCCTTGCGGGCCTGTTCGTGGTGGACACGCTCCTGAACGATCCCACGCTTTTCGGCGACTATGTGGCGGTCAGCCCCAGCCTGTGGTGGGACGATCGCCGTCCGCTGCGCGATCTCGATCGGACCGCGGCAGGGCAGGGTATGTCCGGCGAGCGCCTTTACCTTGCGGTGGGGGACGAGGGCGGAACGATGCAGGATGGTATCGACCGCATGCGCGCCTATCTCGGCAAGCAGCCGCCCGCGCGAATCACGGTGCGCTATGCCGATTTCAGCAAGAGCGCGTCTCACGCCACGGTCTATCACCATGCTGCCGAGGAAGCGCTTCGCTGGCTCTATCCGGCGCCGCCCTATGAGCAGGGGCAGACGCCGTGGTTCATGATCGAAGGGGCGTCTCCACCTGCAGCGCCGGCGCATTGACCGCCGCATTCGGCGTTCTGCCGATCAGAGCGCGTTGCGGCGGGCGATCGCGCCCAGCACGGCGGCACTGGGCTTGGCGGTGCGCTTGAACGTGGTGCGGTCCAGCGTGTGCAATCCGAACTGGGGCTTGTAGCCGAAGACCCACTCGAAATTGTCGACGAGCGACCAGTGCATGTAGCCCAGAACGGGCACGCCGTCTTCCATTGCCCGCTTGAGTTCGGCCAGCGCCGCCGGGATCAGGCGGGCTCGCTTGGTGTCGTCCGCGGAGTTGATGCCGTGCTCGGTGACGACCACGGGAACCCCGCTCACCGCATGGGCATAGCGTACCGCGCCGGCGAGCGAGGCAGGGTATACTTCCGATCCGGCATCGTTGGTTTCGGCGCCTTCCGGCGCGGGAAGCCTGCCCTTGTCGGTCCAGACGGTGCGCTCGTAATTCTGCACGCCGACGAAGTCGTTGCCCCGGGCAGCTTCCAGCCAGGGTCGGTAGAGCTTCGCGCGCATGGCGTCGCGAAGGCTGTTCCTGCCTGCTGCCTGATCGTCGATGACGGCGAGGCTGACGCCTACGGGCAGGTCGGGGCGCACCCCCTTGATCGCTTCTCGTCCGGCCTTGTGTCCGGCAATCAGGTTGGCCTGCACCACTTGCGGATCGGCGACGTAGAGAGGGTTTCCGGGCAGGAACCGGGCGACGGCATGTTCCCGTGCCGCGGCTTCCTGCATGGCCTTGTCCGCCCCCAGCAGGCGCGGGCCGATGTCTCCGGGCAGCACCACGTCGAGGAGGCCCGACAGGTTCGGTTCGTTGAGGGTCGTGGCATAGCCGATGATCGCGGCAAGATGGCGCGCGGCGCGCTCGCAGTAGCGGGCAAACAGCAAGGGCGCTTCCGCGTTGGACCAACCGCCCTGCGCCGCGAACCAGATGGGCGTGGTAAAGTGGTTGAAGGTGACCATGGGCGTGAGGCCGCGCGCATGACAGCCTTCGATTATGGCCTTGTAGTGATCGAGCATGGCGATGGAGAATTCGCCCTTCGCCGGTTCGATGCGGGCCCATTCAAGGCTAAAGCGGTAGGTATTGAGACCCATGCCTTTCACAAGATCGAGGTCCACCGGCCAGAGCGCGAAGCTGTTGGCCGCGTCTCCCGAAGGTTCGGTGTAGACCGTGGGACGGGCATGTTCCATCGCCCAGACGTCGCTGTTGAGGTTGTTTCCCTCCACCTGATACGCCGCCGTGGCCGTGCCCCAGAGGAAGCCCTGCGGGAACTTCGGATCGACCGGTCGTGCCCCGCGTGAAAAGGCGGGTGCGGTGATACTGGCTGCGGTTGCCGCGGCGGCGGCGGCCAGCATGGTGCGGCGATCGATCACGCGTTTTTCTCCCTCGTCGCGCCGATCTCGTTCGAATCGGCCTCGCGCTTCATATCTAGAATCATTATTCTAAAATGAAAGCGCGAAGTCGGAACCTCCATGGCCGCAGCGCAGCGCGGCACCGGCGGGGGCAGGGAGGTTGACGGCATCGGCGATTTCGGGTTGGGCGCGAGGCTGGCGCATCGGGTCCGCCGAGCTTGCGAACTGAAGTTGCGGTAATGGAAAAGATGGAAGCGCATTCGCGAAGGCCGGTCGACGGTGGTGCAGCATTGCTGATGGTCGGGCTCTGCGCGATCTGGGGAATGCAGCAGACCGCGCTCAAGGCGGCCGCGCCGGACATGGCGCCGGTCCTCCAGATTTCGCTGCGTTCCGGGATCGCCGCGCTGTTCATCGCGGCGCTGGTCCGTCTGCGCGGCGACGGCCATGCTCTTCGCGGGGGCACCTGGAAGCCGGGGCTGGCGATCGGAGCGCTCTTCGCGCTGGAATACCTGTTCATGGGGGAGGGGCTGCGCTTCACCAATGCCTCGCACATGGGGATCTTCCTTTATACCGCGCCGATCTTCACGGCACTCGGCCTCCACTTCGGATTGCCGGAAGAGCGCCTGAGTCCTTTGCAATGGCTGGGCATCGTCACGGCCTTCGGCGGAGTGGCGGTGTCCTTCCTCGGCGGGGCAAGCGCGGCCTCGCAGCACGATTCGGCGTGGATCGGCGATCTCATGGGGATCGGCGCCGGTGCCGCCTGGGGCGCGACGACGCTCACCTTGCGCTTTTCCCGCCTGTCGCAGGCGCCGAGCAGCGTCACGACGCTCTATCAGCTTCTCGGTGCATTCGTGCTGCTGGGGGCGCTGGCGCTCGGCTCGGGGCAGACATTGGTCAGGCCGACCCCGCTGCTGGGGGTGAGCATGGCGTTCCAGATCGTCTTCGTTTCGCTGGTCAGCCTGCTGGTATGGTTCGGGATGCTGCGGGTCTATCTGGCTTCGCGGCTGGGCGTGCTTTCGTTCATGACTCCGTTGTTCGGCGTGGCCTTCGGCGTCGTTCTGCTCGGCGAGCGGCTGGAGCCGGCCTTCATCGCCGGCGCGCTGATGGTCATGGCGGGAATCCTGCTGGTCAGCGGGCACGAGATGTTCAAGGCCCGGCAGGCGCGCCGTCTGGCCGCCACGTCCTGACGTTCCCGCGACGGGACGGGGTGCGCGGTCCTTTGCAAGCGAGCGCTTTCCTCCGGGCGGCAAGTGTCCTAGAGGCTCGGCCTCCATGCCTGTATCCCGCCTTTCCGATCTCTCCGACAAAGTCCTGAGCCCCCGCCTCGTCGTCAAGGTGGGGTCGGCGCTGCTTGTCGGTAAGGAAGGTGTGCGGCGCGAATGGCTGACCGCGCTGGTCGCCGAGATCGCCGAGGCGCGCGCACGCGGGCAGGACGTGATCGTGGTCTCTTCGGGCGCGATTGCGCTGGGCGCGGCGACTCTGGGGCTCGACAAGGGCGGACGCGGCTCGCTGGCGGACGCACAGGCCGCCGCGGCCGTGGGCCAGATCGCGCTTTCGGGGCTCTGGGCCGAACTGCTGGGCAGCCACGGCATCACCGCCGCGCAGATGCTGCTGACGCTGGAGGATCTCGAGGACCGGCGCCGTTATCTCAACGTCACCGCAACGCTCACGCGCCTGCTCGATGCGGGCGCGGTGCCGGTGATCAACGAGAACGATTCGGTCGCGACTCAGGAAATCCGCTTCGGTGACAATGACCGCCTGGCCGCCCGCGTCGCGCAGGCGGCGCAGGCCAGCGCGGTGTTGCTGCTCTCCGACATCGACGGCCTTTATGACCGCCACCCTCGGGAGCCCGGCGCGAAAATGATTCCGGTGGTCGAAGGTGTGACGCCCGAAGTCCACGCCATGGCGAGCGCGGAATCGAATTCGGGCATGGGCTCCGGCGGCATGGTTTCCAAGCTCCAGGCAGCCGAGATCGCCGAACTGGCAGGTATCTGCCTCGTCATCGGCAATGGCCAGCACGCCCGCCCGGTGGCGCGGATCATCGATCAGGGGATCGGCACGCTGTTCCTCCCCCGCCGCCGTGCGGGCGCTCGCAAGGCCTGGCTCGGCGGGCGGTTGCGGCTCAAGGGCAGCATTGTCGTCGATGCCGGCGCGGCCGCCGCATTGCTGCGCGGGTCGAGCCTCCTTGCCAAGGGCGTGACCGCCGTGGAGGGGCATTTCGAACGCGGGGATCCCGTGGCCATCGTCGATGCCGGCGGCCGCGTGGTCGCCCATGGCCTTTCGGAGTACCATGCTGGCGAATGCGCCGCGATCAAGGGGCTCCATTCGAGCGAGCAGGCCGAAGTGCTGGGATATTCGCCGCGTTCCTCCGTGGTCCATCGTGACCAGCTCGTGCTGAAATGACCGCTTTTCCCCAGATGAACGAGATAGACCGCCCCACCATCGCCCTGACCGGCGCAACCGGCTTCGTCGGCCAGTGCGTGCTGGAGGAAGCGGCGGCCGCAGGGTACGACGTGCGCGCACTGACCCGCCGCGAACAAGAGCGGCGCGAGAACGTCACCTGGGTACGCGGCGAACTGCGCGATACCGCCTCGCTGTCCGAGCTGACGCGCGGGGCGGAGGCGATCGTCCACGTTGCGGGCGTGGTGAGCGCGCCCGATGCCGCCGGGTATGAGGCCGGCAATGTCGCGGGCACCCTGAACCTCATCGAGACCGGCGTGGCCAAGGGCATCCGGCGTTTCGTCTTCGTTTCCTCGCTTTCCGCGCGCGAGCCCGATCTTTCGGCTTACGGCGCTTCGAAGGCCAAGGCCGAGAAGCTGCTGCGCGCCAGTCCGCTGGACTGGACGATCGTACGCCCGCCCGCGATCTACGGCCCGCGCGACAAGGAGATGTTCGAACTGTTCCGCGCCGCGCGCTGGGGGCTGGTTCCGGTGCCGAAGGACGGCCGCGCCTCGATGATCCATGTCGAGGATCTCGCCCGCCTGCTGGTGGCGCTGATACCGGGCGGCGAGGACGTGACAGGCAAGCTGTTCGAGCCCGACGACGGAAAGCCCGAAGGCTGGGACAATGCCGAGATGGCCCGTGCCATCGGCGCTGCGGTTGGCCGCCGTGCCAGGGTGATCTCGCTTTCGGCCGGGGCGTTGCGGCTGGCGGCCCGGGCCGACCAGTTCCTGCGCGGCGACGGCGCGAAGATGACCGCCGATCGCGCCGCCTATTTCAGCCATCCCGACTGGGTGGTCGGAGCAGGCGCGGCCGTGCCGCCGACGATCTGGGAGCCGCGCATCGATACGCGGGACGGTCTGCGGGCCACGGCAGAGTGGTACCGCGCGAACGACTGGCTTTAGGCCGCAGGTTCCAGGCCGACGGGGGAAGCCTGAGGGACGATCCCCAGGCTCCCGTAAATTCCGTCCTAGTTCAGCGGCACCGCCGGCTGCACGATCCCGCTGCACGGACCGAACCCGATCGATACCGCGCCATCTGCCACGAAGCGTCCGGAAAGCGCCAGTTCGTCTCCGTCCTCAAGGAAGGTCCGCGTCTCGCCCGTGGCAAGCGTCACCTTCTCCCGGCCGGAGCGGGTGATTTCCATCAGGCTGCCCTGCGAACCGTCCTCGGGACCGGAAATGGTGCCGGTGCCGAGCAGGTCTCCCGGATTCATCTCGCAGCCGTTCGAGGCGTGGTGCGTGACCATCTGGGCGATGGTCCAGTACATGTTGCTGGCCGGCCCGCGGCTGAGGCGATGGGCCGGAACGCCGTCCGCACGCATTTTGGCGGTGCTGAGGCTGACTTCGAGATCGAGGGACAGGGCGCCCTCGTCCTGGTCTTCCCGGTTCCAGAGATAGGGCAGGGGGCTGGGATCGCCCTCGGGCCGCGGCGGCTGGGCGATGCGGAACGGGGCCAGCGCCTCCATCGTGACGATCCACGGCGAGACGGTGGTGATGAAGTTCTTGGCGAGGAACGGCCCGAGCGGCTGGTATTCCCAGGCCTGCACATCGCGGGCGGACCAGTCGTTGAGCAGGGTGACGCCGGCAACGTGATCGAGCGCCTCGCCGATGGGAATGGGCTGACCGAGTTCGTTGCCTTGCGCCATCCACACGCCCAGCTCCAGCTCGTAGTCGAGCCGGCCGATCGGGCCGAACGAAGGGCTTTCGGCATCGGGCGCTTTGGTCTGGCCGTTGGGGCGGATCACCGGCGCACCGCTCGGCCTCACGGTCGATGCGCGGCCGTGGTAGCCGATGGGGACGTGCTTGTAGTTGGGCAGCAGCGGATTGTCCGGGCGGAACAGCTTGCCGATGTTGGTGGCGTGATGGATGCCCACATAGAAATCGGTGTAGTCCGCGATCTTCGCAGGCAGATGCAGCGTGGCCTGTGCCATCGGAACCAGTAGCGGTTCGACTTGCGCGCGCTCTGCGGCGCCTTCTGCCAGCAGGGCGGAGATGCGCCGGCGCAGCGCCCGGCGCGGACCGGCGCCAAGGGCGAGCAACGGGTTGAGGCTTTCGCCCGAGGCGGCCCGCGCGGCTTCCAGCGCCTGGCCTTCGAGCAGTCCCGACCCGGCCAGTGCGGCAAGATCGAGGATCAGGTCACCGATCGCCACGCCGCCACCTGCGGAATTCCCGCCGTTGGAGAACACGCCCAGCGGCAGGTTCTGGATCGGGAAGTCGCCATGGCCGTTCGCACTTTCCACCCAGGAGCGCAGCGCGCTGTCGTGGGTTTCGTCGATCGTCGCCATGGGAATCTCCTCTTCCGTCTGATGTTTGGAGCGCTTCCCTAGCCGCTCGGCCGCGTCAGGTCACGGGCCCTCTTTGCCATCGTCCCAACCATGCGTCTCGGTCATCACGAAAGGCACCGGCTGCCCCTGTGCATCGCGTGCCGGGCGGAAGCGGAAGCGTTCGGTGATGCGCTGGCACGTTCCCGCATCAAGGTCGGGTCGGCCGCTGGAGGAAATCACGGTGCATTCGCTTACTCGCCCGTCAATGTCGATGCGGTAGCGCAGGGTCAGGTCGGCGCCGCTGCGCGCCTTGCGCAAGTCCGCAGGCAGATCGGCATAGTGGAGGCGGCCGGCGATCTGCCGGGGCAGGGTGGCGACCCCTTCGTTGACTCCGCCGCCTCCTCCGCCGCCTCCTCCGCCGCCTCCTCCGCCGTTTCCGTTTCCCCTGCCGCCCGATCCACTGCCGGAGCCGGAGGTTCCGGAGCCTTGTGCCGGCCTGTCGCCATCTCCCGGATGCCGGGCCGCCACGATCGTCACGGGGGGTGGCAGAACGATGCGGGGAGCAGGCAGGACCACCGGTGCAGCCCGCGTTTTGCGACCCTCCGGTGCGGGCGCGCCCCGATGGGCGGATGACGTTGTTTCCTGCGGGCGCTTTTCGGGAGTTTTGCGGGTCTCGGGCAGCAACACCGTCGCGGTAAGGGCGGAGCGCTCGGGAAACGCCGGCAGGTTCACGCCCAGCCCCCATGCAAGCGCGGCAAGCCCGCCGATCACGATTGCGGCCGATGCCGTCGCGGAAATCGCGCGCTCACGTCGGAGGGCGTGGTGAGGGGCGCGTGGAAGGGAATGCACCGGGTGCTCCTTTCATGGACGGCCTTCGCTGCCGACATTGCCGGAACAAGTTGCCGCATCGAAAGCTCCCGCGCTTTTCTCATTGCGGGACAATCGACCTCCCTGCGGCGAACGGTTGGCCGCGCTCCGGAACCTTGTGCGAACAGCGCAGTTAATCCCGCAACGACACAAATTTTTGGAGAAGCACAATGACTCTACTTCTTATTCTCCTGGTCGGCGGCGTTATCGGCTGGCTCGCTTCCATCCTCATGCGCACCGATGCGCAGCAGGGTGTATTCCTGAACGTGGTCGTCGGTGTCGTCGGTGCCCTGATCGCGGGTCTCATCATCACGCCGCTCATCGGCGGCGCGCCCATCACCAGCGGTGCGTTCGACATCATGTCGCTCTTCGCTTCGTTCCTCGGCGCGGTCGTCCTGCTGGCGATCGTCAACCTCTTCCGTCGCGGTTCCATCCGCTAAGGATCCCGTTAGGGTCTGAACGAGGCCGGCGCGTCCTCCGATGGAAAACGCGCCCTTTTTCAATAACAGGGAAAGGATGCCTGCCATGAAAGCCATGACCACTTCGCGCCTCGCCATGATCGCGATCGTTTCCGCCGGTTCGCTCGGCCTCGCCGCCTGCAACAACAAGGCGGACGATGCGACGGAGCAGCAGGCGGATGCCGTTGAACAGTCGTCCGATGCAACGGCCGACGCCATGCGCGACCAGGCCGACCAGATGACCGGCGCCGCGTCCGAGGCTGTCGACAAGAAGGCCGATGCGGTCGAGGCGGCGGGCGAGGCAAAGTCCGACGCGCTGGAAAACAAGGCGGACGAGATCAGGAAGCAGAACTGATCCGACAGCGATCCGGCTTCTCGTCAGGAACGAGAGCAGAAGGATGGCGGGGCAACCCGCCGTCCTTCTTGCGTTTGGCGTTCTTGCATCCGAAGCGCCCGCGCGGATAATCGGATTCGCCGCCAAGCCTTGCTATCAGGCGGTGGAATGAAAATGCCGCCAATAGATGCTTGAATTGTCGGGCAAGAGGGCAGACATAGCCCCCCGAAAGTCCGAGTGCCAGTTCACGCGCCGTCCGGTGTTTGCGCCCGGTCCTTGCGGATGCGTGCCTGTCCAAACCTTCGATAACCTGAAACAGGAAGATAGCCATGACCATTTCCCTGATCCCGCTGCCCTATGCGCAGGACGCGCTGGAACCGCACATCTCGGCCAAGACCCTGGAAATCCACCACGGTGCTCACCACAAGACTTACGTCGACAAGCTGAACGCCGCCATCGAGGGCACCGAGAACGCCGACAAGTCGGTTGAGGAAATCACCAAGTCGGCGTCGGGCCCGCTGTTCAACAACGCCGCGCAGACCTGGAACCACGGCTTCTACTGGCACTCGCTGAGCCCGGAAAAGACCGCGCCGAGCGAAAGCCTGCTCGCCGCGATCAACGCCGATTTCGGTTCGCTCGACGCGCTGCTCGAAGCGCTTTCGAACGAAGCCGTCAATCACTTCGCTTCGGGCTGGGCATGGCTCGTCGTCGAAGCAGGCAAGCTCAAGGTCATCTCGACCCATGACGCCGGCACCCCGATCACCACCGACGTGAACCCGCTCATCACGATCGACGTGTGGGAGCACGCCTACTACATCGACCAGATGAACAAGCGCCCGGTCTATGTGAAGACGGTTCTCGAGAACCTCATCAACTGGAAGTTCGCCTCGGACAACTTCGACCGCGGCACGGCTTGGGTTTACCCGGCCTGAGCCCGGCAGCCCGGCCGGCGCCGGGCACCATGACGCGCTGAACCGGGCCGGGTCGCCGCTACACAGCGCGATCCGGCCCAAAGCATTTTACCGCCTCTCTTTTTCGGTTTTCAGGATTATCACAATGGACATCGGCTTCATCGGTCTCGGTGCGATGGGCACCGCCATGGCACGCAATCTCGCGGCGGCAGGGCACAGGGTGCGGGCATGGAATCGCTCCGGGGGCTCGGTTGAAGGCGTGGAGATGGTCGCCACCCCGGCAGAAGCCTTCGCGGGCGATGCCGTGCTGACCATGCTTTCCGAAGACGCCGCCATTCGCGAGGTCCTGCTTGACAGCGGCGTGCTGGACGGGGCGCCGGCGGGCGTGGTCCATCTCGTTTGTTCGACCATTTCGGTCGCCTTCGCGCGCGAACTGGTGGAGCGCCATGACGCTGCCGGCGTGGGCTATCTTTCGGCGCCGGTGCTTGGCCGTCCCGATGTGGCGGCGGCGGGCCAGCTCAACGTGATCCTCGGCGGCCCGGCCGGACATGCCGCAAGGCTGGAGCCGGTCTTCGAGGCGATTGCCGGTAAGGTCTGGGACATGGGCGAGGACGCCACCGTTGCCAATGCCGCCAAGATCGCCTGCAACATGATGATCACCATGGCCATCGAAGGCATGGCCGAGGCCGTCGTGCTGACCGAGGGCAAGGGGCTCCCGCGGGAGAAGTTCTTCGAACTGATGCTCGGCACCCTGTTCGGCAGCCGGGTCTACCAGAACTATTCGGGCATCATCGCCGAGCGCAAGTACGAGCCGGGCTTCAAGGCGGTTCTTGGCCTGAAGGACCTGCGCCTCGCCCGCGAGTTGGCTGCCGAAACCGCGATCGGCACGCAGGGGAGCCTGCCCATGCTTGATGCGGTGCACGCCCGGATGGGAGCGGCGATAGAAGCGGGCCATGCCGATCGGGACTGGGGTATCATGGCGGAATATACCATCGGCACCGCTAAAGGCTGATCGGCCGCACCGCCGGGAACAGGGCAGGCGGCCGGGCCGATTACAGGTTCCGGCGCCCGCCCACGTCCACCAGTTCCACTTCGCCGTCGAGCATGCGCGCCAAGTCCGCGCGGGCGCGGGCGACGCGGCTCTTCATCGTGCCGATCGGACAACCGGAGATGTCGGCCGCTTCCTCGTAACTGAAGCCGGACGCACCCACGAGCAGCACCGCCTCGCGCCGTTCGGGGGCGAGTTTCTGCAATGCCGTTTCCATGTCGCCGAGGTGAAGCGGGCCTTCCTGGTCCGCGTCCATCACCAGCATCCGCTCAACCGCGCCTTCGTCAAGGTCGGTCTGGCGCTTGCTCTTGCGCAGTTCCGACAGGTAGTGGTTGCGCAGGATCGCGAATGTCCAGGCTCGCATGTTGGTGCCGGGCGTGTAGCGTTCACGCGCGGTCCAGGCCTTTATCGCGGCCTCCTGCACCAGATCGTCAGCGAAATCCGGGCGACCGGAAAGGCCGCGTGCGAAAGCGCGCAAATGCGGCAGGACGCCAAGCAGTTCCCGGCGGAAAGCCTCGTCCTCTGGGCGGCTTGCGCTGGGGTCGGACTTGCGTGCGGTGGGCTGATCGGGGTGCGAAGACTGGCGGTCAGGCATCGTCCGCCCCGTCCAGCTTCTTGAGAAGATCCCTGAAGCTGTCCGGAAGCGGTTCGTCCACCACGGAGTTGTACAGCTTCCTCAGCCCCCCGGCCCAGCCGGGTTCTCCGTCCTTGCGGACTTCAGGCGGCAGACCGGGCTGTGCCGGCTCGCCATGTCCTTCGGGCTGATTCAACTTTGACTCCATCGTAACCTGAACACTTGCTTGCTGGCCGCAAGCGGGTCAAGAGCCATGCTGCAAGCGCGTTGCACGCTGCGACAGACCGATCCGCTTGTGATATTGCCGGCAAGGCAACCGAACGTCGTTTTCGCTGGAACAATCGAGGCAGGTCTTGGTTCCCTTTGTTACGAAGTCTTGTCCTGGGCTGCCACGCAAATGGTCCGGAGCATGGCGATGCTCTTTAGGAATGATGCAGGCCCATTTGATGGCAGGGATTTCCGGTGATTGATCAGGCTCTGCTCGATAGGGTCCAGAAGCAGGCTTGGTTCCACAAGTATCCGCGCGGCTGGCCGTTCCTGCTATTCATTATCGCTTCGATCACCACGGCCGTGTCGGTCATGGCGATCGAGCGGGCTGACCGGCAGACCCGGCAGGTGGAGCTGGATCGCAATCTCACCGAGATCGCTTCCGCGCTGCAACGCCGCACGACCGAGAATATCGCGCTGCTGCGCGCGGGCGCCGCTCTCTTCGCCACCCAGCGCGAGGTGAGCGAGGACCAGTTCCGCGCCTTCGCGCAGGATCTCCAGGGCAAGGGCGACCTTTACGGCTCGCTCGGCATGGGCTGGGCGCCGATCGTGGCGGTGGATCGCCTGTCGGAAATGGAGATGTCCATACAGGCGGCGGGCCGGGCCGATTTCCTTGTCTACCCCAGGCCGACCTTCGACCGGACCACGGCGGCGCCGATCGTCTATCTCGAACCGGACATCAACGGTAACGGGCAGGCGCTCGGCTACGACATGTTCTCCGAGGAAGTGCGCCGCGCGGCGATGGAACGAGCGATGAAGCTGGGCAAGCCGGTGGCGTCCGGCAAGGTTCATCTGGTGCAAGACGAGAGCAATGCCGAGGCTGCCGGTTTCCTGATCTACATGCCGGTCCTGTCAGGGCGATCGGGCCGGCAGGTGAAGGGTTTCGTGTTCAGCCCATTCCGGGCGGAGACTTTCCTGACATCGGCCAGCGAGCTCTATCGCAACAACAATATCGACGTGGCGATCTACGACGGCGAGGTGGCGCCCGACAAACTGCTGGCGGAGCGCCGGGCGGACGGTTCCGCCGGGCCGACGATGGAGCGGCGGATCGACGTGGGCAGCCACTCATGGGTCGTTGTCATCAGTGATCGCAAGGTCGGCGTGCTTTCCACCGCTTCGCGGATCACCCTGTTCTTCGGTGCGCTGGCCTCGCTTATGGTCATGGCGATCGGGCGGCTCATCACGCGCCGTTCGGCGGAAGACCGCATGGTGCTGGAGTGGCTCCAGAGCCAGGCGGCGATCCGCAATTCGCTGACACGCGAACTGAACCACCGCGTGAAGAACACTCTGGCCAACGTCCTGTCCATCGCCGCGCTCACCCGCAGGCGCGCCACCGATATCGACGATTTCACCGAAAGCCTGACCGCCCGCATTCGCGCGCTTTCGGCCACGCATGACCTTCTTTCCCAGTCCGACTGGACACATGCCGTGCTGGGCGATGTCGTGCGATCGGAACTGGCGCCCTACATGGAGGGTAACGAAAGCCACGTGGAAATGTCGGGACCGGAAGTTCGGCTGGCGCCTAACGACGCCATGTCGCTGGGGCTCGCCATCCACGAACTGGCCACGAATGCGGCCAAGTACGGTGCGCTGAGCACGACAGGCGGGCGGATCCACGTTCACTGGATCCTGGTCAGCCCGGAACTTGCCGAGATCGACTGGCGCGAAGAAGGCGGTCCGCCGGTGGTGGAACCGGCCAAGCGCGGCTTCGGGCGAGATCTGATCGAGAAGATCGTGGCGCACGAACTCAAGTCGGACGTGGACCTGCGGTTCAAGCCGAGCGGGGTGGAATGCCGACTCAAGGTGCCGGTACGGGCCAGCCGCGAATTCACGCTGCGAAACGACCGGCGATAAACGCCGGCATCGGGCTGCAGCCGGAAAGTTCCATATGGCCAACGGGTTGCGCGCGGCGCGGCACGAGAGGTGTTCTTCAGGAATTATTAGGCACACTTGTGCAAGTTGTCTGGCGTCATCCATCGAGGGCAAGACGAATGGACGCGCGAGAGTGGGATCGGCATATCGTCGAAAAGAAGATCGACTGCCTGGGGCAAGACCGCAGAGATTCGGTCTTTCTCTATGACCTGTCCGCCGGCGGCTGCATGGTGGAATTTCCTGAGGCTGCCGCGAAACCGGGTGAGCGGATCGAACTTCGACTTTGCAAGGACCAGGTCGTAGCCGGGGAAGTCGTCTGGCAGGTCGGTGGCTGTGCCGGGGTGCGTTTCCTTGCGCCTATCCATGATGCCCTGGTCCTGCATCTCGGCTTCCAGCCGCCGCCGCTGACGTTCGAGGAGCAGGCCCCGCGCGACCGGTTCGGCCGCGCGCTTCCCCCTATCGATGCAGGCGAACGCCCCGCGAATAGCTGAAGAAAAACCCCGCCGGGGCGAACCGGCGGGGCGGGTATGACCGAATGGGTAGCGCCGGAGCCGATCAGCCGAGCGGCTTGCTCGATCCGAAGAACAGGGCCTGGCTGATCGCCGCGCGCACGGTGGCTTCCTGGAACGGCTTGGTGACCAGATAGGTCGGTTCCGGACGTTCCCCGGTGAGCAGGCGTTCGGGATAGGCGGTGATGAAGATCACCGGCACGTCGCCGAACTTGAGCAGGTCTTCCACTGCCTCGATGCCCGAACTGCCATCGGCGAGCTGGATATCGGCCAGGACGAGACCGGCGGGCGAGCGCTCGAAGATCTCCACCGCCTGGGCATGGGTTGCGGCCGTACCGACTACGCGGTGGCCGAGTTCGGTGACGAGCCCTTCAAGCTGCATCGAAATGAGCGGCTCGTCCTCGATGATGAGAACTTCGGTGGTGCTTTCGCTCTCGATCTCGAGAATGGCCTGGGCAACCAGCGCATCCACGCCGTCGGGCGTCACGTCGAGGATGCGTGCGGTATCCTCGCGGGAGAATTCTTCCACCGTGGTCAGCAGAAGGGCCTGCCGGTGCGTGGGGGCAACGATCGCAAGCCGGGTCTGCGCAGCCTGCTCGTGCTGGCCGCCTTCGCCGGACAGACCCGGATCGTCGACATGGCTGGTCGACCAGATGCGGGTGAACGCGGCGTAGAGTGCGGCGCGGCTGCGCGCGATATCGTCGCGCAGCGTCTTGTCGGCCAGCGCGGCCTCGAGAGTGGCGCGGACATAAGCATCGCCTGAATGCTGCGAACCTGTCAGCGCGCGGGCATAGCGGCGCAGATAGGGCAGCTGGATGGCGATCTGGTCAGAGACGGACATCGAAATTCCTCGGATCGTGGGAAGTCATCTTCCCGTGTTTTCATCTCGCATCGGCGGCTCGCGCCCCCTCCCGACCAGCGTTCCTTGTCTGACGCGGCAGATGGGGCAGGGCAACCCGAAAATTTTTCTCGCACACAAACATCACGCGGGAACCAAGTCTGGCAATGCACGTTCCAACGGTATCACCACTGGCTCCCCCACCCCCCGCAAACCGGTGGTGACCCGATCCCGGAGGCCTCCGTTCACCGCAGAGTGAACGGAGGCCTCAAAGTTTCCGGAGCATGGTTGTTCCCGGCGGTCGCCAAAAAATCTGCATGCCACGGAAATTTTCAGCCTGCTCCGGTGCGCTGGGAATGCGTGATTGCGCGATCGGTCGCGCCGGGGCCTCGTTCCATCGTGTGGCAGGTGCTTCTGAACGGCGTTCAGTGCGGTTTCGGGAACTTTGTGTGCATTAGTCGCGTTTGCCCAACTGACGGATCACGAGCCGTGATCAGCCATGGAGGGAAACACGATGTCCGCAACAACCGAAGCCGGAACCGGCGCCGATAACGCAGCGACGACCGTGCCTGTGGAAGTGGCAGCCCTCAGCGACCGCGATTTCAAGCGCGCCCTTGCCGAAGTGGCCCCGCATCTTCGCGCTTTCGCGCGCGGTCTTTGCGGTTGCCGTGACCGGGCGGACGATCTTGCGCAGGAAGCCATGCTCCGCGCATGGGCCGCGCGTCATCGCTATGCAGCGGGTACCAACTTCAAGGCCTGGACCTTCACGATCCTGCGCAATCATTTCTACAGCGAAGCGCGCCGCGCCCGCTTCCACGGCGAATATGACGAAGTGGCGGCGGAGCGTATCCTGCGCGCCGAGGCGAGCCAGGAAAGCGCCGTCGAACTGGCGGATGTCCTGCGCGCGCTGACCGCCATTCCCGACAGCTACCGCGAAGCGCTGATCCTGGTGGCGGCAGGCAATCTCTCCTATGAAGAGATCGCTCACATCTGCGGCATCGCGCTTGGCACCGTGAAGAGCCGGATCTGCCGTGCCCGCTCGATGCTGTCGAAGGTCATCGAATCCGGCCAGCTCCCCGATTTCCGCCATAACTTCGTCCTTACCGGTGAAGCGGTCGATGCGTTCTTCGCCGAACTGGTCAAGATCGCCAACGCCGACGAGATTGCAGAAGCCCGCGAAGCGGTCGCTGCCTGACAAGGAAAGCCGTCTTGGGCTCCATGATCCCGAATTCTGCCAAGAGTTTCTCCAAGGTTCTTATCGTCGAGGACGAATTCCTCGTGGCATTGCAGTTGGAAGATATCCTCTCCGATGGCGGACATGCCGTCCTCGGCACTTTCCCCGACGCCGCTTCCGTGGCGGCGCTGGGGGAGGCGCCCGATGTCGCGCTGGTCGATCTCAACTTGCGGGACGGATTGACCGGTCCTGCGGTTGCCCGGGACCTGGCCGTCCGGTTCGGGGCCCGCGTCATCTATGTCACCGCCAATCCCGGCCAGATCGACTCTCCGGCTCCGACCGCGATTGGCGTGGTGCAGAAGCCGTTCTCGCGCCAGGCGATCCTCGCTGCGATCGCCTACGCACTAGCCGATAGCCCGGACAGCGAACGCCCTGTGGAACTGGAACCGCTGGTCCGCGCCTGATCCGGACAATAAAAAGCGCGGGAAAGGTTTCGGCCTTTCCCGCGCTTTTTATTGTTTGAAGATCAGACCGCGCCGACTTCGTGCTCGCCGGCCCTGGAGGGATCGATGGTCCCGCCCGTCGCGAGCTTGAACAGGCCGGTAATTCCGATATCGGAAGTCCAGACTTCGGCATCGTCGATCTCGAAGCGCAGCATCACGATCGACGGGTCGGATTTCCCGTTCGGGAACCAAGCCTCTACCGCATTACTCCAGTGGCGGTCCCGAACGGCAGCGTCGGTTTCCTCCACCAGGGTGCCGGCGATACAGGCGAACACGTCGTGTCCCTTGGTGATGACCTGCCCCATGGCACGGCCGCCCTGTCCGATGCGGTTGTCGCGTTTGCAGAAGAACCACACCGCGTGATGCGCGTCCCTGTCCAACAGGGCGGTCATCGGCTCGGCATGGCCATGGGCCGCATCGAGCTTTATCATCATCAGCGGACTGGCCGCGAAGGCTTTCCAGAACTTGTCGCGAACATGGGTTTCCATGGCAGGTCTCCTCCTGATTGCATAAATCCAACGCCGCCTGTGGGCCTGACGTTCCCGAAACTGCGGCGGGCCGAGTGGGCCGGCCCGCCGCAGGAATTCACTCCTTGTCGTCGCCGGGCTTCTGTTCGGCCGCGATGGCGAGCTCCTTCGGCTTCCGCTTCTCGAACGTTTGCGCCATCTTCTTCTCCGCTTCGCCGGAAAGGGTCTTGGCCGCCGAAGGGAACATCTCCTCCTCCTCTTCGTCGATATGGTGGAGATAGCGGTGGCGCATGTCCTTGAACTTCATCAGCCAGGCGCCCGAACCCATATCGATGTCGAGCAGCTCGCCGAGATAGTCGTCGATCTCCTTGTGCTCGGATACCGAGTGCCGGGCCTCGTCCCGCAAGTCGGGGCAGGCGAGCATGGTGGCGTAGAGCGCTTCTTCTTCCGCCGCGGCGTGAGCCTGCAGTTCGCGCCGCAGATCCTCGAATAGCTCGCGGCGTTCCGGGCTGTCGCCCTGAGTCTCGCCAAGCTGGGCGAGCATCTTGCGGTGACGGTCGTGATCGGACTTGAGATCCTCGAAGATACGGGCATCGGCCATGGTCATGCTCCTTCCTGTGCGGGGGCCCTCTGCGGGCGGCGCCGGGTATTGCAGGAGCAACGGCCGGTATGCGCGCGGGGTTCCGCCGCGGGACAACTTCGCGCCGTATCGTGCGTTTTGACAGGGCAGGCGCCCGATAACGCGGCGCTCCGACCAAGGGCCCTTTTCGATGGCGCGTCTCACATTTGCCGATGGAACCGAGCCGGGCATCACCCGCAGGCCGATCAGGTCAGGCAAATGGGCCTATCACGATCCCGATGGCGGCCGCATCACCGACCGCGAGGAGATCGACCGGCTGAATCGCATCGCCCTGCCGCCCGCCTATGTCGATTGCTGGTTTTCGCCCGATCCCGCCGCCCACCTGCTGGCGACGGGGTTCGATGCGCGCGGACGCAAGCAATATCGCTATCATCCCGAATACCGCGCGGACCGGGATGCCTCCAAGTTCGACCGCTGCGCCGCTTTCGGACATGCGCTCGCCGGGTTGCGGCAGCGGGTGGCGGCAGACCTCGCGCTCTCCACCTTGTGCCGGGAGCGGGCGGTGGCATCGGTTGTCGCCTTGCTGGACAGTGCGGCCATGCGCGTGGGTAACGAGCGCTATGCTACCCAGAACCGCAGTTTCGGGGCAACCACGCTGCGCGGGCGCCATGCCACGCTCAAGGGGCGCAAGCTACGGCTGCGGTTCCGGGGCAAGCACGGCAAGCTGCGCGAGGTCACCTCCAGCGACCGGGCGCTCGTGTCCTGCGTCAGGAAGATGCAGGACCTGCCGGGACAGCACCTGTTCCAGTATCTCGACGGGGAGGGGTGCTCGGTCCCGGTCGGCTCGCAGGACGTGAACGACTACCTGCACGAGACCATGGGCGAGGACTTTTCGGCCAAGGATTTCCGCACGTTCGCCGCGAGCACTCTGGCTTTCGCGCGGATCTGGCGGGAGCCGGGCGTGACGCTGAAGGCCGTGCTGGAGGACGTGGCCGAGCATCTCGGCAATACGCCCGCGATTGCGCGAAAGTCCTATGTCCACCCGGCGCTGATCGCATTCGTCCGCCATGCGGAGCCGGTGCCGGAGCTTCCGGCCCGGTTGCCGCGCCGCACCCAGTGGCTCGCACGTGAGGAGCGGGGGCTGATCGCTTTCCTGGAAGCGGCTCCTGCCGCGGCGAGTTGGGGCTAATGGCGAGCTGGGGCTAGGGGGCAGGGCGCCGATTCCTGCCCTTCCTTTCTAGCCTCGCCGCAATCGCCCAATAGCCGCCCGCACGTCGCGTTCGCCATAAGGCTTGGTCACGACCGGCACGCGCTTGAAATCTCCGGCCATCAACGCGCGTTCGCCGTAGCCGCTTGCGAAAATGAACGGCACGCCGCGCTCGTGAAGGGCGTGGGCGATCGGCTCGCTGGTATCCTTGCCGAGATTGACGTCGAGCATCGCGAAGGAAACGCCGTTGCCTTCGACAAGGGCCATGGCGTCCTGCACCGAACCGGTGATGCGGCAGTCGCCGAAGCCGAGGTCGCGCAGCACGTCTTCCGCCTCCATCGCGATGATGACGTTATCCTCGACGATCAGGGCGATGCCGTCCTGCAAGGTGCCGGCAAGGTCCGAGGCTTCGGGCACATGCGGCGCGGGTTCGCGCTCGGCCGCACTGGGCGTCTCGAAACTGGCGACGTGATCGGCGGGGAGCAGGAACAGGGCCTTCATCCCCTCCACCGGATAGACCACCGAGGCCGAGCCGCCCAGTTCATGCGGGATGGTCCGTTCGATGATGGTGGAGCCGAAGCCGCGCCGGGTGGGTGTCCTTACTGCGGGGCCACCGGATTCGTGCCAGTCAATCTCCAGTGATCCGTCCTCGCCGCGATTGAGCGAAACGGTGACCGTGCCGCGCGAGTCCGAGAGCGCCCCGTACTTGCACGAGTTGGTCATCAGTTCGTGGAACACCAGCGCCAGTGTCGTGAAGGCGCTGGGCGCGATGAGGGCGTCGGGTCCGTCGATCACGACGCGATCGGCGCCGTCGCTGACATAGGCGGCGGTTTCGGTGCGGATCAGGTCGTAGAGCGACGAGGGTGTCCAGTCCTTCTGCGTCACCTGATCGTGCGCGCGGGCAAGGGCGTGGATGCGGCTGCCGACGATCTCGGCGAAATCGTCGATCGTTCGGGCGCCTTCCTTGCTCTGGGTAACCAGACCCCGGATCAGGTTGAGGATGTTGCGGACGCGGTGGTTGAGTTCCGCGATCAGCATGTCCTGCTGGCGGGTCGCCTGTTCGCGCTCGATATGGGCGGCGTCGGCGAGCCGGAGGACCACTTCGAGCAAGGTGATGCGCAGGGCATCGGCGGCGAGGGTTTCCTCCTCCGTCCAGGGGCGCGATTGCCCGCGCCGTTCTTCCTTCCAGATCTCGAAGCTCTTGCGCGGGGTGAGCCGGGCACCGTTCGGACCGAGTTCGATCGCCTTCTCGGGATTTCCTGCCCAGCTCACTTCGCGAAGCTGCTCGCGGCGGAACAGCACGATATAGTCGCGCGGGGTGCGGCTGACCGGCAGCGCGAGCAGGCCGGCGGCCCTGTCCGTCCATTCACGTGCGGGCTCGAACAGCGAGCCGATCGAATCGGTGGACCACACCGTGCTTGCTCCGGCCGTGTTGAGGAAGCGGGCGAGCAGCGAGAACTGCGCCTCGCTCGGCGTCGTACCATGGCTCATGAAGCGGCCATCCACCCAGCCGATCACCCCGTCGAACGGGATGACGCGGCCGATGGATTCGGAGAAATCCTCGAAGGCTTCGAGCAGCGATCCGCCGGAGGCCACGCGGGCCATCATCTCGTCGTGAAGGCGCATCGAGGCGGAGCGTTGCTCCAGCGCGAAGTCGGTTTCCTTCTGCTCCAGCAGATAGGCGAAGAATTCGCCGAACAGCTCGCTCGCGGTGCGGACCGAATAGGACAGTGTGAGGGGAGAATAGTGATGGCAGGCCATCAGGCCCCAGAGCTTGCCGCGTCGCATGATCGAGACCGACATCGACGCCTTCACGCCCATGTTCCGCAAGTATTCGACATGGATCGGAGAGACCGCCCGCAGGCCCGACATCGACAGGTCCAGCGGATCGCCGTTCGGGTCGGTCGCCGGGTAGATCGGCACGGTGGGGTCGTCCACGTCGCTGATGATGCGCAGCAGGTTGCGGGTGTAGAGCCGGCGTGCCTGGGCGGGAATGTCGGAGGCGGGAAAATGCAGGCCCTTGAAGCTGTCGACCATGCCGTTGAGGCTTTCGGCCACGACTTCGCCGGCCCCGTCGCCCTCGAAGCGGTAGACCATCACGCGGTCGAACCCGGTGAGGCCGCGCAAGTGCCGGGCAGCGCTGGCGCAGAGTTGCTCGATCGAGCTGGACTGGCGCAGGCGGTCGATCATCGGGCGCACGTAGCTCACGAAATCGCGGCGGCGCCCGCCCTCATGCGGTTCGATCTCCAGCACATAGGATCGGCCGGAGGCATGGACCGCCATGTCGAACAGCCGTCCGTCGCCAAGCAGGTCCACTTCGAAGAGGCGCTCTACAGTGGCGGCGCCGCCGAGAACCTGGAGGCGCGTGCGCACGTCGTGCATCGCCTCGGGCGAGAGGAACTGCGTGGCGGGCACGCCCACCATGTCGGCTGGCGCAACGCCGAACAGGGTTTCGCAGTTGAGAGAGACGTGATTGATGATCCAGTCGCTCGAAAACGACAGAAGCCAGCCGAAGCTCTGGATGCGGCCGATGATGTGGATCGGTTCGAGGTCGCAGGTGGAAAGGTTTACCTGATGCATGCCGTCAGCCACGCGCTTCGCTTTCGGAAACAATAACGATATCCGCGCTGAGCGCGAAGGCCTGGGCGAAAGCAGGGGCGAAGGCGTCGAAGCCTGCGAGCTCTGCCGTGGCGGCGCGCAGCGCGGTCGGCAGGTCGGTGTCTTGGAAAGTCAGGTCCTCGGTCCGCATTCTCAAATTCGCCTAACATTAATCGTCGCAAGCGGATGGGTGCGCGACCGTCTTTGCGGAACTGCCCCCGTCCAAGGCAGCAGAACGCTTGCGTTGGAGATATGTTCCTCAGGAACGCTTTAGCGAGCTCTCTGCGCGCCGTCTGTTCACTTCTGTACGGTTGAGGCGGGAACCGCAAGCGACCTGCCGCATTGTGACCCTTACCGCCCGGGTCCCCGCGGCAAAGGCATCACGGCAGATCAGGGAGCCGATGAAGATGGAGTTACAGACGAGCCAGGAGCAAAGCGATCTTCTCGCAGCGCTGAGGCCCGCGGACTTCGCCCTGCTGCAACCACATCTTGCGGAAGTGCGCATGAAATCCGGCGAGGTGATCTACCAGCCGGGCGATGCGGTGGAGTATTGCTATCTTCCGCGCGGCGCCTCGGTCTGCTCGTTCTTCGTGGAGCTCGACAGCGGCATCGCGGTGGAAACGATTCTGGTGGGGCGCGAAGGCGCGCTTGGCGGAGTGGTCAGCCAGGGCAGCCTTCCCGCCTATGCCCGGGCCAACGTGCTTCACGGCGGCCTGTTCTGGCGCATCCCGACGCGGCAGCTTGACGAGGCGAAGCGCCAGTCCCCGGTGATCGGCAATCTTTTCTCGCGTTATGCGGACTGCATGATGGCGCAAGTGTTCCAGTCGATCGCCTGCAATGCCGTCCACACGATCGAACAGCGCGCGGCCAAGTGGCTCGGCGCCGCGGTCGACCGGATCGGCCGCAACGACGTGACGATGACGCAGGAACAGCTTGCCTCCATGATGGGGATCGGTCGCAGCTATGCCAGCCGCGTGCTCCAGCGTTTCAAGCGGGAAGGGCTGGTCCGCACGCGCCGTGGCGGCATAGCCGTGTCCGACCGCGAGAGCCTGCGCAGCAAGGCCTGTTCGTGCAACGATCACGTCGCTGCGCATTTCAATAAAGTGCTCGGCGGAGTCTATCCCTCCGCGGATTGAACCGCAGGTCCGGCCTTCGCGCGGCTATTGGATCCGGTCCGGTCCGGTTGTCGTGAAAGAGACACCGAACTGCCATCGAACTTGCGCTCAATTGCCATGAAGCGCCCCTAGCACCCCCTGTGCGAATGTTACAGGAACAGGGGCAAATCCATGACTGAAGGGCTTCCCGCCAACGGTTACACCGATGGCGATGTCGATACCAATTCCACCACCGAGCGCTCGCTCGAAAGCATGGCGGTAGAGCGCTATTCGCGCCGGCAGGCCCTGTTCCGGGGCGCTGGCGCAACGACCATGGCGTTCATGGGCACGGCCGTGCTCGCCGCCTGCGGCGATGACGACGGCGAAGGCGTGGCCGTTACCGCCGGCGCCAATGTCGCGACCAGCGCCGGACGTGTCGTGACCCTCACCGGCAGCCCGGCGAACGGTTATGCCGGGTTCGACACGGCCTGGGCGCAGACCTCGGGTCCCGATGTCGAACTGACCGGTTCGGGTTCGTCGGTCTCCTTCATCGCACCCGCCGTGAGCGCCGCGACCGATCTGGTCTTCACGTTCTCGGCCAAGGACGTCGTCGGCAAGACCCGCACCGCCACCACGACCATTCGCGTGTCGCCGGCGGTGCTGGGCTTCGCTGCCGTACCTCACAGCCTTGCGGATACCGTGAAGGTGCCGTCAGGCTATTCGGTCACGGTGATGACCCGCCTCGGCGATCCGCTGGCCACCGGCGTCTCCGCCTATGCCAACGACGGCACGGATGACAACTTCGCCCAGCGCATCGGCGACCATGGCGATGCTCTGCACTTCTTCGGGCTTTCGGCGGCCGGCGCACGTGACGAAACCAGCTCGACGCGCGGGCTCATGGTGCAGAACCACGAGAACCTCAACGTCCAGTACCTGCATCCCAACGGCCCCACCAACGTCTCCACCGGCCCCCGCCCTGCAGCGGAAGCGCTCAAGGAGATCGAGGCGCACGGTGTCTCGGTGTCGGAATATATCGATGCCGGCAGCCGCAAGTGGTCCTATGTGCCGACCAGCGCGTTCAATCGCCGCATTACCCCGAACACGCCGATGAGCTTCCACGGCCCCGCCGCCGGCTCGACCCTGCTGGTTACCGCCTATTCTGCCGCCGGCACCGCGGGACGCGGAACGATCAACAACTGCGCCAACGGCATCGCGCCCTGGGGAACCAACCTCACCTGCGAGGAAAACTGGGCAGGCTATTTCCGCCGCGTCAGCACCGACAACGCCGCAAGACCGGTTCGGGAAGTCACAGCGCTGGCCCGCTACGGCGTGACCAGCACAGTGGGCAGCTACGCCTGGTCGACCGTGGCCTCGACCGACACCATCTTCACCAAGTGGAACGCCAGCGCCATCGGCGCTGCCGCTTCGGACGATTTCCGCAACGAGCCCAACCAGTACGGATGGGTCGTCGAAATCGATCCCTACGATCCGACCTCGACGCCGCGCAAACGCACCGCGCTGGGGCGTTTCGGCCATGAAGGCGCTTTCGTGCGTGCCGTCGCCGGGCAAAAGGTCGGCGTCTACATGGGCGACGATTCGCGCCGTGAATACCTCTACAAGTTCGTCTCCACGGCGACTTATGCCGCCGCCGATGCTTCGACGACCAGCCGCCTCGCCATGGGCGACAAGTACCTCGACGCCGGTATCCTCTACGTCGCGAAGTTCGGTGCCGACGGCACGGGCCAGTGGCTGCCGCTGGTGTTCGGTTCGGTTCCCAACCGCCCGGCAAGCGGCTCCACGCCGGAATACGTCTTTGCCGACCAGGCCGACATTCTCGTCAATCCGCGCCTTGCCGCGGACGCCCTGGGCGCAACGCCGATGGACCGGCCGGAATGGACGGCAGGCAACCCGGTGACGGGGGAAATCTATCTCACGCTCACCAACAACAATGCCGCCGGTCGCCCGCTCGCCGGCACCGATCCCGCCAATCCGCGTCATTATGGCGATCCCAACCTTTCGGCCTCGACCAGCTACGGCAATCCGAACGGCCACATCGTCCGCCTGCGCGAAGATGGCGACAATACCGCATCGCTCACCTTCAAGTGGGATATCTACCTGTTCGGCGCCGATGCGACCGATTACGGCAGCGACGCCAACGTCAACGTCTCCGGGCTCACCGTGGACAACGACTTCTCCAGCCCGGACGGCTGCTATTTCTCGCGCAGCACCAATCCGGCGGGCCAGATCAACCCCGTGCTCTGGATCGAGACCGACGACGGCGCGATGACGGACCGCACCAATTGCATGCTGCTCGCCGCGATCCCCGGCCATGTCGGCGATGGCGGGGCGAAGACCATCACGAACAAGGACTCGGCCGGCGCCACGGCAACCCAGGCCACTATCGTTGGCGCGGCAGCGACCGCCGCCAACCTGCGCCGCTTCCTGGTCGGTCCGGTCCAGTGCGAGATCACCGGCATCGACATGACGCCGGATGGGCGCACGCTCTTCGTCGGCATCCAGCATCCCGGCGAGAACGGCACGCCCGCCGCGCCGTCCAGCCACTGGCCCGATAGCCAGGCCGGCTCTCCGGCGGCGACGGTGCGTCCGCGTTCGGCGATCGTGGCGATCACCAAGGACGACGGCGGCGTCATCGCCCTGTGATGACGCGCGGGTGAGTGACGGGCGGGGCGCACATTCACGCCTCGCCATCGCTCTCTGAAAAAGTGGAAGGGGAGGGACGCGCCGCGTTCCCTCCCCTTCTGCGCATCTCCCATGGTTGTATCGCCCGGGCGTTGCGCCTTGGCAGCGCGGCGGCTGGCACTGCCTCGTACGATGGCTTAATGAACACACCTGTTGATAACGGGAGAGGCCACGTGAAAGAGACGGGCAAGTCGCAGTCGGCTACGCTGACCGCCAAGGATATGGATGAGGAACGCCTCGCCACTTACCCCACCGATGCCTTCCTTTCGAAGGAATACCTTGCGGCAGAGAAGAAGCTGCTGTGGCCGAAGATCTGGCAAATGGTCGAGCGGGAGACCGACCTTCCCAATCCGGGAGACTGGATGACCTATAACGTCGCGGACGAATCGGTCATCGTCCTGCGCCGGGAAGACGGCTCGCTGCGGGCCTTCCACAATGTCTGCCCCCACCGCGGCCGCCAGCTCGTCTCCGTTCCCGAAGGTGCTCACGACGTGCGCGGCAGCAATCGCCGCAGCTTCGTTTGCGGTTTCCACGGCTGGACCTTCGATCTCGACGGGAAGAACACCTACATTCTCGACCCGCAGGACTGGCACAACAAGCTCACGCCGGAAATGACCTGCCTGTCGGACGTGCAGGTCGATACCTGGGGCGGCTTCATCTATATCAACATGGACCCGGACTGCGTTCCCCTGAAGGAATGGATGGGCCGCGCGGGCGAGATCCTCGATCACTTCGAACTCGCGAAGATGCGCTACAAGTGGCGCCAGTGGGCCATCTACGATTGCAACTGGAAGACCGCGATCGAGGCGTTCCTGGAACCCTATCACGTTGCCGGAACCCATACCCAGCTTCTGGCCTACGGCAATTACTACGCGCTCTCGAAGCAGTATGGGCTGCACTCGGTGTCCAGCTACGACACGCGCGACAGCAAGTTCGCGATGAGTGAAAGCGCCGGCACCACCCGCGCCGGCAAGGGCGACGATCCGCGCCGCTCGACGTACGAGCTGATCAAGGAAAACTACGAGACGGTGAACTACTCCGCCTCGACGGAAACACTCGTCAACGCGGCCAGCCGCCTGGTCGACGAACTGCCGGAGGGGACCTCGGCGCAGGATGTCATCGCGCACTGGATGGCATCGGCCAAGCGCGACGATGCCGCGCGGGGCGTCGCCTGGCCGGAAGTCCCGGCCGAGATCATGGCCGAGGCCGGGCTCGCCTGGGGCCTGTTCCCCAACCAGAACATCCTGCACGGGGTGACTTTCGCACTCTGCTACCGCGTGCGCCCCTATGGCGACGATCCGAACAAGTGCATCTTCGAAAGCTATGCGCTGGAACGCTTCCCCGAAGGCGAGGTGCCGGAAACGGAGTGGACTTACGCTGACCCAACCGGCGACAACTGGGGTTCGGTGCTGGCTCAGGACTTCTCGAACATGGAGTTCGTGCAGAAGGGCATGAAGTCTTCGGGCTTCCGCGGGCCGCTGCCCAATCCGCATCAGGAGCAGAAGGTCATCAACCTTCACCGCAACCTCGCGAACTTCCTTGAAGGGCGCGGCGCGCCCACCAAGCTGGCCATCGATTACGACTAGGGCCTATATCGCCGGATGGCCCCGTGCCGTCCGGCGGCGCTTATTCGAGAGGAAGGGTGCGGGGCTCCTTGATCGCCTCCAGCACGATGCTCGACTTCACATCGCGCACGCCGGGGATGCGAACCAGCGTCTTCAGGGTGATCTGCGAGAGATGCTCCACGTCCCGGGCGATGATGTGGACCAGATAGTCCATGTCCCCCGTCACGGCGTGGCAGGCGATGACATAGGGATTGTCGCGGATCGCCTGTTCGAAGCGCGTGATGTTCTCGTCGATATGGGCGTTGAGGTTGATGAGCACATAGGCTTCGATCTCGAAGCCCAGCTTGCGCGGGTCGAGCACCGGCGCATAGCCCAGGATCACGCCTTCATCTTCCAGACGCTTGATCCGGCGGCTTACCGGCGTGGCGGAAAGGGCGGTGCGTTCCGCCACTTGCGCCACCGCCATGCGCGCGTCTTCCTGTAGCGATGCGATGATCTTGCGGTCGAAAAGGTCGAGCTGCATGATTCCCCTTCAAAAATCCGGGTTCCTGGTGGATTCCGCTATTATGACATAAGACGGCGCGTGCAAATGCACGAATCTTGCGCGTGGCTTGTGATAATCTCTCCAGAATGAAGAAGCCGTCGACAGAGACATCCACGAGCGGGCTTCGGGGAGAGTACGAAGGCGCCGCCGCCGACTATACCGTCGGCCAGGATTGGCATTCCTACACCCCGGAGATGCACCAACGCTGGCGCCGCCTCCACGCGAGGCAATCGGCGCTGGTGGCGACGCATGCCTGTGCGGCCTTCCGCGAAGGGCTCGCGCGGCTGGACTGTGCGGAGGGTATTCCGCGCTTCGAGGATGCCAATGCGATTCTCGGCCCTGCTACCGGCTGGCAGCTTGTCGGCGTGCCCGGTTTCATTCCCGATGCGGTGTTCTTCGACCATCTCGCCCATCGCCGCTTCCCGGTGACGCGCTGGCTGCGGGAGGAACATGAACTGGACTACCTCGTCGAGCCGGACGTGTTCCATGATTTCTTCGGCCATGTGCCGATGCTGCTGGACCCGACGATCGCCGATTTCCTGGAGCTTTACGGCAAGGCCGGAACGCGGGCGATGGCGATGGACGCGCTCGACATGCTGGCACGGATCTACTGGTACACCATCGAGTTCGGGCTGGTGCGCGAGGATGGCGGGCTGAAGGTCTTCGGCGCCGGGATCATCTCCTCGTCCAGCGAGACGCGCTATTCGATCGAGGATCGCGAGGTCCTGCGCCTGCCGTTCGATGCGGTCCGCGTCATGCGCACGGGCTACATGATCGACTCCTTCCAGAAGACCTATTTCGTCCTCGAAAGCCTGCCGCAGCTGATCGAGGACCTCGTCGGGCTGGACTTCGGCCCGGTCTACGAAACCTGGCGCGCCGCGCCGCCCATTCCCGCCGGAGACCTGCTTTCCGGCGAAACCCCCTTCGGAGAACTGACCCCATGACCGACATCTTCGACAACCCCATCGGCCTCGACGGATTCGAGTTCGTTGAATTCTCCGCACCCGAGAAGGGCGTGCTGGAGCCGGTTTTCGAAGCGATGGGCTTTACCAAGATCGCCCGCCACCGTTCGAAGGACGTTGAGCTTTGGCGTCAGGGCGGGATCAACTTCATCACAAATTACGAGCCGCACAGCCCGGCCTGGTTCTTCAGCCGCGAACACGGTCCCTCCGCCTGCGGCATGGGATTCCGCGTCAGGGACGCCCGCGCTGCCTATGCCGAACTTCTGGCGCGTTCGGCCGAGCCGATCCAGGTCGCGACCGGCCCGATGGAACTGCACCTTCCCGGCATTCGCGGCATCGGCAATTCCATCATCTACCTGATCGACCGTTATGAGCGGATCGATGAAAACGGGGAAAGCGACGGCGCGCTGTCGATCTATGACATCGATTTCGAATATCTGCCGGGGGTGGACCGCCACCCGGTCGGCGCTGGGTTCGACCTGATCGACCACCTCACGCATAACGTCTATGGCGGCCGCATGGCCTATTGGGCGGATTATTACGAGAAGCTCTTCAATTTCCGCGAGATTCGCTACTTCGACATCAAGGGCGAATATACCGGCCTGACCTCCAAGGCGCTCACCGCGCCGGACGGCAAGATCCGCATCCCGCTCAACGAGGAAGCCGAGGGCGGCAAGGGCCAGATCGACGAGTTCCTCCGGGCCTTCAACGGTGAGGGCATCCAGCATATCGCCCTGATCTGCGACGATCTCATCGGCGCATGGGATCGTCTGAAGTCGCTTGGCGTGCCCTTCATGACCGCGCCGCCGGAAACCTATTACGAGATGCTGGCCGAGCGCCTGCCCGGGCACGGCGAGCCGGCCGACGAACTCAAGGCGCGCGGCATCCTGCTGGATGGTACGACCGACGGCGGCCAGCCGCGCCTGCTGCTCCAGATCTTCGCCGAAGCGCGGGTGGGGCCGGTGTTCTTCGAATTCATCCAGCGCAAGGGCGACGACGGCTTCGGCAACGGCAACTTCAAGGCGCTGTTCGAGAGCATGGAGCGCGACCAGATCCGCCGCGGCGTGCTGAAGCCTGCCGAGAGCCCCGCCCGAGAGATGGAAGAACCGGCGGAATAGGCGAGCACTACCGAAAGGGCGGGAGAGAAGAGGAAAACCTCATCCCGCCCATTCCGAGCCCTGGCCCAAGGGCAGGCCTGCCGAAGTGGAAGCTTGTCCAGGCACGACCGGCGCACCACTTCGGATGTACGGAGAGAGAAGATGACTGAACAGAGCCCCCAACCGGCCCCCATTCTCGGCGGAATCCACCATGTCGCCTACCGCTGCCGCGACGCCAAGGAGACCGTGGACTTCTACCGCGATGTGATGGGCATGGATTTCATGCTTGCCATTGCCGAGGACAAGGTGCCCTCCACCGGCGCGCCCGATCCCTACATGCATGTCTTCCTCGACTGCGGCGGCGGCAACGTGCTGGCTTTCTTCGAGCTGCCGAATGCGCCCGAGATGGGCCGGGACGAGGCGACCCCGGCCTGGGTCCAGCATATCGCCTTCAAGGTCGAGAGCGAGGAAGGTCTGCTTGCCGCCAAACAGCGGGCCGAAGCGCGCGGGCTGGAAGTGGTGGGCCCGGTCCACCACGGGGTGTTCAAGTCGATCTATTTCTTCGATCCGAACGGCCACCGCCTCGAACTGGCCTGGCAATTCGGGACCTCCAGCCAGATGGCGAGCCTCAGGGCGGTTGCGGATGACATGCTGGAGGAGTGGTCGCGTACCCGCAAGGCACCGCGCCATGCCGCGTGGCTGCACGAGAAGATCGCGGCGGAGACCTGATCGCGTGCGGCTTCATGGCTACTGGCGCAGCTCCACCAGCTATCGCCTGCGGATTGCGCTGGCCCTCAAGGGGTTGGAATACGAGCAGGTCGAAGTGAACCTGCTTGGCGCGGAGCAGCGCTCCGAGGAATACCGCCGCCTGAATCCCTTCGGCGGTGTTCCGGCGCTGGAGGTCGACGGGCGCATCTACGCGCAGTCGATGGCGATCCTGGAATGGCTCGACGAGCGTTTCCCGGACCGTCCGCTGCTCCCCCGCGATGTCGAGGATCGTTTCGCCGTGCGCGAACTGGCCATGGCGATTGCCACCGAACTTCACGCACCGCTCAACTTGCCGGTGCTGGCTTACCTCAAACATGACCTCGGCCATTCGCAGGACGAGATCGATGTCTGGTATCGGCACTGGATCGCCCGCACTTTCGAGGGCGTGGAGGCGCGGCTGGCGCAGCGCGGGGCGGGGGAGTTCCTGCTCGGCGCGCCCGGCATGTTCGAATGCGTTCTTATGCCGCAGCTCTATAATGCGCGGCGATTTTCCTGCGATCTCGGGGCCTTTCCGCATCTGACGCAGATCGAGGCGGCTTGCCGGGAGCACCCGGCTTTCGCCGCGGCGCATCCCGACGTTCAGGCGGCTCGCCCCTCCTGAGGGCGGGGTTTGCGAAAAGGGTCAGGCCTTCGGCGTGACCCAGACTTCGACCGGGGCCGCGAACTTGCCCGGTGCGGGCTTGCCCACATGGACGCGGTCCGCGGTAACGAGTTCGCCGCTCGCGAGGTTGAAGCTGGCCCAGGGCTTGGGCATGCGGCCGAAGGTCATCTTCTGGATGGGCTGGCCGGTGGTCGAATTCATGATGGTGGCGATGATGCTCATCCGCCCGCCCGTAGCCATGTCGGGCCGGGCGGGTCCAGCGCCGAACCGCAGCTATGCACGGCCCAATTCATCGCCCTGGATTTCGATCCGGGACGGCGGCCGGATCAGCTTTCCGCAGGCGCCAGCAGCAGGTCGCGCAGTGCATGGAGGCTCGGCAGAACCTGCGCGCAGACCAGTGTCTGTTCCTCGGTCGCAGGCAGGAGATCGGGTACCATGACCGTGGCGATCCCTGCCGCCGTGGCCGAGCGAACGCCCGCCGGGCTGTCCTCGATGGCGACGCAGTGCGCCGGATCGACGCCCAGACGGCTGGCGGCCAGGAGATAGGGTTCGGGATGTGGCTTTGCCTGCGCCACGTCGTTGCGGGTGACGACGACATCGAAATAGTGGAGCAGCCCGGCCTTCTCCAGCCGCTGCTGCGCATAAGGCGCCTCGGAAGACGTGGCGATCGCCATCGGCACGCCTGCCTTGGCGAAGTGCGCCAGAATCACGTCCGCGCCGGGACGAAGCGGAATTCCGGCTTCTAGCATGGCTTCGAACACCGCGTCGCTCTCCGCAAAGAACCGGTCGAGCGGAAAGTCAGGCCCCATGAAGTCCGCCACCAGCCGGCGCGATCCATCGCGGTGGATGCCGACCATGGAGGCCTGCAGTTCTTCGGCCAGCGGATAGCCCATCGCCTTGCCGGTCTGCGCGAAAGCCCTGCCATGCGCGGCCTCGGTATCGAGCAGGGTGCCGTCCATGTCGAAGATCGCGGCGCGGATCGGATCGGGAAGAAGGGAAGAGCGAACGGTTTCTGAAATCAGGGCCATGCCTTACAATATGAAGGCTGAGTGCGGCGGAACCATTGCAAAACAGGAATGTGCAGTTGCGAAAAGCGCCGGTTGCGCGCGGCCGGATGCTTCTGGCTGGAAAAGGGGCAGTGACGGGTCAGGTGTCAGAACGCATCCCGGTCCAGTTCCTCAAGCCCCAGTTCCTTGCAGAGTGCGGCGCGGGCGGAAAGGCAATCGGCCCAGAGGGCGGGGTTCGACAGGTCTTCCACGGCGATGTGTTCGGGCCAGAGGCGCGCGACGAGGGCTTCGATGCGGTCGAGCTTTTCAGGCGTCGCCATGAAGCGCGGGTCTACCGCCGCGGGATTGGCGACGACGCGAAGGCGCAGGCAGGCGGGGCCGCCGCCATTGGCCATCGATTCGCGCAAGTCATGGACGAAGAGATGGCGGATCGGCCCGTTGCCGGAGACATGGCCTTCCAGCCAGGCCCACACGGCCGGCGTTTCCCGCGCTTCTCCGGGCAGCACGAGCGCAGCCTCGCCCGAGGGCAGCGTTACCAGCTGGGCATTGAACAGGTAGGAGCGGATCGCATCGGCAAGGCTCACCTCGCTTGCGGGGACCTCGACGATTTCCACTTCCGGCAGCTTCGCGCGCAAGTCGGCGTAAAAGCCCTCGCGGTCGGCGAAGGCCTGTTCGTGCGTGAACAGCACGCGCTCGTTGGCGACCGCGACGACATCGTTGTGGAAGGCGCCGGCGGCGATGGCCTCGGCCGACTGGAGGGCAAGGATCGTGCGCTCCGGGTCCAGGCCGTGGCGGCGGGCAACGGCGGCGCTGGCTTCACGGTGCTGGCGGGCGGGGAACGGGCCGCCCGCCTCGCCGTAGACGAAGACCTCCACGCCCGGCGCATCGTGGCGGGCGCAGAGGCGCATGTGATTGGCGGCGCCTTCATCGCCGAAGGGGGGCGGCACCGGGGCGTGGACGGCGAAATGCGCGTCATTGGCGAAGGCGATTCGGAGCTGCGCCAGCGTCTCCTGCCATTCGTGGCTGCGGTGCGGCATCGTGACGAGGTTCGCCGCAGTGAGATGGCAGCGACCGTCGGCGGTGTCGGGCGCGGGAGAGACAGTGGCGGCATTGGCGGCCCACATCGACGAGGCCGAGAGGGCATTGGCCCGGAGCGTTGCGCTCGCCGTTTCGGGCGTGGTGCCGAGCCGGGCCAGCCAACCTGCATCGGGGCGGCGCTGGGGCAGGAAAAAGCCCTGCGCCAGCCCGCGTTCCAGGTTCGCGCGCATCTTGGCGATGCCCTGCAGGGCTGCGGCGCGCGGGGCTGAGACCTTGCCGAGGTTCCGGGCCGAGGCGAGATTGCCGAGGCTGAGGCCTGCATAGTTGTGGGTCGGGCCGACGATGCCGTCGAAATTGATCTCGGTGAGCATGAAGGGCCTCAGGCGCTGGCGTAAGTGATCGTGTCGCCCGGCGCGACGCCGAGCAGGGCTGCCGCCGCACTGTCCAGCACGACGCCGCCATCCGCCGTGTCGACATGGCCGAGGCAGGCGCGGAACGTGGCGAGATGGCCGGTGGCGACGAGGTGGCTGGCCTCGGTCCCGTCATCCTCCACCAGGGCGGTGATCGGCGCCGTGCGGGCTTCCTGCACGGTGCGGATGTGATCGGTGCGGGCGATCATGGTCGGCCCGCCGTCGAAGATGTCGACGTAATTCTGGAAGGCGAAGCCCTCGTTTTCCAGCATCCGCATCGCCGGACGGCCCGAATAGTGCGGCTGGCCCATGACCTGCCGCGCGGCTTCGGAAAGGAGCGCGGTGTAGATCGGATGCTTGGGCATGAGGTCGGCGATGAACTGGTTGCCGTGCTTGGCGTTGAATTCGTCGGCATCGCGGAAGCTCATGTCGAAGAAGCGCCCGGCGAGCCCGTCCCAGAACGGGGAGTTGCCGGCATCGTCGATGGCGCCGCGCAGTTCGGCCAGCGTGGTGTCGCCGAACCGCGCACGGTGCATCCGGATGAACAGGTAGCGGCTCCGGGCGAGCAGTTTCCCCACGCCCGCCGAACGCTCGGTGGCGTCGAGGTAGAGCCCGCCCACTTCGCTCGCGCCGTCGAGATCGGTGCAGAGGGTCAGCATGTCGGCGCGGAACGTGCGGTCCAGCTCCTTGGAATGCTGGGTGATGCGGCCGATGCGATAGGAATAGAACGGCAGTTCCGTGCCGACTTGCGAGAACGCCTGGCAGGTGCCGCGCACTTTGCCGGATTCGGTGTCCTCGAGAATGAATACGAAGAGATCGTTGGCGATCTCGTCGCTCTCGCGCGCGAAGCTCTTCGCGGTGCGGGTGAGCTTGGCTTCGAGTGTCGGCTTGTCTGGCGGGAGATTGGTGAAGCCGCCCCCGGTGCCCTTGGCCATGCGGTAAAGGGCTTCAAGGTCCTTTTCCTGTGCGGTGCGCAGGAGGAACGTCATGCGGCAAGTACTCCGGTGCGGTCCAGACGGTGCAGGACCAGGGCGGTGAGGCGGGCGCGGGCGTCGAGGGAATCGGCCAGCAGGAATTCGTCGGGCGAATGGATGGCGCCGCCCAGCGCGCCCATGGTGTCGAGCACCGGCACGCCGCAGGCGGCGATATTGTTGCCGTCGCACACGCCGCCAGTGTCCTTCCAGCTCATCGGCTGTCCCAGGTCGGCGGCGGCCTTGCTGACGAGGCCGTAAAGCGCCTCGGTCGCCGTCGAGATCGCCTTGGGCGGGCGCGAGACGTGACCGTGCAGGTGGACATGCACGTCGTGGATGGCGGTCACTTCGGCCACCATGGCATCGATCAGGGCCTGCGCCTCGGCGGCGAGTTCGGGGGTGGCGGGGCGCATGTTGAAGTGCAGGATCGCAAGGTCCGGCACGGTATTGTTAGGGGCGCCGCCTTCGATCCTGGCGGGGTTCACGGAAAGGCCCGGGCGCCGCATCGCGGCAAGGCGTAGGGCGAGGTCGCCGGCCGCGACCACCGCATTGCGCCCGTCCTCGGGATTGCGCCCGGCGTGGGCCGAGCGGCCTTGAACGACGACCGCGTAGTTGCCCGAACCGGGCCGCGCCCGCGCCATCTGCCCGCCGGGCAGCGCGGGTTCATAGGTCAGCGCCGCCAGCTTGTCCTTCGCCAGACCGGCGATCAGGGCAGCGGAGGAGAGCGAACCGGTCTCCTCGTCGCTGTTGACGAGGACGTCGTAGCCCAGCGTCGGCCCGGATCGTTCGTAGGCGGCAAGTCCCGCCAGCATCAGCGCGAGGCCGCCCTTCATGTCGGCGGTGCCAGGGCCGTGAAGCGTGTTGTCGTCCAGCCAGTCGCAAGTCTGGAACGGATGTTCGCGAGGGTAGACGGTGTCCATGTGGCCGGTGAGGATCACGCGCCGTTCGGCCTGCGGGCGCACGGAGACCACCAGATGGCGGCCATGGACGACTTCGCGGAGCCGGCCCTGCGCGTTGACTTTTTCGACCGGGGCGGGATCGACCAGCCGGACATCGCCCGGCAGGATCGCGAAGGCATCGGCAAGGCGCGCGGCCATCGCCGCCAGCCCCTCGACATGGGCGGTGCCGCTGTTGATCGCCGCCCAGTCCAGCGTGTGGGCGAGGATCGGTGCGCGCGCGACCGGGGCGAGCAGTTCCTGTTCGGCTCCGGTCAGGCCCGCCATCAGCGCAGCTTGCCTGTGAGTGCGCCGCTGTTGCCGGCAGCCGTTGCCGCCTCGAAGCTGGCGACCGGATAGGCGCAGTAGTCGGCCGCGTAATAGGCGCTCGGCCGGTGATTGCCGCTGTCGCCCAGACCGCCGAACGGCATCGAGCCCGCAGCGCCCGTGGTGGGGCGGTTGCGGTTGACCACGCCGGCGCGGCTTTCCAGCACGAAGCGGTCCCACAGGGCGTCATCGGCGCTGACAAGCCCGGCGGAGAGGCCGAAGCGGGTCGCGTTGGCGGCGGCCATGGCGGCGTTGAAGTCTGGCGCGCGGGTGATCTGGATCACCGGGGCGAAGATTTCCTCGTCCGGCACCGCGATCCCGGTCACGTCGATCATGCCGGGGGTGACGAAGGCGCCGCTGCGGCCTGCCACGCCGCCGAACGGACGGACGATCCTGGCACCGCGCGCGGCGAGTTCGGCGAACCGGTCGATCGCGGCCTCGGCGGCGGCTTCCGAGATCAGCGGGCCGATCCAGGGTTCGGGCGTATCGTTCCATTCGCCGATCGCGATCCGGTCCGCCAATGCGCCGACGGCATCGATGAGCGCGGCACCGAACGGGCTGTCCGGCACGATGACGCGGCGGGCGCAGGAGCAGCGCTGGCCGGTGGTGATGAAGCTCGACTGGACGATGACCGAGGCGGCTTCATCGACGTCGCCGTCCCAGACCACCAGCGGGTTGTTGCCGCCGAGTTCGAGGGCGAGGATCACGTCGGGCCGATCAGCGAAGACCCGCCGGAAATGCGCACCCGCGCCTGCCGAGCCGGTGAACAGCAGTCCGTCGATATGTCCGGCGACCAGCGCCTCGCCGGTTTCGCGGGCTCCGTGGACGATCTGGAACACGCCTTCGGGCAGCCCCGCTTCGGCCCAGGCATCGGCCATGGCCTGCCCGGTCGCGGGGGTCATTTCCGAGGGCTTGAAGACCACGGTGTTCCCCGCCAGCAGGGCAGGAACGATGTGGCCGTTCGGCAAGTGGCCGGGGAAGTTGAACGGCCCGAGCACCGCCATGACACCGTGCGGGCGGTGGCGCAGAACGGCCTGTCCGAACGGCATGTCGCTGCGCTTCTCGCCGGCACGCTCGGCCTGTGCGGCGATCGAGATGCCGACCTTGCCGATCATCGAGGCCAGTTCGGTGCGGGTTTCCCAGAGCGGCTTGCCGGTCTCGCGCGAGATCGTCTCGGCAATCGCCTCCTTGCGGGCTTCGAGCACGGCCTTGAACCGCTGTGCCGCCTCGACGCGCGCGGCGACGGGAAGCGAGGCCCAGCCGGGGAAGGCCGCGCGGGCGCGGGCGAGCGCGGCCTTCACGGCTTCCGGGGTGGCGATCTCACCCTCCCAGACGAGCGCACCGCTCGCCGGATCGTAGGACCGGAGCTCGCTCATGCGTTCCTCGTGACGGCGAAGATTCCGGTGGCATTGCCGGAATCGAAAGTGAGATCGAGCTTGCCGGTTTCCGGATCGATATCGCGGGTGATGAATTCGTAGAACGACCCCGGCACCGGCAGCGGCACTTCGGCGCCGTCCGCCTCGCGGAAGGGGCGCACCACCTTGTCGGCAAGGATCGCGGTCTGGCGCACGCGGCCGTTCCGGGAAATCTCGACCGAAGGCTTCATCGGATAGCCGTCCTCCCTCAGTTCCTCGGCCAGCGCGATCACGTTCGCAACGCGGGTCGTGGCATGGTTGAAGGCGTTGCCCTCCGTGGCGATCCAGGCCCCTTCCTTGGTGGCGGGGAGCAGCACCTCGTAATCCGCAAGGGCGGGCGGTTCGTGCTGGCGCCCGAAAGCGGCCAGCGCGCCCTTGAGGGCGGTGACGGCCTCGTCGAAGCTGGCTTCGCCATGTTCGGACAGGGCACCGAGCGCCTGCCATTCGGCCGTGCCCAGCGGATCGGCCGACGTGCCGAACACATTGGCGCAGGCGGTCTGTGCGGCTTCGGGCAGTTCCGAAACGTGGAGTTCCGAAACGAAGAACTGGGGGATCGTTTCGGGCAAATCGCGCTGGACATAAGCGCGCCCGGTCATTTTCAGCGCGGGAAGCGGATAGAGGCCGCCCACTTCATAGCCCAGCGGCGCGAGGAAGCGGGCGAACGCTTCATGCCCGCGCGGGAGTTCGCCGGTCTCGCCGTCGATCGTGCGAAGCGCGCCATGGTCGAACACGATGGTTTCGCCCGCGTCGCGGATCGATTGCACGTAGCGGTCCGCGGTTGGCACGCGGTCCAGCAGGTCCACGAACAGCGCCGCGTTGAGCGCCATCGCGACTTGCGCGCGACTGGCGCTCTCTCCGGTGCCGGCAAGCGCGGGATCGATGGCAAGAGTGGTCAGGGCAAGGGTTGCCGGCTGTTCGCCGACGACCGCGGAAAGCAGCCGGTACAGCATCTGGTCCCGGTTCGCGAAAAGGCTGGAGGCAGAGGGCATCGGTTCCCGTCGTTTCTCTGTTGCGCGTTATGGAACGACATAGGAAACGGCCATGGGTAAGTCCATGCCGCCCAGGGGTAAGCGGCGCTTTTTTGTCTATACTTTTAGGCAGCAAGTGCAGCACGATTCCGAGTCGCGACCGTGCAGATGTGAACGCAGGGACGCGGTTCGTTCGGCAGGTCGCCATTTGGCACCGTTTTGGCGCGTTATGTGAAGTTTTTTGCAGTGCAGCGGGAAACTCATGCCATGCTCGCGAATTGAGCAAGCAATCTCCTCCATTATGCAGACGGGGTGCGCATGAACCTGATGCCTCGTGACGATGAACCCGGCCAGAAATCGGGCTCAGACAAGATACGTTCGATTTTCGAAGTTACTCCGCCGGCCTTGCCTCCCAAGGGGGAGGAACTGTTGCGTATCGCGCTTGTCGGCAATTTCGCGCCTCGCAAGTGCGGGATCGCGACGTTTACGACCGATATCTTCGAAAAGCTGCGCGAACATCACCCGGAAGTGGCGGTAGAGGTCCATGCCCTCGACGATCCGGCACTGCCGCTCGATTACCGCCACGTCGCCGGCACCATCACCTGCAACGATCCCCAGGACTATGCCCGCGCCGCCCGGCAAATCAACGAATCCGGGGTGGATGCGGTATGGGTCCAGCACGAATACGGCATCTTCGGCGGGCCGGACGGCGAGATGGTACTCGATTTCGTGGACCGCCTTGCGGCGCCTCTCGTCCTCACGCTGCATACCGTCCTGTCCGAGCCTTCGGAGCGGCAGGACGCTATCATGCGGCATCTGGTCTCGCGGGCTTCGCGGATCATGGTCATGTCACGCCGTTCCCGCGATCTGCTGGAAAGCCGTTACGAGGTGCCGTCCCGCATCGTCGAGGTGATCGAGCATGGCGCGCCGGACCGGCCGTTCGGTCGGCACGAGGAATTCAAGGCGCGTCAGGGCCTGTCTGATCGCAAGGTGCTGATGACCTTCGGCCTGCTCGGACGCGGCAAGGGGCTGGAACATGCCATCGGCGCGCTGCCGGCGATCGTCGCGCGGCATCCCGAGGTGGTCTATCGCATCGTCGGCGCCACGCACCCCAATCTCGTCGCACGAGAGGGTGAGGCTTACCGCGAGGAACTGGAGGCGCTCGCCGCCGAACTGGGCGTGGCGGATCATATCGCGTGGGAAAACCGCTTCCTCGAAACCGACGACCTGCTTGATCAGCTTGAATCCTGCGACATCTATCTCACGCCCTATCCGGGGCTGCAGCAGTCGACCTCGGGCACGCTCAGCTACGCCGTTGCGCTGGGCAAGGCCGTGGTTTCCACGCCTTACGTTCATGCGCGCGAACTGCTGGGCGAGGATATCGGCAAGCTGATCGAGCCCGGCTCCAGCGAGGCGATCGCCGAGGCCGTGACGGCGCTGCTCGACGATCCCGATGAACTCGCCGCGCTGCAACGTCGCGCCTGGGTGCGGGGACGGGAGATGATCTGGCCCCGGTTCGCCGATGCCAGCGTGCGGCTGGTCTCCCGCGCCCGCGCGCCCGATCCCGCGCTGCCGCCGATCACCGCGACGCCGGGCCTTTCCGCCGTTCTCGCCATGAGCGATGCCACCGGCATGCTCCAGCATTCCATCGGCGTGGTGCCCGATCGCCGCCATGGCTATTGCCTCGACGACAATGCCCGCGCGCTCATGCTCATGAACGTGGCGCGGGGGCTGCCGGTGGGCGAGCGGATGAAATGGAGCCTGGCTTACGCGTCCTTCGTACAGTTCGCCTGGAACCCGGATGCCGGGCGCTTCCGCAACTTCATGCGCTTCGACCGGTCATGGTGCGAGGACGAGGGTTCCGAGGATTCGAACGGCCGTGCCGTCTGGGCGCTCGGCCAGACGTCCGAGCGGGCCGGAGATCATGGGCTGGCGGAGTGGGGCCTGCAACTCTTCGACACTGTGCTCCCCTCGCTGGCGGACGTGGACGCGCCGCGCGCCAAGGCTTTCACCATGCTCGGCGCCTGCGCCGTGCTGCGCCGCCATCCGCAGCATCAGGCGGCCATCGCCTGCGTGCGCGAGGGCGGCGACTTCCTGATGCGGCTGCTCGGCCACGGTCGGCGGCCGGACTGGGCCTGGTTCGAGGCCGTGCTCGGCTACGATAATCCGCGCCTCCCGCAGGCCTTGATCGAGGCCGGGCTGGCGCTGGGCCAGGAAGCATGGATCGGCGCCGGGCTCGAAACGCTGGAGTGGATCTGCCGCCAGCAGCTTTCCGCGCGGGGGCAGTTCCGGCCGATCGGTTCGGAGAGCTTCCACAAGCCGCACAGCTATCTGCCGTTCGACCAGCAGCCGCTGGAAGCGCAGGCCGCGATCGAGGCGGCGGCCAGCGCATGGCGCGCCACCAACGGTGCGTTCTGGACCGAACATGCGATGACGGCCTGGCGCTGGTTCTTCGGCGGCAACGACCGCGGCGTCGTTCTGGCCGACATTGCGACGGGCCGATGCCGCGATGGGGTCACGCCGAGGGGAGTGAACGGCAATTGCGGCGCGGAATCCATTCTCGCCTTCCAACTTTCGCACTATGCTCTGGCCGAGCTTGCCGTGTCGGCACCGCTCGGACGTGGAGGAGGATTGCTTGAATCGGCCCGAGAACGTCTGGTCTGAACCGCTCCATGTCTTCGAGACTCGCCTCTATGCCGATCCGGCACGAGTCGTGCTGCGTCCGTTCCACCTTGGCTGGCAGGGCAAGAACGCGCCCGGCGGCCGTGCGAACAAGCTGGTGGAAGATATCGCGGGCCTCAGCGAGGAGCAGGTTGCTTCCGAATACGAACGCGTCCTGCGCGATTTCAAGGAACGCCACTGGCAGACCGAGAATATATTCGCCGACCGCTTTCTGGAGGTCGCGGCGAACCTCGAACTCGATCCGGGGCAGTTTTCGGAAACCCGCCAGCGCCTGATCGGGGCCTATTTCTGCCACGAATACACGTTCGCGGCGGCGGCGCTGATGAATCCCTCGATCGTGCCTGCGCCTGACCAGTCGGGCATGCAGGACGGCGCGGTGCGCTTCATCATGTCGCTTCGAGCGGTGGGTGAAGGCCACATCAGTTCCATCGCCTTTCGCGAGGGCATAGCCGAGGCCGACGGGACGTTCTGTCTCTGGCCGCAGGCCTCTTTCGCTACCTCGGTCGAACTCGACGAGGAAGGCGAGGTCGATGCCGACGGCACGGTGGCGGTCCATCGCCATCCGGAGTCCAGCCTGTCCAACACCGTGATCTTCCCCATCACCGAGCAGCAGCGCGGCGGACTGGAAGACTTGCGCCTCGTGCGGTTCGACCACGGCGACGGGGATTACGAATGGGTGGGCACTTACACCGCCTATTCCGGCAGCTCCATTCGCTCCGAACTGTTGCGGACCCGCGATTTCCGGGCGTTCGAACTCGAACCGATCCGGGGCAGGGCGGGCCGCAACAAGGGCATGGCGCTGTTCCCGCAGAAGATCGACGGGCAATTCGCCATGGTCGGCAGGCAGGACGGCAAGAACCTGTTTCTGCTCCGGTCAGATTCGCTCGACATCTGGGATGATGACGGCGTTCTGCTGATGGGGCCGAAGTACCCCTGGGAATTCATCCAGATCGGCAATTGCGGCAGCCCGATCCCCACCGAGCATGGCTGGCTGCTGTTCACGCACGGTGTCGGCGCGATGCGCAAATACGCGCTCGGCTGCGCATTGCTCGACCTCAAGGACCCGTCGAAAGTGCTGGCGCGCACGACGGAGCCGGTGCTGACCGCCGAAAACGCGGATCGCTCGGGCTACGTGCCCAACGTGGTCTATACATGCGGTGCGCTCAAGGTCGGGGAGCGGCTGCTTCTGCCATATGGTATTTCCGACAGTACAGTCGGCTTCGCGACCTGCGAGATCGAGGGGCTTTTGAAGCTGATGGCGTGATGTGAAGCGCAGTGCGGGAGATGCACTGTTTTTTACAAATCAATGCTGCGTACGGGGAGCGTTGACCGCTGCGATGGCGCGATGTTACGTTTTTTCATATTGTTGAAAGGATGTGCATATGCGCCTGGCTATTTTGCTTGCGGCAGCGGCTCTCGTTTCCACGCCTGCCTTTTCTCAAGTTCTTCAGTCGGGCGCATTGTCCGCCGGAGCGGATCGGTCTCCGGGCGTTCCAGCCTTTTCCGGCATTCCGATGCAGCCTGCCTTCTCCGGGCCGGGACGAGGCGCCGGTCCGCAAATGACGCTGGTGCGCACTCTACTTGCGGAAGGCAAATATGCCGAAGCAGACCGGATATTGACTGATCTCGTCCACCGCTCGAACAATAGCGAGACCTATTTCCTGAAGGGCGTTTCCTCGCTCGGCACAGGCCAGTCGGCGTCGGCCCGTACCTATTTCAAGTCCGTGCTGATGAGCCGGAAAACGCGGCATGCCGGCGCCATGACGGGCCTTGCGCTTTCGGAAATTCAACTGGGCAATAGGCCGGCGGCAGAGCGAATACTCGAAACTCTCAAGTCGCAGGACGATCGCTGCGACGGACGCTGTTCGCGCAGCACTTCGATAGAGCAGGCCGTTTCCACTGTGGAAAAGGCCCTGGGCTAGCTGAAGCACATGCCCCCGCCGGATGAGCGGGGGCACTTTCGCTTCTTCACCCGTGGGCGCCGAACTCGTTCGCCAGCGCCGTGGTGATCCGCAGTGAAAGCGCATAGGAGCGTGCGATCGGATCGATGTAGTCGCGGTGGATAGGGGTATATCCGGTCGCGCTTGAATCCGGATAATCGCTTGGCAGTTCCACCTTGAAATCGTCGATCGAGGGGAAGCTCGTCGGGAAGGCGCGGCGAAGCTGGGCGAGGCCGTCCTCGACACGCAAGGTGAAGAACATCTCCAGCACGTCGTCACGGCTGATATCGTTCGCGCGGCTGAACTGCGGCACCATGACCACACGCAGGAACATGTGCTTGAACAAGGCGATCCGAAGCGATTGCAGCACGCCCAGGCTGCGGCGGGTATGCTCGCGGTCCGGCAGCGGCGCTTCGTTCGGCAGCAGGTCGAGCAGGAAGTGCAGCTTCATCGCATCGACCCTGAGGCGCGAGGCGAGGCGGCGATAGACGCCGGTGCGGTCATCCTTGGTCAGGTATTCGGCCAGCTTGAGGCAGGCCCCCGCGATGTGCTGCTCGTCGCCGCGATAGGGGCGGCTGGCCCAGTAGGCCGAGTTGAACAGTTCGCCATAGGCCGCCACCGTCTTGATCGAGGCCAGCGCGTTGGCATGCCGGGCAAGCCGCATCAACTGCTGCCCGCGCTCGCTTTCGCGCAGCAGGGCGGCCACTTCCTCGCGGTTGCCGTCGGACGCGGTGCCGATCCCGGCGATCACGTTCACCGGATAGCCCAGTTGCTGGAGGATCGCGTTGTGCGGGATCGCGCGGATCTGGCGCAGGCTCATCGAGCGGTCGGCCGCAAGGTCCGACTGGCGGCGCGACTTGCGGCTGCCGGTATCGTTGAGCAGCCCCAGACCGAAGGCAGTGATCGCGCGGCTGTAAGTGCTGCTTTCCAGATGCTCGTGCTGCACGCCGCGAATGGCGCGGTAGAAATCGAGGCTGAGGTCGGTGCGGCGATAGAACAGGTCGGTCGGCGCTTCGGCGTCGGCGCCCCACAGCGGCATTTCGGCCATGCGGGTGAGCGTGGCGAGCGCCAGTTCGTCCGACCCGAACCAGAGATAACCGTCACCGCCCTGGAACGAGACTTCGGGCTCCAGCCGGATACCCGCGCGCAGGAAGCGGCGGCGGGCCCAGGGGCTCATCGGCCAGTCGAACCGGTCCTTGAGGCTGGAGGGATGCGCGCCGCGGCCCATCGATTCGCCGTGGGTGTTGAAGATCAGCGCCGAAACGTCGGTGAGGCCGTTCGCCACCATGGCTTCGGAAAGGCGGCCCTGCAGTCGCTCGATGGCGAGCGCGGCGGGAACTTGCCCGACGAAGCGGCCCGCGTCCGAGAAGCCGGTCTGGATCGAGACGCGGCCGCGCTTGTGGGCATATTCGCGGTAGGCGGGTTCTGCCAGCACCGCGTCGAGGAAGCGGCCGCCATGCTCCAGCGCGCTTTCGGTCTCGAACAGCGGCGAGACGTCGACTTTCTCGTCGATCCCGAACATCCGCGCGAAGTAGAGCGCGGCGAGGATCGTGGTGGGCTCCTCGCACTCGGCCACGAGCATGCGGATCGGCGCATCCGCGTCGATATGGGCGAGGATCTGCGCCATCGCCAGGAACTGGCGCACGGCGGTGGAATTCTCGATGGCGAGTGCGGCGAAGTTCGACCTGAGCGGGCGGACTTCGGCCAGCAGCTCGCGCATGCGGACCAGCGCGGCCTGGCTGGCGAGGTTCAGCTTGCCTTCCGGGTCGATGCGCAGGCGGATCGCGTTCTGGAGCTGCGAGGCATTCACGCGGAAGTGGATCCAGCCCATGCCAAGCCCGTCCGCGCGCATGGCGGCGGCGGCGACCAGCAGTGTGCGGGCCTGGTCCTGATCGGCGTGGCGCGCTTCGTATTCGAGGCCGCTCACGATGTCTTCAAGGCTGACGAGCTTGTCGGGATGTTCGGCGGTGAGCGCGTTGGCTGCTTCCGACAGCGCCTCTGGCGAGGAGAAGTCCTGCGCGAAGTGCGCGGCCATGTCCCCGGCGAGCGTGCCGGCGCGGGCCAGCCTGGCTGCGGTGTCCGGGGCTGCATGTTCCAGCATCGCGGCATAGCCGGCAAGACGCTGTGCCTTTTCCTCCAGCCGGTAGCGGATCGAGGTGGACCAGCCGATATCGGTGCGCCCGTCCATGTCGTAGCCAACCCACGAGGCGAAGCGCACGGGCATGGGGTTCAGGCCCTTCCAGCGCTTGGGCCAGCGGGCGGCGGCAATGTCGAACAGGCGTTCGTTGATACGGTCGCGGGCCTTCTGGCCGCGCGCGATGGCCTCCATCGCCTTGCCGTGCTCGTAATCGAGCGTGATCGTGTCACGGTCGGGCGAGGCGGCGCAGACGGTGGCCTCGCTGTGATCGCCGGTGGAGGCGGCGTGCGTCACGGCTTCGGTCTGGGCGGTGGAGAGCAGGAACGTCGGGTGCCCGGTGAAGACGACATGGGCGGCGGGGCGCTGCCAGCGCACGGCGAAGGCGGTGAAGTCTTCTTCGCTGGCGGCCTCGTCGAGCCGCTTTTCGTTTTCGGCCGGGGCGATGGGGGCGAGCATGCGGTCAAGCCGCGCGGCGCGGGCGCGCAGCCCCTCGCACTCCATCTCGGCGACGAGGGCCTCGATCTGGTCGAGGCCCATTTCGCCGTTTTCCAGCTGGCGCGACAATTCGAGCCCCAGCTGGAAAACCGGATTGTAGAGCGGCGTCTGGGCGGTCAGGACATGGAGTTCCTGAAGGCGGCGGTCGAGATCGTCGACCGTGGTCAGCGCCGCGCCCGTCATCGCGGGAGCCCCGCGGCGAGGCGGGCGGCCGCCTCGATCTTCGCCACATCGGGCTTGCCCTTGGGCACCATCCAGCTGCCGCCGACGCAGAGCACGGCATCAAGCGCCAGCCATTCGGGGGCGTTTTCAGGGGTGACGCCGCCGGTCGGGCAGAACTTGGCCTTGAACAGCGGGGCAGAGATCGCCTTCAGGGCCGGAGGACCGCCCGCCGCCATGGCGGGGAAGAACTTCAGCCGGTCGAACCCGCATTCCAGTGCGAACATCACGTCGCTGGCATTGGCGGTGCCGGGCAGGAACGGGATCTGCGACTTGTAGGCGGCTTCGGCCAGCATCGGGGTGAGGCCGGGCGAGACGATGAATTCGGCGCCCGCATCGATGGAGCGCTTCAGGTCGTCGGGCGAAAGCACGGTGCCCGCGCCGACCACGGCGCCGGGAACCTGCTTCATCACCTTGATCGCCTCGATCGCGCATTCGGTGCGCAGCGTCACTTCGAGCGCGGGCAACCCGCCCGCGACGAGCGCTTCGGCGATCGGCAGGGCGTGTTCGATATCCTCGATCACCAGCACCGGGATCACCGGGGCCAGACGCATGACCTTTTCGACGGCTTCGGACGGGCTGCTCATTGAACGTGCTCCCTGACATAGGCGGCAGCCGCGCCGAACAGGCCGGGCTGCGGATGGGTGATGAGCTTGACCGGCATCTGCGCCATCATGCCGGCAAAGCGGCCCTTGGCGCAGAAACGCTCGGCAAAGCCCGAGGACAGAATGGTTTCGCGGATACGGTAGCCGAGCCCGCCGGCGATCACGACGCCGCTGGCGCCGTGCGCCAGCGCGCAGTCACCAGCCGCGCTGCCGAGTGCCAGGCAGAAACGGTCGACGGCGGCGGCGGCCAGCGGGTCGGAAAGGTTGGTGCCCGCAGTCCAGATATCGACGTCGGTCATATCGTGAACCGCGCGGTTCTCCATGGCGGCGAGCGTCTGGTAGATGTCGACGATGGCGGGGCCGGAGACGACGCGCTCGGTGGAGACGCGGTTGTGCCGCTTGCGCAGACGGGCGAGGATCGCGTCCTCGATCAGGTCCAGCGGCGCATAGTCGGTATGGCCGCCTTCGGTCGCCTGCACGTGGTAGAACCCGCCCTGGCCGTGGGGCAGGCCGTTGCGCCACAAGTGCGCCACGCCAAGCCCGGTGCCCGGGCCGAGCACGCTGAGCGTGCCCGATACCGGCAGCGGCACGTCCGGTCCGGCCAGATGCAGGAACTGGTCTTCCGGCGCCAGCGCCACGGCATAGGCCACCGCCGCGAAGTCGTTGACCACGGTGTAGCGTTCCACGCCCAGCTTTTCGGGGATCAGGCCGGGGCGGATGATCCACGGGTTGTTGGTGAAACGGATCACGTCGCCGCCGACCGGACCGGCGATGGCAATCGATACCGCCGGCGGGACTGTCCCGCCGTTCCGCTCACGGAAGGCCTGCCAGGCGAGCTGGAAGCTGCCGTGGTCGCTGGTGTGGAGCGTGACCGGCTCGTCCAGCGTGATCTGGCCCTGTCCATCGACTGCGGCCAGCGCGAAGCGTGCGTGCGTGCCGCCGATATCGACGGCTACGAGTTCGGTACTTCCCTGGGCGCTCACAGTCCCGCGACCTCCAGCATCGAGGAGCCGCCCTGTTCGGCGCCGCCCGCATTCATGCGGAACATCGCGAAGAGTTCGCGGCCCATGCCTTCGGCAGGCGCGGGCAGCGGGGCGGGCGAGCGACCGGAAAGGTCCGCCGTGGTGGAAAGCGTGCCGTCTTCCGCCGAGAGGCGCACGATATCGCCGTCCTGCAGATAGGCGATCGGGCCGTCGGCCAGCGCTTCCGGGGTGACGTGGATCGCGGCGGGAACCTTGCCCGAAGCGCCCGACATGCGCCCGTCAGTGACCAACGCCACCTTGAAGCCGCGATCCTGCAGCACGCCGAGCGGCGGGGTCAGCTTGTGCAGTTCGGGCATGCCGTTGGCGCGCGGGCCCTGATGGCGCACGACCACCACCACGTCGCGGTCCAACTCACCCGCCTTGAAGGCGTTGATGACGGCTTCCTGCGTCTCGAACACGCGGCACGGCGCCTCGATGGTCCAGCGCTCCTGATCGACCGCGCTGGTCTTGAAGGTGGCGCGGCCCACGTTGCCGGAAACGAGGCGCATGCCGCCGTCGGGCAGGAAGGGCTTGGCCACCGTGCTCAGCATGGCGTCATCGCCGCTGACGGCAGGCGCGGGCTTCCACTTGAGTTCGCCATCGTCGAGCGTGGGCTCAGTGGCATAGGCGCGCATGCCGCCGCTGGAGACGGTGAGGATGTCCTCATGGGCCAGCCCTGCATCGAGCAGCTCGCGCACCACCCAGCCCATGCCGCCGGCGGCGTGGAAGTGGTTCACGTCGCCCGAACCGTTGGGATAGACGCGGGTGATGAGCGGCACCGCGCCTGACAGTTCGTCGAAGTCCTGCCAGTCGATGTGGATGCCGGCGCAGCGGGCCATGGCGGGCAGGTGGATCGCGTGGTTGGTCGATCCGCCGGTGGCGAGCAGTCCGACGATGGCGTTGACGATCGCCTTCTCGTCCACGACGTGGCCCATCGGGCGGAAATCGTCGCCCTTGCGGGTCATCTCGGTCACGCGGTGGACGGCGGCGCGGGTCACGGCCTGACGCAGCGAGGTGCCGGGCGGCACGAAGGCGGCGCCGGGCATGTGCAGACCCATCATCTCCATCATCATCTGGTTGGAGTTGGCGGTGCCGTAGAACGTGCAGGTGCCCGCCGAGTGATAGGAGGCGCTTTCGCTGGCCAGCAGTTCCTCACGGCCGACCTTGCCCTCTGCATAGAGCTGGCGGACCTTCTGCTTCTCCTTGTTGGAGATGCCGCTGGGCATCGGGCCGGAGGGGATGAACACCGCCGGAAGATGGCCGAAGCGCAGCGCGCCCATGACCAGGCCCGGCACGATCTTGTCGCAGATGCCCAGGAGGGTCATGCCGTCATACATCGCATGGCTCAGCGAGACGGCGGTGGAGAGGGCGATGGTGTCGCGGCTGAACAGCGAGAGTTCCATGCCGTCGAAGCCCTGGGTCACGCCGTCGCACATGGCGGGCACGCCGCCTGCGACCTGTGCCGTAGCGCCTACTTCGCGGGCGTAGAGCTTCATCTGCTCGGGATAGCGGCCATAGGGCTGATGGGCCGAGAGCATGTCGTTGTAAGCGGTGACGATGCCGACGTTGATCGCCTTGCCGGTGGCGATGGCGGGCTTGTCTTCGCCGCTGGCCGCAAAACCATGCGCGAGGTTGGAGCACGAAAGGAACGAACGGTCCGAATGACGGCCGGCTTCGCGTTCGATCATGGCGAGATAGCGTTCGCGGCTGGGCTTCGACCGCTCGATAATGCGATCAGTCACGCGGGCGACCACCGGGCTGAGATTGCTCATGGGGTTACTCCTGCACTTTCCGTCTGTCTTTTTGTCTCAGCCTCCCGAAGCCGCCGCAACAGGATCTCCCGAGCGAAGGCTTGAAGGCATTTAGGTAACCGGTGTCAACATCTATCTTCCACCGGTTTGCGGGGGAACGGGGGCGCGGGACGACGCGCGCACCCTGGCATATAGGGTGCGCTGCGAGGTCATGCCCGCCCTGGCCTTTTTACTCTGGCCCGGTCACTCATGCCACGTGACGCCGTCGCGCTCGGCGAGGGCGATGGCGGCGGAGGGGCCCCAGCTTCCGGCAGTGTAGGTCTTGGGCTCCTGGGCCTGTTCCTCCCACTCGGCGCGGATGGCGTCGATCCAGTCCCACTGGGCTTCCACTTCGTCCCGGCGGACGAACAGCGTCTGCTCACCCTCGATCAGGTCCAGCAGCAGGCGCTCGTAAGCGATGCGGCGCTGCGGGCCGGCGAATGCGTCGGGCATGGTGATGGCGAGCGGGATCGAGCGCAGGCCGAAGCCGTTGCGATCGAGGCCCGGCACCTTGGCCATGAGCGAAAGCGTGATGTTCTCGCTCGGCTGGATGCCGATGACGAGGCGGTTGGGCACCGTGCGGGCGCCCCTGCCATGGAAGATCGAGTGCGGCACGTCGCGGAACTGGACGACGATCTCGGTCGTGCGCTTGGGCAGGCGCTTGCCGGTGCGCAGATAGAAGGGCACGCCCTGCCAGCGCCAGTTGTCGATATGCGCCTTGATCGCGACGAAAGTCTCGGTGTTCGAATCCTTGCCCAGTTCGTCGTCGTAACCGGGCACGGCCTGGCCGCCGATGGCGCCGGCGCGGTACTGGCCGGTGACGGTTTCGTTGGCGGCGACCTTGCGCAAGGAGCGCAGGATCTTCACCTTTTCGTCCCGCACGCTGGTGGCGTCATAGCTGACCGGCGGCTCCATGGCGACGAGCGCGAGCAGCTGGAGCATGTGGTTCTGCACCATGTCCCGCAGCGCGCCCGAATCGTCGTAATAAGCCACGCGCGATTCGAGGCCCACGGTTTCGGCCACGGTGATCTGCACATGATCGATATGCGCCGCGTTCCACAGCGGTTCGAACATCAGGTTGGCGAAGCGCAGCGCCAGCAGGTTCTGGACGGTTTCCTTGCCCAGATAGTGGTCGATGCGGAAGATGCGGTCTTCCGGGAAGGCGCGGGCCACAGCGTCGTTGATGACCTTGCTGGAGGCAAGATCGATGCCGAGCGGCTTTTCCAGCCCGATGCGCACATTGTCCCCGGCAAGGCCGCTGGCCTGCAGGCCGCGAATGGTCGGCTCGAACAGGCTGGGCGCGGTGGACAGGAAGATCGAGAGACCGTCCTGCGGCTGTCCGACCTTGGCCGCCAGTGCATTGAAGCCTTCCATCTGGTTGGCGTCGAGCGTCTGGTACGACAGGCGGTTGAGGAACCGCGCCATGCCGCCGCGCCGGTCGGCGGGCAGGAACTGTTCGAGCGAGGCCCGCGCGAAATTGCGGAACTCGGCGTCGTCATGGTCGGAACGGGCCGTGCCGATGATCTCGACCTTGGGGTCGAGCAGGCCTTCGGCATCGAGGGCGCAGAGCGAGGGAAGGAGCATGCGGCGCGAAAGGTCGCCGGTGGCGCCGAACAGGAGCAGACGATCTGACGTGAATGGGGCCGATATGGAATTGGTCACTGGGCGCAGTCCACCTTCTGGGGGTTATCCACCTATATGGTCATTTTCCGCCGGGGATCGACGGGCTCCTCCTCCAACAATCCAGTCATATGCAACACGAGGAGAAAGGGTCGGCCATGGGATAGAGTCGATCCTGGAAGTGGCAGGATGTCACGATCGGGGTATCAGGCAGGACGTCTGGTCTTCGCGGTTGCAGCATAACATGGACTGCGTGCGAAGTGCTAGGCGAGAGCGCGGCAAACCTCAACCACGTTTGCACGGATTGAACGCAACAAGTGCCCGTATACGTATTTAGCACCGGCTCACGGCAGGATTTTCCGCAAGTTCGTTGCCCGGGCGTCTTTGTCCTGTCGTCCGGCGCGGGCATGGAGAAGGATCGGCGCCGATCGGAACGGCGCGCAGAAGGACGGAAGGCGAATAGATCATGGCCGGTGAGGGCGTACACCTCCTCGAACACCTCCAGACACCCGCGATGATGGTTTCGCGGGGCCAGGTCCGTTTCGCCAACAGCGCTGCGCGTGCCCTGCTGGGCGCGCATATCGTGGGGCAGGACGTCCGCATCGCCATCCGCGAGCCGCGCGCCGTGGCGGCGATCCTCAGCGATGAGGGCGGCACCGCCCGCGTCAGCGGGCTGTCCACCGGCGGCAGCGTCTGGGAAGTCGATTGCCGGGTGGTCTCGGCGACGGACCGGCTGGTCAGCCTCTACGATCTTTCCGAACGGGTCAGCGTGGCCAAGTCCCATGCCGATTTCGTCGCCAATGCCAGCCACGAACTGCGCACGCCGCTGGCCAACGTGCTGGGCTATGTCGAAACCCTGCACAACCCCAAGGCGGGCGGCGACGAAGGCGTGCGCAAGCGCTTCCTCGACACGATTCGCCACGAGGCCCAGCGCATGGAGGCGCTGATCTCGGACCTCATGTCGCTTTCGCGGATCGAGGCGGTGAAGCACGAGGTGCCCTCCGAGCGGGTGGAGATGGTGTCGCTCGCCAACGAGATCGCCGGTGAGGCGCGCGGCGACGCGCAGATCGCGGTGCAGTCCAACTGCGAGCAGGCGGTGGTCGCCGGCGATCGCGGCCAGCTTGCGCAGGTCCTGCGCAATCTCATCGACAATTCGCTGAAGTACGGCAAGTCGGGCGGGCCGGTGGACGTGAGCCTGGAGGCGACCGCGACCGGCTGGGTGCTGGTGACCGTGCGCGATCACGGCGAGGGTATCGCGCCGGAGCATCTTCCCCGCGTGACCGAGCGCTTCTACCGCGCCGACACCAGCCGCAGCCGTGCCGTGGGCGGCACCGGGCTGGGCCTGTCGATCGTCAAGCACATCGTCGAGCGCCACCGGGGCCGCTTCGATATCGACAGCCGTCCGGGGCAGGGGACTACCGCCTCGCTGATGCTGCCGCTGCGCAAGGAAGCGGCGGCGGGTTAGGTATACAACCTAGGCGGCGGGCCTGCCTCCCGGCAGGCTGTTCGCCCTCAGAAATCCAGTTCGAACCGGGTGCCGATGACCTGCGCGTCGTAGTCGGTCTTGCCGGAGGGCAGGGCCTTGGCGCCGGTATAATCCATCAGCGCATAGTTCACGTTGAAGCGCAGGTTCTGGATCGGCTCCCACACCAGCGCGGCGATGTAGCCGTTCTGGGTGCCGCCGCGAATGTCACGGTCGTTGAGGTCGAGCCAGTCGTAGCGCAGCGTGAACAGGACCGAGCCGATGCCGCCTTCGCCCACCGGGTGGGCAGGCTTCTCGACGCGGAAGATGCCTTCCTTGTAGCCGCGATGATCGCCCTTGGTCAGGAACAGGCCGGTCTCGGCATAGGCGCCCTGGAAGGTGACGGTGGAGGCGTCGACGCGGTTGGCGGTGAGCGCGTGATATTCGGCGGCGGCGTGCCAGCGGCCACGAATGGCGGCGAATTCCACGCCGTAGTGATCCTCCTCCGAGACGTTCATCGCCGGGGTGCCGATCAGGCGCGTGTTGGTCGAATGGACGAAGGGGCGCTGGCGGTAGCGGGTGTCGCTTTCGGCAAGGCGGCCGAGGCGGCGCCAGTGGGCCGAGCCGCCGAAGTGGAGCTGGAGATCGCCGATCTTCGGCGCGAAGACGAGGCGGCCGTCGAGGCCGTAGCTGTTGTTCTCGTCGCCGCCGTTCTCGCCGTCGCTGTCGTTGGCGAGCGCGGAAATGTCGTCGGTGAACACGCCCGCCTGCGCCAGCCACGGCCCCTTGCCGTACTGGAAGGCGAGACCGAGGCGGCGTTCGAAGTTGAAGGCGTCGGTGAAGGCGGCGCGTTCCATCACGCTGCCAGAGGTGTCGCCGGTCAGTTCGTCCAGCGACTGGAAGGAGTTCTGGTTGCCGAGCCGGATCTGCCACGGGCCGGTGTGATAGCCCACATAGGTATCCACCAGATCGACCGCGTTGTCGGACAGTTCCAGTTCCAGCTTGTAGTCGAAACCGGCGCCCAGCGCGCCTTCGGCGCCGAGTCGGATGCGGCGCATCTCGTTGTTGAAGCCAAGGCCCTTGTCGTCGAGGCTGCTGGGCGCGCTGACATAGTTGGCGTCGGCCTGGATGCGGCCCTTGACCTTGAATGCGCGGTCGCCCTGCGCGAACTGCGGGCTGCCCTTCCAGTCGATGCTGGTGGCGTCCTTGTCGCCGGCGCGGGTGGCGGGAGCGGCGGTGCCGGCGGCAATGGCAGGCGTGCCGGCCGGCGCGGCGGCAGGAGCGGCGCTCTGGGCGGCGGTGCCCTGTGCCGCGGCTGCGGCGGGGGAGGCTTGTGCCGTCGCTGCGGCGGGAGAGGCCGCGTTGAGCCGCGCTTCCATCGCCTCCATCTGGGCCTTCATCGTGCGGATCTGCGCGCGGAGAACTTCCGCTTCCTCAGCCGAGATCGCCTGCGCATGGGCGCCGGGGGCGGACAGAACAATGGCGACGGCGGTCGCGCAGGCCATGACGAGGCGCATATCAGGCATTCTCCAGAGCGCTGCACCGATGTGCTGGGCGCGACGAGGCCGACTATTGCCGTTCAGTGACAGTTTGATGACGATTGTGACTGCGAATATGACGAATATGACGATCGGCGCGGGGGCTTCGTTCGGGTATCCGCGCCCGATCCGGGATTCGGCCGGAGTCGCACCGGCGACATGATCGAGTTTCTCATCGACACGGGCGGGAAACAATCCCGACACGTCGCGCAGGAGAGGCGCCGGGCCGCAGCGCGACTCCGGAACCTGCGGCTGAACGGCCGGGCGCCTCCCTGCGCGACGTCTCACGATTGTCATCCTGCTGACCCGGCCGAGGCCCAGAACAGGTTCGCGGCGCCTGGCCGGGTGGCGGTTCGAAGCGCTGGAACCCCAGCATTTGCGTGACTTGCCGAGTTATGTCACTTCATTGTCATGGAAGTGTCATGCTATCCCAATAGGGGCGTCGCAGAAGAAATCCCAAGGGGTCAAATCCATGCGTCCGACCAAGACAATCATTGTTGCCGCCGTTTCCGTGCTGGCCCTGAGCGCCTGTGGCGGTTCGGGCGGCTCCACCGCGGGTTCGCGCAATTTCGTGCGAGCCGTGGGCTCCTCCACCGTGGCGCCTTTCGCCAACGTCATTGCCGAACAGTATGCGAAGACCGGCGCGCAGTCCCCGGTGGTCGAATCGACCGGCACCGGCGCCGGCATGAAACTGTTCTGCGCGGGCGTCGGCGCCCAGCACCCCGACGTCGAGGATGCCTCGCGCCGCATCAAGAAGTCGGAATTCGAGGAATGCCGCAAGAACGGCGTGACCGAGATCGTCGAGATCCAGGTCGGCCTTGACGGCATCGCCTTCGCCGAGGGCAAGAACGGCCCCGGCATGAAGCTGACCCCGACCGACGTCTACAAGGCGCTGGCCGCCAATCCCTATGGCAAGCCGAACACCGCCAGGACCTGGAAGGACGTGAACCCGTCGCTCCCGAACGAGCCGATCCTGGTCTATGGCCCGCCTTCGACTTCGGGCACGCGCGATGCTCTCAAGGAACTGATCCTCGAAGCAGGCTGCAAGACCGATGCCGTGACCGCCGCGCTCAAGGAAACCGCCAAGGACAAGTACGAGGCGATCTGCCACGACATCCGCGAGGACGGCCCTTATGTGGACGCCGGCGAGAACGACAACCTGATCGTCCAGAAGATCTCGCAGAACCCCAAGGCCATCGGCATCTTCGGCTTCTCGTTCCTCGAGGAAAACACCGGCACCATCAAGGGCATCACCATGTCCGGGATCGAGCCGACCTACGCCACCATTTCCGACTTCACCTATCCCGGCGCCCGCCCGCTCTACATCTACGTGAAGAAGCAGCACCTCGGCCCGATCAAGGACCTCCAGGGCTACGTGGCCGAATGGGCCAAGTCGTGGGGCCCCGACGGTTCGCTCAAGGCCAAGGGCATGGTGATCGCGCCTGAGGACGTGCGCCGCAAGAGCGCCGAGATCGCCGCCAAGATGACCGTGCTCGACCCGGCCGAACTGAAGTAATCACCTTGGACGACTGGGACGCGAAGGGCGGCCATTCATGATTCTCACCGGAGTTCTCCTGGCCGTCCTCGGCCTCGGTCTCGTCGGCTGGTTTGCCGCACGGGGCCGGGCCCGGCTGCTCCATACCGGCCGGGGCTCGATGCATTCGATGCCCGGCTATCACGCATGGCACGTCGCCCTGTGGATCGTCATCCCGGCGCTGGTCGCCTGGGGGGCGTGGCAGGCGATCATGCCTGGCCTCGTGGACGGGGCGGTCATGGCCGACCCCGCCGCGCAGCAGCTTCCCGCCGATGCGATGAGCCGCGCGGCGATCCTTGCCGAAGCGAAGACCATCGCCGACAATCCCGATGCGGTGGCGTTCAATCCGCTGTCCAACAGCCTGTCCGTCCCGGTCCGCGAGGCGCATGGCCGCTTCGGGCTGATCGGCGGGCTGCTGGTGGCGATCGTCGCGCTGGCCGGCGGCGGCTGGGCCTTCACCCGCATCCGGGCCGGCTATCCCGCGCGCACCCGCGTGGAACGCGGCGTGCTGGGACTGCTGCTGATCGCCTCGCTGATGGCGGTGCTGACCACGTTCGGCATCGTCGCCTCGCTGGTGTTCGAGGCCGGGATGTTCTTCAAGGACGTTTCGCCGATCGCGTTCCTCACCGGCACGCACTGGTCGCCCGGCAATGCACGGCCGGACAACCTGGCCGACAGCTTCGGCGCGGTGCCGCTGTTCTGGGGCACGATCTACATAGGCGCGATCATCGCCATGATCGTGGCCATCCCATTGGGCCTGATGAGCGCGGTCTACCTCACGCAATATGCCTCGGGCACGATCCGCAAGTGGCTGAAGCCCATGCTGGAGATCCTCGCGGGCATTCCCACGGTGGTCTACGGCTACTTCGCCGCGCTGACGGTGGCGCCGATCTTCCGCGACTTTGCAGGTTCGCTCGGCATGTCCAACCCGTCTACCGAGAGCGCGCTGGCTGCCGGCGTCGTCATGGGCGTGATGATCATTCCCTTCGTCTCCTCGATGGCGGACGATGCTCTGGCTGCCGTGCCCCGCGCGATGAGCGACGGTTCGCTGGCGCTGGGCGCCACCAAGTCGGAAACGATCAAGAAAGTGCTGCTGCCCGCCGCGCTCCCCGGCATCGTCGCCGGCGTGATGCTGGCGATCAGCCGCGCCATCGGCGAGACCATGATCGTCGTCATGGCCGCGGGCGCTGCCGCGAACCTTTCGGCCAATCCCTTCGCCTCGATGACCACGGTCACCTACCAGATCGTGCAGATGCTGACCGGCGACCAGGAATTCAACAGCCCCAAGACCCTGTCCGCCTTCGCGCTGGGCCTGGTGCTGTTCATCGTCACGCTCATCCTCAACATCATCGCGCTGCGCGTGGTGAAGCGCTTCCGGGAAGCTTATGAGTAACGCATCTCTCAGTGACGCGCGCGGGGGCACCGCCGGGGGCGCCGTCCCCCACGGCACCCACGGCAATGCACGCTGGCAAACGCCCGAGGCATTGCGCCGGATTTCCCGCCGCAATGCCTCCGAGCGCCGCTTCAAGCTGATCGGTCTTGGCGCGATCGTCCTCAGCCTCGCCTTCCTGGCGCTGCTGCTGGTCATCATGCTGAAGAACGGCCTCGGCGGGCTGGACTGGAACTTCCTCTCCGGCTCCGATTCAACCGATCCCGACGTCGCCGGCGTCTGGGGGGCAGCCAAGGGTTCGCTGCTGACGATGCTCGTCACCCTGCTGCTCTCGTTCCCGATGGGCGTGCTGGCGGCGATCTACCTCGAGGAATTCGCTCCCCGCGCGCGCTGGATCGAATGGGTCGAAGTCTCGATCAACAACCTCGCGGCGGTGCCCTCGATCATCTTCGGCCTGCTGGGCCTTGCGGTGTTCATCAATACGCTGGGCATGCCGCGCTCCTCGCCGCTGGTCGGCGGCCTCACGCTGGCGCTGATGACGATGCCGGTCATCGTCATCTCGGGCCGCAACGCGATCAAGGCGGTGCCGCCCTCGATCCGCGACGCCGCGCTGGCGATCGGGGCGAGCAAGATGCAGACGGTGTTCCACCACGTCCTGCCGCTTGCGCTGCCCGGCATCCTCACCGGCACCATCATCGGCATGGCCCGCGCGCTGGGTGAAACCGCGCCGCTGCTGATGATCGGCATGCGCGCCTTCGTCGTCACCCCGCCGGGCGGGATCACCGATCCCTCCAGCGTGCTGCCGATGCAGATCTTCCTGTGGTCTGACGAGATCGACGCCGGTTTCGTCCAGAACACTTCCGCTGCGATCATCGTCCTGCTGGTCTTCCTGCTGGCGATGAACGGCCTCGCGATTTACCTTCGAAACAAGTTCGAAGTGCGTTGGTAGAGACATGACAAAAGCCAAACTCACCGCCCGTAACGTCGACGTGTTCTACGGCCCCAAAAAGGCCATCAACAACGTCTCTATCGAGATCGACAACGGCCTCGTCACCGCTTTCATCGGCCCCTCGGGCTGCGGCAAGTCGACGTTCCTGCGTTCGCTGAACCGCATGAACGACACGATCGCGGATGCCCGCGTCACCGGCGAGATCCTGCTGGACGGCGAGGACATCTACGCCGCCTCGATGGACCCGGTGGCCCTGCGCGCCCGCGTCGGCATGGTGTTCCAGAAGCCGAACCCGTTCCCCAAGTCGATCTACGAGAACATCGCCTATGGCCCGCGCATCCACGGCCTGGCGCCGTCCAGGGCGGACCTCGACGGGATCATCGAAAGCTCGCTGACCAAGGCGGGCCTGTGGGACGAGGTGAAGGACCGCCTGCAGGAGCCCGGCACCGCGCTGTCGGGCGGCCAGCAGCAGCGCCTGTGCATCGCCCGCGCCATTGCCGTCAGCCCGGAAGTGATCCTGATGGACGAACCGTGCTCCGCGCTCGACCCGATCGCCACCGCGCGCATCGAGGAACTGATCGACGAGTTGAAGGACACTTACGCCATCGTCATCGTCACGCACTCGATGCAGCAGGCCGCGCGCGTTTCGCAGCGCACGGCGTTCTTCCACCTCGGCAACCTGGTGGAATATGGCGACACCAGCCAGATCTTCACTACCCCGCGCGAGGAAAAGACCAAGGACTATATCACCGGCCGCTACGGCTGATCGGCCCGCCGCCGGTGCTATAAGTCAGGGAAATTCAGGGAAGACACCAAATGGTCGATCATACAGTCAAGGCCTTCGACAGCGAGATCGGGCAGCTTCGCGGCCTCGTCGCCGAAATGGGCGGGCTCGCCGAAGTCGCGATCCGCGACGCCATCGTCGCGCTCACGCAGCATGACGAGGAACTCGCCGCGCAAGTCGTCGCGGCCGATGCGCGCCTCGATGCGCTGGAAGCCGAAGTGGACCGGCTCGCCGTCCGCACGATCGCGCTGCGCGCGCCCATGGCCGACGATCTGCGCGACGTGATCGCCGCGCTGAAGATCTCCGGCGTGATCGAGCGCATCGGCGACTATGCGAAGAACATCGCCAAGCGCGTGAATGCGCTGGAAAACCGGGGCAAGATCGAGCCGCTCGAACTCGTGCCGATGATGGCCGAGATCGCCGAGGGCATGGTCCGCGACGTGCTCAATGCCTATGGCTCGCGCGATGCCGCGCTGGCGCAGGAAGTGATCCGCCGCGATGAGAAGCTGGACCAGTTCTACAACACGCTGTTCCGCTCGCTGCTGACCCACATGATGGAGAACCCGGCGACGATCTCCAGCGCCGCGCAGCTTCTCTTCATCGCCCGCAACCTCGAACGCATCGGCGATCACGCCACCAATGTCGCCGAAATGGTCTACTATGCCGCGACCGGCGAATACCACGCCGAGCGCGACAGCCAGACCGACGATACAAGGGACCTGCCGTGAACCCTTCCGTCCTTGTCGTCGAAGACGACCGCGCCCTTTGCGAACTGCTCACCTGGAACCTCAGCGCCGAAGGATACCAGGTGCGCAGCACCGGCGACGGCGAGGAAGCCCTGCTGATGGTGCAGGAACAGGTGCCCGATGCCATCATTCTTGACTGGATGATCGAGCATGTGCCGGGCATCGAGGTCTGCCGCCAGCTTCGCAAGGACAAGGACACGGCGCAGATCCCGATCCTCATGCTCACCGCCCGCGGCGAGGAGGAGGACCGCATCCGCGGCCTCAAGACCGGTGCGGACGACTATGTGACCAAGCCGTTCTCCCCGCGCGAACTGCTGGCCCGTATCGAGGCGCTGCTGCGCCGCGCCCGGCCTTCGCTGGCGGGCAACGTGCTCCAGTGGGGCGACATCGAGCTGGATGCCACCAGCCACCGCGTGCGCCGCGGCGGCGAGGCACTGCACCTCGGCCCCACCGAATTCCGCCTGCTGCGCTACTTCATGGAACGCCCGAACCGGGTGGTCTCGCGCCAGCAGATCCTTGACGGGGTCTGGGGCATGGACTCCGACATCGACGAGCGCACGGTGGACGTTCACATCCGCCGGTTGCGCAAGGCGATCAACCGCGACGGTGACACCGATCCGATCCGCACCGTGCGCGCCGCCGGCTACGCGATGGACGTCACCTGACCTGACCTGACCTGACGGGAGGGTGAGGGCCGGGCGCCCTCATTCTCCATGGGCGTGAGTGGACTTGTCGAGGTGCGGGCGATGCCCCGTCATCCGCAAGTAGAACCGCGAGAAGTACGAAGGGTCCGAGAAGCCCAGTTCGTTCGAGACCTGCACCACGCTGGCATTGGCGAAGCAGAGCAGGCGCTGCGCTTCCAGGGCAAGGCGGGCGTGAAGCAGTTCCTGCGGCGAGCAATCCAGCTTTGCGCGGCACAGGCGGGTAAGGGTGCGCGTGGTCATGCCCAGCCGCTGCGCATACCAGCCGATCGGCAACTGGTCCCGAAAGTGCAGTTCCACGAGGTGGCGCAGGCGGGAGAGGCGCAGGTCGCTGCCGTGGTCGCCGCCGTCGGCCGCGATCTCCGGCACCAGCGAGCGCAGCAGGGCTTCCGCCATGGCCAGGAACAGGCCGCTCGGTCGCCGCCAGTCCTGCGTGATGCCCAGCATTTCGGCGGACAGGAATTCCACCCGATCCTGCACCTCCGCCGGCGTCATCCCCGCGCGCCCGTGCGTGAGGGCATGCAGCATCGGGTCCGCGTCGCCGCTGCGGCGCTGCGCGAAGCCGCTCGACAGCGTCAGCACGTAGCCGACCGTTTCCGGCCGGAAACGGAAGCCATGGACGCTGCCCACCGGCACGACAATGTGGCACGGCCCCTCCAGCGTCTCGGTGACATTGTCGATCGTGAGCGTGACCTGTCCCTTCGATACCAGCATGACCTGCACGCTGCGCACATGGCGATGCGGTGCGATTTCCCAGTCGTGCAAGGAACTTCGGGCCGCGATCGTCTCGATATGACCGAATTCCGGCGAGCTGTCGGGTATGTCCTCGCCATAGAGGACATAAGAGGGGACGGGCCGGGCTGTTGTCATGGCATGTCTCGAAAGTACCGGAAGAATGGCCGTCCGGTGCATTCCGCCAGGTGGCGGCGCCTGTCAATCCCAAGGGCGAAGCGAGGCTCCCCCGCAAGAGGAGCGAGAGCCCGCAGGTCTGAAATTGGGAGAATGCGAACATGCGCACTCAAGTCGCCATCGTCGGGGCCGGCCCGGCCGGACTTTTGCTCGGACACCTGCTGCGTGCCGAGGGCATCGACTGTGTCGTCGTCGAGCGGCAGACCGGCGAATATGTCCTCTCCCGCATCCGCGCCGGCGTGCTCGAACAGGGCACCGTCGCACTGATGGAGCGCCTCGGCCTCGATGCCCGGATGAAAGCCGAAGGGCTGCCGCATGACGGGTTCAACCTGGCCGACGGCGAACGCCTGATCCGCATCGACATCAAGGCGCTGACCGGCAAGCAGGTCATGGTTTACGGGCAGACCGAACTCACGCGCGACCTGATGGAAGCGAGCGAGGAACGCGGCCTCGAAGTGATCTACCAGGCCGTCGATGTCGCCCTGCACGATATCGAGAGCGACGCGCCTTTCGTGACGTACGCGAAGGACGGCACGGAGCACCGCATCGACGCGCGCTTCATCGTCGGCTGCGACGGTTTCCACGGTCCCTCGCGCGCGGCGATCCCGGCCAGCGTCGGCCAGACTTTCGAGCGCGTCTATCCCTTCGGCTGGCTCGGCATCCTGGCCGATGTGCCGCCGTGCAATCACGAACTGATCTATGCGCACCACGAACGCGGCTTCGCGCTCGCCTCGCAGCGCAGCCACACGCGCAGCCGCTATTATATCGACGTGCCGCTGACCGAGAAGCTGGAGGACTGGAGCGACGAGCGCATCTGGGACGAACTCTCGATCCGCCTCGGCCCCGATGCCGCCGCGCACATCACGCGCGGCCCTTCCATCGAAAAGTCGATCGCGCCGCTGCGCTCCTTCGTGTTCGAGCCGATGCGGCACGGCAGCCTGCTCCTCTGCGGCGATTCCGCGCATATCGTGCCGCCCACCGGCGCCAAGGGCCTCAACCTTGCCGCCAGCGACGTCTACTACGCCTGCGAGGCGCTCGGCGCGTTCTTCAAGGCGGGCGACAACGACGCCGTGGCGGGCTACTCGGCCAAGGCGCTGCGCCGGGTCTGGGCTTCTGAACGGTTCAGCTGGTCGCTCACCAAGCTCATGCACCGCTTCCCCGACGATGGCCCCTTCGAGCGCCGGATGCAGCTTGCCGAGCTCGACTATATCGCATCGAGCGAACACGCCCGGCGGGTGATCGCCGAGAACTACGTGGGGCTTCCGGTCTAGGTCGTAAACTGGCGGAGCCCCTGCTCGCCGGCCCACGCCGCCTGACCGCGAAGCATTTCGACAACTCTCTTCCGTCCCGTGCGTTCGGTTCCCGAAGCCGAATGCACGGGAGGATGGGACGTTCGATGTATTACGGTCTGGCCAGCGGGAAAACGGGCGCCGAAAGGGATGTTCCGGCCTGCGGCGGCGATGGGGTTTTACCCCGAACTGCAAGAAGTTGGTGCCTTCGCATACGCAGCACGATTGCCTCAGCGAACATTGCTGCTATCGCAGCCAACGTGCGAAACCATGCTGTCATAAGCCGCGCGGGCGGCCCGCTCGTACTGGCGCTGGCCGGTGCGCTGCCCCGTTCGTTGCCCCGTGCCCTGGCCGCTACGGTGCCACTTGCGCTGGCCGCCTGCGCCACGCCGCAGGCGCCCGAAGTTCACGCCAGCCTGTCGCTGGCGCCCCCCGTGGAAGCGCCGACCGATGGGGACTGGTGGAAATCGGCAGGCGATCCGCTGCTCGCGAACCTCGTGGAGCGGGGCCTTGCCGCAGATGGCGATCTGGCCTGCCGGGCCGCGCGGCTTCACCAGCAGGAGGAAAGCGACGCGGCGGCTTCGCGGCGGCTTGCCGGGAAGGTCCGCGCGCTGGTGGGCAAGGACGAGGCGCCCGAGCGTGACGCTGCCCGCTCCGCCTGGGCCTATGCCTATGCGCAGGCCCGCGCCGACCGCGCCAGCGAAGTGGCGCAGGCCTATGTGCAGGTCCGCAGGCTCCAGCTGATCCTCGTGCTGCGGACAGAGCGGCTCGACCAGTTCCGCGACAATGCGGTGATCGCCGAGTTCCGCCGCCAGGCCGGGCTCGTCACCGCGATCGACGGCGGGCTGGGCAACAGCATGGCCGGCGTGGTCGATGCCGATGTCGCTTCCACGCGCGCCCGCTTCGATGCCGCGCGCGCCGCGCTTGCGGCGATGACCGGGATGGACGGCGATGCCCTGCTGACCGCGCTCGGCGAAAGCGCCGAGATTCCCGCTTTCCCGCCGGGCACCGCGCCCGCCCCCGATGCTCCGCTTCACCGGGCGGACCTCATGGCCCTGCGCAGCCGCCTCGAATCCAGCCTTGCGCACGAAAAGGTGACGCAGGAGCAGCTCGACGCGGCGCGTGCCGACCCGGATGGCGCGGCCGTGCCGCCGTCCTTGCGGGAGGCGATTCGCAAGCTCGACAAGACGCAGGCCGATGCCCGCGCCGAGATCGCGTCCGCGCGTCAGGCGCTTGCCGCATTCGGCCCCCGAGAAGCCGCGCTGGCCGATGCGGCCGCGCAGGCGAAGCGCGCGGTTACCGATGCGCGCGCGGCCTATCGCGCCGGTTTCGGCGATTTCGCCACGCTCTACGTCACCGAGGCGGCAGCACTGGCCGCCGAAGAGGCGCGGGTTTCGCTCCATGCCGACCGCGCGGCGGCGGTGATTCGCCTGCACAGGCTGGAAGGCGCGGGCTGGTCCGCCGCCGACCTCGAACCGCCGGTGGGGGGCGCGGCCTGTGACTGAAGCCGAAACGGGCGTACTCGATACATTCCTGGGCGCGGGCAACCGGCGCGGGCGGGGGCACAAGCTCAGCCTCGCGCTGCTGGCGCTGGCGGTGATCGCCTCGATCTTCCTGCTGATGCGGTTCCTGGGCGGCACCGATTCTCCTTATTACACCGCCCTGGTCGAACGCGGCGACGTGACGCCGCTGGTGTCCGAGCGAGGCACCGTCCACGGCAGCGGCGAAGTCGTGCTGGCGGCGGCGCTGGACGGCACCGTCACGGCGGAAGGCGTTCCGGCCGGCGGCAAGGTGGAGGAAGGGCAAGTCCTTGCCACCATCGACGCCGAGCCCCTGCGCAGCACGCTCGCCGCGGACCGTGCGCTGGTGTCCGCCGCCGAATCCGACCTTGCGGCCGCCCGCGCCGCGCGCGAGGAGGCGGCGGCCAAGCTCGGCCGGTTCGAGGATGTCTGGCGGCGCTCCGGCCACCGGGTTCCCGCGATCAACGAACTCGAAGGTGCGCGCGGCGCCGTGGAACGTGCCGGCCGCGAGGTTTCCGCCGCCGAAGCCCGGCTTTCCGCCGCAAGAAGCAGCCTGAAGGCCGATAGCGAGAAGCTGGCCTCCGCCGTGGTCCGCGCGCCGTTCTCGGGCTTCGTGGTCGATCGCAACATCAGCAACGGCCAGCGCGTCCGCACCGGGATGCGCCTGTTCACGCTGGCGGCCAGCGACGAGACGCTGGAGATCGAGGTCCCGCTGGCCAAGGCCGGCAATGCCGAGATCGGCACCGGCACGGTCGCGCGGGTGCGGCTGGATGCGATGCCGGACGAAGCGCAGCAGGCCACGCTGGCGCGCGTGCTGGTAGACCGCGCCGATGCGCCGGGTTCGCGCCGCGCGGCGTTCACGCTGGAAAATCCGGCGCAGACCGTTCGCCCCGGCATGGCCGCCACGGTCGAGATCGCCCTGCCGCCGCGCAAGGGCGTGATGCTGGTGCCCGATGCCGCGCTGACCTTCGAACCGGAAAACTCGGCTGATCGCAGCAGGGCGCGCATTTATCTCGTTTCGGCGGACGGAGAGCCGCGCCGGGTCTATGTTGCGACCGGCGCGGGCGATGGCAAGCGCACCGAAGTCATCGCGAACGACCTCAAGCCTGGCGACGAGGTCATCATCGGATGGCGCAACCCGCCTGCTCGCTGAGACTGCCCGACTCCCCGAAATCGCCGGCAAGACCGCGCGCCGGGGGCTGCACAACAGAAGGACCTTCACGACGCGGACGAAACTTTGCTTTCGTCCAAGCGTATTGACCGCATGAAGCGAATTAACATGAGGGACGCAGGCACGATCGCGACCGAGGTCGCAAACAGATCGATCGCCCGGCGCGAATTTTCCGGACTTGTGGCCGCGCTCGCCGGTTTCGTGGCCCTGCCGCCGATGGCGCGGGCCGCGGCGCAGCCCCGCTTCGCCCCCGCGCGTCCGTTTTCGTGGGACGTTCTGGTCCAGCAGGCGCGCGCTCTGGCCGCACGGCCATGGGCGGAGCCGCAAGTCTCGCCCCATGCGGTTGCCGATTTCGATGCGGTGGGCAAGCTCACATATGGCCCGGCACAGGCGCTCGGCGGCGATGTCAGGCTGTTTCCCACGGCGCGGGGAACATCGCCCCATGCGGTGACGCTGCATCTGGTGGAGAACGGCTCCGCGCGGCAACTCGTCGATGCGCGCGGGTTGTTCGTGGGCGGCAAGCAGGCCGATCCCGCAGGTTTCCGCGTCATGACGCAGGACCAGCATTCGGACTGGCTGGCCTTCCTCGGCGCTTCCTATTTCCGCTCCTCCGGTTCGCGCGACCAGTACGGGCTTTCCGCGCGCGGCATCGCGGTGGACACCGCCTTGCCCAAGGCCGAGGAATTCCCCGCCTTCACCGAATTCTGGATCGAGAATCTCGGGCCTGACCGGGTGCGCATCCATGCCCTGCTCGACGGGCCGAGCGTGACGGGCGCCTATGCCTTCGATTGCCGCAAGGGCACCGCGGGGGTGACGCAGGACGTTCGCGCGGCGCTGTTCTTCCGCCGCGATGTCGAGCGGCTGGGCGCCGCGCCGATCACCAGCATGTTCTGGTACGATCAGTCCGATTCCGCCAAGCGCGCGGACTGGCGCCCGGAAATCCACGATTCCGACGGGCTCGCCATATGGACCGGCAGCGGGGAGCGCATCTGGGTGCCGCTGTCCAACCCCGCGGCGAACCGCACGAATGCCTTGCGGGCGGACCATGTGAAGGGCTTCGGCCTGCTGCAGCGCGACCAGGCGTTCGACCACTATCAGGACGACGGCGCCTTCTACGACCGCCGCCCCTCGCTCTGGGTGGAGCCGCAGGGGGACTGGGGCGCGGGCACGGTCATGCTCTACCGCATGCCCACGGGCAGCGAGACGCAGGACAACGTGGCCGCCTTCTGGGTTTCCGACCAGCCGGCGAAGGCGGGGCAGGGCCGCGAATTCGCCTATCGCCTCACCTGGACCTCCCAGGATCCGACGGCGGGCACGGCGGCGCGCTGCGTCGATAGCTGGCAGGGCGCGGCGGGGCGGCCCGGCGACGAGCCCGTCTCGCAGGAGGCGCGCAAGTTCGTGTTCGATTTCGATGGTCCCGCGCTCAGGGGCCTTGGCCGCGACAGCGGCGTGACCGCGGCGACCAACCTGCCGCCCAAGGCCCTGCTTCACGCCGCCGCCTATCCGGTGGCGGGGCAGGACGGGCGCTGGCGGGTCACGCTCGACGTGCGGCCTGCGGCCGTGCCCTCGCCTGAATTCAGGCTCTATCTGAAGCGCGGGGATCAGGCGCTCAGCGAAACGGTAATACAGGGAGTCCAGCCATGAACCGCGCCTTGAGCCCGCTTCCGCCCGAAGCGCCGCTGGCCATGCCGGTGCAGGATCTGGACGGCATCGCGCCGGGCACCATCGCCGTTGCCACCAGTCCGCACGGGATGCTGGTGAAGCGCCTGCTGCTGATCGCGCTGACCGCGATGATCGGCCTTGCCGCCTCCAGCGAAGTGCGTTTCGCCTTCTCGCGCGATGGGCTCGACGCGATCGAGGTGATCCTGCTGCTGTTCTTCGTGCCGCTGTTCTGCTGGATCTCGTTCGGCTTCGTCACCGCGACGATCGGCTTCCTCCAGCTCATCAGCGGCAAGCATCCCGGCTTTACCGCGATCCCCAGCCCGGCATCCTCGCTGCGGCATCGCACCGCCGTGCTCATGCCGGTCTATAACGAGAGCGTCGAGGCCACGTTCGGCCGCGTGCGGGCGATGACCAATTCGATTGCGGCTTCGGGCGCGGCGGAGTGGATCGACTTCTTCGTGCTCAGCGATTCCAACGCCTTCCACGGCAAGCGCGAGGAAGCCGCCTGGCGCGAACTCGCCGCCGAGGCGCCGATCGCGCTCTATTACCGCCGCCGAGAGAAGAACATCGCGCGCAAGCCCGGCAATATCGCCGAATGGGTCCAGCGCTTCGGCGGCGCTTACGAGAACATGCTGATCCTCGATGCGGACTCGCTGATGAGCGGCGATGCCATCGTCGGCATGGCCGCGATCATGGAGGAGCGCCCCTCGATCGGCCTGCTCCAGACCGTGCCGATGATCATCAACGCCAAGACGGTGTTCCAGCGCTGGATGCGCTTCGCCAGCGAGGCCTACGGGCCGATCGCCTCGGCGGGGCTGCTCTGGTGGTCGGGCGCGGAATCGAACTTCTGGGGCCACAACGCCATCGTCCGCACGCGCGCCTTCGCCGAAGCCTGCGGCTTGCCCGAACTGCCGGGCAAGGCGCCGTTCGGCGGGCACATCCTCAGCCATGACATGCTGGAATCCGCGCTCCTGCGCCGCCGGGGCTGGGCCGTCCACATGGTCATGATCGACGGCAGCTACGAGGAATTCCCGCCCACCATCGTCGATCACGCGATCCGTGACCGGCGCTGGATGCAGGGCAACCTCCAGCACTTGCGCCTGCTCGATGCATCGGGCCTGCACTGGGTGAGCCGCCTGCACCTGCTGATCGGCGCATCGGCCTATCTCACCTCGCCGGGCTGGCTGCTGCTGCTGCTGACGTCCATCGCGCAGGCCGCGGCCAGCAAGGGCGGCCAGCTTCTGGGCGTGGGCACCCCGCCGAGCGTGCTGTGGCTTACCGTGCTGCTGCTGTTCGGTCCCAAGCTGATGGGGACCATCTGGGTTCTGGCCGACGGGACGCGCCGCCGCAGCTTCGGCGGCTTCGGCGGCGTCCTGCGCTCGGTTGCGCTGGAAGTGCCGCTGGCGATCCTGCTGGCGCCGGTGACGATGGTGATGCAGGTCAAGGCGCTGTTCGGCCTTGCGCTGGGCATTCCGGCGCACTGGAACACGCAGGAGCGCGACGCCCGCCGCATTTCGGTGCGCGAAGTGCTGCCCGACCTCAAGGAGCACATCGCGCTCGGCCTCGTCTTTGCGGCCACGGCATTCATCGATCCGGTGACGGCGCTGTGGCTTTCGCCGCTGACGCTGGGCCTGCTCGCCTCGCCCTGGCTCATCAGCCTGACGTCGAGCCAGCAGCTTGGCGAACGGGCGGAGCGCCACGGCTGCTTCGCCGTTCCCGCTTCGACGATCGACGATCCGGTCGAACACGCCAACGACGATATTCAGGAGGGCGGCACGCCCCCGCTGGTCATCGGGTAGTCTGCACCTGGGTCAGGCGCTGGCTTCGGCCAGCCTTGCGGGCAGCTGCGCGCGCAAGTGCGCCACCAGCGCGCTGACTTTGGGGGAGAGGTGCCGGCGCTGCGGATAGACCGCCCAGATCGGCTCTTCTTCCGGCGCCAGCGCCGCCAGCACCGGCTCCAGTCTTCCGGCGGCCACACGGTCGCCTAAATAGAACGCCGGTAGCTGGCAAATGCCCATCCCCGCCAGCGCCGCTTCCAGCAGGGCATTGCCGCTGTTGCAGCGCCAGCGTCCTTGCGGGCGAAAGGTCCGGCCGCCCCGGAAATGCCACTGCGCGGCCGAGCCGACGAGGCATTCGTGGCGGGAAAGGTCGGCGATATCGGAAGGACGCCCCCGCGCGTCGAGGTAGGCGGGCGAGGCCAGCGTCACCAATGTCCGTGAGGCGACGCGGGTGGCCACCAGCCGCGAGTCCTCCAGATGGCCGGTGCGGATCGCCAGATCGTAGCCATCGGCGATCAGGTCCACCAGCGAGTTGTCGAGGTCCAGCGTCACCGAGATCGCCGGATAGGCCTGCGACAGTTCGCGCACCAGCGGCGCCACGAACTTCTCGCCCAGCGCATAGGAACAGGTGACGCGCAAATGCCCGCGCGGCTCGCCTTGCGAGGTGATGGCGGCGATGGCCTCGTCCCGTTCCTCGATCAGGCGGCGGCAGGTTTCGAGGAATATCTGCCCCGTCTCGGTCAGCCGCAGCGAGCGCGTGGTGCGGTGAAGCAGTTGCACCTGCAGGCGCGCCTCCAGCCGCGCCAGCGCCCGGCTCATGTGCGTAACCGAAGCGCCGTAGGCCTCGGCCGCCTGCGTGAAGCTGCCGAGGCGCGCCACGATCACGAACTCCTCGATACCGTCCCACTGGCCGAGCATCATTGTCCCCGTATGGTGATAATCCTTTTCAGAACGGCCGCTTTATCACAGCAGGGCGCGGTCCTACAAAGGCCTTCAGAATTTCAGGAGCATACCCCATGAAGACCCGCGCCGCCGTCGCCTTCGAGGCCAAGAAGCCGCTCGAAATCGTCGAACTCGACCTTCAAGGCCCCAAGGCGGGCGAGGTTCTGGTCGAGATCATGGCGACCGGCATCTGCCATACCGATGCCTACACGCTGGACGGTTTCGACAGCGAGGGCATCTTCCCCAGCGTGCTCGGCCATGAAGGCGCGGGCGTGGTGCGCGAAGTGGGCGCGGGCGTCACCTCGGTGGTGCCGGGCGATCACGTGATCCCGCTCTACACCCCGGAATGCCGCCAGTGTAAGTCGTGCCTTTCGGGCAAGACCAACCTCTGCACCGCGATCCGCGCCACGCAGGGGAAGGGCCTGATGCCGGACGGCACCACGCGCTTTTCCTACAAGGGCCAGCCGATCTACCACTACATGGGCTGCTCGACCTTCTCGAACTTCACCGTTCTGCCCGAGATCGCCGTCGCCAAGATCCGTGAGGACGCGCCGTTCCAGTCCTCTTGCTACATCGGTTGCGGCGTCACCACCGGCGTCGGCGCGGTCATCAACACCGCCAAGGTGCAGGTGGGCGACAACGTGGTGGTCTTCGGCCTTGGCGGCATCGGCCTCAACGTGATCCAGGGCGCGCGCCTTGCCGGGGCGAACAAGATCATCGGCGTGGACATCAACCCCGACCGCGAGGAATGGGGCCGCCGCTTCGGCATGACCGACTTCCTCAATACCAAGGGCATGAGCCGCGAGGACGTGGTCGCCAAGATTGTGCTGATGACCGACGGCGGTGCGGACTACACCTTCGACGCCACCGGCAACACCGAAGTGATGCGCACCGCGTTGGAAGCCTGCCATCGCGGCTGGGGCACCTCGATCGTGATCGGCGTGGCCGAAGCGGGCAAGACCATCGAGACGCGCCCGTTCCAGCTCGTCACCGGCCGCAACTGGCGCGGCACCGCGTTCGGCGGCGCCAAGGGCCGTACCGACGTGCCCAAGATCGTCGACATGTACATGACCGGCAAGATCGAGATCGACCCGATGATCACCCACGTCATGGGCCTGGAAGAGATCAATACCGCGTTCGACCTGATGCACGAGGGCAAGTCGATCCGTTCGGTCGTCGTCTTCTGATGGAGACGGTTTCGACCAACCGGGCGTTCGGCGGGGTGCAGGGTGTCTACACCCACGCCTCCGCCGAAACCGGCACACCGATGACCTTTTCGGTCTTCGTGCCGGATCATGCGCCGGGCACGAAGCTGCCGGTGTTGTGGTTCCTCTCGGGGCTGACCTGCACCCACGCCAACGTCACCGAAAAGGGCGAGTTCCGCCGCGCCTGCGCCGAGCATGGCGTGATCCTCGTCGCGCCGGACACCTCTCCGCGCGGCGACGATGTGCCGGACGACGAAGGCTACGACTTCGGCAAGGGCGCGGGCTTCTACGTCGATGCGACGCAGGAACCCTGGAGCGCGAACTTCCGCATGCGCTCCTACATCGAGACCGAGCTTCCCGCCGTGATCGCCGAGCACTTCCCCGCCGACATGGCGCGGCAGGGGATTACCGGCCACTCGATGGGCGGCCACGGCGCGCTGACGATCGCGCTGCGCGATCCGTCGCGCTTCCGCTCGGTCAGCGCCTTTGCACCGATCGTGTCGCCGCTCAATTGCCCATGGGGCGAGAAGGCGCTGACCGGCTATATCGGCGGGGACCGCTCGGCATGGCGCGAATACGACGCCTGCGCACTGATCGAGGACGGCGCGCGGCTGCCGGACCTGCTGGTGGATCAGGGCACGGCCGACGGCTTCCTTGAAGGCCAGCTCAAGACGCATCTGCTGGAGGAGGCTTGCGCCAGGGCGGGCCAGCCTGCGACGATCCGGATGCAGGAGGGCTACGACCACTCCTACTACTTTATCTCGACGTTCATGGCCGAGCATGTCGGCTGGCACGCGGAAAGGTTGAAGTAGAAGAGGAAGACCCGGGGGATGATCCCCCGGACCCTCGGAATGTCGACCTTGCGCGCGCAGATGCCTCGTGCACTCCCTGCGCCGCAGGCTTTTTATGTCTCCCGATGCAATCGGCGCGCCAACCGCGAGTGCGGGGCGCGCCGAGAAAGTCGGGGGTGCAGGGGCGACGGCCCCTGCTTTTCCCTTTATCTTAAAGCTCTTCCGGCCAGTAAAGCCGCATCGGATTGGTCACGAGCAGCTTCTGCTGAAGCTCCACCGTGGGCGCGATGCGGGGGATCATGTCAACGAGGTGGCCGTCGTCCGGGATGTTGTCCTGCATGTTCGGGTGCGGCCAGTCGGTGCCCCAGATCACGCGGTCCGGATAGTCCGCCACCAGCGGCGCGACTGCTTCGGCGAACTTGTCCCACGGGTCATTCGTCGGGTCGAGACGGTCGGGGCAGGTGGCCTTGAACCAGATGTCGTCCCGGCTTTCGAGCAGCGTGCGGAACGCCTTCATGTCCGCGCCGTCCGGCCCCTGCGTCACGTCCGGGCGGCCCATGTGGTCGATCACGACCGGCACCGGGATCGCGGCGATGAAGGCACGCATTTCCTCGAGGATATCGGCCTCGAAGTAGATCACCACGTGCCAGCCTTCGGGCAGGCGGCCGGCGACTTCGAGGAACTTGTCCTTCGGCGCATCGTCCACAAGGCGCTTCAGGAAGTTGAAGCGGATGCCGCGAATGCCGCCTTCATGCAGCTTCGCGAGGTCCGCGTCCGAGATCGCCGGATCGACCACGGCCACGCCGCGCGCCTTTCCGTCCGACCTGGCGATGGCGTCCAGCGTCGCGGCATTGTCGGTGCCGTGGCAGCTTGCCTGCACGATCACGTTGCGGGCGAAGCCCAGGTGATCGCGCAGGGCGAAGAGCTTGTCCGGCCCGGCGTCCTCGGGAAGGTACTTGGCCTTGGCGCTGAACGGGAACTGCGCCATCGGGCCGAAGACGTGGCAATGCGCGTCAATGGCGCCGGCGGGCGGCGTGTAGAGCGGTTTGCTCGGGGCCGCGTGCCACGAGGTGATCCGCTCAGACATACTTGAGGCCTTCTTTTTCGAGGCGCTCGCGCATCTTGTACATGTCGAGGCCGAGCACGCCTGCGGCCAGCTTCTCGCGCTTTTCGCCTTCGTTGGCTTCGCGGGCCTGCGCGGCGGCGAGCACTTCGGCGGCCTTTTCCCGGGGGACCACGACCACGCCGTCATCGTCGGCCACGATCACGTCGCCGGGATTCACGGCGGCATTGGCGCAGACCACCGGCACGTTGACCGAGCCGAGCGTGTTCTTGACGGTGCCCTGTGCGTGGATCGCCTTGGACCAAACCGGGAATTCCATCTCGGTAAGATCGCGCACGTCGCGCACGCCGGCGTCGATGATCAGGCCGCGGCAGCCGCGCGCGATGGCGCTGGTGGCCAGCAGGTCGCCGAAATAGCCGTCCTCGCAGGGGCTGGTGGGGGCAAGGAGCAGCACGTCGCCTTCCTTGAGCTGCTCGATGGCGACATGGACCATCCAGTTGTCACCCGGAGGGGCGCTGATGGTCACGGCCGAACCGGCAATGCGGGCACCGCGATAGATCGGCGTCATGTAGCTGGCGAGAAGGCCGGTGCGACCCTGGGCTTCATGGACGGTTGCGACGCCGCACTTGGCGAGGCCGTCGATCACGGCGGGGTCGGCCCGCTCGATGTTCTGGACGACGATACCACTCATCACGTGCTCTCCTGCATTATCGAAATTTCAGGCCGTCATTCTAGGCCCGGCGCCGCAGGAAAGGCGAAGGGGATTGCCCTGAGAGGCGATTAGTTCTGGCTAATCGTGGTTTCGGCGGCGGGTTCGTCGGGGACGTTGCGCATCCAGTCGGCAAGGCGGGCCATGGCATCGTCGATGGCGCTTCTTGCTGCTTCGTCGGCCACGGTCTGCGCCAGCGCCCCGCGCATGCACAGCAGCCATGCATCGCGCGCGGCGGAATCGATCGGCACGCGCATATGGCGCTGGCGCATGCGGGGATGGCCGCGCACCGGAGAGAACAGCGCCGGGCCGCCGAGCCATTCGGAAAGGTAGTCCTTCAGCACCTGGCCAAGCGGGGCAAGGTCCTGCGGATGCATGGCGCGGATGGTGCGCGCTGCATCGAGTTCGTCCATGCGGGCATAGAAGCTGTCGACAAGGGCATCGATGGTCGGCGCGCCGCCGATCCGGTCGTAAAGCGTGGTCTCGGTCATGGCGCTTGTCCTTTGGACAGGCAGGCGCGGCAGGCAAGCGGGAAATGAGGCGCTTCTGGCACCCTCTGCGGCGTTCTACCCCTTCTCTGTCGCTCTCTGTCAGGTGCATTTTGCAGGAGATTCAGGGCTTAAGTGATGGATTGAATGATTTTTCCAGATCCTCATGCGTTTTGGGTAACGGCTCCGTAATGGCGCAGTGGTCCGTAAAAATGCCTGTATTGGAAAATTCCCATGGTCCATCGCGGAATGGGATGTTAGCGAAGGAACCTCCTTACGAGGAAGGCGAAAACGAACATGCTGCGTCCCTGGCAGGTCACTCTCGGCGAACGTATCGATCCCGAGCGCGGAACGCCGATCTATATGCAGATCATCCATGCGCTCATCCGGGATATCGAGACCGGGCGGCTCGCTTCGGGCACATACCTGCCGAGCAGCCGCGAACTGGCGGGGGCGCTCGGCGTCAATCGCAAGACCGTGGTGCTCGCCTATGAGGACCTGATCGCGCAGGGCTGGCTTTCCACTGAGGGGACGCGCGGCACCGTGGTTTCGCGCTCGCTGCCCAGCAGCCAGTCGCCGGAAGCGGCGGCTGCCGAGGGCGGGCAGGAAGCGGATCGGCGGTTCGAGCAGACGCATTACCGCTTTTCCGAACCGCCCGAGAGGCCGCTGGCGCTGCCCGGCGGCAAGGGCATCAAGCTGGACGAAGGCGCGCCAGACGGGCGGATTTTCCCGGCAGACCAGCTTGCCCGCGCCTATCGCTCGGCGATCAGCCGCGCCTCGCGCGCCAATCGCCTGCAATACCGCGATCCGCGCGGTTCCGAACTGCTGCGGGAACAGATCGCCGAGATGCTGCGCAGCCAGCGCGGACTGCCCGTGACCCCGGCCAATATCTGCATCACCAGGGGCAGCCAGAACGGCCTGTTCCTCGCGCTTCAGGTGCTGATCGAACCGGGCGATGCGGTGATCGTGGAGGAACTGACCTATGAGCCCGCCGTCGCCGCGATCCGCGCTTTGGGCGGCAAGGTGATCCCGGTGGGGCTAGACGACGAGGGGATCGACGTGGGCGAGGTCGAGGCGATGTGCCGCCGCCACTCGGTGCGCGCGGTGTTCCTGACGCCGCACCATCAGTTCCCCACCACGATCGCGCTTCGCCCGGAACGGCGGCTGCAATTGCTTGAAATCGCAAGACAGTTTGGTGTCGCGATCATCGAGGACGATTACGACCACGAATTTCATTTCCAGTCTCAGCCGCTGTTGCCGATGGCGGGCTATGCGCCGGGGCAGGTGCTTTATCTGGGGTCGATGTCGAAACTGCTGCTGCCGGCGCTGCGCATCGGCTTCCTTGCTGCGCCCGAAGCGGTGATCGACGCCGTGGCGCACCGGGTCTCGCTGACCGACGGCATGGGCAATACCGTTACCGAGGAAACCGCCGCCGAACTCATCCGCAACGGTGAACTGCGCCGCCATGCCCGCAAGGCGTGGCGTGTCTATTCCGAACGCCGCCAGTCCTTCGCGGCCTTGCTTGACGCGCATCTCGGCGAACATGTCGATTTCGCGGTCCCGGACGGCGGGCTTGCGTTCTGGGTGAAGTTCCGCGGCGATCTCGACCGGATGGAGGAGCGCGCACGGGCGCAGGGCCTGCGTTTCGCCAGCTACCGCTCGTTCATGGCGCGCGATACCGCGCCGCGGGGGCTGCGGCTCGGCTTCGCCAGTCTCAACGATACGGAAGCGACAAGGGCGATCACCGCGCTGGCGGAGGCTGCGCGGTAGGGAGGCGGACTGGACCCGTCGGGTTTTTTCGAATTGGCCGTTTCGGGCTCCACCGCGCCCGCTCATGTTCGGAAGAAGACTTCCACCACCCGACGGGACGCAAGATGACAGCACTAAACCGCCGAAACTTCATCACCCGCACCGCCGGCGCCGCAGCGGCCGGGCTTTTCTATAGGCAGGCGGCGTGGGCGCGGGGCGTTCCGGTGGATACGATCTACACCAACGGCCGCATCTGGACGGGCGAGGGGCGCGAGATATTCACAGACGCCATCGGCCTCGTCGGCTCGCGCGTGGTGGCGCTGGGGGCAGAGGCCACGCGGAGCCTCGCGGACAAGCGGACGCGGGTCGTCGATCTTGGCGGAGCGTTCGTCACGCCCGGCTTTACCGATTGCCACGTCCACTTCACCATGGGCTCGGCCACGATCGGCCAGCCTTCTCTTCGAGAGGCGCACAATCGCGAGGCTTTCGTGAAAGTGATTGCCGACGCGGCCAAGGCGATGCCGGCGGGGGAATGGCTGCTCGGCGGCAACTGGGACAACGATTCCTGGGGCGGCGAACTGCCGAGCCGCGACTGGTTCGATACGGTGAGCCAGCAGACGCCCGTCGCCGTGGTCCGCTACGACTTGCATATGATCGTGCTGAATTCGTTGGCGCTCAGGATGCTGAACCTCGGCGAGGATACGCCCGATGTGGCCGGCGGCGTGATCGTTCGAGACGGCAAGGGCCGCCTTACCGGCGTGTTCAAGGACGCCGCCAAGGACATGGTGATCGAGCGCATTCCGCGCCCCACCGACGCGCAGATCGATGCAACGAACCGCCGGGGCATCCAGCTTGCCCTGTCAAAGGGGGTGACGCAGGTTCACGAGACCGGGATCGACTGGAACACCTTCGAATCCGCGCGCCGGATGCGGGTTTCTGGCAATCTGCCGTTCCGCTTCTATGCGATGACCCCGCTCAAGGACTGGCAGAAGCTCGACGCGATCATCAAGGCGGAGGGGCGCGGTGATGAATTCGTGCGCTGGGGCGGTTGCAAGGTCGTGTTCGACGGGTCGCTCGGCTCGCGCACGGCGCTGTTCTACGAGCCTTATCTCGACGATCCCAAGACGCGGGGCATCACGGTGACCGATCCTGACGAGATGCGATCGCTCATGCTGGCGGCGGATGCTGCGGGCCTCCAGATCGCCACGCATGCCATCGGGGACCGCGCCAATGACATGGTGCTCGATTTCTGGGCGGAGGTGGCCAGGGTAAATGGCCCGCGCGATCGGCGGGGGCGCATCGAACATGCACAGCATCTCAACCCCGCATCCATCGGCCGTTTCGCCGAACAGGGAGTGATCGCCTCGGTCCAGCCGTTCCATGCCGTGGACGACGGCCGCTGGGCGGTGCGCCGCATCGGCCCGGAACGGCTCAAGACCACATATGCTTTCGAATCGCTCATCAGGAGCGGCGCGCATGTCTCGTTCGGTTCGGACTGGCCGGTGGCGCCGATCGATCCGCTGACCGGGCTCAAAGCGGCGGTGCTGCGCCAGACGCTCGACGGGGCCAATCCGAACGGCTGGTATCCCGAACAGAAGGTCGAGATTCATGACGCGCTGCTCGCCTATACGCGCGGCGCTGCTTTCGCCGGACGATCGGAGGCAGACACCGGCACGCTCTCGCCGGGGAGACTGGCGGACTTCGTGATCTGGGACCGCGACCTGGCCGCAATCGATCCGGCCGATCTGGACAAGGCCAAGGTCGTTTCGACCCACCTTGGCGGAACGAAAGTCTACGGCTGAAACGCTTCGATCTTCCCGGATTTCCGTCTCGGTTGCGCAGGATTCGATGGCACGGTTTCCCAATGACGATGTCGATCCCGAAATCCGGTCATGGCTGACCGCGATGTTCGCCGCCTCGGCGGCCCTCGGCTCGCGGCCGGGGATTTCGGTCTCCGAGCGCCGTGCGATTGCCGAACGGCAGCGGGAGCCATGGCGAGCGGGCGGCCCGGCGATGGCCGCCGCGGATGAGTTCCATGTCGGAGCCTCCGGCGTGCGAATCCGCATTCACCGGCCCTCCGTCGAAGCGAACCTGCCCGTGCTCGTCTACCTTCACGGCGGCGGATGGACCCTGTTCAGCATCGACACCCATGACCGGCTGATGCGGGAATATGCAGGCCGAGCCGGCTGCGCGGTGCTGGGCATCGATTATCCGCTGGCGCCGGAGCAGCGCTTCCCTTGCGCCATCGAGGCGATCACGGAGGTACTGGACTGGCTTGCCGGTGCAGGGGCGGCGCACGGCCTGGACCCGGCGCGTTATGCACTGGGCGGAGACAGTGCGGGCGCGAATCTCGCGGTTGCCGCAGCCCTGCGCCGCAGGACCGTCGGGGCCGTGATGCCGCTTGGCCTTCTGCTCAATTATGGCGCTTGGGACGGCACCTGGACAGGAAGCTATCGCCGTTATGGGGATGGCGATCGCTACATGCTCACCGGGCCGGAGATGGACGAATTCTGGGCGAGCTATCTCGGCCAGGAGCCGGTTGACGATCCGCTCGCCCGGCCGCTTCATGCAGAGCTTGGGGGGCTTGCGCCTTCATGGCTCTGCGTAGCCGAATGCGATGTGCTGCTTGACGAGAACCTTGAGATGGCGGCGCGACTCGCGAAAGCAGGCGTGGCGACCGAACTGCGCGTCTATCCGGGCGCCACGCATAGCTTTCTTGAGGCCGTTTCCGTTTCGGGTCTTGCCGATCGGGCGATTGGCGAGGCTTCGCAATGGCTTGCGGGAATTCTCGCCGAAAGGTGATCGACAAGGCGCGCGCTTTTGGGGTGAACCGCCCGGGAAGGTGAACTCTCCCTCACTGCTGCGTTCCGGTTCATGGGCACATCGCCGGGGCGAGGGCGCGTTGTGAGCCGTTGGGGATTTTCTTTCCGCTTCAAGCGGGTTTGCCATAACGGCACCCCGGCGGTCCCGCAAAGCCGTGGCGTCCTGGACCGAACGGGTATAAGGGCCCGCGAATGTTACGCTTGTCCGACCTTACCATGCCGCTCGACCATGCCCCTGAGGAACTCGACGCCGCCGTCTGCGCGCGGCTGGGGATCGAACCCGGCGCTCTCGAGCGCGTCACGGTGGTGCGCCGCGGTAATGACGCGCGGCGCAAGAACGCGATCAAGCTGGTCTACACGCTGGACGTGCTGGTGAAGGACGAGGCCAAAGTGCTGGCGGCGCATCATGGCGACCAGCACGTGCGCCCGACGCCGGATACGTCATACAAGTTCGTCGCCCATGCGCCGGAAGGCTTCGATGGCCCGCGACCGGTGGTGATCGGCGCCGGTCCCTGCGGACTGCTGGCCGCACTTGTGCTTGCACAGATGGGCTTCAGGCCGATCATCGTCGAGCGCGGCAAGGCCGTGCGCGAGCGGACGAAGGATACCTGGGGGCTCTGGCGCCGCTCGGTGCTCGATACCGAGAGCAACGTGCAGTTCGGCGAGGGCGGAGCGGGCACGTTTTCCGACGGCAAGCTCTACAGCCGCATCAAGGACAGTCGCCACCTCGGCCGCAAGGTGCTGACCGAATTCGTCAAGGCCGGTGCGCCGGACGACATCCTTACCGAGGCCCACCCGCATATCGGCACGTTCCGTCTCGTCACCATGGTGATGTCGATGCGCGAGACGATCGAGCAACTTGGCGGCGAATACCGTTTCGGCACCCGCGTCGATGATTTCGAGGTCGCGCAGGGTGAGGACGGCGAGCGCCGCATCACCGGCCTGCATCTCTCCAACGGAGAATTCCTGCCCGCCACCCACGTCATCATGGCGGTGGGCCATTCCGCGCGTGACACTTTCGAGGTGCTGCACGGCCGCGGCGTCCATATCGAGGCCAAGCCTTTCGCGATCGGCGTGCGCATCGAGCATCCGCAGAGCTGGATCGACACGGCGCGTTATGGCGACAACGCGGGCAACAAGATCCTTGGTCCTGCCGCCTATTCGATCGCGCACAAGGCTTCGAACGGGCGCACAGTCTACAGTTTCTGCATGTGTCCGGGCGGGCGGGTCGTGGCGGCGGCAAGCGAGCCGGGCCGCGTCGTCACCAACGGCATGAGCCAGTATTCGCGCGCCGAGTTCAATGCCAATTCCGGCCTCGTGGTCGATATCGATCCGGACAAGGACTACCCCGGCGATCCGTTGGCGGGCATCGCCTTCCAGCGCAAGTTCGAGGAACTGGCCTACAAGGCCGGCGGTGAAAACTACAAGGCGCCCGGCCAGAAGCTGGGCGATTTCCTGGCCGACCGGCCTTCGAGCGAGTTCGGCGAAGTTATTCCGAGCTATCAGCCCGGTGTCCACCTGACCGAACTCAAGCAGTGCCTGCCCGATTTCGTGGTGGATGCGATCCGCGAGGCGCTGCCGGTGTTCGGCCGACAGGTGCCGGGTTACGATCACCCCGACGTGGTGATGACGGGCGTGGAAACGCGCACGTCATCGCCGGTTCGGATCACGCGCGGCAAGGACCTGCAGAGCCTCAATACGCGGGGGCTTTACCCTGCGGGCGAAGGGGCGGGCTACGCCGGGGGCATCCTCTCGGCTGCGGTTGACGGCATCCGCGTGGCCGAAGCGCTCGCGCTGGAACTGGCGCCGGCATGACGGCATCCACGGCGGGCATCGTGCCATACGATGTCATCGTTCTCGGCGCCGGCGCGGCCGGGCTGTTCTGCGCGGCGACGGCCGGACAGCGCGGCAAGCGCGTGCTGCTGCTCGACCATGCCGATCAGCCGGGCAAGAAGATCCTGATCTCGGGCGGCGGGCGCTGCAACTTCACCAACGTTCACACTGCGCCCGACCGCTACCTTTCGGGCAATCCTCACTTCGCGAAATCCGCGCTCAGCCGTTATACTGCGGCCGATTTCATTGCGCTGGTCGATGCCTATGGCATCGCCTGGCACGAAAAGACGCTGGGTCAACTGTTCTGCGACGGTTCGGCCAGGCAGATCGTGGCGATGTTGCTGGAGGAATGCGCCAAGGGCGGCGTCGCGGTGAACTGCGGCGATGCGCTTGGTGAAATCGATCATGCCGACGGGCTCTACCGCGTCGCTTTCGGCGAGCGCATGGCGACGGCCCCGGCGCTCGTGATCGCGACCGGGGGGCCTTCGATCCCGAAAATGGGCGCGACCGGGATCGCCTATGACCTGGCCCGCAAGTTCGGGCTCAAGGTTGTCCAGCCGCGCCCCGCCCTGGTGCCGTTGACGCTTTCGGGCGACGAGGCCTTGTTCCGCGAGTTGTCCGGCGTGTCGACCGAGGTCGTCGCGCGCATAGACGGCAAGGCGGGCGGCAAGGCCGCGTTCCGCGAGGCGGCGCTGTTTACGCACCGCGGGCTCTCCGGCCCGGCCATCCTCCAGATATCGAGCTACTGGCAGCGCGGACAGACCGTGACGACGCAGTTCCTGCCGGACCGGGGCGAAGGCTGGCTGAGGGACGCCAAGCGCGATCGCCCGCGCACGGCACTCCGCAAGGTGCTGGGCGAAGGACTGCCGGAACGGCTGGTGGATGTGCTGTGCGAAAGGCTCGGCCTGAACGGCGAACTCGGCGCCATGTCCGACAAGGCGCTCGCGGCGGCCGAAGCGAAGCTGGCGCGCTGGCCGTTCGTGCCGGACGGTTCGGAAGGCTTCGCCAAGGCGGAAGTTACCGCTGGTGGCATCGATACCGGCGGCATCTCCTCCAAGACGATGGAGGCTCGCAAGGTTCCGGGGCTATATGTGATCGGCGAGGCTGCTGACGTGACGGGCTGGCTTGGCGGCTACAATTTCCAATGGGCCTGGGCCAGCGCGCGGGCAGCGGGGTTGGCGGTCTGACGCTTCAGAGCGTCATCAGGATATCCCTGCGGTTCTTGCCCCGCCAGCCCAGCGTCTTGTCGAGCAGGGCGATGGTGACGGCGCAGCGGTTGGCATCGCTGCTCTTGCCTTGCATCGCTTCGGCGACCTCGCTCTGGCTGAGTTTGGTGGCTTTCATCACGTCTTCGATGAGCGTGCCGGGGACCATCGCGCTGTGCTGGTCGCTGGCCTTGGGCGCGCCGAGGGCATGGCTTTCTACCAGTTGCACGGCATAGTCGCGCTCCTTGCTGCGCAGTTCGGGCGAAACCTCCAATGAGTCTAGCCAGCCGGAGTTGCCCAGTTGGCGACAGGCGGATGCTCCCTGTTCGCGCGCCGCGCGAAGTTGGCCGAGGCGCAGCCGCATCGCCTTTTCGAACAAGTCGCCCGAAAGGTCCCTTCCGTTCCGGTAGCTGCGTTCGCGAACGATCGCGACGGCCTTGTCGATCAAGACCGGCTCTTCCTCGCCGGTCTTCACGCCGTTGCGGGCATTGGCGGTGAAGACTTGCGCCAGTTCCGGCTGGAACGTCTGGAGCCAGTTCATGTCGCGATCCTCGCCAAAGGCTTCCCTGATCGAAGCCTGGACGATCCGGGTAACGGCGCCGTCTCCGGGCACCGTTTCCGCTTCCTCGCCCTGAGCTTCCAGCGGGCTTGCGGCGGCGACCCGGTCCGGCCGCGAGGATGGGGAGTTCGAAGTCTGCGCGACGGCGAGCACGATGGCGAAGGCGATGAGGCCGAGGGCGACCAGAAGCCCGGTCATGAACGGATTGCCGCCCTCCCACGAGGCGACGCGTTCGGGAGCGAAATGCGATTCGAGCTCGGGGAAATTCTTGCGCACCCCGCGCAGCAGCGCGTCCACATCCCCCTGGCTCGGGCCGCTGAGCATGCGGAAAGGGCTTGCCTTGCCGGGACGGACAAGTTCGTTCCACGCCTTGTTGTAGCGATGGCCGGGTTGGAGGACGTTCTGCTGGAAGCGGTAGCCGCGCAGCCTTGCGCCAAGGAAAGCCACGCCGGCGCGCGCGTCATGGGCCGCCCATTCGCGCTCCCAGCCGAAAGCGGCATTGGCATCTTCCAGAAGCGGCGCGGAGCGCGGCCAGCCGCGTGCCAGGACTTCGGCCAGCCAGTCTTCTATCTGCTGCTGGCGCGTGACGTGGGACTGCGCCGCATCGTCGAGTATCTTGCGCAGGGCCCGCGTCGCCTGCCGGGCTTCGGTCTCGGTCAGGGGCTCTGCCGCGGTCTCGCTCTCGGGATCGAGAAGGATCGCGAGCCGTTCCGCCGGGCTTTCGCCGGGGCGCAGGCCAAGGGCATCGTCTGCTGCGTGATTGCCGGGGAGGAACGGGGCGGTGAAGGGATCGATCGTGGTGAGCGGAATGCCCGCGCCGCTCACGCCTTCCCGCGCGGCGGCTGCCGCCCAGGCCATGCGGCCAAGCATCGTCGAATCGTCCGGCTCGCCGGGACGGGCGGCCAGATCGGTACCCGTCTGCCATTCACCCGGAAGTTCCGGCGCGGCGTAAGTCCAGCGTGGAGGCGCCTCGGGCGAGGGGCCGAATTCCGGCTCCGCAGCGGTTTCGGCTTCCTCTTCCACCGGCGGGAGGTCGATGTTGCGGGCGAGGCGCAGGGCCAGGTCCCGGGCTTGCCGCAACTGAGCGAAGCCGGTGACATCCCTGTCCACATCCATCGCCTTCAGCCGCGCGGCATAGGCTTTGCGGATGGCTGCGCTATCGGAGGTCTTCTCGATGCCCAGGATCGACCAGGGCGCGCCGTCGCTCATAATGGCCCCGCGCTCTCGATTTCATCGAGCCGGGCGGCCAGCATCGTGCGGGCATCGGCAATGCGGCGCGGATCCTGCGTGTCGAGCGCACCGGCGAACTGGGTTATCCAATGGCCGATTGCCTGCCGCACCTCGCCGATGTGGTCTTCGTAGCAGCGTTCCGCGCGCGCCATCAGCGCCACGTTGCCTGCATCCTCGCGCGGATGGAACTTGAGCTTCGCGAGCGCGGCGCGGCGGCTTTCCAGTTCCCTGCGGTCCGGCCGGTCCTCTTCATCGACGATGACGAGATTGCGTTCGATGCCGCTCGCCGGCACGTGGACGTCGATCTCGAGCAGGCCGGAACTGTCGTAGGAAAAACGCACTTCCGCAGAGACTTCTCCGGCCGGGCGCGCCGGGACCGGGATCGTGATCTCGCCCAGCTTGACGTTGCCCTTCACCTCGCGCGCTTCGCCTTGATAGATGCCGAATTCCAGCTTCTTCTGGTTGTCTCCCAGGGTGGAGTAGACGTTCATGCGGCTGACCGGTACCGGCGTGTTGCGCTCGATCACCGGAGAGAAGAGCCCGCGCTGAAGGCCGCCGTAACCGTCCTGCTCGGCCACTTCCACGCCGAGGGTGAAGGGGCAGACGTCGGTAATGCGGATTTCGTCAAGCGCGGCATCGCGGCCTACCAGCGCGGCCTGCATCGCAGCGCCCAGCGCCACGGCATGGTCGGGGTGGACCGAGCTGTTGGGAAACCGGCCGAACAGGCGGGTGATCGCGCGGCGCACCACCGGCATGCGCGTGGCACCTCCCACCAGCACCACTTCGGACAGTTCGGCCGCATCGATCGCGCAGTCACGCAATGCGCGCACCACGGGTTCACGCAGGCGGCGCAGCAACGGCTCACAGGCCGCCTCGAACTCGGCTTCGGTCACGGTGGCGGCAAGGCGCTCCTCGCCGACGACCACGGCGAATTCGGCTTCGTTCGCGGAACTCAGCGTGCGGCGGCAGGCTTCGGCGGCGCGCTTGAGCAGTGCTTCGCGGTGTTCGGCCGAAAGCGATTCAAGCCGGTGCTCCGGATCGATGCGCGGCTTCATCAGGGAAGCCAACACCAGGTCGAAATCGTCGCCGCCAAGACGGTTGTCGCCCGCGGAAGCGCGGACCTCGACGATGCCGTCGAACATCTCGACGATGGAGACGTCGAACGTGCCGCCGCCGAGATCGAAGACCAGGAACGGTTCGCGGTCGCCCTTGTCCTGAAGGCCGAAGGCCAGCGCGGCGGCGGTCGGTTCGTTGATCAGGCGGCGCACGGTGAGGCCGGCCAGTTCGCCGGCGCGGCGCGTGGCCTTGCGCTGGCGGTCGTTGAAGTAGGCCGGTACGGTGATCACCGCCTCTGTCGGGCGCTGACCCATGAGGGCCTCGACATCGCTCACCAGCGCGCCGAGTACCAGCGCGGACAGGTCCTCCGCCCCGTAGTCCTTCCCGCCCAGCCGCGCGGTGCTGGCGGTGCCCATCAGGCGCTTGAAACTGCTGGCGGTATCCTGAGGCTGGTTCGCGAGCCTATCCAGCGCGGAGCGTCCGATCCATGCCTGCCCGCTTTTCTCGATGGAGACAGCCGAGGATGTGAGAAGTTCGCCGAGGGCGTTCGGGACGAGCGTGGCTTCGCCGTCGCGCCAGATCGCAACGGCACTGTTCGTCGTCCCCAGATCGATACCGATCAGCATGGCGCCATGCCGCTCACTTTCAGAGCCACCTGAAAATTTCCCCTCATTGTCGCACCTTGCCGCCGGAAACGTGATTCCGGTTCGGGCCCAACGCTGACTAGCGTCATAGGTCCGTTACCGGAAGCATGAAGTGGCGGGGAAAAAGAGTGAGTCGTGAGCGGGTATCAGGCCCGCGTTGTCTGGCGTATCACTAGCTTGGGCGGCATGACGAGGCTGAGGGTGGTTTCACCCTCGATCCGCGCCTTCAGTTTCTCCACCAGCGCGCGGGCTCCCTCCGCTATCTCCTGACGGATGGTGGTGAGGGGCGGCGTTGTTTGCGCGGCGAGAGGAAGGTCGTCGAAACCGACGATGCGGACTTGCCCGGGAACGGACCGGCCCATGTCGTGCAGCGCGCGCAGCGCGGACATGGCGACAAGGTCCGAGGCTGCGACGATCCCGTCTATCTCGAGATCGGCGCGGGACAGGGCTTCCTCGATCTGCGGCCCCATCGACGCGTCGGCCAGTTCGACGGGGAGATAGGCGAAGGGTGCGCCCGCCGCTTCGGCAGCCGCCGCCGCGCCGCGAAAGCGGGTGGCGATCTCGATCCCGCCGGTCTGACCGAGGAAGGCGAGATTGCGGGCCCCGCTTGCGAGCAGGTGTTCCACCGCGATGCGGCCGCCTGCTTCATTGTCTGTGCCGACGGCGCAGTGCGTTTGTCCGCTGCGGTAATGGCCCCATACCACCATCGGCCGGTAGCTCTGGGCGGCGCGTTCGATGAGGTGGTACTGGTCGGACTGGCCGATGACGATAAGGCCGTCCACCATGCCGGAGCCGGTGAGACGGTCCAGCCAGTTCGACGTGCCGTCGGGCATGGCGCGGCTGAGCATGACGTCGAAGCCGCTTTCGGTCAGTTCGTCCGCAAGATGGCCGAGCAGGGTCAGGAAGAACGGATCGGAGATGTGCTGGCGTTTCTCGTGGCTCAGCGGAATGACGACGCCGATCACCCCGGTTCGCCCGGTACGCAGCTTGCTGGCCATCTGGTTCGGCTGGAACCCGTGCTGGCGGGCGAGCGCCTGGATGCGATCGCGGGTTTCGGGATTGACGAGCGCTTTCCCCGCCAACGCCCGCGATACCGTGCCCGCTGAAACGCCGGCGATGCGCGCCAGATCGGCGAGCGTGCGCACTTGCAACCTGATGCCACTTTCGCTCGTGCGATCGGTGTCATCCTCTACCGTGATTGTCGGTTCTACCTTGCCGGCCATCCAACTTCCCTTTTTCCGGCCATTAACAGTTCGAATCCCGCGGCGGAAGCGGGGCATCGGAGTATCGTTCGCGTGTCCCTTCATGTGGCAGGCGGGAAGGGCCGACGAACCACGTCGCACCTGCACCGGCCAGCATGAAGATCCCGGCCAGGATCAGCGCGGCGCGCGGATCGGAAGCCAGCAGGGGGTTATAGAGCAATGGCACCGTCAGCGTCTCGATCAACATTGGAATCACGATTAAAATATTGAAAATCCCCATGTACACTCCGACCCGGTCATGCGGGATTGCTTCGGCAAGCATGACGTAGGGATTGGCCATCATGCCGGCCCAGCCGAGGCCTACGCCCAGCATCAGGAAAGCGAGCACGGCAATGGAGGGGGCGGCGGGGATCAACAGCATGGCAAGCCCGGACGCGGCGAGGCAGGCGACATGCACTTTCCGGGCTCCCAGGCGCCGAACGAGCGGTATCAGTGCCAGCGCGCCCAGGAATGCGACGGTATTGTAGAGCGCGCCCAACTCCTGCGCGGCAAGCGTCGCCGCGCGATAGGCGGGAGTGGCCGAACTGGCAGTGTCGAACAGCGATCGTGCGATCGCCTCGGTAATGTACTGCCAATAGACGAACATCGCGTACCATTGGCAGAGCATCGCCGGGATCATCCTGCGCATCGGCCGGGGCATCTCGTTCAGGGCTTGCACCACTTCGCGCAGCAGGGCGCGGGGCCTGAAGCTCTTTCCGGCGATGGCGGCATGTTCTTGCGGTGCGAGGGGCAGTTCGGGAACGCGCAGGATCGACCAGACGATCGTCGAGACGGAGAGCACGGCCCCGATCGTGAAGGCGGCCCGCACGATGACCGGTATTCCGTTAGGGCCGAGCAGTTCGCGGTCGATCATGAAGGCCAGAAGCGAGGGAGCGAGGTAGGCAAGGGTCTGGGCAAGCCCGGTGAAGGCGCTTTGGGTGAGGAATCCGGTGGCCTGTTGTTCCGGCGAGAGACGGTCGGCAATGTAGGCGCGGTAGGGCTCCATCGTTACATTGTTGCCGGCATCCAGCAGCCAGAGCAGGGCCGCCGCCGCCCAGAGCGCGGGAGAATGCGGCATCGCCAGAAGGCAGAGCGAGCAGAGCACTGCACCGATCAGGAAGTAGGGCGTTCGCCGCCCCATTCTCGATCGGGTGCGGTCGCTCATCGCGCCGATCAGCGGCTGTACCAGCAGCCCGGTTGCAGGGCCGGCGAGCCAGAGCAGTGGCAGGCTGGCCTCGGATGCGCCGAGCGTGCGGTAGATCGGGCTCATGTTGGCCTGCTGCAGGCCGAAGCTGAACTGGAGCCCGAAGAAACCGGCGTTCATCTCGCAAATGCGCAGCAGCGAGAGTTTCGGCCTTCGGGCAGGATGCATAGACTGGTCTCCGAAATGACGCGGCCCATCTGCGGCGTAACCGGACGCACGGCCTGTTCGGTTTCGGAATGGCCGCGGTCGGAATTGCAAAGGAATGCAGGATTTTCGGTCCCAAGGCGACCCCGGTTGAATCCACTACGGTTCTATGCGTACTTGACGTGAAGGGAGGGATGTCTTGCAATCCATTGCGCATCCGGGGCCTATTCGTGCGGGGGGACTGCCGTTTCATGTCGGACACCGAGATCGCGATTTCACCGCTGCGCTGGTCGCCCGCCGATCTTTCCCGTTTGTCGGGCAACACGATCAACCGCGCACCTGTCATCGGCAAGGTCGCGCGGGACACGCCGGGGCTCGACGTGTGGGATTCCTGGCCGCTCGGCGATGGTGACGGACGGCCGGTTCCCTGGCGTGGCGGCGAACTGTGGTTCGCGCTTGCCGCTGACGTATTCGACGATCCCGAACAGCGTCACGCCCATGCCCGCATCCATCATTTCCATCGTACTGCCGAAGGCTTCCATCATCTCGGGCAAACCTTCCGGGAAGGTCTCACGCCCGGCAGCCGCGAATGGTCAGGCTCGGCGACGTTGGATGCCGGCCAGGTCGTGCTGCGCTTCACGGCGGCAGGTGAGAGGGGGGAGCACGTGCCCTCGTTTCGGCAGCGCCTGTTCGCGAGCCGGGCGCGACTGGCCGACGAGGGGCAGGTTTTCAGTGATTGGACCGAACCGGAGGAGATCGTTGCACCGGCGGACCTCCTCTACATGAGCCGTCACGAGGGCGCCGGGCGGAGCGGGCAGATCAAGGCTTTCCGCGATCCGGCACCCTATCGCGCGCCCGACGGGCGGCGATACCTGCTGTTCACGGCCTCCTCCGCCGCCAGCGAGGAGGCTTACAACGGCGTCATCGGCCTCGCTCGTCAGGACGACGACGGGACCTATCGCAAGTTGCCGCCTGCGATCGATGCTGCAGGCGTGAACAACGAACTCGAACGCCCGCATGTCGTTGTGCATGATGGCCGGTGCTACCTGTTCTGGTCCACGCAAGCACACGTATTCGCGCCGGGAGTGGAGGCACCGACCGGGCTCTACGGCGCTGTAGCGTCGGATATCCGCGGTCCGTGGCACCTGCTCAACGGGCACGGGCTCGTCTTTGCCAATCCCGAGCGAGAGCCGTTTCAAGCCTATAGCTGGTGGGTGCTCCCTGACCTGACCGTAGCCAGCTTCGTCGATTACTGGGGGCTCGACGATCCGAACGCCCTTGCCAAGCCCCAAGGGCGCGCGCGGTTCGGCGGGACATTCGCACCTTTCCTCAAGCTGCGGCTGAGTGGCCGGAACGCCTCTCTCGAGTGATACCGGCGGAGCGTTCGTCTTCCAGATGCAAATTATTCAATTTCGCGCGGTTAAACGAATATTGCGCGATAGGGAAATGGCGTTACAACTCCGCCTAACGCCGAACAGACCGGCCGGTCGCTTCGGGCTGCTGTGGTGCAAGGTCGCATCACCGGAAAGGCTACACCGCTACCCTTGCCAAAAAAGGGCTGGCGGTGGATGCCGGATCGCACGACCGGCCCTATATTTGTCGTGGGGCAGCTGACGCGCCGCGAAACGCGCAGTTGCCGCATGCCGTTGATTTGCGGGAGAATGCAATGAGCGCAGACGATCTGACCGCCGCCCCCAAGACCCGATCCAAAGCCGGACGGAAGGCTTCCGCGCTGCAACCGGCGCTGGCTGCGCGCATTCGCGATTCGCTGCTGCCCGGCGATGTGGCGAGCGACACGCCCGATGGCAGTGCCTGGGTTGAAGAAGCGGCGCATGTGCTGCTCGCGCTTGCTGCGCACCGTGAGCCCGGCAAGGCGGTGATCGACATCGCTTCGGAGAACGAGGAGCGGCGTTATCTGCGCATCGCGCTCGTCAACGACGACATGCCGTTCCTGGTGGATTCAGTGGCGGCAGCGGTTGCCGAGGCAGGGCTCGTCATCGATCGCCTGGCCCATCCCGTCGTGTTCGTCGAACGCGATGCCCAGGGTGAACTGGCCGCGCTGCCCGATGCCGCAACGGCCGGTACGCGCCGCGAATCGATGATCTACATCGAGACCGACCGCATCGATGCGCGGCAGCGCCGGGATCTCCAGGCGGCGCTGGAAACCACGCTGGCCGATGTGCGTGTTGCCGTTGCGGACTGGCCCCGCATGGTCGAGGCGATGGACGCCGATGCCGACCGCGTGGACGACAGCGAAGGCGCGGAACTGCTGCGCTGGTTCGCCGGCGGTATGCTGACCCAGCTCGGCCATGTAACCCGCTACCGCGACGGGACGCATGCCGACCTGCTCGGCGTGTGCAAGCGCGACGCGCGCGATCTCCTGTCGGATGCCAGCTACGATCGCGCTTTTGCGGTGTTCGATGCCCAGCTCGCAGCGGGCGAGGTGCGTTCGCCGATGGTCATCAAGGCCAATGTCATCGCCACCGTGCACCGCCGCGTGCCGTTCGACCTGTTCCTGGTGCCGGTGATCGAGGACGGGAAGCTGATCGCGCTTTCGGTTCACGCGGGCATGTGGACGAGCGCCGCGCTCGCGGCAGCGCCTGACCGGGTTCCGCGCTTGCGCCGCCTGCTGGCAGGTCTGGGCGCCAAGCTCGGCTTCGATCCGGGTGGCCATACCGGCAAGGCGCTGGCCCATGCCATGACCAGCCTGCCGCACGATCTGGTTCTCGGCTTCGGCGAGGCTGACGTCGAGCGCTTGGCGACGACGATGACCGCGCTGGTGGACCGGCCGCGTCCGCGTCTGGTCGTTACCACTTCGCCGCTCTCGCGCCACCTGTTCGCCTTCGTCTGGATCGCGCGCGACACGCTCTCCACGCAGATGCGCAAGCGCATTCAGGCAATGATCGAGGAAGCCGCGCAAGCGCCGACGCTGGACTGGTCGCTCAGCGTCGAGGCGGGCAACCTTGCCATGCTGCGCTATACGGTCGATATTCGCGACGGCGCCCAGGTGCTTGACGAAGAGGCGCTCGATCGCCGCTTGCAAGTCATGCTGCGCGGCTGGGGCGAGGCGGTCGAGGCCGCACTTGCCCAGACGCTGGAGCCGGGCCGTGCCGCCGCAATCGCCACGCGCTATGCCGATGCCTTCCCGATGGCCTATCGCAGCGATTATGGCCCGGCCGAAGCCGCGCTCGACATTGCGCATATGCGCGGTCTCGTGGTGGGCGATGCCGGCACCGACTTGCGCGGCAGCCGCGGGGTGCGCCTCTATCAGCACGATGGCGGCGAGGCGCCGCAGCTTCGCCTCAAGATCTACCAGGCCGAAGGCAGTTTGCCGCTGTCCGATGCCGTGCCCGCGCTGGAGAATTTCGGCTTCCGCGTGCTCGCCGAGATGCCTACTCCGCTCGACAAGGGCCGGATCGGCACGATCCATGATTTCACGCTCGCGCTGCCGTCCGGTAGCGAAGTGCGCGAAGTGCTCAAGCTGGCGCCGATGATCGAGGACGCCCTGGCCGGCGTGCTCAATAACCTTGCCGAGAACGATCCTTTCAACCGTCTCGTCCCCGGGCTCGGCCTGTCCAAGCGTGAGGCGGACTGGCTGCGCGCCTGGTATCGCTACTTGCGGCAGGCAGGCATGCATTTCGGGATCGGCACTGTGGTCGATGCTCTTCTTGGCGCACCGGCGGTCACGCTGGGTATCGTCGATCTGTTCCGCGGCATTCACGATCCTGCCTTCAAGGGAGATCGCGCGCAGGCCAAGGCACAGGCGCAGGAGGCGATCCGTGCGGGCCTTGCCAATGTCAGCGCCATCAACGACGACCGCGTGCTGCGCGCTTTCCGCGATGTCGTCATCGCCATGCTGCGCACCAATGCCTTCGCGCCCGCGGCGCAAGTCGCGCTGGCCTTCAAGCTCGATTCCGCGCTGGTTCCGGGGCTGCCCAAGCCGCTGCCGTGGCGCGAGATCTTCGTCTATTCGCGCCGGGTCGAGGGCATTCACCTGCGCGCCGGGCCGGTTGCGCGCGGCGGCCTTCGCTGGTCCGATCGCCGGGACGACTATCGCACCGAAATCCTCGGACTGATGAAGGCGCAGCGCGTGAAGAACGCTGTCATCGTGCCGACCGGCGCCAAGGGCGGCTTCTATCCCAAGCAGCTGCCCGACCCTACCCTCGACCGCGCCGGCTGGGCGGCCGAGGGGCAGGCGAGTTACGAGGTGTTCATCGGCACCCTGCTGTCGATCACCGACAATATCGTGGCGGACAAGGTGGTCCATCCCGAGGCGGTGGTGATCCTCGACGGCGAGGATCCCTACTTCGTGGTCGCGGCCGACAAGGGAACGGCCAAGTTCTCCGACGTGGCCAACGGCATCGCCGAATCGCGCGACTTCTGGCTCGACGACGCTTTCGCCAGCGGCGGCTCCAACGGTTATGACCACAAGGCCATGGGCATTACCGCGCGCGGCGCGTGGCTTTCGGTGCAGCGCCACTTCCTTGAAATGGGCGTCGACGTGCAGAGCGACCCGGTCCGCGTGATCGGCTGCGGCGACATGTCCGGCGACGTGTTCGGCAACGGCATGCTGCTCTCGAAGTCGCTCAAGGTGGTGGCCGCCTTCGATCACCGCCATATCTTCCTCGATCCCGACCCGGATGCGGCAAAGAGCTGGGCCGAGCGCAAGCGCATGTTCGACCTGCCGCATTCGAGCTGGGACGATTACGACAAGGCCCTGATTTCGCAGGGCGGCGGCGTGTTCTCGCGCAAGTCTAAATCGATTACCTTGACGAACGAGGTGCGCGAGGCGCTTGGTATCGAGGCGACGGAACTGGACCCGGAATCGCTGATCTCGGCGATCCTCTGGGCGCCGGTCGACCTGTTGTGGTTCGGCGGCATCGGCACTTACGTGAAGTCCTCGGGCGAGAACAACGCCACCGTGGGCGATCCGGCCAACGACGCGCTGCGCGTCAGCGCCAACGAACTGCGCGTGCGCGTGATCGGGGAGGGCGCCAACCTCGGCGTCACCCAGGCCGCGCGCATCGAATTCGCTTCGCGCGGCGGGCGGATCAACACCGACTTCATCGATAACTCGGCGGGCGTTGATTGTTCGGACAACGAGGTCAACATCAAGATCGCGCTGGCCGCCGCCAAGCGGGCCGACAGGCTCACCGAGGAAGAGCGCGTCGAACTGCTGCGCGAGATGACTGACGAGGTTGCCGAACTGGTGCTGGAGGACAACCGTCTCCAGGCGCTGGCGCTCTCGATCGCCGAGCGCGGCGGGGCCACTGCGATGCCTTCGCACATCCGCCTGATCGAGACGCTGGAAGAAGGCGGCAACCTTGATCGCAAGACCGAAGGGCTGGCCGACAACGAAGCGCTGGGCCGCCGCGCACAGGACGGGCGCGGGTTGACCCGTCCCGAACTCGCGGTGCTGCTCTCGAGCGGCAAGCTGGTGCTGCAAGCCGCGATCGAGGCCTCCGACCTCGCTACCGACGCCACGCTCCAGCCGATGCTGCTCGCGGCGTTCCCGCAGCCGATGCAGGCGAAGTATGCCCGGTTCATCGAAGGCCATCGCCTCGCCGGTGAGATCATCGCGACCAAGCTGGCCAATCGGATCGTCAACCGGCTCGGCATCGTCCATCCCTTCGAACTGGCCGAGGAAGAGGGCGCTGACCTGTCGCAGGTTGCCGCAGCGTTCGCACTGGCGGTGAAGTTGTTCGATCTCGACGTGCTGTGGGAGCGTCTCGAAGTCGCACCGATGTCGGAAGACGCGCGTATTGCGCTGTTCGACCGCACGGCGGGCGTCGTGCGCGGCCACATGGCCGACCTGCTGCGCGCCGGAGCCGGACAGGTTCCGCCGGCCGAACTGCTCGAACGCATCGGTGCCCCGGTCGCCGCGCTGTCGGTGGATACGCATGAACTGCTCGGCGAACGCATCGTCGTGCATTCCAGGAAGCTGCGTGCGGGCCTGCTCGAACTCGGGGCTCCGGAAGAAGAGGCGGCGCTGGTCTCCAATCTCTACGACCTCGACGGAGCGGTGGGCATCGCCGATCTCGCCGCCGAGACCGGGATCGACGCGCGCCGGCTGGTGGGGGCCTTCACCCGCATCGGCGCCGGACTGGGGCTTGACTGGGCGCAGGCCAGCGCCACGATCATGAACCCGTCGGACCCATGGGAACGCCTGCTCGTCGCCGGCCTCGCCCGGGACTTCCAGCAGATGCGGCTCGACTTCCTCAAGCGTCTGGCGCGCACGAAGTCGGGCAAGTCCGACCCGGCGGCGGCGGCCGAGGAATGGGGCCGCGCACATATCGCCGCGATCCAGACTTTCCGCTCGATGGTCCAGCGTGCGGAGAACACCGTGCCGCTGAGCCCGGCCATGCTGGCCCAGATCGCCAGCCAGGCGCGAAACCTGCTCGGACGCTAGGAACCGGAAAAACAGGGGCGGGAGGCGGCGGTCTCCTGCCCTTTTTCGTTACGGTGCGTCCCAGACGATCGGCAGGTTGCGGATCGAGAGCAGCCCCGGAAACACCGCCGTATCCGCGCCGGGCTTGACCCGGAATTCGGGAATGCGCGTGAACCATTCCTCCAGCAGCAGCCGAAGCTCGCGCCGGGCGAGATGGGCGCCAAGACAGATATGGACCCCGCCGACAAAGGTGAAATGGCGGTTCGCCTTGCGTTCGGGATCGAAGGTTCGCGGATCGTCGAATCGCGCGGGATCGAAGTTGCCGGAAGGATTGAGGCAGGCGAACGTGTCGCCCTTGCGGATTTGCACGCCGTGCCACTCGAAATCCTTCGTGGCGGAACGGGACGAGGAGAGGATCGGCTGGGTGCGCAGGAATTCCTCGACCGCCGAGTTGATGATCGCCGGATTCTCGCGGATGCGCTTTTGCAGTTCGGGCTGGAGCGCGAGGCGGCGGAACATCTGCGCGATCGTGGCCGCCACGGTATCGAGCCCGCCCAGCCACAGGAACCAGACCATGCCGATCTTCTCGTCCTCGGTCGGCGCGCGGCCCTCGATCTTTCCGTGCACGATCGAGGAGACGAGATGCTCGTCGGGATGGATTTCCTTCTCGGCGATGAAGGCGCGCAGGAATTCGAGCACGCCGCGCAGCGCCGCCTGCATCTTTTCGAGGCTGCCCGAGTGAAGGATGTCCCACTCCCAGTCCAGGAACTGCTCGAACTTCTCGTCCGGAAAACCCATCAGGCCCATGAAGATGCGCACGGGATAGACCCGTGCGAAATCCCAGGCCATGTCCACTTCGCCCTTGTCCGCCACGGCGTCGATCATCTCGGTGACGACCTTGCGGATGCGGGGTTCCAGTTCGCGGGTGATCCGCGCCGGTGAGAAATAGGGCATCAGGTAGAGCCGGTACTTGGAATGGTCCGGCGGATCGATGGCCAGCGGGATCGACTTGAACGTCTCTCCGATCAACCGCTGGAATTCCGCCGTGCCCGCGTTCGAGAAGTGCGCGTTGTCGGTATAGACGCGCTCGATATCCTCGTAGTGGCTGACGACCCAGCTGCCCGCGCGATTGCCGCTGATCGCGCCGAGGCCGTGGCGGGCGGGCGGATTGTAGAGCAGGCGCGGGATCTCCGGGCCGGATAGCCATTCGCAGGGCTCGTAAGGGTCCAGGAGGTCGTTGGGCTGGCCGCCCATGGCGAAGCCGAGGTCCACGATGCGATCCTTCGGAACGTTGTCCGGTGCATCGAAATCGACTCGGATGTCGTCGAGCGTGTGCATCTGTGGCATAATGTCGTCTCCCGAGGCCATGGATGCCCGGGCATCCTCCCCGCGGCAAGGCGCAGAGACCGATGCGCGCGGCCCGGCAGCGGCTCCTAGGACATTCATCGTCTCGGCGTTGGGCTCTTCGATTGCTTGCAGCCGCTCAGGTTGCGACATGGGTTCCAACACATCTTTTGGGAGATAAGGCCATGGCCGATGGCGACACGAAGGAAATGCAGGAATCTGCACGCAAGTACTGGTCCGCTGAGGGCTACACCAAGGGCGGCGTGATCCGCGAGGTTGACTATTCCACCCAGTCTGGCGGGCTTGATCCCTCGCTGGAAGGCATCAAGATCGTCGATACCGATACCCACCTCAGCGAACCGCCGACGCTGTTCACCGACCGCGCGCCGATCGGCCTGAAGAGCAAGATGCCGTTCGTGAAGCGTGATGCCGATGGGGTCGATCGCTGGTACATCGGGGACCGTAATTGCGGCTCGCTGGGCGGCAATGTGATCCGCAAGGACAACAACAAGCTGCTCGGCCGCCTTGCCTTCCCCACGCTGGAAGAAGCACATCCGGGCGGTCACGAAATCGCCCCGCGCCTTCAGGCGATGGATGACATGGGCGTCTATGCGCAGATTTGCTTCCAGAACTCGGGCGTCACCCAGGCGGGCATGCTGATGACGCTGGGCGATGACGATCTGGCCGTGACCATCATGAAGACGTTCAACGATTTCAACGCCGACTATCAGCGTGAATCGGGCGAACGCCTGTTCCCGATGGCGCACCTGCCGTTCTGGAACAAGGCGGAGATGGAGAAGGAAGCCCGTCGCTGCATCGACATGGGCCTGCGCGGCTTCGTGCTGCCCGATACCCCCGAACGCGTCGGCGTGCCCAGCTTCAACCACGAATACTGGACGCCGTTCCTGGAGATGATCGACGCCGAAGGCATCTCGCTCAACTTCCACCTCAACGCCGCGATCGACCCGAACACGCTGACCTGGGAAGGTTTCCAGTTCGAACAGACGCTGTCGGTGGTGGCGACGATGTTCTCGATCGGCAATGCGGCAACGCTGGGCAACTGGATGGTTTCTGGCCGTCTCGATCGCCACCCGAACCTCAAGATCGGCCTGATCGAAAGCGGCATGGGCTGGGTGCCCTTCGCGGTGGAAGCGCTGGAGCACCAGTTCCAGGAAATGCTGCCCAGCAAGCGCAACGTACTGAAGAAGCAGCCCTGGGACTACTTCCGCGATCACTTCATGTGCACTTTCTGGTTCGAAAAGGTGGCGCCCAAGCTGCTGCTGGAAACCATCGGCGTGGGCAACGTGATGTTCGAAACCGACTTCCCGCACCCCACCTCGCTCTATCCGGGCGTGCAGGCGCACATCAAGGACGTGCTGGGCGGCTACGACTTCGCCACCAAGAAGAAGGTCCTGCAGGACAACGCGGTGCGCTTCTACAAGCTGCCGTTCTAAGGTTCCGGCAAGACCGGGTTCAGGGAAAAAGGCCGGGGCGAGCAATCGCTCCGGCCTTTTCATTTCCAGTCGTTTCGCGGGGCGGATTGCCGCGTTCAGCGGCAGAAGCTCGCGCCGTCGGCTTCCAGGTGGAAGTGATTGCGGTGAGCCTCGTTGTAGTCCGGCCCCAGCGTCGTGCCGAAGCGCTTGCAGGCGCTTTCGTGCACCGTGCGCAGGAAACGGCGCTCGGCCGGGGTTCCGCCGTTCCAGTCTTCCAGCACGCTGATGCGGCGGCCGTCACCCAGCACGAAGGCGGAAACGTCGATGGCATTGGCTATGGCATGGCCGGAGCGGCGGTTGGTGCCCGCGACATTGCGGCAACTGTAGCTGCCGAAGGTCTCGATCCGCACGATGCGGCTTCCCAGGATCTGCTGCGCGGCCCTGTCCACGCCGTAGCGCGTCCAGGCGGCGAAGGGCGTGGCCGTGGCGCATGTCACCGGGCCGAGGTTGGTGACGGTGATCGTGGCATTGTCGGTGTTGAGCGCGGCCAGCTTGACGGTGCCGAGTGTGGCGCAGCCATTGCCGTAGTATTTGTCCGTCACCTGAGTGAACACCGCGTTCTGGTTGCCGAGTGTCGCCATGCACTGGCGCAGTTCGCGCGTGGGCGGCGTTTCCGGGCGTGACGTGGCGGCTGGACGCGAGCCGCGTCCGCGTGGCGGTTCCGGCCGGTCGATACAGCCGCTGAGGACGGCGATCACGGGCAGGGCGAACAGCAATCGGTGCAGCGATTTCATCATCCGGCTCAAGCATCCGGGCCTTGGGTGAACCGGAGCTTACCCGTGCGGGAAGGGCGCGGGAATCGGGCGGTTCGAAGTTTTCCCCCGAATAACCTCTATGCATGAAACCGGCTTTTTCCGCGCAGCGAACCGCCTCGAAAGCCCGCAATCGGGAAACGATCTGGCGCAAGAGGCCGGAGAATCGTTTGACAAATTTCCCGGCCTCTTTAGACGCGGCGCCGGGCCACGCGGTCCCAACGCCGCGCGAGCTCTCTGTAAGGAGAGTCAGAAATGACTGATATTATTAGCGTTCCCGCGCGCAAACCTGCGCGTCCGCACTTCTCTTCCGGTCCCTGCGCCAAGCCGCCCGGATATGCCCCCGAAAAACTGAACACCGAAGCTCTCGGCCGCTCGCACCGCGCCAAGATCGGCAAGACGCGCCTTGCGTACTGCATCGATCTGATGCGCGAAGTTCTGCAGCTGCCCGATACGCATCGCATCGGTATCGTCCCCGGTTCGGACACCGGCGCCTTCGAGATGGCCATGTGGACCATGCTCGGCGCCCGCGGCGTGACCGCGCTGGCCTGGGAAAGCTTCGGTGAGGGCTGGGTTACCGACGCCGTCAAGCAGCTCAAGCTGGAACCCACCGTGTTCCGCGCCGACTATGGCCAGCTGCCCGACCTCGACAAGATCGACTGGTCCGACGACGTGCTCTTCACCTGGAACGGCACTACCTCGGGCGTGCGCGTTCCGGATGCCAACTGGATCCCGGCAGACCGTGAAGGCCTGTCCTTCGCCGACGCCACTTCGGCAGTTTTCGCCTACGACATCGACTGGTCCAAGATCGACGTTGCCACCTTCTCCTGGCAGAAGGTTCTGGGCGGCGAGGGCGGCCACGGCGTCCTGATCCTCGGCCCCCGCGCGGTCGAGCGTCTGGAGAACTACACCCCGGCCTGGCCGCTTCCCAAGGTGTTCCGCCTTGTGTCGAAGGGCAAGCTGGCAGAAGGCGTGTTCAAGGGCGAAACCATCAACACCCCCTCGATGCTCGCCGTCGAGGATGCGATCTTCGCTCTGGAATGGGCCAAGGGTCTGGGCGGTCTCGAAGGGCTGAAGGCCCGTTCGAACGCCAATGCCCACGCGCTGGACAAGATCGTCGCCGAGCGTGACTGGCTTGGCCACCTTGCGGTTGATTCCGGCACGCGTTCGAAGACCTCGGTTTGCCTTACGGTCGAAGGTGCGGATGCAGACTTCATCAAGAAGTTTGCCGCCGTCCTCGAAAAGGAAGGCGCGGCTTACGACGTCGCCGGATACCGCGATGCCCCTGCGGGCCTGCGCATCTGGTGCGGCGCGACCGTGGACACCGCCGACATCGAGGCGCTGGGACCGTGGCTCGACTGGGCCTACGCCACCGTCAAGGCTGCCGCCTGATTTTCAACGTCGTCCCAGCGAAAGCTGGGACCGCTTCCAACCGAGCGCCGCGCTTGCGGCCTGCGATCCCGGCCTGCGCTGGGATGACGAGTGAAGGAAAAATTCCATGACCAAGCCCCGCGTCCTCATTTCGGACAAGATGGACCCCAATGCCGCCCGTATCTTCGAGATCCGTGGCTGCGACGTAGACGTCATCACCGGCGAAACGCCCGAGCAGTTGATCGCGCGCATCGGCGACTATGATGGCCTTGCCATCCGTTCGTCGACCAAGGTCACCAAGGAAATCCTCGCCGCCGCGAAGAACCTGAAGGTGATCGGCCGCGCCGGTATCGGCGTCGACAACGTCGATATCCCGGCCGCTTCGGCCCAGGGCGTCGTCGTGATGAACACGCCGTTCGGCAACTCGATCACCACCGCCGAACACGCCATCGCCATGATCTTCGCGCTGGCCCGCCAGATTCCTGAAGCCAACGCGCAGACGCAAGCGGGCCTGTGGCCGAAGAACGGCTTCATGGGCGTTGAAGTCACCGGCAAGACGCTGGGCCTGATCGGTGCCGGCAACATCGGCTCGATCGTCGCCAGCCGCGCGCTGGGCCTGAAGATGAAGGTCGTCGCCTTCGACCCGTTCCTCACCCCGGAACGCGCCGTGGAAATGGGCGTGGAAAAGGCCGATCTCGACACCCTGCTCGAGAAGGCGGACTTCATCACGCTGCACACGCCGCTGACCGACCAGACCCGCAACATCCTCTCGGCCGAGAACCTGGCCAAGACCAAGAAGGGCGTGCGCATCGTCAATTGCGCGCGTGGCGGGTTGATCGACGAAGCCGCGCTCAAGACCATGCTCGACAACGGCCACGTCGCCGGTGCCGCGCTCGACGTGTTCCAGACCGAGCCCGCCAAGGACTCGCCGCTGTTCGGCACGCCGAACTTCATCTGCACTCCGCACCTTGGCGCATCGACCACCGAGGCGCAGGTCAACGTGGCGCTTCAGGTGGCCGAGCAGCTGGCCGACTTCCTGGTCAACGGCGGCGTCACCAACGCGCTCAACATGCCTTCGCTTTCGGCCGAGGAAGCGCCGAAGCTGAAGCCTTACATGAAGCTGGCGGAAATGCTCGGCTCGATGGTCGGCCAGCTGACCCGCGATTCGGTTCCCCGCATCTCGATCCACGTCGAAGGCGCGGCTGCCGAACTGAACCAGAAGCCGATCACCGCCGCCGTGCTGGCCGGTTTCATGCGCGTCCAGTCGGACACGGTGAACATGGTCAACGCGCCGTTCCTCGCCAAGGAGCGCGGCCTTGAAGTGCGCGAAGTGAAGACCGAGCGCGAGGGCGACTACCACACGCTGATCCGCGTCTCGGTGAAGACCGAAGCGGGCGAGCGTTCGGTGGCCGGCACGCTGTTCAACAACCGCGAGCCGCGTCTGGTCGAGATGTTCGGCATCAAGGTCGAAGCCGAACTCGCCGGTGACATGATGTACATCGTCAACGAGGACGCGCCGGGCTTCATCGGCCGCATCGGCACCCTGCTGGGCGAAAACGCGATCAACATCGGCACCTTCAACCTCGGTCGCCGCGATACCGGTGGCGAGGCGGTTCTGCTGCTCTCGGTTGACAGCGCCGTGTCGGAAGACGTGCTCAAGGCTGCCACTTCGCTGCCGGGCGTGAAGACCGTTAAGGCGCTCAAGTTCGTCTGATCGGGCGGATTTACAAGCTCCCAACGGAAGGGGCCGGTGCGCAAGTGCCGGCCCCTTTTCCTTTGCGAAAATGTGCCTGAACGGGCTGTTTTCAGCAACCAATCGACAATTCTTCCTCATCCCGCTAAGGCCCCGACCATCATGCAGGACAACGACCGCGATCTCTTGCCCGAAGGACTGGGCGACCGTCTTCCGCAGCAGGCCTGGGCCTCCCAGCAAGTGCGCCGCATGGCGCATGACGTGCTGACCAGCCATGGCTACGAACGCGTCGAGACGCCGCTGATCGAATTCGAAAAGGCGCTCGCCAGCCGCATGGCCGGCGTGCAGGTGCGGCGCATGTTCCGTTTCGTCGATCCGGTGTCGATGAGGATGCTCGCGCTGCGCTCGGACATGACAGCGCAAGTCGCCCGCATCGCCGCCACCGGCCTTGCCGAGGCGCCGCGCCCGCTGCGCCTGTCCTATTCGGGTCAGGTCTGCACCATCAAGGGCGACGGGCTCGACCCGCGCCGCGAACGTCTTCAGCTCGGCGCGGAGCTGATCGGCACCGATTCTGTTGCCGCCGCCGGTGAGATCGTGGAACTGGCGATCGAATCCCTTCGCGCAGCGGGCGCGACCGGGATTTCGGTGGACTTCACGATGCCGGACCTCGTTGACGCGCTGTCGGCGGAAGCGCTGCCGCTGCCCGAGGGCCGGATAGAGGCCGTGCGCCAGATGCTGGACGCCAAGGACGCAGGCGGGCTGGTGGATGTTGGCGGCGAAGCCTATCTGCCACTGCTCTACGCCGTCGGCCCCTTCGCCACCGCGATCGAGCGACTGGCCGCCTTCGATGCCCCGGAGGGTGTCAGCGGCGGCGCGCTGGCCAGCCGGATCGCCGGGCTTCGCGAAATCGCGGCGCGCCTGGGCGACAAGGCGCGCATCACACTCGACCCTTCGGAGCGTCATGGCTTCGAGTACCAGTCGTGGTTCGGCTTCACGATCTATGCCGAGGGTATCTCCGGCAGCCTGGGGCGCGGCGGCACCTATCGCATCCTCGGCCAGACCGGGCACCACCCCGAAGCCGCGACCGGCTTCTCGCTCTATCCGGACCCGCTGGTGGACCTGCTGGCCACCGAGCCGCCAGTGCAGCGCAAGCTGTTCCTGCCGCTGGGGCACGATCCGCGCATCGCCGGGCAGCAGCGCGCGGTGGGCTGGGCCACCGTGGCGGCGCTTTCCGAAAGCGACGATCCGGTCGCGCTGGGCTGTTCGCACCTGTTGGAAGGCGCGGAAGCGATACCGCTGGCCTGAGCGCGCTCTTGACTAGCCGGGGGGCTTGCCCCTAGGGCGCCCAACGAAAAGCCGGGGCGCTTCCGCCCTAATGACAATCCATATCGCCGAGTCCTGTCGAAGGGCGTTATTGGATCCACCGAGGCAGGGTGGAGGAGTATATCCATGGCTAACGTAACCGTGATCGGTGCCCAGTGGGGCGATGAGGGCAAGGGCAAGATCGTCGACTGGCTGGCAAGCCGCGCCGATGCCGTGGTCCGCTTCCAGGGTGGCCACAACGCCGGCCACACGCTGGTCGTGGGCGAGCAGGTCTACAAGCTTTCGCTGCTGCCCTCGGGCATCGTCACCGGCACCCTGTCGATCATCGGCAACGGCGTCGTCCTCGACCCCTGGCACCTCAAGTCGGAAGTCGAGAAGCTGCGCGGCCAGGGCGTGGAGATCAATCCCGATAACTTTGCGATCGCGGACAATTGCCCGCTGATCCTGCCGCTTCACCGCGATCTCGACGGTCTGCGCGAATCGGCTGCCGGTTCGGGCAAGATCGGCACCACCGGACGCGGCATCGGCCCGGCTTACGAGGACAAGGTCGGCCGCCGCGCCATCCGCGTCTGCGATCTTGCGCACCTCGATGCGCTTGAGCCGCAGCTCGACCGTCTCTGCGCCCACCACGACGCACTGCGCGCCGGTTTCGGCCAGCCGCCGGTGGACCGTGAAGCGCTGCTCGCCGAACTGCGCGAGATCGCGCCCTTCGTGCTCCAGTTCTCGCAGCCGGTGTGGAAGCGCCTCAACAAGGTGCGCAAGGCCGGCGCCCGCATCCTGTTCGAAGGCGCGCAGGGCGTGCTGCTCGATGTCGATCACGGCACTTATCCCTTCGTCACCAGCTCGAACACGGTTTCGGGCACGGCGGCTTCGGGTTCGGGCCTCGGTCCTGCGGCGACGGGCTTCGTGCTCGGTATCGTGAAGGCCTACACCACCCGCGTCGGCTCGGGTCCGTTCCCGACCGAGCTGGAAGACGAAACCGGCCAGCGCCTGGGCGAACGCGGCCATGAATTCGGCACCGTCACCGGCCGCAAGCGCCGTTGCGGCTGGTTCGACGCGGTGCTGACCCGCCAGTCCTGCGCGATCTCGGGCGTGACCGGCATCGCTCTCACCAAGCTCGACGTTCTCGACGGCTTCGAGAAGGTGAAGATCTGCACCGGCTACCGCCTCCACGGCAAGGTTCTGGACTATTTCCCGAGCCACGCCGCCGATCAGGCCAATGTCGAGCCGATCTACGAGGAAATGGACGGCTGGCAGGGCACCACCGCCGGCGCCCGTTCCTGGGCCGATCTGCCTGCACAGGCGATCAAGTACATCCAGCGCGTGCAGGAACTGATCGAAACCCCGGTGGCACTGGTTTCGACCAGCCCCGAGCGCGAGGATACCATCCTCGTGCGCGATCCTTTCCAGGACTGATCCGGTGCGGCGCGGGTCCAGACTCGCGCCGCTCCTGCTACTGCTCGGTATCGGCGCCGCCGACGCCGAGCCTGCGCCGCCGCTTCCCGAAATCGACCTGATCCGCGTGCGCAAGGCGGCGCGGTTCATGGAACTCTGGTCCGGCGACCGGCTCGTTCACAGGATCGAGCATATCCAGCTGGGCGACGAGCCGACCGGCCCCAAGCGCTTCGAGGGCGACGAGCGAACCCCCGAGGGGCGCTACGAGATCGACTGGGGCAACCCTGCCAGCGCCTATCACCTCTCGCTCCACATCTCCTATCCCGGCCCGCAGGACCGCGCCTATGCACAGGCGCGCGGGCGTTCGCCGGGCGGGATGATCATGATTCACGGGCAGCCCAACTCCCTGCCGCAAGGCCGGGTGCCGGGCGACTGGACCGATGGGTGCATCGCCGTTTCCAATGACGAGATCGAATTCCTCTGGGAATCGGTCGGCGATGGAACCGCGATAGAGATCCTGCCCTGATCGCGCCGATGCAGCCATTGTGGCTGCGATGTCCGCCCGATTTCGCCCGGGATACGCCGTGTCGAGGCTGTCTTGCGTTTTAAGAAATTTAATCCTGCACTATGGATGTGTACGGGGAATCGGGGAGCCGTTGCCGGGATTCGGCCAGGTGAGGCTCGCGCGCCCTTTCGCGACCGGTTCGCACGGCAGGACTATCTGCCGGGAGCCGGTCTCTGGTTCAACATTGCCACCCTTGCGACGGGGCGGCGCGGTCGGAACGCCTCCTCGATGCTCCCGCAAACCATCCTGAACGACGAGCAGGGCCGCCTTGCCGCCCTGCAGAACCTCGAAGTGCTCGACAGCGAGCCGGAGGAGGCTTTCGAGCATGTCGTCTCTCTGGTGCGGGCCGTGCTTCGCGTGCCGATGGCCGCCGTCACGCTGGTCGATGCCGACCGCCAGTGGTTCAAGGCGCGCAGCGGGCTGGACGTTTCGGAAACGCCGCGCAGTGTCTCGTTCTGCACGCATGCGATCCAGCAGACCGCACCGTTCCTGATCTCCGATGCCCGGCTCGACGCGCGCTTTGCCGACAATCCCTTCGTGGCGACCGAGCCCGGCGTGCGCAGCTATGCCGGTATTCCGCTGCTGACGCCGGAGGGTTACAACGTGGGCGTCCTTTGCGCGATCGACGACAAGGTGCGCGATTTCAACGAAGCCGAAGTGGCGATCCTCTCCAATTTCGCCCGTATCGTCATGAACGAGCTGGAACTGCGCCGCATCGCCGAGCGGGACCAGCTTACCGGGGCGCTGACCCGGCGCGGTTTCGTGGACAAGGCGAAGCAGGAGATGACCCGCTTCCAGCGCTACGGCCGTCCGTGCTGCCTCGTGCTGATCGATCTCGACCACTTCAAGCGGGTGAACGACACGCATGGCCATCCGGCCGGAGACGCGGTCCTGCGCGAAATGGCGGCGACGGTGGTCGGCTCGACGCGGCCGGTCGATTTCCTCGGCAGGCTCGGCGGCGAGGAGTTTGCCGTTCTCCTGCCGGAAACCGAACCGTCCGATGCTCTTGCGGCGGTGGAGCGTTTTCGGGAGACGCTTGCCGCCCGTGACATTACGCTGCCGGGCGGCGGCACGATCCGTGTCACGGCCAGCTTCGGCATCGCCCCGCTGAATGCGGCGATCGCCAGTGTCGAGGACTGGCTCGCGGCGGCAGATGGGCCGCTTTACGCCGCGAAGCGGGGCGGACGGAACCGCTGCGAGCTCTTGCATTGAGGACAGGCAGGGGTCTGGCCCCTGCCTGTCCCGATGTTTCTCAATCGAACCGGAACGCCGAGATCGCCGTCTTGAGCACGATATCGGAGTAGACTTTTTCCCCGGCGCCCTGTGCGGCACCTGCAGCCACCATCAGCGGCAGCAGGTGTTCCTCGCGCGGGTGCGAGAACCGCCCTCCGGGAGCATCCGCCCAGCGCGACAGGGCCTTGGCCCGGTCATCCGGTCCGGCTTCGGCAGCCTCGGTCAGCCACTCGTCGAATGCCAGCGAAGGTGCGGTCGAGGCCGGATTGCCGTAGCCGCGCATGTTGTGGAAGCTCATGCCCGATCCCAGGATCAGCACGCCTTCGTCGCGCAGCGGGGCGAGGGCCTGCCCGGCGGCGAGGTGCATTGCCGGATTGAGCGAACGGTCCAGCGACATCTCCACGACAGGGACATCCGCAGCGGGCCACGCCACCTTCAGTGGAACGAACACCCCGTGGTCGTACCCGCGCTGCGGATCGGCGGCTGCCGCGAAGCCGGCCTCGCGCAGGAGCTGGCTCGCGCGGGCTGCCAGCCAGGGTGAGCCGGGGGCATCGAAGCGCAGCTCGTAAGTGTGCTGCGGAAAGCCGTAGTAATCATAAAGCAGCGCGGGTCGCTCGGCGCCGGTGAAGGCGAAGCCGTGCGTTTCCCAGTGCCCGGACACCACGAGGATCGCCTTGGGCGCTTCGGGCAGGCGGGCGGGCAGGCCGCGCAGGAACTCGGCCATCGTTTCCCAGTTGCCTTGCGGGTCCGGCATGAAGAAGCAGGGGCCGCCGCCGTGGGGAATGAAGAAGCTGGGTTGGCGGGTCATGGTGCGTGTTCCTTTCAGCGCCGCGTGGGGATCAGTGCGTGGGCACCGTCTCCGATCAGGGCGAGGACGAAGAGGGTGATCGACCAGAAGGCGGGATATTCCCAGCCGCCACCCTTGGAATCGAAGAAGAAGCCGTTGGCTCCATGCACCATCACGATGGTGCCGAGCAGCAGCGGGATCAAGGCCAGCGCAACGACGCGGGCGTAGATGCCCAGGATCAGCGCAAGGCCGCCGAGAAGTTCGGCCGCCATCGTCACATAGGCAAGGCCGCCGGGAAGGCCGAGACTGCCAAAGAACGCGGCGGTTCCGGCAGGCGTGAAGACGAACAGCTTGAGCGCGAAATGGGCGAGGAACACTGTGCCGAGCGCCACGCGCAGGACGAAGGCGCCGTAAGGTGCGGTCTGGGGGGAGGGGATCGTCGAAGGCTGGTTCATGGGGGGGCTTCCTTTCGAGAGCCGATCTAGACCTTCTCCTGATTGGTGATAATCATGCAGTTTGTTGAATGACTTTTTATCACAGGTGTTGAATGGACCGGCTGAAGGGCATCGAGGTTTTCGTCAAGGCGATCCGTCTGGGCGGCCTTTCGGCAGCGGCGCGCGATCTCTCGATGTCTCCGGCGATGGCGGCCAAGCACCTCAATGCGCTGGAACAGCGCCTCGGCGCGACCCTGGCGAACCGCACGACGCGCCGCCTTGCGCTTACCGAAGTGGGGGCTGCCTATCTCGACAAGGCCGAGCGCGTGCTGGCGGAACTGGAGGATGCCGATGCGGAGGCCATGGCCCAGTCCGCGGCGGTGGAGGGGCTGCTGCGCGTCTCGGGGCCGGCCGCTTTCGGCAGCGCCTACCTCGTCGATCTCGTCACCGCGTTCCACGAACGCCATCCTGCCGTCACCGTGGAACTGGGGCTGAACGACCGTGTGGTCGACCTGCTGGAGGAGCGCTGGGATGTCGCCGTGCGCATCGGCCGACTGGCGGACAGCAATCTCGTCGCCCGCAAGCTCGCGCCCGTGCGGATGGCTATCTGTGCTTCGCCCGCCTATCTCGAAAGGCGCGGGACGCCGCATTCGCTGGACGATCTGGCAGGGCATGACTGCCTCGGCTACACGCTGGGCAACGAGACCGGCACCACGCGCTGGGGCTTCGGCCGCGACGGCAGCCGCGCGGTGGCGGTGCGCGGCTCGCTCCATGCGAACAACGGGCAGGTTCTTGCCCAGGCGGCGGTGGCGGGCATGGGCCTCGTCTACGGCCCGCGCTTCTTCGTGGATCGCGCCATCGGCGATGGGCGACTGGTGGAACTGGACCTGGGAGCGGAACTGCTGGATCTCGGCGCCGTTCACGCCGTCACGCACCGGACGCGGCGCCCCGCGGCCAAGACCCGCGCGTGGATCGATTTCCTTGTGCAGAGACTGCCGGCCATGGCGCAGGACTGGTAGTTCGGCAGCCGCTGCGATCGTTCCGCCGTCAATCGATCAGGACGTTGCCCTCGGGATCATGGACCGTCGCCGCCAGCCCCAGCCATTCGGACAGCGACTTGTGGTCTTTGGCGACGCCCGGGCTGTAGAGCGGGCGCATGGAATCGCCGAGCGTAAGGATCAGCTTTCCGTCCTCGCTGCGGATTGAACTGCGCGCGAGGCCTTGTGCGGTGCAGCCGGTCAGTCGGCGGCAGAGGCGCACGGCAAGGCCCCAGCCGATTGCGCGGTCAAGGTCTTCCTGAACGGCGAGCCGGGTGAACTGCTCGGGCACTTCGGTCTGGCCGGAATTGGCGAAGACGGTCATCGCCATCATCCCGCGCCCGTGCATGTCGAGGCCGATCCAGCGTTTGCGCAGAGCCCAGGTCATGGCTTCCTCGGTGCGCAGGTTCGGTTCGGTGCGCATGGCGGCGAGGGCGAGCAGGCCGGAAGCCTGCCGCAACTGGCGATCCTGCGGTTCTTCGCGGCAGACCGGCGCCGTCCAGCGGGCGAGGGCCATGGCATCCTCGGCGGTGACGCGGGCCGAGGCGGAGAAGCCGGCAACGCTGGCCAGCATCGGGTCCTGCGCCTGGATTTCGGCCGGAAGCTGGGCGTGAAGAAGCCCCTCGCGCAGGCCCCAGGATGAAAACACCAGCTTGGAGGGTTCCAGCCGGGTAATAACCTCGACCATCAGCGCGGCGGCGTCCGGCAGGCTGGCGAGGCGTGAACCGGAGATGCGCGGATCGACGTCGTTCAGCTTGCCCTTCGCGAAGATGCGGGCGAGGCGCAGGGCCTCTGCCGCTTCCAGCTCGAAGCCGTGCGGATCGTCCACCGGGAAGTCGAGCGCGCGCATGGCCTGAAGCGCCAGCGCACGCCAGGAACCGCCGACGATATAGAGCGGCTGTCCGCGGCCCTTGTTCCATCCCGCCTTCTGGAGGCGGCTTTGCACGGTTTCGGAAAATGCTGCCTCACCGGCTGCGCGAAGGTCCGGCAGGCGCAGGGTGCCGAGCGGGAGAGTGATGCCGCCGTTGCTCACGCCATCGGCGATCTCCACCAGTTCGAGGCTGCCGCCGCCGAGATCGGCCGCGATGCCGCGAGCGCCGGGGAAGGCCGCGATCACGCCGGTGGCGCTGGCGCGGGCTTCCTCCTCGCCCGAAAGCAGGCGGGGTTCGAGCCCGAGCTGGCGCACGGCGTCAAGGAATTCCTTGCCGTTCGAAGCGTCCCGCGCCGCGGCGGTCGCCACGCATTCGACATCCTTCACATCCAGCAGGCGGAGCAGCCCGGCAAACCGGCCAAGCGCGACGAGCGCGGTCTTCATCGCCTTTTCGGAGATCGCCTTGGTCTTCCCGAGATCGCGCCCGAGCCGGGCGTTCACTTTCTCGTTCAGGACGACGACCGGCGCACGGGGCGGCCCGTTGTATACGACGAGGCGCACCGTGTTCGAGCCGATGTCGATGATGGCGCGCTTTTCGCTGCTGTGGCTGATGCCGATCATTCCGTTCAGACGTATCGCATAGGCCCGGGTTCCGGGCGACCTGCGTTCCCTATGTCAGATATTACCGCGTCTTAGCGAGAGCTTTGGTACCTTTCGTCCACTGGCGAGTGAAGCGCCGCGGCCCGAGAGGGACGGGTTCGTCATGAAATAACGGTGGAGATTGAACGGGTTGTCGCTCTCGCCCACCCGTTCCGAGGTGCCGTCCGGATGCAGGATCCATGACTGTTCGGTATCGAGCAGATTGGCCAGCATGACCTGATCGAGCACCTGATCGTGCACCGTCTTGTTGGTGATCGGCACCATGACCTCGACGCGGCGGTCGAGATTGCGACTCATGGCGTCGGCCGAAGTGATGAAGACCCTGGCGCGGCGATTGGGAAGTTCGGCGCCATTGGCGAAGGCCCAGATGCGGCAATGTTCGAGGAACCGGCCGATCACGGATTTCACCGTGATATTCTCGGAAAGGCCGGTGATGCCGGGGCGCAGGCAGCAGATGCCGCGCACCACGAGGTCGATCTCCACGCCGGCCTCGCTGGCGGCGTAGAGCCGGTCGATCAGGTCCGGGTCGGTAAGCGAGTTGAGCTTGGCCCAGATCGTGGCGGGCTTGCCGGCACGGGCATTCTCGATCTCGCCGTCGATGCATTCGTACAAGGTCGAGCGCAGGGAGATCGGCGAGATCGACAGGCACTCCGTCACCTTGGGTTCGACATAGCCGGTGATGAAGTTGAAAAGCTTGCCCACATCACGGCCGATCGCGGGATCGGCCGTGAAATAGGACAGGTCGGTATAGATGCGCGCGGTGATCGGGTGATAGTTGCCCGTGCCGAAGTGGCAGTAGGTGCGATAGCCATCGCCTTCGCGGCGCACGATCATCGAGACCTTGGCGTGCGTCTTCCAGTCCACGAATCCGTAGATCACCTGGACGCCCGCACGTTCGAGCTGGCTGGCCCAGAGCAGGTTCTGCTCCTCGTCGAAACGGGCCTTCAGCTCGACGACGGCCGTGACCGACTTGCCCTGTTCGGCCGCATAGATGAGCGCGGAAATGATCGCGGACTGCTTGCCCGCGCGGTAGAGCGTCTGCTTGATCGCCACGACGTCGGGGTCGCGGGCGGCCTGGCGCAGATAGTCGATCACCACCTCGAAGCTTTCGTAGGGGTGCTGGACGACGATGTCCTTCTCGCGGATGGCGGCGAAGATGTCGCCGTCATGCTCGAGGATGCGCTCGGGATAGCGGGGGGTATAGGGTTCGAACTTGAGCTCGGGGCGGTCCTCGTCGCAGATCACGGAAAGGCCGGAGAAGCCGATCAGCCCCTCGGTCTTCATGATGAGCGCCTTGTCGAGGCCGAGCTGGTTGCGCAGCAGTTCCTCGGCCGAGGGATCGAAGGCGCCCTGCAGCTGGAGCACGATCACGAGCCCGCGTCGGCGGCGCTGGATCGCGGTGCGATAATAGCGCACGAGATCCTCGGCATCTTCCTCGATCTCGATGTCGCTGTCGCGCAGGATGCGGAACACGCCGTGGCCGTTCACCCCGAAGCCGGGGAACAGCTGGTCGGCATTGCGGCAGATCAGGTCCTCGATCGAGATCCAGGCCGCTTCCTCGCCCGGAATGCGCACGAAGCGCGGCAGCGGCGCGGGGATCAGCACCATTTCCATGACGGGCGCATCGTCGGCAAGGCGGGTCAGCGCGAAGAGCACGCCGATGCCCTGGTTGGCCACGAAGGGGAAAGGGTGCGCCGGGTCGATCGCCTGCGGGGTGATGACCGGCATGACATGTTCGAGGAAATACTCGCGCTGCCATGCCTCGCGCTCGGCATCGAGGCGCCCGTCACCGATGACGCGGATGCCTTCCTCGGCAAGCTGGACCTTCAGGCCCGCCCAGGTCTCCTGCTGGATCTGTTCGAGCTGCAGCACTTTCTCGTGCGTTGCGGCGATGGCCTGCGACGGGGTGAGGCCGTCGATCGAGATTTCCTCGATCTGGCGGCGCACCTGGCCGGCGAGCCCGGCGACGCGCACCATCAGGAATTCATCGATGTTGCTGCCCGAGATGGACAGGAAGCGGAGTCGTTCGAGCAGCGGATAGTTCGGATTGGTCGCTTCGGCGAGAACGCGTTCGTTGAACGCGAGCCAGCTCTGCTCGCGATTGAAGAAGCGGGCGGGCAGGGTGGAAAGCTGCGCGATCTCGCAGGTTTCCTGTTCTTCGGGTGTTTCGCGAATTTCGAGCATATCCTTGGTTTTCACGTCTGCTCCGTCCTAGGCGATTGCCCTTGCATGCCACGATGACAGTTTGGCGGCAATCACGACGATCCTCGGGTAATATTGTCTTATACGCAATTTCATCGTCATGCGGGCGTCAATCGTTGGAACATCGTTGCAGTGCAGCATTGTTTCAAGCACAGTCGCTTTCGATGATAAAGGCGGCCCTCCACCATCTCACGCGCTACCGCTATTCGCGGCGAGTGCGCCTCGGTCCCCAGCTGATCCGGCTTCGCCCGGCGCCGCACAGCCGCACGGCGGTGCCCAACTATTCGCTGAAGATCAGTCCGCCGGAACATTTCCTCAACTGGCAGCAGGACCCCCATGGCAACTGGCAGGCGCGGGTGGTGTTCCCCGATCCGGTCGATCATTTTTCGATCGAAGTGGATCTGCTGGCCGAACTGGCGGTCATCAATCCGTTCGATTTCTTCGTGGAGCCGGAGGCGGAGAATTATCCCTTCGTTTATCCCGAAACCCTGAAATTGGACCTCGCCGCCTATTTCGAGGTGGAGGAGCAGGGCGAGCTGTTCGAATCGCTGGTGGCCTCCCACGCCGGGTACTCGGGGCGCACGGTCGATTTCCTCGTCGATATCAATCACAGGCTGCAGCAGCGCATCGGCTACGTGATCCGCATGGAAACAGGGGTCATGACCCCCGAGGAAACGCTGGGCGCCGGTATCGGTTCATGCCGGGATTCGGCCTGGCTCCTGGTGCAGTTGCTGCGCCGCCTCGGCTTTGCGGCGCGCTTCGTCTCGGGCTATTCGATCCAGCTCGTTGCCGACGTGATCCCGAAGGACGGCCCCAAGGGCGTGATGGAGGACGTGACCGACCTTCACGCCTGGGCCGAAGCCTATGTGCCCGGCGCGGGCTGGATCGCGCTTGACGCCACCTCCGGCATGTTCGCGGGAGAGGGGCATATTCCGCTCTGCGCGGCGCCGCACTACAGGTCCGCCACGCCGATCGAAGGCATGGCGGAGCCGGCCGAAGTCGAATTCCACTTCGAGATGGGCGTAAGCCGCATTGCCGAGGCAGTACGCATCACCAAGCCCTTCACCGAGGAGCGCTGGCAGGCCCTGCTCGACCTGGGCGACCGGGTGGATGCGGACCTTGACGCTGCCGGCGCCAATCTGACGATGGGCGGGGAGCCGACCTTCATCGCCGATACCGATTTCGAGGCGGGCGAATGGAACGGCGATGCCGTGGGCCCGACCAAGGCGGCCTATGCGGACAAGCTGATCCGCCTTCTGCGCGAGAAGTTCGCGCCGGGATCGCTGCTGCATTACGGGCAGGGCAAGTGGTATCCGGGCGAGAGCCTGCCGCGTTGGGGATTCTCGATCTACTGGCGCAAGGACGGCACGCCGATCTGGCGCGACCCCTCGCTGATCGCGGACGAGAAGCCACGCGCCCGGGATGCAGAGGCGGAACCCGTGCCGACCGTCGATGTCGCCGTGGCCGAGACGCTGCTGCGCGAGACGGCGCGGGGGCTGGGCGTGGAGCAGGCCTTCGTCCAGCCGGTCTACGAGGATACCGGGGAATGGGCGGAGAAGGAGGCGGAGCTTCCGTTCAACGTCACCCCGCTCGATCCCAAGGTCGATGACGAGGAACTGTCCCGTCGTTTCGTGCGGACCTACCGGCGCGGGCTCGACAAGGCGGTGGGCTATGTCCTGCCGGTGCAGCGCTGGAATGCGGCCGATCTTTCGGTGCCGCGCTGGAAGAGCGAACGCTGGCGGGTACGCAAGGAGGTGCTGACGGCCGTGCCGGGCGATTCGGCCCTGGGCTACCGGCTTCCGCTGGGATCGCTGCCCTATGTGCCGCCTTCCGACTATCCCTATATCCACCCCCGCGATACGGCCGAGCCGCGCTCGCCGCTTGCCGATTTCCGGGAGCAGGTGGTCGAGCGCGGCCATGACACGCGCGAAGCTGCCGCCGATCGCCATGGTCTGCGCGTGCAGCAGGTGGAGCAGGCCGAAGGAGGCCACGCCGCACAGGACGTGGTCGAGCAGCAGATCATCGAGGGTGCGGTGCGCACCGCGATCACCGTGGAGCCGCGCGGAGATTATCTGGCGGTGTTCATTCCGCCGACCGAGCGGCTGGAGGACTATCTCGAACTCGTGGCCGCAGTCGAGGTGGTGGCAGAGACCCACGGCATGCCGATCCGGATCGAAGGCTATCCGCCGCCGCCGGATCCGCGCCTGCAGGTCCTGAAGATCACCCCCGATCCCGGCGTGATCGAAGTGAACATCCACCCGTCGGCATCGTGGCGAGAGACGGTGGAAATCACCGAAACCCTTTACGACTGCGCGCGCGAAGTGGGGCTGACTGCCGACAAGTTCATGGTGGACGGTCGCTCGATCGGCACGGGCGGCGGCAATCACATCGTGCTGGGCGGGCCGAGCCTGCTCGAAAGCCCGTTCATTCGCCGGCCGGACCTGCTCAAGAGCTTCGTGACCTACTGGCAGCGCCACCCATCGCTCAGCTATCTGTTCTCGGGCCTGTTCATCGGCCCGACCAGCCAGGCGCCCCGTATCGACGAGGCGCGGCATGACGCGCTCTACGAACTCGAAATCGCGCTTGCGCAGGTGCAGGGCCCGGTTCCCGGAGCCGGGGAAGCCGACCTTCCGCCGCCCTGGGTGGTGGACCGCCTGTTCCGCAACCTGCTGGTCGATGTCACCGGCAATACGCACCGCACCGAAATCTGCATCGACAAGATGTTCAGCCCTGACGGGCCGACCGGGCGTCTCGGCCTTGTCGAGTTCCGCGGCTTCGAGATGCCGCCGGATGCGAAGATGAGCCTGGCGCAGCAGCTCCTGCTGCGTGCGCTTGCGGCATGGTTCTGGAAGGAACCGCAGGGCGGATCGCTGGTGCGCTGGGGTACGCAGCTCCACGACAGGTTCATGCTTGGCCACTTCGTCTGGGCCGATTTCCTCGACGTGCTTGGCGACCTTTCGCGGGCGGGATACCGGTTCGATCCGGCCTGGTTCGAGGCGCAGCGCATGTTCCGTTTCCCGGTCCACGGCGAAGTGGAAGGCGGGGGCGTGAGCCTTGAAATCAGCCATGCGCTCGAACCCTGGAACGTCCTTGGCGAAACCGGGGCGATCGGCGGCACGGTGCGCTATGTCGACAGTTCGACCGAACGGTTGCAGGTGCGGGCGACGGGGCTGGTGCCCGGCCGCCACGTCATTTCCTGCAACGGCCGGCGCGTGCCGCTGACCGTGACAGGGCCGGGCGAAGGGGTGGGCGGTGTGCGCTACAAGGCGTGGGCGCCGGCCGAGTGCCTGCACCCCATGCTGGCGTCCAATGCCCCGCTAACGTTCGACATCTTCGACTTGTGGAACAATCGGTCGCTGGGAGGCTGCGTCTATCACGTCGCGCATCCCGGAGGCCGCAATTACGACGATGTGCCGATCAACGGCTACGAGGCCGAAGCCCGGCGCAAGGCGCGGTTCCAGCCGCACGGACATTCTCCGGGGCCCCTGGCGGTGCCGCCGGAAGAAGCACCGGGCGAATTCCCGTATTCGCTGGACCTTCGCCGCCCGCCGCGCGTAGTCTGATGCCATGTCCTCAAGTCCGCCCTCCAGCCCGCCGGCCGGCTTGACCGAAATCGCGACGGGCTGGCTGGATGCCTATCCGGTGGCGGTGACCGGCGGCGACCTGTTCGGCGACGCGGCCGAGCCGGTCGCGGCACACTGGCGCGCGGTGGCTTCCGGCCTCTCGGCGCTGGCGGAGGGCGATCCCGCCGTCCTGCAGGACACCGTCACGCGCCATGCCGCCGATCTCGGCCTGACCTTCCGCGTCACTGGCGACGAGGAGGAGCGGGACTGGCCGCTCAACGCCATGCCGCTGGTGATCGGCGCGTCCGAATGGGCGGGGATCGAGCGCGGCCTCGTCCAGCGGGCGAACCTGCTCGAGCGTCTCGCCTCGGACATCTACGGACCCCAGCAGCTGGTGAAGGACGGCCACCTGCCGGCCGCCGTTATCGCGGGGAGCCCGTTCTTCGCGCGCAAGATGCTTGGCCGTGCCCCGCGCGACGGGCGCTATATCCAGGTCTATTCCGCCGATCTCGCGCGCGGCCCGCGCGGCCAGTGGCGGGTCCTGCAGGACCGCGTGCGCATGTCCAGCGGGATCGGCTACGCGCTGGAGAACCGTCTCGCCATGACCCGGACCGGCGGGCACCTTCTGGCCGAGAGCCACGTGCGCCGCATCGTCGAGTTCTTCGACCAGATGCGGGAGGGCATGGTCGCCGCCTGCGGCCGGGATTCGCCGCGCATCGCCCTGCTTACCGCCGGGCGGTTCAACCAGACATATGCCGAACAGGCCCATCTGGCGCGCTATCTCGGTTTTCCGCTGGTGGAAGGCCGGGACCTTTCGGTGATGGACGACCGGCTCTGGGTCGGCACCATCGCGGGGCCCAAGCGGGTCGATGCGATCTGGCGCTGGATCAATACCACCGCGCTCGATCCGCTTTCCTTCGATGCCAAGTCCGAACTCGGCGTGGCCAACCTGTTCGAGGCCTGGGCAGGGGGCGGTGTCGGCATGGTCAACTGGCCGGGAACCGAAGTGCTGGAAAGCCCCGCTTTCGCCGCATTCCTGCCGCGTCTCTGCCGGGTGCTGCTGGGCGAGGAACCCTTGCTGCCGAACGTGGCGACATGGTGGTGCGGACAGGCGACCGAGAGCGCGATCGTGGCGTCCCGGCTTGACCAGCTTGCGCTCGTTCCCGCCTTCGGCCAGCCGGTCGAAGGGCTGGCGCGGCGCGAACCCGTGGCCGGGGCCGAACTGGAAGGCGCCGAACGGGCCGCGCTGCTGGAGGCGCTTTCCCGGCGGCCGATGGACTATTGCGGGCAGGAGATCGTGCATCTCTCCACCACCCCGGCGATCATAAATGGCGAACTGGCACCGCGCCCCTTCACCGTCCGCGCTTTCGTGGCCCGCGACGCGAAAGGGGACTGGACGGTCATGCACGGCGGGTTCGCGCGCCTCTCCTCGGGCAAGGCGCTGCCGACATCGCTGATGGGCGAGGGTGATCTTTCGGCAGACGTCTGGGTGATCGAGGACCGGCCGCCGGATGCGGCCCAGGTTCCCCGTGTCATCGACGAACCGCCGATCTCGCGCGGGGGCGGCATCCTTGCCAGCCAGGCGGCGGACAACCTCTACTGGTTCGGCCGCTACAACGAACGGGCGCAGTACGTTACACGGGTGCTGCGCGCCCTGCTCGACGGTTCGGTGGAGGTCGAAGGCGGCGTGAGCGACCGGATCGGCGTGTCCAACGCGCTGGTCGAACTGCTGGTGGAGGGCGCCGTGATCCCGCGCTCGGCGGCCACCCGGCCGGCCGCCGCGATCTGTGCAGCCGCCCTTGTCGAAGCGCAGCTTCCCGGCGGCGTGACGGCGCTGATGCGCCGCCGCCAGGCCGTGGGCCTGTCCCTGCGGGAGCGTTTCGCGCGTGATTTCTGGCGGCTCGTCAGTCGTCCGATGCCGCCTGTCGATATCCATCGTCCGGCCACGCTGCTCGCGGCGGTGCGCATGCTGACGGAGCATTACAGCGCGCTTTCGGGTCTCGTCTCTGAAAACATGGTGCGCTCCGCGGCCTGGCGGTTCCTGGAAATCGGCCAGCGCATCGAGCGGGCGCAGGGCATCTGCCGCATGGTGCGCCGACTTGGCGAGCTGGAAGAGGGCGGGGAGAAAGACGGCGCGCTCGGTGTCCTGCTGGACCTGTGCGACAGCCAGATCATCTACCGGACACGCTACCTGACCGGGCCGATGGCCGGGCCGGTGCGCGATCTCGTCCTGCTTGATCCCGACAATCCCCGTGCGCTGGTGTTCCAGATCGCCGGTATCGTCGAGCATCTGGCCGCCTTGCCGAGCGTCCGCGACGATAATCTGCCCGAACCGCCGATGCGCCTTGCCCGCGCGCTGCTGGGGCAGGTCCAGGCGGCGAATGCGCAGGATACCGGTTCGCAGTGGCTGGCCGGGATCGAGGGGCAGTTGCTCGGCCTCTCGGATGCGATCTCGTCGCGCTATTTCCTCCAGTTCGAGGCGGACGAGGCGGAGAAACGGACGGCCCTGCTGTGATGCGCTATTCGGTCAGCCACCTCACCACGCTGAAATATGCAGCGCCGGTGCAGCTTGCGCAGTTCAACATCCGCCTGCGCCCCGCCGCCTGGCCCGGGCAGGTGGTGAGCGACTACCGGCTCACCGTCGATCCGCAGCCGGCGCAAGTGGTGGACGGCGAAGGCGGCTACTACATCAACGAGGCGCGCTTCGCGTTGCGCAAGCCGATAGCCCAGCTTCGGATCGAGAGCCGCTTCATCGTCGAGCGCGAGCCGCTGCCGTTCTTCGTCACCGGATCGAGCGGGCCGGGGCTTGCCGACTTGCGGGAGCGGGCGATGAAGAAGCCCGATCTCTCGGCGCGCGGCCCCGCGTCCTACATCTTCGCCTCGCCGATTGCCGCGCCGGAGCGTGACATCGCGCTCTGGGCCAGCGGCTTTCTCAACGATGCGATGCCGGTCATGGAAGCCGGCAGGGCGCTGATGTCGGCGATCCATGGACAGTTCGCCTACGATTCCGGGGCGACCGCCGCCGATACGCCCCCCATCGAGGCTTTTCACGCCCGCCACGGCGTCTGCCAGGACTTCAGCCACATCATGATCATCGCCGCGCGCGCGCACGGGATTCCGGCGGCCTACGTCAGCGGCTACCTGCGCACCCTGCCGCCGCCGGGCCGGGACCGGCTGGTCGGGGCGGACGCCATGCATGCCTGGGTCAACTTGTGGTGCGGCGAGGAACTGGGCTGGGTCGGCTTCGATCCCACGAACGACATGCTGGCCGATGCCGACCATATCTTCATCGGCATGGGGCGCGATTACTCGGACGTGGCACCGCTGGACGGTACTTTCAGGGGATCGTCACAGCAGAACATGTTCTTCTCGGTGGACGTGGCACCGCTGAATTGAGAAGGGCGGCGGGATGGACAAGGCTGATCTGGCGGGGCTCTATTTTGGAGCCGTGAACTTCATTGCTTTCGTGGCTTTCGCATTCGACAAGGAGCGGGCGATCCGTGGCGGTCGCCGGGTGCCGGAATCCAAGCTGCTCACATATGCCGCGATCGGTGGCTCCCCCGGGGCCCTGATCGCGCGGCGGATGCTGCGGCACAAGACACGCAAGCAGCCATTCGTTAACCGCCTGCGCCTGATCGTGGGCGTGCAGGTAACGGCGCTGGTCGCCGGATTGCTTGCCGTGAACGGTCTGCTGCCGGGGCTCTGAGCGGTCAGGCGGTGTTCCGGGCCGTGGCCTTCCAGCGCGACAGGTCGAGCCCGCAGATCGCCTCCAGTGTCTCGATGTCGCGGGCGTAGTAATCGGTGAGCCGTTCGCGCAGGGCTGGGCTGAGCGGCGGATAGGTTATCTCGCGTGCCAGCAGGGAACGCACGTTCTCGAACACCTGCTTGCCGCGCAGTGGGCGCACGCTGTCCTTGAGCGGCGCCAGCGCCTTGCGGAGCGGCAGCGGCAGGATGGCGGCCTGGCTGTTGTTCTCGCGTTCCGCCGCGGCTTCCTTCCGGAACACCGGGGCGACGCCGATATGCGCCGAGACCGCCTCGACGATCCGCTGCGGGTGAACGGCCACGTCTTCGTAAAGGTAGATCAGGATCTGTTCGCGGGGGAACAGGTCGAACCAGCGGGACAAGTGGCGGGCGTAGAGGCCGTCTTCCAGAAACCGCGGATAAGGCGATTCGGCGCCCTGGAGGTAATCTTCGGGCGGGCCTTTCGCCTGTCCCCGGCGGAAGAACATCTTGTAGTCCGAATAGGCACGGGCCACCGGGTTGCGAAGCTGCAGCACCAGCCGCGCCTCGGGGAGCGTCTGGGCAATGCGGTGTGCGGCGAGCGGATGGGCGAGATAGTCCGCGGACTTCTCGCCGATCACTTCCGCGGTCTCGGGCCGGTCTCTGAAGAAACTGCGATACCATTGCTCGCCGTGATCGAATCCGGAACTGAAGTAATGGGGTTCCGGGTCGGGCATGAATATCTGCGGATTTTCCTGAAGGCGCGCCTGTATCCAGGTCGTGGCAGCCTTGACCGCGCCGATGACGATGAAATCGGGATGCCAGCTGGGAGCCTTCATTGCGCTTTCGTCTCCATCATCGTTTCGCGCAGCCCTTCGGCGATGCGCTCCATGTCTGCCGTGTTCAGCGTGTGATCGACGGGGAACATCAGCGTCCGTCTCCCCAGGCCGATCGCGTTGCCCAGCCCCCCGTCGCGGCGGATCGGGATGCCGGAAAGGGCGTGCTCGCGGCTCATGTCGGGGCACGATCCGCTTCCCGCCGGGATTCCCCGCGCCAGCAGCCCCGCCAGCACGAGACGGCGGCGTTCCTCCACGATATCGTCGGGGTCCGTCAGCTGGACATAGAACTTGTACCAGGCATGGCCGGCTTCGGATGGCACGGCAGGCAGGAGGATGCCGGGCACTTGCACCAGGAGATCGAGCAGGACCTGCGCATTGCGCCGCCGCGCTTCGAGCCAGCGAGGCAGCTTGGCGAGCTGGCAGCGGCCCAGCGCGGCCTGCATCTCCGTCATCCGGTAGTTCGAGCCCGGCGTGTCGTGAACGTAGCGGAAGGCGCCCGGCGTGCCGCCGCCGTCCACGGTCTTGAGGTAGTTCTTGCCATGGTCCTTGATGGCCCAGGCGCGCAGCCATGTCGGGTGATCGCGAAACAGCAGGAGGCCGCCTTCGCCGCCGGTGGACATGATCTTGTCCGTGCAGAACGAGAAGGACGCCGCCGCCCCGAAGGAGCCGACCGGACGCCCGCGCCAGGTTGCGCCGTGGGCCTGCGCGCAGTCCTCGATCAGGTGCAGGCCATGCGTGTCGCAAAGCTCCGCAAGCGCGTCCATGTCGCAGGGCCAGCCCGCAAGGTGGACGCAGATCATCGCTTTCGTGGCGGAATTCACCAGCCGCGCGGCCGAACGGGGATCGATGTTCTGGCTTACCGGATCGACATCGGCGAAGACGGGGATCGCGCCCACGGCCAGAACGCAGCTTGCCGTGGCGAAGAAACTGCGCGCGGGAACGATCACCTCGTCGCGCGGCCCGATCCCCAGCGCGCGCAGGGCCACTTCGAGAGTGAGCGTGCCGTTGGCGATGCACATGCCTTCCGGCATTCCGATGAAGCGGCTGAATTCCGCTGCGAACGCGCGATTTTCGGTGCCATGGACAAGGGCGTTGACCCTGCCGGACCGCAGCACTTGCGCCACGGCCTCGATCTCGTCGGGTTCGTGATGGGGCCAGCGGCTGTGCACCGGCCGTGGCCGGATAGCGGCCCCGGCGCTTCCGGCACGGCCGCCTGACGGTTCCTCGATCGGAGCCAATGCGGGCGTGGACGCAAGGTTCACCGGCTTCATCTCCTCAGGCCTTCAGCGGTTCGCCGGCGCCGCGCGGGGCGGACAGGCTTTCATTCTCGATCACCTCGAACCCCGCGCTTCCGCTCGGCACCTTGACCAGGGTATGCGTGATGCGGCGCGCCTCGGTATGGTCGCCCAGCTCCACCGCGCGGGCGAGGCGGTCGATGCTGCGGGAGATGAAGGGCAGGGGAATCGGCTTGGACTGCGCCTCGAAGATGCCCTTGATGCCGGAGGGAAGCTGTTCCTCGCAGATGTCGAACAGCTCCTCGTAGAGCTTTTCGCCGGGGCGCAGGCCCACGAATTCCACCGGCACGTCGATCTCCGGCTGAAGCCCGTAGAGCCGGATCATCCGGTAGGCGAGGTCCACGATCCGCACCGCCTTGCCCATGTCGAGCACGAAGATCGTGCCGCGCTGGGAGTTCTGGCTGAGCGCGGCGGAACTGCTCTGCAGGATAAGCTGGACCGCCTCGCGCACGGTCATGAAGAAGCGTTCGATATCGGGGTGCGTCACGGTGAGGGGCCGCCCCTCGCGCAGCTGGCGGTGGAACAGCGGCACGATCGAGCCGCTCGATCCCAGCACGTTGCCGAACCGCACGGTCATGAAGCGCGGCGCATCGGCATCGTCCACCCCGCACATGTCCAGCGCCTGGCTGTAAAGCTCGCCCACGCGCTTGGTCGCTCCCATCATGCCGACCGGGTTCACCGCCTTGTCCGTGGAAACCTGCACCATCGCCTTGGCCGAGAATTCGCAGACCGCATCGGCCACGATCCGGGTGCCCAGGATATTGGTGTGCACCCCGGCGCAGGGACTGGCCTCGACGATGGGCACATGCTTGAGCGCGGCGGCGTGATAGACGATCACCGGCCTGTGCTTCTCGAACACCCGGCGCACTTCGTCCCGCTCGCGGATGTTGCAGAGCTCCGGCTGGACATCGAGATCGGGGAACTGCTCGCGCAGCTTCATCTCGATGGCGTAGAGGTGGTATTCGCTATGCTCGACCAGCACGAGGCGCGAGGGGCGGAAGCTGGCGAGCTGCCAGCACAGTTCACCGCCGATCGTGCCGCCCGCGCCGGTGACGAGCACGCACTTGCCGGTGATCTGGCTGGTGATCTGCTCTCCCTCCAGCGTGAATTCGCTGCGGCCAAGCAGGTCCTTCACCGAAAGCTCGTCCGGCGATGTGCCGTGGTTCCGCTGGAGGATATGGCTCCAGCCATCGCGAATGCGCGAGAGTTCGAGGCCGAGATTGCGCGCGCGCGAGGTGAGGCGCGCCATTTCGCGGTTGGAAAGGTCGGTGCCGTCGTCGCAGGCGATCACCAGCGATGGGCGCCGTCCCTGAAGGTCCAGCGTCTCCACGGCATGGGCAAGATCGTCGTGGCTGCCGAGTACGGGAACGCTGGCGATCTGCAGCAGCGTGTCGTTCACCGAAGGCAGCAGGATGCCGCAGATCGACAGGCTGGGCGTCGATTCGCGCTTCAGCATCTCGATGATGGAGAGCACCCAGTCGGGAGAGCCGACCAGCAGCGCGCCGCGCAGGTTCTTGCCGTCGGAAAAGGCGGGCAGCGCCTTGGCGCCCTGCGTCAGCTTCTCGCGCAGGGCGCGCCGGGCGCCGCGCACGAAGAACAGCGCGGACATCGCGAACAGCCACTGTGCCAGCGCGATCTGCAGAAGCTGGCCATGCTCGGCGCGGACGCCGGGAACCAGCAGGATCGCCACCCAGGCCAGCGCGAAGGACGGTGCGGTCAGCATCGCCAGCTGGATGGCGTGGGCAAAGCTGAAATAGCGCCAGCTCCGCCGGTAGAGACCCGCCGTGTAGAACACCCCCACCACCACGAGCCCGAACGACAGGATTGCGCCGAGATGGCCGTCGGACTTGGGAAAGCCGGTCTTGCCGATGAGTTCGAACGCGAGGGCCAGGGTCAGGGCCACCACCACGAAATCGATCGTCATCAGCACCGTGTTGCGAAAGGCGCGCCGCAGGCTGAACTGGGTGATCGACGATCGCGACCGCGCTTCGGACGAGCCGAACTTGCGCACGCGGAGGAACTTGTTCGCGGAACCGGAGGACATCGACGAGGCGCTGGCCCCCGCGGCGGTTTGGTTCATTGTTTCGACCTTCGCGTTTGTTCGGCCGCGTTTGTTTTGGCCGTATTGGCGTGACGCGCGGTTTTTCCCGGCGAGAAAACGTACCACTGCCCAGTCGGGCCTCATGTCGTTCATGATCTATTGACCATTCTCGGGCCGCGCACTTGTGCATGAAGTCATCAGCCGTAATTGCCGGGGCTCTTGCGAATAGGGGGCGATTTCGACTGTCGGGCAGAACTATGCCTCCAATGGAGCGCCAGTCCCGGTTCCCGCCCCTCCCTTAATCGCCGCCAGTCATCTCTATGGGCTATCAGCCGATAGGTTGCTTGCGGTCAGCGGCCCGGGGGCCATCATTCGGTCGACAAGGACGGGTGGTCACGCGGGGAGGGGCTTGCGCAGACCCGCCGCAGCGGCACCGTCCGTCAGCCTGGGGCTCGATTACGCAATGAAGGTACTTGTCCTGTCCAGTCTCGCCTATTCGCTCACGAATTTCAGGGGAGCGCTGCTGCGCGAACTGAAAGCGAACGGGCATGACGTGATTGCGGTGGCGCCTGACCGGAACCCGGCGGTCGAGGCGGACCTTTCGGCCTGGGGGGTCGGCCTGCGAATCGTGCCGATGGCCCGGACGGGGACCAATCCGGTGAAGGATGCGAGCCTCCTTTCGGCTTACCTGCGGCTGATGACCGCGGAGAAGCCCGATCTCGTTCTGGCCTATACGCAGAAGCCGATCATCTACGGCGGCATCGCCGCGCGGATGCTCTGCGTCCCGCGCTTCTTCGCGCTGATGTCGGGACTCGGCTATGTGTTCAGCGAGGGGAGCGGCGCCGGCAAGGCGCTGCGCTGGGCGGTGGCGCGGCTCTACCGCGAGGCCGTGCGCCGGTCGCGCGGCGTCTTCGTGTTCAACGCCGACGACCGCAAGGACATGATCGACCTGGGTATCGTCACGCCGCGCCAGAACGTGGTCCAGGTTCCCGGCTCCGGTATCGACCTCGAAAGGTTCCACCTCGAACCGCTGCCGCGCAACCGGCTTCGCTTCCTGCTGGTGGGGCGGCTCATGCGCGACAAGGGCATCTACGAGTTCGCTGAGGCGGCAAGGCAGATCAAGCTGGACCATCCGGACGTCGAATTCTGCGTGCTCGGCCATTACGAGCGGGACAATCCGACCGGGATCGACGAAGTGGAATGCGCCCGCCTCGCGCGGCAGTTCCCGGTGCAGTTCATTCCCGGAACCAGCGACGTGCGGCCCTATCTCGCCGGGTGCTCCGTCTTCGTGCTGCCGTCCTACTATCGCGAGGGGCTGCCGCGCACGATCCTCGAAGCGATGGCCACCGGGCGCCCCATCATCACCACCGACATGCCCGGTTGCCGGGAGCCGGTGATCGAGGGCGAGAACGGCTTCCTGGTGAAGCCGCGCGACGCCGGCGCTCTGCGGGCGGCGATGCAGCGCTTCGTCGATGCTCCGCAACTGGTGGCGGGAATGGCGGCGCGTTCGCGCGATCTCGTCGAGAAAATCTACGATGTGCGCAAGGTCAATCATCAGTTGCTCGACGAGATGGACCTCCTGCGCGAACCCTGGAACGAACCCGCGACGCTGCACGAGGCGCCCGACCCGCTGGACGATCTGCCGCGCAGCCCGGCCGGAATGCACGATGCGGCGACTTCACGGGCGATCGCCAGCTAATTTTCGACCGGGATCGAGCGGGGGCGCAAGGTCATGACGATGAAGGCAGTCGTAATCGGCGCAGTAGGCAGCACCGAAGTGCTGGTGGAGGAACTGGTCGCTGTACCGGGATGGGAGCTGACGATGATCGGCACGCTGCCGCCCGAGCTTCACGGGCGGCATTCCGACATCGTCGATCTTTCGGTGCTGGCCGGGCGGCACGGGGTGCGGCTGGCTCCCATCGCGCGAACCAACGATCCGCAAGTGCTGGACATGGTGCGCGCGGAGGCGCCGGACTATGTCTTCGTGGTCGGCTGGTCGCAGATATGCGGGCCGGAATTCCTCTCGATCGCGGCGAAGGGGGCCATCGGCTATCATCCCGCACCGCTTCCCCGTCTGCGCGGTCGGGCGGCGATCCCCTGGACGATCCTGCTCGACGAGCCGATTTCCGCCTCCAGCCTGTTCTGGATCGCCGAAGGCACGGACGACGGCGACATCCTTGCCCAGCAATACTTCCATCTCGCGCGGGACGAGACCGCGCAGGGGCTTTACGACAAGCACATGGCGGCGCTGCGTTCGATGCTGCGCGCGGTGCTGCCGGTGCTGGCGGCGGGAGATCAGCCGAGGCAGGTTCAGGACGAGCGCTATGCGACATGGGCGACGAAGCGCACCCAGGCGGACGGGCTGATCGACTGGCGCCAGCCGGCCTCGGCGATAGACCGCCTGATCCGCGCGGTGGGGCGGCCCTATCCGGGGGCCTTCACCCATGTCGCCGGGCGCAGGATCACCGTCTGGTCATCGCGCCCGGTTTCGGGCGGGGAGCGGCATCATGCCCTTCCCGGGCAGGTCATGGCGAACGGCGGCGGGGTACTGACCGTGCAGACCGGCGAGGGCCTGATCGAACTGGTCGACTGGGAAGTGGCGGAGGGCAGGCCGCCTGCGCTTCACGCCGTGTTGAAAGGATAGCGCTTGGCTTTGCAGCACTATGGAAAAGTCCTTGTCATCGCGCCGCATCCCGATGACGAAATCCTCGGCTGCGGCGGCACCATGGCGCGGATGGTCGAGGAAGGGCTGGACGTGCAGGTGGCGGTCATCACCAGCGGCCGCCCGCCCGCCTTCGCTGCCGACGGCGTGGCGAGAGTGCAGGCGGAAATGCGCAGCGCCCATGCTCATATCGGCGTGAGCCGCACGCATATGCTGGATTTCCCGGCCGCCTCGCTCGACATCGTTCCGGCCGCGGAACTGAACGCCGCATTCTGCCGGATCGTGCGGGACGTGCAGCCCGACACGCTCTTCGTGCCGTTTCTGGGAGACATCCATCAGGATCACCAGCTCGCCTTCCTCGCCTCGATGGTGGCGGCGCGGCCGCGGGATCGGCAAGTGCCGACACGGGTGCTCTGCTACGAGACGCTGTCCGAAACCAACTGGTACGCGGCGCCGATGACGCCGCCTTTCGTGCCCAACGTGCACATCGACATATCCGGCACGCTGCAACGCAAGCTCGATGCCTTTGCGATGTTCGAAAGCCAGGTCCGCCCCTTTCCCGACGAGCGTTCGCTCATCACGATCGAGGCGCTGGCCCGTCTGCGCGGTTCGACCGTCTACTGCGAAGCGGCGGAAGGCTTCATCCTCGTGCGCGCGATCGAGCGCTAGGGGCAGGACCTGTTAATCACGCCTGCGAGTGTCCCGGATGGATTTGACCAAAATGGCCCATCGCAGCGTCGGGAAGGCTTGAAATATCGACATATTCCAGCGCCTTCCCTTCTTGCGCTGAGCCATTTTGCCTCAAACCTCGATGGTGCCATTTATGAGTTTACGCCCTAGGCCGAATTCGTCCACGCCGCCTGGGTCGTAACGGCCCGGTCACGGCTGCGTTTTCTTGTCACACGCCGCCTGGCCTTCCGGGGGCGGATGCAGACGGCGATTCCGGTTTTCGCAAGAACCGGATTTTTCAGGCAGCGCTTCAGGTATCCCGGTGTATTCGGAAGTACCCGTTTTGGACAGTCGTCATGTAATGAGTATCTATTACGGTCATTACTTGGAAAAATCAGCGTAGCCGGGGCGGCTGCTTTGTCGTCCGCTTGCGGGATGGGGGCCTCCAGAAGCCTTCGGGACGGAGATTTACCGTGGCCCGCCAACGATTTTCGCTACCTCCGACGCGCTTCGTTAGCTGACGATCGGTCAGCCCGTAAGGTGACGGCCTGTTCGATCCGCAGGGCATTGACGGGATTCGGGCGATGGGCGGTGCCGCGGGCAGGTTCATGGCCCCGGCCGGCCTTGCGTGCGTGCAAACGCATCGATTGGTGGCTTTGCGGCGGATGGCCCGAATACGCGCAAGCACCGAAATTCGTGAGGGAAGAAGGCCGGACATTCCCGAGTCGCCTTGCTGAAACTGCCGATTTCCGGCTGCGATCCCGGATGATGGCGCCCATCGAACTTGAAGGTGATTCACCTTTGTGGCGATTGACGGTTGCGCAATTTACAGCGCGCAAAGTTAACATATTGAAATGGGTGAGTTTATATCTTTTATACCTCTTTCGGGGTAGGCTGTACCAGAATTATACGGTTCGCGTGTTACCTAGCCAAATGAACTTTCCGAAAGGGGCGTTATCATACTGAACATACGCCTCTTTTAAGAATATACGATTTATCCTTACGGAGCGGTAAGGTCGCCTGTCGGCCTCTCGACTTAAAGACGAGGATATGTTCTAAGGTGGTGTACCTAATGGTGTGGGGCTAAAAGGGGGACACGCAAGGGGGCTGACCACTCGGTCTGTTCATCCGGTGATTGTCACGTAAAGGTTCATTTCAGGATTTCGAGGTATCGAGATCTTGATGTTCCCTCCTGCATCCGGGTTACGTCAGGGTAATTCAAAAAAATCAATAAGACGTTTTGGGTCGTCCGTATTTCCGCATTCAAGGAGAGAAAGACGATGGCGAATTTCGAAGAAGTCTGCGTGACGATTGTCGGCTTCAATTCCCTTGTCAGAGAGGGAATCTGCAAGATCCTGAATACCTGCGAGTTCAGGTGTTCACGGTTCTTCAAGGACTGCGATGACGTTCTCGCCGGAGAGATCGGCCTTCCGATAGGCCTTACCATTTTTGACATGGGGACCTGTGGGGACTTGCTGGCGAGCCTGCCGGCGCTGAAGGATCGGCATCCCTACATGCGCGCCGTGCTGCTGGCCGACGAATTCGAATTCGGCCAGATGGTGGAAGCGTTCCAGCTTGGCGCTCATGCCTATCTGCTCAAGGAGATCGGTTCCGAGCCGCTCATCGAATCCCTTCGCTTGGTTAACCAGGGTGAAAAGGTACTGCCCAGCGCCCTGCTTCAGCACCTGCCGCAAAAGCAGGTCATGTCGGAAGGCCAGGCCGAAGTGCAGGTTCAGCTCAGCGAACTGCTTTCCGAACGGGAAATCGATACGCTGCGCTGCCTTGTGATGGGCTATCCCAACAAGGTGATCGCCTATCGGCTGGACATCAGCGAAGCCACCGTGAAGGTCCACGTGAAGGCGATCCTGCGCAAGCTCATGGTCCAGAACCGGACCCAGGCGGCAATCTGGGCGGTGAACCAGGGTGTCATCACGCAAGTCGGCGAATTCCGCGAAACGGCGGATTACGTGCCTGTCGAAGAAGTCAGCCGCGCTCCGGTGTCACTGGCGCTGGCACGCTGACATCGAGCATGGCCGGGGGTAACGCCCCGGCCTGCTGCCTCCGCGAAACCGGAGGCTTCAGCTTTCCCGAACCACGCAGCGAAAACCGATATGCGTCGTGGCCGTGTCGATCATCTCGGGATGGCGCGCGGCGGGGCGATAGCGCTGGCAGTAGTTCGCCGCGCAGAGGTGCGACCCTCCCTTGATGACCTTGCGCCCGATCCGCACCAGCGGTTGGGCGGGGTCGAAGCTGTCCTTGAGCTTGCCGCCGCGCGGATTGCTCAAGGCGCAGCAGGAACCGCCGGATTTCTTCGGCGCTTCCGGGCGCTCGGCCCACCAGTCGCGCGTCCATTCCCAGGTGTTGCCGATCATGTCGTGAAGGCCGTAGCCGTTCGCGGGGAAGGACCGGACCGGCGAAGTGCGCTCCCAGCCGTCGAGGCACTGGTTGGCAAACGGGAACAGGCCCTGCCAGTAATTGGCCATCATCCTGCCGTCGGGCGCGAGTTCGTCACCCCAGGCATAGTCGGCGTTTTCGAGACCGCCCCTGGCGGCGAATTCGAACTCGGCCTCTGTCGGCAGGTCCTTGCCCGCCCACTGCGCATAAGCTTCGGCATCGGCGTAGGCGACATGGACGACCGGATGATCCCAAAGACCAAGCGCATCGACATCGCTGCCCGGTCCGAGGGGATAGCGCCATGAGGCGCCGAATTCGAAGCTCCACCAGTTGGCGGGATTGGCCGTATCCACCGGCGTCGCGGTCTTGCGGAAAACCAACGATCCGGCTTGCGCCATTTCCGGCGACATGCCGGGATAGTCCCTGGGATCAGGGGCGATCTCCGCCACGGTCACATGGCCGGTCGCCTCGACGAAGCGGGCGAACTCGCGATTGGTGACGGGCACTTCGTCGATCCAGAAAGGATCGACAGTGACTCGCCGCAGGGGTGCTTCCTCGGGGTAGAACCTTTCCGAGCCCATCGTGAAGGTGCCGCCGGACACGCGGATCATGCCGTGCAGGCGCTCGCCGACTTCGGCCGAAGTCGGGGGCAGGATCTGGGTCATTCAGGAGCCTCTCTGTCGATCTCTGTCCTCTCTAGGTTCGCTTTGACCCCACGCCAAATGCGTATTGTCAAAGCGAGCCGGGAGACGGTGCGGATCGACGCCGGCTCAGCCGAGTTCCTTTTCCTTCTCGGCGTAGAGCCGTTCCAGTTCGGCGCGGCTCTTCTTTTCGGCGGCGGTCTTGAGCTGGCCGCAGGCCGCGTCGATATCGCGTCCGCGCGGGGTGCGGACCGGCGCGGAGATGCCGCCCTTGAACACGATGTCCGAGAACGTCCTGATCCGGTCCGGCGTCGAGCACTCGTACTGCGCGCCGGGCCAGGGGTTGAACGGGATCAGGTTGACCTTGGCCGGAAGGTTGTACTTCTTCAGCAGGCGGACCAGTTCGTGCGCGTCGGCGTCGCTGTCGTTCTTGTCCTTGAGCATCACGTATTCGAACGTGATGCGGCGCGCGTTAGAGGCACCGGGATAGTCGGCGCAGGCCTGGAGCAGGTCCTCGATGCCGTACTTCTTGTTGACCGGCACGATCTCGTCGCGGACTTCCTTGGTTACCGCATGGAGCGAGACGGCCAGGTTCACGCCGATTTCCTCGCCGCAGCGGGCCATCTGCGGGATCACGCCCGAGGTGGAGAGAGTGATGCGGCGCTTCGAAAGCGCGAGCCCGTCACCGTCCATGACCAGCTTGAGCGCGTCGCGCACGTTGTCGAAATTGTAGAGCGGCTCGCCCATGCCCATCATCACGATGTTGGTGAGCAGGCGGCCGTCCGAAGTGTAGCTGCCTTCCTCTTCGTCGTCAGCCGCATCCGCGCCGTCGATCCCGTCGCCGAAGCTGAAGTCCATGCGGCCCTTGGGCCATTCGCCCAGCGCATCGCGGGCCAGCATGACCTGGCCGACGATCTCGCCCACCGTCAGGTTGCGCACGAGGCGCATGGTGCCGGTGTGGCAGAAGCGGCAGTTGAGCGTGCAGCCGACCTGCGAGGACACGCAGAGCGTGCCGCGATCGGCATCGGGGATGAACACCATTTCGAAATCATGGGCGTCCGCCGTGCGCAGCAGCCACTTGCGGGTGCCGTCGCTGGAGTGCTGGGCTTCGACGATTTCCGGGCGGCCGATCACGAAGCGTTCTGCCAACCAGGGGCGCATGGTCTTGGCGATGTCGGTCATCGCCTCGAACTCGGTGACGCCACGGTGGTAAAGCCAGTGGTAGACCTGCTTGGCGCGCAGCTTTGCGGCCTTCGCGTCAAGCCCGGCGCTTTCGAACAGTTCCGCGATCCGCTTCTTCTGCAGGCCGATCAGGTCCAGCCGGCCGTCCTCGCGCGGCGTGACCCCTTCGACGAGGTTGGGGCGGGGCACCGGCACGGGGTCGATATGGCCCGGGATCGGCATGGGGGCGCCGGAATGGGAAACTGGGCCGGTGGCGCCGGAAAGGGTGTGGGTCGCGTCTGTCATGATTGGGCGGGCATATAGTGCATCCGGGATAAAAACGGAAGATGCGCGCGCATGGGGGCTCGCGCGAACTGCCGCAAAGCTTGCCGGGTTCCCGCCGCCGGGCGCTTGCCGGGGGCGCTCCGTCGATCAAGTGTGACCGAAAAACATCAGTGTTTTCGTTGTGTTAGGTTCAGGAAACCGAGCCCCCATGACGATCATTTGACCAGTCCGGACGGGCCGGTCGCCATCAACGGATGCCCGCCCGAGAAAACAAGAATGGAGCATCCCATGAAGAAGATTCTCGTCTGCCTCGCCCTTGGAACCGCTGCCGGTACCGCCATCGCATCGGCTCCCGCCATGGCGCAGGATACCGGCCCGGCCCAGCCTTTCTCCGGCTTCCACGTCGAGGCGCTCGCCGGTTACGATGTGACTAAGGCCGGCAGCAGCGTCGATGACGACGTTAATGTCGACAACGACCAGTCGATCGACGGCTTCGCCTATGGCGTCGGCGCCGGCTATGACTTCCGCTCGGGCAACCTCGTCTTCGGTCCGGAAGCCGAAGTGACCTGGTCGACCGCCAAGACGAAGTTCAACGACGGCGATTTCGAAGGCTTCGGCATCGGCAACGTCAAGGCCAACCGCGACCTCTACGTCGGCGCCCGCGTCGGCTACGTCGTCACCCCCAGCACCATGATCTACGCGAAGGGCGGCTACACCAATGCCAAGTTCGACGTGCGCAACGCGGTCGGCACGGTCGAGACGAACCGCGATATCGATGCCGACGGCTGGCGGATCGGCGCGGGTGTCGAGCAGGCGATCACGAACAACGCCTTCGTAAAGCTCGAATACCGCTATTCGAACTACGAGAAGGGTGAACTCGACTACACCGGCGACATTCCGGACGGCAACCGCTTCAACCTCGACACTGACCGTCATCAGGTCATGGCCGGCGTCGGCGTTCGCTTCTGAGCCGCATCTAGATGCAGGAGAGAGGGCGGGGGCGAAAGCTCCCGCCCTTTTTCGTTGCGGTGGCGGAGCCGGCCTATGGCAGTTTGGCGCAGCCGATCAGGGCGGCGTCCATCGCCGAGGCCGCACCCGAAAGAGGCCAGGCATTGACGAAGCGTTTGCCCTGCCGGTCGCGCGCGGTGACGGTCATGCGCGGGGCGGAGCGCATGGCCGCGACGATGGCGGCATTGTCCTGCTCGTCGCGTCCCCAGGCATCGCCTTCACCCGAAGCGAGGATGAAGCGCTGTCCGCCCAGCGAAAGGGTGACTTGCGTGCCTTGCGCGATCCGGCGCGACAGCCGGAAATGCACTTGCCCGCGCGCGCCGCGCCGGGGCCATGTGCCGATCGCCGCGAAAGGCTGGTATTCCCGCGCCGCCGTGCTGGGTTCGGCCATGGCGATGGCATAGCAACGCGGGATCACCGGGTCGCGAAATGCCCCCCAACTGGCGTAGATTCCCAGACTTTCGCGTGCGAGCGCCGGAACACCGGGCAGGGCCAGAGCGAGGCAGGCAGCGGCGGCGGCCAGGTGGTGGAAGCGGATGACAGGCATTGAGGGCGGCTCATGGCACGAAAGCGGCACGCCCGAAAGCCTCAGTGAAGACGGGCGATCAGCGCCGAAACGCCAGCCTCCAGGCCGCCGTCATAGTCGCCTCTGCGAAAATGCGGCACCATCTCCTGCTCCATGATTTCACTGCAAACCGTATCGGGAAGTTGCTCGGTCATGCCTTTGCCGATCTCGATCCTTGCGCCGCGTTCCCGAGGCGCGACCAGCACGATGATTCCATCGTTCACGCCCTTCCGGCCGATACCCCAGCGGTTGCCGAGTTCCCGGGTGTAATCGGAGATCGTCTTTTCACCTAGCGACGGTGTGGTCACGACCACGAGTTGATGACCGGTGGTGCGTTCGAGAGCTTCGGACAGGCGGGTCAGGCGTTCCTCGGCATCGGATGTCAATGCTCCGGCGGCATCGTTCACTCGCCCTTGCAGGGTCAGCGGCGCACCGGAGGGTTGCTCGGTCGATGCGGCAAAGGGCGCGCCCGTCGCATCGGCATCGCCTTTGCAGCCGAGGGTCATGAGCAGGGACGCACCCAGGAGGAGGCCAGCGAAGCCGCGAAATTTCATGAAGAAATTCTGATCGGGCCAGAGGCAGCCGTCAAGCTGCCGGCACGATCAGGCTTGCGGGTATTCGATTTCCATGACTTCCCATTCCTTCTCGCCGGAAGGCAGGCGCACCATCTTCAGGTCGCCCACGGCGGCGCCGCGCAGGGCGCGGGCGATCGGCGCGCTCCAGCCGATCCGGCCCTTGGCAGCGTCTTGCTCGTCGTCGCCGACGATGGTGAGGGTCTTGTGGTTGTCGTCCTCGTCGGCGATGGTAACCGTGGCGCCGAAGAACACTTTGCCGCGCTCGGTCTGGTCCGCCGGGTTCACCACCCGCAGCGCCTTCATGCGGCGGGCGAGGTAGCCCAGTTCTCGGTCGATCTCGCGCATGCGCTTGCGGCCGTAGAGATAGTCACCGTTTTCCGAGCGATCTCCATTGCCCGCCGCCCAGGACACGATCTCGACGATCTCCGGGCGTTCCTTGCCGAGCAGGTGGTCGTAGCGGGCACGCAGCGCGGCCATGCCTGAAGGCGAGATAGGAGGACCGGCAGGTTTCATGACGAGATCCTTATAAAGCATTGCCGGTCCGGCCAAGTCCCTGATCCGCTTCGTCACCGGCTTGCGCGAAGTCTATTAGTCCGACAAAAGAGCGGCGAATGACGTACCGGGAATTGAGGATCAAGATGGATATTTCACGCCGCACTGCCTTGCTCGCCGCCGCTTCCGCGCCGCTGGCCGGGCTCGCCGCGAAGGCCGGCGCCCAGAACGGCGCACCGCAGGCGATCCTCGAACCGGCGCCCGGCGCCGCGCTCGCCCCGCGCCCACCGATGGGCTGGAACAGCTGGAACAGCTTCGCCGGGACCATTACCGAGGCGCAGGCGCTCGAAACCGCAGCGATCATGCGCACCAAGTTGCTGCCCTTCGGTTACGACGTCTTCACCGTCGACATCCAGTGGTACGAGCCGGAGGCCAGGAGCTACACCTACAACGCCAACCCGGTCCCGGCGCTTGACGCTCACGGCCGGATGATCCCCGCACCGAACCGCTTCCCGTCGTCAAAAGGCGGCAAGGGCTTTGCGCCGCTGGCCGCCAAGGTCCACGCCATGGGCATGAAGTTTGGCATCCACGTCATGCGCGGCATCCCGCGCCACGCCGTGAAGCTCAACCTTCCGGTGCTCGGCACCAAGCTGCGCGCGCAGGATATCGCCGACACCTCCAGCGTGTGCTCGTGGAACCCCGACATGTACGGCGTCGACATGAGCAAGCCCGGCGCCCAGGAATACTACGACAGCATCTTCAAACTCTATGCCTCCTGGGGCGTCGATTTCGTCAAGATGGACGACATGAGCCGACCATACGATGCCCACGCGCCCGAGATCGAGGCCGCTGCCAAGGCCATCGCCCGCTGCGGCCGACCCATCGTGCTCAGCCTCTCCCCCGGCGAGACCCCGGTCCTGCGCGGTGCCCACGTTCGCCAGCACGCACAGATGTGGCGCATTTCCGACGATTTCTGGGACGAATGGGCACAGCTCCACGCCCAGTTCACCCGCCTCGAAAACTGGACGCCGTTCCGTGGTCCCGGCTCCTGGCCCGATGCCGACATGCTCCCCCTCGGCCGCCTCGCGCTGGGAGACCGCGACACCCGCTTCACCCCCGACGAACAGCGCACGCTGATGACGCTCTGGTCGATTGCCCGCTCGCCGCTCATCATGGGGGGCGACCTGCGCCACCTCGACGCGCCGACACTGGCGCTGCTGACCAACCGCGAGGTGCTGGCGGTGAACCAGTCAAGCACCGACAACGCGCCGCTGTTCCTCGATGACGGCACCAAGGTCTGGACCGCGCGCGCGGAGGGCGGGGCGGATCGCTACGTGGCGCTGTTCAACGTAGCGGACCAGCCGCGCGAGGTGGGCGTGGCGCTCTCGCTGCTTGGTCTCGGGCGGAGAGCTTCGGTGCGGGATTTGTGGGAGGGCAAGGACCTTGGCCAGGTCGAAGGGCGCTTTTCGGCGCGGCTTGCTTCGCATGGGGCGGGGCTGTTCAGGGTGAAGGGCATTTAAACAGAGGAAGTTCTGGGAGATGATCCCCCAGACCCTCAAAATGTCAGAGTCGCGCGCGGCTTGACGTTTTGCGCTCCCTGCGGCGCAGCCAATAAGTCTCCCGACGCGACCATGGGCGCGCAGCGGATAGGCTGGGTATGACCTAGACGGTATTGGGGGTGCAGGGAGGCTATGCTCCCCTGCTTCTCGAAGCTTTTAAAACTTCACCCCGGCGACCGCTTCCCGATGAGCTGCGTAAGCGGCGTATTCCCGCGATAGCCCGACTGGCTCGGATACATCGATTCGTAGACCACGGCGTTCTCCAGCACGCGCTGGATGTAGTTCTTGGTCTCGTAGATGGGGATCTGCTCCAGCCAGTCGATCCAGTCGACCGCGCCGGTGCGCGGGTCGCCGTTGGCCGCGAGCCACTTGTTCACATTGCCCGCGCCGGCGTTGTAGGCGCCGACTGCCAGCGGCAGCGAGCCGCCGAAGTAGTTGCGCATGCGGGTGAAGTAAGCATCGCCGAGGCGGATGTTGTAGCTGGCGTCGCTGACCAGCTGGTTCTGGTCGTAGGCCATGCCGAGCTTGCCCGCCTGTTCGCGCGCGGTGGCGGGCATCAGCTGCATCAGGCCGCGCGCGCCGGCGTGGCTGAGCGCGTTCTGGGCGAACTGGCTTTCCTGCCGGGTGAGGGCGTGGACCATGGCGAAATCCGCGCCCGGCGGTACCGGGATCAGCGGATAGGCGATCTGTCCGAAGTCCTGGTATCCGTCGGAATGGGCGCTCTGGCCGAGGATGACGGCGAGATCGCGGCGGCCGATCTGCTGCGCCAGTTCGGCCACGAGGACGTGGTCGGCCTGGCTTTGCGCCTGATCCGAAATCTCCCGGAAGAACTGGACGGTGGTGCGCCAGTCGCCGTCGCGGGCAACATCGCGCACCGCATTGGTCAGCGGCTTGGCGAAAAAGGCGGAGCGCTCGGCCGGGGTAGGTACGGCGCGGGGGCGGGTGTCGAGATTGGGCAGGGGACGGCTCAGGCGTTCCAGCGCGAGCTGGCCATAGAAGTAGTGCGGGTAGGCGGCCGCCATCTCGAAGTAGCGATTGGCGCCTGCCGTGTCCCCGGCGCGGGCCAGCGCGCGGCCGGCCCAGTAGAAGCCCTTGGAGCGGGTGCCGGGCGTCTGCGCGGCGGCGCCATAGCGATAGAACAGCGGAGCGGCGCGGCGGGCATCGCCCAATTGCCACAGCGCCTTGGTGCCGCCCAGCCAGACAAGCGTCGTGTAATCGTCGCGCAGGCGATAGGAGAGCTGGCTGATATCGGTGCCGGGCGGAAAGGCATCGTCGATCCCGCTGGCGATGCGCACGGCGGCATCGGCGCCAGCGCCCTTTGCGGCGGTCAACAGTTCGCGCACCCACTTTTCCGGTTCGGGAACGGGGGATGTCAGCGTTGGACGAGTGGACAGGAGCGAGATTTCGGCAGGTAGATTGCCGGTTTTCCGCGCCTGAACCGCACGGGCATAGATATATCCGGCGTCGGCATTCATCTGCGGCGTCAGCGCGAGGCCGAGCGATCCCGCCGGCGAGCCCTGAAGCATCGCCAGCCGTTCCATGAACAGGGCGCGGCGTTCGGCCGAGACGAAGGAGACCTGCCGTTCGGCCTGGGAGGTTTCGCTCTGCCAGAGCAGGCGGTCCATCCGCGCGTCGTGATCGGCGGCGGTCAGGGTTCCGCGATATGTGGCGAGAATCAGCGCTTCATCATTGGGTGACAACGTGCCGCCCCGCCATGCCGCGATGGCACGCACTTGCGCATCCGGGCGGCGCAGCGTGGTCAGTGCCGCGGCATAGCGACCGGCTGCCTGATTGGAGAGTGGGGGATAGCGGCTGAAGAACGAGACGACCGAATTGGCGTCGGGTGACTGGTTTATCAGCGCACGCTCTGCCGAAGCGCGAATCTTGTCGGCTTGCGGATAGCCGGGATAGGTCATCAGGAAGCTGGCATAGCTGCCGAAATCGAACTGATCGGACGCCACAAGCTGGCGCCAGCGGTCGATCGACTGGTGCACCACCATGTCGTGCGACTGCATCGCACGGGCCTTGGCGAGATCCCATTCACGACCGTCCTGCGCGGCTGCGGGGCTCCCGAAAACGATGCCAGACAAGGCGGTCGAAGCAAGCAGGACGAGGGGGGCGGCACGCTGCATGCTGGACATTTTGGGAAAAGGCTCCTTATCAGGCGCTGAACATCGGGTCCGTTGGCCCGATCATTGAACATCAGGTGAGGTAAAGTCCATGTTCTCGGGTTCCATTCCTGCGCTTGTTACACCGTTTCGCGACGGAGCGTTCGATGAGCAGGCTTTTCGGCGACTCGTGGACTGGCAGATCGAGTCGGGTTCTTCCGCGCTCGTTCCCTGTGGGACCACCGGCGAAAATTCGACGCTCTCGAACGCGGAGCATCACCGCGTCATCGAAGTCTGCATCGAACAGGCCGCGGGCCGGGTGCCGGTGATCGCGGGTTGCGGCAGCAACGACACGATGAATGCGCTGCTGCACATGAATTTTTCGAAGAAGTGCGGTGCTTCGGCCGCGCTGCTGGTGGCGCCCTACTACAACCGCCCGAGCCAGGACGGTCTGCTGGCCCACTTCAGCTACCTTGCCGAACACAGCGATCTGCCGATCGTGCTTTACAACGTTCCCGGCCGCACGGTCACTGACCTGCTGCCCGAAACGGTTTGCGAACTCGCGCGGCGCTATCCCGACCGGTTCATCGCCATCAAGGATGCCAGCGGCGACCTGTCGCGCGTGACCGATCACCGCATGGGGATCGGCAAGGGCTTCGTGCAGCTTTGCGGCGACGATGAGCTGGCCCTGCCGTTCAACGCGGCCGGCGGCGTGGGCTGCATCTCGGTGACGGCGAACGTCGCGCCGAAGCTCTGCGCGGAATTCCAGGCGGCCTGCGCGGCCAATGACCTCGAAGAGGCGCGCCGCCTTAACGACCTGCTCTATCCGCTGCACTATGCGATGTTCGAGGACAGCTCGCCCGGCCCCTGCAAGTATGCCCTGGCGCAGGTCCATGACTGGATCGAGAACGAACTGCGCCTGCCGCTGGTCCCTTGCAGCGAAAAGGCACGCACGGCGGTGGACGAAGCGCTGGTCCACGCCGGTCTGCTCTGAACAAAGGCATGATATCCCAGGTCCCCCGGATCGTCTCCGGGGGACCTGGGGTTTTCTGGACGGCTCAGTCCGCCGGGTTGTATTTCTGCACGAAGCGCATGGTTTCCAGCAGCATGCGTTTGCGCGTTTCCTCACGGGACAGCCAGTGGTCCTCACCCGGAAGCGTTACCAGTTCATAAGGCTTACCCGCGTCCTTGAGCGCTTCCGCCATGGCCTGGCTCTGGCGATAGGCGACCACGGTATCGTCCTTGCCGTGGATCAGCAGGACCGGCGCATCGGCCTTCGCGGCGAACCGGCGCGGTGAAACCTCGCCATAGCGCTTCGGATCGCCGAGCTGTTCGCGCAGCGCCTTGCCGAGCATCTTGGAATCGCCGCTCTCCCGCACATCGGTGCTGTACATCATCGGAAGGTCGGCGACGCCTGCAACGGCCACGGAACAGCGATAGAGCCCGTTCTGGAGCGTGACCCCCGCCAGGGCCGCATAGCCGCCATAGCTTGCGCCGACGATGCAGGCGCGCCTCGGATCGACCAGCCCGCGCTTTGCCAGTTCCGCGACGCCGTCCGAAATGTCGGTCTGCATCTTCCGGCCCCATTCGCCGTCGCCAGCATGGCGGAACGCGTCCGATCGCCCTGTCGAGCCCCGGAAATTGGGTTGGAATACCGCATATCCGCGTGAAGCGAATGCCTGAGCCCACCAATCGAATTCGGGCTTGTCGTGTGCGGCCGGGCCGCCATGGGGCAGCACGATCAACGGGAGGTTCTTGGCTTCGCGGCCGGGAGGCAAGGTCAGGACCCCGTCCATTTCCAGCCCGTCCTGCGCGGTATAATTGACCAGCGAGATCGGGCCGACCTGTTCGGGCGCGATCTTGGGGCGCTCATCGCCGATGGGGTCCGCGCGCCGATTGGGTACGTCCACGAGGAACCAGGTGCCGCTGTCCTTGTTGCCGGTGGTCCTTACGACCACCTTCGAAAAGTCCGGTGTCCAGTCTACCAAATGGGCTTCGCGGCCGGAGAACGCGCGGAATATCCGGGTCAGCGCACTCTGGTGGGCGGGATCGTCCATTACGGTCTTCCGGCTTTCCCCCGACATCCGGTAGCCGATCATGTTGCCGGTGCTGCGATCGACGAACAGCCGTTCTATGGCGATATCGTTCAGGATTTCCCTGGACTCGCCGCCGGCCAGCGGGACTTCGAACCAGCGGTCGTTACCGTCCTCGTCCTCGACCTGGTAGATCACGGTCGAGCCGCCCTTGCCGAAGGAGACGAGGCTGACGTCGCCGGTCGGGTCCACGCCGCGCGCCAGTTCCTGTCCCTTGGCCGGGGTGATTTTCCAGACGCCGGTGGATTCGGAGATGTCCAGGGTCACGGCAACGTTGCCGGCCGCATCGACCAGCCAGTCCCGATAGTGATTTTCGGCCGGTGCCGCGGCGGCAATCCGCGCCCGATTGGTCTGTATGTCCACTGCGTAGAGTGTGGCGCGGCCATGGCGGAAGCGGGTTTCCCCGCCATCGACGTCGAGCGCGAGGCCGCCGAAATAGCCTACGGTGCGGCCGGCGATGTTGCGGATGCCGTAGCGGCCTCGCGTGGTCTTCGCGATGGCCTGGTTCTTTGCGAAGACAAGGCCGGATTCGTTGCCCGGCTTCATGGGCAATATGATCGTGCCGCTGAGTTCGTATTTTGCGGCAGCGAAGCCGAAGAGCGAAACCGTGCTGCTGTTGGTCAGCAACACGGTATCACTGTCCGCCCATTCGATGGCGCGCACCTTGGTCTTGCCGGACGAACCGTTCAGCAGGGGCTTGCCGTCCTTCATGACAATGACGCGGCGATCGCCTTCGTCCTGCGCGACGGTGGCGATGGCCTGGCCGTCAGGTGAAATGGCAACGTCCTCGATTCGAGGTAGTTCTCCATAGGCATCGAGCGGCGGTGCTTCCGGCGCAGCCATGGCATGTGCTGGATCAAGAACAAGCAAGGCGGACGGCAGAACCGACCGGAGCAGCATTCTCACGTAAATATCCCCCATTTGTTCTTGGTTATTCCGAGGGAATTTCCCCTTTGCAAGGGTGATTTACTGGTCACTAGGCGTTAAATTGCATTCATCTAAGGCCAACTACTTAGGTTCGTTCAACCGGGCGGGCCGGGGAGCCGAACGCCTTACCGGGCGACGGATCGGATGTGGCACACATCATGACGAAAGAGCGCAAACGGGGCGTTTCCTTTTTGCGCGCGAATCCCTACATGCCGGGACATCATGGCACGTCCGCAACACAAGACATTCGACAAGCACAAGAGCGTCGCGGAAAACCGCAGGGCCCGCTTCGAGTACTACATCGAGGAAACCTTCGAGGCCGGCATCGCGCTGACCGGCACCGAGGTCAAATCGCTGCGGTTCGGCGAGGGTTCGATCGCGGAGTCCTACGCCGAGATCAAGAACGGCGAATGCTGGCTGGTGAACTCCAACGTTCCCGAATTCAGCCACGGCAACCGTTACAATCACGTGCCGAAGCGCCCCCGCAAGCTCTTGCTGCACGAGCGGGAAATCTCGCGTCTGCAAGGCTCGGTGGAGCGCAAGGGCATGACGCTCGTGCCGCTCTCGATCTATTTCAACGGACGGGGGCGCGCGAAAGTCGAACTGGCGCTCGCCAAGGGCAAGAACGCGGCCGACAAGCGCGACACGATCAAGGAACGCGACTGGAAGCGGGAGCAGGGCCGCCTCCTGCGCGAACACAAGTGAGCACGCTGCTGCACCGCCTGGGTGCCTGGCTGCATGGCCAGATGCCCACGCATGCGCAGCTTGAGGCGAATCGCTTCACGGCGCCCTTCACGCGCCGCCCCGAACTGTTCCGCTTTACCCGCCGGTCCGTGCCGCGCGGCGTGGCGGTGGGCATGTTCATCGGCATCTTCGCACTGATTCCGGGAGTCCAGATCGTGGGCGCAGCGCTGATGTGCGTGCCGTTCCGCGGGAATATTCCGCTGGCTGCCGCCGTCACCTTCATCAGCAATCCGGTGACGACCCTGCTTATCATTCTCCCCGTGGCGGTCGCGATCGGCAACAGCTTCGGGTACCACGCCGATATCGCGACGGTAGAGGCGATGGTGCGTGAAGGCGCGGGTCTGGCCGAGTGGCGCAACTGGCTTGTCTCCGACACCGCCCCGGCGGTGGTGATCGGCCTGTTCATCCAGTCGGTGGTGGCCGCGTTCGTCAGCTACTTTCTCACGATGTGGTTCTGGCGCTACTGGATCGGGCGCAAGCATCGGGCGCGCCGCCACCGCTCGTTGTTCCGCCATGGCGAGGGTTCGGCGCCCGAAAAGGCCGGCGACACGGAAGGTACGGAAGGAATCGCATGAACGCAGGCCGGCAGCGCATCGGCGGACTTTCCGACACGGCGGTCGTCGGGATCGCTCTGGTGGCGAGCGCGGCGCTGGTCTGGCTGGTGAGCGGAGACGGGTTGCTCGTCTCCGTCCTTGTAGCCGTGCTGATCGCCTTCTCCGCCCTCGCATGGCTGGTGGCCAACCGCCGCCCGCAAGCGGCAGAGACCGAATTCGCGCAGCCCGACTGGTCGGTTACGGTGGCAGCGATAGACCGTTCCGACACTGCGATCGTGGTGACGGACCGGGCCGGGCGCCTCGCCTGCGCCAATGGCAGCTTCGAGCTGTGGTTCGGTACCGCCAATCCCCCGCCCAGGCTGCCGGTGGACGATGCCGGCCTGGAGCGTCTCACCGATGCCGTGCGCGCGGCTTGGCGGGACGGGCACGCCCGTGCCGACGTGCGTTCGGAAGGCGATCACGCGGCCGACTGGCGCGTGGAAATCCAGCGCTCTGGCCGGGCCGACGACTTTCTGGTGTGGCGTATCCAGCCGGTCAGCTCGGTTGACCTCGTGGGGGAACTGGTCCGGCAGATAGACGGAAAGCTCGGCAAAGGGCTGGCCCGCGCCGGGATTTCGGCGGCGCTCGTCGATCCTGACGGCATGATCCGCGCAGCGAGCGCGGGCTTTGCCCAGCGCGCGACCGGAGACGTGCTGGCCGACATGACCGGCCTGGATTTCGTTTCGCTCATCAGCCAGGACGAGGGCGAACGGATCGGCTGGGCGCGCGATACGGGGCGCGGCGGGCCGCTGGTGCTCTATCACGTTCCCGTGGCCGATCCGGATTCGCCCGTCGAACCCGATCCCAACACCACCCCTTCGCTGATGCTGGTGATGGAGGCGGGACAGGGTATTGGCGCTGGCGGCGGCGGTGGAACTGCTGCGCCGCATCTCGAAGCCCTGCTCAGCCAGTTGCCGCTGGGCCTTGCCATGGCCGACCGGGACGGCCGGCTGCTTTTCGCAAACCCCGCCTTCATGCGCGCGGCCGGGCAGGAGGGGCAATCGCCCCCGACTTATCCTACCGACCTGGTCGTGCGGGATGACAAGCGGGCGCTGTCCGAGGCGATCCGGCGCTTTGCGCAAGGACCGGCCGCGGCCGGCGATATCGCAGTGCGGCTTTCCAGTCAGCCTGACGATCCGGTATCGCTCAGCCTGGCCGGCGTGCGCGGCCTCGGCGAGGCGGCCGTACTGCTCGGCCTTACGGATACTTCGGAGGAAACGCGGCTCAAGCGGCAGGTCGCTCAGGCCACCAAGATGCAGGCCGTTGGCCAGCTCGCAGGCGGCGTTGCGCACGATTTCAACAACGTGCTGACGGCGATCCTGGGCACCTGCGATCTCATGCTGATGCGCCATACGCCCGGCGATTCCGACTATGACGATATCCAGCAAATTCGCGCGAATTCCAATCGCGCGGCGTCGCTGACGCGGCAATTGCTCGCGTTCTCCCGCCAGCAGACGCTGCGGCCCGAAGTGCTCCAGCTTCCCGACGTGGTGGCGGACGTTTCCCAGATGCTGCGCCGCCTGATCGGCGAGAAAATCCAGCTGGTCGTCAGTCACGACCGCGACCTTGGGCCCGTGCGGGCCGACCCGACGCAGCTTGAGCAGGTGATCGTCAACCTTGCCGTCAACGCGCGCGATGCGATGCAGATGCGCAAGGGCAGCGATGGTTCGGGCACGCTGACGCTCGCCACGCGGCGCATCACCAATACCGATGTGCGTGCGATGCGCAGCGAGATCATCCCGGCGGGCGACTATACCGCGCTCATCGTCGAGGATACCGGCGGGGGTATTCCGCCCGAGCATCTCGGCAAGATCTTCGAGCCTTTCTTCACCACCAAGGAGCAGGGCAAGGGCACCGGCCTCGGGCTTTCGACGGTCTATGGCATCGTCAAGCAGTCAGGCGGCTTCATCTTCGCGGAGAGCGAAGTGGGCAGGGGGACGCGCTTCGTCGTCTATCTGCCGGTCCACCATGTTGCGCCGGGGGCGGCGGCTGCGCCCGCACCGGTAGAGGAAGTGGAGGCGGAACCCAGCCAGTGGGCGGGCGGCGGCACGATCCTGCTGGTGGAGGACGAGGATCCCGTGCGCATCGTTGCGGAGCGGGCGCTCACCCGGCAGGGCTACGAGGTGACGTGCGCGCGCGATGGCGAGGAGGGGCTTGAACTGGTGCAGGAAGGCGGCCGGTTCGACCTGGTGGTTTCCGATGTGGTGATGCCCTCGCTCGATGGTCCGGCCATGGCGCGGGAGATCCGCCGCATTGCGCCGGACCTGCCGGTGCTGTTCATGTCGGGCTATGCGGAGGAGCAGCTGCGCAAGGAAATCGGCATCGCCAATGCGTGGTTCATGCCGAAACCCTTCTCGGTTCAGCAGCTCTCTGAAAAAGTCGGGGATGTTCTCGCACGCACGGCAGGCGGCGTTAAAAATAGGAAATAAGCCGGTGTTCGCCTCTTGTTCCGTGAGAACAAAGGCGATACATAGCTTCCCGCGACGTTGACCTTTCCGGTCAGGCCGGTAGCAAAGGGGAAGTGACATGGCTGCTCAGCTCAAGCTGATCCAGGAAGGCAAGGAAAAGGACAACATGGACCGTCAGAAGGCGCTCGAAGCCGCGCTTGCGCAGATCGACAAGGCGTTCGGCAAGGGCTCCGCGATGAAGCTGGGTTCCAAGGAGGCGATGCAGGTCGAGGCGATCTCCACCGGCTCGCTGGGGCTCGACATCGCGCTGGGGGTCGGTGGTCTTCCGCGCGGCCGTGTGATCGAAGTCTACGGGCCGGAAAGCTCGGGCAAGACCACTCTCGCGCTCCATGTCATCGCCGAAGCGCAAAAGTCCGGCGGCACTGCCGCCTTCATCGACGCTGAGCACGCGCTTGACCCGGTCTACGCCAAGAAGCTGGGCGTCAACATCGATGAACTGATCGTCTCGCAGCCCGATACCGGCGAACAGGCGCTCGAAATCACCGATACGCTGGTGCGCTCGAACGCGATCGACGTTCTGGTGGTCGACTCGGTTGCCGCGCTTGTTCCCCGCGCGGAAATCGAAGGCGAGATGGGCGACAGCCACGTCGGTCTTCAGGCCCGCCTGATGAGCCAGTCGCTCCGCAAGCTGACCGGTTCGATCAGCCGCTCGCGCTGCATGGTGATCTTCATCAACCAGCTGCGCATGAAAATCGGCGTCATGTACGGCAACCCCGAGACGACCACGGGCGGCAACGCGCTCAAGTTCTACGCTTCGGTCCGCCTCGACATTCGCCGCACCGGCCAGATCAAGGACCGTGACGACATCGTCGGCAATGCCACCCGCGTGAAGGTCGTGAAGAACAAGGTCGCGCCGCCGTTCAAGCAGGTCGAATTCGACATCATGTACGGCGAGGGTATCTCGAAGATCGGCGAGATCCTCGATCTGGGCGTCAAGGCCGGCATCGTCGAGAAGTCCGGGGCATGGTTCAGCTATGATTCGATCCGCATCGGCCAGGGGCGTGAAAACGCCAAGACCTATCTCAAGGAAAACGTGGAGATCTGCGACCGTCTCGAAAAGGCGATCCGCGCCCGCACGGCCGGCCTTGCTGAAGAGATGATGGTCGGTCCCTCGGCGGAAGATGCCGAATAAGGCATCGGATTATTGGAAATAAGAAAAACCCCGGTCCAAGCGACCGGGGTTTTCTTTTTGCCCTGCTTTGCCTTGTGCCGGTCAGCGTCAGGCGTAACGGGCCTTGACCAGCTGTTCGAGCACGGCGAGCGGCAGTGCACCCTTGAGCAGCACCGAATGGAAGGCGCGAGGGTCCCACTTCGCACCGGCCTTCGCGCGGGCCTCGTCACGCAGCTTCACCCACATCGTGTGTCCGATCTTGTAGCTGCAGGCCTGCCCCGGCCAGACGGTGTAGCGATCGATCTCGCCCTGGCTGCGCCCACGGGCGATGCCGGTGGTCGCTATCAGATAGTCGGTCGCCTTCTCGCGGCTCCAGCGCTTGGCGTGCATCCCGGAGTCCACTACGAGACGGGTGGCACGGAAAAGCAGTGACTGGAGGTAGCCGACCTGGCCAAGCGGATCGCCTTCATACATCCCCATTTCGTCCGCCAGTTGCTCGGAATAGAGCGCCCAGCCTTCGCTGTAGCCGCTGAAGCCACCACGCCGACGGATCATCGGAATGTCCTGCGATTCCAGCGCCAGCATGACCTGGAGGTGATGGCCGGGGACCGCCTCATGATGCGTAAGCGTGGCGAGGCCGAACTTCGGCCGGTCGAAAGTATCGCGCAGGTTTATGTAGTAGATCGCAGGGCGTGAGCCATCGAGCGAGGCGTTCTGATAGTAACCGCCCGGCGCGCCGGCCTGGATGGCAGGCGGCACGCGGCGGACTTCGACGGGCGCCTTGGGGAGCGTGGCGAATTGTTCCGAAAGCCGGGCCTGCATCTTGACGATCTGCGCGTTGAGTTCGCCGAGCAGCGAAGCGCGGCCCTCGTCGGTGTTGGGATAGAGCTGGTCCGGCCTCTGGTTGAGCGCAACGAGGCGCTCCCCCACGGTGCCCTGGCTCATTCCCTGCTTTTTGAGGATCGCATCGATCCGGCCGCCGATCTCGGCCACCTGATCAAGGCCGAGGCGATGAATTTCCTCGCCGCTCATGCGAACCGTGGTCGCGGCCTCTGCCGCGGCGGTATAGTAGGCCTCGCCATCGGGCAGCCGCCAGCAACCGGCATCATGAACGGCTTTTGCGCGCAGTTCGTTCACCAATGCGCGCTGCCGGTCGAGCGCCGGGAACACTTTATCCTCGACGATCCGGGTGGCTTGCACCGCACGTTCCGGCGGCAGGTTCGCCTTGGCGAGTTTGGCCGCGAACCCCGTCACGAGCCCGGTCTCTCCGGCAGACTTGTCCCGAAGGGCGGCGAACTGCCTGAGCGTGGTGTCGAGAATATAGTCGGGGGCATAGACGCCCCGCGCAGCATCCTCGCGCTGTCTCTCGCTTTCCTGATCCAGAACGGTTGCGAATGCGCCGAGCCGTGCCAGATAGGCATCCGCGTCTTCGGCGCTGTTCACACGGTGCTGGGTGTCGAGAAAGTCAGGCACATCCTGATAGGCGCCTGTGAGCTGACTGATCAGATAAGGTGTGAAGCGGCCGCCGCTGGAACCGTAAGTGAAGCTTTGCTGCCCGGCGATGCTCCGTTCGAGCTGATAGGTGACGACATCGTAATCGAGCTTGGCATCAGCGCCGAGCCCGCTGCTGCCGATCGCCTTCACCGCTCCGAGTTCGGCGCGGGACCGGGCAAGTTCGCGTGCACTGTCTGCCGTCGAACGGCCCGAAAGCCGGGACTTGAGGGCGGCATTCGCGCCGCTGTCGAGCCCGAGCCGCGTGGCGCCTTCCGGGTTTTCTGCCAGGCGGTCTGCGAAAATCCGGTCCAGCAGGGCTCTGAGAGCAGCGTCGCCATTGCGCGATCCGTTGCTGGCGGCGGCCAGCCCGGCCGGCATGCCTGCGACCAGCGCTGCAACGCTGGCCTGGCCCAGAAACGAGCGACGATCCATGAAATTCCCCTTTGAAATCTGTTTTGAGAGCCGGATCGCGCGAACCTAAGCGGGGCAGCGAGGGCAATGCAATGGCATGGGCGCTCGCTGGATGAACTATGCCCCAAGGTCGTTTCCTGTGGCCGTCAGCGCACACCGCTGCCGATTATCGCAAATCTCGACCAGTCTGACCGCAGCAACCGGCTTGCCGCCGCCGCGTCGCTGGATTATCGGCGCGGGTTATGCACACGACCAACGAAATCCGCCGGTCCTTCCTCGACTATTTCGCCAGCAATGGTCACGAGGCCGTCCAGTCCGCGCCGCTCGTTCCTTATAACGACCCGACGCTGATGTTCGTGAATGCCGGCATGGTGCCGTTCAAGAACGTGTTCACGGGCCTTGAAACCCGCGCCACGCCGCGCGCCACGTCGTCGCAGAAGTGCGTACGCGCCGGCGGCAAGCACAACGATCTCGACAACGTCGGCTACACCGCGCGCCACCACACTTTCTTCGAGATGCTGGGCAACTTCTCGTTCGGCGACTACTTCAAGGAACAGGCGATCACCCACGCCTGGACCCTGCTGACCAAGGAATGGGGCCTTCCGGTCGAGAAGCTGCTGGTCACCGTCTATCACACTGACGATGAAGCCTTCGATCTGTGGAAGAAGGTCGCCGGCCTGCCCGAATCGAAGATCATCCGCATCCCGACGAAGGACAACTTCTGGGCGATGGGTGACGAAGGCCCGTGCGGCCCGTGCTCGGAAATCTTCTTCGACCACGGCGATCACATCTGGGGCGGCCCTCCGGGTAGCCCGGAGGAAGATGGCGACCGCTTCATCGAGATCTGGAACCTCGTGTTCATGCAGTTCGAACAGGCTGCGGGCGAGATCGTCGGCAATCTGCCCAAGCCCTCGATTGATACGGGCATGGGCCTCGAACGCATCTCGGCGGTCATGCAGGGCGTGCATGACAACTACGATATCGACACGTTCAAGGCGCTGATTGCCGCCTCGGAAAGCCTCACCGGCGTTGCCGCCGAGGGCGAGCAGCGCGCCAGCCACCGTGTGATCGCGGACCATCTGCGTTCCACCAGCTTCCTGCTGGCCGACGGCGTGCTACCGTCCAACGAAGGCCGCGGCTATGTCCTGCGTCGCATCATGCGCCGCGCCATGCGCCATGCTCATCTGCTCGGCGCGCGTGACCCGCTGATGCATCGCCTTGTCCCCGCGCTGGTCGCCGAGATGGGCCAGGCCTATCCGGAGCTCGGCCGCGCCCAGCCGCTGATCGAGGAAACGCTGGAGCGCGAGGAAGTGCAGTTCCGTCGCACGCTCGCCAATGGCCTCAAGCTGCTGGACGAAGCGACCGGCGACATGGGTGAGGGCGGCGAGCTCCCCGGCGAGACCGCGTTCAAGCTCTATGATACTTTCGGCTTCCCTTACGACCTGACCGAAGACGCCCTGCGTTCGCGCGGCATCGCGGTGGACCGCGCCGGTTTCGATGCTGCCATGGCCCAGCAGAAGGCTGCCGCCCGCGCCGCGTGGAAGGGTTCGGGGCAGGCCGCCGACAGCGAAGTGTGGTTCGACATCGCCGAGCGCGAAGGCGCGACCGAGTTCACCGGCTACGCCTCCACGACCGGCGAAGGCCAGGTCGTGGCGCTGGTGAAGGACGGCAAGGAGGTCATTTCGGCCACTGCCGGCGATCAGGTTGTCGTGGTTACCAACCAGACCCCGTTCTATGGCGAATCGGGCGGTCAGGAAGGCGATCGCGGTGCGATCGCAGGCGCGAATGGCCTGAAGATCGACGTTGCCGACACCGCGAAGCCGCTCGGCCGCCTTCACGCGATGAGCGGTACGGTCGAGGCAGGCACGATCAAGGTCGGCGATGCCGTGAACCTCACGGTCGATGTCGAGCGCCGTGACGCGGTTCGTGCCAATCACTCCGCCACGCACCTCCTTCATGCCGCGCTGCGCAAGCGTCTGGGCGATCATGTTACCCAGAAGGGATCGCTGGTCGCCGCCGAACGCCTGCGCTTCGACTTCTCGCACCCGACTGCCCTCACCGCCGAGGATATCGCTGCGATCGAAGCCGAGGTGAATGCGGAAATCCGTGCGAACGACCCGGTCCTGACTCGCCTCATGACGCCTGACGACGCCATTGGCGCCGGCGCCATGGCACTGTTCGGCGAGAAGTACGGCGATGAAGTGCGCGTTCTTTCCATGGGCCGCACGGCAAAGACCGAAGGCGGCGAGCGCACTTATTCGGTCGAGCTTTGCGGCGGCACGCATGTGCGCGCCACGGGCGATATCGGTGTGTTCCGTATCGTTTCGGAAAGCGCCGTTTCCTCGGGCGTGCGCCGTATCGAGGCTCTGACCGGCGAGGGCGCGCGCCAGTGGCTGGTCGCCCGTGAGGACGCGCTGAAGGGCGCGGCCGGGCTGCTGCGCACCACTCCCGAAGATGTCGAAACCCGCGTCGCCGCGCTGCTGGACGAGCGTCGCAAGCTCGAACGCGAACTGGCCGAAGCGAAGAAGGCGCTGGCGCTCGGCGGCGGCGGTGCCAAGGCTGAAGCTGCCGACGAAGAAGTGAACGGCGTGAAGTTCTCGGGGCAAGTGCTCGAGGGGCTCGATCCCAAGGAACTGCGCGGCCTGCTCGATCAGGCGAAGCAGCGCATGGGCTCGGGCGTCGCCGCGATCGTCGCGGTGAACGAGGGCAAGGCGAGCATCGCCGCTGCCGTCACCGAAGACCTCACCGGCACGATCAGCGCCGTCGATCTGGTCCGCAAGGGTGTGGAAGCGCTGGGCGGCAAGGGCGGCGGCGGCCGCGCCGACATGGCGCAGGGCGGCGGTCCCGACGGCGACAAGGCGGCGGACGCCATTGCTGCGGTGAAGGCCGTTCTGGCAGGATAGTTTTCACCTTGGGGGGCGGATGGGCATGAAAAAGGATAAGCTTGGCTATATTCTTGGCGCTGCGGGAATCTTCCTGCAGCCAGTCCTATTCGCGGAAGGGTGCCTGTTTACGATGGAGTGCACTATCGCGGGGTGCCGGTAGTTTGGAAGCTTCATTAAACAAGGGAACTTCGGGCGCTGACGCACCCGGCGCGATTATCGCCGAAATCGCGGAGGAACTCCGCTTCGCCGACTATCGCGGGAAGGTGGCGGACTATATCCCGCCGCTGGCTGCCGTGCCGGACACCAAGTTCGGGATCGCGGTGGTCATGGCGGACGGCGCGGTGCACACGGCGGGTGATGCCGAAGAGGCGTTTTCGATACAGTCGATTTCCAAGGTCTTTGCGCTGACGCTGGCACTGGGCGCGGTGGGAGATCAGTTGTGGAGCCGGGTGGGCCGTGAACCGTCCGGCAGTGCGTTCAATTCGATCGTCCAGCTTGAAACCGAGCATGGCATCCCGCGCAATCCTTTCATCAACGCCGGGGCCATCGTCGTCACCGACGTGCTGCTCGGGCGCCTGGAGCCGCGCGAGGCGATCGGCCAGATGCTGCGCTTCGTGCGCGAACTCGCGGGTGACGACGGCATCGTCATCGACGAGGTCGTGGCCGCCGCCGAGAGCGAGACGGGTTTTCGCAACCGCGCGCTGGCCAATTACATGCGGGCTTTCGGCAATATCCACGGCGATGTCGAGCGGGTGCTGGGGACCTATTTCCACTTCTGCGCGCTCGCCATGAGTTGCCGCCAACTTGCGCTGGCCGGGCGCTATCTGATGAACGGCGGAATCTCGCACGGGCACCGCGTCATCAATGAGCGGCGTGCGCGGCGCATCAATGCGTTGATGATGTCCTGCGGCCACTACGATAACTCGGGCGATTTCGCCTATCGCATCGGGTTGCCCGGAAAGTCGGGCGTTGGCGGCGGAATTCTTGCCGTGGCGCCGGGCACCGCGAGTATCGCGGTATGGTCTCCCGGGCTCAACCAGAGCGGCAATTCGCACCTCGGGCAACTGGCGCTGGAGCGGCTTGTTCAGCGGACCGGCTGGTCCGTGTTCGAGCCGCGATCGTTGTAGCCCTCTCCGTCTAGGCCCGCTCGGGCTGCTTCAACTGGCCTGACTTGAGCGCAGGTTTCTGCGCCAGGCCGCCCTGTTCCTTGATCTGTTCGCGGAATTCGTCGCGCTTTTCGTGGATCGAGGCGATTACCGGCCCCATGGCGACGCCGATCTCGGTGAGTGCGGCTTCCGAGAGTTGCAACGAGCTTTCGAGCGTTTCGGGCACCGCGTGCGTGGCGCCGGCGCGATAGAGCACGGCAGCATGCTCGGCGTCGCGGGCGCGGGCGATGATCGGCAGGTCGGGAAAATCGGCGCGCAGCTTGCGGACGATGCGCTGGGCGGTGACGGGTTCGTCCATCGTCAGGATCACCGCCGCCGCACCGGCTGCGCCGAAGCGCAGCATGGCATCGCCGCGACCGGCATCCCCGAAGGCCACCGTGTAGCCATGGCGGCGCCCGTCCGTGACGAGGTCGGTATTGCTGTCCACCGCGAGGTAGGGGCGGCCGTGACGGGCCAGCATGTCGGCCACCAGCCGTCCGACGCGCCCGAAGCCGATGATGAGGGTCTGCGGCTTGTCGGTCGCCTCGGCGGGCTGGTGCGGCGTTTCCACGCTGTCCACCTGTTTGGCGAGCAGCTTGCCGATCATCGACAGCAGCGGGGTGACGGTAAGGCCCAGCGCGGTGACGATCTGCCAGAACATCGCCGTGCCTGGCTGGATGAGCTGTGCCGCGCCCGCCGCGCTCAGCACGATCAGCGTCGTTTCCGAAGGGCTCGACATCAGGATGCCGGTTTCGGTCGCGGTGCCGCGCCGGGCGCCCATCATGCGCAGCAGCAGGCCCGTCACCGTGGACTTGAGCAGGATCACGCCAACCGCGGCGATCAGGATCGAGGTGAGGTTCTCCCACACGATCCGAAGGTCGATGCTCATGCCGATGGTGATGAGGAACACGCCGAGCGCGAGGCCCTTGAACGGCTCGATGATCTGTTCGACCTCGGTATGGTATTCGGTCTCGGCGATCAGCAGGCCCGCGACGAGCGCGCCGACTATAGGGGAAAGACCGGTCGCCCCCGTCGCCAGCGAGGCCAGGATCACCACCAGCAGGCTGGCCGCCAGGAACAGTTCGGGGCTCTTGGTGCGTGCCGCCTGCGCGAAGAGCGGCGGGAGCAGGTAGCGGCCCAGCACCAGCAGCGCGGTGACGACCAGCGTGCCCCAGACCAGCGTGTGGATCAGGCCGTCCATTCCCGCGCCCTTGGCGTGGGGTGCCAGTGCGCCCAGCAGGAAGATGATCGGCACCAGCGCGATATCCTCGAACAGCAGCATGGCGAGCGCCGCGCGGCCGACCGGGGTGGTGGTGTCGGTCATCTTGAGGACGAGCGCCGTGGAGGATAGCGCCAGTGCGAGGCCGAGCGCCATCGCGCCGGAGAATCCCTGCCCGATCGCGGCGAAGAAGAATGTGAGGGCGCTGCCGGTCAGGATCAGTTCCAGCGAGCCGAGCCCGAACACGAAGCGCCGCATCGCCCACAAGCGGCCGAACGACAGTTCCAGGCCGATCGAGAACAGCAGCAGGATGATGCCGAATTCGGCGAATATCTCCAGCCCGTCGGGGTCGGTTATCGTCACCCAGGACAGCCACGGCGTATCGAACACCAGCCGGCCGAGACCGAAGGGGCCGACCAGCAGCCCTACGAGGATGAACCCGATCACCGGGGTGATGCGGAAACGGTTGAAAACGGGAATCACGATGCCCGCTGCACCCAGGATAACCAGTGCATCGGACAAGACGGGAGAGGAGAGAGCGTTGCTGCCGGCCATATCGGTCCGACTATGGCAGGCACGCCGCGCCAGACAATGCCGAACTTCGCCGATTCAGCGTCTAAGCCGGGGAAGAAATGCCTTCCTGTCGCCTTGCCGTGCAACTTCACTTGGCGTTCAGCAAAGCGCTGGTTATAGACCCGGCCATGTTCGAACGCTCGCGCTTCAAGATCGCCCTTCTCGCTGCCGCCACCGGCGCGATCGTCCTCACCGCAGGATGCGCAGGCGGGAGGGGCGGAAACAAGGACACCGCCTACGTCGCGCGCGACGTCGATACGCTTTACGCGGCCGCGCAGCAGCGCCTGAATCAGGGCCGCACCAAGCAGGCCGCCGCCCTGTTCGACGAAGTGGAGCGCCAGCACCCCTATTCGCCCTGGGCCCGCCGCGCGCAGCTCATGAGTGCGTTCAGCTACTATGCCGCGCGTGACTATACGAAGTCGATCCAGTCGGCGCAGCGCTTCCTCTCGATCCACCCGGGCAACAAGGACGCGCCTTACGCCTATTACCTGATCGCGATCTGCTATTACGAACAGATCAGCGACGTCACGCGCGACCAGAAGACCACCGAGCAGGCCAAGCAGGCGCTGACCGACGTGATGCGCCGCTATCCCGGCACGCCTTACGCCGCGGACGCGAAGCTCAAGATCGACCTTGTGAACGATCACCTCGCCGGCAAGGAAATGACCATCGGCCGCGGCTACGAGGCCAGCGGCAAGTGGCTCGCGGCAACCCTGCGCTTCCGCAACGTCGTCGACAATTTCCAGACCACCAGCCATGCACCGGAAGCCCTCTTCCGTCTGGTCGAGGGATATCTCTCGCTCGGCGTGCCCGAGGAAGCGCAGAAGGCGGCGGCCGTGCTGGAAAACAACTATCCGAACAGCAAGTGGTACGCACGCGCCTACAAGCTAATGGAAAAGTACGCTCCGAAGAACGTCGCCGCCTGAGGCGCCTGCGGTGCGGCTGCCTGAGCGGTGGGCGCAAAGATGCGTGACGGGCGAATAAGTTTTCGCTAGAACGGATCGCGAACATGCTGAACCGCCTCTCCATCCGCAACATCGTGCTGATCGAAGCGCTCGACCTCGATTTCGCAAGGGGGCTGGGCGTTCTCACGGGTGAAACCGGCGCGGGCAAGTCGATCCTGCTCGATGCACTGGGCCTCGTGATCGGGAACCGTGCCGACAGCGGGCTGGTGCGGGCCGGCGAAAGCCGGGCGATCGTCACGGCCAGCTTCGAATTCGCAGAGCTTCCCGGCGTCGTTCGCAAGGTGCTGGAAGAGGCCGATCTCGAAATCGAGCCGGGCGAGCCGCTGATCCTCAAGCGCCAGCTCAAGGCTGATGGCGGCAGCCGGGCCTTCCTCAACGACCAGCCGGTGGGCGTTGCGCTGCTGCGCGAAATTGCGCCGGCGCTCGTTGAGATCCACGGCCAGCACGACGATCGCGGCCTCGTGAACGCGAAGGGGCACCGCGCCCTGCTCGATCGTTTCGCGGGCGGGGACGTTGCCGGGGTGGAGGCTGCGTGGAAGACCTGGCGCACCGCCCAGAGCGCCCTTGACGGTGCGCGCGCGCAAGTCGCCAAGGCGGCCGAAGATCAGGACCTGTTGCTGGCGCACCTTGCCGAGCTGGATGCGCTGGGTCCGCAGGAAGGCGAGGAGGAAGAACTCGCCCATGCCCGCGCCGAAATGCAGAAGGGCGAGAAGCTTTCCGACGATCTCGTTGCGCTCCAGCATCTGTGGACCGGGTCCGATTCGGCGCTGGCTTCACTGCGCGGCGCGTCCCGCCGGCTTGACCGTATCGCCGGCGAGCATCACCTGCTTGCCGAAGCGCTCGAAGCGCTGGACCGGGCGGTGATCGAGGCGAGCGAGGCGGAAGACAAGCTGGACCGCGCCGCCGAGGCCCTGGCTTTCGACCCCGACGAACTCGACCGAATCGAGACGCGGTTGTTCGATCTGCGCGCCGCGGCCCGCAAGCAGGGCTGCCAGGTGGACGAGCTGCCGGAAAAGATGCGGGAGATGCGCAGTGCGCTGGACGCCATCGAAGGCGGAGAGGAGCATGTCGCCGGGCTTGAACGCACCGCGCAGAAGGCGGCGCTGGCCTATCGCGAACAGGCCGAGGCGCTGCACGACCTGCGCCGGGCCGCCGCCAAGCGGCTCGACAAGGCGGTGGCGGCCGAACTCGCGCCGCTGAAGCTCGATGCCGCCCGCTTCCAGACCTCGGTGATCCGCGTGCCGGAAGACCGCTGGGGTTCGCATGGCATGGATGCCGTCGAATTTCTCATCAGCACGAATCCCGGCGCCGATTTCGCTCCGCTTGCCAAGATCGCTTCGGGCGGCGAACTCTCGCGCTTCATCCTCGCGCTCAAGGTGGCGCTGGCCGAAGAAGGCGGCGCCGCGACGGTGATCTTCGACGAGATCGACCGGGGTGTCGGCGGCGCGGTCGCCAGCGCGATCGGCGAGCGTCTGGCGCGGCTTGCCTCGGAAGGGCAGTTGCTGGCGGTTACGCACAGCCCGCAGGTCGCGGCGCGCGGGCGGCGGCACTACATGATCGCCAAGTCCAGCGAAGGCACCGTCACGCGCACCTCGGTGGCGCTGCTCGACGAGGGCGAGCGCAAGGAAGAGATCGCGCGGATGCTCTCCGGGGCGGAGGTGACGGCCGAGGCTCGGGCGCAGGCGGATCGGTTGCTCGAAGTTTAAAAGGCAAGCCCCGGGGGATGATCCCCCGGACCCTCGGAACTTCAACCTCGCCCGTTGTCTGTCCGTAGTACCCTCCGCTGCTTTTCCTTTTCTTCCCTTTGCACTGCAAGGCAGGAAGCCTAGTGTCCGCCCCGACAATTCCCCCAGACGGACCACATCCCATGCCCAAGTTCCTCCTCGCCTCCGCGCTGCTCGCCGCGACCAGCCTCGTTTCCGCTCCGGCCCTTGCGGCGGAACCGGCCTACGATCTCGCCGTGCAGAAGGCGAAGCTGGCGACGATCCCGATGGAGGTGGACACGAAGTTCCTCTCGGCCGAGGAGCGGGACGTGGTGAACCTCCTCATCAAGGCTTCCGACCTGATGAGCGAGGTCTACTTGCGGCAGCGCTACGCGGAGAACCCGCAAGTGCGCCGCGCGGTCTCGATGAACCGCCGCGCCGACCGCGACCTGTTGGTCGAGATGTTCGACCGTAATTTCGGGCCCTGGGACGAACTGGCCGACCTGCACCCGTTCTGGGGCACCACGCCGATGCCGGAAGGTGCGGGCTTCTATCCCGAAGATCTTACGCGCGCCGATTTCGAGGCTTACCTTGCCGCGCACCCGGACCAGAAGGCGGCGCTGACCAGCCCTTACACGGTCGTCCGCAGGGACGGCGCGAAGCTGGTCGCGGTGCCTTATTCGGTCGCCTACAAGGCGTGGCTGGAACCGGCGGCCGGCCTGCTCGATCAGGCGGCGGCGCGGACGAGCAACGCCAGCCTGAAGAAATTCCTTTCGCTGCGGGCCAAGGCCTTCCGCACGGACGACTACTACGAGAGCGAACTGGCATGGATGGACCTGAAGGACACGCCCATCGAAGTCGCCATCGGGCCCTATGAGGTCTACACCGATCGTCTGATGGGCGCTAAAACGTCGTTCGAGAGCTTCGTGACGCTCAAGGACCCGGTGGAATCCGCTGCGCTTGCCAAGTACAAGGACTACTTGCGCGACATGGAAGCGAACCTTCCGATCGAGGATGCCTACAAGAACTTCCAGCGCGGGTTCGAAAGTCCGATTGCCGTGGCCGAACAGATTCGCGGCGGCGGCGACAATGTGCCGGGGCCGCAGACGGTCGCTTTCAACCTTCCCAATGACGAGCGCGTGCGCGAGGCCAAGGGCGCCAAGAAGGTGATCCTGTCGAATGTGCTGGGCGCAAAGTTCGAGCGTATCCTGAAGCCCATGGGCGCACTGGTGCTGGTGCCGTCGCAGGCGGGTCTGGTCGATCGCAAGTACATGCAGCTCGAAACGCTGTTCCATGAACTCTCGCACAGCCTCGGGCCGGGCACGATCGTCGTGAACGGTCAGACCACCACCGTGGACAAGGCGCTGAAGGAGCAGAACTCGGCAATCGAGGAAGCCAAGGCCGATGTCGCCGGGGTCTGGGACATCCTGTTGATGATGAAGAAGGGCGAGATTCCGGCATCCGAGCGTCCCCAGCTTTTCGCCACTTATGTCGCGGGCATCTTCCGCGCGGTGCGCTTCGGCGCGGTGGAGGCGCATGGCAAGGGCGCCGCGCTCCAATATGGGTACCTGCGCGACAAGGGCGCCTTCACTTACGACGCAGCGGCGCGGCGCTATGCTTTCGACGATGCGAAGATGGAGGCAGGGCTGCGCGACCTGCTGCACGACATGCTGATGCTTCAGGCCAAGGGCGACTACGAAGGCACGAAGGTCTTCATGGCGCGCTGGGCGAAGCTGGATCCCGAGGCGGAAGCCGTGATCGCGAGCATGGCGAGCCTGCCGGTCGATATCCGGCCGGTCTATCCCGAAGGCATCTGACCGCTGCCGGTCAGGGCCGCATAACCACATGGCCGAAGGGCTGGCCGCTGAGGATGAATTCGTAGGCTTCGGCGGCCTCGCACAAGGCGAACTCGTGCTCGATGGGAAGCTGGATGCCGCCCTGGCTTACGCGGGCCAGCAGGCGCGTGACTTCGTCGTGGATATCGGGCTCGCCCAGCGGGCCGGCGGGCGCGATGGCGAAGCGCCTGATCGTGGGGCCGCCTGCGCCTTCCTTGCCATATCCGATCGAGGCCAGACCGTTTCCGGCGGCTGAGATCGCGGCGTAGCGTCCGCCCGGTGCAACGAGACGGGCAAGCTGCGTGGACCTTTCACCGGCGCTGACGTCGAACACGAAATCGACGCCCTTGCCACCGGTCAGTTCCAGACATGCGGCCATCACGTCGTCCTGTTCGGGGTAGAGGGCGTGATGGAGGCCGAGTTCCCTCAGCCTGGCGCCGCGCGCCGGATCTCGGGATATTCCGATGACGGTGGCGCCCGTTTCGGCGGCGAGTTGCAGCGCGACGATACCGAGACTGCTGGTGATGTGATTGATGAGCAGGACTTCGCCGGGTTGCAGCTGGCCCCGTGCGAAAAGCGTCCCCTGCGCGGCGGCCAGCGTGAAAGGCGCGGCCGTCCCGAAGCCCGGATCGATGCCCTGGGGCAGGGGCCAGGTGGAAGCTTCCGGCGCGGCGAACAGTTCGGCATGGCTGCCCCAGCCGTGGCAGGCCACAACCCGGTCGCCGATGCGGAACCGGGTTACTTTCGCGCCGGTGGCGATGACGATGCCGCAGGCCTGGCTACCGGCAATGCCCGAAGGGGGGATCTCCGCAAGGCCGCTTTGATAGAGCGCCAGCTTCACCAGATCGATGGCTTCGATGGAAGCCAGCTCGACACGGATAAGCACCATGTCTGCCGCTACATCCGGTTCAGGTGCATCGCCAAAAGTCAGCATGGGACGTGCTCCGGGCCCGGAGTGAAAAACAGCCTTCAAACGATCCCCGCGTCTCTGGATTGAATTCGATCTTGTTGGACAACACTGTATAAAATCGATTGCACGTCAAGGCATTCCTGCGGGTAAACTGCTGCCATTATGGCTTATCTCTCAGTGTGATCGACGTTTTTCCACCGGCGCGAACCGGCAGGTAGAGCCCGCGTCCGCTGGCCTTGATGGTCCCTGTGTGCGTTTCGGTGACTTCGGCCCGGATCACGAATTCGCCTTCCCGCTTGTCGTCGATGGCGCGCGCGATCTTGCCGAGGAGGTCCCGGTAGTCGTTCTCGAAATTCTGCCCGAGCGCCGCGGAGAGCGTGCTGGACACGCCGGGCGTATTGGCAAGGGCCAGCAGGATATCGCCGCCCACCGCGTCCGTCGTGCCGCCGACATGGAAATCGGCGAAGTCCACCTTGCGCGAATTAGCGGCATTTACCGGGGTTGCGGTGATCCAGACCGTTCCATGTGCCGCCTTCAACCGTTCGGCTACGCCGCGGGCCGTGAAGTTTATACCTACCGCGATTCTGCCGCCGGTGGTTCCGTAGATGGTCGCCTTGTGGAAGGTGGCCATTACCGGGCCGATGTGCGGAACCGCGAACGGCCGCTGCGACCGCTTGACGAGCGCGCGCATCAGGACCGGCTCAAGCTCGCGATAATCGGCGATCACCGGGATGAAGAAAGCCAGCCGGCCGGCTTCCGCTGTCATCGGGCGCAGCGGGGGCAGGGGCGCGGCGGGCGGATCGGGCGGACGGTGGCCAACGAAGGTTTCGGTGAGCGCCTTGAGGCCCAGCCGCAGGACCAGCCGATGTCCATCCAGTTCGTACCCGCCGTACTGCAATTCCTGCGGCGTGATCCGCATCCAGACAGGCGGGTTCCTCTCATTCAGGGCGAGCGAGGTGAAGGCGGAGGCCCAGGCCCTTTCGATCTGCGGTCTCAGTTCCAGGCGGGCAAGCTGCCCGGGGAGAGTTGTTTCAAGCCGGGCGATCACCGGGGCGAGCTTGCGGTCCGCCGGTTCGGTGAGGTCTATGCGCTGGCCGAGGAAATCGAGATGGGGATGCTCGGTCCAGCTATAGCGGATGTCCACCGTGCCGCGCGGGGTCCAGTCCTGCGCGAGCGTGAGGCGGATCGTGGCGCGGGCCGTGGCATCTGCCGTTGCGGTTTCCCGCTTGAGGACGCCGGCGATATCCTCGGCGCGGACGACGGCGTGCAGCGGCATGGTCAGCACGATGTCGCGGCCCTTGCCGGTGAAGCTTACCGGACCGCGCGTGACTTCGCCGATGATGCGGCACTTGATGTCCGGGGTCTTGAGCTTGACGAAAGCCACCTTGACCTTCCTTGACGGAACGCAAGTGCTGTCCGGCCTGTCGATCGACCAGAGCCGGCGGGGAATCTCCCGCTCCAGCGCCCGGGCGAGTTCGCTTACGTCGGCATGGATGGGGACGGTGACGAGCGATGCCTGCGGTTCCATGCGAATGGCGTCGGTGGCGCGGGGCGGCGGCCCTTCATCGGCCCGGCGCTTACACCCCGCGAGCGCGAGCGCGAGGCAAAGCGCGAGCGTCGTCGCTCCCATGGCGCAGTGGCCCGCCGCACGGACCTTTCCTGTCCTCATTGCGCGAATGTCCCGGAAATTGTCCCCTCCGCACAGGACAATACGCGAGAATTGCGGCAGTTCCAATCACGGTGTGAAACGCAGGTAAGCCGCAATCCTGGAGCCTGTGTGGCGGTCGCGATAGCGGCCGGGGGCCAGGTCGTCCCCGATCGATGTCCCGGTATATCGCAGGCCCAGCGCGAGCCGGTCCATCTGCTGTTCGACGCCGAGATAATGGTCCCAGTAACTGCCGTCCGGGCGCAGGCGCTGGACGCGCATGGCGGCAAGAGCGGAATTCCGGGTGGAGCCGGTGCTGTAGCCGCCCCCACCATAGACGGTGAGCGCGGTGCCGGGAATGCCGACGGCAGCATTGGCTTCAAGGTAGAGATCGCTGCCGCCGATCGCCTTCTGCGAAGGCGCGAAGCTGGCGCCGAGGTCGAGACGGGCGGGGCCGATCGTGCGGGAGAGGCGCGTGCCGAGTTCGCCGTAGCTCAGGCCCGAGGCGCCGACGAAGACATGGCCGGTGGCTGCCGCGGAAAGCGTCCATCCGCCGCCGGAGTAGAGCGTCAATTCCGGAGACAGGGTGAGGCCTATGTCGGCGTCGCCGTGTCTTGCGCTGTCCCGCAGGCTGGCGGCGCCGAGATCGATCGAGACATCGGAGGACAAGGGCAGGCTGGCATCCACCGCCATGGCCGCGCGGCCGCCGCTCCAGCTCAGCCCGCGTGCGCGCAAGTCGCTGGTGGCCTCCAGCGAGACGCTGGCGGCGGCGGACTGGGCCTGGCTGTGGGCGGGAAAGACGATTGCGGCGGCCACGAGGGCCGCCGGGAAAGCGTATCTGGTCATCCCGACGCTCTAGCGCGGTTCAGTTCGCGGCGAAATCGCGTGCGGCGTCGATTGCGGCCAATGTATCGTGGTGGTCGGCGGATGCCAGTTCGCGGACGTGATCCGAAATCGCATCGGCCTTGCCCGCCACGAATTCGCCCCTCTGCCGGTCGTCGCGGCGGCAGTCTCCGGGTTGGCTCTGCGTGAAGGTCCTCGTGCCGGGAAGCACGGTGGCGATGGCCCTGGCGCCGCCCGCAGGCTGAATGCGCCGCTCGACCGAGACTTGCGCGGTAAGGATGCAGCGCCGGCTGCTGGTGCGGGCCGGGGGGGAGATGCCGATGGCCTTGGCGCGGGTCTCGATCCGGGTGACGTAATCGACCGTGTAGGCCGCGCCGCGATGCTGGACCTCGAGCGAATGGGCCGGAGCCGCGCGGGGAACTGCGGAGGCGGAGATGGCTGCGGTTGCGGCGAGAACCAGGAAGCTCAAGTGATCACCCTCTCATCTTTGCCTAAATAATAGGCATTAAATGCTTATTGTTTGGGCATCCTCGATAGCAGCGGCTATTGTCCCGTTCGTTTCCCGATCTTGAATTTCATTGTCTTTCCGGGCGGCCGAATTCGCGACACGCGGTTCAGTTTCGGGCGAAGAGCTGGCCAAGATCGGCGAAAGCCTTCATCTCGATGGCATTGCCGGAAGGATCGCGGAAGAACATCGTGGCCTGTTCGCCCGGCTGTCCGGCAAAGCGGATATAGGGTTCGATGCCGAACGCCATCCCGGCGTCGCGCAGACGCGCGGCGAGAGCCTGCCAGTCCTCCATCGCCAGCACGATCCCGAAATGCGGCACCGGCACGCCGTGTCCATCGACCGGATTGGATCCGGCATCGCCGCGCGCCATGTCCGGCACGTGATGGGCGACGATCTGGTGGCCATGGAAGTCGAAGTCGATCCACGATGCACTGCTGCGTCCTTCCCGGCATCCCATGACCCCGCCCCAGAATGCCCGGGCGGCGTCGAGATCGTGGACGGGAAAGGCGAGGTGGAAGGGGCGCAGGTTCATGGGGCGAGAGGTAGCGGGAATGCGCGCGCGCCCCAAATGGAAAAGCCGGCGATGCTTTCGCACCGCCGGCTTTCGCCTGGCCTTCGAAGAAGGAGCCGATCAGATGTGGATCGGCTTGCCCAGCACGGCCATGGCCGCTTCCTTGATCGCTTCCGAATGGGTCGGGTGCGCGTGGCAGGTGTAGGCGATGTCTTCCGAGGTCGCGCCGAATTCCATGGCCTGCGCGGCCTGGCCGATCATCGTGCCTGCCACCGAGGCGATGCACCACACGCCGAGCACGCGGTCGGTCTCGGCATCGGCGATCACCTTCACGAAGCCGTCCGGCTCGTGGTTGGTCTTGGCGCGCGAGTTGGCGAGCATCGGGAACTTGCCGACCTTGATCGCGCCGCGTTCCTTGGCGGCTTCCTCGGTGAGGCCGACGCCCGCGAATTCCGGCTGGGTGTAGACCACGCCCGGGATCACGTCATGGTTCACGATGCCGGTCAGGCCCGCGATGTTCTCGGCCACGGCAATGCCTTCGTCCTCGGCCTTATGCGCGAGCATCGGGCCGGGGATCACGTCGCCGATGGCCCAGACGCCGTCCACCTTGGTGGCGAAGTCGTGGTCGGTTTCGATCTGAGCGCGTGCGTTCAGTTCGATGCCGATCTTGTCGAGGCCAAGGCCTTCGGTGTTGGGACGGCGACCGATCGAAACCAGCACGACGTCGGCCTCGATCACTTCCGCGTCACCGCCCTTGGCGGGTTCGACAGTGACCTTGGCGGTCTTGCCTTCCACGGTCACGCCGGTGACCTTGGTGCCGAGCTTCAGGACCATGCCCTGCTTCTTGAAGATCTTGCCGGCTTCACGGCGCACTTCGCCGTCCATGCCGGGCAGGAGCTGGTCGAGGTATTCGACGACGGTGACTTCCGCGCCAAGACGGCGCCAGACCGAACCGAGTTCGAGACCGATCACGCCGCCGCCGATGACGACCATCTTCTTGGGAACGGAGGCCAGCTCCAGCGCGCCGGTGGAATCAACCACCACGCCGCCGGCATTGTTGATCTCGACGCCGGGAAGCGGGGTGACCGAGGAACCGGTGGCGATCACGATGTTCTTGGCGGTCACGGTCTTGCCCGCGACTTCCACGCTGTGCGCGTCCTTGAACTGGGCGTAGCCCTTCAGCCAGTCGATCTTGTTCTTCTTGAACAGGAATTCGATGCCGCCGGTCAGGCCCTTCACGGCGTCCTTGCGCTGGCCCTGCATGGTGTCGAGGTCGAGCTCGGGGGTCACCTTGATGCCCATCGCCGCCATCGCGCCGCCCTTGGCCGCCTCGAAGTATTCCGATGCGTGGAGCAGGGCCTTGGAGGGGATGCAGCCGACGTTGAGGCAGGTACCGCCCAGCGTCTCGCGACCTTCGGCGCAGGCGGTCTTCAGACCGAGCTGTGCGGCGCGGATCGCAGCGACATAGCCGCCAGGGCCGGCACCGATGACAAGGACGTCGTAATCGTAATCAGCCATTGTTCAGGCCTCCGTACGCTCGTGCTTCGCACTTTGGGCACGAGCGGAAAATAGTCATTTCAACTCAAGTGAAAACCCCGCCCGGCCAGATGTTTTTCAGGACGGGCGGGGTCTGCAACTCAGAGGTCGATGAGGAGACGGGTGGGATCCTCGATCGCTTCCTTGATCGTCTTGAGCGCGGTGACCGCTTCACGGCCGTCGATCAGGCGGTGATCGTAGGACAGCGCGATGTACATCATCGGGCGGATCACGATCTCGCCGTTACGGACGACCGGGCGATCCTCGATGCGGTGCAGGCCGAGCACGGCCGACTGCGGAGGGTTGATGATCGGGGTCGACATCAGGCCGCCGAACACGCCGCCGTTGGAGATCGTGAAGGTGCCGCCGGCCATGTCGGCCATGGTCAGCGTGCCTTCCTTGGCCTTCTTGCCGAAGTTCGCGATCGCCTTCTCGATGCCGGCGAAGCCGAGCTTGTCGCAGTCCTTCACGACCGGAACGACGAGGCCGTTCGGGGCCGAGACGGCGATCGAGATGTCGACGTAGTCGTGATAGACGATCTGGTCGCCGTCGATCTGGGCGTTGACCGCCGGGATGTCCTTCAGCGCCAGGACCGAAGCCTTGGCGAAGAACGACATGAAGCCGAGCTTGATGCCGTGCTTCTTCTGGAACACGTCCTTGTACTTCTCGCGCGCCTCGATGACGGCCGACATGTCGACGTCGTTGAAGGTGGTGAGAAGCGCGGCGTTGTCCTGCGCGGACTTCAGGCGCTTGGCGATGGTCTGGCGCAGGCGCGTCATCTTGACGCGTTCTTCGTTGCGCGCAGCCGGAGCGGCGGCGGCCGAAGCGGCGACAGGCGCCGAGGCGGGCTTGTTCTTGGCGGCTTCAAGGACGTCGTCCTTGGTGATGCGGCCGTCCTTGCCGGTGCCCTTGATGGTGGCCGGGTCGATGCCGTGTTCCAGGATCGCGCGGCGGACGGCCGGCGACAGGACCGAGGAACCGGCCGAACCTTCGTCGGCGGCAGCAGCCGCGGCCGGGGCGACGGCGGCAGCCGCGGGGGCCGGAGCCGGAGCGGCGGCGGCCGGTGCTGCGGCAGCCTTGGGAGCGGCGGCGGCGCCGGTGCCTTCCTCGATCGTGGCGATCAGCGCGCCGACGACGACGGTGTCGCCTTCCTTGGCGATCTGCTGGCCCATGACGCCCGCGTGGGGCGCCATGACGTCGATCGCGACCTTGTCGGTCTCGAGGCTGGCAATGGGCTCGTCAGCGGCAACGGCTTCGCCGGGCTGCTTCAGCCACTGGCCGATGGTGGCTTCGGCGACGGATTCCCCGAGGACGGGGACCTTGACTTCGGTGGTCATGATTTATCTCAAGCCTTCTGCTTGCGACGGAGTTCGGAACGAACGGAAAGATGCAGCGCATCGGCGACCAGCGCAGCCTGTTCGGCAACGTGGCGCTTGGCGAGACCGGTGGCAGGCGAGGCCGAGGCATTGCGACCGGCATAGCGCGGACGCGGCTGGGCGACGCCGGCTTCCTTGGCGGCAGCCTCGATCTGCGATTCGACGAAGAACCAGGAACCGTTGTTCTGCGGTTCTTCCTGGCACCAGACGACCTCTTCGAGGTTCGGCATGCGCGCCAGGCGCTTTGCCAGCGGCTCGCCCGGGAAGGGATAGAGCTGCTCGATGCGGATGATCTGGGTGTCGTCGATCTCGGCGGCATCGCGGGCTTCGAGCAGGTCGTAGAAGACCTTGCCCGAGCACAGGATGACCTTCTTGGTGGCCGCATCTTCCGAAGCCCTGGGGTCGGAGAGGATGCGCGAGAAGGTGCCGGTGGTGAACTCCGAGGCCTGCGACTTTGCCAGCGGGTGGCGAAGCAGCGACTTCGGGGTCATGATGATCAGCGGCTTGCGGAACGGACGGTGCATCTGACGGCGCAGAACGTGGAAGTAGTTCGCGGGCGTCGTGATGTTGCAGACCTGGATGTTGTCCTGTGCGCAGAGCTGCAGGTAACGTTCCAGACGGGCCGACGAGTGCTCCGGACCCTGGCCTTCGTAGCCGTGGGGCAGCAGCATGACGAGGCCGTTGGCGCGCAGCCACTTGGACTCCGCCGAGGCGACGTACTGGTCGATGATGATCTGCGCACCGTTGGCGAAGTCACCGAACTGGGCTTCCCAGAGCACCAGCGTCTTCGGGTCGGCGCTGGCGAAGCCGTACTCGAAGCCGAGCACGCCATATTCCGAAAGCGTCGAGTTCAGGACCTCGAAGCGGCCGTGGGGCAGGGTGGTGAGCGGCGTGTACTTGTGCTCGTCCTTCTGGTCGACCCAGACGGAGTGACGCTGCGAGAAGGTGCCGCGTTCGCAGTCCTGGCCGGACAGGCGCACGTTGTAGCCTTCGGTGACGAGGCTGCCGAAAGCGAGAGCTTCCGCCGTGGCCCAGTCGAAGCCGTCGCCCGACTTGAACATCTCTTCCTTGGCCGCCAGCACGCGGGCCAGCGTCTTGTGGACGGTCAGGCCTTCGGGAACGGTGGTCAGGGTACGGCCGAGGCTGTCGAACAGCTTGGTCTCGATCGTGGTGTCGACGTTGCGGCGCGCGGTTTCGGGATCGGCAGGCTTGTGGAAGCCGCTCCACTGGCCGGAGAACCAGTCGGCCTGGTTGGCCTTGTAGGTCTTGGCCGCCTCGAACTGCTCTTCGAGATGCGCGGTGAAGTCCGCTTCGGTCTTCGCCAGGAAGGTGTCGTCGATGACGCCGTCCTGCTTCAGACGGTCGCCATAGATCTGGCTGACCGGCGGATGCTGGCGGATCTTCTGGTACATCAGCGGCTGCGTGAAGCCGGGCTCGTCGCCTTCGTTGTGGCCGAAGCGGCGATAGCACCACATGTCGATCACGATGTCGCGGCCGAAGGTCTGGCGATAGTCGATCGCCAGCTTGCACGCGAACGTCACCGCAGCCGGATCGTCGCCGTTGACGTGCAGGATCGGGGCCTGGACGCCCTTCGCCACGTCGGACGGGTACGGCGAGTTGCGCGCGAACTGCGGGCTCGTCGTGAAGCCGATCTGGTTGTTGATGATGAAGTGGATGCAACCGCCGGTGTTGTAGCCCTTCACGCCCGAGAGGCCGAAGCACTCCCAGATGATGCCCTGGCCGGCGAAGGCCGCGTCACCGTGGATCAGGACCGGCAGCACCTGCTTGTGCTTGGCGCCGGGGCCGATGTCGTCGCCGATGTCGTCGGCGATGGTCTGGTAGGCGCGGACCTTGCCCAGCACGACCGGGTCGACCGTTTCGAGGTGCGACGGGTTGGGCATCAGGCTCATGTGGACCTTGATGCCGTCGAACTCACGGTCGGCCGAAGTGCCGAGGTGGTACTTCACGTCGCCCGAGCCGCCCACGTCTTCCGGGTTGGCGGTGCCGCCCGAGAATTCGTGGAAGATGACCTTGTAGGGCTTGGCAAGCACGTTGGCGAGAACGTTCAGGCGGCCGCGGTGGGCCATGCCGTACACGATTTCCTTCACGCCCAGCGCGCCGCCGTACTTGATCACGGCTTCGAGCGCCGGGATCATGGCTTCGCCGCCGTCAAGGCCGAAGCGCTTGGTGCCGACGTACTTCTTGCCGAGGAACTTCTCGTACTGCTCGCCGCGGACGACGGCCTGAAGGATTGCCTTCTTGCCTTCGGCGGTGAACTCGATTTCCTTGTTCGCGCCTTCCATCCGCTCCTGGAGGAAACGGCGTTCCTCGACATCGGCGATGTGCATGTATTCGAGGCCGACCTTGCCGCAATAGTTCGCGCGCAGGATCTGCACGATCTCGCGAACGGTCGTCCATTCGAGGCCGAGCGCGCCGCCGACGTAGACCGGACGGTCCTGCGCGGCGCCTACGAAGCCGTGGTATTCGGGCGTGAGGTCAGCGGGAAGCTGGCGCTGGTTGAGGCCGAGCGGGTCGAGATCGGCTGCCAGGTGACCGCGCACGCGATATGTGCGGATCAGCATCATGGCGCGGATTGCGTCGGCCGCGGCTTCGTCTATGCGGGACTGGTCGACCTTCTGGCCGCCCTTTGCCGCTGCCTTCTCGATCTGGACCTTGAGCGCGCTGGGGTCGAGGCCCTGGGTCAGGTCGTCCTCGAATTCCGCTCCTACGAGCGGCCAGTTCTTGCGCTGCCAGCTCGGGCCGGCCTGCGGGCCGTCGAGGGCATCATCGGGGGTGAAGTCGAAACTTTCGTCGCCCATCGGGTGTCACCTTTTGTCGCGCCGGAAAACGGCCGGCGCTACCAAACTCGTTCTAGGACGATGGTCCCGATGGTGGGGGCCTCTTCGTCCGCATCGCGTCCGGCATCTCAAACGTGCCGGATCGCTCGTGGGTCCCGTGGCGGCGCGGGTCCGAAGACACGCGCCGCCCGCGGGGATAGTGTCAGGCGAGTTCCTTGAGGACTTCCACAAGGGTTTCACCCAGAAGCGACGGCGAGGCGGAGACGCGGATGCCCGCTTCTTCCATCGCCGCGATCTTGTCCTCGGCGCCGCCCTGGCCGCCCGACACGATCGCGCCGGCGTGGCCCATGCGGCGGCCCGGAGGCGCCGTGCGTCCGGCGATGAAGCCCGCCATGGGCTTCTTGCGGCCGCGCTTGGCTTCGTCCTTGAGGAACTGGGCCGCTTCTTCTTCGGCGCTGCCGCCGATTTCGCCGATCATGATGATCGACTTGGTCTCGTCGTCGGCCAGGAACAGTTCCAGCACGTCGATGAAGTTGGTGCCGTTGACCGGGTCGCCGCCGATGCCGACAGCGGTGGTCTGGCCCAGGCCCGCGTTGGTGGTCTGGAACACGGCTTCATAGGTGAGCGTGCCCGAGCGCGAGACGACGCCGACCGAACCCTTGGAGAAGATGCTGCCGGGCATGATGCCGATCTTGCATTCGCCGGGGGTCAGGACGCCGGGGCAGTTCGGACCGATCAGGCGCGACTTCGAGCCCGAAAGGGCGCGCTTCACGCGGACCATGTCGAGAACCGGGATACCCTCGGTGATCGCGACGATCAGTTCCATCTCGGCGTCGATCGCCTCGAGGATCGAGTCGGCGGCGAACGGCGGCGGAACGTAGATGCAGGTGGCGGTCGCACCGGTCGCGGCCTTGGCTTCGGCGACGGTGTTGTAGTTCGGCAGACCGATGTGGGTCGTGCCGCCCTTGCCCGGAGTCACGCCGGCAACCATCTGGGTGCCATAGGCGAGCGCCTGCTCGGTGTGGAAGGTGCCGGTGGCACCGGTCATACCCTGGGTAATGACCTTGGTGTTCTTGTTGACGAGAATGGACATAGGGGAATCCTAATTCCTGTTCCTGGTGTAGGCCGATTCCGGCTTGGGAAGCGCCATGGCGCAAATTCCGCGAAGTGCAACCGTCCAAGTCGTAAAATCAACGGGCCAGTAAGCCGAGCCCGGCCCGCTCCGGCACTTTGCCGGGCGGGCCGGGCCGGTCAAACGGATCAGGCCAGCGAGCCGTCGATCGCCTTGCAGGCGACCAGCAGTTCCTTGACCGCGTCGATCGAGACCTGGAGACCGGCCTTCGCCTTCTCGTTCAGCTCGATCTCGATGACCTGCTCGACGCCATCGGCGCCGATCACGACGGGCACGCCGACATAGAGGCCGTCGACGCCGTACTGGCCTTCGAGGTGCGCGGCACAGGGCAGGACGCGCTTCTGGTCGCCCAGGTACGATTCAGCCATGGCGATCGCCGAAGCGGCGGGAGCGTAGAAGGCCGAGCCGGTCTTCAGCAGGGCCACCACTTCGCCGCCGCCGTTGGCGGTGCGCTTGACGATGGCGTCGATGCGCTCCTGGGTGGTCTTGCCCATCTTGATGAGGTCGGGAACCGGGATGCCCTTGACGGTCGAGTATTCGACCACCGGCACCATGGTGTCGCCGTGGCCGCCGAGCACGAACGAGGTCACGTCGCGGACCGAAACGCCGAATTCCCAGGCCAGGAAGGTCGAGAAGCGGGCCGAGTCCAGCACGCCGGCCATGCCGACGACCTTGTTGTGGGGCAGGCCCGAGAATTCGCGCAGCGCCCAGACCATCGCGTCGAGCGGGTTGGTGATGCAGATCACGAAAGCGTCGGGTGCGTTGGCGGCGATGCCTTCGCCGACTGCCTTCATCACCTTGAGGTTGATGCCCAGCAGGTCGTCGCGGCTCATGCCCGGCTTGCGGGCGACACCGGCGGTGACGATGATGACGTCGGCGCCGGCAATGTCGGCATAGTCGTTGGTGCCGGTGATCTTGGCGTCGAAGCCCTCGACGGGACCGCACTGCGACAGGTCGAGCGCCTTGCCCTGCGGCAGGCCTTCTGCGACGTCGAAGAGGACGATGTCGCCCAGTTCCTTCTGCGCGGCGAGGTGCGCGAGGGTGCCGCCGATGTTGCCGGCGCCGATGAGGGCAATCTTCTTACGAGCCATGATGCTTGCTTGTCCTTCCCAGAGGCGGGATCGACGGACGAAAAGGCGGCCTGCTGTGTCCCGCTAAAGGCAGGTGCCGGTGTTCAACGAGGGGCGACCTACGCCCCTCAAACCGACATTGCAACCGTGAAAAGCCCGCGCAAAGGGCTGGTGGGGCAGTTTTTACTGATAATAGTTCGCAATTGCAATAGTGGGCGGGAATGCGCGGAAAACGGGCCCGGGAAGCGGGGTTCGGAGCCTGTTTTGCGCAACCCGGCGGGCGCAGATTGCATCCAAGTGTCTCGCACGGCGGTATGACAGGCAAGCGTCGGGGAGGGCGAGTCGCCTTGGAGGAAGGGCAGGCGGTCGCGAGTCACGGCGGCGGCGGCGAGACTGTCAGGCGTTCGTGGTGAGCCGTCTGGCGAAGGCTTCGGCCATGCGGTGATCGAGCTGCCGGCAGATGGCGATCCACCAGTCGCAGGCCGCGATGTCCCCCGCGAGGCGCGCGGCGGCGGCATTGGCGCGGGCATGGGAGGCGGCGGACAGGCCGTGGCGGGCGAAATGGCGCAAGGCTTCGGCGAAGATGCGCTCGTTCGCGGCCAGGGTGGCCGCATCCTGCTGCTGCGCGGTGGCGTGCCCCTCCGTCCGCGGCCGGCGCGTTCGGCGACGAGTGCCGTTGTCGTTGACCGCGCCGAGCGGCACGGATGGACACAGCGCTCGCACGATCACAGGACACGTCCCGCCTTTGGCGGCGGAGAAGCGGATTGCCATGGTATCGGGCCTCTTGTCTTCGGCGTTAGGGGGTGGTGCCGCGACCCCGTTATAGGATTGCAGGCGCTAAGCCTTAATGAGGGCGTATGGTTGCCGAAACCTTGAGAGGGGAATCGGGAGGTTTACTGAACCGGTTGCCCGATCCAGCGCCCGGAATTGGCATACTCGGGCCTGATCCCATGGGCCTCGGGCAGGTTCCTCGCCCGGTATAGCGCTTCGCCGCCCCGTTCGCGCACATCGCTGGCATAGGCAGGGACGGCGGCCTGCACGAGGGTGGCCGGAGCGGAGGCGGGCTGGATGGCGGTGTCCGGCCGGATCGGGGTTGCCGCCTCGAAGGCGCGCTGCACCGCGAGCGGGTCCAGCGCGGCGTTGGCGACCGCGCTGGCGGCGGAATCGTCATGGCGATGCGGCGCGGCGAGCGGCTCCCCGCCGAAGTAGGCGAAGCGGAAGGCCGAAGGGCTCCCCGCCGGTCCGCTCAGGGCATAGAAACGGTGCGCGCCGATCGTCGAGAGATAATGGAGGCTCGGCGCCCAGTAGGGATTGACCTGGACGGTGTGGTAATGCGTGGCCAGGCCGACCGGCGCGTAGACGTAGCCGGAAAGCGCCGCGCGGGCGACTTCCTGCGCACGCTGCCAGAAGAAGCGCTGCGGCGCGCGTGCCAGCGACCCGTCGCAGGTGAAGGAGAACTGGCAGCCGGTCGAGCGCTCGGAGCCCTGGTAGACCACGCCGCAGACGGTCTTGGGATAGGCGGGATGGGCCAGCCGGTTGAGTACGACCTGCGCCACCGCGCGCTGGCCGGCATCCGGCTCGCTGGCGGCCTCATAGTAGATTGCGGCGGTCAGGCACTGGAGCGCGCGGCTGCGGTCCACCCCGGAATTGTCGATGCGCAGCGCGCGGGCGACCGGGCCGGGGCCGGTCACGCCGTCATCGGCATCGGAATGAATGCCTTCGCCGATCCTGAGCACCGGTTCTTCGGCATCGAGATAGTAGAAGGCCGAACCGGGGAAGCTGGCTCCGGCCTGCTCGAAGGGCATCGGCAGGACCGTCTGTTCGGGCGACCGCGCATCGGCGATGGAGAATTGCTGCCAGGAGCCCGGCGAGGCGAAGGCGGGCAGTGCCACGGCGGCCAGTGCGGCGAAACCCAGCGACCAGCGCCGGCGCGCGCGGCGTGCGACATGTCGCCGGCCGCCGCGCGCGAAGTGCCCGCGGAAATCGCGCGGACGCGCTTCCCAGGGTTCGAGGCAGGCAGGAAGGGCGGCAGCGGTCACGAATAGTCCTCTTGGCGCGTCCTTTCGGGGGACGGGCGCATCTTGCGCCTAACCCGCTTTGCGGCGCGCGGCATCCCTGCAGATCGGCACGTCCCGAAGCGGTACAGGCCCTGCCGATAGCCTTAATGGCTTAAGAGAATCTTCCGGTTTTCCCGGCGGCGATACCTGGCGCGGCCTTTACCGGCACTGCTTGCCAATCCTCGCGCCGGACAGTATCGGCGCAAGCGACGTCATGGGTGGCCCGGAGCCGGGCCCCAGGATTGGAACCTGGTGGGAATTTCGGCGAAAGCCCGAAGCTGCCCCCGCAACTGTGACCGGGGAGCGCCCCCTCCACGCGATGCCACTGGGTCAAACCGGGAAGGCGGAGGCGGCGCGGCGATCCGGAAGCCAGGAGACCTGCCCTTGACGGTCGTTCCGCAGCCGGGCGGGGTGTCCCGGCATGCAGCGAGCACGCGCGCATGAGGAAAGGCGCGCGTCTCCGCCATGGACGGCAATGTCGTTCAAGGTTGGAGGAATTACCGTGAAGTATCTGTTTCTGCTGGGGACGGCCCTGTCCGTCGCCACTCCCGCGCTGGCGGACGAAGCCGCAAACGATAGCATCGCAGCGGACGGCATCGTCGTCACCGCGACCCGCACCGAGACCCCGGTGAGCGAGATCGGCCAGTCGGTCTCGGTCGTCACCCGCGAGGATATCGAGCGTACCCAGGCGGTCACCGCCACCGATGTGCTGGCCCGCCTGCCGGGCGTGACCTTCACCCAGTCCGGCGGCTTCGGCCAGCCCGCAAGCGTGTTCATCCGGGGCGCCGAGAATGCGCAGAGCCTCGTGCTTATCGACGGTGTGCGCATCAACGATCCGGGCGATGTCGGCGGCGGCTTCGACTTCGGCAGCCTGACCGTCGGCCAGTTCGACCGTATCGAAGTGGTGCGCGGCTCTTCCGGCGTTCTCTGGGGCAGCCGCGCCATCGGCGGCGTCGTCAACCTCATCACCGCGCGCCCGACCGAGCAGTGGACCGCGCGCGGCCAGGCCGAATATGGGTGGCGCGACCAGAAGCAGCTCGGCGCCTCGGCGGCGGGCAAAGTGGGACCGGTCGGCCTGACGCTGGGCGGCAACTGGCTCAAGGGCGACGGCTATTCCGCCTTCGACGAGCGCCTCGGCGGTAAGGAAAAGGACGGCTTCGAAAGCAAGAGCGCCAATGCCCGGGCCGAAGTGGAACTGGTAAGCGGCCTGTCCGCCGACGCCGGGACCTACTGGACCAAGGCCAACTACGATTACGACAACACCGGCGCCGATGCCCTGAACGTGGGCATGAAGCGCGACACGGTGGGCTATGCGAACCTTCGCTATAAGGGGCTCGACGGCCGCCTGACCGCGCGCGTGGGCTACGGCCTCACCGACACCCGCCGCATCTCGGACGACGCGGTCTTCGGTCCCTACACCACCAACGGCCGCGCGGACCGCTTCGAGGGGCAGGTTTCCTTCAGCCCGATCGACATGGCCAGCATCCTGCTGGGCGCGGAGACCGAGAAGCAGAAATTCTCGAGCGATTACGCGAAGGACTCGACCTCGATCGACAGCTACTTCGGCATGCTGACGCTGCGTCCGGTCACCGGACTGACCCTGAACGGCGGGCTGCGCTACGACGACAATTCGGACTTCGGCCACAAGACCACGTTCTCGGCCAATGGCGCCTGGGTGATCGGCGGCGGCGAAAGCGCGCCGATCCTGCGCGCCAGCTATGGCGAGGGCTTCAAGGCGCCGTCGCTTTACCAGCTCTATACCAATGGCGGTTTCCGCGCGCTCGATCCCGAGACTTCGAAGTCGTGGGACGTGGGCGTCGAGCAGCCCTTCGCGGAAGGGCACGGGACGTTCTCGGTCACCTATTTCGACCGCAAGACCAAAAACCTGATCGACTACGATCTGGCCGAATGGAACTACTACAATGTCGGCCGGGCCCGCGCGAAGGGCGTGGAACTGGGGATGCAGGTGAGCGACTGGAACGGCTTCGACATGAGCCTTTCCGCCACGTACCTCGACGCCACCAACGAGGACACCGGCAAGCAGCTGGCCCGCCGTCCCAAGACCAACCTCTACGCCAGCCTCGACAAGCACTGGTCGGACGGCTTCCGCCTCGGCGCGGACCTGCGCGTGGGCGGGGGGCGCTATGACGACGTGGCGAACACCTATTATCTTGGCGGCAATGTCGTGGTGGGCCTGCGCACGGCTTATGACGTGACGCGGAACATCCAGCTCTATGGCCGGGTCGAGAACCTGTTCGACGAGCACTACGAAGTGGTGCGGACATACGGCACGCCGGGCCGCGCGGCTTATGCCGGGGTTCGGGTGAAGATGTGATCCGAGCGCTTTCCCTGACACGGTCGGGACGGGGAAGGCGCAAGGCCCGCCTGCTCGCCGCCGCGCTGGCTCTTGCCGGCCCGGTGGCGGCGCTGGCGGGATGCGGGGGCGGCGATGCGGCCGACGCGCCCGGTTCCGCGAAGGCCAGTGGTCATCCCACGATCGTCTCGCTCAACCCCTGCACGGACGCGATCCTTGCCGAAGTGACAGGGCCGGGCCAGTTGCTGGCGATCTCGAACTACAGCCACGATCCCGAGAGCAGTTCGATGCCGATGGAAGCGGCGCGTCGTTTCAGGGCGGTTTCGGGATCGGTGGAGGAAGTGGCGAGGATCGGCCCGCGTGTCGTCGTCGCCAGCGCCTTCCTCGATCCCGCAAGCGAGGCGGCGTTCCGGCGGCTGGGGTTCGAGCTGGTCAAGGTTCCGATAGCCTCCGACCTTCGGGCCGCGCGCGAGCAGGTGCGCCAGCTTGCACGGCTGGCCGGGCATCCCGAACGGGGCGAGCGGCTGGTCCAGCGGATCGATGCGGCCGTGGCCCGAAACGCGCCGCCTGCCGGAATGCGGCAAATTCCGGCACTGGTGTGGGAATCCGGTGGACTGGTGGCCGGAGACCGGACCCTGATCGTTGACATGATGGAGCACACCGGCTTTACGAATATTGCCGGCGCGCGCGGCCTCTCCCAGGCCGATTATCTGCCCTTGGAGCATGTGCTGGCGGACCCGCCGCGCGTGGTCTTCGCGGTAGGCGATCCGCTCGCCGAGGAGGACCGAATGCTGCATCACCCGGCGCTTTCCGCGCTGACCAGTACCCGGCGTTTCTTGCTGAGCCGCTCCATCCTGTGGTGCGGGGGGCCAACCATTCCGCGTGCGCTCGACGAACTCGCGGCGGCGCGCCGGGCGCTGGCCTCGCCGGAGCCATTGGGCGATTGGACTGTTTCCCTCAGACCATGAACCTGCGTTTTGTCCTGCTGCTGGCTCTCGCGCTTTGTGTCGCGGTGCCTTTGTCGCTGCTGGCGGGCCGCGTTTGGATCAACCCTTTTTCCCCGGAACTTCAGAACGCATCGATCATCCTCGTGCAGCTGCGACTGCCGCGCGCGGTATTGGCGCTGGTGCTCGGCGCCGGGCTGGGCGCGGCGGGGGCGGCGATGCAGGGCTACCTGCGCAATCCGCTTGCCGACCCCGGCCTGTTCGGCATAGCGCCCGGCGCGGCGCTGGGCGCGGTGCTGAGCTTCTGGACCGGCTATGCCTCGGCGCCTTGGATGCTGCCGGTCTTCGCGCTGGTCGGCGCGGGCGGGGCGATGACCCTGCTGGCGCTGATCGCCGGGCGCGGCGGCGGTGTGGCGTTGTTCACGCTGGCCGGGCTCATGGTTTCCAGTCTTGCCGGCGCACTGATGAGCCTTGCCATCAGCCTCTCCCCGTCGCCTTTCGCGATGAGCGAGATCGTTACCTGGATGATGGGCTCGCTGGCGGACCGTTCATGGCGGGAGGTCTGGATTGCCATGCCGCTGACCCTGGGCGGCATCGGCGTGCTGATCTACGCGGGGCGCGATCTCGATGCGATGACCCTGGGGGAGATGGCCGCCCGCTCGCTCGGCGTGGAGCCGCTGCGGCTTCAGGCGCTGATGATCCTGGGCGTGGGCCTGATTGTCGGTTCGGGCGTGGCGGTGGCGGGCATCATCGGCTTCGTCGGCCTGATGGTGCCGCATCTCGTGCGACCGATGACGGACCGCAAGCCGTCCTCGCTGCTCGTGCCTTCCGCGCTGGCGGGCGCTTTGCTGCTGCTCATGGCCGACTGTCTCTGCCGCATCCTGCCGCTGACCGGCGGCGAACTGCGGCTCGGCATCGCGCTCAGCCTGCTGGGCGCGCCGTTCTTCCTGCGCCTGCTGCTCAGGATGCGCCAGGGCATGGTGGCATGAGCTTCGGCGCTGACAAGGTCACTGTCGCCGGGCGGCTGGAGGATGTCTCGCTCAACTGCCGCCGCGGCATGATAACCGCGATCTGCGGGCCCAACGGCGCGGGCAAGTCCACGCTGCTTTCCGTGATCGCGGGGCTGCTCAAGCCCGATGGCGGCCGCGCCGTGATGGGCGGGCGGGCGCTTTCCGCGGTATCGCTGGCGCAGCGCGCGCAGTGGATCGGCTACCTGCCGCAGACGCCGGAAGTGGCCTGGGATGTCTCTGTCGAAGTGCTGATCTCGCTCGGCCGCCTGCCATGGCGCGGTGCTCCGGCCGCCGAGACGCAGGAAGCGATCGAGGACGCCATCGCCGCGATGGACCTTCAGGACTTGCGCCACCGTCCGGTCTCCACCCTTTCCGGCGGCGAACGCGCCCGCGCGCTCATGGCCCGCGTGCTGGCTACCCAGCCCGGCTGGCTGCTTGCCGACGAACCTTTCGCCAGCCTCGACCTTGCGCACGGTGCGGCGCTGATGCAGCGCTTCCGCCAGCAGGCGCGGGCCGGGAAGGGCGTCGTCCTCGTGCTTCATGATCTGGCGACGGCGATGAACCATGCCGATCAGGTGCTGGTGCTGGCCAAGGGCCGGGTGGAGGCCGAAGGCCCGCCCGAGATGGCCCTCTCGCGCGAGGTCATCAGCCGCGTGTGGAACTGCCCGGCGCACTGGCTGGGCGACCCCGGCGAACGCGCCCTCTCGATCGGCGCGCCGGCACCGCTGGCGGTGGATTTCCGGCAGCAGTTCTAGGCGGGGTCGGAATGAAACAAAAAACGCCGCCCCGTTTCCGGAGCGGCGTTTCGTGCATGGATTATCCCGGCGTTACTGGGCCTTCGGCGCCAGACCGCGCGCTTCCAGCATCGGTTCGACCTTGGGGTCGTGCCCGGTGAAGTCGCGGTAGAGCTGGGCGAAGTCCTTGGTGTGGCCCTGGCCGAGGAACGACTTGCGGATGTGGTCGCCGTTGGCGCGGGTCATGCCGCCGTGCTTTTCCACCCAGTCCCAGCCGTCGTGTGCCAGCATCTCGGTCCAGATGTACGAGTAGTATCCGGCCGCGTAGCCGTTATCCCAGATGTGGCGGAAGTAGGGCGTCTTGTAGCGCGGCGGGATCAGGTCGGTGTTGAGCCCGGTCGCGGCCAGCGCCTTGGCTTCGAAGGCCATCGGCGGCTGCGCGGCTTCCTCGGGGGAGAGCTGGTGCCACTGGATGTCGAGCATCGCCGCCGAAAGCGTTTCGCCCAGGCCCAGGCCCTGGTTGAAGGTCTTCGCCGCCTCGATCTTGGCGATCAGGTCCGAGGGGATCGTCGCGCCGGTCTGGTAATGCTTGGCGTAGTGGTTGAGCACGGCGGGGATCGTCGCGAAGTTCTCGTTGAACTGGCTGGGGAATTCCACGAAGTCACGCGCGGTGTTGGTGCCCGAGAGCGAGGGGTACTTCTGGCTGGCGAAGAAGCCGTGCAGCGCATGGCCGAACTCGTGGAACATGGTCTCCACGTCGTCGAAGCTGGCGAGCGCGGGTTCGCCATCGGCGGGCGGAGCGATGTTCAGGGTATTGCTGACCACCGGCTTTTCGCCCAGCAGGTAGGACTGCTCGACGAAGTTGTTCATCCAGGCGCCGCCCTTCTTGTTGGAGCGGGCGAAGGGATCATAGTAGAAGATCGCCAGCGACTTGCCGTCGGCGTCGAACACTTCATAGGCGCGCATGGTCGGGTGGTAGACCGGAAGGTCGGTGCGGCGCTTGAAGGTCAGGCCATAAGTCTGGTTCGCGGCGTAGAACACTCCGTCTTCCAGCGTGCGCCAGACTTCGAAGTAAGGCTTGATCTGGCTTTCATCGAGGTCGTACTTCGCCTTGCGGACCTTCTCGGCGTAGTAGGACCAGTCCCACGGCTCCAGCTTGATGGCCTGTCCGTCGGCCTTGGCGGCGGCTTCGAGCATGGCGGCCTCGCGGTCCTGCGTGGCGCGCAGCGCGGGGACGAAGCCCTTCATGAACTCCATCGCCTGACCCGGCGTCTTCACCATGCGGTCGTACATCTGGTACGTCGCGAAGTCGGGCGCGCCGAGCAGCCTGGCCTTCTTTGCGCGCAGGGTGGCCATCTGGGTGACCATTGCGGTGGTGTCGTACTCGTCGCCGCCCGAAGTGCGGTTCACGCTGGCGTCCCACAGGATCTTGCGGCTGGCGCGGTTGTTGAGGCTGGTCAGCGCGGCCTGCTGCGTGGTGTTGCCCAGCGCCAGCATGAACTTGCCGGGATGGCCCTTTTCGGCGGCGAGCTTGGCGGCGGCGGCGATCTCTGCCTGCGAAAGCCCGTCGAGCTGCGCGGCGGTGTCGAAGATCGGCGCCTTGGCGGCGGTGGCCGTGGTCAGCTTCTGCGAGAAGGCGGTTTCGAGCTTGGCGATCTCGAGGTTCATCGCCTTCAGCTCGACCTTCTGTTCGGCCGAAAGCAGGGCGCCGCGGTGGACGAACTTGTCGTAAGTCGTCGCCAGCAGCATGGCGTCCTCGCCGGTCAGGGCCTTGCCCTGCGCGCTGTCGTGCACGGCCTTGACGCGGGCGAACAGCGCGTCGTCGAGGTAGATATCGTCGTTCAGCGCGGAAATCTGCGGGCTTACGGCGGTGTCGATCGCGTCGAGCGCATCGCTGGTGTTAGCCGAAGTGAGCTGGCTGAACACGTTGTAGACGCGGTCATAGAGCGTGCCCGCGCGCTCCATCGCGACGATGGTGTTCTGGAAAGTCGGCCTGGCCGTGTTCGTGGCGATCGCCTTGATCTCGGCGCGCTTGGCGGCAATGCCGGCCTCGATGGCGGGCTGCCAGTCGCTATCCTTGTACTGGGTGAAGTCCGGCGCGTGGAGCGGGAGCGTGCTGGGCTTCGCGAAGGGGCCGGCATAGGCCGGAGTGGCGGTGCCGGTCTTTGCGGTGCCAGTCTTTGCGGTGCCAGTCTTTGCGGTAGCGGTCACGGAAAATCCTCCAAGCAGCGCTGCGCCAAGCACGAAGGGGGCGGCAGCGGCCATGAGCCGGGTCTTCATCGTTGTTTTCTCCTGACTTCGGCAGCCGGTGGGGAATGGAGCGAAAGGGGAGCGGCTGCGCCGTGCCCGAGTGCTGCGAATTGGCTGCCGAGGTATCTAGGAGCAGGGTTGAAGCGCAGAAAACCGGGCCTTGCAAGCGCCGGTCAGGCTTTGGAAAACCTGTTGCTCAAAGGACGTATGCGACATTTCGCGGCGCATACGATTTCGCGCCGGAGCGCAATCAAGTTGCGCTCCGGCGCGTCGTACGGTCGCACCGACAGGGGGAATCGGGTCCGGTCAGTTGGACCGGAAGCGACCGTTGGACCAAACAAGCATGGGATCGGAATCGGGATCGCGTTCCTGCTTTTGCTCTTCGCGCTGGCGGTCCAGGATCAACGATCCGGTCTTGCGCGCGAAGCGACTGCGCCGGAACGGGATTTCGGCTCCGATATTCATTTCAGGCTCTCCTCTTTGGAGGAGGAACGCGGGTACGACGGGAAAGTTCCCGATGATCGGGCCAATTGATCGGACCAGTAATTCTCGAAGAGTTTCGCTTCAGGAAGACTGTAAAAGCGGGAAGGGCAGCCGGGTTCCCATGGCGGCGTCGGCCAGCGTATGCGCGTCGAGTTCGGCGAGAAAGGCGGCCATGGCCTTGCGCAGGATCCCGGTGAGGCCGCAGGCGCCCTGAAGCAGGCAGTTGCCGCAATCGGCGGGGCTCATGTTGGGTTCGGTCAGCCGCACGACTTCGCCCAGCGCGATTTCCCGTGCAGGGCGGCCGAGACGAAAACCGCCGCCCCGCCCGCGAACCGTCTCCAGCAGCCCGGCATTGCCGAGCAGGTTGACCACTTTCATCGCGTGATTGCGCGAGATCGCGTGCGCCTCTGCAACCTGGGCGATCGAGAACAGCCGCTCCGGCTCCACGGCGGCGTGGAGCAGGATGCGCAGGGCGTAGTCGGTGTGCGCGGTGAGGCGCAAGGGCGGTCTCCGGTTAAAATGATGCGCCGTATTTACATCTTTTCCCTTCGGCGTATAGATGCATCAACAATGCATCTTTAAAGGACGAATCGAAATGGCCGCTCCGCTCAGCGAACAGACCGTCGCCACGATCAAGGCAACCGCGCCCGCGCTTCAGCAGCACGGGGTCGCGATCACCACCCGCATGTACGAACGCCTGTTCGAGAATGCCGACGTGCGCGCGATGTTCGACCAGGCCGCGCAGACCTCTGGCGAGCAGCCGCGCCGTCTTGCCGCCGCGATCCTGGGTTATGCGCAGAACGTGGACAAGCTCCAGAACCTCACCGGCGCGGTGGCGCGCATGGTGCAGCGCCATGTCGATACAGGCGTGAAGGCAGAGCACTATCCGCTGGTCGCCGAAGCGCTGCTGCCCGCGATCCGCGACGTGCTGGGCGAAGCGGCAACCGACGAAGTGCTCGCCGCCTGGGGCGAGGCCTACTGGTTCCTTGCTGACATCCTCATCGGCAAGGAGGCCGAAGTCTACGCGGAGCGCGAGGCAGCCTGAACGGGCTGCAATAGTGACAAATGCCGTTCACCGCCCGAATTTTGACGTCGCGCCGGTGACCCGGTCTTGTTGCATCTGGACAAGTATTTGATCGGAGTACTAACACACCGCCAAACGGGGGTGTGACATTCCGATTCAGCATTGGCTGGCGGCAGCGGTCTTGGCGGGCCTTGCCACCGGCGTAAGCGCGCAGGACGCGGCGGGCCAGGGGGCAACCGGCGCGCAGTGGCCTGCGGCGCAACCTGCCACGCATGCGGGCCTTTCGGCCGCGCAGGTTTTCGCACTGGCCGAGCAGGCCCGCGCGGAAGGTGATTTCGCGACTGCGGAGACGGCTTATCGGGCCCTGTCGCAGGACCGGGATCTCGAAGTGCGGACAGAGGCGCGTTTCCGTCTTGGCCTGATGCTGGGCGACGATCTCAAGCGCTATGCCGACGCCGCGCTCGAATTCCGCCGCATCCTTGACGACAAGCCCGGCGCGGCGCGTGTCCGGCTGGAGCTGGCCCGGATGCAGGCCTCGCTCGGCAATTTCGGCGCCGCCCGCAAGGAACTGCGCGCGGCCCAGGCGGCGGGACTGCCGACCTCGGTGGAACAGCTCGTGCGCTTCTATACCCGTGCGCTCAACGCCCGGAAGCCGTTCGGCGGTTCGGTGGAGTTCGCGCTCGCGCCGGACAGCAACATCAATCGCGCCACCCGTTCCGACACGCTGGGCACCGTGATCGGTGACTTCACGCTGGACGACGAGGCGCAGGCGAAATCGGGCGTGGGCCTCAACCTTCAGGGGCAGGGCTACTTCCGCCTCGGCATCCAGCCCGGAGCCGACCTGCTGGTGCGCGCCTCGACCAGCGCCACGCTCTACCGCGAGCCGGACTTCAACGACGTGACCGTGGGGGTGCAGGCCGGCCCGCAATATGCATGGGGCGGCAACCAGCTCACCTTCTCGTTCGGCCCTTCGTGGCGCTGGTACGGCCGTGATCCCTACAGCATGACGATCGGCGGCAACGTAAGCTGGCAGCGCCCGACGGGTAAGCGCAGCCAGATCCGCCTCGACGGCGGGATTTCCCATGTCGACAACAAGCGCAATGCGCTCCAGACCGCCGATGATTTCACGCTTTCCGCCAGCCTCGACCGTGCCTTCAGCGCCCGGTTCGGCGGCGGCCTGCAGGTCTACGGCTTCCGCGAGGCCGCGCGCGATCCCGGCTATTCCCTCGCGAGCGGGGGCGCCTCGGTCTACCTGTTCCGCGAAATGGGCCGAACCACCCTGGTCGGCACCATGGCCTACAGCCATCTGGAGGCGGACGAGCGCCTGTTCCTCTACCCCGAGCGGCGCCGGGAAAACCGCTACAGCGCCAGCATCGCCGCCACCTTGCGCGCGCTGCACCTCGGCAGCTTCGCACCGCTCGTGCGCCTCAAATGGGAGCGCAACCGCTCCTCCATCGAAATCTACGACTACCGCCGCGTTGCCGCGGAATTCGGCGTCACTTCGGCATTCTGAGGGATAAGGACATGAAGCTTTCGCATCCGATATTCGTCACGTCGATCAGCGTCCTGCTCGCGGCATGCGGCGGCGGGGGAGAGGATGTCGCCTCGCTCCCCAAGCCGCCCACGGGCCAGGGGAATGCCACTCTCGCGGAGCTGCGCGTCAGCCAGGACTTCACGGCCTACTACGCGCAGGCGAACTATTCGCTGTCCCGCGCGACCGGGGCCGCCAGCGGAAAGAGTTCGGTCCAGGCGCCGACCGAGGTGCGTTACGATGCCGCGAGCCAGTCCTACACCCTCGTCGGCACGACGATGGGCACCACGATCTTCCGCCCGGCCGACAAGCTCGGCGATACGGCCGCGACGACGGGTTATCGCAAGATTGCCGGCAATACGCAGGAAGACTTCGTCCTGTTCAGGCCGGGCGCGGCCAATCCCGACATGGCGCTCACTTACGCCAGCTACGGCGCCTGGCAGAAGATCGTCGACAAGGGCACCGATCTCGACGTGAGCACGGCATTCTTCACTTACGGCGTGACGACCAGCCCCTCCGACATGCCGAAGTCCGGCTCGGCGACGTATCAGACCAGGATCGACGGCCAGTACGCCGATGGAACCGGTGCCTATGTGCTGTCCGGCGCCAGCAGCTTCGCGGCGAATTTCGCAGCCGGAACCGTCCGCTTCGAGATGAGCCCGACAGGCCAGCACGTGGTCGACGGGCGCACCAAAGTCTTCGGCAATCTGCAGCTCGATGGCATCATCAAGACGCCCAACCAGTTCTACAAGGGCAACGAGTTCGAGGCATCCTCGGATTTGAACGCGGCTTATTCCGCGGACCTGCACGGGTTCTTCTACGGCCCGGGTGCGTCGGAAATGGGCGGAGCGTTCACGCTGCGCCAGGGCCTCGGCAATCCGGAGATAGGCAACGGCTCGGGCGCGGTCGTCGGCCGGAAGAACTGAAAGCACAGGCTTGTATTCTCGCCGAGGCAAGACGTGGGTGGCTTGCCTTGGCATTCTGAACAGGGGGATTGTTCATGAAGACCGTACCCGTCGCCAAGTTGGCGACCATGACCTCGCTTACGGCGCTCAGTCTGTTGCTTGCGGCCTGCGGTGGTGGCGGCGACGTCAACAGCACGCCGACGCCTACACCCACTCCCACTCCCACTCCCACTCCCACTCCCACTCCCACGGCAAAGAACGACGATCTCATCGGGCCGCTGGTCTCGGAGAACTTCACGAACGACGCGATCCTTGGCAAGATTTCAGTCTCGACCAAGACGGGCTCCGCGACCCATAGCGCCGGGAAGACGGCGCTGACGATCGCCTACAATGCCGCGAACCAGAGTTACACCCTGACCGATGGCTCGGTCAGCCAAGCATTCCGGCAGGCTGATATCGATCCTGCCCAGTCGAATGCGGCCGTCACCACCTACAAACTGACAGCCAAGTCGACGACCGACTTCCTGACGCTGTCCAAGACAGGGAGCGGAGCCGGCCAGACGCGCTATGTCGGCGCCGGGTTCTGGCAGCGGGTGACCGAAGGCAAGTCGAGCGTTGATGGGCGTTTTGATGCTTTTGCTTATGGTGTGAAGACAGCGGCCGCGGATATGCCGCGCACTGGTGCGGCTAGTTATGACGTCAAGTTGCTGGGCGTTTCGGCGTCCAACATCAATATCCACACTCTCGCAGGCAGCGGTCGGCTCGACGCCGATTTCGCGACGGGGGCCATCCACGCCAACGTGCCTTTCTCCATGACGGAAAGCGAGACGGGGCTGACCGGCTATGGCAGCATTCTCATTGCCAATGCGATGATGAAGTCCGGGACCAACGGCTTTGCCGGCATTCTCGGGACCACCACGAACTACGAAACTGGCACAAGTACGTTTCAGGGATCGTTCTACGGACCAGGAGCGGCGGAGGTGGGTGCTACCTTTTCCAGCGCCTATGCCGATGAAGCAACGGTCGGTGTGGTCTGGGGTGGCCGAAACGACTATCCGCTCAACCAGCACGGTAGCATCTTAAATCCTGAAAACGCCACTTTCTTCCGCGTGCGCGGGCAGAGTGTCTCGCTTTCGCTTGATGGCAACGGAAAGCTCGTTTCGACGGGGCAGGCCAGCGGGTTGTTCGCGAAGTATGCGGCATGGGGCCGCGGCGGACTGTTTTACCGGTCGTCCGGACAGGTCCTTGCCCCGTTGCAGCGCCGCGACGTTGAGGCGACTTACGACGAGACGACAGCCTTCTTGGGGATGGGGCAAGAGGCTGCCGTGGTCGCGGGGCTGCAATATGACCGGACCGGGCCGTCGACGATCCTCGATGCCTATGTCTACGGTGACGAGACGGCCTCCTCGGCTGTTCCGCGAACCGGAACCGGACATTACAATGCCAGGATCGGTGGTGCCGTGCTGGAAACGGGACAGCAATTGCAGACACTGGATGGAACCGGACGTCTTGCAGCCAACCTTGGAACGGGCACGCTATCCGGTTCGGGCGATTATCAACTCAGTCTGTTCAGTCCGGCCAGCATGATCGTGCCGGCGGGATCAGTTTACAGCGGCACAGACAACGGGACCTGGACGACCAGCGCTACGATATCCAGCACGACGAACGCGATTGCGGGCACACTTTCTCTCGATGGTACGAAAGATTATACCGGCAATCTCGATGCGCGGTTCTACGGTGACGCAGGCGATCAGATCGGTGGTACGTTTCTGCTTTCGAGCACGACCGGCGGAAAGGCGAACGGATATCTGATCGGCAGCACCGACCCTGCCATTTCTCCCCCCACGGGCCTGGCCAACATTACAGGCACTACGCTGTTACATGGGATCGGCGCCGAGGTGGCATATAGGGTTACTATAAACAATGACTATTCTGATAATTTCGCGGGTGCGACGACCACCGATTACGCTGTGGAACTGTCGTCCGGCTCGCCTGTCGGAGCGATCCGGGTGACCCGCAATTCGGGCAGCGGCACATACGCCGCCATGCAAAGCTCCGATGTAGACAGCGCGACATCCAATGCTGAGCGTACGGTTTATCGATCCGGGGCGGTGAGCAGCGGAGGCTTCTCCAGCTATGCTGCGGTGGATCGCTATATTTTCGATGGGAAGGGCGGCAGGATCGCTCTCACCTATTCTGGCTTCGCGAAGTACGTGCTGGCGGGAGGCGTGACACAATCGGGCGCCGGAAACTATAACATGGGCTATATCGCCTATGGTCAGGCCACGCCCAAAGGCCTCATGCCGACCACTGGAACGGCGAGCTATACGGGCGTCGCACATGGCAGCGCGGTCATCTACAACAACGATATCAGGATCGACATGTACGACGTTTCCGGGACGTCATCTCTCTCCGCAAATTTCGGAACGGGCAAGATATCCGGTCAACTCGCCCTCAGCGGCACCAATCTCGCCAATGGACGCGATCTGAGTTTCGGGACTACGAGCTTCGCCGGCACTATCGGGGACGTGACCGCCGACGCGCAGCGCGTCGGTGGCTTTTCCGCCACCCGTGGTGGCGGGCTTGAAGGAACCCTCAACGGCATGTTCTTCGGGCCGAATGCCAACGAAGTCGGAGGCAACTTCAATTTCGAGTACTTTTCGCCCAGTGTGGGAGGTGGCACGGTCAGAGGTGCCTTCGTCGCGGCGGGTCGCTGATACCGGTTGTGAGCTTTCTGCCCTTCCGGTTCACCGCGTTCCCACACCGCGCTCGAACTGCGATTGCAGGTTCGCCAGCGTCGCCGGGCTGACCGGGGGCAGTTCCTGCGCCGCCTTGCCCTTGCGCAAGGCGGCGCGGTCCTTTTCGGGGGGCTCCACCACGCGCACGCGCACGGCGGCCTTGCCCTTGTTCCGGATGCCCAGTTCTTCCGCCGCGCCTCTGGAAAGGTCGATGACGCGGGCGCTCTCGCCGAAGGGGCCGCGGTCGTTCACGCGCACCACGATGCGGCGGCCGGTGTCGAGCGAGGTGACTTCGACGTAGCTGGGCAGGGGCAGGGTCTTGTGGGCGGCCGTGATCCACCTGGGGCGGAAGCGTTCGCCATTGGCCACTTTGTTGCCGGATTCGCTGCCGTACCATGTCGCATAGCCGAGCACGTCGTAACCGGGCTGGGTGGCGGGCGTGTAGGTCGTGCCGCGCACCTTGTAGGGCGGGCCGACGCGTACCGGCACGTCGCTGACCGGGCGGAACTTGGTGCCGCCGCCGCAGGCTGCCAGCGTGGACATCAGGGCTACTGCGAATAAGGGCTTGAGCGCCCCCGTTAAACTGCCGCTCATGCGCCATCCCTAGCTTTGTGCATTCGGGGCTGTCCACTCCGTCCGACCCCGGAGCAGGGCATGTCGCCGGAACCGGAACCCCGTCAGCCCGGTTGTCCACCGCTGAAGGAGTGACGCATGTTCAAGTCGATAGCCGTGGCGGCGCGGGACCGGGCGCGGATGGCCGAAGTGTCGGCGGTGATCGTCCGGTTCGGTCTTGAGGCGCTGGCGGTGCGGCTGGGCCTCGGCGAAGGGGACGATGCGGGCCATGAGCCGCGCGACCTGCCAACGCGCACGCGCCGCGCGCTGGAGGCGCTGGGGCCGACTTACGTGAAGCTCGGCCAGATTCTCGCGACCCGGCGCGATCTGCTGCCGGATGCATGGATCGCGGCCTTCGAGCAGCTCCAGAGCGATGCGCCGCGCCTGCCGTTCGAGGCGCTGCGCGGTGAAGTGGAGGCCGCGCTGGGCGAGCCGCCGGAAACCGCGTTTGCCTGGTTCGATACCGAGCCGCTGGCGGCAGCCTCGATCGCACAGGTCCACCGGGCGGTGCTGAAGGATGGCACCGAAGTGGTGGTGAAGATCCGCCGCCCGGGCATTCGCGCGCGGATGGAGGCGGACCTCAGGCTCATGCGCCATCTGGCGGCCATGGCGGAGGCGCGCAGCGGGCAGGTGCGGCGGATGCGGCCCACGGCGATGATCGAGCAGCTGGGGCGCGAAATCCTCGACGAGCTGGATTTCACCGGCGAAGGGCGCAACGCCGACCTGCTCCGCGCGGACCTTGCCGCGCTGGACCGTGTCGAGGTGCCGCGCATCCATTGGGAATGGACCGGCGAGCAAGTGCTGGTCATGGATTATATCGCGGGCATTCCTCCGCGCGATCCCGAGGTCTTGAGGGCGGCCGGGATCGATCCCTCGCGCATTGCCGCGCTGGGGGCCGAACTGGTGCTGGAGATGGTGCTGATCGGCGGGCGCTTCCACGCCGACCCGCATCCCGGCAACCTGTTGTGCCTTCCCGGAGATCGGCTGGCCTTGCTCGATCTCGGTTCGGTGGGGGTGGTAAGTCCGCGCCGCCAGCACGAGTTCCTGACCTTCATCCTCGCCCTGCGCAGCGGCGATCCCGGCGGCGTGGCGGACATGCTGGCGATATGGTCGGAAAACGGGGGGATTTCGCGGGAGAAGCTGCTGCGTGCCTCCGAACGCCTGGTTGCCCGGCACGGCAGCGGGGCGCTGGTGCTGAACGCGATGGTGGCGGATTTCTTCCCGCTGCTGCGGCAGGAGGGGCTGGTTCTGCCGCCGGACCTCGTGCTGATCTTCAAGGCGATGGTGACGATGGACGGCGTACTGGCCGGAATCGCGCCCGGGTTCGACTTGTCCGAGGCGCTGGAGGGGATGCGCGGCCGGCTCGTCGCCTCGCGGATTTCGGGCCTCGCCGCGCCGGACAAGGTGGAGGCGGCGCTGCTGGAGCTTTCGCGCATTGCCGGGGAAGCGCCGCGATTCCTGCGCGCGGCCTCGGCGCGGATGGAGGCGCCGTCACCGCCCGCGCCTGACAACGGCACGGCGCGGGCGGTGAAACTGGCCGGGTGGCTGATCGGCGGCGCGGTGGTGTTCCATGCGCTCGCCGACCTGCTGGTCCACTGGACCTGACGGTTACTTGCGCACCGCGTCCGACTTGTCGCGCAGGCCCTTGAACTCGGAGCCGGGTTTCCACTGCGGCCACTTCGCCGAATTGGCGAGGTCGCGGCCGATCTCGCGGACCAGTTCCACGTCCTGCACCGCGCCTTCCATCTTCCAGTCGGGCGACCAGGCGTCGCAGGCCTGGTGGTAGCACTGGCCGGTATAGGCATCGATCCAGGCCTGCCCGGCCTTGACGCCGCCGTCCTTCAGGTCGGCCGCTCCGGCAAGGCCCATCATCAGCATGACCGGCACGCCGCGCTTGGCGAAGGAGAAGTGGTCCGCGCGGTAGAACAGCCCGCGCTCGGGCAGGCTCTCTACCGTCACGCGGCGGCCCTGGGTGGCGGCGACGCGCGCCATGTCGTCCTCCAGCGTGTCCTGGCCCTTGCCGATCACCGTCACGTCGTTAGCGGCGCCCGCGGTCTGGAGCACGTCGATGGTGAGGTTGGCGACGGTCTTCTCCATCGGGAACACCGGGTTGGCGGCATAGAATTCCGAACCGAGCAGCCCGCGCTCCTCCGCGGTCCACGCCGCGAAGACCACCGTGCGCTGCGGCGCCGGTTCGCTCTTCATGACGCGGGCGATGTCGAGGATGCCGGCAATGCCGATGCCGTCGTCATTGGCGCCGGCGCGGTAGATGCGGCCCTGCGCATCGGGCGCGCCCTTGCCGTAGGCGTCCCAGTGGGCGCCGAACATCACCACTTCGTCCTTGCGCGCGGTGCCGGGGATCTGCGCCAGCACGTTGTGGCTCATGACTTCCTCGTGCTTCACCGGCACTTCGGCGTCGAAGCTGACGCCCTTGAGCGTCACCGGCCGGAAATCCGGACGGCGCGCGGCGGCGGAGAGCTTTGTCAGGTCCAGCCCGGCAGAGGAGAACAGCCGCGTTGCCGCATCGGCCGAGAGCCAGCCCTGCAAGGCGAGGCTGGTCAGCTTGTCGGGCGAGCGCACGATGTCGTAGTTTTCGCCGCCCGGACTGGTGACGACGTTCCAGCCATAGCCCGCGCCTTCCGTCTCGTGGACGATCAGCGCCGCTACCGCGCCCTGCCGCGCGGCTTCCTCGAACTTGTAGGTCCAGCGGCCATAGTAGGTCATCGTCCGGTCGCCGAACTTTCCGGCGGCAGGCTCACCCTTTCCGGCGTGGAAGTCGGGGTCGTTGATGAGGAAGACCACGACCTTGCCCTTGAGGTCCATGCCCTTGAAATCGTCCCAGCCGCGTTCCGGCGCGTTCACGCCGTAGCCGACGAAGACCACGGGGGCGCCGGCGATGCGGGCGGTGTCATCGGGGCGCACGGTCGAGATGTAGATGTCCTTGGCCACGGTCACCGGCATGGCGCCCCTGGGGCTGGAGAAGGCCAGTGTCGCCGGCGTTTCGAGCCGGGTGTGCAGTAGCGGCACCTTCTGCACCCACTGGCCGTCCGGACCGGCGGGCTGGAGGCCGATATCCTGGAAGCGGGCGATGAGGTAGCCGATGGTCCGTTCCTCTCCCACGGTGCCGGGCGCGCGGCCTTCGAACGTGTCCGAGGCCAGCGTCTTCACATCGGCCACCATCCGCTCGGGATCGATCGCGTCCCTGGCGAGAGCGGGGTGGGCCGTGGCGGCAAGGAGGGCCGCGACCAGCGGGAGGGCGAGGCGGCGGGCGGAGCGGGGCGTGACGGTGGTGTTCATGCCCAGCGCTTTTAGGAGGCGGGGCCGGGGAGGCAAGCCCCGGCGCCCGGCGGCGCGCGCGGGCCGCCATTCTCCATCATCGTAGTTATACTTACGTCTTGATGGTTATTGTGGGTCTACCGGGGGCGGCGTAATTATACGTCAAATAAAAATGTCAGGGCCGCGAGTCTATTTCATGATGACTTGAGGGGAAACGGTCATGGCTGATGAATTAAAAGGGAATTCCGCGCCCTTGTCTGCGGCGGATTACGAAGCGGCCGCCAAGAAGATCGGTTGTTCGGTTGCCGCCATCCGGGCTGTATCGCAAGTGGAAAGCGCAGGCGGCGGTTTCCTTGCGGATGGACGGCCCAAGATACTGTTCGAACGGCACATCTTCCACAAACTGACGAAGGGCAATTACACCGCGGCCCACTCCGATATCTCCTGGCCCAAGCGCGGCGGCTATGTCGGCGGGGCAGGGGAGTATCCACGCCTCAGGCAGGCCATCGCGCTGGACCGCAAGGCCGCGCTCCAGTCGGCAAGCTGGGGCCGGTTCCAGATCATGGGCTTCAATTACGCTTCATCCGGCTATGCCGACGTCGAGGCGTTCGTGAAGGCGATGGTCGATGGAGAAGCGGGGCAGCTTGATGCCTTCGTCGGGTTCATCCGCAAGAACCGGCTGGACGACGAACTGATCCGGCTGGACTGGGCAGGCTTCGCACGCGGCTACAACGGGCCGGACTACGCGGCGAACGACTATCACAACAAGATGCGCCGGGCTTACGAGAGCTTCATGGCGGGCGGCGCGCGCACCGCCAATCCCACGCCGGTGCTGAAGCTGGGAGACAAGGGCCAGCCCGTGCTGCATCTCCAGCAATTGCTGGGATTGCCGATGGACGGCGATTTCGGCCCGGCCACCAAGACGAAGGTGATTGCGTTCCAGAAGGGCAAGGGTCTCTATGCGGACGGGATCGTCGGTGCGCAGACCTGGCTTGCGCTTCAGGCGCCTTCCTCTGCGCCGTCAGCCGCTGCCAGCCCCTCCGTCGATGCCGCGCTTTCACGCCAGCCGCTGCGCTTCGGCGACAAGGGCGAGGATGTCGCCTTCCTGCAGAAGCTGCTGAAGCTCCCCGCCGATGGCGCTTTCGGCTCGATGACGGCGCAGGCGGTGATGGATTTCCAGAAGTCGAAAGCACTCAAGGCGGACGGCGTCGTCGGCGCCGCCACATGGGCGGCGCTGCTGCCGTGAACGGCCATTGTCCGGGAGCTTGCCGTGCCGCCTGGAGGAAAGATCTGTCTCAGCGCTCGCAGCGGGAATAGTCGCCCGCGCGGCAGGCGGCGACATCGCGGCGCCAGCGGGCAAGGTCAGCCTCGTAATCGCGGCGGGCCCTGTCGTATTCGCGGGATTGGCGCGAATAGCTGCTGCCGCGCGGCGCGTCCTCCGCGTCCCCGTTCGCGTCCTCGTCGGCATAGTCGTTGCCGCCCCGGGCGCGGTCGTAATCCTTCCATCCGGCAGCATATTGCGCGTCGCGCTTGCGGACGTACTGCAACTGGTCATTGTTGAGCTTGCGAATGATCGCGCGATCGCGGGCGATATCCTCAGCGCTCATCCGGTCGTGAGGGTCGTCGGCCAGAGCCGGTCCCGCCGCCAGCACGAGTGTGCCGAACGCAATCAGAGCGCGCGCTCCCCTCATCGTAATCTCCATCCCTCGCTGGCTTTCCCGCGCTCTGGCGGGGCGATGGGGCGGATGCAAACGGCTATGCGACGAGCCGTTGCCCGGCGCGACGGAGCGGTTCAGGCGTGAGCCGCGCCGTTAGGCGGCGTGGGCGAATTTGCGGGCAAGAAGCCGCCGGCCGGATTTCTCCGGCCGGCGGAATCCCGATCCCTGGACGGCTCAATGGCTCCTTACGGCAACGATCGAAATCGCGCGGGTATTGGTCGCGATCCGGTCGGGCTGGCCGCGCGCGGCGATCCGTTCGGCGAACAGGGCATCACGCTGTGTGAAGGCCCTTTCCGAGGAATCGTCGCGGCACCGCATCATGTCGGAATATGCCGGCAGGTCGCGCATGTCCGCGCCGCCGCACACCTGGCGTACCGCGACGGTGAGGCGCCGCGTCAGCGAATCCTGACCGCTGGCGGTGGTGAGATCGAGGTCCCCGTAGCGGACCTCGCGGGTTGGCAGGTTCGAGTTGCGGACTTCCTTGACCACCACGTCCGCAAGGACGGGGGTGACAAGCGCGAACGAGGCCATGGCGAACATGGCGGTGGTGACGATTTTCGTGTGAATCCTGGTCATCTGCATTCTCCTGTTGCTCGAGAGTGCAGCCCCCGCACGCAGACCTTCGCGGATCTACGGGGCAGCGAACTGCTGGCGACCTCAATGGATGTGGAAAGTCGTTCCCAAACAGCCACAGGCTGTGGGGAGGGTGTCGACCTAAGTATAAATATGTCTATACTTTAAAAGGCCCCGCGATTATCACCCCGGCGTTCAAGGTATGCGCGTAAATTTACTTGTATGAGTAAATTGCCATATCGCAAAAGGTGAGTCGGTACTTTTATCGGGCGATCCTGCTATTGCGCAGAACCATGTCGCTTTCAAGTCATAACGCGGTCTCTGTCGTCGAACGGCATTTGCGGATCGACGGGCGACATGACAGGCCCTGCCGCGCCCGGCGTTGCAATCGCGCAGGGCGTCCCCACATCGCGGCCTGGCATTTCGGCGAGGCGATCGGAGAGCGGCGCGGCTGCTTGCGCTTTGCGAACAAATCTGGAACACGTCACCTCCATGAGTCTCTCCCACATCACGGTGCGCGGTGCGCGCGAGCATAACCTCAAGGGCTTCGACATCGAGCTTCCGCGCGAGAAGCTGATCGTCATCACCGGGCTGTCGGGCTCGGGGAAATCGAGCCTCGCGTTCGACACGATCTATGCCGAAGGGCAGCGCCGCTATGTCGAGAGTCTCTCGGCCTATGCGCGCCAGTTCCTGGAGATGATGCAGAAGCCGGACGTCGAGCATATCGACGGCCTCAGCCCCGCGATCTCGATCGAGCAGAAGACCACCAGCCGCAACCCGCGCTCCACGGTGGCGACGGTGACGGAGATCTGGGACTACATGCGCCTGCTCTGGGCGCGCGTGGGCATTCCCTATTCGCCGGCCACGGGCCTGCCGATCGAGGCGCAGACCGTGTCCAACATGGTCGATCGGGTGATGGAACTGCCCGAAGGCACCCGCGCCTATCTGCTGGCGCCGGTGGTCCGCGGCCGCAAGGGCGAATACCGCAAGGAACTGGCCGAGTGGCAGAAGGCGGGCTACACCCGCGTCCGCATCGACGGCGAACTCTATGCCATCGAGGACGCCCCCGCGCTCGACAAGAAGTACAAGCACGACATCGAGGTCGTGGTGGACCGTATCGCGGTGAAGGACGGCATCCAGACCCGCCTTGCAGACAGCTTCGAACAGGCGCTGAAGCTGGCCGAAGGGCTGGCCTATATCGACCTCGCCGACGGCGTCGTTCCCGGCCGTGAGGAAGAGGGGAAGGGTGCGAAGAAGACCCTCAAGGGAACCGGCCTGCCGCCGAACCGCATCGTCTTCTCGGAAAAGTTCGCCTGCCCGGTCAGCGGCTTCACCATCGAGGAGATCGAGCCGCGCCTGTTCTCGTTCAACGCCCCGCAAGGCGCCTGCCCGGCCTGCGACGGGTTGGGAGAGAAGCTGCTGTTCGACCCGCAACTGGTGGTCCCGAACGAGCATCTCAGCCTCAAGCAGGGCGCCGTGGTGCCCTGGGCCAAGTCGAACCCGCCTTCGCCCTATTACATGCAGGTGCTCTCCAGCCTGGCCGAGCACTTCGGTTTCGACCTCACCACGCCGTGGGACGCGCTTTCGCCCGAGGTGAAGATCGTCATCCTCTACGGCACCGCGGGCAAGGCCGTGCCGCTGACGTTCAGGGACGGCAAGAAGGAATACACGGTCAACAAGCCGTTCGAGGGCGTGATCGGCAACCTCAACCGCCGCATGATCCAGACCGACTCTGCCTGGATGCGCGAGGAACTGTCCAAGTTCCAGACCGCGCAGCCCTGCGAGACCTGCGATGGCAAGCGCCTGAAGCCCGAGGCGCTTTCGGTGAAGATCGCCGGCAGCGACATCGCCGATGCCGCGCGCCTTTCGGTGGCGGATGGCTTCGCGTGGTTCGGGGAGCTTGAGGGCAAGCTGACCAGCCAGCAGCAGCAGATCGCCAAGGCCATACTCAAGGAAATCAACGAGCGCCTCGGCTTCCTCAACAACGTCGGGCTCGATTACCTCAACCTCGACCGCACCAGCGGCACCCTGTCAGGCGGCGAGAGCCAGCGCATCCGCCTTGCCAGCCAGATCGGCTCGGGCCTGTCGGGCGTGCTCTACGTGCTCGACGAACCCTCGATCGGCCTCCACCAGCGCGACAACGACATGCTGCTGGAAACGCTCAAGCGCCTGCGCGACCTTGGCAACACCGTGATCGTCGTCGAACATGACGAGGACGCGATCCGCACCGCCGACCATATTGTTGACCTTGGCCCCGGCGCCGGTGTCCATGGCGGCGAGATCGTGGCCGAAGGCACGCTCAAGCAAGTGCTGAAAGCCAAGAACAGCCTTACCGCCGCCTACCTCAACGGCACCCGCAAGATCGAGGTGCCGACCACCCGCCGCAAGGGCAACGGCAAGCAGATCGTGGTCGAGAACGCCCGCGCCAACAACCTCAGGAACGTGACGGCGGCCTTCCCGCTCGGCACCTTCTGCTGCGTCACCGGCGTTTCCGGCTCGGGCAAAAGCTCGCTCACCATCGACACCCTGCAGGCCGGCGCCTCGCGCCAGCTCAACGGGGCGCGCGTGGTGGCGGGCGCGCATGACCGGATCACCGGGCTCGAACACTGCGACAAGGTGATCGAGATCGACCAGTCCCCCATCGGCCGCACCCCGCGCTCCAACCCCGCCACCTACACCGGGGCCTTCACCCAGATCCGCGACTGGTTCGCGGGCCTCCCGGAATCGGAAGCACGCGGCTACAAGGCCGGGCGCTTCAGCTTCAACGTCAAGGGCGGCCGGTGCGAGGCATGCCAGGGCGACGGCCTCATCAAGATCGAGATGCACTTCCTGCCCGACGTCTACGTCACGTGCGAGGAATGCCACGGCAAGCGCTACAACCGCGAAACGCTGGAAGTGAAGTTCAAGGGCCACTCCATCGCCGACGTGCTCGACATGACGATCGAGGACGCGGAGGAGTTCTTCAAGGCCGTGCCGCCGATCCGCGACAAGATGCACATGCTGAACGAGGTGGGCCTCGGCTACGTCAAGGTCGGCCAGCAGGCGACCACGCTGTCCGGCGGCGAGGCGCAGCGCGTCAAGCTCGCCAAGGAACTGGCCCGCCGCTCCACCGGCCAGACGCTCTACATCCTCGACGAGCCCACCACCGGCCTCCACTTCGAGGACGTGCGCAAACTGCTCGAAGTGCTCCACCGCCTTGTCGAGCAGGGCAATTCGGTTGTGGTGATCGAACACAACCTCGATGTCATCAAGACCGCCGACTGGATCATCGACATGGGCCCCGAAGGCGGCGTGCGCGGCGGCGAGGTGATCGCCGAAGGTACGCCGGAGGATATCGTGAAGGTGAAGAAGTCCTTCACCGGGCACTATCTGAAGCCGCTGCTGGCCAAGTGATCGATCCGCCGCGCCGGGGATTGCTTGGCGCGGCGCTGTCGTTCCAGATCATCTTGAGTTGTTCGAAAGTCGACTTGCCGATCAAGTTCAGCAAGTTTGGCGGTGGCTTTGCGCCCATTACCGCCTCGGGCCGTCCAGTCGATTTCCCTAATAGCTGCCGTTCTCGGACGCCAGATGTTGCCGACGATCCGGTCCGTGGCCGGGTGCACCGGGCGATCGGCATGGTTCGCCCGGTGCCGGAATGGGTGTCTTTGCGCGTCCCCGGAAAGCTCACTCAATATGCTGGGCGAACGCCAGATAGCGTTCGTGCAATTCGTCTTCCTCGCTCTGGCTGAGATTGCGGGCGGCCAGCTTGATGTCCACCCGCTCGATCTTGCCGCCCTTGAAAGCGAAGGGCGGCTTGTAGGCGTCCGATACCGGCGATCCGCTATCCGCCCCAACTCCGAAGGTGTCGATCCCGAACCGGCCCGCGACCGTCTGTTCGATGCGGCCCCGGGCTACTTCCTCACCATCCAGCAGCAGAACCGCCTCGCCGCCCTTGCCCAGCCCGCCGCCGTCATAAGCGAAGGCGACTTCGATGGTCGACGTGCCCTTGGGAAGCGGCTTGCTCGACACGACGTTCAGCCGGTCCTTCTCGAAGAAGTTGTAGTGGTACACCGGCTTGCCATCGAGAATGTAGATGGCATAGCCAGCCGACCCGCCGCCTGCCGCAAGCAGGACGCCCTCGGCTTTGCCCGAATCGTTGTCGACCACCACCTTGATCGAGTGCGACCGGTTCTTGGTATTGGGCGCAGCCGTTTCCGGCAGGCGCGCGGCGCCCTCGTAATAGGTGAAGTCGGTGCGGTTTGGATCCGCGCCGCCCGGTGATGGCTTCGGCTCTGCGAGGCGGCCGGACCCGCGGTCGTCGAGCGGGTAGACGTTGTATTTCTCTGCTTCCTCATCGAAGATCCGCTTCAGTTCCTCCACCTTCTCCGGGTGCGTGGCGGCCAAGTTCTTGGCCTCGCTGAAGTCCTCGTCGATGTTGTAGAGTTCCCAGACATCGTTTTCCCAGTGGCCCGGCGCGAAGTCCTGCCGCCACGGGAATGTGTGCTGCGCGCAGGCGATCCAGCCCTTGTCGTAGATCGCCCGGTTGGAGAAAACCTCGAAGTACTGGCGTTCGCGAACGGCATGGGCATCGGCGCCTGCGAATGTCGACTGGATGGAAACGCCGTCCATCGGCTTCTGTTCGACGCCGTTGACGTAATCCGGCGCGGGAATGCCTGCGGCGTCCAGCAGGGTCGGCACGATATCGATCAGATGGCAGAACTGCGGCCGCAGCCCGCCCTTGTCCTTGATCTTGTCCGGCCATGAAATCACCATCGGATTGCGCGATCCGCCGAAGTGGGAGGCGACCTGCTTCACCCATTGGAACGGAGCGTTGCCGCTCCAGGCCCAGCCCAGCGGATAGTGCGGCTCGGTATTCGGGCCACCGATCTCGTCATAAGCGGCCAGATTGTCCTCGATCGACGAGGGGATGCCGTTGAGGTTCATCACCTCGTTGACGGTCCCGGTCATGCCGCCTTCGGAACTCGCGCCGTTATCGCCGACGATATAGATGATGATCGTATTGTCCGCGTCCGGCAGTCCGTGCACGGCGTCGATCAGGCGGCCACACTCGTGGTCGGCGAAAGAGAGATAGCCAGCAAAGTTCTCCATGAACCGCGCGAACAGCTTCTTCTCATCGCCCGACAGGCTGTCCCAGTTTTGCACCCAGTCCGGCTTCGCCGTGAGTTCGGTGTCCTGTGGGATGATGCCGGCAGCGAGTTGCCGCTGATAGGTTTCTTCACGGACCTTTTCCCAGCCTTTGTCGAACTGGCCCTTGAACTTGTCTCGCCACTCGGCCGGAGCATGATGCGGCGCATGGGCCGCGCCCGGCGCGAAGTAGCAGAAATAGGGCTTATCGGGCGCGACCGACTTCGAATAGCGGATCCAGTTGATCGCGCGGTCGGTCATGTCGGTCTGAAAATGGTAGCCTTCCTCCGGCGACTTGTCGGGCTCCACGGCGACGGTGTTCTCGAAGAGGACCGGGTAGTACTGGTGGGTTTCCCCGGCAATGAAGCCATAGAAATAGTCGAAACCCATGCCGGTGGGCCAGCGGTCGAACGGACCGGCGACACTGCTCTCCCAGTCAGGCGTATTGTGATTCTTGCCGAACCAGCTGGTCGCGTAGCCGTTTTCTTTCAGAATGCGCCCCACCGTAGAGGTCGATTGCGGGATCATATTATTGTAGCTGGGGAAGCCGGTCGCCCATTCCGACAGGAACCCGGTGCCGCAATTGTGGTGATTGCGCCCGGTAATCAGCGCCGCGCGCGATGGACCGCAGATCGCCGTAGTGTGAAACCGCGTGTAGCGCAGCCCGCTCCCCGCCAACTTGTCCAGAACCGGCGTCGGCACCGGCCCGCCGAACGTGCTCGCCTGGCCGAAGCCGACGTCGTCCAGCAATATGAGAACCACATTGGGCGCACCCTTGGGCGGCTGGGGCAATTCCGGCCATTGGCTTTCCGAATCCTGGTAGGTTTTGCCGACTCTGCCGGTGAACGGCGGCCGGGGAAGCGGAAGGCGGCTGCGATCGATCTCGGGCATGGGGCTGCTCCAATCCTTGCGAAGGAAGCCGCATTATGACGTGATTGACCCTTGCTGGTATCGGGGTTGTCCCCAGCGGCGCGAGCTGAAAGACCTGAGAGCGGCAGCGCACCAGCAGTGACAAATTGGCTCGCGCAACGGCTCAAACCGATGCGCTTACCCCACCTTTGCAATGGCAGCTATCTGACGTTTCAATCCGTAACCGGTCGGGAAGGAGTCGGCCCTTCGTAGTCTTTGATGCTCAACTTTCCTACACCTCCCCACATGCGATAAATGATCCGGTTCACCCCGGCGCGGCTGCGCCGGGGCTTTGGCTCCAGTCTTGGGGGTGAACCATGTCCGACCATTCAAACTCTTCGTATCCCACCGCTGCCGGGCGGGGGTGGATTCCGGGCTCTCGGGATATCGGGTTGCCGGGGGAGTCCTTTCCGCGCGGGCGGGGTGGGCGCTCGGCCGAGGGCGATCCCGGCTTTCGCCGGGACGACGAAGAAGATGGCGCTTCGGCTTGCGGCGCCTGGCCGGACGAAGCTCTCGGGGAGGGTGCTCCGGGGCGGCGGGGCGCGGCGGAAAGGGGCGGGGAGCGCGAGGGCGATGGCCCTCGCACTTCGCTTTCTTCTTCCCTGGCTCCGGATGTCTCGCCCGTGGCCGGTCACGATCCTTCCTTCCGCGCTTCGACAAGCTTGGGGCTCGCTGTGAGCGGCGATGGTCTTCCTCTCCCTCGGGAGGGGGAGCAGGGGTGGTCTCCTGCGCGGAAGGTGCGTTTTCTCGACCGGCTCTCCGGCAAGGGGGATGTGCGGGCGGCGGCTGCGGCGGTGGGGATGTCGCGGCAGTCGGCCTATCTGTTGCGGCGGCGGGACCGGGTGTTCGCGCGGGGGTGGGATGCGGCGCTGGTGCTGGCGCGGCGGCATGTCGAGGACGTGCTGGCGACGCGGGCGCTCGATGGGGTGGAGGAGCCGGTGTTCTATCATGGCGAGCAGGTGGCGGTGCGGCGGCGTTACGATGCGCGGTTGCTGCTGGCGCATCTGGGGCGGCTCGACCGGCTGGTGGAGGCAGATGCGGCGCGCTCGGGAGAGCGGGGCGGCGATCTGGCGGAGCGGTTCGACGAAGTGCTGGCGGTGGTTGCGGGCGAGGCGCCGGCGGAGCTGTTCGAGGTGGCGCCGGTGCGGGCCGGGCGGCCGGAGCCGGTCCTGCCGCCGTCGCGGGAGGTCTATGCCGACCGGGCGGGCGTCATGCTCCAGGACGAGGCCGATGCGGCGTGGGAGCAGGCTGTGGCGGCGGGCGAGGCGGGGCCGGAGGACGAGCCCGATCCGCGCGTGGCGCTCTGGCGCGAGGCGGCGGCGGGTGAGTGGGATGGCTGGCGTCGCCGCGCGGAAGGTGCGGTCGATGCGGTGCTGGGCGGGGAGGTGGCGCCGCCGATGGAGTTCAAGTCGGTCGGGGGCGGCTTTTCTTGCTCGGGACAGTGTAAAGCGTGTCAACCTGAGCGGCGCCGGGAACCCGATGCGGGGTGCGATGTTATGATGGGTGAAGGTCGGCGTGGTGCTTCCCCCACCCCCTCCGTTACCGCGTCGGCCTTCCCTGTTTCTGGCCCCGTTTCTGGTCCTGCTTCAGGGATTTTCGCGGATTACTCGTCGTTGGCGTCGTCGGAAAGGACGGCCAGTTCGACTTTGCCTGAGCCCATGCGGGCGATGCCGATTTCCTTCGCGGCGGCCTCGGAAAGGTCGATCACGCGGTTGGAGTGGAACGGGCCGCGGTCGTTGATGCGGACCATGACGGAATCGCCAGTGAGCGCGTTGGTGACGCGCAGCTTCGTGCCGAAGGGCAGCGAGGGATGGGCGGCCGTGAGGTCATCCGGGTTGAAGCGCTCGCCGCTGGCGGTGCGGGCTCCCCGGAGCGAGTGGCCATAGAAGCTGGCGGTGCCGCCCTTGATAGCCTCGAAGTCCTGCTCAAGCGATTGCGGCAGGGCGGCGACGGGCGTGGTGGCTGCGGGTGCGGCGACGATCGCGGCAGGTGCGGGTGCCTCGGCAGCGGCCTTTGCGGGCGCCAGCTTCGACTCGGCGATCGCCGAGGAGGCCGGCGCTACCAGCATGGCAGCGGTGGCTAGAGCAAAGCCGATCCGGGCAATCCGGCGGGCTTTATGCGGTTGGTTGTGCTTCCCCGTCATGGCGAGGAGTCCTACAGGCAGTTCGTCGCGCTGTGGACCCATGCAAAAGCGGCCCGTCGCACTTTGGCAACGGGCCGCCGGATGTCGTTAAGACGTTGAAAGGATTCGGAGGGCCGAATCCGCTGCCTGTTACTTCGCGTCGCGCTGGGCGAGCAGGCGGAGTCGCAGGGCATTCAGCTTGATGAAGCCGGCCGCGTCCTTCTGGTCGTAGGCGCCGGCATCATCCTCGAACGTGACGTGGCGTTCGGAGTAGAGCGAGTCCGCCGACTTGCGGCCGACGACCAAGGCATTGCCCTTGTAGAGCTTCAGGCGGACGGTGCCGTTCACGCGCGCCTGCGAGTGATCGATCGCGGCCTGCAGCATCTCGCGCTCCGGCGCGAACCAGAAGCCGTTGTAGATCAGCTCTGCATACTTCGGCATGAGCTCGTCCTTGAGGTGCGCGGCGCCGCGGTCGAGCGTGATCTGTTCGATGCCGCGATGGGCGCGAGCGTAGATCTCGCCGCCCGGCGTCTCGTACATGCCGCGCGACTTCATACCTACGAAGCGGTTCTCAACCAGATCGAGGCGGCCGATGCCGTGCTTGCCGCCGAGCTCATTGAGCGCGGTGAGCAGCGAGGCGGGGCTCATCGCCACGCCGTTGAGCGCGACGCCGTCACCCTTCTCGAAGTCGACAGTGATGTATTCCGGTGCGTCCGGCGCGTCTTCCGGGTTGACGGTGCGCGAGTAGACGTAGTCCGGGGTTTCTTCCCACGGATCTTCCAGAACCTTGCCTTCGGACGAGGTGTGGAGGAGGTTTGCATCGGTCGAGAACGGGCTTTCGCCGCGCTTGTCCTTGGGGACGGGGATCTGGTGCTGCTCTGCCCAGGCGATGAGCGCGGTGCGGCTGGTCAGGTCCCATTCGCGCCAGGGGGCGATGACCTTGATGTTGGGATCGAGGGCATAGGCCGAGAGTTCGAAGCGGACCTGGTCGTTGCCCTTGCCGGTGGCGCCATGCGCGACGGCGTCGGCGCCGGTTTCGTGCGCGATCTCGATCAGGCGCTTGGAGATCAGCGGGCGGGCGATCGACGTGCCGAGGAGATAGTCGCCTTCGTAGCGGGCATTGGCGCGCATCATCGGGAAGACGAAGTCGCGCACGAATTCCTCGCGCAGGTCGTCGATATAGATGTTCTCGTCCGGCAGGCCCATCAGCTTGGCCTTGGCGCGCGCGGGTTGGAGTTCTTCACCCTGGCCGAGGTCGGCCGTGAAGGTCACGACTTCGCAGTTGTACGTGACCTGAAGCCACTTGAGGATGACGCTGGTGTCGAGGCCGCCGGAGTAGGCGAGGACGACCTTCTTGATGCTGTCGGACATGGGCGCAGGCTCCGCAGGAAAGGGCATTGAGATTCGGGGGCGCGCCTATCAGCACGCGCCCCGCTGCGCAATGAAGGAAAGGTGCGGGGCTATGCGCCCAACAGTGCCGCTTCGGCCACGGGCATATAGTCACGGGTGAGCGGAAGGGCGAGGCGGCTGCGGGTGTACTGGATCTGATAGTTGCACATGCCGCCACTTTCGAAGGCTGCGGTGGCGCCGGCGAGGTAGAAAGTCCACATCCGGTAGAAGCGTTCGTCCATGAGGCTGACGATGGCTTCCTTGTTGGCGACGCAGCGCTTGTACCATTCCCGCAAGGTCAGCGCGTAGTGAAGGCGCAGGTTTTCGACATCCGTTGCGATCAGGCGGAATTTCTCGCTGGCTGCAACCGTTTCGCTGAGGGCTGGGATGTAGCCGCCGGGGAAAATGTACTTGCGGGTGAAGGCGTCGGTCGAACCGGGGCCGCCCATGCGGCCGATGGTGTGGAGCAGCATGACGCCGTCGTCCGTCAGCAGGTTGCCGACGGCCCTGAAGAACTGGCTGAACTGAGCCTGCCCGACATGTTCGAACATGCCGACCGAGACGATGCGGTCGAACTTGGCGCCGCGCGCGGCAAGGTCGCGGTAGTCGACGAGTTCGAAGGTGACCTTGTCGGTAACGCCCGCCTGCTCGGCGCGCTCGCGGGCGAGGGCGAGCTGTTCCTCGCTGAGGGTGATGCCCAGCACCGAGACGCCGGCGTTCTTCGCAAGGTAGATCGCCATTCCGCCCCAGCCGCAGCCGATGTCGAGCACGCGCTGGCCCGGTTCGAGCGCGAGCTTGGCGGCAATATGCGCCAGCTTGGCGGTCTGCGCCTGTTCCAGCGTGATGCCGGGTTCCGGCCAGTAGGCGCAGGAGTACTGCATGTGCTCGATATCGAGGAACAGGTTATAGAGTTCGTTGCCGATATCGTAGTGGTGCGCGATGTTTTTCTTGGCGCTGGCCGCCTTGTTGATGCCGTCTACCAGCGTGACGACCTTGCCTTTCAGCTTCTTGAAGGCGGTATGTTCATGGAGTTCGCCGCCCTTGTCCCACTTGGCGTTGGACCGGATCAGTTCGACCATCTCCATGATGTCGCCCTGCTCGATGACGAGTTGCCCGTCCATGAAGGCCTCCGCCGCGCCAAGGCGCGGATCGGTGAGGATGCGGCGTTCGCCCTTGGCATCGGTGAAGCGGATACGGACTTCGGGAAAGCCGGCGGCAGGCGTGCCGAACCGTTTCACGCTGCCATCGGGGCGGACAACCTCCAGAACGCCCTGGCGGACGCCTCTCTGGAGGAAACGATCGAGAATTCCCATTGCCATCAACCATTTGTGAAGGGCGCTTTGGCCCGGTGCAAGAGGGTTTCGCTTGCGAACTGCGCAAGCGAAGGCGAGGTATCGTCTACTGCCTTCCTGGAGTTTTCACTGGCGTGCGAGGAACAACACGTCACGCGGCTGGGCGAGGAGGTGCTGGCCGGAATCGACGTAAAGGGTTTCGCCGCTTTCCAGCCATCCTTGCGAGAGGAACAGCGCGGCCGAAGCCACGTCTTCCGGGGTGGTCTTGCGATGGAGGAGGTTCAGCCGGTGCGAGATTTCGGCTTCCTCCTCGGTCTGGTCGTGGCTGGCGAGGATCGCGCCGGGCGCGAGGCCGTAGATGCGGTCATCCTCTGCCATGCGCGCCATCGACAGCATGGGGATCGTGGCCGCCAGCGCGTGCTTGCTCATCGTGTAGGAGAAGAAGTCCGGGTTCGGATTGAGCAGCTTCTGGTCGGTGACGTGGATCACCCGGCGTCCGGTGCGTGCGCGGGCATGGGCGAGGAAGGCCTGCGCGAGCCGGGCCGGGGTACCGGCATTGACCCGCATGGCTTTCTCGAAAGTGGGCGGATCGAGCATGGTGGCCGTATCGAGGTCGAACATGCCCGCGCAGTTCACCAGCACGCGCCAGTCCGGCAGGCGCGCGGCGAGTTCCTCGACCATGGCGGGGCCGGCGTCCCAGTCGTTCAATTCGCAGCCCACGATTTCCGAGGACGGCAGTTCCTGCGCCAGCGCCTCCGCCTGTTCCCGCGAATGTCCGTAATGGATGACGACATGCCATCCCGCCGCGCCGAACGAGCGGGCGATGGCGGCGCCGATCCGCTTGGCGCCGCCCGTTACCAGCATGGCAGGCCGATCGCTCATCGCGGCATCGCCATGCCTGCAGGTTGACACGGTTTACACTGTTCAGAGAGAAATCCGGGGCCAGGGAAAAAGCCGGTCCGCGCCCTGGCGGTCGTTCCGGTCCGGTATTGGAGGTGACGCGGCGAAGGGGGCAGGCGAACGTTCATCGGGCGGCATAGGAGCACAGACTGAAGCTGTAGGAAAGAGACTGTTTGGAAATTGCCGCATGGCCGGCTTTGCCTGCGTCTGGACAGGCGCGGAGGAAGGCATACGATGGCGTCCATGTCGTTCCTCGCACTGCTCGCCGCCGCCGCGCTGTCTTCCGCACCTGCAGTGCCGCCTTCGGCCGCCCCCGCGGTTCAGGCCGATCCCCTGACCCGCGAGGTCGCCGCGCTCGATGCGAAAGTGTTCGATGCCTACAATCGCTGCGATCTGGATGCTTTCGCGGGATACTTCGATCCCGGCGTGGCCTTCTTCCACGATACCGGCGGCGCCACGTTCGATCGCGATACGGTGGTCGCCAATACCCGCAAGTACATCTGCGGCAAGGTTCGCCGGGAACTGTTGCCCGCCACGCTGCGCATCTATCCGATCAAGGACTATGGCGCGATCGAGGAGGGCGAGCATCGCTTCTGCGAACTGGCTTCCGGACAGTGCGAAGGGATCGCCCGGTTCGTGATGGTCTGGGCCCACCGGGCGGACGGCTGGCGCATCACCAACGTGCTCAGCTATGGGCACCGCACGATGACGGAGGAGGAACGCGGCGCGATGCCTTCACCCGGCAAATGACGGGACCGGGGCACCGATCGGGCCGGTCGCCCGCACAGTTGCCGGAATGCCGGTCAGCGCCTGGTGCCGCAGCGCGAAGTCGGCCTCGTAGAAGCTGTGGAGGAAGTCCAGCTGGCACGCGGTCGGACGTTCGCGGCATTCGCGGCTGCGGTTGAATTCCGGCAGGCTGGCAAGTTCCTCGCGGCCGAGCCTGCGCCCGATATCGCCGATCTGTTCATAGGGGATGAGGCGATCCACGGCCGGGCGTCCGCGGCCATCGAGCACGTACCAGCTCTGCGGGCGGAACACATGGTCGATGTCGAAAGGGGAACGTGCCTCGGCCAGATGGTCGATGGCGTCGTCAATCGTGTGAAATGTGCCGTAATGCTTCTGGAAGGGGGCCGAAATCGTCCGGTGCCGGGTTCCGCCGGAGCGGGCGTAGCGGAAGGCCGAGAGAAAGCGGTCCACCGGATCGCGGATGATCGCGAAACTGGGCAGGGCCAGAACGTCGGGCGCGCACCTGGCGTAGTAGATTGCCGAGCAGTGCTTCATCTGAGCGCCATAGAGCCGGTCGCAGATCGAGGTTCCGGCGTTCTTGGGGACATGGATGAACAGCAGGCGGCTGTCGCGGATGCGGTCCAGTCTGCGGCGGCGTTTTCCGTCCAGCCAGGGGCGCAGTCCATGGCGGGAAAGCCGCTCGGGAATGTCGCTGACGAGCTTCACGCCGAAAGCGGAGGCGAGGATGCGGTTGACGCCGGTGGTACCGGTAGTCGGTTCTAACTCGGGTGCCATGGGAGCATGGCCTAGGGCGATCGTGTCGCCCGGTGATTTCGAAATATTTCAGTGGTGGCAACCGTGCGGCGCGCCGTCGGGAGCGGCGGCGCGCCGTGGTTCCTGAGCGATCAGCGGCAGCGCGGACGCGAGTTGTTGCGGTCGATCTCGCGGCCCAGCAGGGCGCCGCCGGCAGCGCCGAGGATGGTGCCGGTGGCACGATCGCCGCGGGTGTCGATCGCGCGGCCGGCCAGCGCGCCGGCAACGCCGCCGATCAGCAGGCCGGTGGTGCCGTTGGACTTCTTGCAGCGGTAACGGCCGTCATTTCCGCGCCAGTAACGGATACCGTTGTCGGTGCGGTGATAGCGGTGGCCGTGGTTGCGCGCTTCGGCAACTTCGGTGACGGCGAAAGTCGCGGGGATGGTAAGGGCGGCCATGGTCGCCGCCACGATGGCTTTGCGCATCGGGAAATTCCTTCTCGGTTTAATGTCTTGTTACGACCGACCCCGGCCTTTCCATTGCGCGGCAAAACGAGGGATGAACATTGGCGTCAATTTGACGATACACGGCGAAGTGGCCGAGGGCGGCGACGAACGGCGCCGTCGCAACCCTCCATCCAGCTTTTGCCGCCATGGGTGCGATGACGCCTTGCCGAAAGTGCACAGCCTGCATATGGAGCATATATGATTCGTATATTCGGAACGGTTTGATGGGTATCGTCAACATCGAGGATGAGCTGCACGAGCAGCTCCGCAAGGCGAGCAAGGCGTCCTATCGCTCGATCAATGCGCAGGCTGCCTTCTGGATCAGGATCGGCATGCTTTGCGAACTCAATCCGCAGCTCACGTTCCAGCAGATCGTCATCCGCGAACTGCGGGAAGCGGGCGTCGATCCGGGGGATCTCGCGCCGGGAGATGCGGCGCGCAGCAGCGAGCGCGTTCCATGATAAAGTCTTCCGACGAAGTCGAGATCATGGCCGAATCCGGCCGCCTGCTCGCCAGCGTCTTCACGTATCTCGACGGGCTGGCGCTGGCCGGACAGACGACGATGCAGATCAACGACCTTGTCGAGCGCTTCATCGTCGATGAACTGCACGCGCGCCCCGCCAGCAAGGGGCAGTACGGCTACGGCTTCGTGCTGAACTGCTCGCGAAACGAGGTCGTCTGCCACGGCGTCCCCTCGACGCAGGATGTGCTTTCAAACGGCGATATCGTGAACTTCGACATCACGCTGGAGAAGAACGGCTACATCGCCGATTCCAGCAAGACCTACTTCGTCGGCGAGGTTTCACCCACCGCCCGGCGGCTGGTGGAGACGACCTACGAGGCCATGTGGAAGGGCATCCGTGCGGTCCGCCCCGGCGCCCGGCTCGGCGATATCGGCCATGCCATCGAGAAACATGCCAAGCGCGCCGGCTACTCGATCGTGCGCGACTATTGCGGGCACGGTATCGGGCGGGAAATGCACGAAAAACCGGAGGTCCTCCATTTCGGCAAACCCGGCACCGGCCTGACCTTGCGGGAGGGCATGGTCTTCACCATCGAACCGATGCTCAACCAGGGGCGCCGGATGGTGCGGACGGAAGACGATGGATGGACCGTCGTCACCGTCGACGGGAAACTCTCCGCCCAGTTCGAACATACCGTTGCGGTAACGCGCGACGGTGTCCGGGTGCTGACACTGCGCCCGGAAGAGCGATTTGCCCCGAAGTTCTAATCCGTCAGCTTCCCGAACGGCAGCAGTTTGCGTGCGGTTGCGGCGGCCGACTTGCCATCGCCCTTGCGCAAGGCCGGCAGGATGGCGAGGGCGGCGCGTTTCATCAGCGTGTCGAGCGGCGTGGGGGTCGGCGCGGTGGCGGCGTCCTCGGCCCAGCGGCGGGCCTGCGCAACCTGGCCGTGGTCCTTGCGGATCTGCATCAGCGCCGCCAGTCCCGGATAGAAAGCGCGGTCTCCGCCAAGGGCGACGGCGCGGGAGAGAGCCGTCTCGCCGGCCTGCGTCTTCGCGCCGAGCGCGGTGCGGGCCACCAGGCCGCCCAACTGGTCGATCGCGTCGAGGTGCCAGCCGGCGATGACCATCTGGGCTTCGGCGTCGCGCGGGTTCTGTGCGGCGAGACGCTCGAAGATGCCGAGCGAGGTTCGCGCGTCCGACCGGCTCCGGGTCAGCTTCGCGCGGTAACCGATGGCGACGCCGCGCTGGAGAGTGGCCTCATGATCGCCGGGCCGCGCGGCCAGTATCTTGTCGGACGCGGTGATGGCCTGCCCGATCAGGGCGAGCGCCCTGGCCTTGTCCGGTGCCTGGAAGGCGGCGGCGGTCAGCAGTTCGCGCGGCGTATCGGCCATCACGGCAGCCGGGGCCGCAAGCGCGGACAGACCGGTCATGGCACTCACGGCGATCAACGTCGGACGGTACACGCGCACTCCTGACAGGACGGATGCGCGGCACGATGACCGAGGAATCACCCGGTGGGAAGCACTTATTCGGACCTAGAACCCCACGGCCTTGCGCACCGCCATCGGCTTGCCGCCGCGGCGCGGGCGCTCGGCTTCTACCGGGCGCTGGTCCGTGCCCCGCTCGAAGCGGAACTTGCCCACCGTCGTCGCCATGGCATGGGCCTGTTCGGTAAGCGCGCGGGCGGCGGCGTTGGATTCCTCCACCATGGCGGCGTTCTGCTGGGTATTGGTGTCGAGCTGCTGGATCTCGGTGGAAAGCTCGCGCATGGTCTGCGCCTGGGTGGTGGAATAGCGCGAGATTTCGTCCGCCATATGCGTGGTTTCCGCAAGACGGGCGATGATCTCGTCCAGCGCCGAGCGGGTTTGCGCCACGAGATCCACGCCCTGGTGAACGTCCTGGGTCGACTTGGTGATCAGGTTCTTGATGTTGTTCGCCGATTCGGTGGTGCGATGGGCCAGCGCGCGCACTTCGGTGGCGACCACCGCGAAGCCCTTGCCCGCTTCCCCGGCCCGCGCCGCCTCTACCCCAGCGTTAAGCGCCAGCAGGTTGGTCTGGAAGGCAATGGCTTCGATCACGTCGATGATCTGGGCGATCTCCGTGGAGGAATTCTTGATCTTGTCCATGGCGACGACTGCCGATTCCATCACCTCGCCGCCGCGCCGGGCATGGCCGGCCACTTCGGAAACGCTGGAGTCGACGCTCTTGGCGCTGCTGGCGGTCGTGCCGATGGCGCCGGTGACTTCGCGCACGCCTTCTGAAATGCGGGCGATCGTCGCGGCCTGGCTTTCGGTGCGAAAGGCGAGGTCATTGGCGGCGGCGCTGATTTCCTGCGCGCTGACTTTCACGCTGTCGGCGGAATCGGTGATCTCCACCACCAGCGAACCCACGTGGTGGCGCATGTTGTGGAAGTCCTCTCCCAGCTTCTCGTAAGCTTCGGGAAGGTCTCCAAGCTGGGCCTGGAGGTTGCCGGTGGCCATTTCTGACAAGGCTTCGCTCATGGAATCCAGCACGCGGTTGCGGGCTTCGGCTTCGGCGTCGAAATAGGCGCCGAGTGCGATCTGCATGTCGTGGAGCGCGGCCTTGACCAGCGTGCCGATCATCTTGCCCGTGGCGCGGCTGTTCAATGGCGAGATGAAGCGCCTCGCCATCATCGCCTCGATCATGTCCTCCAGCACCAGCGCATAGCTGGTGATGTAATAGTCCGGCGTGAGCCCTACGCGGGCATGGATGTTGCCGATCTTCTCGCTGCGCTTGGCGGCGTCGCTGTCGAACCGGCCGGAGAACATCTTGATCCAGTGCTCGTATTGCGCATCGGAGGCGCGGCGGCGGATTTCGGCATCGGGCAGGAGCTGGCTGAGCGCGGGGGACGATTCGATCCGCCGGTACAGGCTCTTGAGCGCCACCGGAGCATGCTTGCGGATCGCTGCGAGAATGCGCGGGAAGGTCCGGTAGTTGGCTTCGTCGAGCGGCGCGATATTGGCTCTGGCGGCCTGGCCGCTGCCGTGACCCGTGCTGTGCGAGGTAGCGCTCATGTGCTGTCTTCTTCCCCTGCGTTGCATGACGGTGCCTTCCCGGCACCGAGGAGCCGGGAGCATGGGAAGGGCTTTTAGAGCCGATAGACTAAGATGGTTTTCCGCACCGTTTAGGGGGTGACCCTAGGCTGCTGCATGGCGCGGTTAGTTCGCAATGGCGTGAAATGACAAATAATTAACTATCATGCATTACATGCACGCGAGGGTATCAACGGGGTAGGGTTCCATCCGCATGAAGAGTCACGGCTTGCGCAATGTCGCTGCCGGCACCGGATTATCGGTGCTGACCACCGTGCTGCTGTTGCAACTGGCGCACGTCGTGCCGGGGCTGGCCATGGCTGACCGTGCGGCGAGCGGGAACGCAGGGGGGCTGCTGGTGCTGGGCGTGGTGATCGCACTTGCCGTGTCGGCACCGGTCTGCCTCGTGCTGATGCGGCAGCAGGTGCGGATCGCGGCGCTGCACGGGGAACTGGCGCAGGCCTTCAAGCGGTTGGAGCGTATGGCCCGGGTGGATGGGATGACCGGGCTCACCAATCGCGACGTCTTCATCGAGATGACCCGCGAGGCGATGGAGGAGCGTGCGGGCTGGCTGATCGTGGCTGATGTCGATCATTTCAAGCAGATCAACGACGGTTTCGGCCATAGCGTGGGGGACCGGGTGCTGGTGGCCATCGGCGATGCGATCCAGGCCAATCTGCGCGCGGGGGACTTGTGCGGAAGGCTGGGCGGCGAGGAGTTCGGCCTGTTCCTCCATGCCCGCAGCGGCCGTGAAGCCCATGCCGCCGCCGAGCGCCTGCGCGGCACGGTTGCCGATCTCGCGGTTTCGACGTTCTCTGGCGGCAAGGTCGTGCCCACGCTCAGCCTCGGCGTCTCGGCAACGCACGGACTATCGCTGGCGGAAGCCATGCGCCGCGCGGACGAGGCGCTGTACGAAGCCAAGCGACAAGGCCGCAACCGCACGGTTTCCGCAGCGGAACCGTCTCCGGAGCATCATCTCCGGCTCGTCTCGGGTCACCTCTGACGGCAACCCTGACGTTTACGACCTGATAAAAAAACGCGCCGTCCACGGGGACGACGCGCTTTTTCGTTCCTGTCCAGAGGCCCGGAATCAACCGATCAACGGCACTTCACGTCGCCCTTGTCGATCTCGCGGCCGAGCAGGCCACCGGCGACACCGCCGAGGATCGTGCCAAGGGTCTGGTCGCCGCTGCCGGCGATCTCGTGACCGGCCAGTGCGCCCGCGCCCGCGCCGATGATGAGGCCGGTCGTACCGTTGTCGCGCTTGCAGTAGTAGCGGCCGTCACGGCCGCGCCATGCGTGATCGTTGCGGGACATGCGGCGCGGCTCCTTGTAACGGCCGCGCGAATCGTAATCGCGGCGATCGTAACGGTCATGGCCGCGGCGATCGTGGTGCGGCGCGGCGGCCACGGGGGCGGCCATCGGCAGCACGAGCGCGGCCATGGTGAGCGCCAGCAGGGTCTTTTTCATCGAAGTTTCCTTCCTGGAATGGATCTTGTTGCTGTAACGGTCCGCCTGCGATCTTGCTCCTCAACCTTGAATGAACCGCAGAAAAAATCGCGAAGGGCCAAAGACGGGGCGAGGCTGTCCTGCGATGAAACGAGGCTATGCCCGAATGCCGGGATACGAAAGGCTACTCGAAAAAATGCAACTTGATCTGGTGGATGTGTTCGGCTCGGGGCCGCTCAGCGGGAATCCGCTGGCGGTCGTGCGCGGCGGGGAGGATCTCGACAGCGAAACGATGCAGCGGATCACCCGCTGGCTCGGCTATTCGGAAACGACCTTCCTGCTGCCGCCCACCGATCCGGCCGCGGATTACCGGGTGAGGATCTTCTATCCGGCGGGCGAACTGCCTTTCGCGGGGCACCCGACGCTTGGCAGCGCCCATGCCTGGCTGGCGGCAGGCGGCGTGCCCCGGACAGCGGGAACGATCGTGCAGGAGTGCGGCATCGGCCTCGTCGAAGTGCGGCAGGAAAGGGAAATGCTCGCCTTCCGCGCGCCGGCCCTGGTGCGGTCGGGGCCTTTGGACGCGGAGGATCTCGCCGAGACGATCAGGCTTTGCGGTGTTGACGAAGGCGATGTCCTTGCCGGGGTCCATGCCGCCAACGGGCCGGGGTGGAAGGTGCTCCACCTTACGTCGGCCGAAGCGGTGCTGGCGGCCGAGCCGGCGGCACGCGCGCCGCTGCATACCGATGTCGCGCTGCTTGGCCCCATAACGACGACCAGTGCGGCTGGCAGCGCGGCTGGCAGCGCGGCCCAGTGGGAGCTGCGGGCCTTCTTCGCCGATGCGAGCGGGCGCCTTTGCGAGGACCCGGTGACCGGCAGCCTCAATGCGGCGGTCGCGCAGTACCTCTTCGCCAGCGGGCAGGCGCAAGGGCCCTATGTCGCGGCGCAAGGGCGGAAGGTCGGCGCGGACGGGCTGGTCCATTGCCGCCGGGATGCGGATGGCGCGGTCTGGATTGCAGGCAAGGCTACCACGGTTTCGGAAGGCGGGGCACTGCCGGGGCCGTTCTGAGGAAATCTCGTCCCGGAGCGCGCCGGGACGAGTTTCACGATACCGTCGTCAGCCCGCCTTCTTCGGCAGTGCGATCTCCGCCGTGCCGGTGCACATGGTCTTGCCGTTCTGGTTGGTCATGAGGTGCTTGACGTGGACGAGATGGCGGCCTTCCGCGTCGACTGACTTCTCGGTCACTTCGGCGGTCTGGATCGTCACGTCGCCGGTGAGCGCCGGGCCGCGATAATTGGCGATGGAATGGACGACCATGCCATGCTCGCCCGCCCATCCTGCCAGGAAATCCGTGACCCACGAACCCATCGAGGCACCATAGCCGTAGCCGCGCGGCATGCCGATGCGGCGGGCGTATTTCGGGAACAGGTGTCCGCGCGAGGGGCCGTAATAGGCGCCGTCGGTAAGCGAGGGGTTGACCAGCATCATGTCCGGGTCGTTCTCGTACCCGGCCATCTCGCGCGTGAAGCCCAGCGCTTCGAGGTCATTCTTGCGCAGGTTCATCGTCCCCCAGGTGTTGACGATATAGGCGCGCCACTCGGTCGCGAAGCTGGCGATCGAGTGCGGGCCGAAGACGCGTTCGGGAAGCTGGTCTCCCACCGCCACGTCATCCCACCAGCGCTCCTTGTGGCCAAGGTCGTGAAGCATCTTCACCCAGGCGAACTTGCGGTCTTCGAGTGCGGCGATCGCCTCGTCGGTCCATTCCGGCTCTTCGAATTCGTCGGCCTTCACGGAATCGCCGCCGGCATGGGCGAGGTAGCGGATCGCGGTGGAGCGCTGCGTGGCGATCTGCTCGCCTTTATGGTTCGAATAGTTGTTGTCCCCGCGCTGGAAGCAGGTGGGGCCGAACCCGGTTTCCTTGACCTTGTAGTCGAAGGGGATGCGGGTGTTCGTCACCACGTCTCCGGCCTCGATGCGGGGGCCGTGGAACCACCATTCGTCACCGCCGAACAGCAGGTGCGAGTTCGGGATGCAGCCCACGCAGGCCGGTGCGGCGCCGTGGCCGTCGTCCGTGGCGATGGCGAAGCTCTGCGGCGCGACCAGGCGGCCCCAGCGGCTGGCCTCGAAAGTGGCCGGATCGAAGTGCAGCAGGTTGGCGTAATGCATGGCATGGACCCAGCGCCGGATGTCGTTGTTGGCGACAGGTTCGCGCATGGGCGAAAAGTCCATGGTCTTGCCGAGGTACTGGTCGATATCCGAAAAGTCGATCGTGGTGGTGCTCATGGCGAATGGATGTCCTGAAAATGCGGTGCGAAAAGGGTCAGGCGGTGCGGATGCCGGTGGCCTCTTCGGGCCGGAACACGGGGATTTCGGTTTCCGCCTTCATCAGCACCAGCGGCAGGACCCGTTCGGTCGAGGTCTGGTAGGCGGCGTAGAAGGGGTGGCAGTCCACGAAGAAGTCCCAGACCTTCCCGCGCTCGGCGCCTTCGGGTTCGCGCCATGTGCCCCGGAAGGCCTGCGTGGCGATCTGGAATTCGACTTCGGGGCGGGCAACGAGGTTGAGATACCATTGCGGATGCGTGTCCGCTCCGCCCTTGGAGCCGCAGATCACCACTTCGCCGCCGATATCCGCGTAGCACAGGGGGGTGATGAAGACCTTCCCGCTCTTGCGACCGGTGTACTTGACCAGGCAATGCGTGGCGAAGGCCCGGCCGCCGACGGGGGTGATGTCCATGATGTGCCCCTGCGCGCCGCCGGAGCCCAGATACATGTCGCGGTGTTCGGTAACCCAGTCGCGCCGCACGGCGCTGATCGCCGCTGCCGATTCGTCGCTCATGACGCGTTCCTCTCCTGATTTCGGCGGGAGGATCGCGAAAGGCGCAGGCAGGGTCCAGCAGCGATGGACCGATGCCGCGCAGGTATCACCGGGGCGTAGTCCGCGCCCCGGTGATCAGGTCATGACCCATGACCTTTCAGGCGTTGACCTGCCGGATCATCGGGGTCTGGTTGCGCCAGGAGTCCATCCAGTCGAGCACGTCGTCATAAGGCATCGGCTTGCAGATGCCGTAGCCTTGCCCGGCATTGCAGCCGAGCGAGACGAGCAGTTCCTGCGTCTCGGGATTCTCCACGCCCTCGGCCACCAGCGGGATGCCGAGGCTTTCGCAGAGCACCACGAGGCTGTTGACCAGGGACTGGTCGAAGCGGTTCTCGGTGAAGCGCGAGATGAACGAGCGGTCGATCTTGATCTCGCTGATCGCGAATTCGCGCAAGTAGCCGAACGAGGTGAAGCCCGCCCCGAAATCGTCGATGGAGAGCGGGATCTTGTGCTCGTGCAGGCTTTCGATCACCCGCTTGGCTTGCGAGGGGTTGGTGATGAGCGCGGTTTCGGTCAGCTCCAGCGTCACCCGCTCGGGGGCGATGCGGTGGCATTCGATCAGTTCGACCACGCTGTCCACGAAAGTCGGCCGTTCGAGCATCCGGGCCGAGACGTTGATGGCGATGGACGCGCCGTCCACCTTGTCTTGGATGCGGGCGAACTGGGCCAGCACGGTATCTAGGCACTGGTTGGTGAAGGTTTCCAGCAGGGGCGACTGTTCGACCGTGCGGATGAGCTGGTCGGCGGGGATGTTGCCGCTGCGCGGATGGCGCCAGCGGACCAGCGCCTCGAAGCCGAGCACGCGCCCGTCGCGAAGGTCGACCTTGGGCTGCCAGTGCCATTCCAGGGCATCGTGGGAGATGGCCTGGTCGATCTCTTCCAGCATGTCCTTGGGATCGAAGGCAGGTGCGGCGGGCAGATTCTCGCGGCTGGTCACGAGCTTGTCGAGCCCGCGCTTGGCCGCATACATCGCATCGTCGGCGGCGGAGAGCAGGCCGGTGGGGGCATAGCCGCGCTGCGGGCACATGGCGATGCCGATCGAGGCGCCGACATGGAGGATGCGGTTCTCGTGGACGATCGGCTGTTCGATCACGCGTGCCAGTTTCCCGGCAAGGCCGGTTGCGGTGTCGTAGTCGGGCACGTCCTGAAGCAGCAGCGCGAATTCGTCGCCGCCGAGCCTTGCCACCGTATCCACTTCGCGCAAGTGGCCGCGCAGCCGCCGGCCGATGGTGGTGAGCACGACATCGCCGGCGGCATGGCCGAAGCTGTCGTTGATCTCCTTGAAGCGGTCGAGGTCGATCATCATCACCGCGAAGGAACTGCCGTTGCGGCGCGCGCGGGCGCAGGCCTGTCCCAGCCGGTCGAACAGCAGGGTGCGGTTGGGCAGGTCGGTGAGCGGGTCGTGCAGGCTGCGGTGAGTGAGTTCCTCCTCGGTACGGCGCAAGTCATGCCGATACTTGCGCCAGGCGATCCCTTCCTCGACCGATGCGGCCACCCGTTCGGGGGAAAGCGCGCGCTTGGTGAGATACTCGGTCATGCCCGCCTTGATCGAATCCGCGGCGATCTGCTCGTCGGCATTGCCGGTGACGGCGACGATCGGGCAGTCCTGATCGACTTCGGCGCGGATGGTGGGAACGAGATCGCGCCCGTCCCCGTCGGATAGCCCGAAGTCGAGGAACACGATGTCGAGCGCGGGCTCGGCATGGCGGATGATCTGGAGCGCTTCGGCCTGCGAACTGGCCTCGATCACGTTGATCGACCTTGGCCCGCGCTGGAGCATGCGGATCAGCCGCTCCCGGTCGACGTCGTCGTCGTCCACCACGAGGGCGTGGATTTCGGTCTTGCCGTTGTGAGAATATTCCATCGTATTCGAGTCCTCCGGGGTTGGGCGACCGTGAGGCAAGCTCATGGGATCGTGTCGATCGGCCTGTTTCAGGGCAGGTTCTGGGTCGTTGCGTACTTGGTGATGAACTGGGCGAGCTGGGCGAACTGCGGGCCGACGGCGGACTTCACCATGTATCCGGCGACATGTTCGTCGTAGGCGCGTGAACGGTCCTGCTCGCGCGCGCTGGTGCTGAGGATGAAGACCACGGTGCGCTTCAGCTCGGGATCGGCGCGCAGGGCCTCCAGGAACTGGAAACCGTCCATGTTCGGCATGTTGAGATCGAGCAGGACGATCACCGGGGTGGCGAGCTGCTTGGCGGGATGGCGGCCGCGCAGCACGTCCAGCGCCTCGCATCCGTCTCCGGCGGTCTGGCTGCGGCACGGCACGCCGTGGCGGCGGAAGCTGCGCAGAACGCCTTCGAGCGCCACGTCATCGTCGTCCACGACCAGCACGGTGTAGTCGCAGGTGGTTTCGGGTGCGGGGCGGGTCTCATTCATCCTCGTGTTCCTTCAGGAGAATGCGCGGCCAGTGGATCTCGAACGAGGCGCCGCCGAGCGCGCCGGGCGAACGCACCGTCACCATGCCGCCGTGCGCGTTGATCATGCGCCGGGTGAAGGCGAGGCCGACGCCGTCTCCATTGGTGCCGGGCGAGGCGCGGTGGAACAGCTTGAAGATGCGCTCCTCGTTGCCGGGGGTGACGCCCTGACCGTCATCGTCGACCGTGAAGACCGAGAAGCGGCCTTCCTCGCGCATCGTGATGCGCACGCGGCCGGACGCGCCGCCGTGGTGCTTCACGGCGTTGCCGATGAGGTTGCGCAGCGAGGTGGAGAGCGGCGCGCGCGGGGCGACGATATCGCCGCCCTGCAGGTCCACCTCGATCGTGAAGCTGTCCGGCACCAGGGCGAGGGCGAGCGCCTCCTCCACCAGTTCGGCGGGGGAGATCGTCTCCATGTCGGTGTCGCGCACGCCGGCGCGGGCATAGCGGAGGAGATCGTCGATCATCTGTTCGGCCCGGTCGATCCGCAGGGAAATCCGGTCGAAGTTGTACTGCACGTCGTCCGGCAGTTCGAAACCGCTCAGGTCCTCGCGAATCCAGGTGACGAGGTCGCCGATGCCGCGCAGCGGAGAGCGCAGGTCATGACTGGCGACGTAAGTGAACTCCTCAAGCTGGGCATTGGTCTGCTGGAGCGCCGTCTCGCTGCGCTTGCGCGAGGAGATGTCGCTGACGATCGCCATGAACATCGGCTGCGCCGCGTTTTCCAGCCGGGTGAGGGCGATCTCGACCGGGATTTCCTGGCCCGAGCGGTGGAGCCCGGTGAGATCGCGGCCGGTGCCCATCATCCGCGATGCCGGCGCCGCGACATAGCCTTCGACATGTTCACGGTGCGCCGGACGGCAGCGGGCGGGCAGCAGCGTTTCGAGCGGCTGGCCGACCAGCTCCTCGCGCGGGTAGCCGAACTCGCTGGCGAGCGCGGAATTGACCTGGACGATGCGCTGGCGGGTATCGACCACCAGCGCGCCGAGCGGCAGGTTCTCGAAGACCTGGGAGAAGCGCTTTTCGGCGATGGTCTGGCGGGTCAGGCTCTGGAAATAGAGCAATGCGCGCTTGTCGAAGTCCCCCGGCGCGCAAGTCAGCGTCAGTTCCGCGGTTTGCCGGATGCCTTCCATCGTCTGGATCGGGACCACGCGGGACCAGGTGGGCCGGGCATCCGCCGGGGCGGCGAAGAACATGTCCAGCATCTGGCGCAGGACCTCGGCATCGTCTTCGGGCAGCCAGACGAAGGCCAGCGTCAGGCGCAGCGCGGCAGGGTCCGGTTCGCCGAGCAGGGCCGCGACCGCCTGGTTCGCCCAGGAGATGACGCCGGCTTCGTCGATTATCATGGCGCCGATCGGCGCATGAGCCAGCGCGGCGTGAACCTCGGCCTGATTCTGAAGCGCTATCGACACAGTCACTCCCTATTGCAGCGAATGGCCCGCTCCCCGCGAAGGGAGCCGGCGTAACGGTGCGACCGGGAGGTCGTGTTGCGTTCTTGAAACGACGCAGGATCGGCCTCCTGCGGCAATGATTAGGGGCAGCCCCTTTGCACCTGACGAAAGGTGCTTTCCGGGGATCTCCCTAGTTAACGATCATTAGCAACGATTGCGGTGTCAAATTGCCACGAATTTTCCGGCTTCGCGGTCCTTGCGGACCTTGAGCCCGTTAAACACCGAACCGTTCATCGTGATCCATACGCCTTCGGGTGCGGACTGGGTGCAGGCGAAGGCCATGCCGAGGTTGAAGGTGGCGTCGCTCTCGGCGAAACGTGCCGGGGCCAGCGCGCCGGTCAGCACCATGGTCTTGCCGGGGATGTCGGCAAGCACCTTGGCGGTGTCGGTCATGGTGTCGGTGCCGTGAGTGATGACGACATGGGTTTCCGGCGCGGCGGCGATGGTCGCCGCGATCAGCGCGCGGTCCTCTCCGGTGAGTTCGAGACTGTCCTTGCGCAGCAGCTCGACCACGCGGAACGGGTGGGCGACGCGCGCGACCTTGAGCAGCTTCTCGATCACGCTCTCGACGATCTGATATTCGCTGAGCGCGTCGAAGTACTGCTTGTCGAAGGTGCCGCCGGTGGTGATGACGAGAATGGGTGCCTGGGTCATCCCGCGCCTTTAAACCGGAAGGCGGGTGCGGAGCAACGTCCGAACACCGCCCGCCACCGGCCTTGCACTCAGCCTTTCGCCATTTCGCCCAGGGTCACATAGTCGATCTTGCCGGTTCCCAGCACCGGCAGGGCACCGAGCACCCGGATATCGCGCGGGATCATGAGCTCGGCAACGCCGTTGGCGCGGCCCCATTCCTGAAGCGCCTTGTGATCCGCGCCCCCGGCCGTGGTGTAGAGCACCAGTTGTTCGCCCTTTCTCGGGTCGGGCCGGGTGACGACCGCGTTCTCCGCATCGGGCCAGACTTTGGCGGCATAACCCTCTACCGCGGGAAGGGAGACCATTTCGCCCGCGATCTTGGCGAAGCGCTTGGCGCGGCCGCGAATGGTGACGAAGCCGATCTCGTCGATGGTGACGATGTCGCCGGTGTCGTGCCAGCCCTCGGCGGGCGGCTGGAGCACGCCGGGCTCGCTCGCCAGCAGGTAGCCCGCCATGACGTTCGGCCCGCGCACGTAAAGGCGGCCGCCCTCGGTGATGCCGGGCACTTCCTCGAGCCGCGCTTCCATCGCCGGCAGCATCCGGCCGACGGTGCCCGCCCTGAAGTGCATCGGCGTGTTTACCGCGATCACCGGCGCGCACTCGGTGGCGCCGTAGCCTTCGAGGATGCGCAGGCCGAACTTGTCGGCATAAGTACGCCGGGTTTCCTCGCGCACCTTCTCCGCGCCCGCGAAGATGTAGCGCAGCGAGTAGAAGTCGTAGCTGTGCGCCATGCGGGCATAGCCGGAGAGGAAAGTGTCGGTGCCGAACAGGATCGTGGCATTGGCGTCGTAGGCGAGCGCGGGCACGATGCGGTAGTGCAGGGGGCTCGGGTAGAACACCGTGCGGATGCCGTTCAGCAGCGGCAGCAGGGTGCCCCCGGTCAGCCCGAACGAGTGGAACACCGGCAGCGCGTTCAGCACCACGTCTGCGGGGTTGAAGTCGATCCGCGCGGCAAGCTGCGCGCAGTTGGACAGCAGGTTGCGGTGAGTCAGCACCACGCCCTTGGGCGCGCCTTCCGAGCCCGAGGTGAACAGGATCACCGCCGGCGCATCGGGAGAGACCTTGCGGCGGGCGTGGCGGCCATCGGCGGCGCGGGCGGAAACCATGTGCCAGAGCTTGGCGAAAGTGCCGATCTCGGCGGCCAGGTCTTCGAGGTAGAGTACCTTGCGCCCGTCCGCCTCCAGCGCGGCGACGGTGGCTTCCAGCTTGCCCTGATCGATGAAGGCGCGCGCGGTGACCACCGTTTCGATCTTCGCGGTGGCGCAGGCGGACACCAGGCTGGCCTGGCCCACGGTGAAGTTCAGCATGGCCGGAACCCGGCCTTCCGCCTGAAGCGCGAAGAAGGCCAGTGCCACGCCGCTGACGTTGGGCAGCAGCAGGCCCACCGCCTCACCGGGGCGGGTGCGGAAGGCGAGGCGCTCGCCCAGCAGTTCGGCGCCGAGGATCAGGCGGTCGTAGCTGAGCGGGGTGCGCTTGATGTCCTCCACCACCCTGGTCTTGCCGCCGTGCACTTCGCGCGCATCGCAGAGCGCGGTGAACAGGGTGCGGTCCGTGTGGCTGGTGTCGAAGATCATCCGGCTCATCTCGTCATAGAGACGGCGGCCGGCGATGGCGCGGCGCTGGCGGGCGGTCATCTCGCCCTCGATCGAGAAACGGCGCGCGGGCAGCACGTCGATCGAGACCTTGGGGAACCAGCGCTGGCGGACCTTGCCCTTGAGGTGGGAGAAGGGCGTGTACTGCGGCCCGTCCAGACGGACTGGCACGATCGGCGCGTCGGCCTTGTCGGCCACCATGCCGGGGCCGTCGAACACTTTCATCAGTGCGCCGGTTACGGTGATGCGGCCTTCGGGGAAGATCACCAGCGTCCGGCCTTCCTTTACGGCGCGGACCATCGCCTTGGCCGCCATCGGGTTGGTGGGATCGACCGGGAATGCTCGGAACAGCTTGAGGAAGGGCTGGATCCACCAGCTTTTGGCGATGGCGGTGTGGACCGCGAAAGTCGGCTTGCCGGGAAGGAACGCCCCCAGCAGCAGGCCGTCGAGATAGGAAAGGTGATTGACCACGACGACCGCCGGTTGGCCGGGCTTCGGCATGTTTTCCATGCCCGTTACCTCGACCCGGTAGAGCGCCTTGAGCACGGCCCGGATCACCGCCTTGAACAGGGTTTCGGGCAGCAGCCAGATCGAGACCACCGCCACCGCCAGCGTGGCGAAGCCGAGAACGCCGATGACGCCCGGCACGCTCATGCCGCTGCCCAGCAGCACCGCGACAACGGCGATGGCGGCCACGGTCATGCCTGCGTTGAGGATGTTGTTGGCGGCAATGACCTGCGAACGTTCCTCCGGCGCGGAATGGATCTGGAGGATCGCGTAGAGCGGCACGATGAACATGCCGCCGGAGAAGGCGATTACCACCAGGTCCGCGAAGATCTTCCACGATTGCGGATCGGCGGCGAACTGGCGAACGGTGGCGTCGATCGCAGTGGGCACGAACCCGCGCGTGGAGAGCCACAGGTCGATCAGGCCGATCGACAGCATCAACGCGCTGACGGGAACGTAGCGGGCGGAAACCTCGCCCTTGAGCAGGCGGTTCACCGTCATCGAGCCGAGCGCGATCGTTACCGAGAAGATCACCAGGAACAGCGTCGCCACTTCCTTGCGCGCCTGCAGCGTGTCGGAGACGAGGGGAACGAACTCGGTCAGCAGCACCGCGCCTGCCGTGAAGAACCAGCTTATGCCGAGCACCGCCAGCCAGATGCCCCGGCCTTTGTGCGCGGCGACCAGCACGGCCCAGGTCCCGCGCGCGATGTTCCAGTCGATCGGATGGCCGTCACGGCTGGGCGGCGCGGGCGGAACGGCCAGCGCGGCCAGCCAGCCCACCACCGCAAGGCCCATGGCGACCAGCCCGGCTTCCCACGGCACCACTTGCCCGGCCAGCAATTGCCCGCCGAGGATCGCCAGGAAAGTGCCGGCCTCGATCAGGCCGGTGCCGCCCATGACCTCACGCTCGGACAGGTGCTGGGGCAGGATCGAGTATTTCACCGGCCCGAAGATCGTCGAATGAAGACCCATCAGGAACAGGCTGGCGAGCAGCAGCGCGATCGATTCCAGCGCGAAGCCGAGGAGCGCGATGCCCATGATCCCCACTTCCGCCGCCTTGATCCAGCGCACGAGGCGGGCCTTGTCGATCCGGTCGGCAATCTGCCCGGCCAGCGCGGAGAACAGGAAATAGGGCAGCGTGAACAGCCCGGTCGCCACGACCGAGAGCATCCCCGCCTTGTCCGGCGCATCGCGCAGCAGGCCGTAATTGGCCAGCAGCAGCATCGCGTATTTCAGCAGGTTGTCATTGAAGGCGCCCAGGAACTGGACGCAGAACATCGGCGCGAAACGCCGCCTCGAAAGCAATGAAAAATCAGGTGCCGACACGCCTATCCCCCTCGGTTGCCGTGGACGTTTCCATGGGCTCGGGAAAATTCACAAGCGGTAAATGCCCGAAGGCACTCCCGCCGTGACGATCGTGTGACACAAAAATATACGGCGCTCAATTTAATTCTGAGCGCCGATCAATTTCCTCGCGCGGCGTTCAGTCCGCAGCTTGCGGGCAGGGGCGGCGGGGCCAGTCGATCAGGCCGATGAGATCGTCCACGAAGCCTTCGCGTTCCTTGAGGGTGGGGCGCGCGGGCCGCATCAGGATGTCGGAGCGAAAGCCCACCAGCGCTGAAACCGTAAGCTGGGTCAGCCGCTCTGCCTCTTCGCGGGTGAACTGGGTTTCGTAGAACGAGGTCACGCAAGCCCGGAATTTCGACGGGCCGCGTTCGTAGAACATCTCGTTGATCTCGGGGAACCGTTCGCCCTCGCTGACGACGAGCCGGAAGAGCTGCACCGAATTTTCGCGCAGCAGGCAGTCGAGGAAGCGCAGGCAGGCGCGCCGCAGCGCGGCGAACGAGAAGGTCTGCCCGGTGAGCACCTCGTTCACGTCCTGCGAGAAGCTGTCGACCTTGTTGTCCACCACGGCGGCGAAAAGCTCTTCCTTCGAGCTGAAGTGCGCCCAGAGCGTGGCTTTCGAGCCGCCCAGTTCATCGGCGATCGAAGACATCGTGGTGGCGGCATAGCCCCGCTCGAAGAAGGACTTCGTTGCAACTTCCACGATGGCGGCGCGCTTTTTCGCCTTGTTGAGTTCTCTCTTGCCCGGATTTTCTGTCATAGTGGTACTGGTCAGTACACTTTTCCGTTGACAGGCGCAAGCCGGGCTCCGATAAAAACTGTACTGATGAGTACGATCAATCTTCCCCGAGTCGCGGCAGCTTCGATGCTCGCCGTAGGCCTTTCGCTGTCCGCCTGCGCCGTGCCCGACCTCGGGCCGAAGCCGCAGATGCGGGCTCCCGCAACCCTGGACAGCGCCCGGTCGCTGGCGTCGCCGCCGGGCGCGGCGTCCGACGGGGCATGGCCGCAGCAGCAGTGGTGGACCGCCTATGGCGATGCCCAGCTCGATGCCCTGGTGGCCGAGGCACTGGCCAATTCGCCTGACGTGGCCGAGGCGCAGGCCCGCATCATGCAGGCGCGCGGCGCAACCCTGGTGGCCGGGGCTTCCACCCTGCCGACCGTCAACGGGCAGGGTTCGGCGGGCGGCACCAAGCAGAGTTACAACAACGGCATCCCGGCCGACTTCGTGCCCAAGGGCTGGAAGAGCACCGGCGATCTGGCGCTCTCGGGCGATTTCGACCTCGATCTCTGGGGCAAGTACCGCAAGGCGCTCGCCGCCGCGACTTCCGAGGAGAAAGCCGCCGAGGCCGATGCCCGCCAGGCCGAGCTGATGCTCTCCTCGAACGTGGTCTCCTCCTACTTCGACCTCGCCCGCCTCGTGGCGCGCGGAGAGGCGCTGAAGGAAGCGGTGAAGGCGCGCGAGGCGATGGTCACGCTCAGCGACCAGCGCAACCGTCAGGGCCTCGACAGCGAACTGCCGCTGCGCCAGTCGCAGTCGCTGTCGGCTTCCGCACGGGCCGCGCTTTCCGCCAATGACGAGCAGATCCTGCTGCGCCGCCACGCGCTTGCCGCGCTGCTTGGCGCCGGGCCGGATCGCGGCCTCGCCATCGTGCCGACCGCGATTACCAGCCTGCCGGTCACGCCGGTTCCCGCCGATGCCGGCATCGGCCTGGTCGGTCGCCGTCCCGACATCGTTGCGGCGCGTCTGCGCGCCGAAGGCGCGGGCAAGCGGATCGATGCCGCCAAGGCCGCCTTCCTGCCCGATATCTCGATCAGCGGCCTGTTCGGCCTCCAGTCGCTCGGCCTCTCGAACCTGTTCAAGAGCGGGTCCACTTATGGAAACGCCGGCGGCGCGATCAGCCTGCCGATCTTCCAGGGCGGCCGGCTCAAGGGCGAATACACCAAGGTTCGCGGCGCCTACGATCTTGCGGTGGCGGACTATAACGGCACCGTGATCGGCGCGCTGCAGGACGTGGCCGATGCGCTCGCCACGCGCAATGCGGCGGCCGAGCAGGAACAGGCCTCGGCGGACGCGCGGGACCAGTCGGCCCGCGCCTACGACATCGCCATGAAGCGCTACAAGGGCGGCCTTGGCAACTACCTCGACGCGCTGAGCGCCGAGACCACCGCGCTCGATGCGCGGCAGGCCGCCGTCGATGCCCATTTCCGGACCCTTGCCAGCGAAGTCGCGCTCAAGCGCGCGCTGGGCGGCGGTTACGAAGACAATTCAAGCAAGAAGGCTCCCGAGTAATGAGTGACGAACAAACCAATGAGCAGGGCTCCGGGAGCGTTCTCAACAAAAACAAGCGCAAGCCGCTCCTGATCGGCCTTGCCGTTGGCGTGGCGGCGGTGGGCCTGATCTATTTCGCTTATGATGTCTTCATCGGCAGCCGCTCGGTCTCGACCGACAATGCCTATGTCGGCGGCGACAATGCGCAAGTGACCCCGCTGACTTCGGGCCGCGTGGTCGAAGTGCTCGTGACGGACACCCAGCCGGTCCGCAAGGGGCAGCTGCTGTTCCGCATCGAGGATGCCGACCAGCGCATCGCGCTGGCGCAGGCCGAAGCCGAACTCGCCGCGGCGCAGCGTCGCTACGGGCAGTCGCTGGCGCAGAACCGCGCGCTCGGCGCTTCGGCGGACGCCAGCGACGCGCAGATCAATTCGGCCAAGGCCAGCGTGGCTTCGGCGGAGGCCACCCTGACCAAGGCGAAGACCGACTTCGCCCGCCGCCAGGCCCTTGTCGGCAGCGGCGCGGTTTCGGGTGACGAACTGACCACCGCCCGCCAGCAGCTGTCCTCGGCGCAGGCCGCCGCCAGCGAGGCGCGCGCCATGCTCGCCCAGATGCAGGCCGCCGCCGTCAGCGCCCGCCGTCAGGAAGAAGCCTCGGTCGCTCTCACCAAGGGCACCACGGACACCACCGCACCCGAAATCCGCCAGGCCCAGGCCAAGCTCGATCAGGCGAAGCTCGACCTCGAACGCACTGTCGTGCGCGCGCCGATCGACGGCGTGATCGCCAAGCGCGCCATCCAGGTCGGCCAGAAGGTCCAGACCGGCGGCGTGGCGATGACCGTGGTTCCGGTGGGCCACCTCTATGTCGATGCGAACTTCAAGGAGACGCAGCTCGGCAAGGTCCGCCCCGGCCAGAAGGCGACGCTCAAGTCGGACTTCTACGGCAGCGGCGTGGTCTACCACGGCAAGGTGATCGGCTTTGCGGGCGGCACCGGTTCGGCCTTCTCGCTGATCCCGGCCCAGAACGCGACCGGCAACTGGATCAAGGTGGTGCAGCGCCTGCCGGTTCGCATCGAGCTCGATCCCAAGGAGCTTGAGGCGCATCCGCTGCGCATCGGTCTCTCGATGGATGCCGAGATCGAACTGGCGGACGCCGACTGATGGCCAGCGCACCTGCTGCCGGAGCCGGAGCAGGCGAGGAAGGCACTCTGACGGGCGGGAAGCTGCTGATCGCGGGCTTCCTGCTGGCCATGGCGAACTTCGTCGTCGTGCTGGACATGACGATCGCCAACGTCTCGATCCCGCACATCGCGGGCGGGCTTGGCGTTTCGGTGTCCAACGGCACCTGGGCGATCACGTCCTACGCCGTGGCCGAGGCGATCTGCGTTCCGCTGACGGGGTGGCTTTCCGGCCGCTTCGGCACCTTGCGCGTGTTCCTCATGTCGCTGGTGGGCTTCGGCGTGTTTTCCGCGCTTTGCGGCATCGCGCATACTTTCCCGCTGCTGGTGGTGTTCCGCCTCGGGCAAGGGTTCTGCGGCGGTCCGCTGATGCCGCTTACCCAGACCCTGCTGCTGCGCATCTTCCCCAAGCACATGCACCCGCGCGCCATGGCGATGTGGGCGATGACCGTGGTGACGGCCCCGATCGCGGGCCCGATCCTGGGCGGCTACATCGCCGACAACTGGTCGTGGGAGTGGATCTTCTTCATCAACGTGCCGATCGTGATCCTGGTGTTCTTCGCGCTCGCCACGATCCTCAAGGGCATGGAGACGCCGACGCGCTCGCTGCCGATCGACATGGTGGGGCTGTTCCTGCTGATCTGCTGGGTCGGCGCATTCCAGATGATGCTCGATCTCGGCCGTGAGCACGACTGGTTCGGTTCGCCCTTCATCGTGGCGCTGGCCTGCATCGCGGTGATCTTCTTCATCGCCTTCGTGGTGTGGGAACTGACCGAGGAGCATCCGGTGGTGGACCTGAAGGTGTTCCGGCACCGGGGGTTCAGCGCGGCGACCTTCTCGCTGACCATCGCCTTCGGCACCTACTTCTCGTCGGTGGTGGTGATCCCGCAATGGCTCCAGACCTCGATGGGCTACACCGCCACGCAGGCGGGCGAGGCGATGGCCTTCTCCGGCGTGCTGGCGGTGATCGCATCGCCCTTCGTGCCCAAGCTGATGCAGCGTTTCGATCCCAGGCTGCTGGTGTTCATCGGCATCTCGTGGATCGCGATGTGCGCGGTGTTCCGCACCGGCTGGTCCAGCGATTCCACGTTCTGGGCGATTTCCTGGCCGCAGCTGGTGCAGGGTGTCGGGGTGTCGCTGTTCATGGTGCCGCTCACCACGATCAGCCTCAGTTCGGTGCGGCCCGACGAAACCGCATCGGCTGCGGGCATCGCCAACTTCGGCCGCACCCTGGCGGGCGCCATCGCCACCGCACTGGTCACGACGACCTGGGACGACATGTCCCGCCACAACAAGGCCGAACTGTCGGGAATGCTCAACGGTTCGGAGCAGACCGTGAACCAGCTTCAGCAGGCAGGCATGTCCATGGAGCAGGCGCGCGGCACGATCGACAACCTCGTTACCGCGCAGGGGACGGCGCTGGGCACCGTCCACGTCTTCGCCCTCTGCGCCATCCTGCTGCTGATCGCAGCCATGACCATCTGGATCGCCCCGCGTCCCCCGCGCGGTGCGAAGCCGGCTTCGGGCGGGCACTGATCCCTCGTCCCGCCTGAGGCCAGGAGAGCCGTCGATGCCATCCCCCCCGGCGTCGGCGGCTTTTCTCTGTCAGCCTGCGCCGCAACGGGCCAGCACGTCGGCCGCGAGATCCTCCAGCTTGAGTTCCGCATCCACCGCGCCCGCTTCGACCGCGGCGGCGGGGGCCTGCGGCACCGTGGCGCTCGCCCGGTCCTGCGCAAGGGTGCGGCAGCCCGCCGCCTGAAGCAGCTTGAGCCCCTTGGCGCCGTCCTCGCCCATGCCGGTCAGCACCGCGCCGATGGCGGGCATGCCGCCCCGGCCGATGGAGCCGAATAGCAGCGTGGCAGATGGACGGAAGCCCTCGACCGGATCGCGTTCGACCAGGCGAATGCGCGCCGGGGCGCCGGGTTCCACGATGACGTGGCGGCCGGGATCGAAAGCGATGTGGACCACGCCCGGCACCAGCTCGGCCCCGTCGGCAGCGGCCTTGACGGCGCAGGCGCTGTCCTTGTCGGCGCGGGCGATGAACATCTCGGCGAGCGCCGGTTCGGTCTGGAGCACGATCACCGTCGGCGGGCACGACTTCGGATAGTGGGAGAGCACTTCGGTCAGGGCGTCGACACCGCCCATCGATGTGCTGAAGGCGGCAAGCCGGCCATTGGCGACATAGCCGCCGTTGTTCTCGGCGGGCTTGGCGGCGCGGTGGCGGGGACGGTCCCTGACGTTGGAATTGGCGGCGGCAAGGACGATCTTGCCGAGCTTGCCCACGGTCTTGGCGAATTGTTCGGGCGTCGCCTTGAGCGGCTTGGGGAAACATTCCACCGCCCCCAGCTCAAAGGCTTTCAGTGACGTTTCAGTGCCGCTCTGTGTCAGGGCGGACAGCATGACCACGGGCATCGGATTGGTGCTCATGATCTCCTCCAGGAACTCGATTCCGCTCATTCCCGGCATCTCGACGTCGAGCGTGACGACATTGGGCAAAAGCTCGGCGATCTGGTCGCGGGCTTCGGCGGCGCTGGCGGCAGTGCCGACGACGCGCACGTTCTTGGACTGCTCCAGCACGTCGCAGAACAGCGCGCGCATGGCGGCTGAATCGTCGACTACCAGCACGCGGGCGTCATGCATGAGGGGGGCCTTCTCGTTTGCGAAAAACCGCATTGGGGCGCCCGCGATATCGCCAAGGATGGAACGAAATCCCTCCATCCCGATACGGGACTCGCCTGAGCCCGGGGAAAACCCGCTGTTGGCATCGCGGCGGATAGGTGGATCGGACCGATCTTCTTTTGCGGGGCCCGACATGACCAGCATCATCCTTCCTGCCCGCTGCGACCGGGCCGCCGCCGAGGCGCTCTGGCCGGAACTGGCGGCGGCCATGGGCACCGAGCCCATGGGGATCGACGGTTCGGGGGTGGAGCATATGGGGCAGGCCATGTTGCAACTGCTGGTTTCGGCACGTCGCAGCGGCGGCGGGGCGGTGATCGCACCGTCTCCTGTCCTGCGCGATGTGGCGGAACTGACCGGCCTGACCGCGGAACTCTTCGAGGATGCCGCGGCATGAGCCCCGAGGAAATCCAGCAGATCTTCTTTGCCGAGTGCGAGGAATCGCTTGCCGCCGCCGAAGCCGGTCTGGCCGCCTGCAAGGCGGGCACCCAGGACGCCGATACGGTCAACGCGGTGTTCCGCGGTGTCCATTCGATCAAGGGCGGGGCAGGCGCTTTCGGCTATGCCGCGCTCCAGGCCTATACCCATGTCTTCGAGACGCTGCTCTCCGACGTGCGGGAGGGATTGGTGCCGATCGAACGCAAGCTGGTCGACCTGCTGCTGCGCGCGCTGGACACGCTTTCCGACCATGTCGAGGCCGCGCGGGAGGACGGTGCGCCGCCGGCCGATGCGGCGTTGATTGCCGAGATGGAAGCGGCGATGGCCAATCCGCAGCACGCCCACGCCCATGCGCCTGAGCCGGAACCCGCCGCCATGCCCGCGCCGGAAGCCCCGGCCGCCGAGGATTTCGCGCTCGACCTCGATGCATTGCTTGACGATCTCACCGGCGGGTTCGACCTGCCGCCGCGCGAACAGCCGCGCTGGCAGGTCCACATTCGCCCCCGCGCAGGTGCCATGCGCAACGGCAGCGAGCCGCTGCTGATGCTGCGCGATGTGGCTGCGCTCGGCGGCGAATGCCTGCACTGCGACATTTCGCACGTGCCGCCGCTGGACCAGCTTGACGTTTCGCAGGGCTATCTCGGCTGGAGCTATGCGATGCCGGGCGATGTCGCCGAGGACATGGTACGCGAGATATTCGACTTCATCGGCGAGGACTGCGTGCTGGCGATCGGGGAGGGCGAGGCGATCCCGCCTGTCGAACCCGCCGAAATCGCCATGCCCCCGGCCGAAGCGGCGGCGAAAACGGTCCCGTCCGAAGCGCCTGCCGGCAGGGCCGAGCCGCTGCCGGGGAAGGGCGAGCCCGCCGCCGCGTCTGCCGCCGGGCAGTCGATCCGCATCGATCTTTTCAAGCTGGACCGCCTGATCGACCTGGTGGGCGAACTGGTGATCGCGCAGGCCATGCTCGTGCAGCGGCTGGAGGGGGCGGGCGTCACCGCGAGCGAGGAACTCTCGCTGCTCGAAGGCCTCACGCGGGACATGCAGGAAAGCGCCATGTCGATCCGGGCCCAGCCGATCGCCAGCGTGTTCAGCCGGGTTCCCCGCATCCTGCGCGATCTGGCCGCGACCACCGGCAAGCATGTGCGGCTGGAAGTGCTGGGGGAAACCACCGAACTCGACAAGACCGTGATCGAACGCCTCGGCGAGCCGCTGACGCACCTGATCCGCAACGCGGTGGACCACGGCATAGAAAGCGCCGAAGAGCGGATCGCCGCCGGAAAGCGTCCCGAAGGCACGCTGACCCTTGCTGCCGAGCATCGCTCCGGCCGCATCCTCATCTCCATCGCCGATGACGGCGCGGGCATCAACCGGGAGCGCGTGCTGGCCAAGGCCATCGACAAGGGCATCGTCGGCAGCGACACGCAGCTTTCCGCCGAGGAGATTGACAACCTGATCTTCGCGCCGGGCTTCTCCACCGCGGAAGTCGTCTCGAACATCTCGGGGCGCGGGGTCGGCATGGACGTGGTGCGGCAGAACGTGAAGGAACTGGGCGGACGGATCACGATCGAGAGCACGCCGGGGCAGGGCACGAAATTCATCCTCACGCTCCCGCTAACCCTCGCCATTTCCGACGGCATGATCGTCAACGTCGGCGACCAGACCCTGGTGGTGCCGCTCTCCCATGTCGTGGAGAGCCTGCGTCCCGGCGAGAACGAGGTGCAGGGCATCGGCACGAGCCGTCAGGTGCTCAACGTGCGTGGACGCTTCATCCCGGTCATCGCCATGCACGAGGCGCTGGGCGCGTGCGGCGGCGCACCTTCGGCGGGGGCAGGCGTGCTGGTCGTCGTCGATACCGAGAGCGCCGGGCAGGCTGCGCTGCTGGTGGACGACATCCAGGACCAGCGCCAGTTCGTCATCAAGAGCCTGGCGACCAACTTCCGATCGGTGGAAGGCGTGGCCGGGGCGACCATCCTGGGTGACGGGCGGGTGGCCCTGATCGTCGACGTGGACGGTCTGGTTGCCTGCGTCCTGTCGTCTCCGGCGATGCCGGGACCGGAGGCGTCCGGCCCGGAAAGGCAGGCGGCGTGATGGCCACGAGCGCGATGACCGACCCGGTTCCCGGCGTCAGCCCGGAAATCTACAGCACCGCCGATTTCACGGCGGTCTCGCGGATCGTCCACGAGGCGGTCGGCATCGTCCTGCCGCACGGCAAGGCGATGCTGGTCTATTCCCGCCTCGCCCCGCTGGTACGCGCGGCGGGGGCGGTCACGTTCTCGCGCTATATCGAGATGATGCGCGCGAACGGTGAGGAAATGGGCAGGGCGGTGGCGGCGCTCACCACCAACCACACCTTTTTCTACCTCGAGGCGCACCACTTCGAGCATCTGCAGGGCGAGGTCCGCCCGCGCCTCGTGGAAAAGCTCCACCAGCGCGACCCCGTGCGGCTGTGGTCGGCGGGATGTTCAAGCGGCGAGGAAACATGGTCGATCGTCATGACCCTGCTGGGCCCGGACCGGGCGGCGGGAATAGACCTCGCGCGCCGCGACCTGCGCGTGCTTGCCAGCGACATCGCCCCGCACGCGCTGCAGAAGGCGGCGGGCGCGACTTACGCGGCCAAGGATCTCAAGCCGGTGCCGCAGGACTTGCGCAGGCTCTGGACGGCCGAGCAGCACGGACACGTGACGCTGGCCGAGCCGCCGCGCTCCATCGTTCGGTTCCGCGCGCTCAACCTGCTTGGCGAATGGCCGATCCGGGGCCGGTTCGACGTGATCTTCTGCCGCAACGTCATGATCTATTTCGACGCCGCGACCAACGAGCGGCTCGTGCGCCGCTTCGCCGAGGCGCTGCTTCCGGGCGGCCACCTCTACATCGGCCATTCCGAGCGGGTGACCGGATCGGCGGCGGACCTGCTCGAACTGGTCGGCCCGACGATCTACCGCCGGAGGGGCGCATGAGCATCCGCGTCCTCATCGTCGACGATTCCCCCACCATGCGTGCGATCCTGATGTCCCGGCTGCGAGAGCAGGGCGACATCGAGGTGGTTGCCGCCGCATCCAACGCCGCCGAGGGGCGCGAGATGATCAAGCGGCTCGATCCCGATGTGGTAACGCTCGACATCGAGATGCCGGGTATGAACGGGCTCGATTTCCTCGAGAAGATCATGACCCTGCGGCCAACTCCGGTGATCGTCGTCTCCGGCGCGACGCAGGAGGGCAGCGAGGTTACCGCGCGCGCCCTCGGCCTCGGCGCGGTGGACTGCTATGCCAAGTACGATCGCTCGGGCCGCCTGACGCTTCAGGATGGCGGCGAACTGGCGGCGATGATCCGGCAGGCTGCGCAAGTCCGCTTTCACCGCCCGGCGACCCGGGCCGTGGCAGAGGAGGGCCGCCGTTCGATCCGGCGCGACACGCGGCTGATCGCGGTCGGCTCCTCTACCGGCGGGGTCGAGGCGCTGCAGGTTCTGCTGCGCGATTTCGCGGAAGACTGCCCGCCGACGCTGATCGTCCAGCACGTCAACCCGCGCTTCGCCCCGGCCATCGCGCGCACGCTCGACCAGGTGTGCCCGGCGCGGGTGCAGGTTGCGGCGCAGGATATGCCGCTGCGCCATGGCAACGTCTATCTCGCCGCCGAAGCGGACTGCCACCTCACAGTGAAGGCGGCGATGAGCGGTGGGGGAGGCGGCGCGCTGCACGCAAGGCTGCGCCGGGGGGAGCCGGTTTCCGGGCACATCCCGAGCGTGGACGCGCTGTTCGCTTCGGTTGCGGCGGAAGTGGGAAGCGGGGCCGTAGGAATCCTCCTTACCGGCATGGGGCAGGACGGCGCGCGCGGGCTGCTGGCGATGAGCCGCGCCGGAGCACACACCATCGCGCAGGATGAAAGCACCTGCACGGTTTTCGGAATGCCGCGCGCGGCGATTTCGCTCGGCGCTGCCAGCGTCGTCGCGCCGATCGACCGCATTGCGCGTCATGCATTGCATCAGGCGGCCTGAGGCGATGCTTGACAATCGGCTGGACGGCATGAGCCATGTCACCGTGCTCCAGGGGCAGTTCCGCGTGAGCGCCTCGCCGGCGGACGAGTTCGGCACCGTGCTGGGCAGCTGCGTCGCCACCTGCCTCCACGATCCCGCCGCGGGACTGGGCGGAATGAACCATTTTCTCCTGCCCAAGCCGCTGTCCGGCACCGAACGGGGCGAGGTCGACGTGCATTACGGCGTCTACCTCATGGAAATGCTCATCAACGAGATGCTGCAGCAGGGCGGGCGCAAGGACAGGATGCGCGCGCACCTGTACGGCGGCGCCAACCTCCACCGGGGGATGCAGCGGATCGGCAGCGCCAATGCCGAATTCGCGCGCAGCTTCCTCCTGCGCGAGGGGATCGATCTGGTGCGCGAGGATCTTGGCGGCCTTGCCGCACGTCGCCTCGATTTCCGCCCGGCTTCCGGTCTCGTGCGCTGCCGCATGGTGGCGGCGGCCGATGCGCCCGAGCCGGTCGTCCAGCCCCCCGTTCGCCCGGCCGCGCGCGGCGAAGTCGAACTGTTCTGAAGAAACGAGGCTCCCTATGTCCCGTAGCACCCGCATCCTGACCGTAGACGACAGCGCCTCGATGCGCGCGCTGCTCAACCATGCGCTTTCCACCAATGGCTTCGACGTGGCGCATGCGGATGACGGCCTTTCGGCGCTGGAATGGCTTGCGGTGAACGAGGTGGACGTGGTCATCACCGACATCAACATGCCCCGGCTCGACGGGTTCGGCCTGATCGAGAAAGTGCGCGGTGGAACCCGCCACCGCGACCGGCCCATCCTGGTTCTCACCACCGAAAGCTCGGACGAGAAGAAAGCCCGTGCCCGGGCCGCCGGCGCTACCGGATGGATCGTAAAACCTTTCGACACCGACAAGCTTGTCGCGGCAGTTCGCCGCGTCGCACATTGAGGACAGGCTCGCCATGCACCGCGAACTCATCACTTTCGAAGTCGCCGGACAGATCTTCGCGCTCGACATCATGGCCATCCGCGAAATACGCGCCTGGACCCCGGTGACACCCATGCCGCGTGTGCCGCGCTATGTCGCCGGCGTGGTCAACCTGCGCGGAACCGTCCTGCCGGTGATCGACCTCGCGGCGCGGCTCGGCTGGCCCGCCACCGAGGCCACTGCGCGCCACGCCATCATCGTCTGCCAGGTGGGTGGGCAGGCGCAGGGGCTGATCGTGGATTCGGTTTCTGACATCGTCGCGCTCCAGTCGGAAACCTTGCAGCCCCCGCCCAATGCGGGGCAGGACGAGGTGACGCCGTTCCTCGAAGGGCTCGTCGCCATCGACGAGCGAATGGTCATGGTGCTCGACCTGCGGGCGCTGAGCGAAACCGGCGGTACGCCGGGCGACGTGGCGGCGGCGGCCTGAGCGGATGATCCACCAACCGATTTTCGAGCCGCGCTTCATCGCCATGGCCGAAGTCCTGGGCGAACTCGGCGCCGAGATCGAAGCCCTGGGCGAAGTGTTCTGCCGTGACGAGACTTTCGTTGCGCGGCACTTGCGCGAGCTTCAGGCGATAGACCTTATCGCCCAGAAGCAGCGTGCGCTCGCCGCGATCCTTGCGGCCGGGTTCAGCGAAGTGGAGATGCGGCGCATCAATCTTGAAACCCTGCATGAACGCTTCTGCGGGTTCATGGACGGAACCGCCGAGACTTGCTGCGAAGTCCCGATCGAAGACACCGCCGGGTGCGATCCGCTGGGCTTGTGGGAGTGATGCGGCGGGACTAGTCCCGCCGCATGAACGACGCTCGCCGCCATGCTCCCGCCGTTGTCCGCAACCGCGATCCTATCCTCGCCGTACTACGCGGTGCGTTGCCATCGAGCGGCCTTGTGCTGGAGATCGCCTCGGGCACCGGCGAACATGCGGTATACTTCGCACGGGCCATGACCGGGCTCGACTGGCAGCCGACAGATCCGGATGCTGCCGCCCGCGCCTCCATCGAGGGCTGGCGGGAGACGGAGCGCTTGCCCAACCTGCTGGCGCCCCTCGAACTCGACGCTGCCGCGCAGGACTGGCCTGTCGGCAGCGCCGATGCGATCGTGTGCATCAACATGGTCCACATCAGCCCCTGGCAATCGGCGCTGGGGCTCATGGCGGGGGCGGGACGTTTGCTGACCGCGGGGGCGCCGCTCGTGCTTTATGGTCCCTACCGCCGCGAGGGACATGCGATCGAACCGGGCAACGCGGCTTTCGACGAGGACCTCAAGCGCCGCAATCCCGAATGGGGCCTGCGCCTGCTCGAAGACGTCGCGGATATCGCCGCCGTCAGGGGGCTCGATCTGGAACAGGTGATCTCCATGCCTGCCGACAACCTGAGCCTGGTGTTCAGGAAACGCTGAAGCTGCGCCTTGCGAGGCGGGGCAGCACCACAGCCTGCCCCAGCCCGCGAATGACGAAGAACATCGTGAAGGCCGCCCAGAGGCCGTGGTTGCCCAGCGGATGGAGCAGCCAGAGCAGCAGCGCGTAACCTGCCATTGCGGCCAGCATCGTCCCCATCATCGCCCGCGTCCACCCGGCGCCAACGAACACCCCGTCAAGAACATAGGCCGAGACCCCGAGCAGTGGCAGCAGGGTGAGCCATGGCGCGTAAACCGCAGTGGCCGCGATCACCCCCGGATCGGTGTTGAATGCGGCCGCCAGCGCCTTGCCTCCCACCGCGTAAGCGAGCGTGAGGGCAAGGCCCATCACGCCGCCCCATAGCAGTGCCGAGCGAACCGTTGCCGCGAAGCCAGCCCGGTTTCGCGCGCCGAGCGCCTCGCCGCAGAGCACTTGTGCGGCGCTTTCGAAGCCGTCGAGCAGGAGGGTGGCGAGCATGAAGAGCTGGAACAGGATGCCATTCGCCGCCAGCGTCAGCGGCCCGGCCTGCGCACCGGCACGGGCGAATGCGAGCAGCACGGCGGTGAGCAACAGGGTTCGCAGGAACAGGTCGCGGTTGAGTGCGAAAAGGCGGGCCAGTTCGCCGCGCCGCCACGTTGTCCGGCACCGGGCCAGGGCGAAGGCCGTGCCGGCTTCGGGGCGGCGCAAGACGATGGCGGCGAGAACCAGAAACTTGAACAGTTCCGACGTCAGCGTCGCGGTTGCCACGCCGGCAACGCCCCACTTCGCGACGAGGACGAGTAACAGGTCGAGCGCGATGTGCAGGATATTGGCGCCGATTTCCACCACGAGGACATGGCGCACCAGTCGCTGTCCGATCAGCCATCCCACCAGCACGCAGTTGCCGAGCCAAAGCGGCCCTGCCCAATAGCGGATGGCGATATAGTCCCCGGCGCTTTCGCGCAGCGGCCCCCTCGCTTCGAGCAGGTCGAGCCCGAACGGGATCGCCACGGGCATCAGGCAGAGCAGCAGCACCCCGATGCCCATCGCCACGGCCATGGCGCGGGTTAGTGTTTCCGCCTGCGCTTGCCGGTCGGCGCGACCGGTCCCCTGAGCCGTCAGCGCGACGGTGCTGGTGCGCAGGAAGTTGAACACGTTGAGCAGGCCCATCATGTACTTCGCGCCGAGTTCCACCGCGCCTTGCGCCGGTGCATCGCCGAGGCGGCCTATGGCCCACATGTCGGCCAGCCCGAACAGGGCGGTGGCAACGTTGGTGAGCATCGCGGGAAGCGCGATGGACCAGAGCAGCCGGGCCTGTCCCTTGCGCGGCGGAGTGGGGTGGGGGACGGTCGGCTGGGTCAAGAACGGGCTCGCTGCTGATGTACCCCGCGGCTAGCCCAGGCGTTCCATGCCCGCAATCGAGATGCGGCCGGGCGGCGCGGCGAATCACTTCCTCCTGCGTCGCCACGCGATGAAGCCGCAGCAGGGCATGCTGCATCCGCTAACAAGCGGTGCTTCATGCAGCATGGCATCGATAACCCTGCCCCGCAATTTTGCGGAACAGGGTTGTCAAAACCGAATATTTGGATGATGTTGCACCTGCGAAGTATCGGCGCGCCGGAAAGGAAGTAGACCTCCCTCCCGGCGCGCTCTCTCCCAACGCCGGTAAAGCCGCTAGCGGCCTTTCGCCAAGCACTCTGCAACAATTTCTCGCGATCTCAAAGCGGAATTGCATGATCCGCGCTCGTTTGTGCATGGCTTTTGCGTGCGCAACGATTGCATCCTCGGTGCTGCAAGGCCGGGCACGAGGCCTTGCCCGGCTGCGGCGGCGCTCGCGGCCCTGGACTCCGGGTTGACTCAAGTGCGCCCGTTTCCGTTCGATTAACCACAGGCACTGGGCGGTGTCCCGCGCGCGCAGCGGGCTGTCGGACGAAAACGGAGTTAACTGACCTTCAATCCCGGCCGCTCGCGTGACAGCCATGGGGAAAGCTTCAGAACTTGGGAGAAAGCCCATGGACGAAGAGGCCCCGGGTGAAGAGCTGCCCGGAAGCAAGGGGAAAGGATCAAACCCCCGGAGCAACCGGTCGTTGCAGGACTCGGGGTCGCGAAAAGCTGCCGGGGACAGATCGAAACCGGAAACGCGGCGCGGGAAAGGCATAGCCGAACGGCATCTGCAGACTGACCCTCGGGGCGCATCGGGGCAGCACGCGACGAAGCGTGTGCGGAAACTGGCGTTGGAGCGGCGTGGGCCTTCGATGGTTCCGGCTGCCAATGATGACGGGAACGCCAGTGGGGGCGCTGAAAGCGGAGCGGCGCTGTGTCATGATCGCGGATGGATCTGGACCGCCCCCAGGCTGTGCACTTGCGGCCTGCGCGCCGGGTACGGTGCCTCGCAGGATCCGCTGCTCACCCTGCTCCGATCCTTGATGCAGCCGGTAGTAAAGGGGCGCCGGGAGGCCGCAAGGGCCAAGCCCGTACTGGCCGGAAACGAGCCGGTTTCCTGTGCGAAGGGCCACGGGCGGGGGACGGGTTCACTTCGGCAGGCGCGGCCAGGCCGTGACGGTCATCATGGGAGTTCAGGGCGCGCCGCCGGACTGTGGGCGGCGAAGTCCGGGGAGCAGGCGCCAAGGGTCGTCCCGCGCGCTGCTCGTGCGGCGCAGGCCTGTCAGGAGGCCTGCGCCGCTTTATCCGTGGACGAAGCCTTCGCGATGCCAATGTCCTCTGGGCCGGAACCCCTCACAAGCGATCGTGCGCCGGCCATCTGGCGCGATGGCGCGCTTGTCCTGATGGAGGCGTGGGTTCGTGCCTCGGCCAATCGGTTTGCGGCCATGTTGCGGAGTGCCGCCCCGAATGCCGGCCCGCCGAAACGTAGGCCTGAACCGTCTCGGGTGGCTGTGCCGGCCATCGTCCGCGCCCACCGCGAGATCACCGCGCTGCGCGCAGAAAACGAAGGCCTGAGGCTGCAACTCGCAGCGATGGAGATCGCGCGGGATGCAATGACATGAAAAGGGAGCCGCACCGATTGGCGCGGCTCCCTTGGCTCGGTGCCCTTACCAGACCAGCGGCACGGCTTCGGGGCCGATCACGCCGCCGGGGCGGTACTCGATCCGGGTGCCGGGCTTGAGCGTGAAGTCAGGCACGCGCTTCAGCCATTCCTGCAATGCGATCTTCACTTCGAGCCGTGCAAGGTGCCCGCCCATGCAGCTATGAACGCCGACCGTGAAGGCGAGGATCGTCTTGCGGGGGCGGTCGAAGTTCACCGTCATCGGGTCGGGGAACACCTCAGGGTCGAAGTTGCAGGCAGGCAGGATGAAGGTGACGCGATCGCCCTTCTTCATCTGCACGCCGCGCATTTCATGATCCTGGTCAAGCACCCGGCCGGAGAAGGTCACTGACCAGCGGCGGAGCAGTTCCTCGACGATCCTGTCGATGTCCTGCGGACGGTCGATGATTTCCTGACGCTTCTCGGGGTTTTCCGCCAGCCAGGCCCAGATATTGTTGAGCGTGGCGAAAACGGTGTCGAGACCGGCGATGAACAGGAAGCAGACGAAGCCGAAGATTTCCTTGTCGGAAAGCGGCACGCCGTCTGGTTCCGCATGGGCGATCAGGCTGACGACGCCGTCGTCCGGGTTGGCCTTCTTCTCGGCGATGGCTTGCTTGAGATAGGCGGTGATCTTGGCCATCGACTGGCCCATGATCGCGCGGTCGTTCGAATGGAGCAGTTCCATTGCCCATTCCACGAACGTATCGCGCATGTCCTGCGGCAGGCCCATGATGTCGAGGAACACCGCAACCGGCAGTGGCCGCCCGAAGTCCTCGGTGAACTCACACTCGCCGCCTGCCGCGACCTTGGCCTCGATCTCGTCGATCAGGTCGTTCGCGCGCTGGTGGATCAGCCGTTCGAGCTTAAGCACGCCCTGCGGGCTGAACACCGGGTCCACGATGTTGCGGTACTTGCGGTGATGCGGGGGATCGATCTCGATCGGGATGAAGTAGAAATAGTCGTTCGGATCGCGCGGGAAGGGTGTGGCGCCTTCGTTCGAGAAGATCTGCGGATGGCGCAGACCGAACAGCGCGTCCTCATGCTTGGTGAGGTGCCACATGTTGCCCATCGGGCTGACGTCGTAATAGATCGGCGGCTGCTTTTCGTGCAGCGCGGCCATGAAGTCATGCGGGTTGGCCAGGAAATCGGGGCCGAAGGTGAGGCCGGACTGGCGGATCAGTTCGGGGGGGACATGATCGGGCACCTGGTCCATGCCGACATGGCGCGGAAAACTGGGCGGAACCGGGTTGGCGGCGTCGATAGGCATCGTTCTCTCCCTGTGTCCGGCTTCAGAACTGATGCTCGGGCATGTGCACCACGAGCCCGTCGAGGCTCTCGGTCATGTCGATCTGGCAGGAGAGGCGGCTGCTCGGCTTCACTTCGGCAGCAGCCGATTCCAGCAGTTCCTCCTCCGCCTGGGACGAAGGCCCGCCCACCGCTTCGGTCCAGTTCTCGTCTACGTAGCAATGGCAGGTGGCGCAGGAGAGGCCGCCGCCGCATTCGCCGGTGATGCCCTCTATTCCATTATAGACCGCACCGCGCATGACGTTTTCGCCGATCGCCACGTCCACGTCGGTCGTGTGACCTTCGTGATCGACATAAGTGACCTTGGGCATCGAACTCTCCTGTCCTTCATCCGTTGAGCGCGTTTCTGAGAACGCTGTTCTCCATTTTCTAGCCGCTCCCCCCCGGTGAAGTCAATCACCGGCGAGAACTTCGCAATTGCGGGCACTGGACCGGCGCGGACGGAGGGCCTAATCCATCGCCCATGGCCACTGTTCGACCGTCTCCCACCCAACTTGCCGAATTCGATGACGGCGAACGCGATCGGACGTGCCTGCTGATAGAGGCGGCGCATGACCTGCTTGACGAGGGCGGGCTCGAAGGCCTGACGATCCGGGCGGTGCTGTCACGCACGGGCCTGGCGCGGCGTGCCTTCTATGAGCGGTTCCAGAGCAAGGACGACCTCGTGCTGGCGGTATTCGATGCTTCGCTGCGGGCGGCGGCGTTGCAGTTCCGGGATATCTCGTCGCGCGCAGACAATCCTGTGGAGGCGTTGCAGGTTATCGTTTCCGGCATCGTCGTGGGCCAGTTGGGGCAGACGCGGAGCAGCGGCGCGCACTTGCGCAGCGCCGCGCTCAGCCGCGAACACCTCCGGCTTGCGCAGTCTCGCCCGGCCGAATTGCAGGCGGCGTTGCAACCGCTACTGGACCTGATTGCCGGCCATGTCGCCGAAGGCATCGAACAGGGGTTGCTCCTGCAGGCCGATCCCAGCCTGCAGGCACGGCTGATCTACAACCTTGTCTCGACCACGGTTCACACCGTGCTGCTTCAGGAGGAAGGCGGCGCCCCCGATCTTGCCGAGCGTGAAACGCTTGGGGTGGCAATCTGGGAGTTCTGCCGCCGGGCGATCGTAGTCTAGAGCGGTTCCACCCGTTCCAGCAGCCGGTCGATGTCTTCGGCGCGGGCGAGATCGGTGCCGGCGCGCAGCACGGCGGCGGAGCCGCCGGCCATGCCGCGGCGGAATGCCTCGAGTTCGCCGTCGCCCCGGCACAGGGCATGAACCATCGCCGCGACGAAGCTGTCGCCCGCGCCCACGGCGCTTGCCGCGTCGACCTTGAGGGCAGGCAGGAACAACGGCCCCTCGGCGCGCGCCAGGACCGCGCCTTCATGGCCCATGGTCACGGTGACGAACCTGGCCTTCTCCGCCTCGACGATTTCCATGGCCGCAGTCCCGATCGCGCCGACCGAGTCGAGCGTGCGTCCGGCATAATGCTGCAATTCGCTCTGGCTCGGTTTGACCAGCAGCAGCCCTCCGGCATCGATTCCGGCGACCAGCGCAGCGCCCGAGGTGTCGAGAACGACTTCGATACCGCGCGGGCGCAACAGGCGGGTGGCACGGGCGTAGAAGTCCTCCGGGACGCCCGGGGGGAGCGATCCGCTCATGACCATCACGTCGCAATCGGCTTCGGCGACGCGATCTAGGCATTCCCGCCATTCCGCTTCGCTGATTTCCGGCCCGGCGGGCGTGAACCGATATTCCTTGCCTGTTTCGTGTTCGAGGATGTCGGCAGCGATACGCGTGGACCCCGCGATGGGGATGCGGGTTCGGACCAGTTGGTGAAGGTCGATCAGGCCGTCGAGGGCAGGGCCGGTGGCGCCGCCGGAAAGATAGTAGCAGCGCGCATTGCCGCCGAGCCGGACGAAGACACGCGCCACATTGATGCCGCCGCCGCCGGGAGCGTAATGCTCGTTGTCGGTACGCATCTTGTTGGTGTGGCGAACCTTGCCGACGTCATAGGATGCGTCGATCGTCGGGTTCATCGTCAGGGTGGCGATGTTCTTCATCCAGCGGCTCCTTGGACGGCTCTGGCGTGGGTCACGGCTTCATGCCCTGCCTCGCGCCGGATCGCAAAGTATTCGCCGGATTCAGTGACAGTTGCGGGAAGGATCAGGCGGCGTCGAGCGCGCTCGATGGCTGCGATGAAAAGCGCAGCATCGTGCCTGGCTGAGGGCGGCCGAACAGGAAGCCCTGGCCTTGCGTGCAGCCTTCGGCCCGAAGGTATTCGCGCTCCACCTCGCTTTCGATCCCTTCTGCCGCGACGGTGAGGCCGAGGCTGCGGCCCAGACCGATCACTGCCCGGATCACCGCGCGCGAATTGGCCTCTTCGTGGAGGTTGAGGATGAAGGACTTGTCGATCTTGATCTTGGTGAAGGGGTAATTGAGCAGGTAGCTCAGCGATGAGTAGCCGGTCCCGAAATCGTCGAGCGAAATGCCGATACCGAAGGAGCGCAAGTTGCGGATGATCGCGGCAGGACGGGGGCCGCGCTCCATCAGCACGGCCTCGGTGATTTCCAGTTCAAGCCGGTCTGCGGCGAGGCCGGAACTGGACAGGGCGTTGATGACGGTGCCCAGGAGGTTTCCGTTGCGGAACTGGACCGGCGAGACATTGACCGAGAGGCGCACATCGTCAGGCCATTTCATGGCTTCGTGGCAGGCAGTCTGGAGCACGAAGCGTCCCAGCTTGTCGATCAGCCCGAGTTCCTCGGCAAGCGGGATGAACACTTCGGGCGAGACCTGGCCGCGCTCGGCGTGGTTCCAGCGAAGCAGCGCTTCGCAGCATTCGATGGTGTTCGTTTCGAGATTGAGCAGCGGCTGGTAATGGACTTCGAGTTCGCCGTCGCGGACGGCCTGGCGCAAGTCCTTTTCCAGCCGGCTCTTGGCCTGTGCGGCTTCGTCCAGCGCCATTTCGAAGGCGCGGCAACTGCCCCTGCGCTCGGCCTTGGCGGCATAGAGCGCAAGGTCCGCGAAGCGCATGAGCGTTTCGTGGTCGGTGCTGTCGAAGGGCGCGCTGGCAAAGCCGACGGTGGCGCCGATGTGCAGGGTGTTGCCGTGGACGTGGAAGGGTTCGGAAAGCGTCGCGATGATCGCCTTGCTCACGAGTTCGGCTTGCGTAAGGCTCGACCGGCGGAAGATGATCGCGAATTCGTCTCCGCCGATCCGGCAGAGCAAGGCGCCTGGCGGCACGAGTTCGCGCATTCTGCGCGCCGCGTCGGTCAGCAGGGCATCGCCGAAATGATGGCCGTAAGTATCGTTCACTGTCTTGAAGTGATCCAGGTCGATCAGCGCGAGAGTGACGGTTTCGGCAGGCGAGGCCGCGTCGAGCATGTTACGCAAGGTATCGCGGCAGTGCGAGCGGTTGGCGAGGCCGGTCAGTTCGTCATGGCGCGCCATGTGTTCCATGCGCTGCTCGATCCGGCGGCGCTCGGTCACGTCGAAGATCGAGACGATCGTCACTTCCACGCCATCGAGGAGCAGGCGGCGGGTGGAGACAACCGCTTCCACCACTTCGCCGTCGCGCCGCAGCATCTGCCATCCGGCATCGCGGGTGGGGTTCCTGGCGGCCAGCATTCTGGCGGCAGCAGCCCAGTTATCCTCGCCGAACAGCTTTCGGGCGTTGAGGCCCGACATTTCGGCGGCGGAATAGCCGAACAGGCGGCAGGCGGATTCGTTGGCGGTATTGATCCGGCCGGTGCCGGAATCGTGAACCAGCATGGCCAGCGGGTTCTGTTCGAACAGCAGCCGGAAGCTTTCTTCCTTCTGCTTGAGGTCGGTAATGTCGACGCGAAGGCCGATCGAGCCGCCGTCCTCCGTCTTGCGTTCCTCGATCAGGATGCAGCGGCCATTGGACAGGCGCTGTTCGTGACGGCTGGTGGGCTGCTGGATAAGCGCAAGGCGGTCGTTCAGCCATTCTTCCTCGCGGCCCATGGCTTCGGGATAGTCGCCGCGCTGGACGCCCACTCGCAGCGTATCGGCCAGCCTGGCGCCCGGTTCCAGCAGGTCGGCCGAGCGGCAGTAGATTTCCTCGTACTTGCGGTTCCACAGGATGTATCGGCCTTCCTCGTCGAGGAACACCACGCCTTGCGGCAGCACGTCGATCGCTTCGCGCAGTCGCTGATCCGCCCGCGAAGCAGCAGCCAGTGCGGCTTCGAGCGTTCCGGTCGGCAGGTCGCCGTCCGGCATCACGTATTCTTTCTCAGCATTTCCCAGAACCAACGACCAAGCCCCTGTGCTGAAATCACCTTATGCCACAAGACGTTAATTTTTCTGCCAACGCAGGGCGGAGCATTTGGTTGCCGATGGGGAGGCGCATTCGAAGATAAAGTTAACTGACACGAGAAGCCCGCCGCACCGGAGTGCGACGGGCCTTGGCTTTCCTCCCCAGGAAAACGCTTGAGTGGTTATCCGGTCCCGAGGGGCCGGTCGCGCGGGTCGCCGGCGTTATCGATGCCGGCGTTCCCTTGCGGATTTCACTGGCTCAGCGCCGACCCGCGGTTCCGAGGCGGTGGTAGAGGTTCGAATAAGTCGACGAGACCGGATCGTCCTCGTGTGCACGCATGTAGAACAGCACGGCTTCCTGAAGCAGCTTGAAGTCCTGGTTCGAAAGCACCGCGCGGGCGCGGGCCGGTTCGGTGGTCATGGTGGTCATAGTACCTTCCTTTCCTTGCTATGCGGGGATCTTCCCCAAGGGCCTGAGGCCGCGAACTGGTTCGCCCGCTGCCTCAGAGCGAACTGGTTCCCTCCGCTGCCTCAGGCAGCGAACTGGTTCATCGTGTTGTGCGTGCCGCCGGCCTTGAGGGCCGCCTCGCCGGCGAAGTATTCCTTGTGGTCATCGCCGATGTCGGAGCCGGCCATGTTCTGGTGCTTCACGCAGGCGATGCCCTGGCGGATCTCCTGACGCTGCACGCCCTTGACGTAGCCGAGCATGCCCGCCTCGCCGAAGTACTCCTTCGCCAGATTGTCGGTCGACAGGGCGGCGGTGTGGTAGGTCGGCAGGGTGATGAGGTGGTGGAAGATCCCCGCCTCGCGCGCCGCGTCCTTCTGGAAGGTGCGGATGCGCTCGTCTGCTTCTTGGCCCAGTTCGGTGCCGTCGTAGTCCACGCTCATCAGCTTTGCCCGGTCATAGGCGCCGGTGTCACGCCCTTCCGCTTCCCAGGCATCGTAGACCTGCTGGCGGAAGTTGAGGGTCCAGTTGAAGCTGGGCGAATTGTTGTAGACCAGCTTGGCATTCGGGATCACCTCACGGATGCGGCTGACCATTCCGCCGATCTGGCCGATGTGCGGCTTTTCGGTTTCGATCCACAGCAGGTCTGCGCCGTTCCTGAGGGATTCGATGCAATCGAGCACGCAGCGATCCTCGCCGGTCCCGGGGCGGAACTGGTAGAGATTGCTGGGCAGGCGCCGGGGCTTCATCAACTTGCCGTCGCGGCTGATGAGGACTTCGCCGTGGCCAAGCGTATCAGGCGAAACCTCCTCGCAATCGAGGAAGCTGTTGTACCGGTCGCCGATGTCGCCTGCCTCGCGGGTAAAGGCGATCTGCTTGGTCAGCCCCGCACCCAGCGAGTCGGTCCGTGCCACGATAAGCCCTTCGTCCACGCCCAGTTCCATGAAGGCGTAACGAACCGCGCGGATCTTCGCGATGAAGTCCTCATGCGGAACGGTGACCTTGCCGTCCTGATGGCCGCACTGCTTCTCGTCCGAGACCTGGTTTTCGATCTGGATGCAGCAGGCGCCCGCCTCGATGAACTTCCTGGCGAGCAGGTAGGTCGCCTCGGCATTGCCGAAGCCCGCATCGATATCGGCGACGATCGGCACGACGTGGGTTTCGTGGCTGTCGATCGCATGTTCGATCCGCTTGGCCTCGACTTCGTCTCCGGCGTCTCGCGCCTTGTCCAGATCGCGGAACATCATGCCAAGCTCGCGGGCATCGGCCTGGCGCAGGAAGGTGTAGAGTTCCTCGACCAGCGCCGGAACCGATGTCTTCTCGTGCATCGACTGGTCGGGCAGGGGGCCGAACTCGCTGCGCAGCGCCGCGACCATCCAGCCCGACAGGTAGAGGTAGCGGCCCTTGGTCGTGCCGAAGTGCTTCTTGATGGAGATCATCTTCTGCTGGCCGATGAATCCGTGCCAGCAACCCAGCGACTGGGTGTAGCGGGCAGGATCGGCGTCATAGGCGGCCATGTCCTCGCGCATGATGCGCGCGGTATGGCGGGCGATGTCGAGGCCGGTCTGGAAGCGGTTCTGCAGACGCATGCGTGCGACCGATTCCGGTTCGATGCCGTTCCAGGTGGGCTCGGTGCCGATGGTCTGGCCGGCTTCGCTGATCTTGCTCTGGTAGGTCACTGCCAAAAGTCCCCGTCGAAAGTGTTTGGGCGATGACCTTGAGTTAGGCGGCATTTGTGCAGTGCGAAACGCGCGGCGAAGTCCGGTTGTCAAACTTTACAGATATTCCTTGTAAAGATGTGTGGGCATGACAAGATTGCCGTCATGGCTGAATCGCGCCCTCTTTATCTCGGTCCCCGACTGCGCCGCCTGCGCCGCGAACTGGGGCTGACGCAGCAGGCCATGGCCGACGATCTGGAGATTTCGCCCAGCTACGTCGCACTGCTGGAACGCAACCAGCGGCCCGTTACGGCGGACATGCTGCTGCGCCTTGCGCGGACCTACCGGCTCGACATGGCCGACATCGCCGGAGACGACGGTGAGGACTACGCCCGCCGCGTGGGCGAGGTGCTGCGCGATCCCTTGTTCGCGGATATTGACCTGCCGCCGCTGGAGATCGCCGACCTTGCGATGAGTTTCCCCAGCATTTCCGAAGCGCTGCTGCGCCTGCACGGCGCCTATTCCCGCGAAAGCCAGGCGCTGGCGGAGCAACGCGCATCCGGCCCGGCGGCGGAGGAAAGCGAGCCCGTTCGCGAAGCGCAGCGCTTCCTTGGCCAGTCTCGCAACTATTTTCATGCGCTGGATGTTCGTGCCGAAGAGTTGGCTGCCGAAATCGAGCAGGCGGGAGGGGCTGCGGCATGGCTGGGCGCAAAAGGCGTGCGGGTGCGCTTCCTGCCGCCGGATGTCATGGTCGATTCCCTGCGGCGGTTCGACCGTCATAACCAGCAACTCCTGATCGACGACACGCTTGGCCCCGCCAGCCGGGCGTTCCAGATCGCCACGCACATCGCTCATACCGCCATGCGCAGCGATATCGTGTCGGTCGTGCGCGCTGCGGCTTTTGCGCAGACCACGACCGCCACGCTCGTGCGGCGCGCGCTGGCCGGTTACGCGGCGGCGGCGATCCTCATGCCTTACGGCCGGTTTGCCCGTGCCGCGGAGGCGCGCGGTTACGATATCGATGCGCTCGGCGCCCTGTTCGGTGCCAGTTTCGAGCAGGTCGCGCACCGACTGACCACACTCCATCGGCCGGGAGAGGAACGGGTGCCGTTCTTCTTCCTTCGCGTGGATGAGGCCGGCAATGTCTCAAAGCGGCTGGACGGCGCAGGCTTCCCTTTCGCGGCGCATGGCGGCGGCTGCCCCCTGTGGTCGGTACATCAGGTATTCCGCTGGCCGGGAGAGATACGCACCCAGTGGCTCGAACTGCCGGACGGGCAGCGCTTCTTCTCGATCGCGCGCACGGTGACGTTTGGCGAGGGGCGATATGGGCGCGCCAGGGTGACACGCGCCGTGGCGCTTGCCTGTGCGGCGGACGAGGCGGACAAGCTTGTCTATGCGGCAGGTGTGAAGGGTGGGACCGTGGCGGGAACGCCTATCGGGGTGACTTGCCGCCTCTGCCAGCGCGCGGAATGCGCCGCCCGTTCGGTGCCGCCGATCGGGCGGGACGTATTGGCCGACGACTACCGCCGCGCGGCGCAGCCCTACACTTTTGCCGAAAGCTAAAAATTCGCGATAGTGAACGTATATTCTCATATAGGGAATGACGCAGGGGCGATGCCCTTTGCCGGTAACTTGCCCAGCCCTGCCGCAAGCCGCAGGATCGCTCTCGACAGGGCATGACCCCAGCGAGAGGATGATCGGGCAGTGACCAGCGAAGCGTGCGCGGAAGATGCGCCGGGCAAGGCCCGCACTTTCCCGGAACTGATCCGGTCGGCCGCTCATGCCCATGGCGGGACATGCGCCATCACCCTCGAAACCGAGTCCGGTGTCGATAGCGCCACGTTCACCGGTCTAGACCGCGATTCAGCGGCCCTTGCGAAGGGTTTGCTGGCGCGCGGGGTGGGCAAGGGTACGCGCGTTGGTTTCATATTCGGCAATGGACCGGGGTTTGCCGTTACCTTGGCCGCGATAGCGCGGATCGGCGCCGTCGCCGTTCCGATCAGCACCATGATCCGCGCCAATGAACTGGTCCGCGTACTGCGCCAGTCCGACGTGCAGGGCCTGGTGGTCCAGCGCGAGATGTTGGGCAAGGATATGGCGGCGCGATTGGCCGAGGCGGTTCCCGAACTGGATGGGCAGGTGGCAGGGGCGCTGCTCATCCCCCGCATTCCCTATTTGCGCTGGATCGTTTCCGATGGAGAGGCGCTTCACGAGGCTATCGCGCCGACGGCCTGGCTGATCGAGGCCGGGACTGGCGTGAGCGAAGACCTGCTCAGGGCGGTCGAGAGCGAAGTTCATCCGACCGACCAGATGATCGAGATCTACACGTCCGGATCGATGGCCCTGCCCAAGGGCGTGCGCCACCTCCATGGAGCGGTCATGGCGCGTGGCCATTGGCTGGCGGGAATGCTGGGAATCAAGGCGGGCGAGCAACGCGCCGCGCAATTGCCGATGTTCTGGGTTGGCGGGCTGATGCTTTCGCTGGTGCCGAACTGGGAAGTGGGTGCGGTAACGGTCTGTACCGAACGCACGCTCAGCAACAGCCGCTTCGCCATGGGGAGCGTACTGGCCGAGGAGGATCTGGAACGCATCCGGGGGCCGCAACCCTGGTGGGGCCTCGGCATGAGCGAGACTCTGGGGCCATACGGCTGGGGGGATGAATTCCGCGTGCCCGGCCGCCCCGTCTGCGCGCCGATGGACCATTTCGCCCCCGGCTACGACATCCGCATAGCCGATGAGGAGGGCAATTCCGTAGGTGACGGCGAAGTGGGCGAGATGCAGGTGCGCGGGCTCGCGGTTGCACCCGCCCTGCACAAGATAGAGCGCGCCGATCACTATACCGCCGATGGTTACTTGCGCACGGGGGACATGTGCCTGGTCGAGGATCATGCCGACGGGCGCCGCATTCATTTCGTCGGGCGGGGTGGGGACATGATAAAGGTGTCCGGCTCCAATGTTTCTCCCGCCGAAGTCGAGATGGAGCTTCAGGCGCTTGGCGGAGTGCACAGCGCCTATGTCGTCGGCCTGCCGGACCGGGAGCGCGGAACGCTGCTGGCGGCGGCGGTGGTTCCGCGCGAGGGGGCGGTGCTGGACTTTGCCGCCATCGAAGCAAGGATGCGCGCCAGCCTTTCCGGCTACAAGGTGCCCCGTGCTTGGGTGGAAATGGCGCGTGAGGACGTGCCGCTGCTCCATTCCAACAAGGTGGCCCGGCGGGAGATCGCGCGGGTCGTGGCGGAACGGCTCCGGCGGCAGGGGTAGGGCGCTATTGACGAAGATCGGTGCAGGGCATACCCGACGAATTCGAAATAGCGAAAGTGCCCATGTCGCGTTCCTCTCCCGGCGTCGCCCGCATGGCCGCCATCCTGAATTTCATCGCCGACCATCCGGGGCAGGCCTTCGCGCTGACCGATCTCGTCCGCGCGCTCAAGCTCAGCCGCGCGACCTGTCACGCCTTGCTGACCGGCCTTGTCGACGTGGGCTACCTCTATCGTACCAGCGACAAGACTTACGTGCTGGGCCCGGCGCTGGCGGCGATCGGCCGTACCGCCGCCGAGCATTTCTCGCCGCTACAGGTAGCCCAGCCGGAGATGCGCAAGCTGGCGGACGATTTCGATGTCGTCTGCGGCGCCTATTTCCTCGAAGGCGATGTGATCCACTTGCGCGAGCGTGCCGCTTCGGTGAGCCATGTGGGATATCCGGTTCCGCTGGGTACGCGGATGCCGCTGCGCTGGGTGCAGGCAACGGCGTTCTACGCGCGCAGCCCGCGTGACGCGGACGCCGCCCAGGCACGGATAAACCCGTCCCCCACGGCCGAGCAGATCGAGCAGCTTGCCGGCGGCATGGCCTTCGTGCGCGAGCACGGCTTCATCGCGCTGACCCGCCGGCCGGACAGTATCCCGGGCGAAAACGCGATCGTCACCAACCTGGAAGATCCGCCAGTCCTGCCTGAAACCGCTTTGGACGATGCGCGCAATTATCCGTTGATGGCGATCATGGCGCCGATCTACGAAGCGAGGGACAAGGTCTCGATCTCGCTGGTGCTGGCCGGATTCAACGGCCCCATGACCGGTGTGGAAATCCGCAGGGCGGGCGATGCGCTCGCCGAAGCCTGCACCCGCATTTCGCGCTTCCTGATCGGACATCCCGAAACCGACTGACACCCCGCTCCACGCGGCTTTCCTTTCAGGCGAGGCTCGCCTCGCTTGACCGCATCCGTGCGGCATCTTACAAATACCGAAAATAAATTCGCGATATCGAACAATCGTGAATGCAGGTGGGAGTAGGACTGGATGTCGGACGTGATCGTCGCGCCGGAGACCCGGAATCTCGAACAACTGGCGGTGACGCTCGCGCGCTGGCTCGGTGCGCGCATGCCGCAGGCGGCAGATGTCGAAATCCGCGATGTCGCCTATCCGCGCGGGGCCGGGCAAAGCCATGAGACGGTCCTGTTCGATGCCTGCTGGCGCGAACAGGGTGCCGAACGCCGGCAGGGCTGCGTGGTCCGTATCAAGCCGCGCGCTTTCACGGTCTTTCCCGACGACCTGTTCGACGAGCAGTACCGGGTCATGCAAGTCCTGGCCGATGACGGACAGGTTCGCGTCGCCCGGCCGCTCTGGTTCGAGCCTGACCCGGCGCTGCTCGGCAATCCGTTCTTCGTGATGGAGAGGAAGGTCGGGCGGGTGCCGGTTTCGGTCCCGCCCTATGCCCGTGAAGGGTGGCTGCGGGATGCGAGCCCCGCGCAGCGCCGCGTGCTCTGGCGCAATGCAGTGGGGCAGCTTGCTGCGGTGCAGGCGGTTCCGCTCGGCTCTCTCGATTTCCTTGCCGGGCAGCCGGACGCGCCGCGCGGGCTCGATCAGGAATGGGCCAAGTACAATCGCTTCGCGCGCTGGTTGCAACAGGTCGAGCCGCTGCCCGTGCTCGACGCGGCGCTGGCGCGCCTTCGCTCGCTCTGGCCGGATAATCAGCCCGAGGGCCTCGTCTGGGGCGATGCGCGGGTCGGCAACATGATGTTCGATAAGGATTTCGACGTGGTGGCGGTGATGGACTGGGAACAGCCCTCGCTTGGCGGGGCTCTTCATGACCTCGCGTGGTTCTGCGTACTGGCGGAAACGATGCATGGTCCGCGCTCGGCCCACGGGGCTCCGCTGGAAGGCATGGGCAGCCGTGAGGAAACAGTCGCGCTGTGGGAGGAACTGACCGGAAAGTCTGCCGCCGACCTTGAATGGTATGAGGACTTTGCGAAGTTCAAGATGACGTGCACGGGTATCCGGCTTGGCCATCTGCGCGGTTCGCCGATGATGGATGCTTCGGCGATGGCTGCGAGATTGAAGGTGGGGTGAGGGCGCTGGCGAAGGGGGAGCGCCCGCTGCGCTCACCGCCCCTGCTTTCGTTACGTCAGCCCCAACATCCGCCGGCAATTGTCATGGATGATCGCCCGTACATCCGCCTCCGGCACGCCCTCGAAGTCACGCAGGATAACCTCGCGCGAGCGGGGGAAGGTGGTTTCCGAGTGCGGATAGTCCGATGACCACATGATGTTGCGGCCGCCCGGCAGGTCCCGGTTCAGAATACCGGCGCGGTCCTGGATGAAGGAACCGTAGACGTTGCGGTCCATGTACCAGCTCGGCGGGTTCTTGAGCGGGGATTCCGTCCAGAAGCGCTGCTTTTCCCAGGTGCGGTCGTTGTATTCGGCGTACCATGCGAACCAGCCGACACCGCTTTCCATCGAGCCTATGCGAAGGGATGGGAAACGGTCGAACACGCCGTTGTAGATCAGGATGCCGAGCGGTTCGGCCATGGCCAGCTTGCTCATCGGCATGTCGGGCAGGAAGAACTGCTTCTCACCGAAGCGCGGCACCCGGGCACCCAGGTGAAACGTGACGACGAGATCGTGATCGCAGATCGCTGACCAGAGGCGATCGAACTCCGGCTGGTAATATTGCAGGCTTCCCTTCGGATCGCCGGTAAGCGCGGAGACCTGCCCCGGTTTGAGCGCGGCGACGCCGGAACTGGTGTTCCAGGCTTCGGGGTTCTGGGGGAAGGCAGGCAGGTTGATGGCGCGAAAGCCCTTGGCCGCAAGGCGGCGGACGTGGGCAACGGTTTCGCCGACATCGCGCATCGGCACGTAGCCCACTGGATAGAGCCGGTCCGGTGCGGCGGCGCAGAAGTCCAGAACCCAGTTCTGATAGGCTTCGTAGCTGGCGACGTAGAGTTCGTTGTCGAACGAGCCGAGCGGCCCGCCGCCGAACAGCAGGGCGGCGCCCATGCCGTCCGCGTCCATGTCGGCCAGCCGCGTTGTGGGTTCCCAGACCTTGCGCTGATCGGCGAGGCGGCCCTTCATCTTGAAGTTCCTGCCTTCCCGCCCGGCCTGGTTGTTTATCATCATGAAGGGACGGCGGTTGCCTTCGAAGCAGATGTAGTCGCCGTCCTCGGCGTGCTCGATGAAGGGCGCGCGGTCCTTGAGCCGCGCAGGAAGGTAGTCCTTCCACATGTCGTGGGGGGGATCGATATGCGCGTCGGCATCGAAGATCGGGCCATAGGGCCAGGATGCGGCTTGGGCGCCTTCCGGGGCCGGTTTCAGTGCCAGATCGGCTTCGCTCATCTCCCGATTCCTTTTTATTCGCAATACCGAACAAATGATCGCAATTAAGAACTGTCTAGTCAATTGGGCGACTCGGTCCGGCTGATACGATCAGTCGCGCCGCAGGATCATCGCGCCGTATCCATAGCCCCCGTTCGAGACGATTGCGGTTCTGGCGCCGGGCACCTGCCTGCCGCCACCGCGTCCCCAGAGCTGGACGGTTGCCTCATGAATGTGGCCATATCCGTGAAGCCGTCCGGCGGAGAGTTGGCCCCCGCCGGTGTTCAGCGGCAGTTCCCCCCCGATCGCGATACGTTCGCCGCCGCGTGTGAAGCGGCAGGCCTCGCCGCGGGGAACGAGGCCGAGCGCTTCCATCCAGAGCCAGACGAAGATGGAAAACCCGTCGTACATCTGCGCGCAGTCCATCTCGCGGGGCTTCAGGTCGGTACGGGACCACAGCATGTCTCCGGCGCGGCGGGCGGCGGGCAGCTGGGTGAAGTCGCCTTCGTGCTGTCCGGTCCAGAGGCCGCCCACGGCCATGCCCATGGCTTCGATATGGAGGGGCGGGTTCAGCAGGTCTTTGGCGGCATCCCGGTGGGACAGCACCAGCGCGGTGGCGCCGTCGACGTGCGCGTCGCAGTCGAACAGCCGCAGCGGCGAGGATATCACGCGGGCGGCCATGTACTGGTCCAGAGTGATGGGTTCGCGGTAGATCGCGGAAGGATTGTGCGCGGCGTTCGCGCGGGCGTTGACGGCGATGGCGCCGAGTTCCTCTGCCGCCGCGCCGTAGCGTTCGAAGTAGGCCTGGGCGTAAAGCGCGAAAGTGTTGACCGGCGAGAGGGCGTTGAAGGGTACCGTCCAGGCATTGTTGCCATCGACGCGCTCCCGGCTGGCCGCCATCAGCGTGGAGCCGCGGGCGTGCTGCCGCGCGCTCGCCTGAGCCACGGTGCGGAAAATGACGACATGGCGCGCAAGGCCGCAGGCGATGGCGGTGATCGCGTTGAAGATCGGCGCCATGTGGCTGAAGCCTTCCGAGGAAGCGAGAATCCAGCGTGGAGCGATCCCCAGTACGGCAGCGGCCTCGGATGGGCTGACCGGCGCGATCCCGCCGCCTTCGGATGACTTGCCGGGATAGGTGGCGATGCCGTCGATCTCGCGCGGGGAAAGGCCGGCGTCGGCGATGGCGGCGAGACAGGCGTCGGCGGTCAGTTGCAGCGCGGTTCGCCCGGATGGACGTGCGATCTCCGATAGGGCGGCGCCGGTCACGCAGACGTGTTTTTCGGGAAGCAGGGTCATGCGGTCTCGGGTGTGAACAAGGGCAGCCAGATATCCTCGTGTCGTTGGAACACGACCGTGACAGGAAGTCCGATGCGAGCGGTCGCCACGTCGGCAAGAAGGTTGCTGAAAACGTAGAGCCCGCGTTGCTCGGGCAGTTCGATTGCACAGAACACGAAGGGCACTTCGAGGCCGGGCAGCCATGGTTCGTTGTTGATCGTGAAGCTGGCCAGCACGCCTCTGCCTGAAACCGGTTCCGGCGAGACATCCTCGCTGCCGCACTGGGCGCACCGGGGCAGGGGAGGGTGCTGCCATGTCCCGCAGGCGAGGCAGTGCTGTATACGCAGCTTTCCGTCTTGGCCCGATGTCCAGAAGAAGGCGCTTTCCGGTTCCAGCATGGGCAGTTTGCGGGGCAACATCAGAACACCACGCCCTGCACCTTCAGGTCGATGATTTCGTCTTCGCTGTAGCCCAGTGCGGCAAGCACGGTGTCGCTGTCCGCGCCGAGTTCGGGCGAGCGGTCAGAGGGCAAGGCCTCGCCTTCGAACAGCATCGGCACCGAAACCATCGGGATCGTGCTGCCGTCCGCGCAGTGCACCGCCTTGAGATAGCGATTGGCGCGAACCTGTTCGTCCTGCGCCAGTTCGCCGACATCCTGCACCACATCCCATTGGCCGTCCTGCCGGGCGAGGATCTGCTTCCACTCCGCGAGCGTTTTCGAGGCGAACAGGGAGGTCACTTCGGCATGACAGGCGGCAAGATTCCGGCGCCGGGCCTCGGCATCGGTAAAGCGCGGGTCGGCGGCAAGGTCGGGGCGGCCCGAAACCTCGCAGAAGCGGGCCCAGTAGCGATCCGCCTGCAACATGCACAGCGCAAGGAAGCGGCCGTCGCGGGTGCGGTAGTTGGCGACCAGTACATTGTGCGGGTGGGCCGCATCGGGGCGCGGGAACTTCCGCACCCCGTCGGCAGTGGCCTGGCAGATCAGCCGCTGCTGCGACCACATGGCGGCGGCCAGCAGGGAAACATCGACTTCGCCTGCCTCGCCGGTCATCGCGCGGCGGGCTATGGCGGCGCAGATCCCGCCGGCGAGCATGGCAGCGGACAAGGTATCGCCGAAGGCCGGGCCGGGCGGGCCGACCGGATGCGGCGCCTCATCCGCGGTGAGCGAGGATGCGATGCCGCCGCGTGCCCAGAAAGTGATCGCGTCGTAGCCTCCACGGTCGCTTTCAGGGCCGTTGGGGCCGAGTGCGCTGCCGCTGGCGTAGATCAGGTTCGAGAACGTGCGGCGCAGCGTTTCCGCATCGATCCCCATGGCGCGCCGGGCCGGAGGCAGCAGGTTGGTGAGGAACACGTCGGCATCGGCGAGCAGGCGATCCAGCACGGCGCGGCCCGCCTCCTGCTTGAGATCCAGGGTGACGGAGCGCTTCCCCCGGTTGTAGCTCTCCCAGGAATAGTCGATCGTGCCTTTGCCCGATAGCGAGCCGATCGTGAGGCCGCGCAAGGGGTCTCCGCTGGGTGGTTCGACCTTGATGACGTCCGCGCCGAGATCGGCCAGCATGCCGCCGCAAGCCGGCACGAATGCCCACATCGCGACCTCCACGACCTTGATGCCTTCCAGCGGCCTGCCCATCGGCGATCCTTCTCCATCTCGCGAATTTCCGCAGCTTTCCCGGTCATTCGGGACTATTTGCGCGGGCACGATAAATTCTCTATTGCGAATTATGTACCGAAATAGAGAATTGTACAAGCCGGACGGAACCGGCCACGGGAGAACAGACATGCCGGAAGCCGCCATTCGGAAGAGGCCGCAGCAGATTAGCGCCCATGTTCCCCGCACACTCGCGGAGGCGCTCGATCCTGCCTGGTTGACCACGGTGCTCGCCGGGTTCTCGGGCGGGAGGGTGGTATCCGGGGTCGAGACCGTCGAAGTGATCCGCACGGTCGCGACCAAGGTACGGTTCACCGTCACTTTCGAGGGCGGGGAGAGCGGCGCGTTCTGTCTCAAGGGCCTGCTCGACGTGGACGAGACGACCGCACGCGGCGGACCGACCTGTGTTCTGGAGGCTGACTTCTACGGACGGATCGCGCCGACCGTCGATCTCACCGTGCCTGACTGCGTGGCGACGGTGATCGACCGGGGGGGCAGGCAGGCGGTGACGGTGATGCTCGACCTGATCGGACAGGGCGCGACGTTCTGTTCCGCTCTGGATAGTTTCAGTGCCGATGACGCGGTGCTCAGTCTGGGGCAACTCGCACAGCTTCACGCGCGCAGCGACCTGCTGGAAGGGGCAGACTGGATCCGCCCGCGCGTTTCGCAACTGGCGGAGATGACCTACGTTACACCGGAAACGCTCCAGGAGCTGCTGGACGGACCGCGCGGCGACGGTCTTTCCCGGCAAGTCCGCAGCGCACCGCGCCTGATCGCGGGAATCCGGGCGCTGGCGGCCCGCGATGGACAGTGCCCGCAATTCCTCGTCCATGGTGATGCCCATGCCGGAAACGTCTTCCGCCTTGGCGGGGGGGTGGGCCTGATCGACTGGCAACTGCTTCAACGCGGCGGCTGGGCGCTGGACGTGGCCTATCACGTCAATGCGGTGCTCTGCGTGGATGTTGCCGAAGCCGAGGAGCGCAGGCTGCTCGGTGAATATCTCTCGATGATGCGTGGCCACGGCCTGGCAATGCCCGGCGACGAGGAGGCGTGGCGGCAGTACCGCGAAGCGGCGATCTACGGCTATTATCTCTGGGCGATCACCCGCCGCGTCGATCCGCCGATCATCGCCACTTTCGTCGATCGCCTTGGCAAGGCGGTTACTCGCCATGAAAGCCATGCCCTGCTGGGGATCTGACTGCCGAAAGCGGAAGGGCCACGCCGGTGAAGGCGCGGCCCTGCCGGGTCTCTTACATTCCGAAGTGGTACTTGAGGCTCATCCCGTACATGCGCGGTGCGCCGACCGATGCGGTCTCGAAGCCGGTGCCGGATACGAGGCCGGGGTAGAAGTTGTAGTACTTCTCCTTGGTGACATTGGTGGCGAAGAGGGCAAGATCGACCGGGGCTCCCGCGATATTGTTCCAGTTGAAGTTCAGGTTGAGCAGGTCCGTGCTCTGGATGCGGCTGAGGCTCTGGATATAGGCGACCGTGGCAGGGTCGGAGACCGCGCCGGTCTGACAGTTGGGCATGTAGGTATTGGCCGTGCCGTTGCAGCCGAAGTAGAAGCGGTTGGACGGATTGCCGAACATGCTGTCGGTGTGCGTGAATGTGGCACCGAACGAGACCGCACCCACGGATTCCGGCAGCGGCAGCGTGTAGGTGCCGGTTATCGTGACCTTGTTCCTGGGCGAAAGCGCCAGTGGATCGCCCTTGGTATAGGCCCCGGCCAGCACATAGGGAGACCCGGGTTCCAGCGAGAAGGTGTCGATCGAGGTCAGTCTCGTGTTCAGGTAGGTATAGCCCACCTGAAGCAGCAGCCCCGCGAACGGATTGAACGAGGCTTCCACTTCGACGCCCCAGATACGCGACTTGCCGGCATTGACCGGCGCAGCCGTGGGCGAAACCGGCGCCGCCACGCAGTTGCCGTTGGCGTCGACCGACTGGCAGGGGTTGGCGTTGAAGCCGAGCTGGAGCTGCTGGTTCTGGAAGTCGTTATAGAAACCGGCGACATTGAACGTGCCCGGCATGGAACCGTGCCAGCCGGTCTTGGCGCCGATTTCGTAGGCATCGACTTTCTCGGGCTCGAACACGGCAAAGGCCGAGGTCACGTTCGGTGCGATGCCACCGGTGCGGTAGCCACGGGCATATTTGGCGTAGATCAGAACGTCGGTCGTGGGGGTATAGTCGATATCGATCAGCCAGGTCGGCGCCTTGGATTTCTGCTTGATATCGCGGCGGCAGCCGTCGATCGCGCCGGGATCCTGCACGGGCGCATCGGGATAAGTGCAGAACGTGGCGAGGGGGCCTGCCGGGATCGGCTGGAATCCGGGGAAGCTCAGCGGATAGCCGGTAATCGTGGTGGTCTGGACGCTGGTGTTCTTTTCGCGATCCCAGGTGTAGCGGAAGCCGCCGGTGATCTTGAACTGGTCGCTCAGCTTGTAAGTTGCCTGCGCGTAAAGGCCGACGTCGTGGAACGAGGTCCGGCCCGCCGTGGTGTTGATCGCGCCTGCGTGAGAGGTGGGGTCGAAGGCGCCGCCGGAAAACACCGGGGTGATCGCGCCCAGATAGCCCAGGATGTCGTAGCATTCGCTGGCTGCCACTTGCTCCGGCCCGGCGCAGGACTGGATGACCGGTGACTTGGACCCGACCACGTCGAGCGGACGCACCGATTCCAGATAGGCGCCGGCCTGCCAGTTCAGCTTGTCGTCCGTGCTGCGGCCCTGGAGCTGGAACTCTTCGGTGAAGGTCGATTCGTCGGCAGTGCGATGGCCGGGAAGCGACTGGCTGCTGGCGAAGCCGAAGCGATAGCTCGGCAGGCCGATCGGAGCGATGGCGGGGCTTTCGAAGGCGGTGCCGAAGATCGGATTGTTGAACAGGTCGCGCAGTTCGCCATAGCTCACGATGTTCTTCACCGTCAGCGTGTCGCTGGCGTGCCAGGTCGTGGTGTTGATGATCTGCCATGTCGTCAACAGGGAGCGGGCGTTCGGAAGGTCCTGCGCGAAGTCGTAGAAGCCGCCGCCCTGATAGTTCGGACTGTCGGGATCGAGCTGTTCGGCGGCGAAATGGCCCAGCGAATAGGCGGCGTCGGCCGCAATGAGCTTCTGCGCGTCACCATGCGTGTCAGACCGGCTGTACGTCGCGATCGTGTAGTTCTCCAGATCTGGCGTCAGTTCGGCAACCACGCTGAGGCGCGCGGACAGGTAGTCGACATCGTTGAAGTCCTTCGGCCCAACGCCGCTGTTGTTCTTCAGGTAGCCGTCGCGCTTCATGCGGTCGACGCCGAGGCGAACCTTGAACGTCTCGGCCAGTGGAACGTTCAAGACGGCCTGGACGCGGCGCATGTCGTAATTGCCGATCGAGCCCTGGACGTAGCCCTCCAGCACATCGGTGGGCTTCTGCGGCACCAGCAGGATCGCGCCGCCCGTGGTGTTCCGACCGAACAACGTGCCTTGCGGGCCTTTGAGGACCTGGACGTTCTGGAGATCGAAGTAGGCGCCAGGACCGGCGCCGTCGCCTGACGGAAGGCCGTTCGATGCGCCGCGCGGGGAAACCACGTCGGCGAAGTAGACGCCCACGGCCGGTGCGGTGCCGATTTCCTGCACGAAGCCGCGGATCGCGAAGGACGAGTTCTGCGAGCCGAAATTGTTGTTCGCCGAAAGCGAAGGCGTGCTCGTCGCAAGGTCGCTGGCGCTCACCACGTTCCGATTGTTGAGCTGCTCCTGGTTGAACACGGTGATGGATATGGGAACGTCTTGCAGGCGCTCTTCCGTGCGGCGAGCCGTCACGATGATCTCGCCCGGATTGATGGTCGGCGAACTCTGCGCCAGCGCCGGCATTGCCGCCGTGGTGCCGCCAAGCGCAGCGCCAGCCATCAGCGCTGCCCTGAAATTCCTTGCAACCATGTTCGTCCTCTCCTCCGGAAACTGTGTTCTCAGTTGTCGCCGAATTGAACGCCGGGTAGCCGGTCATTGCCGGTCCGTGAGTTACTGCGGTTGTCCAGGGTTGGATAAAGGTGCGGAATTACGACCCGAACTGGGCGTGATCCCGTAATTCCCCAGGTGCCGTCCCTCCCAAATCCCGAGCCGTATTCGGCTTCACAGGTCTTTGCTTCTCAATCCCAAAAGTCCCGCCCGCGTTGATTTTGCGCAGATGGCCGAGACCTCTCTTATGTTTTCGTTCTTTCGTCCGTGCCGGCTTTCAGACCGGGCACGGGATGGAAAATATGCCTCGAAGAGAACTTGCGCAATTCTCTCCTGTAGCGGGTCAGCGCGCTTTTTCGGGTATTCGTTGCTGTAAGGTAACATTTGATGGCGCATCTTCGCCGACCGTTTCGGCTAGCAGCCCAAGAGTGCCCATCCAGGCAATTCTGTGTGCTATTCGGTCATAGGCGATACCGGGTCCGAAGCCATCATGATCGGGATCGGTGAAGGCGTGCCTGGCTTTCGCAAAGCGCGTGACCTGATAGCGGGCGCGGGCGGCACCGAGTTCTGCTTGCAGGGCCTCGACATCTTCTTGCGGGACATAAGGGTCTTCTCCGCCGGTCCAGATCGAGATTTCGGCCTGGATCGTATCCGGCTGGGCAGGCGCATCGGTGGCCAGCAGGCCGTGGAAGCTGGATATTGCCCTTACCGGCTCTCCGCTGCGTGCCAGTTCGAGCACGCATTTCCCGCCGAAGCAGTAGCCGATCGCGGCGATGCGTTCGGGGTCGACACCGTCGAGCCCGCGAACGTGCCGGAACCATGCGACGGTGCGGTCCCGCAATAATCCCGGGGCGGCCATGAGGGCTGCGAACTGCGCGCCTGCGGCTTCTCGCGAAGAGAGGTCGGCACCTGCCTCGTACATGTCCGCGCTCACCACCAGATAGCCCATTGCCGCCAGTTCCCGGATCGCGCGGTCGAAGCTGGGGCCGGGGCCGGTTGCGCCTGGAAACATCAGGACGGCGGCGCCGTTCCATCGGCCTTGCGGCCGTGCGAGGCGGCCCGACAAGCGCGTGCCGTCATGAATGCATGGCAGTGGTTCGAAGCCGGTCATCGGTTCGCTCTCTCCTCGCGCGTTTCACCCTCGTTTTCGAATCGCGTCGAATTGGTGAATTTATGTTCGCAAATCGAGAATGGCTTCAATCAGTGGTCATGTCAAAGCACAGCCGGACATTGCCAGGGATGGCGGCGGCGTGGCATTCGAAGGCATGACCGGGGCCGATCTGAAACCGGCGCGCAAGGCGCGTCTTGGCGCGATAGCGCTGGTGACGATCCTTCATCTTGCGGCGATCGCGGTGCTGATCAGGGCCTTTACCCCGGAGATCGCCGCTTCGATCGCGGGTAGAGTGACGCAGGCCTTCGACATCCCGCTCGACCCGCCCCGGCCTTCACCGGAACCTCGCCCTGAACCCACGCTGGCGGTGACGCCGGTGGCTCCGGCCGCGGAAGGCGGCGCAGGGAGCCCGGGAAAGCGGGCCGCGCCGCGCGCCGTCGCCGTGCCCAGGGCGGTCATTGCCATCAGGCCCACGCAAGCGCCACAAGTCGTGGGGAAAGGGACGGAAAATGCGTCCGGCGCGCGGGATCAGGGAGACGGAACCGGGGCGTCCGGTCAAGGAACAGGCACGGGGGCCGGCACGGGCGGCTCCGGGCGAGGGGGAGGCGGAGCAGCCTCGGGGCCGGTCAAGATCGGCGGCGATATCAATTCGGCGCGCGATTATCCCCGCCGGAGCCGTGATTTGCGATTGGGCTCGGAAGTCATCGTGTCCTTGAAGGTGGGGGTGGATGGACGTGTGAAGGGCTGCCGCGTCATCAGGGCCAGCCCGGATGACGAAGCCGATCGCATCACGTGCCTGCTTGCTGCCGAGCGGTTTCGTTTCCGTCCGGCCCGCGATGCTGCCGGCAAGCCGGTGGAAGCGGAATTCGGATGGCGCCAGCGCTGGTTCCTGAGGGATGCCGGGTGAGGGATCTTCCGGCTGCCTCGCCGCGTTGATCCGATATGGTGGTGTCGATCCTCGCGAGGCAACTCGTCATCCTTTAGCTGATCTGGATCTCCGGAAGCCCCGGATCGGACTAACCGAGCGAAGGCAGGGCAGCCTCTGCCCGAAAGAGATGTTGCCCCGGCAGGAGCTTTGGATGAAATCGAACCTGATCGACTCCGTTGCATTGATGGAAGGTGCTACCATTAACGCGCCCAATGACGCCGATTTGGCCCCTTCATCGAGCCCCATGTCCCAGATCGTTCCAGTTATTCTGTGCGGAGGCAGCGGCACGCGGCTTTGGCCGCGCAGCCGCGTTGCCAAGCCCAAGCCTTTCCTGCCGTTGGTGGGAGAGAGCACGCTGTTCGAGGCGACGGTGTCGCGCTGCCCGCCGGATCTGGGTTTCGCGGCGCCGGTGGTGGTGACGGGACGGCAGCACCTCGAACATGTCGAGGCGCAGCTTCACGGGCAGGAAGGTGCCTCGGTGATCGTGGAGCCGGCCGCGCGCAACACCGCTGCCGCCATCGCGCTGGCCGCCTGCCGCCTGCCGGATGACGCGGTGATGCTGGTCTGCCCGAGCGACCACCATATCGGCCGCCCGGACGTGTTTGCCCGTGCCGCGGCTGCTGCCGCCGCGCTTGCCAGGGACGGCTGGCTGGTGTCCTTCGGCATCGAGGCGACCGCGCCGGAAACCGGCTTCGGCTACCTCAGGCGCGGCGAGGCGATCGAGGGCACGCCCGGTTTCCGCACGGCCCAGTTCGTCGAGAAGCCCGACCTCGAACGTGCCCGCGCCTTCCTGGCTGAGGGCAATTACGCCTGGAACGGAGGCATCTTCGCTTTCCGGGTGAGCGATTTCATGGCCGAACTCGCCGAGCACCGCCCGCAGATCGCCGCCAAGGTGCGCGAGGCCGTGGCGAAAGGCACGCTCGACGGCCACCGCTTCCATCCCGACGCGGCGACTTTCGCCGAAGTGGAAAGCGATTCGGTGGACTATGCGGTGATGGAAAACACCCGCCGCGCGGCGCTGGTGCCGGCCGACATGGAGTGGTCGGACATCGGCAACTGGCACGCCCTGCACGAAGCGCTCGATCGCGACGCCGACGGCAACGCGGCGCGCGGCGCGGGTGAGGCGGAACTGGTGGATTGCCGCAATGTCCTGGTCGACAGCGACGGCCCGCGCGTCTCGGTCATCGGCCTCGAAAACGTCGTCGTCGTCGTCGATGGAAACGACATACTGGTCACCACCGTCCAAGGTGTGCAAAAGGTCGGCAAGCTATCCGGTGCCGTCAACCAGTAAGGACAAGTCGATGAATGCTGCGCTGCCTATCCGCCAGGTTGAAAAGCCCTGGGGTAAGGATGTCCTGCCCGCGCCGTTCAAGGCGCCGGAGGGGAAGCGCATTGGCGAGATCTGGTTCGAACCGCCTGCCGCGCTGCCGGACCTTCTTGTGAAGTACATTTTCACGAGCGAGAAGCTATCGGTGCAGGTCCACCCGAGCGACGCGCAGACGCTCGCCAAGGGGATCGGCAGGCAGGGCAAGGAAGAATGCTGGTTCATCCTCGCCGCAGAGCCCGGCGCCACGCTGGGGATCGGTTTCAACGCGCCGATCAGCGAGGAGGACATGCGCGAAGCTGCGCTTGACGGTTCGATCGAGGGATTGATGACCTGGCACGAGGTCGTGCCGGGGGATTTCTTCTATATTCCCGCCAACACAGTTCACGCCATCGGTATCGGCGTCAGCCTGATCGAGGTGCAGCAGAACAGCGACATCACTTACCGCCTCTACGACTATGGCCGGCCGCGCGAACTTCACCTTGAAGAAGGCATGGCCGTCTCGAAGGGCGAAGTTTACGATCTGGCGAAATGGCACAAGCGGGTGGCGGCGCATGCCACTGAAACCCTGGTAGATGGTCCCCTATTCCTGCTCGACCAGGTTGAAGGGCGCCCTTCGGCCGAAATCGCCGGCCGTTATCCCGACGCCTTGCTGGTCATCCCGCGCGAAGGCACTGTCAGGGTTGCGGGCGAGGCCATAGGGCCGGGCGGCTGCGGCTTGGCAGCCGCGCTGGAGGACGTCGAATTTGCGGAAAACGGCGTCTGTCTGCTGGCCAGGGCCTGTGCAGTCTGAGGCGTGTTTGCCATACAGGACACCATGATCGTCCAGACCATCCAGTTGGCCCTGACGCCGGTGTTCGTCCTCGTGGCGATCGGCAATATTCTGAATATCCTCTCGACGCGCCTCGGCCGGGTGGTCGATCGTGCGCGGACCTTGCAGCAGCTCCATAACGAAACGCAGGGCGCCGAGCATGACATGGTCGTGCTGGAGATTCGCCTTGTCGACAGGCGCATCACGATCATCACCAAAGCCATCCGCTTCATGGTGCTGTCGGCCCTGGCGATCGGCACGACCGTGGCGATCCTCTTCCTGCAAGGGCTGGCCGGGCTCGATCTCCATGGGCTGGCCGCGGTGATCTTTCTGGCCTCGATCGTGCTTTTGCTCGTGGCGCTGGTGCTGTTTCTGCATGAAACGCAGGTCGCCGCTCAGGCGCTCAGCATCCCGCGCGACTATCTGGAACTGCATCGCACCATCTGATCTGCGCTCTCGCGGGTATCGTCCCTGCGGTTGGTGATTTTCGCTTTCCCTTTAGGCTTCTGCGCCGAGGGAGAGAATTGCCATGAACAAGCCGCGCGTGCCAGGGCAGGCCGGGGAATGGAAGTCGGGCTGGACGCTCGTACTTGCCTCGTCGATCGGATTTTCGTTCCTGTCCGTGCTGCTGGCGGGGACGGGCCTGTTCATGGAGCCGCTGTCGAAGGAATTCGGTTGGAGCCGCTCCCTGCTATCCGCCGGGCCAGGACTGGCGACTTTCATCACTGCAATTCTCTCGCCGTTCTACGGTGTCCTGATCGACAAGCTGGGATCGCGAAAGCTGGCCCTGCCGGGCCTCGTTGCCGTCATGGCGGCAACTTGCACCTTCGCATTTGCGAATGGATCGAAAGTGCAGTGGATCGCGCTCTGGCTGGTGTTCGGCGTGCTCCTTACCAGCATCAAGTCCACGATCTGGACCGCTGCGGTTGCCAGTGTGTTCGACAAGGGGAGGGGGCTCGCGCTGGGCTTTACCGTTGCCGGCACCGCGCTGGCGCAGGCGATCGTGCCGCCGCTCGGCAATTTCCTGATTGACGAAGTGGGATGGCGCGGGGCGTTCGTGTGGTTCGGGCTGGGCTGGGGCGGGCTGTCGCTGCTGCTCTGTGTGCTTTTCCTTTACGATGCGCATGACCGCGCGGCCAGGCGGGGCGAGACGGGCGTTTCGCGTGGCGGTGCCCATCTTCCGGGCCTGACCCGCAAGGAGGCCCTACGCAGCCGTCCGCTATGGCAAGTGGCGATCTCGACGTTCGTGGTCATGTTGCTGACCATGGGTCTGGGGATCCATCTTTTTCCGATCCTTACCGAATCGGGGATGAGCCGGACCAATGCAGCCTGGCTCAGTTCGCTGACGGGCGTTGCCGGGATCATCGGCAAGCTGGCGACGGGCGCTCTGCTTGACAGGTTCCGGCCCAACTGGATCGGCGGCCTGACCATGGGGGTGACGGCCGTGACCTTCTTCCTGCTGACCGTGGCGATGGGATCGACGGCAGCGATCGTATTCGCCTTGCTGGTCAATGGCTATGCCGCCGGCACCAAGATGCAGATCTGCGCCTATCTGACGGCGGGCTATGCCGGCATGCGCAGTTTTGGCGCGATATATGGAATGATGTCCGCCATCGTTGCGCTCGCCTCGGGTCTAGGGCCGCTGATAGCGGGCGCGATCTACGACTATTCGGGAGGATATGGTCCGTTCCTGTGGGCCGGGACGATCGGCTGCATTCTCGGCGGCGGGCTGCTGGTGACGCTGCCGGCCTACCCGCGCTGGGATAGCGCTGAGCCCGTGGACGAAGCGATCGCCTGAGCCACCCGAAAACGAAACGGGCCGGAAAAGCGTGTAGCTTTCCGGCCCGTATTCCATTCAGGTTCCGCGGTTCAGGCGGCGAGCTTGAACGGTTCGATCTCGCCCGAAAGGTAGAGCTTCTTGGCCTTGGCGCGGCTGAGCTTGCCCGAGCTGGTACGCGGCAGGCTCTTGGGGGGCACCAGTTCGACCACGCAGTTCATGCCGGTGATCGAACGCACCTTGTCGCGGATCAGGTCGCGCAGTTCGATGCGCTTTACCGGATCGGAGACGCGGCAGTGCACGAGGACGGCGGGAGCTTCCTCGCCATTGTCCATTTCCACCGAGAAGGCCGCGATGTCGCCATGGTTGAAGCCCGGCAGCTGTTCCACGGCCCATTCGATGTCCTGGGGCCAGTGGTTCTTGCCATTGATGATGATCATGTCCTTGGCGCGGCCGACGATGAACAGATAGCCGTTCGCCATGTAGCCCATATCGCCGGTGTCGAGCCATCCGTCGACAAGGCAGGCCTCGGTCGCTTCGGGATCGCGGAAGTAGGAATGCATGACGCTGGTGCCGCGGCACCAGACCTTGCCGATCTTGTGGTCCGCAAGGCTCGCACCGTTCTCGCCCCGGATCACCACTTCCATGTCGAGCACGGGCTTCCCGCAATTGACGATGGCGCGGTAGCGGGCCGGGCGGCTGAGGTCGCGCGGGCTACCGGAGAGGCGTTCTTCCTCGACCAGTTCGACGCGGATACCTTCGCCCGGGGGCATGATGGTGACGGCCAGCGTCGCTTCGGCAAGGCCGTAGCTGGGCAGGAAGGCAGAGGCCTTGAAGCCCGCATCGGCGAAGGCGTTGACGAAGTTCTGCATGACGTCCGGGCGGATCATGTCGGCGCCGTTGCCGGCCAGCCGCCAGCGCGACAGGTCGAAGCGGTCGTCGACATGGCTCTGGCTGGAAATGCGGCGTGCGCAGATGTCGTAGCCGAACGTCGGCGAGTACGAGATCGAGGTGCCTTCGTTGCGGGTGATGAGGTCGAGCCAGGCCAGGGGACGGCGGGCGAAGTCCTCGGTCTTGAGGTAGTCGCCCGAGACCTGGTTGGCGATCAGCGAGAGGAAGCAGCCGACCAGCCCCATGTCATGGTACCAGGGCAGCCACGAGATGCAGCGGTCGTTCTCGGCCAGTTCCATGCCGTGGCTGTGCGCGGCAAGGTTCGACATGAGCGAACGATGCGTGACCGCGACGCCGTGCGGGAAGCGGGTCGAGCCGCTCGAATACTGGAGGTAGCAGATATCGTCCGGGCTGGCCTTGGGCAGTTCGACTTCGGGGGCGTCCTTGCCCGCGAAGTCAGCCCAGGTGGCGTGGCCGCAACCCTGGCGTTCGGCCGCTTTCGCGGTCATCTCGGCGATCTCGTCGGGGCCGACGAGCAGGATCGGGTCCGAGCTGGAAAGCTGGACGGCCAACTGCTCGATATAGTTGTCCTTGCCGCCGAAGCTGGTCGGCAGCGGGAGCGGCACCGGCCAGGCGCCAGAGTAGACCACGCCGCAGAACAGTGCTGCGAAATCGGAGCCGGTTTCGGCGATGAGCGCCACGCGTTCACCCGGTTTCACGCCGCGAGCGACCAGCGCATGGGCGACCTTGATCGAATCCTCGCGCAGCGCGCTATACGGATAGACCTGCTTCAGCGTGCCGCGCGGGTCATGAAAATTGAATCCACGCTGGCCCTGCGCCGCATAGTCGAGCGCATCGCAGAAGGTGTCGAAATCGGCAAACCGGCGGGCAAGCGCGTCCCTGTTGGGGGTGGCGACAAGTGCTTCGCTCGTTTGCGGCACCATGTTGATGGTGTCGTTCATTTCGTTCTAACCCGTTGTTGTTATAACGTTTATCTTATCGGAACCGGGCGCTTCTAACCGGCGTTACATGAACCGGAGATAGCTGTTCCACATGCCAAGTTCCGCGCGCTCTCCCCATTCCGAGCCGACTGTGGCACGAATAGGGCAAGATGTCCGCCAAGCGTCACAATCCACAGCCCCTTACGGGACCCCGCCTGGAAGAATTGGCGCTGGCCTATGTCGCGCGTTTCGCCACTACGCAAGGCAAGTTACGCGATTATCTCCAGCGCAAGCTGCATGAGCGTGGCTGGGACGAGGAGGAACGGCCCGATATCGACCGGCTGATCGCGCGCTACGTGGAACTGGGTTATGTTGACGATGCCGGCTGGGCGCGGATGAAGGCGGGAAGCCTGCTGAGGCGCGGTTATGGGGCGCGGCGTGTGGGCGAAGCGCTCGGCCAGGCCGGTCTTGGTGAGGAACTGCGCGACGAGATGCGGCCCGATGCCGCGGCGGAGCGTCAGGCGGCGGTGGTGCTGGCGCGGCGGCGGCGGCTGGGGCCCTTCGCGCGGGATTTGCCAGATCGGCCTACGCGGGAAAAGCATATCGCGGCGATGCTGCGGGCCGGCCACCGGCTCGACATTGCCCGCAGGGTCGTAGAAGCCGACGATCCTGAAGCGGCCGAACAATGGGCCGAATCTGACTGCGGAGACTATTGAGTGCGCCTGACCCGTTGCTTCGTTTTCGCGTTGGCCGGCCTGATGGCGGCTACGGGATGCTCTCAGGGCGATGACAAGGTGGCGGCCGGTCAGGCGTCGGGCAAGCCCGCGGTTCATTCCGAATCAGGTTTGCCGGTGGTCCCGCTCAAGGTGCAGTCGGGCGGCAGAACGCACACGTTCATGGTCGAAGTGGCGCGCAGCGAAGCGGAGCAGGCCAAAGGGCTGATGTTCCGCACGCAAATGGGGGCTGACGAGGGCATGATTTTTCCGGAGCAGACGCCGCGCCGTGCCGCTTTCTGGATGCGAAACACAGTGATCCCGCTCGATATCATCTTCATCGGGACAGATCACCGCATCCTCAATATTGCGGCGAATGCGGTGCCCTACGATGAAACCCCGCTGCCGGCGAAGGGCGTGGCGATCGGCGTTCTCGAACTTAATGGCGGACGTGCGGCGCAACTGGGTATCAAGCCGGGCGATGAGATGCGCTGGTAGGGCAGCGGACGGCGGGGCAGGGGTCAGTCTTCCCCGCCCAATCGCTCGACCATGGCACGAACCGAACTGAGCTGCGGGCCATAGCGCGTGGCAAAGGCGGTTGACCCGGTATAGCCCCACCAGTCCCAGCAGCCCATCGGGTTGAACGGCAGGGGCTGGCTCTTCTCGACCTGAGGGTAGAGCACGATCAGCCCGTTGGTATCCGCCCAGTTATTGAAGCCGAGTTGGCCGTAGACATCGTCACCCACATATTTCGCGGCCTGACCGCACCCGTGGAATACGACATGTACCGCGCACTTCGCGCCGGATTTCCGACATCCGGCGGGGACGTAGAGGTAGCCGGTGTCGGCCATAGCGCTGAACGGGCTCAGGTAGGGACGCTGGTCGAAGCTGCGCACTTTGCCGGAGAGCGTTTCGGCGCGCGCGCTCAGAGCCTGGCCGAGTATCTGCGTGAGGATTGCGCCGGGCTGATCGTAAGGCTTGTCGTCCACCTTGCAGCGATTGACGTAGGGATCTGCATTGGCATCGCAGGCCCCGCCCAGGGCGATGGACAGAAATGCGTGCCCGGCGGGCAAGTCTGCGATGTAGGCGAGATTGGCCGGCGGGACATGCAGGTCGGTGTAGAAATCGTGCACGGCCTTCATCGTTGCCGAGCCCACGATGCTGTCGGCAGTGCCATGGAAAAGGTAGATGCGCTGCCGGGCGATGTGGGCGATCGGATCGATTGCGCCCAATCCCTGATACCAGTTTGCGGCCCAATAGCTTCCGCTTCCGGAAGGTGTACCCTTCATGCAGGGCAGGGTGGCTGCCAGCCCCATGAGGCCGCAGCCGTAAGGCCCGCCAGCAACGATGCCGGCGCCGATGGTGCTTGCCGAATAGGTCACGGCGTACTGCACGGCCATGAACCCGCCCGAGGACAGGCCCGAGACCGAGGTTCTTGCCGAATCGGCACCCAGCTTCGGCAGTTGGGTGAGTGGCGGCGGCGTGCGGGCTGCCGCAAGGCCGGCATGTGCTGGTGCGAAAGTCGCAAGCACAAGAGCGCAAAGGACAATCCGGAAGAGTGACCATGGAGGCATGCGAACATTCCCCTGTTCGATATGGCGCTTCGATATCGATCAAACGCAGCCTTCGGCATTTCTCCCGAAGGCACGGTGTTCCCCGGCTTGCCACATGTCCAGCCTTGAGGCGGCCGGGTCGTATCGGAAACGGAGGTACTGCCGAATGGCGGAAGCTCGTATGGCTGTTTTGGGCATGTCTCGCGCGGATGGAGCGAATATGCCCGGTGTCCGCTTTCAACACGCTTGGCATCCGCTGCGAACAGCGCTAACGCGCCGCTCATGGGAATCCTGTCCAAGATCTTCACCTGGTGGGACGGCGCCACCATCGGCACCTCGCTCTGGAGCTCGCGCAATGGCGAGCACGTCGGCACCGACGCGCAGGGCAACAAGTACTATCGTTCCAAGCGGGACAAGGTGCGTACCACCGAGGGCTATGAACGCCGCTGGGTGATCTATGCCGGCGCGAACGATGCCAGCAACGTGCCTTCCGAATGGCACGGCTGGCTGCACCATTCCTATGACGGCGTGCCGGAAAGCCATCTGGCGCCGCCGCGCATCTGGGAAGTGGACTATACGCCCAACGCCACCGGTACCGCCGCCGCCTATCGCCCCCAGGGCGCGCTCGAGCGCGGCGGGAAGCGTGCCGCCGCCACCGGCGACTACGAAGCGTGGTCGCCCGACGCCTGAGGGGCGCTGCCTTGAAGCCGGTTCATGCCCTCGCACCCGTTCTCGTCCTGCTGCCGCTCCTCGCGGGGTGCGGTAGCGGCGAACCTGCGCCCGAGGCGCAGGACACCAGCGTTCCCGATGCCATCGCGGGGATGCAGGCTGGACCGGCGCAAGCCGCCAAGGGGCAGCAGATCGGCACGCCGAACAAGGACCGCGTGGTCACGCTCGGCGTCCTCAACAAGCGCAACAACCTGACGCAGGACCTGGTGATGAAGCCGGGCGAGGCGCGCCGCATCGGCAACCTCGTCGTCAAGGTGGCCACTTGCGAGAAGTCACTCCCTTGGGAGCGGCCGCAGGAAGAGGGTGCGTTTGTGCAGGTCTTCGCCGAGGAACGCCGCAATGCCGCCGAAAAACTCGGCTGGCGCAAGGTGTTCTCGGGCTGGCTGTTCAAGAATTCGCCGGCGCTCAACGTCGTCGAGCATCCGGTCTACGATGTCTGGGTCAAGGCCTGCGCTATGACCTTCCCGGGTGAAGAAGCCTTGCCCACGGCAGAGGCATCCTCCAGCAATGCCGCAAAAGCCGCCGGCAGTGCGAGCACGGCTTCCGCGCCTGCCGCTGTATCTTCGCCGACCGCCGCGCCATCGGCCGTCGCTCCGGCTCCTGTCGCGTCCCCCGAGGCTCCCGTCGAGGATTGAGCCTGCTGTAATAGCGCAAGATAGCGCTTCTGCGGCATTTCCACAGCGCCCAGCGATGCAAGGTGCGGCGTCATGAACTGGCAGTCCAGCAAGGTCGCACCGGCCCGCCGCAGCGCCGCTACCAGCCAGCATAGCGCCACTTTCGACGAATCGGTCTCCCGCGAGAACATGCTTTCGCCGCAGAATACCCGGTCGAAGCCGACGCCGTAGAGCCCGCCTACCAGTTCGCGTTCGCTCGATTCGCGTTCCAGCCAGACTTCGATCGAATGGGCATGGCCCAGTGCATGAAGGCTTTCGTAGCTGGACTGGATGCGATGGCTGATCCAGCTTCCGCCTTCGTCGTCGCTATCCGGGCGGACGCGGCGCGGCGCGGCGCAGGCGTCCATGACCTGCGAAAAGGCGGCGTTGCAGGTGACCGTGAAGCGTCCGCGCCGCAAGGTGCGAGCGAGTGAATGCGACATGTGAAAGCCATCGAGCGGAAGAGTCGCGCGGAGGCGTGGCTCGATCCAGAAGATTTCCGGATCGTCGCGGCTGTCCGCCATCGGAAAAATTCCGCTGCGATAGGCCAGCATCAGGAGTTCCGGCTCGATCGTGGTGGGGGAGCGGGGGGCGTGCACGTGTTTATCCTGAAGGGTTTCTGCGGAATTCCATCTTGAGTTGGGGCTTCTCCACGTCAAATTGCAAGGGGCGGGAATATCTTGTCATCATGCTGCTGCACCCTCTTGTATTCCTCTCCATCTCCTTCTAGAGGCTGCCTCGCCCGCAGGAGTGTAGCTCAGTTGGTAGAGCATCGGTCTCCAAAACCGAGGGCCCACGGTTCGAGTCCGTGCACTCCTGCCAGCTTTTTATGAAAAGCGGCGATATCGCCCGCCCCGGAATACTCCGCGGCGGGCGTTTTGCTTTTAAGGGTTTTTGCGCGGCTCATTCCGGCATTTGCGATGAACGGGGAAGCACGATACCGTGTCGCCCTTGTCAAACGCGGTGCTGTGACTAGGAGGGCCGCGTTTGGCGAATCGGGCATTTGCGCGGCTTCGGTCGACAGTGCGGCCCAGATTCGTTCGGCAACTTGCTCGGGAAAGAATCAGCGTAGATGCACGGAACCGCGCGACCGCAGACGGAACAGATCGGTCTCACACGGGCCTCATGGCGAGCCCGATGGCAACGCCTCGCCGAATTGCTCGGAGGGGACCGGGCGCTGTTGCTGGGCGTGCTGCTGGCCGCGATCGCGGCCTTGCCGGCGCTGGTTGCCTGGGCTCCGCAGATGACGGACTATCCCTCGCACCTTGCGGGATACAAGGTTGCGCTGGACCACGGCCAGGACCCCTACCTGACACGCTATTTCGTGTTCAACTGGGAGTGGACGGGGAACCTCGGCGTCGAACTGCTGATGGTGCCGATGGCGCCGCTCTTCGGTCTTGAGCAGGCCGGGCGAATCATCGTGGTGATGATTCCGTTCCTTTCGGGCCTGTCGATCATCGCGGTCTGCCGCTCGCTGGGCCGCCGGGTCGATGTCGGCCCGATTCTCGCCTTCGCGATGATCTGGTCGCCCTCGCTGCTGATGGGCTTCCTCAACTATTCGCTGTCGGTGGCCTTGGGGCTGCTGGCATTCGCGCTCTGGATCAGGCTTGAAGACCGGCCCTGGCGCTGGGCCGTGATGGTGCCGATCGGCTTCGTCGTCTGGCTCTGCCACGTTTCCGGCTGGGGCGTGATGGGCGTGCTGATGTTCGGCTATGAATGGAGCCGCCGCCGTAACTGGCTGGACTGGCGGCCCTTCATCAAGCCCTGGCCGCTGATCTTCCCGCTGTTCCCGATGCTGCTCGGCGTAGGCGCGAATTCCAAGGTTTCCTACGGGCGCTACGTCCTCGATTACAAGTTCGGCATCCTGTACAAGGCGATGCGCAGCTATGACTATTGGTTCGACATCGCCAGTGTCAGCGCGGTTGCCGCCTTGCTTGCAGTCGCCATCTTCCGTCGCCATTTCGACGGCAGGTTGGGCTGGGCAGCGGTCATCCTGCTGGTACTGACGCTGGCGGTGCCGCGCCAGATCTTCGGCGGCGATTATGCCGACTATCGTCTCAGCACGACCGCGCTTCTCGTCGCCTGCCTGGCGATCGACTGGAGCCTGCCACGCTGGGCGATCGTGGCTGCGGCTTCGCTGTTCATCTCGCGCACCGCTGTTACGACGGTCGTGTGGTATCAGGATGCGCAGACCGCGCGGCAACTGATCGCGGCGCTGGACCAGGTGCCGGAGGGCGCGCGAGTCGCTACGGCCGTCGCCATTCCGCGCGTCCAGTGGCGTTTCGGTCCGTTCGAGCACTTCGGCTCCTATGCCGTGGTCCGCCGCAGCGCGATGGAGAATTCGAATTTCGCGCTCCCCGACGTGCACATGCTGTCTATGCGCGATCTTTCCTATCGGTTTGCCGATCCGAGCCAGCGCATCCTCTATTCGCCGCGCCAGCATATCGACCTGCGCAAGTTCGCGCCGGCCCGTCATGCCGAGTACCTCTGGTATATCGGCAGGATAAAGCCCGTGGCGCTGCCGGACGGCGCGCGTATCCTCTACTCCAGCCCCAACTCGTTCCTGGCGCGCCTGGCCGATCCGGCGGATATCGCCAACTAGATCGTCCGGCGATGGGAAGGGCGACCCTTGCAAAATGCAGGGAGCGGGGCTAAGTCCGCGGTTCCTTCCGATATGCGGATCACGAATTGCCCCTCCCGGCCTCGGCCGGGGCGGCGATGGCCCCTATCCGGAAGAAACGAGACACATTTCTGCTCAGGCAGCAGGCAAGACGCGAGAACGACTGAAATGGCCAAGACCAGTCCCGGCGAATTCATCCGGCAGGTGCGTAACGAAGCCTCCAAGATCTACTGGCCCTCGCGCCAGGAGACGGTGACGACGGGGATCTTCGTCGGGCTGATGACTGTCCTGCTTGCGGTGTTCTTCCTTGGCATCGATGCGCTGTTCGGCTGGATCGTCACCTCGATCCTGTCGCTGCTGTGATCGCCTGAACCAGACAACGAAGAGAGAACCATGGCCCGCTGGTACATCATCCACGCCTACTCCGGATTTGAGAACAAGGTGAAGGAATCCATCCTCTCGGAAGCCGAGCGGATGGGTCTTTCGCAGCTCGTCGAGGACGTTCAGGTCCCGCACGAGACCATCACCGAGGTCAAGCGCGGCAAGAAGGTCCAGGTCGAACGCAAGACCATGCCCGGTTACGTGCTCGCCAAGCTCGCGCTGAATGACGACGTATACCACCTCGTCAAGAACACCCCGAAAGTCACCGGCTTCCTGGGGTCGAGCGGCAAGCCGCAGGCGATCAGCGAAACCGAGGCCGCGCGTTACTTCGGCGCCGCCGAAGCCGCTGCCGCCGCGCCGCGCAAGCAGATCAACATCGACTATGAGATCGGTGATTCGGTGAAGGTTCTTGACGGTCCCTTCGCCAGCTTCAACGGCCTGGTCGAGGAACTCGACTTCGACAAGAACAAGGTCAAGGTTGCAGTCTCGATCTTCGGCCGCGCCACGCCGGTCGAGCTCGATTTCGAGCACGTCGAACTCAGCAAGTAATCGGGGCCGGGCTTTCGGCCCGGCACCTCGCTCAAAGCGCCCCGCTCGCCGTCAGGCCTGCGGGGCGTATTGCGTGAAGCGTACAAGGCTGCGCTCGGTAAAGCCAAGCCGGCGATAGAGCGCGCGTGCAGTCGCGTTGTCGGTGTAGCTGTGAAGCACCGGTCGGCGCCCTTCCGCCCGGATCGCCGCCACCACGCGCCGGGAGAGCAGGGCGGCGAGGCCTCGTCGGCGTCCATCCGGATGAGTGCAGACGGCGCTGACTTCAATATGATGGCGGGTGCGCATTCGCTGGCCTGCCATCGCGAGCAGTCGCCCGTCCTCACGCAAGCCCCAGAACCGTCCCAGGTCACCGGTACGTGCCGCGAAGGGGCCGGGCTCGGTCAGGGATGCCAGGGCAAGCATTTCCGGATAGTCGCTTTCGCCGAGAGGCACGATGCGGGGATCGGCGACGGCGTGCTCCACCGCTTCCAGTGCAGCCTCGTCACCGGCGAAGACCATTTGCACGCCTTGCGCGCCGCGCACGATCTCGAGGTCCGGGATGATCGTGTCCTCGGCGACCCGGCTGCGGGCGAGGGCTAACGGGCCTGTAGTGCGCACAAGGTCGGCGAATTCGGCCAGGCATTCCGGGGAGAAATCGCGTACCGCCGCAAGCGGGCCGATTTCGGGGCGGAAGCGCCGTGCGTTCGCGGTTCCGATCGCAAAGCCGGCTTGCTCGCCCTCGAGGGCGTTCCAGATGAGGTTGTCGAGTTCGTGCCCGTGGTCACGGTCTCGGCCGGCGTCCTGTTTCTCGTGCATGCTGGCTTTCTATGGCGGTTGCACCGGGCGAGAGAAAGCCGGAAATCCTGCCCTTTCCTTTTATCCCGATATCGTTTAGGGGCGCGCACTTCGGATCGGCCTCGTGCCGGTGCGATTCCCTGCGGGAGGATGCTCCAGCGTCCGTAAGACCGCTAAACATGAGCATCTGCCGTGCAGGTGTGAAAGTGTGAAAGGAGTGGCCAAATGGCCAAGAAGATCGAAGGTTACATCAAGCTGCAGGTCAAGGCTGGCAGCGCCACGCCGTCCCCGCCGATCGGCCCTGCGCTGGGTCAGCGCGGCGTGAACATCATGGAATTCTGCAAGGCGTTCAATGCTGCCACGCAGGAGCTCGAAAAGGGCATGCCGATCCCCACCATCATCACGGTGTATGCGGATCGCAGCTTCACGTTCGTCACCAAGACCCCCCCGGCGACCTTCCTCATCAAGAAGGCCGTGAACCTGAAGTCGGGCTCGAAGGAGCCGGGCAAGATCAGCGCCGGTACCGTCAAGCGCTCGCAGCTTGCCGAGATCGCCCAGGTCAAGATGGCCGACCTCAATGCCAACGACATTGAAGCCGCCACCAAGATCATCGAAGGTTCGGCCCGCGCGATGGGCCTGCAAGTGGTGGAGGGCTGATTCCATGGCCAAGGTGACCAAGAAGCAGAAGTCGCTGACCGAGAAGCTCGGCGAAAACCTCAAGCACTACCCTGTCGCTGAAGCGCTGCAGACCCTGCGCGACCTGAAGACGACCAAGTTCGACGAAACCGTCGAAGTCGCGATGAACCTGGGTGTTGACCCGCGTCACGCTGACCAGATGGTTCGCGGCATGGTTTCGCTTCCGGCCGGCACCGGCAAGACCGTTCGCGTCGCCGTGTTCGCCAAGGGCGACAAGGCTGCGGAAGCTCTCGCCGCCGGCGCCGACAAGGTTGGTGCGGAAGACCTCATGGACGACATGCAGGCCGGCAACCTCGACTACGACCGCGTCATTGCCACCCCGGACATGATGGGCGTCGTCGGTCGTCTCGGTAAGCTGCTGGGTCCGAAGGGCCTGATGCCGAACCCGAAGCTCGGCACCGTGACCCCGAACGTCACGCAGGCCGTGAAGGACGCCAAGGGCGGCCAGATCGAGTTCCGCGTCGAAAAGCAGGGCATCATCCACGCCGGCATCGGCAAGATGTCGTTCTCGGACGCCGACCTGCTGACCAACTTCAGCGCGTTCGTCGATGCGATCGTCAAGGCCAAGCCCTCGGGCTCCAAGGGCAAGTACGTTCGCAAGATTTCGCTTTCGTCGTCGATGGGCCCCGGCCTGAAGATCGACACGACCGAAATCGCTGGCGCCTGATAGGCACCTGATCCTTCGGGATCATGCGAAACGGATAGAAGGGCCGGAGGGAAACCTCCGGCCCTTTTTTCGTTGCGGCGATCCTTCGGCAGGGCGCTCCTTCTTGCACCGTTCCGCCGAGCGGTGTATTTCGTGCTGAACAACTGTTCAAAACGATAAACTGGAGAGCGTGCCGCCATGGCCATCCGATTCGAGGACATCAAGGAACACATCGGTTCGCGTGTCGTATGGGACGACCGAGCGGACATCTTCACGCCGGAAGCGGCTGAGGCGATCCGGGCCAAAGTGGAAGAGCGTACCGTCGTGGTCTTCCCCGAACTGAACCTCACCGATGTCGAGCAACTTGCCATTACCGACGCGATGGGCGGGACCGTGAAGTTGACCGCGCGCAACAACGTCCAGCAGAACGACGAAAACGTCTATCAGGTCACGCTGGATGAGAAGATCAATCCTCAGCCGGAATATGTGCTGGGGACGTTCTTCTGGCACATGGACGGGATCACCGTGGACATGCCGCCGCCTTTCGCCACGCTGCTGTCGTGCCGCATCGCGCCCGCCATCGGCGGGGAAACCGAGTTCGCCAGCACTTATGCCGCATACGAGGGCCTGCCCGAGGAAGAGAAGCAGGCGCTCGAAGGGCTCAAGGCCGTGCACTCCGTGCGCGCCAGTCTGTCGCCGATCGCCGATGCCATTCCGGAAAAGCATCGTGAGCGCGTGCTCGGCATCGGGCTCGTCAAGGAGCATCCGCTGGTCTGGACACACGGTTCCGGCCGAAAGTCGATGGTGATAGGGACTACTGCCGATCATATCGTCGGCATGGAGGTTCCGGCGGGCCGGGCGATGCTGATCCGCCTGCAGGAATGGGCGGCGCAGCCGGCGTTTTCCCTGCGCCACAAGTGGACCAAGGGCGATTTCGTGATCTGGGACAATACCGGGGCGATGCACCGGGCCATTCCCTATGACAAATCGACCGGCCGCATGATGCACCGTACATCGATCGCCGGCACTGAGACCGTGGCCGCCTGATCCGGGTCAGGCGTTCAGGAACGCCGTCCCGAATACCCGCTTTGCCAGGGCAGGCGGGTCACGGGCGGCGTCAGGGCTCCAGGTTGGCCGCCGTATAGCACTCGACCAGATAGGCCAGCGGCCGTCCATCGGGCAGCAGCAGCATCGCCTGATGGGTGGAAATGGTCTCGGGCGGGCAGTTCGCGGCCGTACCGGCTACTGTCGAGAGCGGCTTGCGGCGGAATTGAAGGGCGGCCACCGCCTTGCCGAAGGGGATATCGGTGGACCCCAGCGCCGCGTTCATGGCCGGCGTCAGGCGCTCCGGGACATACCAGTTCCATGCCACTGACAGGACCTTGGCGCCGCAGTTCAACCGAACATTGCGCAGGCTGACGGTGTCGCCATGTCCGATCGCCAACACCGTGCGAATGTCGTCCGGTGCCGGCTGATCCGCTCCCTGGACGAGGTGCGCCGTGATCCTCGCAGGATCGCCCAATCCTCGTGCGGCACACCATTCCTCCAGCGCCAGCGTGGCGCTGTCATGGCGGCTCAGCACAGCCTCGAATGCGTCCAGTGTGGGCGCGGCAGTCAGGGAAGGGGCAGGAGTGGCCATCAGCGCAAACGCGGCGGCAAGCTCAAATGCCACCTGGCACCGCGGCTCGGCCCATCGCTTCGAGGCCCTCGACCAGCGCGCGTGAACAGGCGGCGAGATCGTCGGCGCTGACGGAGCGGATCACGAAGTTGGCGCCGGTCTTGCCTTCCGCCCAGAAAGGGTAGGAGCCGATCTGGCAGCTCTCATGTGTCTTCTCGGTCTGCCGGAGCAATTCGGCGACTTCGCTTTCGCCCACCCAGCAGCCGATGGTCTCGGACAGCAGCGGCGCTCCGCCTTCGAGCTGCCCGGACAGGGCGTCAAGCATTCCGGCCGTTATGCTCGGGACGCCTGCCATGATGAAGACGTTTTCGTAACGGATGCCCGGGGCGCCGGTGTAGCGGTTAGGGATCAGGCTGGCGCCTTCCGGCGTGCGTGCCATGCGCAGCCGTGCCTCGGTCAGTCCGCCGCGAGTCTCGTAGTAGCCTTCCAGGATTGCGCGCGCTTCGGGGTGTACGCTTGCCGGTACACCCAGGGCCTCGGCGATCGCGTCCACCGTGATATCGTCGTGCGTGGGACCGATTCCGCCGGTTGTGAAAAGGTAATCGTTGCGGGCGCGAAGGACGTTCACCGCTTCGACGATCGCGGCAGTGTCGTCCGCGACGACGCGCACTTCCTTCAGGCGGATACCTTGCACCTGAAGCCAGGTTGCGACTTGCGCGATGTTCTTGTCGTGCGTGCGACCCGAAAGAATCTCGTCACCGATGACGACGAGGGCGGCTGTGTAGATTCGCGAGGATTCGGCCATGGCGCATGGCTAGGACAAAGCTGCGCGCGCCGCCAGTCGTGCATTTGCTTCTCTTTCGCACGCGCGGGACCGGGGCAAAAAGAAAGGGCCGATCCGAAGACCAGCCCTGAAAAGTTTTGGGAGAGGATGCCTGAAAGGCCCGATCCTTATGATCCCGGACACGTTTTGCTGCAAATGCGAAAAACTTTCCTGCTGTTGCGTGACATGCAACCAATCGCTCAGGCGCTGGAAAACCGGCATTCCCATCGGCTTCAGGACTTGCCGGAATTGCACATGAAGAAGGGCAAAGTGAACGATGCCGAGGCGCTCGTTCCTTGCGGCTGATGCACGAGGCATGATCGAATCTGGATAAGGGTTGCCTGTCCTCAGGCCTCTCGCGTTCTCGCACGCACTTCTTGGTCGGAGAGCGATACCGATCGCCAGGCAAGGAAAGCGGGCAAAAAAATGGGCCGGTCCGAAGACCAGCCCTTTGAAAGTTTTTGGGAGAGGATGCCTGAAAGGCCTGCTCCATATGCTCCCGACACCGATTCGCCGCAAATGCGAAAAGATTGGGCAATGTTGCAAGGCGTGCAACTCAGGCGTCTGCCACCGATGTCGTCAGCCGGTAGTGATCGCTCCATAAAGATCGTGCTCGTCGGCATCCTCGATGAGAACATCAACGATATCACCGACTTGCATGTCCTTCCCGGCATTGCGGAGGAAGACGTTGCCGTCGATCTCGGGGGCGTCGGCCTGAGAGCGGCCGGTTGCGCCGATGTCGCCATCCTCGTCCGCTTCGCCCACTTCGTCGATGATGACGGGCAGGATGCGGCCGACTTTACCCTGGAGCTTGGCCGCGCTGATCGCGGCGGTCTTCTCCATGATCCGGGCGTAGCGTTCTTCCTTGACCTCTTCCGGCACGGCGTTCGGCAAGTTGTTGGCGCTGGCGCCTTCGACCGGCTCGAAGCGGAACGCGCCGACACGGTCGAGCTGCGCTTCGTCGAGCCAGTCGAGCAGGTACTGGAAGTCCGCCTCGGTCTCACCGGGGAAGCCGACCACGAAGCTGGAGCGGATGGCGATATCCGGGCAGATTTCGCGCCACTTGCGCAGGCGATCAAGCACCTTGGCTTCGTTGGCCGGGCGCTTCATCGACTTGAGCACCGAGGGTGCCGCATGCTGGAACGGAATGTCGAGGTAGGGGGTGAGCAGCCCTTCCGCCATGAGCGGGATCACCGCGTCGACGTGCGGGTAAGGGTAGACGTAGTGCAGGCGCACCCAAGGCTTGCGGCCTTGCGAATCGCTCAACTGGCCAAGCTCGCGGGCGAGATCGGTCATGTGGGTGCGGACCTCGTGGTCCTTCCATGTGCGCGTTTCATGGCGCACGTCGACACCATAGGCCGAAGTGTCCTGGCTGATGACCAGCAGTTCGCGCGTGCCCGCCTGCACGAGCTTTTCCGCCTCGCGCAGCACCGCGTCGATGCGGCGGCTCGCCAGCTTGCCGCGCAGGCTGGGGATGATGCAGAAAGAGCAGGCGTGGTTGCAGCCTTCCGAGATCTTCAGATAGCTGTAGTGGCGCGGCGTCAGCTTCACGCCCGCTTCGTCGTAGATCTGCGGGATCAGATCGACATAGGGCGAAATCTCGGGCGGGGCGGCGTCGTGCACGGCCTCGACCACGGCTTCGTACTGGTGCGCGCCGGTTACGGCGAGCACGTCCGGGAAGCGCGCGCGGATGACGTCGGCCTCGTTGCCCATGCAGCCGGTGACGATCACGCGGCCGTTTTCGGCAATGGCTTCACCGATCGCAGCCAGGCTCTCTTCCTTTGCGGAATCGAGGAAACCGCAAGTGTTGACGAGCACGACATCGGCGCCGGCATAGTCCGGGCTCATCGTGTAGCCGTCGGCGCGCAACCGGGTGAGAATGCGTTCGGAGTCGACAAGCGCCTTGGGGCAGCCGAGGCTGACCATGCCGACCTTGGGCGGAGAGGGGATTTCAATAGCCATAGGAATGGCCGGCCCGATACGCTTATTACGGCCAAGAGTCACGAAAAACGAATCATGCCAGCACTGCGGCCCCGCCGATGCGCTTCACGATCTCACCGCGGCCTTGCGCCACGGCAATGAGCCTGCGCAAGGAAGGTCCTGTTGGAAAAAGGAATGTGGCAATGGGTCCGGTAAACTGGTTGGCCGTGGTTCTCGCAGCAGTGCTCGCCGTGGTAGTGGGCTTCGTCTGGAACGGACCGCCGTTTCAGAATGACCGCCGACTGGCGCCGGGAAAATCGGAACGCGCGGGGAACTACGGAATCGTCTGCTTCGTGTTTCTCGTCAGTTCGATCATGCTCGGGCACAACTTCGCGCGGATCGGCGCGGAAACGCTTGCGGCAAAGCCCTGGCTCTATTTCATGCAGACCGGCGGCGTCGCCATTGCTTTCGTCTTGCCCGCGATCTGGCTGACGCATGTTCGCTACCGTGCCGAGCCGATTCGCCGTGTGATGGACTGCCTGTTCTGGCTGGTTGCCTATCTGGCGATGGGGCTGGTGTTCTGGGCGCTAGGTTGACGGCTCGTCGTCGCTGCTCTTCGTCGGCGTGATCTCGACCACGATATCACCCGGTTGCAGGGACTGCGCCTCGTCTTCCCAGAAGCCGATCGTGCGGTTTCCGCGATAGATCCTGAGGCCCTTGCCGCCGGTCGCAAGCTGGTCGAGCGAACGGCCCACTTCCGACGGTTCAACCGGTCTTTCGACAAGCTGGACGCGGCCTGCCACCGAAGCGAGGTCGGAGAAATAGTCCGCCACATGCTGCCCATCGGCCGAGCCGGCCAGCAGGAGGCCGGTGAAGCGAACCGGATTGATGACGTTGTTCGCCCCGGCCTGCCGGGCGAGCAGTTCGTTGTCGTCGGCGCGGATGACAACCGTGATCGGCACCTTGGGGGCAAGGTGCCGGGCGGTAAGGACGATGAGCACCGAGGTATCGTCTCGTCCGGCTGAGACCAGCACGGTTCTTGCCGTGGTCACGCGCACCGCGTTCTGGATCTCGTCGCGCGTGGCGTCTCCCTGGAGGACGTTGCAGCCCATCCTTTCGGCTTGCGCAAGCCGGGCCTGTACCGGATCGACGACAACGATGCAGGCCGGTTCGGTTCCCCGTTCGACGAGTTCCTTCACTGCTTCCGAGCCGCTGACGCCGAAGCCGAGCACGACGATGTGGTCTTCCAGCCGTTCCTGGATGCGCTTCATGCGCCATGTCTCCCAGCTGCGCTTGATGATGAAATTGTAGGCGGTGCCGACGAAAATGGTGATGACGGCGAGCCGGATCGGCGTGACCAGTACGGCCTCGATCAGGCGGGCACGATCACTGACGGGGGCGATGTCTCCAAAGCCTGTCGTCGTGATCGAGATCATCGTGAAGTAGACGACATCAAGGAAGCTGACCTGCCCGTCATGGACATCGTGGAGGCCCGCCCGGTCGCTCCAGTGGACCATGATGACGACGAAGATCAGGAAAAATGCGCCGCCCAGCCGCAGGGCCACGTCGGCCCACACCGGAACCGCCAGCGAGCGGCGCAGCGGCTTGAAAACGGGCGCCTTTGGCGGATTGGAGGCAGAGCGTCTCTTCGACATGCCCGGCGAGCTTACGGAGCCTTGGGCAGCTCGTCCAGCGGGTCAACCGGCTTGCCGTCCTGCCGGACTTCGAAGTGCAGTTCGTTGCCCTTGGCAAGGCCGGTGCTGCCGACCAGGCCGACGCGCTCGCCAATGGCGACTTTCGCGCCTTCCTTCACCGTGACCCGGCTGAGGAAGGCATAGGCGGTGAACCAGCCCTGGCCATGATCGATCACGACGAGGTTGCCGAACTGCTCCTTCTCCATTCCGGCGAACCGGACGGTGCCGGCGGCGGCGGCGCGGACCATCGTGCCTTCAGGCGCCTTGATGTCGAGCCCGTCGTGATGGTCGGCGCCGGTCGCGAAACCGCGGCGCACGGGGCCGTTCACCGGCCAGGCGAAACGCGCTGTCCCGGTGGACGGCGCTGCCTTCGGCGGGGGCGGCGCTGTGACCGCGGTGACGGGGGCGGCGCTGGTCGCGGGCGGATCGAGCAGGGTGGGGATCAACAGCGACTGCCCCGCCTTTACCGGAGCCGTTGGATCGAGGCCGTTGGCGAGGGCGATCTGCTCCCATGGCACGGCATATTTGTAGGAGATCGAGAAGCCGGTATCGCCTGCCTTTACCGCATGACGGCGGGTGCGCGGGATTTGCAGCTTCTGGCCCAGGCGCACATTGTAGGGCGGCTGCAGGCCGTTGGCCTCGGCGATCAGGATGCGCGGTACTTGGGCGGCGAGTGCGATGCTGCCGAGCGTCTCTCCGGGCTGGACGACGTGGACGCTCTCCTGCTCGGGCGGCCCGGCAGCGGCGATGGCGGCTCTTGCAGTCGAATTTGCGGCGGCTGCGGCCTTCTTTGCCGGCGCTGCCGGGTTCGCCGCGCTTTTGGCGGGCACCGGAGCGGCCTTGGTCGCAGCTACCTTGGCGCGAGGGATCGTCAGCTTCTGGCCGAGCTTCACGACGTAAGGAGCCTTGAGGCTGTTTGCGCTGGCCAGCGCCTCGGCGGAAACGCCCGCACGGTTGGCGATGCCGTTCAGCGTCTCGCCCGCCACGACGACGTGCACGGCCTCGCTTTCTTGCCTAGGGGGCGCGGCGAAGGCGGGCGCGATCGGCAGCGCGAGCGCCGCCAGCAGGAGAAGGGACTTCCGCATCATGCTTCGAAGCGGCTCGCGATCTCGGCCAGCGATGCGTCGTGCGTGAGGTCGAGTTGGAGCGGCGTTACCGAGATATAACCCTCGGAGATCGCTTCGAGGTCGGTGTTGTGGCCGGCCGTATGCTCGATGCCGTGAAGGCCGAACCAGAAGTAGGGGAACCCGCGAGGGTCCACGCCTTCGACCACCGAACCGCGTGCATAATCGTGAAAGCCCTGGCGGACCACGCGGATGCCCTTGACCTCGGCCCCGGCGACGGGCGGAAAGTTGACGTTGACCAGCGTTCGCGGCGCGAATGGCGCATCGAGCAGGGGCTTCAGTACCTTTGCGCCCCATTCCTCGGCAGCGGAGAAGCTGACGTTGTTGCCGTGCCCTTCGCCCGCATAGACCTGGCTCAGCGCGATCGAGCGGATGCCTGCGAGCGCGCCCTCCATCGCGGCCGAGACGGTGCCCGAATAGGTCACGTCATCGCCGAGGTTGGCCCCGCGGTTGACGCCGGAGAGGATCAGGTCGGGCGGTCCGGGCATGGCCTTCTTGATGCCCATGGTCACCGAATCGGTAGGCGTGCCGGTGACAGAGAAGCGCTTGGGCGCGTGTTCGCGCATGCGCACCGGACGACCGAGCGTCAGCGAATGGCCGGCCCCCGACTGTTCCTCGCTCGGCGCGCAGATCCAGATATCGTCCGAAAGCTGCGCGGCGATCTTTTCAAGAACGTAGAGGCCGGGGGCGTTGATGCCGTCGTCGTTGGTGAGCAGAATGCGCATGGTGTCTTTCTCGCAATGTGGCGCGGGCTTGGTGGTCCAAGCGAGGCGCCGGTCCATTCATCCTTCGACAAGCTCGGGATGAGCGGAGGGGAGGCTCGGCCTGCGTGAAATGGGAGGATGCCCCACTCAAATCCGCTCAGGCCGAGCTTGTCGAAGCCCCTTAGAAGCGGGGCTCCAGCTTTTCGATCCCGCCCATCCAGGGCTTGAGCGCCTCAGGCACCAGTACCGAGCCGTCCTCCTGCTGGTAATTCTCCAGCACGGCAACCAGCGTGCGGCCCACCGCGAGGCCCGAGCCGTTGAGCGTGTGCAGGAACTCGGTCTTCTTGGAGCCTTCCGGCTTGAAACGTGCGTTCATGCGGCGGGCCTGATAGTCGCCGCAGTTCGAGATCGAGCTGATCTCGCGGTAGGCCGCCTGGCCGGGCAGCCAGACTTCGAGGTCGAAGGTCTTCTTCGCGGTGGCGCCCATGTCGCCCGAGCAGAGCAGCACCTTGCGATAAGGCAGTTCCAGCGCCTGCAAGATCGATTCGGCGGCGGCGACCATGCGCTCGTGCTCGGCTTCCGACTGGTCGGGCTGGCAAACGGTGACGAGTTCGACCTTCTCGAACTGGTGCTGGCGGATGAACCCGCGTGTGTCGCGGCCCGCAGCGCCCGCTTCCGACCGGAAGCAGGGGGTGAGCGCGGTCATGCGCAGGGGCAGGGCGGCAGTATCGACGATTTCGTCCTGCACGGCATTGGTCAGCGAAACTTCGGCGGTGGGGATCAGCCAGCGGCCATCGGTGGTCTTGAACAGATCTTCCGCGAACTTGGGAAGCTGGCCGGTGCCGAACACGGCCTCGTCCTTGACCAGCAGCGGCACGATGCATTCCATGTAACCGTTGGTGCCGGTCTGGGTGTCGAGCATGAACTGCGCGAGCGCGCGGTGGAGGCGGGCCATCTGGCCCTTCAGGAACGTGAAGCGGGCGCCGGAAATCTTCGCGCCTGTCTCGAAGTCGAGACCGAGCGCCGGACCGAGATCGGCGTGTTCCTTCGGCTCGAACGCGAACGTGCCGGGCGTGCCCCACTTGGCGACTTCAAGGTTCTCGGTCTCGTCCGCGCCGTCCGGCACGTCGGCTACCGGGATGTTCGGCAGGGCGGCGAGCGCATTGTGCAGCTGCGCCGAAAGGTCTTTCTCCTCGGCTTCGAGCGCGGGGAGGGTGTCCTTGAGCTGGGCGACTTCGGCCTTCAGAGCTTCGGCCGTGGTGCTGTCGCCCTGGCCCATGGCCTTGCCGATCGCCTTCGAGGCCTCGTTGCGGCGATTCTGCCCTTCCTGCATGCGCGTGGCGACGGAGCGGCGCTGCTCGTCGAGGGCGAGGATTTCGGCGGCCACGGGGGCTACCCCACGGCGGGCGAGGCCGGCGTCGAATCCTTCGGGATTCTCGCGGATCAGGCGGATATCGTGCATGGCGCGCGCTATGCCGCCTCATGCCCGCACAAGCAAGATTTGTGCGGCCCGTTTCGACCGGAGTTGCATCGTGTTTTTGGGGAAATGTCCGCCTTTTTCAGCCATCCCGGATATAAGGGATGGTGGGCGCGGCAGGGATTGAACCTGCGACCCCACCCGTGTGAAGGGTGTGCTCTACCACTGAGCTACGCGCCCGCTGCTGGACTGTGTCCGTTGCGGAAGCGCGCCTCTAGATGAGTCGGATCGAATTGACAAGCGCCCATCTCCATTTAAATCGCGAGACATGACCGAAGAGACAAAAACCGGCGCCGACGTGCCGCCCGACCACCTTGCGATCAACCCGAAGAGCCCGTTCTTCGACGAGGAAAAGCTGCAGCGCGGCGTGGGCATCCGTTTCAAGGGAACGGTTCGCAACAATGTCGAGGAATATTGCATTTCCGAAGGCTGGGTGCGCGTTCAGGCCGGCAAGACGCTGGATCGCAAGGGTAATCCCCTGACGGTCAAGCTCGCAGGGCCTGTCGAAGCCTGGTATGAGGATCTCGGCGAAGACGCGCCTGTCGCCAAGGCCTGATGACGCATGATCGGCTGTCCGAAACGGGCGGCCGGTTCGCGGACCTGTCAGTAGTTTCCGGCGATGATGTCGCCGATAGGGTCGCTTCGGCGGCCCTTTTTCCTGGCTTTCACCCGTTCTCGGGGGGCTGCGGCCGCATCGGCTGTCTGGAACGCTCCGTCCTGCACCGTGCCGGGACGGGCGTTGTAGATGAAGCCTGTTACCGGCCAGTGCGTGTTGCCGAGATTGTGGATCGGCGCATACCAGACCCGCACTTCGCTCCAGTCATTCAAGGGAGATACGTCGAGAACGGTAACGTTCTTTTCGATCCGCCCCCGCTGCCCCTCGATGGGCGACCAGTTGGCATGGCTCACCAGGATCGTGCGCGAATCGACGACCTTGCTGACCGTGGCGACATGGCCGAGCTGCGAGCCTGCGTAAGGTTCCATCGCCATGACCGCGCCGATGCGCGGTGCGCGGCCGGTGGCGTAGCGACCCTTTGCCTGCTTCCACCAGGTATGGGCGTCGCCGTATATCTGGATGCCGGAAAGCTGGCGTGCATAAGGCACGCATTCGAGGTAATCCGGGCCTTTGGCGGCGGCGGAGCGGTCGTCGTCCATGCCGGCCAGGGCGTCGTCGATCGCGGAGCGGGCGCTGGCCGGAGAGGAGGCCGCGGCAGCCAGGCTCAACATGATTGCTATCGGATAAACCTTCATGTTTTCCAGATTTGCCCGATACGGTTAGGGGATTCCTTCGGCACATGGTTAACGCCGAAGTAAGAATTTGTTCCCGGGCTTCCCTGTTGCGCTGCGAAAATGCAGACGTTTCCATCTGCGCCGAATTCCCCTAGGGGCCGGAATCCTTTATCGAGTTATCAACATGCTTCCTCAGGTGATCATCATCGGCCGACCCAACGTCGGCAAGTCCACGCTGTTCAATCGGCTCGTCGGCAAGAAGCTCGCGCTCGTCGACGATCAGCCGGGCGTGACGCGCGACCGTCGTTTCGGCGACGCCGAGTTGCTCGGCCTGAAATTCCAGATCGTCGACACGGCGGGCTGGGAAGACGACGAGGCCGAAACCTTGCCCGGCCGTATGCGCAAGCAGACCGAAGCGGCGCTGGAAACCGCCGATGTCGCGCTTTTCGTGGTCGATGCGCGCGCCGGCCTGACGCCGCTCGACGAGGAGATCGGCCAGTGGCTGCGCGCCTCGCCGGTGCCGGTGGTCCTGCTGGCCAACAAGGCCGAAGGGCGCGCGGGTGAGAGCGGCGTCCTCGAGGCCTATTCGCTTGGCCTTGGCGAGCCGATCACGTTTTCGGCCGAACATGGCGTGGGCATGGCCGACCTGTTCGAATCGCTCCTGCCGCATCTCGATCCGCTTCAGCCCGAAGAGCCGGAATTCGAGGAGGAAGTTGACGAGGAGGCGCTGCTGCGCCGTCCGCTCAAGCTTGCCATCGTCGGCCGTCCAAACGCGGGCAAGTCCACCCTGATCAACCGGATTCTGGGTGAGGACCGGCTGCTTACCGGACCGGAAGCGGGCATCACCCGCGATTCGATCACGGTGGATTGGGAATGGACCGATCCCAAGACGCAGGAAGTCCGCCAAGTCAGCCTGATCGACACCGCCGGCATGCGCAAGCGCGCCAATGTCACCGAGAAGCTGGAGCGCATGGCCGTGGCCGACGCGCGCCATGCGATCGACTTTGCAGAAGTCGTCGTGCTGCTGCTCGATGCCACGCGCGGGCTGGAGCACCAGGATCTCACCATCGCCTCGAAGGTGCTCGAAGAAGGCCGTGCGCTGATCATCGCGATCAACAAGTGGGACGTTGCGGAAGGCGCCTCTGCGCTGTTCAACGGCATTCGCGGCGCGCTTGACGATGGCCTTGCCCAGGTGCGCGGCGTGCCGCTGCTGGCGGTTTCGGCGCGGACCGGAAAGGGGCTGGACGAACTCATCGCCGCCGGATTCTCGATTCGCGAGGCATGGAGCAAGCGTGTGCCCACAGCGGCGCTCAATCGCTGGTTCGACGATGCGCTGTCGGCCAATCCGCCGCCGGCGCCGGGCGGCAAGCGCATCAAGCTGCGCTATATCACGCAGGCCAAGACCCGCCCGCCGGGCTTCGTGCTGTTCGGCACCCGGCTCGACCTGCTGCCGGAAAGCTACCGCCGTTACCTGATCAACGGCATCCGCCGGGAACTCGGGTTCGACGCGGTGCCGATCCGGCTCAATTTGCGGATGCCCAAGAACCCGTTCGCCAAGTAACGAAAAAGGCCGCCGGAGATCGTCTCCGGCGGCCTGTTTCGTATCAGGAGGGGTGCGCTGCCACTTCGGCTTCGGAGCTGGGGGATTCGGCCTGTCTTTCCTCGACTTCCACTTCCTCGATGTCGATCGCGTCGGGTTCCAGCAGGCCGTCGCTGTTCTTGATCTCGCGCATGAGGTTCCACACCGCGATGAACAGGGCCGCGATCACCGGGCCGACGATGAAGCCGTTGAGCCCGAAGATCTGCAGGCCCGCCAGCGTTGCGATGAGCACCACGAAATCGGGCATCCGGGTATCGCGGCCGACCAGGATCGGGCGCAGGATGTTGTCGATCATGCCGATGATGAACATGCCGCAGAAGGCCAGGACCGCGCCTTGCCAGACCTGCCCCGTCGCGAAGAGGTAGCCGGCCATGGGCACCCAGACGAGGCCGGTGCCGACGGCTGGCAGCAGCGAGAAGAAGCCCATCATTACGCCCCAGAGCAGCGATCCCTCGATGCCCAGCAGCGAGAAGATCGTACCGCCCACCACGCCCTGCGCCACCGCGACAACCACGGTGCCCTTCATCGTTGCGCGCACGACGACGATGAAGTTGCTCACCAGCCGGTCCCGCAGATGCGGGCGCAGCGGCATGGCATCGCGGATCAGGGCGCCGTACCGGTCGCCGTCGCGCAGGAGGAAGAAGGTGAGGTAGAGCATCACGCCCAGCGCCGCGAGGAAGCTGAGCGCGCCTTGGCCCACCGAAAGCAGCCTTGCGGCGAGCCCTTGCAACCCGTTGGCGATGCCCGCGCCGAACTGGCGGCGAAGGTTCTCGAAATCGGTGAGCCCGTAGCGGTCGATCATCCGTTCCAGCGAATCGGGCAGGGCCGCGCGGAACTGTTCGAGCATGTGTGGGACATTGATCTGCCCGTCCCGGACCTTTTCGTAGATCGTCGAGACTTCCTGCACGAGGCTGGCGCCCAGCAGCAGGGTGGGAATGATGAAGATTGCCAGCAGCATCAGCAGCATGAGGCCTGCCGCCAGATTCTTGCGGCCGCCGAGGTGGGTGGCGAGCCTGGCGGTCAGGGGCTGAAAGAGGATCGCGGCGACCACGCCCCAGAGCACGGCTCCGAAATAGGGCAGCAATAGCCAGGCGAATGCCGCGGTGACGAGAATGACGAGGACGCCGAAACCGTAGTCCTCGATGGTGTAAGGTGGCCGTTCAGGTTGCTCCATGACCCTGTCTTAGCACGATTTCGGGAGAGGCAATCCCGGTAGGCATCCTGACTGGATTTTTCATCGGCTCTGCGCGACAGAGTGTCATCCTACAATTCGAGCGGGGAGCTCTCCATCTTGCCCAGATCTCTGGCCTATCGCGCCTTGCCCTTCCGGCTGGCTGTACTCGCGCTTTCCTGCGCGGCTGTTCCGCTTTCGCCCGCGCTGGCGGCGGAGGACACCGCGGCCAAGGGGCCCGAGCGCGGGTTCACTCCCGACGATCTCTTCAAGCTGTCCGGCGTTACCGATCCGCAGATTTCCCCGGATGGCAGCCGCATAGCCTACGTTCGCGCCGCGGCCGACGTGATGACGGACAAGGTCGTTCCTTCGATCTGGCTGGTCGATGCGGCAACAGGGGTGCAGCGGCCTCTCGTCACGGGTGCGGGCGCGCACTTTTCGCCGCGCTGGTCGCCGGATGGCAAGCGGCTCGCCTTCGTTTCCAGCGACGGAACCGGCGCGCCGCAGCTTTACGTGCTCTGGCTGGACAGCGGCGCGAAAGTGAAGGTGACGGGACTTCCTGACAGCCCCGGCGGTCTTTCCTGGTCGCCCGATGGCCGCCAGATCGCCTATACCATGCGGGTGCCGGGCGAGGGTGCCAAGATGGGTTCGCAGCCGGCGAATCGGCCGGAGGGTGCGCAATGGGCTGAACCGCTCCAGGTGATCGACCGCGTGACTTACCGTTTCGACGGCGGCGGTTATGCGCAGCCCGGCTATGACCACCTGTTCCTCGTCTCCGCCGAGGGCGGCGCACCGCGCCAGCTCACTTTCGGCGATTTCGACGATGGCGGGCCGCTGTCGTGGACCCCGGACGGAAAGCGTATCCTGTTCAGCGCCAATCGCCACGAGAACTGGCAGCGCGACATCAACAACTCGGAAGTCTACGCGCTCGACCTCGCCAGCGGCGCGGTTACGGCGCTGACCTCGCGCAATGGGCCCGACGCCGGCGCGGTGGTTTCGCCGGATGGCAAACATGTCGCCTATGTGGGCTTCGATGACGTCAACCGTTCCTACGAGAATTCAGACCTCTACGTCATGAATATCGACGGCACCGGTTCGAGGTTGCTGACCAAGAGCTTCGACCACTCGATCGATGCGCTCGATTGGGCGGGCAATTCGGCGATCATGGTTCAGTATGACGATCACGCGAAGACCCATGTCGCGCAGGTGGGGCTGGACGGTTCGATCAAGAACGTCGTCGAGGGGCTGAGCCCGGGTGATCACTTCGACCGTCCCTATACCGGAGGCGCCTTCAGCGTGTCCGGCAACGGGCGCATCGCCTATACCTCGGGCACGGCCCAGCGGCCTGCCGACCTCTGGGTGTCGGGCGGCGGGGCAGGGCGCAAGCTGACCGACCTCAACGGCACATGGATGGATGCGAAGGCATTGGCGCCCGTTCGCAAGCTTGCCGTGACCGCGCCGGACGGCCGTTCCATCGATGCATGGCTGGTGACGCCGCCGGGCCTGGCGCCGGGCAGGAAGGCGCCGCTGATCCTTGAAATCCATGGCGGTCCGAACACGGCTTATGCACCGGGCTTCTCCACGGATTACCAGCTCTACGCGGCGCACGGCTATGCGGTGCTCTATACCAATCCGCGCGGGAGCACGTCCTACGGCGAGGAGTTCGCCAACCTGATAGACCGGGCTTATCCCGGCACCGACTACGACGACCTCATGGCGTCGGTTGACGCCGCGATCGCGGACGGGGTGGCGGATCCTGACAACCTCTTCGTCACCGGGGGATCGGGCGGCGGCGTGTTGACGGCGTGGATCGTCGGCAAGAATGACCGTTTCAAGGCCGCCGTCACGCAGAAGCCTGTGATCAACTGGATCAGCGAAGCCCTGACGATGGATGCCACGCCGTTCACCTCGCGTTACTGGTTCGACAAGAAGCCCTGGGAAGATCCCATGGAATACTGGCGCCGCTCGCCGCTGAGCCTGGTCGGAAACGTCAAGACGCCGACCATGGTCGTGGTGGGATCGGACGACTATCGCACGCCCGTCAGCGAGGCTGAGCAGTATTACGCGGCGCTGCAGATCCGCGGCGTGCCCACCGCGCTGGTCAAGGTGCCGGGGGCGAGCCATGGCGGCATTGCCGCACGGCCCTCGCAATCGGCGGCGAAAGCCTCGGCGATCCTTGCGTGGTTCGACAAGTATCGCACCGACAAGGCCGCTGCTCCTGCTGCTAAGGCCGAGTAGACGAGAGTTCGGCGGCCAGCAGGGCAACCAGCTGCGCCGCCGGCAAGGCGCGGGACAAGGGTGCGCCCTGTCCCGCCCATTGCGCGCCGAACAGGGCCTCTCCTTGGCTCAGGGCAGCGGCGTTGAGCGCCTTTCCGGCATGATAAGTGCGCGGATAAGCCGGAACCGGCGGAAGATTCGCGCGCTGCCCAAGCTCCGTGAAGCGATTGGCGAGGCACCGCGCCGGACGGCCCGAGATCGCCCGGGTCATCACCGTGTGCCATGCGGCATCGGAGGCCAGCAGTGCGCGGTAGCCGTCATCGGCGTTGCTCTCAGGGCAGGCGACGAAAGCGGTTCCGAGCTGCGCGGCCACTGCGCCGAGATCGAGGGCGGCGCGAATGCCGCGGCCGTCCATGATCCCGCCCGCTGCGATCACCGGCAGTTTGCCCCATGAAACGAGCAGGCGTGTCAGCGCGCAGGTGCCGAGCCGGTCGTCCGGCGCATCGGGGGTGAACATGCCGCGATGTCCGCCGGCCTCCCACCCTTGCGCAACGAGCACGTCGATCCCGGCGCTGCGCGATAGTTCGGCCTCGGCCAGACTGGTGACGCTGCCGAGCAGAAGGCATCCTGCCCGCTTCAGCGCATCGATCGTGGCGGCTTCCGGCAGTCCGAAATGGAAGCTGACGACCGCTGGCCTGGCCTCAAGGACCACATCCACCATGGCCGCGTTGCCGGCGAAGCTTTCGTAGATCGTTTCCAGCGCGGTGGGTGGCTGGGCACCGTACAACGCGAAAGTGGGGGCCAGCGCTTCGAGCCAGGCCTGCTCTCCAGCAGGATCGGGCCGAGATGTCTCGTGAACGAAGAGGTTGAGGTTGAAAGGCCGGGCCGTGTGGCTGCGCAACTGGGCAATCTGTTGCCGCGCCGCTTCAGGGCCGATGGCGCCGAGGGCAAGTGAGCCCAATGCACCGGCTTCGCAAACCTGAGCGGCGAGCGCGGGGGTCGAAGTGCCCGCCATCGGTGCCTGTATCAGGGGGATCGAAAGCTGGAGGCGCGCGAGAAAATCCATGCGGTCTTGCGCGCCTCCGGTTTCGGTCAGTCCTCGGCCGGCTTGCTCTGGAGCTGGCAGTAGTTCTGGATGCCCATGCGTTCGATCATGTCGAACTGCTTCTCGAGGAAGTCGACGTGCTCTTCCTCGCTTTCGAGAATGCGGGCGAAAATCTCGCGGCTGACGAAGTCCCGCACGGTTTCGCAGTGTGCGATCGCATCCCGGAGCAGGGGGATGGCATCGTATTCCAGCGCGAGATCGGCCTTGAGCACTTCCTCGACGCTTTCGCCGATGCGCAGCTTGCCGAGCGCCTGGAAGTTGGGGAGGCCATCGAGATAGAGAATGCGATCGGCCAGCACGTCGGCGTGCTTCATCTCGTCGATCGATTCGTGGCGTTCGTATTCGGCCAGCTTCTTGATGCCCCAGTTGTCGAGCATGCGGTAGTGCAGCCAGTACTGGTTGATCGCAGTAAGCTCGTTGAAGAGCGCCTTGTTGAGATAGTCGATGACCTGCTGGTCGCCCTTCATGGGGGGATGCTCCTGAATTTGTTCGGGCGGATTATGGCCCCTCCGAACTGACAAGGCAAGCAGGCGCGCGAAAACACCCGACAGAAGCCGGGTTTGACCGCCTTGTTACAGGGTCAGGCTGCCGCGCTCAGTGGCGCGTTGGCGGTTGCCGATTCCTCGGCGATAATATCTTCGGCTTCGTCCAGGCACTGTCCGCACTGCGGCGCATGTCCGAGAGCCCCGTAAAGCGCCGTGGCATCGCCGCGGCAGCAGCGGGCAACGGTACGCAGGTCGGTCTCACGAATGGCATTGCAGATGCAGACGTACATGGTGCGAATCCTCTTGGGAGACCATCATATGCAAATGCAAATGGATCGCAATAGCGTTCTTCATTTGCCTTTCAAGCCGTTGCGGGGAGGCGATTTTTCAACCGTTTTTGCAGTACGAGAGACCTCCAGAGCAGCTCCAGCGGGCCTCTTTGGAAGCGACTCAGCCACAATTCGCTCCATCCCAGCATGCCCGTGCAGCCCATCGCCACGACGAGCCATTGGCCCAGCGGACCGACCTGTCCGTAAAGCCCCAGTCCCCATCCGTAGAACAGCCAGCACATCAGCAGGCTGGTCCCGATATAGTTGCTGAAGGCGACGCGCCCTGTCGCCATGAGCCGTCTTCCCAGGCCGGTGCGGGTCAGGCGCGGAGCGGCCAGTATCAGCAGGGATGCGTAGCCCAGCGCCGTCAGCAGGTGCGGCACGAACAGTCCTTCGCCCAGCAGCGCGGCCATGGCGATCGGCGGGAAGTGCCGGGACCAGCTCCACCAGAGAACGGCGCTCGTGAGAGCGAGGCCGGTCGCGCCAGCGCCAAGGCCCAGCGCGCATATCCTGCGGCGGGGCCATGTGCCGGAGAAGAAGCCGCCGCGAAGCAGCACGACGCCGATGAGCATGAGCGGCAGCACTTCGCTCCAGGCGTGGGCCGTCATCCGGAACAGCCAGAACGGATCGCCGCGCAGCTTGGTCAGCGCGATATCGGTGAAGTCCGAGTGGTACAGGAGGGCCTGCGCCGCGACATTCTGGCGGTAGAGCTCCAGCCGCGCGAAGACGTCCTGTTGCTGGGAGAGGCTGGCGGTTCCCAGCCTTACTGCTTCTTCTGCGCGAACGAGCGGGAGCGTGGACCAGAAGTCGATGGCCATGGCGGTGAGGGAAATACCTGCGGCAATGCCGAGCAGAACAGGGCCGGAAAGGCGCCGCAGGAACAGGAGGGCAAGGCCGCAGCAGGCGTAGACGAACAGGATGTCGCCCCACCAGAGCAGCAGGTAATGCAGGGTGCCGAATACCATGAGCCATGACAGGCGGCGCACCTGGATCACGTCGCCGTCGCGTCCTGCCGTATCCATGCGTTCGCATTGCAGGGCGATCCCGGCGCCGAACAGCATGGCAAAGAGTGCCCGCATCTTTCCTTCGAAGAACAGGAATCCGAAGCCCCACGCGGCTTCGTTGGCGAAGTTGCTTGGGGAAGGAAAGTCCGGCGAAAATGTGCCGATGGCAGGCCCGGCAAAGCCGGACACGTTTATCGCGAGAATGCCGAGAATGGCTACGCCGCGGATCAGGTCGAGCGTGACGATGCGGCCGCCGCCGGGTGCGGGCGGTGTTTCGGGCGCACGGTGGACTGCACGGGCATGTTCGCCCGTGATCGTTTTCGGCATTCCTCATTCTCCCGGCCGGGAGAGTAAGCGATCAACCGTTTCGAGTCGACGGTGAGCCGAAGACTACGAGGTGACGATGCATTCCTTGCCCGAAGCCCTGAGCGCCCCGCAGGCCTTTTCCGCCTGTGCCTTGCTGGAAAAACCGGTGGCATAGAGTTTTGTCAGCTTGCCTGCGGGCACCAGTTGGCGCCGGCTTCCTGCCATTTCCGGGCGGCCTGAAATGGAGGCCCAGAGTTTTTCGGCATTGCCGGACACGCCAAAGGCGCCAAGCTGGAGCCGCCAGGAGCCACCGGCCGCGGCGGCCGGTGAAGTTTGTGGTTTCGGAGCTGGCGCTTTCGGAGCCGGCGCTTTCGGCGGCTGGGCCTTTACGGGCTCGGCCTTGGGCACCGGAGTTGCGGCGGCGATGCGCGATGGCGTGGAGGTGGCGGCCGGGCGGGGTGACGGGGCGAGCGTATAGTCCGCACCGGCATTGGCGGGTCCGTTCACCGCAGCCACCCTGGGAAGCGTGGGCGTGGGCGCAGCGCGCGCCGGGCTGCCAAGTTCGGCGCCCGCCGTCTGCCTGGCGCGATTCGCCTCGGCCTCACTGGAAAGCTGGGCGGCGAGCTGGACGCTTTTCTGGCGATCTTCCAGCGGGATATGCTCATCCATTTGCGCCAGCGCATTGGCGGCCTGGGGCAGTCCGGCTTGCCGGGCAAGGCTGACGAGCGCGTAAGCCCGGACCCAGTCCTTCGTCGCGACATCCCCGTTGAAATGCGCAACGCCGAGAATGTATTCCGCCCGTGCATCGCCCCTCGCGGCGGACGCCTCCAGATAGGGAAGGGCCTTCTGGCGCTCGCCCCGCTGGAACAGCATGAGCCCGTAAGTGTCGGCCGCCTGGATGTGGCCCTTGGCCGCTGCCTTGCCGTAGAGATCCTCTGCCTTGGCCGGATCGAGCGGAACGCCGCGGCCCATCTTGTAGGCCTGCGCCAGGTTGAATTCGGCGTCGGCGTCACCCTTGTCGGCAAGGGGTTTCCACTGCTGGACGGCGGCCTGGTAGTTCCCGGCGGACCAGGCATCGACTCCGGCCTTCACATCGGCCAGCGCCGGTGTGAAGGCGATTCCCGCCAGTGTGCAGCCGCACAGGCCGAGCCGAAGGGAGCGTAGATTTTTCCGCACGTTGCTTTGGCCCCAATTTCGTCGCCGGGTCCCGGTCATGGTAAGCGAAGGTGTTCGCCGTTCCATCCGAAGATCCTGGAAAATGCCCATGTAAGGGCGAAAGTCGCGTTAACCTCGATGGTAAAATAAATGTTGCGGCCGCGTCTGCCCCACCGCGGCCAACGGGGCGGACGCGGCATGGGAGAGGCCGGAACGGTCCCTCGGGATTAACCCTAAATTAGGAACGATCTGCGATCCAGCCTCTTGTGGGTCGCCGATTTTTTCCGGCGGCGTCCTCGGGGGGTAACGGCTTTGCGCGTACTGGCATTGGCATCGCAGAAGGGTGGTTCGGGCAAGACCACGCTTTCCGGTCATCTCGCCGTGCAGGCGCAGCGTGCCGGAGCTGGCCCCGTCGTCCTCATCGATATCGACCCGCAGGGCTCGCTTGCCGACTGGTGGAACGAGCGCGAGGCCGAATATCCCGCTTTCGCCCAGACTACCGTGGCCCGTCTCGCCGGCGATTTGCAGGTGCTGCGCCAGCAGGGCTTCAAGCTCGCCGTGATCGATACGCCGCCGGCGATCACCATGGCGATCCAGAGCGTCATTTCGGTGTCCGAACTGATCGTGGTGCCGACACGCCCCAGCCCGCACGACCTGCGCGCTGTAGGGGCGACCGTCGACTTGTGCGAACGTTCCGGCAAACCGCTGATCTTTGTCGTCAATGCGGCCACGCCCAAGGCCCGCATCACTGCCGAGGCTGCCGTCGCGCTGTCGCAGCACGGGACGGTCGCGCCGGTCACGCTGCACCAGCGGACGGACTTCGCCGCCTCGATGATCGATGGCCGCACGGTCATGGAAGTCGATCCCAACGGGCGCTCGGCACAGGAAGTGACGGCGCTGTGGAACTACGTTTCCGACCGTCTCGAACGCAATTTCCGCCGCACCGTCTTTTCCGCGCCCCAGCTTGCCGGACAGACGGCCACGCCCGGTGCGCCTCGTCCCGTCGGTGGCTTCGGCCGCCGTGTTGCAGGGTCCTGACGATGACCGGAATGAGCGAACACGGCTTTGCCTCGCTGACGCCGGGCCTGCTTGCCCGCAAGGGCCGCGCCCGCCCGGCGATGCGCCGTCAGGACGCGGCGAACTTCGGAATTGGCGGATTTCCGGTCGATACCGCACGTATCGAGGATCTCGGCTGGAACGACTGGGGCCAGAGCGAGGGCGCTCGGAACGATCCGGAGCGGTGCGATCGGGAACTTGCTGGTCTGCCGGAAACGGCGCCGCTGCCCGGTCCGAGCACCGAACTGCCTGCCAGCGCGCCGGTGCCTGACGTGGTCCGCCAGATCGAGGCGATCTCCGAGCGCATGAATCGCGGCGCCCTGCCGACGCGTTCGTCCGGGCTGGAAGGTCGCCGCGCGGCCTTCACGCTGCGGCTTGATGCGGAACGTCACTTCCGGCTCAGGATGGCCGGTGTGCTGCTGAACCGCAGTGCGCAAGTCCTCGTGACCGAGGCGCTCGACAAGTTCCTCTCCGAAATGCCGGAAATCGCGCCGCTGACCGTCACGGTCGGCGGGCGAGGTTGATGCCGGGCCAAAGGGTCGATCCGATGAACCGCCTCAACATTCGTGCCCGCAATGCCGGACTTGCCGTCTGCACCGCGATGGCCGCCGCGCTCCTCGTGAGCTGTGCGGGGCAGATGCCGCTAGCGGCGACCGGAGCGACTGCCATTTCAGGTGACGCCGAGGCCGGTCGGAGCCCCGACAGGGATCTCGCCCGTGCCGAACAGCGCGTGGCCCGCTCCCCGCGCGATGGTTCGGCCCGCGCCGCACTGGCGCAGGCCTATCTTTCCGCGGGTCGGTTCGATTCGGCGGCGACTACGTTCGAGGATGCCGTTGCGCTGGGCGACCAGAGCCCCCGGACGGGGCTCGGCACCGCGCTTGCCTATATTGGCGCAGGGCGTTCCGCCGAAGCGACGGCAGTGCTGGCACGCCTTCACGACCGGATTCCCGCCAGCGACTATGGCCTTGCCATCTCGCTTGCAGGGCAGCCTGCCGAAGGCGTCGCCGTGTTGACCGACGTCGTGCGCGGCGGCGAGAATACACCCAAGGCCCGCCAGAACCTCGCCTATGCCTATGCGCTTGACGGGCGTTGGAGCGAAGCTCGCCTGATCGCTTCGCAGGACGTTCCGGCGGACCAGCTCGATGCGCGCCTCGGCCAGTGGGCCGCCGCCGCGCGGCCCGACCAGTCCCGCGCCCGCATCGCCGGCCTTATCGGCGCACCGCTGCGCAGCGATCCGGGGCAACCGGCCATGCTTGCGCTCGATACGCCTGCGGGCAACGTCCAGATGGCGCGTGTGGAAGCGCCCGAACCGGCGCCTGCCGCGCCGACCGGCGAATTGCCGCCCGTCCAGACCGGCGAGAGCTTCTGGGGCACCAGCCGTGCCGCCGAAGCGGCACCCGCACCGGTAGCCATGCCTGCCGCGCCGGTTCGGATGGCTGCCGCGAATCCCGCTCCGGTCCGCAAGGCAGTGCCTTCTCGCAAGCCGCAGACTGTGAGCTCAACCCAGGCTACGCATCTTGTCCAGCTCGGTTCCTTCCGCACGATGGACGGTGCCCGCCGCGCCTGGGGGATCATCCAGTCCCGCAATCCCGCGCTCAAAGGCCACGGTCTTCGCATTACCGAGGCGAAAGTGAACGGGCAGACCTATTACCGCGTCGCGGCCGAAGGCTTCGACCAGCGCGCCGCCCAGTCGGTATGTTCCAGCGTGCGACAGGGCGGCAATCCCTGTCTCGCCTATGCCCAGCAGCGGCCGCTGCCGGGCGGCGTCGGCACCAACCAGATGCGCCGCGCCGAGCTTTAGAGTTTCCGCGAGGCCCTGGCCTCGCACCTGAGTTCCATGTGAACTAAACGGCTCCTGTCTTCGGACAGGAGCCGTCTTTTTTTGGTTTCAGGGGAATTGGGGGCAGGGGCCTAAGCAGATACTTGGGGCCCGCCTATCCCTTACTTCGCCTTCACGGCAACGCCGCCCTTGAACAGCGCCAGCACGCGGCCCTGCACGGGTTGCTTGTCGAACGGGGTGTTTCCGGCAGCGGCCGCCATCTTGTCCGAATCGACGATCCACGGCCGGTCTGCATCGACGATCGCAATATCCGCTTCGGCCCCGATTTCCAGCTTGCCCGCATTGACGCCGAGGAGCCTTGCCGGATTGGTCGCGATCAGTTCGAAGGCGCGCGAGAGCGAGATCACACCGTCGCGCACGAGATTCATCGTCAGCGGCAGCAGGGTTTCGGCGCCGGCCATGCCGGGGGCGGAATCCGCGAAGGGCAGGCGCTTGTCCTCGGGGCCGCGGGGGTCGTGGCCGGAGGCGATCACGTCGATCGTACCGTCGCCGATCGCGGCGATCACGGCCTTGCGGTCGTCTTCCGAGCGCAGCGGGGGCGAGAGGTGCGCGAAAGTCCGGAAGCCCGCCAGCGCGAGGTCGGAGAGCATGAAGTAGGCGGGCGTGACACCCGCCGTGACCCTGAGCCCGCGATCCTTCGCACGGCGCACGAGGTCGAGGCCCCGGGCGGTCGTGACCTTGCGGAAGTGGATCGCGGCGCCCGCCAGTTCGGCAAGGGCGATATCGCGCGAAATGGCGATGGCTTCGGCTTCGGCAGGCGCGGAGGGCAGGCCGAGGCGGGTTGCCATCTCGCCCGAGGTGGCAACGGCTTTGCCCGTGATCCCGGCATCTTCCGGGTGCGAGAGCACGACCATGCCAAGCATGCCGGTGTACTGGAGCAGACGGAGCATCGTGCCCGAATCGCCGATCCATTGGCGGCCGGTGGTCACGGCCTTCGCACCGGCGTCACGCATCAGGGCGATTTCGGCAAGCGCCTTGCCTTCAAGATTCTGCGTCGCGGCGGCGAGCGGGTGGACCCAGAGGTCCGGCTTGCCCGACTGGGCCGCGAAGCGAACACGCGCCGGCACGTCGAGCGGCGGGTTCTGGTCCGGCATCAGTGCGGCGCGGGTGATCCCGCCGAAATGGAAGGCGGGCTTGTCGATGGCAAAGACGCCGATATCGACGAGGCCGGGAGCGATCAACTTGCCGCGGGCGTCGTGAACTTCGTCGCCGGGTTGCGGGGCCACGTTGGCGCCGAGGGCGGTGATGAAGCCGCCTTCGCTGCGCAGCGCGCCGGCGGTTACGGTGCCATCGGGCAGGATCAGCTTGCCGCCGGTCACGGTCAGGGGCGCGTTGTTGCTCATGCCCAGCCCTCCACACCGCGTGCCCGTCTGGTCAGAACTTCCAGGCAGGCCATGCGCATGGCGACGCCCATTTCCACCTGGGTGGTGATCTGCGAGCGGCCGACGAGGTCGGCGACATTGCTGTCGATCTCGATGCCGCGGTTCATCGGGCCGGGGTGCATGACGAGGGCATTGCCTTCCGCTTTGGCAAGACGATCGAGCGAGAGGCCGTAGAGGTGGCGATATTCGCGGGGCGAGGGGATGAACTGGCCTTCCATGCGTTCGAGCTGGAGGCGCAGCATCATCACCACGTCGGCACCTTTCAGCGCCGCGTCGAAATCGTGGAAGACCTTGACGTTCATTCGCTCGATATCGGCGGGCAGCAGGGCGGGCGGCGCGCAGACGCGCACCTCGGCACCCAGTGAATTGAGCGAGAGGATGTTGGAACGGGCAACGCGGCTGTGCAGGATGTCGCCGCAGATCGTTACGCGCAGGCCGTTGAAGGCGCGCTTGGCCTGGCGGATCGTCAGCGCGTCGAGCAGGGCCTGGGTGGGATGCTCGTGCTGGCCGTCTCCAGCGTTGAGCACGGGGCAATCCATGAGATCCGAGATGAGATGCACCGCGCCCGAGCTGGCGTGGCGGATGACGATGGCATCGGCGCGCATGGAGTTGAGGGTCATCGCCGTGTCGATCAGGGTTTCGCCCTTCTTCACGCTGGACGTGGCGACCGCCATGTTTACGACATCGGCGCCCAGGCGCTTTCCGGCGATCTCGAAGCTCAGCAGCGTACGCGTCGAGTTTTCGAAGAAGGCGTTGATGATCGTCAGGCCGGAAAGCAGGTCACGGCGCTTCTGCGTGCCCCGATTGAGATCGACCCATTGCTGGGCCTCGTCCAGCAGGAACATGATCTCATGCGGGGCGAGCCCGCCGATGCCCACGAGGCTGCGATGCGGGAAGGCTGCGGAGCCTTCCGGGTAAATGAATTCTGGTGCTGTCATCGAAGACAAGGCCTTAGGCTCGGGTGGGGGTGGGCTCAAGGTGTATTTTGGGTCGGCGGCCTATCTCTTGGGTACAAGGGCTTTGCTTGCGGGTTTCGCACGGACGGGAACTTGGGCGGTATCGGTTCCTTCCCTTTCGCTTGCTCTGGCCGCGCCGCCGTTCGGGCGTTATGGCATGGGGATCGAAAGGCTGGTGAATTCATGACGTTCGCGCGCAAGATCTGGAAACTGCTGGTGGGCGTGAAGGATGCCCTGGCGTTGATTTTCCTGCTGTTGTTCTTCGCGCTGCTCTATGCCGCGCTCACCGCACGGCCTTCGGCGGGCAAGATCGAGAACGGCGCGCTGCTCCTCGAACTCGACGGGAACATCGTCGAGGAGAAGAGCAACATCGATCCGCTCAAGCTGCTGATGAGCACCGAGGCACCTGCCGGAGAGTATCAGGCGCGCGATATCGAACGGGCGTTGGCGCTGGCGGCAACGGATTCGCGGATCAAGGTGGTCGTGCTCGATCTGTCGCGCTTCCTCGGGGGCGGCATGGTGCACATCGAGGAGATCGGAAAGTCGCTCGACGCGGTGCGAAAGGCCGGCAAGCCGGTGCTCGCATTCGCCAATGCCTATGCCGATGACGGCGTCCAGCTGGCGGCCCATGCCAGCGAGGTCTGGGTCGATCCGATGGGCGGTGCCTTCGTCGCCGGGCCGGGTGGGAACCACCTCTACTTCAAGGGCCTGATCGACCGCTTCAAGGTCAACGCCCATGTCTACCGCGCCGGCACCTACAAGAGCTTCGTCGAGCCCTATATCCGCAGCGACATGTCGCCCGCCGCGCGTGAGGCCTATCAGGATATCTACGGTGCGCTGTGGAGCGGCTACAAGGCCGACATCGCGCGCGCCCGCCCGCAGGCCCGGCTTGACCAGATGACCGGCGATCCGATCGCCTGGGCCAAGGCCTCGGGCGGCGATTTCGCACAGGGCGCCAAGGCTTCGGGTCTGGTCGACCGTATCGGCGACCGTACCGAGTTCGAGAACCGCGTCGCCGAAATCGCGGGCAAGGACGAAAACGGCGACTTGCCTTACAAGGCAACCCGCCTTCAGCCGTGGCTCGCCGCGAATCCCGAGAAGGGAGAGGGCGCCAAAATCGGTGTCGTTACCATCGCGGGCGAGATCGTCGATGGCGATGCCGGACCGGGACAGGCCGGGGGTGACCGTATCGCCGACCTGCTGGACGACAATATCGACGAGGGCTTCAAGGCGCTCGTTGTCAGGGTCGATTCGCCGGGCGGCTCGGCCATGGCGGCTGAGCGGATTCGCCGCGCGATCGAGCGCTACAAGGCGCGCAAGATCCCGATCGTCGTATCGATGGGCAACATGGCGGCCAGCGGCGGCTACTGGGTCGCGACGCCCGGCCAGCAGATTTTCGCGCAGCCCGAAACGATCACGGGCTCCATTGGCGTCTTCGCGGTCGTGACCAGCTTCGAGAAGACGCTGGCGGACTACGGCGTGACGAGCGACGGGGTGACGACCACGCCGCTTTCCGGCCAGCCTGATGTTTTCGCGGGCTTCACGCCCGAGGTCGAAGGGATGTTGCAGGCCTCGATCGAGAGCACTTATCGCAAGTTCGTCGGCCTTTCCGCCGCCGCCCGCAAGACGACGCCGGAAAAACTTGACGCGATCGCGCAGGGGCGGGTCTGGCCGGGCGAGGAGGCGCGCCGCATCGGTCTGGTCGACAAGATCGGCAATCTCGATGCGGCCCTTGCAGAGGCAGCGCGCCTTGGCGGTGTCGGCAACGGCAAGTTCCAGGCCGTCTACCTCAAGGGCGAGGAGGATTCGATCACCCGCTTCGTCAATGGCCTGACCTCGAAGCCGCAGCAGGCGCGGCTGGGCGGAATGGGCGCCTACGATTTCGCCAGCCTGGTTTCCCTGCGCCGGGACCAGCAGGCGGACCGGGCCATGCAGCAACTGACCGCGATGCTCTCTACCCGGGGCGCGCAGGCCTATTGCCTGGAATGCCCGGTGGTGACGGGCTCGGCACAGCCGCGGGGCGCGAAAGCTATCTCCCTTCTGGAGACGTTCTCGCGCCTTGCCGGGCGCGACTGAGGTTCAGTCCGGAGGAGGCATTTCGATCGGCCCGGTTTCGGGCCGGTCGAAATCCGGACCGGTTTCGGGGATCTCGGTGGGTGCGTCCGGCTCGCCGGGGTCGGCCGGGGGCACAGGCGTTTCCGGCGGGGTGTCACCGGGATTGTCGGCTGGTTGCGTGGCCATCGATTACCTCTCATTTCTGCACTGTTCCATCCAAGGTGGGCAGCGTGCAGGGCAGGGGCAAGACGGCGGAAGACGGGGTGGCGGCAATCCATCCCGCAGCGGGAACGCCGCAACGGACTTGCACATAGCGCGACTCGCGGCGCTTGCCCTTTTCCGCGTGTCCTTATAAGGGCACGTCCCTTGAGTTTCAGGCTTGATCTTTGCGGGCGTGGCGGAATGGTAGACGCGCTGGTTTTAGGTACCAGTATCGAAAGATGTGGGGGTTCGAGTCCCTTCGCCCGCACCATTACGCCGCCCTGGGGGAGATAAGTCGCGAGAATTGGCCCGTAAGGCCCGTTGAATTGCACAGGAAGGCATTTGAAATGCAGATCGTCGAAACCACCAACGAAGGCCTGAAGCGCGCCTACACGGTGACCATTCCCGCCACGACCATCACGGCCCGTGTCGAAGGCGAAATCAAGAAGATCGCCCCGCAGGTGAAGATGCCCGGCTTCCGCGCCGGCAAGGTCCCCGCCAATCTCGTCAAGAAGATGCACGGCGAAGCGATCCACCAGGACGCGCTGAACGCGGCTATCCGCGAAGCCATGGACAAGCTGGTCGCCGATCACGCCCTGCGCCCTGCAATGAACCCCGACGTCGCCCTCGGCGAGGGTTACGAGCAGGGCAAGGACGCCGAGCTGACCGTCAGCCTCGAAATCCTCCCCACGATCGCAGCCCCCTCGCTTGACGGCCTCAAGCTCGAGAAGCTGGTCGTGCCCGTCGCTGAAGACGCCGTGACCGAAGCGGTCGAGCGCATTGCCTCGCAGCAGCAGCGTTTCGAGACCAAGGACGGCGCGGCTGAAGACGGCGATCAGGTCATCATCGACTTCACCGGCAAGCTCGACGGCGTCGAGTTCGAAGGCGGCAAGGCCGAGAAGGCCCCGCTGGTCATCGGCGCCGGCCGTTTCATCCCCGGCTTCGAAGAGCAGCTCGCAGGCATCAAGGCCGGCGAAGAGCGCGTCATCACCGTGACCTTCCCCGAGGACTACCAGGCTCCGAACCTTGCCGGCAAGGAAACCACCTTCGACATCGTGGCGCACGAAGTGAAGGCTCCCGCCGAAAGCAAGATCGACGACGATTTCGCCAAGGAACTGGGTCTTGAGAGCCTTGAGCAGCTCCAGGGCCTGCTCAAGGGCCAGCTCGAGCAGGAAACTGCCGGCCTTACCCGCACCGCGATGAAGCGTCAGCTTCTCGACCAGCTTGCCGCCGGCCACGACTTCGACGTGCCGCCGACCATGGTGGAAGCCGAATTCGCGCAGATCTGGCAGCAGCTCACGCACGAAGCCAGCCACGAGGAAGACCCGGAAGCCGCTCTCGCCGAGATCGAGGCCGAGAAGGACGACTACCGCAAGATCGCCGAGCGCCGCGTGCGTCTTGGCCTGCTCCTGTCGGAAATCGGCCAGTCCAACGGCGTCGAAGTGACCGCGCAGGAAATGCAGATGCTCGTCGGCCAGGCTGCCCAGCAGTATCGCCCGGAAGATCGTCAGCGCTTCTTCGAATATGTCCAGCAGGACCCGATGATGGCCGCCCAGCTGCGCGCGCCGCTTTACGAAGACAAGGTCGTCGATTTCCTGATCGAGAAGGCCGAAGTCACCGAGCGTGAAGTGACCCGCGACGAGCTCCAGGCCGCCATCGAGGCCGACACCGACGGCGAAAAGACGGTCGAAGCCAAGAAGCCGGCCAAGAAGGCTCCGGCGAAGAAGGCTGCTGCCAAGAAGGAAGAGGCCGCCGAGGAAGCTCCTGCTGCCGAGGAAAAGCCGAAGAAGGCTCCCGCCAAGAAGGCCGCTGCCAAGAAGGATGAGGCTGCCGAAGCCGATGCCGAGGCAAAGCCGGCCAAGAAGGCTCCGGCCAAGAAGAAGGCTGCCGCCAAGGAGGATTGATCTCCTTTCGGCTTGATTTCGTGAAGCGGCCCGGCGCAGGAGATGCGCCGGGCCGTTTTTCGTATGGCCGATGCCTTCCCATCCCGCCCGCCTGCCTGCCGCGTGAGGACGTTATCCCACATCCATCCGCGTTAGATCGTTAAAGCCCTTGAACATCGGCGATGGGCACGCGACATAGGCGGTCCAAACCAGAAGAGGACTCCCATGCTCGACCTGTTTGGCGCCACGGGCGCCCAAGGAAAGTTCACTACCGATCCCGTGACCGGCGCGCTGGTGCCGATGGTCGTCGAGCAGACCAGCCGCGGTGAGCGCAGCTTCGACATCTACTCGCGCCTCCTGCGCGAACGCATCGTCTTCATCACCGGCCAGGTCGAAGACCACATGGCGTCGCTGATCGTCGCGCAGCTCCTGTTCCTCGAGTCGGAAAATCCCTCGAAGGACATCTCGATGTACATCAATTCGCCGGGCGGCGTCGTTACGGCGGGCATGGCGATCCACGACACGATGCAGTACATCAAGCCGCGCGTGTCGACCGTGTGCATCGGCCAGGCCGCCTCGATGGGCAGCTTCCTGCTGGCCGCCGGCGAGCCCGGCATGCGTATCGCGCTGCCGAATGCCCGCATCATGGTGCACCAGCCCTCGGGCGGCGCGCAGGGCATGGCTTCGGATATCGAGATCCAGGCGCGCGAAATCCTGCGGATGCGCAAGCGCCTGAACGATCTCTACGTGAAGTACACCGGCAAGTCGCTCGACGAGATCGAGAAGGCGATGGACCGCGACACCTTCCTCGAAGCCGAGGAAGCGCTGGCGTTCGGCCTCGTCGACAAGGTCTTCGAAACGCGCCCTGATGGCGACAAGCCGGCCGACGCCTGAGCATGACCGGAAGGGTGGGGTCTTCGAACCCCGCCCTTCAGTCCTCTTGAAGGATTACGGGGGCAAGGGAATCGGCCTAGGATTGCAAAACCGGTCCGGAGCAGGGTAGACTGGACGAGTCGCCTCGAACGGGCCTAAAGACGGAAAATGACGAAATTGAGCGGATCTGACGCGAAAAGCACCCTCTACTGCAGCTTCTGCGGCAAGTCGCAGCACGAAGTGCGCAAGCTGATCGCGGGACCCACGGTCTTCATCTGCGACGAATGCGTCGAGCTTTGCAACGACATCATTCGCGAAGAGACCAAGGCCGGGATCGCGGGCAAGAAGGACGGCGGCGTGCCGTCTCCCCGCGAAATCTGCGAGACGCTGAACGACTACGTGATCGGGCAGGAACGTGCCAAGCGCGTTCTGTCGGTAGCGGTGCACAACCACTACAAGCGGCTGAAGCACAGCGGCAAGCAGGGCGACGTGGAACTTTCCAAGTCGAACATCCTGCTCGTCGGGCCGACCGGTTCGGGCAAGACGCTGCTCGCGCAGACGCTCGCCAAGACGTTCGACGTGCCCTTCACCATGGCCGACGCCACCACGCTGACCGAAGCCGGTTACGTGGGCGAGGACGTGGAGAACATCATCCTCAAGCTGCTCCAGGCTTCCGACTACAACGTCGAGAAGGCGCAGCACGGCATCGTCTACATCGACGAAATCGACAAGATCAGCCGCAAGGCCGAGAATCCGTCGATCACGCGCGACGTTTCGGGCGAAGGCGTGCAGCAGGCGCTGCTCAAGCTGATGGAAGGCACCACCGCTTCGGTTCCGCCGCAGGGCGGCCGCAAGCACCCGCAGCAGGAATTCCTGCAGGTGGACACGACCAACATCCTGTTCATCTGCGGCGGCGCCTTTGCGGGTCTTGAAAAGATCATCGCCGACCGCCTCCAGAAGCGTTCGATCGGTTTCGGCGCGCATGTCGCCGATCCGGACAAGCGCCGCGTGGGCGAACTGCTCCAGAAGGCGGAGCCGGAAGATCTGCTCAAGTTCGGCCTGATTCCCGAGTTCGTCGGCCGTCTCCCGGTCATCGCGACCCTCAACGACCTCGACATCGAGGCGCTGGTCAAGATCCTGAAGGAACCGCGCAACGCTCTCATCAAGCAGTACGCGAAACTGTTCGACCTCGAAGAAGTCGAACTGACCTTCACGGACGAAGCGCTTGAAGCGATTGCCCAGAAGGCCATCGATCGCAAGACCGGCGCACGCGGCCTGCGCTCGATCGTGGAAGGGCTGCTGCTCGACACCATGTTCGACCTGCCGACCGAAGGCGACATCGCCGAAGTCGTTGTGGACAAGGACGTGGTCGAAGGCCGCAAGGAACCCGTTCGTGTGCTCAAGGGCGACAAGACCGAAGCGGCTGCCTGAGGCAGTCGCGATGGCTTGAACTCTTCAAGTTCAGCCCTCATGAAAAAGGCCCGTCCGGTTGTTCCGGGCGGGCCTTTTCATTGGAAATGAACCGCTGCCGTCCTTTCGGAGGGGCAGCGGGGCTGCAGATCAGCGGCTTCCCGGGGCTGGGGCCGGTGGGCCCATGCTGCCGCGGCGGCCCTGGGCCATCGCCTCGCCCTTGTTGATCGTGCGCATGACGGTACCGTCACGGGAAATCGTCATCGATTGGGTCTCCGTCGTCCGGAGCAGCCAACCCTTTTCGCTCTTCACCCAGGTATCGTGGGAGATCGAAGTCATCCCGAACGTATGCGTTTGCCCGTCGCGCCCTTCACGGGTGTCGCTGGCGACCTGCTGCTGATCGACCTCGGCAACATCGCCCTTGAGCGTGACCGACTGCACGGTAGTGGCTGATTTGCGGTCCGGGTCCACCGGAACCATCGTCAGCCCTTCGATCATCTGTTCGGCAGACATCTTGTTGCCGCCAAGATCGGTGCGTACGAAGTCGGCGGCGAGCAATGGCTTGATCTGCGCAGGCTCCCGGGAATCCATGGCGACGCGAAGTTGCTCATAGCGCGCCTCGATGTCGCCTTTGGTATCCGCCAGGGCGATGCCCGGCACGAGCGCACAGCCCAGCGCGGCGGCCAGCAGAATTCGGGAATTGGAAAGTCGGGTCATCCTGATCGTGTCCCATGTCGCGGAGGTCTATCGTCTGGAGGGACAACTCCTAATCGCCGGCCGCGTTGCCGCAATCACGATATTGTACCCGATTGTCGCGGCCCGGCTTGGCATGGGCGGCGCACCCGCGCACCCTGCCGCAAAACGAAGAGGAGGGGCCATTGACCGGGCGTATCGCCGTTTCGCGGATCATTCACACGATCCATGCGACCACCGACATCTATACATGCCGATTGCTCTACCAGGATGCACTGGGCGGGCTGGTCTTCGCGGAAAACTACTTCCCTGCCGAAGACCGCGATGCGGTGCTGCTTTACGTGACGGATCACATGGTGGAGCCGATGGCGCCGCGCCATCCGGAAGACCTGACCAAGCCCTATGCCCGGCAGGCCGCGCGGATCGGGCAGGCGTTCCATTCGTTCGAGATCAAGGTGGCGGACGGCAAGGCAGCCAGCACGGCCTTCCGCGAGGCCGGGTGCACTGTCGCCAGCGACTATGGCGTGTTCTTCTTCGTCCGTCCCGAATCGACCGGCGGCGTGCTTCTGGAAGTCTGCGAACTGCCGATGCCGAACGATCCGTGGGATCGCGGCAACTGGGACCCGCGCGTCGGGGCAGGGCACCACTGCACCGTGACGGGGCTGGACCACATCGCTTGCGTAACGAGAGACATGGCCTCGGCCCTGCATTTCTTCACCGAAATCGTCGACGGCGAAGTTCTGGAAGACACGCGGACCACGATGCCGCAGCCGGCGCGGCGCGTGCTGCTGCGCGTCGGTGACACGCGGGTCGCGTTCATCGCACCGGACGATGCGGAGGCAGGGCCGCTAGGCGCGTTTCTGGCGAAGGAGCAGAACGGCATCTACGCGCTGGTCTGGAAGATCGCCGATGAAACGCGGGCCCGGTCGCATTTCTCCGAAAAACTCAAGCTGCGCCTGACGCATTCCGGCTGCGTTTCATCCGGCTTCGCGATCGACCCAGACGATTTCCTCGGTGCGCGGCATGAATTCGTGAGCTAGACGACCGTCTCGCTCGCCAGTGCGCACGGGGAATCGAGGTCGGTTTCGATCTGGACGGTCGGGTGGCCGATGCCGAAGCGGTGCTCAAGATCATGGCTGAGGGCATGGAGGAAGCCGTCGCCTCGCTCGGCCCCCGGCATGACGAGATGCGCGGTGAGTGCGGTTTCGGTTGTGCTCATCGGCCAGACGTGAAGATCGTGGACGCGCGTCACGCCGGGCTGGCTTTCCAGGAACGTGCGGACGGCGGCGATGTCGATGCTTTCGGGCACGCCCATCATTCCCATTCGCAGCGATTCGCGCAGGAGGCCCCAGCTCGACCAGGCGATGACGGCGGTGATGATGAGCGAGGCCAGCGGGTCGACGAGTTGCCAGCCGGTGAACATGATGACGATGCCGGCGATGACCACGCCAGCCGATACGGCGGCATCGGCCATCAGGTGGACGAATGCCGCGCGCAAGTTGAGGTCGGACTTGCTGCCCTTGGCGAAGAGGAGCGCCGACAGCGCATTTACCGCGATGCCGATCGCGGCAACCACGATCATCGTCGTGCCGCCGACAGGAGCCGGTTCCGCGAAGCGCCGCACCGTTTCGACCAGGATCGCACCGATCGCGACCCACAGCAGCGCGGCGTTGGCAATTGCCGCCAGTATGGATGAACTCTTGAGGCCGTAAGTGAACCGTTCCGATGGCGGACGGGCCGCCAGCACACTGGCCGCCCAGGCGAGCAGGAGTGAGAGGACGTCGGACAGGTTGTGCCCGGCGTCTGCAAGCAGTGCCATCGAGCCGCTGATGAGCCCGGCCGCACCTTCGGCGATCACGAAGCCGACGTTCAACGCTACCGCAATTGCGAAGGCCTTCCCGGCATCCCCTGGGGCCGGGGGGGCATGGTGGTGATGTCCATGCGAATGGCCGTGACCATGCGCATGGCCATGTCCGTGGCCATGGTCATGATCGTCGTGAGCGTGGTGATTATGCGCGGTTCCCATGGCGATGGCTTCGCATGCTCAGGGCCTTATCAGCAAGCTATGACGTATCATTACACGGATCGCTCGACTCGTCCCGCTTTCGCAGCACGGACCGGGATCTGCTGTGACGTGACATTTATGCCGCACCGCAAATCGTCATATTGGCGTTTAAGATATTGAATATATGTGATAAAATGCTGTCTGTGACAAATTAACTCTCATCACGTCAGAAAATTGCGCGTTGCGGATCAGAAATGAATCCCGTGCGTCAGAAGATTGTCATATTGCCCTGCTCTTAGCAGCCGCAGCAATCCTGCGGCGGGGCAACCTCTCCGCATTTTCGCGCAAACCCATTCTGAAAAGCTCAGGGGGCTAAAATGAAGTTCCAATCGATTCTCTCCACCGCGACCAGCACGCTTGCCGTTGGCGTCGCATTCCTGGCGGCTCCCGCCTTCGCCCAGTCGACCGGTTCGCAGGACTTCGATAACGAGATCGTCGTTTCCGGCAGCACCGACCGTGGCGTCGCCGGTATCGAGATCCCCGATTCTCCGAAGGCGAAGCAGGTCCTGACACAGGAACTGATCTCGCGTGGCACCCCCGGGCAGACGATCAACGAAACGATCAACCTGATCCCCGGCGTCAACTTCCAGAACTATGACGGTTTCGGCTCTTCGGGCGGTAACCTGATGATCCGCGGTTTCGACGACACGCGCATCTCGCAGACCTTCGACGGCCTGCCGCTGAACGATACGGGCGGCTACGCGCTCTATTCGAACCAGCAGCTTGACCCCGAACTGATCGAGCAGGTCAACGTCAACCTCGGCACCACCGACGTCGACTCGCCGACCGCAGCCGCTTCGGGTTCGACGGTGAACTACCGCTCGATCAACCCTTCGGAAGACTTCGGCGCCCGCATGGTCGGCACCGTGGGCGACCAGAACAAGATGCGCGTGTTCGGCCTGATCAACACCGGCAACCTGAACTCTTCGGGTACGCGCGCCTGGTTCTCGGCTTCGAAGGACACCTACGACGCGCTCTATGGTAACTTCGGCAAGATCGACAAGACGCAGTTCAACGCGAAGATCTACCAGCCGCTCGGCAGCAACGGCGATTTCATCTCGCTGGCCGGCCACTACAACTACAACCGCAACAACATGACGTCCGACTGGACCATGACCACGGCAACCCCCTTCTCGGCCGGCGGCATTCCGCTGAACAAGAAGCAGCGCGATGCCTATGAAGTCGCGCGTTGCACCATTCCTGCAGGCGTGGCCGGCGTTACCGATACGGCCTCCAGCTGCGGTTCGGCCTGGGAATACCGTTACAACCCCTCGAAGACCGCGAACGTTCGCCTGAACTCGCGCTTCACGTTGAGCGACAAGCTGACGCTGAGCGTCGACGGTTCCTACCAGTACACCTCGGCCAACGGTGGCGGCACCGTGATCGGCTATGAAGGCACCACCACTGCTGGCCTTTCGGGCTACATCGGCGGTTCGCCCTACTTCGGCGGCGTTGACCTCAACGGCGACGGCGACATCGGTGGCGGTGACGACGTGCGTGGCGACGCAGTGCGTCTTTCCGCTCCGAGCCAGACCGAAACCAACCGTATCGGTGCCGTCGCCTCGCTGCGCTACGACATCGACGACAACAACCGCGTTCGCGTAGCCTACACCTACGACCGTGGCCGCCATCAGCAGACCGGCGAAGTCGGCTTCCTGAAGGCCAACGGCGAGGCCGTGCACTACTTCAACTCGAAGGGTGGCCTGACCGACGTGGACGGCAACATCCTTCAGAAGCGTGACCGCCTTTCCTATGCGATCCTGCATCAGGTTTCGGGCGAATACTCGGGTGACTACGTGGACAACCGTCTGCATGTCGCCGTTGGCGTGCGCGTTCCGTTCTTCCGTCGTAACCTGACGCAGAACTGCCTCACCACCAGCGTGAGCGGCAACGTGAACTGCTTCACCACCAACACGACCGACCAGCAGGCGAATCTGGACGCAAACACCAGCTTTGCTGGCCCGGACAACCGCGTGTTCAACTACAACCGCGTGCTGCCGCAGGCAGGCTTCACCTTCGACGTCGCGCCGAACGCAAGCCTGTACTTCAACTACTCGAAGGGCCTTCAGGTCCCGGGTACGGACAACCTCTATAACTCCTTCTTCTTCGACGAAGGCGTTGTTAAGCCGAAGCCCGAAACCTCGGACAACTTCGACGGCGGCGTGCGTTATCGCAGCGGCATGATCCAGGCCTCGCTCGGCGGCTGGTACACGAAGTTCTCGAACCGCCTGTCGTCGGCTTATGATCCGTCGGTTGACCGCACGACCTACACCAACCTGGGCACCGTGGACCGCTACGGCATCGACGGCACCTTCGCCGTCGCTCCGAGCACCCACTTCAAGGCCTATGTCTTCGGTTCGTACCTCTGGTCGAACATTCGCGACGACGTGGCGACCGGTGCAACCTCGGTCGCCGAGACCGGCGGCAAGATGGAAGGCGGCGTGCCGTCCTACAGCTTCGGTGGCCGTCTCGAAGGCAACTATGGTCCGCTTTCGGTCGGTACCGAGCTGAAGCGTACCGGTTCGCGCTACTACAACAGCCTGAACACCGCCGTCGTGAACAGCGCCGGCGACCAGATCTGGACTGCAAAGATCCCCGGTTACACCATTGTGAACCTCGATGCGCGTCTGGACCTCGGCTTCCTGGGCATGGGCAAGGACACCTATCTCCAGGCGAACGTGACGAACCTGTTCGACAAGTACTACATCGGTTCGTTCGACGATGCTGGCGTCGTCGCAACCAACACGACCTTCGCATACCTCGGTGCGCCGCGCACCTTCTCGGCCTCGATCAACTTCCAGTTCTGATCGAAACCACCGGGTTTGAAAACGACGGGGGAGGAAGCGCAAGCTTCCTCCCCTTTCGTTTGTGCGGTTGCCGGGCAGCATGGTCCTGAAAAGCGCCGGTGATCGGCGCGGTGCGCGTACGCTTTCCTACATCCCTTCAGGGGCGCTATGCCTGAGCGGATGACAAAGCGCCCACTTGCTCAACTTTCGATGATGGTGGCTGGGAGAGGCTGGTGCCTTGGGTCGTATCAGCGCGCGGGAATGGCGCCTGAATCCGGCAGGCACGGGTCGTCAGGCTGCCTCACGGCGGCAGGAGAGTTTTTTATCCCAGGACTGTGTCAACCGTGTCAACCTGCGCCCTGGCCAAGGGCTTACTCGTAGACGCAGGAATCGAAGCCTTCGCGCTTCACGGTACCGATCCGTGCGGCGATGGTGTTGCCGTAGCGGCGGGTGAAGCCCGAGGGGCTTTTCACGCTGCGGGTCTTGGGGCTGGGCAGGGCGGCGGCCATGCGGCCGGCCTCGGTCGTCGTCAGGTTGGAGGCGGACTTGCCCCAATACCGCTGGGCGCCGGCCTCTACGCCGTAAGTGCCGATTCCGGTCTCCGCGACGTTAAGATAGACCTCCATGATCCGCCGTTTGTCCCAGAGGTTCTCGATCAGGAAGGTGAACCAGACCTCCAGGCCCTTGCGCAAGTAGCGCGTCCAGCCGTCACCCTGCCAGAGGAACACGTTCTTGGCGGTCTGCTGGCTGATGGTCGAGCCGCCGCGCAGGCGCCCGCCGGTGGCGTTGCGCTCGAAAGCCTTCTCGATCGCGGCGGTGTCGAACCCGTTGTGCGTGCAGAACTTGCCGTCCTCGGCAGCGATCGCGGCGGCGACCATGTTGCGGTCTATCCGGCTGAGCGGCTGCCAGTCCTTGGTGATGCCATTGCCATCGACCAGCATCGTCACCGTCACCGGAGGGGGCACGAAGCGATAGAGTACGGTCAGCCCCACGCTGATCGCGACGAACCAGAAGACGGTCTTGGCAAGAATGCGCAGCAAAGGAAGGAAGCCCCACGTTCCGATTGTCCGGCGCGCGGGAGTGCCGCCGTCCGGGCCCTGACTAGCGAGGTTGCGCGGTGCGGGAAAGATGCCTGCGCGTTCAATCCCTCGCGTCGAATGCGGCGCGCGCGGAAGAGACCGTTTCGAGGTTGGCCTCCGCCCAGAGCCAGACACCGCAGAACGCCTCGCCCAGACTGTGCCCCAAAGGCGTGAGGCGATAATCGACGCGGGGCGGAATGACGGGGTGAACCGTGCGGTGGACGAAGCCGTCGCGCTCCATCTGGCGAAGCGTTTGCGTGAGCATCTTCTGACTGATGCCCGGCACGATGCGGGCGAGGGCGGTAAAGCGCGATTCGCCTTGTTCCTCAAGCGCTTCAAGAACCAGCAGGGTCCACTTGTCGGCGACGCGCCCGATCAATTCGTTTACGAGTGCATCGACGCCGGGTGTCGAGGAATAGCTTGTGACAGGCGGATTTTCCATTTCTTACTTTCAGGTGAGTACGGCACATTCCGGTGCCTACTTTCCAAAAGAGAGTATTGGACTACATCGCTTTTCGCAATCTCTCGTCACAGGAGCTTTCCCATGAAGATCAGCGGCAACACCATTCTTCTCAGCGGCGGCGGTACCGGCATTGGTCGTGAACTGGCCCAGCGCTGGCATGACGCGGGCAATGTCGTGATCGTGACCGGACGCACGCTGGCCAGCCTTGAGGAAACGGCAAAGGGGCGGGAGAATATCCATCCGGTGGTGCTGGATGTCGCCGATCCGGAAGCGATCAGGTCGTTTGCGGCAGGCTTGCTGGCGAAATTCCCGGCGCTCAACGTGCTCGTCAACAATGCGGGCGTCATGCCGCTGGAGGATACCTCGGTCCCCCGTGATCTTTCGCGCGCCGAAGCCTGTGTCGTGACCAATCTGCTGGGCCCGATCCGCATGACCGACGCCTTCATCGGCCATCTTCGCGAACAGGCGGATGCGGCGATCGTCAATGTGAGTTCGGGTCTGGCCTTCGTTCCACTGGCTAGCGCTGCAGTTTACTCTGCGACCAAGGCGGCCATCCATTCATGGACCGATTCGCTTCGCTTTGCGCTGTCCGGGAAGGTCGAGGTGATCGAACTTGCCCCGCCTGCCGTGCAGACGGAACTGACGCCGGGGCAGTCAGACCGTGAGGGTTACATGCCGCTGGGTGCATTCATTGATGAAGTGATGGGCCTTTTCGCAAAAGTGCCAACGCCGGAGTTGATCGGTGTCGAGCGTCTCGCGTTCTTGCGAAACGCCGAAGCGGAAGGGCGCTATGCCGATACGTTCGCCGCGCTCAATTCGTCGCCGGCGTAATCATGGCCCCGCCGCCCGACTCCATCCGGGCGGCGCTCCTTTGCTGGCCAGTAACCCGGACCGATGCTATGAATGGCCATGTTGCGATGCAGCATGGGTGAGAACATCTAATGGCGGTTCACTCTCTCGACCTTGCGCTGCAAGGAGGCGGCGCCCACGGTGCCTTTACCTGGGGCGTCCTGGACGCACTGCTCCAGGATGAACGTCTTCAGTTCGGTGCGGTCAGCGGTGCCAGTGCCGGTGCCATGAATGCGGCAGTGCTCGTTTCGGGTCTCGTTTCCGGCGGGCCGGAAGGAGCACGCGAACGGCTGCGTTCTTTCTGGAAAGACCTGAACCGGACAGGCCGCGAGGCAGGGCCGCTGATCCCCATGATCGAGGCCTTTCCGCAGACTTCACGCGCGATGTCTTCATGGTGGAGTACGGTTTTCGGTGATCTCGGCATGGCGCATGCCTCGCCGGAACTGGGCCGTGAAATGCAGGAGATCCTCCGCAAGGTCATCGAGGATCATGTCGATTTCACTGCGATATCGAAGGAAGAGGCTCCGCGGATCTTCGTTTCGGCAACCCATGCCGAGAGCGGCGCGGTGCGGATCTTCCGCAACGAGGAGCTGACGGCGGACGCCTTGCTCGCTTCCGCATGTCTGCCGCTGTATTTTCCGCCGGTGACGATCGAGGGCAAGGATTACTGGGACGGTGGCTACAGCGCCAACCCGCCGCTCGTCCCGCTCGTGCGGGAAAGCCCGAACGACGACCTCCTGCTGATTACCGTCAATCCCCAGCTTCGCGACCACACTCCGCGCAATGCCGCCGCGATCGTGGACCGCATAACCGAGATCGGCTTCAACCAGTCGATGCGCAAGGAGTTGCAGGGGCTGTTCCTGCTCAAGTCGTCGATCGGGCATTACCGGGCTGGCGAGGGACTCATCGCGCAAGTGGAGCGGTTGCGCCTACATGAAATTCATGACGAGCCGACACTGGCGGCGATGCCGGCGCAGACCAAACTGCTGCCGGTGCGGCATCTTCTGCTCAAGCTGCGCGATGCGGGGGAAGCGGCGGCCAAACGCTGGTGCGAGACGTCGATCAAGCATCTCGGCAAGCAGAGCACGGTCGATCTGGCGGGGCGTTTCGGTTTCGGTCTGACCTGACCTTGCATCCGGGATCGAGCGGCGCCGGCACAAGCAAAACCGGGCCGTCCTGCGGACGACCCGGTCATGCATTTCCGTCAAATGGCGATCAGCCCGCGGGCAGCAGCTTACGATCGCTGGCGATCCGGTTCATCGCCTTTTGCAGCTTTTCGAAAGCGCGCACCTCGATCTGGCGGACGCGCTCGCGGCTGACATGATAGACCTGGCTCAGCTCTTCGAGCGTCTTCGGGTCCTCGGTCAGGCGGCGTTCCATCAGAATGTCACGCTCACGCTCATTGAGGCCGTCCATCGCCTCGACCAGCATGGCGTGGCGAACGGTCGCTTCCTCGGCGTCGGCAACGGTTTCGTCCTGCAACGGGCGATCGTCCGCAAGGATATCCTGCCATTGGCCTTCGCCTTCCTCGCGCAGGGAGACGTTCAGCGAAGCATCGCCGCCCATCATCATGCGCCGGTTCATGTTGACCACTTCCTGCTCGGAGACGCCGAGCGTGGTTGCGATCTTGGCGACGTCGTCAGGGTGAAGGTCGGAATCCTCGTAGGCGTCGAGATTCTTCTTCATCCGGCGCAAGTTGAAGAACAGCTTCTTCTGCGCGGCGGTGGTGCCCATCTTCACGAGAGACCACGAACGCAGGATGTACTCTTGAATCGAAGCCTTGATCCACCACATCGCATAAGTGGCGAGACGGAAGCCCCGATCAGGTTCGAACTTCTTCACGCCCTGCATCAGGCCGATGTTGCCTTCGGAAATGAGTTCCGAAACCGGCAGGCCATAGCCGCGGTAACCCATCGCGATCTTCGCGACGAGGCGAAGATGGCTGGTCACGAGCTGGCCCGCTGCGGCGGGGTCCTCATGCTCCTTGTAGCGCTTGGCGAGCATGTATTCCTGCTCGGGCGCGAGAAGCGGGAACTTGCGGATCTCGGACAGGTAACGGTTGAGGCTCTGCTCACCGCCCAGTGCCGGCACCGCCGGGAGATTTCGTTCCTTGCTCACAATATCCGTCCTTTCCGGTCGGCCCGCGGTCGAAGACCCTTGCGAGGCGTCTTAGCTTGGGGCCACCTTTTCAAGATAGCACATTTATCCGATTTCAGTGTCGCAGTTCATCGATCAGTGTCCGCATGTCGTCGGGAAGCGGGCTGACGAGATGAACGTTCTCTCCAGTAACGGGATGGACGAAGCCAAGTTCCGCGGCATGAAGTGCCTGACGGGAGAAACCGAGTCGCTGGAGAATCGGACGAATCGCTGGAGGTGTACGACCATATACAGGGTCCCCCACTAGCGAATGTCCGATTGACGACATGTGAACGCGGACCTGATGCGTGCGTCCCGTCTCCAGGCGGCATTCCACCAAACTCGCGGTCTTCAGCGATTCTATGGTTCTGTAATGCGTGACCGCATGCTTGCCGCGACCATCCTCGACCAGCGCCATCTTCTTGCGGTTGGAACTGGACCGGCCGATTGCGCCCGTTACCGTGCCCGCCAGCGGAATCGGCCTGCCGGACACGACGGCCCGATAGGCACGTGCGATCGAATGATCGGCGAATTGCGCGGCCAGCCCCTCATGCGCCTTGTCGGTCTTGGCGACGACGAGCAGGCCGGACGTGTCCTTGTCGATCCTATGGACGATTCCCGGACGGGCCACGCCGCCGATCCCGGAAAGCTGGCCCCGGCAGTGATGCAGCAGCGCATTCACCAGCGTGCCGTCGAGATTGCCTGCGGCAGGATGCACGACCAGCCCCGCCGGCTTGTCTACCACGATAAGGTACTCGTCCTCGAACACGACGCTCAGCGGAATGTCCTGCGCCACCGCCTCGGCGGCGGCGGCTTCCGGCACATCGATGGCGAAGGCTGTGCCTCCGGCCACCTTGAGCGAGCCCTGCGAAACCGGTTTACCGGCAAGCGAGACCCGGCCTTCGGCCATAAGCGCCTTGATGCGCTCGCGTGAAAGTCCGCTCGCCTCGGCCAGCGCCTTGTCCAGCCGGCCGCCATCGTTGCCGATCGAACCCTGGATGATGTTTTCGTAAGCCCCCATTGCCTGTAGGATTTGGGGATGAATGTCGAAGTGACAAGTGACGTGATCGCAAGACTGCGTGAAGAATCGTTACGTGCCCATCCGGAGGAGTGCTGCGGCCTGCTCCTGGGCGAGGGTATGCGGGTCGATCGGGCGATTCCGGCGGCGAATGTCGCCGCTGAACCCAACCGTCATTTCGAGATCGATCCCTCGGTTCTGCTCGCCGCCCATCGCGGAGCAAGGCAGGGCGGTCCGCAGGTGCTGGGCTATTATCATTCCCATCCCGTCGGCCATCCCGTGCCATCGGCCACTGATTGCGAACATTCCACCGGGGATTCGCGCGTTTGGGCGATCATCGCGGGCGGGCAGGTTGCTTTCTGGCGCGATACCGGGAATGGATTTGCGCCGATACCATGCCGTATTGTCGGATGAACGTTCGGCAACGGCCTGAACTTGAATGATTACTGCAAAGGGAAGTCCTCGATCCATGACGACGAGCTCGCTCGAACTTGCCAGCCTGCTGTGTTCGCGACTGTGCCATGACATGCTCAGTCCGGTGGGCGCGCTGACCAACGGGTTGGAGCTGCTGGCGGATGAGAAGGACCCGGAGATGCGCCAGCGCTGCTTCGAACTGCTCGACCAGAGCGCTCGGATTTCGGCGGACAAGCTGAAGTTTTTCCGCCTCGCCTTTGGCGCTGCAGGTGGCTTTGGCGACATGGTTCCCGTCAGTGAGGCCCGCGCGCTGATCGATGCGCTCGTTGCCAACAATGCCCGCATCGTGCTGAATTGGGCGCTCGCAAGCGAAATGCTGCCCAAGCCTGCGGTCAAGACGCTGCTGAATTTCGGCCTGATCGGCATCGAGGCGCTGCCGCGCGGCGGTACGCTGGAACTGGCCGCCGAATTTCGCGACGGCGTCAGCGAGATCGTGGTGCGCGCCGTCGGGCCGCGCATCGCCTTCGACCGCGATATCGGCCGCGCCCTTGAAGGGGCGCTGCCCGAGGGCGATCTTTCGAGCCGGACGGCGCCTGCCGCGATGATCCAGCAACTGGCGCACAGTCAGGGTGGCCGCCTGCAATATGCCCTGGCGGAAGATGCTCTCGTGCTTGGCGCCGTGTTGCCGGGGGCCTGATCGGAAGGAGGCAGGACGATGAACCGATGGTTGGTCAATCGCATCGTCAGGTCGCCGAACTGCAACGAGCGCAAGCTGCCGATCTCGATGGTCGTGCTGCACTATACCGGCATGAAGTCGGCCGAAGAAGCGCTCGAGCGGATGTGCGATCCCGAGGCCGAAGTCTCCGCGCATTACATGATCGACGAGGAGGGCACGGTCACTTCCCTCGTCCCGGAGGATCGCCGGGCATGGCATGCCGGGCGATCATACTGGCGCGGCGTGACCGACGTGAATTCCGCTTCGATCGGCATCGAACTGGTGAATCCGGGGCATGAATGGGGATATCGCCCATTTCCCGAGCCGCAGATGGACGCTCTCCTGCCGCTTCTGGCGGACATCATGGACCGTCACGACGTTCCTCGCGCCAATGTGGTCGGCCACTCCGATATCGCGCCTGCCCGCAAGCAGGACCCCGGCGAGTACTTCGACTGGGCGAGGCTGGGCGAACTCGGGCTCGCGCTGGAGATCCCGGCGGCGAAGATGAACCTCTTCTACGACAACCCTGGCGCTTTCTATCTCGCCCTCGAACGCTTCGGTTATGACATCACCGATGGCCGCGCCGCGGTTACGGCGTTTCAGCGGCGTTGGCGTCCGGAATTGATCGATGGCGAGATCGATGGAGAAATCGGCGCAATTCTGTTGGAACTCCTGTTGGAGCGTGACACCGGCCGTGCTAGGTGACCGCTCGCACCGGGGAGCCGGGCAGCCGCGGGCGTCTTCTTGACGCGCGAGGAAAGTCCGGGCTCCACGAAACAAGGGTGGCGGGTAATGCCCGCCGGGCGAGTCGGGTTTTCAGGCCCGGCGAAGCTTAGGGAAAGTGCCACAGAGAGCAGACCGCCTCGCCTCGCAGGGTTCGCCCCTGAATGGCAGGTAAGGGTGAAAGGGTGCGGTAAGAGCGCACCGCGCTTCCGGTAACGGAAAGCGGCATGGCAAACCCCACTCGGAGCAAGACCGAATAGGGGCTGCGCGCTGTCCACGCTACGAAAGTAGAGCGGCGGCGGGTCTGTTTCGGACCCAGGCAGCCCGGGTTGGTCGCTTGAGCGGCGCAGCAATGCGTCGCCTAGAGGAATGGCTGCCGCCGCGGCGTAAGGTCCCTCCTTGGGGAGACCACGCCAGGAACAGAACCCGGCTTACAGGCTCCCCGGTGCGTTTCTCCCCTTGCGGGGCGGGTCAGGCCGCGACTTGGACGGAGATTCCGCTCTCGTTTTCGCACGCCTGGATGAACCAGCGCTCGCTGCCCTGAAGTCCGATAGCCGTGAGCCGCCCATGCACATAGGCGCCCGTGTCGATGCCCACGCGATTGGCCCGCATTTCCGGTTCCTCGGTGATGGTGTGGCCGTGGACGATGAAGGCCCCGAACTCGCCATTGTGGCTGAGGAAGGGCTCGCGAATCCAGCGGCAGTCGTGACCCAGTTGGTGCTCCAGCGGAGTATCCGGGCGAATCCCGGCATGGACGAACAGATAGTCGCCAAGCCGCACCATCTTCTGGAAGCTGTCGATGAAGTCGAAATCGTCCTGCGGGATGACCTCGATCATGGCGCGTTGAAGATCTTCCAGTTCGGCTTCCATGACGAAGGCCGGATCGAGGCCGTAGGAAAGGATCGTCTCGCGGCCGCCGAACTTCAGGAAACTGCGGAAGGCATCGAGCTTGCGCGCCGCCACCAGAAGCATTTCCTCGTGATTGCCCTGGATGAATTCGACGCGGCGCTTGCTGGCCCATTGCCGGGCGCGCGCAATGACGCCGGCGCTCGCCGGGCCACGGTCGATCAGGTCGCCCAGCAGAACCACGATGCTTTGTGAACTGTCGCGGCCGGCGTTGTCGCGCTCGATCGCGTCGATCAACTGCTCGAACAGGTCGAGTCGGCCGTGGATATCGCCAACGGCATAAGCACGTTGTCCCGGAGGGATGTGAGGAAGCCGCACTTCGGCGGGCCGGCTCAGGAGATTTCTGATTTTCGCAAGCATTAGATACCCGCTCTATTACGAAGACGAACATTAACAAACAAGGAACAGGCGGCAGGGAGGATTCCGCATGGGCCGGACCGTGCCTGATGCGGTCGCAATCATGACCGCCAAGCGGGCAGTGGCAAAAAGTCCACACAACATTGCCCGAATGTTGCCCATCTGAAATTTTTCTTGTGCCGTTGGTTGGTGCGGTGCAGCAATATTGTGCTGCCGCAATCGGGCCCGGGAAGAGGATCGAGGCGGCGGAGCAGGCTGGGACGAGACACCAAAGAAGAATTTAGTGAGGGAATGACCATGCTTATGTCCGTCCGTGGCGCTATCGCCGCCTCTCTTCTTGCGGGTACTGCACTCGCAGCAACTCCGGCTTTCGCAGACGAGGCGGACGCCCCCTCGGAAATCACCGTTACCGGCAACGTCGCGCTGACCAGCGACTATCGATTCCGCGGCGTTTCGCTCTCGGGGGGCGATCTTGCGGTCCAGGGCGGCATTACGGTTTCGCATCAGAGCGGCTTCTATGCCGGTATCTGGTCGTCGTCGCTTCACAGCAGCGAAGTGGACGTCAACGGTGACGGCATCGGCGACGGTTCGGTCTACGGAGACCAGGAACTCGACCTCATGGCAGGCTGGACTGGCGAAGTGACCTCGGGCCTCACGCTCGATGCCGGCCTCCTTTACTACGTCTATCCGAGCGGCAAGATCGGCGATGCCAACTACTGGGAGCCCTACGTCTCGGTGAGCGGCCAGGCCGGCCCGGCGAAGCTCAAGGTGGGCGTGGCCTATGACTGGAAGCAGAAGGGCCTGCTCGACAACAATGGCGACAAGTCGGACAACTTCTACGTTTACGGTAACGTCGACGTGGCCATTCCCAACACCCCGGTGACCGTTTCGGGCCATATCGGCTACACTGACGGCGTGCTGTCGCCCTGCTACTACTGCACCGGCACGGGCACGTTCAACGACAAGACCGGCATCGATTATTCGATCGGCGCCTCGATGACGCTGTTCGGCCCGCTTTCCGCCAGCCTCAGCTACGTCGGCGTGAGCGGCGCGGCGATTGACAGCTACACGGACGACACTGTCGTCGCGACGCTGACCGCGTCCTTCTGAACCATCGCATAGGTTAACGCGTTTTGCAGGAGGACCCGCCCGGAGCTTTCCGGGCGGGTTTTTCGTGCCTCTGTGAGAAGGCGGTCAGCGGAGATAGAAATCCACCGTCGTGACAACGCGGACTTTCTTGTAGGGCGTGTCCGAAACACCCCAGCCGCCGCCGGAATCGCCATCCCGCGCCTCTACGGTGAAGTATCCCTGAGTGGCGCCCTTGATGGAGCCGACTTCCGCCCCGCTGTCATTGGCAAACTGCTCCGCGGCGGACCGTGCGTCCTTGGTGGCAGCAGCGACCATGGGCGGCTTGATGTCGTTGAGCTTGGTGAATGTATAGGCCATCCCCGAACCTTCTTCGAGAATGACGCCGCGCCGAACGAGTTCGAACTGACGTCTTACCGCGTCCTGCGCACGCTTGATGTCCTGACTGCGCAAGGTCATCCGCTGACGGACGGTGAAGCTCGCGATGCCGTTGTTGTCCTTGGACTGCGAGACATTGGCGCCCGTCGGCTGGATGGCATCTGCGGGAAAGCCGAGTTCCTTGAAGAATGTGCGAATCTGCGCCGTATCATTCTCGACGCTCGCCTGCGCTCCGGCAAGGTCGTTGGCGGTGGCCGAGTAGGCGATCGTCCAGGTGGCGAGGTCGGCGGTGACGTCCCGCTCCGCCAGGCCCCGCACGGTAACGGAGCGGTCTGCCCGGTGCGCGCGCTTCAGGCCGTCTCCCAGCAGATAGCCGCCAGCGACAACGCCGATGGCCAGGATGGTCGAGGCGAGAAGCCATCGTCTGGTAGCGGATTCGGCCAAGAAGGTGGTAGAGTGATGAGGGCTCTCTGGGCTATCGTCGGTCATCGCAGCTTCTCCCTGAAGTCCCTCGGAACATGCCGTCAGACGGCTGTATCGTCCATGAACCGTTCTCTACATGCGATGAATTGAAGGAATGCCCGTGACCAAATATCTCCACACCATGATCCGCGTAAGCGATCCGGAAGCCACGATCCGCTTCTTCGAACTGATCGGCCTTCAGGAAACCCGGCGTTTTTCAAGCGAGCAGGGGCGCTTCACGCTGATCTATCTTGCAGTTCCGGGCGAGGAATCCGAGGTCGAGCTGACGTATAACTGGCCGGCCGAGGATGGTTCCGCCGAGGAGTATTCGGGCGGGCGCAACTTCGGGCATCTCGCGTTCCAGGTCGACGATATCTACGCCACCTGCCAGACCTTGGCCGACGCAGGCGTGGTCATCAATCGTCCGCCTCGCGACGGTCACATGGCGTTCGTGCGCACGCCGGACGGCATTTCCGTCGAACTGTTGCAGGATGGCCGGCTGGATCCCGCCGAGCCATGGGCGTCGATGCCGAACGTCGGCGTCTGGTAATTGGGCCTGATCCCTGCCCGTCAGGTGGGCGGGCAGGGATCAGGCCGAGGGCGCTTTCGCGAATCGCAGGATCACGAAGCCCAGAAGGGAAGAGGCCAGCGATCCTGCCAGCACACCCAGCTTGGCTTCATCCACGAGCAGAGGCGTAGTCGGGAAGGCGAGGGCGCCGATGAACAGGCTCATGGTGAACCCGATGCCGCACAATACTGCCGTCCCCCAGAGTTGCAGCCAGCTTGCACCGGCGGGGCGCGGGGCGATGCCCAGGCGGTGCGCCAGATAGATCGCCGCGAATACGCCCGCTTGCTTGCCGATGAAAAGGCCCAGGCCAATGCCCAGGGGCACCGGGGCGAACAGTCCTGCCATGCCGATTCCGGCCAGTGCCACGCCGGCATTGGCAAAACCGAACACAGGCACCACGAGATAGCCGATCCATGGCGCCAGCGCGTGTTCGAGGCGCAGCAGCATGCTGTCTCCGTGCTGTGTTCGCAGCGGGATCGTGAAGGCGAAGAGAACCCCGGCGATCGTCGCGTGAATGCCGGAGTTGAGCACGCAGAACCACAGGCCCAGGCCGAGCGCCAGATAGAGGCTGATGAACTGGATGCGTGCGCGATTGACTGCGAGAAGCGCTGCGAACAGGCCGATCGCGGCCAGCGCCCAACCCAGTTCGATCTGCGCGGTATAGAACAGCGCAATGATAATGACAGCGCCCAGATCGTCGACGATCGCGACCGTCAGCAGGAACAGCCTCAGCGAGGATGGTACCCGCCGGCCAAGCAGTCCTAGCACTCCTACGGCAAAGGCGATGTCCGTGGCGGCAGGGATGGCCCAGCCCCTCTGTTCGGGTTGTTGGGTTCCGGCGGTAATGAGGTAGATCAGCGCGGGCATCGCCATGCCTGCCGCCGCGGCGAGTACCGGCAGGCGGCGCTTTTCGGGGCTCGACAGTTCACCGCCGAGAACCTCGCGCTTTATTTCCAATCCGACCACAAAGAAGAACAAGGCCATCAGTGCGTCGTTGATCCATGCATGAACAGAAGTGAGCCTGGAGATTGGAGTCCAGGGAAGCTCATGATGGAAAAGGGCGTGATAGCCATCACTCAGAGGTGAGTTCGCGGCGGACATCGCCAGTACGGCCATGATGATCAGTAGGATGCCTGAACCTGCTTCACCGCCCATTAACTTTATGAAACGGCGCGCCAATTCATTGGCGTAATGTCTATCCATTCTCATAAACCATGTCGTGAGTGAGTTCCAGGCATCGCCGGGAGGCATGGACCTGCCTGAGAAGAGGTCCGGTAATTCTGATTCCAAGGAGGGGCACCGTGGAACCGGCGGGCATGTTTCAGCAAGGAATTTATTGCCTGCATCTGGTTGAGCAGGAGCTTTTGTTGTTCGCTGCCTTCTGGGTTCTGGTCGGTACGGTCGATGAAATGGCCGTGGATTGCTGCTGGGCCTGGTTCAGACTGTCCGGCCGGGCGAGTACGGGCCGGATTTCCCTCGAGGTCAGCCGGGCGCCGTTGAAGGGACATGCTGCGGTTCTTATCGCTTGCTGGCAGGAAGAACAGGTCATCGCCCATACTATCCGCCATGCCCTTTCCGCGTGGCGGCAAACCGGTTTCACGCTCTACATCGGTTGTTATGGCAACGATTCCGCGACAGTCGCGGCCGCGATGTCGGGGGCGGGGGGTGACAACCGCGTCAGGGTCATCATTCATGACCGCGAAGGCCCGACTACCAAGGCGGATTGCCTGAACCGGCTCTATCATGCGCTGTGCGAGGATGAGCGACGTCGCGGATGCCGCTACCGCAGCGTGCTGCTCCACGATTCCGAGGACATGGTGCATCCCGCGGAGTTGGCCGTTGTCGACGGGGCGCTCGCCAAGGCTGATTTCATTCAATTGCCGGTCCGGCCCGAGCCGCAGGTCAGGTCGCGATGGGTCGGTGGCCATTATCTGGACGAATTCACCGAGGCTCATGCGAAATCACTGGTGGTCCGGGATGTGCTGGGCGCGGCGGTGCCGGCAGCCGGCGTCGGCTGCGGCTTTGCTCGGGATATCCTGGAGCGGATCACGCGTCGGCGCCGGGCTGAAGGCAGCGCCGGACCTTTCGCTGCCGAGTGCCTGACCGAGGATTATGAACTGGGTGTTCTCGTCTGGCGGGAAGGCGGCCGTGCCCGGTTCCTGCGTGTCCGGGATGAGAAGGGGCAACTCGTCGCCACGAGGGCTTATTTCCCCGCGACTTTCGAGGATTCGATCCGGCAGAAGACGCGCTGGGTCCACGGAATTGCCTTTCAGGGGTGGGATCGCCTTGGCTGGAGCCGTCTCGCATGGCGCCGTCCGGGGCGCGTGGGCAAGCTTGCCGATGCCTGGATGGCGATGCGCGATCGCCGCGGCCCGCTGACGGCAATCGTGCTCGCCAGCAGCTATGCGCTGCTCATTGTCGAACTGCTGCTCGGGATCGTGCGGGTGGCGGGATTGGCGGATGAGATACCCGTCCCGAAGTCGCTGAACCCGGTACTGACCATCTGCCTGGCCAGTTTCGTCTGGCGTTGCGGCGTGCGTGCAGGCTTTACCGCGCGCGAGTATGGTGCGTGGGAAGGTGTCTGCGCGATACTGCGCATTCCCGTGGCGAACCTGATCGCCATCTTCGCCGGGCAAAGGGCCCTGGCATCCTACATACGCACGCTGAACGGCGGAATGATCGTCTGGGACAAGACCCGCCACGATGCGCACCCGGCCGCGATGTCGGTAGCCGGAGGGCCGGTCCTGTGAGTGCCTCGACGCGCGTTCGCGGGCAGCCGCTGGTGGCTCTGCTCGCGGTTCTTGCAGGGTGGGCCGGAGGCCGGATCTCGACATGGGAATCGCCCTTGCAGCTTGCATCGCCTGCGGCCCAGCAGGCAGAGGCTGCCGTACCAGGGCCGCAGACGGAAGGGGGCTTCTTCCTCGACCAGAAAGCCGGACCGCAGAGCCCGCCACTGAGTGATCAGGACTACTATTCGGGCAATGGATACGGGCCGGACGCGTTCGGCTATATGCCTGCGGGCATGGTTCAGCCGAGTAACGGGTACTTTCAGGCATTATGGCCGGCTTCGCGCCGCCGACCGAGATCGTCAGCAATCGACCCTCGCGGTGCATGGTACGGTCCTAACGGGAACTCGGCCGAACCCGGCGGTTGGTATGGCATTGACCGCCTGACCGATCGTTACCCGACAGGGCAGCAGTTCCCAGCGGATCATGGCGAGGGCGGACTGACGTTCGATCGGCGAGAAGGACTTCCTGCCGGATTTTCCTCGCTTTCGAGCTTCGCCGCCCAGCCCTATCCGTCCGGTTCGGTTGCGACAGGGCCGATCGCAAGCCAGCTCAAGCCCCGGCGCTGGTCGGCCGACAGTTGGGCGCTCATGCGCAAAGGGGGCTCGGGGCCGCTGGTGATCGGCGCCATGCCCGCGACTTACGGGGCAAGTCAGGCGGGCGCCGTGCTGCGCTACAGACTCGCCATGCGCGCACGCTACAATCCGGTCATCTATATGCGAACGACGTCAACCCTGGGACAGCAGATGCGGGAAACCGCTGCCGCAGTCGGATTTTCCGCGCGGCCTTTTCCGTCAATTCCTGTGATCGGCGCAGTCGAGGGAAGGCTGACGGAGCAGGCCGGGCGGCGGCGACTTCAGCCCGTGGTAATGGCGGTAACCGAATTTCCGACTTTCAGGATGCCTGCCGATTTTCGCGGAGAGGCCTACCTGCAGGCAGGCTATGTCGCGGGGAAGTTCGCCACGCCCTTTGCTGACGGGCAAGTCCGTGTGGATCGCCGTCTGCTGCAGCTCGGACCGGTTGAGACGAGAGTCGGTGCCGGTCTGTGGGGCGGCGCGCAGAGAGGGGCCGGGCGGCTTGATGCAGGGCCATCGGCAGCGGTTGCATTCCCGCTTGGCAGAGGGACTTTCGGCCGCCTAGCCGTCGATTGGCGGTTTCGTGTCATCGGAGATGCGCAGCCGGGTTCGGGGCCTGCGCTGACTCTATCCGCAGGTTTCTGATTCCCGGCTTTCCTCGGACTTGATGCTGCGGTAGCGAGAGGGGTGGAATGGATGTCTATCTCCCCATAGCCAATCTCTCGGTCAACGGGATCATCATCGTTGGACTAGGAGCGATCACTGGCCTGCTTTCGGGCATGTTCGGCGTGGGCGGCGGGTTTCTCACCACGCCGCTGATGATCTTCTACGGCATCCCGCCCACGGTGGCGGCCGCCTCGGCGGCCAGTCAGGTGACGGGGGCAAGCGTTTCGGGCGTTTTCGCCCATACCCGGCGCGGCGGCGTGGATTATCACATGGGCACGGTCATGGTTGCCGGGGGCATCATTGGCACCGGTATCGGCGCCCTGCTGTTCAGCCTGCTGCAGCGGCTCGGCCAGATCGATACGGTCATCAATATCCTCTACGTACTGATGCTCGGCTCCATTGGCGGTCTGATGGCCAAGGAGAGCATCCAGACCATCCGGGCCGAGCGTTCCGGCATTCCCATCGCGGCAAGAAAGCGGCGGCACCATCCGATGGTTGCAAGCTTGCCGATGCGGTGGCGGTTCTATCGCTCGGGTCTCTACATCTCGCCTTTGGCACCGCTCCTGCTGGGAATCGGCACAGGCATCCTGACAATGCTGATGGGGGTCGGCGGCGGCTTCATTCTCGTGCCGGCGATGCTCTATATCCTGGGCATGAGTGCCAACGTCGTCGTGGGCACTTCGCTGTTCCAGATCCTGTTCGTCACTATGGCCACCACGATGATGCATTCCATGACCACACATGCGGTGGACATCGTGCTGGCCTCCCTGTTGCTGCTGGGCTCGGTGACGGGCGCGCAACTTGGCGCGCAGTTCGCCCAGAAAGCCAGTCCGGTGAAGCTGCGCCTGGTGCTTGCCATCATCGTGCTGCTGGTTGCCGGACGGATGGCCATCGGGCTGGGTTACCGTCCGGATGAGATCTACACGGTTGCCCCCCTGTGAAGGACCGGCTTGTTTCGGCAGGTTTCGCACTGGCCGCATTGGTCATGCTGGGAGGTGCCCGGGACCCCATCCTCGTACCTGAAATATCGCAGCACGAAGTAGACCTGCAACAGGGGTTCACCGGAACCGAACTGCTGCTGTTCGGTGCTATCCTGACGCCGGAAGGGTCGCGCGCGGCGCAGGACTACGACATCGTCATCGTGCTGAAGGGGCCGACGCAGTCGATCGTCCTGCGTGAGAAGCAGAAGGTCGCGGGCATCTGGATCAATGCCGACAGTACGGAGCTTCGCTCGGCACCTTCCTATTATGCGTTCGCTTCTACCCGGCCGATCAAAGATATCGTCGACGACAAGACGGCGGCGATTTACGAACTCGGCCTGAAGTGGCTGCAACTTTCGCCGATCGGCGCCATCGATCCCGCTGAGCAGACCCGCTTTTCCGATGGGCTCGTCGATCTCAATCGCCGCAATGGCCTGTATCGCGAAGAGGAGGGCGGGGTGAAGGTGAGTGAGCAGGTGCTCTATCAGGCCCGCATCGGCCTACCCTCGCGAGTGCCGACCGGGACTTATACGGCCGAGACTTTCGCGATTTCAAAGGGGCGTGTCGTTGCTTCGGCCAGCAGCCAGGTGCAGGTCCGCAAGCAGGGTTTCGAACTGGCCATCGCCGACTTCTCCGAAAATTACGGCTTTGCCTATGGCTTGCTGGCGGTCCTGGTGTCCGTGGGCATGGGTTGGCTTGCCGGACGCCTGTTCGCCTTGCGTTGAGTTTGAGCGAAGCAAGGGCTTAGCCGGAAATTAACTGTGCCGGACTAGCCATGCCCGACGAATTTTCTGTTCGGGGGCTTGATGAATCAGATGCGAGTGGAAGGCTTCGATCCCGCGCGGACGTCGCAGGGAGAGCAGCTTGCGCCGAATGCGGCGCGAAGCGATACCGGTCGGGAGCCGATCGGTGTGGTGCTCGAGATTTCCGGCGCCGGAACCCGCATCGCCTTCGACCTCAACCGCCTGGCCGAAACGGCGCAGGATAACGATCCCTGCGTTGCGACTTCGGGGCAGGTGGGGAACCAGATCAAGATCCGCGTCGGTCGCGGCTGGTTGCTTGCCAGCGTGCGGAACCAGAAAAGCGACAACGCCATTCCCGGAGGCATCGTCGCCGAGGCGGACTTTCTGGGCGAGGGCCTGGAAGAGCGTCTGACCGGGCGGATCCATGGTTTCAGGCGCGGTGTCACCCGCTATCCCACTCCGGGAGCATTGGTCTATCCCGCGAGCACTGACGATTTGCGGCAGATCTACGCCAGTGACGGGCGCAAAGCGATCCAGATCGGCAATGTCTATCCGACCAACGACATTCGTGCCGGGCTCTATGTCGACGCTCTGCTGGGCAAGCACTTCGCGCTGTTGGGATCGACCGGTACCGGCAAGTCCACTGGCGCGTCGCTGATTCTGCACCGTATCTGCGAGCAGGCGCCGGAAGGCCATGTCATCATGATCGACCCGCATGGCGAATATGCCGCGGCCTTCCGCAATACGGGTGTGATCCTCGACGTTTCGAACCTGCAGATGCCCTACTGGTTGATGAACTTCGAGGAGCACTGCGAGATATTCGTCACCTCGCATGGCGATGACCGGCAGCTCGATTGCGAAATTCTCGGCCGCTGCCTGATGGAAGCGCGTTTGCGAAACCGGCTCGCCGAGCAAGTGGGCAAGATCACCGTGGATTCGCCGATCCCCTATCTGCTTTCCGACCTGTCGGTCATTCTCGGCAATCACATGGGCAAGCTCGACAAGGGACATTCCAGTGCCCCTTACTTGCGGCTCAAGAACAAGCTCGACGAGCTGAAGGGCGATCCGCGCTACCAGTTCATGTTCTCGGGCATGCTGGTGGGCGATACGATGACGGAGTTCGTCTCCAAACTGTTCCGCCTGCCTTCGCGCGGCCGGCCGATCTCGATCATCGACGTTTCCGGCGTGCCTTCGGACATCACCAGCACCGTGGTCGCCGTGATAAGTCGCCTGGTGTTCGACTTCGCCGTCTGGGCGCGGGAGGAGAAGACGAGGCCGATCCTGCTCGTTTGCGAGGAAGCGCATCGCTACGTTCCCAGCGAAAAGAACGCCGACGGTTCCTCTGTCGGGCGCATTCTCTCCCGCATTGCCAAGGAAGGCCGCAAGTACGGCATCTCGCTGGGCCTGATCACCCAGCGTCCGTCCGACCTTGCCGAGGGCGTGCTCTCGCAGTGCGGGACGATCATCTCGATGCGTCTCAACAACGAGCGTGACCAGGCCTTCGTCCGGGCGGCCATGCCGGAAGGCGCGCGCGGGTTCCTCGATTCGATTCCGGCACTGCGCAACCGCGAATGCATTATCTGCGGCGAGGGCGTGACGATCCCGATCCGCGCCTCGTTCGATGAACTCGAGGAATTCAAGCGCCCGGCCTCGGCCGATCCCTCCTTCACCGAGCTGTGGAGCAGTTCGGGCGGGGAGGAGGAGATGGTCCTGCGCACGGTACAGCGGTGGCGCGCGCAGGGGCGGTGACGGCTACACCGTGAAGTCGGCGCGCCACTTGCCCCAGCGGTAATAGCCGACGGTGAAGGCCACCGTCAGCACCGAACCGACCGGATAGGCCCACCACACCGCCTCGCTGCCGATGAACGGGCGGGCAAGGTAGTAGAAGCCGAGGCGGCCGGGATAGAGGCCCAGGAACATGATGACGAGCGGGGCCACCACCGCGCCATAGGCGCGCATGGTCCCGGTCAGGATCATCGTGATCGAGACGATCACGAAGCTGGCCGTGCAGACGAGCTGGATGTGCTCGGCAATGGGCATGGCCGGGCTGTCGCCGCCGAGGAACAGGGCGAGCAGGGGCCGGTCGAACGCCACGATCAGTGCCGCCACCAGCGTGGAGAAGGCGAGATTCGCGACGAGGCCCACCTCTGTCACCTTGCCCACGCGCTTGTGGTCGCCCGCACCCAATGACTGTGCCACCATGGCGCTGACCGCTGAGCCGATAGCGAAGGCGGGCATCTGGAGGTAGTTCCACAATTGCAGCGAGGCGCCGTAGGCGGCCGCCGCATCCAGGCCTTCGCGATTGACGAGGCTGACCATGATGAGGCCGGCGGAAGAGACCAGCAGCATCTGCGCGCCCATCGGCAGGCCTTTGAGGATGACATAGGCCAGTTCGGCGCCGCGCGGGGCAAGGTAGCCCAGTTCCGGGCCGCGCAGGCGCATCGGCAGGTCCTGCCGGTAAATGCGCCAGAGCTGGTAGATGAGCCCGGCAAAGTTCGCGAAAGCCGTCGCCATGGCGGAGCCGGCGATGCCGAGCGCGGGGATCGGGCCGGGCCCGATGATGAGCAGCGGATTCAGCACGATATCGAGCGCAACTGTCAGGATCATCGCGTAGAGCGGGGTCTTGGAATCGCCCGCGCCGCGCATGCCCATCGAGACCATCATCGACATCGAGCCGAGCGGGATGGTCACGAAGATAACGCGCAGGTACGCGAGCGCCTCGATCCGGCTGGCGTCCGGCGTGCCCAGCGAATGGAGCAGGGCGTCCGCGCCAAGCCAGCCGCCGAGGCCGCAGAGCCCCGACAGCAGGAAGCAGAAGCCCAGGCCCGATCCGAAAGTCTTGCGCGCCGCGTCGATATCGCGCGCGCCGAAGTGCTGGCCCACGCGTACCGTCGTGGCCATGCCGAAGCCGAAGACCAGTGCGAACAGCAGGAACATGATGACATTGGCATTGGCCGTTGCCGCCAGCGCCGCTTCGCCCAGCAGCCGACCCACCCAGATCGCGTTGACCGATCCGTTCAGGGTCTGGAGAACGTTGGAAATCAGCATGGGGATCGAGAAGAGCATCAGCGTCTTCAGGATCGGCCCTTGCGTGAGGTCGCCTTTCATCCGCGCCATTTGCGCCGGGGTAGGTGCTTCCTCGGGTTCTGTTTCCCCGGTCGGGATCGGCGATGCCTCGTTCATTTGCCCCTCAAGTTCCCCGCGTATCGCCCCAGATATGAATGTGCAGGCGGTCGGTGAAGCGATAGCCTTCCTGCGTGCAGATATCCGAGAGCCAGCCTGACCGCTGCCGGATAACATCGCTGGAGCGACCCTCGGGCATCAGGAATATCCGCTCTGCGGGAATGGCGTAGCGCTGCTGGAGCGCGCGGACCTCGTCCACGTCGGCAGGTTCGGCCACCACGAACTTGAACCATGCACGCGGTTCGGCCGCCCAGGCCGCCAGTCGTTCCGGCACCAGCGCGAGCTCGGCCGGATTGCCGCTGTGCGAAAGTTTCGGGCTGACGTTGTACTGCTGCACCCGCGCATCGAGCGCCGCATGCGGGGCCACAGATCCGTTGGTTTCGATTTCGACATGCATCCCCGGCCGCGCTTCGTCCAGCGCGACCAGCATCCGCGCCAGTTGCGGGCCCTGAAGCAGCGGCTCGCCCCCGGTCACGACAAGGCGATCTGGCGGCAGGTCGGCCACCATGCGCGCCACGTCGGCCTCTTCGGCCATGACCTGATTGGCCTTGCGTTCGAAAGCCAGATCGTCGCGGTGGAAGCGATTGTCGCCCGTGAAGCGCCATGTGTACGCGGTGTCGCACCACTGGCAGGCGAGATTGCAGCGCGACAGCCGGACGAACGTGCTCGGCCGCCCCATGCTGACGCCTTCGCCCTGAAGCGAAGCGAACACTTCGGGTTTGCCGGGAGTGGTGGTGGCAAGGGCAAGGGTCACGGATCGTCTCGGTGTAAGATTACGATTTTGAGGGGCGAGGTTGACACAGTTTACACGGTCCAGAGGGAAAAGTGTCACCTTGCGTCGAGGGTGTCACCTTGTGGCTGGTTTCGTGGAGAAAGGGTAGGGCGTTCACGCGCGCGAAAGTGTCAGATGCGTGAGGTGTAGGAAAACGAAAAAGAGAGAAGTCCTGGGGGATGATCCCCCAGGCCCTCGGAATGTCTGCCGGAATGTCTGCGTCGTGACCGGCCTCGCCGTTGCGCGCTCATTGAGAGCCGGGAGACAAAATAGCCTGCGGCAGCAAAGGGCACACAATGAGGCTGCGCGCGTGCCCTGGACGGTATTGGGGGGGGCAGGGGGTCTAGACCCCCTGCCTTAACCCTTACTTCTTCAACCCAGTCGCACCAGCGCCGCGGCCAGACGCTCGGCCTCTGCGGAGTGATGGGCATGGTCGGCACGGGCCTTATCGATGGCCTCCGGCTTGGCCTTCTCTACGAAGGCCGGGTTGCCCAGGCGCTTGTCGAGCGAGTCCCGTTCCTTGACCGAAGCGGCCATGGCTTTTTCCAGACGGGCCTTCTCCGCGGCGATGTCGATCACGCCTTCCAGCGGGATCGCCAGCGTCGCATCGCCCGCGCCCACCTGCATGGCGGCACCGGCTGGAGCCGCTTCGAACACGATTGCATCCAGACGCGCCAGACGGTCGATAACGGTGCCGTTACGCCCGATCACCGCGCGGGTCGCGTCCGAGGGATTGGCGACATAGGCGGTAAGGCGCGCGCCCGGCGCGATGCCGAGTTCGGACTTGGCGCCGCGCAAGTTGCCGATCAGCGCGATCAGCCATTCGACTTCGGCCTTGGCCTCGGCGTCCACCGAGGCTTCCGGCGCGGGCCATGCGGCAACGATCAGGTCCTGTTCGCGCGCGCCCATCTTGCTCCACAGCTCTTCGGTGACGAAGGGCATGAAAGGGTGGAGCATGACGAGGATCTGGTCGAGCACCCAGCCGGCGACGGCCTTGGTTTCCGCGTCGAAGTTGCCCTTGATCAGTTCGATGTACCAGTCGCAGAACTGGTTCCACACGAAGTGGTAGATCGCATTGGCAGCCGCGTCGAAGCGCAGGTCGGCCATGGCCTTGTCCAGCGCGGCAACGGTTTCGACGACTTCGCCGATGATCCACTTGTTGACGGCGGAAGTGGCTTCAGGCGCCTTGATCGAGGTGCTGGCGACGATGCCGTTGGACTGGCAGAAACGCGCGGCGTTCCACAGCTTCGTGGCGAAGTTGCGGTAACCTTCGACGCGCTTTTCATCCATCTTCACGTCGCGGCCCTGGCTTTCCATGGCAGCCATGAAGAAGCGCAGCGCGTCGGCGCCGTACTTGTCGATCAGGCCCAGCGGATCGACCACGTTGCCCTTGGACTTCGACATCTTCTGGCCGTCGGCAGCACGCACCAGACCATGGAGGTAGAGCCGCTTCCACGGCACTTCCTTCATGAAGTGAATGCCCTGCATCGCCATGCGCGCATCCCAGAAGAACAGGATGTCGAAGCCGGAAACCAGCAGGTCGTTCGGGTAATGCTTCTTCAGCAGCGGCGCGTCTTCATCGGGCCAGCCGAGCGTGGCGAAAGGCCAGAGCGCGGAGGAGAACCAGGTGTCCAGCACGTCCTCGTCGCGGGTCAGCTTCTTGTTGCCGGCCTGTGCCTGTGCTTCTTCTTCGGTTTCGGCGACGAAGATCTCGCCGTCCTCGCTGAACCACGCCGGAATGCGGTGGCCCCACCAGAGCTGACGCGAGACGCACCAGGGCTGGATGTTTTCCATCCAGTTGAAGAAGGTCTTTTCCCAGCTCTTCGGGACGATCTCGATGGCGCCTGAACGCACGGCTTCCAGCGGCGGGCCGGCCAGCGTCTGCGCATCGACGTACCACTGATCGGTCAGCCAGGGTTCGATCACCACGCCGCTGCGGTCGCCGAACGGGGTCTGGATCACGCGGTCCTCGACCTTTTCGAGCAGGCCGTCGTCTTCGAGGAACTGGACGATCGCCTTGCGCGCCTCGAAGCGGTCCATGCCGATGAACTGCGAAGGCACGAGGCCGTCCTGCGTCTGGCAGACCTTGGCATCGGCATCGAGCATGTTGAGCATGTCACCGGCCTTAAAGCCCGCGCGCTTGCCCACCTCGAAGTCGTTGAAGTCATGACCCGGGGTGATCTTCACCGCGCCCGAGCCCAGTTCGGGATCGGCGTGCTCGTCCGCGACGATGGGAATCTCGCGGCCGGTGAGCGGCAGGGTGACGGTGGCGCCGCGCGCCAGCAGTTCCTTGTAGCGCTCGTCCTCGGGATTAACCGCCACGGCCATGTCGGCCAGCATCGTTTCCGGGCGGGTGGTGGCGACGTGGATATGGCCCGAACCGTCCGAAAGCGGATACTTGATGTGCCAGAAGTGGCCGTTGGTCTCGCGCGTTTCGACCTCAAGGTCGGAAATGGCGGTGCGGAACTTCGGGTCCCAGTTCACCAGGCGCTTGTCGCGATAGATCAGGCCCTGCTTGTGCAGGTCCACGAAGACCTTGACCACGGCCTTGGTGAAGTGCGGATCCATCGTGAACTGCTCGCGGCTCCAGTCCATCGAGCAGCCGAGGCGGCGCAGCTGACCGGTGATGGTGCCGCCGGATTCGGCCTTCCACTCCCAGACCTTCTCGATGAACTGTTCACGCGTGTAATTCGCGCGCTTGTCCTGTTTCGCCTCCATCTGGCGCTCGACCACCATCTGGGTGGCGATGCCGGCATGGTCGGTGCCGACCACCCAGAGAGCGTCCTTGCCCTTCAGGCGCTCATGACGGATCACGATGTCCTGCAGCGTATTGTCCAGCGCGTGGCCGATGTGGAGCGAGCCGGTAACGTTCGGCGGCGGGTTCACGATGGTGAACGGCTGCGCGTCGGCGCGCTCGGGGCGGAACAGCCCTTCGCTTTCCCAATGCTGGTACCACTTCGCCTCGATCTGGGCGGGGTCGAAGGTCTTGGCCAGCCCAGATTCGGGCCCAGCTTCGAGGGTGCCTTCGGGTGCGGTTTCTGGAGTGTCGGTCATGGCGCGGCGCTTTGCCAGTGCGGCGCTTCGCGCGCAAGTCTCCGTAAGTTCACCCGCGCAGATGCGCGCGCGAGGCAGATTGCTCCACTACGGTTGCAATTGCGAAATGAACAATCTGCCGCACCGGGGGAACCCCTTGCCGGTACAGGCATTTTCCCCCAATACGAGCGCACATGCGGGAATGGGCTGAATTCACTCTGTCGGAAAGCGACCAGGATGGCGTCCAGACCGTGGCGCTGAAGGGGCCCTTGCGCGTTCATTCGCTGGGTAACCTCGGGGCCAAGCTGGCCGCGCTGCACGGGCCGTTCGCCCGGGTGGACATGTCCGGCGTAACCGATATCGACACGACGGGCGCCTGGCTCGTCTGCCGCTATGCCAGCGAGCATGACCTCGAAGTGATCGGCCAGAGCGAGCAGGCGAAACGCCTGTTCGCCGCCATCGGCAAGGTGCCGGAGGAAGAGGCGGACATCGAACCGGAGCAGCCGCTGCTGCTGCGCACGGTGGGCGAACTCGGCGATCTCGTGGTCGGCTGGGGGCACGGGCTGATCCGCTCGGTGGGTTTCCTCGGCGAACTGATCTCGGCGCTGGGCACCGCCATCCGCCATCCCTCGCGGCTGCGCGGCACGGCGCTGGTGCATCACATGCAGCATGTGGGCATCAACTCGCTGTGGATCATCGGGTTGATGAGCTTCCTGATCGGCATCGTCATCGCCCAGCAGGGCGCGGTGCAGCTCGCGCAGTTCGGTGCGGAAATCTACACCATCAACCTTACCGGCCGCCTTGCGATGCGCGAACTGGGCATTCTGATGACCGCAATCATGGTCGCGGGGCGATCCGGGTCGGCCTTCGCCGCGCAGATCGGCACGATGAAGCTGACCGAGGAAGTGGACGCCATGCGCACCATCGGCGTTTCGCCGATGCAGGCGCTGGTCGTTCCGCGGGTGCTGGCGGCGATGCTGATGATGCCGCTGCTGGGGTTCTATTCCACCGTTCTGGCGATCATCGGCGGCGCCTTCATCGCCAATTTCGCGCTCGACATTCCGTTCTGGACCTTCCTTCAGCGCACCCAGGAAGTGGTGCCGATCACCGATGTGTGGGTCGGGCTGATCAAGGCGCCGGTCTTCGCGCTGATCGTCGCGCTCGCCGGTTGCTACCAGGGCATGCAGGTGACCTCCAACGCAGAGGAAGTCGGCGCGCGCACTACCCAGGCGGTGGTCACGGCGATCTTCACGGTGATCGTGCTCGACGCCTTCTTCGCCATCTTCTTCACCAAGATCGGCTGGCAATGAGCGAAACCGCAAGCCTCGAGGCCGAACGGCCCATGCCGGGCGACAATCCCGCCGACGAATTTCCCATCGTCGTCGAGGGGCTGCGCAACGTCTTTGGCGAGCATGTCATTCACGACGATCTCTCGCTCAAGGTCCGCAGGGGCGAAATTCTCGGCGTCGTCGGTGGTTCGGGCACCGGCAAATCGGTGCTGATGCGCTCGATCATCGGCCTGCAGCAGCCTGCCGAGGGCGAGATCACCGTGCTCGGCCACCGCATGGGCGATTCCACCGACGAGGAAGGGATCGACTTGCGCTCGCGCTGGGGCGTGCTGTTCCAGGGAGGGGCCCTGTTTTCGACCCTGACCGTGGGCGAGAACGTGGAAGTGCCGCTCAAGCAGTTCTATCCCGAGATCGACGATACCCTGCGCAGCGAGATCGCCCGCTTCAAGGTGCGCCTCGCCGGGTTGGCCGAGGAATCGGCCTTCAAGTATCCGAACGAGCTTTCGGGCGGCATGAAGAAGCGCGCCGGCCTCGCGCGGGCGCTGGCGCTCGACCCTGAACTGCTGTTCCTCGACGAGCCGACCGCGGGCCTGGATCCGATCGGTGCGGCCGCTTTCGACGGTCTGACGCGCGAACTGGCCGATACGCTGGGCCTGACGGTGTTCCTCATCACGCACGATCTCGACACGCTTCACGCCATCTGCGACCGCGTGGCGGTGCTGGCGGACAAGCAGGTGATCGCCGTGGGTACGATCCCCGAACTTCTCGCGCTCGATCACCCGTGGATACAGGAATACTTCAACGGCCCGCGCGGCCGTGCCGCGCTCGGCGCGAAGGACGAGATTTCGATGCAGCATGACGCGCCGGTCGCGCAGGACGGTCCCGCCCCCGAGGCGCCGACCCTGAATACTACCAACGAAAGCGGGGCATAGGGCACACAGCATGGAAACACGGGCCAATCACATATGGGTCGGAGCCGTCACGCTGGTGCTGCTGGCGACGCTGGCGGCGTTCATCATCTGGATCGCGCGGATCAACGACACCGCGCGAAACGAGTATGACATCTTCTTCAAGCAGTCGGTCGACGGGCTCGCCAAGGGTTCCGGCGTCGATTACGCGGGCGTGCCGGTCGGGCAGATCAAGGAGATCGAACTCTGGCCGCAGGACCCCAGCTTCATTCGCGTGCGCGTGAAGGTGGACAAGAAGGTGCCCGTCACCGTCGGCACCACTGCAACGATCCAGGGCAGCTTCACCGGCGTGGCCGACATCCAGCTCGAAGGCGCCGTGAAGGGCGCGCCGCTGCTGACCGAGCCCGGCCCGGAAGGCGTGCCTGTGATCCCGACCAAGCGCGGCGGCCTGGGTGAAATCCTCTCCAACGCGCCGCTGCTGCTCGAACGGCTGGCGACGCTGACAGAAAACCTCAACCTTCTGATGTCCGAAGAGAACCGCCGTTCCATCACCGGCATTCTCAAGAATACCGACAAGATGACGAAGGATCTCTCGGCCGCGACGCCGCAGATGAAGCAGACGCTGGCGGAACTTCAGGGAACGCTGAACCAGGCCACCAGAACGCTGGTCGCGTTCGAGGGCGTGGCGGGCAAGGCGGACAGCCTGCTGGGCGATCAGGGTAATTCGCTGGCGGCCCAGCTTCGCGAGACGCTGGGTGCTGCGCAGAAGTCGATGGAGACCCTCGACCAGACGCTCCAGCATGCGCAGCCTGCCTTCGACCAGGTATCGCAGCAGACGCTTCCTGCCGCCGAAGCCGCGATCCGCGATCTGCGCGCCACCAGCAAGGCCCTGCGCAGTGTGACCGAGAAGATCGACGAGCAGGGCGCCGGCGCCCTCATTAAGGGGCAGAAGCTGCCCACCTACAAGCCATGAGGGCGCCAGTCGTGAACGGGCGTGCTTCGGCCGGGAAGAAGACAACGGGAAAGACGATGGGAACCGCGATGAAGCTCCGGCACAAGACCCCGATTTTCGGCGGCGCGCTAGCGGCCGTGGCGGCACTGGCGCTTTCCGGTTGCATCAGCCTCGCGCCCAAGCCGCCCGAGCTGCTGTTCCGTCTCACTCCGCAGGACAAGGCTCCCGCAGGGTCGCAGGCCACGGGGCGGATTACCGATGCCATCGTCGTGCTGGACCCTGAGGCGGATCGCAGCCTCGATGTGCTGCGGGTTCCCGTAAGGATAGATGCGTCGAGCATGTCCTATCTCAAGGATGCCTGGTGGATCGAGAAGCCGAGCCGCCAGTTCCGCTCGCTGCTGGCTGAAACGCTGCGTGCCGATACCGGGCAGCTCGTGGTCGAAGGCGGCGATTTCGAAGTCACCGGCAAGACCCTGATCGGCGGGCGCCTGCTCGACATGGGCTACGACGTCGCCACTTCCTCGGTCGTCGTGCGCTTCGATGCAATCCGTACCGAACGCAACGGGCCGATCGTGACCAAGCGGTTCGAATCGGTGGTGCCGGGCATCAAGCCGGAAGCCGCCCTCATCGGGCCGGCTATCAATCAGGCTGCCAACGTCGTGGCGAAGGACGTTGCTGCATGGGTGAAATCCGGCGCCTGAAGGTGCCGGTTTCAAGGATTGCGCAGGAAGAGTTCGTCCTGAAAACGCGGGACTCTGTGCGGAATCTTTCCGAAAGTGACAATATCTGTAAGGTATTGTGCATCTTGGGATCGTCCGTGCGCGTTTTAAAGGGCTATTGAAGATTTAATTTTCTGTCGCGGTTTCCGCCTTTACAATAGCGCCTGCGAAAGGCGGATTTCCGCTACTTTACCTTGTTTTTCGAGTTTCTGGTTGTGGCTGTCATGCCACAATGACAGTTTTATGACGATGCTGTGCAAGCATCTGTATTGAACCGGTTTCCCGGCCCTGTATTCGGCCCCCCGATCCCGCCGCCACGAATGCCGCGGGGCAAACAGAATGCAGGAGCATACGCATGAACAAGATCGCCCTTCTCGGCGCTGCCGCCGCCCTTTTCGCCGTTCCGGCCGCCGCCAATGCGCAGGCCTACGTTCAGGCACAGACCGGCCTCGACAGCGTTTCGATCGACGGCGGTTCGTCGGAAGGCCTCACTTACGGCGTTGCTGCCGGTTACGACTTCCCGGTTCGTGAAGCGCTGTTCTTCGGTATCCAGGCGAGCGTATCGGACAGCACGACCAAGGAATGCGCACGCGACGTCATCGCTCTGGGTGACAAGCTCTGCGTCCGCGCCGGGCGCGACCTTGCCGCTGTTGCCCGCATCGGCACCAACGTTGGCGAAACCAGCAAGCTCTACGTCCTCGGCGGCTACACCAATGCCCGCCTGCGCGTGACCTATACAGATGGCACCAACAAGGACAGCGACGGCACGAACCTTGACGGTTTCCGTCTCGGTGCCGGCTTCGAGCACAACTTCGGCGGCAACCTGTTCGGCAAGGTCGAGTACAACTATTCGAACTACGAACAGGGCTTCAGCCGTCATTACGGCCTCGCCGGTCTCGGCGTGAAGTTCTGATCTCAAGAAGAACGGGACCGCGCGGAGGCAACGCCGTGCACCGTTCGGAAGACCCGCTCCGGTTAGTCCGGGGCGGGTCTTTTCTTTGGAATAGCAGCGAAGGGGGCGCCATGAAGCCCGGGGCAGGCCCCGGCGTCTTGTGCCTACCTCAAAAGTTCTGCCAGTCGCATGGCCAGCTTGAACGCCTCGAAGCGCGCGGCGCGGTGCTCGGCGGCTTCCCAGTCTTCGCCCCAGAGCTCGACTTGCCAGTCTTCTTCCAGGTTGGCGGCTTTCCACAGCGCTTCCGCATCGGCGCCCGGCCGGATCGCAGCCATGGCGATCACCAGCGAGGCGGCGAGGCTGGAGAGCATCTTGAGCGCGGCCAGCGAGAAGTCGCTCTCGGCGGCAAGGGCGAGTTCGATGCGGGCCAGCGTCTCGGCTGGCTGCGGCTTGGGAATGATCCCGGAGATCCGCGTGAAGTGCACGTCGTAGCGGGTTTCCGCTTCGACAAGCAGGGGCTCCCACACGGCCAGCTGGCGCTCGTGAAATGCCTCGCCCGGCTCGGCGCGGTAGCAGAGCGTGTCCGTCTCGGCATAAGGCAGGAGATCGCGGATCGTCTGCTCGCGGTCGTCCGAAACCGCATCCACGGCAAAGTCGGCCAGATCGCGCAAATAGAAGCTCCGCGCGTCGATCTGTTCGCCTTGCGCCGCCCACTCGGCGGCAAGCGCTTCCGCGAGCGCCCTTGTCGGCACGACCTGGGGGCGGCCACCGGCGGTCTTGATCGGTCGGCCGTCCAGCAGCACGCGCCACGCCTGCCCGCCTACGGTCTCACCGATCGAGGCCTCCTTGTAGAAGCGCTTCATTTCGGGCTCCGCCACTTGCGCGCCAGCACCTTGGGGATGACGAACACGTCGATCAGTCCATTGGCGATCAGGAGGTATCCAAGCCAGAGCGGCGCGGCGAGCTTTTCGGCGCCGATCGCCATGCCCGCGATCACGCAGGCGACGCCGAAGATACGCACGAGCTGGATGGTGGCGAAGCGGGCCCTCGCCGGATCTTGTTCGGTCATGCCAGGAGGTACTCCGCAAGTTCGCCCGGCGCTGCGACGACCTTCTCGGCGCCGGCCTCGGTCAGTTCGCGCGGGTGGTGATAGCCCCAGTCCACGCCGACGGCGCGGGTTCCGGCGGCTTTCGCCATCTTCATGTCATAGGCGGTGTCACCGATCATCACCGTTTCGCCGGGCAGGGCGCCCGCATCGAACAGTGCTTCCTCCAGCATCGCGGGATGCGGCTTGGAGGGGTGGCGATCCGCCGTCTGGAGGGTGACGAAGAGGTCGGAAATGCCGTTGGCCGCAAGGCAGTGGCCCAGGCCCCGGTCCGACATGCCGGTGGCCACGCCAAGCGTCCATCCGCGCGCGTGAAGAGTGCGCAGGCAGTCCTCGATGCCGGGAAACAGCGGTTGCGAGACGCGCCCTTCCTCTCGTGCCTGTCGGAATGCGACCTTGTAGGCTTCCGCCATCGCATTTTGCTGCTCTTCGCCGCTATCGGGCAGGAGCTGCCGGATCGCCTGCGGCAACGAGAGGCCCACCGCGCGGCGGATCAGGCCGCGCGAGGGAGCGGGCAGGCTGAAGCGGGCGAAACTCGCTTCCATCGCCTCGCAGATCGGTGCCTGCCCGTCGACCAGGGTACCGTCGCAGTCGAAGACGGCGAACTTTACCGCCGCGGTCACCGCTTTCCTCGCGGACCGGAAGGCCGTCCGCCGGAAGGTGCCGAGCCGCCGGGTTTACGCGAGGCGGGGCGGGCAGGCGCCGATCGGGCTGCGCCGGGGCCAGTCTTGCTGCCGGGACCGGTCTTGCCGGGTTTTCCGCCGGGCTTGCCTGCGGACTTTGCGCCCGGGCGCGATGCGGTCTTGCCCGAGGGCTTGCCGCGTGAGGGACGGTCGGAAGGGGTATCGCGGCGCGAGCGGCGCTCACCCCGGCGTTCCTTGCGATACTGCTTGGCGTGAGCCTTGGCGGCGCGCTTCTCGTCGTCCTTGGTGAACTCCGGCGCGGATTCGGGCAGTTCCGCGCCGTCCGCCTCGTCGAAACCGAGCGAGGCCAGCGAATTGGCGAAATGCTCGGGCAGGGGGGCGGTCACGTCCAGCGGGGTGCCGTCCGGGTGCTCGATGATGAGCCGGCGGGCGTGGAGGTGCATCTTGCGGCTGATCGTGCCCGAAAGAAACGCTTCCTGCCCGCCATACTTGCCGTCACCTACGATCGGGTGGCCGATTGCCGCCATATGGGCGCGCAACTGGTGCGTACGGCCCGTCAGCGGGTGCAGTTCGACCCAGGCGGCGCGGTTGCCGGCACGGTCCAGCACGCGGTAACGGGTGCGGGCGGACTGGCCGCCTTCCTCATCCACATGCATCTTCTCGCCGCCGGTGCCCGGCTGCTTGGCGAGCGGCAGTTCGATCATGCCGTCGTTGATGCTCGGCACGCCGACCACCAGCGCCCAGTAGATCTTCTTGGCGGTGCGCCCGGAAAAGCGCTTGGAGAAGAACGCCGCGCTTCCGGGCGTGCGGGCGATCAGCAGGACGCCGGAAGTGTCCTTGTCCAGCCGGTGGACGAGGCGGGGGCGCGGGCCCTTCTCCGCATAGGCGTCAAGCAGGCCGTCCACGTGCTCCTTCATGCCCGATCCGCCCTGCGTGGCGAGGCCCGGCGGCTTGTTGAGCACGATCGCCGAGCGGTCCTGCGTGAGGACCATCGAATCGGCGAGTTCGATCTCTGCTTCCGTCAGTTCGCGGCGCGGGCGCGAGCCACCGAGGCCGGGCTTGGCCTCGCCGCCCGGCGGCACGCGCAGGACCTGGCCCGCGACGAGCCGGGTGTCGACATCGGCGCGCTTGCCGTCGACACGGATCTGTCCGGTGCGCGCCCAGCGCGACACCATCGCGAAGCCGACTTCGGGCAGGTGGCGCTTGAACCAGCGGTCGAGACGGATGTCTTCGTCGTCGCGGCCGACGGTGAACTGGCGGACGGAATCTGAATTGTCGCGGCTCATGCGGCGACTCCCTTCGTGATGGAAAAGCCGGCAAACAGCGCGGCGAAGCCCGCGATCAGCGAGATCGCGACATAGAAAGCCGCAAGACCGAGCTGCCCGCGCATGGCAAGGGCAATGGTGTCGAGGCTGAACGAGGAAAAGGTGGTGAAGCCGCCCAGCACGCCGACACCGATGAGCAGGCGGGCAGTCTCGCCCTCTGCGGTGTGGCGCAGGAGCCAGCCTGCCAGCAGGCCCATGGCAAGGCTGCCAAGGACATTGACGGTAAGGGTGCCATAGGGAAACGCACCGGCTCTTGCCGGGCCGATCACGGCGGTCCAGCCGAGGCCGGTGAGAAAGCGCAGCCATGAGCCGACGCCGCCGCCCAGCGCCACAAAGAGCGAGGAGGCTAGAAAGGAAGGTTGGGACATTGGGCCGCCTTAGCCGTGAATGCGCGGATTTCCAATCGTTCCATCCGACCGGACGGCACGCGGCCCTTCTATAAGTGTCATTGGGTGCGACCCCACTCCGCAAGGAGACATAATGATGCAAATATCATCTTCCACAAGCGCGCTGAGCACGCTGTTCAATCCGAGTCAGGACATGGAGGACAAGCTGGCCTCCGCCGTGAGCAACGGTTCGGTCAGCGACAGCGATGCCGCGGCGCTCGAATCGGCGCTCGATTCGATCGACGACGCGCTCGGCACGGCGTCTTCGGGCAGCAAACTCGACCCTTCCCAGATGAAGGATCGGATCGATTCGCTGATTTCCGACCAGGTGGAAAACGGCACCCTGACCGAAGATCAGGCCTCCACCCTGCAATCCCTGTTCGCGCAGGGCGCGTCGCAGGATGGCGGTGAGGCCGGCGGAGCCGGCGGCCCCGGTGGACCCGGCGGCGCGGGTGGTCCCGGCGGTCCTCGCGGTGCCGGCGGTCCGCCGCCCGGCGGTTCGTCCGTCGAGGAAACCGACGAGACGGAAGAGACCGAGGAAACGGACGACACCGATGAGACGGACGACACCGATTCCACCGATGACACGGAAGAAGCCGATGAGGCCGATGCCACGCTGGCCGCGGTCCAGGCCTTCATCGAGAACCTGAAGGCCCAGCAGGCCGAAGGCGCGACCTACACGGCTTCCGCGGCGACTTCCGCCACCGTTTCGGCAGCAGGTCTGATCGTCGATCAACTGGCCTGACGCGCGGGATTGGTGTATGAGTACCCTCCATCGGGGAGTCCCACCCTCGGTGGAGGGCGCATTTTGGCCGATCTTTCGCCAAGATTGCTTGCCTTCCGGCCTCGGCGATGCTAGCGGCCCCCAACTTCGAGCCGACCCCGACAGGGATTCGGTGCAATTACGTTTTTTCTTTCAAGGTGCCTTCCGCGTCGGAATGCGGAATTCGTGCCTTCGATTTGTGAGGTGTGTCGGTTTATGCAGATTCTCGTCCGCGACAATAACGTCGATCAGGCTCTTCGGGCTCTCAAGAAGAAGCTGCAGCGTGAAGGCGTCTACCGCGAGATGAAGCTGCGTCGTCACTTCGAGAAGCCCTCGGAAAAGCGCGCTCGCGAAAAGGCCGCTGCTGTGCGCCGCGCCCGTAAGCTGGAGCGCAAGCGCATGGAGCGTGACGGCGTCAAGTAAGATTGATGTCGGCCCCGTCTCCGGGCGGGGTTTGCGGCATCCGTTTTCTCGTTTCCGAGCGAGGAGCGGGGAAATGCCGCGCTACAGTCAGGATCGTATGATTACGATTGTGATTGGCACATCTTAAATTGCTCGGCTTGCGGCTTGAACCCCGCTCCGGCTTGAGCCATGAGGGCGCGGAAATTCCATCCGCGCCCTTTGTGCATCTGCCGTGCAGTTACCGCGCAGCTGTACCCGCCGGGCGAACCCGAACGAGGCCCTAGACCATGACTGAGATCACCCGCGTTCCGCTGCAGCCGATTGCCAAGGGCTCGCTGACCAAGATCTGGCTCGGCGTTGCCGCAGTCGCGCTGGCCGCCGGCGGCGTCGCCTATGCTGCCCTGCCGCCGCAGGTCCACGTCAAGACGCTGACCGCCGGTTCGGGCGAATCGCCGACGATCGCTGACGTCGTGCTCATCAACTACAAGGGCACGCTGCCGGACGGAAACGTCTTCGATCAGGCGCAGCAGGTTCCGATGGCCCTCAATGAGGTGATCCCCGGCTTCACCAAGGCGCTCGTCAAGATGCAGCGCGGCGGCAAGTACGAGGTCGAGATCCCGGCCAAGCTGGCTTACGGCGACAAGGCGGTCGGCAAGATTCCGGCCAATACCGACCTGAACTTCGAAATCGAGCTGCTCGACTTCAAGAGCCGCGCCGAGATCGAGCAGCAGCAGCGCCTGATGCAGCAGCTCCAGCAGATGCAGGGCGGCGCACCGGGCGGTGCCATTCCCGGCGGTGCGATTCCGGGTGGCGCGATTCCCGACGGTGCCGTTCCGGGCGCCGAAGGTCCGGCACACTGATCGCCGCCATGATCCGCACGTTCCGTCCGGCGCTCCTGGCGCTGGCCGTCGTCCTGCCTGTTGCGGCTTCGGCCGCGGCACCGGGCCAGACTGCACCTTCTCCGGCTCCTGCGCCCGCACGCCAGGTCGTGGTCACCACGCTGACCGCGGGGCAGGGCGCCAAGCCTACCCGCGAAGACTATGTGCTGGTGAACTACAAGGGCATGCTCAAGGACGGCACCGTGTTCGACCAGAACGAACAGATGCCGATGGCCGTGGGCGAAGTCGTTCCCGGCTTTGCCGACGGGCTCGTGCAGATGCAGCGCGGCGGCAGCTACCGCATCCTGATCCCGGCGGAACTGGCTTACGGCGCGGAAGGCGGCGGGCCGATCCCGCCCAATTCCGACCTCGTCTTCGAAGTGACCCTGCTCGACTTCAAGACCCGCGCGGAACTCGACGCGATGATCGCCGCGCAGCAAGGGCAGGCGCAACCGGCCCAACCCGGCTCGCAATGAGCCGGGCCGGACGCACTCCCGGAGGCGTCCATGCTTGAAGCAATTTCGGACGGGTGCTAGCTGCCCGATCCTGATCTCCCGGCGCGTGCAGAGCCGCGCCGGTCAAACTGAAGGAACGCCATGTCGGTCGATACCGCAACCGTTGCGAAGATCGCCAGCCTCGCCCGCATCAAGGTGAGCGAGGCCGAAATCGAGGCGATGGTCCCCGAACTCAACGGCATTCTCGCCTGGGTCGAGCAACTCGGCGAAGTCGATACTTCGAACGTCGAGCCGATGACCGCCGTCATCCCCAACACGCTGCGCCTGCGCGACGACGTGATCGACGCCGATCCGCTGACCGGCGGCGACAAGCGCGATGCCGTTCTGGCCAATGCTCCCGCCGCCGAACACGGCTTCTTCGGCGTGCCCAAGGTGATCGAATAATGACTGATCTTACGGAACTCGGCGTTGCGCAGATCCGCGACGGTGTGGCCGGCGGCGATTTCTCCGCCGTCGAAGTGGCGGAAGCTTTCAACGCCAATGTCGCCGCCGCGCAGGAAGCGCTGAACGCCTTCATCATCGCCACGCCTGAAAAGGCCATCGAAGCGGCAGCTGCCACCGACGCCAAGCGTGCGCGCGGCGAGGCTCTCGGCAAGATGGGCGGCGTGCCGATCGGCATGAAGGACCTGTTCGCCACCTTCGACGTGCAGACGACGGCCGCCAGCCACATGCTGGAAGGCTTCAAGCCGCAGTACGAATCGACCGTCTCGCAGAAGCTGTGGGATGCCGGCGCAGGCATGCTGGGCAAGCTGAACCTCGACCAGTTCGCCATGGGCTCGTCGAACGAGACCAGCTATTTCGGCAATGTGATCTCGCCGTGGAAGCGCAACGATGGCGGCAACGCCGCGTTGGCGCCGGGCGGTTCCTCGGGCGGTTCGTCGTCGGCTCTCGCCGCGCGCCTCTGCCCGGCGGCGACCGGCACCGACACCGGCGGCTCGATCCGCCAGCCCGCCGCATTCACCGGCACCACCGGCATCAAGCCGACTTACGGCCGCTGCTCGCGCTGGGGCGTGGTTGCTTTCGCCAGCTCGCTCGACCAGGCGGGCCCGATGGCCCGCTCGGTGCAGGACTGCGCGATCATGCTCGAAGCCATGGCCGGTTTCGACGCCAAGGATTCGACCAGCCTCGACATGCCGGTGCCGAACTGGGAAGCCGCGCTCTCGGGCGACATGAAAGGCAAGAAGGTCGGCATTCCGAAGGAATACCGCGTCGATGGTCTGGACGACGATGTCGCCAAGTCGTGGGACGACGGCATTGCCTGGCTGAAGGATGCGGGCGCTCAGATCGTCGAGATCTCGCTGCCGCACACCAAGTACGCGCTGCCGACTTACTACATCATCGCGCCTGCCGAAGCCTCGTCGAACCTCGCCCGCTATGACGGCGTGCGGTACGGCCTGCGCGATCTGCCGGACGGTGCCAACCTTCAGGACATGTACGCCGCGACCCGCGCCGCCGGTTTCGGCCCCGAGGTGAAGCGCCGCATCCTGATCGGCACTTACGTGCTCTCGGCCGGTTTCTACGACGCCTACTACACGCAGGCCCAGAAGGTCCGCGCGCTGATCGCGCAGGACTTCGCCAAGGCCTTCGAAGAGTGCGACGTGATCCTTGCGCCGACCGCGCCTTCGGCCGCCTTCGGCCTTGGCGAGAACGTCGACGATCCGCTGAAGATGTACCTGAACGACGTCTTCGCGGTGCCCGCCTCGCTCGCGGGTCTTCCGGCGATGTCGGTCCCGGCCGGCCTCAACCGCGAAGGTCTGCCGCTGGGTCTTCAGGTCATCGGCAAGGCTTTCGACGAACAGGGCGTGCTGAACGCCGGTCTCGCCATCGAGGCCCGCGCACAGTTTGCCGCCAAGCCGGAAAAGTGGTGGTAATATGAGCACTTATCGCATCCAGGGCGCCACCGGTGACTGGGAGGTCGTGATCGGCCTCGAAGTCCACGCGCAGGTCACCTCGAACTCCAAGTTGTTCTCCGGATCGGCGACGGCATTCGGCGCAGAGCCTAACAGCCAGGTCTCGCTGATCGACGCGGCGATGCCGGGCATGCTGCCGGTTCCGAACCGCGAATGCATCCGTCAGGCCGTGCGTACCGGCATGGCGATCGACGCGCAGATCAACAAGTGGTCCCGCTTCGACCGCAAGAACTACTTCTACGCCGATCTTCCGCAGGGCTACCAGATCAGCCAGCTCTACCACCCGATCGTGGGCGAAGGCTCGCTGACCATCGAGGCGGACGAGAAGGCGGGCATCCCGGCCGACAAGGTGATCGGCATCGAGCGCATCCACGTCGAGCAGGACGCGGGCAAGCTGATGCACGACCAGCATCCGACGATGTCCTATGTCGACCTTAACCGCTCCGGCGTGGCGCTGATGGAAATCGTCAGCCGCCCGGACATGGCTTCGCCTGCGGAAGCAGGGGCTTACCTGTCGAAGCTGCGGACGATCCTGCGCTATGTCGGCTCGTGCGACGGTAACATGGACCAGGGCTCGATGCGCGCGGACGTCAACGTCTCGGTGCGCAAGCCCGGTGACGAACTCGGCACCCGTACCGAGACCAAGAACGTCAACTCCGTGCGCTTCGTCATGCAGGCGATCGAGCACGAGGCAAACCGTCAGGTGGACGTGCTGGAAGGCGGCGGCAAGATCGTGCAGGAAACGCGCCTGTTCGATCCCACCACCGGCTCGACGCGTTCGATGCGTTCGAAGGAAGATGCGCACGATTATCGCTACTTCCCCGATCCGGACCTGCTGCCGCTCGAACTTGACGATGCCTTCCTTGAGGCCTGCCGCGCGAGCCTGCCCGAACTGCCGGACGCCAAGCGCGCCCGCTACGAAGGCGAACTGGGCCTTTCGGCCTACAACGCTGCCGTGCTGACCGCCGATGTCGATACTTTCGCATGGTTCGAGGCGCTGCTGGCGGAGACGGCTTCGGCACAGGGCAAGGCTCCCGCTGACGTTGCCAAGCAGGCTGCCAACTGGCTGATTTCCGAATTCTTCGGCGCGCTCAACAAGCAGGGCAAGTCGCTGGAAGAATCGCCGATCAGTCACGAACAGGCGGCGGAGCTTCTGGCGCTGGTGGGCAAGGGCACGATCTCGGGCTCGATCGCCAAGCAGGTTCTCGAAACGATGTTCGAGACTGGCGACAATGCCGGCGTCATCGTCGAGCGCGAAGGCCTGAAGCAGGAATCGGACACCGGCGCCATCGAGGCCAAGGTGGACGAGATTCTCGCCGCCAATGCCGACAAGGTCGCCCAGTACCGCGAAGGCAAGGTTGCGCTGTTCGGCTTCTTCGTCGGCCAGACGATGAAGGCAATGGCCGGCAAGGGCAACCCGCAGGTGGTGAACGAGATCCTGAAGGCCAAGCTCGGCTGACGCAGGGTATCATAGACATAAAGAAGGGCCGGAAAGCGCTGTGCTTTCCGGCCCTTCTTCGTTTGAAGCGGCTTACTTCGCGGCTACCTTCTTGGGAGCGGCGGTAATGGCGTTGTGTGCATATTCGACGAAGTTCTTCTGGTAGACGGTACCCAGCTCGCCAAGTGCCGCAACGGCGTCCTCGCCTTCTTTCGGCGGGAACAGCGACAGGCCATTACCGCCCCATGCCTTGTATTCCCAGGTGATCTTCTGGGCGGCATCGAACCGGCGATACATGAACAGCGTGCGCAGCGAGCGGCCATAGATTGCCGCCTTCATGTAGAACACATCGGCGACGATGAGTTCGGAGTAGCATGCGGCGGCCGAATCCGAGCGGCGTGTCTTGATCTTGTTCATCGTCTTGCGTTCGAGCGGCTGCTCGTGACGAATGATGGTGGTGCCCGGCGTCAGCGGCAACAGGGTGCGCAGATCCATCGCCACGAGTGCGTCGAGCTGCGAGGGACTGTCGAGTGCGCTTGCCATCAGCGACTGATTGCTCGAATCCCGGTCGGCATGCAGCGCTGCATCGAGCAGGCCGCCGCCAAGCAGGCCTGTGGTCTGGGACCGCATGCGTTCGGCCGGCCATAGATGCAGTTCGCAACCGTCCGCAGCTGCCGCAGGCTGCAGTCCGGGTACAGGGGCTGTTGCTGCCGCAGGGGCTGCTGCGTCCTGCGCGTGAGCGGCAGGCGCAAAGACCAGTGCCGCGAGCAGACATGCACGCGAGATCATTTTCATTACAGTCGCACTCCGTAGTTGAATGGGTCAGCGTTTCTTTTTCGGCGGCGCCGCCAGCGCCTTGCCGAAATCGTGGATGCTGATGGAATAGGCGGACGCCAGTTCGGACACGATCGCATCGGATGACCTGTCGATAGCCTTGTCGGCAATGCGAACCGGCACCTGGATATAGGTGCCGAAGCTGCGGCCGGACACGTCACCATCGAATTGGCGGAAGCGGTAAAGGATGTTGAGCGCTTGCGTGCCGGTGAAATTCTTCTGCAGGACGAGGTCGTCGATCATCAATTCGGCGTAGCAGCGCGGCGTATCCAGTGCGTGGCGGGCAAGGCCGGTGCGGATTTCGCGGCTGGACAGCGGCGTTTCGTGGATGACCGTGCGATATCCGGCGAGGCTGAGCGTGGCGGCAAGATCTGCCAAGCCGAGTATCTTGACCTGTTCGCCCGCCGAAAGCGGTTCATGCGGTACATTCTCGTATCCGTCGCGTCCCTTGGCTGCTCCGTCCACGGTGCCGCCGTGTGCCCAGCCGTAATAGACCGAATGGAAATCGTGGCCCGGCCAGACATGCAGTTCGCAAGCAGCAGAAGCGGCAGCAGGCGCGGCCAGCGTTTCAGGTATCTGGGCCTGCGCGCTCGCCGTCGCCACGAAAGGCTGCACGCAACAGGCGGCCGCGAAAATCGCGTGCCGAATAGTGGAACTCATCAAGTTTAAACCCCCGGCAAGGTAGCGGCCGATGTTCCCCAACGTCGGTCTTTCCTGCGCGATCAGCCAATATTGGGCCTGGTGCAAACTGGCAAGAGACTTGATGTTAAAGAATAGAATTCAGCTCTGCCGCGCGGGGCGATCATGTGGGAATGGCAGCGGCCATGAAAAAAGGGCAGCCATCGCTGGCCGCCCTTTTTCTTGTCTGCGGGTTCGCCGGTTCAGGCGATTTTGTTGCCTTCCAGCTTCATCGTACCGAAGAAGCCGGCTTTGATCGTGCCGGTGAGGTCGGTGCCGTCGACCGTGGCCTTGCAGTCGAGATCGATCGGCATCGGTGAGGTCATCTTCATCTTCCAGCTCAGCGTGTTGCCGCTGATCTTGCCGTCCCGCAATTCCATCGTGCCGAGGTCGCCGGTGATCTGGCCGGTGAAGGTGTCACCTGCCGGAATGATGGTAAGCGTGCCCTTCTGATGCCCCATCGGGGTCTTGGTCGAACATTCGTAAGTTCCGCCGAGCAGCGACATTCCTGGTCTCCTTATTCTTGGCCTTCGGGCGCTGCCGGTGCCGCGCGCACTTCGACGGGCAGGCCGAGGCCCTTGAGTTGCGGTTCAACCACCTTGCGATCGCCCACGATCACGAACGTCAGGCCGTTGGGCTGGAGATATTGCGTGGCGGCAGCGCCGATCGCCTTGGCGTCTATCGTGCGATACCTGGCGGCAAGGCCGACGTAATAATCTTCCGGGCGGCCGAGACGGTCGTTCTTGCGGATTGCTGCCTGCACGGCGGCGTCGGTTTCGAACAGGTTGGGAAGCTGCCGGATCGCGCCTTCGGTAACGCGCTGGAGTTCCTCCGCGGTTACCGGCCTGCCTGCCGGAAGCGCGCCCATGTCGGCGATGATGGCCTTGATCGCCTCGCCGGTCTTGTCGGACTGGACCGGGGCCGCGACCTGGACCGAGCGTGGGCCGACGGGCTGAGCCACGCCGCTATGGACGCCGTAGCTCCAGCCCTTGTCCTCGCGCAGGTCCTTGTTGAGGCGCGAGAGGAAGCCGCCGCCGAGCACGTCGTTAGCCAGTTGCAGGGGTTCCGCGTCCGGGGTCTTCCCGGTCATCGGCAGGACGCGGCCCGCCACGATCACGGATTGCGGCGAATTCGGCCGGTCGATCAGGACGATCCGGCTGCCGGTGGCGGCGGGCACGGCGGTGTCGAGCGGCTTTACGGGTTTTGGCACGGCCGGGGCCTGCCACTGGCCGAAGGCGCGTTCCAACATCGGCTTCAGTTCGGCCATCGTCACATCCCCCACCACGGTGATCCGGGCGAGATCGGGGCGCAGCCACTTGTCATGCGCGGCCTTGAGCTGGGCAGGGGTGAGCGCGGCGAGCGAGGCGGCATTGCCGAGGCCGTCCGAGGGCTGGGCGTAAGGGTGGTTCCCGAAGAGTTCGCTGCCGAGCGAGCGGGCGGCGAGATCGTCCGGCGTTGACAGCGCCTGCGCCAGTTCGGCTTCCGACTGGGACTTCACGCGCTCCACTTCGGACGGGCTGAAGGCGGGATCGCGCACGATCTGGGCCATGAGGTCCAGCGATGGCGAGAGATTGGCCGAGAGCGCCGAGAGCGTCACGCTGCTGGTGTCCAGCGAGCCGTCGATCGAAATGCTGGCGCCGAGGCGTTCCTGCGCTTCGGCGATGCGGGTTGCGTCGAGCTTCGAGGTGCCCTGGTCGAGCATGGCCAGCATCAGCCCCTGCGTGCCCGGCGTATCGAGCGCATCGGCGGCATAGCCGGCGTCGAAATCGAGCGAGAGCACCAGCTTGGGAACCGCGGTACGGCGCGCAAGCGCCACCGGGATGCCGTTGGAAAGCGTCGTGCGCTCGATCGCCGGGAAAGTCAGTGCGCCGATCTGGCCGAGTTGCGGGAATTCGCGCTTGGGTCCGGCGGCGAGGGCAGGCGCCTTGGCCGTGGGGTCCGGGCGGGGTGCGGGCTGTTTCGCCTCGTCGCCCCAGCCGCCCATGGCATCGCCGCTTTCGGTGCGGGCGCCGGGAACGACGTCGAGGGCATAGACCGGGCGCGAGAGCCATTTGTTCATTGCCGCCTTGACTTCCGCCGGGGTGAGCGCGGCCATGCGGGCAAGGTCCTGCTTGTACTTGGCGGGATCGTCCGAATAGACCTGACCCTCGGCCAGGGTGGCTCCCTTGCCGCTGAAGCCGCCGACGCGTTCAAGGCCGCCGATCTCGCCGGAAAGGGTGCTGACGACGGCACGGCGCACTTCATCCTCGGTCGGCCCGTCGCGCAAGTAGTCGGCGAGGACCTTGTCGAAGGCGGCGTTGGCCTTGGCGCGGTTCACGCCGGGCTTCACGTCCATGGCCATGGTGAGCATGCTGAGCTGCTGGAACACCTGCGAATAGGCGGTCACGGCCACCGCAAGCTGCTGTCCGCGTACCAGTTCATTGTCGAGCCGCGAACTGGCAAGGCCGCCGAGCACCCGCATGCCGATCTGGAGCGCGGGGGTATCGGCATCGTTCAGGCCGGGAGCGGTCCAGTTGCGGGTAAGGCGCAGGACCGGCACCTGGTCTACGATTTCGCGCTTCACCGGCGCCGAAAGCGTCACGGGTTCGGCAGTGACGGGCTTGATCTCGGGGCCGCGCGGAATGTCGCCGAACCATTTCTCCACCTTGGGGCGGGCGGTGGCGGCGTCGATGTCGCCCGAGAGCACGAGCACGACGTTGTTCGGGCCGTAGTGGTCGGTAAACCACTTGCGAACGTCCGTGAGGGTGGCGGCGTCGAGGTCGGCCATCGAGCCGATGGTGGAGTGGCGGTAGGGGTGGCCCACCGGCAGCAGGCCTTCGGCCTGGGCATATTCGAAGAGGCCGTAGGGCTGGTTGTCACCCTGGCGCTTCTCGTTCTGGACGACGCCCCGTTGCTTGTCGAGTTTGTCCTGGGTGACTGCGGGCAGCAGGTGGCCCATGCGGTCGCTTTCCATGAACAGCGCAAGGTCCAGCGCGCCCGTGGGCACGGTTTCCACGTAATTGGTGCGGTCGTACCAGGTGGAGCCGTTGGTGGGCGTGGAGCCCGCGCCTTCCAGCGGCACGTCGAAGTCCGGCACGTTGGCCGATCCGCCGAAGAACAGGTGCTCGTAAAGATGCGCGAAGCCGGTCTTTCCGCGCGGCTCGTTCTTGGAGCCGACCTTGTAGTACGCCGTCACCCCGACGATAGGGGCCTTGCGATCGGTGTGGATGATCGTGGTGAGCCCATTGGCGAGCACGAACTTCTCGTAAGGGATGTCCACCCTGGCGACGAGTTCGGCCGGGGAGGCCGGTGCCGGGGCGGCATTCTCCGACGGTGCCGGCGGTGGCGAGGCGACACTGGCCGTGGGGGCGCTGGCGCAGGCGGAGAGAGCGAGGGCGGCGGCGAGCGCAATGGCGCTGGAACGGGGAGCAAGTCGCATGGCCAAAGGTCTAGCACGTTGTTCGGCAAGGACCAGCGACAAAGGCGATGGGATGCAAGAGGGGCGGCGGGAAGAGAGAGGTCGTCCCGGATCGGGTCCGGGACGACGGACAATTCCCCCCGCCGTTGATTACCCCCGCTTGAAGATCTGGCCGGAATCGAAGCGGGTGATGCGCCACTCCCCGTCGCTGTCGCGGCGGCATTCCATCTTCACGTCGGCGACTGCCAGCGGATCGCAGTATTTCTCGAACGGAGCCTCGCCCACGGCGGCGAAGAACACCAGGAGATAGCCGACTTTCGCATGGTCGGCATCGTCGAAGGAAACCCGCAGCGAAGTGATGATATGGCGCATGGTCATCAGGCCCGCGCCTGCCCGCAGCGCTTCGGCGCGGCCTTTGTAGAAGGTCTCGACCGCGGGCAGTCCCTCGCGCCATTCGCCGCCGACGTTGTAGGCCACATCCTCGGCCAGAACGTCGGCGCTGCGCATTTCGAGGCCGTTGTGAATGTCCAGTTCGTCGCCCCATTCATAGACGACCTGCTTGATGGCAAGCACGTCCGCTGCCTGCTGGGGAGTGAATTTCGCCACGTCTGATGCCTCTTCCCATTGGTTTTCGGGTCTTGTCGGGAGAGGCTAGGCAAGGGCAACCTTCGCGCCAAGCGAATGCGCAACGGCAGGCACGTTCAACGCCACGGCGACGTTTTCGAGGGGGTGGCATTCCGCGCGGCGCTTCCCATCTTGTGACAAGCCGGTTCCGGCTCTTGAGAATCAACGCTTTCTTCCCATCTGCGCGCCATCAGAATGTGCCGCGCGAAAAATGTCATGGCACACCTTGTGTTGCAAATGTACAACACTATATGGTCGAGATCAGGAGGCAATTCATACCATGAATCTCGAAAAGTTCACTGACCGGGCCAAGGGTTTCCTTCAGGCGGCGCAGACTGTTGCGATCCGCATGAATCATCAGCGCATCAGCTCCGACCACATCCTCAAGGCCCTTCTTGAGGATAGCGAGGGCATGGCTTCCGGCCTCATCCAGCGCGCGGGCGGCAATCCGGCCTTCGCGGTGCAGGAAATCGACAAGGCGCTCGGCAGGATTCCCACGGTTTCGGGCAGCGGTGCCCAGGGCGCTCCGGGGCTGGACAACGATGCCGTGCGCGTGCTCGACCAGGCCGAGCAACTCGCCGCCAAGTCGGGCGACAGCTTCGTCACCGTGGAGCGCATGCTGCTCGCGCTGGCGCTGGCCACCACGACTTCGGCGGGGCAGGCGCTCAAGGCCGCCAACCTCACGCCCCAGGCGCTGGAGGCGGCGATTTCCGAACTGCGCGGCGGCCGCAATGCCGACAGCGCTTCGGCCGAAAACGCCTATGACGCGATGAAGAAGTATGCCCGCGACCTCACGCAGGCCGCGCGCGACGGCAAGCTCGACCCGGTGATCGGCCGTGACGAGGAAATCCGCCGCACCGTCCAGATCCTCGCCCGCCGCACCAAGAACAACCCCGTGCTCATCGGCGACCCCGGCGTTGGCAAGACCGCCATCGCCGAGGGCCTGGCGCTGCGCATCGCCAATGGCGACGTGCCCGACAGCCTCAAGGACCGCAGCCTCATGGCGCTCGACATGGGCTCGCTGATCGCGGGCGCCAAGTATCGCGGCGAGTTCGAGGAACGCCTCAAGGCAGTGCTCGACGAAGTGAAGGGCGCGGACGGCCAGATCATCCTGTTCATCGACGAGATGCACACGCTGATCGGCGCGGGCGCTTCCGAAGGTTCGATGGATGCGGGCAACCTGCTGAAGCCCGCCCTCGCACGCGGCGAACTGCACTGCATCGGCGCGACCACCCTCGATGAATACCAGAAGTACGTCGAGAAGGACGCGGCCTTGCAGCGCCGGTTCCAGCCGGTCTTCGTGGGCGAGCCGACGGTGGAGGACACGATCTCGATCCTGCGCGGGCTCAAGGAGAAGTACGAGCTGCATCACGGCGTGCGGATCACCGACGGCGCCATTGTGGCGGCGGCGACGCTCTCCAACCGCTACATCACCAACCGCTTCCTGCCGGACAAGGCGATCGACCTCATGGACGAGGCCGCCAGCCGCATCCGCATGGAAGTGGAGAGCAAGCCCGAGGAGATCGAGAAGCTCGACCGCCGTATCATCCAGCTCAAGATCGAGGAAATGGCCCTCGGCAAGGAGACCGACGAGGCATCGAAGGACCGCCTTGCCTCTCTGCGCGAGGAACTGGCCAATCTCGAACAGCAGTCGAGCGAACTGACCACGCGCTGGCAGAACGAGCGCGACAAGATCGCCGCGGAAGGCAGGATCAAGGAGCAGCTCGATGCCGCGCGCGTCGAGCTCGATCAGGCCCAGCGGACAGGCGACCTCGCCAAGGCGGGCGAGCTTGCCTATGGCACGATCCCCTCGCTGGAGCGCAAGCTGTCCGAGGCGCAGGCCCAGGCCGGAAACGCGCTCCTGCGTGAAGAGGTGACCGAGGACGACATCGCCGGCGTTGTTAGCCGCTGGACCGGGGTTCCGGTGGACAAGATGCTGGAAGGCGAGCGCGAGAAGCTCCTCAAGATGGAGGACGTGATCGGCGCGCGCGTGATCGGCCAGAAGGATGCGGTCTCGGCCGTTTCCAAGGCGGTGCGGCGCGCCCGCGCCGGGCTTCAGGATCCGAACCGACCGCTGGGCTCGTTCCTGTTCCTCGGCCCGACGGGTGTCGGCAAGACCGAGCTGACCAAGGCGCTCGCGGGCTTCCTGTTCGACGACGACAGCGCGATGGTCCGCATCGACATGAGCGAGTTCATGGAGAAGCACGCGGTGTCCCGCCTGATCGGCGCGCCTCCGGGCTATGTCGGCTACGACGAGGGCGGCGTTCTGACAGAGGCGGTGCGGCGCCGGCCTTATCAGGTCGTGCTGTTCGACGAGGTCGAGAAGGCGCACCCGGACGTGTTCAACGTGCTGCTGCAAGTGCTCGACGACGGACGCCTGACCGATGGGCAGGGCAGGGTGGTGGATTTCACCAACACCCTGATCATCCTGACCAGCAACCTCGGCAGCCAGTACCTGACCCAGCTTGACGAAGGGCAGGACGTGGACACCGTGGAGCCGCAAGTGATGGAAGTGGTGCGCGGGCATTTCCGCCCCGAATTCCTCAACCGTCTCGACGAGATCGTGCTGTTCCACCGCCTCGGCCAGGAGCACATGGGTCCGATCGTCGATATCCAGGTGGCGCGTGTCCAGAAGCTGCTCAAGGACCGCAAGATCGTGCTCGACCTGACCGACGCGGCCAAGCGCTGGCTCGGCCGGGTGGGCTACGATCCGGTCTACGGCGCCAGGCCCTTGAAGCGGGCGGTCCAGCGCTACGTCCAGGACCCGCTGGCAGAGAAGCTGCTGGCAGGCGAAGTGCCGGACGGTTCGCACGTCCACATCGACGACGGCGACGGCGCGCTGGCGATCAGCGTGGAGTAAAACGAAAAGAGGGTGCGAGATTGATCTCGCACCCTTTTCCTTACAATCGTTGCGGCAGGTCAGTTGACCCGATGTGCTTTCAGCGCTCGGCCGCCCTTGAAGCGGACCCAGTAGGACCCGAGAGCGGCGGCTTCCAGTTCAACGTCGTCGCCCACCTTGGGCATGCGAACCGTGCCCAGTGCTTCGTTGGTCTGCCACTGTGCTCCGTCTGCCAACGTGAAGAGCAGCTTTCCGCTGGCCGCTCCCCGGACCGAGGAAAGCGTGGTCTTGATGAGCTTGACCTCTTCCTCGCCGCTTCTTTCCCCGCCCCCGAAAAGATCGACGCGAGGAAGGGTGAAGCCGAAGAGCGAGCGGCGGACTTCACGAATGCCTTCCTTGTCCACGACCTTCACACTGCCGGTTTCGATCGCTCCCAGCAATATTCGGCTTTCGCGATCGAAGCAGGCGAGGCGTTCGCCGGAATCGGCGATTGCTCGACACGCCGCAAGCTTGGCCACATCCGGAGGAAGCGCTCTGTCGGAATCCTTGGCCTGCGCTGGACATGCGGCGAAAGTCGCGAGAAGTCCCACCGCGCCAATGGCCGCGCTGGGCAGAAATCGGTGTGCCATGCTGGAAACAGTCCCCTCGGAATTCTTCACCCGACCCTAGCGGGCGACCGCCGGTTTGCAAGCGCGGCTCGGCCGGATGCGCTTGCCTGGGTCGGGAGAGCAGGTGTTTCAGCGCTGGCCTTACTGGCCGCCGGGGCGACTGCGGCTGTAATCGACGATGTCCCTTGCCGCTTCGCTGCCGCGTTCGCGCAGGCGGCGCCATTCACCGACGGGCTTGCAGACACGTTCTCCGGCGAGGCGGCTGCCGGTAACCTTGATCATGCGGCACTTGATGACGTCATCGGGGTCGGTCAGCGCATTCGGTGCGGCTGCCACCGGTGTTGTTGTTGCGGCGGCTGGTTCGGCGGCCTGCGCAGCCGCGCTGACACCGAGGCAGCCGAGCAAGGGAAGTGCGGCAGTAGCTAGAACGATTCGGAACATGTGGAGATCCTGATTTTCATCTAAAGGCAAAGTACCGCGAGCAGCGTTGCGGCGCAAATGAACTGTCGCGGCGTTCCAAGCGGACTTAGCGGCCGATATCGTGTTCCTGGGGAGAAAGTCCCAGTGAGTCCGCTACATCGCAGAACTCGATGATCGCGTCCTGTTCAACCTGCGAAAGGTGAGGGTTCCAGGCATCGAAGATCAACAGGATTCTATCCTCTTCTCCGTGGTTCCATGCTTCGTGGTCGATCGTGTCGGAGAAAGCGAAAGGCTTTCCCTCGATCCATTCCCGTTCTTCGCCGCCCACGCGAAAGCCGCATTTTGGGGGTACTACGAGCGGCAGGTGGATGATCGCCCGGGTGTTGGTTACGCCTGTGTGTGGCGGGATGACTTTGCCGGGTTTCAGGACGGAGAAGAACGCGGTTGGCGCGCGATTGGGAATGCGGGCCATCGGAACCGCGTCAAGCGCCGCGAAGGTGGCAGGGCAATGCTCTGCAAGTGCCTCGTTGCGGGTGCCGTATTCCCAGAGGAAGCAGGCGCTCCAGTCAAGCTTCCCGTCGAGCACGGCCCATGGGCCAGCATGGCCGCCCTTGGGCATCTGGACATACGGCCTGAAGAGATGCCGGCAGTTCGCAAGCACATGAACCGCTTCTGCGCGAATCTTGTCAGCCTGGGCGGCGAGCTGGTCGAACCATGGGAACAGATCGTCATCGAAGAACTCGTCCGCTGGCAGAAATGGGTAATGCAGCCCCGAACAGCGATCGTTGAAGATCTGGCGCTTGCCGGTCGCTGCGTCGAGAAAGGCGCGGGCACGGCGCGCGTCGCGGCCCTGAAGCATTTCCAGCCTGCTGGAGACGCGGGTTTCCATGCCCTGTGTCAGCGTCGCCTGAATGCCGGCGATCACCCGCTGGCCTTGCGCCACTTCCTCTGCGAGCAGGGGCGGCAGTTCTCCGATCGCCTGACTCATTTGAATGACGGCGTGCCACGCGGAGAGGGCTTGCGATTCCTCACCGCGTCGTGTCCGCAATTGGGCGGTGCGCAGCCAGGCAATGAAATCGCGCGCGTCCAGCGCGATCGCGGCCTTCAGCGCCGCAATTTCGCCTTCGTCGTCTCCCGCCGCCCTGCAGGCCGTCGCCAGGTTCCGTTGCAGCGCGCCTGATTCCGGGTCGGCCTCTGCTGCGACCCGATGACAATCGATTGCGGTGGCAAAGTCGCCACTTCGTAACGCTGCAAGGCCTCGCGCGTTGGCGCTTGCCGCGAGTTCGTTGACTTGGGAATCCCCCATTGATGCCCCCTGAATTTACCCCTTGCCCTCGATCTTGCCATTGCCTCTCGGACGTAGCAAGAAGGCCGTCATGACGCTGTCAACAGATATGCAGGTTCCCGAGGCGGCCTGGCTCGCCCACCGTTACGATCCCGCTCAGGACAGCTACCAGTTCCGCCGGATCGAGCGGTCAGGGCGCCAGCAGGTCCCGTTCCTGACTGACGAACATCTGGGGGTGGAGACAAGCCCGGTCGTCATCCGCCGGCAGGCACTTGCCGACTGGGATCGGGCAGCGGGATGCCAGCCGCATTTCATCTTCCATTCGGCATTCTGCGCCTCGACCATGTTGGTCCAGGCGCTGGACCTGCCCGGCATCGCGGCGGGGCTTTCGGAGCCGGTTCTTCTCAACGACCTGATCGGATGGCGTCGCAGAGGCGCAGACCCGAGACAGATGGGGGAAGTGGCGGCGGATATGCTGGCGCTCATAGCCCGCCCGTTCGTGAAGGGAGAGCGGACGGTGATCAAGCCGTCCAACATCGTGAATCCGATCATTCCGGCGCTGATGAACCTTGCCCCTGATTCAAGGGCGGTTCTTCTCTATGCTCCGCTTGAGCCGTTCCTGCTTTCGGTCGTGAGAAAGGGATTGTGGTGCAGGATCTGGTGCCGGCAGCTTGCGAAGGGATATCTCGTAGATCGTTACCTGGATTTCGGTTTCAGTCCCGAGGAACTGTTCCTGCAAACCGACCTGCAGATCGCCGCATTGGGCTGGCTCGCGCAGCAGCGTCATTTCGCGCAAATCGCGGCTCAGATGCCTGACCGGGTCGCCACCCTGGATAGCGAGGCCTTGACGCGTCGCCCCGTGGATTCGGTGGCGGCGGTCTTGCGCCATTATCGCCTTCCGGTGCCTGACCGGGACGTGCTGGCCGGTCAGCCTGCCTTGCACCGCGACAGCAAGAGCGGGGACGCATTCTCGGCCGGGCAGCGCCAGCGCGATCAGGATACCGCGCGCATGGCTCACCGCGATGAAATCGGGACAGTCCTGGAATGGGCGTCCACGATTGCCGCGGCTCAGAATATTCCGCTGGAACTTCCAAACGCCCTGAATTTCGGCTGATTGCCGATGGCGCGGCGGCCGCCGCCTGCACGTCCAGGGCTATAGCCTTGGCGTAGGCCGCGGTGCGCACCTGAATTCTCGCGCTTTCATGTGCCGCAAAGAAAAAGGGGCGGACGTTGCCGTCCACCCCTCAATCTCAAATCGTCGGTAACGATTAGAAGCGCAGCTTTGCAGCCACGGCAAAGCGACGGCCCAGAGCGTCGTAGGTCGACGGGTAGGTGTTGCCGCTGTTGTATGCGGTCGAACCGATGTTCGAGCCGACGATCGGCGGCTTCTTGTCGAACAGGTTCTGGATCGTGACCGTGAACGTGACGTTGTCGGTCGCGTTGAAGCGGGTCGTCAGGTCGAAGTAATCGAACGCCTTGATCCGGTTGAAGTCGACGTTCTTGCCGGCAAGCGCGCCGACGTCGTCGCCAAGGGTGCCCTGGAACGCTTCGCCGAAGTCTTCGTACTTGAAGCTGTCGATGTGGCGCCACAGCAGCGAGACGTCGATGTTCTCGAATGCCAGGGTCGTACGGGTCGACCACTGCCACTTCGGCTGAAGCGAAGCGCAGTTTTCGGAGTAGAGGCCGACGCAGTCACGTGCAACGCCAGTCGGCGAGGACTGGAACACGCTCTTGTCGGTCCAGTTGCCGTTCAGCGCCAGGATCAGGTCCGCGAAACCGATGTTACGGCGATAGTTGGCCGTGAAATCGATACCGGCGGTCGACAGCTTGCCCTGGTTGCTGAGGTTGAGGGCAAGGCCCGGCGTGGTGGCCGGATCGCCGCTCAGGCCGCCGTCGAGCGGGTTACGCTGGATGGCAAGGCAGGCAGGGTTGGTGACGCTGAGGTTGTCGAAGCAGGCCGACATGGCGTCGCCCGGCGTCGGCGTGGTGATCGCGTCCTTGATCTTGATGTTGTAGTAGTCGACCGTGAGCGACAGACCGGGAACGACGCTGGGCTGGAAGACGACACCAAGGGTCCAGGAGTCCGACTTTTCGGGCTTCAGGTTGATGTTGCCGCCGCCCGTGTAGTTGGCCTGGCCGGCTGCCGGCTGGAAGATGTTTCCAACGTTGGCGGCAGTCGCACCCTGAGCGATACAGACGTCACGAAGAACGCCGGTCGGAGCCGAGCGGCCCGGGATCGCGCCGCCGGTGTCTGTGAAGGTGGCGCAGGGATCGTCCGACAGGTTGGTGAGGGCGGTGGTGACCGGGTAGAACAGCTCGTAGATGTTCGGGGCGCGAACGGCACGGCTGTAGTTACCGCGCAGCTTGATGTCCGAAACCGGACCCCAGACGCCGCCGACGGTCCAGGTCGTGGTATTGTACTTCGGGCTGCTTGCAGCGTCGACTTCGTAGTGCGACTGGCGGACGCCTGCGTTCAGCGAGAGTTCCTCGAAGAACGGCTTGTCCTGAACCAGCGGAACCTGAAGTTCGCCGAAGACTTCGTAGACCTTGTAGCCGCCCTTGATGTTCGGGGCCGCGCCGCCGGCACCGCCGAGGTCGCCGGTCTGGGCAAGCGTGTCAGAAGCCTGGCTGGCGTTGTATTCGCGGAATTCGACACCGGCCGCGAACGAGATCGGGTCGGAGGCGAACGGCGAACTGACGCCGATGTTGCCGCTCAGTTCCGCAGTGGCCTGGGCCAGCGAGAAGCGGTTGATGACAGTCGATTCCTCGGTGAGGAAGTCGATCTGCTCAGCCGTGAGCGTGGTGGCATCCGGGGTGAACCAGTTGACCGGGATACAGCCATCGGTCGTGCCTTCGAGGCAGGTGGAGCTGTTGGTCGCCAGCAGCGAGTCGCGAATGCGGCTGTTGAGCGTGTAGCCCTTGATGGTCTGGATGTTTTCGGATTCGCCATAAGCGCCCGAAACGTCGAACTGGATGTTGCTGGTTACGTCACCGCGAATACCGGCACGATAGTCGAACATCGTGGTCTGGTAGTCGGAGATACGCGGACCGACTTCGACGGCACGACGGTACATCGAGGTCGTGGCGGTGCGGTAGTTCGGGTCGTTGGGATCGGTTGCGGCGGCTGCGAGGGCGCAGGACGCAGCGTCGAGGCCGGCGATCGAGCAGAACGAGCTGCGCAGGCCGTCGTTCAGGAACGGGTTCGAGATCGGAATGTCGACCGAGATGCCGAATGCGCCCGAGGGGGCGATGACCGTCGAGACGGTCTGCTTCGAGAACATGCCGCGGCTGTAGATCTCGATGTTGTCGGCAACTTCATACTTCGCGGAGCTGAAGATGTTGAAGCGTTCGAACGGCGTGCTGAAGATGTTCGACGGGTTGAAGTTGTAGGGCTGGTAGTAGGGAACCAGGCTCTGGCCGTCAGGCGCGATCTGCTGGGCGCCGAAGCGGGTCGGAAGGGTCGTGCCCGAACCCGAGGCTTCGCCCGAGAAGCTGTCGACGTTGTAGACCGAGTAGCCGCGCTGGCCCTGGTAGACAGGGTCTGCCTGCTGATAGCCGATGCCCAGGATCACGTGACCGCGGCCATCGTCGAACGAGGCGCCGGTCGACAGGTCGGTACGGAAGGTGGCGCCGTCGCCCTGTTCGGTGATCTGGTAGCTGCTGTTCAGCTCCAGGCCTTCGAATTCGTTGTTGATGACGAAGTTGACGACGCCCGAGATGGCGTCGGCACCGTAGGTGGCCGATGCACCGCCGGTCAGGACGTCAACGCGCTCGACGAGGGCGAGCGGGATGTTGTTGAGGTCGACACGGCCGACCAGTTCGGCGGGGACGATGCGCTGGCCGTCCAGCAGGACGATGTTGCGGTTCGAACCGAGGCCGCGAAGGTCGACGTAGCTTGCGCCGCCGTTGCCGTTGTTGACCGCGGAACCGATCGACGGGACGATGCCCGGAATTTCGCGCAGGACTTCTTCGGCAACGTTGTTCTGGGCCAGCTGGATCGTGTCTGCGGTCGTGACGTTGACCGGGGCAGCTTGCGTCAGGTTCGGGTTGTTGATGCGCGAACCGGTGACGACGATGGCTTCGCTCGCGGGTGCTTCTTCAGTCGCCGCGTCCTGCGCGTAGGCGCCGGTTGCGGTGAACGTGAAGGCGGCAACGCACGTTGCGCTCCGGAGAGCGGCCTTCTTCAGAGATGTTTTCACTTTTGTGTCCCTTGTTGCTTTCGTCCGCCTGTCAGGTGCGTGACCAATCCTGATGGGCGAGCCGGATGCCAGCAGTGGGTGTGTATGCACATGCCCCTGCCATGTCGGAGGTTGTCGCGGCAGGCGATCCGGCTTTCAATCCCCTTCGCCGCGTTGCGCAAATTGTCTCGGAGGCTGTGATCTTGCTGCAACAGTGCTACGGTATTGCACGCAGTTTGCAGTCTTGCCCGGAAGAATTCAGGTGTTTGCCGAGGGAAATGCAATGTTGCATTTCGGCATGTCGGGTGCCGCAAAATTGCTCTGCGTATCGCTGCGGTGAAATCGTGTTGCGTGCGGGTGCTGCGCCGCATCGAATGGATTGACCGCATGAGCACCGGCTTTTAACCGGGTGCTTAAATCGGCCGGATGGCCCGCTGCCGGGCTATTGTGACGCGGAATTAAGCATTTGGTGCCTGGAAAGTAGGCACGGGCGAAAGGGATTGTGGATGAAACTGGATAGCAGCATGGCCGCGGTCGTTACCGGCGCGGCGTCCGGGCTGGGTGCCGCCACTGCGCGGGCGCTTGCGGCGCAGGGTGTCAAGGTTGCGGTGTTCGACCTCAACGTGGAGGCAGGGGAAGCTGTCGCCGCGGAGATCGGCGGCGTGTTCTGCGAGGTCAACGTCACGGACGATGCCAGCGTCGACGCAGGCTTCGCCAAGGCGCGCGCCGCGCATGGACAGGAACGTATCCTCGTGAACTGCGCGGGCATCGCGCCGGCCGCCAAGACGGTGGGCAAGAACCGCGAGACGGGCGAACCGCGCGCGCATGACATGGCGCTTTTCGAGAAGGCCATCGCCATCAACCTCGTCGGTACGTTCCGTTGCATCAGCAAGTCGGCGGCGGGCATGGTGACGCTCGATCCCCTGGACGAGGCCGGTTCGCGCGGAGCCATCGTCAACACCGCGTCGGTCGCGGCGCAGGACGGCCAGATCGGGCAGGCGGCCTATGCGGCATCCAAGGGCGGCGTCCTTGCCATGACCCTGCCGGTCGCGCGCGATCTCATGGGCGAGGGTATTCGCGTCAACACGATCCTGCCGGGCATCTTCGAGACGCCGATGATGGCGGGCATGCCGCAGCAGGTGCAGGATGCGCTCGCGGCGATGGTTCCCTTCCCCAAGCGACTGGGCAAGCCCGCCGAATATGCCAAGCTGGCGCTCTTCATGCTGGAGCACGACTATATGAACGGCGAATCCGTCCGCCTCGACGGCGCGATCCGACTGGGGCCGAGGTAAGGGCCGCAAGGGCGCGCGGGCCGATGGCGCAGGGCACTTCCTCCACCGAATCCGGCACGCCGCCTCCCGGCGCGCGGGCGCAGCTGCTGGAAACGGCCAGCGCGATCATGCGCGATGGCGACGTGATCGACATCTCGCTGTCCGAACTGTCGCTGCGCTCGGGGCTCAATTCCGCGCTGGTGAAGTATTACTTCGGCAACAAGGCCGGGCTGCTCAAGGCGCTGCTCGACCGTGACTGGCAGGCCATCGTCACCAGCGTCGACGCGCTGCTGGCGAAGGACGGCTGGTCGCCCGAGGCCAAGTTGCGGCGCCATCTCTGGAAGGTCGTCGATACCTTCTACGAAGTGCCTTATCTCAACCGCCTGACGATGCGGATGGTACGCGAAAGCGACGATGCCGAGGCGCGCCGCATCGCCGACTGCTATCTCTCGCCGATCTACCGCGCCTATGAACAGCTCATCGGCGACGGGGTGCGGGCGGGTGTCTTCCGTGAAATCGATCCGCAACTGTTCTACTTTACCGTGACCGGGGCGGTGGACCGGTTCTTCTCGGCGCGGCTGGTGCTGAAGCATTGCTTCGACCAGGACACATTGACCGAGGAACTGCGCGACCGCTACCGCGAGCACACGATCGACATCATCATGGCAGGTATCCTTGCGCGCTGAGAAAAGCAGCTTCTGGCACATCGGCATCATCGGCGGCTCCGGCCTGGCTGCCGGCATCGAACTGGAGGATGCGCAGGAGATCGCCGTCTCCAGCCCCTTCGGCCAGGCGTCCGGCCCGGTTACGACCGGGCGGCTGGGCGAGGTGCGCTTCACGTTCATCGCCCGCCACGGCGCCGGCCATGCGATACCGCCGTCGGCCGTGAACTACCGCGCGAATATCGACGTGCTCAAGCGTTGCGGCGTGACGGACGTTCTGGCGCTCTCGGCGATCGGTTCGCTGCGCGAGGAGATGGCGCCGGGCCATATCGTCATGGTGGACCAGTTCATCGACCGCACGGCGGGCCGTGCCGGCAGCTTTTTCGGCACCGGCCTTGTCGCGCATGTCAGCCTTGCAGATCCGACCTGTCCGCGGCTTTCGGCCATGGCCGGGGCGGCGGCGGAGCTGGCGGGCGCGCACGTGCATCCGGGCGGATGCTACCTTGCCATGGAAGGGCCGCAATTCTCGACCCGCGCGGAAAGCCGCATGTATCGCGGCTGGGGTGCGGACGTCATCGGCATGACCGCCATGCCCGAGGCGCGACTCGCCCGTGAGGCGGAACTGCCTTACGCCGTGCTGGGCATGGTTACCGACTACGATTCATGGCGCGAGGAAGAGGCCGGCGTCGAAGTGAGCCATGTCCTGGAGGTCATGCATGCCAATGCCCGCCTGGCGCGTCACGCGCTGAGGGCGCTGGCTGCCAGCCTGCCTGCGCGGCGGGAGCCGAGCCCGATCGACACCGCGCTCGAACATGCGCTCATAACCGCTCCGGAAGCCCGCGATCCGGCGCTCGTCGCCCGGCTGGACGCAGTGGCCTGCCGTTTGTTCGGCGAGCGGGACTGACGCCGCTCGGCACCGCCATCAGTGCGACGGCGGCGGGTGCGGGTCTCCGCCGGAGAATGCGTCCGCGATCGAGCAGGCCGCCGGGCCGAGGATGACCACGAAGAGCGTGGGCAGGATGAACAGGATCAGCGGAACGGTCATGATCGCGGGCAGGCGCGCGGCCTTCTCCTCGGCGCGCATCATGCGTTCGTTGCGGAATTCTGCCGAAAGCACGCGGAGCGCCGAGGCGAGCGGGGTGCCATAGCGCTCGGTCTGGATCATGGTGGTGACGACGCCGCGCATCGCGTCGAGATCGACGCGGTAAGCGAGGTTCTCGAACGCCTGCCGACGCTCGGTGAGGAACGAGAGCTCGATCGAGGCGAGCGAGAACTCCTCGCCCAGTTCGGGGTAGGCGCGGCCCAGTTCGCGGGCGACACGGTCGAAGGCGGCGTCGACGGTGAGGCCCGCCTCCGCGCAGATCACCAGCAGGTCGAGCGCGTCGGGCAGGCCCTTGCGGATCGCATCGGTCCGCTTGGTGATCATGTTCTTGATGAAGATGTCCGGGCCCTTGTAGCCGGCGATCAGCATCGCGGCGAAGCCCATGAACTTCTTGAAGCTGCTCCATTCGGGAAAATAGTCGATCGCGTAGATGACCAGCGCGGCGGTGCCGCCCATCACGATCGGTGCGACGAGACGGGCGAAGACGACCGCGACGGCCCATTCCTTGTTGCGGATGCCCGCTTGCGCCAGCTTCTGCTCGATGTCGCGAAGCTGGCTGTCCTGAAGCACCTTGAGCGAGCCGAGGAAGGCGCCCATGCGGTCGGTCGTATCGTTGCGGCGGACCACGCTCTGGCGCTTGCGCGGGGCGGTGGCGATCCCGGCCTTGAGCGCTTCGCGGCGCTGGTTCAGCGCTTTCACGCGCTTGGCCATGGGATCGCGCACGGTGACCGCGGCATAGATCGCCAGCAGCACCGAGGCGGCGGCAACGATGGCGAGCAGCGTGCCGACGAAGATCACGTCGAAGCCGAGGAGCGTCGGACCGGCGGGTTGGTTTGGCATCTTGCCTGCTATCCTTCGCTCAGATCTCGAAGCTGACCATCTTGGCCATGATGAAGGCGCCGATCCCCATCCACACCGCGCCGCCCATGCCGGCGACCATCAGGCGCTCGTCGATGAAGAACTTGCCGATGTAGCCGGGGTTGATCCACCAGATCATGCCGAAGACGATGAAGGGCAGGGCGCCGACGATATAGGCCGAAGCCTTCGATTCCGAGCTCATCGCGCGGATCTTGAGCTTCATCTGGGCGCGCTTGCGCAGTACGTCGGCAAGGTTCGCAAGGGTTTCGGCGAGGTTGCCGCCGGTTTCCCGCTGGATCGCCAGCGTGATGCAGAAGAAGTTGAATTCCGGGATTTCGAGCCGATCGGCGGTTTCCTGGAGGGCGTCCTCCATGGTCTTGCCGATCTTGATGCGCTCGGTCACGAGCTTGAATTCCTGGCCCACCGGGCCGGGAATTTCCTTGGCGACCACGCCCAGCGTCTCGGTGACGGGCAGGCCGGAGCGCAGGCCGCGCACGAGCAGTTCGATGGCGTCTGCGAACTTGACGATGAAGCCGTTGGTGCGCCGCGCGATCAGCTTGTTCAGCACGAAGTGCGGCACGCCGCCGCCGATGAACAGGCCCACCGCCAGCGCCAGCAGCGGGGCGCCGGACTTCAGAAAGACGAGCGCGGCGACGAACAGGCCCACTCCGGCCGAAACGGAGATGTACTGCTTCAGCGTCCAGCTCCTGCCGGAGCGGTGCAGGCGCAGGGCCAGCGCGTCGATCCGAGAGCCCGAGCCCGCCGTGCGGTGGACCTTGGGCTTGCGGGCCGCCACGGCCTTGCGCATCTGCGCTTCCATCCGGTCCGTCGCGCTCTGCGAATGGCGATAGCGGACGGCCTTCAGCCGGCGCGACGATTCCTTGGCCGGAGACGGGCCGGAGAATGCCGCCAGGATGAGCCCGATCATGCTCAGCAGGCCAACCGCCACCAGCAGAAGCTGCATCATGTTCATCTACGCCCGCCTTCCGTGAACCGCGCGCCTCAGCGGGCGGCGGTTTCCTTCCGGGCGGCCTTGCCCATGAAGGACTTGAGATCGAACTTGCCGAGCAGCGACGTCTTGCCGGCGGTGCTCTTGCCGGGCTGCGCCTTTCCGGCAGAGGCCAGTTCCGCCGCCTCGCCGCCTACCTCGATGATGAGGCGCGACAGGTCGCGCATCGCCGCACCCGCCCGGTTCGAGCGGTTGGCATCGGCAAAAGTCTGGCCGAGCTTGGCTGCCATCGAGGCGGCCTTGAGGTCATAGGGGATCGAAAGCTGGATCGGCGCCTCGATCGAGGCCTCGAAATCGGCGCGGGTGATTTCCGCAAGGCTCGGCTGGACCTTGTTGGCCACCAGGATCACGCGGGCCTGCGGCGCATTCGCCTTGAGCCAGGACAGGATGCGGATCGTGTCGCGCGCCGAGGCGAGGCTGAGTTCGACCACCAGCACCACCACGTTCACATTGGCGACGAGCTGGGGGAAGTTGATCAGCATGTTGCGCGGCATGTCGATCACGGTCATCTCGAAGGCCTGCCGGAACTCTTCCTCAAGCTGGAGGAAGGCGGCGCCGTCGGTCATCAGCGGGGTGCTGATCGGCGCTTCGGCCGAAAGCAGCGCGAGATTGTCGTTGGCCCGGATCATGGCGCGTTCGATGAACAGGCCGTCGATGCGGCTGGGGTTCTCGATCGCGTCGGTCAGGCCGCGGCCCGGTTCGAGATCGAGGCAGAGCGCGCCGGTGCCGAAATGGATGTCGAGGTCGAGCAGGGCGGTCGGCAGCTTGTTGTCGGCGCTGAACAGCCATGCGATCGAAGTGGCCAGCGTGGATGCGCCGACACCGCCGCGCGTGCCGATCACGGCGGTGGAAACATGGGTTCCGGCGGAACCGGCCTCCGACGGGCGCGGTGCGGAGAACACGGCCTGCGCATGGGCCAGCGCATCGCGCACCTGCCCGGGCGAGAGGGGCTTGAGCAGGTAGTCGTGAATGCCGCTGGCGAGCAGGTCGCGGTAGAGGCGCACGTCGTTGACCTGGCCGATGGCGATCACCACCGTGCCCGGCTCGCAGACTTCGGCCAGCGCGTTGATGTCGTTCAGCGGATCGCCGCTTTCCGACAGGTCCACCAGCAGGATGTTCGGGCTCGCCGTGATCGACAGGGACTGGACCGCGTTGCGCAGCCCCCCCTTGTTGCACTTCTCCGGCTGCCAGCCCATTTCGAGGGCAATCGGGCGCAGCACGTCGAGCGAGGCCTCGTCGCAGAGATAGGCGGCGAAGGGGTCGCGTCCGCTCGGGCCACCGGATTTCCAGGGTGCGTTCATGACTCAGTTGTCCTTGCTGGAAGTCGCCTTGACGGTGGCCCCGCCGGTTGGCGCCGCGTTACGATAGGCGTCGATCGCCTTGGATGCGCTCATCACCGTGGTCTGGCCGGTCGTCTGCGCGCCGTGGAGCAGGTCCTCCGGGTTGGCGATCATCGCGGCGAGATTGGAATTGGTGGCGCAGCCGTAATTGCTGGTGAGGCCGTTGTTCGGATTGAAGTCGCTCTTGGCAGACCAGTCAGGGCAGCCGGGCACCGACGCCCGGGTACGGGCCACCACGATGCGTGCGCTGCCGGCGGTGACATATCCCTCGGTAACGGGTGTGCCCTCGGCCAGGGTCAGGCCGTAACGTCCGGCCACGGCTTCCACCGCGCTGCGCACGGCTGGATTGCGCGAGGGATCGTCGATGAAGACGCGGTCGCCGTACTTGAGTCCCATCGCGTCGAACCAGCCGGCAAGACGGCTCTGCTCGCCCTGTGCCAGCCCGCTGTCGCCCGCTCCATTGCCGTTCGTGGCGAGGTCGAGCGTGTAGTTCACTTTCTCGACGACCGGCTGGTGCACGCTGTTCATCGAACGGTTGGTGGCCATGCCGCCGCAACCGGCTACGAGCAGGCCGAGCGAGAGGGCGATCGAGCCGGCGACGAGGCGCCCGGACCGCGCAATCTGGATGGACATCGGGTTCATCTTTCTCACTTCAGGCTGAAGCCGGGCTGGGGGGCGGTGCCAGTGGCGGCGGAGCGCTTCGACTTGCCCTGTGCAGGAGCGGACCCGTCGGCATCGCCGATTCCCGGCGCTGCTGCTGCGGCGGGCTGGCTGCCCTTGCCCTTGCTCACCCCATCGCTCTCCATGTTGCCGAGGAGGCGTTGCAGGTCGTTCGGCGCGTTGAAGCCGTCTGTCGGCAGCACGATCTGCGAGGCGTCCACCGGGTTGACGAGATAGGGCGTGACGATGATGACCAGTTCGGTCTCGCCGCGTTTGTAGCTGGTCGAGCGGAACAGCGAGCCGAGGATCGGCAGGTCGCCCGCGCCCGGCAGCTTCTGGATGGTGTTCTGCGAATTGTTGCTCAGCAGGCCCGCGATCATGAAGCTCTGGCCCGAGCCGAGTTCCACGGTCGTCTCGGTGCGGCGCACGGTGAGTGCCGGCACTTCGTACCCGTTGAAATTGACCGCGCCCTGGCTCGAAAGCTCGGAAACCTCTGGGCGCACGCGCATCGAGATACGGCCGTTGGCCAGCACCGTGGGCGAATAGCTGAGGCTGACACCGTACTTCTTGTATTCGATCGAGGTGGTGCCGAGGGCCTGGCTGATCGGGATCGGATATTCACCGCCCGCCAGGAACTCCGCCGTCTCGCCTGAAAGGGCGGTGAGGTTGGGCTGGGCGAGCGTGGTGACGAGGCCGATGGTCTCGCCCGCGTCGAGCGAACCGAGGATGTTGACCCCGAACAGCTTGCCCGCTGCGGCAAGAGTGGAACCGGTGGTGATCGGATTGACGCCGGAAGCGCCGTCGGGCGGAGTGGCTGTGCCGAGAGATCCGCCCGGGACATGCTGCTCGAACCATCCGCTGCGGCCCTGGCCGACGCCGAACTTGAACCCGCCCGTGCTGTCCACGGTGGTCAGGTTGGTCTGGAGCGACTTCACCAGCGAGCGGCTGACTTCGGCGATGCGGACCTGGAGGTTGACCTGAAGCGGGGTCGCCATGCGCAGGCGGCTGATGACGTTCGAATCCTTGCCCGCGTAGGCCTGGACGAGGCGCTCGGCCTCGGCCGCGTCTTCCGGGGTCTTGATCGTTCCCGTAAGCAGGAAGGTGTTTGAGCCCATCGTGGAAACGCCGATCTTTGCCTCGGGCATGGCGAGCCGCAGCATGGCGTCCACGCTGTCGAGGTTGGAGCCGACCCGGACGGTTGCCGACCAGATCACCGCGCCCGCCGAATTGCTGGCGTAGACGGTAGTGGTGCCTCCCGCCTTGCCGAAGACGTAGAGCTGGCGGGCGGATTTGACCTGCACGTCGGCCACAGCGTCATTGGCGACGAAGACGTCGGCCATGGCGCCCGGCACGTTGACGAGCTGGCCGTTGCCGATCGAGAGCGTGAGATCTTGTGCGGGCTGGACGACGGACTGGGCGCTGGCGGGCGTTGCCGCGATCGGCGAGGCCAGCGGCGCAATCGCGCAGGCGGCGACCAGCATGGACTTGAGAAGGCGCGTCTGCATCGTGTGATCCTTCGTCGGATGGATGCGGCCAATGGCGGTGAGGGCAGGCATCAGCGGCTGCTCACGGGGACTTCGACGGTTTCCTTGCCGCGCGTGACGCGGACGACGGGCCCCGTGCGGACCGGCGCCGCCGAGGACGGGCCCTGCGGCGCGCTGGCGACAGTGACCGTGCGCGCGGCCACTTCCGTGCTCGTCGCCGGGCGGCTGGAGCGCTGGAAGCGGGAAACGTCGCCGCCGGTCATGTAAGTGGAGATCCCTTCGAGCGGGCGCTCCATGGCCTGCTTCATGATCTTCTCTTCCTGCTCGCGGGTCGCGCCTTCGGGCACCTTGATGTCGCCGCTGGCGAGGATGCGCTCGAACTCGCCCTGGTTGTCGGCTATGGCGCGCAGCGAGAGGCTGAGCGTGCCGATCTCCTGCGCCACGGCGACTTTCTCGGCGATGCGCGGCGTGACTTCGAGCGTGACGGTGCTGAAGGCGTGAACCACGGTCTTGCCGTCCACCACTTCGTTGTCGGTGGCCTGGTCGGTGGCGAGCACGCGCAGGTTGCGCAGGATCGTTTCCGAGGCGCGCAGGGCGTCGCCGCCGTCGCTGCCGCGCACTTCCTGCGTCAGCACGAGGTCTACATGGTCGCCGGGAAAGACGAAGCCGCCCACGCCGGTCTTGGCGGATACGGGAATGGTCACGGCGCGCATGCCGGGGCCGAGCGCGGCGGCAAGGAAGCCGCGATCGCCCGGCGCCACCAGCGCGCCCTGCGTCACCGGCTGGCCGGCGGTGATCTGGAAGCGGACGACGGTGCCGAGCAGCTTCTGCATGTCGGATTCGCCGTCGATGAAATAGGCGTCCTTCACCAGTTCCTTCGGCCAGTCCTGATAGGACACGGCGTCCGCGGTGATGATCGTGCCCACCGGCAGGGCGCGCTGGGCGACGAGGACCTTGGGGCCGGTCGGCTGGGCCTGCTGGGCGGCCTCCGCCTGGGGCGCGGCTGCCCCGGCGAACATCGAGCGGGCTGCCATCGCGGTCACCACTGCAATCAGCAGCGCGGTGGCCAGCAGCACCAGCTTCTTCCTATCCATGCTTATGCGACCCCTTCAGAATACCCGAGTCCCGAAATCCTTGAGCAAGTCCCTGCATTTTCATCCGGATTGGTTAAAATCGGGTTCATCCAACAAGGCTGGTGGAAAGCGCCTGCTCTCCCATCACCCAGAGCGCGGCCGCCGAGATCGCGACTCCGTAGGGAATGGGGAGGCGGGACTTCTGGCGGCGCATGATGTGGCGGAAGCCCGACAGGAACAGCGCAGCCACCGCGAGCGCGGCAAGGGCGAGCATCCAGCCCTGCGGGACCGCCGCATGGATTGCGGAGAGTCGTTCCGGCGAAACCACCGGCCGATGCACGGCAAGGGCATAGACGATGGCCCCCGCCGCCCAGACCCAGCCGAGCGCGACGAGCCAGCCCAGCGCGTCCCGCAGCTTCTCGCCGGGAACGCGCTCCATGTTGAAGGCGGCCATGGCGATCGAGGCGCCGCCGCCGATCATCGCCATCAGCACGATGAGCTGCCCGAAACTGGCGGGCACGAACCACAGCGCCAGCGCGGCGAGCAGCTTGACGTCGCCGCCGCCCATCTGGCGCAGCGCGAACAGCACGCAGGCCAGCGCGAAAGTCACGGCGGCAAGGCCGATCTGCCATGCGATGTCGGCCCAGCCGAAACCGGCGGCCCACCACCACAGCGGGGCGGCAAGGGCAATGGCGAGATTGAGCCCGTTGCCGATCTCCCGCCGCCTGATATCGGTGAAGGCGGCGCGCAGCAGGGCGATTGCCAAGGCCAGCAGCAATGCATACGAAAAGGCTGTGCCCGGCATTCGTGAATTCCCCTTTGCCCGTGCCACGATCTAGCGGATACCGCTTACCAAACAGTAACCACTGTGCTGAGGCCGAATTCGCCACGTGACCATTGAAACCCTTGAGAACAAGCCCGTTTCCCCAGAGCCTGCAAGCGCCGCGCGCGCCCGCCGGGCGATCCCGGAAGATGCGGTGGAAAGCCGCTGGAACGGTCCGTCCGGGCCGGAACCGCTGCGCCGGATCGACTGGCCGGCGCCGTCCGCTCCCCGCGGCTCGCTGCTGTTCCTGCCCGGGCGGGGCGACACTTACGAGAAATGGCTCGAATCGCTTGATCAGTGGCACCGGGAAGGCTGGGCGGTCAGTTCGATCGACTGGCGCGGACAGTCGCTGAGCGGGCGGCTGGGTTTCGATGCCACGACCGGGCACGTCGCCGATTTCGGCCTCTGGATAGACGACCTTGCCGCTTTCTGGAGCGCCTGGGCGGCGGAGCAGCCGGGGCCTCATGTTCTCGTCGGCCATTCGATGGGCGGTCATCTCGCCATGCGGGCGGTGGCGCAGGGCAAGGTCGCCCCGGACGCGCTCGTGCTGTCCGCGCCGATGCTGGGCATCCATCCTGCATGGCTGCCCGCGAACCTGCTCCATGTCGCCGCGCGCGGGCTTGCGGCGCTGGGCGATCCGCGCCGTCCGGCATGGAAGCATAACGAGAAACCGGGGCTGTTGCCGCAGGCCCGCTCACGCCTGCTCACTCATGATGACGACCGCTATGCCGACGAGGCATGGTGGCGCCGCGAACGGCCGGGAATCGCGATGGGCCCGGCAAGCTGGGGCTGGATCGAACGCGCGCTCGCCTCGATACGCCTGCTGGAGGGCAGGGGCGTGCTTGAGGCGGTGGACGTGCCGGTGCTGCTGCTGGCGACACGGCATGACGGGCTGGTGTCCTGGCCCGCGATTCGCCGTGCCGCGCGGCGTTTGCCGAGGGCCGAACTCGTCGCCTTCGGGGGCGAATCGCGCCACGAAATCCTGCGCGAAAGCGATGTCGTGCGAGACCGGGCGCTCTCTGCCATACGGGACTTCCTGAACCGGACTGCGCCCGCTAGGGGCTGAAACCCTTATGGATGCGAGGTTCGATATCGTCATAGTGGGCGCCGGCATGGCCGGTGCCTCGCTGGCCGCCCGCGTGGGCGCGCAGGCACGGGTGCTGGTGATCGAGGCCGAGGAAAGCCCCGGTTATCACGCCACCGGACGCTCCGCCGCGTTCTGGACCGAAAGCTACGGCGGCCCGCAGGTCAAGCCGCTGACCACCGCCTCCGGCCCGGAACTGCGGCGCCTTGGCGTCCTCGCGCCCCGCGGCGCACTCACCATCGGGCGCGGCGGGCAGGAGCGCGAGATATCCGATTTCGCCGAGACATATGGCGCGGTCGGCATCGATGTCTCGGTGCTGGGGCGTGCGGAAATCGCGGCGCGCATACCCGATCTGCGGCCGGAATGGACTTGCGGCGTGCTGGAACCGAGCACGTGCGACATCGACGTTGCCCGCCTGCACCAGCACTATCTCGCCGCCGCACGCAGGGCCGGCGTGGACCTGTGGTGCCGTTCCGGCCTCGCCGCTGTCGAGCGCGTTTCCGGTGGCTGGGCGCTCTCACTGGCCGACGGCCGCCGCGTGGGCTGCGACCTGCTGGTCGACGCCGCCGGTGCCTGGGCCGATCCGGTGGCGGAGAAGGCGGGGGTGCGCCCGCTCGGTATCGCGGCCTATCGCCGCACGATAGCGCAAGTCGCAATCGAACCTGCCGCGCCAGACAGCCTGCCGCTCGTTCTCGACGTTTCAGGCACGTTCTACTTCAAGCCCGAGAGCGGCCGCCTCTGGCTGAGCCCTCACGACGAGACGCCCAGCACCCCGTGTGACGCCGCGCCCGAGGAACTCGACGTGGCGCTCGCCGTCGACAGGTTCGAGCAGGTCGTGGATCGCCGGGTTCGCCGTGTCGAGCATCGCTGGGCGGGCCTGCGCTCCTTCGCGCCGGATCGCTTGCCGGTCTATGGCTTCGATCCCGGTGACGATGCGTTCTTCTGGTTCGCCGGGCAGGGCGGCTTCGGGATACAGACCGCGCCCGCCGCTGCGCAGCTTGGCGCCGCCCTGCTGCTGGGCGCGGCCGGAGGCGAGATCGAGCCCGCTCCGTTCGCGCCCGGCCGGTTTCGGCGGCGATAGTCGGCCGGCCTGTTTTCCCTTTCCACTTCGCGGGGAAACTTGCACAAGTGCGCACAGGGTGTGTTCCTGCAAGGAGACCTGAGATGGCTCATCGCTTTGAAATCCGCCAGAACAAGGCGGGCGAATATGTTGCCTACTTCCTCTACAATTCCGAAACCATGTTCTGGACGGAAGGCTATTCGAGCAAGGCTTCCGCGAAGAACGCGATCGAATCGATCAAGAAGAACGGTCCCCCGGCCGACGTGGTCGATACGACCACGGGCTGATCCTCACTCGTTGTTTTCGGCCTCAGCGCCGCGCTCGGCGGGTTTCCTGCCGGGCGCGACGAAGTGCCATGCCAGCAGCACCGGCTCCAGCACGGCCATGCCGACGAAGATGCTCGCCAGCCGGTGGACGGCGGGCATGATCCGGGCATCGGCGTAGGAATCGGGCACGAGCACGACCAGCACGGCAAGCGTGAACTGCAGGCCCAGGTAAGTGACGTTCGGGAGGCCGTTCTCAATATGGCGGCCGATGACGATGCCAAGGCAGGTGCCCGCGATCAGGACGGGCGTGCTGCCCTGTGCCAGCAGCAGCACTGCAAGCGAAAGGCCGCCGCCCGCCAGGCAACCGAGCGTGCGCTGGAACAGGCGCCGCGTCACCGGCACGAAGCCGCTCGCGCCGATGCCGGTTACGGGAACGATCATCACCGCCATCACGGTCACGGCGGCCTGCGCCATCTGCGGCATCTGGAACAGGGCGTGGAGCACCGGCAGCACGGCGATGGCGATACCGGCCTGCGCTGCGTGGCGCGCGGCGTGGGGGTGCCATTTCATCCGGTCCGGCGCGGGTTTGCGGCCCGCCAGCCACTTCCTGCCCGAAAGCGTTGCGGCGGAAAGGCTGACGATCACGCAGGCCACGGTGCCCGCGATCACCTCGAGCATCCGGGTCTGCGCGAAGTGGATGGTGTCGAGGTCGGGATGTTCGAGCTTGTCCAGCAGGATCATCTCGAACGTCAGTCCGAACAGCAGCCATGCATAGGCGCGCCGGGCGGTAATCATGCCGTAGAGGCCCACCGCGCCCACCAGCGCCGCGCTCGCCATGGCGAGCGGCAGGGAGTGGGCGGCATAGGGCACGATCGCCAGGGCCAATAGCGATCCGATCGCGGTTCCCGCAATGCGCAGCACGCCGCGCAGCAGGGTTTCCGCAGTCTCGCTCTTGAGCAGGACGAAGGCCGTGAAGGCGGCCCACGCAACCATCTGCGCACCTATCAGGTGCGCGATGAGGATAGCCAGCATGACCGAGGCCACGCAGGCCCATTCGTCCGCCATGCGCGGACCCGGCGTCACCAGCGCGCGGGCTTCCCGCTTGAGCGCGTCCGCAAAGCCGCGAGGCGCTGTAAGCCGGTGGTCGAAGGCATGTGGCACGCGCCGGGATTAGCCGCGCTTCACGGCGCTGACAACCATTCGACGGGGAGCGCTATCTTCGTTCAGCAGGGAACTGGGACTGGCAGGCATATGCCGGATTGTCGACGGCCTTGCGAACCTCGAAGACAAGGTTGGTGAAGGCGACCGGATCGGTAACCGGATTTCCGCCTTGCGGCACCGAGACGGAACCCCCGCTACACGCCATCTGGAGCCGGAGCCGCTGTGCTTCGTCGCTTTGCTCCATGGTGATGATGGAGGCGAGGATGGAGGGAAGCTTCGAGGACTGCTTCAGCCCGTTCATGGTGAATTCGGCATAGTGGTCATTGTTCTGATCGAACAGGACCAACTGCGCGGCTGTCGCCGTTGCCGCCTCCGGCGCCTTGCTCCTGGATGTGGCAGACCCCGTTCCCTCGGCGCTGATCGTGGCGAGATGCGATTTCGTGCGATAGTAGCCTTCGGCGACCAGCGATTGTGCGGCCGATGCTCCGCCGTCTCCCAGATTGAGCTTCACGTTGCCGTTGATCGCCTTCAATTCCGGCAGGCCCGACTTGTAGCTGATGCGGGCGTTGGGGCGTGGATTGAGACAGGCTGCGGCGAGCATGTCGTTCATCTCCTTCGCTGCCGCGAGGATCGCGGGCGAAGGGTCGATTTTGCCTTCCTTTACGGAGCGGTCGACCTTGCGAAAATTGATGACTTGCGGGCATATGGCGGGGGGCGTGACCGGTCTCTTGGCGAGGCTTCGGCGCCAGCGCTCGAACGCGGCCGACATGCGGCCCGAGGCCGTCTGATAGTAGGCCTGAGTGACAGTGGGTTGCATGTCCAGAGCGCAGAGCAGTGCGCTCTCGGGGTCGAGATCGTCGGTCTTGCAATTGGCCGGACTTCCATTGGCATCTTTCAGACTGTCAGGTGCGATGCCGATGATGGATGCGGAGAATTGCGTGATCCCGGCCTGGCCGGCGGCGTTGGCGGGCAAGCCGAACAGTACGCCGTTGCCGTCGATCCGTGCGTCGCGCTGCTTGGCGAAGAGCACGTAACCGAAACCGATCTGATACTCGAGCTGGACACTGTCGACCTTGCGGATCACTTCGGTGTAGTGGAGTTCTTCGCCGGTTCCCCAGAACGTCAATCCGCTGCCGACGCCGAGGAATCCGGCGCTGGCCGACCGTTCCCGGTTGCTTCTCGCATAGCGCTCGAAATGATCGAGGCATGTCTGGCCGGAATTCGCGCAATCGCGCCTGATCGCGGCGATTTCCAACTGCCAGCCGTTTTCGGGACCTGCTTCCTCCAGCGTGGTGGGCGAGGCATCACGGGCCACTGCCGGAGCGGTTGCAAACGTCAGGCCCAGCGCGAAAACGCCGCGCGGCAGCCAGCGTACAGATTTACGATTCATGATTCGATCCCCCCTCAGAGACTGGGAGGATCATATGGAGAATAGAGACAAGCGCCAGTCATAAGCGCTTTGTCGATGCTGCCTAAGGGGGTTATTCAGTATTATCCGGCCATGCGTGCTTGTGCGCTACGGGACTGTTCGCTTTTTTCGGACCTGCGCGAACATCGAGCTACTTGCCTGCGGCGACCGCCGCGTCACTGGCGAGCTTGTCCACGCGCTCGTTCTCGGCGTGGCCGGAATGGCCGCGGACCCATTCCCACTGGACCTTGTGGCGGGCGACCGCCTCGATCAGGTCATGCCAGAGGTCGGCATTGCGGACCGGCTGCTTGCTGGCGTTCACCCAGCCCTTCTTCTTCCAGCCGTGGACCCACTTCGTGATACCGTCGATCACGTATTTGCTGTCGGTCTGCAGCGTGACTTCGCACGGCTCGGTCAGGGCGTTCAGGCCCTTGATGACGGCGGTCATCTCCATCCGGTTGTTGGTGGTGTCGGGTTCGCCGCCGGACATTTCCTTCTCGTGCTGGCCCATGCGCAGCAGTACGCCCCAGCCGCCGGGGCCGGGATTGCCCTTGCAGGCGCCATCCGTGAAAATCTGTACTTGCTTCATGCGCCGAATATCCCGGAATTGGCCGGATCTGCATAGAACTGAAGTCGCCGTGCGAAGGCCATCGGGTCCTTCGGGGTGACGAGGGCGTCTTCCGGCGTGTTCAGCCAGTCGTAGGCGCGGGTGGCGAGGAAGCGCACCGCCGCGCCGCGGGCCAGCACCGGCAGGCTTTCGCGCTCTGCCGGGGTGAGCGGCCGGACGGCCTCGTAACCCTCGATCAGCGCAAGGGACAGGTCGGGGCGGAACTGCGTGCCGTCAGTGCTGAAGCACCAGGCCGCATGAGTAACGGCAACATCGTAGGCTAGCAGGTCGGTGCAGGCGAAGTAGAAGTCGATCAGGCCCGTCACCTTGTTGCCCAGCATCAGCACGTTGTCGGGGAACAGGTCGGCATGGATCACGCCGGCCGGAAGGTCCGCCGGCCATTCGCGCGCCAGCACGCCGAGTTCGCGTTCGACGAGGCGGCCGAGTTCGGGGTGGATCGATTCGAGCCCTTCGGCGCCGCAGTCTCCCAAAAGCTGCTGCCAGGCCGGCAGGTCGAGCGAGTTGGTGCGGGCCTGGCCGAAGTCCGCCGAGGCGAGGTGGATCTGCGCCAGCGCCGCGCCGACCGCGCGGGCCTGTTCCGCCGTCGGTTCCGACACCGAGACGCCGGGCAGGAACTCGATCAGGGCCAGCGCCTTGCGGCCTTCGCCTTCGCCGATGAAGCGGTGGCTCGCGCCGTCGCGGTCATGCATGGTGCGGGGGACCGGGCAATCGCGCGCGGCCAGATGGTCGAGCAGGTCGAGGAAGAAGGGCAGGTCGGAAATGTCCGTCCGGCTCTCGTATACGGTGAGGATGAAGCGGCGGGCGCTTTCGCCGTGCTGCGTCTCGATCAGCCAGTTGCTGTTGGACACGCCCTCGGCGATGCCCTTGGCGGAGATCAGCGAGCCGACGTCGAAGGTCTCGACGATCGCGGACATTTCTTCCGCGCCGAGTCGGGTATAGACAGCCATTGATGTGGATCCTTCAGCGGGCGAGCTGGCGCGGCAGCTTGAACGTGATGGTTTCCTCTGCGGTCACCCGTTCCTCGGATTCGACCGTGCGCAGTTCCTTGATGCGCGCGATCACTTCGTTCACCAGCGCTTCCGGCGCCGAGGCCCCGGCGGTGAGGCCCAGTGTGGCGATGCCCGTCAGCCATTCCGGAGCGATGTCGCTCGCGCGCTGGATCATCTGGCCGCGCGAACCAGCCCGCTCCGCCACTTCGACGAGGCGCAGCGAGTTCGAGCTCTTGGGCGAGCCGATCACCAGCACCATCTCGCAGTCCGGCGCGATCTGTTTCACCGCGGTCTGGCGGTTGGACGTGGCGTAGCAGATGTCTTCCTGCTTGGGTGCAACGACATCGGGGAAGCGCGACTCGATGGCGGCGATGATCGCTGCGGTATCGTCCACCGAAAGCGTGGTCTGTGACAGATACGCGAGTTCGACGCCTTCCGGCACCTTGACCGTGGCGACATCTTCCACCGTCTCGATCAGCGACATGGTGCCTTCGGGAACCTGCCCGAAGGTGCCGATGACCTCGGGGTGGCCGGCATGGCCGATGAAGAGGATATGGCGGCCGTCCGCGATCTGGCGTTCGGCCTGGCGGTGCACCTTGCTGACCAGCGGGCAGGTCGCATCCAGCCATTCGAGGCCGCGCGCGGTGGCTTTTGCCGGCACCGACTTGGGCACGCCGTGGGCCGAGAAGATCACCGGCACGCCGTCCGGCACCTGGTCCACGCTCTCGACGAAGACGGCGCCCTTGTCCTTGAGATTGTCCACCACGAACTTGTTGTGAACGATCTCGTGGCGCACGTAGACCGGCGCGCCGTAGATTTCGAGCGCACGCTCGACGATCTCGATGGCGCGATCGACCCCGGCGCAGAACCCGCGCGGGGCGGCGATCAGGAGGCGCAGGGGCTGCTCCGAACCGGACGGCACGGGCGCGGACGTAGGCGATGGAAAGGGCGCGTTCATGAATGGGCCTCTAGCGCTTTGCCGCTTGCGCCGCTAGGGCAAGCCGACGTCTTCGAGGAACCTCACGATGAATGCACGCCGCCTGACTGCCACTATCCTCTGCTCCGCCGTCGCGGTGACCGCGCTGAGCGGCTGCGCCAAGAAGGGCGAGATCGTGGTCGATTCGGGTGTGGGCATCACGGCGGTCCGCTCGACCTGCCCGGCGGTCGGCATTCCCGAATATACCGGCGATATCACGCTGTTCCGCGCTCCGAACGATCGCACCGCAGCCAATATCGACGTGGTTGCCGCGATGACCAACGTGCGCACCCAGTGCAACGACCAGAGCGGGGACAAGGTTTTCGCCAAGGTGGACTTCGACATTCTCGCCCGCCGCAACGACACGCAGGGCGCGCGTCAGGTGACGCTGCCCTATTTCGTCTCGGTGCTTCAGGGCGGCACTGCCGTCATTTCGAAGCGCGTCGGCCAGGTGACGGTGAACTTCGCTGACGGCCAGGACCGCGCGCAGGCGCACACCACCGCTTCGGCCTATATCGACCGTGCCGCAGCAACGCTGCCCGCCGATATCCGCGAGCGTATCACTCGCAAGCGCAAGGCCGGCGATACTGACGCGGCCGTCGATCCGCTGTCGGATCCCACCGTGAAGGCCGCCGTCGCGCGCTCCAGCTTCGAAGTTCTGGTGGGCTTCCAGCTTGACGAAAAGCAGCTCGCCTACAACGCCACGCGTTGATCCGGGGCTGATGACCGCCGGGGGCATTGTCTCCCGGCCGGCCATTCAAACTCCATGTAAACGTCCGTTTGCGGCGTTGTTAGGCCGGCTCAGTCCGGATCGAGCCCCATGGCCCGTGCGATCGCCCGCCGTGCGCCGTGCGCCATGGTTTTGCGGTTCGTCCGTTCTTCCCCGGTCAGCGGCGGCAGGAAATGCAGGGTGAGCGGGATCGGCCGCCAGCGGGCCAGAATGTGCAGCGCATTGTCGAGGCCGGGTTCGTCTCCCACCCAGGCGATCTCGCGCGCTTCCGGGCCATAGTCGAGCCAGACCGGCTGCACGGCGACGTGCCGGTCGTGGCCTTCTATCGCGGAGAGCAGCGAGGATTTGAAGGGCAGCAGTTCGACGCCGCCCGATGTCGTGCCTTCGGGGAACACAGCCAGCGCGCCGGTTTCGTGCATGGCGGCGCGAATCTGCTCGATCTGGATGGACACCGTTGCGCGCTGGTGGCGGGCGATGAACACGGTGTCGTTAAGTTCGCAGAGCCAGCGGAGCGGGCCGAACCCGGCGAGGCCGTCATGCGCGACGAATGCGGTGCCGGTGGCGCCTGCAAGCGCGGGAATATCTAGCCAGCTCACATGATTGGCGATGAAGAAGCTGCCGGGGACGGGCAGCGCGCCCAGTTTCCTGATGCGCAGCCCGCAAATTGTGCCGACCGTGCGCAGGAACAGGCGCGGCACCGGATTGTGTCGGGTGATCGGGGCAAGGGCGTAATAGGCGGGAATGCAGAGCGTGAGCAGCAGCAACAACGCAAAAAGGCGGACCGCGACCAGGGCCCAGCCCCGGGGTGCGATCCGCCTTTTTGAAAGCAGGTCCGGGGCCGGAGCCTCGGCCGTCACTTGCGGGTTTCGCCGTCCTCGCGCTCGATACGGACGCCGAAGAGTTCCATGCGGTGGTCGACGAGGCGGAAGCCGAGCTTTTCGGCGATCTGGCGCTGGAGCGATTCCAGTTCCGGGTCGACGAATTCGATGACCTGGCCGGTTTCCACGTCGATCATGTGATCGTGGTGTGCTTCGGGCGCGGCTTCGTAGCGGGCACGGCCGTCGCCGAAGTCGTGACGGTCAAGAATGCCGGCTTCCTCGAAAAGGCGCACGGTGCGGTAGACCGTGGCGATCGAGATGCCCGGGTCCAGCGCGGTTGCGCGTTCGTGGAGCTTCTCGACATCGGGGTGGTCGGTACTCTCGGAAAGAACCTTCGCGATGATGCGGCGCTGTTCGGTAATCCGAAGGCCGCGTTCAGCGCAGAGGGCTTCGATGTCGATTGGTTGATGCACGTTTGACCTGTATCAATGAAAAGGCACGGCCACCTAGATAGGCGGCCGTGCCCTTAATCACAACCTTCGAACGCCCGTTTGCCGGGCGTAAGTCGGCGCGGCCTGAAATCAGGCGGCAGCCTTGGGCTTGCGGCCGCGGCGCGCGTTGGGCTTGCGGCCCAGGCCGATCTTCTTGGCCAGTTCGCGACGCTTCTCGGCGTAGTTGGGGGCAACCATCGGATAGTCGGCGGGCAGGTTCCAGCGCGCGCGATATTCTTCCGGGGTCATGTTGTAATGGGTCATGAGGTGACGCTTGAGCATTTTCAGCTTCTTGCCGTCCTCAAGGCAGACGATGTAGTCGGGCTTCACCGAAGCGCGCACCGAAACGGCGGGCTCGGGCTTTTCTTCCTCGACGACGGGCGTACCGCCAAGTCCGGCGAGAGCGCCGTAGACATTGGTGATGAGCGTGGGCAGGTCTTCTACGTTGACGTTGTTGTTGCTGACATGAGCTGCAACGATGTCGGACGTGAGCGTGATCAACGTCTCGTTGGCATCAGCCTGAATGATTTCCATTTTACGACCTCTTTTTTGCGACCATTACTGGATCGGGCGAGCCTTTTAGGCCTGCCGTTTCGCCTTGGACCATTTCAATCTGGAATACAAGATCAATTACAAGTCGTTCCTAATTGTGACAATTGTAACGAAATCAATCCGATTAATACTGTTAGATTCCGTCAGTCTATGTCGCAAGCAAAGGTCAGTGCATCGATTCTCTCGCCGTTCGGTGTACGGTAGTAATCTTTCCGTTCGCCGATGGCATAGAATCCGAAGGTTGCGTAAAGAGACTCTGCCGAGTTTCCTCTTCTCATTTCAAGTAGAAGTCGTTTAGCGCCCCGTGCTCCTGCGGCAAGTCTAAGTGCGTCCAATATGGATCGCCCAAGTCCTTTCCGGCGGAACTGCGGATCTACTGCGAGAAGCAGTAACTCTTCTTCTTCGTAGCCCGTTCGCGACAGTGAAAATCCGGCCGCGATTTCCCCTTCCGTCAGGGGTTTTCCTTCGGGCGAAACGAGGAAATAGTGACAATTTCCCAGAGTGAGCGCGTCTTCGACCTGGCGCCTGTTCCATGCCTCGCCCCAGGCCGGGTCGAACGCCGTGGCCATCACGGCCATGATCTGGTCGAGATCGTCAAGCATCCGGGATTATCCTTGCGGTCCGGGAAGGCCGCCGGGCAGCTTGGCGTCGGGCGCGCGGCCATAGAGGGGGCGGGTGTCGGCGGTCAGGGCATGGGCGGGCAGGAGCGGGAAGGCGCGGGCATCCGGCCAGATGGCGAGGGCGGTTCCGTTTCCGCGCGCGGCGACAAGGGCCTGCGCCTGCGTGCCGGCGACCACCTCCTCGGCAACTGCGGCAGCCGCCGCGTCGGGACGCAGCGAGGTGAGGGGCCGGGTCACGCTGCCGTCTTTAGCGAAGCCTTCGATGAACCATTCGCCGTGGCCACCGGTCATCGCCGTTGCCACCGGAACGACCCCGGCCTGATCGCGCGCTATCGCCGAGACCATGGCGAGGGTCGAGTATCCGATCACCTCGGAGCCCCAGGCAAGCGCCAGCGCGCGGGCGGCGGCCAAGCCGACGCGCACGCCGGTGAAGCTGCCGGGGCCGAGCGCCACCACGATGCGGGCGGCGCGGCCGCGATCGGGAAGCTGTGCGATCATCGGCACGAGCGCTTCGGCATGGCCGCGCCCGAGCATCCGAAAGTCTCCCGCGAGAAGCGCGCCGTTCTCGAACAGCGCAACCGAACAGGCTTCGGTAGCGCTGTCGATCACCAGTGTGCGGCCGTGGAACGGCTCTGCGGTCGTCTCCGTCGTCACGCCTTCGTCATCCCTTTGGGTTCAGGCGGCGCGGACTTCGGTGACTTCGGGAACGTAGTGCTTGAGCAGGCTCTCGATCCCGTGCTTGAGCGTGGCGCTGGACGAAGGGCAGCCCGAGCAGGCGCCCTGCATGGCGAGATAGACCACGCCATCGCGGTAGCCGCGATAGACGATGTCGCCGCCGTCGTTGGCCACGGCCGGGCGCACGCGGGTCTCGATCAGTTCCTTGATCTGCTCGACGATGTCGGCATCGGCGGGATCGTCGCCATAGTCAGCCTCGTCCTCGGCGGGGACCGAGAAGCCGCTGGCGTTGCCGCCCGCGAACAGCGGGGCTTCCGACACGAAATGATCGAGCAGGATCGAGACGACCTGCGGCTTGAGATCAGACCATTCCGAGCCCGGCGCTGCCGTGACCGAAACGAAGCCCTGGCCGAAGAACACGCCGGTCACGTCGCCAAGGTCGAACAGGGCCTGCGCCAGCGGCGAGACTTCCGCGTCCTCGGGCGAGGTGAACTCGCGGGTGCCTGCCGCCATGACCTGCCGGCCGGGCAGGAACTTGAGCGTGGCGGGATTGGGCGTGGCTTCGGTTTCGATATACATGATGCACGCGATTTAGGTGTTGCTGGCAGAGGGTCAAGTCCACAAGCAGCAATTGACTTTGAATGAGGCGGGAACAACGCTGCGACTTGGCGCTTTCTAGGCCGCTACTTTGCACCCCTGCGGGGCCGGGGAACAGTCTCGCGCTATTCACTGGCCCTTAATCGAACCGGAACCTATACCCCTCCCGATGACGAAATCTTCGCGCGCCGCCCGCTCGCTCGCCTGCCTGCTCCTGCTGGCTCCCCTCCCGGTTCAGTCCGTTCTTGCGCAAGTGCCCGGCGCTGCCGCGCCCGCGCCGGAAACCCTGCCGGGCGACAGCGATCCGTGGCTCTATCGCGGCAGCGACATTCCCCGCGATCCCGAATGGCATTTCGGGGAGCTTTCCAACGGGCTGAAGTATGCGGTGCGCCGCAACGGGGTGCCGCCGGGGCAGGTCTCGATCCGTATCCGCGTCGATGCCGGCTCGCTTTACGAGACCGATTCGGAGCGCGGCTACGCGCACTTGCTGGAGCACATGCTGTTCCGCCAGTCGAAGTACATTCCCGAGGGGACGGCGATTGCCGCCTTCCAGCGCCTCGGCGCGACTTTCGGCAGTGATACCAATGCGGTGACCTCCACCACGCAGACCGTGTTCAAGCTCGATCTGCCCAATGCCACGCCCACTTCGCTGGACGAGACCTTCAAGCTGATGAGCGGCATGGTGACCGCGCCCACGCTTTCGGCCTCCAACCTCAAGTCCGACCTGCCGATCGTGCTGGCCGAGATGCGCGAGCGCGGCGGCGCCGCCAAGCGCGTTCAGGACGCCATGCAGAAGACGCTCTACGCCGGGCAGCCGCTTTCGGCGCGTGAGCCGATCGGCACTGTCGAAACGCTGACTTCGGCAACCCCGGATTCGGTGCGTGCCTTCTACTCGCGCTGGTATCGCCCGGACAACGTCGCCGTGATCGTTGCAGGCGATGCCGATCCGGCGACGCTGGAAGGCTACGTGAAGAAGTGGTTCGCCGACTGGAAGGCGACCGGCAAGCTGAGCGCCGCGCCCAGCTTCGGCGATCCGGCGGCGCCCGCAGGGGCCGATCCGAAGAACCCGGTGGGCGAGACCAAGGTCCTGATCGAGCCCGATCTGCCGCCTTCGCTGATGTATGCGATCCTGCGCCCCTGGCGGCAGGTGACGGACAACGTGGTCTACAACCAGGGCTTGATGGTCGATTCGATCGCGCAGGCCATCATCAACCGCCGCCTGGAATCCAAGGCCCGCGCGGGTGGCAGCTTCCTGTCGGCCTCGGTCAACCAGGACGACGTCTCGCGCTCGGCGGACGCCACGTTCGTCTCGGTCACGCCGCTGGGCGAGGACTGGCAGGCGGCGCTGCGCGACGTGCGCGGGGTGATCGCCGATGCGATGACCAAGCCGCCGACGCAGGCCGAGATCGACCGCGAGGTCGCCGAACTCGACGTTGCGTTCCAGGTCCCGGTCGAACAGCAGCGCATCCTGCCCGGTTCGAAGCTGGCGGACGACATGGTCAACGCGCTGGACATTCGCGAAACCGTGGCGGCGCCGAACGACGTGCTGCGCATCTTCCGCGAATCGAAGCCGCTGTTCACGCCGGCAGACGTGCTGAAGCATACGCAGCAGCTCTTCAGCGGCTCGGTGACGCGGGCGATCTTCACCACGCAGAAGCAGGGCGGCGCCACTGACGATGGGCTGCGCACCGCGCTGCTCCAGCCGATCCGGCCCGACGCCTCGATCCGCACCGCGGTCAACGAGAAGCCGGTGTCGTTCGAGAAGCTGCCCGCCATCGGCGCGCCCCACAAGGCGACCGCACAGGCGCCTACCGGCCTGCTCGACATCGAGCAGCTCACTTTCGCGAACGGAGTGAAGGCGCTGCTCTGGCCGGTTCAGGAAGAGCCGGGGCGTGTCACCGTGAAGGTCCGGTTCGGCGGCGGCAAGCGGTCGATCGCGCCGCAGGATGCCCCCTATATCGCGCTTGGCGAATTCGCGCTCGTCGGCTCTGGCCTTGCCACGCTGGGCCAGGAAGACCTCGACCGCATCTCGACCGGGCGCAAGCTGGGCTTCGATTTCGAGGTGCAGGACGCCAGCTTCCAGTTCCAGGCGGAAACCCGCCCGCAGGACCTGGCCGACCAGCTCTATCTCTTCGCTGCCAAGCTCGACCTGCCGCGCTGGGACCCGCAGCCGCTCGTTCGCGCCAAGGCTGCGGCGAAGATCCAGTATGCAACTTATTCCACTTCGCCGCAGGGCGTGCTGAACCGCGATCTGGAATTCTACCAGCGCGGCAAGGACGCCCGCTTCGCGACGCCCACGCCGGGCGAGATCGAGAAGACAACGGCGGCCGGCTTCAGGAAGGTCTGGAGCAAGGCACTGGCGAGCGGCCCGGTCGAAGTGCAGATCTATGGTGACTTCGACAAGGCCTCCACCATCACCGCGCTGGAGAAGACGTTCGGCGCGCTCAAGGCCCGTACGCCCGCGCCGTCGACGGCCAATCTCGCCGAAGTCTCGGTGCCCAAGCCTTCGGACGTGCCGGTGGTGCTGCATCACCACGGCGACCCGGACCAGGCGGCGGCGGTGATCTCGTGGCCTACCGGCGGCGGCGCCATGGGCATTCGCGAATCGCGCCAGCTCGAAATCCTGACGCAGCTCTTCACCAACCGCCTGCTCGATGCCGTGCGCGAGAAGCTGGGCGTGGCCTATGCGCCTTACGTCTATTCGCAGTGGCCGGTGGACATGGCGGCGGGCGGTTCGATCACGGCCATGGCGCAGCTCGATCCCAAGTCGGCGACGGTGTTCTTCCAGACCGCGGACGAGATCGCCCAGGACCTCATCAACAATCCGCCCACCGCGCAGGAACTGGCGCTGGTCACCGAACCGATGCGCCAGCAGGTGACGCGCGCGGCTTCGAGCACCTCGTTCTTCATGGGCCAGCTCGAAGGTGCGACTTACGATCCCTCGCGGATCGGCACGGTCCGCACGATCCTCTACGACTATACCGCCACCACGCCGCAGCAGATGCAGGCGCTTGCCGCCCGCTACCTCGGCAAGAACAACTCGTGGCGGCTTGAGGTCATGCCGGAAGGCAAGAGCTCGGGAACGGTCGCGGTAAAGTAGGAAAAGCAGGGCGGGATTGTTCGCAAGTTACGCGGGCAATCCTGCCGCCTGTAACATTGTTCCGTTACGCCGGGGCGCTGTGGCGCAATCGATCACCGTGATCGCCTAAACCGGCTTTGCAAAAATTACCGGGGGAGGCTATGGCGCGCCTCTTGTTTGCGGTTCTTGCCGGTTTGGCCCCATGCATTCGGCGCGGGGAGAGAAGGCAAAGGAACCGCCAGGAGTACGTGACGTGGCTAGCAATTGGACCCCGGAAAGCTGGAAGGCTAAGGAAGCCCGCCATCTTCCGGTATATGGCGATGCGGAGAAGCTGGGCGAGGTAGAGGCCACGCTTGCGAAGTTTCCGCCGCTGGTCTTTGCGGGCGAGGCGCGCGAACTCAAGAAGGACCTGGCCGAAGTGGCTGCCGGTCGCGGTTTCCTGCTTCAGGGCGGAGACTGTGCGGAAAGCTTCGCCGAGTTCAGCGCCGACAATATCCGCGACACGTTCCGCGTGCTTCTCCAGATGGCGGTGGTGCTGACTTTCGCCAGCAAGCAGCCGGTGGTGAAGCTGGGCCGCATGGCGGGCCAGTTCGCCAAGCCGCGTTCGGCGCCGACCGAGACGATCGGCGGACTGGAACTGCCCAGCTACTTCGGCGACATCATCAACGGCATCGAGTTCGAGCCGGAAACCCGCCGCAACGATCCCGAACGGATGCTCAAGGCCTATGGCCAGTCGTCCGCCACGCTCAACCTGCTGCGCGCTTTCGCGCATGGCGGCTATGCGAACCTGCGCCAGGTCCACCAGTGGACCATGGAGCACATCGGCCGCAGCCCCTGGGGCGAGCGTTTCTCGCAGATGGCCGACCGCATCAGCGAAGCGCTGGACTTCATGGCCGCCTGCGGCGTGGACCCGACCTCGGTTCCGCAGCTTCAGGGCACCGATTTCTACACCAGCCACGAGGCGCTGCTGCTTCCTTACGAGGAAGCGCTGACCCGGCGCGATTCGCTGACCGGCGACTGGTACGACTGCTCGGCCCACATGCTGTGGATCGGCGACCGTACCCGCTTCGAAGGATCGGCCCATGTCGAGTATCTGCGCGGCGTCGGCAATCCGATCGGCATGAAGTGCGGCCCCAGCCTCGAGCCCGACGCGCTGCTGCGCATGCTCGACACGCTGAACCCGGCGCGTGAACCCGGCCGCATGACCCTCATCAGCCGTTACGGCTATGACAAGGTAGAGGCCGGCCTGCCCAAGCTGGTGCGCGCGGTGAAGGCGGAAGGTCATCCGGTGGTGTGGTCGTGCGATCCGATGCACGGCAACGTCATCAAGGCCGACAGCGGCTTCAAGACCCGCCCGTTCGACCGCATCCTGGCCGAAGTGCGCGGCTTCTTCGCCGTTCACCGTGCCGAGGGCACCCATGCGGGCGGCATCCATATCGAGATGACCGGCCAGGACGTGACCGAATGCACCGGCGGCGCCATCGCCATCACCGACGAGGCGCTGAAGGACCGTTATCACACCCACTGCGACCCGCGCCTCAACGGTGCGCAGTCGATCGAACTCGCGTTCGAGCTGGCGGACCTGCTCAACCTCGAAGCGACCGAACGGCAGAAGCAGGCGGCGTAAGGCAGCCGCTCAGGACAAGATCGAAAGGGCAGGGGAGCCGGGGCTCTCCTGCCCTTTTGCTTGTCCGCAGGCCGTTACTTCGGGGCTGCGGCTGCCGCTTTCGCATCGGCGGATGCGTGGGCCAGGCAGGGAACGCTGTCAGCCGTCCAGTCTATCTCGTAAGTGGCGGGCACGTTCTTCGTGCCGCTTTCCACGGTTCGCGATGTTTCGGGGTTATAGAAGATCCACGCCATGCTGTTGTCGAAGGCGGCGATGCGCGCATTGTCCTTCTTCGCGGTCGCCGCGTCGATTTCCTTCTGCTCCACGCGTGAGCCGCGGATCATGCGAATGGCGCCGTCACGCTGTTCGAAGGCGCGGTAATAGGTCCGGCCGAACAGCTGCGTGTCATAGCCCTTCTTGAACGTCCATCCCGCCGGACGGGCCGTGGACGGCAGCCGAACGGTCGTTACCCGGCAGTCGAATTCGGGCTTGTTGGCGTAAGGCAGTTCCTGATCCTGATCGGCCGAGCGCGTGCGCCGTTCGGGCGGGCTGAAGCCGCCTCCAGGCAGGGCGAGCGACCTTGATCCGTCCCCGTCGTCATCCCAGTCCACCGAACCGGTGCCGCTGATGGTCAGCACGCTGGCCTGCGCCTTCTGGTCGTGGCGCCACTGGACATCCTCGATCGCCTGCCAGGTGCTGCCGACCAGTTGCTGGCGGAAGCTGCCGAGCATCTGGTCGTGCGCGAGGCCGGAAAGCTGCATTTCCTGCTGCAGGCCCTCGATCCCGCGGGTGATCGTGGTGTTGGTGATCCGGGCGGGTTCATCGAAACCGGCCCTTGCGTCGATCTCGTAAAGGGTGATCTGGTCGGGCCTTTGGGCGGGCTGCCACGCGAGCTGCTCGATCGAGCTGCCCTGTTCCGTAAGCGGCAGCACCCACTGGTAAGGCATGATCGGCGTGGTGGAGGGCGGCACCACCGGCGGCAGCGTGCCGTCCAGCCAGTAGACCGCGCCGTCTATATGCGCGCGCACGATGACGTGATCGAACAGGCGCGGGCTCGGCAGCCGCTGGTCGAACCCGTCGTCCCCGCCGCCGGTGTTGACCAGCACGGCTTCCGCCTGGATGCCCAACTGGCCCAGGAGCGCCAGCAGCAGCGCTGTCTTGCCCTTGCAGTCGCCATAGCGGCGCTGCCAGGTCTCGTCCGCGGTGGCGGGCACGAGGTTCCCGTTGCCGAGGCCGACGTAGATATAGCGCACGTCCTGCTGCACCAGCTTCAGCGCCGCGCTTGCGCGGTCCAGCGGCAGCGCGTGGGCTGCGGCGATGCGGCTCGCCTCGCGCCGGAGCGGCGAAGCATCGGGCAGCTTCGCGGCCTTTGTGTAAAACGGCGCGAAACGCCTTGAAATTCCTGCCCAATCGGCAAAGTCGCTATATTCGACCACACGCTGCCAGAGATAGCGGGCCGGAGCATCCTTGGGCGGGACGATGGTGGCCGGATTGTCCAGCCGGACTTCGAGCGCGTGTTCGCTCTTGCGGGCGAAGGCGTTCATGTCGGGCGTCATGCGCAGTTGCGGTTCTGCCCGGTCTTCCCAGCTGAGGCCCAGCAGGAAGCGGCCCGGCACCGGGCTGGGCGCGATCAGCAGCATTCCCGCGTCGCTGGCGCCCAGCGTGGGATCGGTCGTGCGGATGGTGAGGGCGACTTCCAGTTCATCGCCCACGCGCAAGTCGGCGATGCGCAGCACCGCGGTCAGGGTGCCGTCCAGCTTGGCCGCTTCGAGCTGGTCTTCCCGGCGCAGGATCTCGAACGCGGCGGTTTTCAGCACGTCGATGACTTCGCCATCGCGGTGGATCCGGATGGCGTGCACGGTGGGCGCGCCCGCCGCCGGGTTCCAGGCGATGGACAGGTTGCCGAGTTGCAGGGCGCTGGGGTGCAGGATCCTGATGCGATAGCCGGTGTATTGCGCCTGCCCCTGCTTATCGAGATGGATCAGGGTATCCTGATGGCGCACGAAGACGGCGCCGGTGGCGTTTTCCGGCACGGGCAGGTCTTCGGAGGGTGAAACCCAGCGAGGAACGGGGCCGCGCTGGACCTGATCGTCGCGAGCGAAAGCCGGGCCGCAGACAAGCGCGGACGCCAGAAATACCGAAATCGGAAAACGCACATCAACCCCCGTGATTACACCTCATAATGTCCGGTATTTTCGGCAAGGCAAGACTATTGCCGGATGAAAATTCGTTTTTTAATTCAATTGGATAGCCTTGTTTCATGGGCTGTTGCAGTTCTTGCCGAAACTGTCGCGCGCGCGCCTGCACCTCGCGGCCGGGCGCGCAAGGCGGGGGCAGGGCAGGCCCGGCGCTGCTGTTTCGCGCGGCCGCTCGTCTTCACGCTTGACCGCCGGAAATGCACGGGCCACCAATCGGGCCCATGACAAAAAGCCTTCGGATCGCCGCGTGCCTTGCAGCCGCGCCGCTTGCACTCGCCGCCGCCCAGCTTTCCGCACAGGACAGCGCCCGCGCGCCCACCGACACCATGATGAACGAGCAGGTCGAATCGTACGACTGGGTACGCCCGCAGGCGGACTACATCCGCCGCGAGGTGATGATTCCCATGCGGGACGGCAAGAAGCTCTTCACCGTCATCGTCATGCGCAAGGGCACGAAGGACGGTCCGATCCTGCTCAGCCGCACGCCCTACAACGCCGGCGGCATGACCAGCCGCAACCGCAGCCAGAAGATCGAGGAAATCCTGCCCGTCATGGACGCGGATTTCGTCAACGACGGTTACATCCGGGTCTATCAGGACGTGCGCGGGCTTGACGGTTCCGAAGGCGACTACGTGATGAACCGGCCGCTGCGAGGCCCGCTCAACAAGACAAAGGTCGATCACGCCACCGACGCTTACGACACCATCGACTGGCTGGTGAAGAACGTGAAGGAGAGCAACGGCAAGGTCGGCATCACCGGCTCGTCCTATCTCGGCTTCACCTCGCTCATGGCGCTGATCGATCCGCACCCCGCGCTCAAGGCCGCCGTGCCGCAGAGCCCGATGGTGGACGGCTGGATGGGCGACGACTGGTTCCACAACGGCGCCTTCCGCATGTTCGGGTTCGACTACGACCTTGGCCAGACGGTCAAGAAGGGCGGCGGCGCGGTGCCCAAGGGCACGGGGGACGAGTACCAGGCCTATCTCGATGCCGGTTCGGCCATGGAATATGCCAAGGCATACGGCCTCATCGACCTGCCGGTGGTGCGCAAGGTGCTGGAGCATCCCGGCTACGATGCCTGGTGGCAGGGGCAGGCGGTGGACAAGCTGCTCGGCGCGCGCAAGCTGACGGTGCCGACCATGCTCGTGGTGGGACAGTGGGACCAGGAGGACAGCTACGGCGCCCCGGCGGTCTACCAGGCGCTCAAGGCGAACGGCACGCCGGACGACATGGTGAGCCTTGCCATCGGCCCCTGGCGCCACTCCCAGGTCAACTACGAAGCGCGTGAGCTTGGTCCGCTCAAGTGGGAAGGCGATACCGGCGGCCAGTTCCGCCAGCGCTACATGAAGCCCTTCCTCGACTGTCACCTGAAAACCGTGGCACCGGCCTGCAACACGCCGCCGGTGATCACCTATGCCACCGGCGCCAAGGGCGACAAGGGCGGCTGGGAAGTGTCGCAGAAGTGGCCGGCGGGCGATTACACGCCGCTCTACCTTGCGGGGAACTACGGCCTCTCATGGAGCAAGCCGGCGGCGGGCAGCGACAGCTACGTCTCCGACCCCGCCAAGCCGGTGCCGATGCTGCCGCGCCCGGTGCACATGCAGGGCGAGGAGTGGAAGACCTGGCTCGTCCACGACCAGCGCTTCGTTGACGGCCGCCCGGACGTGCTGAGCTATACCACCGGCACGCTGGACAAGGCGGTCCACATCAAGGGAGCGCCCAAGGTGGAGCTGCACGCCTCCACCAGCGGGCGGGACAGCGACTATGTGGTCAAGCTGATCGACGTCTATCCGCAGGAAAACTCGGCCAATCCGGAACTGGCGGGCTACCAGCTCGGCATCGGCATCGAGATCTTCCGCGGCCGCTACGTCCACGGCTTCGACAAGCCGCAGCCGCTGGAGCCGGGCAAGGGCTATACCTTCCAGTGGTCGTTGCCGAACGTCGATCACGTGTTCCTGCCGGGCCACCGGATCATGGTGCAGGTGCAGTCCAGCCTGTTCCCGCTCTATGACCGCAATCCGCAGTCCTGGGTGCCCTCGATCATGGAGGCCAGGGCGAGCGACTATGTGAAGGCGACCGAGACGGTGACTTATGGCGGCGATGCGGCCAGCGCCGTGTGGCTGCCGGTGGCGAAGGACTAGGAGCAGGTTCCGGGGGTGCGGGGGCGATGGCCCCTGCATTCCTCCCGCTTCAGCTTTCGCCGAACAGTTCCCGCTGCGAGGCCTCGATCTCCTCGAAGTAGCGGCGGCGCGCGTGGCGTTCGGTCACGACGCCAACGACATTGCCGATACCGTCCACCACCGCCAGTTCGTCGGCCACGGCCACGTCGAAGGCCTTGATCATCGCGCGGATGTCGGTGGTGGGGGAAAGCGTGGTGCCCTTCAGCGTCGCCAGCCCGCCCACCGCGCTGTCCTGCGCCAGTTCGGGGTTGTAGGCGGCGGAGGTGGTGACGATCCCGGCGTAGTGTTCCTCCTCGTCCAGCAGGATCGCCTTGCTGGCCGAGCCGAGCGGCACGCGGGCGCGGAAATCGGCGATGGAAAGGGTTGCGGGCACCGAGATCCAGTCCTTGCGCATGATGCGCCCGGCGGTGAGGCTGAGCATCCAGCCGATATCGCGCGGGGAACGGATGATCGAGCCGCGAATGTGCAGGCGCCAGGTGGAGAACGAATAGCCGAACATCTCGCGCGTGAAGGCGCTGGATACGAGCGAGGCGGTCAGCACCACGCCCATCAGCGCGAAGTCGTGCGTGGTTTCCAGCATGAGCATCGCCAGCGTCATCGGGCCGCCGACGATGGAGACGGCCAGCGCGCTCATGCCGACGAGGGCGGCTTGGGTGGGGTCCAGCTCGATGCCCAGCGGCAGCATCTGCACGGCGGCGGCGAAGATCAGGCCGACCAGCGATCCCAGGAACAGCGAGGCGAAGAACAGGCCGCCGCGAAAGCCGAAGCTGAGCGAGATCACCGAGGCGGCGATCTTGAGCGCGAGAACCACGAGCAGGAACTGGATCGCCGGCTGCATCACGAGATTGAGATGCATCGCCCCGTGCCCCGCCGAAAGCGATTGCGGCGATACCCATGCGAGCGGCATCAGCAGCAGTCCGCCGACCAGCGGTTTCCAGCGCGTGAAGCGGGTGAAGCGCTGGACGTGAAGCTCGGTAAACGTCACCAGCCGCATGACGAGGATGCCCACCAGGGCGCAGACCAGCCCGAGCACGGCATAGATGAAATAGTCCCCGGTGGTCAGCTCATGCGTGCTCGATGCGGCGATCAGGTAGGGTTCCACGCCGAGCTGGCGCGTGATGAACGCGGCGCCGAGGGCGGCGGCGATGACCGGGGCGATGGCGGCGGGGGTATAAGTGCCGATCACGATCTCGAAGGCATAGAAGGCGCCCGCCAGCGGTGCGCCGAAGGCGGCGCCCACGGCCGCGCCCGCGCCCGCGCCCACCAGCGTCCGCATGTCGGCGCGGCGCAGCTTGAACCACTGGCCCAGCACCGAGGCCACGCCGCCGCCCATCTGCGCATAGGCCGCCTCCAGCCCGACCGATGCCCCGGCGCCGTTCGAGATGATCGTCTGTGCCGAGATGATGAGATTGTCGATGAAGGGAATCCGGCCGCTGTGCAGGGCATTGGCCTCCACCACGTCGATCGGCGCGCGGCGGCGGCGGCGCAGCAGATAGCCGATGCCGATCAGCACGAGTCCGCCGAAGGGGAGTGCCAGCAGGCGCCAGGGATGGCGGATTTCGCCGATCGCGCTCAGCCGGTTGCCGGTGACGCCGTAGAAGAGCTGCTGGAGGGCATGGGCGAGGAACCCTTGCAGGTTGGTCAGCCAGCCCGCCGCGATCCCGGCCAGAACGGCCAGCACGATGAACGCCAGTTCGCTTTCGCGCATGCGCTGCCGCTGGCGGATGACCAGGGCTTTCAGGGCGTTAACGGCGGGACGTCGCATCGATCGTCGATTGGGCCTGCGCGCGCGGCGCTGTCAAGGCGGGTATCGGGAGGGGAAGGAAGAAAACGCGAAGGTGGCGCGCAGCCGGGCGGCCTCACGCCCCGAAGTAGCCCCTGGCCCGCGCCGTCTCCAGTTCCGCTTCGAGATAGTCCCACAGCGCGGGCGCGCCGCGGCTGATCTGCGGCTTCAGGCGCTTCACGACCCGCTCGTGGCTGATCCCGTTCTCGCGCCAGCTCTGCCCCTCGTTGCGCAAGTTGAGCAGGGCGGGCATCGCGCGGTCGATGGCATGGGCGAAGCGGGCCTCGGCGGTCCGTTCTTCCTCGAACTCGGTCCAGAGGCCGCGCAGGTAATCCGCCTCGGCATCGGGCAGGATGCCGAAGATCCGGTCTATGGCCGCGCGCTCGGCCGCCTTGCGGTCCGCCAGGCCTTCCTCGAAGAACACCATGACATCGCCGGTCTCGATCTCGCCGATATCGTGGACCAGCAGCATCGCCATGACCCGCGAGATGTCCGGCGTTCCCGAGGCATGGGGTGCGAGCGCCACGGCGAAGAGCGCGATCTGCCAGCTATGCTCGGCCGAATTCTCGTAACGGTCGAGGCCGATGGGCTTCACCTTGCGGGTGACGGCCTTGAGCCGGTCCAGCTCCATCACGAAATCGATGACGTTCTGCATTGTCGCTGGGCCCCCTTACCGACCGGATGGCCGCTCTGGAGGCTTGTCCGGCGATTCTCAAGCGGAAGCGGTCATTTCGGCGGCATGCGGATGCCGCCGTCAAGACGGATGCACTGGCCGTTGAAATAGGTGTTGCGGGCCAGTTCCATCACCAGCGAGGCGAATTCCTCGGGATTGCCGAGCCGCTTGGGGAAGGGCACGGCCTTGCCGAGGCCATCGTAGACCGCCTCGTTCATTTCCTTGACCCGCAGCATCGGCGGCGTGGCGAAAGTGCCGGGAAGGATGGCGTTCACCCGGATGCCGAGGTCCATGAGATCGCGGGCCATCGGCAGGACCATGGCGTTCACCGCGCCCTTGGCGCCGCCGTAGGCGACTTGCCCGACCTGCCCGTCCTGCGATGCGGCCGACGAGGTGAACACGATGCAGCCGCGTTCGCCGTCGTCATTGAGCGGGTCGGCGCCGGCCATGCCCAGCGCGGCGATCGAGGCGACGCGGTAGGAGGCAGTGAACACGCCTTCGGCCGTTCTGGCGATCTGCTCGGTGGCGGCGCGCTTGTAGCCGCCGGTGGTCTTGTCGAACGAGACGGTCTTGCCGCCGCCGGCCACGACGGCGCAGTGGACGACGATCCGTTCCTGCCCGTGAGCGGCGCGGGCCCTGGCGAAGCCGGCTTCCACGCTTTCCTCGTCAAGGATGTTCACCTTGCAGAACACGCCGCCGATCTCGGCCGCGAAAGCTTCGCCCGCTTCCTCGCTGATGTCGAACACGGCTACTTTCACGCCGGCATCGGCAAGGGCCTGAGCGCTGGCGCGGCCGAGGCCCGAAGCGCCGCCGGTGACGACTGCGGCGAGGGTATTGTCGATCTTCATGAAGCAGGCTCTCCCGAGCGGGTTTGATTCGTGTTTGGCCCAAGGGCTAGCGCAATTCGCGGCCGGAAAGGTGCGATCGAATGCGGTCGGCGCGCAAGTATCGCCCCTGCGCACTTGATGGGCGCGGCGCGGCGGCGCCTTGCGTCCACTGCCGATGCGGCTGCACCTACGGACAGGCGCCCGCCGCGTCGCGGGTGAAGATCGCACGGGACGGGTTCGGCACTGCCGCAAAGGGCAGGCCGCGAGAGATCGGAGAGAGAAATGGCCGAAGGCGATGTGTTCCTCGACACCAGCGATGTCGATCGGTGGGTCGGCAAGCCGGTGATTTTCGCCGAGTTCTGGGACCCGTGCAACGCCACGGACATCCGCCGCTGGGCGCAGGCGATGGATTACGCCAATCCCCTGCACTGGGACGAGAATTTCGCGCGGGCCAGCCGCTTCGGCGGTATCGTCGCCCCGCAGAGCTTCACCGTCGCCATGGACTACGGCCACGGCTGCCATCCTTCCTGCGTCGGCCGGATTCCGGGATCGCACCTGATCTTCGCGGGGGAGGAATGGTGGTTCTACGGCAATCCCGTCCGCCCCGGCGACAAGCTCGTGCAGGAGCGCAGCTTCGCGGGCTATCGCATTGCCGAGACAGGCTTTGCCGGGCCGACGATGTTCGCCGATGGCGATACGGTCCACCGCAACCAGCACGGCGCGCTCGTCGCCAAGGAGCGGGCGACCTCGATCCGCTACCTCGTGGAGGAGGCGAACAAGCGGAAAGTCTACGACAAGGAGAATCGCGCGCCCAGGTCCTGGACAAGGGAGGAACTGGACGAAGTGGCGAAAGTGCGGCTGGACTGGATCAGGTCGGGCCGCGAAGGCATCTCGCCGCGCTGGAGCACGGTCAAGGTGGGCGATACTTTGCCGCGCCGGGTGATCGGGCCGCACAGCCGCGTCACTTTCGCGCTCGAATGCCGTGCGCACCGGCAGAACATCTGGGGCACCTGGCGCTGGAACGCACCTGAAGGCGTGCACGATCCCGCCCAGGAAGACGCAGGCTTCGGCGGCGACATGAGCTACGACTTCGAAGCCCGCAAGATCGATCCGCGCCAGGGTGACGGCCTGTTCCACGGGCCCAGCTCCGGGCACATCAATCCCGAGAAGGCCGAGAAGGTCGGCATGGGCGGTGCTTATGGCTACGGCTCGTCGATGAATGCCTGGCACCTCGATACGGTGGCCTACTGGGCCGGGCACGAAGGCTATATCTGGCACTCGAAGACCCAGTTCCGCAGCCCCGCTTTCGAAGGGGACGTGACTTACGTGGATGCCGCCGTGATCGACAGGCAGGAGACCTCCGAATTCGGGATGCCGGTGGTCACGGTCGAGACGCGGATGACCACGCAGGACGGCAACACCATCCTCAAGGGCACCGCGACGGTATCGTTGCCGCTCTGACCGGGAGGACGACCATGGCGGACCGTGAGGACATCGTCGAAGTGCTCAATCTCTACGGCCTCGCCATGGACACCCGGCGCTGGGATCTGTTCGGGCGGGTGTTCACGGCGGACTGTGCGGTCGATTACGGGCCCGGTTCGTGCTGGAACGATCTAGGTGCCTTTCAGCATGCTTTCGGTGCCTTTCACGAAATGTTCGATGCAACCCAGCATGTGATGAGCAATCACCTCGTTCGAGTGGAGGAAGATAGAGCTTTTACAGTGACATATGGCCAGTGGCGGCTCATCCGTCATGCCGCTGGACAGCCGCCGGTGTGGGACGGCAGCGGCTACTACGACGATGAACTGGTCCGCACCGAAAACGGCTGGCGCATCGCCCGGCGGACCTGCCGGGTGCTCTACTGGACGGGCAATCCCCGCGTCCAGATGCCCGAGGGCGACATCGCCTTCGAACTGGACCTCGCCGCGCTCCACGAGGAGGAGCGGGCAGGCCGGATCGGCTATCTGCCGACCTGACAAGGGGGGCGGACGGAGCCCCTCGCGTATCGCCGGGCCGGATTTGACCTCCGCAAATTGGCGTCCTGCCGGCGATCGGGCTATCCAGCGCAGACAAGAGAAATGTGAGAGGAACGCTGCCCGCAGGGGCGCGTAAGCTGGGATGTGGGCTAGATCGCACGATGCTCAAAACAGCGGGTACAGCCCCCTGAAAGCGCAGTCCGCGCAGGCTGACGGCCGGATCATGCCTCACCGATTCCGGCGCGTTTTCGACCGCCTTTCGAAAAGCCATTGGCGAAAGCCCGCGGCGGTTTCGAACGCGCAAGATGCTTTCGTGGCATGGCGGCCTGGGCCTTCGAACGCAGGGATGCCGGGTGCGGAATATGTTCGCAAAGGTGCCGGTTCTTTGCGGATGTGACGTGAACCACGCCTGGAATGTCCCGAACCGGCAGCAGCGATGGACAGGCGATGCCGCCTGCGCGAACTGCCGGTCGGGGACTGCCCGGGAACCAGAACAATTGCCATCAGGCACGAACGGGAAGGAGCCACGGTGACGTATCTTGCGGAGTTGAGATCGAATTGGCGACCGTTGCTTGCCGCAACGGTCGGCGTGGGCACGGGTATGTCGCTGGCGGGGACCGTCACCAGCGCGATCGCGCCCAGCATGATCGCCGCCAACGGGTGGAGCAAGGCGGACTTCGCGATGGTGGGAAGCCTCGGGATCGTCAGTTCCCTGGCATTTCCGTTCATAGGCCGGATCGCCGACGTTCTCGGTGTCCGGTGGACGGCGCTTATCGGGCAGGTGACGCTGCCGCTGATGTATCTGGCATACAGCCTGATGGGCGGCTCTCTACAGACCTATATCGTGATCTTCCTGATCCACAGCGTGGTGTGCCTTACCACGACCTCGACCGTGTATACCCGGTTGCCGGTCCAGTGCATTTCCGCTGCGAGAGGGGCCGCCCTTGCCATCGTGGCATCCGGTCCCGCGCTCGTGAGTGCGATCGGCGGCCCCCTGCTCAACGCTTACGTCGAGGCGAACGGGTGGCGCGCCGCTTATCAGTTGCTGGCGATCTTCGCCGTGGTGGCGGGCACGATCACATTCCTCCTCATTCCCGCGGAAGCGGACCGGCAGGCAGGTGCGCGCGCGCCCCGGCGGCCTGCGCGCGAGGATTATCCGGCGATCTTTCGTGCACCCGCATTCTGGATCCTGCTGGCGGCCATGCTTCTTTGCAACATTCCCCAGGTCATCATGCTGACGCAGCTCAAGCTCGTGCTGCTCGACAACGGCGTGACAGGTCGCGGGGCGTCGGTGATGATCAGCGCGCTGTCCATCGGGATGCTTGCGGGCCGCCTGATCACGGGTGTTGCGCTGGACCGGTTCAATCCGTTCGCGATCTCGTTCTTTACCCTTGCCCTGCCGAGCCTTGGACTGTTCATCATCGCCTCAAGCCTTGATGCCCCCGCGGTGTTGACGGGGGCGGTCTTCTTCCTGGGCTTCGCATTCGGTGCCGAGGGCGACATCATCGCCTTCCTCGTGGCGCTGTGCTTCCCCATTCGGATCTATGGTTCCGTCATGGGGCTGATGACCGCGACGATGTCGGCTTCCGCTGCGATCGGCGCCGTGGGGCTGAGCATCATTCTGGCACGGACCGGCGGCTACAGCACCTTCCTGGTGATTGCCGGTACTGCGGTACTGGTGGGCGCGTTCCTGCTTTTGACCCTGGCGCGGGCTCCGCGACCGCTAGATCTGGAAGGATGCCCGGCATGACTAAAGTGATGGAGGGCATTCGCGTCCTCGAAGTTGCCCAGCACACGTTCGTGCCGGCAGGCGGGGCCATTCTCGCCGACTGGGGCGCGGATGTCATCAAGATCGAACATCCCACGCGCGGGGATGCGATGCGCGGCTTCATCAACATGGGGGGGATGAAGATCAACCCGCTGCGCCATACGATGATGGAGCATCCCAATCGGGGCAAGCGTTCGGTCGGCGTCGACATCTCGACGCCTGAAGGGCAGGAGGTCATCTACGAACTGGCCCGAAGCTGCGACGTCTTCCTGACCAATTATCTGCCCTATCTGCGGCAGAAGCTGAAAATCGATATCGAGCACATTCGCGCGGCCAATCCCGATATCATCTACGCCCGTGGCAGCGCCTATGGCGACAAGGGCCCGGAGCGCGACGTCGGCGGTTTTGACGGCACCGCGTTCTGGACCCGAAGCGGGGTGGGCTGGTCGATGAGCCCGGGAGAGCTTGAGGGGCCGCTGTCCCAGGGCATTCCGGCCTTTGGCGATTCCACGGGCGGCATGAATCTCGCCGGCGGGATCGCCGGTGCGCTGTTCCATCGGGAGCGAACCGGCAAGCCCAGCGAAATCGACGTCTCACTGCTGTCCACCGCCTGGTGGTCGGCGGGCAGCGCGCTCGATATCCAGCTTGAGAACAAGCGGGCGATGCGTGTCGGAATGCCGCGTTCGGGTTCCAATCCGGGCAATCCCTTCATGGGTAACTTCGCCACGTCCGACGGCGGGACCATCAATTTGTGCACGCTCATTCCGGGCCCGCATATCCGCAGCCTGTTCGAACATGTCGGCGTGCCGGAAGCCGCGGACGATCCCCGCTTCTCGACGGCGGAAAAGCTGCTTGAAAACTGGGAGGCCGCCGGCGAGATCATCAACGCCCGGTTCAATGCCATGCCGTTCGCCTACTGGCGCGAGCATCTGAAGACCTACACGGGCCAATGGGCGCCCTACCAGAGCCTGCTGGACCTCGCGCATGACGAGCAGGCGCTGGCCAACGACATGCTCTTCGAGGTCGAGGCCATGGACGGCGGCGATCCCATCAAGCTCGTTCGAGGGCCGGTGCAGTTCGATCATGCTCCCGTCGACACGATCCGGGCTCCGCAGGCTTCCGAACATACCGAACTGGTGCTGATGGAGATCGGGCTGCCGTGGGACCGGATAGAGGAGCTCAAGGCATGCGGCGCCATCGCATGACGGCCGGTGCAGCCGTGCTTCCAAGCTGAACGGCTGCCGTGAGCGAAGCGGACTTCGAGCGGCTGAACACCCCGCTGTTGCGGCACTTCACGGCGCTTTTCGGCGAACTGGGAGGCGATCTCCCCGCGCTACTCGAGGAAGTGGAGATTGTGCCTCGGGATTTTTCGGAAGGTTCCGGAAGGCTGACTTATCGGCAGGCGATCCGCTTGCTCGACACGGCGGCGAGGAGGCTGGATTGCCCGGATCTGGGCATGCGACTTGCGCTTCGCCAGCGCGGGGGAGCGGTTTTCGGCCCTCTCGGCAACGTAATGCGCAATTCCAGAACGTTCGGCGATGCAGTGCGGTCCGCCTGCGAGCACAGCGGGGCACACAGCCGGGCCGTGCGGGTCTGGCTCAGCGCCCATGCGGAGCCCTCGGCCACCTTCGCGGGCCATGAACTGTTGCTTGGCGACACGGCAAATCGCGCGCAGGCCATCGAGCAGGTCCTGCTGATCGGGCATCTCGAAGCGATGGAAATGACGGGCGGCCTATCGCGGGCGCGGCGCGTTTGCTTCCGCCACGAACCGGTATCCACGCGCTCCGCCTATCGCCGGAATTTCGGCTGCGAGGTGCTGTTCGGGGAGCCGGCCGACGGTCTTGTGTTCTTCGACGAAGACCTGACACGCCCCATCCTCAGCCAGGACGAATATGTCTATCGGGACATGCTGCGCTACCTTGAGGAGCATTTCCCCAAGCGCCAGCTTCCCGTCGATGCGGAAGTTCGCGGACTGGTGCTGCGATCGCTCGCCCTGGGAGACAGTTCGACGGACAGCGTGGCCCATGCGCTCAATCTTCACGCCCGCACGCTCCGCCGCCGGCTTCGCGAGGAAGGCCTTGGTTTCCAGCAGGTAAAGGACAGCGTCCGGCGCGAATTGACCTGTTACTACCTGGAGCGGACGGACCTCGATTTTCGGGGCATTTCGGAAAAGCTGGGCTTTGCGGAACAGTCCATCTTCTCGCGGAGCTGCCGGCGCTGGTTCGGCAAATCGCCCACCGGATTGAAGGACGAGTTGTGCCGGCGCGAGAGGATGTCCGGATAGGTCAAGCCAAACGCCGCCAAGTTGGCGCATGAACCGTTACACAAAACGACGGGACACGCTGCCGGCCTTCACGGGCATGGCGGCGAATGGAAGGGGGAAAGCCGGGGGCTGCCTGAGAAGCAGCCGATATCCCGACCATCCCGAAATGCGGAGGCGCAACCGCAAGTCCCGATCAAGACGTTTCGTTGCCTCGATCGGCCGCAAAGGCCGACGGGTTTGATTGTACCAGGGGAGGATGAGGAATTGGCAATCAATTACAAGTGTTCGGTCGGGCGTCTCGCGCTCTGCGCGGCTTCGGTCGCTGTCATGCCGGCAGCGGCAATGGCCCAGGCCGACGCGCCGCCGCCCGCGCAGGACCAGTCGGCTGCCGACCAGGTGACCAGTGAACCGATCGTCGTGATCGGTACTCTCATCCGCGGCATCGCCCCGGCCGGCAACAATGTCATCGACATGAGCGCGGAACAGATCGCGGCCACCGGCGCTGCCACGACGAGCCAGGTTCTCAGCTCCATTCCGCAAGTCGGCAATTTCTTCAACGGACTGCCGGCCGGCGTTTCGCAGCAGCCGGGCGCCAATGGAAGCAACCCGATCAATCGCCCCAACCTTCGTAGCCTTCCCGGCGCGAACACCAGCGGCGGCGCCCAGACGCTCGTGCTGTTCGACGGCCAGCGCGTTGTTGGCGCGGGCATCCAGCAGGTTGCCGTCGATCCCGACATCATCGCGCCGGGCGTGATCCAGCGCGTGGAGGCGATGACGGACGGCGGTTCTGCCGTCTATGGCTCGGACGCGCTCGGCGGCGTGATAAACTTCGTGTCGCGCGATCGTTTCGACGGCGTCCAGATGGATGCGCGATATGGGATCGGTGACGATTTCCAGTCGGTCGAGGCGAGCGGGATGGCCGGCAAGGACTGGGGCTCGGGCGGCTTCTATGTGGCCTACGGCTATTCCCACCATGACAGCGTCTTTGGCGCCGACCGGGACTGGGTGAAGCAGGTCGACTGGAACACCGGAGTGCCGACCGGCCGCAACTGTGCGGCGCCCAACGTGACCATCGGAACGACCTCCTATGTGCCTTCGGGAGGCGGGATCACCGCCGGCGGTCCCAATTCCTGCGATTTCTCCGACCCTGTCGCCATCTATCCGACCACGACTTTGCACACCGTGTTCGCCCGTCTCAACCAGCGCCTCTCGGGCGGGGTGCGTTTCGACGTGACCGCGCTTTATGCCAATCGTTCGATCGAGCAGATCGGCGGGACGCTGGGAACGGGAGCGCTGGGCACCGGCGCTGCGGGTCAGGCCACGCTCGCGGCAAGCTCTCCCTTCTACCGTCCGACCGGCGACGCCAATGACGGGCTGCCTCAGGTCGTCCGGTATGACTACAGCCCGCTGTTCGGAACCGCTTCGTCCACGCAGAATACCGACCTCGAAACATGGCGGGTTGCTCCCTCGATCTCGGTGGAGCTGGGCTCCGATTGGGAATTCAGCGGGCTGTTCAGCTATGGCCTTGCCACGACGTCGTTCTCGAATGCGCAGATCAGCGCGGCGGCACAGTCTGCCGCTCTGGCCGGGGGGACGCTGAATCCCTACGATGTGGCTGCAACATCGCCCAGCGTGGCTTCGGGCCTGCTTCGCTACAACAAAGGCACCGGCCGGAACGAACTGTTCGATTACAGGGCCATCGTCAACGGGCCGCTGTTCGAACTTCCTGGCGGCACGCTGCGCGCGGCGGCCGGCTACGAACACATGCAGGACAACTTCAACAGGCGGTCGACGAATGCATCGACGTATCTGTTGCAGGACCCGACGAGCTACACCCAGAAGGTGGATTCGGTCTTCGGCGAGCTTTCGATCCCGATCGTCGGCGATGAAAACGCCATGTCGTTCATCAACGAACTGACGCTTTCGGCCTCGGCACGTTACGACAAGTACAACGACTTCGGCGACACCTTCAATCCGAAGTTCGCCGCAACCCTGCGCCCGGTCGAATGGATCGCGATCCGGGGGAACTGGGGCAAGTCCTTCACGGCTCCGTCGCCGGTGGACCAGCTTGGCGTCATGGCCTCTGCCGTGGCCACGGTGCCCGCTGCATTCCTGCGCACGCCGCCCGGCGTAACCGCCGCTCCCGGTGAAATCGGGCTGTTCGTGTCGGGTACCGCTCCCGGAATTCAGCCGCAGAAGGCGACGAACTGGTCTGTCGGCGCGGAGATCGAGCCGCCGTTCCTGCCGGGGCTGACGCTGAACGCGAGCTATTACAACATTGACCTCACGGGAACGATCGGGAGGCCGGTAACCGGAGCTGACCTCAGCGACTACTATGCGAACTTTCCGCAGCTCTATTCGGTTCGCCCGAGCGGCCAGGAACTGGCGGCCTATCTGACGCAGTTCGATCCGGCCAACTTCAACTTCACGGTGGCGAACCCGACCTCGACCGGTCAGGCGATCATCACTTCGGGCGGTACGAACTCGCCCGTGCTGGTCTCGCTGGACACCCGTGCAAGGAACCTGGGCACCGCGAAGCTCGACGGCCTCGATTTCTCGGCCAACTACGTGCTCGATACCCGCTTCGCTTCCTTCGATGCGAGCGTCACGGGGAACTACCGACTTTCGCAGAAATCGCGCGCCTTGCCTTCGCTGCCTGTCGCCGACGATCTGGCCTTCAACACCCCGGTGTTCCGCATCCAGGGAACGCTGGGAACCCGGATCGGCGGGCTGCGCGCGCAGGTCATCTGGAACCACACCTCGGGATACAAGCGGGGCACGGTCGAATTCGGCCAGACCCGGGTTTCGGCCTTCGATGCGATCAACCTGTTCTTCAAGTACGACGTGAAGTCCAAGTCCGCCTGGGGGAGCGACCTGTCGTTCACCCTGAACGTGCAGAACCTGTTCGATGTGTCGCCGCCCGAGTTCCGTTCGGCAGCCGGTCTGGGCTTCGATACCACGCAGGGAAGCGCCTTCAGCATCGGGCGTATCGTCCAGTTCGGCGTCAGCAAGAAGTTCTGACCCTCACAGGGCCGCTCGGGCACTTTGCCCGGGCGGCCCGAAGGTCGATGCCCCGACCTTGCGGGTTCATCGCTGTTTGCAGTCGTTGCTGTGGAAGCAATAAGTGACGACGTAGCCGATGTGATCCGAAAGCGCATCGGCCCCGGGATGGGCGCCGAACGGTACGTCCATGGCCCCGAAGGCGAGCTTCGTGGCAGTGCCGGAACGGTAATATTGCTTGTCCTTGCCGCGCTTCACGATTGCCGCAAGTTCCGGCCGCAAGGTCGTTTCGGAACCCGGCAGCCGGGACGAGGCTTCAGCGGTGCCCAGTGCATCGCCGATCAGGCTTTTCGCTCCGGAGATGCGGTCCGGGTCGTGGCCGACATTGAAATCCCCGGCGAAAACCAATGCCTGGCTCGCAGGAACCTGGGCGTGGATAAATGAGAAGGCAGCGGCCAGTTGCAGCCTGTAGGCCTGGTTGGCCCGATCGACCGAGACGCCTGAGGCGCGGCGGGAGTTGAGATGGGTATTCGCAACCGCGACGGGTTGCGCCTGCCCCGGAACCCTGACCCAGGCCACCAGCAGTCCCTTGGAGGCGAGACAGTCGAAACCCGCGCAGAGGGACGCGGGAAAGGCCATCCGTCTTGCAGCGATAATCGGGTAGTCCGACATGATGACGAGGCCGCTGTCCACCCATTTGCCCTCGGTCTCGCCTCTGGTCCACGACGCGCCGTTCGCAAGATTGGCGGAGGCCAGCCTCTCGGAGCGATCCGATGGCTTGCCGAGAGCTTCCGAGGGCTGCGGTCCGATCGCGATCCACTTGTAACCGGCGCGAGCGGCGATCGCCTTGGCTTCGGGGACGAATGCTTCCTGCAAGGCCACGACATCCGGTTGGCGGCCGCTCAGCCTGAGGCTTCCAAGCTGCTCCGCGATCTTTTCCAGCGCGGCCGGGCGGCCCAGCGCGGCGGGGAAGGGCAGGCCCTTCACATTGTAGGTCATGACGGAAAGTGTGCCCGGCGTTCCCGAAGCAGCTTTGGCTCGCGGCTGGTAGACAGCGGCCGGAAGGGGGCGGGCGATGTTGGAAGCGGAAAGACCGGCAACCATGGCAAGGGTGATGAAACCAAGTCGGTACACGCAGGAGAACTCCAGCTTCGATCTCGCCTAGACGCCGGGAACCCGCATTTCCCGCATCACGCATTTTCAGGTGCGGGTTCGGGCTCGCACCGGAGTCTCTCCAAGGTCCCGCCGCTCGGGACGGGGAACGGAGCTCCAGTCATGAGGCGATCCAAGATGACCGGCGTTGCATGCGCATTGCTTGCGATGGGGCCGAACATTGCCGAGGCGCGGACCGAGAAGGTCTGGGGCATGAGCGGCGCGCGCTATCTGCCGCAACTCGTCGAGTGGTCGCTGTCTGATATGTCCATGCCGGATCAGGTGAAGGTCATGCGCCTTGAAAACGATTCCGGCGATGCGGGCTGGCGTTTCGACCTGCTGGCGATCCGTTCGCTCGATCCGGTAGAGCTTCCCGGCGATCCGGACGGGGCGCGGTTCCGGGGGCGGCACATGAGCTTCAGCGCCTGGCATTCGCTGGGAGACAGCAGTATTCTGCGGCTGAACGGCGTTGCCGGCCGTGTAAGCCGGCGAAGCGGTTCCGGCATCCTGCTTCCGGCCAAGACCCGCGCCGGATATGCGGCGGCGGAACTTTCGCTGGATCATGGGCGCGACTGGTCGGTTTCGGCCGGCATCTACCGGCAGGGCGGCTGGGGCGGGCGTTCGCTCGAAAACGACCTCCTTCGCATGACCAACGGCGAGCCCGCGGCAGCCATGGGTGTTCACGCTGCCGCCCGCGTCGCCGTTTTCAACGGCTCGGGCGAGCCGCGGACCTGGCTCGGGCTCGACGTGCATTCCGGTAGAAGGGCGGCGGGCCTTGGGCAGGCACTGCGAGCCGGCAGCGATGTCAGCCTCGTGCTGACGTCCAGCTTCTGAGGGTGCCATGACGGTCGCTGGAAGATCACCGGAACATCTGCTTTACCTGAGAGAGGAAAGAGCGCTTGCGCAGGAAGGACGGGCTATGACGTCGCTCGGGCAGGAGGTGCCTGCCGATGGAGGACTACGGCAGGTATGCCTCGCCATGCGGGGCGAACTGCGGCGCTTCCTGCTGGCCCGCCGGGTAAGCGAGGCGGATGTCGAGGACTTGTTGCAGGATCTGTTCCTTCGCCTTGAAACCACGGTGACGGGGCCGGTCCGCGCACCGCGCGCCTATCTCTACCAGATGGTCAACAACATGGCTCACACTCGGCGGCGCACGGAAACGCGCCGCCAGTCCCGCGATGCGGGCTGGATCGACGCGCGGGACGGCGAGGAACAGGCCGATGCCGCGCCCGACGCCGAAGCCACGCTCGTGGCCCGTGACCAGCTGGCCCGCGTGGAAGCCCGGCTTGCCCAGTTGCCGGAGCGGACCGCCTACGTCTTCCGCCAGTTCAGGATCGAAGGCGCGTCGCAGAAGGACATCGCGGGGCATCTCGGGATAAGCCTGAGCGCGGTGGAAAAGCATTTGCAGCGCGCCTATCGCGCGGTGCTCGAAATTCGCGCCCGGCTGGACGATGCAGCCGGCGGGGCCGGAAGAACAGGAGGGTTCGATGATTCGTCCCGATGACGAGGGCATTCATGGGCAGGCAATCGCCTGGCATGTGCGGCTCGCCGATGCGAGCGAGGAGGACTGGGGCGAGTTCGCCGCCTGGCTCGAGGCGGATGCGCGCCACAACGATGCCTACGAGGCCGTTTGCGACGAGGATCTGGCGCTCTCTCCCGCCGTGGCTTTGGCGAGGCAGGAGAATTTTCGGACAGAGGCGGAAGCCGGGCATCGGGATGCTGCCGTCTCGCCGATCGGCGCGCGGCGGCCCGGACGCTGGATGTGGCCGGCCATGGCGGCGACCGTGGCGCTTGTCGCCGCCGGGTCATGGATGGCCGTGGGAGGATGGGACCGGTCCTACACCGTGACGACGGCGCCGGGCGAAGCACGGACGATCGCGCTATCCGACGGCAGCAGGATCATGCTGAACGGCGGCACCGAACTGGTGCTGCGCCAGTCCGACCCGCGCGTTGCCGAACTCAAGGCCGGGGAGGCGCAGTTCTCCGTCCGTCACAATGCGGAAAAGCCCTTCACCCTGACCGTCGGTTCGCAGCGCGTGGTCGATGTGGGGACCGTGTTCAACGTTCGCTCCGGCAGCGGCGGGGTGCAGGTGGAAGTGTCCGAAGGGGCGGTCCGGTTCGAGGACGGCATTACGCGCCTTCGCCTCAATGCCGGCGATACCCTGAAGGCGAGCGGCGACAGGCTGATGGAAGGAAGCAAGGCCGCCGCCGACATCGGCGCATGGACGCGCGGCAAGCTGGTCTACCGCGATGCGCCGCTCGTGGAAGTCGCGGGCGACATTACCCGGGCGCGGGGGATTGCCATCGAACTGGGCCCCGATCTATCGAAGACAAGTTTCACGGGCGTGATACAGCTGGACGGGGACAATGCGGCGCTGCAACGGCGTGTCGAGGTCCTGATTGGTGCGAAGGTGACCGAAACTGCCGATGGTTGGTCGATCACACGTTAACCGGTTCCTTCCCGCTCTATTGGCGGTCGCCGTCAACACGATGCAGGCCGCTCCGGCGCTGGCAGCGGAGACGCATGTTTTCGCGGTGCCGGCGGGGCGGCTTTCGGACGCCTTGCTGGCCCTTGCGCAGCAGGCGGGAATCTCGATCGCGCTCGGCGATCCCAGGCTGGATACCCTGCGTTCGCGCGGGATTTCGGGCCGTCACGATGTAGCCGAGGCGTTGCGGCGAATTCTCGCCGGAAGCGGGTACGACTTCGTCTTCGTCGATTCCCGTACCGTGCGGCTGGTGAAGCGCGCCGCTGCGCCCGCCATCGCTCCCAGGGCGCCGCGCATGGGGGCGGCTCCTGCTATCCGGCCAGTGCCTGTCCCGGAGGTGGCGGGGCCGGACATTCTCGTCACGGCGACCAAGCAGCGCCTTGGCCTTGCCGACTATCCCGCCAGCCTGGCGGTGGTGGAGCCTGACCGCGAGGAACTGGCACGGGCAGGCGGGCGCGGAACCGGCTATATCCTGGGCAAGCTGCCGGAGCTGTCCTCGACCAATCTGGGGCCGGGCCGGAACAAGATATTCATCCGCGGCATCGCCGACAGCAGCTTCAACGGCACCAGCCAGTCTACGATCAGCCAGTATCTGGGCGAGATGCGGCTGATCTACTCCGCGCCTGACCCCGATCTTGCCTTGCATGACATCGCCCGCGTCGAAGTGCTGGAAGGGCCGCAGGGCACGCTCTACGGGGCGGGAACCCTTGGCGGCATCATCCGCCTTGTCCCGACGCCGCCCGATCCGGGAAAGACCTCGCTCGAAGGGGCGTTCGGCGTCCGCCTCACGCAGGACGGCGCGCCGGGCGGCGACGGGGCGCTCGTGGCGAACCTGCCGCTGGCAAGGGATCGACTGGCCCTGCGCGCCGTGGTCTACCGCACCGTCGACGGCGGCTATATCGACGATGCCGCGCGCGGTCTGAGGGACATCAACCGCAACGTCATGACGGGGTTTCGCGCGGCGCTTCGCTGGCAGCCGGATGCGGCATGGACGGTGGATGTCACTCTGGCCGGACAGGACCTCAATTCCCGCGACGGGCAATATACCCTGCGCGGAGAGCCCGATCTGGTTCGTTCGTCCGCGATCGCGCAGCCGTTCGACAACGACTATCGCCTGGCCGGCGTGACCCTGTCCCGCGATTGGGGTGAAACCCGGCTGACTTCTGCCACCGGCTATGCCCGGCAGAGCATCGACACCGTGTTCGATGCCACCACCTCCGCATCGCCGCAGATCCGGCAGTACGAGGAGGATGTCGCGGTAAAGCTGCTCTCGCACGAGACGCGGCTGAGCGGGAACTGGGGCAATGGCGGGACATGGCTCGTGGGTCTGGGCCTGGTCAACAATATCGACCGTGCGGTGCGCAGGCTCGGCGCGCCCGGTGCGCTGGACACGCTCTCCAATCTCGCCAACACGACACTGGATGCGGCAGCTTTCGGCGAGTTCGGCATTCCTCTGCGGCGCAATGTCCAGCTCACGCTCGGGGGGCGGTTCAGCTACGTTCGCCAGACCAGCGAATTCATGGGGCAGGGTGGCCTCGATTTCGAGCCGGTGCGCCGCCAGCAGCGTTTTCTGCCCTCCGTTGCGTTGTCATGGAAGCCGGGAGCAGGGGTGCTGGCCTATGGCCGATATCAGCAGGGCTATCGCCCCGGGGGTCTTCAGGTAACCGGCTCCGCGGCCGATCCCAGCGCGGATCGCTTCGTGTCCGACCGCATCCAGACGGTTGAGCTGGGCCTGCGCTTCGGCATGGAGAAGGGCGCCCGCCTGTCCGGCAGCCTGACCGCTTCGCTCGCTCGCTGGCGGAATATCCAGGCCGATCTCGTTGCCATAGACGGGCTGCCCTACGTGGCGAACATCGGTTCGGGCCGGGTAGGAAATCTGGCCTTTTCGCTGGCCTGGCGCCCGGTGGACGCCCTGTCGCTGGAGGCGGCGGGTTTCCTCAATTCCAGCAGCCTGTCCGATCCCGCCCCGGGCTTCGACAACATCAGCGACCGAGACTTGCCCAACGTCGCCGACCAGGGATGGCGCACGGCGGCCAAGTTCGTCCATTCGCTTGGCTGGGCGGACCTCACGCTCGATACGGCGATACGCCATGTCGGGCGTTCGAAACTGGCGATCCTTTCCCCCTTCGCGCTGACACAGGGGCGTTACTACGACCTCTCGGCGGGCGGCCGGCTGTCATTCGGCCGCTGGGGGCTGTCGCTCGACCTTGCGAACATTCTCAACGACCGGGGCAACACTTTTGCCTTCGGCAATCCCTTCACGGTGGCTCAGGGTCTGCAGCAGACACCGATGCGCCCGCGTTCCCTGAGGATCGGCGTCGATGCCCAGTTCTGAACTCCGCAATAGCGCTGAGACCCGGCGCCTGCTCGTCTCGATCCACGATGTCGCCCCTTGCTTCGAAAGCGAGGTGGACCGGCTTGTCGAGATTCTGGAGGCCCGGCTGGGCGCGGCGCGTTTCGCCATGCTGGTCGTGCCCGATCACTGGGGGCGGGCATCGCTTTCGCAAGCGCCGCGTTTCCAGGCACGGCTAAGGGGCTGGGCCGAGGCCGGGGTCGAGATGTTCGTTCACGGCTGGTACCATCGCGACGATGCCGTCCACGGCGGCGGGGCGGGCTTCAAGGCGCGCCACATGACGGCGGGAGAGGGCGAATTCCTTGGCCTTTCCCAAGCCGAAGCCTTGCGGCGAATGCGCGACGGCAAGGCCCTGCTGGAAGACATCGTGGGCATGCCGGCGGCCGGTTTCATCGCTCCGGCCTGGCTTTACGGGCCGGGCGCGATGGCGGCGATGGAAGAATGCGGTTTCGCGCTGGCGGAAGACCATTTCCGCGTCTGGCAGCCGGGCAACGCGGACCGGCCGCTCGCGCGCGGCCCGGTCATCACCTGGGCAAGCCGCAGCACCATGCGCACGGCCTCTTCGCTGTTCTTTGCCGCGCTCGCCCGGCGGGCCATGCAGCGCCAGCGCGTGGTGCGCATCGCCGTCCATCCCGGAGACGTGACGAAGGCGTCATTGGTGCGCAGTATCGATCGCACCCTTGCCGCATTCTCCGCCGGGCACGTTCCGGGCCGCTACGCCGAACTGCTCGCCTGAAAAAATCCTCCGGGGCGCAGTGTGGGTCCGGAGGAATGCCGGAGTCATATCGGCATGACCGAACCTCTCAGGATCGTCCTTCCCATTCACAGCTTTGAGCCGGGCGGGGTTGAGCGCGTCGCGCTGAACCTGGCCCGGCACTGGCAGGACGCCGGGCACGACGTGGTCGTCGTGCTGGGGCGAAACGAGGGCCCGGACCGCGCCTGCGCGCCGCCCGGCCTGCGGTACTGGAGTTGTCGCAGCTTCATCCCCACCGCGCCTTTCGAAACGATCTGGATGATGTGGTGCCTGTGCCTCTATCTGGCGCGGGGCCGGGCCGATGTGCTGTTCTGCCCCGGCAACACCTACACCGTGGTCTGCGTGGTGATGAAGCTGCTGCTGGGCGATCGCTGCCCGCCGGTTGTGGTGAAAGTGAGCAACGACCTTGTTCGCGCCGACAAGCCGCTGCTCCGCCGGCTGTGGTACCGGCTCTGGCTGCGCCTGAACGGACTGTTCCTCGATCGCTTCGTGGCGCTGGCCGAGCCGATGTTCGACGAAGTCGTCAAGGGCATGGGCGTCGCCGCGCATCGGGTGACGACGATCCACGATCCGGCGCTGGACCGGCGCCGCTTCGAACGGTTGCAGGCGATGCCTCGAGAGCGCGCGGCGGGCCGGGCGCTGCGCTACCTCGCGGTAGGGCGGCTGGCGGCGCAGAAGAATGTCGAGATGTTGCTGATGGCTTTCGCCTCGGGGTTCAGGCCGGGTGACCGGCTCACCATCGTTGGCGCGGGGCCGGAGCTTGGCGCGTTACGGCGGGTCGTGCGGACCATGGCGCTGCGGGGTATCGTGACGTTCACCGGCCACCTTCCGTCTCCAGACGAGCATCTCCGGACCTCGGACTGCCTGCTGCTCTCCTCGAACTACGAAGGGGTGCCCGCCGTCGTGATCGAGGCCATCGCCGCGGGCCTGCCGGTCATCGCCACCGATTGCTGCGCCAGCATGAAGAGCTTGCTGGGGGGCGGCACGCGGGGGGTGCTGGTGCCTGTCGGCGACGTGCACGCCATGGCGCAGGCCATTGCCCGCCCGGAACGGCTGCCTCAGCCGGGCCCCGGCGAACGGGCATATGCTGCACGGTTCTCGCTCGAACTGGCCGCAACTTCGTATCTTGCGGTCATGCGCGAGGCCGTTGCCGTGTCCGATCAGGTGCGCACCGCACTCCTCCCGGAGCTGCTGCGTTAGGTCGCGGCCCCACTCCCTTCACAAGACCCGAGGACGATCCGTTTGCTCCCATCTGCCATGCCTGCTGCGCCGTCGCCGCGCTTTCCCCCGCTCCAGGCCCAGGACAGGGCTTCGCGTTTTCGCATGGCAACCTTGTTGCCGCTGCTGTTCTCGGTGCTCGTGGCGCTGGCCGTGGTGCTGGCGATGAGAGGCATGGACCCGGCGCGGATTTACGCCATGGTCCCGCGCGCGCCGTCCTTCTGGATCGTGTTCGCCGTGTTCTACCTTGCCGGACCGCTCAGCGAATGGGCGATCTTCCACCGGCTCTGGAACCTGCCCGCAGGCGGACTGGTGCCGCTGCTGCGCAAGCTCGTGTGCAACGAACTGCTCTTCGGCTATCTGGGAGAGGCCTACTTCTACACATGGGCGCGCCGCCGCCGCGCGATGACCGCGGCGCCGTTCGGCGCGATCAAGGACGTGGCGATTCTTTCCGCCATGGCCGGCAACGGGGTGACGCTGTTCCTGCTTCTGGCGGTGGTGCCGTTCGTTTCCGCCGGCGATCTCGGGCTGGAGAACGATTCCGTCCTCGTCTCGCTGGGCGTGGTGCTCGTCACCTCGATCGCGGCGATGTTCCTGCGCCGACGCATCTTTTCCCTACCGCGAGAGGAACTGGGCGCGATCCTGGGCATCCATCTGCTGCGCATCGCCGCAACCACGATCCTGTCCGCGGTGCTCTGGCACATGGTGCTGCCGCATGTGCCGGTGGCCTCATGGCTCCTGCTTTCGACCCTGCGCCTGCTGGTTTCCCGGCTGCCCTTCGTGCCCAACAAGGACGTGGCTTTCGCGGGGCTCGCGGTCTTCACGCTCGGGCATGAGACAAGCATCGCCGCCCTGATGACGATGATGGCCTCGGTGATCCTGCTGGTCCACGTGCTGCTCGGCCTCGCGTTGGTGGCCCTGGATGTCCTGCGCCATGTCTCGGGCCCCGCCGGAGCGGAGGAAGCAGGGCACCCATAAAAAATCGAGGCGGCGGGATGCGGGTGTGCTGCCGGTGCGGAGTCCATGCACCATGCGCATAGGATTCCTGTTCAACCACGACCAGATTCACCAGGTCGCCCACAGCCTGCCGATTGCCATGGCCATGGCCGATCAGGGTTTCCCGGGCGAATTGATCGTTGCGACCACGAACGCGGCCCTCGCCGCCGAAGTGCGCCGCCTGGCCGGTGACTATCTCGGCAGGACGATCCGGCATGTCGAACTGGGCCCTTCCACGCTGTCGCGCAGCATGGACGCCTTGCTGGGGCGCGTCGTGCCTGCCGCCAAACTGCTCATCTACCGCGACAATCTCCCGTTTTTCCGCAGTCTCGACGTGCTTGTGGTGGCCGAGAAGACCTCGCTCATCCTCAAGAAGCGCTACGGCCTTCACGATCTCGCGATCGTTCATACCAGACACGGCGCCGGAGACCGGGCGATCGGCTTCGACAAGGCCAGTGCCTGTTTCGATCATGTGCTCTGTTCGGGCACGAAAGTCCGCGACCGCCTGGTGTCCGAAGCCCGGGTCGAACCCACGCGGATCAGCATCGTCGGCTATCCCAAGTTCGACGTCCTGCCCAGCCGGATCGCCAGACGCTTCCTGCCGGCGGGGGAGCGCGTGGTGCTCTACAACCCGCATTGCTCGCCGCATCTGTCCTCGTGGTATCGGCACGGGCACGGCGTTTTCGAGCATTTCCTGAACGACGAGGGCAGCGGGCTGGTCTTTGCACCGCACGTCATGCTGTTCCAGCGGCAGTTCGTCGTGGCCATCGACAAGCTCAGCATCGAAAAGGCGGGGGCCATTCCGCAGCGCTTCCTGCGGGGCGAGAATATCAAGATCGACCTCGGCAGCCGCGCCTCGACCGACATGACCTATACGCTGTCCTCCGATATCTACCTCGGCGATGCCAGCAGCCAGGTCTACGAATTCATGCTGCGCCCGAGGCCCTGCATCTTCCTCAACAGCCACGGGCACGAATGGCGCGGCGATCCCAATTTCCTCCACTGGACAGCGGGCGAGGTCATCCGCAAACCGGACGAGCTGCCGGCCGCGATCGACCGTGCCGAGCAACTGCACGAGGAGCACTATCGCGCGGTGCAGGAGCAACTTTTCGCCAGCAGTTTCGATCTGCAGGACACGCCGTCCTCGGTTCGCGCCGCCATCGCCATCGCGACCTTCGCAGAGCATCGGTCGCCGTCCTTCCGCCCCATGAACCGTCTTTCGGCATGAAGCCGCTCGACGCATTCTTCTGGCGCCGCGCGGCCGGTGAAGGGCCGATCCGCAGGCAGGACAGCCCGGTTCGGCCGGAGGCGTTGCCCGGCGGCATAGTGGGCCGCATCTTCGCCTCACTCGGCATGGTCCTGGGCGGGAAGGCCGGCGCGGGGCTGGTCAGCCTGGCCTATCTGCTGCTGGCGACGCGTTTCCTGGGGCCGACCGAATATGGCGTGCTCGTGCTGGTCCATGCCTATATCACCACGGTTTGCGGCATCGTCGAGTTTCCGTCGTGGCAGGCCATCGTGCGGTATGGAGCCGAGGCCCAGCGGCAGGAAGATCCGCATCGCCTCGTCCGCCTGCTGCGCTTCGGGGCGAAGGTTGAGCTGGTCGGCGGCGTGCTGGCGATACTTTCCGCGGCTCTGCTGGTGCCGCTGGTGGGCGGGCATCTCGGCTGGCCGCCGAAAGCCATGGCCTTCGCACCGTTCTATGCCCTGGCCGTGCTGGGATCGGTGCGCTCTACTCCGGCGGGATATCTCCAGCTCTGCGGGCGTTTCGACCTGCTGGGACTGCACAATCTGGTGCAGCCGCTCTTCCGACTTGGCGGCGCGCTGATCGTCATTGCCTGCGGCTGGGGTATCCGCTCCTTCCTGTTCGCATGGCTGGTCGCCGCGCTGGCCGAGTTCGCGCTCATGTGGGGCATGGGGATATGGCTCGCCGCCCGCAATCTCGGCGCGGCCTTGCCGCATCCTGCGGGTAGCGCCGCGCCCGGCGGCGCGGCGCAGGAGAACCCGGGAATCTGGCGCTTCCTCATCGCCAGCAATGCCGACGTGACTCTAAGCGAACTGGCGGGAAGAGTGGCGCCGCTGGTGGTGGGCTGGGTGCTGGGACCGGCGATGGCGGGGCTCTATTCGGTCGCGCAGCGCGCGACCGTCATCATCGCGCAGCCGGCCCAGATACTGGGCAATACCGCATATGCAGAACTGGCCCATGTGGTTGCCGATGGCCGGGGCGGCGAAGCGCTGCGCCGGATATTGCGAAAGATCGTGACGGTCGGTCTGGTCGCGGCAACGCCGGTGGTGCTGGTCGTGGCGGTGTTCCCGCAGCAGATCCTCCAGCTCCTTGCGGGCCGGGCCTTCACCGAGGCTGCCGGCGTGATGATCGTGCTGGTACTGGCCCGGGCGATAGCGCTGATCGGACCGCCGTGCAGTTCGGCCATTTCCGCGCTGGGCCATCCGTCGCGGTCGATGGCCGCGAACCTTTTTGCAAGCCTCGTGTTCCTCTCGGCCATGCCCTGGCTGCTCCAGCGCTACGGGCTGATGGGGGCAGGTATCCAGGCACTGGGACAGGCCATTCTTGCCAGCGGGCTGCTCGTGCTGCTCGTCTGGCGCAGCAGCATGGGCCGCTAGGACGATGCGGATCGCCTATATCATCAATTCGGTGGAAGGCGGCGGCGCGGCGCTGCCGGTGCCGTCGATCGCGCGGGTGCTGGCAGAGGCCGGGGCCACGGTTCGCGTCTTCGCGCTGACCCGGCGGGACGGCAGGGCGCTTGCCGCGATGGAAGCCGCCGGGCTCGCCCCCTGCGTGCGTGACGGCGGCGACAAGGACCACGCACAGGCGCTGCGCTGGCTCCTGCGCGAGTTGAGGGCATGGCACGCCACGCACTTGTGGACCTCGCTGAGCCGGGCGACGGCGCTGGGCCTGCTGGCCGGCCCGAGGCTGGGCCTGCCGGTCGTCTGCTGGCAGCACGCTGCCTTCCTCAAGCCGTGGAACCTCCGCCTGCTGCGCGCGCTGCAACCGCGGGCGAGGCTGTGGGTCGCGGATTCGCAGACCGTTGCCGGGTTCATGAAGGACCGGCTCGGGATAAGGCCGGAACGGATCGCGACCTGGCCGATCTACGCCGTCGATCCGCGAATGCCGGTCGCCCGGGCCTGGCAGCCGGGGCAGGTGCTGCGGATCGGCAGCCTCGGCCGGCTTCATCCGGTAAAGGGCTACGATGTCCTGATCGAGGCGCTGGCGCGGTTGCGGCAGAACGGCTTTACGGCGCCGGTGCCCTGGACGCTGGACATCGCCGGCGAGGGAAGCGAGCGCGGCGCGCTGGAGGCACAGGCGAAGGCGGCGAGGATCGGCGACATTCGCTTGCCGGGCTATGCCGAGGATCCAAAGCGATTTCTGGCAACGCGGCACCTCTACGTGCAGCCTTCCCGTTCGGAAGGGTTCTGCATCGCGGCGCATGAGGGGCTTACCGCAGGCCTTCCCGTCATCGCCTCCAGCGTGGGCGAACTGGTCCATTCGGTAAGGCCTTTCGAGACAGGCTGGCTCTGTCCGCCGGAAAGCCCCGCCGCGCTCGCCGAGAACCTGCGTCAGGCGCTGAGCTATCCCAGCAGGCTGGCCGACATGGGGCAGGCAAGCCGCCGGGATATGCTCGCCCGCTTTTCTCCGGCGAACTTCGCGCGCGCGGGGACTGCTATCTGCGAGCGTATCGCCCCGCCGCCCGTTTGAGATCGAGCGCCATGCCCGCCAGCGAACGGTCGATGGTCTTCACATCGATGAGGGTGACGGCGCCGCACGCGCTCAGGGTATGCATGCCTTCGTACCGGCCCGAAGGACCGGAGGGGATCGCCATCGCATCGCCTGCTTCGGCCGAGAATCCGGTCTCGTCGAGGCGATCGATCCAGAGCGGACGGATCGCGCCGCCGTAAGTCCGCATGCAGTCCTGCGTCGGGAGCATGATGCGCCCCTCCACGACCAGCGGGGTTCCGCCGGGGCGCGAGGATTGCCGCCCGCGTCGCACCGGATTGCCGGGGTGCGGCGTCCACCGGCCCGTGAGTGTATCCGCCCAGGCGACGTGAAGCGTGCCCAGCTTGGTGTCGCGACTTTCGGCCGACGAATAGAACAGCCACCATCGGCCCTCATGTCGCAGGATCGATGCGTCGACTGGCAGGCAGTCCACCTCGATCGTGCATTCCGGGCGCCAGCGGTCCAGCGCGTCATCGCCGCGATAGAGCGTCAACTTGCCCGAGCGATGCGCCTCCGGCAGCATCCAGACCGCGCCTTCGCCCTGAAAGACTTGCGGATAGGACAAGTGCCAGGGCTCCTCCAGCACCAGTCGGCGATCGATCAGCGTGAAGCTCCGGTCGAACGTCAGCCGTTCGATCACCCCGTGACGTGTGCGGTAATCGTATTGCTCGGCAAAGACGTGAAGCCGGTTGCCGTCGTCGAAGCCGAAAGGGTCGGCCAGGAAGGTGAACGCGGGTTCCTGCGGGAACCACACGATGTCCGCTGCGGCATAGTCCGCCGCGAGCACCCGGCTTGCCGGGTGCGGCAGCAATCCGCACTGCCAGATGTCCTTGCGTCTAGGCATGGGCCCTCATAGCTCGCTGCCCGGCTTCGGCAACCGTGCATGTTCCATCAGAATTTCACCGGAACCGCCGGAAAGCTGGAACCTCACGCTTATTCGCAGGCCGGGCCGATTGTCCTCCAGCAGAAGCGGGGCGTCATGCAGGGCCGCGATGGCGCGCACCAGCGACAGGCCGAGGCCGGAACCCGGTGTGCTGCGGCTCGCGTCCAGGCGGTAGAACCGGACCAGCACCTTGTCGCGCTCCTCGGGCGGGATGCCGGGGCCGTCGTCGGCCACTTCGGCAAGCACCGATCCGCCGCGATGCGCGACGCGCAGGGTCAGCCGCGTTCCCGGCGGTGTGTGGATCAGCGCGTTTTCCACCAGGTTGGTGAACATCTGGGCCAGCAATTCGCCATCGCCCAGCACCGCAAGTCCCGGCTCGATGCAGGTCTCCAGACGCTTGCCGGCATCTTCCGCGACCGGCTCGTAAGCCAGCCCCACCCGTTCCACGATCTCGCTGATGTCCACCGGGGCGAGCCTGCCGCGTCCGGCGCCGCCCTCCAGCGTGCCGATGCGCAGCAAGGCCCGGAAGATGGCGAGGATTTCGTCGGTCTGCTCCAGCGAAACGTCGATGCCGGCATCGTAGGCATCGATCGTCTGCTGGCCGCGTAGGGCCTCCAGCTGCTGGCGGAGACGGGTGAGAGGGGTTCTCAGGTCGTGCGCGATGTCGGTAGATACCTGGCGCAGGCCCTCCATCAGGCCCTGGATGCGGTCGAGCATGAGATTGAGGTTGCTGGACAATTCGTCGAACTCGGGCCCCATGCCGATGGCCGGAAGCCGCTCGTCCATGGCCCCGGCCATGATCCTGCTCACCGAAGTGTTGACCCCGTGCAGACGGCGCACGAACAGACTGCCGACGAAGTAGCCTCCGACCAGCGCGAACAGGGTAATGCCGACCCCGCAGGCCAGCGTGAACGCCCGCAGCCGCGCCATCAGCGCGCGGACATCGAACGTGTCCGTGGCAACCACAAGATGGAGCCCGTCCGGCAAGGCTGTGCCGAGGGTCTGGAAGGTTTCCATCGCCTCGCCCCGCACGGCCACGTTGACTTCCCGGACGCTGAGCGTGCCGCGCCCGTCGAGCCGGACGCCGGAGGGCAGGTCGCCCGCGATCCGGATGCCGTCGCCGCGCACCAGGCGGAACCGGAACTGGGGATCTTTGCCGGTGTGGGAATGGCGGCGGATGGCGTCGGTGAGGCCGGAAAGGCCGAGTGCCCGATATTCCGATGCCAGCACCTTGGCTTCGTTGCTGAGAGTCCCGTCCGTTGCCGCGACGGCATAGCCTTCGATCTGGCGCTGCACCGCCACGAGCACGAGCAGCGAGCCCACCGCGAAGACGGCGGCAAACAGCACGGCGAAGCGGAACGCCCCGCTGCGCAGGACATTGCGGCTAAGCGGCTCAGCCACCGTCGATCCGATATCCCGCCCCCCGGACCGTCTGGATCAATTCGCGATCGAAGCCGCGATCCACCTTGGTGCGCAGCCGGCTCATGTGGCTCTCTATGATGTTGCTGCGCGGATCGAAGTGGAACGACCAGACGTTCTCCAGCAACATCGTGCGCGTCACCAGTTCGCCGGCGTGGCGCATGAGGTATTCGAGCAGCTTTAACTCCTGCGCCTGCAGTTCGATCTTTCCGCCCGCGCGCATCACGGTGCGGCGGATCAGGTCCACTTCCAGATCGGCGACTTTCAGGACCGCTACGGCGTCGGGAATCGGAGGTCGCCGCAGCAGCGCATTGAGGCGCGCCACCAGTTCCGATACGGCAAACGGCTTCACGAGATAATCGTCGGCACCCGCTTCGAGGCCCTGGACCCGGTCGTCCACGCCATCCATCGCCGTCAGCAGCAGGACCGGCGTGCGAATGCCGGCGGCACGCAGCGCCTTCATCACGCTGAGGCCGTCAACGCCCGGGACCATGCGATCGAGCACCAGCACATCGTACTGGCCGCTCGTCGCCATGAACAGCGCGTCGGCGCCAGAGCTGCAGCCGTCGATCACATGGCCCGCGGATTCGAGCGATCGTCCGACGTGCCTTTGCAGCTCTTCATCATCCTCGAGGAAGAGGATTTTCATCTCGGCCCGTTCTCCGCGGCAGGTACTTGTATCGCCTCCATTATGGCGCACACTCGGCATCGCCATGCAAGTTGGGAATTCCTAACATTCGGCTCACCTTGGGCGAATGTACCTGCTCTTATTACGCGTCCGAAGGTCTTGCCGGAGGTGATTGGCGATAATGGCATGCAGCGCATCGAAGATCGTCCTTGCGGAACAGGCATAGCGCCGTGGCACGCTCTTTCGCCGCCATGCGTCCGCATCCCCTTGGTCCCGTCCTGATCCGGGGCGCGATGAAGGTTCTGATCGGCATCGCCGTGGCCACGGTCAGCGGCTGCGCGCATTACACGCCGCTTCCGCTGCCGACTTCGGCGCCGCTGGCAAGCGATGTGCAGGGCCTGTCCGGCGAGGCGCCGTCCGCGCCGCTTTCGGTGAACGAGGTGGCATTGCTGGCGCTGGCGAACAATCCCGATCTCCAGGCCGTCCGGGCGGGCAGGGCGGTCGCCTCGGGGCAGACGAGGCAGGCGGGCCTGCTGCCCAATCCGTCGTTGTCTGCCGCCTTTCTTCCGCTTCTGTCCGGTGCGGGCACGGTGCCGGGCTGGAACATCGGCATCGCGCAGGACATCAAGGCGCTGATCACCTACAAGTCGCGGCGCCGCGCCGCATCGGACAGCGAGCGGCAGGTCGCCGCAGACGTGGTCTGGCAGGAGTGGCAGGTTGCCGGAAAGGCCCGCCAACTCGCGGCGAGCCTGATAATGGGCGCGCGCAGCCGCCCGGTCTACGTCGAGGCCTATGAACTGCTCCGCAGCAGGAACGCCCGGCTGGAGACCGCGCTGGCCGCGCGGACCGTGACCTTGAGCACCGTCGCGCCCGATCGCGTGGCGCTGCAATCGGCCCGCGCCGCGCTCGATGCGCTCGATCAGAACCAGCTTGCCCTGCGCCATCAGCTCAATGCCCTGCTCGGGCTCCGGCCCGATGCGGTGATCGCGCTGGCGGACAAGGCGGAGCTGCCGCCTTTCGATCCTGCGCAAATCAGGGCGACCCTTGCCGACCTGCCAGGTCGGCGCCCGGATCTGCTCGCCCTGCGCATGGGCTATGCCTCTGCTGACGAGTCCGTCCGGCAAGCCATCCTGTCGCAGTTCCCGGACTTCGTGCTGGGCGGCAGCGCGGCGAGCGACAATTCCAAAGTGGTCAGCGGCGGCCCCAACGTCACCCTCGGCCTGCCGATCTTCGACCGCGGGCAGGGCAACATCGCCATCGCCAATGCGACGCGGGCCAGGCTTCATGCCGAGTATGCCGCGCGTCTGGCGGCGACTGTCGGCGAAGTCGGCGCTTTGCTGGCGGAGACGGAACAACTCGCGGCCCAGCTCGAAAATGTGCGCCGCGACCTTCCTGCCGCCCGCATGGCTGCGGAACGGGCAAGGACCGCTTTCTCCGCATCGAACCTCGATGAGCGCGCCTACCTCGATCTCGCCGCGAACCGCTTCGCCAAGGAACAGGAAGCGATGACGCTGGAAGCTGCCCTGCTGGACCGCAAGATCGCGATCCTGACGCTTACGGGGGCCGGGCTGCCCACTGCCGACCTTCCCTCGGAGCCCGCCCCGGAACCCGGAGTGAACCCTTGAAAATCATGCATTTCCCGATTGCCGCTACCCTGCTGGTACTCAGCGCCTGCGGGAGCGGCCCTTCGGAGCCCGACAGGACGCCAAGCGTCCTCGTCACGGTCGTGCGGCCGGTGCGCGGGGCGCTTCCAGCCACGATCACCGCCTATGGCTCCGCCTCGCCGTCCGAGGCGGGTACATCCTCCATCAGCATGGCGCAGCCCGGACAGCTCACTTCACTGGCGGTGACGCAGGGCACTGCGGTGCGGGCGGGGCAGGTGCTGGGCACCTTCGCCGTCGCGCCTTCCGCAAGGAGCGCCTACCTGCAAGCCGCCGATGCCCTTGCGGCGGCAGAGAAGCAGCGCCGCTCGGCCGCGCAGCTCCTGTCCCAGCAACTTGCGACGTCCGACCAGCTCGTCCAGGCAGACAAGGCAGTTGCCGATGCGCGCACCGCGCTGGCCGCGCTTGCGGCCGAAGGCGCGGGCAGGTCGGTTCAGACGCTCACGGCGCCGTTCGCCGGTATCGTCACTTCGGTTACGGCCGCGAGCGGCGATCGCTTGCAGCCCGGCGCTGCGATCATGACCCTTGCCCGTCAGGGCGGAATAGTCGTGACCGTCGGCATCGATCCCGCGGAGCGGGGCGGCGTGGCTCCCGGGCAGGCGGCCAGCATGAAACGCCTTTCGGGCGGCGGCGGCATCGCCGGAAAGGTGGTGCGGGTGGACGGCATGCTCAACCCGAAGACACGGATGGTCGATGTAGACCTCGGCTTCCCGGCCGGTGCGCTGCTGCCGGGAGAGGGCATGGAAGTTGCCATCCGCACCGGCGACGTGGCGGGATGGGTCGTGCCTCATGCGGCGGTCGTCACGGCAGGAGGCCCCGCGCGCATCTTCCAGGAGGCCGGTGGCAAGGCCAAGGCCGTGCCGGTGCAGGTCCGGCTTTCCTCCCCCGAGGGTGACGTGGTGGACGGGCCGGTAGATCCCCGTCGGCCGATCATCGTCGAGGGGGCCTATCAGGTGAACGACGGCGATGCCGTGCGGTGGGGGCGTTGATGCTCGAACGTCTGCTGCGCTCGCAATCGCGCGCCTTCGTGCTGGTTGCGCTGGCGATGGCGCTGGCCGGGCTGATCGCGGCGTTCTCGCTGCCGATCGGGTTGTTTCCGCAAGTCTCGTTTCCCCGCGTCGTCGTCGATCTCGATGCAGGCAGCCGTCCCGCCGACCAGACCGCGCTGACGGTGACCCGTCCGGTGGAGGAAGCCATTCGCGCGGTGCCCGGTGTGCAGGACGTGCGCTCGGAAACCAGTCGCGGTTCGGCGCAGATCTCCATCGACTTCGGCTGGGGCCGCGACATGGTGTCGAGCACGCTGATGGTCGATTCCGCCATCGCCCGCATCCTGCCGACCTTGCCCGCCGGAACACAGTACGACGTGCGCCGGATGGACCCGACGGTGTTCCCGATCATCTCCTATGCGCTGGTTTCCGACACCGCCGATCCGGTCGCCCTGCAGGACTTCGCGCGCTATCAGGTCACGCCGCTGCTGTCCTCGATCCCCGGCCTTGCCCGCGTGGGTGTGCAGGGCGGCGAGACTGCCGAAGTCCAGGTTCTGGCCGATCCGCAGCGCCTTGCCGATCACAACCTCGCCATGGCGGACCTTGCAGCCGCGATCCGGGGCGGCAACGTGCTCAGCGCGGTGGGCCAGGTGCAGGATCGCGGCCGCCTGTCTCTGGTGATCGCCGACCGCAGCGTGCCGGGCGCGGATCAGGTCGGCAATATCGTCGTCCAGTCGGACCCCGCCGGAATCGTCCGCGTGCGCGACGTGGCGACCGTCCAGAACGGCACCGTGCCGCAATGGCAGCGCATCGTCGAGGATGGGCGGCCGGCGGTGCTCTTCAACATCTATGAGCAGCCGGACGGCAATGCCGTGCAGATCGCGCGGGAAGTGCAGGCCAAGCTGGCGACCCTGAAGCTGCCTGCAGGCGTCAGGCTGGTGAACTGGTACGACCAGAGCGAACTGGTCACGCAATCCGTGGCGAGCGTTCGCGACGCGGTGCTGATCGGCCTGGTCCTTGCCGGGCTGGTGCTGCTCTGGTTCCTGCGCAGCTGGCGCGTGACGCTGGTGGCCGCGATCGTGGTTCCCGCCACGCTGGCGGCCACGGTGCTGGTGCTCAGTGCGCTCGGAATGTCGTTCAACATCATGACGCTGGGCGGCATCGCGGCGGCTGTCGGCCTGCTGATCGACGACGTGATCGTCATGGTCGAGCACATCGCCCGGCGCGCCGGTGCCAGCGGCAAGGACGGCGCGGTGGCGGGCAAGGATGCAGTGTTCCCCGCCGCGCGCGAATTCATGGCGCCGCTCACCGGATCGAGCCTGGCAACGCTGATCGTGTTCCTGCCACTCTCGTTCCTGACGGGCGTGACCGGGGCCTTCTCCAAGGCGCTTTCGGTGACCATGGCCGCCGCGCTTGCGATCTCATGGGCGATGACGGCCTTCGTCGTGCCGGTGCTGGTCCACCGGCTGGTGGACTTCGGCAAGTGGCGCGATCCGGGCGAGGCGGGAGAGGGGCGCCTGGGACGCGCGCACGACCGGACGCTCGATGCGCTGGGGCGCAGGCCGTGGCTGCTGGCCGCTATCCTCGTGCCGCTGCTGATCGTGGGATATCTCGGCTACAGCAATGTGCCCACCGGCTTCATGCCCCGGGTCGACGAGGGCGGTTTCGTCATGGATTACTACACCGCGCCGGGAACCTCGCTTGATGAAAGCACGCGGCAGATCGCGCAAGTCGACCGTATCCTGAGCGGCAATCCGCAAGTGCTCACGTTTTCCCGCCGCCTCGGCACCGGGCTGGGCGGGGACCTTGGCCAGAGCTACCACGGAGACTATTTCGTCCGCCTGAAGCCCGGCCATGCCACGCCGACCGAGGAACTGGCCGCCGCCGTCGCGGACGAAGTTTCCATGAAAGTCCCCGGTGTCGAGGTCGAAGTGGCGCAGCTCATGGAAGACCTCATCGGCGACCTGACCGCCGTGCCGCAGCCCATCGAAGTGAAGCTGTTCTCGTCCGATCCGTCGGTGCTCGACGATCAGGCGAAGAAGGTGGCTAAAGTCGTTTCCGGGATTTCCGGCGTGGTCGAGGTCAAGGACGGCGTACAGCTTGCGGGCGATGCCATCGATGTGGCCGTCGATCCGGTGCGTGCCGGAATGGAAGGCGTCTTGCCCGCCGACGTCGAGACCCAGCTAGCAGACGCGCTCAGCGGCACCGTCGCCACAACGCTGCCCCAGGCGAGCAAGACGGTCGACGTGCGGGTTCGCCTGCCGAATGCCACGACCATGAGCGAAACCGAACTCGCCCGCCTGCCGATCCGGGCGAGCGATGGACACCTGTTTCCGCTGTCGCGCGTGGCCAGCCTGACATCGGTCGCCGGCCAGCCACAGATCGCGCGTGAGAATCTGGAACCGATGGTGGCGGTGACGGGCCGCATCCAGGGACGCGGCATCGGCGCGGCGGTTGCCGACGTTACCGCCGCGCTCGACAGGCCCGGTGTTCTCGCGCCCGGGGTGCGCTACGAGATGGGCGGGCTCTATCAGCAACAGCAGATCGCTTTCTCCGGGCTTCTGCATGTCTTCGGTGCCGCTCTGGTCGCCGAATTCATCCTTCTGCTCGTGCTTTACCGGCGCCTTTGGCTGCCGGTCATCATCATCGGCTGCTCGTTGCTTTCGACGACAGCGGTCTTCACCGGGCTGTGGCTTGCCGGGGTGGATCTCAACATCACCGCGCTGATGGGCATGACCATGATCATCGGTATCGGCACCGAAATGGCGATTTTCTACGTTTCCGAGTTCGAGGAGATGTCCCGTCACATGCCGCCCGCAGATGCCGCGCGCGAGGCGAGCCGCAACCGTGTGCGCCCGATCACGATGACGACGCTGGCCGCCATTCTCACGCTGCTGCCGCTTGCGCTGGCGATCGGGCAGGGCTCCGGCATCCAGCAGCCGCTGGCCATCGCGATCGTCTCCGGCCTGCTGCTGCAATATCCGCTGGTCCTGCTGGCCATGCCGCTCCTCGTGCGGCTGACCTTGCCGAAGACAGGAAACGGGCCGGGACGCAAACATTGGGAATTTGTATAGGGACGTCCAGCGCCGCCCAATGCGCGCCGGGTAAGCGTCGGCCATGCGCCAGCTTGCCTATCTGACCCTGCCGATCGCCCTTGCGGCCTGTAGCAAAACGGATTCGCGGAGCTCCGCGCCGCCATCCCATGCCGAACTGATCGCTCATGAAAGCGAATTGCTGAAGTTGACGTTGACGCCGGAGGCGCAGCGCCGGCTCGGCATTGTCACGGCGCGGCCGGGAGGCGGCGCGGCCGGGCAAGTCCGGCAGGTGACCGGCGAGATCGTGGTTCCTCCCACCACGGCCAACGGGGTGCCTACCAACTCGCTCACCAACCTCCAGCAGGTCGGCGCGCAGCAGGCGGCGGCCGATGGCGAAGTGGCGCGAACCGAGGCTCAGGCGCGACTGGCGCGGATCGCCCTGACCCGCGCCGAAAACCTCGTGCGGGAGGAAGCAGGAAGCATCCGGGCGCGGGACGAAGCGGCGGCGGCCTTCGCGGCAGCGCAGGCCGGGCTTGGCGCCGCACGGCAGCAGAGAGCACTGCTGGGGCCGGCGATAGGATCGCTCGGCAATCAGTCCGTTCTCTGGGTGAGGGCCTCGGTCTTCGCCAGCGATGTCGGCGCGATCCAGCGGGGTGGCTCCGCCACGGTTCGGGCGCTCGGCGCGGATGCGGTGTCGCACAGCGCACGCCCCGTCCAGGCCCCGCCCTCCGCCGACGGAACGGCCGGCACCGTGGATATCTATTACGCGCTCGGCAACGACGGGCGCAGCTTCCGTGTCGGGCAGCGCGTGGCGGTGGACCTGCCGCTTTCCGGCAGAACCCAGGGTCTTTCGGTCGCCTCCTCGGCTATCGTTCGGGACATCTACGGCGGGGAATGGCTCTATCGGCGGACAGGCAAGGACACTTTCGTCCGGCAGCGCGTCGAAGTGGCGAGTGAAACCGGCGGCACCGCATTGCTCGCGCGGGGGCTGGAGCCGGGCGCCGAAGTCGTGACGGTAGGCGCGGCAGAGCTGTTCGGCACCGAATTCGGGGCGGCTCACTGATGCTGGCCGGTCTTGTCCGTTTCGCGCTGGTCCAGCGCGTGCTCGTGCTTGCCCTGGCCGCATTGCTTGTCGTGCTGGGCGTAAGGGCGGGCCGCGATGTCCCGCTTGACGTCTTTCCAGAATTTGCGCCGCCCATGGTCGAAATCCAGACCGAGGCGCCCGGCCTGTCCACCGAAGAAGTGGAAAGCCTTGTCACCGTGCCGATCGAGACCGCGGTCAATGGCGTGCCCGACCTGATGACGCTGCGCTCGAAGTCCGTGCTTGGGTTGTCCTCGGTGCAGATCCTTTTCGCGCGCGGGACCGATGTGATGCGCGCGCGCCAGATGGTGGGGGAGCGCATCGCGCAGGTCCAGCCCCGCCTGCCGGTGGCGGCGCGCCAACCGGTGCTCATGCCGCCGCTCTCTTCCACCAGCCGCGCGATGAAGATCGGGATCACCTCGGCCAGGCTGGATCAGATGAAGCTTTCGGAGCTGGTTCGCTGGACCATCCGCCCCCGGCTGATGGCGGTCCCCGGCGTTGCCAATGTCGCCGTCTGGGGCCAGCGCGACCGCCAGCTTCAGGTCCTCGTCGATCCGGACCGGCTTCGCGCCGCGGGCGTCACCCTTGCCGAAGTGCGGGCTGCAGCAGGAGACGCGGTTCTGGTGGGCGGCGGCGGCTTCATCGACACGCCGAACCAGCGTCTTGCCGTTCAGCAGGGCGGCATGGTGCAGGACGCCGCGCAACTGGGGCAGGCCATCGTGCGCCAGTCCGGCAATGCGCCGGTGAGGATTGCCGATGTCGCCCGCGTGGTGGACGGTCACGCACCGCCCATCGGCAACGCCATCATCGACGACGTTCCCGGCATCATGCTGATTGTCGAGAAGCAGCCGACCGCCAATACGCTGGAACTGACCCACGCGGTCGAAGCCGCTCTTGATGAACTGAAGCCGGGCCTGACGGACGTGAAGGTCGACACGACCATCTTCCGTCCCGCCACGTTCATCGAGCGTTCGATCGACAACCTGACACGGGCGCTGCTGATCGGCTGCGCACTGGTGGCGGCGGTCCTGTTCCTATTCACCAGGGACTGGCGGCAGGCGGTGATCAGCCTCACGGCGATTCCGCTTTCGCTGCTTGGCGCGGGGCTGGTGCTGCTGTGGAGCGGGGCGACGATCAACGTCATGGTGATCGCCGGGCTGGTCATCGCGCTGGGCGAAGTGGTGGATGATGCGATCATCGACGTGGAGAACATCGCCCGGCGGCTACGGCTCAACCGCGAGGCGGAAGATGTCAGGCCCGCCTTTGCGGTGGTGCTCGCCGCCTCGCTGGAAGTGCGCTCGGCGGTCGTTTTCGCCTCGCTGATAGTGATGCTCGTGTTCCTGCCGATCTTCTTCCTCGGCGGCGTGGCGGGCACCTTCTTCCAGCCCCTGGCGGTCGCCTACGTACTTGCGATCGCGGCTTCGCTGCTGGTTGCGCTGACGGTGACACCGGCGCTCTGCCTTTTGATCCTTCCCAACGCTCCGGTGACGCAGGAACGCGATACCCGCTTCGTACGCTGGCTGAAGCGCGGCTATTCCGGCGCGTTGCCCTGGGTCTTGATGCGCTCGCGCATGGCGGGGGGTGTCGTTGCAGGAGGACTGGTGCTCGCGGGGCTGGGCTATGCGGGGTTCAAGGACCAGTTCCTTCCCGACTTTCGCGAGACAGACTTCCTCATGCATTTCGTGGAGAAGCCGGGCACTTCGATCGAGGCGATGGACCGCATCACCATGCGTGCCTCGAAGGAACTGCGCGCGATACCCGGTGTGCGCAATTTCGGAGCGCATATCGGCCGTGCCGAACAGGCTGACGAGGTCGTCGGGCCGAACTTCACCGAATTGTGGATCAGCCTTGACGAACAGGCCGACCATGATGCGTCCGTTGCCCGCATCAAGCGCGTGATCGACGGCTACCCCGGCCTGTTCCGCGACGTGCTCACCTATCTGCGCGAGCGTATCAAGGAAGTGCTCACAGGCGCGGGTGCCACTGTGGTCGTGCGGATATACGGGCCCGATCAGGCGGAACTGCGCGCCGCAGGTGAGCGCGTTCGCGATGCCGTGGCGGGGGTGGGCGGTGTTTCCGATCTCAAATTGGAAAGCCAGGTGCTCGTGCCTCAATTGCGCATCCGACCGCGCCCGGAGGAGCTGGCCCGTCTGGGGCTGACCGCCGGCGAGGTGCGCCGTCAGGCCCAGACGCTTGTGGCGCAGCAGAAAGTGGGCGAGATCTACCGGGACCAGAAATCGTTCGACGTCACGCTCTGGGGCGAGCCCCGGGTTCGCGGCTCTATCCACGCCTTGCGTGACCTGATGATCCAGTCGCCCGCCGGAGCACCCGTGCGCCTTTCGGACGTCGCCGAGGTGGAAGTGGTTCCCGCGCCTAACGAGGTGAAGCGTGAAAACGGCCAGCGCCGCCTCGACGTGACCATGAACGTTGCCGGAGCGGACCTTGGAACGGTGGCGCGCGGGGTGGAGGCTGCCGTTGCCAAAGTGCCCTTCGCCGCGGGTTATCATCCCGAAGTGCTGGGTGAATACGCTGCCTTGAAGGAATCGCGCCAGCGGCTCTGGACGACCGGCGCGCTCTGCCTTCTCGGCGTGCTGCTGCTGGTCTGGATCGAGTTCCGCTCGCGCCGGATCACGGCGCTGGTCGGCGTCAGCCTGCCTTTCGCGCTTGTCGGGGGCGTCGTCGCGGTCGCGCTCACCGGTGGGGTGCTGTCGCTGGGCTCGCTCGTGGGCTTCGTAACGGTGATCGGCATAGCGGCGCGCAACGGCATCATGCTGCTTTCGCATTACCGGCATCTTGAACGTGAGGAGGGCATGGCATTCGGCCGCGAACTCGTGCTGCGCGGCGCCGAGGAAAGGCTGGTGCCGATCCTGATGACCGCCGCCTGCGCCGGTCTGGCGCTGGTTCCGCTGATTGCGGCGGGCAATGCCCCGGGCCACGAGATCGAACATCCCATGGCCATCGTCATTCTTGGCGGGCTGGTATCGTCGACCTTGCTCAATCTCTTCCTGATGCCCGCGCTCTACGCAAGGTACGGCCAGGAACGCGCAGAAGGACCGGTCCGGGGCGCGGAGGTATCGGCATGATCTTGCGCCTTCCACTATGGGCCGGTCCGCTCGCCGCGCTGGCCGTGACCGGATGCATGGCCCCTCCCGCGCCGATCAAGCCGGAAATTCCGCCAGCGGCTGCCGGCCGCTTCGCCGATCTCCCGGTCGCGACGCTCGACCCGGTGCCCGAAGACTGGTGGCGCCTCTACGAGGATCCAGCACTGGATTCCCTCGTCGAAGCCAGTCTCCTGGCCAATGCCGATCTGCGCGTCGCTTATGCCAATCTCGAAGGCGCGCGCGCGGCCTCGAGATTGGCGCGCGCTGCGCGGCTTCCCACCACGACGATCGAAAGCGCGCTCACCGTCGACGATCCCGGCAACCAGCCCGGTGCGGTGTCCGTTCCGGCGAGCGACTGGGATATCGCGGCGACCGCAAGCTGGGATATCGACCTGTTCGGTCGGCTCCGGTCCGGCGCGCTCGCCGCCAGCGCCGATGCCGAAGCGCAGGCGGCGGCGCTTGATGGAGTCAGGGTTGCGGTCGTGGCCGATACGGTTCAGGCCTATCTCGAATCCTGTGCCGCCTCGCAGGCAATCGCAGAGGCTGGGGCGGTGGCAGCAGCGCAGGAGCGCTCGCTTGCGCTGGTTCGCGAACAGTTGTCGGCCGGGGAAGTCTCGCCGCTGGAAGTTTCGCAGGCAGCCACCCTGGCTGCCTCGACCAGAGCGGGTATCGCGCCGTTCGAGGCGGCGCGCGCGAATGCGCTCTATCGGCTCACCACGCTGAGAGGTCGCCCCCCCGCCGAGGCGCGCGTCGATGGGCCGGGCTGCACGATGATCCCGCGCCTGAAGGTGCCGGCGCCGGTCGGGGACGGCACTGCACTGCTGCTCCGCCGGCCCGATGTGCGCGAGGCCGAACGCAGGCTGGCAGCCTCTGCCGCCCGGATCGGCGTGGCGCGCGCCGACCTCTATCCCCGCGTCAATCTGGGCGGGGCGCTGGGCCTGCTCTCGGGCGGTTTCGACGCGGCCATATCGCCGCTGATAACCTGGGCCTTTCCCAATCAAGGGCCGGCACGGGCGAAGCTTGCTCAAGCCCGGGCTGCGGAGCAGGCCGCCCTTGCCGGCTGGGATGTAGCGGTCCTGAAGGCGCTCCGGGAGGTCGAGACCGCGCTTGCCGCCTACGATGCCGAACTGCGACGCAATCGCGATCTCGGGGCTGCGGCAGATGAGGCACGCGCTTATGCCCGCCGGTCCGCGGCGCGCGTCCGGCTGGGCGATGCGGCAAGCCTGCTCCAGATCGATGCCGAGCGCACCCTGGCTGCCGCGCGCCTTGCGAAAATCCAGAGCGATCTTGCGGTCGCCCAGGCGGAAGTCGCGCTCTTTCGCGCGCTCGGTGGCGGCTGGCGTAGCGGGTCGCAGGCGCGCTAGGCTGCGTCCATGCGAATCCTGATAGTGGAAGATGACGAAGAAACCGCCTGCTTCATCGCGAAGGGACTTGAGGAAGCCGGGCAAGCCGTCGTCCTGAGCCGCGATGGGCGCGATGGGCTGTTTCAGGCGACCGGTGGCGGATTCGATGTCATTGTGCTCGATCGCATGCTGCCGGGGCTCGACGGGCTTTCGTTGCTCAAGGCGCTGCGCGCGGCGGCGGACGCAACGCCGGTCCTGATGTTGACCGCGATCGGCGGAATTGCCGACAGGGTGGACGGGCTGGAGGCCGGGGCTGACGATTATCTGGTGAAGCCCTTTGCCTTTTCCGAACTCGCCGCGCGGATCAATGCTCTGGGCAGGCGGCCGCAGGCCCGGATGGAGGGGCACTTGCTCGCTGTGGGCGACATCCTGCTCGACCTCCATCGCCGCACGGTCGAACGGCGGGGAAGCCGCATTGCCTTGCAGCCGCGCGAATTCGCGCTGCTGGCCGAATTGATGCGCAATCCCCGGCGGGTGATGACGCGCACGATGCTGCTTGAACGGGTGTGGGATTTCGATTTTGATCCCAAGACGAACATTGTCGAGACCCACCTCAGCCGCTTGCGATCCAAGCTCAACGCCGGGTTCGAAGAGGATGCCATCGAGACGATACGCGGGGCCGGCTACATGATCCGGGGCGGATAGATGCTGCGGAACCTCTGGCGAACCACTTCAGGGCTGGTCGGGATCGTCGCCGTCGCATTTGCGCTTGCCACGCTAGCGATCGGCCTCGCGGCTTACGAAGTCACTCACGAGGCGCTGGAGCAGCAGCTCGACCATCGTATCGCCACTGAAACCGCCGGGTTGCTGGCGGAAGCACATTCCAGCGGACTCCCGGCGCTCGCCGCTGCCATCGGTCGCCGCGAAGCCGCGCGGTCGACCTCCAGCCTCGAGTACCTGCTGGTGGACGAAGCCGGTGAAAGACTGGCGGGCTCTCTCGATGCCCCGGTTCCCGGAAAACAGGGCTTCGAGGAGTTTCTCCACTATCGGCGGCAAGGGCAGGGCTACCTTAGCGAGGATGCCATCGCACAGGCCCTGACAACTGCGGTTCCGGGCGGCACGCTCGTGATTGCAGCTGATCGCTCCGACCTCGACGAGATCGACCGGACGCTGGCCGCGCTGTTCGCAAGCTCGCTCGCGGCCATGCTCATCCTCGGGTTGGCGGCGGCGGTCCTGATCGGTTGGATTACCCGGAGACGCCTGAGCCGGATCGATGCGACGGCACAGGCGATCATCGGCGGCGATCTGGCCCGGCGCATTCCCCGGGACAATTCCGGAAGCGAGTTCGATCGGCTGGCCGGCACGCTCAACCGGATGCTCGACCGGATAGAGAGCCTGATGGAAAACCTGCGACAGGTATCGAGCGATGTCGCTCACGATCTGCGCACGCCGCTTACGAGGCTCTGCAACAAGCTCGATGAAGCGGCGCGCGAACCGGAAGCGCGAATTCGCGCAGATATCCTCGACACAGCGCGTGCGCAGGCGGGCGAATTGCTCGAACTGTTTTCGGCCTTGCTGCGGCTGGCGGAAATCGAGGGCTTGTCCGACCGGCTTCCGCGCCGCCGCGTGGATATGTCGGTGCTGCTCGACCAGATGGCAGAGAGCTACCGCCCCGACATCGAGGACAGCGGCCGCACTCTCCAGGTTGATTTCCCCGCCGGACTGGAAATCGAAGGCGACCGCCGCCTTGTGAGCCAGGCAATCGCCAACCTTCTCGACAATGCCTTGCGTCACACGCCGGGCGGCACCGCAATCTGCATGACGGCCAGTTCCGGCGACGAGGGCATAAGCGTCGAGGTCGCGGATAACGGTCCCGGTGTGGACGAGGTCGAAGGACAGCGCCTGTTCGAGCGGTTCGCCCGCAGCGAGCAGGCGCGGTCCAGTCCGGGGCATGGGCTGGGCCTGAGCATGGTTCGCGCCATCGCGCAGGCACATGGCGGGCGGGCCGAGTTGAGGAACGGCGCTCCCGGTCTTGCCGTGGTCCTCCATTTCCCGCCGATATGAACGATCTCAGCCTGTTTTCGGGGCAGGAATTTCCGGCGAAGCATTCATGCCCCGCCGGAGAAAACCGGGTGAGGGTCGGCCTTAGAAGTGGGTCGAAAGGCTCAGCTTGACGCTCGGCGGGAGCCCCTGGGCAAGAAGGCTCGAGCCGGTCGACGCCCAGTAGCGCTTGCCTGTCACGTTATCCGCATAGACGCGGATCGTCGTCGGGCTTCCGGCAAGGTCGAAGTTGTAGCTCGCTCCGAGGTCGAAGGTCACGTAGCCCGGCACGAAAGCCTGGTTGAGCGCATTGACCGCGCGGCGGCCGACATGGAACATACCGGCCGAGACCCGCAGGCCCTCGATCACGGGGACGCGGTATTCGGCGAAGATCGAACCCGAATACTTCGAGACATTCTCGATCAGCTTCCCGACAACAGTAGCGTTCCCGGACTTCTGCTGGGCGTCGAGATAGAGGGCGCTGGCGGAGATCGACAGGCGCGGAAGCACTTCACCGACTGCGCTTACCTCGATGCCCTCGTACACGGCCTCGGCATCCTGGACGAAGTAGTTCGCGCTGTTGAGGTAGGCCGAGGGACGCTTGATGTGGAAATAGGCGGCCGTCATCAACATGCCCCGGATCGGCTCGACCTTGAGGCCCACTTCCTTCTGCTTGCTGACCGCCGCCGGGAGGATTTCACCCGCATTGTTGGCGATCTGCTGCGCGATCGGTCCGGGTTCGAGGCCTTCGATATAGTTGGCATAGACATTCGCCCAGGCCACCGGCTTTACCATCAGCCCGTAGGACCAGGTTCCCGGCTTGATCTTGTAGTCCGAGGTGCGGCTGACATCGCTGTAGTCGGTCTTGCGATAGCCGATGGTCGCCTGAAGCCAGTCGCCGAGCGAGGCCCTGTCGAAGATGTAGACGCCAAGGTCCTCGACCCGCGACGGGTTGGGAATGATACGTGGCGGCTTTGGCTGCTGCGGAATGGCAACCGGGTCGTAAAGGTTCTGGGCAAAGCTGTATCGCACCGCCGTCGGCACATTGCTGTCGCGCGTGTAGTACGATACGCCGACCATGACATTGTGCGTGATCGGTCCGGTCTGGAACGAGCCGGAGACATCGCTGCGATAGATATTGTTCTTGTAGTCGTTGCCGCTGGTCATCGCCACGGAGACGGTTCCGTCCCCGGTGTCGAGATTGTAGCCGCCGAAGGAGGAATAATAACGGCTTCGCGTCAGGTAGGATTGGCCGACGGCGAAGGCGATGCGCCAGTTCTGCGCAAAATCGTAATTCACGCGCGCCAGCAGGTTCGTCGAATGCCCGCGACCCTGCATCCATGACGCGCCCAGGTTTTTCGAAGGGGACTGGAGGGGCGGAAGCGCGATGGCTCCGTTCACGGCGGCGGGCAGGCTGAACTCCGTCGGCTCGGTCACGGACTTGTAGTTGTATTCGGCGTCGAGCAGGATTTCGAGGCCATCGAGGGGGCGCCAGTCGAACGCTCCCGAAATGAAGCGTCTGGCGCCGGAACTGCGCTTGATCCCGGTTTCGATCGAGGATGTCCCGGCATTTACCCGCAGGCCCGCCGATCCGAAGCTGCGGCTGACATCGAAGTTCGCGCCGACGGATCCGTTGGAATCGCCCATGAAGTCGATACGGTTGATCGGTGCATTCTCAGGGCGTTCGGTCACAAGATTGACGATGCCGGAAGGGGTTGCGAAGCCGTAGTAGAGCCCCGCCGCACCCTTGAGGACTTCGATGCGGTCCTTGCTCTCGATCGGTTGCTCGATCAGGTTGACGATCGGCAGGACGCCGTTCCAGCGCACGTTCGTGAAGTTGTTGAGAGTGATGCCGCGGATCGCCAGGTTGCTGTAGATGGCACTGTTGATCTGGGCCTGCGTGACGCCCGGGGTGTTCCGCACGGCGTCGATCAGGGACCGGGCCTGCTGCGCTTCCAGCAAGTCCTTGGTCATGACTGCGATCGTCAGCGGCGTATCGCGCAGGCGTGCGTCGCGGAAGGTGCCGGCCTGCACGAAATCCGCGCTGAAGCTGTCTCTGCGGTCTGCTGTGACAACGATATCCTGGGCGGGAGCGCTAGTTTCCTCAGTGCCTTGAGCCGCTGCGACACCGGGCATCGCAGCGAGGGCAATCGCCGGAATCGATGCGCCGACAAGGGCCATGCAGATCCCGGGCCGAGCACGCGTGACTGATGACAAAACTAATCTCCCTGAACATCAAACTTATGGTCGCGCAAATACGCAAATGCGAAACATTTGCAATAGTGCCGTCGCGAAACGTCTCGGCATTTCGCGGTCGGCGGTGTTCGGGAAGGTGGTTGCGCCGGTCGGCAGTCCGAGGGTGCGCGGATATGAGCCCGGCCTTGTCTGGCCGGTGCAGGGCAGCAGTTTGCTGTGGGCGCCGCTCGCATTCTGAAACGCGATCAGGTGATGGGGCGCGAGGGTTTGATTTGGGGAGACGGAACTTAAAGCTCAACGCCGCTAATGCCGAATGGAGGACATGCCGCATGATTGGCATATCATAACTTCAGCAGAACTACCTGGCTGGGGCGGCAGGATTCGAACCTGCGAATGCCGGTACCAAAAACCGGTGCCTTACCACTTGGCGACGCCCCAGCAGGGAATGCGCGCTTAGCGGCTAATGCGGGCGCTGAAAAGCCCTTTGAAGAGAGTTTTCCAGCGCCGGCATTTCAGCAGGCTCAGGCCTTGAGAACAATGTCGATATCGGCGGCGGAATGCCGTTCGCGGACCATGCCTTCACCGTTGCGGTTTACGATCCGGCCGCGTTGAACCGGCGTGCGGGCGCCGACTTCCTCGCCCCAGCGCATCAGGTTTTCGTAGCTGGCAACGTCAAGGAAAGTCGCCGCATCGCCATAGGCGTCGCCGCGCACGAAGCCGCCGAACCAGCCATAGGCGGCTATGTCAGCGATAGAATATTCGCTTCCCGCCAGATAGCGCGACTCGCCGAGGCGCTTGTCCGCCACGTCGAGGATGCGCTTCGTTTCCATGGCATAGCGATTGATCGGATATTCGAACTTCTCGGGTGCATAGGCGTAGAAATGTCCGAAACCGCCGCCGATCAGCGGAGCCGTCGACATCTGCCACATCAGCCAGGACAGGCACTCCGCGCGCTCGGGATAGTTGGCCGGCACGAACTTGCCGAACTTTTCCGCAAGATAGAGCAGGATAGCGCCCGATTCGAAAATCCGCACCGGCTTGTCTGCGGAATAGTCCAGCAGGGCGGGGATCTTCGAGTTCGGATTCACCGAAACGAAGCCCGAACCGAACTGGTCGCCTTCGCCGATATTAATGAGCCAGGCGTCGTATTCCGCCTCCGCTACCCCTGCGGCAATCAGTTCTTCCAGCAGGATCGTGACCTTTTGCCCATTGGGAGTACCTAGCGAGTAGAGTTGCAGGGGGTGCTCTCCGCGTGGCAGTTCCTTGTCGTGCGTCGCCCCGGAAACCGGACGATTGATGCTCGCCCATTCGCCGCCGTTCCCCTTGTCCCAGGTCCAGACTTTCGGCGGCGTGTAAGTGGGATCGGACATGAGCAACTCCTTGATGTCGTGGGGGCTGATCTAGGAATGGCCTTCTCGGGCGGCAACCCCGATGCGGCTGATTGCGACCTTTGTGCTGTGGGCGACACAATAGTCCGAAGAGATACTCGACTGTCGGTGATTTCGATTGTAAATCAATCAGCTAGTGGTTTTATACGGCACTCGGCAAAACGGCGCCGGCAAACTGGCAGGAGGCGAATGACTAAACCGATCGACGCACCGGGAACTCCGGCGGGCCGGCGGCAGCCTTCGCGCCGCCGCAACAAGGGCTTCGAGGAAACCCATGGGGTCCTGATCGACACGGCTGTGCGGCTGATGTCGGAAAAAGGGACCGAAGCGCTTTCGCTGTCCGAAGTTGCGCGCGAAGCGGGTGTTAACCGCACCACCGTCTATTACCATTTCGACAGCCGCGATGCCTTGTTGGTGGCGGTTCGGGAATGGTCGGCAAACCAGTTGGCGGCCGCATTCGCACCGTCCGACACGGCAGAGAACCGCACCCGCTTCATCACCCGCTTCGTGCTCGAAAATCCCGAGGTGATCGCGCTCTGGACCGAGGAATTCCTCGCGCCGGGCCGTATCGGCAATCGCTACCCCCATTGGGATGCCCTTGTGGACGGGTTACGCGAGCAGTTCGCGGAGATGGGAGAAACGGACATCGACGCGGAATCGTTCAGCACATTGCTGCTGACATGGGCGATGATCGGGCCGCGCGTCTATCGCAATAGCGTCCGGCCTGACCTGCCGCTGGACGATGTCGTCGAACGGCTGGCGAAGAGCCAACTCGCCATGCTGCGCCTGATAGGCGTTACGCCAGGCCGCGATATTACGACAGATGTGTTGTAAGAATCGATAGGCTACCATATCCTGCTCCCGACAAAAGCAAGGGAGAGGATGCAATGAACGGGCAGGACGCGGCCTTCGAGCCGGTGGGCAAGGACGAACTGGCGTGGCTTGGCACGCGGCCTGTGCCCGCCGCACCCTACCACGATCCGGACTGGTTCGAACTGGAGCGAGAGGCGGTGTTTCGCCGTAATTGGCTCCAGATCGGCCATGTCTGCGAGGTTCCCGATCGTGGCAGTTTCATCCGCCGCGAGGTCGAGGTGCTCAAGGCGTCCATCCTCGTCACGCACGGCAAGGACGGGGTGATCCGGGCTTTCCACAATGTCTGCACGCATCGCGGCACCCAGTTGGTCGATGCCTGCGAGGGAAAGCAGAGCACCTTCAGTTGCCCCTATCACATGTGGACTTTCGGGCTGGACGGCGGACTCATCTCCGCGCCGGATTTCGAATCCTTCCACGTTTCCAAGTCGGATTGCGCTTTGCCCGGCCTGGCCTGCGAGGTGATTGGCGGCCTCATCTTCGTTCACTTCGGAACGCCCGCGATGAGCCTGCGTGAGGAACTGGGACCGCTTGCGGAAAAGCTGGAGCAGATGCCGGTGGGCCGCGCCACCACCTTCTCGGAATATGTCTACGAGATCGACGCGAACTGGAAGCTGACGTTCGATAATTTCCAGGAAAACTATCATCTGCGCTTCATTCACCCTGCTGCCGCGCAACCGGTTTGCAGCGCGGACAATCCGTTCGGTTATCCGGTCTCCTACGATTTTCATGGGGCCCACCGAGCGCAACGGATCTGGACGAACCCGAATATGCCTCCCCCCGCGCCGATACAGGGCGAGGCTTTCAGGCGCGGCGGGGTATCCGCCATGGCGGATGGTTTGTTCGGCGCCGAAACCGTGAAGGACTATCTGGCGCTGTTCCCGAACTTCTTCCTGTTCGGCTCACCGGTGCAGCATTTCTCGCACGTGGTCATGCCGCTCGCCCATGATCGTTCTCGTGGGGTTATCCGGCTTTACTGGGTGGGGGAAGACGAGAGTGCGAGTGAGCGGTTCGCTCGTGAATATGTCATGGCGACGGCCCGGGATGTTCATGCCGAGGATAGATCGGTGATCGAACGCGGGCACAAAGGGCTCGCCAGCGGGGCCTTGCGGCATATCCATTTCCAGTCTCAGGAATCGCTTTGCCGGCACCTGTTCAACGAGGTCGAGCGTATGGTGCAGGCCTTTCGCGCCGAGCGGCTGGAGGTGGTGCGATGAGCGTATCGCTTCCGGCGGGATTCGCGGTGCTGGAACCCTTCGTGTCGCAATGGGCCATCGGTGGCTCCGCCGCGCGTGCCGAGCAACGTGGCCGTTCTTTGAAAGAGCAGCGTGAGGCGTTCTACGTGGCGGCCAGCGCGCATCTTGGCGCCGCTCTCGATCATCTCGATGCGCGCGGGCTGCACGAGTTCGATCAGGCGGATGACAGGCTGATGAACCTCATGCTGAGCCTTGCGCACGTTGCGCTGGCGGAAGAGCTTCAGAAGGACGCCGAGGCGACACATGCCACTTTTCGCAAGTTCATGGAGATCACGCGGACACCGGCAGGGGCTTGAACGCCGAGGCCGACGATGTCCGATGCAATCGGCGCGCCAACCGCGAGAGCGGGGCGCGCCGGAAAGGTAGAAGTAAAGCATCAGGGAGAATGGCTCCCCGATGCTTGCTTCATGTTCAGGAGACCTTGCGGATCCAGCCATGCGTATCGGCAGCTTCGCCACGCTGGATCGAGACCAGGCGGTTCTTGAGCTTGGCGGTAAGCTGGCCGGGGCCGCCCGAACCGATGGTGAATTCACCGTCGCGGCCCGAAACCTTGCCGACCGAGGTGACCACGGCGGCGGTACCGCAGGCAAAGGTTTCGATCAGCTTGCCTGAATTCGCATCGTCGCGCCACTGATCGAGGCTGTACTTGCCTTCCTCGACCTTGAGGCCTTCCTCGCGGGCGAGCTGCAGCAGGCTGTCGCGGGTGATGCCGGGCAGGATCGTGCCGGTCAGCGCTGGCGTGAGCAGGGTGCCGTCCTCAAACACGAAGTAGAGGTTCATGCCGCCCAGTTCCTCGATCCACTTGTGCTCGGCAGCATCAAGGAAGACGACCTGGTCGTGCCCGCGAGCGATGGCTTCGGCCTGGGGGACGAGGCTGGCAGCGTAGTTGCCGCCGCACTTGGCCGCGCCGGTGCCGCCGGGGGCGGCGCGCGTGTAGTCGGAAACCCAGATCGAGACGGCAGGCGCGCCCGACTTGAAGTAATTGCCTGCCGGGCTGGCAATGACGATGAACTTGTACTGCTTGGCCGGGCGCACGCCGAGGAACGCCTCGGTGGCGATCATGAAAGGGCGCAAGTAGAGCGAGGCGCCTTCGCCGTCCGGGATCCAGCTGCGATCGATCTTCACGAGGCGTTCGATGGCTTCGACGAAAAGGGCCTCGGGAAGCTCGGGCATGGCGAGGCGCTGGGCCGACTGGTTGAAGCGCGCGGCGTTCGCCTCGGGGCGGAACAACGCCACCGAACCGTCGGTCTGGACATAGGCCTTGAGGCCTTCGAAGATTTCCTGCGCGTAGTGCAACACTGCTGCCGCGGGATCGAGCGCAATCGGCTGGCGCGGGCCGATGACCGCGTCATGCCAGCCTTGGCCTTCGGTCCATTCGATGACCACCATGTGATCGGAGAAGTTCGTGCCGAAACCGGGGTTGGCAAGTACGGCCTCACGCTGTTCCGCGCTGGCGGGCGAAGGGTGGGGCAGGGTGGTGAAGGTCAGGCCGGCATCGGCGAGAGTCGCCATCGAACGAAATCCTCTTGTAGACGTTCCGGCTCCGTTGAATGAAAATTACACTCAAGGCAACCGAAAAGTAATTTTGATACTCAATTTTATAGTATTACCACGCTGCAGCGGGCGGAGCCATGGCATGGGCCGTCCGCAGATCGGCGGGAAAACTGTCGCGGAACGGCCTTAGCCCCGGAAAACCCGCAAGTGCCAGTGCGAAATTCGCTTGCCGCGATGCGGGGAGGATAAGCCGGAGGCGTGACCTTGCGAGGCGACAGCCCGAGAAACCCTGCCCGGAGACGGCGTTCGACCTGCGGGAATCAATACGCGCCATGCAAATGAGAAGGGCCGCCCCGGTTGCCCGGTGCGGCCCTTCGCATGGTCAGCGGCCGGGAAGTGCCGCCAGCGAAAGCCTTTATCGCTTCATCAAAATTTAGCGATAATGCCTCGCGACGGAAATTGCCGACCTCTCTGCTGAACCATGAGACATCGGATCACCTCCTTTCGCGCTGTTGAGCCAAGGTTGCCGCACTGAAGCGGCCGGACTTCGGTAACTCTCGGGCGCGTTTCCCGGGGCCCGTCGTCCTGAGAAAATTTGTGTCCGATTCCGCACCGCACAACAAGTCTTGAATTCATATTTTTTGCGGTCATTATCGACGCTTCGGGTGAGTTTTCCCCAGCCTTCGCGCCGCTTTGACGGCTCGATTTCGGGGGCTGGAAAGTGCGGCCCGAATGCCCTTGAAATGACGTGAAAACATTCCGGAAGGGCGAGAAGTTATGGGCTATTTATCCGCCTTCTCGCCACGATTCCTGTTCAATTTTGCACGTTGCGCTCTCAGCGACAGTCCTCGATGACGCGCGAGATTTCGGTCCAGCTCGGGATGTAGAGCGGCGCCATGCCCTGGACTTCGGCGGCAAAGCGACCGCGGCTGAAGGCCATGGCGTCAAGCAGGCGGTCCCGTGCCGGCAGGTCCACCTGAACGCCGCCGTTCACGGGCGATGCCGTGAGCACGCGGCTGGTGTCCGAGGTGGAGATGGAAAGCGGTACCGAGCCGTTCGCCGCGCCGCTGCGGAACAGTGATACCGTGGCCGATCCTCGATTGCAGCGTATTCCGAAAGTGCCATTGGCGAAGCTGGCGATACCTGGCGAGGCGATGCTCCAGTCGCCCGGTGTCTGCGGGGCGTCTCGCCAGTCTGCGGCAGGCGGGGCTGTCGGAGCGGGAGGCGCGACGGGGGCAGGCGCCGGGCGCGGTGCAGGCGGCGGGCTGCTCGGCGCTACGCAGCCGGCGACCATCGCCAGCGCGGCGAGCGGGGCGAAAGCGAGTTTCTGGGGGAACGCGGAGAGAGCCGGGCGTCGGCGCGGATTTGCCTTCATGATCCCGGTATGGAATGAGGCGCGCTTCATCTCAAGTATGCAAAGCCATGACTGACCCGTCCGAACCCCGCTCCGTCGAAAAGAAAGCTCCGCATTCCAAGGGGGCATCCGCAAAATTGCGTGTCGATCAGGCGTTGGTGGACCGCGGGCTTGCCGAAAGCCGCACGCGTGCGCAGGCGCTGGTGCTGGCAGGGCTGGTGTTTTCCGGCGAGACCAAGATCGCCAAGCCCGGGCAGAGCCTTAAGGCCGACGCGCCGCTTGAAGTGCGCGGGCGCGATCACCCCTGGGTTTCGCGTGGGGGCATCAAGCTGGCTCATGCGATCGAGCATTTCGGCCTCGACCCGGCGGGGGCTGTCGCCATGGACATCGGCAGTTCCACGGGCGGGTTCACCGACGTGCTGCTCAGCAATGGCGCTGAGCGCGTGTTTGCGGTGGATTCGGGCACCAATCAGCTCGCCTGGAAGCTGCGTCAGGACCCGCGCGTAACCGTGCTGGAACAGACCAGCGCCCGCGTGCTCACGGCGCAGCAGATCGATGCATCGTGCAACTGGGTCGTCTGCGATGCGAGCTTCATCGGGCTCGCAAAGGTTCTCGAAGTACCGCTCCGCCTTGCCGCACCCGAATGCAGGCTGGTTGCGCTTATCAAGCCGCAGTTCGAAGTCGGACGGGGCGAGGTGGGGAAGGGCGGAGTCGTGCGCGACCCCCTGTTGCACGAGCGAGTCTGCAACGAGGTGCGGGACTGGCTCGAAGGCGATGGCTGGGCGATCCAGGGGATCGTCGAAAGTCCGATCAAGGGCCCGGAAGGTAACGTCGAGTTTCTCGTTTCGGCGCAACGTGGATGAATTTCGGGATATCAGGTGATTGCGCGCCGGGCAGGCTCGTTACACAACTTGCCGGAATCCACCGCCTGATGTCGCGGTTTTCCTGATTCGGGAGTTGCTAGGGGAATGAACCTGATCGCTTCGTCGGGCCAGTTGCGCGCCAGCCTGCTGCGCTGGTCGCTTGTGCTCGTCCCGCTGGTCGTGCTGCTGGGCTTCATCTCGGGCAAGGTTTCGCAGAGCGGGCCCGGCAATGCCTGGTTCGATGCATTGGCAAAGCCCGCCACTTATCCGCCGCCCATCGCCTTCCCGATCGTCTGGACGCTACTCTATGTGTTGATGGGCGTGGCGCTGGCGATGGTCTGTTCGGCGCGCGGCGCGCGCGGACGCGGGCTGGCGGTGGCCGCGTTCGTCCTGCAGTTCGCGCTCAACCTGGCGTGGAGCCCGGTGTTCTTCGGCGCCCATCAGATGACCATCGGACTCGCGGTGATCGCGGCGATGGATTTCGCGGTGCTTCTGACGATAGCGCTGTTCTGGCGGATTCGCCCCGTCGCGGCGCTGCTGCTCGTGCCCTATCTCGTGTGGATCTGCTTCGCGACATACCTGAACTACGCGTTTCTTGAGGCAAATACCTCTCTCGATGGTGCTGAAGGGCCGCGGGCGGTGGAACGCTTCGAGATTTGAGCAAAGGGCTCTTGCGCGGCTTCGCGCAACATACCAAATAGGCTCCCATGCAAAGCGAAAACCCTTTCGTCGCCGACTTCGTCAAGATGATGAACAGTGCCGCCGGCACGCTCGCCGGCGTGGGCCGGGAAGCCCGCGACAATGCGCGTGAGCGCTTCAAGGAATTCATGGGCGACATGGACTATGTCACCCGTGAGGAATTCGAAGCGGTAAAGGAACTTGCCGCCACCTCGCGTGCCGAAGTGGAAACGCTCAAGGACCGGATCGCCGCACTCGAAGCCAAGTCCGGTTCGTAGTTCCGGCCCCGCGAAGGCCGGGTCGTCCCACGCCTTCTCGCGTTTCGTTTCCCTGATCGTGCGTCGCTGTAGCTGAGGCCCTGCAAGCCGCATCATGCAGCTTCGCGCTTCCGCCATCGTTTGTGCCTCCCGGCCTCACGGCGAAACAGCCGCCATCGTTCGCCTGTTGACGGCGGAAGCGGGTCTCGTCGCGGCCTATGTCGCCGGAGGCAGGGGGCGTGAACTGCGGCCGGTGCTGATTCCCGGCAACGGCGTCGAGGCGGAAATCCGCTCGAAAAGCGATAGTCAGCTTCCTTTCGCCCGCATCGAACTGGTTTCCAGTCGCGGCCCATGGCTGGGTGAACCGCTCCCCGCCGCCGCTATCGCCTGGGTCACGGCGCTTACCGCCACCTGCCTGCCCGAGCGCCATCCCTATCCCGCGCTTTACCAGGCGCTTGGCGCGCTGCTGGAGGCGATCTGCGTTGCCCCCTCCGCCCGGGGCTGGGCGCTGCCGCTCCTGTCCTACGAAGTCCTCCTGCTGCGCGAGCTTGGCTACGGCGTGCCGGTTGCGCGTCCCGAGGATGACGACTGGGGGGCGATACTCACTACTTTCGACCTGCTCGGCCGCGAACTGGCGCGCTATCCGCTTGCCGATCGGCGTGGAGACGCTATGGGGGCGCGCGTCCTGCTGCGTGAGCGGCTGGGGCGGATTCACGGTTGACGCCAAGCGGAGAACGACATGCGCATTGCGGTATTTGCAGGAGACGGGATCGGTCCCGAGGTCACCGAGCAGGCAGTGCGCGTGCTTCAGAAGCTCGATCTTCCAGGCCTCGAACTCGTCGAAGGCGATGTCGGCGGCGTCGCCTATCGCAAGCATGGCCATCCGCTTCCGGCCGAAACCCTGGAAATCGCGCGTTCGTCGCAGGCGATCCTGTTCGGCGCGGTGGGCGATTTCTCGTGCGATCATCTGGAGCGTCACTTGCGCCCGGAGCAGGCCATTCTTGGCCTGCGCAAGGAGCTCGGCCTCTTCGCCAACTTGCGCCCGGCGCAGGTTTTCGCGGGCCTCGAGGACCTGACCACGCTTCGTCCCGAAGTCGCCAGCAAGATCGACCTGCTGATCGTGCGCGAACTCAACGGCGATGTGTACTTCGGCGAGAAGGGCATGCGCACGCTGGAAGACGGCCGCCGCCAGGGCTGGGACATGATGTCCTACGCCGAGGATGAAGTGCGCCGCATCGCGCATGTCGGCTTCACGGCGGCAATGGGGCGTTCGAAGAAGCTTTGCTCGGTCGACAAGGCGAACGTCCTCGAGACCTCGCAGCTCTGGCGCGATGTCGTGATCGAGGTCGCCAAGGAATATCCCGAGGTCGAACTCAGCCACATGTACGTCGACAATGCGGCGATGCAGCTGGTGAAGAACCCCGGCCAGTTCGACGTGATCGTCACCGGCAATCTGTTCGGTGACATTCTTTCCGACCAGGCCTCTATGTGCGTGGGCTCGATCGGGCTGCTGGCTTCGGCCAGCCTTGCCGAGGGTACTTACGGCCTTTATGAGCCGATCCACGGTTCGGCGCCGGACATCGCGGGCAAGGGCCTTGCCAATCCGATGGCAACGATCCTCTCCGCGGCGATGCTGCTGCGCCATTCGCTTGGCCTCGAAGTCGAAGCTGCCCGTATCGAGGCGGCCGTGGCGAAGACCCTGGCGGACGGCATCAAGGGCGGCGATCTGGGCGGTTCTGCGGGAACGCGGGAAATCGGTGACGCGGTCGTCGAACGCCTGTAAGGTCCCGCGACCTTAACTGACGATAGATTTTTATTCAGGTTTTCCACCTAGTACGGGGCGCATGAACATTACTCGTTCGGATCTCGCAGAGGCGCTCGACGTCGCAGCCAAGCCGCTTGAGCTGGCCATCGTCCTGCCCACCTACAACGAGCGCAAGAACATCGCGACGATGATCGAGCGGCTCGACGCCGCGCTCAAGGGCGTGGTGTGGGAGGCTGTCTTCGTCGATGACAACAGCCCCGACGGCACCTCGGACGAGGCGCGCCGCCTGTCGCTGGAAGATCCGCGTGTACGCTGCATCCAGCGCATCGGTCGGCGCGGCCTTGCCAGCGCCGCCATCGAGGGCATGTGCTCCACCGCCGCGCCAATCGTCGCGGTGATGGATGCCGACCACCAGCATGATCCCGAATTGCTGCCGCAGATGCTGAAGGCCGTGACTTCGGGCGAGTACGACCTTGCCTATGCCTCGCGCTTCGCCGAAGGCGCCAGCACCGAGGCATGGGGTCGTCCCGATCGCGTCAAGGCGTCGGGCCTTGCCAACCGGATCGCCAACAAGGTGACCGGCGTCGAGCTGACCGACCCGATGAGCGGCTTCTTCATGCTGCGCACCGAGACGCTGCGTGCGGATGCCCACCGCCTGTCGGGGGTGGGCTTCAAGATTCTTCTCGATATCCTCGCAACTGTCGATCGTCCGCTCCGCGTCAAGGAGTTTCCGCTCCATTTCGCGGCGCGAGCCGAAGGCGAAAGCAAACTGGACCAGACCGTCGTGTTCGAATTCCTCGTGGGCCTTTACGACAAATGGCTGGGCCGGATCATTCCGACCCGTTTCGCGCTGTTCGGCACCGTTGGCGCCTTGGGCGTGCTGGTGCAACTGAGCGCGCTGTGGATCATGCTCCACCTCGTGTTCGCCGAGCGCTTCGTCTACGGAAACTGGTCGGAGAGCGCGACATTCAACATCGCGAACACCATTGCTGCGGTCGTGGCGATGACGTTCAACTTCGTGTTGAACAACGAACTGACTTATTCTGACAAGCGCCTGCGCGGCTTCGGCCCGCTGATGCGCGGCTGGGCCCAGTTCGCGGTGACCTGCTCGCTGGGCCTGTTGACCAACATCGGTTCGGCCGCCGTGCTCAAGACCATCGGCATCCATGCCGTGGTGGCAGTCATCACCGGCATCGTGCTGGGTTCGGTGTGGAACTTCGCACTGTCCTCCAAGTTCGTCTGGGGCAAGTACTGAGCGTGAATATGCCGCGGCACGCGGTGCCGCGCAGTCAGGTTCTGTGGCTCGTGCTCACGAGCGTAGCGGCGTTGTTCAGCTTGCTTGACACGCCGTTTCCGCGTCTGGCGCCGATGCAGAATCTTCCCACTCTGGCGATTCTCGGCGCGATCTTCTGGTCGTTGCGGCGGTGGCCTCTACCGACCAGCGCCGTCGCCTGCATCTGCCTGTTCCTTGTGCTGCACACGATCGGTGGGCGTTACGTCTACTCCCATGTCCCCTACGAGTATTGGGCGCGGGCGCTCGGTCTGCCGTCGCCAGCGGCGACGCTGGGCCTGGAGCGCAACGCCTGGGACCGGCTCGTCCATTTCAGTTTCGGTGCGCTGTGGGTCCATCCGATCTCGGTATGGCTCGTCCGGCATAAGGGGCTGTCGCTGTCCCTTGCCACTTATATCTCAGTCGAGTTCGTGCTGGCGGGCAGCGCTCTCTACGAGATATTCGAATGGCTGCTGACGGTGTTCATGGCCGGCCCCGATGCGCTGGCCTACAATGGACAGCAGGGCGATCCCTGGGACCCGCAGAAGGACATGGCCATGGCAGGGCTCGGGGCGGTGGTCAGCGCGTCGGCCCAAGCAATCCGGTTGCGGCTGCGGGCCGATCTCTGAGGATCAGCGCCAGTTCGGCAGCCACATCCAGAAATTGTAGAATTCCTTGGTGGGCAGCGGGGCGCCTGAAATGATCGGGTAGAACAGGACGAACATGCCGACGGAGCCCCACATGGCTATCGTTCCGGCACGGCGCCACTTGTCGCGGCGATCCCACAGGGCATCCAGAGCGAATGCGAGAATGGCCATGAGGAAAGCGCCCGGCAGCAGATAGTGATAGTAGAACTGGATGGGCTTGCCGTTGACAATCCACATGCCCAGCGTCCCGGCATAGAGCGCGATGAGCACCGTGAGCTCCGATCGGCGGCGGAACGTCGCGGCCCAGATGCTCCAGATCAGGGCGAAAAGTCCCGCGATCATGGAGAACGGGTTGCCGAGCATGACGATGCCATGCTGACGCCCGTCGATACTCTCGAACTGGTACCAGATCGGCCGCCAGTCGACCATCCACTGGTACCACTGGCTGCGATAGGGGTGGAGCTTCTTCACGCTGTCCTGCAGCGCTATCATGTGGCGGTGCTGTTCGATGAAGCCCCAGGGCGAGACGGGACGAACGCTATAGAACATCGCGGGCAGGTAGGTCGCCCAATAGACCGCCAGGGGTAGCAGGCCGAGCCAGAACCCCGCCTCGATCAGCGATATCCCGGGAATCGGGCCTGCTTTCCTGCTGCCGACGATCTTCCAGCCATTCTCCCGGATGCGCAGGGCCAGGAACCAGAGCCCGGGAATGGCAAGCGCCGGCGCGCTGCTCCACTTGGCGCCCAGCGACAGCCCCAGCGCGATCCCCGTCATCGCCAGCCGCGCCCTCGCGGCTCCTGCCGAACCCGATCGAAGCGCGGCGGCGAACTGCCAGAGGCCGACCATGCAGAGCGACGCCTCCACCATGTCGAGCATCGCGATCCGGCTTTGTACGAACCATGTGAAATTGGTCGCGAGAAGCACCGTGGCGGTGATCGCCGCGCGGCGGCGGCCGGAAATGAGCCAGATGAAGCGCGAAAAGGCCAGCAGGCCCAACGTTCCGAAGAGCACCGGGCCGATGCGCCATGCAAAGGGCCGGTCGCCGATGAGGGCGATGAACCCGGCGATCACTTCCTTGGCGAACATCGGATGCTCGCGATTGGCGGGAACCATGTCCAGCAGCTTGAGCGCTGCGGGAACGTAATGGATCTCGTCGAAGTAGTACCGTCCCGGCTCGGAAATGCGGAACAGGGCGAGGGCCAGGAACAGGCCCGTTACGATCAGGCTCCAGCCGATCGGGTCTCGGTCATTACGGGAAACGGTCGGCATCGGCTCGGCGGAATAGGGAGGAAAGCGAGCGACTGCAAGGCCGGCTGAGATGGGGTTGAACGGCACCTAGACTTGCACTGCGTCGCTCACGATCCTAGAGGCATGGCCCATGAAACGCACCACCGGACAGGACCGCACCAAGACCCGCAACTGGCGCCCTGCCACCCGCGCGATCCGCGGGGGCACCTGGCGCTCCGAAATGGGGGAGACCAGCGAAGCGCTGTTCCTCACTTCGGGCTACAGCTACGACGACGCAGCCACGGTCGCCGCCCGCTTCATGGGCGAGGACGACGGCATGACGTACTCGCGGTTGCAGAACCCGACGGTGCAGATGCTGGAAGAGCGCATCGCGCTGCTTGAGGGTGCCGATGCCTGCCGCACGCAGGCTTCCGGCATGGCCGCGATGACGGCGGCGCTGCTGTGCCAGCTTTCGGCCGGCGACCACATGGTTTCCGCGCGCGCTGCTTTCGGTTCGTGCCGCTGGCTGGGCGATAGCCTGCTGCCGCGTTTCGGTATCGACGTCACCGTGATCGACGCGACCGATACGGCTGCATGGGAAGCGGCGATCCGGCCTAACACCAAGGTGTTCTTCTTCGAATCGCCCGCCAATCCGACGATGGACATTGCCGACATCGAAGGCATCTGCGCGATCGCCAAGGCGCACGGCATCACTACCGTGGTCGACAATGCGTTCTGTTCGCCGGTTCTCCAGCGTCCGATGGAGTTCGGCGTGGATGTCGTTGCCTATTCGGCCACCAAGCTGATGGACGGGCAGGGCCGCGTTCTGGCGGGCGCCGTTTGCGGCACCGAGGAATTCATCAACGACAAGCTCCTGCCGTTCCAGCGCAACACCGGGCCCAATCTTTCGCCGTTCAATGCCTGGGTCGTGCTCAAGGGTCTCGAAACGCTTGACCTGCGGGCGAAGAAGCAGAGCGAGAACGCGCTGAAGGTCGGTGAGTTCGTTGCCGGCCGGGTGCCGCGGATCCTGCATCCCTGGCTCGACAGCCATCCGCAGCAGGCGCTGGCCCGCAAGCAGATGGATGCCTGCGGCCCGATCTTCAGCTTCATCGTCGATGGCGGACGCGAGCAGGCCCATGCCTTGCTCGACGCGCTGGAACTGGTCGACATCTCGAACAACATCGGCGACTCGCGCTCGCTGATGTGCCACCCGGCATCCACCACGCACCACAACATGGGGCCGGAAGGCCGCGAGGCCATGGGCATCTCCGAGGGGATGCTGCGCATCAACGTGGGCCTGGAAGATGCCGACGACATCATCGAGGATCTCGACCAGGCACTGACCAGGGCGGGGCTCTGAGGCCTGCAATACCTTGCTTTTCGGGCGGTGAATCGGCCGGATATGGATGTTGTTTCCTGTCCGGCCGGCGCTTCGCCGGAATGTGGCCAAAGGTGATCGCATCCGGGACAGGGGTGGCCGCCTAGCCTGTTGTAGGCATCCCGATTCGTCGTTAGGCTGGCGGGTGTTATGAAGGAACTGTTCCAGCATACCGCACTGACCGACGGCGTGACTGTCAGGGTCGCCGTGAATTTCCTGCCCGAGCAATCTCGGATTGAGGCGGGCAAGTGGTTCTGGGTCTATCACATCCGCATCGAGAATGATTCGGACGATACGCTCCAGCTTCTCACCCGGCACTGGCGCATCACGGACGGAAACGGCGATGTCAGCATCGTCGAGGGTGAAGGCATCGTCGGCGAACAGCCGGTCATTCGCCCCGGCGCCAGCCACGACTACGTGTCGGGCTGCCCGCTTTCGACCCCGCAGGGCTCGATGGAGGGATACTACACCTTCACGCGAAGCGACGGCGAGCAGGTGGAGGCAGCAATTCCCTTCTTCCCGCTGGCCGCTCCCGCAACGGCGGGTTGAGGCATCGCCTTCGCCGGGATTGCGGCATCGCCTTCGCCGGGATTGCGGCATCGCCCTCGCCGGGGTTGCGGCAGAACATTCCCGACGGCCAATACATTCCAGATGCCCATTGCCCGCTATGGCGACTGCGCATAGGGAACTTCCATGAAGCGCACGCACCTGCCCCTCAATGCCCTGCGCGTTTTCGATGCAGCGGCACGCCACCTTTCCTTCACCCGCGCGGCCGACGAACTGGCGGTGACTCCCGCCGCCGTCGGTCAGCAGATTCGCGCCCTTGAGGATCTCCTCGGCGTGGTCCTGTTCCGGCGGACCAGCAAGGGTCTGGAGCTGACCGAGGAAGCGGGAGCGGGCCTAGCCGCGCTCAGGACCGGTTTCCTGCATTTCGAGGATGCCGTGCAGGCCATGCAGGCCGGGCAATCCAGCCATGTCTATACCATCGCCGCCCCGCGCGAATTCTTCGCCGCATGGCTGGCGCCGCGCCTTGCGCAGTTCCGTGCCGACAATCCGCAGGTGCGCTACGTCATCGTCGATGGCGAACTGACCGATTTCACCGAGGCCAACCTCGATCTCGCCGTCCGCTGGACCGATGGGCCCGGCGAACTGGAAGGCGCTGCACTGGGCGCGGCCGAATGGGTCGAAGTCGGTGTGGGAGACTGGATCGGCTGGCCGGGCGATCCCACGCCCGGCGGCGAACTGGGCCAGGAGAACGAGGAGGCCAAGCCCGCGATCGCCGTCAGCGATGCCGGTCAGGCGATTGCGGCGGCGCGTTCCGGGCTGGGCCGCGCGCGCGTTCCGGGGCTGCTGGCGCGGGGCTTGATGGGGGCGGACGAACGCGCCGCCATTCAGGCCACCGTTCCGTCCCGGCGCGGATACTGGCTGGTGGCGCCGCTGCCGCAATGGCGGCAGAAGAAGGTCAAGGCGCTGGTCGCGGCGCTGACCGGCGAAGCCGGGGCCGAGTGAGCAGGCCGATCCGCATTCCGGTGATGGCGGTCAGGACCATCCTGCCGGAACGCGGGATCAAGGGGAGGGAGCCCCGCCCGGACGGGCAGGGCTCCGGCCGCTATCAGAAGCCGAGATCCTCGATCTTCCCGTCGAAGTTGCCGCCGAGCTTGTGGATGGCTTTGGCGAGCTTGTCCTGCGGCACGCCTTTCAGATAGCCGTCCACGATCCGCTGGTAATTGCTGATCATGCCTTCGACGTCCTTGGACAGGCGCATGAATTCAAACCCGGTGGCGTGCAGCCCCTTCTGCTGGATGGGGATGTTGCCATAGTCCTGCCGCGGGATCGGCGGGAATTCGGGGCTGTTGTAAGGCAGGTCGACCGGCTCCATGACGGGCTCCGGTTCTTTGCCTTCCGGGCAGTAAGTGAGCGACCAGATCTCGAAGTAGCAGCTTTCCGGGCCCAGCGGGCGAATGCGGTAGGCCGACATCGAGGTGAAGTACGGCAGCAGGAAGTAGTGCGGGAAGAGGAATTCCACCGCATTGACGGGGTGCGTCTGCGACAGCGTGCAAAGATCGGGCACCGGCTCGCCGCGTGCTTTGAGCTGTTCCGTGATCTGGTGCATGACGATGCCGAGCCAGTGGAACATCGCCATGTTCTGGTCTTCGGGCAGGCCTTCCTCGATGCCGATGAGGCCGCGGGCGATTTCCACTTCCTTTTCGTGGACCATGCCCGCCATGCCTTCGCTGAGGAGCGCCATCGAGTTGACCTGCAACTCCTGGTTCTCGCGATAGGAGAGGTGGGCTTCGGCCATGATCGGAACCGGGCCGCGCGGGGTCTTGTACATGGAATCGTACATCATCGGCGCGGCGTGCTGGAGCTGCGGATGCGTCTGCATCACGTGGTAGCCTTCCATGAAGGCTTCCATCGCGATCTTCCAGTTGGCCGGCAGCACGGCGCCGTAGCACCATTCGGCCCGCATCTTGTCGAGCCCGCGCGCTTCGAGGTTTTCGGCGATCGGGCCGAGCGATTCCCGCACGGAAGGTGCGTCATGGTCATGATTGATCCATACGCAGCCGATGAAAGTCTCGGCGCGGCAGGGGATCAGGTTGATGTCGTCTTCCTGGAGCTGACGCTCCGAGAACATGTGCTTGCCGTAGACCTGCGTGGATTCGCCGTCCATGTTCCAGCGCCAGCCGTGGAACGGGCAGACGAAGCCGGACTTCGAGCAGTTGCCATGGGCATTGCCGGTGCCGCCCGCGAAAGGCACGCCGCGATGGCGGCAGGCGTTATGGAACGCCTTCACGCCGCTGGCGGTGCGCACGATGATGACGGACTTGCCGACGTTCTCGTACTCGATCCAGTCGCCTACTTCGGGGATCTGTTCCTCGCGGCAGGCCATCTGCCAGACGTGAGGCCACAGATGGTCAAGCTCCGCCTGGTAGAACTCGGCGTCGTAGTAGCGCTTGACCGGGATCCGTTCGGGATCATCGATCGGAAACGGGACGGACCGCAGCCCGCCGTCGACAGATTTAAGCACTCCGACACCTCTCAGATGGTTCTTCATTCGTGTTGAACGAATGTACAACCGTGGGCGAGGCAGGCAATGGCCGGGCGCGTCCCGAGCATCGTGGACGCGCTTTTTGAAACGAGGGATCGGGGGCGGTCGGGAGGAAGGGGCGGGCGCTCCTTGCTGGCGGCGCCTGCCCCGGTTTCGCTGGCCTCTTGCGCTAGCTCCGGTTCGGATCGAGCGCAGAGGCGGAGCGCCGTGACGGTTGAGCCATGCCGCGGTTCTCCATCGCCATGAGCGCGGCGATGCGCTTCTCGGTTGCCGGGTGGGTCGAGAACAGGTCCGATACCGAAGTCGGCACGATGTAGAGCTGGGCGGCTGCCGGGTTGCGCTCGGACGCGGCGTTCGGGACGGCTTGTGCAGGGCCTGCGATCCTGGCCAGCGCCGAGGCGAGGGCGCGCGGGTTGCCGCTGATTTCGGCGCCGGCCTTGTCCGCTCCGAATTCGCGGGTGCGGCTGATCGCCATCTGCACGATCATCGCCGCGAAAGGCGCCATGAACACCGCTGCCATGGCGGCGAGCGGATTGGGCCGATTCTCGCCGCTGCCTCCACCAAGGTGGCCGCCGAAGAACAGGCCGAAGTTGGCGATCATCGAGATGGCGCCGGCAATCGTCGCCACCATGGTCATGATGAGGGTGTCGCGGTTCTTCACATGGCCAAGCTCGTGAGCCATGACCGCGGCCACTTCCTCGCGGTCCAGCATGTCGAGCAGGCCGGTCGTCGCGGCTACGGCGGCGTTTCGGGGATTGCGGCCGGTGGCGAAGGCGTTCGGGTTGGGGCTCTCGACCAGATAGACGCGCGGCATCGGCAACTGCGCGCGGCGGGCCAGCCCGGCGACGAGATTGTAGAACTCCGGCGCGGTGCGTTCGTCCACTTCGCGCGCGTTGTGCATCCTGAGCACGATGCTGTCGGCGTTCCAGAAGGTGAACAGGTTCATCCCCGCCGCCACGACCAGCGCGATCGCCGCGCCGCCGCTGCCGCCGAAGATATAGCCCAGCCCCATGAACAGCGCCGTGAGCGCCGCCAGCAGCATGGCCGTCTTGAAACCGTTCACTTCGTCAAACTCCCTGAAATCGTGGAATGCGGGATCTGGGTATCAGATGCCGGCTTTCAATATCCGGAACGCGCCCTGCATCGCCCGCGCGAATTGCTTCGTCCTTTGCGCCTTGGGTGTCCCCAAGCGCGGCAATCCCCCCTAGGACCGCCGGAAAGAGGCTTTTTGGGAGTTCACAGGCAATGGCGTTCAAGACCCGCGTCACCGAGATGCTCGGTATCGAGCATCCGATCGTGCAGGGCGGCATGCAGGGGGTGGGTCTGGCCGAACTTGCCAGCGCCGTGTCCAATGCAGGCGGCCTCGGCACGCTGACCGCGCTCACCCAGCCCAGCCCGCATGCGCTGCGCGAGGAGATCGAGCGTTGCCGGTCGATGACCGACAAGCCGTTCGCCGTGAACATCACCGTGTTCCCGACCATCCTTCCGCCCGATTACAAGGCCTATGCCCAGGCCGCGATCGACGGCGGCGTGAAGATCATCGAGACCGCCGGCACGCAGCAGGTTCGCGAAATCTGGGAGATGGTGAAGCCGCACGGGATCACCGTGCTTCACAAGTGCACCGCCGTGCGCCACGCGCTTTCGGCCGAGAAGCACGGCTGCGACATCATCTCGATCGATGGTTTCGAATGCGCCGGCCATCCGGGCGAGGATGACATTCCCGGCCTGATCCTGATCCCCTCGGCGGCGGACAAGGTGAAGATCCCGATGCTGGCCAGCGGCGGTTTCGGCGATGGGCGCGGTCTCGTCGCGGCGCTGGCACTGGGGGCGGAGGGCATCAACATGGGCACCCGCTTCTGCGCCACGCGGGAAGCGCCGATCCATGACAACGTGAAGGCCAAGTACGTCGAGAACGACGAGCGGGGCACCAACCTCATCTTCCGCAAGTTCAAGAACACCGCGCGCGTCGGCAAGAACGACGTATCCGACGAGGTCGTCGAGATTTCGGCGCGGCCCGATGCGGTCTTCGACGATATCCGCCACCTCGTGGCAGGCGCCGTCGGGCGCGAACTGCTCCAGAGCGGCGATCTCACGAAGGGCATCTTCTGGGCCGGAATGGTGCAGGGCCTGATCCACGATGTTCCCACCTGCAAGCAACTGATCGACAGGATCGTTGCCGAGGCCGAGGAAATCGTGAATGGCCGTCTCGGAAAGATGCTGGCCTGAGCCGGTACGGATTACGGAGCGATGCCTGAAATGACCTACGAGAAAGTCCTCTACAGCCTCGAAAACGGTGTCGCGCGGGTTTCGATGAACGATCCCGCCACCCGCAATGCCGGCTCCGCGCAGATGGGCGAGGAATTGTTCGACGCCATGACCCGCGCCTCGTTCGAGGCACGGGCTGTGGTGCTGACGGGCGAGGGCAAGGCGTTCTGCTCGGGCGCGAATCTCGGCGATGCGTCCGACATGCTGGCCGATCCGCGCCGCGACGTGGGCACTCTGCTGGATCGTCACTTCAATCCGGTCATCATCGCCATGCGCAACATGGAGCAACCGGTCGTCACCGCCGTTCGCGGCGCGGCAGCGGGCGTGGGCGCGGGCCTCGCCATGGCGGGCGACCTGATCCTCTGCGCCGAAAGCGGCTTCTTCCTTCAGGCCTTCCGCCACGTCGGCCTTGTGCCCGATGGCGGTTCCTCGTGGCTGCTGACCCGCGCGGTGGGCCGCGTGCGCGCCATGGAAATGATGCTGCTGGGCGAGCGTCTCCCTGCCGCCAGGGCGCTGGAATGGGGCCTCGTCAACCGCGTGGTGCCTGACGAAGACCTCGATGCCGCTGCCCTCGCGCTGGCGGGCGAACTGGCGCAAGGTCCGTGGTCGCTGCGCCGGATCAAGCAGGTCGCTTGGGCGGCGACCGACTGCACGCTGGAACAGGCCCTCACCAACGAACGCCTCGGCCAGCGCGACGCCTCCCGCACGCAGGATTTCGTGGAGGGCGTCACGGCCTTTGCCGAAAAGCGCAGACCGGTGTTCAAGGGGCGCTGAACGCGGGCACCGTTTATTGGCCGTTGTTTCAGCTTGCGCTGGGATGGCGGCTTACGCCGGTGGGTTCAACGGGTGGTGGCAACACTTTAATCTTTTGAGGAAGATGGAGTGTCGCGATGAAGCAGCGTCGTCGGATATATTACACGGCCAGCCAGCGAGCGGAGATATGGGATCGTTGGCAGCGCGGGGAATCGATGAGTTCGATCGGGCGAAGGTTTGATCGAGAGTCATCGTCGGTATTTTCGGTGATTTCGCCGACCGGCGGTATCAGGCCCGCCGATCGCAAGCGTGGCCGCCTTGCGCTGAGCCTTGCCGAACGGGAGGAGATATCGCGGGGCCTGAGCGTCAGTGAACCCTTGCGTGCGATAGCACGGCGACTGGGCCGCGCGCCTTCGACGATCAGTCGCGAAGTCAGGCGTAACGGCGGCCTTGCACGGTATCGGGCGACCGTGTCCGATCAGGCGGCCTGGGACCGAGCCTTGCGGCCCAAGCCCTGCAAGTTGGCTTGCTCGCCGCCATTGGCCCGGGCAGTATCGGCCAAGCTGTGCCGCAAATGGTCACCAGAGCAGATTGCGGGGTGGCTCAGGCGCAGCTTTCCCGAGGAGCCGCATAGGCAAGTGTCGCACGAGACTATCTACAGAAGCCTGTACATACAGGCGCGGGGAGTTCTTAAGAAGGAATTGCTGGAGCATCTGCGCGCCCGGCGCACCATCCGCAGGTCGCGGCACGCCAGCCTCAAGCGCAACGGGCTGGGACAGATCAAGGATGCCGTGTCGATCAGCGAGCGTCCCGCGTCGGTCGAGGACCGCGCCATTCCCGGCCACTGGGAAGGCGATCTGATCGGAGGCACAAAGAACAGCTACATCGCGACGCTGGTCGAACGGCATTCGCGCTACGTGATGCTGGTCAAGGTCGCCAACAAGGAAACAAGGAGCGTGGTGTCGGCGCTGATCAGGCAGACGCAGCGCCTACCGCGCGAACTCTACAAGTCGCTCACCTGGGATCGCGGCAAGGAACTGGCCGATCATCCGCGCCTCTCACTGGCTACCGATGTCGAAGTCTATTTCTGCGATCCGCAATCGCCTTGGCAGCGCGGCTCCAACGAAAACACCAATCGTCTGCTACGACAATACTTTCCCAGAGGAACCGATCTATCGCTATACAGCCAGGCCAAACTGAGTGCCGTTGCCCGGCAACTCAACGAACGGCCAAGGAAAACGCTCGAATACCAAACACCCGCAGAGCGCTTTCAAGCCTGTGTTGCCGCCACCCGTTGAACCCACCACCCATTGCGGACGTTCGATCACGCGCTACGATATGACGATGGCGGTTTGGCAATTCGTTCTTGACTTCGTTCCAGCATCATCGGCCCGTATCGCTGGAGCCACTGCTGCACGGATGAGGCGCGAGCAACTCGATGAAATTCGTCTGGGTTTCTCAAGCACCGATGCCGATGTGCTGTTTGCCAGGCTTGGCACACTACTACCCGAGAAAAATTCTTGGTCCGCCAGCCTACGAATTTGGGGCGATGAGAAGACCGATGACATTCAGGTCTTCTTCGATGGGCAGGTCATTGAGGACATTCAGTTCCGCCTTAATGTGGCAGACCTCTCATTACATTTAGTCGGTGGTATCTGCGGACTCGCGCGCCATTTCGATTGCATCCTTGCCACGAGGGATGGGGCGATCCTTCTGCCGAACCGGGAAGCTGTCGTCAGAACGATCATGCAATCGCGGGCCATGAAGTTTGTTCGAGAACCGCAACGTTTTTTGGAAGAGGCAATCCGTTTGGACCGAGACGGCGCGTAGCGGCAGCTTACCACCCTTCATCGCCTTTCCGGGGCGCCGATCGCATCGTTTGGCGAGGTAAAGCCGCCCGACCGTTTTCAGGCAGTCCAAATCCGCGGCTTTAGCGGCGATGAGGGGTGGTGAGTGGACGTTAGCTTCCGACCTTCCAACGATCACCGAAAATTGCTGCCAGCTCCGCCAAATGCCAGAACTGCGGTGAAAATCGTCTGGAGCCAAAACCCAATTGGATGATCAATCCTCGGAAAATTAGATATAAATAAAAATCATATTAAATTCAGGCTGAGTGCTTTGATAGTACATTGGTTCGCTAATTCTGTTCAGCATGAAGGTCACCTCCCCGGCTTCGGGGTCGACGCTCATCACGGCCAGGTCGTATCCCGCAACATTAAGCAGTGGAATAGGCTTACCTGTTCCATATGCGACGTTCAGTTTATCTTTGAAGGGGCTCTCGGCGCCGGTCCTGACATCCCATAAACTAAACTTACCCCACGACGTTTCCTTTCCGTCGCGCATAGGGCGTAGATAGATCAGGAGATTGTTGCGGTCAGCCTCGATCCGCTTAAGCGTGAGATGGAATTGCTTCCCTTCTGCGTCTGGAGTGAGTTCCAGCGTATGGAACGGCACTGGCTCGATCTCGCGAGCGGCTTGCAATTCCTTGGACTTCGCCCCCCCAAGAAAAACATGGTCGAGCAGTCCGTCGGCGTTCTCGTCAGCAAAGCAGAAACGCACATACTGTTCCACATTTGAGAAGACGCTAGCGACCAGCTGGTATGACAGATCGTTGTGGGCCTTGATCTCCGCAGAACAATAATAGTGGTCGCTATTAAGCCCAGTTCGCTTCGCGGAGGCCCCCGTGGCAGCAAATCCTTCCAAATCGAGATCTGTACCAACGTCTTGGACGAACCTATCGATCGAGACGGTTATTTTACGATCAAGGCGGCCCAAATTCCAACGCATAAACCGGCTAGAAGCGATAGATTCCCCTACCTTGATCTTAAATGGCGTACCAACCGGGGAATTGGTTTCCATTGGCACGAGCACGGATCGTGCAGATTGCAGCGGCAATCGCCCTGCCGTTAGGGTCGTCAAAAGCGCAAAGAGCCCCAACGCCTTGACCAGTTTCGATCGACGCCCCCAACACACCAGCATTGCCATTACCCCATGATGATATTGATTCCGACTCTAGCTAACAGCAATGGTTCCATGCTCCAATTCGGTTTGTTCCATTCCCCCACACATAACTGCACTCGTCAAAGACGATCGAATAAAGATCATATGTAGAATTTGGGTTAGCCGAATGGTGCTCGACTGACGCGGAGATGAGAGTTTGTATATCCGGCATGGGGCGTGTCCGGAATGGCAGGAAATCTCCTTTGTCGGCGATGCGCTATACCGAAGGCGATGGGCAGCTATCTGCCGATGTGAGCCGGTGAGACGCCTTTTTCGCAACCGGCCTCCACGTTGTCATCCTGAACTTTTGTCAGGATCCATGTCTATACCCATGCTTGTTGTTGGGCATGGAAACTTGCCCTCGGTTTGGGCGATTTGGCGGCGAAGCTTTCGGTGGGATGGATCCCGAAACAAGTTCAGGATGAGGAACTGCGCGACGGCACCTTGCCTTCGCAACAACCATCTTCGTCATCCTTGCGCCGGCGGGGATTCCGCTATTCCGACGGACGCGGCGCGGTAAAAGGCTGCGGGTTCCAGCCTGGGCGACGGAGTTTGAGCGTTGGGCAGGCGTCTACCCAGCAAGCCCTCAGATCGCGCCCACTTCCCGCAATTCCGCCATCCTTGCTTCATCGATACCGATCTCCGCCAGCACTTCGGCGGTATGTTCGCCCAGCATGGGCGGGGCCATGCGGATGGTTGCCGGGCTGGCTGACATCTGGGCGAGCGGGCTGGCGATGAGGTCCACCGAACCGCTTTCGGCCCAGGCGTGCGGCGTGGCGGCGCGCAAGTTCCGGTGCTTGACCTGCTCATCCTCCCACACGTCCGCCAGTTCGTTGTAGCGCGCGGCGGGGATGCCGACGCCGTCGAGCATGTCCTGCATCCGGGTGACGGTGAAGCCCGCGCTCCAGGCGTTGATGAGGTCCATCAGTTCGGCGCGGTTGGTCTTGCCGCGCTTCAGGTTGCTGTCGAAGCGCGGGTCGGTGAACAGTTCGGGCTGCTCCATCAACACGGTCAGGCGGCGATAGTGCTCGTCGGTGCCGGCGGTGAGGTAGATGATGCCGTCGGCGCAGCGCATCAGGTCTGCCGGGCCGCCGCCGTTGCCGCCGTTGCCGAGGCGGGGAGGGGCCTGCCCGCTGATGAGGTAATCCTGCATGATGTGGCTGACCATCGCCACCGAACTGTCGAGCAGGGCGATGTCGATGAACTGGCCCTCGCCAGTTCGGTTGCGGTATTGCAGCGCGCCGAGGATGGCGAGGGCGGTGTTGTGGCCGGTCACGAAATCGACGAGGCTGGGTCCGGTCTTGAGCGGGCCGCCGCCGGGCTGGCCTTCGGGAAGGCCGGTGACGGCCATCATGCCGCCGGTGGCCTGGAACAGCCCGTCATAGCCGGGCCGCGCCGCCATCGGGCCGGTCTGGCCGAAGCCGGTCACCGAGCAGTAGATCAGGCGCGGGTTGATGGCCTTCAGGCTCTCGTAATCGAGGCCGAAGCGGGCCAGATCGCCCACCTTGTAATTCTCGATCAGCACATCCGCCGTCTTCACCAGCTCCTTGAGGATGGCCTGACCTTCCGGCTTGGAATGGTTGAGCGTGATGGAGCGCTTGTTGCGGTTGGACACGGTGAAGAAGCTGGAATGGCGGGTCTCGATCCCGTCCTTGCCGGGCACCCACGAGAAGCCGTAGCCGCGCCCGTCGTCCCCCACGCCGGGGCGCTCGATCTTGATGACGTCGGCGCCGAGGTCTCCGAGGATCTGCGCGCCCACGGGGGCGGCGAAGACGCGGCTCATGTCGATCACGCGGATGCCGGCCAATGCCGCCTTGGCGGCGCTCTTGTCGTTGTTGCTCATCGTCCGAACCTAGTCAGAGCGGAGAGGCGGGCCAAGGCGGGGGGCGGCGCTTATCGCAGCGACGATCAAGGCGGCCTGCCGCCCAAGTCAGGGCTTATCCCGCCCGCCAAAGCCGGTTAGCGCGGGCGCAACGGACACATGAAAAAGGGACTGGGCGAGATGAAGACGGCCATCATCACCGGGGCAGGCAGCGGCATCGGCCTTGAAACCGCAAAGATACTCCATGGCGAAGGCTTCGCCATCGTCGGCGTCGGTCGCAGCAAGGACAAGCTGGCCACGCTGGAGGCAGAGATCGGCAACCCCGACCATGTGCTGGCGATATCGGCGGACCTTACCGACCCTGCCGCGCCCGCGCGGATCGTGCAGGCCGCGCTGGACCGGTTCGGCCGGATCGACGCGCTGGTGAACAATGCCGGTGTCGGCAGTCCGAAGCCGCTGGACGAAACCGACGACGAAACGCTGGACGATTTCCTCGACATCATGCTGGTGGCTCCGTTCCGCCTGTGCCGCGATGTGATCCCGCACCTTTCGCAGGGCGCGAGCGTGGTGAACGTCACCAGCACTTTCGCGCATATCGGCGGGCGGCGGGGCGGCGCCTACTCGGCGGCGAAGGGCGGTCTCAAGTCGCTGACCGAACACATGGCCTGCGAATACGGCCCGCGCGGCATCCGTTCGAACTGCGTGGCGCCGGGCGTGACGATGACCGACATGGTGCGCCACCGTTTCGAGGATGAGGGCTTCAAGCGCGCCAATGTCGAAACCACGCCCTATCCGCGGCTTGCCCAGCCCGAGGATATCGCTTCGGTGATCGCGTTTCTCTGCCTTCCCGGCAGCGAGATGATCAATGGCCAGTCGATCGTCGTCGATGGCGGCTGGACGGCGACGAAATACCTCTCGCCCCGCGTCACCCGCACCACATGGGTCGAGCCTGACGGAGAGTAAGCGGGATTAAGGCGCGGTGCAGACCACGTTTCCGCCGCGCCGTTTCGCCTCGTAAAGCGCCGCGTCGGCCCGGTGGAACAGGGCTTCCGGATCGACGCCCCCGGCGCTGTCGGGGAATGCCATGCCCGCGCAGGCGCCAAGCGGGAGGTAGCGTTCCTGCCAGATCACGGGAGAGGCCAGGGCGCTCATGCGGTGCCGCACGCATATCTCGAGCCCCATCCGCGATCCCGTGCGGCCCAGGATCATCGCGAATTCGTCACCCCCGATGCGGGCGATGAGCCGGGCTTCGGGGAACGTGGCGCGCAGCCGGCGGGCGAAGCCGGTCAGGCAAGCATCGCCGGCGGCATGGCCCCACCTGTCATTGACGGCCTTGAAGGCGTTCATGTCGAACAGCACGATGGCGCCGATGTCCGAAAGGCTATCGTCACCGGCGGGTCGGTCGAGGAATTCGGACTGGAAACGGGCGCGGTTGGAAAGGCCGGTCAGCGCGTCATTCTCGGCCATCTGGCGAAGCCGTTCCCAGCGCAGGCGTTCCTCGGTGATGTCCTGCTTCATGCCATAGAGACTGACGGGGCGGCCGTTCTCGACGCGGGTTGCCGCGGTCAGGCGCATCCAGCGCAGTTCGCCGTCGGCGCGCCTGATCTGCGCTTCCATCGAGAATCCAGAACGCGCGGCAATGGCCTGCGAGCGTAGCCGCTCGAGCGTGGCGCGCGAATCCTCGGCGTAGAATTCCAGCGTTTCGCGGCGGTCCATCTGGCGGTGGAGCGGGGCGCCGAAGATCTGGAACACACCTTCCGTCCAGGAAAGCTCTTGCGTCCGCAGATCGCAGGACCAGGCGCCGATCGATGTCAGTGCCGCTGCCTGCGCGTATAGCTGCGCCGGATCGCTTGCGATCATGCGGGCAGCGCCGGGCGCGGGGGTCGTGCGGGACTGGATGACGGCGTGATCCAAAAGGCGGGAACCTCGGGGGGAAGAGGGTCGCGCTCCGTTACGGGAGCTTGGCTTAGGGGTAAGCACTTAAGGTAAAAGGAATACTAAGCATAGGGTCTTGAATGGTCTCCGGGGGGCATCATTCATTGCCGTTTCGCCAACGGCGATGCTCCCTCCCGGTCAAGCTGGCGCGGTTGTTCGCCGGCCGCCGGGCGCCGATAATGCCGCCTCAATCGATCGGGAAGAGGCGATGATCCGGGGCATCCATCATGTCGGCGTGAACTGCCGCGACCTTGCGCGAATGACGCGTTTCTACTGCGAAGCCTTCGGTTTCGAGCCAGTGGACGAAGGGTTCGGCTGGGCGGACGAGCCGGTGATGGACCGCATCGTCGATGTGGCCGGATCGGCGGCGAAGGGCGTGATGTTGCGGGCGGGGCAGTGCTATCTCGAACTGTTCGAGTATTCCGCTCCGCCTTCCGACATCGCCCGGCCGCTCAGGCCCAACGATCGCGGCTATACGCATTTCTGCATCGATGTGACCGATATCGAATCGGACATTCTCCACCTGAAGGCCTGCGGCATGACCTTCGGCGACCGGGATTTCGTTGACGTGGGCCATGTAAGCACGATCTACGGCTACGATCCCGAGGGCAACGTGATCGAGGTGCAGCAATGCATGCCGGGCAACGGCTTCACGCTGGAGGAACTCGGCCAGGGAAATGCGCTGCGCGCCCGGGCGGAATGAGGGGATCGGAGCCGATGCCTTCCCCGGTGTAGCGGCTGACCGAGCCGCGCAGGCTGAGGTCGGCCGCGAAGGTGTGGCGGGCGATTGCTCCGTCCGTGATCCGGGTGAGCGCCTCTCGCGCGATGGCGGCCCAGGGGACGCGCATCGATGTGAGTGGCGGCAGGGTCCGGGCCGCCAGCGGCGTATCGCCGAACCCCACGACCGAGAGTTCACCCGGCACCGAAGTTCCGGTTCGCGCGGCGGCATGGAGAACGCCGGCCGCCATCTCGTCGTTGCAGCAGACGATCGCGCTGGGGCGGGGGCTGACGTCGAGCAGGAGCAGGCCCGCCTCGATCCCCGATTCGAAAGTGCCGTTCCCGGAAACGACGAGGGGCGGCCCCCTTCCGCCCCGGTCCGCCATGGCATCGAGGTAGCCCTGTTCGCGCAGGCGCGGTCCGGGCGAGGTTTCCGGTCCGGCGACAAGGCCGATGCGGCGATGCCCTTCGGCCGCCAGCCAGTGCACGAGTTCGGCCATCGCCGCGCGGTCGTCACAGGCAAGGCCGGGTTCGCCGGGCCGGGAGCAGGGCACGCCCGCCGCTGCGCACATTTGGGCAAGGGCGGGATCGGACGAGAGCGGCGGCAGCAGGATCGCGCCGCTCGGGCGGTGAGCGGCCAGGAACCGCTGCAATCGCTGTGCGGGATCGGCGGCGAGCAGATGGACGGCCAGGGCCGGGCCACCGTCCTGAAGTTGTGTGAGAAGTTCGGTTTCCATCACGCTGGCAAGGGCGGGGTCCGAGCCGTCGTGCAGTAGGACGATGAGCGCGGGGCGAAGCCCTGCGCTGGCCGGTTGGCGATGCGCGAAGCCCAGTTCCGCCATCGCCGCCTCGATAAGGCCGCGCGTATGTTCGCTGATGGTTGCAGAGCTGTTCACCAGGCGGCTGACGGTCTTGCGCGAAACCCCTGCGAGCCGGGCGACATCGTCCATGGTGGGGCGCGAAGGAGGTGGCATCCGGCCATCATGGGAGGGCTGCGCAGACCCCCCAAGCACAATCCGCCCCGATCCGGATCGGTCGCCCGGCAATGCCCCTGCGACGACCTGATACAACCCCGTTATTGCGGAAAACGGGCGAAATCCCTAAGTGGGCCGTGCTTCCGCACTGGCGGATCCGCCCACCCCACCGGAGAATGATGAAGCCCGTCCCGTCGCAACGCCACTATGGAATGGATTGGCTGCGCGTCGGCGCGTTTGTTCTGCTGATCTTCTATCACGTCGGCTTTTCGTTCACGCCGTGGGGCTATCAGACCCCCACGCGCGGTGTCGTGGCGTGGGCCGAGATCCCGCTGCTCGGCCTGAGCGCATGGCGTCTGGCGCTGCTTTTCGCGATCTCCGGCTATGCCAGCGCGGCGCTACTCAAGAAGGACGGCAACAACCGCGTTTTCCTGAAAAGCAGGGTGCTGCGCCTTGGCATTCCGCTGCTGTTCGGGTTGACCGTGGTGGTGCCGCCGCAGCCCTACATGGGGCTGATCAACAGCGGCTACGCGCATGGCTACGGCTATTTCCTGCTGCACGACGCCTTCAGCTTCCGGAAGGTGGGCTATGAAAGCCTTCCTGCGACGATGCACATGTGGTTCGTGATCTACCTGCTGGTCTACACGCTCCTGCTCTGCTTCGCCCTGATGGCCTTGCCCGATGCATGGCGTGCCAAGCTGCAAAAGGCCGCGGAGCGCGTGCTGTCCGGTCCGGCCCTGCTTCCGGTGGGCATCGGCCTGATCTTCCTTGTCCGCCTGATCCCTTATGGCTGGACCGACATCCACAACCTGCTGCAGGATCGGGCCGCGCATCTGCATTACGGCGGGATGTTCCTGTTCGGCTTCCTGCTTCGCGGATCGGTGCCGATCCAGCAGGCGATAGCGCGGCAGTGGAAAGTGGCGCTGGTGCTGGGGATCGCGGGCTATGCGTGGGTGATCCGGGATTCGCTGCTCTATCCGGGAAATATTCCGACCCCGGCTGCCTGGGAGCAGCCGCTTTCCTTCGCCAAGTCGATGCAATGCTGGGGCACCGTGATCGCGCTGTTCGGCATTGCCGACCGGTTCTGGAACTTCGACAGCCGCTGGCGCGTGACGCTGGTGGAAGCGGTCTTCCCGATCTACATCGCGCACCAGACGGTGATGGTCTTCGTGAGCTACGGCCTGCGCGACATGGGACTGACCGCGCTTCCGGAATTCCTGACTCTCTGCCTCACCGTGGCGGGCGGTTCCTGGCTGTTCTATCTCCTCGGGCGCGAAATCGGCCCGCTGCGCCCCCTGATCGGGCTCAAGCGGCACCGCACCCGCAAGCCTGTAGGTGAAAAGGAACCGGCGCTGGCCTCGATCGGCTGAGTTTCGGTTCTAGCGTGCTTCGGCAAGTTGCCGGTCTCGCCCCCGCAGGACATCCCCGACCTCGCAGGAGGAGAGCCCGCGAGGTCGGAGTCTACAAGTCAATCGCGCGCCAGCAGCAGCGCTGCCGCCATCGGGCCGCCGCCCGAGGTGGCGACCGCGAGCTTGGGGTCGCCGCCGATCTGCCGTTCGCCGGCTGCGCCGCGAAGCTGGGTCACGGCCTCGTGCGCGAAACCGAAACCGTGCAGCCGGCCCGCGCCGAGCTGCCCGCCGAACGTGTTGAGCGGCAATTCGCCATCGCGCGCGATGCGCTTTCCACCTTCGATGAAGCGGCCGCCTTCGCCCTTGGGGCAGAACCCGAGCCCTTCCAGCCAGGTGATCGGCAGGAACGCGAACCCGTCGTAGAACTGCACGGTATCGACATCGGCCGCCGTGTAGTCGGTGCGGGTCCAGAGATCGGCGCCGGTTTCGTAGGCGGCGAATTCCTCGACCTGATCCCACGAGTAGCGATCCACCGAACCGGACATGGCGGCGATGCGGATCGGCGTTGCCGTGACTTCGTCCAGCGCGTCACCCGCCGAGACGATGACGACGGTGGAAGCGTCCGAGAAGCGGTCGCAATCGTAGAGGCACAGCGGCGTGGTGATCATCCGCGCCGACATGTACTTGTCGAGCGTCAGTTCTTCCTTGGTGATCGCCCGGGCGCGCGGGTTGGCCATGGCGTTCTTCGAACCGTTGATGGCGATCTGGGCGAGCTGTTCGCGCGTCATGCCGTAGCGGTGCATGTGCCGGGCCGCGTACTGCGCCGTCCAGCAGGCTGCCGATGTGGCCCAGAACGGGCTGGTCCACTGCGAGGACCCGGTGACGGTATCCTGCTTCGCGCCGGACATGTACTGAGCCGGATCGGCCATGCCGCCCGCTTCGTAGACCGTGCGGAAGCAGATGACGTGGCGGCAGACCCCCTGCTTCACAGCCATGGCCGCCATGCCGATGGCGGAGAGCTGCGCGGGCTGTTCCATCGCGCCCATGTGCCACTTCGACTTGATGCCGAGCACTTCGATGAGGTCTTCGCTGCCGACCGGGGAGAAGGCGGTATAGCCGTTCATCTTGCCGGGGTAAGTGAAGACGCCGTCGATCTGGTCGAGCCGGAGCCCGGCATTGTCGAGCGCTTCGCGCACCGCATCGACCGTGAGAAGCAGCGGATGGCGCGGCAGGCGCACGCCGACTTCGGACTGGCCGACGCCGGTGATATAGGCTTCCTTGCCGGCCATCAGGCGACTTTCTCGAAGAGGGGATAGAATATGCCGTCCTGTTCCTCGAATGTGACGCGAACCTTGTCCTCGAAGTCCACGGTTTCCACGGGGCTACGGACGATGTTGGTGGTGAGAAACACGCCGGGCGCGCCGTCCAGCTTCACGCGGGCGATCACGTAAGGCACTTCCAGCCCCTTGGCCCAGGGCTGGTGGTTCACCGTGAAGCTGTCGATCGTGCCGGTTCCGGGAACGGCGTGGGGGGCAACGTTCTCCGATTGGCAATGGCGGCACAGAATGCGCGGCGGATGCGTGAATTCTCCGCAATCGCCGCAACGGGTGATGTTGAGCTGTCCTTGGCCACCGCCGGTCCAGAAGGCGGTGTTTTCCTGGTCCAGCTTGGGCTTGGGCCTGGGTGGATTCATGTCGGGTCTCTCCCCTGTTTTGCCGGGACAGTTCGGTGTGGCGGGGCTTTGCGTCAAGGCGAGCGGGGGATTGATCGCGGGGGCGCGCGCGATCCTTTCCCCGCATTCACCGCTCAGCGCAGGCCGGGCATGATCTCCTCGGCGATCCACTGGGTGTAATCGCGATAGGCCTCGATTCCGGGCAGATTCGGGATCGGGATCGAGCTCCAGGTAACGCCCCATTCGGCCAGTTGGCCAAGCCGGTCCAGAAGCTGCTGCCCGGTCTGGCCGGGCCGGGCGGAAGGGTCGTGCTGTACTTTGTGCCCCTCACCGACGCGCGCTGTGGAAATGCCGTAGAACACGTCGGCAAGCTGGCCGTTGTAGTCCGGCTGCGAGCGGATGAAGTCGATCCTGTCGGGGATCGTCTCGGGCTTCGTCAGGAACGGCCACCAGCCTTGCGCATAGCGCGCGGTGCGCTTCAGCACGGCATCGGCATCGCCGCCGAACCACACCGGGATATGCGGTTTCTGCACCGGCTTCGGTTCGAAAGCGACATCGCGGAAGGAGACGTACTTGCCCTCGAATTCCGGGTTTTCCTGGGTCCAGAGCGCGAGGATCGCCTGGATGTATTCCTCCGCCATGGCGCCGCGTTCGTGGAAGGGGATGCCGAGCAGGGCGAACTCCTCCTCCAGCCAGCCGACTGCGAACGTGATCGTCACGCGGCCGGAAGAAAGCCAGTCCATCGTCGCCAGCGCCTTGGCGGTGACGATCGGGTGCTGCGCGGGCAGGATGGCGATGCAGGAATTGACCCGCACCCGCTCCGTGGCCCCGGCAAAGTGGCTCATCGCGGTATAGGCGTTGAAGTAGAATGGGCCGGAAAGATCGACGTGGGCTTTCGGGATCACGTGATGCTCGGGCACCGCGATCATCTCGAACCCCAGCTTTTCCGCCCATTTGGCGAGCGCGGTCTGGTCCGCGCCGGTGACGGCCAGTTCCCATGGCTGCATCGTTGCCTTGAGTTCGAGCATGTGCGGCATCGCGAATGCGAGTTTCAAGAATTCACCCTTCAGTCGATCACTTTGCGGGCTATCAGATCGTCCATTTCGCTTTCCGACAAGCCCAGAAGCTCGCGGTAGACATAGCCATTGTGCTCCCCGAGCAGGGGAGCGCCGCGTTCGACCTGCGGGCCTTCGGGGCTGATCCGCCATGACGGGCCGATGATCGGACGGGTGCCGTTGCGGTGATCGCTGACCATGCGGAAGGCGTCGCGGCCCCAGAGGAAACCGTCCGAGCAGAGGTCCATCGAACTCATCGCCTTGAACGCCGGAACGCCTGCGTTTCTGAGCTTTTCGGCAAGGTCTGCGGCGTGGTGCGGGCGGGTGAGCGCGGAGAGTTCGGCATCGAGTTCGGCGCGGTTGGTCAGCCGGTTCGCCAGCGTCGTAAAGCGCGGATCGGTGGCGAGGGCAGGGGCGCCCAGAGTGTTGCAGAGTGTGCGCCATTCGGCCTCGTTCGCCACTGCGATACTTGTCCAGTCGCTCTCGCCGCAGGAGTAGAAACCGTGCGGGGCCATCTCCGGGTGGTGGTTGCCGTCGGCCTTGGGCACGTCTCCGGTGACGCTGGCGGCGAAGAGGCTGTCTCCGACGAGGCTGGTCATCGCCTCCACCGCCGACAGGTCGATGAACTGGCCTTCGCCGGTGCTCTCGCGGTGGTGGAGCGCGGCCACGCAGGCGAGTGCGGCCAGCGCGCCGGCGGTGGAATCGCCGTAGCGGATGTTCATGCCCTTGGGCGTCTCGCCCTCATGCCCCACCAGCGCGGTGAGGCCGGAGAGCGCGGCGAAGCAGGGGGCGTAGCCGGTCTGATAGCCCAGCGGGCCGTCGCTGCCCCACATCTTGATCGCGCACTGGATGAGGTCCGGCTTGATCGCCTTGAGGCTTTCGTAATCGAGCCCGGACCGTTCCATCGCGCCGGGGCGGATGTTGTCGATCAGAATGTCGGTCTCGGCGATCATGCGCTTCACGAGGTCCAGCCCCTCGGTGGTCTTCATGTTGACCTGAACCGAGAGGATCTCCTGATTGATCGACAGGAAATAGGGCGCGGCGTCGATGTCCACGCCGCCATAGGCGCGCATCTCGTCGAGGTTGGAGCGGGATTCGATCTTGATCACTTCCGCGCCGAGGTGGGCGAGCAGCTTGCCCGCGTAGGGGCCGGCCCAGACTTTGGTGAGTTCGACAACGCGGATGCCGGCAAGGGGGCCTTTCCGGTCAGGAAGCGGCATCGAGGATCTCCTCCTGATCGGCGCCGAGACAGGGTGCTGCCGCCTTCACCGAAACCGGCGTGGCGCTCATGCGGTAGGCGGCGGTGGGGTAGGAGACGTCTCCGAACGCCGGATGCACCGCCTGCTGGAAGAAGCCGCGATGGACGAACTGTTCGTGGCGGGGCAGGTCATTCGCGGTCTGGACCGGCACCATGGCGACGCCCGCCTTCTGTGCGGCCTCGGTAATCGGATGCTTGTCCTGCCGGGCGATCCAGCCTGTGAAGTGTTCGCGGAATTTCGCGACATTGGGCGCGGTGCAGTCGAACTCCAGCCAGTCCTCCCGCAGTTCCTGCGTCCAGTCCGGATCGCCCATCAGCGCGCAGAGGCCCTTCCAGTGCGCGCGGCTGGTCATCAGCAGGAAAACATGCCCGTCGCGGCAGGCAAAGGACGTGCCGGGGCCGCCCATGTCGTAGGCGGTGCGCGCGTCGCTGGGCTCCGCCTCGCCCGCCAGCATGCGGTCCAGCACGCAGTCGATGCGGTTCAACTGCACTTCCACTTCGGAAATATCGACGAACTGGCCCTGACCTTTGCGGCGCAGGCGCAGCAGCGAGGCCATGGTGGCCAGCGCGGCGTCGATCCCGGCTTCGTAGTCGGAGAGGAACCGGCCTGCGCCTTTCAGCGGCGGCTTGTCGGCAGGCGTTTCGCTGGGGCTGTGGTAGGCCCAGCCGCCCGCCGCGATGACGTTGATCGGGCGGGCGGATTGCCAGCCTTCCGGCGCATCCTGCCCGAACGGCGTGACCAGCGTGTGGACCAGCGCGGGATGCGCGGGGGCGACCGCTTCGGGCGTCAGGCCCATCGCCCGGCACCAGCCCGCGTCGTGATCGTCGATCAGCGCATGGGCGCGGGTCAGCAGGCGGTCCAGCACCTTGTGATCCGCGGCATCGGCAAGGTTCAGCACGACCGATTTCTTGTTGGTGTTGAGGTAGGCGAACAGCGTCGATTCCCCCGCCGCGAACGGCCCCATCGCGCGCGTCGGAGCGCCGCCGGGGCGTTCCACCTTGATCACTTCGGCGCCGAGATCGGCCAGCAGCTTGCCGGTATATTCCCCGCTCACCCGCTCGGCGACCTCGATCACGGTAAGCCCTTCAAGGGCGCCTCTACTCGTCATAACGATTGCCCGTCGTCGATCGTGAATGTGGCGCCCGTCACTTGCGCGGAGGCGTCGGAAAGCAGGTAGAGCAGGGTGGGCGTCAGCGCCTCGGCATCGAGCAGGCGGCGGCGGTGGAGGGCGGCGATATCGGCTTGTCCGCGCTCGCTGGCGAACCAGTCGGTGTTGATCTCGGTGGCGATCCAGCCGGGTTGCAGGGTGTTGACGTTGATCCCCTGCCGTACCCATTCGCGCGCCAGTTGCCGGCCCAGGTGGGCAAGACCCGCCTTGGTGGCCGCATATAGGGCATCGCCGGTGCCGTTCTGCAGCGCGGTGATCGACCCGATCAGCACCACGCGCCCGCGTTGATGCTCGCGACTGCCGCCCGCGATCAACCGCCGTCCGGCCTCGCGCGCGACCAGCATCGCGCCGAGCAGATTGGTATCGAGCACGCGGCGCAGCCCGTCTTCCGGCACATCGGTGGAACGGCCGCCGGTGCCGACACCGGCATTGCAGATCACGCCATCGATCGTGCCGAACCGGGCCTCTGCCGCATCGAAGGCGGAGCGCACCGAAGCCTCGTCCGTCACGTCCAGTTCGACGGCCAGTGCCTCGCCCAGTTCCGCCGCCAGCTTGGCGCAGCGGTCCACCCGCCGCGCGCCCAGCACGACGCGTCCGCCCGCAGAGGAAATGGCGCGCGCGAAACCGGCGCCGATCCCGGAGGAGGCGCCGGCGACGAAAACAGTGCGACCCGATAGTGAAAACGTCATCAGCGTTGAAGGGCCCTAAAGTCAGGTTGATAGGGCGGCAGCGCCATGTACTTGTCGATGGTCTGTTCGAAGTGGCGCACGCGCACTTCCTGATAGTCGCCCAGGGTGATGCCGGGCTTGGCGCTGGCTTCCAGACCTTCCTGCTGGGCGTAGAGGTTGTCGGTATCCTGATCGAGGATATGGCCGAAACCGGGGTCCATGCCCTGCGCTTCTGCAAAGGACTGGTGATCCTGAAGGATCTCCACCTCGGCAGTCTCTACCTCGCCGCCGTCCTTGGGCTTGGGCCGCATGAACATCACTTCGTAGATCGTGCGGCGATGGTCGCGCGCGTCGGGGCGGAAACGGTAGATCATCGGCAGCGAGATGCCGGGGAACAGGAACAGGTTCGGGAAGAACGTGTAGCTGTAGGTATCGAGCAGCTCGGTATCCGAAACGTGGCTGAGATCGGTGTTCGTTGCCGTTTCGAACATGTCGCGGAACATGTCCGCCATCACTTGCCGCGCGCGCTCGCCCGCCTTCAGTTCGGGCTTGCTGCCGCCCAGCGAGGAACTGTCGCCCAGCGTGAAGTTGGCGATGATGTCCGCCTCGCTGTACTTGTCGCGCAGTTTGGGGCTGACCACGCCGAGCGTGGAGATGAAGCGGTCCACGTGATCGCCGTAGACATCGTACTGAGAGTTTACGTCGCCATTGGCGGGCGCGACTTGCGGGTGCGTGTCGCCGACGTGATAGGCCTCCATGAAGGCCTCCATCGTCAGCTTCCAGTTGGCCGGATAGCTCTTCTGGACGTGGAGGTAGATGTAGCGATCCTCCAGCTTCCACGCCTTGAGATGAGCGAGGGCCTCGGCGCCGAGGTACTCCTCAAGGCTGGGCGCGGCGGGGTCCATGTTGATCCAGACGAAGCCGCCCAGCCGCTCCACCCGTGCTTCGGGCAGGCACATCTTCCGCGTGGCGACATGGGCGAAGTCCCACTTTTCAGGGATTTCCTTCAGCGATCCGTCGAGGTTCCAGGTCCAGCCATGGAACGGGCACTTCAGCTTCGCCGCGAAGCCCGCCGTGCCGGAGGGCTTGAGCTTGGTGCCGCGATGGAGGCAGGCGTTGAAGTAGGCGCGGATCTCGTCATCGTCACACCGGGTGACGATGAAGGAGTACGATCCGATATCGTAGACGTAATAGTCGCCCACTTCGGGAATGTGATCCTCACGGCAGGCCATCTGCCATGTGCGCGTCCACATCCGCTCGAACTCGCCCTTTGCGAAGGCGGGGTCGGTGTAGCGTTCCTTGGAAACGTCCTCGCTGCCGAGGTAGTGGTAGCTTTCGCTGGCCGCCCAGGCAGGCGCAGCGTTGCGGTCGGCGGCGATGATGTCCTGCGTGGATTCGGCGGGGCAGCGGGCCTCGCCGGGCTGCAGCGTTCCGGTGGCGACGTTCATTCCGAGGCTCCTTATTCCGCCGCTTCGAGCGTCGGCGTGCTCGCATGTGTTGCGAGGGCAGGGCTGATTTTCTGGACCGCGCCGTCCTTCATCACGAAGGCGACCTTTTCCGGCCCGGCTAGGATGGAAATGTCCGCAAGCGGATCACCGTCGACCAGGATCAGGTCGGCCAGATTGCCCGGCGCCAGAGTGCCGAGTTCGCCGCCGTATCCCATGGCGAGGCCGCCGTTGCGGGTGGCGCAGACCAGCGCCTCGGCCGGGGTGTAGCCGTAGAAATCGACGAAGGATTTGAGGTCGCGCCCCTGCGTACCTTGCGGGCTCCAGCCGAAGCCATAGTCGCCGCCGATCAGGTGGCGGATGCCACGCTTGCGCAGTTCGGTGTGCGTCTTCACCGAGTTTTCCAGCAGATCCGGAATGTTCATGTAGCCGCCCAGTTCGGGGGAGAGGCCATGCGCCGAAGCCTCGCCCGCCATGATCTGCGCGAAAAGGCCGACGGTGGGCACCACGAAGATGCGGTCCCGCGCCTCCTCCATCATGTCCAGCAGCTCCTCGTCCACGTATTCGCAGTGGAACAGGCCGTCCACGCCCGCCCGGACGCAGTGCTTGGAGCCTTCGATGGAGCGGGTGTGGGCGTTTATCTTGCGGCCATAGGCATGGGCCGTCTCGGCGGCGACGCGCACTTCCTCGAACGTCATCGGCGTCGTGTTGCCGGGGGTGCCGGGGTAGAACGGATCGCCCGAGACATCGAGCTTCACATTGTCGATCCCCTCGCGGCAGTGGAGGCGCACGGTCTTGCGCATCTCTTCCACGCCGTCGACGATGGCGGAGGGGCCGATCCGCGGATTGTGGAGCTTGCTCTCATCCCCCATCGCGCCGGTGACGGAGATTTCGAGGCCGCCCGCACGGATGCGCGGGCCGGGCAGACGGCCGGCGTTGACCTCGTCCCGCACGGCGACGGCCAGTTTCAGCTTCGCTTCGGACGCACCGTAGGCAGAGGTAAAGCCCGCCTCGATCAGCGCCTTGGCCCCGCGCGCGGCGGTGAAGACCTGCGTTTCGGGACAGGGGGTGATCAGATCCTCGGTCGCGCAGACATTCTCGAACGAGAGGTGCGCGTGGCCTTCGACCATGCCGGGCATCAGGAACATGCCGCTGGCGTCGATCGTGATGTCGTCCGGCTGCGCGACGGTTGCGGTGCCGACTGAGGTGATACGGTTGCCCTCGACCACAAGGTCGCCCTTGATCGTGCTTTTGCCCGTCCCGTCGAATATCGTGGCGTTCTGGATCAGTGTCCGTCCCACGGTTTTTCTCCTTCTGGCCACGGGTGTTCTCGTGGCTCTTGGGGAGGCAGGTTAGGAGGGAGGTGCGGCGCGGCAAATGACGGGCCGGGCAGAGGGCTTGTCCTGTACCGGAAGGCCCGGCGGCTACGTGGTGGCGGTTTTCCTGCTGGGGCAAGTCGCAAGGCACGGGGAGCGCTTTGCGCGGCCTCCCGGCTGCGGCATCACCTATGAAAACCAAACGAAGAGGACCGGGCCGGACTTATGGGCAACCTTCATGTCACCATGACCGACATCGACGGCGTGAAGCACGAATTTTCCGATGTGGATGAGGGCGTGAGCCTGATGGAACTCGGCCGTGGGCGCGGGGTTGCCGGGATCATGGGCGATTGCGGGGGAGGCTGCGCCTGCGCGACCTGCCACGTCTACATTTCGCAGGACTGGTGGGACGAAGTGGGTGAGCCGGACGAGGTGGAGTTCGCCATGCTCGACATGGTGGCGGACGTCATGAAGGACACCAGCCGCCTGGGCTGCCAGATCAGGATGAGCGATGATCTGGACGGCTTGGAAGTCACCGTGGCGCATGCGTCGGGGTACTGATCCTTCCCCTCGGGGCAAGCCTTGGTTCGAGGGCGGGCATGGTTGGCCGTCGCCGCGCGGTCCATAGAACATGACAAGAGGCGGCACGAACCGCTGCATCAATTCACGGGACAGGGTACATGGCAACGTCAACGCAAATTGGGGCAAGCGAAGACCGGATCAGCGCGCGGCGGGAACTCACCGCCGAAGAGCAGGCGCTGCTGGGCAGCGGTTCGCTGGCCGATACCGCGATCCAGGCGCAGCCGAACCCGTTCTACCGCGTCATGCGCCACGGCGATCCGATCCACTATGACGAGCGGCTCGGTTCCTGGCTGGTGACGCGGCACGAGGATATTGCGCAGATCCAGTCCGACCCGGTGACCTTCTCGGTGAAGCACGGCTATTCCGAACAGCAGGCGCGCGGGATGCGGGAGGAGTTTCAGGCTTACCTCGAAGAGCATGGCGGGGGCTATTTCCCGGACGCGATCATGTCCGATCCGCCCTATCACACACGCATCCGCAAGCTGATGGAGCAGGCCTTCACCGCGCACCGCGTGAAGGAACTGGAGCCGCGCATCACCGAAGTGGTGCGCGGGGTGATCGCCGATGTGGTGGCGCGCGGCGATGGCCGGTGCGACGGTGTGAAGGACATCGCGATCCCGCTGACCATCCGGGTGATCGTGGAGCAGCTCGGGCTCGATCAGGGCATGGAGGAGCAGATTTCGCGCTGGTCGGTCGCGGTCACCGCGCAGATCGGCGCGATGCAGAGCCGCGAGACGATGCTGGCCAATGCCGCGCAGATCGCGGAGCTTCAGCAATACCTGATCGCCAAGATGAGGCAGCGCGAGGGGAACCCGTCGGAAGACATGCTTTCCGATCTGGTTCATGCGCAAGTTACCAATGAGGATGGCGGCAAGGAGAAGCTGACTTTCGCAGAGGCTGTCTCGCTGGTGCGCGCCACGCTGATCGCGGGCAACGACACCACTGCGACCGCCATCGGCAACCTGTTCTACGTCCTCACCACGCGCCCCGGCATGGCCGAACTGCTGGAGAGCGTGGCGGACGACGATCGCCAGCTGGGTCGCTTCGTGGAGGAGCATTTGCGCGCCGAACCGCCGGTGCGCGCGCTCAGCCGCATGACCACGCGAGAAGTCACCGTGAACGGCACGACGATCCCCGCCCATGCGCATATGCTGCTGGTCTACGGATCGGGCAACGATGACGAAACGGTGTTCCCGGAGCCGCGCAAGTTCGACCTGACCCGCCCCAATCTCGGCCGCCACGTGGCCTTCGGCGGCGGCCCGCACCGCTGCATCGGGCTGGCGCTGGCGCGCATGGAAGTGAAGGTGGCCGCGCGGGAGATCGTCCGGCAGATGAAGAACCTGAAGCTGGCCATTCCCGAAAGCGCGATCCGCTACACGCCCACCGTCGCCACGCGCACCATCGAGTCGCTGCCGATAACTTTCGAGGCGCGCTGATGGAACTTGCGGGCAAAGTGGCCGTCGTCACCGGCGGCGCCAGCGGCATCGGCCGCGCCACCGTGGAACTGTTCGCGGCGGAGGGGGCAAAGGTCGTCATCGCCGATATCGCCGACGAGGCAGGCGCGGCGCTGGCGGAAAGGCTGGGCGTTTCGGCGGTCTACCAGCGCACCGACGTATCCGATCCGGCGGCGGTGGAGGCGATGATCGAGGCCGCCGTCTCCCGCTTCGGCGGGATCGACGTGCTGTTCAACAATGCGGGCATGTCCTGCGGCGCGTTTCCCAGCTTTCTGGACGATACGCTGGAGGATTTCGACCGGGTGATGCGCGTCAACGTGCTTGGGCCCATGCTGGGCACGCGCAATGCGGCGCGGATCATGGCGAAGGCAGGCCCAAATGGTCAAAAACGGGGCGGCGTGATCCTCAACAATGCCTCCATCGCCGGCACGCTCGCAGGCCATGCGATGATGACCTATCGCGCGTCGAAGGCGGCGCTGATCCAGTTTTCCAAGTCCTCCGCCATCGATCTGGCGCGGCACGGCATCCGGGTGAACTGCATCGTGCCGGGCCATGTGCGCACCGAATTGTCCTCGTTCGGAGAGAAGGGGGCCGAGAACGGCCTTGCCGCGCGGATCGAGGAGGGGGTGAATGCGGTCTACCTCTCCAACCAGCTCATCAAGCGGCGCGGAGAGCCGGAGGACGTGGCGCAAGTGGCGCTGTTCCTCGCCAGCGACCGTTCGCGCCACATGACCGGCGCGGTGATCCCGGTGGAAGGCGGCGTGACCGTGGGCGATCCGGTCAACCATCTGGAGCAGATATTCGACGCTCGCGCCGCGGCATTCGCGGCGATGGAGCGGCTCGACGGCTGAAGACCCCGAAGACGGGGCGAAGCATTGGAAGCGGTGGTGTGCCGCTTCCCGGGGAGGAGAGGGACCATGAGGAACTGGCTGAAGGCCGCGCTGGCGGCTGGAACGGTGCTGTCTGGAATGGAGGGCGCCTATGCACAATCGCAGCAGGCATCGCCGGGCGGCGTTACGATCCACGAAGGCGATATCGTCGTCACCGCGCGGCGGCGTGACGAGAGCCTGTCCACCGTGCCGGCGGCGATCACCGCCCTCAATGCCACCGATCTGGTCGAGCGCGGGGTGAAGACCGATTCCGACCTGCAACGCATCGCGCCGGGCCTGACGATCCGCCAGACGCAGGGCAACAACTCGCTGACCTATTCGATCCGTGGGCAATCGGCGGATACGTTCTCGGGTTCGCCCTCGGCGGTGATCGCCTACCTCAACGAAGTGCCGCTGACGATCAACAGCGCCTCCTCGTTCTACGATCTCGAGAACGTGCAGGTCCTGAAAGGCCCGCAGGGCACGCTGTTCGGGCGCAATGCCACCGGCGGCGCGGTGCTCTACAATTCGGCCAGGCCCAGCGACAAGCTGGAGGCGGCGCTGACCGGCCGGGTCGGCAATTACGGCATGTGGGAAGGCGAGGGGATGCTGAACGTGCCCCTGCTGGCGGACAAGATCCTGCTGCGCGGCGCCTTCGACGTGATCCGCAAGGACGGCTACATCCGCAACCTGCTCAACGACGAGCGTCTGGGCGACATCCGCCGCGACAGTGGCCGTGTGACGCTGACGGTGGAGCCCACCGACACGATCAGCAACACCACCATGCTGCAATATACCAACACGCGCGGCACCAATACCGGTGCGTCCTACACTTACAGCGTCTATTCCTGCGGCCAGACCAACAACGGCTTCGCGCTGACCTGCGGGGCAGGGCTGCTGTTCGGGCCGACGCTCGATTCCGTCGCCGGACCGGGCGCGTGGGAGGCTTATCTCGCCGCGCATCCGGATGCCTATGCGCCGGGCCTGATCGACTACGTGAACGAACAGCGCCGCATCGGGCCCTACAAGACGCGCCATCCCGGCGGGGCCAGCCACCATGGCAAGGACTGGTTCCTCACCAACACCACCGAAGTCGACCTGAGCGACAGCGCCAAGCTGCGCAACATCTTCGGCTGGTCGGATTCGAAAACCCGCTCCGAACAGCCGCAGCTCGGCGCGCCTTTCGTGACGATCCTGACCGCCAATGCCGCTGCGGGCGAATTCGGAAACCAGCTGAAGGTCCGCTCCGTCTCCGAGGAATTGCAACTGGTCGGCGATGCGATGGATGGCAAGCTGGACTACATCTTCGGCTATTACTTCCAGAAACAGCGCAGCGACACGCTCTGGCCGCAGACCTATTTCGATGTCTCGCCGATCATTCCGCCCAGCTACGTCACCAACAACTTCCGCATCCGCAACCGGACCAATGCGGTCTACGGCCAGGTGTCCTATGCCGTGTTGCCGGACCTGAAGCTGACCGGCGGCCTGCGCTACACCTGGGAGCGGGTCTCGATCGCCCAGTTGCCCGGCGCGACCTATACTTACGGCGCGCCGGACCAGAAGAAGACCTTCTCCGATCCGTCATGGGAAGTGGGGCTGGAGTACAAGGTTTCGCCGGAGTGGTTCGCCTATCTCAAGACGCGCGGCAGCTTCCGTTCGGGCGGCTTCAACGGTGCGGCCCCGCCGGTCAACGCGACGGCTACCGATGGCGGCAACCTGTTCAATTCCGAACATACGCAGGATATCGAAGGCGGCCTGAAGTTCGCCGGTGACGTGATGGGCCGCCCCGCGAACTTCGCCAGCGCCGTGTTCATCCAGTGGGTGCAGGATGTGCAGCGCGTGGAGTTCCCCGATCCGGACGGCCCCGGCGGGCTCGCCTCGATTGCGGTGACCGCCAATGTGCCTTCGGAACGCATCTGGGGCTTCGAGGTGCAGGGCAATCTCCGCCCGGCCCCATGGCTCGAACTGGGCGGTTCGGCGGCCTATACCAAGGCGACGTTCACGAACGGAAACATCGAACTGTTCGGCACGCCCTATTCCTATGGTCCGGTAGGCGATACGCCCGAATTCTCCGGAACGGCCTATGCGCAAGTCTTCCTGCCGGTGGGTGAGGAGGCGGGCGAAGTCTCGCTGCGCGGCGACCTTTACGGGCAGACGGCGCAATACTTCTCCAATGCGGCCAATTCGATCGCGCCGGGTACGAAGCTGCGGGGCTATGTGCTGGTGAACGGGCGGCTCGACTGGAACGGGATCATGGGATCGGACTTCTCGGCCGCGCTCTTCGTCAAGAACGTGACCGACCAGGCCTATTTCGTCGGCGGCATGACGCTGGCCGCAGCGCTGGGCCACAATGCCGCCGCCGTGGGCGAGCCGCGCACTTACGGGCTGGAGATCCGCTACCGGTTCTGAACGAAGGCGATGATTTCTCCTGCCAGCCTGGCGGGAATTTCGAGGTTGAGCAGGTGGCCGGCACCTTCATGGTCGATCCGGGACACCTGTTCGCTCGCGGCATCGATCAGGGCGGCCATGAGCCGGAAGTCCTCGGTGTCGTGGCTGCCGGTCAGCAGCAGGGTCGGCGTGGCGAGATCGGTCAGCCGCTCGGCCTCGGGCAGTTCCGGGCGCTGGTCGTCCTGTATCCATTGGCGGCCGTGAAAGGCTTCTATCCCGGCGCGGAGCCGCTGCGATCCGGCGCTTTCGCGCGTGGTTTCGAACAGGGGGTGATTCCACCAGAGCTCCCGGGCGGACGCGATATCGCCGCCCCGTGCGGCGCGGCCGATCGCTTTCCAGCGCTCGACCCAGTCTGCGCTCCAGGACCAGCCCAGCATGAGCGGGCTGACCAAGACCAGCCGCCGCACGCACTCCGGGTGGTTCAGGGCGAAGTTCAGCACGGTGCCCCCGCCAAGCGAGAGGCCGCACAAGTCCGCCCGCGCAATGCCGAGGGTGTCGAGCAGGGCGAGCAGGTCGTCCGAATGGGAGAACGGCACGCCGGGAGCGCCGGTGGAATCGCCGAAGCCGCGCTGGTCGTAGGCGATCAACGGAAGGTCGGCGGGCAGGGCGGCCACGATCGGCTCCCAGTCGTGCCGGGAGCCGCCGAAACCGTGGACCAGTACGAGCGGCGTCCCGGTTCCCTCGCGGCGGTATCCCGAAAGCGTGGCTCCGCCGGTTTCGATGCTGAAGTCTTGCGTCATGCGCAGGAGGCTAGCGCCCCCGCACGCATGACGCACTGATCAAATCAGGCAGAGCCCATGTAGCGGCCGCCATTGGTGCTGATCGTCTGCCCGGTCATGTAGCTGGCTTCCTCGGAGGCGAGGAAAGCTGCTGCCGCCGCGATGTCCTCGACCTTGCCGAGGCGCTTGACCGGGAGGGACTTGCCATAGGCCTCCGCGTCGATCGGGGCTTGGCGCAGCATCGGCGTGTCGATCGAGCCGGGCGGGATCATGTTGGCGGTGATGCCGGTGCCGCCCAGTTCCATCGCCAGCGCCTTGGTCATGCCGAGCAGGCCGCCCTTCGACGAGACGTAGTGGCTTTGCGCAAAGGAGCCGGACTGGGTGGAAGAGGAAGTGATGTTGATGATCCGCCCCCACTGCGCCGCCAGCATGTCCGGCACGATTTCCTTGGTAACCAGCCACGGTCCCTTGAGGTTGATGCGGATCACCTTGTCGAACTCGTCCTCGCCGATATCCAGGAAAGGCGTGAAGGGTGCGATGCCGGCATTGTTGACGAGGATGGTGATCGGGCCGAACGTGCCGCGTGTTTCGTCGGCGGCGGCCTTGATCGCGGCCTTGTCCGAACAGTCGGCGGTGATCGCCAGGGCCTTGCCGCCGGCTTCCTCGATCAGCCGCACCGTTTCGGCCGCGCCTTCGGGATTGAGGTCCCATACGGCGATGGCGGCCTTGTCCTCGGCAAGGCGCAGCGCGATGCCGCGCCCGATGCCCGAGCCGCCGCCCGTGACGACGGCGACCTTGCCTTCAAGCGAACGTGTCATGAAATTCTCTCCCGCGGATGCACTCGATTTGCGCTGAACGGGTGAACAGCGAGCGCCCCGGGAGTCAAGAACCCTTGTTACATGCGTTCGGCGAAACCGCCGTAGCGGCCTTTGTGGAACAGCATGGGATCGTTCTCGCGCACTGCTTCCATGCGCAGCACTTCGCCCAGCACGAACCAGTGATCGCCCGCTTCGGTTACCGAATAGAGCCGGCATTCGATTGCGGCGATCGAGTCCGCGATGATCGGCAGGTTATGGTCCGATACCGTATATTCCACGCCGACGAACTTCTGGTCGCCCTTGGCCGTGACGGCCCGGCAGACGTCTGTCTGGTCGCTGGCCATGACGTTGACGCAGAAATGCCCGGCTTTCTCGATCAGCGGCCAGGACGAGGACTTCCTGTCGGGGAAGAAGCCGACCAGCGGCGGATCGAGCGAAACGGAGGTGAACGAGCCGACGACCATGCCCGCGGGCTTGCCATCGTCGAGCGCGGTGATCACGCAGACGCCGGTCGGGTAGCTGCCCAGGACCTTGCGGAACTCGGCCGGGTCGATGGTGGTCGTGGTCACTGGGTCTGTCATCCTGTTACTGCGATGTTGCGACGCATCATGGCTTGAGAACTCCCTCCATCCGTCGGGCGGTTTCGTCAAGCCATTGGCGGAAGAGCGTCACCCGCGGAAGCTTGCGGATATCCTGGTGAGTCACGAACCAGAATGCGCGGGTTATCCGGCATTCGGGCAGGACCTGAACCAGTCTCGGATCGGAATCGGCCATGAAGCAGGGCAGGACGCCCAGCCCGCCGCCGCTGGCGACGAGACTGTGCTGCGCGGTGATGCTGGGCGAGCGGATCGCCGCCTTCAGGCCCGGCTGGATCTCGTCGAGATAGCGCAGTTCGGGCGAATAGAGCAGGTCGGGAATGTAGCCGACCATGGCATGGCCCTCCAGCAGGTCGGCCGGGCGCGCGGGGCTGCCGTGGGCATCGAGATAGTCCCGCGTCCCGTAGAGGGCGAGCGTGTAGTCCGACAGCTTGTGCGCCACCAGCGGCCCGGTGCGGGGGCGGGAGAGCATGACAGCGACATCCGCCTCGCGGCGGGTCGGGCTGAGGAACCCGCTGCTGGCGACGAGATCGATGGCGAGGCGCGGGTGTTCAGCCTGGAATCCGGGCAGGTGCCGGGCAAGGAACCAGCAGCCGAATCCCTCGGACGTGCTGATGCGCAGGGTGCCGTAAAGGCCGTCGCTGCCCTGGGCGGGTTCGGTGATCCGGCCGGCCGCGCTGGCCATGGCCTCGACCGAGGAGAGCAGGGTTTCGCCTGCCTCGGTCAGTTCCTGGCCGCTGCGGGTCTGTTCGAACAGCGTGGTGCCGAGCGCGGCTTCAAGGCGGCGCAGGCGGCGCCCTACGGTGGTGGGGTCCACCCCGAGCAGCCGTGCCGCTCCCGCCAGTTGCCCCGCCCGGGCGATGGCGAGGAAGGCCTGGTAGTCGCTCCAGTCAATGGAATGCATCGTCAAGGTATCGTCACTGCGGAGAATTGTCCGTCCGGCTGCAAATGTGCAGTTATCGATGGCGTATTTTCAGCTTGCCTGCAAATCGGACCGGGACCACCTACCCCTCAAAGAGCGCTTGCGGGCGTTCGGGGAAAGAAATTGCGAAAGGATGAGGAATGCGGCTGATTGACCACTTCGTTGTCGGCGGAAGCGGCGGTTCGGCCGCCCGTCTGGGTGACGTCTTCAATCCCAGCACCGGGCAGGTCCAGGCCCAGGTCCCGCTTGGCGACAAGGCGCTGCTCGACCGTGCCGTGGCCACCGCCCATGCCGTGCAGCCCAAGTGGGCCGCCACCAATCCCCAGCGCCGCGCGCGCGTGCTGTTCAAGTTCAAGGAACTGATCGAACAGAACATGCAGTCGCTTGCCGAAATGCTCGCTTCCGAGCATGGCAAGGTGGTGGACGATGCCAAGGGTGACATCCAGCGCGGCCTTGAAGTGGTGGAGTTCTGCTGCGGAATCCCGCACATGCTCAAGGGCGAATACACGCAGGGCGCCGGTCCGGGCATCGATGTCTATTCGATGCGCCAGCCGCTCGGCGTTGGCGCGGGCATCACGCCGTTCAACTTCCCGGCGATGATCCCGCTGTGGATGTTCGCCCCGGCCGTGGCGGTGGGCAACACCTTCATCCTCAAGCCGTCCGAGCGCGATCCTTCGGTGCCGAACCGCCTCGCCGAACTCTTCATCGAAGCCGGTGCGCCGGAAGGCGTGCTGCAGGTCGTCCATGGCGACAAGGAAATGGTCGACGCGATCCTCGATCACCCCGGTATCGCCGCGGTCAGCTTCGTCGGGTCGTCGGATATCGCGCAGTACGTCTATTCGCGCGGCGTTGCCGCCGGCAAGCGCGTGCAGGCGATGGGCGGCGCGAAGAACCACGCCATCGTCATGCCGGATGCGGACATGGATCAGGCCGTCAACGACATCATGGGCGCGGCCTATGGCTCGGCGGGCGAGCGCTGCATGGCGCTGCCGGTCGCTGTCCCGGTGGGTGATGAAACCGCCGAAATCCTGCGCGAAAAGCTGGTCGCCGCGATCGACAAGCTCAAGGTCGGCGTGTCCAACGATCCCGAGGCCCAGTACGGCCCGGTCGTGACTGCGGTTCACAAGCAGAAGATCGAGAACTGGATCCAGACCGGCGTCGACGAAGGCGCGGAACTGGTCGTCGATGGACGCGGTTTCTCGCTTCAGGGTTATGAGGAAGGCTTCTTCGTAGGCCCGTCGCTGTTCGATCATGTGACGACCGAGATGAGCGCCTACAAGGAGGAGATCTTCGGGCCGGTGCTTCAGATCGTCCGTGCCAAGAACTTCGAGGAAGCCCTGGAGCTTCCCACGAAGCACCAGTACGGAAACGGCGTCGCCATCTTCACCCGCAACGGTCATGCCGCGCGCGAGTTCGTGCAGCGCGTGCAGGTCGGCATGGTCGGCGTGAACGTTCCGATCCCGGTGCCGGTCAGCTATCACAGCTTCGGCGGCTGGAAGCGTTCCGCCTTCGGCGACCACAACCAGTACGGCATGGAAGGCGTGCGCTTCTGGACCAAGGTGAAGACCGTGACCCAGCGCTGGCCCGATGGCGGCGCGGGTGACAGCGCCTTCATCATCCCGACCATGGCCTGAGGCCGACTGGCGGAACATGGGGGCTTGCGCGGGCGTTGCCCAGGCAATGCCCGCGGAACGAAAAGGACGTTTGATGATGCAGATCAGGAACGCACTCGCCCCCATGGCCGCAGCGGCGCTGCTCTTCGGACTTGCGGCCTGTTCGAAGGAGCCGGCCGAGCCCGCCGCGCAGGAAACCGGAACCGCCGTGCCGCAGCCCACGCCGAGCAGCGCTGCCGCCACCGGGCCAGCGGTGATGCCCACCGCCATTCCCGGTGCCCTGCAGGGTCGCTGGGGGCTCGTCGACGCCGATTGCACCAGCACCCGGGGCGACGCCAAGGGCTTGCTGACGATCAGCGGCGATACGCTGACCTTCTACGAATCGGTGGCGAAGCTGGCGACGATCAGGTCCGGTTCGCCTTCCTCGTTCAATGGTGAATTCGCCTTCACCGGGGAAGGGCAGAGCTGGAACCTTGACGTTGCGCTGACATCGCCCGACGGCGGCAAGACATTGATCCGCAAGGATACCGGACCGGACGCGATGCCCGGTCCGCTCACTTACACAAAGTGCCCCTGAGGGCACCTAACCGCACCTGACAGGGACAGAGATGACCGAACAGTTTGGGCTGACCGAGGACCAGCTTGCGATCCAGGAGACTGCGCGCAAGTTCACCGCCGACCGCATCACGCCTTACGCGGCCGAGTGGGACGAGAAGCACCATTACCCGGTCGATGTCTGGAAGGCCGCCGGCGAACTCGGCTTCGGGGCGATCTACGTTTCGGAGGAAAGCGGCGGCATCGGCCTCGGCCGTCTCGACGCGGCGCTCATCATGGAGGCCATGTCCTACGGCTGCCCGGCGACCAGCGCCTATATCTCGATCCACAACATGGTCGCCTGGATGATCGATACTTTCGGTGACCAGCAGCTCAAGGACCGCTATCTTCCCGATCTGGTGACGATGGAGAAGATCGGCTCCTATTGCCTCACCGAACCCGGCTCCGGCTCGGATGCGGCGGCGCTCAAGACTTCGGCGCGGCTGGACGGCGACCATTATGTGCTCAACGGCACCAAGCAGTTCATCTCGGGCGGCGGCTACAATGATGTTTATGTCGTCATGGCCCGCACCGGCGATCACAAGTCGCGCGGGATTTCCTGTTTCGTGGTGGACAAGGACACGCCGGGTGTCTCCTTCGGCGCGCCTGAGAAGAAGCTCGGCTGGAACGCATCGCCCACCGCGCAGGTGATCTTCGAGGATGCCCGCATTCCGGTCGCCAACCGCGTCGGCGCCGAGGGCGACGGCTTCAAGTTCGCCATGGCCGGGCTCGACGGCGGCCGCCTCAACATCGGCGCCTGTTCGCTGGGCGGCGCGCAGCGCTGCCTCGACGAGGCGGTCCAGTACGTGAAGGACCGCAAGCAGTTCGACGTGGCCCTGGCCGAGTTCCAGAACACCCAGTTCCGCCTCGCCGAAATGGCGGCCGAACTGGAGGCAGCCCGTGCGCTGCTGTACCTCGCCGCAGGCAAGGTCACCGCCGGATCGCCCGACAAGACCCGCTTCGCCGCCATGGCCAAGATGATGGCCAGCGACACCGGCTCCTCGGTGGTCGATCGTGCGCTGCAACTGTTCGGCGGATACGGCTATCTTCGCGACTATCCCATCGAGCGGTTCTGGCGCGACCTGCGTGTCCATCGTATCCTCGAAGGAACCAATGAGGTCATGCGGATGATCATCGGCCGCGACCTCCTCAAGTAAGGGGCCCGAGGACATGACGACCGACCTGTTGAGCACCGAAGCCCTTGCCCGGGAACTGCTGACCCGCCGCGAGGGCGTGGCGGGCGTGATCTCGCTCAACCGACCCAAGGCGATCCATGCGCTGACTCTGGGCATGTGCGAATCGATGCGCGAATCGCTTGGTGAATGGGCCGGCGATCCGGGCGTGAAGGCCGTGATGATCGAGCATAGCGAGGGGCGCGGTTTCTGCTCGGGCGGGGACATCAACCTGCTGCGCCGTTCCGCGCTGGAGGATCACGGCGCGGCGGGGCGCAGGTTCTTCCACGAGGAGTACCGGCTCAACCACCAGCTCTTCACTTACGAAAAGCCGGTGGTTGCCTTCATGGACGGCGTGACCATGGGCGGCGGCGTCGGCATCTCGCAGCCGGCGCAGTTCCGCGTGGCGACCGAACATACCCGCTTCGCGATGCCCGAAACCGGCATCGGCCTGTTTCCCGACGTCGGCGGCGGCTGGTACCTTTCGCGTCTCGACGGCCGCCTCGGGCAGTTCCTGGCGCTGACCGGCGCCCGGCTGGACGGTGCGGAGTGTCTCTGGGCGGGCCTTGCCACGCATTATCTTTCCAGCGAAGCCCTGCCGGAAGCCAAGCGCCGCATCGCGGCCGGGCATGAAATCGGCGGCGTGCTCGGCGCCCTGTCGGTCAAGGCGCCGGAACCCAAGATCGCCGCGCACGAGGGCCAGATCCGCAGGCACTTCGCCTTCGACACGCTGGAGCAGGTGCTGGCCTCCCTGGAATCCGACCAGAGCGAGTGGGCCGCGCGCGAGCTTGCCACCTTGCGGACCAAGAGCCCGCAGGCCTGCAAGGTCTCGCTGCGCCAGCTCGCCACTTCGCTGACGCTGGATACCTTCGCCCGGAACATGGCGATGGAATACCGCATCGGCAGCCGGGTGATCGTGCTGCCCGATTTCGCGGAAGGCGTGCGCGCGGTGATCGTGGACAAGGATCATGCGCCGAAGTGGAATCCTGCGGCGCCCGAAGATGTAACCGAACCGATGCTGGACGCGATCTTCGCGCCGCTGCCCCAAGAGGAGGAATGGAAGCCCCTATGAGCTATGAAACGATCCTGGTTGAAACGCGCGGCGCCGTCACTCTCATCACGCTCAACCGCCCGCAGGCGCTCAATGCGCTCAACTCGGTGGTGCTGGAAGAGCTGATCCGGGCCTTCGCGGCGTTCGAGGCGGACAAGACCCAGGGCTGCGCGGTGATTACCGGCGCGGGCGAGAAGGCCTTCGCCGCAGGTGCCGATATCAAGGAAATGGCCGACAAGCCGGGCGCCGAGTTCTATTCGGAGGACTTCTTTGCCGGTTGGACCAGCCATCTGGTCAAGGCCACGCGCAAGCCCTGGATCGCGGCAGTAAACGGCTTCGCGCTTGGCGGCGGGTGCGAGGTGGCGATGATGGCGGACTTCATCATCGCTTCGGAAAACGCGAAGTTCGGCCAGCCCGAGGTGAAGCTGGGCGTGGCGCCGGGCATGGGCGGTTCGCAGCGCCTGACCCGCGCAGTCGGCAAGTCCAAGGCCATGGACATGTGCCTCACCGGCCGCCTGATGGACGCCGCTGAAGCCGAGCGTTCAGGCCTCGTCAGCCGCGTGGTGCCGCTGGAGCAGCTTCTCGACGAAGCGCTCAAGGCCGCCGCCGCGATCGCGGCCATGCCGCCGCTTGCTGCGATGATGAACAAGGAACTGGTCAACATGGCCTTCGAGACGACGCTGGACACCGGCCTCGTCATGGAGCGCCGCATGTTCCAGGTTCTCACCGCCACCGAGGACAAGGCCGAAGGCATGGCCGCCTTCGTCGAGAAGCGTCCCGGAGTCTGGAAGGGCCGCTGACGCCGTTCCTGCTCGTCCAAGGTTTGCACAAGGGCGCAACCCGATCCCGTTCCGGCCCATATCGTTCCGGCCGGCGGCGGGATTACAGGTTGCGACCCAGGGAGAGAATGTCATGAAAATCGCCTTCATCGGACTCGGCAATATGGGCGGCGGCATGGCTGCCAATCTCGTGAAGGCGGGCCATGAGGTGCGGGCCTTCGACTTGTCCGCCGAAGCCGTAGCCAAGGCGGCGGAACAGGGTTGCGAGACGTTCGCCGCGGTCTCCCAGGCCGTCGAAGGTGTGGATGCGGTGGTGACGATGCTGCCCAACGGGGCGATCGTGCGCTCGGTCTATACGGCCGAAGTCTTTGGCCATGCTCCGCGCGGGGCGCTGTTCCTCGATTGCTCGACCATCGACCTCGAAACCGCGCGCGAGGTGGTGGGGCTGGCGCAGGCCGCCGGCTACGCGATGGCCGATGCCCCCGTATCGGGCGGCATCGCGGCGGCCAATGGCGGCACGCTGACCTTCATGGTCGGCGGCAGCTCAGACGTGTTCGAGCGCGCGAAGACGGTGCTCCAGCCCATGGCCAAGGCGGTGATCCATGCCGGGGATACCGGTGCGGGGCAGGTCGCCAAGATGTGCAACAACATGCTGCTGGCGATCCACATGATCGGTACCTGCGAGGCGCTGGCGCTGGCGGAAAAGGCCGGGCTCGATCCGCAGACGTTCTACGAGATCAGTTCCAAGGCCACGGGCTACTGCTGGTCGCTGAACGACTATACGCCGATGCCCGGCGTCGGCGCGGCGAGCCCGGCGGACAACGGCTATGCCGGGGGCTTTGCCTCCGCGCTGATGCTGAAGGACCTGCGGCTGGCGATGGCGGGCGCGGAAACTTCCGGCGCCGCGGTGCCGATGGGCGAACACGCGACGAAGATCTACGAGGCCTTCGTGGAGGCGGGGAACGGCGGTAAGGACTTCGGAGCGATCTTCACGACGCTGTGAAATCCTCCCTGCTGTCCTCGTCCTTCTTCCTCTCCAGCACGAAACGGGGCACGCGCAGGCCCTTGGTCCGCCCGGTCAGATGATACTGCCGGCAAAGCGCGCAGCGATAGGGCCGCAAGGTAACGGCCGCTTTCGCTGCCGCTTGCAGCGCTTCCGCCTCGGCGGCGTAGCGCCGCTTGCGCTGGCAGACGCCGAAGCGCGTTCGCATGGGTTCAGCCCAGCAGCCGCGCGCCCAGCAGCATGAGCAGCTTCACGTCGATGGCATAGCCCTGCGTGCGCCACGCCGCGATCGCCTGTTCGATCCCGGCAAGGGGCACGCGGTGAACGACGATATCCTCGCTGTCCACGCCGCCGCCTTCGCCCACTTTCACAAGGTCATGCGCGCGGAACAGGGTGAAGCTTTCGCTGACCATCCCCGGCGAGGAATAGAATTCTCCCAGGTTTTCCATGCGGCCTGCGTGAAAGCCGGTTTCCTCTTCGAGTTCGCGGGCGGCGGCGACGCTGGCGTCCTCGTCGGCGCTGTCGTCATGGTCGCCGACGAGGCCGGCGGGCAGTTCGATGCAGCGCTTGCCGAGCGGCACGCGGTACTGGTCGACGAGGATGACATGATCCTCGGCGTCCACCGCAAGGATCACGGCAGCGCGGATGCCGCGCGCGCGGCTGACATATTCCCAGCGGCCGCGCTTGCGGGTGGTGATGAACCGGCCCTGCCAGATCACTTCGTCCGGCGCGTCGGCATCGGGCGGCAGGGGAAGGGCGGAGATATCGGTCATATTTCGATCAGCCTGTCGGGAAGTTCGTTCACGTCGTCATCGGCGCGAGGGAAGTGCTGGGAAAGGATCGCGCCGACTTTGCCGACCGCCACGATCATGCCGTCGCAAATGCGGCCTTCGCCGACATGGGCGAGCATGGCCGACATCGCCTTGCCCCAGACTTCGGGGTCGACCTTTTCGGCGATGGCGCGATCTGCGACGATCTCGGCGCGGTGCTCGCGCATGGAGAGGTAGATGAGCACGCCGGTACGGCCGGTGGTGCGCTGCTCGGCGCCGATGCGGAAGGCGCGAACGGCATGGGCATGGACGCGCATGGTCTTGATCTGCGGCGGAACCAGCCAGAACTTGAGCGGCTGCCAGAACTGGAGCAGCAGCATCGCCCCGAACTTGATCGCGGCCACGCCAGCCGCAAGGCCCAGCAGCATGCGCGGGGTCCACTCGTGGCCCCAATCGGCCAGCAGGCGCTCGTAAAGGCCCATGTAGAAGCCCGGCGCGATCACCAGCGCGCCCAGCGCGAGGAAGGCGACGATCGCCGACCATGCGAGCGCGACGTCGGTATAGCCGTCCGAACGGTCCGCCAGAACGGTGACGATCTCGCCGGCGCTGTGCATTTCGGCCTCGCCCACGGCCGCGCTGATGCGGTCATGGTCCTCGGCGGAAAGATAGACGGGTGTCGGCATAGTCTCAGTCCCCCTTACCAGCTTCCGCTCGCGCCGCCGCCGCCGAAGCTGCCGCCGCCGCCCGAGAATCCGCCTCCGCCTCCGAAGCCGCCACCGCCGCCCCAGCCGCCACCGCCGCCCCAGCGGTCGTCGTCATCGTCGTTGCCGAAGCCGCCGGGCATCCAGATGATCGGGCCGCCGAAGCCGCCCCGCCGCCTGCCGCCGCCGCGCGCTTCATTGACCATGGGCATGACCACGAAGAAGACGATGATGAGGATGAACACGATAACGCCGAACGGGAAGCCGCCGCCGCTGTCCTTGCGCGCGGCATCGGCATCCGCCGCTACCTTGCGCGCCTGGTCGGGCGGCAGGGTGAGCTGCTTGACGAGAGCGTCGGTCCCTGCCTCGATACCGCCGGGATAGTCGTCGGCCTTGAAGCGGGGGAGGATGTCGTTGTTGACGATGAGGAACGAGAGGCCGTCGGTGATGATCGGCTCAAGGCCGTAGCCGACCTCGATCCGCACCTTGCGCTCATTGGGCGCCACGATCAGCAGGGCGCCGGTGTTCTTGTCCTTCTCGCCGATGCCCCAGGCACGGCCGAGTTGATAGCCGTAGTCGGAAATCTCGTAGCCCTGAAGGCTGGGCAGGGTGACGACCACGAGCTGGCGGCCGGAGTTCTTCTCCAGCGCGTCGAGCTTCTGCGTGAGCCGGGCTGCGACTTCGGGCTGCAGGAGATGGGCATCGTCGACGACGCGGCCGGTCAGTTTCGGAAACGTGGGCTCGGCGGCTGCATGCTGGGCAAGCAGCGCGCCGAACGCCAGGAGGATGGCCGCAAAAACGGCCCTGAAACGTGTCACGTTATCAGATCTTGCCTTCGAGGCTCGGCGCGACGTCCGCCCCCGGGGTGGCCGCCTGATAGGGAACCAGCGGGTCCGCGCCGCGCAGCTTGGCGCCGATCATGGTCGGGAACGTGCGGACTTCGGTGTTATAGTCCTGAACCGAGGCGTTATAGTCGCGCACGGCGATGCGGATGCGGTTTTCCTGGCCCTCGATCTGGGTCTGGAGCATCTGGTAGTTCACGATCGACTTGAGGTCGGGATACTGTTCGACGCTGACCAGCAGGCGCGACAGGCTCTGGCCGAACTGCGATTGGGCGGCCTGGAACTGCTGCATCTTGGCAGGATCGTTCAGGTCTTCCGCATTGACCTGTACGCTGGTCGCCTTGGCGCGCGCCTCGACCACGCCGGTCAGGATTTCCTTCTCCTGCGTTGCGGCGCCCTTGGCCACGGCGGCGAGGTTGGGAACGAGGTTGGCGCGTTCCTGGAAAGCGGCCTGGACGTCGGCCCACTTGGCCTTGGCGGCTTCCTGCTTGGTCGGGACCGAGTTGAAGCCGCAAGCCGCCAGCGAAAGCGCTGCCGCAAGGGCCAGCACGGCGCGGCTCTTGCGGGCCAGGTTGGAAAGGGTCATGCGTGATCCTCCTGATCGGCGCGGCCAAGGAGCCACGCCTGTTGTCCGCATAGATAGCAGGCGGAGGTCCCGGTTCAAGGACAGTCGCATTGCGCGGCCGCGATGAACATCGCGGCGCAACCTATTGTTACAGGACCGATTGTTACAAAAGGTCCGATGTGGCAGGTTCCCGCAGCCGCCCGTGGACGGAACAGGATCGAGGGGAAAACGACCCATGCTTCAGGAATTCAAGACTTTCATCGCGCGTGGCAACGTGCTCGACCTCGCCGTCGGTGTGATCATCGGCGCGGCTTTCGGCAAGATCGTCGCCTCGCTGACCGACGACGTCATCATGCCGTTTATCGGCCTCATCACCGGAGGCATCGATTTCAGCAACAAATTCGTCGTGCTGGGCACCGTTCCGGCCGGCTATACCGGCCCCATGACTTACGCAGGGCTCAAGGCGGCAGGTGTCGCCATGTTCGGCTATGGTGCGTTCCTCACGGCGATCATCAACTTCCTGATTCTCGCTTTCGTCATCTTCCTGATCGTGCGCCAGGCCAACCGCCTGCTGCCCAAGAAGGAAGAGCCCGCGGCGCCCACCGGCCCCACCGAAGTCGAACTCCTGGCGGAAATCCGGGACGCGCTGAAGAAGGACTGAGGCTGAAAAATCCTCTGTGAATTGCAGAAGGGCGGGGTCATTCCCGCCCTTTTCTTTTCCGGCCGGCGCCCTATATGAGGTTCCGCCGGTTTCGACCGGATATGATGATAAACTGCGCCGTATAATAGGCACAGCGGACCCGGGGGCGGTACCCGGCGGCTCCACCATCACCCGTTCCTTCGGAGTTTTCCGGCGGGACAGCCCTGTTGTCGCAGGGGTGATGACGGGGCCGAACTAGGATCGACGTGTGTTGAAAAGCGGTGTTTTCATTCGGGCTGAGTAACCCGTTCAAGGCTCAAAACTCACAAGTGCCAACGACAACGAAGCACTCGCTCTCGCCGCGTAATTCTAGGGGCTAACGCCCTGACGTTACAAAGCTAAAGCGCGGTTGGACCCACCGGGCAACAGAAGGGATTCCAGGGGTTCGGGGTGTACCTTGCAACAGAAACACCCCACCTTCCCGGCCTGAAACATGCAGGCGGGCAACCTTGGAGAAGGGGAAGCGGAATGGCTTATTCCGGCAGTTGCCATTGCGGCGCCGTGTCCTTCACCGTCGATGCCGATCTTCCTTCCGAAGCGATGAGCTGCAATTGCTCGCATTGCCGCCGCAAGGGTTTTCTCCTGACATTCGTGCCCGAGGATGCGCTTGGAATTTCCAGCGGCGAGGACGCGTTGCGGGAATATCGCTTCTACAAGCACAAGATCGTGCACCGTTTTTGCACCACCTGCGGGTGCCAGCCTTTCGCCGGTGCGCAAGGGCCGGATGGCACGCCGATGGCTGCCATCAACTTGCGCTGCGTGCCCGAGGCGGACCTTGGCAAGCTGGCGATCAGGCCGGTGGACGGCGCGAGTTTCTGAGATTTCCCGTCAGGCTGCGTCCGGCCTTGCCTGTCCAGCGATCTGGCCCGGAGCCTGAGCGGTTATCAGGGCAGGGGCACCGCTGTCCTCCGGTTCGGATGTGGTTTCGAGCTTGGCCAGTTCGACCTTTGCGGCGTTTTCGGCTTTCTCGTACTTGATGCAGTCGAGAATTTTGGCGCCTGCCATGAAGACGGCGCCCGTGCACGCCAGGAACAGCAGCTTCCCGCCCCAGCCGGGAAAGCGCGTGATGTACACGCTGCCGCGTTCCACGGCGCCAAGCGCAAGGGCGTAGATGATCATGAACGCTTCCCAGCGTGTCTTGATCACGAACAGTCGGCTGAGTTTCTGAAATATTCCCGGTTTTCGAAACATTCCCATCCTCACGTCCTGCCCGGCTTGCGAAAAGGCCCGCCTGAACCAGGGGCAACCCACTGGCGCCGCCGGGCGCCATTACGTTATCCGGTTCAGCAACACCCGTGCCAACCGCGTGTTCCCGCGCGGCTTTCGAGCAGGGTGAATGTCCTATGTAAGTTATTCCGACGCAAGCTGTAAGCTGATCCGACGTGGTGCCACTTTGGACCGTAAATGGCGCATGTTGCCATTCCCGCCGGGATGCGGCATAGGATAGGCATCCTCCCCAGGACAGTCTTGAAAAGAATTGTCACGGTCGCCGCTCGCCCGATGGGCCTGCGCGCGCAAGGAATGCGAGGAATGATGACTGACAGCGTTGAACGTTCGGGCCTCCGGGTCGACGCCGCACTGGCGCGCTTCGTCGAGGATGAGGTTCTGGCCCCCATCGGGCAGGATGCAGGTTCGTTCTGGCTCGGATTTGCCGATCTGCTGGCCAATTTCGCGCCGCGTAACCGGGCCCTGCTCGAAACGCGCGATGCCTTGCAGGCCCGCATCGATGAATGGCATGGCGCGCGCGCCGGCCAGCCGATCGAACAGGAAGCCTATCAGCAGTTCCTGCGCGAGATCGGCTATCTCGTGCCCGAACCGGGCGATTTCACCATCGGTACGCGCGGCGTCGATGCGGAAATCGCGACGATGGCGGGGCCGCAACTGGTCGTTCCCGTGCTCAATGCCCGCTTCCTGCTCAATGCCGCCAATGCGCGCTGGGGCAGCCTTTACGATGCCTTCTATGGTACGGACGCGCTCGATGCCGCTCCGGCGCAGGGCAGGGGCTATGATCCGGCTCGCGGTGCCGCAGTGATCGCGGCAGGGCGTGCATTCCTCGATCAGGCTCTGCCGCTGGCATCGGGAAGCTGGGTGGATGCCACCGGTTTCGAAGCAATTCTGGCCGATCCGGCGCAGTATGTTGGCCAAACGGCGCAGGGGCGGCTCTATCGTTCGAACGGCCTTGCCATCGAGATCGTCGTCGATCCTGAAACCGAAGTCGGCCGGTCCGACAGGCTGGGCATTTCCGACATCGTTCTCGAAGCGGCGCTCACGACTATCGTCGATCTGGAGGATTCGGTCGCGGCGGTCGATGCCGAGGACAAGCTCGCGGCCTATGCCAACTGGCTGGGCGTCATTCGCGGCGATCTTGTCGAGACTTTCGAGAAAGCCGGGAAGGTCCAGACCCGCGAGCTCGCCGGCAACAGGCAAGTAACCACGCCTTCCGGCGAAGCGTTCGAGCTGTCGGGGCGGAGCCTGCTGTTCGTCCGCAACGTCGGCCACCTCATGACCAATCCGGCTATCCTCCTGCCTGACGGCTCCGAAATTCCCGAGGGGATCATGGACGCGGTGCTGACCAGCGCCATCTCCGCGCAGGACGTGAAGGGGCTGACCCGCTTCGGGAACAGCCGCGAAGGCTCGATCTATATCGTCAAGCCGAAGATGCACGGGCCGCAGGAATGCGCCTTCACCAATGACCTGTTCGACGCGGTCGAAGACCTGCTGGGCCTGCCGCGCCACACGATCAAGGTCGGCGTCATGGACGAGGAACGGCGCACTTCGGCGAACCTGGCGGCCTGCATCCATGCCGTGAAGGACCGTATCGTCTTCATCAATACCGGATTCCTCGATCGCACCGGGGACGAGATCCACACATCGATGCGGGCCGGGCCGATGATCCGCAAGAGCGCGATCAAGGGATCGGCCTGGATACAGGCCTATGAGAAGCGCAATGTCGCCATCGGGCTGCGCCACGGGCTTTCCGGCATTGCGCAGATAGGCAAGGGCATGTGGGCCGCGCCAGACATGATGCGGGACATGCTGGAGCAGAAAGTGGGCCACCCCAGGACCGGCGCCAATACGGCCTGGGTCCCGTCACCCACCGCGGCCACGCTCCACGCAATGCATTATCACGCGGTGGACGTGTTCGGCCTGCGCAAGGAAATGGAAGGCGCAGAAATTCCCTCCCTTGATCTGCTGTTGCAGGTGCCGCTGGCAGATGGCGCGAATTGGTCGGAGGAAGAAGTTCGCGAGGAACTGGACAACAATGCGCAGGGGCTGCTGGGCTATGTCGTACGCTGGATCGATCAGGGTGTCGGCTGTTCCAAGGTTCCCGACATCGATGACGTGGGGCTGATGGAAGACCGCGCCACGCTGCGGATATCCAGCCAGCACATCGCGAACTGGCTGCTGCACGGCGTCTGTTCCGAAGCGCAGGTGCTCGATTCGCTGCACCGGATGGCGGAAAAGGTCGATGCGCAGAATGCCGCCGATCCGCTGTATGAACCGATGGCGGGCAATTGGGATGCTTCGCTGGCATTCCGCGCCGCCTGCGACCTCGTGTTCAAGGGCGTGGCCCAGCCCAACGGCTATACCGAGCCACTGCTCCACGCATGGCGCCGGAAGAAGAAAGTACTGGTTTCGGATAAGTTTTTCGCTGCAGCCTGAACCGATCTTAACTTTAAATTGAGCTATTCCCTCCTAGCGTCTAACGGGAAAACCGGGTCGCTAGGGGGGCTGGCGTGAAGGAAGAAAAGATCAGGCGCGCGCGTACGCGCGCCATGGTTCAAGTGCGTGTTTGCAGTGAACGTGGGGAAGGCGAGGCATTCGTGCTTGATGCCAGTTCGCACGGTATGCGTCTGACCATGTCGAAACCGCCTGAGCGGGGGGAGCGTGTGCGGATGGTCGTCGGAGGGCAATCCATCTCCGGCGAAGTGCGCTGGCGGCTGGGCAACCGGTGCGGCGTGGCCCTGCGTGAACCGATCAGCGTGATAGCGTTGATCGAGGGCGGAGATATTCCCATCACGCTTTCCGCGGCTGCCGCCGCGCGTGACAAGCGGCAGGGCCTGGCCGGCATCCTGGCTTCAGACGGGCCGCTGCTGGGCCGGGTTCTTCAGTTCGCCCTGATCGCGGCGGTGCTGGGCTGCGGAGCCCTGATGGTTTCCCATTTCGTCACGGCGAGCATCGGCTCGCTGGAAGCGGCGCGGGAAACCGTGGCGGGCGCGGGCGATCTTTGACGCTGGGCGTCAGGCGCGGGTCAGTTCCCGCGCCACGCTCACGAATTCATCCACCGAAAGCGTTTCGGCGCGGCGCTGCGGGTCTATCCCGAGGCGGTCCAGCGCGTCGAGCGCCCCCGGCACGCCCTTGAGGCTCTGGCGCAGCATCTTGCGGCGTTGCCCGAAGGCGGCTTCCGTCACGCGCTCAAGAATCCGCATGGAAACGCCTTCCGGCGCATCGCCGGGTTCGACATGCACGATCGCGGACATGACCTTGGGCGGGGGCGTGAAGGCACTGCGATGGACCTTCATCGCCAGCTTCGCCTTGGCGCGCCACTGGGCCAGCACCGCGAGGCGTCCGTAAGCCGAGGTGTCCGGCTCGGCCACGATGCGGCGGGCGACTTCCTCCTGGAACATCAGCGTCAGCGAAGACCATTGCGGAGGCCAGCTTTCGCCGGAAAGCCAGCCGATGAACAGCGCCGTTCCGACGTTGTAAGGCAGGTTGGCGACCACGGCATAAGGCCCGTCGAAAAGGTCGGCCGGGGCGATCTTCATCGCATCGCCTTCGATCACCTTGAGTTTGCCGGGAAACGCGGTTTCCAGTTCTGCGAGCGCGGGCAGGCAGCGGCGGTCCATTTCGATGGCGGTCACGGTTGCGCCGGCACGCAGCAGCGCCCGCGTCAGCCCGCCGGGGCCGGGGCCGACTTCCAGCACCTGCTTGCCTTCCAGCCCGCCGGGGATCGCGGCAATGCGATCCAGCAACTGTTCGTCGAACAGGAAATTCTGCCCCAGCGCCTTCGACGCCGAAAGCCCGTGCTTCGCGATGACTTCGCGCAAGGGAGGTAGGGTGGTCATTTGCTTGCTCTCCGGCCGGCGCATTCGCCGGCCATGCGCAGCGCCGCGATGGTGGCGCCGGGGCTGGCCACGCCCTTGCCGGCGATGCCGAAGGCGGTTCCGTGATCGGGCGAGGTCCGCACGATCGGCAGGCCCAGGGTGACATTGACGCCCGCATCGAAATCGAGCGTCTTGATCGGGATAAGTGCCTGATCGTGATACATGCAGAGCGCCACGTCGAACTTCTCGCGCTCATGCGCGGCGAACAGGGCGTCGGCGGGGTGAGGGCCGGTTACGGCAAGCCCCGATTCGCGCAGCGCAGCGATAGCGGGGGCGATCGTCTCTATCTCCTCGCGGCCCATGCGGCCGTCTTCCCCGGCGTGGGGGTTGAGCCCGGTAATGGCGATGCGTGCGGGAGAAAGCCCGAAATCGCGGCCAAGGGCATGGGCGACGATCCGCGCCTTGCTCTCGATCAGATCGCGGGTCAGCAGGGTGGGCACCTCGCAAAGTGCGACGTGGACCGTCAGCGGGACGGTGCGCAAGTTGGGCCCTGCGAGCATCATCACCGCGCTTTCATGCGGAATTCCGCAGGCGTCGGCGAGGAATTCGGTCTGGCCCGGCTGGGTAAAGCCGATCTCGGCGAGCCGCGACTTCGCGATGGGGCCGGTGACGACGGCGCCTGCCTCGCCCGAGATGGCAAGCTGCGTGGCACGGGTGAGGGAGTGCAGCGCCAGCGCGGCGCCTTCACGATCGGGCGCGCCGAACGATGCGCCGGCATCCTCGCTTCCCAGCACCGGGAGTGCTTCGCCGAAGAGGTCTGCGGCCTCGGCCGGCGCGGCGATGCGCGCTACGGGAAGGTCGATCCCCCGGCTGCGCGCGGCGGCGACAAGCACGCCCGCGCCGCCGGTCACGAAGAAGGGCGAAAGTCCGGCCTCATGCCGCCGGGACCAGGCCTCGGCGAACAGTTCCGGGCCAACGCCCGCCGGGTCTCCGAGCGAAACCGCGAGGGGCGGCGCGCCGTTGGAACTGGCCGCCATGCTTGCCGCCCCTGCTATCGTCAGTTGTATTCGATCACCGCATCGCGGCGAAGATCGCGCAGGTACATCTGCGCGCGCTTGTTGATGCGGTCGTCTTCGAGCTGCGACATGACCTGGTCGAAGTTCGGACCCGAATCGACCTGCTGCGGATCGTCGCGGCCGCAGAGCATCAGGATGCGCACACCCTCGGTCAGCGAGCCGAACGGGGGCAGGGTCTCGCCGGGCGAGAGGTTGAGGATCGAGGCCTGGATCGGGCCCGGCAGGTCGCGCGCCTTGACCTGATCGTTGGCGACGACCTGTGCGCCGATCGTGGCGGCAACCTTGTCGACGTCACCGCAGCCCTTGGCGGTCTGGATGGTCTTGGCGAAGCTTTCGGCCCTGGCATTCGCCTGTGCTTCGCTAATGCCCTTCGGGAATTCCATCGAGATCTGCTTGAGCGCGAGCAGCGCGTCGCGCGGATCGGCGGTGAGCACCTGACGCTTGTCGATCAGGTAGAGGATCGAATAGCCGCCGGGAATCTCGATCGGACCGGCGAGCTGGCCGGCCTGCATGTCCCGCGCCGCGGTGCCCAGTTCGTTGGGCAGCTGTGCAAGGCGAATCCAGCCCAGATCGCCGCCGACCGCAGCCGTCGAAGCCTGCGAGTACTGACGCGCATAGGCCACGAAGCTGCCACCCTGACGGAGCTGCTGCATGATCTGGTTGGCGTTGTCGAAGACCTGCTGCTGCGAATCCGGCGTGGCTGCGAGATAGATTTCGCCAAGCCGGTATTCCTCGGTGCCCTTGGCGGCCTTGAGGCGATCGATCACTTCGTTCACTTCGTCGTCGGAGACGTTGACGAAGGGCTGGACGTTGCGCTGGAGCAGGCGCTGCCACGACATTTCGCCGCGGATCTGGCGCTTGAGCGAGTCCGGCGAAGAACCGACACGCTTGAGATAGGCGTCCATCGCCTGTGTGTTCTGGTTGAAGTTCTGCGAGGCGACGCGGGCGTAGGACTGTTCGACTTCGGCGTCATCGACGGCGACGTCGGCGGCCTTGGCCTCCTGGATCTGGAGCGTTTCGTCGATCAGGTTGCGCAGCACCTGGAGGCGCAGGCGCTTCTGTTCTTCTTCGCTGATCTTGCCCTGGTTGGCGGCGAGGATCAGGGCGAGGCGCTGGTCGACGTCGGTGCCGGTGATGACGGCGCCGTTGACCACGGCAGTGGCGCGGCGGACGTTGGGATTGTCGTTGCCGAAGATCTTCACGTCGTCAGGGATGACGATTTCGCCCTGGGGGGCGGACTGGGCGAAAGCAGCGCTGGACGAAAGTGTCGCTACCCCGGTGCCGCAGGCGACCAGGGCGCCGCAGGCAAGAGCCGCGCGCTTGATGAACTTGTTGCCTTGGATTGCTTTCACCTTGACCTGTATCCCGTATTCGACCCGTACGGCCGACGCCGCTCGATGGAAAAATTCGCCGAGGGGCATCTCTTCGGCCCTATGTCGGCACGCGGCTTAACCGAAACTGAGCACGTCCGATAGTCGCTTTGCAGCACGGTGCCAACGCCCGCGACGTTCCGCGTCCACCATGGCCGGATTTACCACGCGCCGATGTTCTTGAGCGCGAAGCCGAGCTGGAACGAGTTGCCCTTGCGGGCGTCTCCGAAGGTCACGTAGTCGCGCCGCCAGGTGAACGAGACCTGGAGGCAATCGTCCTCGTAAGCCATGCCCACGCGGGTGCGCAGGGGCTGGAAACCGTCGGAGCCGTAAGTCGGGTCTTCGTTGCGGTCGGTCAGGTTGACCACCGCGGAGCCGAACATCGACCAGTAGTTGGCGAAGGCGACGCGGCCGGCGGCGCGCACTTCCTCGCGGTCCTTCAAGTCCTCGATGTCCATCGAGATGTCGCGGTTGAGCTTGGTATAGCCGAGTTCGAGGTAGGTCTGGTTGTTGCCCAGCGCGATGTCGAACTCGTTGCGACGGACCGCCAGCGTGTCCTTGTCGACGCGGAAGCGGTGGATGATGTTGAAGAAGTTGCGATAGCGCAGTTCGGTGCGGCCGACGATATCCGAGGTCTTGCTGGTGAGGCCGGTGCCGTCAGGCAGGATCGAGGGCTTGTTGCTCAGGCGGACCGACTGTCCGATGGTGGACTTGATCCGCCAGCGTGGACGTTCGAACATCCAGTCGAACCCGTAAGTGACGCGCGCGCCGTCCTCGAACCGGTCATAGCCGGGGAAGCGGTTGAGCGCGAAGAGGTTGGAATCCTCAAGCTCGATCGCGCGCGAATCCTCGTTCGGGATCGCCAGGTTCTTGACCGGCGGCGTGGCGACGAACTGGATGCGCGGGGTCAGCACCTGGCTGCCGCCGAACACCTGCCCGACCAGCGGCCACTTCACGTCCACCGCGGCGAGTGCGATCGCGCGGCCCTGCCACCCCGCATTGCCCCGATAGAGCGCGGTGGTGGTCAGGTCGTTTTCGTCCGAGTGATAGACATCGCCGCGCACGAGGCCGGTGAAGGTCACTTCTTGGCCCAGTCCGGTGATCTTGCGCAGCGACCACTGGGTGCTGGCGAAGGCGCGCTGGGTATCCTGACCGTCGACGCGGGTGACGGCCATGGTGTTGACCTGCGTCTCGATCTTGCCGCCGAGCAGGGGGTCGTCGAAGCGGTGGCGATAGTCCAGCACCGGTAGGGCGACCGGGATCATGCCCTGGTCGCGGCTCGATTGCAGGGTCTGCGTCGCGTAGCCGGCGAAGGAGAAGTAGCTGTCCTGGTCGATCCGCTCCAGTTCGACCGACGAACGCAGGCGATCGTCGCGCGAGATGTCGTAGCGGCGCACGAAAGTACGGTCGGTCGCGCGGCGGATCGAGGCGGTGATGCTCCAGTTCTCGTCGAGCTGGAACTTGCCGTTGGCGAAGATGTATCCGCGGAAGGCGCGTTCGCGGTTCGGGTCGGGATTGCTGCTGTTGATCGGTATGCGGTTGCTAGAGGTCGCATAGCCGGTGATCTGGTAGGCGCCGAGGTCCGTCAGGGCGCGGTACTGGAACGAGGCCATCGGCGCGGCCTTGGTATAGGCGTGAAGCGAGCCGGTGAGGTCGCGGTTTTCCGCGATCTTCCAGTAATAGGACTGTGCAACCTCGATGCCGTTCGACGGGCTCGACCGCAGGTCAGGCACGAGGAAGCCGGAAACCGCGCCGCCATTGGTGCTGACCGAGAGACCGAACAGCGGAAGCTGCACGGCGCCGAACAGTTCGAGGCGGGCATCGCTGAACCGCACGCGATTCTGCGTCTCGCTGTAGACCACCGTCTTGGCGACGACGCGCCAGGTCGGGGTCTTGGGGCAGCCTTCGTCGTTTTCCACCGCGCAGCCGGTATAGGCGGCGTGCTGGAGCACGACGTCGCCATTGGCGATGCGCTCGCCCTTGTTGGCGGCGAGGCGGCCGCCCTGACGCATGACGAGAAGCAGGTTCTCCATCATGCCGGTCTTCAGTTCGTCCGTCAGCTCGACACTCTCGGTGTAGAGCTGGTTGCCGTCCTGATCGACCATGCGGACATTGCCGCTGCCCAGGATCTGGCCGGTCTTGCGGTTCCATGTCACCTTGTCGGCCCGGACGGACTGCTTGTCCTTGCGCAGCACGACATTGCCGGTGGCGGTGACGAATTCGTCGTTCTGGGCATATTCGACGGTGTCGGCCTCGAAGGCGATCGGCACGGTATCGTCGGTAGAGGCGGGCGGGGCGGCGGGCGCACCCTCGATCGGCCCGGTATCGACAGGACGCGAAAGGTCCTGTGCCCAGGCACCGGCAGGCAGGCCGATGCAGGCGATTCCAAGGGCGAGCGCGCGCAGCGAAATAGGTCGCAAGCGGCGATCGGGGGCTTGCAGCGGAGACGGCGCGGCAGGGAGCATCACTTGCCTATCGCACCGCCTGTGCCTAACTGCAATCCGCTGTTGCGGTGAAGCGCACAAGTTCGGCGCTCGCCCACGTGATTCAGGAGATCCCATGAATATCCAGTTCCTTGACGCCGCTGCCCCCGCCCCGGCGCGTCTCGTCGCCCGCTTCGTGAATCAGGATTCGATTCCGGCTGATATCGAGCAGGTTCTTGTCGAAGGCGCGAAGGCTTCGCGGTTCGCGGGCAAGGCTGGCCAGGTATTCGAGGGCTTCGTGGAGCGGGACGGCAAGGTGGTGCGCGTGGCGCTCGCCGGGATCGGCGCGGCGGACGGCAAGGACCGCAAGGGCGCGATCGAGCGCGCGGGCGCAGGCATCGTTGCCCGTTACCTGACCTCGGGCGAGACGGCGGTAACGCTGGACCTTACCGGCGCCGGCCTTTCGGCGGACGAAGCGGCGGGCGTGCTGCTGGGCGCGGTCTTGCGCAGCTGGCGCCTCGACACCTATCGCACCAAGCTGGCCGACGACGCCAAGCCGAGCCTTGTGGACATTGCCGTGGTCGGCGCGCCGGAAGGCACCGAGGCGGTCTGGGCGGTGGAGCAGGCCATCGTCGAGGGCGTGTCCTTCACCCGCGAACTCGTGACCGAGCCGGCGAACGCGATCTATCCCGAAACCTTCGTCGCGCGCTGTGAGGCGAAGATGGCGGGCAGCGGCCTCAAGGTTCGCGTGCTGGACGAGAAGGAAATGGCCGATCTCGGCATGGGCTCGCTGCTCGGCGTGGCGCAGGGCTCGGTGCGCCCGGCGCGCCTGCTCGTGCTGGAATGGCTCGGCGGCGCTGACGGCGAAGCGCCCGTGGCCTTCGTCGGCAAGGGCGTGACCTTCGACACCGGCGGCATCTCGATCAAGCCTGCCGCCGGCATGGAAGACATGAAGTGGGACATGGGCGGCGCCGGCGCCGTTGCAGGCACCATGCTCGCCCTCGCGCTGCGCAAGGCGAAGGCCAACGTGATCGGCGTGTGCGGACTTGTGGAGAATATGCCCGACGGCAATGCCCAGCGTCCCGGTGACGTCGTCACCTCGATGTCGGGGCAGACCATCGAAGTCATCAACACCGACGCGGAAGGTCGCCTGGTGCTCTGCGACGCGCTGACCTGGGTGCAGCGTGAATACAAGCCCGCCAAGATCGTCGATCTCGCCACGCTGACCGGCGCGATCATTCTCAGCCTCGCCCATGAATATGCCGGGCTGTTCTCGAACAACGACGACCTTGCCGGCCAGCTCGCCGCCGCCGGCGACGCTTCGGGCGACCGCCTGTGGCGGATGCCGATGGGCCCGGCCTACGACAAGATGATCGACAGCCCGATCGCCGACATCAAGAACGTCGGCCCGCGCTTCGGCGGTTCGATCACGGCGGCGCAGTTCCTGCTGCGCTTCATCGAGAACGACACCCCCTGGGCGCACCTCGACATTGCCGGCACCGTGTGGACCGACAAGCCCGGCGCAACCTGGGACAAGGGCGCCTCGGGCTTCGGCGTGCGCCTGCTCGACCGCTTCGTGCGCGACAACCTGGAAGCGTAATCGGGAGGCGGGGAGCGCGACATGCGCGTGGATTTCTACCAGCTCAGTCGCGACCCTGCCGAAAGCGCGCTGGCGCTGATCGCCGGAAAGGTCGCGGGGAATGGCGAGCGCCTGCTCGTCGTCTCCGCCGACCTCGGCCAGCGGCAGCGCATCTGTCAGGCTCTCTGGTCCGTGGGGCCGGAGAGCTTCCTTGCCAACGGCTTCGCGGGCGAAGGCAGCGAGGATCGCCAGCCGATCCTCCTGTCCGACGTGGCGGAGCCTGCCAATGGCGCGAAGTACATGGCGATCGCGGACGGCCAGTGGCGCGAGGGCGAGGTTCCGTTCGAGCGCACGTTCTTCCTGTTCGACCAGTCCACGCTCCAGCATGCGCGGGAAACCTGGCGGGCCTTGCGGGAACGCGAAGGCGTGGAACACTACTACTGGAAGCAGGACGGCGGGAGATGGGTTCAGGCCGGATGATTCTCCGCCGCTATCCCTGACCTTCACGACGCCTAATTCTTGCGGAGCGGCGCGTTCCCGGCTAGGGGCGCGCGCAACAATTCAAAACCCTTACTTCGCAAGGAACGTATCATGGCGGTTACCCGCACCTTCTCGATCATCAAGCCCGACGCGACCCGCCGCAACCTGACCGGCGGCGTGACCAAGCTGCTTGAGGAAGCCGGCCTGCGCGTCGTCGCCTCGAAGCGCATCCAGCTCTCGCAGGAGCAGGCTGAAGGCTTCTACGCGGTCCACAAGGAGCGTCCCTTCTTCAACGACCTCGTTTCCTTCATGATCTCCGGTCCGGTGGTCGTGCAGGTTCTCGAAGGCGAAGACGCCGTGAAGACCAACCGCGACGTGATGGGCGCCACCAACCCGGCCGAGGCCGCCGAAGGTACCATCCGCAAGACCTTCGCCGAATCGATCGAAGCCAATTCGGTCCACGGTTCGGACTCGGACGAGAACGCGGCGATCGAGATCGCCTACTTCTTCAAGCCGGAAGAAATCGTCGGCTGAAGCACCCGCTTCGCGACATGATGAAAAGGCCGTCCGAAAGGGCGGCCTTTTTGTTTTTGTGCTGGCACAATTGCTTGGTATCCAGGCGGGCGTGAAGATCGGCGGGGCGAAGCGGCTCTAGGCGGCTTTTCGATTTGGCCACTGCCGGTTCTGCGTTAGGCTGTCTCTCGGAGAGGAGAGCGAGAATGCAAGGCATGGGTACGGCGGACGAGGTCTGCCCGTTCGAGTTCAATTTCGACGAGAAAACCTTCAAGGTCGGCGATACGGTCAGCTACCGCGTCGGCGGGAGCCTGGAAGGGTTTCCGTTCGTTGGCACGCTGGTCGAAGTGCATGATGACCATGTCGTGATCGCCGGGGATCCCCGCGAGCCTGACAAGCGTTATCGCGGCACGCGCGAAAGCCGCCCGCAAGTGGACTATTCCGAAATCTGACGATCAGTGCCGGTCCTTGATCCCGCTCAAGGTGGAGTTGGGCGGAACAGGGCAGGTTCGGTCAGGTTGGGGAAGCGGTACCATGCTGCCGAGGCGTATCGCCCCAGCTTTCCGTGTGTTTTCGAGCGAAGAGGATAGCCGATGTCCCACAAAGCCCACGAACTCGCCGCCGAATTTCCGGACGATCTGGAAGTTCTTCACCACCTGAAGGCAACGCGCGGACATTTTGCGGTTCTTGCCGACCGCTACGACGAAGTGAACGGCGCGATCCACCGGATCGAGGCCGAACTGGATGCCGCGTCCGACACCCGGCTTGAGGAACTGAAGAAGGAGCGGCTCTGCCTGCTGGACCAGCTTGGCCGCATGATCCGCGATGCAGGCTCCGTCGGCGTCTGACGCGGCCGTGCCGGGGCCGGAGCCCGGCGCACCGTTCAATCCTTGCGCCGCAGGGCGCCAAGGTCGATCCCGTGCTTGTTGACCTTGTAATAGAAGGTCTTGCGCGGCAGATCGAGCGAGCGGATGGCCGCGCCGATCTCGCCTCCGGCGGCCTGCACGGCGGCAACGATCTCATCCCGTTCGAAGGCATCGACACGCTCGGTCAGCCCCTTGTGCCGGGCGGCTGATGGCGTGGGCGATGGCTCGCCGAGGCCCAGCACGAACTGTTCCGCGAAATTGGCGAGTTCCCGCAGGTTGCCCGGCCAGTCGTGCCGTTCGAGCATCGTGCGCACCGGCGCGGTGACGGGAGGAAGCTCCCGGCCCATGCGGCTTGCGGCATCTCCGGCGAAACGGGCGAAAAGGGAGCCGATATCCTCGCGCCGTTCGCGCAGCGGGGGGATGCGCAGGCGCATGGCCGCAAGGCGGTAGAACAGCGGGGGCAGCAGCGACGGCGGCGGGCCTTCGGCGGCATCCTGGCTGGTGGAGATCACGCGCACGTCGATCGGCGTCGCCTCGCCGCGATGGCGCAGCACGCGCTGTTCGATGAAGGGCAGCAGGCGCTCCTGCAAATGCGCAGGGGCGCGGTCCACGTCGTCGAGATAGAGCGTGCCGCGATGGGCCGCGGCGAGCCCCGGTTCGGCCAGCCCGTTTGCCGCGAACAGCGGTTCGGCCAGCGCCTCGGGCATGGCGGCGCAGGCGATGGGCAGGAAGCGCTGGCGCGCCCGCTTCCCCGCGCGGTGAACGAGGCGGGCGAACAGGTCCTTTCCGGTGCCGGTCTCGCCTTCGATGAACAGGTCTATGTCGGCGTTGGCGAGGACGGGGATCATTTCGCGCAGGCGGCGGATGGCGGGGCTTTCGCCCAGGAACACCGGGGCGTCGGTATCCTGCGCCATGGCGCGCAGGCGCCGATTTTCGAGCGTAAGCCCGCGCGCGGTGGCAGCGCGCGTGACGGCGGCGATCAGGGTATCGGGTGCGAATGGCTTGGTGAGGAAGTCCCATGCCCCCGCTTTCAGCATCTGCACGGCCATTTCGATGTCGCCGTGGCCGGTGACGAGCACGACCGGCAATTCCGGGTCGCGCTCGTGAAGCTGGCGGAACAGGTCTATCCCCGAGACATGCGGCATCCGGACATCGCTGACGACCACGCCGGGCCAGTCGGCGGTGAGGGCGGCGAGGGCGGGGGGCGCAGCGGCGAAGAGTTCGACCTCGAACCCGGCAAGCCTGAGCAGTTGCGCGGTCGAGCGCGCAAGGTCTTCGTCATCCTCCACAAGGGCGACACGCCGAGGGGCGAGGGGGGCAATGGTCATCAGGCCAGTCTCAATCGAAGCTCGAAGGCGGCCCCGGTTTCGCCGGGTACGAGGCGCAGCGTGCCGCCGAATTCTTGTGCGATATCCTGCGCGATCACGAGGCCAAGGCCGAGCCCTTCGGCGCGGCTGGTGGCGAACGGGGTGAACAGGCGGTCGGCGATCTCGGGCGCGATGCCGGGGCCGTTGTCGGCCACGGTGAGGCGCAGGATCCCGCCATCCACGGCGAGCGTGAGCGTGATGCGCGGGTCCGGGCGGCCAGCCAGCGCCTCGGTGGCATTCTGGAGCAGGTTCACGAGGATCTGCTCCAGCCGCACCTTGTCGCCCCGCACCTTGAGGTCCGCGGGAATCTCAGGGGTTTCGAAGGACAGCGCGGCGAGGCGTTCCTTGAGCAGCAGATGCGCGCCGTCCAGCACTTCGGCCAGGGGCACGGCGCCTTCGCCGCCGCTGCTCTTACGCGCGAACCCGCGCAACTGCGCGGTGATGACGCCGATGCGCTCGGCCAGACGGTCTATCGCGGTGAGGTTCTCGCGAACGTCGGCGGCGGCGCCGAGGTCCAGCAACTGTCCCGCCGAACTGGCGTAATTGCGGATGGCGGCAACGGGCTGGGCGGTTTCGTGCGCGACGCTGGCGGTAACCTGACCCAGCGTGGCGAGGCGATTGGCGAGGCGCAGTTCCTCGCGCAGGAGGGCGGCGCGCTGTTCGAGCGCGGCACGTTCTTCCATTTCCCGGCGCAGTTCCGCTGTACGTTCGGTGACGGCGGCTTCGAGCAGCGCGGTGCGTTCGCGGCGGCGGCGGCTTTGCTGGGCCAGCCACCAGAGCGCACAGACCGCGACCAGCGCGAGCGTTGCCGCGACGGCCTGAGCGCTGCGCATGGGCGTGGTAACGGCGACGCGGATCGGCAGGGCGAGGTTGACCCGCCACTGGTCGCGGTTGGGCGGGCTGGTGGCGAGAAGGAGCCGCGCCCTCCGTCCCGGAATGCGCAGGAATCCGTCACCATCCGTGCCGTAAGGGGCCGTGGTCAGACCCGGAATGCCGATATCGCCCGCGATCGCCTTCTGCCGGGCGGGATCGATCGGACGGGTCATGGCGAACCGCCAGTCGGCCCGGCTGGCGACCAGGATCACGCCATCGCGGTTGGTCACGAAAGTCTCGCCGCCCGCGGTGCGCCATTGGGCCTCGATCCGGTCGAAATCGAGCTTGATGACGATCACGCAGTCCCCGGCCGCCTTGCGCGCGAGGTAGAGCCCGGCGCGATGGCTGACAGTGCCGAGCGCGAACTGGGCGCCGTCGCCGTGCCTGCGGGCATCGCGGTAATAGCGGCGGAAGCGATAGTCGCGGCCGACGAAACTGTCCGAGCGGCGCCAGTTGCTGGCGGAAATCGCGAAGCCGTCGTCACCGACGAGGTATATGGCCGAGGCCCCGATCTGGGTTGCGAAGGCTTCGAGCTTGGCATTCAGCCGGCGGTCCGCGCCGGCCTCGCCACTGGCGGCGGCGATCACGTCGCGGTCGTCTGCGAGGGTCTGGGGAAGCAGGCGGAAGCGGGCGATCTCGCTTTCCAGCAACGACTGGCGCAGGCGCGCGTCGGCTTCTACCGATGCTGAGAAAGCGGTGGTGGCCCGCTGTCTCACGATCTCACCCGCGATGCCGCCGGCGATCAAAGCGGCAGCGATTGCGGCGAGCGTCCAGTAGAGGGTGTGGCGGCGATTCACTCCGGCAATCTAGGCCCGGCCGCAGCGATGTGCAACTTTCGGCACATCGCTGCACTGCAATGTGCCGATTTCTGCTCGAAAGGCAGGGCGCTTCCGTTCGCACATCCCCGCAAATCAGGCATTTAGGGCGAGTGCAAAAATGTCTTTGGCCGCAGCGTGGAATCGAACAGTCTCTGCCCAGCCCGCGATAAGCATAAGTCTTGCGCGGGCAGAGAGAGGAAGAAAGGCCTGACCATGCACACCACCTTGCCCGATACGCACGAATCGTCCGCGCCAAAGCGCTGGTACGGTCATCTCTACGTGCAGGTGCTTATCGCCATCGCGGCGGGTGTGACGCTCGGCCACTTCTTTCCGGCCACCGGCGAAGCGCTGAAGCCCCTGGGCGATGCCTTCATCAAGCTGGTCAAGATGGTGATCGCCCCGGTCATCTTCCTGACCATCGTCACCGGCATCGCCTCGATGCGCGATCTCCGCTCGGTCGGGCGCGTCGCGGGCAAGGCGTTCGGCTATTTCTTCTTCTTCTCGACCCTGGCGCTGATCGTCGGGCTGGTCGTCGCGAACGTCGTTCGCCCCGGCCACGGCCTGAACATCGATCCCGCCTCGCTCGATGCCTCGAAGGTCGCACTTTACTCCGAGAAGGCACACGAAACGTCGATCACCGGGTTCCTGATGGAAATGATCCCGGACACTTTCCTCTCCTCCATGACCGAGGGTAATATCCTTCAGGTCCTGGTGATCGCCATTCTCTTCGGCATCGCGCTCGCCATGCTGGGCGACCGGGGCGCGCGTCCGCTCTCGCTGCTCGAAGACGTGTCGCTGGTGTTCTTCAAGCTGGTCTCGATCGTCATGAAGGCTGCGCCCGTCGGTGCCTTCGGCGCGATGGCCTTCACCATCGGCAAGTACGGCGTCGGCAGCCTCGCCAACCTCGTGGGGCTGGTGGCGACGTTCTATCTCACCTCGGCGCTCTTCGTGGTCGTGGTGCTGGGCCTTGTCGCGCGGTTTGCCGGCTTCTCGATCTTCTCGCTGATCGCCTACCTCAAGGCCGAACTGCTGCTGGTGCTGGGCACCTCCTCCTCGGAAAGCGCGCTGCCTTCGCTGATGGAGAAGATGGAGCGCGCCGGTTGCCCCAAGAGCATCGTCGGCCTCGTCGTGCCGACCGGCTACAGCTTCAACCTCGACGGCACCAATATCTACATGACGCTGGCGGCGCTGTTCATCGCGCAGGCTTGCAACGTGGAACTGACGCTGGGCCAGCAGGTGCTGCTGCTGGGCGTTGCCATGCTCTCGTCCAAGGGTGCGGCGGGCGTCACCGGCGCGGGCTTCATCACGCTGGCCGCCACGCTCTCGATCGTGCCTTCGGTGCCGGTCGCGGGGATGGCGCTGATCCTCGGCGTGGACCGCTTCATGTCGGAATGCCGCAGCCTGACCAACTTCATCGGCAATGCCGTGGCAACGGTTGTGGTCTCGCGCTGGGAAGGCAAGCTGGACACCGAGCGCTTCAAGGCGGTGCTCGCCAATCGTGAGCCCGCCGCCGCGGTGAGCCCCGTGCTCGTCTGACCTGACTGCACCCGGGGCGAAAGCCCCGCACAGGAATCACGGACATGAAGACGAAGTTATCGCGGCTGCTGGCCGCCACCCTTTGCTGCGCCCCTTTCACGGCTCATGCCGAAGAGGCCCGGACCGCGAATTCGGCCACTTCCCCTGTCTATCCGGTATCCTCCAACGGCGACGGCGCCGTCACCAACGGCTACAGCATCTCGCGCTGGGCCGAGGACTGGCGGGGCATGGCCGACAAGTCGAAGCGGGACGATCCGCTCGACCGGCTGAAGTTCCTGCCGCTCGGTGCAGACGGCGATATCTACCTCACGCTCTCGGGTGAACTGCGGTTGCGGGTGAACCAGACCACCAATCCCAACTTGCGCGAGGCCGAGGCGCAGCGGCAGGATATCAGCCGCGTTGTGGCGGGCGCCGACCTTCATGTCGGCCCGCACTTGCGCTTCTACGGAGAGCTGGCGCATGCCGGGATCGGCGGCCGGAATATCGGAACGCCGGCCACCAGCATGCGCAACGGACTTGTCGCCCAGCAATATTTCGCCGAGGCGAGCGGCCAGATCGCAGGGCTCGACGTGGGCGTGCGCTATGGGCGGCAGGAATTCGTCGATGGGCCCAACCTGCTGACGTCGCAGCGCGACAACAACACGGTCCACTACACCCTGAACGGCGTGCGCGCCTGGGTGAGGGGCAAGACGCTGCGCGCCGACGTCTTCGACCTGCGGCCCACCGCCTATGGCGAGGACGGCATCGGCGACGATCGCAGCGATCCCGAACGCCGCTTCTCCGGGGTGACGCTGGGCTATGCCGTGCCCAAGGCTTTTCTGGGTGATTCGAAGATCTTCGTCGATCCCTTCCTCTGGCGGCGTCAGAACGGCGTCGGCACATGGGGAGGGCGGATCGGCCCGGCAACGCGCTGGTATGGCGGGGTCCACGTCTACGGCGATGCCGGGCCGGTTCAGGTCGACTGGACCGTCAACCATCAGTGGGGCGAGTTCATCGACCAGAAGATCGATGCCTGGCAGGTGTTGCTGGCCCAGTCCTACCGGCTGGGATCGGCCAAGGCAGCGCCCCGCATCGGGTTCAGCGCGGACTATGCGAGCGGCGGCGGCGGCTATGGCGACGGGAAGCTGCGGGACGCCTATTCGCCCTTCGGCAACAACATCTACTTCAGCTATCAGCTCTACCTGACGCCCAGCAACATTCGCGCGATTGCCCCCACTTTCAGCTTCTCGCCGCTGAAGAATGTGAAAGTGAATGCCGAATACCGTTTTGCATGGCGTGACAGTGTCACGGATGCCGTCTATCGGGCGAACGGCCAACCCTTTGCCGGCACCCAGAACGGGCGGGCGCGCAAGATCGCCGAACTGGCCCGCCTTCAGGCGGTCTGGACGATCTCGCCCCGCGTTTCGTTCACCGGGCGCTACGAGCATCTCGAAGCCGGGCCCGCGCTGACCGATGCGGGTTACCGCAGCTCCGATTTTCTCGCGGGCTGGCTGAGTTTACGATTCTAGGAAAGGTCGCAGATGTCCCCCACCCGTCACGCCGCAGCCCGCGCGCTGCTCTCCGATCCTCTCACCAACAAGGGGACCGCATTCACCGCCGAGGAGCGTGACGAGTTCGGCCTGCACGGTCTGCTGCCGCCGCATGTCGGCACGCTCGACAGCCAGATCGAACGTCGCCGCAAGGCACTGGAAGAAAAGGAAAGTGACTTCCAGCGCTACGCCTTCCTGCGCGAGCTTCAGGATTCGAACGAAGTGCTGTTCCACGCGCTGGTCCAGAGCGACCTGCCGCGCATGCTGCCGCTGGTCTACACGCCCACCGTGGGTGAGGGTTGCGAGCGCTTCAGCGAGATCTGGCGCCGTCCGCGCGGCCTCTTCCTGAGCTATCCCAACCGCGACCGCATCTCCGATATTCTCGCCGATCCTGCCTATGACCGGGTGAAGGTGATCGTCGTCAGTGACGGCGAACGCATCCTCGGCCTGGGCGACCAGGGCGCGGGCGGCATGGGCATCCCGATCGGCAAGCTGGCGCTCTACACCGCCTGCGCGGGCATCCATCCTTCCGAAGTCCTGCCGATCCTGCTCGACCTGGGCACCGACAACCACGCCCGCCGCGAAGATCCGCTCTATGTCGGCTGGCGCGCGCCGCGCGTGCGGGGCCAGGACTACGACGATTTCGTGGAGGCCTTCGTGAGCGCCGTGGACGATCGCTTCCCCGGCGTCCTCCTCCAGTGGGAGGATTTCGCGGGCAAGAACGCCTACGATCTGCTGGGCCGCTACCGCGACCGTCTGCTGAGCTTCAACGACGATATCCAGGGCACCGCCGCCACGGCTGTCGGCACCCTGCTGGCGGCGATCCGCAAGACCGGCGTGCCGCTTACCGAGCAGCGCGTGGTCCTGTTCGGCGCGGGCGCGGCAGGCAGCGGCGTGGCCGAGATGCTGGTGCAGGCAATGATCGCCGACGGGCTGGACGAGAAGGAAGCGCGTTCGAAGATCTGGGCGGTCGATCGCGACGGCCTCATCCTTTCCGACATTCCGCGTCTGCCGCCGCAGCAGGTCAAGCTGGCGCGCGATCCGGCCGAGATCGCCAGCTGGAACGCGGGCGGGCAGAACATGATCTCGCTTCAGGAAGTCGTGGCGAACGTCCACCCCACGGTGCTGATCGGCACGTCGGGCCAGAAGGCTTCGTTCAGCGAACGCACCATCCGGACCATGGCCGAGCATGTCGAGCGTCCGGTGGTCTTCCCGCTGTCTAACCCGCTGTCGCGCGCCGAGGCGCATCCGGCGGATATCCTCGAATGGACCGGCGGCAAGGCGATCGTCGGCACCGGCAGCCCGTTCGGCACGCCTGGCGTCACGCAGGTCAACAACGTCTATGTCTTCCCGGGCGTGGGCCTCGGCGCGCTGGCCAGCGGGGCCACGGCAATCAGTGACGGCATGTTCATGGTCGCGGCGCGCCGTCTGGGCGAGCTGAGCCAGGGCGAGAACGGCCTGCTTCCCGCCGTTACCGAGCTGCGGGACGTGGCGCTGGAGATCGCCGTGGTCGTGGCCGCGCAGGCACAGGCCGAGGGTCTCGCCACGGCGGCACCCGAGGAACTGACCCGCGAAAGCATCGCGCAAAGCATGTGGCAGGCTGTCTACAACTGAACCTGACACCATACTGAAAGGCACTGAACATGGCCCTGGCGACCGATACCCTGAAGGCAGGCCTTCTCGGCTACGGCTATGCCGGGGCCACGTTTCATGCACCGCTGATCCGGGCGGTGCCGGGCCTCGATCCGACCCATTTCGCGAGCCGCCAGCCCGATGCGATCCGCGCGCATTTTCCCGATGCGGCGATCCATGACGATCCGGCGGCGGTGCTCGGCGATCCTTCGGTCGATCTCGTTGTTGTCGCCACGCCGAACGCCACGCATTTCCCGCTGGCGCAGGCGGCGCTTCGGGCCGGCAAGAGCGTGGTCGTCGACAAGCCCTTCACGCTGGACCTTGCCGAAGCCCGGGCGCTGATCGCGCTGGCGGAGGAAACCGGCGGGCAGCTCACGGTCTTTCACAATCGCCGCTGGGACAGCGATTTTCGCACTGTACGCAAGGCCGTAGATGCAGGGCTGGTCGGCATGCCGGCGCATCTTGAAATCCACTTCGACCGCTTCCGCCCGCAAGTCCGGGACCGCTGGCGGGAATCCGGCGGTCCGGGAGGCGGCGTGTGGTTCGACCTCGGGCCTCACCTTGCCGATCAGGCCCTGCTGCTGATGGGGTTGCCGCTGCAGGTGACCGCCTCTCTCGCCCTCCAGCGCGAGGGTGCGCGCAGTGACGACTGGGCCCATGTCGTGCTTGGCTTCGAGGGAGACCGGCGCGCCATTCTCCATGCCTCGATGCTGGTGGCGGGCGGGGTTCCGCGCTTCATCGTCCACGGCACTGCGGGCAGCGCGGTGAAGCAGGGGATGGACGTGCAGGAAGGCCAGCTCCTTGCCGGCATGGCGCCCGGAGCGCCCGGCTGGGGCATCGATCCCGATCCGCTGGTGATCTACAATGCCGAAGGACAGGCCAGCCGGGTTCCGGCCGAGCCGGGCGACCAGCGCGAATTCTACCGCCTCGTCGCCGAGGCCATGCGGGGCAGGGCGCCCAACCCGGTCCCGCCGATCCAGTCCCTGGCGGTCATGGCGGTGATCGAGGCGGCGCAGCAATCCGCTGCCGAAGGGCGCACCGTTGATCTGCCGCTGACCGAGGCGGAACGACAGGCCTGGGCCGCCAGCTTCCGGGACTGACGCGCGCCGGGGCTCCAGCCGAATTATCGACAGGCGACCAGACGGACGGACCGGCGTTTGGCGGACCGTTCGCTTCGCGGATGCTGGCGGCAGGGTCGCCGCGTCAGGGGGAGTGTCGATGATCGGGAACGTTCGAAGGCGGGTTGCATTGGGAATGATCGGCAGCGGCTCCATTGTCGGCACGCTGGGGCCGTTTTCGCACTCGGCCGGGGCTGCATCGCCCGCCGCCGTCACGCCGGGGGCCCCGCCACGGGAAAAGGCCGGCCCCGCCGCGATGAAGCAGTCCGCGGCGATGCGGCGCGCCTATGCCGACGGTCCATATGGCCAGATCCATTATCTCGATGCCGGAACCGGGCGGCCGCTGGTCATGCTCCATCAGGCGGTGATGACGGCCAACCAGTTCGATTATGTCTTCGCGCCGCTGATTGCGCGCGGGCTGCGGCCGATCGCCATCGACATGCCGGGGTTCGGTCTTTCGGATCGCACGCCGTTCGAACCGGCAGTGAGCGATTATGCGCCAGTCGTTCCGGCGGTGCTCGATGCCCTGGGCATAAGCCGCGCTGCCGTGGTGGGCCATCATACCGGGGCGCTTGTGACCAACGAGGTGGCGATTCGCTATCCCGAGCGGGTGAGCGCGAACATCCTTTGCGGCCCGCTTTTCATCAGCGACGAACAACGCGCCGCGCTGATCGCCGATATTGGCGGGCGGGAGCGGGCCTTTCGTGCCCTGCCTCACGCCGCGCACATGAACCTCCTTGCCGAAGCGCGGGAGCGCTATGCCAATGGTTCGATCAGCGCGGAGCGGATCAGCGACTATGTCGTCCAGGCCATGCTGGCGGTGCAGCGCGGCGCTTACTGGTACGGCCACAATGCGGGGCTGAACTACCGGCAGGAAGAGGCGCTGATGAAGATCACCCAGCCGACCCTGCTGCTCACCAATACCGGGGACATGCTCTATGCGTCCGCGCTGCAGGCGAGGAAGATGCGGCCGGATTTCGCATTCACCGAACTGGAGGGCGGCGGGATCGACATCGTGGACCAGCAGCCCGGGCCATGGTCCGCGGCGATCGCCGATTTCCTCGCCGCCGCCGCTATCGACTGACCGGCGCGGGCGGGCCTAACCCTCTACCTGCTCGGCCAGTTCCAGCCAGCGCTCTTCAGCCGCTTCCTTTTCCCTGTTCGCCTTTTCGATGGCGGCGGTGAGGGCCGCGAACTTCGCCGGGTCGCGGGTGTAGAGCGCGGGGTCGGCCATGGCGTTCTCGTCGCGGGCGATGGCCGCTTCCAGTTCCTCGATCCGCTTGGGCAGCAGTTCGTAGTCGCGCTGGTCCTTGTAGGAGAGCTTACCTTTCTTCGGCGGCATCGGCGGCGGCGGGGCGGCATTCTCGCCCTTCGCCTTGGCTTTCCCCGCGCTCGTGCGTTCGCGGCGCTTGGCCTCCCAGTCGGCATAGCCGCCCGCGATCACGTCGATATGCCCCGAACCGTCGAGGCCGAGAGTGACGTTGACGGTGCGGTCGAGGAAGTCACGGTCATGGCTGACGATCAGCACGGTGCCGTCGTAATCGGCGATCACTTCCTGGAGAAGGTCCAGCGTTTCGAGGTCGAGGTCGTTGGTCGGTTCGTCGAGCACCAGCAGGTTGGAGGTGCGGGCGAATTCGCGGGCGAACAGCAGGCGCGAGCGTTCGCCGCCCGACAGCGTGCCGACTTTCGCCTCGACCAGACCCGGATCGAACAGGAAGTCCTTGAGGTAGCCCTGGATGTGCTTGCGCACGCCGACCACGTCGATCCAGTCACCCCCTTCGGCCAGCACGTCGCGGATGCGCATTTCGGGGCTCATCCGGCTGCGCTGCTGGTCGATCACGGTGGCATCGAGCGTGGCTGCGCGCGTCACCTTGCCTTCGTCGGGCTGAAGTTCGCCCATCAGGATCTTGAGCAGCGTGGTCTTGCCCGAACCGTTCGCGCCGACCACGCCGATGCGGTCGCCGCGCTGGATGCGCAAGTTGAAGTCCTTGATGACCGTGCGCTGGCTATCGCCTTCGCCGAACCGCTTGGTGACGTGTTCGGCGACGATGACCGACTTGGTCTTGCTGTCGTCCGCCACCACGGCGAGCTTGGCCGCGCCTTGCGGGCCCATCATCGAGGCCCGCTGGGCGCGCATTTCCCAAAGCTTGGCAAGGCGGCCCTGGTTGCGCTTGCGCCGCGCGGTGACGCCGCGCTCCAGCCAGTGGGCCTCGATCTTGAGCTTGGCGTCGAGCTTCTGGGCGGCGCGCGCTTCCTCGGCGTAGACTTCGTCTTCCCAGGCCTCGTAGCCGCCGAAGCCGATCTCGCGGCGGCGCAGGCCGCCCCGGTCCAGCCAGAGCGTGGCGTTGGTCAGGCGGGTCAGGAAAGTACGGTCGTGGCTGATGACCACGAACGCGCCGTTGTAGCGCTGGAGCCAGGATTCCAGCCAGTCGATCGCGGCAAGGTCGAGGTGGTTGGTCGGCTCGTCCAGCAGCAGCAGGTCGGGTTCGGAGGCGAGGGCGCGGCACAGCGCGGCGCGGCGGCGCTCACCGCCCGATGCGCTCTTCGCTTCGCGTGAAAGGTCGATGCCGAGCTGGTCGGCAATGGCTTCCACTTCGTGCTGCTGGGGCGCATCGTCGCCGTGGATGGCGAAATCGAGCAGGGTGTCGAAGCCGGTGAAGAACGGGTCCTGCTCCAGCGTCACCACGCGCGTGCCCGGCTGGACGGAGCGCGTGCCCTTGTCCGCATCCACCGTGCCGGCGATCAGCTTGAGCAGCGTGGTCTTGCCCGCGCCGTTGCGGCCGATCAGGGCCAGCCGGTCGCGCGGGGCGATGTTGATGTCGAGATCCTGGAAGAGCCAGCCGGAGCCCTGGATGAGGCCGAGGTTTTCCCAGCTGAGAATTGGTGCAAGTGCCATGGCTGCGCGCCCTACAGGGCAGAGCGGGGGGCTGGCAAGCTGGCGCGCAGGAAAGCGTGGATGTGGGATTTGGGCAACAGGCGCTTGCTCCTGCCGCCTTCCGGCCACATTCAGGACTTGTTCAAGGCGATGGGGTTAGGCAGCAAGTCGATATGAACAAGTCCCTTTCCCTTCTCTTGGTCCCGGTCACGCTGGCACTCGGCGCGTTCGGCATGGTTGCGCCTTCGCTGACCGCGCATGCCGCCGATCCCGGCGGCGAGCAGGGCGAGGTGCGCCGCGAACGCAAGGCCGGCAACGTCCGCCCCTTGCGCGAAATCGAACGTGAAGTGCTGCCGCGCATGTCCGGAATGCAGTACCTCGGCCCGGAATACGATCCCGCCGCCATGGCTTACCGCCTGAAGTTCATCCAGAACGGCAAGGTCTATTTCGTCGATGTCGATGCTCGCACCGGGCGGGTGATCGGGCAATCGCGATAGAGGTGCAGCGCTGAAATGTGGATGAACCGATCTTGTTCATCTTTACGTTCAGGTTGAAGCGCCTACAGATGAATTTGCAAGCGACGCCGGGGAACCTTGGAGTTTTCCGTCGCTTGACGCTTCCGGGCATCCGCCCCATTTCAAGCTCGCTCATCTTAGGGAGAGACCGAATTGCGCATCCTGATCGTCGAGGATGAACCCACGCTCGGCAACCAGCTCAAGACCACGCTCGAACAGACCGGCTATGCCGTGGATCTGTCCGTCGATGGCGAGGATGGCCATTTCCTGGGGTCGACCGAAGACTATGACGCCGTGATCCTCGATCTCGGCCTGCCCGAGATCGACGGACTGACAGTGCTCGGCATGTGGCGCCGGGAAGGGCGGAACTTCCCCGTCCTCGTGCTGACCGCGCGCGATTCCTGGTCGGACAAGGTGGCGGGCCTCGATGCGGGGGCCGACGATTACCTCGCCAAGCCCTTCCAGACCGAGGAACTGATCGCCCGCCTGCGCGCGCTGATCCGCCGTGCTTCCGGCAATACCTCCAGCGAACTGACGGCCGGCGACGTGCGGCTGGATACGCGCTCGGGCCGCGTCACGCTGGCCGGTGAACCGGTGAAGCTCACCGCGCAGGAATACAAGCTGCTGTCCTACCTCATGCACCACAAGGGCAAGGTGGTCAGCCGTACCGAACTGATCGAACATATCTACGATCAGGATTTCGACCGCGATTCGAACACCATCGAAGTCTTCGTGACCCGCATCCGCAAGAAGCTGGGCGCCGATGTCATCACCACGATCCGCGGCCTCGGCTACAGCCTCGACGATCCTGCGGAACCCGGCCGCGGCTGAATCGTCCGCCACGGCGACCGAGCATATGCAAGACGGGCAGAATCAGACAGGAGAAGCCCAGGCCGGGCCGCACGTGAAGGCGGCCAACACGGGCTCTCTCGCGCGGCGCATGATGCTGATCGCGGCTGGATGGATCTTCATCCTGCTGCTGGTCGGCGGGCTCGCGCTCGACCGCACGCTGACCGGTCTCATCACCCGCAACTTCGACGAACAGCTCGGCTACATGCTCACCGGCATGATCGGCTCGGCGGAAATCGGGCCGGACGGGGAGGTCTTCTTCATCCGCCCGCTCGGGGACCAGCGTTTCCTGGAGCCGGGGTCGGGTCTTTACTGGCAGATTCGCGCCAAGGGGCATGAGGATTTCCCCTCGCGCTCGCTGTGGGACCGCAGCCTCAACGTGCCCGAGGACCATTTCGACGCCCAGCCGCACGTCTATGACAGCACCCAGTTCGCAGGCGAACCGCTGCGCGTGATGGAACGCTCGATCATCCTGCCCGGCAGCGATACGAAGTGGATGTTCACGGTGGCGGCGAGCCGCGTGGACCTTAATGACCAGATCAAGATGGTGCGCGGCATTCTCGTCTACAGCTTCGTGGCACTCGGCTTCGGGTTGCTGCTGATGGCGGGGATGCAGACATGGTACGGCCTGTTCCCGCTGCGCCACGTCCGCCGCGCCATCCAGAAACTGCGCACCACCGGCGCCAGCCGCGTCACCCAGCCGCTGCCACAGGAAGTGGAGCCGCTGGTGGAGGAACTCAACGCGCTGCTCGCCCATACCGAGCGGCAGGCAGAGGAAGCGCGCATGCATGCGGGCAATCTCGCCCATGCGCTCAAGACCCCGCTGACGGTGGTGATGAACGCGGCGACGGCCAAGGCGCCGGACCTGTCGGACACGGTGATTCGCGAGGCCGCGGTGATGCGCCGGCAGGTCGATCATCACCTCGCGCGGGCAAGGGCCGTGGGCCGCCGCGCCGTGGGGCAGTCCCGCGCCGAAGTCTGGCCCAGCCTTGAGGCGGTGCTGCGCGCGGTGGAGCGGCTCTACGACCAGGCCCGCCTCGATCTCGACGGCAATCACGAGGCCGTGGTGGCCCTGGAGAAGCAGGATCTCGAGGAAATTCTGGGCAATCTCATAGAGAACGCCGCGAAATACGGCGGCGGCAGCGTCTTCGTGACCGTCGATCCCGATCGCGCCGCCCCGCTTTGCGAGGTCTGGATCGAGGATGACGGAATGGGCATTCCCGAAGCGGAACGCATCCGCATCTTCGATCGCGGCGCCCGCCTCGACACCGGAAAGCCCGGCACCGGCCTTGGCCTTGCCATCGTGCGCGATGTCGTGGAAATCTATGGCGGCACGGTCGAACTGGACGAGAGCGAGGATCTGGGCGGCTTGCTGGTCAAGCTCAAGCTGCCTCGCGTTCTCGCCTAGTTTTCAAGACCGATCGGCTTCCGGCGGGATTTTTGGGGGAACCGGCGCAGAGGCGGTTGCGGCTCCCGTCATTCGTCCCCATTGGCGCGGTTTACCAGATCAAGGACACCCTCATGACCGATTCCATCAATCTTTCGCTGTCGTCGGACGAGATCGAAATCATCGTCGATGCCCTGGAAGTCGATCTCGAAGGCTATGTGGAAGCCGCCAAGGAAGCGCGCGGCAACAACAACCGGGAAGACGTGACGACCTTCACCGAAGCCGCCACGCGCATCCAGACGCTGATGTCGAAGCTTCAGGATCTGGTCGAGGAATAAGCTTCAGGCAGCCTCGTCCCGGGATCGGCCCGGGGCGGCTGCTTCAGGCGCTGCGGGACGCGGCGCGGCCCTTTCCCGGCCGGAGCCGGGAAAGCGGCAACTTTGCGGCTTCGATTTTACGAAATGCCGGTTCCGGCCTCGAATCAGGCTTCGTTCTTGGCGCGTTCGTGGTGGCGGATCACTTCGTCGATGATGAAGCGGATGAATTTCTCGCCGAAATCGGGGTCGAGATTGGCCTCTTCCGCCAGGTTGCGCAGGCGCGCGATCTGGCGCTCCTCGCGGCCGGGGTCGGAGGCGGGCAGGTCGTTCTGCGCCTTGTAGGCGCCAACGGCCTGCGTGATCCGAAATCGTTCGGCCAGCATGTGGATCAGGGCGGCATCGATATTGTCGATACTCGACCGGAAGCTGGCGAGAACGGGGTCGGCTGCGGGAGTGTCCTGAGTCATCGGCAGGTCCGCTAGCACGGCTTGGCGGCCTCTTCCAGTCGGCCCGTTCCACCATTCCATGGCATTCGCTCTTGCGTTACGGACGCCGAACGCGCAATGCGCGGGTCGATGAGTGCCGATGTCATTCCCCTGCGCGCACGCGGGTCGCAGCCCACCCTCGCTCCCATGCTGGCGCTTACCGCCCCCGGCATGAACAGCGTCAACGCCGTCATTCTTGACCGGATGCAGAGCGAAATTCCGCTCATCCCGGCGCTAGCCGGGCATCTGATCTCGGGTGGTGGCAAGCGAATGCGCCCGATGCTGATGGTCGCCGCCGCGGAACTGTGCGGCTACCAGGGCGCGCGCCATCACAAGCTGGCCGCCGCCGTGGAATTCCTCCACACCGCCACGCTGCTGCATGACGACGTCGTTGACGGTTCCGACATGCGCCGGGGCAAGGCCGCCGCCAATATCGTGTTCGGCAACCCGGCGACGGTGCTGGTGGGTGACTTCCTGTTCACCCGCGCTTTCGAGCTGATGGTCGAGGACGGCAGCCTCAAGGTCCTCAAGATCTTCTCCAAGGCCAGCTCGATCATCGCCGAGGGTGAGGTCGACCAGTTGACCGCCCAGCGCCGGATCGAGACGAGCGAGGAACACTACCTCCAGATCATCGGCTCCAAGACCGCAGCCCTGTTCGCGGCCGCCACGCGCATTCCGGCTATCGTGGCCGAAAAGAGCGAGGCGGAGGAGCAGGCACTCGATTCCTACGGCCGCAATCTCGGGATCGCCTTCCAGCTGGTCGACGATGCGATCGACTACGATTCGGAAAGCACCGAATCCGGCAAGGACAAGGGTGACGATTTCCGCGAAGGCAAGATGACGCTTCCGGTCATCCTGGCCTATGCGCGCGGCAGTGCCGAGGAGCGCAAGTTCTGGGAGGATGCCATCGCCGGCTTCCGCACCGAGGACGAAGACCTGGCTTACGCCGTCGAACTCATCAACCGCCATGCCTGCGTCGAAGCCACGCGCGAGCGGGCACGCCTCTATGCGCAGCGCGCGATCGATGCACTGTCGATCTTCCCTGCCGGCGCGGCTCGCGATGCGATGTGCGAAGCGGTCGAGTTCGCAGTGGCGCGTCGCTACTAGGTCGCTATCGCCAGAGCTATCGGGAAAGCGCCGGGCAGGTTCTGTCCGGCGTTTTCGTTTGCGCCGACAAGGTTTCCGATCCGATAACGATAGTGCAGCATCGATATCCGGCCGCCTTATGGTCATGTACGTCATGAAAATCCCCGGGCTGCGAGGATTTTCGCTCCGCTCTATTTGGTTGATACTACGAAAATCTACCTATAGCCTGATGCATTACGAATTCCTGCTCCAGGGGGTCGTGAATGGTTCGGCTGTGTCGATCATTATCGCGCGTGATGGAGGTGCAGGTCATTGTGATCGGCAGCCTGTTGATCGTGCCTGCGGCCGGAGGGCAGGTAAGGGAATTCGCCTTCGATGTCGGGAGCTTGCCGAAGGGCGCACCGGATCAGGAGCGACTTCCGAACGATCAGGAACCGGGAGAGCCGATTTCTGCGCATCCGCTGCCGGCCGATCCGGGGCGGGTCGATCCGGGCGTTCCGCCCGCCGGTAGTCCGGGGGCGGGCTGGACCCTGATCGTCAGTCCTTACGCATGGGGCGCCTCGCTGGGCGGCGATCTTGGCCTCGCCGGGCTCCAGCATAATCTGCATCTTCCGTTCAGGGATATCTTCAAGCACGTCGATCTGGCGGCCATGGGCACGATCGAGGCGGTGAACGACCGGTGGGGAGGCTATCTCGACGCGCAGCGCGTGAAGACCTCGCAAGCCGAGGCGGTGCGATCGCTGCCGGTCGATCTCGACATTCGCACCAGACGACTGGCGGGCGGCTTCTACTACAAGGCGTGGCAGATACCGCTTCCCGGCAAGAGCGCCTTCGGTGCCGGGCGCGATATCTCGATAGAGCCGACTGCGGGCCTGCGCTGGACCCACTTGCGGGCGAGGGCGGGCATCGCGCCGCTGGCCGTGCAGACAACCGGAAGCGCGGGATGGGTCGATCCTTTCGCGGGACTGCGTGTGAACGCGGACCTGTCCCGTCACTGGAACCTGTTCACGCAGGCCGATCTGGGCGGCTTCGGCGCCGGTTCCGATCTCAGCGTCAATGCGGTTGCCATGCTGGGCTATCGCACCCGGCTCATGGGCCGGCGAACGATCCTGCGCGGCGGCTATCGCTTCCTCTACGAGAAATACGACCAGTCCGACTTCACCAATCGCGGCCGGTTCATTTGGGACATGCAGCAGCGCGGGCCCCTGCTGGGCATGTCCGTGCTGTTCTGATCCGGGCCGTTTCCAGCAAGTGGAGAAGACCATGCGGGTAATGACCAGAATCGGCGGTGCGCTGGCTACGCTGGCGCTGACGGCCGCGCTCGGCGCAGGTGTTCCGGCAGAAGCCTGCACGCGGGCCGTCTATCTGGGGCCCGCAGGGAATATCATCACCGCGCGCTCGATGGACTGGAAGAGCGATATCGTCAGCAATCTCTGGATATTGCCGCGCGGAATCGCGCGCAGCGGCGAAGCGGGGCCGAATTCCATCAAGTGGACCTCGAAGTACGGCAGCGTGATCGTCAGCGGCTATGACGTGTCCAGCACCGACGGGGTGAACGAGAAGGGGCTCAACGCCAACATGCTCTGGCTGGTCGAATCGGAATATCCGCACTTCGACGGCAAAGGAAAGCCGGGGCTGACGATCGCGGCATGGGCGCAATATGCCCTCGACAATTTCGCGACGGTTGCGGAGGCGGTGGCCGCGCTGGAAAAGGAGCCGTTCATCGTCGTGACGGACAATGTGCCGGGAGAGAACCGGCTTACCACCGTTCACCTTTCCCTGTCCGATGCCGGCGGGGACAGCGCCATCTTTGAATATATCGGCGGCAAGCTGGTGATCCACCACGGCCGCGAATACCAGGTGATGACCAACTCGCCGACGTTCGACGAGCAACTGGCGCTCAACAGCTACTGGAAGGGGATCGGCGGCACGACCATGCTGCCGGGCACCAACCGGGCTGCCGACCGCTTCGCGCGGGCTTCCTTCTACATCAACGCGATCCCGAAGGAGCCTGACCCGAACAAGGCACTGGCCGCCGTATTCAGCGTGATCCGCAATGCCTCGGTTCCCTATGGGATCAACACGCCGGATCAGCCGAACATCTCTTCCACCCGCTGGCGCACGGTGTTCGATCACAAGCGCGGGCTCTATTTCTTCGAATCCGCGCTGACGCCGAACACCTTCTGGATCGACGTGCGCAAGATCGATTTTTCCAGGGAGACCGGCAAAGTGAAGATGTTGGATTTGGGACCGAACCAGGATCACACGTTTTCCGGCGAGGCGAACGGCCAATTCGTGGACCATGCGCCGTTTCGGTTCCTGGGGCTGGATGGCTGAGGGAGCGGGCACTGGGCTTTTCCGGCAACACTTTCACCTGCAATGAAATCGCAACAAGGCTGCAATTGCGGTGACGTGGGAAGCGCCCTATTCAAGCCGCGCCATGTCCTCCGAATCCGAGCTGGCGCCCGCAGGCTATCAGCCCGGGTCGCCGCGCCAACGCTTCGTCTCCTCGGTCCTCTCAGCGGGGCTGATTCTGGCTGCGTTGCTGCTGGCGATCTACCAGACCGGGCTGGTCCCCGCGCTGGAGAAGAAGAGCGCGGCGCTCACCACGTTCGATGTCATCGATCACGATCGCGACAAGGGCGGCGACCAGCCGGAAAAGCCCAAGCAGCGTGAGGAAAAGAAGGTCGAGCAGAAGCAGCACGCCGCCGTGGTGCAGGAAACCGTGCCGACGCCGCCGGTCGAAAAGCCGGTCGAGAAAAAGCCCGCCTTCACGTTTCTCAAGCTTTCCACCCAGGATTTCGCCGCTGCCGATATCGGGAAGATGAAGGGGCCTTCGTCGGCCTCCGGCGCGCCGGCGGCGGGCGGGGCCGGCGGGACGTATGGCCCCGGCGAAGGGCCGGGCGGCGCGGTGCTCTACAATGCGGACTGGTTCCGTCCACCCACCGATGCGCAGCTTGGCGGTTATCTTCCGGCAACCCGGCCGGACAGCGGCTGGGGCATGATCGCCTGCCAGACCATGGAGCACTACAAGGTCGACAATTGCCAGATCCTGGGCGAATCGCCGCGCGGTTCGGGCTTTGGGCGGGCGGTGCTCAATGCGGCCTGGCAGTTCCAGGTCCTGCCGCCGCGGATCAATGGCAAGTCGCAGCTCGGCACCTGGGTGCGTATCCGGATCGACTACGGAACGAAGCGCGAAAGCTGAGGCAGGATCAGCCTGCTGCCGATGCTTCGGCTGCCGGGCACGAGATCAGGTCCAGCACGTCCGGCAGCGACATGGGCCTGGCGATGTGGAAGCCCTGCGCCAGCGCGAAGCCGGCGACGCGCGCGCTGAGCAGCTGGTCTTCAGTCTCGATACCCTCGATCACGCATTCCAGCGAGAGCGAACGCGCGAGATTGCGGATCGCCGCGATCAGGCGGCGACCGACCGCTTCGTCCAGACGGGGCGCGAAGCTGCGGTCGATCTTGACCATGTCGAGCGGCAACTGGTGCAGCGACGAGAGGCTGGAGTAGCCCGTGCCGAAATCGTCGAGCGCGATCCGCGCACCGGTGGAGCGCAGACGTTGCAGTGCGCCGCGCGCGGTCTCGATCTCGGCGATGAGCGTGGTTTCGGTGATTTCGAAGAGCAGGCGCCGCGGATCGCAGCCGCTGTCGTCGATGCGTTCGAGCAGGGCTGCAATGGTGTCCGCATCGGCAAGATCGTGCCCGGAAAGATTGAAGGACACCGTAAGTGGATGCGGCAGTTGCGTGAGCGCGCTCAGCACATGGCCGAACAGCGTGGCGGTCACGTCGCGGGCGCGCCCGATCCGTTCGGCCGAGGCGATCATCATTTCTGGGGCGACGGCGCCAAGGCTTGGCGAAGTCCAGCGCGCGAGACATTCGAAGCCGACCGCCACTTCGCTTTCCGTGGCGACGATGGGCTGGAAGGCGACTGACAGTTCGGCGGAAAGATCGGCCGTCTGGAGTGCGGCGTCGAGCGCCTGCTCGGAACGGATCAGCACTTCGAGTTCGCTGGAGAAGCGCACGCAGGAACCGCGCTTGTGGTTTTTCGCGTGGTAGAGGGCAAAATCCGCGCGGTCGTAAAGCGAATGGGCGTCGCGGGCGCTTTCAGGATAGACGGCGATCCCGGCCGAGCCGCCTACCGCCACGGTGACTTCGCCGATGCGTGCCGGCATGCGGATCGCGGAGCAGAATCTCTGGGCGATCTCTTCCGCTTCCTCGGCGCCGCCCAGCACGATGAACCCGAACTCGTCCCCGCCGAGCCGGGCGACCACGACGTTGGAGGGGCTCTGCGCGATCATGCGGCTGCCGATCACTTGCAGGAGGCGGTCCCCCTGCGCGTGGCCATAAGTGTCGTTCACCGGCTTGAAACGGTCGAGATCGATCAGGCCGACGCAGAACACCTGATCGTCCTGCTCCTTTTTGAGCATCGCTTCGAGCGTGGCGAAGAAATAGCGGCGGTTGGGCAGGCCGGTCAGCGCGTCGGTCTGCGCGAGGCGGGCGTTCTCGTCGCCCAGGACCTGCGCCTGCCGTCGTTCGATGCGCAGTTCGCGCTGGGCGACTTCCAGTTCCACGAAGGAATCGTAGGTATCGCGAAGGATCTTAAGGATCACCGCTGCGACGAGGGCGATGTTGATCGCCACCGCCGTCAGCACGTCGGAGCCGACGGCGACGCAATAGGCCAGGAAAGTACCCAGCGCCGTCACGCAGATCAGCATGGCTGCGGTGGGCAGGAAGGTCAGGCAGAACACGCAGCCAAGCACCGTGATCGCCACGAAAATGGCGACATGGCCATGCTCGTAGGCGTCGCCATAGCGATCGAGGCATAGCGCCCAGATCGAAAAGGCGATCGTGAAGATCACCGAGAGCCACGTCGTGCGGTCCATCCGCTCCTGCGCGAGAGTGGTGTCGAGGTCGGCGCTGCCGATCGGGCGCAGCCAGACGAACATCCGCACGAGGCAGGCGGCAATGAGTATCGCAGGCACTGTCAGCGTGAGCACGCCGGGCGCCACGAAGCGGTGTGTATAGGCCAGGATGCCCGCATTGACCGACAACAGCCCGTATAGCGGCGGGATGCGTTCGCGCAGGCGCAAGTATTGCGCCACCGGCAATGGATATTGCCCGGCACGATGCATTTTGCTCTGTATCGTATTGGCGTCAGGCAAAAGGTCGTCTCCTGGCGAGTTGCTTACGTATAAATCCTTGATGAAGCGTAGACGAAACCCCGATCTCATCCGATTTGGGCTTCACCCATTTCCGAGGCGGGCGGGTGGAATCCGCTCTAACCCCGGTCGGCCCCTTTTCCCGCCATGGCGGGGGCTCTAAGGAAGCGGCGTGAGCGAACTTCCCATAAACTACGTATTACCCGAAATTCTGTCCGCGTTGCGTGACGGCCCTCACGCCGTGCTGATCGCGCCGCCGGGGGCAGGCAAGACCACCGCGCTGGCGCCCGCGCTGCTGTCGGAGCCCTGGTGCACGGGCACGGTGATCCTGCTGTCACCCCGGCGTGTCGCGGCGCGGGCCGCGGCCGAGCGCATGGCCGAGCAGCTTGGCGAAAAGGCCGGTGAGACGATCGGCTACGTCACTCGGTTAGACGTCAAGCGGTCCGCGCGGACCCGGGTTCTGGTGATGACCGAGGCGATCTTCGTGGCGACAATCGTATCCGATCCCGAACTGTCCGGCGTTTCCGCCGTTCTGTTCGACGAGGCCCATGAACGGCATCTCGATAGCGACCTTGGCCTGGCGCTCGCCCTCGAATCCAGCGCGGTGCTGCGGGAGGATCTGCGCATTGTCGTCATGTCGGCAACGATCGACGGCGCGCGTTTCTCGCGCTTGCTGGGGGCCGAGGTTCCCGTAATCGCAAGCGAGGGCAAGGCCTGGCCGCTTGCGCTGCGCTGGCTCGGCGCGTCTCCTGCCTTGCGGATCGAGGATGCCATGGCCTCCGCCGTGCTGACAGCCTGGCGCGAGCAGGAGGGGGACATCCTCGCCTTCCTGCCCGGTGTGCGCGAGATCGAGCGGGTGTCGGAGCGTTTGGCGGAGAAGCTTCCGCAGGCGCTGGTGCTGCCGCTGCACGGGCAGTGCGAACCGGCAGCGCAGCGCGCGGCCATTCGCCGCGATTCGCAGGGGCGCCGCCGCATCGTGCTCTCCACCGCGATCGCCGAGACTTCGCTGACGCTCGACGGGGTTTCGGTGGTGGTCGATAGCGGCCTGTCGCGCAGGGCCGAGTTCGACAAGGCGGCGGGCGTCACCCGGCTGGTGACGCACCGCGCAAGCCGTGCCTCGGCGGCGCAGCGCGCGGGGCGCGCCGCACGGCAGGGCCCGGGCACCGCCTATCGCCTCTGGGAGGAAGCCGCGCATCCCGGGCGTCCTGAATTCGATCCGCCGGAGATGCTGACCAGCGATCTTGCGCCGTTGACGCTCTCGCTGGCGCAGTGGGGAGCGGGCGATCCCATGGCGATGGCCTGGCTCGATCCCCCACCCGCCCCGGCGCTGGAGGCGGCGCATCGGCAGCTTGAGGCACTGGGCGCGCTGGATGCGGGAGGGCGGATCACCGATTTCGGTCGCAAGGTCGCCAGCCTGCCGATGGACCCGGCGCAGGCCGCCATGATCCTCCATGCGAGCGAACGGGGCGAAGCGGAAACGGCGGCCAGGCTGGCCCTGCTTCTCCAGGAGCGAGGGCTGGGCGGGCGTAGCGAGGATCTTTCGCAGCGGCTTTCCCGCTGGAATGCGGACCGTGCGCCGCGTGCGGAGGCTTCGCGCAAGCTGGCGGCCGGCTGGGCCCGGAGGGCACGCTCCCTCGTACCCGCGGCCGGGCCGGGCGGCGATAGCCCGGTCGGCGTGCTGCTGGCGCTGGGGCGGCCGGACATGGTGGCGCGCAGGCGCGATGCCGGCGGCGAGAACTGGCTTTCCGCCGGCGGCCGGGGCTATGTGCTCGATCCCGCCTCACCGCTGGCGAGCAGGGAATGGCTCGTGATCGGCGATGCGCAGGGGCAGGCGCGGGGCGCCCGCATTCTCTCGGGCGCTTCGCTGGAAACCCCGGAAGTGGAGCAGGGGCTGTCCTCCCGCATCGAGCGGCGGTCGGTCCTGCGCTGGAACGAGGCCGAAGGCCGGGTCGAGGCCCGGCTGGAGCGCCGTTTGGGGGCGATCACACTGGCGACCGGGCCGGACCCGTCGCCCGATCCGAAGGCGATCTCGGCATTCCTGCTGGAGCGTGTTCGCGAACGGGGGCTGGAACTCGTGCCCTTCGGCAAGGGCAGCCTCTCGATGCTGAAGCGCGCGCGCCATGCCGGGATCGCGGCATTGTCCGACGAAGCTTTGCTGGCCGATCTCGATGACTGGCTCGGCCCGCTGCTGGGGCGCCGAATCGATGCGGTAGACAAGGGCGCTCTGGCCGAGGCCTTGCGAAATCGCCTGACGTGGGACGATCAGCAGGCGCTCGAAAAACTTGCTCCGCCCGAGTTTCGCAGCCCGGCCGGAAGCACGCATGCGATCGATTACGAGGATGAGGGCGGCCCCAGCGTGGAGGTACGTGTGCAGGCCCTGTTCGGGCTCGATCGCCATCCGACCTTCGGCCAGCCGCCGCAGCCATTGCTGCTCAAGCTGACGTCGCCCGCTGGCTGGCCGATCCAGACGACGCGCGATTTGCCGGGCTTCTGGCGCGGCTCTTGGCGCGATGTCCAGCGCGACATGAAGGGGCGCTATCCGCGCCATCGCTGGCCGGACCAGCCCTGGACGGAAGACCCCAGCCTGAAGACGCGCAACGCTTTCGAGGCATCGCGCAAGTGAGCCCTTCGCGGCTCATGCGGGCGATACACAGCTATCGACGCGATTCGCGCTTGATTTCCGCCGCGATTCGGAGGCAAAGCGCTTGCCCATGAGTGCACGCATCTATCAGCGCCCGAAGAACGCCATGCAGTCCGGCAAGGCACTGCTGGACCAGTGGGTCCTCGAATTCGCCCCCTCCGAGGCGAAGAAGCCCGATCCGCTGATGGGGTGGGCCGGTTCTGGCGACACGCAGCAGCAGGTCACGCTGAAGTTTCCCGACGTGGAAGAAGCGAAGGCCTATGCCGCTCGCTACGGCATCGAAGCCGAAGTGCATTCCACGCCGCCGCGCCGCCTCAAGATTCAGGCATACGCCGACAATTTCCGTTGACCCGCTGCGCTGAGGCGCAGGTATCAAGCAATCGGCCCGCGTTTTTCCGAAAGGGGAACGCGGGCCGATTGCGTTATGGCGCTCAGGCTTCGCGGCGGCTGTTCGAAAGGTTCCGCAATCCGGGCTGGACAAACCCGGCGCGCCTCGCCATATGCCCGCCCGGGAGTCGGGTGGACGTTTGCGTTCGCCAACCTGGTCAGGTCCGGAAGGAAGCAGCCACAACGGATAGCGGCGGGTCGCCCGGCTCCTTCAGCCCACATGATGACAATGTCCCGAAAGGGTCAATTGATCGCCGGACCCGCCGGAAAGTCGCGGTTTCGGCTCTGGGCTGTGGAGCAATTTGCTTTTCCCCTGACATTCCGGCCTCGGCCCCCTAGTTTGGCAGGCGATGGACGATTCACGCGACATGTTCGGCGATACCCCCCCCTGGGACGACAAGGAGGAGGAAGAGGCCGCACCGACCAAGGCCCAGCTTGAAGAAGCCGGGCAGGCGTCGATGTTCGGCGATTCCGACCCGGCCCTGACTGAACCTGTAGCGCCCGAATCTGTCGTTGCTGCCGAACCCGTTGTTGCTGAACCTGCAGCCGCGCCCACGCTCGAGGCGAAGCCTACGCCCGCCAAGGCCGCGCCTGCGGCGGTCGGCGTGCCGGCCCAGCCCTATCGCGTGCTTGCCCGCAAGTATCGCCCGCAGACTTTCGCCGAGCTGATCGGGCAGGAGGCGATGGTGCAGACGCTGGCCAATGCCATCAGGCGCGACCGACTGGCCCACGCCTTCCTGATGACCGGCGTGCGCGGGGTCGGCAAGACCTCGACCGCGCGTCTGATCGCCAAGGCCCTGAACTGTATCGGGCCTGACGGGCAGGGCGGCCCGACGATCGATCCCTGCGGACAGTGCGAGCCCTGCCAGGCCATCGCCGAAGGCCGCCATATCGACGTGATCGAGATGGACGCCGCCTCGCACACTGGTGTCGACGATGTGCGCGAGATCATCGAGGCCGTGCGCTATGCTGCCGTCTCGGCCCGCTACAAGATCTACATCATCGACGAAGTTCACATGCTGTCTCGCAATGCTTTCAATGCCTTGCTGAAGACGCTTGAGGAACCGCCCGCGCATGTGAAGTTCCTTTTCGCGACCACCGAGGTCGACAAGCTGCCGGTCACGGTGCTGTCCCGCTGCCAGCGATTCGACTTGCGGCGCATTCCGGCACCGATGCTGGCCGCTCATTTCGCGAAAGTCTGCGGCCTTGAGGGCGTCGATGCCGAGAGCGAGGCGCTGGCCATGGTCGCCGCCGCCGCAGAAGGCTCGGTGCGCGACGGTCTGTCGATCCTCGACCAGGCCATCGCCCATGCCGACCTCGACGGGGAGGGGCAGGTTCGCGCCGAGAAGGTGCGCGACATGCTGGGGCTTTCCGACAAGAGCGTGCAACGGGCACTCATCACCGCCATTCTCGATGGCCAGGGCGGCGAACTGCTGAATCTGATCGCGCACCAGTTCGCGCTCGGCGTAGAGCCGATCGCGATGATGCGCGGGTTGATGACGTTGGTTCACCGCATCGCCGTGGCCCAGGTCGGCGGCGGCGCCCATGATGCGCATTCCGCCGAGGAGCGCGAGGCGATCGAGGGTTGGGCCAAGGCCCTGAAGGCCGGGCAGGTCCATCGCATCTGGCAGCTTCTCATCAAGGGGCATGAGGAAGTGAAGTCTGCGCCCGATCCGCTGGTGGCGGCGCAGATGGCGCTGCTTCGGATCATGCATGCCTCGGACATGCCCGACCCCGGCACGCTCGTGAAGAAGCTTGAAGACCTGGCTGCCCGCGTGCCTGCAGGCGTGCCCGGCGGTGTTGACGGGGCACCGGCCGGTCCTGCGGCGGTCGCCGCCGTGACGCCCGAGATGGTGGCCCGGCGCTGGGAAGAGCTGGTCGACGATGTCGAGCACATGGGCGAACTGTCCACCGCCAATACCATGCGCATGCAGGTGCGGGTGGTCGAGCTGGCATCCGGCATGCTGCGCTATTCGCAGCCGCCCGGTTTCAGCGAGGATATCACCGGGCTCCTGCGTGCCTGCCTTGCCAAGGCGACCGGGGATCGCTGGGAAGTCCACCGCGTTTCGGAGCAGGGCACGCCGACCCTGGTCGAGCAGGCCGAAGCAAGGAAGAATGCGGAAAGCGATGCCGTGAACCAGCACCCGCTCGTGCTGGCGACCAAGGCGGCGTTTCCGCAGGCCGCAATTATCGAGGATGATCGCCCGCTCGCCGTTGGCGGCGGAGCGCGTAACTGGAGACGTTGAGATGAAGTCGATGGAAGAGATGCTCAAGGCGGCGCAGCAGGCTGCCGAGACCATCCAAAAGCAGATGAACGAGGCCCAGGGCAAGCTGGACGCGATGGAAGTCGAAGGACTTTCCGGCGGCGGTCTCGTCAAGATCCGCTGCTCGGCCAAGGGCCGCGTGATCGGCGTGTCGATCGACGACAGCCTGATCCAGCCCAGCGAAAAGCAGATTCTCGAAGACCTGATCGCGGCGGCCTACAACGATGCCCGCGTGAAGGCGGATTCGGTGGCCGGCGAGGAACTGGCCAAGGCGCAGCAGGGCATGGGCCTGCCGCCGGGCTTCAAGATGCCGTTCTGAAGTTTCGCAGGATTTCCGCGCTCCGGTTCGATAACGCCGGGGCGTGGGAAATGCGATTTCAGTCAGGGATGACGAAATTCCCGGCGGAATGCGCTATATGGGATCAACGCTTCGGTATTTTCCGGTGCGTCCGACCTAGGGGAACGGAGAAGGGGTGCGGTTAGCGCTTCCACAGTCTTTCAGAGCCAATCCATTGCGTGCGGCCCGAGAGACCCCATATCGTCCCGCGAAGGCCGGGAGGCTCTTGCAGCGCTCCCGCGTGTGTTGAAATGGATATGACCTTGAACCTGCTTCCGCTGCTTCCCTTGCGCGACATCGTCGTGTTTCCCGGCATGGTCGTGCCGCTTTTCGTCGGACGCGAGAAATCCGTGGCCGCGCTCGAAGCGGCGATGGCGGGTGAAAAGGACATCTTCCTCCTCGCCCAGCTCGATCCCGGCTGCGACGATCCCGATCGTGACGACCTTTACGATACCGGCGTTATCGCCAGTGTCCTCCAGCTCCTGAAGCTGCCGGACGGCACCGTGCGCGTGCTGGTCGAGGGGCAGGAACGTGCCAGGCTCGAGACCCTGCGTGCCGAACAGTCCGCCGAAGGCGAGATGCTGGTCGCCCAGGTCGAGCGTGTCGAGCCCGTGGAGGCCGACGGCACGGAAGTTGCCGCGATGATGCGCACGGTGGTCGAACAGTTCGGCGAATATGCGAAGCTCAACAAGAAGCTCTCGCAGGACGCCGGAGACCAGCTCGGCGATATCGAGGATGCGGCGAAGCTGGCCGATACCGTGGCCGCGCAGCTTTCCGCCAAGGTGGGCGACAAGCAGGCCGTGCTCTCGGAGCCGGACCCGCTCAAGCGTCTCGAAATGGTCTATTCCTTCATGGAAGGCGAACTCGGCGTTCTTCAGGTTGAGCGCAAGATCCGTGGCCGCGTGAAGCGCCAGATGGAGAAGACCCAGCGCGAGTATTACCTGAACGAGCAGCTCAAGGCGATCCAGTCGGAACTCGGCGGCGGCGACGGCGAGGAAGCGAACGAGCTTCAGGAGCTTCAGGAGCGTATCGAAAGCACGCGCCTGTCGAAGGAAGCCCGCGAAAAGGCCACGGCCGAGCTGAAGAAGCTCAAGTCGATGCAGCCGATGAGCGCCGAGGCGACCGTCATCCGCAATTACCTCGATGTCCTGCTCGGTCTGCCCTGGGGCAAGAAGAGCAAGCTCAAGCGTGATATTTCGGCCGCGCAGGAAATCCTGGACGCGGATCACTACGCCCTCGACAAGGTCAAGGACCGGATCATCGAGTATCTGGCGGTTCAGGCCCGTACCAACAAGCTGAAGGGGCCGATCCTGTGCCTCGTCGGCCCGCCGGGCGTTGGCAAGACCTCGCTTGGCAAGTCGATCGCCAAGGCGACCGGGCGCGAGTTCATCCGCCAGTCGCTTGGCGGCGTGCGCGACGAGGCCGAGATTCGCGGTCACCGCCGCACTTATATCGGTTCGCTGCCGGGCAAGATCGTCACCAACCTCAAGAAGGCGGGCAAGTCCAACCCGCTGTTCCTGCTCGACGAGATCGACAAGCTGGGTCAGGACTTCCGCGGCGATCCGGCCTCGGCGCTGCTCGAAGTGCTCGATCCGGAACAGAACGCGAAGTTCCAGGATCACTACCTCGAACTCGACATCGACCTGTCGGACGTGATGTTCGTCTGCACGGCGAACAGCCTGAACCTGCCGCAGCCGCTGCTTGACCGCATGGAAATCATCCGCCTCGAAGGCTACACCGAGGACGAGAAGGTCGAGATCGCGGAGCGGCACCTCGTGCGCAAGCAGGTCGAGGCACATGGCCTCAAGAAGGGTGAGTTCACGCTCACGCAAGAGGGCCTGCGCGACCTGATCCGCTACTACACCCGTGAGGCCGGCGTGCGTACGCTGGAGCGCGAGATCGCCAAGCTGGCGCGCAAGTCGCTGCGCCAGATCCTCGAAGGCAAGGCTACCGAGGTCACGATCACGCCGGAGAACCTCTCCGACTTCGCGGGCGTTCGCAAGTTCCGCCACGGCGTGGGCGAGGAAGAGCATCAGGTCGGTGCCGTCACCGGCCTTGCCTGGACCGAAGTGGGCGGCGAACTGCTGACCATCGAAAGCGTGACCGTGCCCGGCAAGGGCCAGATCAAGGCGACCGGCAAGCTCGGCGACGTGATGAGCGAGTCGATCCAGGCGGCTTTCAGTTTCGTGAAGGCGCGCTCGCCCGCTTATGGCATCAAGCCTTCGACGATCCAGAAGAAGGACATCCACATCCACCTGCCCGAAGGCGCGGTGCCCAAGGATGGTCCTTCGGCGGGCATCGGCATGGTCACCTCGATCGTCTCGACGCTGAGCGGCGTGCCGGTGCGCAAGGATGTCGCCATGACCGGCGAGGTCACTCTGCGCGGCCGCGTGCTGCCGATCGGCGGTCTCAAGGAGAAGCTGCTTGCCGCACTGCGCGGCGGCATCACCACGGTGCTGATCCCGGAAGAGAACCGCAAGGACCTCGCGGAAATTCCCGAGAATGTGAAGCAGGGCATTGATATCATTCCCGTTTCGCATGTCGACGAAGTGCTGGCCAAGGCCCTGACCGAGCCGCTCGAAGCCATCGAGTGGACGGAGGCAGACGAACTGGCTGCAGCACCGCCGCAGGCTCCGGTCCCTTCGGCGACCGCTCACTGAATCTGTCGCGAGACGCCCTTTCCATTTCGGGAGAGGGTGTCTCGCGGCAATTTTCGGTCGAGCTGGACCTTCTGAAAGAAAGTCTTTTGCGCAGGGCGCTTGTCATGAGCGCACACACCCTGTAACGGCCCGCGTTCCTGCGGCGCACCTTGCCTGCAGGATTTTGCTAGAAGGATCTTGAAATGGGTTACCGGGTTGCCGTCGTCGGCGCGACCGGAAATGTCGGCCGCGAAATGCTCAACATCCTCGCCGAGCGCGAATTCCCCTGCGACGAGATCGCAGCGGTGGCTTCGTCGCGTTCGACCGGGACCGAGATTGAATTCGGCGAAACCGGCAAAATGCTCAAAGTAAAGAACATCGAGCATTTCGATTTCACCGGCTGGGACATCGCGCTCTTCGCTGCAGGCTCCGGCCCGACCGCGATCCACGCGCCGCGTGCCGCCGCGCAAGGCTGTGTCGTGATCGACAACTCGTCGCTCTACCGGATGGACCCGGACATTCCGCTGGTCGTGCCGGAAGTGAACCCCGAGGCGATCGACGGCTACAAGGCCCGCAACATCATCGCCAATCCCAACTGCTCCACCGCGCAGATGGTCGTGGCGCTGAAGCCCCTGCATGACAAGGCGAAGATCAAGCGCGTCGTCGTCTCGACCTACCAGTCGGTTTCCGGCGCGGGCAAGGCGGGCATGGACGAACTGTTCGAACAGAGCCGCGCGATCTTCGTGGGCGACCAGGTCGAGCCGCGCAAGTTCACCAAGCAGATCGCCTTCAACGTGATCCCGCATATCGACGTCTTCCTCGACGATGGTTCCACCAAGGAAGAGTGGAAGATGGTCGTGGAAACCAAGAAGATCCTCGATCCCAAGATCAAGGTGCAGGCCACCTGCGTGCGCGTGCCGGTCTTCGTGGGCCACTCGGAATCGCTCAACATCGAGTTCGAGGAAGAGATTTCGGCCACCGAAGCGCAGGACATCCTGCGTGAAGCGCCGGGCGTGATGCTGGTCGACAAGCGCGAGGACGGCGGATACGTCACCCCGGTTGAAGCCGTGGGCGACGGCGCGACCTACATCAGCCGCGTGCGCGAAGACTCGACCGTCGAAAACGGCCTGGCGCTGTGGTGCGTCTCTGACAACCTGCGCAAGGGCGCCGCGCTCAACGCGGTGCAGATTGCCGAGCTGCTCGGCCGCCGTCACCTCAAGAAGGGCTGACGCGGCGGGCTTCACGGCCCTCGCCGACATGAAAAAGGGCCTGCGGAGCATTCGCTGCGCAGGCCCTTTTCGTGCGGATCGGGGCCTATCGTCCCTCGGCCGCGGCAAACGCCTTCATCTGCGCATATGCCGCCTCGCGCGCGTCATCAGTCAGGGACAGGAGATAGGCCGAAGCCTCCTTGTACGTCAGGAACGGCTGGTCATCGGCCACGATGGGAACGGTTCGGCTGTTGTAGATTCGTTTCAGCAGGCGTCGTTGCGGCCGGCTCAGCGCCGGGTTTTCGGCGCTCGTGTTTTCTTCTGTCGTTTCCATGGGGCGCTTTATCACGGCTTCGTTCGCGGCAGCAATGGCGCGCGCGGGGCGTTCCGGGTTACTCATTGCGCATGACCCAAACCATGACCGGCGGCTGCCAGTGCGGCCGCATTCGCTATGAGGCCAAGGTCGAGAACGACGAGGCCTATTTGTGCCATTGCCGCTATTGCCAGAAGGCGACGGGCGGCTTCGCGGCGGCTTTCGTCCAGGTGCCGAAAGCCGGGGTGACCTGGGAGCATGAGCCGGACTGGTACCAAAGTTCCGCCATCGCGCAACGGCCGTTCTGCTCGCGCTGCGGCACCCCGCTCGGGTTCGACTTCATCGAGAGCAGCGGCAACATGGACCTGACGCTCGGCAGCTTCGACGAACCGGGTTTCTTCCGTCCCGCTGCACATTCCGGCTGCGAAAGCTTGCATCCGGCGTGGCTCGATACCAAGGACCTGCCGAGGCATTACAGCGCGGAGACGGAAAGCGTCGCGTCGCGCTGGAAGGCGGCAGGACTGGAGGTTCCCTAAGTGAGCGATCTGCGCAAGGAAGTCATCGAAGGTTACGCGGGCACCGATCTGGCCGTGCACGTCATGGGCGATACCGGCGCGCGCCCGCTGCTGCTGCTTCACGGCCTGTTCTCCAGCGCCGACGTGAACTGGATCAAGTACGGCAACGCGAAGATCCTTGCCGACGCCGGGTTCGAAGTCTTCATGCCGGACCTGCGCGCTCACGGCGAGAGCGGTGCGCCGCACGATACCGCTGCCTATCCCGCCGACGTGCTGGTCGAGGATCTCAAACTGGTGATCGCCGCGCTTGGCCTGGCCGACTACGATCTTGGCGGTTTCTCACTGGGCGCGCGGACTTCGGTGCGCGGCGTGCTGGCAGGCCTTGCGCCGCGCAAGCTGATCCTTGGCGGCATGGGTCTTACCGGGCTCTCCGGCTGGGCGCGGCGCAGCGCCCACTTCGTGGATGCCATCGATCGTTTCGGCACTATCGAACGCGGCGACAAGGCCTTCATCGCGCAGGCCTTCATGAAGTCGATGAAGATCGACCGGGTGGCGGCGCGGCTGCTGCTGGGATCGGTGGACGATACCGGTGCGGATGCCATCGCCCGGATCGTGATGCCCACGCTCTGCGTTTGCGGGGCGGAAGATCACGACAACGGCTCCGCGCCGGAACTGGCGGAAGCTTTGCCGCAGGGACATTACGTCGAGACGCCGGGCAATCACATGTCTTCGGTGACGTTCAAGGATATGGGCAGGGCCATGGCCGAGTTTCTGCTCGATTAAGTAGAAGAAGATTCCGGGGCAGGCGGCACCCGGCTTCGACATTCCTGGGGGTGCAGGGGGCTATGCTCCCCTGCTTTTGCCCTTCTCTTCCGTCCTCAACAGTTGATCTCACACAGCGGGCGACTAGTCTCCCGCGCCATCAGAGAGACAAATGAGGACAACCCCATGAAATTCGCATCCACCGCGCTTGCCGCGCTCGCGGCCGGACTTTCGTTCGGCGTGGCCGCGCCGGCCTTTGCCGAGGACGCGCCCTCCTATCCGGAGACCGCACAGGGCGCCGCGCAGTTCGTGGCCGCCGCCGAGAAGGACCTGTTCGATTTCTCGGTCGACAATGCGCGCATCAACTGGGTGAACTACACCTATCTCACCGACGATACCGACGCTCTGGCAGCGCAGTCCAACGGGCTGTTGACCGAGAAGCAGGTGGCCTATGCGGTGGAAGCGGCGAAGTTCTCGAAGCTGCCGGGTCTCGATGCCGATGTCTCGCGCAAGCTTGGTATTCTTCGGCAGGGTATCGTCCTGCCGGCGCCGACCACGCCGGGTGCCGCCGCCGAACTGAGCGCGATATCCACGCGTCTCGCCTCCACTTACGGCAAGGGCCGCGGCACGCTGGACGGCAAGGAGATCAACGGCTCGGACATCGAGGCGGAGATGGGCAATCTGACCCACACGCCTGCCGAGTTCGCCGAGATGTGGACGACCTGGCACGACAATGTCGGCAAGCCGATGAAGGGTGACTACGTGAAGATGGTCGGCATCGCCAACCAGGGCGCCAAGGAGCTCGGCTATGCCGACGTCGGCGCCATGTGGCGTTCGGGCTACGACATGACGCCGGAGCAGTTCTCGGCAGAAACGCAGCGCCTGTGGGAGGAAGTGAAGCCGCTCTACCTCGCGCTGCACACGTATGTCCGCCACAAGCTGAACGAGAAGTACGGCGATGCCGTGCAGCCCAAGACCGGGCCGATCCGCGCCGACCTGCTCGGCAACATGTGGGCGCAGGAGTGGGGCACGATCTACCCGCTGGTCGCGCCCAAGGGTGCCGGCGATCTCGGCTACGACATCGGCGATCTGCTGAAGGCGCAGGGCCGCACCCCGATCGACATGGTCAAGGCGGGCGAGGGCTTCTACTCGTCGCTCGGCTTCGCACCGCTGCCCGAGACGTTCTGGAAGCGCTCGATGATCGTGAAGCCCGCCGACCGCGAGGTGATCTGCCACGCCTCGGCCTGGGACGTCGACAACAAGGACGACGTGCGCATCAAGATGTGCACCAAGGTGGATTCCGGTGACTTCGTGACGATCCACCACGAACTGGGCCACAACTACTACCAGCGCGCCTATAACAAGCAGCCGTTCCTCTATCTCAACGGCGCCAACGACGGCTTCCACGAGGCGATCGGCGACTTCATCGCGCTCTCGATCACGCCGCAGTACCTCGTGCAGATCGACCTGCTGGACAAGACCAAGGTGCCCAGCGCCGACAAGGACATCGGCCTCCTGCTGCGCCAGGCGATGGACAAGGTGGCGTTTCTGCCCTTTGGCCTGCTGATCGACCGCTATCGCTGGGGTATCTTCGACGGTTCGATCCAGCCTGCCGACTACAACAAGGCCTGGACGAAGATGCGTCTCGACTATCAGGGCATCACCCCGCCTGCCGCGCGCGGTGACGACGGCTTCGACGCGGGTGCCAAGTTCCACGTTCCGGGCAACACGCCCTACACGCGCTACTTCCTCGCCCGCATCCTCCAGTTCCAGTTCTATCAGGCGGCGTGCAAGCAGGCCGGCTGGAAGGGCCCGCTGCACCGTTGCAGCTTCTATGGTGACAAGAAGGTCGGCGAAAACCTGAACAAGATGCTGGAGATGGGCATGTCCAAGCCCTGGCCGGAGGCGCTCAAGGCCTTCACCGGCACTCCGCAGATGAGCGCCAAGCCGATGCTCGACTATTTCGCGCCGCTCAAGAAGTGGCTCGACGAGCAGAACAAGGGCGAGAAGCAGGGCTGGTAACGAGAACGGCCCCGGCGACGCATGGTCGCCGGGGCCGTTTCGAAGCAGATAGGGGGAGCCGGTTCGCCCGGCTCCCCTTTTTCATGAGCGTCAGAAGTTGACGGTCACACCGGTGAAGAAAGTCCGGCCGTAAACGTCGTAAGTCGTCGGATAGGTGTTCGATTGTTCCTGGTTGTCACCCAGGATCGGCGGCTTCTTGTTGAACATGTTGTTCATGCCGATGTTCCAGGTGAAGCGGTCCGCCACATCGATCTGCGCGGTGAGATCGAAGTAGTCATACGCCTTGATCTTCTCGACGGTGTATTTCGTCGAGTTGTCGTCATCCTTGACCGGCGAAAGGTGGCGCCACGCAAGCGACACGGTCGCGCCGTCGGTCGACCATGTTGCGCGGCTGTTGAGGCGCCACTTGGCATAGACGTTGTTGCAGAGCAGGCCGAACTTGCCGGCGCATTCGACCGACGCGCTGGACAGGTTGGCGGTGGGATTGAACGTCCAGTGCAGCAACCGGGTGCCGCTCACGCGCAGAGTCAGCTTGCTGCTGTCCTGGGCCCCGAAGGCAAGCGGGATGGCGTACTGGGCATCGAAGTCGATGCCGTCGGTCTTCACGCCGCCCGAATTGGTCAGATTGTCGATCGCGCCGGTGATCATGTAGGTATTGGAGTCACGCGGCAGCAGGGCGCAGGCACTGGTATCGATCGGCGTCCAGCCGTTCTCCTTGGTACCGTAGCACGACTTGATGATGTTCGACGTGCCAACGGCAGTGATGAAGTTGTCGATCTTGATGTGGTAATAATCGACGGTGAAGGAGAGGCCCGGAGCGAACCGGGGCTGGATCATCGTACCGACCGTCCAGGTATTCGCCGTTTCTTCGCGCAGCGCGGTATTGCCGCCGTTGTAGCTCTCGATCTGCGAATCCGCAGTGTAGTTGCCGATCTTCGATGCAGGGATGCCCGAGGCAAGGCAGCTTGCGTTGAGATTGGCGTTGGTGATCGCCTCGCTCGTGCCGGTCGCCGAATCCTTGGCGCAGGGGTCGGTTGCCGATTCGTAGTTCTGGGCATTGCCGCTGAACAGGTCGTTGACCGTCGGCGCGCGGACTGCGCGGGAGAACTGGCCGCGGAAGCTGATGTCCTTGACCGGCGACCAGACGAGGCCCGCCGAGAAAGTGCTGACCTGGGACACCGCATTCGAATAGTCCGAGAAGCGGTAGGCGCCGTTGAAGTCCAGGCGGTGGATGAACGGCTTGTCGGCAATCAGCGGGACGTCGATTTCGGCGAACAGCTCCTTGACGTTATAGCCGCCGGCGATCGGCTCGGACGAGTTGAAGCCGATCACATCGCCCGAGGCGAGTGCTTCGTCGGGTTCGAAGCTGCCGTGCTCGCTGCGATACTCGGCACCGAACGCAAGACCGGCCGGGCCTGCACCAAGATCGAACAGGTTGCTGTTGGTGATCGCGCCGCTGGCGACCTTCTCGGTGATGGTGGAGCGGTTGACCGTATCGATCGAGATGAAGTCCGCCGCTTCCTGGCTGATGTTGCCGGCACCGAAGATGTTCAGCGGAACGCAGCCGTTGCTGGTATCCGAGCAAACGAGGTTGCCGCTGGAATCGTAGGTGGTCTGCAGGGCCTGCTGGACCCGGCTTGCCGAGACGTTGCCGGACTGGCGCTCGACCTGCCTGGTGCGCGAGTAGCTGAAGTAGGCGTCGTAGTTCCAGTTGCCCGAAATCTGGCCGCGTGCGCCGATGAGGCCGCGATAGGCCTTGCTGTCCATGTTGGAGATGCGGTCGCCGACTTCGGTCAGGCGGCGGTTGATGGCGGTGGAGGTATAGCCGTCGCCGTCGGTGTCGTAGCTGGCGAGCAGGGCCTGCGAGCTGGATGACAGGAAGGACGAATCGGTGTCGATCGAGAAGGTGCCGGTCAGCGGCGTCGGCGCGAGCTGGTTCTTCACGCGGTTGTGGATGTACTGGCCCTCACCGTAGAGAGTCAGGTGATCGCTGACGTCGAAGTGCCACTGCGCCGAGAGCAATTCGCGCTTCTGGGGAACCTGAAGGTAGTTCTCCGATGCGTAGTTGTAGGCGTCGGCCGGGCTTTCGTAGAGCGAATAGCTGCCGTCCTGCGCGAACTTGTAGCCGGTTCCGTCCAGCGTGACCTTGCCGTCCGGTGTCGTTCCCGAACCGCCGGCGACCAGCCCGCTGGTGCCGTCGGTCTGCGCGACCGAGGTGTAGCTGCGGCCCGACTGGAGGATCGACTTGCGACGCATGTAGTCGCCGTAGATCGTGATGTTGCCGCGCCCGTCGGCGAAATTCTTGCCGACCAGAAGGCCGCCATTGTACTGCGCACCGTCGCCTTCGCCGGTCAGGCGGTAGTTGGCATTGGCCTGGACCCCGTCGAAGTCCTGCTTGGTCACGAAGTTGACGACACCGGTCACTGCGTCCGACCCGTAGACTGCCGACTTGCCGCCCGTCACCACGTCCACACGCTCGATCAGCGCGGTCGGGATCGTGTTGAGGTCGACGATCTGGTTGGTGTCATACGAGACATAGCGGTGGCCGTTCACCAGGACCAGGGTGCGCGCGGCGCCCAGGCCGCGCAGGTCGGCCGTGGCGACGCCCCCGCCGGGATTGTTGGAGGCAGCGGTCGAGCCCGGCAGGATCTGCGGCAGGTCCTTGAGGATATTCTCGACGTTGACCTGCCCGGTCAGCGCGATTTCCTTTGCCGACACGGCCATGATCGGCGCGGCCTGCTCAAGGTTCGGATTGGACAGGCGCGAGCCGGTCACGACGATGGCGCCGCCTTCCGGTTCGGCATCGGCCGCGTTGGCGGAGGCATTTGCCGGGGTGCTGTCCTGGGCATGTGCCATGGCAGGCAGGCCCATCAGCAGGGTGGACGCCAGCAGAAGGCGCTTCATCTCGGATGTCATTCGGTACTCCCTTTGCGGGTTTCGGCGCGTCATTCGGCGCAGGCCGAAACCAGATGAGGGGGTTTGCTCCCGAGATTAACGATCTGTCATCAGTAAATAGTATTCGATCTTTATTGAAGTTCCCACAGTTGTAGATGGGCAACTATTATTTCATCGGATGATTTATAAAAGTAATTTAAAGGTAATTTTTTGAAATATTCATGTAACATGAAATTACTTCATCTTGTCTTGCGGATATGCCGATTTGTTGTGCAAAAATCCATCACAAACTTATAAGATTGCTATCTGGCTGCCGGCGCTGACATTTCCGTGCCGGGTTGCGGGGAATGGAAGGGTTCTGGGCGCCATCGCGCATCGGGCGCGCGCCGTGTGTTTTTGCCGGAATCGAAAAAGGGCGTCGCTCTGGTGGAGCGACGCCCTTTCCCGTCATGCCGTTAGCGCCGCCGCGCGGCGGGTTCTTACCGGAAAGGCGGTTCGTTGAACGCGCGCAGCTTGCGGGAATGCAGCTTCTCGCCCTCGGCGCGGAGCAGGTCGCAGGCGTGGAGGCCGATCTTGAGGTGGCTGGCGATGGCTTCTTCGTAGAAGCGGTTGGCCTGGCCCGGCAGCTTGAGTTCGCCGTGGATCGGCTTGTCCGAGACGCACAGCAGGGTGCCGTAGGGCACGCGGAACCGGTAGCCCTGGGCGCTGATCGTGGCGCTTTCCATGTCGATGCCGATGGCGCGGCTGAGGCTGAAACGATGCGCGGATTCGGTATAGCGCAGTTCCCAGTTCCGGTCGTCGGTGGTGACGACGGTGCCGGTGCGCATCCGCTTCTTCAGGTTGGCGCCGCCTTCGCCGCTGACCGCTTCGGCCGCCGAGGCAAGCGCCTGCTGCACTTCGGCGATGGCAGGCAGCGGGATCTCGGGCGGCAGGACCGGATCGAGCACATGATCATCGCGCAGATAGGCATGGGCGAGCACATAGTCGCCGATGCGCTGGCCTTCGCGAAGCCCGCCGCAGTGGCCGATCATCAGCCACACTTCGGGGCGGATGACCGCGAGGTGATCGGTGATCGTCTTGGCGTTCGAGGGGCCGACGCCGATGTTGACGAGCGTGATGCCCGACTTGTCGGGCCGGATCAGGTGGTAGGCGGGCATCTGGTGACGCCGCCATGCCGTGTCGGACAGGCGTTCGCGGGCATTCTCTACCGGGCTGTCGAGATAGAGGCCGCCGGCGCCCGAAAGCGCCGTGTAGTCGTCCGTGCCGATCTGCTTGCCGGCCCAGTCCACGAACTCGTCCACGTAGCGGTGGTAGTTGGTGAAGAGGATGTAGCGCTGGCAGTGCTCAGGGCTGGTCCCGGTGTAGTGTGCCAGGCGAGCGAGGCTGAAGTCGGTGCGCAAACCGTCGAACAGGGCCAGAGGCAGCGGTTCGCCGGATTCCTGGCGGAACACGCCATCGGCGATCTCGTCCCCGATCATCGCGAGTTCGGTCGTCGGGAAGTGCGCGGCCAGTTCCTGCGGCGTGACGCTGCCCATGCCAACGCCGTCAAGGACGTAGGGGAAGGGGATTTCCTGCGTCGACGGGCCGACAACGATCTCCACCTCGTAATCTTCGTGAAGCAGCGCGAGCTGTTCCTCGAGATAGTCCGCGAAGAGGCGCGGCTTGGTGATCGTGGTCGTGTAGACGCCGGCTTCGTTCAGGCGGCCGAACGAACGGCTGTAGAACGTGCCGCGCTCCGTGCCTGCGTAAGTGATGCGCAGTTCGGGGTAGGACCATGCGCGCATTTCGCGGCGTTCGGGCGGCGGAGGCGTGCCGTTCTCTACAAAGGCGGAAATGTCGGCCCGGAGAGTGCTGACGGCGGTTTCATAAACGCGGACGAGTTCCGCGAGAGTGCTCTTGATCGTTTCCATCGCCCGTAATTACTGAATTTATGTTGCAGGGCAATAGCAGCTTAAATTTCGAACGGGGCGCGGGGAAAAAGAGAAAGGCCCCCGCTCCGCATGGAGCGAGGGCCTTGATTCCCTTAGGCAGTTGCCGGGAAAGAAGAAGCTCAGGCTTCTTCTTCGCCTTCGACAGCTTCCTCGACCGCGATTTCGCCGGGTTCGGCGTTCGGGTCGTAGGCTTCGGTGAAGCCGGAGACGTCCTGTTCGAACATCGCGGCCATCACGTCCACGCCCTGCGACTGCAGGTCGGCTTCGTCGGGCGAACGAGCGACGTTCACCTTGACGTTGACCGAGACTTCGGGGTGCAGGCTGACGCGAACGTCGAACACGCCGATGGTCTTGATCGGGCGCTCGAGCACGATCATCTGCTTGGCAACGCCAGCGCCCTGCTCGTTGAGGGCATCGACGATGTCACGGACGGAAACCGAACCGTAGAGCTGGCCGGAGTTCGACGAAGCGCGGATCAGGACGACCTGCTTGCCTTCGACTTCGCTCGACTGGGCTTCTGCACCGGCGCGACGCTCGGCGTTTTCAGCCTCGATCTTCGCGCGGTTGGCCTCGAAGACCTTCTTGTTGCGTTCGTTGGCGCGCAGGGCCTTCTTGTTGGGAAGAAGGTAGTTGCGGGCGTAACCGTCCTTGACGGAAACGACATCGCCGATGGCGCCGAGCTTTTCGACGCGTTCGAGGAGGATGATGTCCATGGGCCTAGCCTCCCTTACTTGACGATGTAGGGCAGGAGGCCGATGTGCCGGGCGCGCTTGATCGCCTGGCTCAGCTCACGCTGCTTCTTTGCGGAAACCGCGGTGATGCGGCTCGGAACGATCTTGCCACGCTCGGACATGAAGCCCTGAAGCAGACGTACGTCCTTGTAGTCGATGGCCGGAGCGTTCTTGCCCGAGAACGGGCAGGACTTGCGGCGGCGGAAGAATGCACGTGCCATGGAAATCAGTTCCCTTCACGTTCACGACGGCGAGTACGCTCGCGGTCGCTCTTGCGCATCATGACCGACGGACCAGCTTCGTGTTCGTCGACGCGGATGGTCAGGTAACGGATCACGTCTTCGTTGATCTGCGTCTGACGCTCGAGCTCGGCGATGGTGTCGCCGGGAGCTTCGATGTTGAGCATCACGAAGTGCGCCTTGCGGTTGCGCTTGATCTTGTACGCGAGATTCTTGAGGCCCCAGGTTTCGGTCTTGGTGACCTTGCCCTGGTTTGCTTCGACGATCTCGGTGGCGGTGGCGGCAAGTGCATCGACTTGCGCCTGGCTGAGGTCCTGGCGTGCCAGGAACACGTGCTCATACTGAGCCACGGCAGCTTCCTTTTCTCTGTCTAACCGATCGCTGGCTTGTCCGCGGGATTGCGGGGCCCCTCCGGCTTTCTTTCCTTCCGTCCTGCATCACGGCATGAAACGGAAGGCGCGCCCTTAGCCTATCCGGGACGGAACGCAAGCAAAACCGTGTCCGCCGCGCGGATCAGCTCACGGCGAGGACCAGGTTGCGGACTTGCGGGTAGACCTGCGTTTCCCAGCGCGAGCCCGCGAACAGGCCGTAGTGACCCACTCCTGTCTGCAAGTGGTGGCGTTTAAGGTGAGGGCGAAGGCTGGAGCAGAGGAAATGGGCGGCGGCCGTCTGGCCCACGGCGCAAATGTCGTCGCGCTCGCCTTCGACGGTGAGGAGCGCGGTTTTGCGGATGGCGCCGCAATCGACCTTGCGGCCGCGATGTTCCAGTTCTCCCCGGGCGAGCAGGGCGCGCTGGAAGACCTTGTCGATGGTTTCCAGATAGAAGTCGGCGGTAAGATCGAGCACGGCGAGGTACTCGTCGTAGAAAGTCTCGATCTTTTCGGCGTCCGTCGGGCGTTCGTCGGCAAGCGCCTGGTAGAGCTTGCGGAACTGGCTGAAATGGCGGCCCATGTTCATCGACATGAAGGCGGAGAGCTGGACGAAACCGGGGTAGACCTTCCGTCCGGCGCCGGGATGGCGCAGCGGCACGGTGTGGATCATGTTGTCCTCGAACCACATGAACGGGTGCTCCGTCGCCAGTTCATTGACCGATGTCGGGCTTTCGCGGGTGTCGATCGGGCCGCCCATCAGGGTCATCGAACGGGGCTGCGCGGGGTCGTCGTCCTGCGCCATCAGCGCTACCGCCGCCAGAACCGGGACGCAGGGCTGGCATACTGCGAGCACGTGCGCACCGCGGCGGCCTTGCGAACCTTGGTCGGCGGGATCGGCCAGTTCCTGAAGGAAGTGGATCACATAGTCCACGAAATCGTCGAAGCCGAAATCGCCCTCGCTCAGCGGGACGTCGCGCGCGTTCTTCCAGTCGGTGATGTAGACGTCGTGATCGCTCAGTAAGGTATGCACGGTGTCGCGCAGGAGCGTGGCGTAGTGGCCTGAAAGCGGGGCCACCACCAGCATCCTGGGTTGCGGCGTTGCAACATCGTCCTTCGCGAAGTGCAGCAGGTTGCAGAACGGCAGGTCCAGCGCCACTTCCTCGCGTACCGTGACGTCGCGGTTGCCGGAGAGAACGCTGTCGATACCGTAGGCGGGGCGCTGGTGCGTTATGGTTGCCTTGTCGAACACTTCGGCCAGCGCAAAGAACCGCCTGAACCAAGGCATATCCTGCGCTCCGCCAAGATAGCGGTCGCGGAATCCGGTGGCGGCCTGCGCGGCCATTCGGGCCGGTGCCAGCATGTCGGAGCAGGTCTGGTACGCCTGGTAAAGCATTCGTACTGGTCCCCTGTGACAAATGCGTTTCGAGGGATCGAGAGGCTGATAAGCAGGTGGGCGATTCGGCGGCGGAGATGCAATCCGCACTGGATTCATGCTGCGCTGCATCATAAGCTGATGCAAGCAAAAGCACGCTGCAAGGACATGACTCATGAGCGACTCGGCACCGGCGCAGCTGACGATTTCCAGCAAGACATATTCCGCATGGTCGCTGAGGGGCTGGCTGCTGTGCCGGCTTGCAGGTCTGGATATCGAAGAGAAGCAGGTGCTCAACGATGCGGCGAACCGTGCCGAACTGTTACTGCTGTCGCCCTCGGTGCTGGTGCCCCGGCTAAGCCATGATGGCGCGAGCGTGTGGGATACCCTGGCAATCGCCGAATATCTCAACGAGAAGTTCCCCGACGCGGGCCTCCTTCCCGAAGACGCCATTGCGCGGGCACATTGTCGGTCGATTTCCGGCGAGATCCATTCCGGCTTCACCAACCTGCGGTCGGCATTGCCCATGAATCTCAAGGTCCGGCACGAGAGTTTCCCGATCTTCTCCGGTGCCCGGCCCGATATCGAACGGATCGAGACGATCTGGCAAGATTGCCTCGATACCTATCGGGGGCCTTTCCTGTTCGGAAAGAAGCCGACGATCGCCGATGCCATGTATGCGCCGGTGACACGGCGCTTCATCACTTATGCAGTGCCGATGTCGGGCCAGCTCCGCGCCTATTGCGAGACGATCGAGAAGTGGTCGCCGATGGCGGAGTGGATCGCTGCGGCACATGCCGAACCCGAGGATATCGAGGAACTCGACGTCGAGTTCTGACGAAAGACGGCGGACCTTCCGGCCCGCCGTCTGTTTGCGACCCTGTCGGGCTATCGGATCGTCAGCGCAGCAGGCTCATGACGTTCTGCTGGGCCTGGTTGGCCTGGGCGATCATCGCGGTGGATGCCTGGCTGAGGATCTGCGCCTTGGCCATTTGCGTGGTTTCCAGCGAGTAGTCTGCATCCTCGATCCGCGAGCGGGCGTCCGACAGGTTGGTGACATTGTTGGTCAGGTTGTTGATCGCGGATTCGAGGCGGTTCTGCCCGGCGCCGAGCGAGGCGCGGGTCTGGTTCACGTCTTCCAGGGCGTCGTCGATGAAGTCGAGCGTGTCCGAGGCTGCGGTGCTGGTCGATACGTCGAGCGCCGAGGCGTCGAGATTGCTGCCGTCGATCATGGTGGAGGTCAGCGTAACCGTCTCGCCCGAATTGGCGCCGGTCTGGATGTCGAAGGTGACGTCGCTGCCGGTAGTGGCGAAGAGGGTGTTGCCGTTGAAGGTGGTCTGCGTGAGGATATCGTCGATCTGATCGGTCAGCGCGGTGACTTCCTGCTGCATCGCGTTGCGGTCGCTGTCCTGATAGGTGCCCGAGGCGGACTGGATGGCCAGTTCGCGAACCCGCTGGAGCATGTTCGACACTTCCGAAAGCGCGCCGTCGGCGGTCTGGGCAAGCGAGATGCCGTCATTGGCGTTGCGGATGCCCTGGCTCATACCGCGGACTTGCGCCGTCATCGAGGTCGAGATGGCGAGACCGGCGGCGTCGTCCTTGGCGGAGTTGATGCGCTTGCCGGTGGAGAGGCGCTCCATGGCGGTGCCAAGGGTCTTGTTGGCGGCGATGGAGGCGTTCGAAGCGCGCAGGGCGCTGATGTTGGTATTGATGACGGACATGGTGTTTCCCCAGATTTTCAAGAGATTGTCAGGAGTTTGGAAGTGATCTTCCGGACAAGGCTGAGAACGGTTGGGGGGAGGGGAGCATTAAGGGGCCGGATGTGAAAAGGCCGGGGCATGTGTGGCCATGCTCATGATAAGCCCTTTCATGGGCACGACTTTGTCCGCTTTCGCTTGATCGCGGATAGTTTCGCCCGCATGGCTGCGGGCATCATTCAAACAGGGGATTTCCTTCCAGATGGCTTCCGGCCTCGTAGCTCTTCTAGATGACGTCGCGGTAATCGCCCGCGCCGCCGCAGCTTCGCTCGACGATGTGGGGCTGGGCGTCGCCAAGGCCGGCAGCAAGGCGGCAGGCGTTGTGATTGACGACGCAGCGGTTACGCCGGGCTATGTCACGGACTTCACGCCCGAGCGCGAACTGCCGATCATCTGGAAGATCACCAAGGGCAGCTTGCGGAACAAGCTGTTCATCCTGCTGCCGATCGCGCTGCTGCTGAGCGCATTCCTGCCCTGGCTCATCACCCCGATCCTGATGCTGGGCGGTGCGTATCTCGCGTTCGAAGGCGCCGAGAAAGTTATCGAGAAGTTCGGCGGCGCGCATCACGGTGAGACGTTGGAAGAGCCGGTTGCCGACGCGGCGAGCTTCGAGCAGGCGCGCGTGTCCGGTGCGATCCGCACGGACCTGATCCTCTCGGCGGAGATCATGGCCATCGCCCTTGCGGAAGTGGCGGACAGTTCGCTGCTGGCGCGGGCCGTGGCGCTGGCGCTGGTCGGCATTCTCATCACGGCGGGTGTCTACGGCGCTGTCGCGCTGATCGTGAAAATGGACGACATCGGCCTGCACCTCGCCAGGAAGCAGGGCAAAGGCACGCAGGCTTTCGGACGCATGCTCGTTACCGGCATGCCCAAGGTGCTGACGGTCCTTGCGTCTGTGGGTACGCTGGCGATGCTGTGGGTCGGCGGCGGGATCATCCTGCACGGGCTGGAAGAACTGGGCGTTCCCGGTCCCGCCCATCTTGCCCATGGTGTCGAGCATTGGCTGGCCGTGCTGGGCGGGCCGCTCGGCGGCGTGCTGGGCTGGCTCGGTTATGCCCTGGCTTCGGCCGTGGTCGGGCTGGTGCTGGGCGCGGTGATCGCGATCGTGGTGCATCTGATCGCAAAGGCGCGCGGCACGGCGCACTGATTGGGTCATACATCGCCCCGGACAGAGCCGGGGCGGTGTTTCACAGTCTTGCGAGCAGGTCTTTCGCGAAGACTGTCAGAGTATCGTCGCGCGCGCCCATCACGACCACACGGTCGCCCGGCTTGGCGATCTCGACGATGCGGCTGGCGCAGTTCTCGCGAGAGGGCACGTATTCGGCCCCTGGTCCATTTGCTCCGCCATCGGCCTCGATCAGGCGCACGATGCGCTCGCTGCCCTCGGAGCGGTCCACGGTGCCGCCGAAATAGACCGGATCGCACAGGATCGTCATATCGTTTGGCCCCAGCCTGGTGGCCAGCACATGCGCCAGTTCATGGCCCATCTGCTTGAGCGGGCCGTAGCCGTGCGGCTGGAAGAAGGCGATAACGCGGCCCGGATGCGCCTTGAGCGTTGCCAGCGTGGCCGAGACCTTGTCCGGGTTATGGCCGAAATCGTCGATCACCGTCACGCCCGATGGCGAAGTGCCGACGATATCGAACCGGCGGGCAAGCCCTGCGAAACTGCCCAGCGCCTCTACCCCCTCGGCCACCGAAACACCGGCGGCATTGGCCGCGGCGATGGCGGCGAGCGCGTTGTAGAGGTTGTGGCGACCCGGCACCTTCAATGCCAGCGCGTGCGAAGTCCCGTCGCGGCGATCCAGCACCACGGCAGTCAGTGACGTCGGCCCTTCGACTACATCGACGGCGCCGATCTGCGCGTCCGGCGATGAAATGCCGAACGTCACCAGCGCCTTGGCGTGGGGGGCGAGGGCAGCGGTTTCCGCATCGTCGAGATTGATCGCGGATACATCCGCACGGCCAAGGAAGTCGCCGAAAAGCTGGCGCAGTTCCTCAAGGCTCTTGTGGTCGAGGCTGACGTTGCCCAGCACCGCCACTTTCGGGCGATAGAGCGCGATGGAGCCGTCGCTCTCGTCCACTTCCGAAACGAAGACTTCGCCCTGACCAACCCGGGCACTGGCGAAAGGTGCATCGGGCGAGGCGAAGTTCTTCATCACCGCGCCGTTCATGATCGTGGGATCGCAGCCCGCATGGGTCATGATCCAGCCTGTCATGCCGGTGACGGTCGACTTGCCCGAGGTGCCGCCGATGGCGATCCCGAAGGGTGCGGCATTGAACAGGGTGGCGAGAAGCTGCGCGCGGCTCATGCGCGGGCAGCCGAACTCTTGCGCGCGCACCACTTCCGGCACCGTGTCTTCCACTGCCGCCGAGGCGACCAGCGTTTGTTCCGCGCCGGTAATGCCGCTGCCGTCCTGCGGGTGCAGTTCGAAGCCAAGGCTTTCCAGCCATGCGAACTTTTCAGGCGTGCGGCCCTGATCTCGGCTGCGGTCCGATCCCGCGACCTGCGCGCCGTGTCCCCGAAGGATCAGCGCGAGCGGCAACATGCCAGATCCGCCGATGCCGCAGAAGAACCAGGGATGAGAGGTGAGATCGTGATCGGAAGTCATGACGCTTCGGTATGCGGCCTTGTTCGTCCTGACAACCTCGATAGGAAGGAGCCATGACCCGTATCGCAGTTTGTGCACCGTCCACCCCGATCACCCGCGAGGATGCGGAAGCCGTCGTCGCTCTCGCGGCTGAGGAGTTCCCCGATGCGGAGCTTGTGATCCACGATCAGTGCTTCGAAGTGGATGGCCATTTCGCCGGCAGCGACGCGCGGCGGATCGAGGCTCTGGTGGAATGCGCCAACGATCCCTCGGTGGACGCGGTGTGGTTCGCGCGCGGCGGCTATGGCGCCTGCCGCGTGGCCGAAGCCGCTCTCGCCCGGTTCTCGCACGAGGCGCAGGACAAGACGTTCCTCGGTTATTCCGATGCAGGCTATCTGCTGGGCGGGCTCTATCGCGCGCGGATCGGTAAGCCGGTCCATGGGCCGATGCTGGCCGATATCCGGCGCGCGGGCGGTGCGGATGCGGTTCGGCGCGCGCTGGCCTTTCTTTCGGGCGATGCCTCGGGCTTGGAGCCGAGCGGGGATGGCCACCCGCGAGTCGCCTTCAACCTCATGACTCTCGCGATGCTGTGCGGCACGCGGCTGATGCCGGGGCTGGCCAAGCATGTCGTGCTGGTGGAGGAGGTCTCGGAGTATCTCTATGCGGTGGACCGGCTGTTCTTCCACCTGACCGCGCATCTCGGCGGTATCGCCGGCCTGCGGCTCGGCCGGGTCAGCGACGTGCCCGAAAATGATCGGCCTTTCGGCATCGAGGCTGAGGAAATCGCCCGCCATTGGTGCGAGCATCATTCGATCCCCTTCCTCGGCAGCGCGGACATCGGGCATGACGCGGCCAACAGGATCGTGCCGTTCGGACTTGCGGGGAACGCGGAAGGGCAATAACCCGCCGCGCCACATTCGATTCGTAAAAACGGCACACGGCCTCAGCGCCTGCCAGACAAAGGAAGCCGCCAGATGCGTGCATTCGTTTTCCCCGGACAGGGCAGCCAGAAGGTCGGCATGGGCGCCGAACTCGCCGAAGCCAGCGCCGTCGCGCGCGAAGTTTTCCAGGAAGTGGACGAGGCGCTCGGCCAGAACCTCTTCCGCGTGATGACGCAGGGCCCCGAAGAGGAACTGACCCTTACCGAGAACGCCCAGCCGGCGATCATGGCCAATGCCATCGCCGTCCTGCGCGTGCTGGAAAAGGAGGGCGGCATCACGCTCGCCGACAAGGCGGACTTCGTCGCCGGGCACTCGCTGGGCGAATATACCGCGCTCTGCGCCGCCGGTGCTTTCAGCCTTGCCGACACCGCGCGTCTGCTGAAGCTGCGCGGTCAGTCGATGCAGGCTGCCGTTCCGGTGGGCCTTGGCGCCATGGCCGCGCTGCTCGGCGCCGATATCGAGAAGGCCACGGAACTCGCCGCTGCCGCTGCCGAGGGCCAGGTCTGCACGGTGGCCAATGACAACGATCCCACGCAAGTCGTGATTTCGGGGCACCGCGAAGCCATCGAGCGCGCCGTTGCGCTGGTGAAGGACTTCGGGATCAAGCGCGGCGTGCTGCTGCCGGTCTCGGCGCCGTTCCACTGCCCGCTGATGCAGCCCGCTGCCGACGCCATGGCGGAGGCACTGGCCAAGACCCCTCCGGTCAGCCTGCACGTGCCGTTGTTCGCCAATGTCACCGCCTCGGTCGTCACCGATCCCGCAGAAATCCAGCGCCTGCTGGTCGAGCAGGTCACCGGCCGTGTCCGCTGGCGCGAAAGCGCGATCGCCATGCGGGAGGCGGGCGTCGAGACGTTCGTCGAACTCGGCGGCAAGGTGCTCGGCCCGATGATCAAGCGTTCGGCCGGCGAGGTGGAGGTGATCTCCGCCGTGACCATGGCCGAGATCGAGGAACTGGCGAAAGGCCTCTGATTGGCGCGCCGGGCTTGACCCCGGCGCCTTGAAGGTTTGAAGAATGGCCCCGTTCAGCGGGCCGTCGCCTGCCGATCAGGCAGGCGATTCACGGAGATTTGAAAGATGTTCAACCTCAACGGAATGACCGCCCTCGTCACCGGCGCCTCGGGCGGCATCGGTTCCGCCGTCGCCCGCGCGCTGGCCGCGCAGGGTGCGCGCCTTGCCATCTCGGGCTCGAACGCCGACAAGCTGCGCGCCTTCCGCGACGAGCTGGACGAGCACACCCCGCAGCACCTGCAGGATGTCGATCACGTCGCCATCGCCTGCAACCTCGGCGATGCCGAGCAGGTCGAGAAGCTGGTTCCCGCCGCGCTCGAATCGCTGGGCAAGATCGATATCCTGATCAACAACGCCGGCATCACCCGTGACAACCTCGCCATGCGCATGAAGGACGAGGAGTGGGATCAGGTCATCCGCATCAACCTCGAATCGACCTTCCGCCTGATGCGCGCCGTGACCAAGCCGATGATGAAGGCGCGCTTCGGCCGTATCATCAACGTTACCTCGGTCGTCGGCACCACCGGCAATCCCGGCCAGATGAACTACTGCGCGGCCAAGGGCGGAATCACCGCCATGTCGAAGAGCCTCGCGCAGGAACTCGCCAGCCGTAACGTCACCGTGAACTGCATCGCGCCGGGCTTCATCCGCACCGCGATGACCGAAGTGCTGCCCGATGCCCAGAAGGACGCGCTCAACGGCCGGATCCCGATGGGCCGCATGGGCGAGGGCGAGGATATCGCCTCGGCCGCCGTATTCCTGGCCTCGAAGGAAGCAGGCTACGTCACCGGCCAGACGATCCACGTCAACGGCGGCATGGTAATGGTCTGACATGACCCCCGGGATTGCGCGGACCGTGCGGGTGGAACCCTGCGATCCGCGCAATCCCGAAGCCGTCGCGGCGATGGAGCGCCTTTCGGAGGCGCTCGCAGCGATCACGGGGGACGGCGGCACGTCGTCGTTCGATCCGGCGGACGTCCTCGTTTCCCGCGCGCTGTTTGTGGTCGCGCGGAACGGGGAGGGCGCCGTGATCGGATGCGGCGCCTATCGGCCACTTGAAGAGGAAGTGGCGGAGATCAAGCGCATGTATGCCGATCAAGGCTGCGGTGCGGCGGTTCTGGCCGCCCTGGAGGCGGGCGCATCGGCTGACGGCTACCGCGAGGTTCGCCTCTCCACACGCAAGGTCAATACCCGCGCGACAGCGTTCTATCGTCGGCATGGCTACGCGCCGGTTGCGGCTTATGGGCGTTATGTGGGCCGGGAAGAATCGGTTTGCATGGGGAGGGTGCTGGATGAAGCAATTCGAGCGCCCAATGCGGGGAAAGCGTTCGAATCGATCCGCGAACGCCTGAAATCCCCTAATTTATCCCCAGAAACACCGGAGAGCGGGCAATAGTCGCTTGCCGCAAGCCTTCCGTTCGCTAGAGATATTCGTCCTGAAATTCGGGATGTTTTGCATCCCTTGCCCGATCAAGGGGGACTAAAGGCTGTCATGAAGGCCACCATCGAACGTTCCACGCTCCTGCGCTGTCTTTCGCACGTGCAGTCCGTCGTCGAGCGGCGCAATACCATTCCCATTCTCTCGAACGTGCTGATCGAGGCCTCGGGCACCGGGTCCTTGCGCATCATGGCGACCGACCTCGACTTGCAGGTCGTCGAGACGCTCGGCGTCGTCTCGGTCGAGCAGGCTGGCGCAATCACGGTTTCCGCCCACCTCCTGTTCGACATCGCCCGCAAGCTGCCTGACGGCAGCCAGGTGAGCCTCGATGCCGCGGACAACCGCATGGTGGTGAAGGCCGGACGCAGCCGCTTCCAGCTGCCGACGCTCCCGCGTGACGATTTCCCCATGATTGCCGAGGGCGAACTGCCGACCAGCTTCGAGATTCCGGCGGCAACGCTGGGCCAGCTGATCGACCGCACGCGCTTCGCCATCTCGACCGAGGAAACCCGGTACTATCTCAACGGCATCTTCCTCCACGTCTCCGACGAGGAACTGAAGGCAGCCGCCACCGATGGCCACCGACTGGCACGCTTCACTCTTGCTCGTCCCGACGGCGCGGAGGGCATGCCCGACGTGATCGTGCCCCGCAAATGCGTCGGCGAGCTGCGCAAGCTGCTCGAAGAAGCGCTCGACACCAATGTGCTGGTCGATCTCTCGGCGAGCAAGATCCGCTTCACGCTGGGCGGTGAGCATGGCGTGGTGCTGACCAGCAAGCTGATCGACGGAACCTTCCCGGACTACACGCGCGTCATCCCCACCGGGAACGACAAGCTGCTGAAGATCGATCCCAAGAGCTTCTTCGAAGGCGTGGACCGCGTTGCGACGATCGCCACGGAAAAGACCCGCGCGGTGAAGATGGCGCTGGAACAGGACCGTGTGACGCTTTCGGTCACGTCGCCCGATAACGGCACGGCTGCCGAAGAGGTTCCGGCGGACTATTCGGCCGAAGGCTTCGAGATCGGCTTCAATGCCAATTATCTCAAGGACATCCTCGGCCAGATCGACGGCGATACGGTGGAACTGCATCTGGCAGACGCTGGTGCGCCGACGCTGATCCGCCAGGATGAGAAAAGCCCGGCGCTATACGTGCTGATGCCGATGCGCGTCTGACCTGCGCGTTCAGGGACCAGAAAAATGAAAAGGCCGGGGCATTCCCCGGCCTTTTTGTTACCTTGGATCGATCAGGTTCCGGCGGAGGGATGCGCTTCCGCGATCATCTGGTCCACGGCCACGAACTTCTCGCGCGGGGCGCCTTGCCGGGCGTTGGCGGCTTCGGCTTCCTCGATCTTCTGCCACTCGGTGAACTTGACGTAGTCGATGCCGCGCTGTGCGGCGAGGGCGTCGAACCCCGGCCTCCCAGCCTTTCCGCTGCCTTCGCCGATATCGGCGTCGATCTTCTCGACAATCGCAAAGCCGTCCGGCCGGTTGGTGCCGATGGTTCCGGTCGGTCCGCGCCTTGCCCAGCCCACGCAATAGAGGCCGGGCGCGATTCTTCCCTCGGCATTGGCGAAGCGCCCCCCCTGTTCGTCATAGGGAACATCCGGAATCCGGGAGGTCTGGTAGCCAATGCAGGCGACCACGATGCCAGCGGGAATGCGATAGGTCTCCCCGGTGCCGACGGCCTTGCCATCGACGAGCCGGGTGCGTTCCACCTCGATGCCCTCGACCTGGTCGGTGCCGAGGATGGCGCGCGGGGCAGCGAAAAAGTCGAACTCGATCCGCACGTCGCGGCCGGGACATGCCGGGCCTTCGTTGTCGTTGGCAGTGCCGCCGCCGATCGCGAAGCCGCGCAAGTGCCCCATGGTCTTTCGCATGCCCGGATCGAGTGCTGCATCCTCCGTCAGAGGCGGAAGGTCGGCAGGATCGACGCTCGGGCAGGCGCGAGAGAGCTTGGCCAGTTCCCCCAACTCCTTCGGCGTCATCGTCACCTGGTGCGGCCCGCGTCGCCCGAGAATGACGATCCGCCTTACGCGGGATGCCTCCAGCGCTTCTAGCGCATGGCTCACGATGTCGCTGCCTTCGAATTCGGCGCCGGACTTGGCGAGAATGCGGGCGACATCGAGTGCGACGTTGCCGTTTCCGACGATCACGGCGGTTTCATGGGCGAAATCGGGGCCGATGCCGGCGAAATCGGGATGGCCGTTGTACCAGCCGACAAAGGCGGCGCTGCCGAAGACATTGGCCAGGTTCTCGCCGGGAAGGCCCAGCTTTCGGTCGTTGGGCGCGCCGGTGGCAAGAACGACGGCGTCGTAAAGATCCTGAAGTTCCGCGATGGTGATATCCCGGCCGACCATCACATTGCCGACGAAGCGCACGTTCGGATTGAGCGCGGTCGTCTCGTATCGGTGCGAGACGCTCTTGATCGACTGGTGATCGGGCGCGACTCCGGTGCGGATCAGTCCGAAGGGCACTGGTAACAAATCGAATATATCGACTTTGACACCGTCTCCCCACTGCTTGAGCGCCGCTTCGGCCGTGTAGTAGCCGGCCGGTCCGGAACCAACGATTGCCAGGTGCCGCATCGTGTTGTCTCCCAAGGGCTTATCTCTCAGGCGGGCGGTGTCTCACTTAAGCGCCCGCCATTCATGGAAGCAAACATGACTGGGCGGCGGCGGCAAGTGAAATCCGGTGGATCGGGCGACTTGTGCCATACCCGACCGCAAACGGATTTGGTTGCCGGGACTTAACACTTTGGAAATGGGCTCGGGGCAATAGCCGATCTGATGGCGCGCAAGGGACTTCAGGAGCAGCAGCAGGCATCGCGTGGCGGCGCGGCGCACAGGGCTGCGCTTTCCGCCCAGTCGGAAGCCGCGCGCACCGGCATACCCAACTTCGCGTTTCTGCGCCCTCGTGGCCCGAGCAGCGATCCGCTTCACTTCTTCATCGCCCGGCGCTGGGAACTCATGGCACCGGCCATGGTCTGCGTGCTGGTGGCGATGGGCGTGGCCTCGCGCAGCGCGCCCGGTTCGTTTCCGCTTTGCCTGTCCTTCGGCGCGATGCTGCTGTGCCTCGCCGCGCCGCTACTGGCCACGCTTGAGGGCCAGTTCCATCACCGCAGCTGGAAGCGTTATCCGCTCATGCTGCTGGCCGTGGCCTTGCCGATGTGCCTGTTCGGTGTGGCTGCGGCGCAGTGGACTTACGAGACGCCGGCGCTCGACTGGCGGCTCACGATCAAGGGCTACGGCATCCTGGTGTTGCTGGCGACGGTCCTGCTGGACCGCCGCCTGACCTCGATCGTGGCGGCGACGGTGGGGGTATGGGCAGGGGCGTCGATTCATTCCGCATCGCCGCAGACCATGGGCCTCCTGGCGGCGGGGATCGGCATCGGGCTGAGCGCGGCCATGCGCCAGTCGCGCATCGCCGCGCGGGAATCGGCGCGTCGTGCGGAGCAGGAGCGCGAGCAGCACCGCGCCGAGGAGCTTCTGCGCGAATACGAGGAGACCGGGCAGGGCTGGTTCTGGGAGACCGACCGGCGAGCCTTCATCACTTATGTCTCGCCTCGCATCGCCGAATTGGTCGGCGTGCCGCAGGAGGAGCTTTACGGACGGCCCTTCCTCGGGCTGTTCCGGCTGCGCGCGCAGGATCACGAGAGCGAGCGCACGCTGGCGTTCCACCTTTCGACCCGCTCCTCCTTCCAGGACATCGGCGTGCGCGCCGCGACCGATGAGAAGGATGAGCGCTGGTGGTCCATCAGCGGCCGTCCGGTGCTGGATCAGTTTCACAATTTCCTGGGATTCCGGGGCTCGGGGATCGATCTGACCGAGACCCGCAAGTCGCAGCAGCACGCCACCCAGCTTGCGCGCTTCGATTCGCTGACAAAGCTCGCCAACCGCTTCCAGATGTCGGAATGGCTGGAGAAGGTCATCAATTCGCCGCGGATCGAAAATCGTGCCTGCGCGGTGTTCCTGCTCGATCTCGATCGCTTCAAGCAGGTCAACGATACCATGGGCCATCCGGCCGGCGATGCGCTGCTCAAGCAAGTGGCCGAACGCCTGCGCGCAACTGTCGCGAACATGGGGCGGGTCGGCCGCCTTGGCGGCGACGAGTTCCAGGTGATCCTGCCGGGCTATCACCAGCACGAAGGTCTCGGCCATCTCGCCCGCCGGATCATCGAGAACCTGTCGCAGCCTTACTCGATCGACGGCGCGCGCGTGGTGATCGGCGCATCGCTGGGCATCGCGATGTGTCCTGACGACGGCACGACGACGGAAGCACTGATCCGCAATGCCGACCTTGCTCTCTATGCGGCGAAAGGCGGCGGACGTGGCCGTCATCATTTTTACGACGACGATCTCCATTCCGATGCACGCGAGCGGCAGCAGTTGGAGCAGGACCTGCGCGATGCCATCGCCGGAGACGCGCTTGAACTGCACTATCAGCCGCAAATTCATACCACGACCGAGAAAATCACCGGTTTCGAGGCGCTTCTTCGCTGGAAGCACCCCCGGCATGGCTATCTTTCGCCCGCGAAGTTCGTGCCGGTGGCGGAAGAGACCGGTCTTGTCTCCCAGATCGGCGAATGGGCACTGCGCACCGCCTGCCGCGACCTGGCAGCTTGGCCGCATGACGTGCGCGTTGCGGTGAACGTCTCGCCACTGCAATTCGCCAATCCCGACCTTCCCGGGATCGTTGCCGGTGCCGTGGCGGAAGCCGGAATCAATCCCGCCCGGCTCGAACTCGAAATCACCGAGAGCGTTTTCCTTGGGGAGGGCAAGGCAACGGAGGATATGTTCGGCGCGCTCAAGGGGATCGGCGTGCGGCTGGCGCTCGACGATTTCGGCACCGGCTATTCCTCGCTCGGCTACCTGAAGAAGGCGCCGTTCGACAAGATCAAGATCGACCAGAGCTTCGTGCGCGGCGCCACCATCGACGGCAGCCGTAACGGCGCGATCATCTCCTCGATCGTCAGCCTCGCCGAAGCGCTGGGCATGGAGACGACGGCCGAAGGGGTCGAGACGTTCGACGAGCTCGATCTCGTGCGGCTGCTGGGCTGCAGTCATGTGCAGGGCTATATCTACGAGAAGTCACTGACCTCCGCCGAAGCGGCAGCCCGGCTCGAACAGGGGCTTTCGGCAGTGGCTACGGGGCCGCGTTCGGCTCGCGCGCCGCGCCAGACCATGCTGCGCAAGGTCGTGCTGGAGCACGGCGGACATATCTATCATGCCACGATCCGCAACATCTCCAGCACCGGTGCTATGGTAGAGGGCCTGTGGAACGTGCCGGCCGATACGCAATTCGGGATTCAGCTTGCGGACGACAACGTTGTTCTCGCCACCGCGCGCTGGTGCCGGGAGGATCGCATGGGCGTGGAATTCGTCCGTCCGCTGCAGCTCGACGGCTCGGGAACGGTGCTGTTCAGCCCCTCGCGGGTCGATCCGGAAGCCGGTCCGAAGGCAAGTGATTCAGGATTGATGCGCAAGGCAGGCTGACAGGTGCGAAAACCGCTGCTAACGGCGCATTCATGACAGACCTCGCCCAGATCCGAAATTTCTCGATCATTGCCCATATCGACCATGGCAAGTCGACGCTTGCCGACCGCCTGATCCAGTCGACCGGCGGCCTCTCCGAGCGTGAGATGAGCGCCCAGGTGCTCGATAACATGGATATCGAGAAGGAGCGGGGCATCACCATCAAGGCGCAGACCGTGCGCCTGAGCTACACCGCCAAGGACGGGCTCACTTACGAGCTGAACCTGATGGACACGCCGGGCCACGTCGACTTCGCCTACGAAGTATCGCGCAGTCTGGCGGCGTGCGAGGGCGCGCTGCTGGTCGTGGACGCAGCGCAGGGCGTGGAAGCGCAGACGCTGGCCAACGTCTATCAGTCGATCGAGCACGACCACGAGATCGTGCCCGTCATCAACAAGATCGACCTGCCGGCCGCCGAACCCGAAAAGGTCCGCACCGAGATCGAAGACATCATCGGCATCGATGCGTCGGAAGCGGTGCTCGCTTCCGCCAAATCGGGTATCGGCATTGCCGAGATCCTCGAAGCCGTGGTTGCCAAGATTCCGCCGCCGAAGGGCGAGCGCGACAAGCCGCTGAAGGCGATGCTGGTCGATTCGTGGTACGATCCGTATCTCGGCGTCGTCATTCTGGTGCGCGTCATCGACGGTGTCATCAAGAAGGGCCTCAACGTCAAGTTCATGCAGGGCGGCACCGATCACCTGGTGGACCGCGTAGGCTGCTTCACGCCCAAGCGTATCGATCTGCCCGAATTGGGCCCCGGCGAGATCGGCTTCATCACGGCGCAGATCAAGGAAGTCGAGCAGGCCAAGGTCGGTGACACCATCACCACCGTCAAGGCTGGCGCAACGCAGGCGCTGCCGGGCTACAAGGAAGTGCAGCCGGTGGTGTTCTGCGGGCTCTTCCCGGTCGACGCCAACGACTTCGAGAAACTGCGCGAATCGATCGGCAAGCTTCGTCTCAACGACGCGAGCTTCAGTTTCGAGATGGAATCGAGCGCGGCACTGGGCTTCGGCTTCCGCTGCGGCTTCCTTGGCCTGCTGCACCTGGAGATCATTCAGGAGCGGCTTAGCCGCGAATACGACCTCGACCTGATCACCACCGCGCCTTCCGTGGTCTACCGTCTGACGATGACGGACGGCACCGTGAAGGAACTGCACAACCCGTCCGACATGCCCGATCCCGTCAAGATCGACTTCATGGAAGAACCGTGGATCAAGGCCGTGATCTATACGCCGGATGAATATCTCGGCTCGATCCTGAAGCTCTGTCAGGACCGTCGCGGTATCCAGAAGGACCTCACTTACGTCGGCGGCCGTGCGCAGGTGACTTACGAACTGCCGCTCAACGAAGTGGTGTTCGACTTCTACGACCGCCTGAAGTCGATCAGCCGAGGCTACGCCAGCTTCGACTATGAGCAGATCGGCCTTCAGGAGGGTGATCTCGTGATGATGAACATCCTCGTGAACAACGAGCCGGTCGATGCTCTGTCGATGGTGGTTCACCGCAGCCAGGCCGAACCGCGCGGCCGCGCGCTGGTGGAACGCCTGAAGGAACTGATCCCCCGGCACATGTTCAAGATTCCGATCCAGGCGGCGATCGGTGCCAAGGTCATCGCACGCGAAACGATCAGCGCCATGCGCAAGGACGTTACCGCCAAGTGCTACGGCGGCGACATCACCCGCAAGAAGAAGCTTCTGGAAAAGCAGAAGGAAGGCAAGAAGCGCATGCGCGAATACGGCAACGTGCAGATTCCGCAGGAAGCCTTCATCGCCGCGCTGCGCATGGGCGAGGAATAAAGCCCCTTCCACGAACCGTCACATTGACGCCCTCGTGCGGACGCGACCCGTCCGCGCGAGGGCGTTGTCGTATGTGAGTATCAGTTCCCGCTTTACCTCGCTTGCTTTGGGCGGGGCGGGAAATGCCGGTCGCAGTGACCAATTAATCCATTTTGGGTCATTCGTTGGTTGAATTCTGTTCGAACATAGAGCTGGCCGAACCGGCGTGACGCAAGTGACGCGAATCTCGCGGATAGTGAGCAGAACTGGTTAAGGGGTGGCCGGTATTGTCCGGGCGCGAACACGGCGATTCGGCTTTGAATTCATTCGGATGCTGGAAGCTGGATGTTTGGCGGGCCGCCGGCATGGCGTCGTGGATGAGCGATAAGTCGGATTTGGTTAAGTCGTAGCCTGTAACGGGTTGATAGTGCGTTTGCAGACGACCTATAATTGCTTTGTACGAACTGCGTGGGCGGGGGCTCGGCGGAACGAGGGTGGTTCGATAGTGTTATGGAAGTTGGGCAGATGGAGCGGAGCGGCGACTTGACGCACGTCCAGAAGATCATGGCGATCTTTCCCGTGCTGACTTCGAAGCAGCACGAGGTGCTGGCGTTCGTCGCGGAAAACCGCACCAGCAAGGAGATTGCCTGGGAACTCGGCATTTCCGAAAGCGCCGTAAACCAGCGTATCGAGGGTGTGCGTAACCGAACGGGGGCGCCGCCGCGCGCGGAACTGGCGCGTGCCTACAGGCAGTATCAGTTGGACCTGGCAGCGGCCTGTAATCCGATACCAGCCAAGAATCCTCAGGTTCCGGCTGTTGCGATGTTCGACAAGGATCGGGCTCAGGACGAACTGACCGACAGGCTGACGCTTGCCGATGGTGCCACCTTCAAGGTTACGGCGCCCTGGCAGGAAGAACCTTACGCCAGGATCGTTCCGGAGGTGCTCGATGGTTCCAACGCGGGCCTCAGCCGCACGGCAGCCATGATTGCCATCGCCGGGGGACTTCTCCTCGTCGCGGTGTTCGGTCTGGATTTCGCCACTCGGTTGAGCAGTCTGCTTTGATCCAGCCTCCCGGCACAAGAACAGGCGCATCGAACGGGCCGATGACGCTGGATGAGGGTCTCCATGTCCATCACCATTTCCTCTGCCACTGCCCGGATCGCCCGTCAGCTTCCCGAGGCCGAAGTTTCTCTCGACTCTGCGCTGCTCGCCTCGGCGCGGCTTATGGAATCCATGCTGCTTGCGCGTCAGGCGGATGGCATCGCCACGTTCACGGGGCAGACGGCACTTATGCGCCTTGCCAAGACCCAGCGCTCCCTGCTGGAAACCCAGAACGACATGATCCGTGTTCACCACGAGCTTCTCGGCATCGGCCGCGATATCAAGGCCATTGCCGACGAGCCGGAAGCCTGCCCCAAGACCGCAGAACTGGTGGAAGAAGCGCCGATGTTGCGATCGGCTTAAGCGACCCAGGCCCGATCGCGGGCTCCGCGCGTTTCAGGCGGCATGGCCATGGGGGGCTTGCATGCTGATCTGGAGCGCGCGGGCCTACGTGCAGTACGGCGCGTATCTCGCCCTTTTCCTCGTGGCCATGCGCCGCGGTGCGGCGCCCGAACGTATCCTGGCCAGCATCATCCTTGGCATGATCGTGGTAGACCGGATCTATCATCTTGTGCGGGGGCCTGACCTCCTGCTCTATCAGGGGGTCGATCTCGTCCATCTGGCGATCGACACGTTCAGCCTTCTGGCTATCGGCGCTGTCGCGCTCAAGGCAAACAGGTTCTACCCGTTATGGATAGGTGGGGCACAGATTATCGCTTTTTCGAGCCATTTCTATCGGCTGGGGATCGTCGAAATCCACACGACGGCCTATCAGGTCATGGCGATCATGCCGTCCTACGTCCAGCTTCTGGCGATGGCGCTGGGGCTGGGTTTTCATATGCGGCGGCAGAAGAAACTGGGCAACTATCCGTCCTGGCGCAAATCCTACGTCCCTTCATCGGCCAGCGGAGCGAAGAAGTTGCGCGCCGCCTGATCCAGCGCTTCGGCTCGCTTTACACGGTCTATACCGCGTCGGCACAGGCGCTCGCCGAGGAACTCGATGCGGGTGAGATCGCCCGGGAGGCGATCGCTGCCGCCATTGTCGCCGCCCGCAACCTGGCGGACGTCGCCGCACGCGAAACCTTGCTGGGCGAGGTAACCGATATCGGCAGCAGCCCTTTCAGGCAGTACCTTGCGCGGCGGCTGCTCGGCCGCCGGGAGGAATGCGTGATGATGCTGTTTTTCACCGCGCAGGGCCTGTTCATCGCCGAGGAGTTCCAGATCGGCACCCGTCAGTCGAGCTGCGAACTGCCGCTGCGGCGCACGGTGCGTCGCGCCTTCGACCTTGATGCACGGCGGCTGGTGCTGGCGCATAACCACCCCTCCGGCGATCCGACGCCCAGTGTCGATGATATCCAGTCCACCCGAACGTTCCGGCAGGTCATGGCCGCGCTGGAGTTCAGTCTCGATGACCATTTCGTCGTCGCGCGGGGCGGTATTTTCAGCATGAGCGACAATGGTTTGATCTAGATACGATCGGCATTTGACTTTGCCGGCCATGCAACCAGAGTGTCGTCCAAGCTATCTATACCGACGACCGCGCCTGCGCCTGCAGGTCCTGCATGGAGATTGGGGTTTTGACCGATATCGTCACCGTACCGACCACGCCTTTCGAAGGACAGGCGCCGGGAACGTCCGGCCTGCGCAAGAAGGTTCGCGTGTTCCAGCAGCCGAACTATGCCGAGAACTTCATCCAGTCCGTGTTCGATGTGGTGAAGCCGCAGCCCGGCGCCGCGCTGGTGATCGGCGGTGACGGGCGTTTTCATAACCGCACGGTGATCCAGCAGGCGATCCGGATGGCCGCGGCAAACGGCTATGGCCGGGTCCTGGTGGGCCAGGGGGGCATACTCTCGACGCCTGCGGCAAGTCACGTCATCCGCAAATACGGTGCGAGTGGAGGCCTGATCCTTTCCGCCAGCCACAATCCCGGCGGCCCTGAGGAAGACCTCGGCATCAAGTACAACATTGCCAACGGCGGCCCGGCGCCTGAGGGCGTCACAAACGCGATCCTGGCGCGCACGCGTGAAATCGCGCTCTGGCTCACGGTGGAGGCTGCCGATGTCGATCTCGACACGCTCGGCGAAACCACGATCGGCGGCATGACGGTCGAGGTCATCGATCCGGTTTCCGACTATGCCGATCTCATGGAGGAGCTGTTCGACTTCGATGCGATCCGCAAGGCGGTCGGCAGCGGCTTTACCATGCGCTTCGACGCGATGAGCGCCGTGACCGGGCCCTATGCGATGGAGATACTGGAAAATCGCCTGGGCTTCGCGCCCGGCACCGTGATCAACGGCACGCCGCTGGAGGATTTCGGCGGGCACCACCCCGATCCGAACCTGATCCATGCCAAGGACCTCTACGATGTGATGATGGGGCCGGACGCGCCGGATCTCGGAGCCGCGTCGGACGGTGATGGCGACCGCAATCTCATCATCGGCAGGGGGCGGTTCATCACGCCGTCGGATTCGCTGGCGATGCTGGCGGCCAATATCGAGATCTCTCCGGCCTATCGCGGGCGGTTGACCGGAATTGCCCGTTCCATGCCGACCAGCGCCGCGGCCGACCGGGTGGCGGAAGCGCTGGGGGTCCCCTGTTTCGAAACGCCGACCGGGTGGAAGTTCTTCGGCAACCTCCTCGATGCGGGAATGGCGACGATCTGCGGCGAGGAAAGCGCCGGTACGGGGTCCGATCATGTGCGCGAGAAGGACGGCCTGTGGGCGGTGCTGCTCTGGCTCAACATCCTTGCCGTGCGTGATATCGGCGTGGATCAGCTTGCGCGCACGCATTGGGCGCGCTTTGGCCGTAACTACTACGCACGTCATGACTATGAGGCGATCGAAAGCGACCGCGCAGCCGGATTGATGACGGAGCTGAAGCAGCGACTGACCAGCCTGGCAGGCCAGCAGTTCGGGCCGCTCATCGTCGCCGGGGCCGACAATTTTTCCTACTCCGATCCGGTCGATCAATCGGTGAGCGAAAACCAGGGCATCCGCGTCCTGTTCGAGGATGGCAGCCGCGTGGTGTTCCGTCTTTCCGGCACCGGCACGCAGGGCGCCACCTTGCGGGTCTATCTCGAACGCTATGAACCGGCGACCGGTCATATCGATCAGGAAACCGGTGCTATGCTGGAACACCAGATTGCTGCCGCGCAGGAGATCGCCGGGATCACGCGGCACACGGGACGGATCGCGCCCGACGTCATAACCTAAAACGCCGCGCCGCCGCGGTTGCAAGGCCTTGCGAGCGCCGTCTCCCAGGGCTTTTGCGTTTTTGCGGAGGGCGCCGACTTATCCCGATCGTTCCCTTGTTTCTGCCCGGCTTGTCAGCATGTTTATCCACAGCCTTGCCCACTGCGGGAAGGCAAGGCAGAGCAGGCGATATGGACCTCGAAAACTACTTCGCCCGCATCGGCCTTCCGGCTGCCCCAACGCTCGATCCGGACGGGCTCGCGCAGCTTCAGCTGGCGCATCGGCGTGCAATCGGTTTCGAGAATCTCGCGATCCCGCTCGGCGAGGGTGTTCGGATCGACAGCGCCAGCGTGTTCGAGAAGCTTGTGGTGCAGGGGCGCGGGGGATATTGCTTCGAGCAGAACAGGCTGTTTTCGGACGTTCTTTCCGCACTGGGGCTGGCGAACCGGCCGCTTCTGGCGCGGGTGCTGCTGGGGCTGCCGGAAGGCGTCGTTCCGCCGCGAACCCATACGCTTTTGCTGGTCAACCTCGGCGGCGATGCGTGGATTGCCGATGCCGGGTTCGGCGGCAGCTATGTTCCGCCCCTTCCGCTGGAAGACGGGGCGCAGGTCCAGACCCCGGACGGGGCCTGGCACCGCCTGCTGCGCAGCGGGGAGCGCGGATCACTCGGCGGTGAGTGGCGGCTCGAAAGAGCCGGTCCGGCCGGTGCGACCGATGGGCGCAGCGCACCGCACGGCGATTGGCAGCCGCAATATGTCTTCGATCTTGCGCAAGTGGCCGGAGACGATCTCGAAATGGCCAATCACTGGACTTCGACGCGGCCCGGCACGCGGTTCACCACGCTTTGCGTCGCAAGCGTGGTGCTGGATGGCGGTTTCGCGGCTCTCAGCGACCGGCAACTCACGATCCATTCCCAGGGGGTGAGCGAAACCCGCGCCATCGAGGACGCGCGCGATTATGCGCAGAACCTGCGTGACCTGTTTCGTATTGCGCTGTCCGATGAGGATGCGGAGAGACTGCCGCCGTTTTCCTAAGGGAGCCCAGCTCCCTCGGGGCCGTAGCCAAAATCCGTGGCTACGCCGAATTCGTCCGCACCGCCTGACTTCTCAGACTTCCCTGAGCCTTGGCATCAGTTCCACGAAGTTGCAGGGGCGGTTCCGGCTGTCCAGCTGTTCGGCGAGGATGCCGTCCCAGCCGTCTTTCACCGCGCCGTTGGAGCCGGGCAGGGCGAAGATGTAAGTCCCTCGCGAAACGGCGGCGGCGGCGCGGGACTGGACGGTGGAGGTGCCGATCGTCTGGTAGGAGAGCCAGCGGAAGAGTTCGCCGAAGCCGGGAATGTCGCGTTCCTTCACGCGGTCGATGGCCTCCGGGGTAACGTCGCGGCCGGTGAGGCCGGTGCCGCCGGTGGAAACGATGGCGTCAACGTTCGGATCGTCGATCCAGGCATTGAACCGTGCGGCGATCAGGTCCGCGTCGTCCTTCTCGATGGCGCGCGCTGCCAGGGTGTGGCCCGCATCACGGATGCGCTGGGCGAGAATGTCGCCCGAGGTGTCGTTCTCGGGGACACGCGTATCGGAGACTGTCAGAAGGGCGATGTTGATCGGCTTGAAGGTACGCTCAGGATCAATTGCCACGCAGGATAGCTCCATTCGGTGCCATGCGGACGGCCTGCGAGCCGGAAAGCCCCGGGAAGGTCGGCCACATGTCCTGTGCGAGCGCCATGCGGCTTTCGGACTGGCCGCCGGCCTGCCGCTCGTACATCCAGTAGTTGCGCAGCACTATGTTCACATAGCCGCGCGTTTCCCAGTAGGGCAGCGATTCAATCCACAGCAGCGGGTCGCCCTGGTCCTTCACTTCGGTGTTCCAGCGGCTGATCGGGAGAATGCCGGCGTTATAGGCGGCCATGACCTTGGGCAGCAGGCCCTGGGTTCCGGGTGCGTCGCGCAGCATCTGGAGGTGGCGCTGGCCGAAAGCGAGGTTCACTTCGGGCTTGTTGAGGTCGCTGGCATTGCCGGTTACGCCGAGTGAGGCCGCATGGTCGCGGGCGGCGGCGGGCATGATCTGCATGAGGCCGCGCGCACCGGCCGGGCTGACGACGCTGGCCTGGAAGATCGATTCCTGAAGCGCATGGGCGTAGACCAGCGCCGGGTCGACCTTCCAGCCGCCCACCGGGGTCCACTTGGGCGTGGGGAAGCGGCTGGCCGGTTCCGGTTTGCCGCCGTAAGGCGCATTGTAGGCCATCCAGAGCTGGGTGGAGGGCAGGCCGAGATCGCGGGCGAGGCGGCTGATCGAGGCGTACTGGTCTGCCGAGCCGATGCGGGCCTGATGGCGCAGCACTTCGTCGGCCAGGCTGTCCTTGCCGATTTCCGCCAGCTCCACCGCGGTGCGGATGTTGGAATTGGTGCGCAGCGCCTGCCAGTCGGTCGGCGTGAAATCGGCGGCGGCATGCTGTTCCGGCATCTTCAGGCCGAGCTGTTCGGCGGCGAGCATGCCATAAAGCGTTTCGTCGCGCGCGGCGGCAAGGCGCAGCGACGCGGCGGCCTGCTCCGGCTTGCGGCACCGCACGAGCGATCGGCTGTTCCAGTAATGTGCGGCGCTGGTCAGTTCCGCGTTCTCGGATGAGCGGGCCGCGCGGGAGAAGGCGTCGGCAGCGCCGTCGCAATCACCCAGGCGCCAGGCCGCGAGCCCGGCCGTCCACCATGCCTCGCCCACCCAGGGGCCAGTGCCCATCGCGGCAAGCTGGGCAAGCTGGTAGGCCTGCGCATCCTGGTTTTCGATATAGAAGCTCCAGGCCACCTTTTCGCGCCATTCGGCCTGAGCCGAGGGGCTGAGGCCGGCGTCGATGCCGTCAAGCAGGACGCGCGCGCCGGTGGGATCGTCGGCCTTGATACGGTCGTTAATGCCCGAGGCGATCATCGCCGGCATCGTGCCGTCGTCTATGGAGGCGGGGCGCACGCGCTTGGCCATGGTGGGCAGGCGGGCGAACTGCTGCTCTGCAGGAAGCGAGGGAACGCTGAGGGCGCCGCGCTTCAGCGCAAGGCGGCTGATCTGGTCGGCGCCGGGAAGCTCGGTGCCCTGCGCCAGCCAGGATTGCAGTGCCGGAAGCTCGATCTTCGGGGAGCCGGAGGCGAGGTAGTATTCGGCGCGGGCCTGCTGGTGCAGCGGGCCGTCGGGACGGTCCGTCAGCATTCGCTGCACGGTGGTCCAGTCCTTCGCGTCGATCGCGTCGAAGACCTGCTTGTAATAGGTCCGATCGTCCTGGCTGAGCAGCGAGGGAACGGCGGTATTGTCCGCCCGCGTGCGGAAATACTCGACAGCGGCGCTATTGGCGAAGGCTGGCGCCGCGGCTGCGGTCATCCCGGCCACGGCAATCAGGGCCGCGCCTGCGCGCCAAGCCCCGCTGCCCAAACCTCCAGCGCCAAATCGTTTCAAATCAATTCCCCGCATCGTGCGACCCATCCGGCGTTCTTTGGCCTGTTCATCCGCAGGGAACCGTCCTTTCAGGACTGTGAACCCTCCGGCCCGGCATCTTTCATCTGTGCAATTTCAGACTTCGTCCACTCAAGCCAGGCGTTCCAGAAGCTCGCTTTTGCGCGCGGCTGTTGCAGCAGCGCGGCGAGGCCCCACCCGCCCAGGAGAGGTGTCGTAAGTCCTTCATGATGAAATTGTCTTAAAACGGCAGCGCGTTGCGGTGATTCGTGGCCAAGAAGCGACAGGACGTTTCCGCCAAGCACAATGAGTCGCTGCGGTGCGACAAGGTTAACGTGCCGGGCGAGTGCTTCGCCCACGCCGCGCGATTCCGCCGCGCGCCAGTCCGGCAGCGCATCGTGGCGGGGCAGCGCGCTGGCGAGATAGATATCCGCGCGCCGGGTGCCGAAGGCCGCGAGCATCGCGTCGAGCAACTTGCCCTGCTGGCCGGTGAGCAGTTCGTCTCGGTCCTGCTGTTCGGGCGTTTCCACCACGACCATCAGTTTCGCGCCTGCCACGCCGCCCGGCATCACGCGGCCGGCCGGGCCGCCATCGTCCAGTAGCGATTCGCTCATCCACCAATCGCGGAAGGCGGGAAGGTCGGCCGGGAGCAATGCCGGGTCGATCCGGGCGGGCCGGGGCGGCGGCGCGTCGACGTCCACCGGGAGGCGGCGACGCGGGGGCAGCCGGTCTCCGTTTTCGTCCTGTTCGTCCTCGGGCACGATCCACTGGCGGGGCTCGTCCAGAAAGTCGAATTCGACCCCGGCTTCGCGCCACCAGTTCAGCGCACCTGTGATATCGTCCAGAAATTGCCGATTTGGGGCCTGATCCATCGCGTGGGTCTTGACCTCTTGCCATCCACCAATCAAGGCAATTCGCGAAAATTAATCGAGCGACTAAACTAGGGGCTTGCTGCGTGGACGCAATGATTGAACGCGAAGAGATGCCGTATGACGTCGTCATCGTGGGCGGTGGGCCCGCAGGACTGGCGACGGCGATCCGGCTGAAGCAGGTCGATCCTGAGCTTTCGGTCTGCGTGCTCGAAAAGGGCTCGGAGATCGGCGCGCACATCCTTTCGGGCGCGACGATCGATCCCAAGGCGCTTGACGAACTGCTGCCGACCTGGCGCGAAGACGGCTGCCCGCTGGCGGAAACGCCCGTGACCGACAACTGGCACTGGCACCTCACGAAAAAGAAGAAGTTCTCTCTTCCGCATCTGGTGATGCCGCCGTTCATGTCGAACGATGGCAACTACACCGGCTCGCTGGGCAACCTCTGCCGCTGGCTGGCCGAGCAGGCCGAGGCGCTGGAGATCGAGATCTTCCCCGGATTCCCCGCCGCCGAGATTCTCCATGACGACAATGGCGCCGTCATCGGCGTGCAGACCGGCGACATGGGCGTGGACCGCGAAGGCAAACCCAAGAGTGATTTCCAGCCGGGCATGAACCTGCTGGGCAAGTACACCGTGTTCTGCGAAGGCGCGCGCGGCCACCTGACCAAGCGGCTCAAGGCGAAGTACAATCTGGAGGCCGATTGCCAGCCGCAGATCTATGGCATCGGCATCAAGGAACTCTGGGATATCCCGGCGGACAAGCACGTCCCCGGCCGCGTGATCCACACCCAGGGCTGGCCGATGAGCGAGACCGATAGCTGGGGCGGCGGCTTCCTCTACCACCAGGCGAACAACCAGGTGGCATTGGGCTTCGTTACCGCGCTGGATTACAAGAATCCCTACGTCTACCCGTTCGAGGAATTCCAGCGCTGGAAGCAGCACCCGGAAATCCGTGCGATTCTCGAAGGCGGCAAGCGCGTCGCCTACGGTGCGCGTGCGATCAACGAGGGTGGCTGGCAGTCGGTGCCGATGCTGGCCTTCCCGGGCGGCGTGCTGGCAGGCTGTTCGGCCGGCTTCGTCAACGTGCCGCGCATCAAGGGCACGCATACCGCCATGAAAAGCGGCATGCTGGCTGCCGAGGCGATTGCTGCGGCCATCAAGGCAGGCCGCGAGCAGGACACGCTGGGCGAATACGACACCGCCGTGCGCGAGAGCTGGATCGCCAAGGAACTCAAGCTCGTCCAGAACGCGGAGCCGCTGGTCGCCAAGTGGGGCGGCGAGATCGGCACGGTGCTGGCGGGCGCGGACATGTGGCTGCGCACGCTGTTCGGCTTCGGGCTGGCCAGGCCGATGAAGCATCACACCGATGCCTCGACACTCCAGCGCGCCGACCTCTACAAGCCGGTCGCCTATCCCAAGCCGGACGGTGTCATCAGTTTCGACCGCCTGACCAGCGTGTCCTACTCGTTCACCAATCACGAGGAAGACCAGCCGGTCCACCTGAAGCTGACCGATCCGACGGTCCCCACGCGCATCAACCTGCCGCTCTATGCGGGGCCAGAGGCGCGCTATTGCCCGGCGGGCGTCTACGAATTCGTCGATCCGGACGGTTCGGGCATGAAGCTCCAGATCAACGCGCAGAACTGCGTCCACTGCAAGACCTGCGACATCAAGGATCCGACCCAGAACATCGAATGGGTCACCCCTGAAGGCGGCGGCGGCCCGAACTATCCGAATATGTAATCGGAATGAGGGAAGGGCAGCGCCCTTTCCCGGTTCGGAATCTGATTGCCGCCGATTTCTCCCGTCACCCTGAAACGGGTTCAGGGTGACGGTTCCCCGGTTTGCAACGAGGGGTGGGAAGGCCAACGCTCGCCTTGCCTCTGGGCTCGCCTCGCGCCATGGACGGAGCGATGCTGACCGAAACTGCCTATGCCAAGATCAACCTCGCCCTCCATGTCCGCAGGCGACGCGAGGATGGCTATCACGAGCTGGAAACCCTGTTCGCCTTCGTCGATGCGGGAGACGAACTGGCGGCGGCGCCCGCCGAGGTGGATCGCCTTGCCACGCACGGCGAGTTTGCAGGGAAGATCGACGACCCGCTCGGCAACATCGTCGCCAAGGCCCTGACAGCGCTGCCGCATGGCAAGGGATGGTCGGTCGACCTCGAAAAGCGCCTGCCCGTGGCGGCAGGGCTGGGCGGGGGCTCCGCCGATGCAGGCGCCATATTCCGCATGATCGAACGCGCTCATGGCCTCCCGGACGACTGGCATGAGCGCGCCGCAAGGCTGGGCGCCGACGTGCCCGCCTGCGTGCTTTCGCGGCCCTGCATCGGCACCGGCACCGGCACCGATCTTGCCGAAGTCTCCGAAAACGACCTTGCCGGATGCCCGGTGCTGCTGGTCAATCCCCGCGCGCCGGTGCCTACCGGGCCGGTGTTCAAGGCGTGGGACGGCGTAGACCGCGGCCCGATGCCGGGCGGAACCCTGCGCGAGATCGCCCAGGGCGGGCGCAACGACCTGGAAGGACCGGCCATCGCCATCTGCCCGGTTATCGCCGATGTCTTGGCGGCCTTGCGCGATACCGGGCCGTTCCTCGCGCGCATGTCAGGCTCCGGCGCAACGTGTTTTGCGCTCTATGAGAGTCAGGAAGCCTTAAGCGATGCTGCCGCAAGCATCGCGGCGGAACACCCCGACTGGTGGCAACTATCCGGGAAATTGCGTTGAAAGCCCCTGCGATGAAAACCGAACTCTACAAGTTGCTTGGCAAACCCGTGGAAGGCGGCATCGTCGTCATCGCCGACCATGCCTCGAACCATGTGCCAGACGGAATCGACCTCGGCATTCCCGCGGATCTGATGAACCAGCACATCGCCATCGACATCGGCGTCGCCGCCGTGGCGGAGAGGATGACGGAGGCGGGCACTTCGGCATGGCTTGCCGGGATCAGCCGCCTCGTCTGCGATCTGAACCGCGATATCGGGATGCCCGGCATGTTCCCGGTCGTTTCGGACGGCTACGCGATCCCCGGCAACATGATCGGTGACGATGGCCGCGCCGCACGCGTGGCGGAATACTTTGCCCCTTATCACACCGCTCTCGAAGAAATGCTGGAATCTGCCGAGCCTGCACTGATCGTTTCGCTTCACAGCTTCACGCCGGGCCTGGCAACGTGCGACAAGCCGCGGCCCTGGGAGATCGGCATCCTCTACAACCAGGATGACCGCGCGGCGCGCATCGCCATTGCGCTGCTGGAGGCGGACGGCCTGACGGTGGGCGATCAGGAGCCTTACTCGGGACGGATACTGAACGCCTCCATGAACCGCCATGCCGAGGCGCATGGGCGGCCCTACCTCAGCATCGAGATCCGGCAGGACCAGATTGCGGACGAGGCCGGGCAGGCGCTCTGGGCCGAGCGGATGACGCGGCTTTGCGCAGGCGTGGTCGAACGGCTGTGAGGGGGCGGCATCGGGCAGGGTGAAATTCGAAAACCTGCTTGGCCCTTGAACCAATAAAACAATCTTTATGGCATTTGCGAAAGAAAATGTCTCACTCCCCATTGCTGCGGCGCAGTTCGCAGTGTAGGGGCCGGCGCAAAGGGCGTATAGTCGCGCCCCTGTATCCCGGAGTTCGCACAATGCCCGCCTATCGTTCCCGCACTTCCACCCATGGCCGCAATATGGCGGGCGCGCGTGGCCTCTGGCGCGCGACGGGCATGAAGGATGCGGACTTCGGCAAGCCGATCATCGCGGTGGTGAACTCGTTCACGCAGTTCGTGCCCGGCCACGTCCACCTGAAGGACCTGGGCCAGATGGTTGCCCGCGAGATCGAGGCTGCGGGCGGCGTCGCCAAGGAATTCAACACCATCGCGGTCGATGACGGCATCGCGATGGGCCATGACGGCATGCTCTATTCGCTGCCCAGCCGCGACCTGATCGCCGACAGCGTGGAATACATGGTCAATGCCCACTGCGCCGACGCCATGGTCTGCATCTCCAACTGTGACAAGATCACGCCGGGGATGCTGATGGCCGCGCTGCGCATCAACATCCCGGTCGTGTTCGTTTCGGGCGGGCCGATGGAAGCGGGCAAGGTCGTGCTGCGCGGCAAGGAGCAGGCGCTCGATCTGGTCGATGCCATGGTCGCCGCCGCCGACGAGAGCTACACCGACGAGGAAGTGAAGGCGATCGAGCGTTCGGCCTGCCCCACGTGCGGTTCGTGCTCGGGCATGTTCACTGCAAACTCGATGAACTGCCTGACCGAAGCGCTGGGCCTGTCGCTGCCGGGTAACGGCTCGACGCTGGCGACCCACTCCGACCGTCAGCGACTGTTCCTCGAAGCAGGCCGTCTCGTCGTGGACCTGTGCCGCCGCTATTACGAGCAGGAAGACGAATCCGCGCTGCCGCGCAACATCGCCAGCTTCGGCGCTTTCGAAAACGCCATGAGCCTCGATATCGCCATGGGCGGATCGACCAATACCGTGCTTCACCTGCTGGCGGCTGCCGTGGAAGCGGGCGTGGACTTCACGATGGAGGACATCGACCGTCTCAGCCGCAAGGTGCCGTGCCTTTCCAAGGTCGCGCCGGCCAAGAACGACGTCCACATGGAAGACGTCCACCGCGCCGGCGGCATCATGGCGATCCTCGGCCAGCTCGACCGCGCCGGCCTGCTCAACTCTGACCTGCCGACGGTGCACAGCAAGTCGCTTGGCGACGCGCTCAACCACTGGGATATCTCGCGCACCAATTCGCCTTCGGTGCAGGAGTTCTTCAAGGCCGCGCCGGGCGGCGTGCCGACCCAGACCGCGTTCAGCCAGAGCCGCCGCTGGGACGACCTCGACCTCGACCGTGAGCACGGCGTCATCCGTTCGAAGGAACATGCCTTCAGCCAGGACGGCGGCCTTGCGGTGCTCTACGGCAATATCGCTGCTGACGGCTGCATCGTGAAGACGGCGGGCGTGGATGACAGCATCCTCAAGTTCACCGGCACTGCGCGCGTCTACGAATCGCAGGATGCCGCCGTTGCGGGGATTCTCGGCGGCCAGGTGGCTGCGGGCGATGTCGTGGTGATCCGCTACGAAGGACCGCGCGGGGGGCCGGGCATGCAGGAAATGCTCTACCCGACCAGCTACCTGAAGTCGAAGGGCCTCGGCAAAGCCTGCGCGCTGCTGACCGACGGTCGTTTCTCGGGCGGTACTTCCGGTCTCTCGATCGGACATGCCTCGCCGGAAGCGGCGGAAGGCGGCGCCATCGGTCTCGTCGAGAACGGCGACACCATCGAGATCGATATCCCCGGTCGCACCATTCACCTCGCGGTCTCGGACGAGGTTCTGGCCCATCGCCGGGCCCAGCAGGAAGCGCGCGGAGCCGACGCATGGTCGCCGGTCCATCCGCGTCCTCGCAAGGTCTCGGCCGCGCTCCAGGCCTATGCCGCGATGACGACCAGCGCTGCCCGTGGTGCCGTGCGCGACGTGACCCAGCTCAAGCGGAAGTAAGGTTCGAGGAAGCCGGCCGAGGGTGCGTGGCGCTTTCGGCCGCATCCTCGGACGGTCCGCTCCCTGTCGTCACTGCAAGCATGGCAACGCGATCCGGAGCCGGTCATGCGCCGCTCCGGATTGCTCGCGATGAAAGGCGGGGGAACTGAGGCTGGGGAACTGCGCCGGTTAACCGTCGCTGACAGGGTAGAGGCGGACAGCCTCGTCAACCATGTTCTGCCATGCATCGTGAACGTCGGCGACGTTGACGGTAAGGCCACGATCCTTCTTGAGCAGATGTTCGCCGGCAAGGCACATGCCCGGCGTGGGAACCCGCAGCGCCTTTACCACTTCCCGCGCGGTCGCCTTGAACTGCTCGCGATCTTTCGCGGTAAGGCCATTCCAGTCATCCGTTCCGTGTTCAGCCTTCGCCAGCGCCCTTGCTGCGCGTTCGATCAGCGGCATAGTGCTCTCCCTCGGTAGATTATGCTCCAGCGTAACATCACGCGCGGGCCGCGTTAAGTGTCCCATTCTCGGGCTGCGCCGTGCAGAGGCTTGATGTCGGCGGGAAAGTCCTTTTAGCCGGCGGCATGGCACGCTCGCTTCCCGGTTTCGTCTTCATCCTCGCTCTTGCCGCCTGCTCGTCGCGGCACGAGGCGCCGAATGTCGCCGAAGGCGGCGAGCCTGTCTCCTGCGCCGTGGGCGGTTCCGCCGAACTGAAACCGGTTTGCGCGGTCGAGCGGTCGGAAGAAGGGGGAACGCTCGTTCTCGTGGTCCACCACCCCGACGGCGCCTTCCGGCGTTTCACCGTCATGACAGACGGCAGCGGCCTTGCGGTTGCCGATGGGGCGCAAGTGGCGGTAACAAGGCTGGAAGGTGAACGGCTCGACGTCAGCGTCGGGGCGGACCGCTACCTGTTCCCGGTGACGAGGAAGCCCCATGCCGCAAATCCAGAGCCTTCACGCTGACCAGATTCTCACCGTTGCGCAGATGCGGCGGGCGGAAGAGGCACTGATCGCAGCAGGGTCGTCGGTCGATGCGCTGATGCAGATCGCGGGGCGGGGCGCGGCGGAATGGATCTGGCGGATCTGCGCGGGGCGCAAGGTCACTGTGCTCTGCGGTCCGGGCAACAATGGCGGTGACGGTTACGTTCTGGCCGAGGCCATCCGCGAGCGTGGCGGCCATGTCACTGTCGTTGCCGGCGCCGATCCGAAGAGCGCGGCGGCGGTCCATGCGCGAAAGCTTTATCAGGGCGCGGTGTCTGGGCCGGAGACACCTGCCGATGTCTTCGTCGATTGCCTCTATGGCAGCGGGCTGACCCGTCCGCTTTCGGCAGGCGACCTGGCGCTGCTCACGCGGCTGGCGAATGCACATCATCACCGGGTGGCCGTGGACCTGCCGAGCGGCGTGCAATCCGATACCGGCATGGCGCTGAATCCGTCGCTCCCGGACTATGACCTCACGATCGCGCTGGGCGCCTGGAAATACGCGCATTTCCTGATGCCTTCCGCTGCCGCCATGGGCGCGCTGCGCCTGGTGCCGATCGGCGTCGCGCCGGTGGAAGGGGCTGCATCGGCCGTGGCCAAGCCTCGCCTCGCGGCTCCGGCGGCCGACGCGCACAAGTACCGGCGCGGGCTTCTTGCGGTTGTCGGCGGAGCGATGCCTGGCGCAGCGGTGCTGGCCAGCCTTGCCGCGCAGGGCGCCGGGGCGGGCTACGTCAAACTCTTCGCGGACAGCAAGCGTAACGTCCCTGCGGACCTCGTGGTCGATCAGGGCAAGCTGGTCGATGTGCTCGTGGATGACCGCAATACCGCCGTTCTGGTAGGGCCGGGGCTGGGGCGTGACAGTCTGGCGCGGGAGCGGCTCGCCATTGCCCTGGCCGATCCGGTTCCTGCGGTGATCGATGCCGATGCGCTGATCCTGCTGACGCCGCGCCTGCTTGCCGAGCGCAAGGCCGCCACAGTGGCGACGCCGCACGAAGGCGAACTGCTGGCTCTTGAACGGGCGTTCGGCTGCGAGGGAAGCGGAAGCAAGCCCGGCCGCGCGCTGGCGCTGGCGAGGGCAGGGGGCATGGTCGTGGTGGCCAAGGGCCCTGACACCGTGATCGCCGCGCCGGACGGCCGGATCGCCTGCGCCCCCCGTGCCAGTTCCTGGCTTTCGACTGCGGGAACGGGTGACGTGCTGGCCGGGTGCATCGCCAGCCGTCTGACTGCCGGAACCGAAGCTTTCGCGGCCGCCTGCGAGGGCGTGTGGCTTCATGGAGAGGCGGCGCGGCGCGCTTCGCCTGCCTTTACTGCCGGTCAGCTTGGACAAATGGTCCCGGCTGCGCTAGCGGCCTGCCTGTGACTACTGGAACAGAAGAAATCCTGCGCATCGCCTCCAAGGGCGATGGCGTTACCGAATCCGGCCGCTTCGCCTGGGGCGCTGCACCGGGCGACCTCCTGCACGAGGACGGCACGCTCGAATGGGGGCCGCATCATGTGCAGCCCGCCTGCCAGCATTTCGGCCGTTGCGGCGGCTGCCAGCTTCAACAGCTCGACGAGGAAAGCCTCGAACACTTCGTGGGATCGCGCGTGGCCAATGCCTCTGCCTCGCAGGAACTGGGAGCGGAAGCGATCTCGCCGCCCTACCTGTCCCCGCCGGGCGCGCGCCGCCGCGTGTCGTTGCGGGCGGAAAGCTCGGGCGGGCGCGTGGTCATCGGCTTCCGCGAGGCCAAGTCGCACCGACTGGTGGAGCTGGAAGAATGTCCGGTCATGGCGCCGGAACTGTTCGCGATCCTCGGCCCGCTTCGCAAACTGCTCATCATGATGGGCAAGGCGGCGCCCGCCAAGAAGGGCGGCAGGCCCGGCAAGCCCGCGAAGCACCAGCAGGCGCGCATGGCCGCCGATATCGAGATGACGCTGACTGACCAGGGCGTCGATCTCGGCGTCAAGGGGCTCACCGCCGAAGGGCTCTCGGCGACCGAATCGATGCTCGATTTCTCGCGCCAGTACGGTCTCGCCCGTCTCACCATGGACGGCGGCTACGGCTTCGAGACGGTGTGGGAGCCGGAACCGGTGACGGTGAGCCTCGGCCCCGTCAAGGTCCCGTTCCCGCCGGGATCGTTCCTTCAGGCCACGCTCGACGGCGAACAGGCCCTGGTCGAAGCCGCGCGCGGCTGGCTCGAGGGCGCAGCAACGGTCGCGGACCTGTTTTCGGGGCTGGGCACCTTTGCGCTGGCGCTGGCCGGGCCGCAGACCAAGGTGCTGGCCGCAGAGGCTGCACGCGATGCCCATCTCGCCTGCAAGACCGCGGCGGACCGGGCGCAATTGCCGGTGTTCTCCGCTCACCGCGACTTGTTCCGCAATCCGCTCCAGCCTGACGAACTGAGCAAGTTCGACGCCGTCCTGCTCGATCCGCCCCGCGCCGGTGCGCGCGAGCAGGTGGATTGCATCGCCGATTCCACGGTGAACCGGGTGGTCTATATCTCGTGCAACCCGTCGAGCTGGTCCCGCGATGCCGCGCGGCTGGTGGAGGCGGGGTTCCGGCTGGTCGAACTGCGTCCGGTCGGCCAGTTCCGCTGGTCCACCCACGTCGAACTGGCGAGCTATTTCGAAAGATAGCCCGTCCGCATGGTGACGGGGCAGGGGGCTCCCTGCCTCGCCCCCTTCCTTACTCTCCCTGGGCCTTGGCCATCATGTCCATGAAGTCCCGCGCGGCGTTGCGGTCTTCCTCGTTGTCGAAGGCGACGTCGAGGTCGGGCGAGGCATTGAACAGGTAGAGCAACGACCACAGCGCGAAACGGCGGCTGCGGTCCTTCTCCATGCCAAGATCGACGCGCATCCGGTCAATCCCGGTTTCCAGCGTGCTGGGAGCGATCGTCGAAAGGTCGTCGGTGCCGAAGTAGCGGCGAAGCTGGTCGTCGAAATCCATGGCCTCGCCCTAGCAGGACCGGGGGCCGACGCGAAGGGGCGTCAGGAATCCGTACTGCGCCCGCATACATGCGCGGACACCAGCTGGTAGATCACCAGCGCCCAGCAGCTTCCGATCATGCCCACGAAGAAGGTCGACCAGCTCAGGCCCCAGTCCGCATCGAGCAGGTTGTTGGTAAGCGCCGCGAGGGTGACCACGACCAGAACGGCTTCGAGCGCAAAGAAGGCCCAGCGCATCGAAATGGCGGAAAATGGTTCACTGCGGGTGCTCACGCGTTTTCTCCCGAATGTGTCTTGCCCTGTTCGCGCAAGATTAGTTCAGGTTGCGTCGTTCGTCCAGAATTTGCTTTCCGGTGCAAGTGTTTCAAAATGCACCGATCGGCCCTGCCGGTTTTCGGGTCAGTCGGCTCCGGAAAGCACTCTGGCGAAGGCCTGGGCGTCGGTATTGCCGCCCGAGAGCACGATGGCAGTACGCTCCGCCGAAGGAGTTCTGCCGGCCAGAACCGCCGCCAGCGCCGCGGCGCCGCCGGGTTCGATAACGAGGCGCAGCTTCGCGAAGGCGAGGCGCTGCGCCGCGCGGATTTCGGCGGGGGTGACGACGAGGCCGAACGGGCAGCGCGCCCGAAGGATCTCGAAGTTGATCGGCCAGGTTCCGGGCGTCTGCAGTGCATCGCAGGGCGTGGGCGGGGCATCGGCGCCGACGCGGCAGATCGTTCCGGTTTCGAGGCTGCGGCACACGTCGTCCCAACCTTCGGGCTCGACGGGGATCACTGCCGCATCCGGCAGGGCGAGTGCGAGCCCGGCGGTCAGGCCGCCGCCGCCGCAGGGTGCCACTACCTGATCCGGCGCCGCGAGGCCGCGTTCGGCCATTTGCGCGGCGATCTCGATCCCGGTGCTGCCCTGGCCTTCGATGATCCAGGGATCGCCATAGGCGTGGACGAGCGTAGCGCCCCGGGCGGCGCACAGGCGGGCCGCCACTTCGTCACGGTCCTCGCCGCCGGGGCGGTCGTAGAGCACGACCTCGGCGCCCAGAGCGCGGGTGTTGGCAAGTTTCACTTCCGGCGCGTCGACCGGCATGACGATGGTGGCTTCGATGCCCAGCCTGCGTGCGGCCCAGGCGACCCCCTGCGCATGATTGCCGCTGGAAACGCCGACGACTCCGCGCGCGCGTTCCTCTTCGGTCAGGGCGGTCAGACGGTGCCAGGCGCCGCGAATCTTGAATGCGCCGACGGGCTGCAGGCTTTCGGCCTTGCACCAGATCGTGCGGCCATCGACGTCGAGCGGCAGAAGCGGCGTTCTTGGCAGGATTTCCGAGATCTTGCGGGCAGCCATGGCAACGCCTTGGCCGGTCGGACGGTGAAGAAGGGCCTGAGTCATGCGCCCGGCCATAGCGTCAGCAGATGAGGCGCACCATCTGGTAATAGCCCAGGCCCCCGCGCTTCACCTCAACCCGCAGGCCCAGTTCTCCGGCGATCCGCGCGGCGACCATCGGCAGGTCCAGCCGGGGGCTGACGTGGAACTTCGTCAGCCACGCGCGCAGGGCTCCGCGCAGAGGGGCGGGCAGGCCGGAAAGGTCGCCGAAGTCGACGGCATGGAGCACGCCGCCGGGTGCCAGCGCATGTGCCGCCTGTCGCAGCGCGGCCTCCCATCCGGGGATCATCGAGAGCGTGTAGGACAGGATGATCCGGTCGAAGCCGGTGCGGCCGAACAGGTCACGCGGCTCGAATCGTGTGGCGTCGCCGAGCGCCAGTTGCACGTCGGGGCCCAGCCGCGCGCGGGCGGATTTCAGCATCTCGCCGGAAATGTCGAAGCCGTGGCAGGCAGCGCCGGGCCAGGCACGGGCGACCCGTTCCAGATTGCGGCCGGTGCCGCAGCCTGCTTCGAGCACGCTCATGCCGGGTTCCGCGCCCAGTTCGCGGATCAGCCGGTCCCGGCCGAACAGGTAGTATTTCCGGGTGAGGTCATAGATGTGGCGCTGGCCCCGATAGACCTTGTCCATCAGCGCGGCATGGTCCTGCGAGGTGGCGCTTCCCGTCATCGCGGATGCCTCAGCGCAGGACGTAGAGGTGGACGCCGCCATAGATGGAGGAGCGATCCCCCCGCGTGGCCGCTCGGGATTCCTCTTCGCGGTAGTCCCAGCGGGAAAGGATCGCTTCCGGCACGCGGCCCGGCAGCAGGGTGGGCTCGGCGGCAGTGCGGAACAGCACGCGCGAACCGGCGCGCGCGGTGCGGGTGATCTCGCTCCAGAGCTCGGTAAGCTGCGCGTCGCTCATCCAGTCCTGCGCATCGAGCAGGATGTAGCGGTCGAGCGAGGCTTCGGCGCTTTCTTTCAGAACCTGCGTGAAGTTCGCATGGCGCAAGGTGAGGCGGCCAAGCCGCTCGCGCACCAAGGGAACATTGGCTTCCTGAAGATAGGGCGGCAGCGGGGCCTTGGGCTCGCGTCCGTAGCCGCGCCCGAAAGCCTGCCAGGCGAAGTAGTTGTCGTTGAGGGGGAAGTGGCAGGCCAGCTTCTCCAGCCGTGCGCGCAGCACATCGGCCATGCGGTTGCCGCCTGCCAGCGCGTCGTACTGGGCAGGCGGAATGCCGAGGCCGAAAAGCGAGGCGGGCTGGTCGGTCAGCCAGCGAACCAGCTTGCGCTCGAAGATCGGCGCCAGCCGTTCGTCGAACACGCGGCGCTGTTCCTCCAGCGTCTCGGCGCCGAGGATTTCGCTGGGGTCGATCTTGTAGAGCTTGGCGAGGACATGTGCCGCACCGATGAAGTGGCCGAGCAGGCCCTGCTTGTAGATACCGCGCGCAAAGCCGCGGATGCGGCGGCGGCCCACCAGATCCCGGCCTTCCCAGTACCGGCGGGTGGCTTCGTCGAGGTGCGGGGCAAGGCGGTCCCGATATGTCGCGACATTGCCGGGATGATCGGCCTCGGCAATGAAGCGGCGCAAGTCCGCATAGTCGGTCAGCTTGCGGATCGCGGCGATCTTGAGGCGGCCAAGAGCGATATGCGCGGTGTTGAGATCGACGCTGGTGATCGCGGCGGGATCGGCGGTCAGGTAGGACAGGGCGTTGCAGCTGCCGCTGGAGATGGTGATGATCCGGCTCTCCGGCCCGATCTGCAGCGCTTCCATATCGGCAACCGGATCTTCCCAGATCTGCGCGTAGACGAGGCCCTTGAACGCGAGCGCGAAAGCCTTGTCGAGCAGGCGGGCGGCACGGTTCGATTCGGGACGGACGACGGCCTTGCCGATGAGGTCGGACGCAGGCCTCGCGTGAGGGTGCTGGGCAGGAGGCATCGGAAATTCCTTGGCCGCGAGGGAAAGGTGTTCGCTCGCCGCATTGCCCCCGCCGGGTGACCGCGCGATGACGGGACGATGGCGGATTGTGACAGTTTTCGTTGGGTGCGCTCGTCACATCCGGGACGGGCGTGGGCCGGTGCCGCACAAAACGGCCGGATGGCCGTCTTGCCCAACCGACAGGTCGGACAAACGAATCAACGAAACTCGAAGAGTTGAGTTGTCACACAGGGCCTCTATATGCGGCTGTTCGCGAGCATCGCGTTAAGGAGACAAATTGGTGAGCAAGGTTCTGGTGATCGGCGCAGGCGGCGTCGGTTCGGTCGCGGTCCACAAGATGGCGATGAATCCCGACATCTTCTCGGACATCCACCTCGCCAGCCGCACGGTTTCCAAGTGCGAGGCGATTGCCGAATCGGTGAAGGAGCGCACCGGCGTCTCGATCAGCACTTATGCGATCGACGCCGATGACGTGGCGGCAACCAGCGAGCTGATCCGCTCGATCGGGCCGAAGCTCGTCGTCAATCTCGCGCTGCCCTATCAGGATCTCGCGATCATGGACGCGTGCCTGGCAACCGGCGTGAACTACATGGACACAGCGAACTACGAGCCCAAGGACGTGGCCAAGTTCGAATACCACTGGCAGTGGGCCTATCAGGAGCGCTTCAAGGAAGCGGGCCTGACCGCGCTGCTCGGCTCGGGCTTCGATCCGGGCGTCACCTCGGTCTTCGCCATGTGGCTGAAGAAGCACAAGCTCAAGACCATCCGCACGCTCGACATTCTCGACTGCAACGGCGGCGATCATGGCCAGGCCTTCGCGACCAACTTCAACCCGGAAATCAACATCCGCGAAGTGACCGCGCCGGCCCGCCACTGGGAAAACGGCCAGTTCGTCGAAACCCCGGCGATGGGCGTGAAGCAGAGCTTCGACTTCGAGGCCGTCGGCCCGAAGAACATGTACATGATGTACCACGAGGAACTCGAAAGCCTTGCGAAGTTCATCCCCGAGATGGAGCGCGCGCGCTTCTGGATGACCTTCGGCGACGAGTACATCAAGCACCTCACCGTGCTGCAGAACGTCGGCATGACCCGCATCGACCCGGTGATCTACAACGGCGTGGAAATCATTCCGCTCCAGTTCCTCAAGGCCGTGCTGCCCGAGCCCAGCTCGCTCGGTTCGACCACCAAGGGCAAGACCAACATCGGCGATATCGCGACCGGCGAAGCGCTTGACGGTTCGGGCGAGAAGACGTTCTACATCAAGAACATCTGCGACCACGAAGATGCCTATGCCGAAACCGGCAACCAGGCCGTCAGCTACACCACCGGCGTTCCGGCGATGATCGGCGCCGCCATGCTGGTGACCGGCAAGTGGAGCGGTGCGGGCGTGTTCAACATGGAGCAGTTCGATCCCGACCCCTACATGGACATGCTCAACCAGCATGGCCTGCCCTGGACGGTCGAGGAACTCGACGGACCTCTGGCCTTCTGATGACGATGCTGCGGACCGTTCTCGTCGCTGCGGCCGGCGCTCTCGCGCTGGCCGGTTGCGTGCCGCAGGGCGGTCCGCAGCAGCCCGCTCAACCTGCCGGAAACGGCGAGGCCGGGCCGGGCTATTCCCGTGACATGAGCGCTGCCGACCGCACGGCCTGCGAAGGTTCGGGCGGCAGCGTGCAGCGCCGGGGACGGCTGGGCATGGAACAGTGTGTCCACGCCTTTGCCGATGCCGGGAAGCAGTGCACCGATTCCTCGCAGTGCCAGGGCAAGTGCATCGGCAGTGCCGGCGCCGCTTCTGCCGATGCCTCGGCCAGCGGCACCTGCCAGGCGGACGATCGGCTGTTCGGCTGCCATGCGGAGATCAAGGGCGGCAAGGCCGTCAATGCGATCTGCATCGACTGAGCGGGTTCGTGAACTGGACCTTCGTTGCCCCCGTGGCCATGCTCGCGGGATCCAATCTGTTCATGAACACGGCGTGGTACCTGCATCTCAAGATGCCCGGCAAGGCGCTGTGGCTGGCGATTGCCATGAGCTGGGGCATCGCATTCTTCGAATATTGCCTTGCCGTGCCGGCCAACCGGATTGGCAGCCAGGTCTACTCTCTGGGGCAGCTCAAGGTGCTTCAGGAGGCGATGTCGCTCACGGCCTTCGTGCTGGTGGCATGGCTGCTGTTCGGGCAGAAGCCGGGACTCAACGAGATCGTCGGTTTCGCTCTGGTCGGCGCAGGGGCATGGTTCATCTTCAAGGGTCCGTTTGCCTGAGGCATCCTTGAAGCTGGCGGCCGCGAAGGCCATCTGGTTGGAAATTTGGCTCAGCCGATGATGTGCGAGCCCACCGAAAAGGATTGAACCGAACATGGAAACCCGCGCCGGCGATCCGGGAGCCTTCGCTCACTTCGATCTGTCGCGAGTCGACAGTCCCAGTTTCGTGGTGGATGCCGCCAAGCTGCGCGAGAACCTGCGCGTGCTGGCCGACATCGGCGAGCGTTCGGGCGCCAAGGTGCTCTCCGCGCTCAAGGCCTTCTCGATGTGGTCCACCGCGCCGATCGTCGGCGAATACCTCGACGGCGTATGCACTTCGGGCCTGTGGGAAGCGCGGCTTGCCTCGGAATTCTACGACGGCGAGATCGCGACCTATTGCGCGGCCTACAAGGAGGAGGATCTCGACGAGATCCTGCGCCTGTCGGATCATGTGATCTTCAATTCGCCGATGCAGATCGAGCGTTTCTGGGCGCAGATCGAGAACGCCCGCGCGCGGGGCGAGGACTTCGACATCGGCCTGCGCGTCAATCCGATGCATGCCGAAGGCGAGGTTCCGCGCTACGACCCTTGCGCGCCGCACTCGCGCCTTGGCTTCCCGATCAACCAGCTCACCGAAGAGCATGTCGAGATGATCGACGGCATCCATATGCACACCTTGTGCGAGCAGGACTTCGAGCCGCTGCGCCGTACCTGGGACAAGGCGTTCGATTACCTCGAACCGTTCTTCGGCCAGTTCAAGTGGATCAACCTCGGGGGTGGCCACCACATCACCCGGTCCGACTATCAGCGCGACGAACTGGTGGAATTCCTGATCGATCTTCAGGAAGATACCGGCGCCGAGGTCTATATCGAGCCCGGCGAAGCCGTCGCGCTCGATGCCGGCATTCTCGTGGGAACCGTGCTTGACATCGGCCATAACGGCATGCCGGTGGCGGTGGTGGACGTTTCCGCCACCTGCCACATGCCCGACGTGATCGAGGCGCCCTATCGCCCGGCCATGCTGGGTGAGCGGGCGGAGAGCGAAGGCGAGCCGGTGCGTCTTGGCGGGCCGTCGTGCCTCGCGGGGGATGTGATCGGAGACTATGTCCTGCCGGTCGAGGCGGAACCGGGCGTGCGCTTCGCTTTCCTCGACCAGGCGCATTACTCGATGGTCAAGACCACCACTTTCAACGGGGTGCCGCTGCCCTCGATCTGGCTGTGGGATTCCGAAACCGACCTGCTCGAATGCACCCGCCGCTTCGATTACGAGGATTTCCGCGGCCGTCTGAGCTGAGCGCAGGCAGGCCAACTCTTCATTGCGAAAGGAGCGGTCCCGCCTTGGGTGGCCGCTCCTTTCCTTTGTTCCCGCTCTGCCGAATCCATGAAAAACGGCTCGATCCGTCCCGCGATTGCCCCGTTCGGGCTCCGATAGATCGACTCGAGAGAACCGAACCCGTGCCGTTTGCATTGTAACCGTGAAACGCGCCTTTCGGGCATTCCGTTCGCGACGGAAGTCCGGGGTGATGATTTTCAGGTAAATGTCTGTAACAAGACAATAAAATGAAACTGAGAGGCGGCATGGATCTTCGCGCTATCCCCTTATGTGACGTTTCCGTGAAAGGGGACTTTTTTCACTTGCGATTCAGCTTGGGAGCCCTATATCCCGCCCCTCGCTGCCCCATGGGGACTTCCAAACCGCAAGGCAGCTCTTGTTGTTAACAATTCCGTTTGGGGGTCCCTTGAGTTGCTCGAATTTCTTGACGCACCGGCTGTAGCGCGCGCTCTCGCGCCCGACGAACCCGTTATCCTGAACCGCCCGCACGCTGCTGCGCGCGCGGCCCGTTTCTTCGCCACGAAGTTTCCGGGCAAGTCGCTCTATGCGGTGAAGGCCAACCCGTCCCCCGATCTCATCAAGATTCTCTGGGCGAACGGCATCACGCATTACGACGTCGCATCGATCGGCGAAGTTCGCATGACCCGCGCGGCCCTGCCGGACGCGACCCTGTGCTTCATGCACCCGGTCAAGACCGCCAGCGCCATCCGCGAAGCCTATTTCGAACATGGCGTGCGGACCTTCAGCCTCGACACGATCGAGGAAGTCGAGAAGATCCTCGAAGCGACCACTGACGCCGACGGCAATCGCGCCGCCGACCTGCGTCTTTGCGTGCGCCTGCGCGTCTCTTCCGAATATTCGGAACTGAGCCTGGCCTCGAAGTTCGGCATCGATCTGGCTGATGCCGGCGAACTGCTTCAGGCCACCCGTCAGGTTGCCGACTGGCTGGGCGTATGCTTCCACGTCGGTTCGCAAGCGATGACGCCCTTCGCCTATGTCCAGGCGCTGGAGCGTGCGCGTGCGGCAATCGCCGACGCCGGTGTCGTTATCGACATGATCGACGTCGGTGGCGGGTTCCCCTCGGTCTATCCGGGCATGGAGCCGCCGCCGCTGGAAGACTATTTCCAGGTGATCCACCGTCACTTCGAAGCCCTGCCGATCGCCTACAACGCGGAACTGTGGTGCGAACCCGGCCGTGCGCTTTCGGCCGAGTACAGCTCGATGATCGTCAAGGTCGAGAAGCGTCGCGGTGACGAACTCTACATCAACGAGGGTGCCTATGGCGCGCTCTACGATGCGGCGCACGTTGCCTGGCGCTTCCCCGTGAAGTGCATCTCGCGCGAGACCGCCGTTGGCGGCGAGCGTTCGGAGGACCTCCAGGAATTCGCGTTCTACGGTCCGACCTGCGACGATGCCGACTTCATGGAAGGCCCGTTCATGCTCCCGGCCGATATCAAGGCGGGTGACTGGATCGAAGTGGGCATGCTCGGCGCCTACGGCGCGGCCATGCGCACGGCGTTCAACGGCTTCGGCACCGGCGAGGTGCTCGTTGCCACGGACGAGCCGATGGCGAGCCTCTACACCGGCGAGCGCAAGGACCCGCGCGTGTCGGACAACGTGGTTTCGCTGCGCTGAACCGAGCGGAAAGTTGGCAAAAAGGCCCGCCGGAACCATGTTCCGGCGGGCCTTTTTTCTTGTCCGCCCGCAGGCTCAGGCCTGGACGAACAGGTCCTTGTAGACGCGCGGCTGGCTGCGCAGGAACTGCGGCGCCGCCTTGACCTTCGCGCCGAGCGCGGCGGCTGCGTGCCAGGGCCAGCGGGGATCGTAGAGCACGGTGCGGGCAAGGCCGATCATGTCCGCCTCCCCGGTGGCGACGATGGCCTCGGCCTGCTCGGGCTCGGTGATGAGCCCCACGGCGATCACCGGCATCGAGACCGCTTCCCTGACCTTGCGCGCGAGCGGAACCTGGTAGTTCGGGCCAACGGGGATCTTCTGTCCGGCGTCGAGGCCGCCGCTGGAGACGTGATAGGCCGCGCAGCCGCGTGCCTCCAGCGCCTTGGCGAAAGCGATGCTCTGTTCGACGTCCCAGCCGCCTTCCACCCAGTCGGTACCGGAGACGCGCATCGTCACCGGCTTGTCGGCAGGGAATGCGGCGCGCACGGCGTCGTAGACCTCCAGCGGGAAGCGCATGCGGTTCTCCAGGCTGCCGCCATATTCGTCCTCGCGCCTGTTCGAGAGCGGCGAGAGGAACTGGTGGAGCAGGTAGCCGTGGGCGCCGTGGATCTGGATCGCATCGATGCCGAGCCGGTCGGCACGGCGGGCGGCATCGGCGAAGGCTTCGCGGATGCGGTCGAGACCGGCCTTGTCGAGCGCCTCGGGCGGGTTCTCATGGCCGAGGAAGGGAAGGTCGGAGGCCGATACCGTCTGCCAGCCGTTTTCGGCGTCAGGAGCGATCTGGGCGCCGCCGTCCCAGGGCTTGGCGGTGCTGGCCTTGCGACCGGCATGGGCAAGCTGGATAGCGATCGGCATGTCGGACCAGCGACGCACGCTTGCGAGGACCGTGCCCATCGCCTCCTCGGTGGCATCGTCCCACAGGCCGACATCGGCATAGGAGATGCGGCCCTCGGGGCTGACGGCGGTGGCCTCGATCGTGAGGATGCCGGCGCCGGACTGGGCGAGGTTGCCGAGATGGATCGTGTGCCAGTCGGTCATCCGGCCGTCCTCGGCGGAATACTGGCACATCGGTGCGATGACGATGCGGTTGTCGAGAGTGAGGTTGCCGATGGTGATCGGCTCGAACAGCTTGGCCATGAAAGTCCTTCTGGTCACGTCGTCGCGGGGGGAGGGCGCCGGGAGAAGGGCGCGCGGGAGCGACCGGGCGAACGTGGGGTCGCGCGGGAAAATGAAAAGGGCCCCGCCGCTTTAACGGGGAGCCCATTTCGAAAGAAAATATTGCAACCGCGAAAGCGCGCGGCGCCGTTCAGGCGGCGAGGCGCATTTCCATGCGTTCCCAGATCTCCACGAGAGCCTCGGTGAGGTTCCGCATCATCTCTTCGGTATGGGCCGGGCCGGGCGTGAAGCGCAGGCGTTCGGTGCCGCGCGGCACGGTCGGGAAATTGATCGGCTGCACATAGGCGCCGTATTCGGCGAGCAGGATGTCGCTGATCTTCTTGGCCTTCACCGGATCGCCGACCATCAGGGGCACGATGTGGGTCGTGGAGTCCATGACCGGCAGGCCCGCGTCGCGGAACATCTGCTTCATCATGGAGGCCGAGCGCTGCTGACCCTCACGCTCGGCGCTGGAGCTCTTGAGGTGCTTCACCGAGGCGAGCACGCCCGCCACCAGCACCGGCGAAAGCGAGGTGGTGAAGATGAAGCCCGGCGCATAGGAGCGGATGCAGTCGATGATCTTCTGGTCGGCGGCGATATAGCCGCCCATCACGCCGAAAGCCTTGCCCAGCGTGCCTTCGATGATGTCGATGCGGTGGGCCGCCTCGTCACGATCGGTGATGCCGCCGCCGCGCGGGCCGTACATGCCCACGGCGTGGACTTCGTCGATGTAGGTGAGGGCGTTGTACTTTTCGGCGAGGTCGCAGATCGCGTGGATCGGCGCGACGTCTCCGTCCATCGAATAGACCGACTCGAAGGCGACCAGCTTGGGCAGCGCGGGATCGGTGGCGGCCAGCAGTTCCTCGAGGTGTTCGAGGTCGTTGTGGCGCCAGACCCGCTTTTCGCAGCCCGAATTGCGGATGCCGGCGATCATCGAGGCGTGGTTGAGCTCGTCCGAGAAGATCACGCAGCCCGGCAGGAGCTTGGCGAGCGTGGAGAGCGTCGCATCGTTCGAGACATAGCCCGACGTGAACAGCAGCGCGCCTTCCTTGCCGTGCAGGTCGGCAAGTTCGCTTTCGAGTTCAATGTGATAGTGGGTATTGCCGCCGATGTTGCGCGTGCCGCCGGAGCCGGCGCCGACATCGTGCAGCGCTTCTTCCATGGCCTCGATCACCTTGGGGTGCTGGCCCATCGCAAGATAGTCGTTCGAGCACCAGACGGTGATGGGCTTCGGGCCGTTGTGGCCGGCGAAGCATCGTGCGTTCGGGTAAGCGCCCTTGTTGCGCAGGATGTCGATGAAGACACGGTAGCGACCTTCCGAATGGAGCCGCTCGATTGCCTGATCGAAGATGTGTTCGTAGTTCACCTAGGCTCTATCCTGCGTTCGCCTTGAAAGGGCTTTTACCCGTTGATGCGGGCAAATACATGATCGTTCCGGACATGACCAGTCGCTTGTCCTGCTCACCGTGATCGATCTTTCGTGAAACCTCTGAGCGCGCCGGGGACCGGGCCGGGATCGTGGCCGGGAACGATGAACATCGCGGGAGCGGCATGCTTGAGCGCGTTTATGGTCTTGAGCCAGGACACGATCCGCACCCGTTCGTCCACGTCGCCGACGGTGGAGAAGGTGCGCGCAGGCGGCCGGGCGTCCACCCAGTTCTCGTTGATCGTGGCGACGTCTCCGGTGAACAGGTACTCGCGCCCGTTTTCGAGGCGGGCGTAGACCATCATCGCGCGGTTCGGCAGCCCCTTGAGCGGGATGGCCACCACGCCGTGCGCCACGGCGTGCGGCTCGCCGTCGGAAAAGTCGGGCAAGGGGCGGGCGCCGGGCGATACCAGCGCGCGGTTGCCGCGGTGGAGCAGGTGGTCGAGCAGGACGAGCCGGAGGCCGGCCGCTTCCACATGCCGGTCGATCCGGGCCTGGGCGGCGGTGTCATAGTCCTGGAGGTGGCGTTCCTCGGCCCCTGCGGGCGTGGTGCCCGCGTCGATCATGATAGGCCCGGAATCCGGCACCGTCAGTTCGAAGGCGCGAACCGAAAGGCGGATCGGCCGCAGGCCGCCACCGGCGGCGATCTGGTTGTGAAGTACCGAGCGATAGCCGATCAGTTCCTCGTGCAGATGGGTCGGGCTGTCTCCGGGGATCTCATCGGCCAACTGGCGCAGTTTCCCGATGGTCAGCGGCAGCGGCTTGGCGCCGGGTGCGCTGGCATCGAACTGGAACCAGTAAAGCGGCACCCCGACGAGCAGAAGCACGACGAGCAGAAACAGATTCAATCGCGGCGTCAAAACCTTCCGCCCCCCAGCAGACCGTAGCGTGCCAGCGCTTCGCCGTACGCTCCGGGAAATTCCCCTGGCCCGGTGAATAGCGCGCGGTCGGGTTCCTGGCGAGCGTATTCCTGGCCTTGCGTGAGACGCTCGATCTGCCGGGCGATTCCTTCCGCGCCATGAACGAAGCGCACCTGCGGCCCGAAGGCTTCGGCGAGTTCCTCTTCCAGCAGGGGAAAATGCGTGCAGGCCAGGACGAGCGTGTCGATGTCGGCGCCGCCGGGCATGGCGCGAAGGGCTTCCGCGGCCCGCAGGATGGCGGTGCGGTCAACCGGCTCGCCGCGCAGCTTCGCTTCGGCCGCTTCGACCAGGCCGGGGCCGCCGTAGCGCAGCAATTGCTTGTCGGCGGCGAACTCTTCCTCGAGCCGGTCCACATAGGCCTGGCGCACGGTGGCCTTCGTTCCCAGCAGGCCGATCACGCCGGTCCGCGTCATGGCGGCGGCGGGCTTGATCGCCGGAACCGTGCCGACGATGGGCACTTCGAGAACCTCGCGCACCATGCCGAGAGCGATCGTCGAGGCGGTGTTGCAGGCGATGCAGACGAGGCGCGGGGCGAACCGCTCGGTCATGCGGCCCAGCAGCCCGGCAACCCGCGCGGTGATCTGCGCCTCGGTCTTGGTGCCGTAGGGAAGGCCTGCCATGTCGGCGGCGTAGATCACGGGCGCCTGAGGCAGGATCTTGCGCAGCTCTCCGAGCACGGTGAGCCCGCCCACGCCCGAATCGAACAGCAGGATCGGCGCGCCGGGTGGGGGGCCGGCGTCAGCCATTGCGGGAAGGCGGCGCGGAGCGCGACGCACTGGTATGTTCGGAAGACATCGTTTTTTCCTGGACCTTGCACCCTGTTAATCGCGGAACGGCCCAAAGAGCAATGTTCATTGCTGCAAGTCCCTTCGCCATTTCCGCGCAAGTCGCTAAGAGACGCGCATGGAATGGATTCTCGCCCTCGTCTTGGGTTACGCTCTCGGTTCGGTGCCCTTCGGCCTGCTCATCACTCGCATCGCCGGCGCCGGCGATCTACGCTCGATCGGCTCCGGGAATATCGGCGCCACCAACGTGCTGCGCACGGGGCGCAAGGGGCTTGCCGCCGCCACTCTCCTGCTCGACCTGCTGAAAGGCCTCGCCGCCGTGCTGATCGCGGCGCATTTCCTGCCGGAATGGACCTGGCTTGCGGCGCTCGGCGCCTTTATCGGGCACTGCTTCCCCGTCTGGCTGCGTTTCCGGGGCGGCAAGGGCGTGGCGACCACCGCAGGCATCGCCTTTGGGCTCGCCTGGCCGGTGGGGCTGGCCTATGCCCTGACATGGATCGGCCTGCTGCTGACCGTGCGCATCTCCTCGGTGGCGGGCATGACGGCAGCGGTGGTCGCGCCCATCGCCGCGCTCGCGCTGGGGCATGGAGAGGCTTCGGCCGTGCTTGCCGTGATCGCGGCGGTGGTGCTGTTCCAGCACCGTGAGAATATCGCCCGGCTTCGCGCCGGCACCGAGCCGAAGATCGGGAGCGGCAAGAAGCCGTGAGCGAGGCCGGGGGGCAGGCTCGGGGGGAGCAAGGGCAAACGCTTTCGCAGGAGGAAGCCTTCGCGCGCATCCGGCTGCTGCGTTCCCCCAATGTCGGCCCGGTCACTTACATGCAGTTGATGGGCCGCTTCGGCGGCGCCCGTGCGGCGATAGAGGCGTTGCCGGGGCTCGCGGGCAGGGCGGGCAAGCCTTACCAGGCCGCTCCGGAGCGCGCCGTCCACGCCGAGATCGCGCAAGTTCGCAAGGCCGGCGCGCGGTACCTGTTTCACGATTCGACCGACTATCCGGCGCTGCTCACCCATTCCGAAGGCGCGCCGCCTATCCTCACCCTTCGCGGCGACAGTGCCATGCTGTCACGCCCGTGCATCGCGGTGGTGGGCGCGCGCAACGCTTCGGCAGGTGCCGTGCGCATCGCGCGGGATTTCGCGCATGGACTGGCGGAGGCCGGTTTCACGGTCGTCTCCGGTCTGGCGCGCGGGATAGACGGCGCGGCGCACGAGGGTTCTCTCGCGTCGGGGGCGCCGGGCGGAACGGTAGGCGTGATCGCCAGCGGCATCGACATCGCCTATCCCCCGCAACATGCCGCCTTGCAGGAACGGGTCGCCCGCGAAGGCGTGCTGCTGGCTGAGCAGCCGCCCGGAACCGAACCGCTGGCCCGCCATTTCCCGACCCGCAACCGCATCATCGCCGGGCTTGCTGCCGGAACGCTGGTGGTGGAGGCCGCGCCGAAATCCGGTTCGCTCATCACCGCAAGGCTGGCGGGCGAGATGGGCCGGGAAGTCATGGCCGTTCCCGGATCGCCGCTCGATCCGCGTTCCCATGGCTGCAACCAGCTCATCCGTGACGGCGCGATGCTCGTGCAGTCGGTGGAGGATGTGATCGAGCTGTTGTCGGGCTTCGACGGCTTGCCGCGCAGCAGCTTCCGCGAAGTCTCGGCAGCATGGCATGCCGTTTCCGACGTGGATCTCGGCGCCCCGCCGGCCGATCTGGACGGCGATATCGAGAACCTTCTGACAACCGCGCCGGTGACGGTGGACGAACTGATCCGGCAATCGGGCGCCGGCGCGGCTTCGGTCCAGCTGGCCTTGCTGGAACTCGAGATCGGCGGGCGCCTGCTGCGCCATGCTGGCGGAAGGGTCAGCCTCGGGTAACGGGCGCGGTCGCTCAGGGTGCCCAGCGGTTTTCGCGAATCCAGCGGTTGTAGAGCAGCTTCGTGCCCCGGGTGACGGGGAGGCCGGCATGTTCGGTGAGGGTATCGAGGCTGCGGTCCGGCAGCGCATTGCGGAATAGCACGGCGTCGCCGACACGGCCCTTCAATTGCAGGCCGGTCTTGAGGAAGGCGGTCTCTCCGCCTTCATAGCCGTCGTTCAGCCAGACCAGCACGGTGGCGATGCGCTGGTTGGGGGAGGCTTGCACGAAATCGTAATGCGGTCGGTATTGCTGGCCATCGCGGTAGCGCAGCACTTGCGCCGCTTCGCCGTTCTCTGGAGGGAGCCCGGCAAGCGCGGCGATGCGGCGGTTCAGGGCATGGATCGCAGGGTCTTCGAGCAGCCAGTGCAGGACCGAGCCATCGGAAGAGCGGATCGGGTCCCGCACCAGCTCGCGTTGCCGATTGTAGACCATGGAGGGCTGGAAGCTGCTGGACGCCACGGCGGTGACGTAATCACATTCTTCCCGTGTGAAGAGCTTCCGGAACACCTGCACGAACGGAGCGGAGCTCGCCTGTTCCGCTATGGCTTGCCCAACCGGGTTACCCTCCGCGTCGAGCTTCATGGAGCCGATCAGGTCCAGTGCCTTGCGGCGGGGCGCGATCTTCGTTGCCTCGAGCCGGAGCCGGGCAAGGGCGGCCTGCCAGTCCCTGCGCCCGGCCACGCCGTTCGCCAGGAGATTGGTCGCGAAAACATGGGCATCCGCATCGCCGCGCAGGGAGGCAAGTTCGAAGAGGCGCCGGGCATCGACGGGATCCTGTTCGATATCGCCGCCCCAGCGCATGATCCCCAGCGTGTATATCGCGCGTGCCAGCCCTCCGACGGCAAGGCGCTGGATGATCGTCAGGCCTTCGGTCTTGCGGCCTTGCGTGAACAGGGCGATGCCGTGATCCAGTTCCGTCTGTGCCATGGTGTCGGTATTCTGCATGGCGCCGGTATGGCAAACTTGCGAAAAGCCTGCCAGTGGCCCTGGTTATGCAAAAGCGCTGTCGCGGCGGCGGCAGTATCGCTTCACGGCTATTGCGCCGCGGAGAAGGATCGGTAACGCGTTGATGCTATTGGGCTGCGGACAGGGATCGGGGGAGCACGCGAATGAAGATCAGCTTTGGAGATATCACGGGAGAGGCCTTCGCCATCCTGCGGGAGCATAAGGCACTGATCATCCCGCTGGTGGCGGCAATGACGGCGGGGTTTGCCGTGATGGACCTCGTTTCCGACAAGCTCGGCAACTTCAGCGGCATCATTTCGAGCGTTTTCGTCCAGTATATCTTCCTTGAGCAAGTGCTCTCCGTGCGTTCGGAGCGGCGGCGGTTCGGATCGATGCTCGGCGCCAGTATGCTGGCGGGGCTGGGTATCATCGTCGGTCTGGTTTTCCTCGTGCTGCCGGGATTGTTCGTTGCCGTGCGGTGGGCGCTGGCGCCGGCCTATGTGGTGACCGAAGGGCAGCGGGCTTCGGAATCGCTGTCGTCGAGCTGGGATGCGACACGGGAAAACTGGCTTCCGCTGATGCTCGTCTATCTGGTCCTGGCGGTGCCTTCGCTGGTCATTCTGGTGGGCATCGGCTTCTCGCTCGGATTTTCTGGAGCGACGCCGGGCTGGGTCGAGACAGTGCTGCTCAACCTGATGGTTACCGTGTTCACGGTGGGCAACTGGGCCATCGTGGCGGCAGCCTTCCGCCTGCTGGGCGAGCGCCGCGACGATCTGGAATCGCTTTTCGCCTGAACCGGGCGGAATGTCGGGCGCCGAATCTCCGCGCTTGACGAAGCCCTCAATCGCTTCCCACCCTATGCGTACACGTATATGCGCACGCGTAAGGGCGCATTGGCGCTTAGGGGCACACAGAGTCTAAAAGTATGCAGCTAGTCATCGTAGAATCGCCGGCCAAGGCGAAGACCATCGAGAAGTACCTCGGCAAGGACTACAAGGTTCTCGCCAGCTACGGCCATGTCCGCGACCTTCCGCCCAAGGACGGCTCCGTCCGTCCGGACGAGGGTTTCGAGATGGACTGGGAGCTCTACGGCGACAAGCAGAAGCAGGTGAAGGCGATCGCCGATGCCGCCAAGGGGGCCGATCGCCTGATCCTGGCGACTGACCCTGATCGCGAGGGCGAGGCGATTTCGTGGCACGTGCGCGAGCTGCTGGCCAAGCGCCGGGTGCTGCCCAAGGACGTGCAGCGCGTCACTTTCAACGCCATCACCAAGGAAACCGTCACCAAGGCGATGACCCAGCCGCGCGAGCTGGACCAGGACCTGATCGATGCCTACCTCGCCCGCCGCGCGCTGGACTATCTGTTCGGCTTCACGCTGTCGCCGGTGCTCTGGCGCAAGCTGCCGGGTGCCAAGTCGGCCGGCCGCGTGCAGTCGGTGGCGCTGCGCCTGATCGTCGATCGCGAACGCGAGATCGAGGCGTTCAAGCCGCAGGAGTACTGGTCGGTCGCGGCGCAGATGGCGCATGACGGCACGGACTTCACCGCCAAGCTCGTGGCGTTCGAGGGCAAGAAGCTCGACCGCCTGAGCATCGGCGAGGAAGGCACCGCGATGCGGGCCCAGGCCGCCGTCGAAAGGGGCGCCTTCAAGGTCGAGTCGGTCGAGACCAAGCCGCACAAGCGCAATCCGCAGCCGCCGTTCACCACTTCGACGCTGCAGCAGGAGGCGGCACGCAAGCTCGGTTTCTCGGCCAGCCAGACGATGCGCGTGGCGCAGACGCTCTACGAGGCGGGCGCCATAACCTACATGCGTACCGACGGCGTGCAGATGGACCCGAGCGCGATCTCCGCCGCGCGCGCCGCGATCACGGACCGTTTCTCGGGGCACTACCTGCCCGAGCAGCCGCGCATCTACCAGACCAAGGCCAAGAACGCGCAGGAAGCGCACGAGGCCATCCGTCCTACCGAGTTCACCCGCGACCGCTTCGGCTCGGGCGATGAGGCGCGCCTCTACGACCTGATCTTCAAGCGCGCCATGGCCAGCCAGATGGCTTCGGCCGCGCTGGAGAGGACCACCGTTACCTTGCGCGACGGCACCGGCCAGCACGAGCTGCGCGCCTCGGGCCAGGTCGTGAAGTTCCCGGGCTTCCTTGCCGTCTACGAGGAAGGGCAGGACAACAAGTCCGACGATGAGGACGGCGGCCTGCTGCCGTTCATGAAGTCGGGCGACATGCCCGCCAAGAAGGACGTCACCGCCGAACAGCACTTCACCCAGCCGCCGCCGCGCTTCTCGGAAGCGAGCCTGGTCAAGCGTCTGGAAGAACTGGGCATCGGCCGTCCTTCGACTTATGCGGCGACGATCCAGGTCATCAAGGATCGCAACTACGTCCGCACCGAGAAAAACCGTTTCTTTGCAGAGGAATCGGGCCGACTTCTCACATCGTTCCTCGAACGCTTCTTCCAGCGCTATGTCGCCTATGACTTCACGGCGGGCATGGAGGACGAACTCGACAACGTCTCCGGCGGCCGTCAGGAATGGAAGGCGCTGCTCGAAGCCTTCTGGCGTGACTTCAAGCCGAAGTCGGATGAGGTCATGGAGAAGAAGCCCTCGGAAGTGACTGAGGCGCTTGACGAATTCCTGTCCGATTACCTCTTCCCGCCGAAGGCCGACGGCACCGATCCGCGCCTTTGCCCCAAGTGCGGCGAAGGCCGCCTGTCGCTGCGCGGCGGGCGTTATGGTGCCTTCGTCGCCTGCTCGAACTATCCGGAGTGCAAGTTCACGCGCAAGTTCGCGCAGCCCGGCGGCAGTGCCGAGGGCGGCGACGACGAGGTGCTGGGCCAGGACCCCGAGACCGGGCTCGAGATCGTCCGCCGCACCGGCCGGTTCGGACCTTACATCCAGCTCGGCGAGGGCAAGGAAGCCAAGCGCGCGTCGATCCCCAAGGACATCGACGAATTGACGCTGGAGTGGGGGATCAAGCTGCTCAGCTTGCCGCGTACCATCGGCCCGCACCCGGAAACCGGCAACGACATCACCGCCAGCATCGGCCGCTACGGTCCCTATCTGGCGCATAACGGCAAGTATGCCCGCCTGCGTTCGACCGCCGAAGTGTTCGAGACGGGTATGAACATGGCCGTCACCAAGCTTGCCGAAGCGGCGGCGGGCGCCGGTGCGCGCGGTTCGCGTGCCGCGGCAGAGCCGATCAAGGTGCTGGGCGCTCACCCGACTTCGGGCGGCGAGATCAAGGTGCTGGCGGGCCGTTACGGTCCCTACGTCACCGACGGCACCACCAACGCGACCCTCCCGCGTGACCAGAAGCCGGAAGATCTGACCGCCGAGCAGGCGATCGTGTTGATCGATGAAAAGGCCGCCAAGGGGCCGGCCAAGGGCAAGAAGAAGGCAGCGCCGAAGAAGGCCGCCGCCAAGAAGGCTCCGGCCAAGAAGGCTCCGGCTAAGAAGGCTGCCGCGAAGGACGACGGAGAAAAGCCCGCCGCCGCGAAGAAGCCTGCTGCAAAGAAGCCTGCCGCCAAAAAGACAGCTGCCAAGGCTCCGGCCAAGGCCAAGAAGGAAGCCGCGGAATGAGCGACAAGATCGCCAAGCACAAGCAGCCCTGGAAGCCGGAGGAACTGCAGAAGCTCCAGGTTCTCGCCGGAAAGGGCAAGGGCCTGAAGGAAATCGCCAAGGCCCTCAACCGCACCGAGGAATCGACCAAGGATGCCGCGCGCCAGCACGGCATCGCCGTCGCCAAGGCGCGCTGAGGTTCACCGCCTGAGGCGGTAGAGACCGAATTTCCGCGTACCGATTACCACGCCCTCGTAGCGCTCGTAGGAGCGCGCGAGGGCGTTTCGTATCAGCGCCCGCGTTCTGAAATTGGGCTGGTTGGGGCGGCTCGATTCCGCGACCACGATCACGCCGGGACGCAAGGCGAGCACGCGGGAGACTTCCGCCACCGGATCGACGCCGAGCGCTCCGGCTTCGTTCATCGCGTTGAGATGGCTGGGATAGGCGAAGCGTGTCGGGATGCAGGCGCGGGTGGTGCGATAGAGCGCGCTGTCGCCTTCGTAGACGTAGAGGCAGCGGCCGTGCAATTCGCGGGATACGGCCGCGCTGGCGGCGGCGAACTCGGTCGAGGTTCCGCGCTCGCGGACTTGCAGCGCAGGGACGATGACGGCGCCGAGCAGGCCGAACCCGAGCAGCAACCGTCCGTACCATCGCTCGCCCGGGGCGCTGCGTGCCAAGGCAGGGGCGGCCAGGACGCAGAGCGGTACGAGCACCGGGCCGAGGTAATGATCGTACCACGTCCCGAACGCGAGAAACCCTAGCACGGCGCTGAGCGCCCAGATGCGGATGCCGGTCAGGATAGCCGGATGAAAGGCGGGCAGGGGCGACAAGCGGCGCGGCGCCAGAATGATGGCCAGCGCGAAGGGGATCAGCGCCAGCGCCTCCTTGGCAAGCTGGGCGAAGGCGTCCTTCTGGTCGGTCATGCGGCCGAAGATCGAGAGGAAATTGGCCTGCACGAAAGCCTCGCCATGCCCGGTGTGGGCATAGCCTGCCCAGACCGCAAGCGTCGGGGCGAGGGCGGCTCCGGCCCAGAGCAGCGCCGTCGCGCCGAGGCGCGGCAGGCTCCAGCCATCGCGGATCCCCCGTGACAGCAGCATGAGCCCGAGCCCGACCCCCTCGAAGACGACGCTGTACTTGATCTGCATGGCAAGGCCGAGCAGCAGCATGACGCCGAGGCCGCGCCTGCCGAGTGCGGCGTCCTGCCTGCGCGCGAATGCACCGATCGCCAGCATTGCGGCGAGGGCGACAGGCAGGTTGTAGAACACCGGCGATTGCCCCAGCGCCACGTTGAACACCGGCTGGTAGATCAGGTAGGCCAGCCCCGCCGCCTGCGCGCCGCGCGGGGTTGCGATCCGGCGGGCCATGCGCTCGATCGCCAGCGCCGTCAGGACCGAAAACAGCAGCCCGGCAAGCTGATACGCCAACACCGGATCGCCAGGCAGCGCGATCAGGCTGCGATACAGGAGGAACAGGCCGTAAGGCTTGCGGTCCCAGATATCGACGTAAGGCAGGGCGCCTTCGGCCATGCGCTGGCCGACAAGCAGGTAGAACTGTTCGTCCGACTGGAATGCCGGCTTGCCGAACATCGCAAGCCTCAGCACGAAACCGGCCGCGAGATAGAGCAGGGGCGAGGCGATACCGAGCCGCCGCCCGGCCGTGAAGCCGGGGTGTGCGGCAAGGCGCCTTGCCGCCGCTCGTCCGATTGCGATCATTGCGCGACCCTTTCAGCCCCCATCGCCGTTGGAGGAAGCCGGGCGGGTGACAAGGGCGGGGGCTTCATGGCGCGCCAAGATTGCAGTCCGGCGACTACCGCGTGACGGGGACGGACTTTCGTATGGCTTGCGACAAATTCTTACACCGGGCAACTTGCGACCGATCCCGAACTCGGGCGTTGGAGTGCCATGCTGCGTATGCGAGACGAAGAGGCGGCGCTCGAACCCGCTGCCGTTGATGACCACGATTCCGGCCTGCCTATGCCGCGCAGGTTGTGGGCGATCGTGGCGATCTCCTTCGGCACGGCCCTGTTCGTGCTCGACGGGACCATTGCCAATGTGGCGCTGCCGACGATCGCCCGCGAACTGTCGGTGGAGCAGGGCGTCGTCGTCAACGTGGTGACGGTCTACCAGCTCGTCATGGTCATGGCCCTGCTGCCTTTCGCCAATCTTGGCGAGCGGCTGGGGCTGCGGCGGGTCTACCAGACGGGGCAGGTGATCTTCATGGCAGCCTCGGCGCTGGCATTCCTCGCCAACTCGCTGCCGATGCTGCTGGCGATCCGCGCCGGGCAGGCGCTTGGTGCGGGCATGGCGATGAGCGTCGGTACCGCGCTGATCCGGCAGATCTACCCCAAGGCGCGGCTCGGCAGCGGGCTGGGCATCAATTCGGTGATCGTCGCTTCGTCTAACGCGCTGGCGCCGGTGCTGGGCGGCTTCATCGTCGCCCATGCCGACTGGCGCTGGGTCTTCGTGGCGGCGGTGCCGTTCGCCCTGATCTCGCTGGTGATCGGGCGCTTCCTGCCCGATCCCGAACGCGGAGACACGCCGTTCGACTGGGTATCGGGCCTGTGGAGTGCGGGTAGCTTCGTATTGCTGATCGGCGGGGTGGAACTGGCGGCGCATGGCGGCATGGTGGAACCGGGCATTGCGGCGGCGCTGGCAGGCATCGGCTCGGCCCTGCTGCTGGCCCGCCGGGAGCGCGGAAAAACGAGCCCGGTGTTTCCGGTGGACCTCATGGCCCGTCCCGCCATCGGGCTGTCCACCATCGCCGCCGTCGCCGCCTTCATCGGTTCGGCGGCGCTGATCGTGGCGCTGCCGTTCCGGCTGGAGCAGGGCATGGGTTACAGCGCCGAGCAGGTCGGGCTGCTGGTCCTGCCGTTTCCCCTGACGATGCTGGTCGTCGCGCCCCTTGCGGGGTGGCTGTCGGACCACGTCTCGCCGTCGATCATGGGACTGGTGGGAATGACCATCGCGGTGACCGGGCTGGTGCTGCTCGGCTTCCTGCCCGACCATGCCGGCGCTTTCGCAATTGCCTGGCGGCTGGTCGTGGCCGCGTTCGGTTTCAGTCTGTTCTTCTCGCCCAACGCGCGCATGATCGTGGGCAATGCCCCGCGCGAGCGCTCGGCGGCGGCGGGCGGGTTGCTCGCTACCGGGCGCCTGTTCGGGCAGACGCTCGGCGCGGCGATGATCGGGGCGATGCTCTCGCTCGGCGCGGGACAGGGGCCGGCGCCGGCGCCGATGCTGGCGGCCGCCGGACTGGCGGCCATCGCGGCCATCGCCAGCCTCGCGCGGTGGAGGCTGGCGGAAAGGGCCTAGCGCCGACTGGGCTTGCCAGTGGCGGTCGAGGCTGTCGGCGTCGCGGTGGGCGTGGGGGACGGTTTCGGCGTGGGCGCGGTGCCGGGAACGGCGGGCGGCACGACGATCGTGGGTACACCTTGCGGTACGGACTGCGGCTGGACGGTTACCGTCGGCTTCGTCTGCTTCACGCCGCTGCGGGTCAGCCACCAGCCGATGTCGTTGGCGGTCGCCTGCATTCCGGCGAAATTGAGGTGCCATTGCAGGCCCTGCCTGCCATCATAACCCTCGGGCGAGCCGATCATCCACGGCACCGCATCGCAGGGCGTATGCGCGGCCGAAGACTGGTTCATCTCGACGACGATGGCGCCGTAGGCCTGTGCCACGCGGCCGGTGATCTCGGACAGGCGCAGGCCGATGCGGCGGACGATCGCGGCGTGTTCCTCGCTGATCGGCGTGGCGGCGCAGAGCGAGCCGGGCTGCGGCAGCGGATTGAGGTACTGCACGAAGACCAGCCGCGCGCGCGGGGCCACCGTGCGGATGCGGCGCGCGATCTCCATCATCTGCATCTCGTCGCGCGCATATTCGACTTCGGTGGGCACTTTCACCGTGCCGCAGGCGGCGCGCTTGCTGCCGGGCGGCAACTGGCTGGCGCGGTAGAGGCAGGTCGCGGTGAAAAGGTTGCCGATGTAGTTGAGATCGTTGCCGCCGATGGTCACCGTCACCAGCCGCGTCTGCGGGGTGACGGAGTTGATCTGCGGCGGAATGTCGCCCCATGGACCCAGCACGTTGTTGGTCGTCGCGCCCGAGCAGGAACGGTCGGTCAGGACCATGCCGAAGCGTTCGGCCAGCAGGGTCGGGTAATTGTTCATGCTCTGCCCGCAGCGCACCGGCGCGCCGGGCTTGGCGGGGGGCAGCATCGGGCCGGCGGCAAACGACGAGCCGATCGCGACATAGCGCTGACCGGCAAGGCTTTCCTCGACGGCGGCGACCTGGTCGTTCTCGGCCGCGCGGGCCTTCATGTAGGGGGTGGCGCAGCCGCCCAGCAGCAGGACGGCGGCCGTGATCGCCGTCGACGTGATTCGCGTCATTACTTGACCCAGTCCAGCCCGATCTCTTCGTAGATGTCGCGGGCGTCGGCCCAGTTTTCCTCGACCTTGACGTGGAGGAAGAGGTGGACCTTCTGGCCCAGCACTTCGGCCAGTTCCTTGCGGGCGGCCTCGCCGATGGACTTGATCTTGGAACCGCCTTTGCCCAGCACGATGGCGCGCTGGTTGTCGCGGGTGACGACGATCTGCTGGCGGATCTCCACCGAGCCGTCCTTGCGCTGCTCGTAGCCTTCGGGGCGCACGGCGGCGTCGTAGGGCAGCTCCTCGTGAAGCTGGCGATAGAGCTGCTCGCGCGTGATCTCGCAGGCGAGCAGGCGTTCGCTGGCGTCGGACACCTGGTCCTCGGGATAGTGCCAGGGGCCTTCGGGCATCAGCCCGGCAAGATGGGTCTTGAGTTCGGGCACGCCGTCGCCCGAGAGCGCCGAGACGAAGAACACTTCGTCGAACTCGACCTTGCCGGTCAGTTCCTGGGCCAGGACGAGAAGCGGTTCCTTGGCGCCGGCATCGACCTTGTTGATGACCAGGATCTTGCGTTCCGGGCGCGCGGCCAGGGCTTCGAGCAGGGGCTCAAGTTCATGGCGGCGCTTCTTGATGGGATCGACCACCAGCAGCACGGCGTCCGCTTCCTGCGCGCCTTCCCAGGCGGCGGCGACCATCGCGCGGTCGAGCCTGCGGCGCGGCTCGAAGATGCCGGGCGTGTCGGCCAGGATGATCTGCGTTTCATCGAGCAGGGCAATGCCCATCAGGCGGGCGCGGGTGGTCTGGGCCTTGGCGGAGACGATCGCCACTTTCTGCCCGACGAGCGCATTGACGAGCGTGGACTTGCCCGCGTTGGGGGCGCCGATGACGGCAACGAGACCGCAATGCTGGGTCATGCGAATTTCCTCATGAATTCCTCGGCGGCGCGGGTTTCGGCATCCTGCTTGGAATTGGCCGTGGCACGCGCTGCGCCGACATTATGTACTGCCACCTCGACGGTGAACTGCGAGGCATGGTCGGGGCCTGAACGCTCGACCAGCTTGTATTCGGGGGTGCGGCGGCGATTGCCCGCCGCCCATTCCTGCAGGGCGGACTTGGGATGCTTGCGCTTGCCCGTCTTGCCCTGCATCGGTTCGGCCCAGAGAGCCCTTACCATATCGCGCGCGGCTTCGAAGCCCCGCTCGGTGAAACAGGCGCCGATCAGCGCCTCCATCACGTCGCCCAGGATATTGTCGCTGTCGAGGCCGCCATCGTCGCGGGCCTGCTTGCCCAGCCGCATGTGCGGGCCGAGGCCGATCTGACGGGCGACCTGCGCGCAGGTCTGGCGGCTGACGAGCGCGTTGAGGCGCTGCGAGAGGCGGCCTTCCGCTTCCTCGCTGTTTTCGAAAAGCCATTCGGCGACCGAGAGTCCGAGAACCCGGTCGCCGAGGAATTCCAGTCGTTCGTAATTGCGCTTCTCGCCGGTGCTGCCGTGAGTGAGGGCGGCTAGCCAGAGTGCCTCGTCGGCGGGCTTGCCGCCCGAGACGCCGGCGAGGAACTCGCGGTCCTTTTGGTCAAGCACTCAGATCACGCTCCCGATCCGGCTCCAGCGCGCGGCGGTGAACCAGGTCCAGGGCTTGAGCCATTCGGCGCCGCCGTTGGTGGAGAACATCATGACGGCGGCCTTGCCCACCAGGTTGTCCTGCGGGACGATGCCGATGCCCTGGCCCTCGATCGCCGGGAAGCGGCTGTCGAGCGAGTTGTCGCGGTTGTCGCCCATCAGGAACATGTGGCCTTCGGGCACGATATAGACGCCGGTGTCGTCCTGCGGGGTCTGGCCGAGGTCGAGCACGTTGTAGCTCTTGCCGCCGGGCAGCGTCTCGCGGAACTGCGGATAGTTGCAGACCGGGTCGCCCGCGGCGTCCTTGCCCTCGAACTCCGGCGCGTAGCAATGGGTGTTGGCGGTGACCGGCAGCACGAAATCGGGCTGCTTGACGCGCGGCACGGCCTTGCCGTTGAGCCAGACCTGTCCGCCCTTCACCTGCACTTCGTCGCCGGGCAGGCCGATCACGCGCTTGATGTAGTCGACGTCGTTGCCGGGAGGCGCCTTGAAGATCACCACGTCGCCGCGATCGGGCTGGCTGGCGAGGATGCGGCCCGGGATCAGCGGCAGGCTGAAGGGCAGCGAATACTTCGAATAGCCGTAGGACCACTTGGACGCGAACAGGTAGTCCCCGTTCAGCAGGCGCGGCAGCATCGACTCGCTGGGGATGTTGAAGGGCGAGATGATGAAGCTGCGCAGCACCACCACGCCGAGAACCAGCCAGAGGAGGAAGGAGAAGAAGCCCTCGTCCTTCTTGGCATCCTTCTTGGCGTCCTTTTTGACAGGCTTTCCGCTGGCGCCCGGCGCGGGCGCGGCAGATGTTTCGGTGGTGAGGCCGGAAGTCGCGGTTTCGATGTCGCTCATGGCTCGAACCCTTGTTGCGCGCAGGGGCATCCGTCAAGTGAGATACCGAGGGAAAGCGTACCGGTATCGATCAAAAACGTCATGTTCCCGACGTGCATCTGTGCACAAGAATGACCTTGGCCTTCTCCCGCCTGCTATGCATAAGGCTGGCCCCCAACCCTGAGACAAGGAACCATGGCATGAGCGAAGCGGTGTGGAACAAGCTGGAAGCATTGCCCAAACCGACGCTTTCCGAGCTTTTCGATGCCGATTCCGGCCGTCTGGACCTGCTCGCGACCCGTCTCGAACTCGGTGACGAGACCAGCCCCGGCGCAATCCGGTTCGACTGGTCGAAGACTCACCTCGATGCCGCCCATGTCGCCGCCTTCGAGGAACTGGCCGCCGCGATGGACTTCGACGGTCGCCGCGCGGCGCTGTTCGCGGGCGAGATCGTCAACCAGACGGAAGGCCGCGCGGCCGAGCATACCGCCCAGCGCGGTGTCGGCAGCGAGGAAGGCGTCGCGACCGCGTTCGAGAACCATGCCCGCATGGCCGCCATCGTCGAGGCCATCCACCGCGGCGCCATGGGCGAGGTGAAGCACCTGATCCACGTCGGCATCGGCGGATCGGCGCTCGGCCCGGCGCTGGCGATCGACGCGCTGGCCCGCGACGGTGCCATGGTGGACGTTCATGTCGTCTCCAATATCGACGGATGCGCGCTCGAAGCCGCGTTTGCAAAGTGCGATCCGGCCACGACGATGCTGGCGGTCGCTTCCAAGACCTTCACCACCATCGAGACGATGACCAATGCGGACAGCGTGCTGGGCTGGATGCGCGAGCACGGCGTCGAAGACCCGTACGGCCGCGTCGTCGCGCTGACCGCCGCGCCGGACAAGGCGATGGAGTGGGGGGTGGACGAAACCCGCATCCTGCCGTTCTCGGAAAGCGTGGGCGGCCGCTACTCGCTGTGGTCGTCGATCGGTTTCCCGGTCGCCATGGCGCTGGGCTGGCCGGATTTCGCCGAAATGCTGGACGGCGCGGCCGCGATGGACATCCATTTCCGCGACGCCGACGGCCTCGACAACCTGCCGCTGCGCGCCGCCTTCGCCGACCAGTATTATACGCGCCTGCGCGGCTGCCAGACCCGCGCGGTCTTCGCCTATGACGAGCGTCTCGCCCTGCTGCCCGACTATCTCCAGCAGCTGGAGATGGAATCGAACGGCAAGAGCGTGAAGGTGGACGGTTCGCCGGTGGTCGCGCCGACCGCGCCGATCACCTGGGGCGGAGTCGGCACCGATGCCCAGCATGCGGTGTTTCAGCTCCTCCACCAGGGCACCAACCTCGTCCCGGTGGACTTCATCGCCGCCATCGCGCCGGGCGACGATCTCAACCCCGCGCATCACCGCATCCTCCTGTCGAACTGTTTCGCTCAGGGCGCGGCGCTGATGGCGGGCAAGGGCAGCGAAGATCCCGCGCGCGCCTATCCGGGGGACCGTCCCTCGGCGACGATCCTGCTCGACGAAGTCTCGCCCGCCACGTTCGGCGCGCTCGTGGCGTTCCATGAACACCGCACGTTCGCCAATGCCGTGCTGATGGGGATCAACCCGTTCGACCAGTTCGGCGTGGAACTGGGCAAGGAGATCGCCAAGCAGATCGAGAAGGGCGGCACCACGTTCGATCCTTCGACCGAGGCGCTGCTTCAGCTTTCCGGGATCGCCTGAACGAGAGCCTGAGCCGAAGGGGGCGTGATCATGCCCCCTTCGGCTTGTTGCTGAATTCGGCCCTGGCGCTCAGTGGCCCAGTTCAAGGCCGTCCGACCCGTCGGCATGGGCCGATGGGTAGTGCCGGGCAGAGGCAGCGGCGCTGCCGGTCAACTGGCGAAGCAGCTGCTTGCCGTCTTCCCAGCTTCCGATCTTCGAATCCGCATTGATGTGGCCGGTCTCGCCCGCGTCCACGAACTGGCTGCCCCATTGGCGGGCCAGCAGCCGTGCCGTCGGGAAGCCGATCCACGGATCGTTGCGGCTGGCCACGAGGATCGAGGGGAAGGGCAGTTCGTCGCTCGGCGTTGGCGCGAAGCCGTTCAGGCGGTCGTCGCGCGGGAAGAAGTCCACTTCCGGCGGGGCCACCAGCAGCGCGCCCACGACGGGCGAAGACCAGCCGGGCTGTTCGAATTTCGCCCACCACGCCGTCAACAGGCAGCCGAGGCTGTGCGCCACCAGCACCACCGGCCGGCCGGCGCGCTGGACCGATAGGTTCAGGCGGTTGATCCAGGTGTTGCGATGCGGCTTTTCCCAAAGGCCGAGGTCGACCATCTGGGCATTGTCCATCTCTTCGGCCCAGCGGCGCTGCCAGTGACCGGGGCCGCTGCCGTCAAGACCGGGGATGAGCAGCACCAGGGGCTCTTGCGCGGGTGCTGCGTGCTGGTTCGTCTTTGCCATTCTCTCTTCTCCCGATGCAGGAGGGGATGTCCGCCGGCGCAGGCTGTCCTGTAGGGAGCGGCTCTCGATGCGACTCCTATAAACTCAACTGTTTTAGTTGACAATGTATTTGCGGCCAGCGGAGCGCGCGTTTCGACGATCCGTTCCCGCGCTTCTGCGGGGGCATGCGGCGCGGGCGGCCTTGCGGGATGCGGGTGGAGGCGATGGGGGTGGGCAAAACACCCGTTGGCAATCGGCGATGTCCTGCCCCATATGCGCCGGTGCCCCGGAACCAGGCCGGCGCAGCAGGAGCCAAGTGCATGCCAGAATTCGACTATGACCTCTTTACCATCGGCGCAGGATCGGGCGGCGTGCGCGCCAGCCGGATCGCGGCGGCGCACGGCGCGCGCGTGGCGGTGGCCGAAGAGTACAGGGTCGGCGGCACTTGCGTGATCCGCGGCTGCGTTCCCAAGAAGATGCTGGTCTACGGCGCGCACTTCGCCGAGGACCTCGAGGACGCCAGGCAGTTCGGCTGGGACATTCCGCAAGCGACGTTCGACTGGGTGAAGCTGCGCGACAACGTGCTGGGCGACGTCGACCGGCTGAACGGAATCTACACGCAGACGCTCGAGAACAACAAGGTCGAGATATTCCACGAGCGCGCCGCGATCACCGGCCCGCACGAAATCACGCTGGCCAGCGGCGAGAAGAAGACCGCCAGGGTCATCCTCATCGCCACGGGCGCCCGCCCGATGGTGCCGTCCTGCCCCGGCCACGAACACGGCATCACCTCCAACGAGGCGTTCCACCTCGATGCCTTGCCCAAGCGCATCCTGATCGCCGGCGCAGGCTACATCGCCAACGAGTTCGCGGGCATCTTCCACCAGTTCGGATCGAAGGTGACGCTCATCAACCGCTCGGACCAGCTTCTGCGCGGCTATGACGAATCCATGCGCGATCGTCTCCTCCAGATCTCGATCACCAAGGGCATCGACTTCCGCTTCAATGCCGACTTCCGCGGCATCGAGAAGAACGCCGATGGTTCGCTCACCGTCTCGATGACCAATCACGAACCGATCGAGGTGGACTGCGTCCTCTTCGCCACCGGCCGCGTACCCAATATCGAGGGGCTCGGGCTGGAGAACGTCGGCGTGGAGCTTGACGACAAGAACGCGATCCGGGTGAATGACTATTCGCAGACCAATGTCGACTACATCTATGCCGTGGGCGACGTGACCAACCGGGTGCAGCTCACCCCCGTCGCCATCCGCGAAGGGCAGGCCTTTGCCGATACCGTGTTCGGCGACAAGCCGACGACGGTGGACTATGGCTGCATCCCCTCCGCCGTGTTCAGCCACCCGCCGATCGGCGCGGTGGGCCTGACGGAAGCGCAGGCCCGCCAGCAGCTGGGTTCGGTGGAAATCTACACCAGCGACTTCCGCCCGATGAAGAACGTCGTGGCGCATCGCAATGAACGCTCGCTCTACAAGATGGTCTGCGAAGGCACGACGGGCAAGGTCGTCGGCCTGCACATGATCGGGCCGGATGCGCCCGAGATCATCCAGGCCGCTGCCATCGCGGTGAAGGCCGGGCTCACCAAGGCGGACTTCGACGCCACCGTCGCGGTTCACCCGACGATGTCGGAAGAACTCGTGCTCATGAAGTAAGGCTGGTCGCTGGTTGGACCCCGCGTAATTGATGTAGCCACCCTGCCTGCATGTTACGAAGTCGCAAATGAACGCTTCAATGCAGGAGGGTGACCGATGTCGATCTATGCCGGATTGGATGTGAGCGACAAGACCACGCACGTTTGTATCGTCGATAACGATGGCGCGGTGTTGAAGCGCGATGTGGTGGCCAGCGATCCCGATGCGTTGGCCAAATGGCTCAATAAGCACTGCCCTGATCTAGCGCGGGTGGTGCTGGAGACGGGCCCCTTGTCGACCTTTTTGTACCACGGTCTGGCAGAACGCGAAGTGGCCGTCGCATGTATTTGTGCCCGCCATGCCAAGGGCGTGCTGTCCGCTCGGGTCAACAAAAGTGATGTCCATGATGCAGAGGGATTGGCGCAACTCGCCCGCACTGGCTGGTTCAAGCGCGTTCATATGAAAGCATCAGCCACCCACATCGACCGGGCTGCGCTGCGGATCCGTGCGCAGCTGATTACCACGCGCGTGGCCATGGCCAACCAGTTGCGCGGGTTACTGAAGTTGTTTGGCTTGCGAATGGGCAAGGTCACCACCTCCGGCAAACGCAGCGAACGTCTGGCAGCTCTTTTCCGGCAGCGCCCTGATCTCGCAGACCTTTTCGCGCCGCTTATCGCCGGTATCGAGGTCATGGAGGAACAGTTGCGCGCTTCTAATCGTCTGCTGGAAGGGCGGGCCGCGGCGGATCCGGTGTGCGTTCGGCTGATGAGCGTCCCTGGCGTTGGTCCAATCACGGCCCTGACATACACAGCCAGCGTCGAAGATCCGCATCGCTTTGCCCGAAGCGAAGATGTCGGCGCTTATGCAGGCCTTGCTCCACGTCGAAGCCAATCGGGTGACCGCGATGTGCTAGGGCATATCTCCAAAGCTGGCGATCCGATGCTGAGGCGATCTCTCTATGAGGCGGCCAATATAATGCTGTCTAGGGTGAAAAGGCCTTTTGCGCTCCAGCAATGGGGGCAAAATCTTGCGGAAATCAAAGGTAATAAGCGCGCCAAGATTGCGGTTGCCCGCAAGCTGGCTGTGCTGCTTCACTCGCTTTGGCTGAACGAGACGGAGTTTCGCTGGGCATGAAACCAGCGTTCTTCTTCCCGGTTAGCCATGCCTGGACGATCTCGCCCGGACTGTAGAGGCACAACCTCGAGTTGGACCCAGAGACGTCCCCCCTTCCGCCTGGCCGCGACCATGATGGCTTGGACACATCGCGATCAAACGCTGTCCGATGACCTCGAAGACAACCGTCGGCACCGGGAAAAAGGAATGGCCATGAGAATATCAATTAGACAACAGTCCTGTCCGACCAGCGGTCATCGCCGCGATCGGCCGGTGCTTTGCCCCCGGCGGAATAGAGAGGCGCCGTGACTGTCCATACAGTCGCGGCGCCTTTTCCGTTGGAGGCAAGGAGCGGCGGAAAACCGCAAGGTCGGCGGGATCAATCCGTGCAGGCGATCTTGGCCCGTGCAAACACATCGGTGGGGCGAAATCGACGCGAAGCTGCCGCTTTTGTGGTTTAACCGTTCGATTAAAACTATTGACCTTGGCGCTTCAACCTGCCTTAGCAGGGCAACGAATTCGTGCCGTCAAGGTCACTGCCAAGGGAACCCGGATGTCAGCCAATATCGCCGAGATGGAAAAGCGCCGCGCCGCCGCAAAGCTGGGCGGGGGCGAAAAGCGCATTGCCGCGCAGCATGCCAAGGGCAAGCTCACCGCGCGCGAACGCCTTGATATCCTGCTGGATGAGGACAGCTTCGAGGAGTTCGACCTCTACGTCGAACATGACTGCACCGATTTCGGCATGGAGAGCCAGAAGATCCCCGGAGACGGCGTGGTCACAGGCTCGGGCACCATCAACGGCCGCCTCGTCTTCGTGTTCAGCCAGGACTTCACCGTGTTCGGCGGTTCGCTCTCGCACCGTCACGCGCAGAAGATCTGCAAGCTGATGGACAACGCGATGAAGGTCGGCGCGCCGGTGATCGGCCTCAACGATTCCGGCGGCGCGCGCATCCAGGAAGGCGTGGCCTCGCTCGGCGGCTATGCCGAAGTGTTCCAGCGCAACGTGCTCGCCTCGGGCGTGGTGCCGCAGCTTTCGCTGATCATGGGCCCCTGCGCCGGCGGCGCGGTCTATTCGCCCGCCATGACCGACTTCATCTTCATGGTGAAGGACTCGTCCTACATGTTCGTCACCGGGCCGGACGTGGTGAAGACCGTGACCAACGAAGTCGTCACGCAAGAGGAACTGGGCGGCGCGATCACGCACTCCAGCAAGACCTCGGTGTCCGACCTGGCGCTGGAGAACGACATCGAGGCGCTGCTGGCGGCGCGCGATTTCTTCGACTTCCTGCCGCTGAGCAACCGCGAGGAAGTGCCCGAGCGTCCCTGCGCCGATCCGTGGGACCGTGCCGAGGAAAGCCTCGACACCGTGATCCCGCCTTCGGCCAACCAGCCTTACGACATGCATGAGGTGATCCGGAAGACGCTCGACGAGGGCGACTTCTTCGAGGTCCAGCCGCTGCATGCCGGCAACATCATCGTCGGTTTCGGCCGTATCGAGGGCAAGACCGTGGGCGTCGTCGCCAACCAGCCGATGGTGCTGGCGGGCGTGCTGGACATCAACTCGTCCAAGAAGGCTGCGCGTTTCGTGCGCTTCTGCGATGCCTTCAACATCCCGATCATCACTTTCGTGGACGTTCCGGGCTTCCTGCCGGGCACCGATCAGGAGCACAACGGCATCATCAAGCACGGCGCCAAGCTGCTGTTCGCCTATGCCGAAGCGACCGTGCCGAAGATCACCGTGATCACTCGCAAGGCCTATGGCGGCGCTTACGACGTCATGGCGTCCAAGCACCTGCGCGGCGATCTCAACTATGCCTGGCCGACCGCCGAAATCGCGGTGATGGGCGCCAAGGGCGCGGTGGAGATCATCTTCCGCGGCCTTTCGCCCGAAGGCATTGCCGAGAAGACCAGGGAATACGAAGACCGCTTCGCCAACCCCTTCGTGGCGGCGAGCCGGGGTTACATCGATGAGGTGATCTACCCGCACTCGACCCGCAAGCGCATTGCGCTGGGTCTGCGCAAGCTGCGGACCAAGAGCCTCGAAAACCCCTGGAAGAAGCACGACAACATTCCGCTTTGATCGCGTCACGGATCGCGGCGCATCGCCTGGGGGCGAGCGCTGCGATCCACTCCAGCCGCGAAAGACGGCACGCATCGAAAAACCAGATTGGGAAGTCAGGTCATGGAAGACATCTACATCGTCAGCGGCGTACGCACGGCAGTCGGCGATTTCGGCGGCTCGCTGAAGTCGTTCATGCCGTCCGATCTCGGCGGCAAGGTCGTGACCGAGGCGCTGGCCCGTGCAGGCGTTTCGCCTGAGGACGTTGGCCATATCGTCATCGGCCAGGTCATGCCGACCAGCGCCAGGGACGAGATGCTCAGCCGCGTGATCGGCCTTAACGCGGGCGTGCCGTTCGAAGTGCCTTCGATGACGCTCAACCGCCTCTGCGGATCGGGCGTGCAGGCGATCGTTTCGGCCGCGCAGATGATGAAGCTGGGCGAGGCGGGGATCACCGTCGCGGGCGGCGCGGAATCGATGTCGAACGTGCCCTATCACGACCACGGCGTGCGCTGGGGCAAGAAGATGGGCGACAACGCGCAGGAAGACGCGCTGACCCTGGGCCTGTCGGACGCCATCGGCGGCTACCACATGGGCATCACCGCCGAGAACGTGGCCGAACGCCACTGCATCTCGCGTGAGGACATGGACACGGTTGCCGCGACCAGCCACCAGCGCGCCGCCAAGGCCATCGCGGAAGGCCGCTTCAAGGAGCAGATCCTCCCCGTCGAAGTGAAGACCCGCAAGGGCGTGACCGTATTCGATACCGACGAGCATGTCCGCGCGGACACCACCGTCGAAACGCTCGGCGCGATGCGTCCAGCGTTCAAGAAGGACGGCACGGTTACCGCAGGCAATGCCTCGGGCATCAACGACGGTGCTGCCGCCGTGGTGCTGGCGACGGCCTCGGAAGTGGAAAAGCGCGGCCTCAAGCCGTTTGCGAAGATCCTCGCCTGGGGCCATGCCGGGGTCGAGCCCGCCTACATGGGCGAAGGCCCGATCAAGGCGGTGCCGGTGGCACTGGAGCGGGCCGGGCTTTCGCTGGGTCAGATTGACGTGATCGAGAGCAACGAGGCTTTCGCCGCGCAGGCCGCCGCCGTGTCCAAGGTGCTCGGCTTCGATCCGGAGAAGGTGAACCCCAACGGCTCGGGCGTATCCATCGGCCACCCGGTTGGCGCGACCGGCACGATGCTCGCCATCAAGTGCATGTACGAATTGAAGCGCACGGGTGGGAAGTACGGCCTTGTCACCATGTGCATCGGCGGCGGGCAGGGCATCGCCCTCGTGCTGGAGAACGTGGCGTGAAGCTGGGCCGTCTCAATCACATCGGCGTCGCCACGCCCGATCTCGACGCCTCGATCGCGTTCTACCGGGACGTGATGGGTGCCACCGATATTACCGAGCCGTTCGTGCTGGAAAGCCAGCAAGTGCGCGTCTGCTTCGTCAATACGCCGGGTGAGGATGGCACGGCAGGCACGCAGATCGAACTGCTCCAGCCGACAGCGACGGACTCGGCCGTGGGCAAGTGGCTGGAGAAGAACCCGCTCGGGGGCCAGCACCACATCTGCTACGAAGTGCCGGACATTCACGCCGCCAAGGCCTGGTTCGAAAGCCTTGGCAAGCGCGTGCTGGGTGAGCCGCGCATGGGCGCGCATGGGACGCTGATCTTCTTCGTCCACCCCAGGGACATGGGCGGCCAGCTTACAGAGATCATGGAAACGCCCAAGGGCGCTCACTGAGAAAGATCACGGCCCGCCGCAACCAGCGCGGGCCGGAAGGGATGCGGACTATGGCAGACATCAACGACTGGAAGGCAGCCGCCGACAAGGAGGTCAAGGGTAGGGACCTGACCTGGAACACGCCCGAGGGTATCGCGGTGAAGCCGCTCTACACCGCCGAGGACGTGACCGTCGATCCCGGCCTTCCCGGCTTCGCGCCGTTCACGCGCGGCGTGCGCGCCTCGATGTATGCCGGCCGCCCCTGGACCATCCGCCAGTACGCGGGTTTCTCCACTGCCGAGGAATCGAACGCCTTCTATCGCCGCAACCTTGCGGCGGGCCAGAAGGGCCTTTCGGTCGCCTTCGACCTTGCCACCCATCGCGGTTACGACAGCGACCATCCGCGCGTCGTGGGTGACGTCGGCAAGGCGGGCGTCGCCATCGATTCCGTCGAGGACATGAAGATCCTGTTCGACGGCATTCCGCTCGACAAGATGTCGGTCTCGATGACGATGAACGGCGCGGTGATCCCGATCCTGGCTTTCTTCATCGTTGCGGGCGAGGAGCAGGGCGTAGACCGCAAGCTGCTCGACGGGACCATCCAGAACGACATCCTCAAGGAGTTCATGGTCCGCAACACCTACATCTACCCGCCCGAGCCTTCGATGCGGATCATCTCGGACATCTTTGGCTACACCAGCCGCGAGATGCCGAAATTCAACTCGATCTCGATTTCCGGCTACCACATGCAGGAAGCCGGTGCGACGCAGGTGCAGGAACTGGCCTTCACCATCGCCGACGGCGCGGAATACGTGAAGTACGGCGTGGCATCGGGCCTCGATATCGACAAGTTCGCGGGCCGCCTGTCGTTCTTCTTCGCCATCGGCATGAACTTCTTCATGGAAGTGGCCAAGCTGCGCGCCGCGCGCGTGCTGTGGCACCGGGTCATGACGGAGCTTGGCGCCAAGGACGAACGGTCGAAGATGCTGCGCACGCACTGCCAGACGTCGGGTGTTTCGCTGCAGGAGCAGGACCCCTACAACAACGTCATTCGCACCACGATCGAGGCGATGGCCTCGATGCTGGGCGGCACCCAGTCGCTGCACACCAACGCGCTGGACGAGGCGATCGCGCTGCCGACCGACTTCTCGGCCCGCATCGCCCGCAACACGCAGATCATCATCCAGGAAGAGACCGGCATGTGCAATGTCGTCGATCCGCTGGGTGGCTCCTACTATATCGAATCGCTCACGAAGCAGCTGGTCGATCAGGCCTGGGAGATCATCGAGCGCGTGCAGGCCGAGGGCGGCATGGCCAAGGCTGTCGCCGCCGGCTGGCCCAAGGCGATGATCGAGACCGCTGCCGCTGCCCGTCAGGCCCGCGTGGACCGGGGCGACGACGTGATCGTCGGCGTCAACAAGTACCGCCTTGCCAGCGAAGACCTGCTGGAAACGCTGGAAGTGGACAACGCCAAGGTCCGCGAAGGCCAGATCGCCCGCATCGAGAAGATGAAGGCGGATCGCGACGAGGCGGCGTGCCAGGCTGCTCTCAAGGCCCTTCGCGAAGGTGCGGCGGGCGAATCGAGCATCGAGAACAACCTGCTCGCGCTGGCGGTGGAATGCGCCCGTGCGCGCGCCACGCTGGGCGAGATCAGCTCGGCCATGGAAGACAGCTTCCAGCGTTATGGTACGCAGCCGACCCCGGTGAAGGGTGTTTACGGTGCGCCTTACGAGGGCGACAGCCGCTGGCAGCAGGTGCTGGACGGCGTGGCCGCGGTGGAACGCCGCCTCGGCCGCAAGCCGAAGCTGCTGGTCGCCAAGATGGGGCAGGACGGCCACGATCGCGGCGCGAACGTGATCGCCTCGGCCTTCGGGGACATGGGCTTTGACGTGGTGTCCGGTCCGCTGTTCCAGACTCCGCAGGAAACCGTGGTGCTGGCGCTGGAAAGCGACGTGGACGTGGTGGGTGCATCGTCGCTGGCGGCGGGCCACAAGACGCTGATTCCCGAACTGATCCAGAAGCTGCGCGAAGCCGGGCGAGGGGACGTCAAGGTGATCGCGGGCGGCGTCATCCCGCCGCAAGACTACGAATATCTGCGCGGTGCGGGCGTTCAGGGCATCTACGGCCCCGGCTCCAACGTCGTGGAATGCGCGGCCGATGTGCTGCGCCTGCTCGGCCACAACATGCCGCCGGTGGGCGACGCGCTGGCCACGGCCGAGTGATGATTGCCGTGCGGGGGAACACGGGAAACTGGCACGAGACGCCGCTCCGCTCTATGCGGGCGGCATCGACTGGACTCCGGCTCCGTGCCGCGCGTCCGAACGTAACAGGAAGATTTTGATGACCGACCCCCGTTTTGAACCGCGCAACGACTGGACCCGCGAAGAGATCGCCGAACTCTTCGACCTGCCGTTCACCGAACTGGTGTTCCGCGCGGCCGAGGTTCACCGGGCCAATCACCGGGCGAACGAAGTGCAGCTTTCCACGCTGCTTTCGATCAAGACCGGCGGCTGCGTGGAAGACTGCGGCTATTGCTCGCAGTCGGTTTCGGCGAACAGCGGCGTCAAGGCAACGAAGCTGATGGAAGTGCAGCAGGTGCTCCAGCGCGCGGCGCAGGCGGCGGACCAGGGCTCCACCCGCTTCTGCATGGGCGCCGCCTGGCGCAACCCCAAGGACCGCGACATGCCCGCCATCATCGAGATGGTGAAGGGCGTGCGCGCGCTCGGGCTCGAAACCTGCATGACGCTGGGCATGCTGACGCCCGATCAGGCGGACATGCTTTCGGACGCGGGTCTCGATTACTACAACCACAACATCGACACCTCGCCCGAGCGCTATGACCAGGTGATCACCACGCGCACGATGGACGACCGTCTCGACACGCTGTCGAACGTGCGCATGGCGGGCATCAACGTCTGCTCCGGCGGCATCGTCGGCATGGGCGAGACGCGCGCCGATCGCGTGGGCTTCGTCCACACGCTGGCGACGCTGCCCGATCACCCGCAGTCGGTTCCGGTCAACGCGCTGGTGCCGGTAAAGGGCACGGTGCTGGGCGACATGCTGGCCGATACCCCGCTCGCCAAGATCGACGACGTGGAATTCGTGCGCACCGTGGCGGTCGCGCGCATCACCATGCCGCTGTCGATGGTGCGCCTCTCGGCGGGCCGCGAATCGATGTCCGAAATGACGCAGGCGATGTGCTTCATGGCCGGCGCCAACTCGATCTTCACCGGCGACCAGTTGCTCACCGCACCGAATGCCGGTGACGACAGCGACATGGCCATGTTCGCCCGCCTCGGCATCAAGCCGATGGCCATCGAACTGACCGAGGCTCAGGTCGAAGCCCAGCGCATGCCCAAGGGCTGCGCCAAGCTGGAAGCGGCTGAGTGATCCGCGCGTGATCCTGCCGATCCTTCTCCTGGCCTCGGAGCCCGCGATCGATTGCGCCAATGCGATGACGCAGACGGACATGAACGTGTGTTCGTACCGCGACTTCCAGTCGGCCGACCGGGCGATGAACGAGGCCTGGGGGAAGGCGGCAGCGGCGGCGAAGGCCGCCGACAGGCAGGGCCCCGGCGGAAATTTCAATCGGTTGCTCGATGCGCAGCGCAAGTGGCTCGCCTATCGCGATGCCCAGTGCCTCGCAGAAAACGGCCCGCGTGAGGAAAGCGGCACGATCTGGCCGCTCCAGCAGAACGGTTGCCTCAAGGAATTGACCGAGGCGCGCACAAAACAACTGCGCGCCGTTGTGGAAACGGGCGAGCGGTGACGTTCGACCGGTGTGAGGGGCGGCGACCGGTGAGTTTTAGCGATTCCGGCACAAGCCTGAAACAGCATTTGGGCTGCATTGGCGGTGGCCTGCTTGGCAGCGCCTTTGTGGTGACGTTGCTGGGCGGGGCAGCAATGGGAGACTGCGGTCGCCCTGGCAGTGCGGAGTGCAAGAACGATGGGTTGATCAAGTTCCTCATGTTTCCGGGGAGCCTGATCGTTCTGATCTTGGTGGGACTTTTCGCCGCTTGGCGCATGACAAAAGACAGGGATTGAGATGTTCAAGAAAATCCTCATCGCAAACCGGGGCGAGATTGCCTGCCGCGTGATCAAGACCGCGCGCCGGATGGGCATCCAGACGGTGGCCGTCTATTCGGACGCCGATGCCCGTGCGCCTTTCGTGCAGATGGCCGATGAGGCCGTCCACATCGGCCCCGCGCCCGCCGCGCAGTCGTACCTGATTGCCGACAAGATCATCCAGGCCTGCAAGCAGACCGGCGCCGAAGCCGTCCATCCGGGCTATGGCTTCCTGTCCGAGCGTACCTCCTTCGCAGAGGCGCTGGCCGCAGAGGGTATCGAGTTCATCGGCCCTCCCGTCGGCGCGATCGCTGCGATGGGTGACAAGATCGAGTCCAAGAAGCTTGCCAAGCAGGCCGGCGTCAATGTGGTGCCCGGCTTCGTCGGTGAGATCGAGGATACCGAGCACGCCGTGCGCATCTCGAACGAGATCGGCTATCCGGTGATGATGAAGGCCAGCGCGGGCGGCGGCGGCAAGGGCATGCGCCTTGCCTATGACGAAAAGGACGTGCGCGAGGGCTTCGAGAGCGTGAAGCGCGAGGGCCTCAATTCCTTCGGCGACGACCGCGTCTTCATCGAGAAGTTCATCCTCAACCCGCGCCACATCGAGATCCAGATCCTCGGCGACAAGCACGGCAACATCCTCTACCTGAACGAGCGCGAATGCTCGATCCAGCGCCGCCACCAGAAGGTGGTGGAGGAAGCGCCGTCGCCCTTCGTCACCGAGAAGATGCGCAAGGCCATGGGCGAGCAGTGCGTCGCCCTGTCGCGTGCGGTGGGCTACTATTCGGCGGGCACCGTCGAACTGATCGTCTCGGGCGCGGACCCGACGGGCGAGAGCTTCTACTTCCTCGAAATGAACACCCGCCTTCAGGTGGAGCACCCGGTTACCGAGGCGATCACCGGCGTCGATCTGGTCGAGCAGATGATCCGCGTCGCCGCCGGCGAAAAGCTGGAGATGACGCAGGCGGACGTGAAGATCGACGGCTGGGCCATCGAAAACCGCGTCTACGCCGAAGATCCCTATCGCGGCTTCCTGCCGTCGACCGGCCGCCTCGTGCGCTATCAGCCGCCGGTTGACGGCTGGGACGACGATGGCTCCGCAAACGGCCGCCGCGGTATCGACGGCGTGCGTGTCGATGACGGCGTCTACGAAGGCGGCGAAGTCTCGATGTTCTACGACCCGATGATCGCCAAGCTGATCACCTGGGGCGAGACGCGTGACGAAGCGGCGGACAAGCAGGTTGCCGCGCTCGACCTGTTCGAGATCGAGGGCCTTGGCCACAACATCGATTTCGTTTCGGCCATCATGCAGCACCCGCGCTTCCGCTCGGGCGAACTGACCACCGGCTTCATCGCCGAGGAATATCCCGAAGGCTTCACCGGCGCGCCTGCGTCCGAGGAACTCCAGGGCAAGCTGGCCGCCGTTGCCGCGTTCGTCGCCACCGCCCGGGCCGACCGTGCGCGCCGCGTGGACGGGCAACTGGCTTCGCGCCGTCTGGCGCCGCCTTCGGAATGGACCGTCATCATCGACAAGGCGCCTTTCGAAGTCGTCATCGACGATGAGGACGTGACGGTGAACGGCATCTCGGTTGATCTCGCGATGGAATACACGCCGGGCGACCGCCTGATCGATGCCGAGATCGACGGCGAGGCCATCGGCATCCGCGTTGCGCCCACGCGCACGGGCCTGAAGATGACCACGCGCGGCTGCATCCACGATGTGCTGATCCTGCCGAGCCGGGTGGCTTCGCTGAACGAGCACATGATCGAAAAGATTCCGCCGGATCTTTCGAAGTACCTGATCTGCCCGATGCCGGGCCTGCTCGTCGCGCTCCATGTGGGCGAGGGCGACAAGGTGGAAGCCGGCCAGCCGCTGGCCGTGGTGGAAGCCATGAAGATGGAGAACATCCTGCGCGCCGAAAAGTCGGGCGTGGTGAAGGCGGTCAATGCCAAGGCGGGCGAAAGCCTTGCGGTGGACGCCGTGATCCTCGAAATGGAATAAATGCATCTGGACCACGACCCCGCCGCATTCGCGGCCGAGCAGATATCCTTCGACGACTTCCTGAAAGTGGACATCCGCGTCGGCACCATCGTCGCCGCGGAAGTCTACGAGGGCGCGCGCAAGCCAAGCTGCAAGCTGCGGATCGATTTCGGCCCCGGCATTGGCGAGCGCAGGAGCGTGGGGCAAGTCGCCGCGCTCTATGCGCCGGAGGACCTGGTCGGGCGGCAGGTGGCGGCGGTCGTGAACTTTCCCACGCGCCAGATCGGCAAGGCGCTGTCCGAGGCATTGACGCTCGGCTTCGCGGACGAGGAAGGGCGCGTGGTCCTATTCGCACCGGACCAGCCGGTGCCCAATGGTTCGAGGTTGTTCTGATGACGGGTTTCGCCGCGCTTCTGGCCGAGGCAGAGGAAATCGAGGGCGGTTTCGCGTTCGATATCACCGATGACTGGCTTCAGGGCCGCACCGCTTACGGCGGGCTGACTTCGGCGCTGGCGCTGGCAGCGGCGCAGCGGGTCGATCCCGAATTGCCGCCGCTGCGTTCGGGCCAGTTCGCGATGATCGCGCCGCTGGCAGGCCGCGTGGAGGTGCGGGCGCGGATCGTGCGCAAGGGGCGCAACGCCACCTGGGTTGCGGCGGAACTGTCGAACGAGAAGGGCGTGGGTTTCAGCGCCAGCTTCGTGTTCATGCGCCAGATCGAAAGCGCTGCCGATATCGCCGGTTATCCGCTGCCGGAAGGCGTGAGCCCGGTCGCGGATGCCAAACCGGTGCCGATGGACCATGCACCGCAGTTCCTGAAGCAGAACTTCGATGCGCGCTTTGCCCTGCCGAAGTCGGCGCTGGGCGAAGCGGATCTGTGCTGGTGGGTGCGGCTCAGGGCGCGCGAAAATCTCGACCCGGCGCTTGAAGCGGTGCTCGTGGGCGATGCCTTGCCAACGGCGGTGCTGCCGCTGCTGGGCTTCCGCGTGCCGATCAGCTCGATGCACTGGCACGTCAACATGCTGGAGCCTGTGCCGACGACGGAGGATGGCTGGTGGCTGCTGCGCTCCACCAGCGAATTCGCGCGCGGCGGCGGGGCGAGCGAGCAAATCCTTCAGTGGAATGCAGCGGGCAGGCCGGTGATCGCGGGGATGCAGTCGGTCGCCGTGTTCGGCTGACGGGCTTTCCGCTTGGTCCCAGAACGGCGCCCTTGCCTGAGCAGGGGCGCCGCTTTGCTATCAGGCGGGGCCGGGCTCACCGGCCAGCGTCTTGCCCAGTGCGATCTTGAACGCCGCGAAGGCGATCAGGCCCACGGCGGCCGAGGCGACGTGGATCAGCCAGAAAGACACGGTATCCATCGAGGAATACCAGCCGCCCACTTCGCCCACCACCTTGTTGGCGCCGAAGAACGCAAGGTAGTAGATGCCCACCACCGTCGCATTGAGCGCGCGCGGGGCGACCTTGGTGAACAGTGCCAGGCTGACCGGCATGATGTGCGCGAAACCGATCGAGTTGAACAGGTGGAACATCACCGGCCAGAACAGGCCGATCTTGGCATTGCCTGCGGTTGCGGCGGCGATGACGAGGCACATGCCGCCCATGATGCTGAACACCGAGCCGATGATCATCTTGCCCAGTTCGTCGGGCTCGCGGCCGGTGCGGGTCGAGTACCACTTCCAGAATGCCGCCACGGCAACCAGCATGGAGAAGCTGAGGGTGGCGTCCACGGTGATCATCCAGCTCGTCGGCAGGGTATCGCCGAAGAAGGTCAGCTGGAACTTGTCGTCCGCCCAGACGAGGTAGGCGTTGAAGATTTCCTGATTGCTCATCATCGCGATGGCCAGCACCGGCACCAGCACGGCCAGTGCGCCGAGGCGGGGCCAGTCGGAACGGGTCAGGCGGATTTTTTGCGCCTTTTCCCCCTTCGGAGCGCGGTTATCGGCGGGAAGCCAGTGTCCGGCCCTCAGGTAGATGATCAGGCCCAGCACCATGACCACGCCGGCAGTACCGAAGCCGTAGTGCCAGCCCACTTTCTCGCCCAGGGTGCCGGCGATCAGCGGCGCGGCGATGACCGAAACGTTGATGGCGATGTAGAAGATCTGGAACGCCATGGCGCGGCGCAGGTCGCCGGGCTTGTAGAGTTCGCCGACCTGGCTGGCGATATTGCCCTTGAACAGGCCGACGCCCACGACCAGCGAGATCAGCGCGAAGAGGAACATGCCCTCGAACGCCATGAGGAAGTGGCCGAGCGACATGACCACGGCGCCAGCGATCAGGGTGGCCTTGCGACCGAGCCAGCGGTCGGCGACGATGCCGCCGAGAATAGGGGTCAGATAGACGAGCGAGGTATAGTCGCCGAAGATCGCCGATGCGAGCGGCTGCCCCTCAAGCCCGGCATAGTGCCAGCCGCGCAGCCACGACAGCCCCATGACCTTGCCGACGTTCTCCGGCAGCAGCAGGTACTTGACCATGTAGAGCACGAGCAGCGTCTGCATGGAGTAGTAGGAGAATCGCTCGCAGCCCTCGACGAAGGAGAGGTAGCCGAGGCCCTTGGGGTGGCCCAGGAAGGCGCGGTCGTCTCGCTCGATCTCCTCGGGGAAGTCGAGCTCGGGAGTGGCTTCTGAAAGTGTCATGGCGGTCTGGTGCGGCCCGGTACTTTTGTTGTCCAAGCGCGCACCATAGTGGCGCGTTATTGTAATGTCACGCACGAGCCCCGTCTATGAGAGCTAAGTGCGATGCAGGGGTGCCGGTTACGGCTCTCGCCTTCTCTGTACCCTTTAGGTGTCGTTCAATACCGGGGCCGCCAAGTGCCTGAAAGCAGGCGGTTCAGGGCTGGCGGGTCAGTTCCTCGTCAAGGAATGCGGCGACGTCTTCGAGCGAAACCTGCTTGTCCAGATAGGTCTGTCCGATGCCCTTGAGCAGCAGGAACGGCAGGGTTCCGGCGTCCATCTTCTTGTCGTGGAGCATGTGACCGACCAGTTTCCCGCCATCGCAATCGAGGCTCAGTTCCGGAAGGCTGGAGGGCAGGCCGATCTCGCGGATATGGTTGGCGATATGCTCGGCGCTGGCCCGGGGCAGCAGTTCGCGGCGGGCCGAATAGCGGGCCGCCAGCACCATGCCGAGCGCGACCGCCTCGCCGTGAAGCAGTCGGGAGGAGAAGCCGGTTTCCGCTTCCAGCGCATGGCCGAAAGTGTGGCCAAGGTTGAGAAGCGCACGCTTTCCCGTGGTTTCGAACTCATCCTCGGCAACGATCCGCGCCTTGCTCGCCACGGAATGCGCCACGGCATATTCGCGAAGCTGGCTGTCTCCGGCGATCATCGCGCCGCCATTGGCATCGCACCAGGCGAAGAAGTCGGCATCGTCGATCAGGCCGTATTTCACCACTTCGGCATAACCGGCCCGAAGCTCGCGTTCCGGCAGCGTTTCGAGGGCGGAAAGGTCGGCCAGCACCAGCGAGGGCTGATGGAACGCGCCGACGAGGTTCTTGCCCGCCGGCGTATTGATCGCGGTCTTGCCGCCGACGCTCGAATCGACCTGGGCGAGCAGGGTGGTGGGAACCTGGATGAACTTGCAGCCGCGCTTGAGAACCGAGGCGCAGAAGCCCGTAAGGTCGCCGATCACCCCGCCGCCCAGCGCGATGATATGGTCGCCGCGCTCCACTTCGAGCGACAGGAGCCAGTTGACGGTCGCCGCCAGTTCTTCCCAGGATTTGGTCGCCTCACCGGCAGGCAGGATGCGCCAGTGCGGCTCGTGGCCGCTTTCGCGCAGGCTTGCCTCGACCACCTGACCCCAGGCCGCATGGACGTTGATGTCCGTGATGATCGGCACGCCGCGCTTTCGCAGGCGCCCGCGGCACTGCGGCACGAGTTCCGCGAGCAGACCGGCTCCGACCCGGACTTCATAGGGACGACCGGCGATATCGACGGGGATTACAGCCATTGCGAAATTCCCTGAAGGACCTTGTTGATGGTCTGAACGTGAGGCCCGCTGTTGCTGATCACATGGATCGGTGCCTGCGAATAGTGCGGCCTGCGGTCTTCGCGCAGCCGGGCGAGTATGTCGCGCGGATCTCCGCCGCGCAGGAGCGGACGGTGATCCTTGCGCGCGGTGCGTTCGACAAGGGTGTCCACCTCGCTGTCGAGCCAGACGGTGATCGCCTTGTCGAGGATCAGCGCCCGCGTCGTCTCGTTGCAGAACGCGCCGCCGCCGGTGGCGATCACGCAGCGTTCCACGCCGGATTCGATGAGGCGGGAGATTACCCGGCGTTCGCCGTCGCGGAAGTAATCCTCGCCGTAAGTCTCGAAAATCTCGGGGATCGTCATCTGCGCCGAGCGCTCAATCTCATCGTCGGCGTCGACGAAGGCGCAGTCGAGCAGCGTGGCAAGGCGCTTGCCGACGCTGGACTTGCCCACGCCCATCATTCCGACCAGCACGATGGGGCGATCGATGCGCCGCGCGAGTGCGGCAATTTCCTGTGCGGAAAACCGGGTTTGTTGAACGTCCATTGCTCCATCGCCTATAGTTGCGCTAGGTCGCAGCGCAAGCATCGGTGAAGGAAGGCGAGTGACGATACAAAAACGCAGGCGCAGGTTTTCAGGCGTGGCTGCCGTTTCCATCGTCGTACTGGCGGTCGTTCTGGGTGTCTGGGCGTGGATGGATGGCGGTCGTTCTCCGGTCCGCGATATCGTCCAGCCGGTGCCGGTTCCGGAGCTGCCGCGATGAAGCCTCGCAAGGGAACATATATGAGGACCTGGCACTTGCTCGCCGGCGCTTCGCTCGCCGTGACGTCCGCGTGGGCGATGGCGCAGGATGCCCCGGAATCGCTGCTGCCCAAGATGTTCTCAGAGCCCGCGCCCACGCAGGCGCCCGCTACGCCGCCACCTGCGAATCGCCCTGCCACGGGCACGCCGGCCACGGCGCCGCGTTCGGTGTCGACCCCCGTGGTCCAGCCGTTGCCTGCGCAGGTGCCGCCATTCGCCACGGATTCCTTCGTTACCACTGACGTGAACGGCAAGAGCACGCTGTCACGCCTGCCGAGCCTCGAAGAACTGGAGCGCATGTCGCCCGAGGATTTCGAAGCCCTGCTGGGGGACAAGCTCGACCTCGACATGCCTTCGGGCGCGCGCCGCTCGATGGAGCGGATCGGCCTTATCGACGAGAGCGAGGGCGGGATGCCGGAGGCGTCGCTCGCCGAGCAGAATCCCTATCTTGTCCAGTCCGCGATCGCGGCAAACCGGGGCGCGGTGTTTTCGCGATGGGGCCATATCCTGCTGCGCCGCGCGCTTGCCTCGCGTCTCGAGACTCCGGCGGGAATGAGCCCGCAGCAGTTCCTGGCCCTGCGGGTCGGCCTGCTGCTCCGCATGGGTGAAACCGATGCCGCCCGCGCCTTGCTGCAAGGTATCGACATATCGAACTTCACGCCCGAGATCGGAAACGAGGCGTTCGACGTCTATCAGCGTTCCGCCGATTTCACGGGCATGTGCCCGGTCATGTCGATCCAGGGTTCGCTGCGGGACGATCCTGAATGGAACGCAGCCCAGGCGATCTGCGAGGCCTTCCGGGGCGGCGGTGCCTCGGCGATCTCGAAGCTTGAACGCGCGCGTGTCAGCGGCAAGCTGGAGCGCATCGATTCGCTGCTGGCGCAGAAATACGCCGGCGCGGCAGGGCGTTCCCGCAAGGCCGTTACGATCGAGTGGAACAACGTCGATACGATGACGCCCTGGCGCTATGGCCTTGCCATTGGCGTGGGCCTGACCCCGCCGGAAAGCGCGATGTCCGGCGCCGGACCGATGTATGCCTATGCCACGGCGCTGGCCCCGATGGTCGGGCTGGAACGGCGCGCGGTCGCGGCAGACCGGGCGGGCGGGGCAGGCGTGCTCTCGAATGCGGCGATGGTCGATCTCTACGCCCAGATCTACGCGGATGGGGATGTTACCGGCGAATGGCAGAAGCGGGCGGAAAGCCTGCGCGATGCCTATACGCTGGACGCTCCCGCAGCGCGGTTCTCGGCAATGCAGAGCTTGTGGAACGGCGCCGGCGGGGGCGATGCGGCCTATTCGCGGCAGGTGCTGACGGCCGCCGCCGCCGCCCGCATCGCGCCGAGCAAGGACATGGAAGCGGATGCCTCGGCGCTGATCGCCTCGATGCTGGCAGCCGGTTACGATACCAATGCGCTGGCGTGGTCTTCGATCGTTGCGTCCGGTAGCGAGGGCTGGGGGCTGCTGACACTGGCGGCGCCGGGCCGGATACGCTCTGTGGATTCGGGGGCGATCAGCACGTATTTCGATGCCGACGAAAGCCGGAACAAGCGAAAGAGCGCCTTCCTCGTCGCGGGGCTTGCCGGTCTGGAACGCGTAGATCAGGGCGTGGCCTCACGCTACTCGGGCGAATGGGGCCTGCAACTCGACAGCACGACCCTGTTCACGGCCGCGATCGACAAGGCGGCTGCAGCCGGTGATCCGGCCAGTGTGGCGCTATTGGCCGGGCTCGGCATGCAAGGGGCCAACTGGCAGCGTATGACCCCGCGCTATCTCTATCACATCGTTTCGGCGCTGCGCACGGTCGGGCTTGACGCAGAGGCGCGGATGATCGCTGCGGAAGCCGTGGCACGGGCCTGACGCGGCATGGTCGGCGAAGGTCACGCCGAGCGTTTCCTGGCCATGCTGGCGGCCGAACGCGGAGCGGCGGCCAATACGCTGGCCGCCTATCGCCGCGACCTCGTGGCAGCGGCTGAGGCGCTCGGCGATATCGAGACGGCCGATGGCGATGCTCTGGCCAGGCTCGGAGATGCGTGGAGCGGCCTTGCTGCGTCGAGCCTTGCGCGGCGCTGCTCCGCGCTGCGGCAGTTCTACGGCTTCCTAGTCGACGAGGGGGTGCGGGGCGACGATCCCTCAGGTTCCCTGCCGCGTCCGCGCACCCGCCGTCCCTTGCCGCGCCTGCTTTCTCACGAGGAAGTCGAACGGTTTCTGGCCACGGCCGAAGCGGAGGCACGGGGCGGACGGTCGGATGCGGTCCGGCTGCTGGCCTTGCTGGAACTGCTCTACGGATCGGGGCTGCGCGCAACCGAACTGGTCTCCCTGCCGCTCGCGGCGGTGCCCCGCGATGCGCCGTTTCTCCATGTTACCGGCAAGGGCGGGCAACAGCGCATGGTGCCGGTGAGCGGGCGCGCAAGGTCGGTGCTGACCCAGTGGCTGGCGGTGCGGCGCGGAAATTCGAAGTTCCTGTTCCCTTCGAGCGGAGAGAGCGGGCATCTGACAAGGGTGCGCCTGTTCCAGCTGCTGCGCGCACTGGCCGCGAGGGCGGATATCGATCCCACGCGCGTCTCGCCGCATGTCCTGCGCCATGCCTTCGCGACGCATCTGCTGGAAGGCGGCGCGGACCTGCGCGTCCTCCAGATGTTGCTGGGACACGCCGACATCGCGACGACGCAGATCTACACGCATGTCGACAGTGCGCGGCTGGTCGCACTGGTGAATGCCCGCCACCCCCTCGCGCGGGGGTGAAAAGAGCGGGAACAACCACTTGCGCTTGCCGTTGCCTGACGGGAAGAAGACGCAGATCAAGATAGCCGGAGGGGAAGGGGCCATGTTCGCAGTTCATTCAGTCAGGAGCCGGTCGGTAATGGCGGTTACTGCCGCCGCCATGTCGTTCCTTCCGACCGCCACCGGCATGGCGTCGGCCGCCGCGGCCTATCCCGCGACAGTCAGTGCGATCAGCCGCGCCGACAAGGCGGAAGGCGCCAAGGCCCATCCCGACCTGCTCGCCGAATTCGGCGGCTCGGTGACGGGGCCGCAGGCCGCCTATGTCGAGCAGGTGGGCAAGACCATCGCCGTGCAGTCCGGTCTGTCCAACGCGCGCGGCGATTTCACCGTGACGCTGCTGAATTCGCCGGTGAACAACGCCTTCGCCATCCCCGGTGGCTACATCTACGTCACCCGGCAGCTTACCGCACTCATGAACAACGAGGCGGAACTGGCGGGCGTGCTGGGTCATGAGGTCGGCCACGTGGCGGCGCGACATTCGGCCAAGCGGCAGCAAGCGGCATCGCGCAACCAGTTGCTGGGCGTGCTCGGCTCGGTTCTCTCCGGGGTTCTGCTGGGCGACAATGCGTTCGGGCGGCTGGGCCAGCAGATCGCTTCGCAAGGTTCGCAGATGCTGACGCTTAAATACTCGCGCTCCCAGGAACTGGAAGCCGACCGTCTCGGCATTACCTATCTCAAGCGCGCCGGATACGATCCGCGTGCGATGAGTACCGTGCTCGACAGCCTGGCGCGCCAGAATGCGCTTGAGGCGCAATTGCGCGGCTCGGCGAATCAGGTACCGCAATGGGCTTCCACGCACCCGGACCCTGCCTCTCGCGTGCGGGACGCGCTTGCGCAGGCGGGGAGCGGCGCATCGGGAATGACGAATCGCGACGTATTCCTCACCCGAATCGACGGGCTGGTCTACGGAGACGATCCCAAGCAGGGCATGATCGACGGGAATCGCTTCACGCATCCGGAACTGCGGCTGGCCTTCGAGGCACCTAACGGCTTCTATCTCGTCAACGGAACCCAGGCCGTGTCGATCAATGGGGAATCGGGCAAGGCGCAGTTTTCCGGCGGGCAGATGGGGACCGGGCTCGACGCCTACATCCAGTCGGTGTTTTCCAGCCTGACCGAATCGGGGCAGGCGCGAATCGTGCCTTCCAGCATCGAGCGGGCGAATGTGAACGGTCTTTCGGCTGCTTACGGCGTGGCGAGGGTTCAGGCATCGAGCGGGCCGGTGGACGTGACGGTCTTCGCTTATGATTTTGGAGGCGGAAAAGCCTATCACTTCGTGACGATCACCCGTGTGGGCGGTGCCGGGGCGTTCAATGGGATGTTCAAGAGCATGCGCCGGATTTCAGTTGCCGAAGCCGGGCAGGTCCGTCCGCGCCGTCTCTCCGTGCTGACTGTAAAGGCGGGCGACACCGTGCAATCGCTGGCCGGCCGGATGGCTTACACGGATGCCGCGCTGGATCGGTTCCTGGTGCTCAACGGCATGCAGGCCGGAACGCGCCTGGTTCCGGGGCAAAAGGTCAAGATAGTGACTTACTGAGTTCGCCTTCGTACGAACCGCAAACGAAAGGGGCGGCGGGTTTCCCCGCCGCCCCGATCTGTTTTCGCTTGTCGCGGCCGGGCTTAGTCGGCGTTCGCGTTCTCAAGCGTGGTCGAGGTCTTTTCGAAGGTCGACTTGAGCTGCGAGCCCATGCCCTGCATCGCGGCGATCGCGGCAACGGCAATGAGGGCGGCGATCAGGCCGTATTCGATGGCGGTGGCGCCCTGTTCGTTGCGGCGCAGCTTGGCGAGGAACTTCATGTGGTGTCTCCTGAATGAAAGCAGTCTTGTGTACCCGGTCCGCCCCGCCAGGCACTCGCTTCGGCGCTTTGGACAGGCTTAGGAATGCCCCACAAGTGTTGAAAAAAACTTAAACCGGAAACGTTTTCACTGACCCGATGTGGCTGCGGCCGACTTTTCAGCGATATTGTCCCAAATGCCAACGGTCTCGGTGGCGACGCCATCCAGAGCAACGATCATGACGAGGACGATCATCGCAAGAATCAAGGCGTATTCAACGGCAGTGGCGCCGGACTTGTCTTTGATGAGTCTGATTATGACTGAATCAATAGTCATGAATACCTGCACCTGACCTGAGTATTTCATAAAATAGCATTTTAGCGTTAAAGAGTTCCTAAAGGAGGGCGTTAAACTGGAAAATTCCTTTACACCCCTGTTGGTTGTCGCCGTGGCGCTGGTGCGCGGGGATGGGCAGGTCCTGATGCAGCAAAGGCCCTACACGTCGATGCACGGCGGGCTTTGGGAGTTCCCCGGCGGCAAGGTCGATCCGGGCGAAACGCCGGAGCAGGCCGCTGCGCGGGAACTGGAAGAGGAACTGGGCCTATTGGTCGATCCGGCTTCCCTGATGCCTGTAGGCTTCGCCAGTGGGCCGGGTGCCGCCGGAAAGGATGGCCGGGCAGGACGGGCCATTGTCATTCTTTTATATGCATGCAGTGAATGGGGCCGCGAACCGCGACCGATCGAGGCGGAAGCGCTCGGATGGTATGGCCCGGATGCGATCGCCGATCTCTCGATGCCGCCGCTCGATTATCCCCTTGCGAAAAAGTTATCCATATTCCTGCGCCAGAAGGCAATATAGGCGTTGACGGCAGAGCGAACCGCTCCTATTGGCGCCTCTCCAACGCGCCCGTAGCTCAGCTGGATAGAGCATCAGACTACGAATCTGAGGGTCGGACGTTCGAATCGTTCCGGGCGCACCATTCTCCTTCGGGGGTGTGGGCATTGGTTGGAAAATGAAATTTTGCGCCCGTAGCTCAGCTGGATAGAGCATCAGACTACGAATCTGAGGGTCGGACGTTCGAATCGTTCCGGGCGCACCATTTCTCCTTCAAAGGCCTTTGGCCGATGGGGGTACAGACATAGATACTGCAATATGCGCCCGTAGCTCAGCTGGATAGAGCATCAGACTACGAATCTGAGGGTCGGACGTTCGAATCGTTCCGGGCGCACCATTGCAGCACACACGAAAAACCCCGCAGGGCTTTGGCTCGGGCGGGGTTTTTCGCGTCTGCCGCTCTGAGATTCGCGCTTCATGCGCACCGGTCCCGAAGAATGCGCTCCGGGCGCGTCAGGGCGAAAAAAAGCCGGGAACACTGGCGTGTCCCCGGCTCCTTGTTTTGATCCGCGTCGAGGCGGAAGCGTTACTGGCCGGTGGGCGTCGCAGCCGCGCCCGCCGCACCCGAGGGTGCTGCCTGGGCATCGGCTCCGGGCTGACCGCCCGAGCTGGACTGGAGCTGCGAGTTGAAGGAGGCGGCCGTCATGCCCAGCGCCAGCGACTTGTCCGCGCCCAGGCCGAAGTAGGACTTCTTGAGCTGGGCCACGGAGCCATTGCTGAGGTTGACGAACACGTCGTCGCCTTCAGCCTTGCTGATGGTGCCAAGGACGACACCGTCGCTGCTCTTTACCGGGGCATCGGCAACGAATGCGCTGGCAAGCTCGGCGCTGCTTTCGGCCTTGGCGCCGCTGACGGCGGCTTCGAGCTGCGCCTTGTTCATCCCGATCGTCAGGCCCTTTTCGCGCATGGCGAAGGAAGCGACCGGGAGGCCGGCGCGCGCAGTGCCGGTGTTGACGGTCACGACACCGCTCTGCACCGCTTCAACGGAGCCAACTTCGGTGCCGTCGGGGCCATAGACCTTGGCGCCCACCGTCGGTGCGACGGCGGTTGCGGCCGCGCCCTGCGCCATCACGGCGACCGGAGACAGGGTCGCTGCGGCGATCGCGGCGGCGATGAGAGTTTTCTTCATGGCGTACTCCTTCTCGATGCGGGAACCGACCCAACGGTCCCGGCTCGGCTTCTGCACAGTCGCAGCGCAGAAGCGTGAATGGTGGTCCGGAAAACACGACCCGGACGGTTGGTTTCGGCTTGAAGCCGAAAGTCCGTTCCGCGTGCATTTGTCACGTGGGAAGGAACGGACGAGAACGATGCATGTTGCATCCGCGAAACGGAATGGCGGCTGAACTGTGCCGGATCAACCGCTCAGTTGACGTATTTTCGCGGCGAAATGGCGGAAATCCGCCATACGGAGATTCCCGGGGCGACAGGCTGTGCCATCTGTCGGACAAATGGGGCAGGGAACATCCTGTGGGCTGGACGCTTGATCGCGGATGGTGGGTGGTTCAGCAAGGCAAGCGATGGATCGGGATTCTGAAAACGGAGGCGAGGGCGATGGCCCTGCGTCGCCGACGGTCTGGCGTTATGCCATGGCGAAGCGCGCTTACGTCGTTATCGACGCGGCGGACTATTTCGAATTGATGCGCGGGGTGATGGAGGAGGCACGCCAGCGCATCTTCATGATCGGCTGGGACTTCGATTCGCGCATATTGCTCTCTTCGGGAAGGCGATGGTGGCAGCGAGGGCGGCACGAGAAGTTTCCGGCGCGGCTCGGCTCGTTCATCATCTGGCTGGTGAAGAGCAATCCTCGTCTGGAAATCCTGCTCCTGAAGTGGAATTTCTCGCTGGTGAAGTCGCTGTTTCGGGGCACCATGATCGTTGACCTGATCCGCTGGGCCTTGCGCGATCGAATCGATTTCAAGTTCGACGGCGCCCATCCCATCGGATGCAGCCATCACCAGAAGATCGTGGTGGTGGACGATGTTTTCGCGGCCTGCGGCGGGATCGACATGACTTCCGACCGCTGGGACACGCCCGAGCACTTGCCCAGGGACAAGCGGCGGCGGAAGCCGACCGGAAAGCTCTATGGTCCGTGGCACGACGTTACCATGGTGATGGAAGGCGAGGTGGCAGGCGCGTTGGGCGATCTGGGGCGGGAACGCTGGAAGGTGGCGGGCGGCGCCGAACTGGTGCCTTGCGCGCCGCAGGATTTCAGCCCGTGGCCCGAGGAACTGCGCGCCGAATTCGAGAACGTGGAGATCGGTATCGCCCGCACCCGCGCCGAATATGGCGATTGCCCGCAAGTGAGCGAGATCGAGGCGCTGTTCGTGGAGCAGATCCGCCGGGCGAAGCGCTTCGTTTATGCCGAGACCCAGTACTTCGCATCGCGCGCCATTGCCGAGGCCATCTGCGAGCGGCTTCTGGAGGACGATCCGCCCGAGTTTCTCATCATCAATCCCTGCACCGCCGACGGCTGGCTGGAGCAGATCGCGATGGATACCGCGCGCGTCGAACTCGTCCGCACGCTGCGCAATGCCGATCATGCCGGGCGGTTCCGCATATTCTATCCGGTCGCCTCCGACGGCACGCCCATATACGTTCATGCCAAGCTGATGATCGTCGACGACGAGATACTGCGGGTGGGTTCCGCGAACATGAACAACCGCTCGATGGGCCTCGATTCGGAATGCGACGTGTTCATCGATGCCGCGCGGCCCGCCAATGCCCATGTGTCTTCCGCGATCACGGGCCTGCGCTATCGCCTGCTCTCCGAGCATTGCGGTGTGACCGAGGAGACCATCGCCGAGGCGCTCGATCGCCAGGGTTCGATGGCGGCCATGATCGAAAGCCTTGTGCCCTTGGGCAAACATCTGGAACCCTTGCCCTTGAAACATCTCACCGAAGCTGAAAGAGCGCTCGGTGAAAGTGCTCTGCTCGACCCGGAACGTCCCGGGGAGATGTTCGAGCCGATCGAGCGGCGCGGTCTCTTCCGCCGCAAGGGGCAGCTCATGCGGCTGCACCTTATGGATAGATTGCGAAGGAGTAAGAAGGGATGAGCAGCCTCGACGGTCCCGACGAGGACAACCCGCTGGGCAAGCCCGCCGTCCCCGAGCACGTGCAGCAGGCGATCCGCACCCTCATCGAATGGGCGGGCGACGATCCCTCGCGCGAAGGCCTGCTGGACACGCCGAAGCGCGTGGCACGCGCCTGGCGGGAATATTGCCAGGGCTATGGAGAAGACCCGGCAGTTCACCTCAGCCGTGTGTTCGAGGAAGTGGGCGGCTATGACGAAGTCGTGCTGCTGAAGGACATTCCGTTCCAGTCGCACTGCGAACATCACATGGCGCCCATCATCGGCAAGGCGGCGATCGCCTATCTGCCCAAGGATCATGTCGTGGGCATCTCGAAGCTCGCCCGCGTGCTTCACGGATTCGCGCGGCGCCTCCAGATCCAGGAGCGCCTCACTGCCGAAGTGGCCCAGTGCATCTGGGAACACCTCAAGCCCCAGGGCGTCGCCGTCGTGATCGAGGCCAGCCATGCCTGCATGACCGCGCGGGGCGTGCGCACGCCGGGCGTGAGCATGATCACCAGCCGCATGATGGGGACATTCCTCGACGATGAGCGCAGCCGCAAGGAAGTGCTCAGCCTGATGGGCTACTGATCGCGGAAACCATCCCCAATCCGGGAAACCGGCGCGCTTATCCCCGCTTCCGCAGGCGAGGGGCTTGAAACCGTCCCCGGCCTGCGGCGAAGGAAGCGGCTTGCCATGCGGCGGGGGATAAGGTGAGCGGTCGGATCGAAAGCATCGAAGGGCGGAGCAAGGTTCGCCTGCTGCATGGGATGATCGCGCTCGTCCCGGCTGCCATGCTGCTCGTCCTGCTGCTGCGCAGCGTCTGGGATGTGGACATCTTCTGGCAGCTCAAGCTGGGCGAGATCATCCTCGATCATGGCGGCCCGATCGCGCGGGAACCCTTCGCCGCGCTCCATCTGGGCGAGCCGCTTCCGGCGGTCGGCTGGCTGGCGCAGGCGAGCATGGCTCTCGTCAGGTCTCTGGGCGGCTGGGGCGCGCTTCGCGCCTTCGATGCGCTCTGTTGGCTTGGCGGGTTCTGGGCCGTTGCCGCCGCATGTCGCAGCCGAGGGGCAGCCGCTCATGCTGTTGCGCTGGCGCTTGTCCTTGCATTCCTGGCCGCATTGCCCACGGCCAGCATTCGCCCGCAAAGCTTCGCCGCGCTGGGCTTTGGGCTATTGCTCGCAATGCTGCGGCTTCGGCCGAAGCCGCTCGTGATGATCGGGCTGGGGCTGCCGTTGCTGGTGCTCTGGCAGAACTTTCACCCTTCGGTGAGCGTCGGCGTGCTGGCGCTTGGCGTTCACACCGCCGTTGACGCACTGGCCTGGCTGCGCGGCCGGACCCGGCGCATCCCGATTGCTTCGGCCATCCTCACCGTGGCGGCGATCGCCGCGATGTTCGCGACACCCGATGGTTTCTCGATTCTGGCGATATCGGCGACCAATGCCGAGATGAGCCTTGCCATCGGTGCGAGCGAATGGCGCCCGCTATGGATATCGGCGAACTGGGAGAACGCGATTCCGGTTCTCCTGACCTTGCTGGTGACCTGTTGGCTATTGCTGCGCCAGAAAGAACGCCGCTTCGACTGGAGCGAACTGCTGGTGGCGCTGGCGCTTCTCGTCATGACCGTGACGGCCTATCGTTTCGTGCTGTTCTGGGCGCTGGCGATGGTGCCGGTGATCGCCCGCGCGGCGACTGCGACAGGAACGGCATCGCCGGATGAGGTCCGGCCGGTTCCGCGCTGGCTGCCCGTTGCCGCCGTCCTGGCGGTGGTGCTGGTCGTCCCGTTTGCCGCTCCTACCCGGTTCGGTCCCAACCTGCCGCTGGAGGCGATCGCGCATCTCAAGAAGCAGGGCGTGCGCGGCACGGTCTATGCCGATTTTCCTTATGGTGGGCCTATCATCGATGCAGGCTGGCCGGCCTGGCGCGTTGCCTACGACGGCCGGTACTACCGCTACGGCCATGACGAGTGGCAATACAACGGCGGCATCGAGAACGGGTACGTTCCTCTGGTCGACGTCATTGCCAAATGGCATCCGGCCGCGTTTCTCATTCAGGAAGACCACAATGCGCCGCTCGCGCGTGAACTGGGCCGCTCGCCAAAATGGCGGCGGGTGTTCAGGGGGCAGGACGGAATGCAGGTCTATGTTCCGAAAAGGCGCTGACCGGGCCTGAAAGCGGCGCCGGGCAAGCCTGCGGGCTCACCCTCCCCGTGTGACGGGGATCAGGGCGCCGGTGATCGAGCGTCCTGCATCCGAGGCAAGGAATCCGATGACTTCGGCGATGGCCGAGGGCTGCACCCAGGTGGAGTAATCGGCGTCAGGCATGTCGGCACGATTGGCCGGGGTGTCGATGATGCTGGGCAGCACGGCATTCACGGTGACGCTGGTGCCCGCAAGTTCTTCCGCAAGAGCTTCGGTCAGGCGGTGGACGCCCGACTTGGAGGCGGCATAGGCGCCCATGCCCGCGCCGGCCTTGATGGCGGCCCCGGCGCCGATGTTGACGATGCGGCCGGCCTCTGACTTCCGCAGTTCGGGTAGTGCGAGCTGGGTGATGGTGGCGGCGGTTGTCAGGTTCATGGCCTGCATCTTCGCCCAGGCAGCGATCGATCCGCCTTCCAGCGTTTCCCAGGTGAAGCCGCCCGCGACGTTGACCAGCACGTCTATCCCGCCGTGCGCCGCAACGATCTGGGCCAGTGCTTCGCCGGTGGCGCCGGCGTCGGCCAGGTCCACGCCGCCGATATCCAGTGCGCCTGCGAGCGGCTCTCTGGCGGCAGGGGCGAAGTCGATGCGGGCGACCTTGTTGCCGGCCTGCGCGAATGCGGCGGCGACAGCGGCGCCAAGAATGCCGAAACCACCGGTGACGATAACCGAACGTGCCATGAAAACTCCTCGCTTTGTGGCGACGCTAAACGTCCCCCGGCAGCCGGGCAAGGCGATCAGGACAGGAGAGGGCAAGCCAACGCCCCGTCGATGGAATGGACGTGAAAAAAGGCGGCCCTCCCACAGGAAGGCCGCCTTTTTTCCGGTTTTCGCAGGGCGCTTAGAGCTGGCCGAGCATGTAGTCTGCCGAGCTGACCTCGAACGCACCCGGCGCCTCGACGTTGAGCTGTTCGACCACGCCGTCGTTGACGACCATCGAGAAGCGCTTGCCGCGATGGCCCATGCCGAAGCCGGTGCCATCCATGACGAGGTCGATCGCCTTCACGAAATCGCCGTTGCCGTCGGACAGCATGGTCACATCACTCGATCCCGAAGCCTTGCCCCACGCACCCATGACGAAAGCATCGTTGACGGCGGTGCAGGCGATTTCGTCGATGCCGCTGGCCTTCAGATCGGCCGCCTTGTCGACGAAGCCGGGCAGGTGCTTGGCGGAGCAGGTCGGGGTGAACGCGCCGGGGACCGAGAACAGCGCCACTTTCCGGCCTGCGAAGAAGTCGGCGCTCTGTACCGGTTCAGGGCCGCTCTCGGTGGCCTTGATGAGCTTTACGTCGGGCAGCTTGTCACCAACGGCGATGGTCATGGTGTGAATCCTTCTCATGCAAATGAACCGCAAGGACCGCAGATATAGACGCCGAATGCCTTCCGGCAATGAGGCTCGCAGGCCGGGGTGCCTGTTTAGGTGATGTTAACTACGTTATGGGAATTTTCCTAACGAGACGGGAGCCAATTCCCGCCAAGGAGGAGGAGCACCATCATGAGCACCTGCCTTGCGAAACGCCGGGTTCGAGCCGGATCGCTGATCGCTGCCGTCTGCGTTGCCACGTTGGGATTGGCACCGCCGGCCGCCGCCCTGCATGCTGACGCCAGCGCGGAACGCCTGCAACGCCTCGATGCGATGCTGAAAGTGACAGCCATGCGCTGTGAAAACACCGGCGACGATTTTCAGGCCGACTATCGGACATTCAGCCGCGTGCATCGTGGCGATCTCGATCTCGCCGCGCGCCGGGTCAGGGCTGATTACGTTCACCTTTATGGCGTGAAGAACGGTGTCCGGGCGCTGGACCGGCTGTATGGCGTCATGGTCAATCAGTATGGCGCGGGCCATCCATGGCTGAACTGTGCGCAGTTGCGCCAGGTGACTCAGGGCCTCGCCATCGCCGTCGGGAGAGACCCGCTGGTGGAAGCGGCAGGGCAACTTCTTCCCTACAGGCAGCCGGCATCCGCGTTCGCGGCGCACTAACGCTGTAAACAGCAATATCGAAAGCGGCGTGTTTCCAGGGCGATAGCTCTGGCAGCACGCCGCTTTTCTCATGTCCCGCAGTTTGGACCGCTCGCCGCTTGACGGGGCGCGATTCGCGTCATAATTAGAATAGGTATTCCGGTTTTATAAAAGGTGCGCCGAGTTGAGGGTAGCGCCGACATGGGAGAGTTTGATGAGACTGGCATTCGTGCTTCTTTCGACGTCCGCGCTGGCCGTTCCTGTCATGGCCCACGCGCAGACTGCCACTCAGGCAAGCGATGATACGGCCGCGCAGAGCCAGGGTCTGGGCGATATCATCGTTACGGCAAACCGCACCGCCTCCGACGCGCAGGACACCCCGATCGCGCTCAACGTCTACTCCGGCGATGCACTGCGCGATGCCGGCGTCGTGTCGGTCCGGGACCTCGCCCTGATCGACCCCAGCGTGAACATCTCGCCTTCGGCGGGCGCAGCATTCGTTGCAGTGCGCGGCGTTGCCTCCACCGACGTGACGGAGATCGGCGATCCTTCCGTGCCGATTGCACGCGACGGATTCTACACCAACCGACCGTTCTCGATAAACGCCTCGATGTACGATCTCGCGCGTATCGAGGTGCTCAAGGGGCCGCAGGGCACGCTCAACGGGCGCAACTCCACCGGCGGTCTCGTCAGCATCATTACCAACCGGCCGCAGTTCTCCAACGGGGGCTACAGTTCGGTCGAAGTGGGCAACTTCGGTACCTTCAACGGGGAGATGGGCGCCAATCTCGCGGTGAGCGACAACTTCGCGATCCGCGCTTCGGGCACTTTCATGACCCATGACGGCTACCGCAAGCTGGACGCGCCGACGAAGGATGCCGACGACGAGAATTTTGCATCGGGTCGGCTTCAGGCGCTTTATCAGTCGGGTGGCTTCTCGGCATGGGTTTCCTACCAGCACGACTCCCGCAAGGTCCATGGCGATGCCGTGCTGCGGGGGACGCTCGGCGGCCCTCAGCCTGACCTCGACGATATCGGAGACTTCGTGGGTACCACGCCGATTTCCACGCGGCTCGAAGGGGACCGCGTTCGCTGGGAACTGGCCTACAACACCAGCGGCAACCTGAACTTCATCTATTCGGGCGGCTACGACGAACAGCACTGGAAAAACGTGGTCGATGCCACCGGGCCATCCTATCCGGCGAACCGCCAGTTCCGCCAGAGCGAGACCCCCAAGACCTGGAACCACGAATTCCGCGTGAGCAATGACTCCGCTTCGCGTCTGTTCTTCCAGGCGGGCTATTTCCGGTTCCAGGAGAACAACACCGTCGATTCCGGGCTCTACAACCGCGACATGACCGGCGACTTTGCGATCGGCGGCCCGCTGGCGGCACTGGGGCAGCCCGATCAATACGGCATCAAGTTCGACTACAGGATCAAGACCCGCTCGCAGGCGGTCTTCGGGCAGGTCGATTTCGATCTTACCGATCAACTCGAACTGAGCGTGGGCGGCCGCTACACCTGGGACAAGAAGAGCCGCACAGGTCAGGCCGTGCTGGACCTTGCAGCTTTGGCCAGCCCGTTCATCTCTGCGGACCCGATCGTTACGCCGGGTGAAGGCAAGCTCAGCGAGAGCCAGCCGACCTGGCACGCCGGGCTGAACTACCATCCCACGCCCGATACGCTGATCTATGCGAAGTACGACCGCGGCTACAAATCGGGCGGCTTCAATTCCAACGGCAGCGCGGCCTCGATACCCTACGGTCCGGAAAAGCTGGACGCCTTCGAACTGGGTACGAAGAATTCGTTCCTGGGCAACTCGCTCCAGATCAACGCTGACGTCTTCTACTCGAATTATCGGGGCTATCAGGCCTCGCAGACATCCAGCGTGATCGACGGCGGCAGCGGCATCTTCAATGTCGGCAATGCCAAGATCTTCGGTGCCGAGGCGGAAGTGAAGGCGCTGGTGGCCGAGCATACGCGGATCGGCGTCAACGGCACTTACCTGCACACCAAGTTCGGCAACGGTATCGAGGTCAACGATGGCGACAACAGCCCCGTGGATATCAGCGGCAACCGTCTGCCAAATGCCCCGACGTTCACCGTGACCGGCTCACTGGATCAGGACTTCCTCTTCGCCGGTGGAAAGGTCACGGCTCATCTCGACGGGAAGTATTCCTCGAAATATTACTTCTCCGTTTTCAATCTGGATGATGTCTCTACGGAAGACTTCTTCATGGCGAATGCGTCTCTGGCCTACCAGCCTGACGTTGGAGGCTGGAAGATCCAGGCTTTCGTACGCAACATCTTCGACAAGAATGTGCTGGCCTATGCGCAGCAGAACTTCGTGTCGTTCACCAACAATTACCAGTTCCAGCCGCCGCGCACTTACGGCGTCCGGGCGAGCGTGAATTTCTGATGTCTCGGTGATCCTCCGCGGGCGGGCGCGCTTCTCCTCCTGCAAGCGTCCGCGAAGGCACCATATCGCCGGGCAACGATCGGGGGCGCAGCTACTGGCTGCGCCCCTCTTTTTCATTCCCGCGCTGGAGAAGGCAATGCGCCTAGAGGTCAGTCGTGAGGTAGGCCAGGCACATCCGGCCCAGTTCTATCTTCAGTTCCTTCCAGTCCTGAGGATGGACGGACTCCCCGGTCGAGCCGAGGCTCAACTGTCGGGCAAGGGTGGCGAAGATGATCTGATAGGCGGCATTCGCCTTGCGCTCCTGATCGGTGCCCCCGAACTGGTCGCGGTATTCCAGCATGGCGCCGATGCCGAGCGCCGCGGCGCGATTGGCGCTCTGCCGGCCGGGTTCGGCGACCAGTGGATCGAAGGCGGCGCGGGCCATGCTCTGGCGGAGGAGGGGGGCCTCTTCCCGCAGCAGCTCGGCGTAGTTTTCGACGAAGGCGGGAACGACGGTGTTCAGCGAGCTGGATACTCCACGCACCCGCTCCATCATCTCATTCTCGCGCTCTTCCATGCGTTTGAGGTGATCGCCGATAACCGCGCGGACGAGGTTCTCCTTGCTCTCGAACCGCAGGTAGATCGAGCCGATCGAGACATTGCCGGTCTGGCTCACTTCCTGAAGCGTGAACTCCTCGCTTCCGCGTTCCAGCATGAGCTTCTTGGCGGCACTGACCATCCTTTCGAGCGAAGCCTTGCTGCGCCCCTGCTGGGGCTTTCGGCTGACGGAATCGACGGCCAGTTTCTTTTCGGCCTTTTTTTCGCCGGGGCGGGGCTTTGCGCTTGTTGACATGACCGCAACAAACAGCCTATCGAAATAAGAACGTCAATTCTAATTCAGTTTTATTTCACACTGAACCGCACGCCATCGCGGCGGCGGCTATGGCCCCAAGGGAGGGGAAGATGCGCTTTTCCGTTTTTCTGAACGCCCGTTCGCTTGGTCCGGATCAGGACCGGAAGCTGATGAAGGACCTTGAGGGTCACGCAAAACTTGCCGCCGAGCTCGATTACGACGCGATCTTCCTGCCGGACCACCACTTCAACGGTTACATGCCGGTGGCGAGCGACAGCTTCATTTTCGCAGGCTACCTGGCCGCGCAGATGCCGAAGATGCATTTCGGCTTCTCCGTGGTTTCGGTGCCGTTGCACCACCCGGTGCGCCTTGCCGAGCGGATCAACATTCTCGACCAGTTGACTGACGGCAAGCTGCTGGTCGGCGTTGGTTCAGGCACGACGCCGGAAGAGATGATCGGCTTTGCGGTCGACTACAAGGACGCGGGCGCGATCGCGGAGAACAACCTTGCGCTGGCAGAACAGCTCTGGGCCAAGCAGATGGAAGATCCGGCGGTGGTGATCGACAACGGACCTTACAAGGGCCGCGTGCTACAGCGCATCACGCCTTCGCCCTATACGCCGGGCCATGCGCGGTTGATGCCTGTGGCGATGAAGGAGGCCAGTTCGCGCCGCGCGGCCGAGAACGGCTGGCCGGCCTTCATTCCCGCTTTCACCCCGCCCAAGATCGGCGGCACCGAGCCTTTCGCGCACGTCAAGAAGTGGTTCGATATCTACAAGGGTTTCCTGCTTGAAGCCGGGCATTCGGACGAAGTGGTGAAGGCCGCGCTCGACTGGACGACACATACCTATCAGGTGGTCCATGTTGCAGAGAGCGACGACCAGGCGCGCGAGGAACTGGAAGCGATCCTGCGCAGCTACCAGGACGCGATCGAGCGCGAGGCCGAGTTCAATGCGCGTGCCGAAAGCGACGATGCCAACAAGAAGACCGACCGCACGCCGGACGCTTTGTCCGACGACTGGATCGGCACCTGGTGCCTCTACGGCTCGCCGGAAACGGTGGCGGAGCATCTGGCGCCTTACGCCGAACTCGGCATCGGCAATGTGCTGTGCGGCACCACTACGGGACCGTTGACCGAGCAACGCCTTGCTTATGGCGACCAGACCCTGCGCCTGATGGCCGAAAAGGTGATGCCGGCGTTCAAGGCCGCCGTTCCGGCTTGATGGCAAATAGAATGGCGCGGCCCGCAAGAAGGCCGCGCCGCTTGAGGAGAATGCGATGACCGTGATTTCGTCCGCCGCGCCCCGGCGGGTCGTGGGGCTTGGCGGCACGTTCCGCCAGGCCTCGTCCAGTGAACGGATCGTGCGTGCCGTGCTTGTCGAATGCGCGGCACTGGGCGCGGAAACCGTGATGTTCGATGGGGCGGCGCTTGCCGCCTTGCCGCATTTCAACCCTGAAGGCCCGGACCGCACGCCCGAAGAGCAGGCGCTCGTCGAGGCCGTCCGCAGCGCGGATGGGATCGTTATCGGCAGCCCCGGCTATCACGGGGGCTATTCCGGCCTCGTGAAGAACGCCATCGACCTGCTTGAAGACTTGCGCGGCGATCCAAGGGTCTATTTCGATGGGCGTCCGGTCGGCCTCGTGGTGACAGCGGCGGGTTGGCAGGCTTGCGGTACCACGCTTTCGGCGATGCGCGACGTGGTTCACGCGATGCGCGGCTGGCCGACACCGGTAGGCGTTGCGGTCAACTCGGTGGAGCAGAAGCCTTTCGCGCCCGACGGTACGCTGGCGGACGAAGGCATCGCCCGCGCCGTGCGTGCGCAGGCGGAGCAGATCATGGGTTTTCGGACGGAGGCAGTGGCATGAGCGACGTGACCCTTTCACAAGCATGCGCGCTCACCGCGGGCGGCGCGATGTGGGCCACTTTCGCGGTGCCCGATGCGGGCATTCCTGCCTTCACCATGTCCGATGGACCGCTCGGTATCGCCAGCGGCAAAGTGGATGAGCGCGACATCGCCTTGTTAAGCCCATGCTCGACCCTGCTCGGCGCGACCTGGGATCGCGACCTGACCCGCCGCGTCGGCGCACTGGTCGGCAGCGAGGCCGTCTTGCGCGGGGTGGATGCGGTGCTGGCGCCCAACCTCAACCTCGCACGCAGTCCGCTGGCAGGCCGGGCTTTTGAGTATTTCTCGGAAGACCCGGTGCTGACCGGTGTGCTCGGGGCGGAATGGGTGAAGGGCCTGCAATCGACCGGCACCGGCTCGGTCGCCAAGCATCTGGTCTGCAACGATAGCGAGACCTCGCGTGACGAAGTCGACGTGCGCGTGGACGAGAGGACTTTGCGCGAAGTCTATCTGCTGCCATTCCAATATGCTGCAGACGCGGGCTGCGTCGGGTTGATGGCCGCCTATAACCGCGTCAACGGGTCGTGGTGCTCGGAGCAGGCCCATGTTCTTACGCAAGTCGTCAAGCAGGACTGGTGCTTCGAAGGCCTCATCATGAGCGATTGGTTCGGCACGCATTCCAGCGAAGGCACGATCAATGCCGGCCTCGATCTGGAAATGCCCGGACCTTCGCGGTTCATGGGGGGCAAGCTGGAAGCGGCTGTCGCGGCAGGGGCGGTCGATCCGGCGCGGGTGGAGGATGCTGCATCACGCATCGCTGCGGTCGCGCGCCGGATCACCGGCGACAAGGCGCCGCCGATACCTGCTGCCGAAGCCGAGGCCCTGCTGGTAGAGGCTGCCGCGGCCGGATTTACCCTGCTGCGCAACGAAGGCGATATGCTGCCGCTCGTGCCCGGAACGGTGAAGACGCTGGCGGTGATCGGCCCCAATGCCTGGGCGCCATGCTTCCAGGGCGGCACTTTCGCCAAGATTTCGATTTCGCCCGATGCGCCGACGCCGGTGGAGACCTTGCGCGCGGCCTACGGCGCTTCGTGCGAGATCCTGTTCGAACCCGGTGTCGATCCGCAGCCGCGTCTGCCGAACATGAGTGTGACACCCGCGCTCGATATCGGCGACGGCTGCACGAGCGGCATGACGCTTGAGTACTTCGGTGCGCCGGATTGCGTGGGCGACGTGCTCACACGCGAGACGCGCGATACCAACTCGCTTGTCTGGTTCGTCGGGGTCCACGATCAGGCGCGCTTTACCGAACCGGGCTCGGTGCGTGCCAGCGGGCGCTACACCGCGAAGCGCGCCGGCGCGCATATGCTGCACCTCGGCTCTACCGGCGCGGCGCGCATTCTCGTCGACGGTGAGGAAGTCATGCGTGCAGGCGGGGAGATCCCGGCGGGCGACGTGATGGGCGTGCTCAAGCGCGGCGATTCCGATCATGTGAGCTTCCATCTCGCGGAGGGACAGGAAGTGACGATCGCAGTCGAATTCTCGTGGACAGGGGGCCGTGTGCAGGGCTTGTGGTATGGCCTGCGCGGCCCCGGCAGTGCCGAGGAAATGCTGCAGGCCGCGGTCGATGCAGCGCGTGCGGCGGATGCGGTCTTCTTGATCGTGGGAGAGACTTCGGACTCCAGTGTCGAGAGCAAGGACCGCGCCGACACCCTGCTGCCTGCCGAGCAAATCCACCTGATCGAAGCGGTGACGGCTGCCAATCCGCGCACGGCGGTGGTCGTCAACGTCGGCCATGCTTTTGACAGCGCGTGGGAAGACAGGACGGCGGCGCTGCTGTCGGTCTGGTATCCGGGGGAGGGCTTCGCCCGCGCTCTGGCCGACGTGCTTTCCGGTACGCGCGAGCCGGGTGGCCGTCTTCCGGTGACCATGGCTGCGGATGAGGGCGACTACCCGGCGTTCGCGCTTCAGCCTGCAAGTGACGGCACGCTGACCTATTCGGAAGGCACACTGCTGGGCTATCGCGGTCTCGCAGCGAGCGGAAAGGCTGCGCGTCATCCGTTCGGCTCGGGCATGGGCTATGCGCGCTTCGCGTGGGCGAGCGCTGCGGTCGAAGGAGGCATGCTGCACCTCACCGTTACCAACACCTCGGACCGCACCGGCAGCGATGTCGTGCAGGTCTATCGCGATAACCCCGAGTGCGCGCTGGTGGGCTTCGCCCGCGTCGAACTGGCTGCGGGGGAGAGCCGCCGCATTGCCGTGCCGCTCGAACCGCGCGCGCTGCAGCGCTGGGGCGAGCAGGGCTGGGAACCCGTAGCCGACCATCTCGTGCTGCGTCTTGCGCGCCATTGCGAAGATGAGGGGCTGACCTTGGAAATGGAGATTGCTGCGCTCGCCTGAAGCGCAGCAATCCCAAAGAAAAGGCCCGCCGGGATCGCTCCCGGCGGGCCTTTCTTATGCGCGGCGTTGCCGGATCACGCCATCAGCGGCGTTCGCCTGCGTGTCATGCCCATGCCGAGCGCGGCGAGGGCGACTGTCAGCGAGAGTACGCCCGCGCTGAGGAACGCGCCCTGCATGGAGCCCGTCGCACCATTCGCCTGATGAACGAGCACAGGCGAGATGAACTGTCCGAAGAAGAACGATCCGGTCCAGATGCCCATGCCCCGGCCGCGATGCTCGAAGGGGAACTTGGTCTGGGCCCAGGCGATGAGAGAGGGCACTGCCATGCCCGCGCCGGTCTGCTGGATGGCAAGGCCGACGATCATCTCGCCCGGGTTGCGGGCAAGACCGATCACGGCAAGGCCGGTGCCGAGAATCGCAAGGAAGGCGCCGAGCTGTACGCCGTTGGATCGGCCCGAGAGGATACGGAACAGCAGCGCGCCGAGAATGACGAACAGGCTGGGAAGGAAGCTCATCTTGGCGACGGCGGCGGGATCGGTGACGCCCACTTCGCCGAAGGCAATGCTGCCGTTGACGATGAAGACGTAGTACTGTGCGGCCGAGAACAGCGTCAGCGCGGCGACGCCGAGCGCGGCGCCGACCGGGAAGCGAGCCTTCTCGCCGGTCGGCTCTGCCGGAGTTTCATCATGTGCCGCGCGGCCCTTGGGTTCGTAGAGGAACGCCAGCATCGCGAAATAGATCGGGAAGGCGACCAGATAGACGAGGAAGCCGCCGTTCCACCGCATCGAGGCGACAAGCCCAGACATCAGGATCACGCCCGAAGCCAGGAACGGCCCGATCACCCCTTGCAGGAACAGCCAGTTTCGGCGGCTTTCGTTATCCCAGTAATCGCCGAGCAGGGTGTTGACGATGGTGAGGATGCCCGCCTCGCAAACGCCCAGCGCCAGGCGGCTGGCGAAAATGTGGTTCAGGTCGTCGAGGAAGAACGGCAGGGTGCCGAACAGGCCGTAGAAGAACGTGCAGATCAGCAGCAGCCGGCGGCGGCCGAACTTGTCCACGAACCAGCCCGCGAACGGTGCGAGGATCGCGATGGTGAGGCCCGGCGCGGTGACCATGAGCGGCACTTTGGCCGCGGCGTCCGGGTCGGTCTGGAAGTGGGCGATCATCGATGCCACGATCGGGAACATCGAGACGATCGCGAAGATCGGAAGGAAGGCCGCGATGACGATCGTCATGCCCTGCGGCTTCATGGTGAGCTTGCTGAAGAATCGGGAAACCGGGTTCATGCCTCTCCGCCCGCGCCGCTGTCCGGCGCTATATTAGAATTTCTATTCCTGTTTGATATCGGCGTTTCTGACCGCGGTCAATGCAATCGAAGGCCTTGACCTGACCCCTCATATAAAATTAGAACCATCATTATAAATCATACGAGAGGAAGCATGACGAAAGCGCGCCTGCGGATGGGCATTGTCGGCAGAGGGCCGGGGTCGTTCATTGGCTCGGTCCACCGAATCGCTGCCGAAATGGACCGCGAGATCGAACTGGTGGCGGGCGCTTTCAGCAGCGATGCCGTGCGCTCGCAGCAGGCGGGAGAAAGCTATCGCATCGATCCGGCGCGTGCCTATGCCGATCTCGAGACGATGCTGCGCGAAGAAGCCGCGCGTGAGGACGGGATCGATTTCGTGGCGGTGACGACGCCGAACTTCCACCATCTCCCCGCCTGATCGAAATGAGACGGATCATGAAGACGATAAAGGGCCTCTCTCGGATCGCAGGCCAGGAAGCCGACCATGCGGGCAATGCGCCGACAAGGGATATCGACGCATGAGCGCTCATACTTCCGGCTGGAACCGCCGCGAATTCACCGCGGGTGCGGCGCTGCTGGCGCTGGCTCTGGGCATTCCTGCAGCGGGCGTGAAGCTTACCGCTCTCGACGAGCGCGAACTGCCGAGCGACCGCCAGCGCAATCTGATCGCGGAGGTTTCCGATCTCGTGATCCCGCGCACCGATACGCCTGGCGCGAAGGACGTGGGGGTCGGCGATTTCGTCGTGCTGGCGCTTGCCCATGGTCTTTCCGGCACGCGCGCGCCGATGGCCGCAGGCATGGTGACGGCGGCGCTTGAACCGTTCCGTCGCCGCGACGGTTCGCTGCGCCATCTCCCATGGCTGGAACACACGCTCGACCGCGCGGCGGGCGGCGATTTTCTGCGACATGACCCGGCGGAACGTGTGCGGCTACTGACGGCGCTCGATACCCAGGCTTTCGCCCAAGGCGCGCCACCATCGCCGTGGACGGCGATCAAGGGGCTGATCCTGACCGGCTACTACACCAGCGAAGCCGGCGGATCGCAGGAACTTCGCTATGAACTGGTGCCCGGAAAATGGGAGTGGGACATCCCTCTCAAGCCCGGCGACCGCGCATTCTCCAGCGACTGGACCGCAGTGGATTTCGGCTGACATGACCAACAACACGCAATTCGACGCTATTGTCGTTGGCTCCGGCATTACCGGCGGCTGGGCGGCCAAGGAACTGACCGAGGCGGGCCTTACCGTCCTGATGGTCGAGCGCGGCCGCAATATCGAGCATCAGACGGGCTATGAGACCGAACTCAAGGCCCCGTGGGAAATGCCGTTTCGAGGGCAGGGCGACGCCGAGCTTTATGCCCGCGAATATCCGGTGCAGATGCTCAACCGGCATTTCAACGAGTTCACCGAAGGCCACTTCGTCAACGATGCCGAGCAGCCCTACCAGAAGGCGAAGGGCAAGGACTTCGACTGGTTCCGCTCCTACCAGCTCGGCGGGCGTTCGCTGACATGGGGGCGGCAGTGCTACCGCTGGTCGGACTATGATTTCGGCGCCAACAAGCGGGATGGTTTCGGCACCGACTGGCCGATCCGCTATGCCGACCTTGCCCCGTGGTACGACAAGGTAGAGGAATTCGTCGGCGTATCGGGCGCGGCGGAAGGGCTGGCCCAGCTTCCGGACGGCCGTTTTCTGCCGCCGATGGAATTGAACTGTGTCGAGGCGGCCGTCCGTGAGCGGATCCGGGCGAAGTATCCGGACCGGGTGATGACAATCGGCCGCACCGCGAACCTTACCGAGGCACGTCCCGAACAGGGCCGGGCGCACTGCCAGTATCGCAGCATCTGCGCGCGCGGCTGTTCCTACGGCGCCTACTTCTCGACGCAATCGGCAACACTGCCGGCGGCGAAGAAGACCGGGCGGCTCAAGGTCGTTACCGACGCGCAGGTCCACAAGGTGGATTACGATGCGAAGACCGGCCGGGTTACCGGGGTGCGCTGGATCGACACGAAGACCGGCGAGCACAAGGTTGCCTATGCCCGCGTGGTGTTTCTGAACGCGGGGGCGTTCAACTCGGTCCACCTCATGCTCAACTCGGCTAGCGAAGCGATGCCTCGCGGCCTTGCCAATTCGAGTGGGGTGCTCGGCACGCACATCATGGACCATGCCAATACGATGGCGGCCATGGCGGTGATGCCTGGATTCGAAGGCCGGACCAGCTTCGGCAATCGGCCCACCGGCATCGTCATCCCGCGTTTCCGCAATCTCGACACGCTGGACGGGGACGGCTTCACGCGCGGCTATTCGTTCCAGGGCGGCGCGCTGCAAGGCACCTGGACGCGCGGCAAGCGGATGGGCGGCATCGGCAAGGATTACAAGGAAGAGCTGCACCAGATCGGTCCGTGGACGATGGTGCTGGTGGTCTTCGCGGATTCGATGCCGCGCGCCAGCAATCGACTGACGCTGAGCAACCGCACGGACCCGCGCGGCGTCCGCCAGCTCGAGATTGCCTTCGAGCATGGCAAGGAGGAAATGGCGGCGCTTGCCGATGCGCATCGCGAGGCGACCGCGATGCTGACCGACGCGGGCGGCCACGTCATCATGGGCTTCGACAAGCCGGGCCATGGCGGCACTTCCATTCACGAAATGGGCGGCGCGCGGATGGGTTGGGACCCAGGGACTTCGGTGCTCAATCGCCTTAGCCAGGCCCACGACATTCCAAACCTGTTCGTCACCGATGGCGCACAGATGAGCTCATCTGCCTGCCAGAACCCTTCGCTCACTTACATGGCGCTCACTGCGCGGGCCTGCGCGACGGCGGTTTCGATGCTGAAGGAAGGCGTAATTTGACCGCCATGGCATCGCCGTTTCCGGCGCAGGTCATGGACCTGACCGAGCGACAGAAATCGCTGGCCTACCTGACATTGATGGTGGCGCTGGTTCTTGAGATCGTGGACGTCACCATCGTCAACACCGCGCTGCCGGTGATCGAACAGGACTTCGGCGCGGCGGCGGCACAGGCGCAATGGGTCGCGGCGGGCTACTCGCTGGCATTTGCCCTGCTGTTGATGCTGGGCGGCCGGCTGGGGGATGCTTTCGGCTACAATCGCCTGTTCATTGGCGGCGTGGCGGGCTTCACGTTTGCCTCGATGCTTTGCGGGCTCTCTCGCAGCCCGGAACAACTCATCGCCGCGCGCGTGCTTCAAGGCGGAGCGGGGGCGATGATGGCGCCGCAGGTCATGGCATTGATCCAGGTCCTGTTCCAGCCACTGGAGCGCGTGGCGAAGCTGGCATGGGTCGGCGTCATCGGCGGCCTTTCAGCCATCTGCGGGCCGATCATCGGCGGCGTGCTGATCCATGCCAATCCCTTCGGCCTGGGGTGGCGCAGTGTGTTCCTCATCAACGTGCCGGTCGGCGTGTTGGCAGTGATCGTCGCGTGGAAGTTGCTGCCTTCTGCGCGTTCGTCCCTGACGCGCGGGATCGACGGTGGTGGAACCATGCTGTTCGCCGCGTCTATGGCTGCGATGCTCTATCCGCTTGTGCGGGGGCATGACCTTGGCTGGCAACCCTGGCATCTCGCCTTGCTCTTCGCGGCTCCGATCATGCTGGCGCTGGTCTGGCGGCGGACCGAGAGACGCGCAAAAGTCGGGGCCGCGACGCTTTATGCGCCTGAACTCTTCCATCAAAGGCAGTTCGCGCTTGGCCTTGCGATCGCGCTGGCATTCGGCGCGGCGACGGGCGGCTTCCTGTTCGTCTTCGCATTCGGGGCGCAGAAATTGCTCGGTTTCTCTCCACTGGAAACCGGCCTGCTGCACATCCCGTTCAGCGCCGGGGTCATGCTCGGTATTGCCTTTCTCGGCCGCAAGCTCGTGACGAGCCACGGCAAATGGGTGCTGGTAGGCGGGATCACGCTGATGGCATTGTTTGCCGGAGGCACTCTGGCGTGGATCGAGACCGACGTGTCGTTCTGGTGGGCACTGCCATGTCTTGCTCTTGCCGGGACCGGCATGGGCATGACCAGCGGCCCGCTGACGCCGGTGATCCTCGCGCGCGTCGACCGGAGCCATGCGGGCACGGCAAGCGGTTTCATCAAGACGGTGCAGGAACTCGGCATGGCGCTGGGCATCGCCATAGTCGGTACGGCCTTCTTCGCCGGTGCGCCGACAGGAGAGGTCGGCGCGGTCCTGCCTGCGATCGCCGCCATCGAAGGGCTGATGCTGATATGCCTGGTTCTGGCGTTCCGGCTTCCGGCGCCCTTGTTCCCCGAACATGACGCGTGACTGGAATTGTATTCCATAGCGAGGGGGAGGGCGGCCAGGCCGCCTCCCCCTCGTAGCCGATCAGGCAAGCGCCTTGTAACGATAGTCCCTGAAACGTGCCGAACCCTTGCCGCTGGCGAAGATCGCCGGGCGCAGGCTTGCCAGGTCGTCCATGGTATTGGCGTGGTAGCCGGAGACTTCGCTGCGAACAGCGTGGCGAACCCACTCACCACCTGGCGTGCGGTGATACATGGAGACGATTTGCCGATCGTTGACGATCCGCAAGTCGATCCTGCTGCCTTTCTCCACCGGCTCCTGCCAGTAACTCGCCTTGCCGCCACGATAGCTTACCATGCGCTCGCCATCGTAAGCCATGCCGAGGAACAGCCGGTCGTTGAAGAACAGGAGCAACCCTGCAGACGCACCGTCCGTCAGCTCTACAGAGACTGAGCACTCGTAGGCGTGATCGCCGACAAGGTGGGTCAGCGGAGAGCAGTCCTGCGGTCCGGTGCCTTTCGCTGCAAGTGTCAGCGCATTGCCGCCGACGGTTGCCCGTGCACCAGCGCCCGGGGCCTGGTTGTAGAAACGCCAGCGCGAGCCGAGAGACTGGCCTGAGAAATCGTCCGACCACGCCATGCCGTGCGGCCCCGCCTCGCCCCCGGAAGGCTTGGCGAGCGGGCGTGCAAGGTCGGCGCCCATCGCGTGAGGCCAGCCCTGCTTGTCCCACCGGATCGGTTCGAGCAGGGTCTGCCGACCGAGCGTGTAGAAGCCGTTCTCATATCCGTGATAGACGGCCCACCAATCTCCCGCAGGACCTTCCACGAAGGTGGCGTGACCGCGGGACAGCCATTTGTCCGCAGGGTTCCAGGTGCGGATCACGGGATTGTGAGGGCAGTCCTCCCAAGGCCCGTGAACCGAGCGCGAACGGGCCACCGTCACCATGTGGCCGGTAGGGGGGCCGGCGGTGCCGCCCACCGCTGTCACGAGATAAAACCAGTCGCCTCGCCGGAACAACTTGGGGCCTTCCAGCGAGTAGGCTTCGGTCACCCAGTCGTCAGGATATTTCCACCCGTCATAGACTTTCTCCACCGGACCGTCCGTGGCGAGGCCGTCGTCGGTCAGGCGCACGCGGTTGACACCGGACAGGAAGAGATAGCGTTTGCCGTTTTCACCCACGACATGGCCGGGGTCGATCAGGCCGCCGATGCCGAGGTCGACCGGCTCGCTCCACGGTCCGCGAATATCGTCCGCGTGGCTGACACAGATGTTGGCGAAGCTTTTGAGCCCTTCCGACCACGGCGCCGCCATGAACGGAATGTAAATGTAATATCGCCCTTCATGCTTCACGAGATCGACCGCGAAGACCGTGCCCAGCGGCTTTTCCAACGCGGAAGCTATCGGCGTCCAGTTCACGAGATCGCGCGAATGCCAGATCAGCAGTCCGGGCGCGGCTTCGAAAGAGGAATGCGTGAGATAGTAGTCTTCGCCGTCTTTGAGAATCGTCGGATCGGGATAGTCGCCGGCGAGTACTGGATTGAGGTAGGTGCCATCCCCTTGATCGGCCCGGCGCTGGCCCTCGATCCCGTTCCTCGCGGGAGGCTTCCCGGCGGCGGCGAGCGCCGGTGCGGGAAGGCCCGTCACCAGTCCTGCCACCGCGCCCAAATGCAGCGCGTCACGCCGGTTCATCATGCCTCGAGCGAGACGCGCTTGGCATCGGTGTTGATCGACGGGAAAGGCAGGTAGGAAACACGGAGTTGCTGGAGCAGAGCGAGTTCGTGCTCGCCATCGGGGAACCCGCCCGGATGATCGACAAGGATCGTCGCCGCTGTCCCGAAGGGCCACCGCCGGTCGTAAGCGGTTTCCATCTCGTCCAGCGTGATGGCGCCTCCGCCTTCATCGAAGCGAACCGCCGCGCGCGGAAGCGAGGCCCCGTCGATGGACACGTCCAGCTTCTCGATCATCGAGAGGCCAAGCCCGCGATAATAGCCGAGCTTGGCCTCGAAGGAGAACCCCGTGGGCGCATCGGCCGGGCCGGTGTTGCGCAGCGAAGCGGCGTCGATAAGATACTTGTCGAACATCAGGCGGTCTCCAGTTCCGCTTCGGCCTTGGCTATCAGGCGCTCGAACATCACATGCTGGCGGCGGACCTGCTCGCGGCTGTCGACCGGCGAGACGTCCTGGATCCAGCGATTGCCTTCGTATTCGCTCGAAAGCGTGCCTTCCCAGCCGCATTTCACCAGTTCGGGTATCACGTCGTCGTAGGCGATAGTGGGGTCCGTGCAGTCTTGTGCCATGCCGTAGAACTTGGCCTGTATATGGCGGAAGTACGGTGCATAATCGCCGATCCGTTTAGGGTTGGCGTAAGGCGCGTGGCGCAGTGTCTCGGCCATGGCGATCTCGGCCTTGTTGCCGCCCATCTTCACCGCGACTTCGTAGATCGTGTATTCGCACATGATCTTCTGTTCGTGCTGGTCGACGATGAACTGCGCCACTTCCGGCCGCGCACCCTGCCGTTCGAAGCGGGCGCGGAATTCCGGCGGGTAGTGTTTCATGAAGATGCCCATGTCGGGCAGGATGCCTAGATGCTTCGTGCCGATCCGGTCCGCCACGTCGATGGTGCGGAGGATCCATGCATGTTCGAGATGCCACGGTGCATGGACTTCCACGCCCATGTGGACATCCAGTTCCTCCGCATGGGGCACGCATTTTTCGAGGATGTCGGGGCGCACGAAGACAAGCACACGCATGTTGCGGATGCCGAGCCGGTTGCAGAGCACGAGGTCGCGCCGGATACTTTCCACCTGCTCCTCGTCCGAGAGGGTCTCGCCCTTGCGCAGCTTGGTGTCGAGGAACATGTCGTAACAAGTGAAATGCGCGCCGTGGCGGGCCAGCATGTCCTGCCAGCGCGCCACTTCCGCATCGTCGATGTGGGGGAAACGCGGCATGTTCTGTTCGGGCAGGATCTCGATCCCTTTCGCGCCGATTGAGGCGCCAAAGGCAATGCAGTCCTCAACCGACATCTGCCCCAGGAACATTTCTTCCTGGAAGCTGTAAAGGCTCACGCCCCGTTCTATCTTCGCCATCAACCCCTTCTCCCGGGCGTGCCCGTGCAGCGCCTCATAGTATTAGAATTACTATTCCTGTTTGTGCGAAACGCAGGGGGCTGTCAATCTGGCGGGGCCGCAATTTTTGAAAGTCCGTCAGCCGCGCCGTTCGATGGCGATGACGCGGTCGGCAAGCCGGTCCACTTCGGCACGGTCATGGCTGACATAAAGGATCGGCAGCGCCAGTTCGTCGCGTATGCGCTCGATCACGGTCAGGATTTCCTCACGCCTTTCGGCGTCAACCGAGGCGAGAGGCTCGTCCATCAGAAGGAACCGCGGACCGGAAAGCAGGGCGCGGCCGATTGCCACGCGCTGGGCTTCGCCGCCCGAAAGCGTCGCGGGCATGCGCTCCAGCAGATGGCCAATTCCGAGAAAGCCCAGCGCGGTTTCCAGATCCATCCAGCGTTGGCCAGCAGGTGCAAGGCGCCACCCGTAGAGCAGGTTGTCGCGTACGGACCGATGGGAAAAGAGCCGCAGGTCCTGGAACACGTAGCCACAGCGGCGCTGTTCGGGCCTGAGATCTATCCGCTTCGTGCTGTCGAACAGCACGGTGTCTTCGACATGGATGCGGCCCTGGACAGGCCGGGCAAGGCCGGAAATCGCATCGAGCAGGGATGTCTTGCCTGCGCCTGACGGACCGAACAGTGCCGTCAGCCCGCCTTTTTCCGTGCGGAAGGCATAATCGAAACGTTCCGTTCCGCGGCGGAGCGAGATGTCGAGATCAAAGGGCATGATGGGCACGCCCCTGACCGCTGCGCCGCGCCAGCCACTCGGACGCCACGAGGGCGATAACGGAGACGAGGATGGACAGCACGGCAAGCCGCGTGACCTGCCACTCCGCACCGGGCATCTGCAGCGCGCTATAGATCGCGAGCGGGAGGGTCTGCGTCTCGCCGGGAATGTTGGAGGCGAAAGTGATCGTTGCGCCGAATTCGCCGATAGAGCGGGCAAGGCCCAGCACCAGGCCAGCCAGAACGCCCGGCATTGCCAGCGGGAGGGTGATCGTTCGGAACGTATGCCAGTGCCCTGCACCGAGCGTCCGGGCTGCGTCTTCAAGGCGGCGATCCACGGCTTCGATAGAAAGCCGCATCGCACGAACCATCAGGGGGAGAGCCATGACCGCAGCTGCGAGCGCGGCGCCGGTCCAGCGGAAGATGAAGGTGAGGCCCAGCCATTCGGCGAAAAAGCGGCCCAGCGGTCCGTTGGTGCCGAACGCGATCAGCAGCAACCAGCCAGTGACGACAGGGGGCAAGACCAGGGGCAGGTGAACCAGTGCGTCGATCAGCACTTTGCCCGGAAAGCGCCAGCGTGCCAGTATCCATGCCAGGGCGAAGGCAACAGGTAGCGCGGCCACCATGGCAACTCCGCTCACCTTTAGCGACAGGATCAGGACCTGCCATTCGTCGGGAGTGAGCAGCGTCACGAGCGGAAAAGGTGCGTCAGCGCGTGCCGAAGCCGAAGCGGCGGAACACGGCCTTGCCTTCGGCGGAGATCAGGAACCGGCGAAATGCCTCGGCATCGCGGTGTCGGGATGAGGCGAGAACCGCGACCGGGTAGCTGATCGGATCGTGCGAGGATGGGGGGAACGTATCGGCGACCCGCACGCCGGGTTCGGCTTTCGCATCAGTGCTGTAGACTATGCCGAGCGGCGCGGCGCCCCGGCTGACCAGCGCGAGGGCGGCGCGAACGTTTTCGGCCGGTGCGAGCCTGTTCTGGACCGAGGGCCAGACCTTGAGCCGGGTCAGTGCCTGTCGGGCGTAAAGTCCTGCGGGGACCGCATTCGGGTCCGCCACGGCCAGCCGGCCGGAGCCGAGCGCGGCGGCCAGCGGAAAGCCGGGACGGATCTTGATGCGCACAGGCTTTCCGGCGGGGGCGATCAGCACCAGGTTGTTGGTGAGAAACGATACGCGGGTCTTCGGGCGCAGAAGACCCTTGGACTGCACTTCGTCCATCCAGGGCTCGTCCGCGGAGATGAACAGGTCGGCAGGGGCGCCGGCCTCGACCTGGCGGGCAAGGGCGGAAGATCCCGCGAAGGAGATTTTCGGTCGGGAATGGCCTTTGGCGACCCAGGCATCCGCGGCGGCGTTCATCGATTCCTGGAGACTGGCCGCAGCAAGCACGAGCGGACCTGACTGCTGCGCCATGGCCGAAGGCGAAAGTGCCGTGAAGGCCGCAAAAAGCGAGATCAGAATGGCGAGAAGCCGGCGCATCTTCGAATGATCTCCAGGTTTGGCTGTATTCGTTCGTATATGGCCTGAGGTCGTGTTTGCAAGGCAATGATGGCTCGGAAATTCATGCGGAGGGCTGGTCTGAATCGGAACATCTTTTCCAAGCGGTCTATGCGGGAGTACTCTGTGCAAGCTCAGGGGAAGGTGTTAGCATCGTCGATGCGCGAACAGTTCCAGGCCGTCACGCCAAAAGACGGACGGGCATGGAACCGGCGGGGAAACCGCCGCGTGCTGGTTGGGATGTCTTGTGGGGATGACTTGATGAAGGTCGCTGAAGAAGGAATTATCCGTTTCGAACGCCGTCCGGACCAGCTTGCTGGCCTGCAGATGGGGATCAGTTCGGGATTGGTCTATGCCGGGCAGGACGCAGGATCGCGGGATCAGGTCCATGACGCTCGCGGGTTGTTGATCGCGGTGGGCCTTTGCGCCTGTTGCTGGCTCGGGCTCGGTTACTTCCTGCTTACCTGAGCGCGAAAGCGGCCCGGCTCCGGGTGCCGCGTCAGTTCTCGCTGCTGTCCGTCACCCAGCCTCCCGCCGTGGCGACGTAGAGCCGCGCCACGTTCCGGTATTGGCGGCTGCGCGTGTCGAGCAGGGTAAGCTGTGCACGTTGATAGGCACGGTTGGCGTCGAGAACCTGCAGCACGCCGCTGTTGCCCACCTTGAAGCTGCGGCGTGACAGGTGGAGCGAACGATCGGCCAGATCGGCTGCGGACTGTCGTTCGGCGAATTCACGGTTGTCATTGCCGAGCGCCGAAAGCAGCCCGGAAACCTGCCCGAAAGCTTCCGTCACCACTTGCTGGTACTGCGCCGATGCGCCGCGTGCTTCGGCCTCGGCGCCGCGCTTTTCCGCTTTCAGCGTGCCGCCATGGAAGATCGGGGCCGAGAGGCCCGCGAAAATATCGAAGGCATTGAAGCGACTGCTGGTGATCTGTCCGGGTTGCGAGGTCTGCTGCGTCAGCGACGCGCCGATCGTCACGTCGGGATAGAGTTGGGCCGTCGCCACGCCGACTGCGGCAATGGCGGCATGAAGCCGTGCTTCGGCTTCAAGAATGTCAGGCCGCTTGTGAACCAGCGCCGAAGGCAGGGCGACGGGTACGCGTGCGGGCAGGGTGAACTGCTGCAGGGTGAAGGGAGTAGGGCCGAGTTCGGCGGGTGATATTCCGAGCAGCACGGCCAGCATGGCGCGCCCTTCGACAAGCTGCTGTTCGAACGAAGGCATGTTCGCGCGGTCTTCGGCGAGTTGGCCCTGCGCACTGAGCACTTCCACCAGAGTGCCGTCCCCTCCCTTGCGCCTGGCCTCGGTCAGCGTAACGTTTCGTTCGTCTTCCGAGAGAAGCTGGCGCACCGTGGCGATGCGGTCGTTGAGTGCGGCGATGGCGAGGACCTGTTCGACCACCCGCCCGGCGATGAGCAGGTGCGCGGCCTGCGTGGCGCGGCCCTCGGCTTCGGCTTGCGCCTTGGTCTGTTCCAGCGCACGAGAGTTGCGACCGAACAGGTCGAGGTCGTAACTGATCCCGGCCCCCAAAGTGTAGAGGTCGAATTCGGGATTGGGAATTTCGGCGCCACCAAAACTGTCGGACAGGCCGAAGGCGGCGAGGTTGACGCGTTGATACTCGGCGCGCCCATTGGCATCGACTTGCGGAAGGCGGCGACCGGCAGCGGCGGCGATGCGCTCCCGCGCCTTTTCCAGCGTCGCGCGGCTTGCGGCGAGCGAATGGTTTCCGGCCAGTGCGCGCTGCACCAGGCTATCCAGTTCGGGAGATGCAAAAGCGTTCCACCAGCCCGCTTGCGGGCCATCTCCCAGCACTGCGCCGGGGTACGCGCCTTGAGCATACCCCGGCGATGCAGAAGGCGGCGGCGGAGCCGCGAAATCCGGGCCAACCTTCATGCAGGCGGCGGTCAGCAGGAGCGGTAGCAGGACGGAGGCCTTGCGGAACACGTTATTCCCCGAGTGCAAGAGTGCTGGTGTCGACATCGTTCGCCTTCTTCACGCGCATCATCAGGACGAGCGGGATGAGGCAGAGCGTCAGCACGAACACCATGTGAAAGAGTGAAATGTCGCCGACCATCGTCGCCTGCCTGACGACCTCGCCGTAGATCCGGGTCAGGGACTGGGTCGAATCGAAGTCGAAACCTGGCCGTGCGTAGTCGAACACGGGATTGTCGGGCCTTATGCCCTGCACCAGTTCGCTGCGTGATGCGGCGATATAGTGGACGAACTGATACTGTATCACCGATATGCCCACGGCATTGCCGACATTGCGCGTGAGTGCGAACATCGAAGCGCCTTCGTTGCGCAGCGCCGGATCGAGCGTGGAGAACACGATCACCGAGAGCGGCACGAAGATCATCCCGCTGCCCAGTCCCTGCACCAGTCCTGCCAGAACGAGCGTGCTCTGGTCGACGTAGAGATCGACGTGAGAATACATCAACATCCCGCAGCCCATCAGTATGAGCCCGGTGACGATGATGATGCGGGTGTCGACGAACTTCACCAGCCGGGTGACCAGCAGCATCGAGATCAGCGTGCCGATCGCGCGGGGCAGACTGATGAACCCGGCTTGGAGCGCGGAATAGCCAAGCAATGACTGGGTCATGACCACGATCATCGGGATCGTGGCGAAGGCGACTATACCGATCATCATGCTGAAGACCGAACCGATCGCGAAATTCCGGTCGCGGAACAGCTGCGGCCGGATGAAGGTATCCCTTGAAGTCGCCATGTGAACGGCCATGAGGTAGGTCGCGAGAGCGAGAACCACGGCGTAGATGCGGATTTCGGAGGAGTCGAACCAGTCGAGATGCTCTCCCCGGTCGAGCAGGAGCTGGAGCGACGTCAACGCGACCGAGACCATGACGAAGCCCAACAGGTCGAAGCGCGTCTTCACCCGGCTCTTCCGGCGCACGAGGAAGATCGACATGCCGATGAAGGCAAGGATGCCGAAAGGCACGTTGATGAAGAACACCCAGCGCCAGGACATCGCATCGGTAAGATAGCCGCCGAGCGTGGGCCCGACGATCGGTCCCGCCATCGAGCCGAGCGCGAAGATCGCCATGGCTTTGGCATGATCCTCGGGCGGGTTGATATCGAGCAGGATAGCCTGACTGAGCGGGACCAGCCCGGCTCCGCAGGCTCCCTGCAAAAACCGGGCAAGAATGATGGTCTGCAGATCCGTGGCGAGCCCGCAGAGCGCTGACGCGGCAGTGAAGCCGGCTACCGAGAACAGCATGACGTTCTTGCGGCCTACCCGCCCGGCCAGCCAGCCGCTGAGCGGCGTGGCGATGGCCCCGGCAACGAGGTAGCTCGTCAACACCCAGAGCACCTGTTCCTGCGAGGCTGAAAGGCTCGCCTGCATGTGCGGCAGCGCGACATTGGCGATGGTGATGTCCACCGCAACCATGGTCGATGCGATCATCGAAGGGATGGTTATCAGCAGACGCCGCATCGGCGTGGGATAGGGGGATGCGGGCATGGCTGGCACCGCGGAACCGCCGTTCCGGCTCAAGGCCGGCGTGCCGGCGCGGCCGGTGTATCGGCGGCGAACAAGCGACGTTCATGGCGGGTATCGACTTCGACATGGACGCTCAGGCCCGCGCCGAGCGGAAGGTCGCCTGCGGATTCTTCTATCGCGATCTGGACCGGCAGTCGCTGGACGACCTTGACCCAGTTGCCGGTTGCATTGTCCGCCGGAAGCACCGCGAAGCTCGATCCGGTCCCGGGGCTGAAACTTTCGACATGGCCCTTGAAGGCGCGGTCGGGGAAGGCGTCGAGTCTGACCGTGGCGTGCTGGCCCGCGCGCATGTAGCGCAGTTGATCTTCCTTGAAGTTCGCCTGCACCCAGAAACGTTCGCCGGTTAGCATGAAAACGGCGCGGCCCGGGGTGACGTAGTTACCGGGCTGAAGCTGGTTCACGCGTGTCACCACGCCGTCCTGCGGGGCCCGGACGACGGTGTCGGAAAGGTCTATCCGCGCCTGGTCCAGTTTTGCCGCCGCCTTGCGCACTTCGGGCAGGGTTGAGGTGTCACCCTCGATCAGGCCGGCAAGGCTGGCGCGAAGGCTTTCGGCTCGGGCCTCGGCAGCGGCGACGCCTTCGCGGGCGGTGCGCGCTTCGGTTGCAGCCTGTTCGTACTGCGCGCGAGAGGAAATTCCCTCTGCCATGAGCGATTTCTGGCGAGCGGCTTCGCTTGCCGCATAATCCTGTTTCGCCCTTGCCGCGCCGACCTGCGACAGTGCTTCGCGATAGTCTGCCCGCTGCGAACTCGCGTCTGTCCGGGACTTGGCCAGTTCGGCTTCCGCCTCCGACACCGCTGCTGCAAAACTGCCGGACTTGATGCGGAACAGCACGTCACCCTTACGGACGTGCTGATTCTCCCGCACTTCGACGGAAACGACCGTGCCGGCGATGCTGGGGCTGATCGCGACCATGCCGGTCTGAAGCGCCGCATTGTCGGTTTCTTCGTAGCGACCTCCGGCGAGGTAGAACCAGATCACACCCGTCAAGGCGACCAGCGGCCCAGCCAGCATCAGAACCCTTCGCAGACGACGCCTGGCCGGGCGGACGGGCAGGGAAATCTGGTTCTCTGCCGCGATCGTTGTTTCGGCGTTCATGCTTTTTCCAGTGCCTTTCAGGCGAGACTCGTCGTGTCGCGCAGGTACTAAGCATGGTTATTATAAGCAAGAGGAAGGTTGCAAGGGTGTCTATCTGGAATCGCGCTTGCGATGGGTTGGAGGGGCCGTGCGAACAGGGTGGGGTTCAGGGCGCGAGAAATGCCTTCACGTCACCCATGAACCTGTTGAACTGGTCATGATGGAGCCAATGGCCGGCGTCTTCGTATTCGACTAGCCGAGCCGTGGGGAACCAGTCTATCCGCCCGTCGTCGGCCGGGCTCTGCGAGAAGCTGTTCTTGCCCCACAGCATGAGCACGGGGCAGGTGATGGCTTGCCACAAGGCAACCACATCCGAAGTCGGCAGATCCGATACGGACCAGACATTGACGTAGTTGTCGAATTTCCAGCTCCAGGTGCCGTCCTCGTTGCGGCTGGCGCCATGGATCGTCAGATGGCGTGCCTGCTCCTCGGTAAGGAAGGAGTTCTCCTCTTTCATCCGCTGGTAGGCGTCCTTGCGGGTCGCGTACTTGCGCGGCATCCGTCCGGAGGCCCGGCGCTTGTCCTCGATCCATTGTTTCAGCCGGTCGCCGATCCCGCGCTCTTCCATCTGGCGGCGGATGTGCGGTGGCGGGCCGAGCCCTTCGATATTGACGAATTTCTCGACTTTCTCGGGGAACAGGCCGGTGAAGCGCGTTGCGACGTTTCCGCCGAGCGAATGGGCGATGATGGTCACTTTCTCGTGCCCCAACGTATGCACGAGCTGGGCGAAATCGTAGACGAGGGCGTCCATTCCGTAGTGGCCCTCGGGAGACCATTCGGAATCGCCGTGGCCGCGCAGATCCGGACAGATCACGTGCCAGTCCTGTCGCAGTTCCTCGGCCACCCAATCCCAGCTGCGGCAATGGTCGCGCCCGCCGTGCTGGAGAATCAGCGGCGGCGCGTCCGGGTTGCCCCAGTCGACATAGTTGAGCCGCAGGCGCTGCGAGATGAAACGGTTGGAGGTCGGTCCGAGCTGGCTTTTCATGCCGAAATCGTGATCCCCGGCGCGGCGCAGGTCAATGGGGGCACCGGTATTCCGCGCCGCCGCGAGGCGGAAACCCGATCCGCCAAGTGCGGATTTGCGGGGATCAAGATATTCCTTATGCGGCCTGCCGCTTGGCAAACCGGGGTGCTTGGCCCTATCTCGCGCCCCAACGATATTCGACACATTCACGCCGGAGACTTTCACATGGCGACGACGCACAAGACCCGCATGCTCATCATCGGTTCCGGCCCGGCCGGTCTCTCGGCCGCGATCTATGGCGCGCGCGCCGGGATGGAGCCGATCGTTGTGCAGGGTCTGCAGCCCGGCGGCCAGCTTACCATCACCACCGACGTCGAGAATTATCCCGGTTTCCGCGAAGTCATTCAGGGCCCCTGGCTGATGCAGGAAATGGAGGCGCAGGCTGTCCATGTCGGCACCCGCATGATGTACGACATCATCACCTCGGTTGACCTCAACGGCCCGATCTTCAAGGCTGTCGGCGATTCGGGCGATATCTATGAGGGCGATACCCTCGTCATCGCCACCGGCGCACAGGCGCAGTGGCTCGGCGTCCCCGGCGAGCAGGAACTTTCGGGCAAGGGCGTCTCGGCCTGCGCCACGTGCGATGGTTTCTTCTATCGCGGCAAGAAGGTCGTGGTGATCGGCGGCGGCAATACCGCGGTCGAGGAAGCGCTCTACCTCACCAACCATTCCGACGAAGTGACCCTGATCCACCGCCGAGACAGCTTGCGCGCCGAGAAGATCCTGCAGGACCGCCTTTTCGCGAACCCGAAGATCAACGTCGTTTGGGACAAGCGCGTCGAACGCTTCATGGAAGGCGAAAATGGCGAACTGCGCGCCCTTGCGCTGATCGACACCAAGACCGGCGAGCAGAGCGAAATCCTTACGGACGGTGCTTTCGTCGCCATCGGACACGCACCGGCGACGGAACTGTTCAAGGGCAAGCTGGCCATGGACGAGACCGGCTATCTCCTCGTCCAGCCGGGCACGCCCAAGACCGATATCGCCGGCGTTTTCGCTTGCGGCGACGTGATGGATCACGTCTATCGCCAGGCCATTACCGCTGCCGGTACCGGCTGCATGGCGGCGCTCGATGCCGAGCGTTATCTTGCGGCGCGGGATTTCGCCGAAGCGGCGAAGGTCGAAGCCTGACTTTGTAGATAGGAGAGGTCCGGGGCTCAGCCCCCGGGCCTCTCTCGATAGGAACGCCTTGCGCAACTAGGCGTGACGCAAGGCGTCCAGCACTTGCCCGATCAACCAGTCCTGCGCCTCCGGCTCGACGTAGCTGTGCGTGGCGCCGGAACAGCGGCGCACGCGGGTGTCCGATTTGTCCCAATTGGCCAGAAATGCGAGACCCGTGCGGTCCCTTTCGGCGACGAGCAACCGCACCCTACCTGAAAATACGGCGAGGCCGCGCGCCATTTCCTGCGCCAGACCGGCAGGTTCCGCCACGCCCGGACGCGACGCGGCAACGAGGCTGCGGATCAGTTGGGCTATCGCAACTTTTCCCGTGAGGAGGCGCCTGATGGCGGCCGGATCGGTCATCCGGCGGCGATAGTGGCTGCGCACGACTTCGGCCGGAGCGTCCCCGGCCTCGTCCTCGATCGTCCATGGGTTGGACAGTACCAGCGCGCCGAGCCCGGCGCCTTCTGCCAGCATCAGTGCGCTGGCAGCGTCGCAGTTTCCCAGCCCGACGACACGGCGCATTTGCGGGCAAGCCGCGCGAAATGCGCCGAGCGCTGCGCGGATATCCGGCGTGCTCGATCGGAAGCCGCAGTTCTCGCCCTCACTGTCTCCCACGCCGCGCCGGTCGAAACGGAGCACGGGAAACCCTTCGGCAGCAATTCGCACGGCGAGCCGGGCCTGCCCGTTCCACGCGCCGGCGCGTACTTCATTGCCGCCGGACACGATTAGCAGACCGGTGTCTGCCGGCGCTTCATCAAGGCTCGCGGCGAGCTGCGAGCCTTCACAGGGGAAAGTGAAGTGCCGCCGCGTCATGCTCGCAGAGCCTCGCTCAGCAATGCGGCGAGCGCATCGGCCTGAGACGCATCCTCATCCGGTTCCGCTCTCAGCCACAAGCCGCTACCTCCGATCCGCTCCTGCTCGATGATGGGTACGGAGGGATTGGGCTCCAATGTTTCGATCTCCCGGAAAAGCCCGGCGTTCAATGGATATCCGGCGAGCATAATGCCTTCGGTACGGGCCATGTCCGTCAAGGCTTCCCGCGTCTGTTCGCGTCCCGCCTCGCGGTCTGCAAACATGCGGGCGCGCAACATGGAGCGCAGGATCTGGGCGCCCTTTACCGGTGCGTAGTGCCATTTCGGCAGGCTCGGTGTGAACAGGCAGCCTCCGCGAATGCCGAGGACGTGCGTTGCGCCGAAATGCGCGGCAGCCGCGGCCATCGCGGTTCGCCATTGGGCCGGGCCTATCGATTCGAGAGCGAGCACGCTCTCGTTCGTTCCCGGCAGGTCCGGGGCAAGGCTGTCGATCCCGGCGCGGTCAAGGCGTCGCATGACCTCCACCGTGAGGCGGCGCATGCGATTGCCCTCGTCGAACAGGGCAGGAACGATCAGGACCCGCTGCGCCCGCCCGCGATCGAACGCGAGCGCATATTCCTTTTCCATGCCGCCATCGGGCAGGGGGCAGGGCCATGTCGTGGGGGTCATCCTGCGATTCCCCCAGCGCGAATCACGCCGTGGCGCGCTTGGCTTTCGCGAATTCGAGCAGGGCGCCGAAGGTCTCCAGCATCTCGCCGTCGATCTCGTCGTCCTCGATGATGATGTCGAGCCGGTCTTCCAGCTCGGTCAGGAGGCCGGCAACCGCCATCGAGTCCAGTTCGGGCAAATGCCCGAACAGCCCGGTATCGGCATCGAACGTCTCGGCTTGTCCCTGCTTGAGGCCCAGCACATCCGTCAGGATGCGGCGCAGCAACAGGTCGGTTTCGTCTTGCATGGCCCCTCTCTTCGGGCATTTGTCGTTAACCCCGCGCCTCTAGCCGCGCTTCGCGGTTGCGGCAAGGCGCTCAAGCCCTGCCCGCAAGATATCACGCCCCAGACGAGGCCAATTCAGCGGAGACCCGGGGCGGAACATGTCGAGCCGGTATCGCGGACGCACAAATTCCATCCAGTCCCGCTTGTACGGATCGTCGCCTGTACCGAAATCCACGAGTTCGACACCGTCCGTGTCGATCACATGGCGGAAAAGCGCCGCGCTCAGGACCGAACCGGGGGAGAGGTGCTTCGCCGCTTGCCGGTGAGCGAGTTTGTGTATCCATGCCGTGCCATGTTCGACCGTCCACATCTGCGCGGCGATGGCCTGTCCGCCGCAGCGCGCAATGCCCAGCCGCAGTCGTCCCGCAGAACCTTCGGCTTGCGCGAAGGCGCGCAGGAATGCGGGGCTGCCTTCCTCGGGCTTCCAGCTTTCGGCATAGATCGCTTCGTAGGCTGCCCAGGCTGCGGCATCGAAACGGGTGAGAACTTCGATTTCGAGCTTGCCCGCCTTGCGTTTCAGCGTCGTGCGCAAGTTGCCGGGGCGCGAGGCGAGATAGTGCGCGTAGCTGCGACCGGCTACTGGCAGGACATGATTGCTGTCGCAAATCTCACGGCGGACGAGCCAGCCTGCCTTGCGGAAGGCGCGTTCGAGCAGGGCGGCGCTGCCGTCCTCGTCCGGTACGCCGCTCAGCGTGATGCGGCGGGCCTTTCCGGCAAGGTCGCCCGCCAGTACCGCCAATGGCCGTTCTGCGTCTGAACAGAGCGCGCGGAAGCGGAAGGTATACCAGTTCGACAGTGCGTGAAGGTGCCCGGATGCTCCCTGCAGGGGCAGTACCGCAAAATCCTCGCCGTCACACGCCGCGGCGATAAAGGCGTCTGGAGCGCAATGCTCCGCCAGCGCCCGAAACCATTCGATACGGTCGAAAGGGGCGTGCTGGTTGCCCTCGGAAAGCCACAGCGCTAGCTGGCCGTCCGATTGCACTTGCTTAAGATCGCGGTGATAATCGACCTTTGCCACGTCCCGTTCGAACCCTTTCGGAGCCTTTCCCCGTCATGCCCGGCAGTACCGAAAAGCCGATCCTGCCGCTCGACCATCTCGCCCTTCGGGGAGAGGATTCGGCCGAGGCCCTGGTGCTGCGCGGAGAAGTGCTGGACTACAAGGCCTTAAGATCGCGTGTCTCCAGACTTGCGGCGTGGCTCGCAGTGGAAGTTCCGGCAAAAGGCGCGCGTATCGCTTCATGGGCAGCTAAGGGGGAACTGACCTGCCTGCTCCCGTTGGCGGCCGCGCGCGCGGGACTGGTGCATGTGCCGGTCAATCCGTTGCTCAAGCATGGGCAGGTCGCGCATATCCTGGCAGATAGCGGCGCGGTCATGCTGATCGGCACGCCTTCTCGGCTGGCCTCGCTTGCCGAAGCGGATGTGCCTGCCGATTGCCGTCTGGTCGATGAAGCCGCGGCGCTGGCCGATGCTGCAATGCTGGATGGAGAACTGGCGCCTTCGCAGGCCGATCCCGATGATCTGGCGGCGATCCTCTACACCAGCGGCTCCACGGGGCGGCCCAAGGGCGTGATGCTCAGCCATGCCAATATGTGGCTGGGCGCGGAAAGCGTGGCCGACTACCTTGGTCTTGCTCCCGATGACCGGACCCTGGCGGTATTGCCGCTATCGTTCGATTACGGGCAGAACCAGCTTCTTTCGACATGGTACGCCGGTGGCTGCGTGGTTCCGCTGGACTATCTGGTGCCGCGCGATGTCATGAAGGCGGTGGGCCGGCACGGGATCACCACGCTCGCGGCCGTGCCGCCGCTATGGGTGCAGGTCTGCGAGCTGGATTGGCCGGGTGAAACGGCCGGAAAACTGCGCCGATTGACCAACAGCGGCGGTGCGCTCACTGTCGATCTCGTCCGCAGGATGCGCGCGCTGTTCCCCGGTGCCCGCCTTTTCGCGATGTACGGCCTTACGGAGGCGTTCCGTTCCACTTACCTCGACCCTTCGTTGATCGACAGCCATCCCACTTCGATGGGGAAGGCGATCCCGCACGCGGAAGTGCTGGTCGTCAACGATGCGGGCTTTATCGCTGCCGATGACGAGGAAGGTGAACTGGTCCACTGCGGGCCATTGGTGGCGCAAGGCTACTGGCACGATCAGGAGCGCACGGCTGAGCGCTACAAGCTGGCGCCCCTCGGCTCCCACTATGGCGGCATGGCGGTGTGGTCCGGTGACAGGGTGCGGCGCAGTGCGGATGGGCTGCTCTATTTCGTCGGTCGCCGTGACGCCATGATCAAGAGCGCCGGAAACCGCATCAGCCCGCAGGAGGTGGAGGAAGCCGCGCTTGCGACAGGTCTCGTGGTTGAAGCCGTTGCCCTGGGCGTGCCGGACGCGCGCCTTGGGCAGGCGGTGCATCTGGTTGTCCGCGCTGCACCGGGCTTCGAAACAACCTCGGAATTGCCGCGTAAACTCATGCAGGAACTACCGAATTTCATGCAACCCAAAGTGATCCACTGGCGCGATTCAATGCCTGTCGGGCCGAATGGCAAGATCGACAGGAACGGTCTTGCCGCCGAACTCGCGGCGGCAGGCGCATGAAGCCGCTCGGTCCGATTCCGGCGGGCTTCGAAGCTGCGCGCGGTGTTCTGGTGGTGGGCGGCAGGCCGGTTACGGATTGGGTGGAGCAGGCAGGGGATACGCCCCTGTTCCTCTACAGCGCAAATCTCGTGCGCAGGTGCGTTGCCGATATCCGGGTGGCCATGCCGGAGCGGCTGGCGCTGCATTATGCCGTGAAGGCCAATCCTTTCCCGCCCCTGTTGTCGCTGATGGACGGGCTGGTCGACGGTTTCGACATTGCCTCCGGCGGCGAGTTGGCGATCGTGCGGGCGGCAGGCATCGATCCTGCGCAAGTCAGCTTTGCTGGCCCGGGCAAGCGTGACCGTGAACTGGACGCCGCAATCCGCGCCGGCGTGACGCTCAACCTCGAATCGGAGGCCGAGGCCCGCCGCGCCATCGGAATCGCTGAAACGCTTGGCGTTACTCCGCGCCTCGCCATTCGCGTGAACCCCGATTTCGATCTCAAGGGATCGGGCATGAAGATGGGTGGCGGCGCAAAGCCGTTCGGAATCGATGCCGCGCGAGTGCCTGCGCTCGTGCGCGAAGTGGTGTCCAGCGGGGCGGAGTGGCGCGGATTTCACATATTCGCGGGCAGCCAGGCGCTGGACGCATCAGCCATTGCGGAAACGCAGGGGCAGGCGCTCGATCTGGCCGCAAGGCTCGCGGAAGAGAGCGGCACGGCCTTGCCGCACTGCAATCTCGGCGGGGGGCTCGGCATTCCCTACTTCCCGGGAGATACTCCGGTCGATCTGGCCCTTGTCGGCGAGCGTCTGGCCGAGCGTTTCGAGCGCTTGCCCGATGTTCTGCGCGAGACCGCGTTCTGCATCGAACTCGGCCGTTATCTCGTTGGCGAATCAGGTGTTTATATTGCTCGCGTGATTGACCGGAAGGAAAGCCACGGCGAAGTTTTCCTCGTTACCGATGGCGGCCTTCACCATCAGTTGGCCGCGTCCGGAAACTTCGGAACGGTGGTGCGGCGCAACTACCCTTCGGCCATCGCCACGCGCTTCGATGCGCCGGTCGAGGAGGAAGCGTCAATTGTCGGCTGCCTCTGCACTCCGCTGGACAAGCTGGCGGACAAGGGAGGCTTTCCGCGGGCCGAAGTCGGCGATCTGGTCGCGGTGTTCTGTGCCGGCGCTTACGGCGCCTCGGCGAGCCCGGCGCAGTTCCTCGGGCAGGGGGCGGCACTGGAAATGCTGGTCTGAAGCACGGTTAGCATTCGACAGGCATGTTGTCCCAATGCGGGACCGGGTGCCAATCGGTTGGTGAAGGCTAACGCAATGTTCACCCTTTTAGGCGATAGCGCAGGCTGGATTTTGCCACGTTTGCCGCATCGTAACAGCGATCGGCAGGCCGGCGCCTGAAGGGAAGAGCTTATGCCGCACCGCCGTCCGACCCGACTCCTGGCTGCCTCTGCGCTTGCCAGCGTCGTCCTGACCGGCTGTGCGGGGCCTGCGTCCGGCCCCCAGCTTCCGCCCGCGCAGTTCGTTGCGATGCAGGAGGGGCCGAGCGAGGAGTACATCATCGGTCCGCTGGACCAGCTCACCGTGTTCGTCTGGCGCAACCCCGAACTCGGCGCGAAGGTTCAGGTTCGGCCCGATGGCCGCATCACCACGCCGCTGATCGCGGACATGCCTGCGGTGGGCAAGACCCCGGCCATGCTGGCGGAGGATATCCGCCTGCAGCTCTCCCAATATATCGAGGACCCTCTGGTTTCGGTCATCGTGGACGGGTTTGCCGGCACGTACAGCCAGCAGGTCCGCGTCGTCGGCGCGACCGAGAAACCGGCTTCCATTCCCTATCGCGCCAACATGACCGTGCTGGATGCGATGATCGCGGTGGGCGGTCTGTCGGAATATGCTGCGGGCAATCGCGCACGTCTGATCCGCTTCGACAAGACGGCAGGCAAGCAGACGGAATATGCCCTGCGTCTGGGCGATCTGCTCAAGAAGGGCGACAGCAAGGCAAACGTCATGCTGAACCCCGGCGATGTCATTATCATCCCTGAAAGCATGTTCTGAGGATCGGGCGCGAGATGGGATTGGCGCGATGAACGGCCTTTACGAAGAACTGCTCGCCGCCCTCCACAGCGTCTGGCACCGGCGCTGGATCGCGCTTGCGGCGGCCTGGGCGATCTGCCTGCTGGGCTGGCTGGTGGTGGCCCTGATCCCCAATTCCTACGAATCCAAAGCCCGCATCTTCATCCAGCTCGATGACGCCTTGGCCGAGCAGGTGGGTATCGGCGTGGCCGACAAGAAGCGCGATATCGAGCGCATCCGGCAAACCCTGACCAGCGCCGTGAACCTCGAGAAGGTCGTGCGCGGGACGCGGCTGGGCGATACGATCCAGTCTCCCAAGCAGATGGAATCCACGGTTCTCGGCCTTGGCAAGAACGTGTCCGTGGTCAGCCAGCAGGACAACCTGTTCGAGATCACTGCGACCGCGAACTATTCCTCTTTCTCCGATGCCGAGAATGCCCAGCTTGCCCGTGAAGTGGCGCAGAAGCTGATCGACATTTTTCGCGAGGAGAACCTGTCGGGCGATCGCGGTGACATGGTCGAGACGCTGGAGTTCGTGAACCAGCAGCTGCGCCAGCGCGAAAAGGAACTTGAATCGGCGGAACAGCGCCGCACCACTTTCGAGGCCCAGCACCCCGAAATGGCGCTGGGCGGGGCAGCAGTGGCGCAGCGGCTGGAAAGCTCGCGCACGCAGCTTCGCGATCTCGACGCGGATCTCTCCGCTGCCCAGAGCGCGCTTGCCGCGATCGACGGTCAGCTTGCCGGTACGCCCCGCACGATCGCCGGAGGAACTGCCGGCGGGGCTTCGGGCGCATTGGCGCAGGCCCAGTCGGAACTGGCCGGAATGCGCGCGCGCGGCCTGACCGACAGCCATCCAGACGTGATCGCGGCGCGAAACCAGATTGCAGCGCTTCGCGGTCCTGCAGCGCAGGAAGCGGCCAGCGGCACGGGTACGCCGAACCCCGCCTATAGCTCGCTCCAGTCGATCCGTGCCGAGCGGCAGGCCAACGTCCAGGCGCTGACGTCGCGAAAGGCGGCGCTGCAATCGGACGTAGCCTCGCTCACGGCCTCCGCGATCCAGGACCCCGAACTTGCGACCGAGGCCCAGCGCATCAATCGGGACTACGACGTCCTGCGCCAGCAATACGACAAGCTTCTCCAGGACCGGGAGGAACTGCGCCTGCGCGGCGAAGTGAAGACCGGCCGCGAGGCGGTGAAGTTCCAGGTGGTCGATCCGCCGACGACGCCGCGCAAGCCGGTGGCCCCCAATCGGCCCTTGCTGCTGTTCGGCGTGCTGATCGCCGGCGTCGTGGGCGGCTGCGCAGGTGCTTTTGCGCTCAGCAAGGTCCGTTCGGTCTTCGCGACGACCGCGAGTCTCGAACGGGCGACGGGGCTGCCGGTGCTCGGCGCAATCTCGCAAAATCTCACGGATGGCGTGCGCCAGCTTCGCAAGCGCCGCCTCAAGTACTTCATCGGCGCCGGCGCGGCTTTGTGCGGCCTGTTCGTGGTGTTGCTTGCGGTTGAGTTTATCCAGCGCGGCATGGTGGCCTGAGGAACGGTAATGACCGAACACAGCAAAATTCCCGCGCCCGGACAGACCAGAAAGCGCGGCCCCGGCGAATCGCTGATCGAACGCGCTGCCGGACATTTCGATTTCAACAGCATGATCGCTCGGCCGGTTCCGCTTCCGGCCGAGCCTGTTGTCTCCGCAAGGCCCGCTGACGATGCAGCGTCCGCTGCCGAAACACCCGCTATGTCTTCGCCTGCTTCACCGCCGTTCGCCGCGCCAACGCCCCCTCCAGCGCCAGCGCGCGATGTAGCCGAGCCGGTTGCAGCCGCTTACCCGGCCCCCACGGCCTTCGCCGGTGAGCATCATCCGATCGATCGCGAACTGCTGCGCGAGCAAGGGCTGATCGTGCCGGAGGGCACCGTGACCGCGCTTCTGGAAGAATTCCGCATCGTCAAACGGCAGTTGCTGGTGCAGGCGGCCGATTTGCGGCGTCAGAAAGCAGGCGCCGCCGCACAGCGCGTGCTGATCAGTTCGCCGCATCCGGGCGAGGGCAAGACGTACTGCGCGCTCAATCTCGCGCTGTCGATCGCGGCTGAGAAGGAAAGCGAGGTTCTCCTCGTCGATGCCGATTTCGCCAAGCCTTCGATCCTTTCCGCGCTGGGGCTTCCCGGCGGTCCGGGGTTGATGGACGCATTGATGGACGAGACGATCGATCCCGCCGAATGTGTGCTCGGCACCGATATTCCCGGGCTTTGGGTCATGCCGGCGGGCGATGCGACCATCAATGACAGCGAATATATCGCCTCATCCCGAACCGCGCGGATACTCGACAGGCTGACCGAGAACGCGCCGCATCGCATCGTGATTTTCGATTCGCCGCCCGCCCTTGCGGCATCGCCCGCGGCCGAACTGGCGAAATACGTCGGCCAGACCGTGGTCATCGTGCGCGCGGACCGGACCGGGCAGGGCGCGCTGGAAGATGCGATCTCTTTGCTGGGGGCCTGTCCCAACGTCCAGCTGCTGCTCAATGGTACGCATTTCAGCCCGAGCGGCCGCCGCTTCGGCTCTTATTACGGATACAAGGGATGAAGTCGGTGTTTTCGCCCCCGCTGGGCCTGGGCGCTCTGGCTGCTGCGCTGGCAGCGGCAGCGCCGGTGGAGGCCCAGACGATCGGCTATGACCAGGTCGGCTCGGGTTCCGATGAAGTCGCCGCCTCCGCTCCGTCGTCGGGGCGGCAGGATCGTTCCGGAAAGCGCGGAGGCAAGGGCTCCCGCCGGATCGAGGTGACGCCCTATATCGAGATCGATCAGATCGTCGATGCCCAGCTTTCTCCGGGCAACGACGTGCTCACCTATACTCAGCTCGCGGCGGGCGTCGATGCGGGGATATCCGGGCGCAACAATGCGTTGTCGGCGTCCGTCCGCTATGAACGCTACATCGGCTGGAGCAAGCGCGCAGCCGATGGCGATGCCATCAGCGGCATCGTGCGCGGCTATACCACGATCACGCCGGGCCTGACGCTGGAAGCAGGCGCGCTTGCAACCCAGGCGCGGGTTCAGAACGGCGGCTCTGCGCTTTCGCCCGGTCTGGCGAACGACGGGGGGGCAACCAACGTCTACTCGGTATACGGTGGACCTTCGTTCAGGACGCGCGCGGGCGATGTCGATTTCGCGGCCAATTACCGGGCCGGTTTCACCAAGGTCGAACAGTCGGACGCCTTCGTCGCGACACCCGGCGGCGCGGCGGCCGACGTCTTCGACAAGAGCGTGACGCAGATCGCCGACATCGAGGCGGGCGTGGCGCCTTACGTTATCGCACCGGTGGGGCTGGGCGCTGCGGGCAGCTTCTATCAGGAAGATATCTCCAACCTCGACCAGCGCGTGCGGGACATGCAGGCGCGGGCCCTGGTGACGGTGCCGGTAAGCCGCACGGTGCAGGTGGTGGGCGCCATCGGTTACGAGGACGTGGAAGTGTCCAGCCGCGATGCCCTGCGCGATGCCGATGGCAACCCTGTGATCGGCAGCGACGGTCGCTACAAGACCGACAAGAGCGTCCCGCGCGAACTTGCCTACGACGTCAGCGGCCTGACCTGGGACGTGGCCGTGATGTGGCGGCCGAGCCGCCGCACCTCGCTTTCGGCGCACTTCGGCCGTCGTTATGGATCGACCAGCTTCGGCGGCAACCTCGCCTATGCGCCGGATGATCGCAGCCAGCTCAGCGTCACGGTCTATGACAATGTCAGTGGGTTCGGCGGCCAGCTCAACCGCGCGCTCGATCAGTTGCCGGATGACTTCGTGGCCGTGCGCGATCCCGTGACAGGCGAACTGCGCGGCTGCGTCAGTTCGCTTGACGGCAGCAACTGCTTTTCGGGCGCGCTGGGCTCTGTGCGATCGGCGGTGTTCCGCGGGCGCGGCGTGGCGGCGAGCTATTCGCGCAGGGTCGGCCGCCTCGATGCGGGGATCGGTGGCGGGTACGACCGCCGCGATTTCATCGCTCCGCAGAACACCGTGTTGGCTGCGGCTGACGGGGTGATCGACCAGAACTGGTGGCTCTCGGCCTATCTCAGCGGCCAACTCGGCAGAGAAGCCGGATGGTCGGCGAGCGTCTATGCGAACTGGCTTTCCAGCAACGATCCGCTGGTCGGCAATGTTAACGGTTATGGTGCCACACTCGGCTATTACCGTATGCTGGCCCGCCGCCTCAGGGCGACGGTGGCACTCGGGCTCGACGGCGTGAGCCGTGACGATGCCTTGTATGAAGACTACTGGACCGCGTCCGCCCTCGCCGGCGTGCGCTACAGCTTCTGATTTCGAAGGAGAGCAGGGATGTTCGACCAATTCTACGGGTTCGAGGGCCGGCCCTTCCAGCTTACGCCCGATCCGGCCTTCTATTTCGAGAGCGTGACGCACCGAAAGGCGCTGTCCTATCTCGGCTATGGGCTGGCCCAGGGTGAAGGGTTCGTGGTCATCACCGGTGAAGTCGGTGCAGGCAAATCGACGCTGGTCTCGCACCTCATGGCGACGATAGACCCGGCGCGCCTCACGGCTGCCTGCGTCGTCACCAGCGCGCTTGACGGTGAGGAGATCGTTCACGTCGTCGCTCAAGCGTTCGGCCTTCCGGTCGCCGGGCACGACAAGGCTTCGGCGCTGGGGGCGATCGAGGGCTTTCTCCATGCCGAGGCGCGCGCCGGTCGCCGCTGCCTGCTGATCGTGGATGAGGCCCAGAACCTCTCGGTCGACGCGATCGAGGAACTGCGCATGCTGTCGAACTTCCAGCTCGGCTCGCATCCGTTGCTGCAGACGCTCCTGCTGGGCCAGCCGGAGTTCCGCACGACCCTGCTTGAAAGCGATCAGCTCGAACAGCTTCGCCAGCGCGTGATCGCCACCCATCACCTCACCGCGATGCAGGTGCGCGAAGTGCAGCCCTATATCGAGCATCGCCTGAACTGCGTCGGCTGGAAGGGCAATCCGGGCTTCGATCATCGCGTCTTCGCGGAAATCCACGAGGCGACCGGCGGTATCCCGCGCCGGATCAACCAGATCGTCAACCGCCTGCTGCTGCTTGGTGCGGTTGAGAAGCGTTCGTTGATCGATCTCCAGATGCTGGCCGAAGTGCTGGCCGAATTCGATGAGGATGGCGCCCGCGCGCTCGTCAGCCCGCGAGAGACGGCGGCGGAAGCAGCGCCTGGCGTGCCCGCGGCGCAAGTGGCGGCAGCGCCGGTGCACCATTCCGAAGCCCTCGATGCCAAGGCGGCCATCGCCCTTATCGAGACAGCCTTGGCGGAACGCGATTCGCAGATCGACGAGCTTCAGCATGCCGTGCTGGAACTTGCCGCCCGCGCCGAGCGGGAGAAGGAGGTTGCGGCAGGTTCGGGCAATGATCCCCTCATCGCCGCGCTTCAGGAACAGCTTGAGCAGTCGGCCGCGCATGCGGCCCGTCTGGAAGCCCGTCTCGACGAGCAGGAGCGTACCTTGCGGCACACGCTTACCATGTTGATCGAATGGTTCGAGGGCGGCGAAGGCCAGCGCCAGGCAGCCTGACTGGTCCCCCGCCTTCACGAGGATGGATCCCATGAATGACACAAGACCGGTCAACGGGCTGTCCGTCGATGTGGAGGACTGGTTCCAGGTCGGCGCTTTCGAGACGGTGATCGACCGGGCGGACTGGCCTGCGATACGAACGCGTGTCGAGCGCAACTGCGACGAAATTCTCGCACTGTTCGACGCTGCGGGCGTGAAGGGTACTTTCTTCACGCTGGGCTGGGTCGCGGTGCGTCATCCCGCATTGCTGCGCCGTATCGCCGAGGCGGGGCACGAGCTGGCCAGCCACGGCTGGGACCACGAGCGGGTGTTTCGCATGAATGCCGAGACATTCGGCCGCGATCTCGACATGAGCCGCAACGCCATCGAGGACGCCGCCGGGGTCAAGGTGACCGGATACCGCGCGCCCAGCTTCTCGATAGATGCGCGCACGCCCTGGGCCTTCGAAGTGCTCGCCGGGCGGGGCTACGCCTATAGCTCCAGCGTCGCGCCCATCGCTCACGACCATTACGGCTGGCGCGAGGCCCCTCGCTTCGCCTTCCATCCCCTGGCGGGTAGCGATTTCGTCGAAATCCCGGTGACGACCGCAACGTTTGCCGGACGCAGGCTGGCGGCCGGTGGCGGCGGCTTCTTCCGCGTTTTGCCATACGGTTTTTCGCGTTGGGCGATCCGGCAGGTGAATGCACAGGGGCGCCCGGCAGTGTTCTATTTCCACCCGTGGGAAATAGATCCCGGCCAGCCGCGCGTCGGCAACGCGCCGCTGCGATCGCGGCTGCGGCATTACACCAACCTGGGTGCCATGGCGGGCAAGTTGCGGCACCTGATCGAGGACTTCCGCTGGGGGCGGATGGACGAACTTGCCGCGCGCGAGGCGCAGCACGCGGCGGCACTGGCGGCATGAACGCCCCGTTCGCCCCGGAACAGGGGACGATCAGGCTGGTCGATCTTGCCGATCCGGGCGAAGTGGCGCGGCTGGAGCTGTTCGCCGCCCGTCATCCGCAGGCGACCCCGTTCCACCGTCCGGCCTGGTTCCTCTCTGTCGCCCGCGCAACCGGGAATCGCGCGCTCGCGCTGGTCGAGGAGCGTTGCGGGGAGATCTCGGCCTTTCTGCCGCTTGACGCGATACACTCACCTGTTTTCGGCCGGCTGCTGGCCTCCACCGGTTTTGCGGTCGGCGGGGGGCTTCTCACGGGTGCGCGGACCGATACGGCGGCACTGTTCGCGGCGCTGGAGGAGCTTGCGCTGCGCCACTCCTGCCCGTCGATCGAACTGCGAGGGGGCGAGCTGCCCGATCCGCATGGCGGTTGGGCTATCAAGACCGAAAGCCACTGCAACTTTGCCCGCGCCCTGGCCACGGACGACGAGGCACAATTGCTCGACGTACCGCGCAAGCAGCGCGCCGAAGTCCGCAAGGCACTGGCGAACGACCTGCACGTGGAGATCGGCAGCAGCGAGCGCGATCGCGCCGCGCATTACAGCGTCTTTGCCGAGAGCTATCGCAATCTCGGTACACCGGTTTTTCCGCGCAAGTTGCTCGATGCCGTGCTTGATGCCTTCGGGGACGATGCGGACATCCTTACCGTGCGGCATCGGGGGCAGGCTGTGGCGAGCGTTATCACGCTTTACCATCGAGGCGCGGCAATGCCTTATTGGGGGGGCGGCACCCGGGAAGCACGCCAGCTGCGCGCCAATGACCGGATGTATTTCGAACTGATGCTCCATGCCCGGCGGCGGGGCTGCACGACGTTCGATTTCGGCCGCTCCAAGACGGACAGCGGCGCCTATCACTTCAAGCGTAACTGGGGTTTCGAACCGGAACCGCTGACATATGCCATCTGGACCGCGCCGGGTGCCGCGAAGCGGGAAGCCGATCCGACGAGCAGCAAGCTCTCGCTTCAGATCAAGCTCTGGCAACGCCTGCCGCTTGCCGTGGCCAATAGGCTGGGCCCGCTGATCGCGCGCGGTATCGGCTGATGGGCGAAATCCTGTTCCTGGCTCACCGCATCCCGTTTCCGCCGGATCGCGGAGACAAGATCCGTTCGCACAACGTGCTCAAGGCGCTGGCCCGGCTGGCTCCCGTTCACGTCGGCTGCTTTGCCGACGATGCGGCCGATCATGGCTGCGAGGCAGAGCTTGCAGCGTTATCCGCCAGTCACTTGCTGCTTGCCCGTACGAAATCGCTGCCGGTTGCAGGGCTGGAATCTCTGGCAACCGGACGTCCGCTCAGTCTGACCGCGTTTCACGACCGGCGCATGGCGAACTGGGTGGAGCAAGTGCTCCGCGTCCGGCCGATCGACACCATCTTCGTCTTTTCAGGCCAAGTGGCGCAGTATGTTCCGCAGAGCTTCCGTGGCCGCCTGATCGTCGATCTGGTTGATGTAGATTCCGCCAAGTTCGAGGCTTATGGCGCGGCGGGGCGCGGTTTTCGAAGCTGGATGGAACGGCGCGAAGGGCGGTTGCTGAGGGCCGAGGAAGCCCGGATCGCGCGCCGGGCCGACGTGACCCTGCTGGTGAGCAAGGCCGAAGCGGCGTTGTTCGCCGCACGGCTGGGCGATCCCGCCTGCGCGGTGGAGCCGATGGGCAACGGATTGGATAGCGCGCTTTTCGATCCGACGAAGGCGGTGCCAGAGCCACGCATGGTGGCTATCGACCGCCCGCGCCTGATCTTCACCGGTCAGATGGACTATGCGCCGAATGTGGCGGCAGTCGAACGCGCGATCGCGCGAATCCTGCCGCTGGTGCGCCGCCGCCTGCCGGCTGCCAGTCTGCATGTCGTCGGGCGCAATCCGCCAGCCTCGCTCATGGCGCACCACGGGCACGGCGGCGTGCACATATGGGGCCGGGTGGAGAATATCCGCCCCTGGATCGCGGCTGCCGACATGGCGTTGGTCCCGCTCGAAATCGCGCGCGGGGTGCAGAACAAGGTGCTTGAAGCCATGGCGATGGGCCTGCCCACGGTGCTGTCTCCGGGCGCCGCCACGGGGATCGAGGCTGAAGATGGCCGCGATTTTCTCGTAGCGGAAAGCGACGCGGCCCTGGCGGAGGCTGTCATCGCACTCGCCGGGGATAGCGCGCGGGCGCGGGCCATGGGCCAAGACGCGCGGGAATGGATCGGCGCTCACGCAAGTTGGGGGGCAGCGCTGGCAGACCTTCCACGCCTGATTGCCCTGAAGTCGGGGAGCATGAGCGATGCCGCCTGAAACCGCCACTCTGGAGACTGCCGGCGTGCCTGCGGGACGTTGGCGCTCGCTGCCAGCCCATTGGCGTGCGGCGCTGATCCGCGTCGGTGCGGTCATGCTGGCGTTGATTGCGGTGTTCCATGACGATTGGGCCGCGATGGGGCGCCAGTGGTGGGACATTTCCACGTACAATCACATCATCCTGATCCCGCCGATTCTGGGCTGGCTTGTCTGGCAGCGCCGCGCGGAACTGGTCCGGCTCATGCCGGAGGCCTGGTGGCCCGGGCTGATCCCGATGAGCGGTGCCGCGTTCCTCTGGGTGCTCGGCGCATTTTCAGGGCTCGACCTTGCCCGTCAGGCGGGGGCGGTGGCCATGCTCGGATCTGCCGTGCCGCTGTTGCTCGGCCCGCGCGTAACGGCAGGCCTGTTCTTTCCGCTCTGTTACATGGCCTTTCTCGTACCCTTCGGGGAAGAACTGGTCGAGGCGCTCCAGACGATCACGGCCGAGATCACCATCGCTCTCACGCACCTGAGCGGCATTCCCGCGACGGTGGACGGGGTCTTTATCGATACGCCTGCCGGTCTGTTCGAAGTGGCCGAGGCCTGTTCCGGGGTGAAGTTCCTGATCGCGATGATCGCGTTCGGTACGCTTGCGACCAACGTCTGCTTCGTCAGCTGGAAGCGGCGGTCAGCGATGATGGCGGCATGCCTCGTCGTGCCCATTCTCGCCAATGGCGTGCGTGCCTGGGGCACGATCTACGCCGCGCAGATCGTCGGCGTGGAGAAGGCTGCGGGCTTCGATCATATCGTCTACGGCTGGTTCTTCTTCGCCATCGTGCTCGCGCTCGTGATCGCGGGGGCATGGCGCTTCTTCGACCGCCCGCTCGACGGACCGATGATCGATACCGATGCGATCACCCGGTCGCGCGTGCTGGCATGGCTGGATAAGGGGCGCATCAGCGGCATCGCCGCGATCGTGGGCTTCGCTGTCGTGGTCGTCGCGGCGCAAAGCTGGGCCTTCGCGGCCGAGACTTTAAATGCGCCGCTGCCGCAGGCCATCGAAATGCCGCAGGTGGCAGGCTGGCACCGGGTCGATTACGCTCCGGCGATCTGGTGGGAGCCGCGCGCCGAAGGTGCCGATCACCGGCTGCTTGGCCGCTATGCCGACGGCGAAGGCCATAGCGTGGACGTGTTCATCGCGCTTTACGCGGGGCAGGGAGAGGGGCGGGAGGCCGGCGGTTTCGGGCAGGGGGCGCTGACCCCGTCGAGCCCGTGGTCCTGGCAGGCTCCCGGCCCCGCTTTCCGCGACGCCCGCAGTGAGCGCCTGCTTGGACAGGGGAAGGTAGAGCGTCTGGCGGTAACCTGGTTCCATACGGGGGACCTGCTCACCGGCAGCAATGCCCGGCTGAAGCTGGCGATCATCGGCGATCACCTCGTATTGCGCGCAAGGCCTACGACGATGCTGATCCTTTCATCCGAGGACTATCCCGGCCACCGCGCAGCGCAATCCATTGCGCGTTTCATCGCAGCGACCGGCCCGGTGGACTCGTGGATGGACCGCGTCACCGCGCTCCGCTAGGCCATCAGATATGTGTGGCATCGCCGGTATTTACCATCTCGAGACGCCGAAGCCCGTCGATCCCCAGCGGGTGGCGGCCATGTGCGATGCCATGATCCATCGCGGGCCGGACGGGCAGGGTGTCTGGACCGCGCCCGGCGTGGCGCTGGGGCACCGGCGGCTTTCGATCATCGACCTTGCCGGATCGCCGCAGCCGATGCCCTCGCCCGACGGCCGCGCGATGCTGGTGTTCAACGGCGAAATCTACAACTATCGCGAACTGCGCCGTGAACTGCGGGAGAGCGGGGCGGAATTCCGCACCGACGGCGACAGCGAGGTGATCCTTGCCGCATGGCAGCGCTGGGGCCCCGATTGCGTCTCGCGGCTACACGGCATGTTCGCTTTCGCGATCTACGATCTCGAAGCCCGCACCTTGTTCCTCGCACGGGACCGCCTGGGCGTGAAGCCGCTGTTCCTTGCGCCGCTGAGCGACGGGAGCCTCGCTTTCGGGTCCGAACTCAAGGCATTGCTCGCTCACCCGCTGCTGCGCCGCGATATCGATCCGCTCGCGATCGAGGACTATCTGGCGTGGGGTTATGTCCCCGACACCCGTTCCATTCTCAAGGGCGTGACGAAGCTTCCGGCGGGTCATTCGCTGCTGCTGCGGCATGGCGCGCCGATGCCCCGGCCCGCGCAGTGGTGGAACGTGTCTTTCGCCGAAAGGCGCAAGGGCAAGGTCGACGATCTCGAAGCGGAACTGCTCCACCTCATGCGCGAGGCCGTATCCTCTCGCATGGTGGCGGACGTGCCGCTCGGCGCGTTCCTGTCGGGTGGGGTGGATAGTTCCAGTGTCGTCGCGCTGATGGCGGAAAAGAGCACGCAGCCGGTGAAGACCTGCTCGATCGGCTTCGACGTCGCCGCACTCGACGAGACCGGTTACGCCACGCAGATCGCGCGGCAGTTCGCGACCGACCACCGGGCGCGGCAGGTGTCTCCCGACGATTTCGAGGCGATCGACCAGCTTGCGGCGATGTTCGACGAGCCCTTTGCCGATGCTTCCGCACTGCCGACCTTGCGAGTGTGCCAGCTCGCCCGCGAATCGGTGACGGTGGCCTTGTCGGGCGATGGTGCGGACGAGGCGTTCGCGGGCTATCGGCGTCACGTGTTCCAGCATGGCGAGGACCGCGTTCGCAGCCTCTTGCCGCAGGCGATCCGCAGGCCGGTGTTCGGTGCACTGGGGGCGATTTATCCCAAGGCGGATTGGGCGCCGCGTCCGTTGCGCGCCAGGTCCACGCTACTCTCCCTCGTGGGGGACAGCGCCGAGGGATACGCCCGTTCCATCGGCTTCACCCCGCCCGAACTGAGGGATGGGCTCTACTCCGGCGATTTTCGAAAACTGCGCGGCGATTACCGTGCGGAACACGGCCTGCTGGAACTGATGCGCGGTGCACCCGCCCGTTCGGGGCTGGACCGTGCGCAGTACGCCGATCTCAAGCACTGGCTACCGGGCGACATCCTCACCAAGGTGGACCGCACCAGCATGGCGGTGAGCCTTGAAGCGCGAGAGCCGCTGCTCGATCACCGGTTGATCGAATTCGCGGCAAGCCTGCCCGAATCGATGCGCGTGCGCGGGGGGCAGGGCAAGTGGCTGATGAAGCGCACGATGCGGCGGTTCCTGCCCGACCAGATTCTCTACCGCCCCAAGCAGGGTTTCGTCACGCCGATCGCCCAGTGGTTCCGGGGACCGCTTGCACAATCCGCGCGGGAGATCGCCTCGGGTGCGGCGCTGGCCCGCACCGGGTGGCTGGATGGAGCGCGGCTGACGGGCGTGGTGGAGGAACATATCGCCGGGAGGGCGGATCATTCCCGCCTCCTTTGGCAATTGCTCATGCTCGACAAGTCGCTCACCCGTCTGGGTATCGCCTGATTTCGCCGCTGCGCCCGGCTTGAATGCGGGCTAGCAGGGTTACGCGAATTCGATCGTGAAGCCTTGTTAACCTAACCTATTCTTAGGACCTTTGCTCTAACCCGGCATCGAAACGTCATTCGCAGGACGTGCATGAACATAGCAGGTCGCCAGTACATGATTGAAATGCGGACGCTTTCCGTGAAGGGAGGCCGTATCCTGCGAAGGGACGAAGAGGGGATGAGTTTGCGAGGCCATCATGTCTGACCTCGGCGCGCGGGCTGCCAAAGTCTGGAAGAGCGCCAGATTCAGGATCGTCTTCTGGGCGGTGCTGACCGGCGTGTTTCTGGGCGTTACCGGCGCAGGCCTCCCTCTGGAGGACATTCTGGTCAATGGCCGGACATGGCTTCGCATGCACCCGTCCAAGGGCGAGATCGTCATGGTCCTGCAGGACGGAAAGACGCTTGAGGAACTCGAGGTCCTCGACGTTTCGCGTGCGAACGATGCCCAGGTAATCCGCAATCTGATGGATGCCGGCGCGAAGCGGGTCTTCTTCGACCGCTTCCTGAACGATCACGAGAAAACCGTCGGCCGCGACGAACTTCTTGCGACTTTCGCCAAATATCGCGGACGAGTTTTCCTGGGCGCGATGCCCAGCAAGGACGGCGCGATGGGCAATTACGCCTCGGTCATTCCTTCGCGGGGATTGAGAAAGGATGCCGGCGCGGTTTCGCTGCTGGCCCTGGACCATCCGTTCAATCTCAGCACGAGCTTCCCGTTCGCGTCCGACAGTCCGATCGGTGTCATCCCGAGCCTTTCGGCGAAGATCGCCGACGTGCAGGAAGGCACGTCCTCGGTCTACAAGCCGGACTATTCGATCGATTACAAGACGATCCCGACAGCCAGCTATGTGGATGTGCTGATGGGCCGCTTCGATCCGAAATCGGTGCGCGGCAGGGACATCATCATCGCGCCGAGCGCCGAGGTGTTCCACGACGTCCATACGCTGCCGATGCAGGGTTATGTTCCCGGCGGCTACTTCCATGCCATCGCGGCAGAGACCCTGAAGGACGGGGTGCCGTTCGTCCTGGGATGGATTCCCCCGTTCCTGCTGGCGCTGGTCGTCATCGTGACGGGTGTTGGGCGCGGGCGCGTGCTGGACATCTATCGCTTCAGCGGCCTCGTTGTCGTGCTTATCCTGTTCCCGCTGATGCTGGATCATTTCCGCGTCCAGGTGGATGTATTCCCGGCCATCGCGATGGCCACCGTAGCCGTGTTCCGCATGCGCAACCTCGACCGTGTCGAAGTCGCCGGAGAGACAAACTCGGGCTCGGGCCTTCCCAGCGTGCAGGTGCTGCGCAAATACGACGCGGTTTCGAGCCGGATCCTCGTGGCGCTTCAGATCCGCAATTACGGCGCGATCATCGGCAGCTTCGCCGAACACGTGGAGGCGCAAGTCGCGAACGAGATCGTCCGTCGCATCCGCATCAGCGACAGCGAAGTCGTGGTTTACCACGAGGGCGGGATGTTCATGTGGCTCTCCACGATCCGCAGCACTTTCGATCTGTTCGAGAACCTCGAAGGCCTCCACCGGATCGTGCAGAACGGGATCCAGGTGGGCGGGCTCGACATCGATCTCTCGTTCAACTGCGGTATCGATTCGGAATTCGATCGCCCGGTATCCAGCCGCGTCGCCAGTGCGATGCAGTCAGCCGAGGAGGCCGTGCGAAACGACGAACTGGTCTACAAGTTCGACAGCCGCAAGCATGAGGCGCAGTGGGAAATCTCGCTGCTGACCCAGCTCGATCGCGCCATCGACAATGGCGAGGTCTGGGTGGCCTATCAGCCCAAGCTCGACGTGGCGAGCAACCGCGTGACCGGGGCCGAGGCGCTGGTGCGCTGGACTCACCCGGAGCGCGGTCCGATCAGTCCGGACAAGTTCATCCGCATCGCCGAGGAGTTCCACCGGATCGAGCGCATCACGCGCTTTGTCATCGACGATGCCGTGCGTTCCGCCGTCGAACTGCGGCGCAACGGTTTCGACATGACCATGTCGGTCAACATTTCGGCTCAGTTGCTTCGTAATCCCGGCCTGCCCGGCCTGATCGCCGAAATCCTGGAAACGTACGGCCTGCCTGCGGACAAGCTGATCCTGGAGATCACCGAGACGGATCGTCTCGACCGCAGCTCGCGCACGTTCCAGATGCTCCAGAAGCTCGTGCAGTCCGGCGTCCAGCTGTCGATTGACGATTTCGGCACCGGGAACGCGACGATCGACTACCTGCGTTATCTGCCTGCCACCGAGGTCAAGATCGACAAGGTGTTCATCCAGGCGATGGAAGGAAACAAGGAAGACCTCCTGCTCGTCCAGTCGATCATCGAGATGGCGCATTCACAGGACCGGGTCGTCGTGGCCGAGGGTGTGGAGACTCAGGCCGCACTCGACATCCTGCGGACCATGCGGTGCGACGCCATTCAGGGGTACTATGTCAGCCGGCCCGTACCATTCCGGGATTTGCTCACGCAAATCGTGGGGAGGGAGCCCAGACGAACTGGTTAAAAAAGTCTTGATGACTTCTTAACCTGTTGTTATCCATGTCGGCAGCCGCAAAATAGCGGCGGTTCACATGGGGTAATGATATGTACAGCTGGTACTGGGGCAGCTACGGCCGCTAATCACCAAATCGTATGCGGCGTTTCGTGGAACTCTTCTTCGAAACGCCGCATATACTCTTTCCGAATTCAAGAAAAATTGGCGGAAATCCGCTAAAAATTGATAGATAAGGCCACTGATGCGGCCGCCAGCCACGCCCTTTCCACTATTGGAAATCGGGCGTTTTTTATTGCCTTGCGAGGGCTGGGTCTGGGGCTGGGTGCTGAAGCGCAGGCGTGCAAATCCGTTAACGGAAGCGCGCCCTCAAGCGCATTTCCATTAACGACTGATTCGCAAATCGTTAACTTTTCAGTCTTCGCCGTGGCCCATGGCGAGGTAATCGGCGCTCTGCATCTCGTTGAGACGGCTTACCGTGCGCTCGAATTCGAAGTGGCCATCGCCCGCTTCGTAAAGTTCCTCAGGCGAGGCATCCGCCGCCGCGATCAGCTTCACCTTGTTCTCGTAAAGCGCATCGATCAGAGTCACGAAGCGCGCGGCCTCGTTCCGGCGATCCGGCCCCATCCGGGGTATGCCCACCAGAATGACGGTGTGATAGGCGCGTGCGATTGCAAGATAGTCCGCCGCGCCGCGCGCTTCGCCGCACAGGCGCTTGAAGCTGAACACGCCAACGCCCTTGAGGCTCTTGGGTACGTGCAGCATACGCCCGCCGCCGACGTCGAGCTCGGCCGACGGAACGTGGTCGCTGTCCTCTGGAGGATAGTCGGTCAGGCGGTAGAATGCCTCTCGAACCTGCTCGGTCGCCGGCTCTCCTAGCGGGTAGTGCCAGGTCGCCATGCCGCCGAGGCGGTGCAGGCGGTAGTCCGTCGGGCCATTGAGCGTCAGAACGTCCAGTTCCTTCTCGATCAGCGCAATGAAGGGCAGGAAGTGCTCGCGGTTGAGGCCGTTCTTGTAGAGGTCCTTGGGCGCGCGGTTCGACGTGGTGACGATCGTCACGCCCTCGTCGAGGATGAGATGGGTGAACAGCCGGCTCATGATCATGGCGTCGGCGGAATTGTTCACGACCATTTCGTCGAAGGCCAAGACCTTGACGTTGCGCGCGATGGTGGTCGCCACCGGCGGGATCGGATCGCCGCTTTCCTTGCGGCGTTCCTCGCGTAGCAGCGCATGGACTTCCAGCATGAAGGCATGGAAGTGGATTCTGCGCTTTTCCTCGATGTCGAGGGTTTGGTGGAACAGGTCCATCAGCATCGACTTGCCGCGCCCCACACCGCCCCACATGTAGAGACCGCGCGGGGGAGGGGCCTTCTTGCCGAGCAGCTTGCCGAGGAAGCCGGTGGATGTCTGCGCCTTGTAGACTTCGCGCTGAAGCTGGTTGAGCCGTTCCGCCGCGGCCGCCTGCTCGGGGTCGGAGCGCAGTTCGCCGGTGGCTACAAGAGCTTCGTAGCGTTCGAGCATCGCGGTCATCGCTGGCTCGGCTTGCGCAGGGTGCCGACGAAGCTCGACACGAGGTTGTCACCCTGTTCGGCGGTTCCGCGAAGGAACACGAGGCGGCCGGTTTCGCGCATGACCTCGCATACCACGTCCAGCGGCGCGCCGATGCGGCCGGCACCGATAAACTGGTTGTGGAGGTCCAGCGTAACGGAGCCCGTGACTTCGGCGCCCAGGACGCAGAACATCGTCGCGAACATGGCAACGTCGATGAAGGCAAGGGTGACGCCGCCATGCACGTTGCCGTGCATGTTGCTGTGGCGCGTTTCGAGATCGATCAGGCGGACGCGGGCACTACGCTCGCCTTCGCGCCTGATGATCATCGGGCCGAGGCCCACCGCATTGAAGCGGGTGTCGTCTTCAAGGTTCCAGGTAAGCCAGCCCGGGTTCCCCGGAGCCGGCTCATGGATGAATGCTGTATCGGACGACACGTGGGATTCGCTTGCCGGTGATCGAGCCGGGAGGCTCAGACCTGGCGCTCGGCCTGCATCTTCTTGATTTCGGCGATGGCGCGCGCCGGCGACAGGCCCTTGGGGCAGACGTTGGCGCAGTTCATGATGGTGTGGCAGCGATAGAGACGGAAGGGATCTTCCAGCTCGTCAAGGCGCTCGCCGGTCATCTCGTCGCGGCTGTCGGCCAGCCAGCGATAGGCCTGGAGCAGGATCGCCGGGCCGAGGAACTTGTCGGAGTTCCACCAGTAGCTCGGGCAGGAGGTCGAGCAGCAGGCGCACAGGATGCATTCGTAGAGGCCGTCCAGCTTTTCGCGCTGTTCGGGGCTCTGCAGGCGCTCCTTGCCGGGCGTGGTCGAAACCGTTTGCAGCCAGGGGCGGATCGAGGCGTACTGCGCGTAGAAATGCGTGAAGTCGGGGACGAGGTCCTTGATGACTTCCATGTGCGGCAGCGGGGTGATGCGGATATCGCCCTTGAGATCCTCGATCGCGGTGGTGCAGGCGAGGCCGTTCTTGCCGTTGAGGTTCATCGCGCAGGAACCGCAGATGCCTTCGCGGCACGAACGGCGGAACGTCAGGCTGGGGTCCTGTTCGCTCTTCATCTTGATGAGCGCGTCGAGAACCATCGGGCCGCAATTGTCGAGATCGATCTCGAACGTGTCGTAGCGCGGGTTCTGCCCCGAGTCCGGGTCGTAGCGGTAGACGGTGAACTTCTTCACGCGCGCGGCGCCCTCGGCCTTGTGGACGTTGCCCTGCTTCTTGATCTTGCTGTTGGCCGGGAGGGTGAAGGTCGCCATGAAGAAATCCCCGTGATCTTGCACTGCGGCATGAACCGCGACTGAAAGTCCCCTTAGCGATTCAGTCGCGCGGGGCAAGGGCCAGTGTCAGTGGAATTGCGGTTTCGGCCCTTCGATGGCTTGCATCGTCGGTCGGATGGCGTGCCGGAAATGCATCCTGGCCGACTTCCCGCTGCATCGAACACAGGAAAAAGGCCCCGCACGTTTCCGTGCGAGGCCTTTGATCCTGGGCCTGGGAAAGACCTTTTCAGGTTCTTTCCCGCGGCACGCCTTCGTCAGTTGCCGAAGGTGCGCTGCCACCAGCCGCGACGCGGACCGCCCTGTTCGGCCGAGTCGCCATCTTCGCCGTTCGAGGCTTCAGCGGCGAACTCATCGTTCGCCGGGGCGGTTACTGCCGGTTCCTCTGCCGCGGCCGCGACTTCGGTTGCCGGCTCGGCCTTCTTGCGACGGGTGCGCTTCGGCTTTTCAGCAGCTTCCTCGCCCTCGGCGGGCTTGGTAGCCGAACGGGACCTGGCCGGAGCCTTTGCCGCCTTGGTCGCCGTCTTGGCAGGTGCTGCTGCCGGAGCCTCTTCCGCTTCTGCGGTGTCGGCCTTCTTGCGACGGGTGCGCTTTGGCTTGGCGGGAGCTTCCTCCGCTTCGGCGGCAACCGGCTCGACTGCGGCTTCGGCCGGAGCCTCGGCAACTGCCTCTGCGGTGTCGGCCTTCTTGCGACGAGTGCGCTTCGGCTTGGCGGGAGCTTCCTCGGCTTCGGCGGCAACCGGCTCGACTGCGGCTTCGGCCGGAGCCTCGGCAACTGCCTCTGCAGTGTCGGCCTTCTTGCGGCGGCTGCGCTTCGGCTTGGCGGGAGCTTCCTCGGCGGTCACGACAGGCTCTGCCGCTACGACGACTTCGGCGACCACTTCGGCAGGAGCTTCCGCTTCGGTGCCTTCTTCGGTGCCTTCGTCACCGGCTTCGGATGCGAAACCGTTCTCGCCGTTTTCGTCACCACGACGTCCACGCCGGCGGCGGCCACCACGGCGGCGACGCTTGCGCGGCGCATCCGATTCGTCACCCTCGGCTGCCGGCGCAGCGCCTTCCTCGGTTGCGTCGGCATCGGCGTCGCTCTCGGCTTCGCCTTCTTCGGTCTCTGCCTCGGCATCGTCCTCGGAGGTTTCGTCCGAACCCTGCTCGTCGCGGCGATCGCGGCCACGGCCACGGCGGCGCTTGCGGCGCTTGCGGCGCGAACCGCCTTCACCGTCGTCACCACGCTCGCGCGCTTCCTCGCGCTCGTTCTCTTCCTCGAGCTCTTCCTCTTCCTCGTCGATGAAATCATCCTCGACGTCTTCGGCGATCGGATCGAAGCGGGGCACGAACTCGTTGCGCGGACCCGACGAGATGACGCGCATCTTCGCACCTTCGTTCTCGCCCTCGGGGATCACTTCGACGTTGACGCCGTAGCGGTCCTCGATGTCGGCCAGGTCGGTGCGCTTGGCGTTGAGCAGGTAGATGGCCGCTTCGGTCGACGCGAAGAGCGAAACCACGATGCCCTTGCCCTTGGCGGCTTCGTCCTCGATGAGGCGCAGCGCCGAGAGGCCTGCCGAGCTGGCGGTGCGGACGAGACCGGTGCCGTCGCAGTGGGGGCAGGAGCGGGTGGTCGCTTCCAGAACGCCGGTACGCAGGCGCTGGCGGCTCATTTCCATCAGGCCGAAGCTGGAAATGCGGCCGACCTGGATGCGAGCGCGATCGTTCTTGAGCGCTTCCTTGACCGCCTTCTCGACCTTGCGGACGTTGGAGCCGTACTCCATGTCGATGAAGTCGATGACGACGAGGCCGGCCATGTCGCGCAGGCGAAGCTGGCGCGCGATTTCCTGCGCGGCTTCGAGGTTGGTGGCGACCGCCGTCTGCTCGATGCCGTGCTCCTTGGTGGCGCGGCCCGAGTTGATGTCGATCGAAACCAGAGCTTCGGTCGGGTTGATGACGATGTAGCCGCCCGAGCGAAGCTGCACGACCGGATCGTACATCGCGGTCAGCTGGTCCTCGGCGCCGAAGCGCTGGAACAGCGGCACCGGATCGGCATAGGGCTTAACCTTGCGGCCATGGCTCGGCATCAGGAGCTTCATGAAGTCCTTCGCCGCGCGATAGCCTTCCTCGCCCTCGACGATCACTTCCTCGATGTCGCGGTTGTAGATGTCGCGGATCGCGCGCTTGATGAGATCGCTGTCCGAGTGGATCAGCGCCGGCGCGGCGGAGCGCATCGTCATTTCGCGCAGCTCGTCCCAGAGGCGGGCGAGATAGTCGAAGTCACGCTTGATTTCGGTCTTGGTGCGCTGGAGCCCGGCGGTGCGGACGATGCAGCCCATCGAGCGCGGCAGGTCGAGCTCGGCGATGATCGACTTCAGGCGCTTGCGGTCCGAGGCCGAGCTGATCTTGCGGCTGATGCCGCCGCCATGGCTCGAATTCGGCATGAGCACGCAGTAGCGGCCCGCGAGGCTGAGGTAAGTGGTGAGGGCCGCGCCCTTGTTGCCGCGCTCCTCCTTGACGACCTGCACCAGCAGCACCTGGCGGCGGTGGATGACGTCCTGGATCTTGTAGCGGCGACGCAGCGCCATGCGGCGGGCACGCAGGTCATCGGCTTCCTTCGAACGGCCCGAGTTGCGGCCGCCCTGGCGGCGACCACGGCCGCGGCGACCACGGCCCGATGCCTCACCGTTGCTTTCGTCGGCGGATTCTTCCTCGCCGTCCTCGGCATTGTCGAAGCCGTTCTCGACGTTGCCGTCCTCGATCGTGGCGACATGGTCCTTCTCGGACGTGTCTACCTCGGTCAGGCCGCCGTCGTCGTAGCCTTCGCCGCCTTCCTCGTCCTCGTCATCGCCTTCGGAAGCGCGCAGGGCGGCTTCTTCCTCGGCATGGGCGGCTTCTTCCGCCAGCAGGGCCTCGCGGTCCTCCTTGGGGATCTGGTAATAGTCGGGATGAATTTCGCTGAAGGCGAGGAATCCGTGACGATTGCCGCCGAAATCGACGAAGGCCGCCTGAAGCGAAGGTTCCACGCGGGTGACCTTCGCCAGGTAGATGTTGCCCTTTATCTGCTTCTTGTCGGCTGATTCGAAATCGAACTCTTCAATGCGATTTCCCTTGAGTACCGCCACCCGCGTTTCTTCCGGGTGGCGCGCATCGATGAGCATGCGCGTTGCCATTGTGTATTCTCCAGACGCGCTCTGCTCCGGCCGGATCAGCCGAAGTGGCGCGAGTTTGTTCGATGATGCCCGCTGCGAAAGCCTTGGGTCTGCCGGATGCGGCAGGACGCGTCTCGACGCGGGCGGGGGTAAGTGTGGAAACGGAGCAATCCAGCGCTCCGAGTGCGACTGTTTTCGTGTCTGCCGCCGTCAGGGCGGCGGAGGGGCCGGCAACCTTGCGGATGGCCGGCGTGTCTGCGAGCGGAAGTGCGCGTGGCGAATTCGGACACGCGGAAAATTGCTGCGATACCGCCCACGCCCTTTCGGGGACTGGCTGGCATAGCGGCAATTGGCTTCTCATCTCTCGCGTCAACCTGTTGGTTCCGGAACGGATTTTCCGGCTTTGACGGCCGGGTTCTGGCTTGACCGATCCTGTCCGGCACCATCCAGTGTGGTGTCTGTCCGGCATGTGAGGACCGAAAGCTTCCGAGCCCCGGGTCGAATTGGCCTAGCATCCATGGCCCGGCACGGCAAGTTCCCATGGTCCCGCAGGGCAAGTTCATTGCCGAACGCCATGCAGGATCACTGCCGGGATTGCGGTGCGAGGCGTAAAAATGGGGGAAAAGGGCAGATCGGCAGTATTGCGGGGGCGATCATGCGATCCTAGTCAAAACTCCATGTCGCGCAGCATCCAGCTGGTCATGATCCTTTCCGCGCCCCTGGCGCTGGCGATCGCTTTGGCGGTTGTGGGACCGCGTTTCTTCGTTTCTCCGCGCGATCTCGATTACGTCGTTCGTTTCGACATGCCCGCGGCAGGCACGCCGGTCGACCTGCCGCGCGTCGACGGTCCTGCGGATTCGAGCCGGCCGCTGGTCGTTATCGATGCAGGGCACGGCGGCTTCGATCCCGGAGCCGGGCAGGGCGAGGTCAAGGAAAAGGCGGTTGCGCTGCGGATCGCGCTGATGCTGCGCAATCGTTTGGTCGAGGGCGGCGGGGTGAGGGTAGCGCTGACGCGCGATACCGACCGCTTCATTTCCCTGCCGGACCGGCCCGATATGGCGCGCCGACTTGGAGCGGATCTTTTCGTTTCGATCCATGCGGATAGCGCGGACAGCGATTCGGCGCGCGGCGCGAGCATCTATGTATTGTCGGAAAAAGGGTCGAGCGAGGCGGCCGAGCGTTTTGCCGCGCGGGAGAACGAGGCCGGACGAGTGAACGGCGTCGCTCTTTCGCAGACCAGCCAGAGCGTCGGCGCGATCCTGCTCGACCTGTCGCAGCGCGGAACCCAGGCGGGGTCCACGCAGGCGGGCGAACTGGTGCTGCGCGAACTGCGCGCGGCAGGTCTCGGGCTCCACCGGGAACAGGTGGAGACGGCGGCTCTGGCCGTGCTCAAGGCGCCGGACATCCCCTCGATCCTGTTCGAAACGGGATACATCAACAATCAGGGGGATGCTCAGGTTCTGACTTCGCGGGCCGGTCAACAGGCGCTCGCCGATGCCGCTGCCCGCGCGATCCGCGCGTACTTCGCAAGGAACGGTGGTGGCTGAGCCGCGGGCGCAGGCAGGACGGGCACTGCGACGAAAAGAGCGCGGCGCGTCTGGCCTTGCGCGAAAGGGGCGTGCTAGAGGGCACTCGCAATGACCGACGAGATCATCGAGAACGGCTCCGAACAGCCGCCCGAGGACGCCCATTACCGCATCCGTCGTGGAGCTGGCGGGCGATTTGCAGGCCGTTTTTCAGGCTTGGGCAGGGCTTGGCGCGAACGCAAGGGGCTGCGGCGCCTAAGCTACGTCGCAGGTGCCGGTCTGGTCGTTCTAGGTGGCCTTTGGGTAAGTTTCACGCACGACCTTCCCGACGCCAACAAGCTGCTCGAATACCAGCCGCCGCTGCCGACCATGGTTCGCGGGATCGATGGCGAGATCGTCTACAGTTATGCCCGTGAGCGGCGCGTTCAGCTGCGATATGTCGATTTTCCCAGGCCGCTGGTGGATGCTTTCCTCTCGGCCGAGGACAAGACCTTCTGGACGCACGGCGGTGTCGATGTGACCGGTCTGGCTGGGGCGGTGGTGGACTATGCCTCCAAGCTCGGCACCGGCGGACGGGCCCGGGGCGGTTCGACGATCACCCAGCAGGTCGCCAAGAACATCCTGATCGGTGACGAATATTCGGTCACCCGCAAGCTCAAGGAAATGGTCGTCGCCCGCCGCATCGAAGGCGTGTTGACCAAGCAGCAGATCCTCGAACTCTACCTTAACGAGATTCCCCTCGGGCGGCAGAGCTTCGGCGTTCAGGCTGCGGCACGCGCCTACTTCGGCAAGGACGTAGATCAGCTCCAGCTTCACGAAGTGGCATTCCTGGCGATCCTGCCCAAGGCGCCGGAGCGCTACGGTCGCAAGCAATATGAAGGCATGGCGATCGAGCGCCGCAACTGGGTGCTCGGCCAGATGGTCGAGAATGGCTGGGCCAGCCGCGCCGATGCCGAAGCCGCCAAGTCTCAGCCGCTCGGCCTCATTCCTCGGCGCGCGGAAACCTATCCGACCGGCAATGGCTACTTCATCGAGGAAGTCCGCCGCCGTCTGATCGACCAGTATGGCGAAAAGGCCGAGGATGGGCCGAACAGCGTCTATGCGGGCGGGCTCTGGGTTCGCACCTCCCTTGATACGCAGATGCAGGACGCGGTGCGGGACGGCCTTCGTGCCGGTCTCCTGCGCTATCAGGGCAACCGCGCCTGGGCGCACCCGATTGCCCATATCAACGACCTGGACTCGTGGCAGACCCAGCTGATCGTCTCCAACAAGACGATCGACTACAAGGATTGGCGCATCGGCGTGATCCTCGATCGCAGCGGTTCGACCGGGCGCATCGGGTTCTCGGACGGTAACATCGCCGCGCTCACCAATGTGCCGGACCTTGCCAAGACAGGGGATCTCGTGGCGGCTGCACCTGTTTCTGCAGGCACTTATGCGGTTCGCACTATTCCTGAAGTGTCCGGCGGGATGGTTATCGAACAGCCGGCGACCGGCCGCGTGATGGCGATGCAGGGCGGTTTCGATTCGGGGCTCGATGCCTTCAACCGCGCCATCCAGGCCGAGCGCCAGCCGGGTTCGACGATCAAGCCTTTCGTCTATGCGACCGGTCTCCAATACGGGATGACGCCCGCCACGCAGGTCCTTGATGGAACATTCTGTGTCTATCAGGGTGCGGGACTGGGTGACAAATGCTTCCGCAACTTTGGCGGAGCAGGCGGAAGCGGCAGCCACACGATGCGCTGGGGCCTTGAGCAGTCGCGAAACCTGATGACGGTACGCATTGCCAACGACACCGGGATGTCGCGCGTGGTCAAGACTTTCAAGACGGTGGGTATCGGCGAATACAAGCCGTACCTTTCGTTCGCGCTGGGCGCTGGCGAGACAACTGTGTCACGCATGGTCAACGCTTATTCGGCGCTCGCCAACAACGGTGTCCAGTTCGGTTCCTCGGTGGTCGACTATGTGCAGGATCGCAACGGCAAGGTGATCTGGAAGGCCGACAACCGGCGCTGCGATACCTGCAATATGGCCGAGTGGGACGGCAAACCGATGCCGCGCATAGACCGCAAGGGCAAGCAGGTGATCGATGCGGGCACTGCCTATCAGGTGGTCCACATGCTCGAAGGTGTCGTTACCCGCGGCACGGCCGTTACCCTGCGCGATCTCAACATGCCGATGTTCGGCAAGACCGGTACGACCAACGGCCCGACGGACGTGTGGTTCGTGGGCGGGACGCAGGACTATGTCGGCGGCGTCTATCTCGGCTACGATTCCCCGCGTTCGCTTGGCGGATACGCGCAAGGCGGACGGATTGCGGCGCCGATCTTCAAGCAGGTCGTCCAGGCCACGAGGGCAAGGTGGGGCGTGCAGCCTTTCGTCGCTCCGGCGGGGATCAGGATGGTGCGCATCGATCGGGTGACCGGCAAGCAGGTCATGGGTGTCGAGCCTGGCAACGATCCCAAGGCCGCGGTCATCTGGGAAGCTTTCAAGCCCGATACGGAGCCGCGGCAGTACACGCCGGAAGACGAGTTCGCCCGTCGCCGCGATGCGCTGGTTTCCGAAATTCGCGGTGCCCAGGAAGCACGGCAGGCCTCGGCCGCCGCCGCCGCCGGCGAGGCGCAGGACTTTGCCGAGCAACAGGGCGGCGTTTATTGATGCAGGAGCGGGGGATGCAGTAGTCTCCCGCTCGCCAAGCGTGAAATGCATACGTAAAACAGCCCTCCCTACAGGGGAGGAGAGGATGCATTTCATGACCGATTCGAAGAATCGTGCCTGCCGATCGGGGCTGTTGCTTTCTGTTTTCATGACACTGGCCGCACCGGCCCACCTCGCGGCGAAGGATGCTGCAGTCGGCGTGACGCAGGCGGCGCCTTATGTCCGACCCGATGTGGAGGCTTATCTCAGGGCTTCCAGTGCACAGCCGCTGCCTCCTTTGACCGCCGAAACAATCGCCCAAATTCGCAAGTTGCCGCCCTCGGCAATGCCGTCTCGCGATCTTCCGGTCGGCAATCTTGCGGTTGATCGAAAATTCGAGATGCCGGGGCCGGGCGGTGCGATGGCGCTACGGGTGTTTGACGTTCGCGCCGATCGCGGGCCCGGACCGGTCGTGGTGTTCTATCACGGCGGCGGCTTCGTATTGGGCAGCGTGGAGACTCATGCGGCTCTGGCAGCCGAAATCTCGCGCCAACTGGATCTGCCCGTTGTTTCGGTGGAGTACAGGCTCGCTCCCGAACATCCCTGGCCCGCGGCACCGGACGATGGCGAGGCGGCTGCGCGCTGGATCGCGGGTAACGGCAAGGCGCTTGGTCTCGGTGTCACCGGCCTGGTCCTGAGCGGAGACAGCGCCGGCGGGAACCTGACCCTGATCGTTGCGGCGGCGCTGCGCGACAAGCCGGCGGCAGTTCCGGTCATCATGCAGTTGCCGATCTACCCTGCTGCGGATTTCGTGAACGAGTATCCGTCACTTCGCCAGTTCGGCACGGGCTATGGTCTTGATGACAGCGTTACGGTCTATTTCCGCCAGCACTATGCCGCCGATCCGAAAAGCTTGCGGACGTCGCCATTGCTTGGCGATCTGGCCGGATTGCCGCCGACCGTGCTGGTGACGGCCGGTCTCGATCCGTTGCGGGATCAGGGGCGCGCCTATGCGGCGAAGCTTATCGCGGCAGGCGTTCCAACGACTTACTACGAAGGAAAGGGCCTCGTCCACGGCTTCGCCACTTTCCGTAAGGACATTCCTTCGGCGCAGGTCGATACCCTGAAGTTCCTGAAACTCGCCAGGACGACGCTTGACGAGATCGAGGCCGAACGGAAGTAGTTTCACCGGGCGCCCTGTCCGTCGGGCAGGGCGCTGCAGGCAGTCTTTCAGCAGCCGGCGCGGAACTGCTGCGGTGTCATCCCCGTCCACCGCTTGAAGGCGCGGCCGAAGCTCGTCTGTTCGCCGTAGCCGAGCCGGTCGGCGATTTCGTCAAGCGAGAGCCGGCGGTCGGACAAATGCACGCGCGCAAGGCTTTCGCGCTGTTTCTCCACCAGTTCGGAGAATCGGACGCTCTCGGCGGATAGCCGCGATTGCAGGGTGCGGACGGACATTCCCGTCTTTTCGGCGCAGCGTTCGATCGAACAGGCACCGGATGCCAGCGATCCGCGGATATAGCTGTTCACCTTGTCGACGATGGAAGGGCTGTGGGCCGATTTCACGCGCTGCAGATAGGAGCCGAGCAGTTTGTAGAGCAGCCGGTTGGCGCTCGGCACGGGTTGCTCCAGTGCCCTTACCGGGAAGGCCACGGAATTGCGGCTCGATTGTCCCATGACCTTGCAGCCGAGCAGTTTCTCGATTTCAGGAAGGTCGCTCTGGCGCGGATCGGCGGAGAGGCTGACCCAACTGGGTTTGAATGCGGGACCGCCGATCGCCTGGAGCAGTTTCAGGTTCAGCATCGCCGCCTGATAATTGGCCTGATCGTTCACGCCGATGTCGGCATTGACCAGCCATGTCAGTTCGGCGGTCTCGCGCCCTTCGATCAAGACCACCTCACAGTCGGGCGCGTGAACCACGGGAAGGAAATCGATGAGGCAGCGGATACCGGCACGAACGGTGGGGGCTGAACGGCACAGGGCGGTCACGCAACCGAAGACTTCGGGATCCTGCATGGAGGCGAAATGAAGGCCGAACAGCGGATCGTCGAAGATCGCGCTGCAATATTCGAAAGTGTCGGCCACCTGTTGCGGCGCCACCAGGCTCTCCGGGTCGATCAGGACGCGCGCTTCCATGCCGTGCCGTTCGACGATGCCGCGCGCGTCGCGGCCGTGGCTGCGGGCGAGATTGGCCAGTCCCGCGAAGTTGGCCGCGCGAACCTGGCCTCCACCCGGCGCCACGTCCAGCGGGCCGTCCAGGCTGAAGAAGCTGTTATGTTCCGGTTCCATCCTTTGGTCGCTTCCTCTCGCACCGGGCGTGTTCGCCGCTGATGGGCCGCTGGGCGGCGGCACCCAATATCGAGAAACCCGCGCCTATTGCCAATACCCCCCGGCTTGCCTGTGGCAGCACTCGGGAAAGCCGTGGATCGCAGACAAGGCGGCGCGGGAAGAGGCGCGGGAGAGAGGCATGAAAACGATAGTCGACCACAAGAAGGTCGCGGAGCAGCACGTTCGTTACCAGAAGGACAAGGCTACCAAGATCGCGACGATCACTTTCAACCGGATCGACAAGCACAACACGGCAACGATCGGTATGCGCGCGCGGTTCGGTGAACTGGTCTTTCAGGCCAACATCGACGATGACGTCAAGGTGCTGGTTATCCGGGGGGCGGGCGATAACCTGGGCAGCGGCGGCGACCTTGACGAACACGGCGATCTCTATCTGAACCCCAGGCCGGGCGACGGTTTCCTGACCGATCTCGAGATCGAGGCCCCAGACGTGAAGTACCCACCGCCCGGGTCCTTCCGTTATCTCCATGGACTCACGGATTATTATGCCAAGGCGCGATCGGGGAACCGCCCGCTCCAGGAGTTCAAGAAGATCTCGATCATCGAGGCGAAGGGCTACTGCTATGGCTGGCATTTCTACCAGTGCGCAGATGCCGATATCATCGTTTCCGCGGATGACGCGCTGTTTGGCCATCCTTCGTTCCGTTACGCAGGCTGGGGCCCCCGCATGTGGCAATGGCTGGAGATGGTGGGTTTGCGGCGGTTCTCGGAGATGCTCTTCACCGGCCGGCCCTTCACGGCTGACGAAATGCACCACTGCAACTTCGTGAATTCCGTGGTTACCCGCGACAAGCTGGAAGCGGAGACCGCCAAGTACGCCCATGCCTGCTCGATCACCCGACCTACCGACGTGGTCGTTGCGCAAAAGACCTTCATCGAAGCCTACAAGCAGTACCGCGGCGAATACATGGGAAGCCTGCTCACGGGATGGCTCGAGGGCATGTTGCCGCTGATGAAGGACGATGGCGAGAACGACGTCAATCTCGGCAAGGGCAGCACGTTCAAGCAGGGCATCGGCAAGGTCGTGAAGGGCCACGACACCAATTATCCCCCTGAGTGGCGGCTATCGAAGAAGGGCCGGGAGGGCTGATCTGGCGGTTCGATCCGCATGCAAGGTCAATGGATGCATGCAATGCAGATGCTTCCGCATCGAATGTAGAGTTATGCCGCGTGGTCGTGATACTTTCGACTCGTGCCGCGAGACCGACGGGAATCGGCCGGGGCGCAAGCCGGGAACCACGCGGTTTCCGTACCCAGGGAGAGGGTCATGGCAGAAACCTTGTTCGCGCTAGACAAACGCAATTACCGCGATGGCCAGCGCATGTTCCGTGGCAGCCGGGATCAGGAATATTATCGCGGAGACTTCTGGGTCGAGGATGCGCCAAATGTGGAGGTGCGTTCGGAACGTAAGGCGGTGGGGGCGATGTCGATCATCCGCCAGCGTTCTGCCAGCAACCTCTCGTTCCGCCGGTCCCGGCAACATATCCGGGAGGACGCCACCGACCTGTCGATCCTCTGGTTCGTTCGCAAAGGAGAACTCGGATTTTCGGACCAGTGCGGAAGCAAACTGGCACGCCCGGGCGACCTGATGATAACGCGTTCGATGTCGCCGTTCCTCATCGAATGCCGCACTGACAGTGACGGCGCGCACGAAGTCCTGCATGTCACCGTGCCGACCCATCTGCTGCGTTCCCATATCGCGCAGGATCTCGGCGCAGGCCTGGTTCTGGTGGCCGGTGCACCCGAACTGGCAATGGCCGAGCGCATGCTAGGCGAGGTCTTTGCCGATGATGGGAAACTGGGCGAATCCTCGGCGAGGCTTCTTGTAGAGACCGCGATAGCACTCGTGGCCAATGCCGTGCGGCTGCTCGATCAACTCCAGCCCGCGCGTCAGTCGATAGCCGATCGCAGGCTGGAGGAAGTGCTGCGTTTTATCGAGGTGCATCTCTCCGATCCCCAGCTTTCGACGGCCATGGTTGCGAAAGGTTGCGGTATCTCGCCGCGCTATCTCTCGTTTCTGCTGCGCCTGCGCGATACCTCGTTTTCTGAGCTGGTCTGGGAGCAGCGCCTGACTAAGGCGAGGGACTGGCTCGGCAGGTCCGATCCGCGAGACATCTCGATCAGCGAGATTGCTTATGGCGTGGGCTTCAAGAGCCCGGCTCATTTCAGCCGTATGTTCAAGCGCGTATTCGGCGCCAATCCGCGCGAATATCGCGGGGAATGCGGAGCCGAACTCGCGGTCTGCCAGCATCGTGTCGCGGCCGTGGCGGACAAGGAACCTTTCGTCGAACTCGTGAGCGGAAGCCAGCTCCTCCAGTAGATCGTAGCCGTTCGGGGCGTGGTTCACGCCGAGGCGATGCCTGTACTGTGCTGTGTGGAGAACCTTGCGCCGTCAGTGCGCCGTGAAGGAAGCTCGCGGCCGAGAAAACTCCTGGAGGATGCCCGTGCCCAAGTACAAACTGATCGCACTCACCACGCCGCAGGCTGGCCGAGACGCCGAATACCATGATTGGTACAATAACAATCACTTGCCTGAGCTGGTCAACAAGTTCGGCATGCACGGAGCCCAGCGCTACGAACTGGTCGCCAGGCTGATCGGAAATGACAGCAATCCCTATCTCGCGATCTACGATATCGAGACTGACGATCCGATGGCACTGCTCGGGGCGATCGGGAAGGCAACCGCGGCCGGCGAACTCACTCAGAGCGACGCGCAGGATTTCGGAACATGCTACACGGCACTGTTCACGGAAATGGGGGACCGGGTGGTGCCGGCCGAGTGACCGTCAGATCCGCTATCCCTTAGCGCGTTCCCCAAGGCTGCGATGGGACCGGCTGTACCGTCTCACATCGCAGCCTTGGGGGAACGCTAACGTCCAATGAAACGAGGCGCGCGTTTTTCCTTCAGCGCCTGTATGCCTTCGAGGTGGTCCGCACTTCGGACGGACACGGATTCGTAGGCGATACCGGCATCCATGAGTGCGGTGGCAAGCCGCTTCAATTCCAGATTGGTAAGAACCTTGGTTGCACGGATCGCGACCATCGCGCCGCCGAGCAGTTTTGCGCAGAACGCATCGACACGTGCATCCAGTTCGTCGGCCGGAACGCAGTAATTCACCAGGCCGATCTCCGCCGCGCGGCTTGCGGTCAGCAGGTCGCCGGTCAGCAGGTATTCCTTGGCGCGCGTCAGCCCGATGCGTTGAGCCCAGATCACCGCGCCGCCGTCTCCCGCCACCAGCCCGAGCCCGACATGAGGATCGCCGATCTTCGCGCCTTCCGCGGCGAAGATCACGTCGCAGAGGAGCGCCAGCGTCGCGCCGAGACCGACCGCATGGCCGTTCATCCGGCACACCACCGGCTTGTCGATATCGAGCAGCGTCGAAACGATGCGCTTGGCGACGCGGGCTTCGTGATCGAACAGATGGGGGTTGCGGGCATTGTGCTCGATATGGTCGAGATCGCCCCCGGCGGAGAAGGCGCGGCCGGCTCCTGTGAGCAGGATCACGTCGGAACCCGTATCGGCCTGGGCGAACCACATGGCTTCGGCCAGATCGTCATGGAGCTGAAGGTTCACTGCGTTCATCGCCTCGGGGCGGTTAAGCGTGATGCGCAGCAGGCGGCCTTCGCGTGCCAAGGCGATAGTGCCCAGATGGGGCAGCGGCGGCTTTTCGCTCATATTCGGTCAGTCTCCCTCTCTCTGTTCCGCTCATAGGACTTTGCGGCAGGCAAGGCAGCTTCGAACTTCGCGGAAGGGGCAGCCTTCGCCGGGGCGAAACCTTTGGTCACGAACTGCCTGGCCGGCCTGCGCGCCTTGCCAAGGCGCTACAAGTCCGGTCTACCTCGCTGAACGCTTGCGCAGCATGACTGCGGGCCGGGGAAGAGGAAAAGAACGAAGATGGCGCAGTTCGACGAGAGCTTCGACTGGGTGGTCGTGGGCAGCGGTGCGGGTTCCATGGCTTCGGCGCTGCTGATGAAGCAGGCGGGAAAGTCGGTTCTGATCCTCGAAAAGGCGCCTTGGGTCGGCGGGACCACCGCCAAGTCCGGCGGCGTGATGTGGATTCCCAACAACCGCTTCATGGACCCGGGCGAGGACAGCTTCGAGCAGGCCTGCACCTACCTCGACGCGGTCGTGCCCGATGGTGAAGACAGCCCCGGCACAAGCTCCGAGCGGCGCCGCACCTATGCCCGCGAGGCGACCCGGATGCTCGATTTCATCGTCGGGCAAGGCGTCGCCATGGAGCGGGGTTCGCGGTTCTGGCCTGATTATTACGACGAACTTCCCGGTGGCATGAAGACGAGCCGTACCGTCACGGCTTTGCCCTTCGACAAGAACGTGCTGGGCAAGGAGTGGGCAGGAAAACTTCGGCAGGGCTTTGCGGAAGTGCCTGTGAAGCTCGATGACGGCATGAAGCTGCCTTTCGCGAAGCACTCGTGGGCGATCAAGAAAATCCTCCTCAAGATCGCGGTGAAGGTCGTGATCGGGAAACTGACCGGGAAGCATTGGGTGACTGCCGGTGCGGCGCTGCAGGGCCGTATGCTCAAGGCAGTGCTGGACAGGAATGCGGCTGAAATCCGCACGGACAGCCCTGTAGATGAAACGATCGTGGAGGGCGGGCGCGCCGTTGGCGTGCTTACGCGGAAGGACGGCAAGCCCTGGCGCGTGGGCGCGCGGCTCGGCGTGCTCATGAACGCGGGAGGTTTCTCTCAGAACCAGGCCATGCGCGACAAGTACATGCCCGGGACCCGCAAGGAATGGTCGAACGGCATCGAGAGCGATACCGGCGACATGCACGCCGAACTGGAACGCCATGGGGCCGTTCTTGCGCAAATGGACCAGATGGTCGGCTTCCAGATGTCGGAAGCCCCGGGTTGGGATACGGATTATGTGAAACCCGGCACCCAGAGCACGACCGGCAAGCCCCATGCCATCCAGGTCGACCAGACCGGCGTGCGCTACATGAACGAAGGCGGTTCCTACGAGGAGTTCTGCGAGAACATGTTGGTTCGCAACCGCTCCGTTCCGGCAATTCCGAGCTGGGCGATCATGGACCAGCAATACATGGATGAATATGCCGTCGCCGGTAAGGGGACCGCGAAAAAGAACATGGCGAACTGGCTCTCATCCGGCTGGATGCGCAGAGCGGACAGTGTGGAAGCGCTCGCCTCCGAGATCGGCGTACCGCAGGACGCTCTCAAGGCCACGGTCGAGCGCTGGAACGGCTTCGTGCGCGGCGGGCGGGACGAGGACTTCCACCGCGGCGTTCGCGCCTATGACAACTGGCTCGGTGATCCATTCTTCAAGGATGGCCCTAACGCCTGCATGGGCACCATCGAGAAGGGCCCATTCTATGCAATCCCGGTCGTTCCGGGCGATGTCGGCACTTATGGCGGCGTCGTGTGCGATAGCGATTCCAGGGTTCTCAAGGCGGATGGCACTCCGATCGAGGGGCTTTATGCCTGCGGGGTCGCCACGGCCTCGCCTATGGGCCGGGTATATCCGGGTGCCGGTGCCAGTGTCGGTCCGTCGATGACGTTCGGCTGGATCGCGGCGAAGCACGCCGCTGGATTGGGGAATCAGGTTTAAGCTGGGCCCCGGAAAGGCCGGTTCATAGCAGGCGCTGCCTTTTTGTGTTCCCATCGCGCGGCGTTCCAATGGGAGCGCTGCGTGCCTGGTCTTTCCGTCAGGATTTCCTGCCGGTGACTTCGCACTTGCGGTTCACCTGGGCGATGGCATTGCCTCCAGCGGCGAAAGGGCGTGACTGCCGCACCAAACCGGCTAGCCGCACGTTCCAGCCTCCCGGAGGGCCTGCTAGGCATGGCGAAAGTCAGGCACGCAATGTGCTGTCCGGGGAGAAACCTTACCTATGAGCAGCCCTTCAGTCGTCGCCGGACCGCCGCTTGCCGAAGAACCGGGGCAGGGGGCTCACACGATCGCCGGCTACTTGCGAGAGGTCGCCGCGCGCTATGGCCCTCGAGAGGCCGTGGTGCTGCGCAAGGGCGATCACCGTACTGCATGGACCTACGACGACCTGCTGACGCGCGCGGTGGAAGTGGCCCGTGCATTGGTGGGTTGCGGGATCGGCAAGGGTGAGCGTGTCGGCATCCTGATGACCAACCGGCCCGAGTTTCTTTCCAGCCTGTTCGGCACCGCGCTGGCGGGCGGAGTGCCGGTGGCGCTGAGCACCTTTTCGACGGCGCAGGAACTGGACCATCTCGTCCGCGCATCGCAGGTCTCGTTGCTGCTTTTCGAGCAACAGGTCATCAGGAAGCACTTCGGGACCATGTTGCACGAGCTTGACCCTGAGATTGCGAAATCGCGTCCAGGGGTGCTGGCTTCGGTTCACTTTCCCTATCTGAGGCGCCTCGTTTCGCTCGGCGGGGTTCAGGGCGAAGCCGAGCCGATGGCGGTTGCTGCCGGGGGCGCGGTCGAGACATGGGACGAGTTTCTTTCCCATGGAGCGCGGATCGAAAAGGCGCTCGTGCTGGAGCGGGCGGACAGTGTTCACCCTACCGATCCCGGCGGCATCTTCTTTTCCTCCGGTACCACCAGCCTGCCCAAGGGCGTTGTCCATTCGCAGCGCGCCTTCGCCGTGCAGTGGTGGCGCTGGCCGCGGCTCTTCGCGATGCATGAGCCCGTGCGCAGTTGGACGGGGAACGGCTTCTTCTGGTCGGGCAATGTTTCCATGGTGGTGGGGACGGCGTTCTCGACCGGAGGGACGATAGTTCTCCAGCGGATGTTCGATGCGGACGAGGCGCTGGATCTGGCGGAGCGGGAGCGGGTGACGTTTCTCAATGGCCGCCCGCACCAGTGGGCACGGCTTAAGGCATCTCCGAAGTGGGCCAGGGCAGACCTTTCCAGCGTGAAGTATGTGCCGCGCGGAGAGCTGATCTGGCAGCACCCGACCGTTTCGACCCAATGGGAAGTGCCGATGTCGTTCGGCTGTACCGAGACTATGACGATCTGCACCTCGTTCGTTGCCGACGCTCCTGAAGGCCGGGTGGAGGGATCGTTCGGGACGCCTTTGCCGGGCAATTTCCTAAAAATCGTAGAGCCGATATCGGGCCGTTCAGTCCCCGTGGGAACGGTCGGGGAGATGTGCATCAAGGGGCCGACGCTGATGTCCGGCTACCTCGGCAAGGCGCCTGAAGAGTGCTTCGATGCCGAGGGTTTCTTCTGCACGGGAGACGCAGGTCGGGTCGACGAGGCAGGCCGCTTCTTCTGGGAGGGGCGCATGACCGAGATGATAAAGACGGGAGGCGCAAATGTCGCCCCGATCGAGGTGGACGAGGTGATCGCCCGGATTCCGGGGGTGAAACGCACCCAGACGGTTGGGGTGCCTGACGACCTGCTGGGCGAAATGGTGGTCGCCTGCATCGTCCCGCTAGACGGGGCGCTGCTGGATGAGCAGACCGTTATCGCCTCGTGCAAGGAAGAGATCGCCAGCTTCAAGGTGCCGCGCCGGGTGTTGTTCTTTCGGGACGAGGATTACGCCATCACCGGCAGTGAAAAAGTGAAGTCAAGCGAAGTTCGCGCGATGGCGGTTGCCCGGCTGGACGCGGATAACGCCGAGGCGGTCCGGCCTACTCTTGCGTGATGCCGTCCGTGGCGTACTGAACTCTGGTTCAGCCCGCCCAGCGGGGCGCACCCTCAAGGAAGAGGGGCTGACCTAGAGAGGACCCATGAGCCAGACACTGGAGAACCGGGCCAAGCCCGACGCCAAGACCCAGCTCGACATCTATCGCCGGATGATCCGGATCGAGCGTAACGACGACGCCACCCGCACCCAGATCCGTCGCGGCCGCATCACTGCGCCGTACTATTCGGCGCGCGGGCAGGAATGCATTCCTTCGGCCATCTCGGTGCTGCTGAACGACGACGACAAGATCTGCACGATCTATCGCGGCATCCACGACATGGTCGCCAAGGACATGCCGCTCCGCCCGCTCTGGGCCGAGATCTGCGGCCGTGTCGACGGTACCTGCAAGGGCAAGGGCGGCCCGATGCATCTCACTCACCCGGAAACAGGTGTGATGGTCACTACCGGCATCGTCGGTTCGTCCATGCCGATCGCCAATGGCTTTGGCTGGGCGGCACTGCTGGATGGGACCAAGCAAGTCACGGTCGCCTACTTCGGTGACGGCGCCAGCAACATCGGCGCGTTCCACGAAGCGTTGAACCTGGCATCCGTTTGGAAGCTGCCGGTTATCTTCGTCTGCCAGAACAACGGCTTTGCCGAGCATACTCGCTATGAGAACGGCACTTCCGTCGATCTGATCTCGAAGCGCGCGATCGGTTACGGCATGCCGGGCTACACCGTGGACGGCAACGACCCGGTCGACGTCTACGCTCACGCCCATGCCGCGATCGAGCGTGCCCGCGCGGGCGAGGGGCCGACGCTTCTTGAATGCAAGACCTTCCGCTTCATGGGCCACGTCTTCGGCGATGCCGACGGCTACATGACCAAGGAAGAGAAGGCCGAGGCGATTGCCAGGGACCCGCTGCCGATCTACCGCCAGAAGCTGATCGACGACGGCGTGGCGACGGCCGAGGAACTCGACGCGCTCACCGCGAAGATCGAGGCCGAAGTGAACGACGCCATCGAATTCGCGATGGCCTGCGAATACCCGTCCGACGATGAACTGCGCCGCGACGTCTTTGCCGAGGAGATTCCGGCATGAGCACTGAAACTCTCGAAGCCCCTGCCGTGGAAACGGTGAAGATGAACGGCCTTCAGGCGATCAATGCCGCGCTGATGGAAGCGATGGAGGCCGATCCCAAGGTTCTCGTGCTGGGCGAGGACATTGCGGACAACGAAGGCGGCGGCGTTGTCGGCGTCACGCGCGGTCTTTCGACGAAGTTCGGCACGATGCGCGTGCGCTCCACGCCGATCTCGGAACAGGCGATCATCGGTGCGGCCATCGGTGCGGCCATGGGCGGCTACAAGCCCGTTGCCGAAATCATGCTGATGAATTTCACGACCGTGGCCATGGACATGATCGTGAACCATGCGGCCAAGCTGCGTTTCATGTCGGGCGGGCAGAGCCAGGTGCCGATGGTGATCCGCACGCTGACCGGCGCGGGCAACCAGACCGCGGGCCAGCACGCCGACTTCTACGAGGCTTGGTTCTGCCACACTGCCGGCATCAAGGTGGTGATCCCCTGGACCCCGGCAGACTTCAAGGGCCTCTACCTTTCGGCCATCCAGGATCCGGACCCGGTCATCATCGTCGAAAGCGGCAAGACGCTGTTCGTGCCGATGGACGTGCCGGTCAATCAGGGCCCGATCCCGCTGGGCAAGGCTAACGTCGTTGCGCCGGGCAGTGATATCACCATCGTGTCCTATGGCCAGATGATGTTCACCGTCATGCAGGCCTATGAGGAGCTGACCAAGGCGGGCGTGTCTGTCGAAGTGATCGACTTGCGCACGATTTCGCCGTGGGACAAGGAAACCGTGCTGGCCTCAGCCGAGAAGACCGGCCGCCTGCTCGTGGTTCACGAAGCTGGCCGCAACTTCGGTCCCGGTGCGGAAATTGCCGCGACCGTGCAGGAAACCCTGTTCGGCAAACTGAAGGCTCCAGTCGGCCGACTTGGTGCGCCCTATTGTTCGGTGCCTTTCGCCAAGAAGCTGGAAGACGCCTTCCTCGTACAGCCGCCGGAAATCGTTGCCGAGGCTCAGCGCCTCATTGCGATGAGCTGAGCGCGCAAATAGAATTGACTGAAACGGAAGGGCCTCTGCAGAAATGCGGGGGCCTTTTTTTGCTGCGCTGCGGCTCGAGATCTGCCGCATTGTGAAAAATGCGGCATAAAACGGTCGCTGCTTTGTTTCGCGTTTGCGTTTAACTATTTTTTCATCGTCAATAGCGATCACAATAATTGAATTGTCCGGTTTTTTCGAAATCGGCCACGCCACTATCCGGGGTCTCCAACAGCGTTCGATCAAGCAGGTGGAGAAACCCATGACCAGAATACCGACTAGGCTAAGCGCATTGCTCGCCATGGCTGCATTTCCTCTGACTTGTGGAACGGTGCATGCAGAGGAAACAGCCAAGGCATCTTCTTCCCCCACCGTGACCGCTGAGGGAGCGAGGCCAATGTCCAACAAGGACTGGTGGCCGGATCGGCTCGATCTTTCACCGCTCCGCCAGCATGACCCGGCTTCGAACCCTTATGGTTCCGATTTCGACTATGCCCGGGAATTCGCATCGTTGGACCTTGATGCCGTCAAGGCAGACATCCGCAAGACGCTGACGACCTCGCAGGCCTGGTGGCCGGCCGATTATGGCCATTACGGCCCCTTCTTCATCCGCATGGCTTGGCACAGTGCGGGCACTTATCGTGTTGGCGACGGTCGCGGAGGTGGTGCAGGCGGCGAGCAGCGTTTCGATCCGCTCAATGCCTGGCCCGACAATGTCAGCCTCGACAAGGCCCGGCGCCTCATCTGGCCCATCAAGCAGAAGTACGGGCGCAAGATTTCCTGGGGCGATCTCATGGTCCTGACAGGTAACGTTGCTCTTGAAGACATGGGCTTCAAGACCCTGGGTTTCGCCGGCGGCCGGGTGGACAGTTGGGAGCCCGACATCGTGTTCTGGGGCCCCGAGCGCAAATGGCTCGGCGATGAGCGCAGGGACGGCAAGGGAGGGCTGAAGGGGCCACTCGCCGCGACGCAGATGGGGCTCATCTATGTCAATCCCGAAGGGCCTAACGGCAATCCCGATCCGCTTGCGGCGGCGGCTGACATTCGGCTCGCCTTTGGCCGCATGGCCATGGATGACGAGGAAACCGCAGCGCTGATTGCAGGCGGGCATACCTTCGGCAAGGCACATGGCGCACACAATCCGCAGGAATGCGTGGGCGCCGATCCGTCAGGCGCCCCGGTCGAGCAGCAAGGACTTGGCTGGGCCAACAAATGCGGCAAGGGCAATGCCGAAGATACCGTCACCAGCGGGCTTGAAGGTGCCTGGTCCGTCGATCCCGTGAAGTTCACGACCCAGTATCTCGACAATCTCTACGGATTCGATTGGGTGAAGACCAAGAGCCCGGCAGGCGCCACGCAATGGATACCGAGCGATGCAAGCGCCGGTCAGCTCGTACCTGATGCGCACCGGCCGGACGTTCGCCATGCGCCGATCATGTTCACGACCGACATTGCGATGAAGGAAGATCCGGGTTTTCGCGCAATCACCACGCGTTGGCGCGAAAATCCTGAACTGTTCGCACAGGCTTTCGCCCGCGCATGGTTCAAGCTGACACACCGCGATATGGGGCCGTCGGCACGTTATCTGGGGGCTGAAGCTCCGCAGGAAAGCTTTGCATGGCAGGACCCGCTGCCAAAGGCTGGCTATACCGCGATCGATTCAACGGATGTTGCTGCTCTCAAGGCCAAGATCCTTGCTTCCGGTATCGCTCCGCGTGAACTGGTCAAGGCGGCCTGGGCTTCGGCGGCGACGTTCCGCGCTACCGACATGCGCGGAGGGCCTAACGGAGGGCGCTTGCGCCTCGATCCCGCGAAGGGATGGGCGGTCAACGATCCGGCCGAGTTGGCGAAAGTGCTGGCCAGGCTTGAACGCGTCCGAAACGAATTCAACGCCTCGGCCAAGGAGGGCAGGCAGGTCTCGATGGCAGACCTGATCGTGCTGGGCGGTAATGCCGCAGTCGAACAGGCTGCAGCGAAGGCGGGATACACCGTGGCGGTGCCGTTCACGCCGGGGCGTGTCGATGCGTCACAGACGCAGACCGACGTGAAGTCCTATGGTTACCTGCGTCCTCGCGCCGACGGTTTCCGCAACTACTATGGAGTGGACAGCGAACATTCACCGGCAGAGATGCTTGTCGACAAGGCCAACCAGCTTGAGTTGACGGTGCCGCAGATGGCCGTTCTGGTAGGAGGCATGCGCGCGCTGGATGCGAACGCCGGCCATTCGCCGAATGGTGTATTGACGGCGAAGCCGGGTACGCTGTCCAACGATTTCTTCGTCAACCTGCTCGACATGGGCACGAAGTGGCAGAAGTCCGCCAAGGCTTCGGGCGTCTACGAGGGCTATGACAGGACCAGCGGCAAGCTGCGGTGGACGGCCAGCCCCGTCGATCTTGTGTTCGGATCGAATTCCGAACTGCGCGCCGTGTCCGAGGCTTACGCTTCCGACGACGCACAGCAGATGTTCGTGAACGACTTCGTGACGGCTTGGGGCAAGGTAATGAACCTGGACAGGTTCTGATGCCTTGAGGCGGCGCCGGTGATACGGCGCCGCCTTTGTCCTGGCTTGCCGCCTTATCCGCAGATAAGGGGCGCCAGTCCTATGAATTGGATTGATTTTTTTCGTGAAGATGTTGTCCCTGTCCGCGGTGGGGATCGCGGTTCTGGCCGCTGCCGTGATGGCCGTTCCCGGCTCTGCCGAAAACGCCGCGCCGCGCCCGGCGGCCTTTGCCAATTGCGCGGTCTGCCACGCGACCGAAGCGGGCAAGACCTCCTATGGCCCGAACCTGCACGGCGTGGCGGGTCGCAAGGCGGCGAGCCAGTCCGATTACGCCTTCAGTGCCTCACTAAGGGGCTCGCGTCTGACCTGGGATCGCACCACTCTCGACAGCTGGCTTGCCTCGCCGCAGAAGATGGTTCCCGGCACGAAAATGTCGTTCGCACGCATTCCTGACCCCGCCAAGCGCAAACAGGTGATCGAGTATCTGGTCACGCTGAAGTAGCGGGAACGGATGCCATTTGGCGCGCCGCAGGGAATGGAGCCTGCTGCTCGGCAGCGCGGATCAGCGTGCTTTAAGCCGCTGCAGAAGGGCGCCGACATCATCCCTATTCGGAATCCCGCGCCGATCCGGTTTACCAGACCATGGCATCCGCACGCTTTTCGGGGCGGATGTAGATCGAAGTGATCCAGGGGGAGAGGGCCTTCATCTGGCACTCCAGTTCCTCGATCAGGGTTTCCGCTTCGCCCATTCGCAGATCGTCGGCGAAGTCTGCGCTGATGGCGACGAAGATTGCCTGAGGGCTCGTGTGGATGGTGCGGATGTGGTTCACGGCGTCGATCCGGTCGTGCCCGTCCAGCACTGCCCGTAGTCTGCCGATCAGATGCGGGTCCGCTGCTTCGCCGATCAGCAGGCCCTTGGATTCGCGGGCAAGCAGCACGGCGACCCCGGCCAGAACCAAACCGATCATGACCGAGGCAATGCCGTCGATCCGCGCATCCTGGAAATGGACGCTGGCCCAGACGCCCAGCGCTGCGATGATGAGGCCTATCAGTGCGGCGCTGTCCTCGAACAATACGATGAATCCCGGAGGATCCTTGCTGCGGTGGATCGCCTGCCACCATGTCTGCTCACCGCGGCTGCGGTTGAATTCGCGAACGGCAATCGCCCATGACGCCCCTTCCATTGCGAACGCTATGCCGAGAACGAGGTAATTGAGGCTGGGGTCTTCGATAGGGTTCGGGGTCTGAATATGCAGCAGGCCCTCGTAGATCGAGACACCTGCGCCGACCGCGAAGATCAGGATGGCGACCACGAACGCCCAGAAATAGAGCTCTCGCCCGTAACCGAAGGGGTGCGATGCATCGGCTTTGCGGCTGGCGCGCTTCTGGCCATAGAGAAGCAGGACCTGGTTGCCGCTGTCCACCAACGAATGGACGCCCTCGGTAAGCATCGAAGACGAGCCACTGATCGCCGCCGCCGCGAACTTGGCGACAGCGATCCCGAGATTTGCGGCCAATGCGCCGTAAAGCACCACGTTCTGCTTGATGTGGGCGGCGACGCCATGCGGCTCGGTCATCGTGGGGCTGGGTCCTTCGGGAATTCCAGAAGGACCAACGGTTCACGCCTGCGAACGTTTCCCCCGGCTGGGCGTTTTCAGGACAGCTGGGCGAAAGCAGTCCTGCCGCGCCGCTCGTTCCACAAGTCCGTGGAACCGCAAAGCTGCGCGTTGAGCATAGCGCGCTTCATGAAGAGATGGCACTGATGCTCCTCTGTGAGGCCAATTCCGCCGTGGAGCTGGATCGATTCCTCGGTCACGAAACGATAGGCCTCGACCGCCAGAGATTTCGCCGAAGCAAGGTCGGTTACGCTGGCATGTTCATCGCGCACCCGGCTGCGAAGCAGTGCTTCGGCAAGGACGATCCTGGTCTTCATGTCGGCGGCACGGTGCTTGAGGGCCTGGAACATGGCGATCGGTCGGTCGAACTGGCGCCGCATCTTCATGTACTCGACAGTCATGTCGAGCACGGCATTGGCGCCTCCGAGGCAATCCGCCGCGAGTGCGATCTGCGCTTCGGCGGAAAGCAGGTCATGCAGCGAACTGGCCGTATCGGCATCGGTGAGCATGAGCGAGGATGCTGGCGAATAGCTTTCCAGTACCACATCGAAAATCCGCCTGCCGGGATCCCAGATCGGGCGTTCGACCCGGCTGACCCCCTGCGCGTCGAGCGGGACCAGCGCATAGCCATTTGGCAGTCGTACCACCACGGCCACTGCCATGTCGGCCTCGAAGACCCCGCTGATCGTGCCGGATACGGTGCCGTCGGGGTTTTGCACGAGGCGTGCGGGAAGCATGTTCAGGGGGGCATAATCCCCGGAGGACAACCGCTCTAGCCATTCGGTACGATCTTCGAAGCTCTCACTCGCAGCCACGGCCTGAAGGCCCAGTTGAGCGGGAATGAGCGGCATGGCAGCCAGAATGCGGCCCATTTCGAGGTGGAGCGCCGTCGAAGCTTCACGGCCGAGACCAAGCCCGCCGTCATCCTCGGGCAGGCGCACCATGAGCCAGCCCATTTCGGCTGCCAGATTCCAGCTCTCGTCACGTTCGGGAGAGAGCTTGTCCGCCGGGAACGCCTTCTGGGCGGCGTCGGTCAGTTCGTTCAGTTCGATCATGTCAGGCCACCCATCCTTTGGGTTCACGCGGCATGTCGAGCATGCGTTCGGCGATGATGTTGCGCTGCACTTCCTCGCTGCCGCCGGCGATGGTCCAGGCGAACGAGTTCATGTAATCCGCCATCCAGTTGCCGGTGTTGAGATCTCCGAAGGTGATCGGCGCGATGTACTGTTCCTCGATACCGCCAAGGCGCAGGCCCAGCAGCGAATAGGCCCTCAGAGCCCGCGAGTAGGCGTTTTTGACGATGGATGCGTCGCCCATGCGCTCGATCCCGTTGATGCGGTTGTCGAGAAACTGGTCCGCTAAGGCGCAGACGGCATCCACTTGCGTCACCAGCGCGCCGAAATCGCGCAGGATGCCGCGATCGTCTTCGTGGCTGTGATCGCGGATGAGGCGGGCAACGCGCGAAAGCGCACCGCGCATCCGGTAGGACAGTTCCATCAGCGTAAGGCCCCGTTCGGAAGCCAGCGTGGCCTGCGCCACGGCCCAACCCTTGCCTTCTTCACCCACGCGTTCCGATACGGGAATTTCCACGTTGTCGAGGAAGATCTCGGCAAATTCCTCGTCGCCTTGGATCTGGTGGATCGGCCGAACCGAGACGCCGGGCATTTTCATGTCCATCAGCAGGTATGTGATGCCAGCCTGCTTGGGACCATCCGACGAGGTACGGACAAGCAGCAGGCACTTGTCAGCGAACTGGGCCATCGTCGACCAGACTTTCTGGCCATTGACCACGTAGACGTCGCCCTTGCGTTCGGCGCGTGTCTTGATCGCGGCGAGATCCGATCCGGCTCCGGGCTCGGAGAAGCCCTGACACCATGTCTCGCCTTCCAGGATTCGTGGAAGATACCTGGCCTGCTGCTCGGCGCTGCCGCATTCGTGCAGAGTGGCGAAAGCGTGGTACGTCGATACGAAGGAAAGCAGCAGGCGCGGACAATCCGCGCGAGCCAGTTCCTCGTAAATGACCTTCTGTTCCGAAAGCGAGCGCCCGCCGCCCGGAAACGCGGCGGGCCAATGCGGGATCGCATAGCCGGCCTTTACCAGTTTCCCGAACCAGTCACGCTGGGTGCGGACGAAATCTTCCTGCGTGGCGCTGGCCTCTCGCCAACCGGATGGCGCGTCGGCAGCGAGGAAGGCGCGGACTTCGGCCCGGAGTCCTTCGAGGTCGAGTTGGTCGAGATCGGGTGTTTCGCTCATGTCCGTTCCTTGCCCAGCGTGCCGCCGGGCGTCCAGACGGGGGCATCCCGCTCGTGCGATATCAGGCAAGCACTTCTATCGTATCGCCCACGATGCGGACCTCGTAAGTCTGGATCGGCATCGTCGCGGGTGGATTGATCGGGTCGCCGGTTTCGAGATCGAAGCGCGCACCGTGAACCGGGCAGGAGATCCAGCCATTGCGCAGTCGGCCGCATTCGAGCGTCTCGTAGGCATGGCTGCACAGGTTCCGGACCGCGAACACCCGATCGAGCGTGTTGCACAGGATCACACTGACGCCGTTCACTTCGACCACCAGCTTTCCGCCGGGAGGTACGTCTTCGACTTTCGCCACGGCGACAAAGCTCTTTTCGGTCATCGTTTTCCCAGTGTCTGGTATCGTTTTTCAGTTCGCCACCTGCTTGTCCTGCCGATGCGAGGCAAGGGCACGGGCAGGCACAGCAGGGCCAAGCAACTCGCTGTACCTTGGCGGTCATTTCTCGGGCAAGCCGCCGACGCGATAAGGCGGGGGGCAGGGCCTTGATCGCGTTCGGGCGATAGGAACAGAAAGCGGCGGGAGAAATGCAGGTGTCGTGGGGTGAAAGCTTCGATGTCGTAGTGGTCGGATCGGGAGCGGCGGGAGCTATGGCTGCGCTGCGCAGTGCCGACAACGGCATGAAGGTGCTGATCGTCGAAAAGGCGCACAAGTTCGGCGGCACGTCGGCCGCATCCGGCGGTGTCATGTGGATACCCAATCATGGGCTTGACGGTGCGCATGGCGACAGCCGCGAGGCAGCCCTGGAATATCTGGGGGCGACGATCGGGGTGCCGGTCAATCGCGAACGGCTGGAAGCCTACGTGGAAGAGGCGCCGGAGATGCTCCGATATCTCAGGAGTACAGGCGTCGACCTGATGGCCGCGGCCTGGCCGGATTATTTTCCGGACAGGCCCGGCGCACGCGCGGATCGTTCCGTGATCGTGCCGACTTTCGATGGACGGCGGCTCGGCGACGGTCGCTACGCATTGATGAGGGAGCAGTACAACCGCTTCAAGCTGTTCGGTCGATATGCGATGGACCTTACCGAGACTTTCGCACTCATGATGCAGTCGAAGGGCTGGCGCCGGGTCGCTGGCAAGATGATCGGGCGCTATTGGCTGGACCGGGGCACCCGCAAGGTTTCGCACAGGGACCGCCGGTTCACTCAGGGTGCGGCGCTGATGGGGGCGACTTACGAGCAGGTCTTCGCGCGCGGTGTGGAATTGCGCCTCGAAACGAGCCTTGAAAGCCTCATCATCGATAAAAGCGGCGGGGTGACGGGCGTTGAGCTTTCCTGTTTCGGGCGGCGCTATCCGGTCCAGGCACGATACGGAGTGGTGCTGGCGGCCGGCGGATTCGAATGGAACCAGACTCTGCGAGACCGTTTCTATCCGGTCCCCGGGCTGACGCGTCATTCGTCCACCCCGGAAGACGGCAATCGCGGCGAAGCACTGATCGCCGCCGAAGCTGTCGGCGCTTCGACGGAGCATACCGAACAGGGCTGGTGGATACCGACCATGACCCTGCCGATGAAGGGGGCTTCCAACTTCCACGAAATCCATCAGGCGGCCTTCGACGTGGGACGACCGTGGAGTGTGGTCGTCAACCGTAACGGCGTCCGTTTCGTTGACGAAGCTTGCGGATACGACCAGTTCGGGCAGGCCATGGTGCGCGATCAGCGTGAAAGCGGGGCGAATTGCCCGTGCTGGCTGATTTTCGACTCCAAGTTTCGGCGCAAGTTCAGCGCGGGCGGTCTGATGCCCACGGTCCACACGGCCGAGCACAAGGTTCCGGCGGATTGGTGGGACCACTACGTCTTCCGTGCCGATACCATCGAGCAGCTCTGTCACAAGATCGGCCTCCCGGTAACCGCGGTGCAGGACACGATTGCCCGGATGAACGTTTATGCGAAGACCGGTGTCGATCCTGAATTCGGACGCGGGATGAACGCCTACGACCGGATGTTCGGCGACCCTGTGTCCCAGCCCAATCCCAACATCGGCCCTATCGACAAGGCACCTTTCTACGCAGTGCCTATCAACAATGGTGATCTCGGCACCAAGGGTGGGCTGCGATGCGATGCGCGGGCCCGCGTTCTGGATGGTGCGGGGCTGCCGATCGCAGGGCTCTACGCCGCCGGCAACAATTCGGGGACGCCGTTTGGCGATACCTATCCGGGGGCAGGAGCGACCATCGGGCCGGCGATGACCTTCGGCTACGTCGCCGCGAACGACATTGCGGAGCGTGCGGACAATCTGCGCAAGGCATCCGGTTCATCTTGCGAAGGGGAGCGATCGGAATGCAAGGCAGGGTAGCAATCGTCACCGGGGCGGCAGGCGGCATTGGGGAGGCCATCGTGCGCGCGCTCGGAGAACAGGGCATGAGCGTTCTTGGCACGGGGCGTAACGCAGGCAAGCTTCAGGCGCTTAAGGATGCGCTCTCAGGCACGGTAGAGTTCGATTTCGTCGCCATCGATGCCACTTCGAGAGAGGCCCCGCGCCTCATCGTCGATGCAGCGGTGGAGAAGTTCGGCCGGCTGGATGTGCTGGTGAACAATGCCGGATCGTTCAACTTCGGGCCGGTCGACAAGACGACGGACGAGATGCTCGATGAAGTTCTGGGGATCTCGCTTCGCGCGCCTTTCCGGCTTTGCCGCGAGGCTCTGGCCATCATGGGGGAGGGAAGCTCCATCCTCTTCATCGGGTCCACCTGGGGGCTGTATGGCACGCCGGGCGGGGGAGCCTATTCCACGGTAAAGGCAGGGCAGATCGGCCTTATGCAAACCATGGCGGCCGAATATGGGCCACGCGGAATTCGTTCAAACTACGTGGCGCCAACAGTGGTGCGGACGGAGATGACCGATGCCTTCTGGAATCTCGATTTCTTCCGGCGCACCAATCATGAACTGACCCCGCTCCAGCGAGACTGTACTGCTGCCGACATCGGCAACATGGTCGCCTTCCTTGCCTCCGACGCGGCGGGTTTCGTCAATGGCCAGACTATTGCCGTGGATGGAGGCATCTCGACTACGCGCTATCTTTCGCCGGCAGCGATCGGCGCAGTACGGCAATAGGGGGTCAGCCAGGAGGTTTGCAGGCCTTGCCTTCGTAAGCAAACCGTACCACGCGATATTCGGTGCCGATCCAGCGCGTGACCGGGAAGCAGAAGCCGGGACCGCCGATCTCAAGGTCGGGATAGCCGTCCGCTCCGCGGGTGTTCAGGAAAGTGGCGACGCCGGTCTGGTCGGTCATGATTTTCCAGCCTCCGGGTACCGGGCGCAGAAGCTGGAAGCCGGTGCCTGCCGCTCCGAAACATTCCGTGCCATCGGCAACGACGATCGCCTCGGGGCGGCCGTCGCCATTGAGGTCGCGCAGTTCGACCGCTTCGCGGGTGACGCTCGTTGAACCGCCGCACCCGCGCCAGGCGTTGCCGGACTTCGAATAACCTGCCGCGCGCATCAGAGGGTCGATCTGGGCGCTGGTGAGAGCGGTAGCTTTCACGTCCTTCGGCCACCCGTCCGTCGGATAGCTCCCGGGCTGCGCGCTTGCTGGAGGGACGAGTGCAAGCGCTGCTGTGAGCAAGGCGAAGGCATGTAATCTGGGCATGGCGATTTCCCTTGTTCGGCCCTGCTGGCCCAACTGCCCCGTGGCTCCATGTTGCTCCCGGTATGCCGCCGCGGTCAACCGGAACCGACGGATTGCGGTTTTCGCCGGGGCGTTGGGCCCAGCCTTGTGGGCGGGAAGTACGCTGGGTAACGCCGGGAGGAGAACAGGGAAGGATGCCATGCAGTTCGAATGGACCGAGGAACAGGACGCCTTCCGGCACAAGATCCGGGACTTCCTCCACGCCAATCTCCCTGAAGACTGGGAGAAGTTCTCCGAGCATGGCCCCGCATCGCCGGCGCTGACGGCGTTCGCGCGCGAATTCTGCGTGAAGCTGGCCGAGGCTGGCATTCTGTTCCCGCACTGGCCCCGCGAAATGGGCGGAGAAGGGCTTGGTCCGTGGGAGCAGCAGATCCTCGCCGAGGAAATGTGGATCGCGGGAGAGCCGCGCGGCGGACAGTACATGAACGTGAACTGGATCGGCCCTACGCTCGAAAAGTATGGCACTGCCGAGCAGAAAGCCCGTTATCTCGAGCCCATCACGCGCGGGGAATCGCTGTGGTGCCAGGGATTTTCGGAGCCTGACGCCGGTTCCGATCTCGCCGCCTTGCGGACGCGTGCAGTTCGCACCGAGGGGCGGTACGTTATCAATGGCCAGAAGATCTGGACATCCTATGCCGGCCTTGCCGACACCTGCTTCCTGCTGACGCGCACCAGTGACGACAGGAAGAAGGGCATCACGATCATCCTCGTGCCCATGGACACACCAGGTATCACGGTACGCCAGATTCCATCGCTGATTGGTGAGGGCGATATCCACGAGGTCTTCTTCGACGATGTCACGGTCCCTGAAACCGCGCGTTTCGGAGATGAAGGGCAGGCCTGGGAAATCATCGCCTATTCCTTGCGCAATGAACGGCTCGGCATTCCTCGCTTCACGCTGGCCCGTGCCGCGCTCGACCGTGCTGTTGCGATGCTGAAAGAACGGGGCGAGTTTGCGCGTGAATACGTCCGCATCGAAGCCGCCCGCTGCGCCGCCCTTTGCGAGGCTGCGGGAACCGCGAACTACGCCGTCGTCCAGAAGCGGGTCGATGGCCTCGCGATCGGCGCCGAATCCAGTTCCGCGCGCTATGGCACGGTCATGGCCGAAAGGGCGGTTTGCGAATTCGTGATTGAGTTCCTGCCAGAAGGGCTGGCGGGAGCCTCGTCTTATCTCAAGATGCACCACCAGCGCGGAATCGTTGCGGGCATTGCCGCCGGATCGGCTGAAATCCAGCTTAACATCATTGCCAGCGAAGTGCTGGATCTGCCCCGGGAACCGCGCTGATGCAGCTTGCCCTCAATGAGGACCAGACCCAGGTACTCGACTTTGTCGACAGTCTCGCCCGGCCGTTTCAGGCGGTGCCGATGCATGACGTGTCCCTGGCACTCGAAAGCGATGAACTGGACGAAGCCCTCGCGGAGAACGGCTTCCTGGACGTCATGGCGGTGGACGAACTCGGCCCCGTGACCGCGGCGCTCGTGGTGGAGAAGCTGGCGCGCCTGCCCTTCGCGGTGGAAGCGGCAGTATCCGCGTTGGTGCGGCCCTTGATCGATCCCGAATTGCCGCGTCCGATTTGCATGGTCGAGGAAGGTCGAACCCATGGGCCGGTGCGTTTCCTGCGACCGGGCGCTACCGTCGTGATGGTCGGGCCTTCAGGCGTGCGCAGTTTTACCGCGGAGGAGGCGATGATCGGCGCGGCGCAGGAGGATACGCTCTATGCTTACCCGGTAGCATTCCTTAAAGCGCTGCCGGATACGATGGTCCATCACGATGCAGATGTCTCGGATGTGATGCGTGCCTGGCGCGTGGCCATTGCGGCAGAGGCGGCAGGGCTGTTGGCCGGAGCGCTGGCGATTACCGTCACTTACGTGTCCGAACGCAAGCAATTCGGCAGGGCGCTGGCGACATTCCAGGGGATGCGGCACCGCCTTGCCGAGGATCAGGTGCTGACCAACAGCGCCTACTGGATGGCGATGCGCGCGGCAGCGAGCGGTGATGCGGCCGATGCGGCGATGGCGCTTCATCACGCGCAGGAAGCGGCCAAACGGGTCTGTTACGATTACCACCAGTTCCTTGGCGGCATGGGCATGACGCTGGAGCATCCGCTGCACTTGTGGACCTATCGCCTCAAGCTCCTGACCGCGGAACTGGGCGGACGGGGCGCGCAGGGGATGGCTGCCGCCCAGGCGCTCTGGGGCTCATAGCCTGCCAGCGATGGCGTAACCGTCGATGCGATATCGATGTTGCGGCCGTCGCTTCCGCAAGGCTGCCATGTACTAATCTGCTCCGACACAGAAACTTGGGGAAGATACCATGGAAGCACGCGATCTGATCGATCTGGGCGGGCAAGTCGCGATCGTCACGGGGGCCGGGCAGAATGCCGGACGCGCGACGGCGCTCGAACTGGCACGGCACAATGCCGGCGGCATTGCAGTGAACGACTTCGTGCCGGAACGTGCGGAAGCGGTTGCGGAGGAAATTCGCGCACTTGGCGTTCCGGCTCTGGCAGTGCCGTTCGACGTCGGCGACCTTGACGCGGTGCGCGCAGCCAATGACGCGATCACGGCGAAGCTTGGCCCGGCCACGATCCTTGTGAACAATGCGGGCATGGCCGGCCCGACGGCTTCGATCCGTCCCTCGCAGAACTTCTGGGAGGAGGACCCGGCGAACTGGGAGCGTTACCTGCGCACCAATCTCTACGGAGTATACAACTGCTGCTTTGCATTCGTTCCCAACATGGTCGAGGCAAAGCGGGGACGGATCGTCACCATAGTCTCGGATTCCGGGCGCATCGGTGAACCCAAGCTCGCCGTCTACGCCTCGGCGAAAGCAGGCGCGCAGGGGTTCGTTCGGTCGATCGCAAAGGAGCTGGGGCGCTACGGGGTCACTTGCAATGCCGTATCCCTGTCAGCCCTGATGCCCGACATGCCGGAGGAACAGCTGGCCGAAGTCATGCAGTCCGATCACGCCAAGGCTATGCTGTCGCGTTACACGATACGTCGATATGGCAAGTCCAGCGATGTAGCCGGGCTGGTCACTTTCCTTTGCTCGAATGCATCGGAGTGGATCACGGGGCAGACATACCCGCTCAACGGCGGTTACGCGCCTTCGATGTAACGAGGTACGGCGTTCCGGGCCTGCCTGCCGTCAAGGGCAGGCAGGCCTTGGGGCGTCTCAGGTTCGGGCGCCGCGTGCGAACAGCGGCTGAAGGCAGGTCCGGTAGCTCGGATCGTCAGGTCCCTGACCGAGCAGACCGCCGCCGTCGAAAGGCCGGCGCAGCTTGAAATCGTAAGTCACGACACGCTTGGAAAATCGCCATTTTCCATCCGGGCACCGGTGATAATTGTCGATATAGCGGACGGCCATGAAGTCCTCTTCCCGAGTGCCGTCGCGTGCCTGGATAAGGTGCCAGGCAAGCGCGTAAACCTCCCCGCTCGCTTCGTCGCCATAGATCGCGATAAGATGGTTGCAGACGTGGTGTCCGGAATAGGGCATGTGCGGAAAGGCATGTGCGATGAACTGGCAATAGTCCTCTGCCGTGCCGTCGAAGCTGTCTCCGTGCGTGTCCGTTGCGTCCTCGGTGTAGAGATCGCGGAGCAGCTCGATGTCCTGCCGGTCGATCGCGCGCGAGTAGAGCAGCACCAGCTCACGGATGGCTTCCTTGTCGATCACGACCTGAAGTGCGGCCTCGTCGATGGCCATCGTTGTTTCTCCCCCTGGAAATGGTTCAGAGCAGGGCGCCCCCGTCGATGGGATAGACCTGCCCGGTAATGAAGCTGGCGCGATTTCCCGCGAGGAAGGCAACCATTCCGGCCATTTCCTCCGGCATCGCGAATGGACGGCCCACAAAAGTGCGGCGCTGCCGCAGCGCCTTGTCTTCCTCGCGGATGGACGCGCCGCCGCCGCTGAACAGGCCGGAATCGGGATGGAACCGGCTGCCCTTGCTGAAAGCAGCGGGATCGCGTGAAATCGTCGCGTATGGCGCTATGGCATTTACGCGGATGCCGTGTTGTCCCACTTCCTTGGCAAGCACCACGGTGAAGCTGTGAACCGCGCCCTTGGCTGCCGAATAGACCGGCAGCATGTAATCGCCGACCAGCGCAGCGGTGGAGCCGACATTGACCACCGCACCTGATTTGCGTTCGATCATGCCGGGCAGGACGGCGTGGGTCATGCGCAGGACGGTGCCGAAATTGAGGTCGATGTCCGCCATCCACTTTCCAGGGTCGGAATCGACGAAGAAGCCCTGATCGACGTTGCCGCCGACATTGTTCACAAGCACTTCGACGTTGCCGAGATTTGCGGCGGATTCCAGAATTTTTGCCGGAGCCTCGGGATCGAGCAGGTTCGCGCTGACGAAGATCGCGCGGCCCGCGCCTCTGGAGAGGCAGTCTTCCACCAGCCTGGCGCCCGCATCCCCGTCTCTGCCGACAAGGACGAGATCAGCCCTTTCGCTTGCGAGTTCGAGAGCTATGGCGCGGCCGATATTGGCGGTTGCGCCTGTTACAATGGCCAGTTTTCCGGCAAGCCCGAGATCCATTGCAGCGCTCCGTCATCCATCTCCATATCGGGAGCTAGGTCGGATCCGTGGAACGGGCAAACCGCAGGGGCGATCAGGTGTCGGGCTGGCCCGAGTTCTTGAGATTGCCTCTGCCGCCGCGCGTCAGGATACAGCGCATGTCGCTGTCCTGGCCATCCGGCCCTGTAAGGCGAAGGAAGCCTTTGGACATGCGGTGCATCCTCATGCCTTTGAGTTCGCCGCCCGTCATCACGACACGGTCACCGGTCATGAGGTAGCTGCCTCGAACGCCGTCCGGTGTCTTGTAGTTCGAGGCGCTCACCACGCGGAAGTCGTACTGCGGAAGGCGGATGCCGACCGGTCCGCCCGCAGTTCCGTCCTTCTCGCAGCTGTATTGGCCAAGTTCCATGGTGCCGATGAGTCCCCCCGGAACCGGCGGGGGCGGCGATTTTGCCTGCAAGGGCGCGATGGCAGGAGCGCCAGATACCAGGGCGAGGGCGAGAAAAGGCGTGTTGCGGAGGGCGCGGGTCATGACCAACCGCTAGCATCGGCGCGAACCAATTGCCACAGGCAGTCTCCTCGGCTAAGGGCCCATGCTTTCCGTACACCGGCTCTTTCCCATCTTAAGGTTCATCCCATGAAGATCAGCGGCGTCGACATTCGTCCCGGCAATATCCTCGAATACGAAAAGGGCATCTGGAAAGTTGCCAAGACGCAGCACACCCAGCCGGGCAAGGGCGGCGCGTTCATGCAGGTCGAGATGAAAAACCTGATCGACGGCCGCAAGACCAACGTCCGCTTCCGCAGCGCCGACACGGTCGAGAAGGTCCGTCTCGACACCAAGGACTTCCAGTTCCTTTACGTCGAGGGCGACCAACTGGTGTTCATGGACATCGAAACCTATGAGCAGATCCAGCTCCCCGCAGATCTTCTCGGCGATGCCGCAGCCTTCCTTCAGGACGGCATGCAGGTGCTTCTCGAGCTTTGGGAAGAGCGTCCGATCTCGGTCCAGCTTCCCGAACAGGTCGAAGCCGTCATCGTCGAGGCAGATGCCGTGGTGAAGGGGCAGACCGCTTCTTCCAGCTACAAGCCTGCCGTGCTCGACAACGGTGTGCGCGTGATGGTGCCGCCGCACATCGAAAGCGGCACGCGCATCGTTGTGGACGTTTACGAGAAGTCCTACGTCAGGAAGGCTGACTGATGCGCCGGCTGGCGTCTTTCGTGGCCGTGGCGGCCCTGTTTTCAGGGCTCGCCGCGCCGACTTACGCCGCGCCGAAGAAGGCCGCCGCCAAGGCTCCGGCCAAGGCGGCGTCTGCTGCAGGGACCGAGCATCCCGGCACTTCTCCCGAAGTGGAAAACGCGATGCTCTATCTCAAGGTGCTGATCAGCGGATTGCAGTCCGAGAAGGTAGAGGCGCCTGCCAAGGGCGCTCTGGTGGGCTGCATCTACAACAATTCGCTTCAGAAGATCAGCGAATCGATGGACAAGATTATCGCCGAGCACCCCGGCAAGGTCCATCGCGACAATCCCACCGAACTGCTCAGCGCCATGGTGGCACTGTGCGGTTACAAGCCCGCTACGCAGCCCGCGCCGCAGGGCCGATAAAATCAGGCCGGCTTCGGCCGGTACTCGAAGGACAAGGTAAGTTTTATGGCCATCTCCGGTCTCATTCGCGTCATGGAAAAAGCGGCCCGCAAGGCGGGCAGCCGCCTGCGCCGCGACTTTGGCGAAATCGAGCACCTTCAGGTCTCGCGCAAGGGACCGGCGGACTTCGTTTCGAAGGCTGACCAGGCTTCGGAGCGCACGATCTGGGACGAACTGCGTGCCGCACGGCCTGAATGGGGCTTCCTGTTCGAGGAGGCCGGCGAGATCGAGGGCGATCCCGACAAGCCGCGCTTCATCGTCGACCCGCTCGACGGCACGACCAATTTCCTTCACGGTATTCCGCACTTCGCGATTTCGATTGCCGTGCAGGAGCCGCGTCTCGACGGAAAGGGCTGGGGCGAGGTAACCGCTGGCCTGATCTACAACCCGGTGACCGACGAAAGCTACTGGGCGGAGAAGAGCCGGGGCGCCTGGCTTCAGGACAAGCGCCTGCGCGTTTCGTCGCGCCGCCACCTTGACGAAAGCGTGATCGCGACCGGCATTCCCTTCGCCGGTCATGGCGATGCGGGCGAATGGACCCGAATCTATCACGCGCTCGCACCGCAGGTTGCCGGCATCCGTCGCTTTGGTTCTGCCGCGCTGGACCTCGCGTGGGTTGCTGCGGGCCGTTACGAAGGCTTCTGGGAAGCCGACCTCAAGCCGTGGGATACCGCGGCCGGGTGCCTGCTCGTGCGTGAGGCCGGTGGCTTCGTTTCCGACTGGAAGGGCCGTTCGCAGCCTTATTGCGACAAGGAAATCCTGGCCGGCAACGACGCGCTGCACTCGCGTCTCCACAAGATCCTTGCAAACGCGCTCAAGTGACTTGAGCCGAAGCCAAGGCGCGGCTAAAGCCTGCCGCGTCGGTGCGTCGCGCGAAGCGGCTGCACCATGCGAAAGTGCCCCTGTGGCGGAATGGTAGACGCGAACGACTCAAAATCGTTTGTCGCAAGGCGTGCCCGTTCGAGTCGGGCCAGGGGCACCACACCGCAAGTTTCGAGCCGCAAACCCTCAGGGGTTTCGCGGCTCTTTTCTTTTCTCCGGGGTGCTCAAAGCGGGCAGGTCGGACGTCGGCTGTGTTCAATAGTGAACGTGCTTACCGCGATGTCGGCGTCCTGGAGGCTTATCTCTTGGAAATTGACGGAATTTAACGGTTAAACACGGATGATTCGGGGCATCTTCCATCTACATTGGTAACAACCTTGAAATTCCACCGCCTGATCGCGGTGGCATTGTCTTTCGAATCCAACTGGGGTCCGATCGACGTCGAGGTCTGCTGGAAGCTCGTTCCGAGCCGAGGAAACGAGGTTCACGGGACACCGGTGGTCCCCTACGCCGCCGGCTTGCTTCCAGCAGTTCTCCGTTTCTCGCCCTTACCGGCACGTGGTGGGGCGGATCGGCTTGACGGACAAGGTTTTGGAGAGCCGCTTCGGGTCGCAACTAAGAAGCGTGTTTGCCAAATCTCCCCCTCCGGACTACTTTGTTCCGGAGGGGGACGATATGGAACCCACTGCCGACCAATATCGTAGCGCTGTATCCAGCGTCATCGCCTCTTCTACTTTCAAGACATCGCCTAGGTTGGCGGAACTTCTGTCCTATCTTGTGGAACAGAAGGTTGCGGGAAATGGAGATCGGCTGAAAGGCTATCCCATCGCGCTCGATGTCTTTGGGCGTGACGAGGATTTCGACGCTTCATCGGATTCGCTCGTCAGGGTGCAGATGACCCGTCTTCGCAAGGCGCTGTCCGAGTACTATGCGAAGGACGGGATCGAGGACCGCTACAGGATCGTCGTGCCGCGCGGCTCCTATGTTCCGGGTCTGGAGCTTCCCAAGGAGCAGCAACTCGGTGCGGGCGGTGAGGAGGCCTCAGGGAATCCTTCCGAGACCGAACCATCGTCCGTCGCCCCGCAACCTTCCGAGATCGTTGCCGATTCGGAGGAGGATATCGTGCGCTCTTCCAGCGCGTTGACCTTGCGGAGGCGCGCGTGGGGCCTTCTGGCGGCCCTTGCACTCATTGCTGCAGTGCTGATCGTTTATTGGCCGGGCGAGGACCGGGATGCGGTGTTCGTCCGGGCCGGCGAGATGCCGACCGGGCCGGTCGTCTATGTCGCGCCTTATGCGTTGAGCGGGGAAACGGGATCGATCGCCCCAATTCGCGAAGGGTTGCGGAACGACCTCATCAATTATCTGTCGCAGCTTCCGAATCTTGCCGTGATCGCTTTCGATGATGACAAGTTGAACGCACCGCACGACTTGCAGGAGAAATCGAAGGCAAGGCGCGGTCTGCCGCCGGCATTCGTGCTTCAAGGCTCGATTGCCGTGGAGGGTGGGAGTTTCCGCGTCAGTTCGCGTCTGGCAAGGATGCCGGGAGGGGTTATCGTGTGGTCCGAGCGCAGCGATCCGATCGACTTCGTTCCCACCAAGATTCTCTCGGTCCAATCCGATATCGCGCTGGGCGTGGCTTCGCGGCTCGGCCAGCCATACGGTGTTATCCATGAGACGATGCGGCAGGATCTGGAAAATCACCGCGATGTCAGCATGGATCATTACTACTGCGAATTGCAGGCCTACCAGTTCATGCGCGCAAGGGAGGAGGGCGGTCTGGATCGCGTGAAGGAATGCCTCGAACGCGCGGTTTACGACAAGCCGAACTACTCCAGTGCCTGGGCGCTGCTTTCCTGGGTGCGTCTTTTCGAGGCGCAGGCTGGGGGGGAGGGCGATTCCCCCGAGGCACTGGAGGCCGCAAAGCGTGCGGTCGCGGCGAATGCCACGAATGCCATTGCGTATACCTACCTGGCCCTGGCTTACTATCGGCACGGCGAGGACGATGCGGCACGGGATGCGATCGGCAAGGCTCTAGAGATCAGTCCGAACAATTCCGAGGTTCTGGCAAACGGGGGACGTCTTCTGAGTGCGCTTGGTGAACGCGAGATCGCACCGGCACTCGCGCGCAAGGCGATCCGGCTCAATCCGGGGCATCCGCCCTGGTACTGGTCTGGCCTGACCATCGATGCGCTCCACCGCAAGGATGGGCCTGAAGCGGTGCACTTCGCCCGGCTCAATGCGGAAGATCGCGGATTGCTCTCCCGTTATCTTCTGGCTTCGGCCTATGCGCTCGACGGGCGCGGAAGGGAGGCTGCGGACGTGCTCGGCCATGCGGCTCGCGCCTTTCCCGATGTGTCGCAGGACCGCTCGGCCGTGGCGCGAGAACTGCGGTTGCCCGATTTCGTGACCGCTCCATTGGTCGATAAGGGTTTGATGCCCGGGCAGAAGCGCGCCGCAGCGCAGTGAGGATGGCTCTTGCCGACCCTGCGCGAGGGCCATACGTTGCCATTATGAAAACACTCGCCGTCATCGCATCCCTCGGTCTCGCCACGGGCTCCCACATCGCCGCTGCGGAGCCTGTCGCCGAAAGGATCTCGGCAGACATTCCCGGGTTGATGACGATCTACCGCGATCTCCATGCCAATCCCGAACTGAGCTATCAGGAGGTGCGCAGCGCCGGGATCATGGCCAAGGCCGCGCGGGATGCTGGTTTCACCGTTACCGAGAAGGTCGGCCAGACCGGTGTGGTTGCGGTTCTCAAGAACGGCGCCGGGCCCACGGTCCTGATCCGTGCGGACATGGACGGTCTGCCTGTCGTCGAGCAGACCGGCCTGGCTTTCGCCTCGAAAAAGCGCGGCGTTTCGACTGCGGGCGTGGAGAGCGGCGTGATGCATGCCTGCGGGCACGATACCCACATGACCGCCTGGATCGAGACCGCGCGGTTGATGGCGGCGCGCAAATCGGAATGGTCTGGCACGCTGGTCATGATCGGTCAGCCGGCGGAGGAAGTCGGCACGGGCGCCGTGGGAATGCTCAAGGACGGTCTCTACACGCGCTTTCCCAAGCCGGACTACACTCTGGCTTTCCACGATTCCGCCGATCTTCCCGCCGGGCAGGTCGGTGCGGCGGTGGGCTGGGCGCTCGCCAATGTCGATAGCGTCGACATCCTCGTGAAGGGCTTGGGCGGCCACGGGGCCTATCCGCAAACGACGAAGGACCCGATCGTGCTCGCCAGCGCGATCGTCATGAAGTTGCAAACGCTCGTGAGCCGGGAAACCAGTCCGCTCGATCCGGCGGTGGTCACGGTCGGATCGTTCCATGCGGGCGCCAAGCACAACATCATTCCCGATCAGGCCAAACTCGAGCTGACCGTGCGCAGCTATTCGGACCAGACGCGTGCGCACCTGTTGGACGGGATCAAGCGCATCGCTCGCGGCGAGGCTATTGCATCCGGTCTTTCCGATGATCTGATGCCCGAAGTTTCGGTGAAGGACATCTACACGCGAGCCACCTGGAACTCGCCGGAGTTCACGCAGGAGGCCGTGGCCGATCTCAAGGCCCGGATGGGCGATGCCAATGTCGTGGTCACGCCGTCGGTCATGGGCGGTGAGGATTTCGGTGAGTTTCGCCGGGCTGACGAGGACCATATCAAGTCGGTGATCTTCTGGGTCGGTGGTGCCGATCCGCAGAAGCTGGCCGCCGCCAAGGCCGGGGGGCCTTCCCTGCCTTCGCTGCACAGTCCGTTCTGGGCTCCGCAGGCCGACAAGGTCATCGCATCGGGCAGCGAGGCCCTGACGCTCACGGCTCTGCGGCTGATGGCGAAGAAGTAGCTCCCTGCTCGCGGGGAAGGCTTGTAAGGCAGTCCGACAGCTCCAGGTGAAAAGCGTTGCGCAACGCATGATTGGCGGCACCCCTGCGGACTGCGGACATTTCCCATGCTGTCAGATTCACCGACAGTTTACGCCTTTGGCCTAAAGAGGACCTCACCGCCGGTTTCGGCTTGGAGAATGGCGCTTCTCGACGATGATTCGTCTGTTCAAACATTATATCCCCCATGCCGTCGCCTTGCTCTGGCTGGTGGACATGATTTTGCTGGCGGGCGCCAATGAGCTTTCATGGCGGCTGCGGGCGGGGCAGATCGGGATCGAACTCGGCACTCTGGGCGAACGGATCGCGCTTCACACCGCCTTCGCCGCCGTCATTTCGTTGTCGATGATCGCAGTGGGCGTCTACGGGGCTGACGCCTTGCGGTCGATGCGCTTCGCGGCGGCGCGGCTGCTGGTGGCGGTTTCGCTCGGCGTCATCGCTCTCGCCTTCTTTGATTTCCTTTTCGCCGGGCAGCATTTCTGGCGCTCGACGCTGGCCTATTCGATGGCTTTCGCGATCGTGCTGTTGATCGCCAACAGGATCCTCCTGAGCGGCTTCCTCGGCACATCTGCGTTCCGTCGCCGCGTCCTCGTGCTGGGCGCCGGGCACCGGGCACAGCGGCTGCGCGATTTGGCCGAGCGTCAGGAAAGCGGCTTCGTCATTGTCGGCTACGTCGGGATGAGCGAAGCCGCGCCGGCCGTCGAGGAAGCGATTTCCCGCGCGGCCATCCACAACCTCACCCGCCATGTCGACAATCTCGGTGTCAGCGAGGTCGTTCTTGCGCTTGAGGAGCGGCGCAATGCGCTTCCGCTCAAGGACCTGTTGCGGATCAAGACTACGGGCGTTCACGTCAACGAGTTCTCCAGCTTTCTGGAACGAGAGACCGGCCGTGTCGATCTCGATACCGTCAATCCGAGCTGGCTGATCTTCTCCGACGGGTTCTCTTCCGGGCGAATGATTTCCAGCGCCGCCAAGCGCTTGTTCGACATTCTTGTCAGCGCCTTGCTGCTTTGCCTCACCGCCCCGATCATCGCGATCTTCGCGTTGCTGGTGAAGATCGACAGCCGGGGACCGGCGTTTTACCGCCAGTCGCGGGTGGGTCTGTTCGGGGAGAACTTCGACGTCATCAAGCTGCGCTCGATGCGGACCGATGCCGAAGCCGGCGGGGTGCAATGGGCCGAAAAGGACGATCCCCGCGTCACCCGGGTGGGACGCTTCATTCGCAAGGTACGCATCGACGAACTGCCGCAGGCATGGAGCGTGCTCAAAGGCGAAATGAGCTTCGTGGGGCCGCGTCCTGAACGCCCCGAGTTCGTTCTCGAGCTGGAAGAGCAGCTCCCCTATTATGCCGAGCGTCACATGGTGAAGCCCGGGATCACCGGTTGGGCGCAGATCAACTATCCCTACGGCGCCTCGATCGAGGATTCGCGCCACAAGCTCGAATACGATCTCTACTACGCGAAGAACTACACACCTTTCCTCGACCTTCTGATCATCTTGCAAACGCTGCGTGTGGTGCTCTGGAGCGAAGGAGCGCGATGAACGCAGGCCATTCCTTCGATATGTGGACCACGGTCGGGGTGATTTTCGACCTCACCGGCGCGATCGCGGTTGCAAGCCTGGCATTATGGCTTTGGCCGCGACGGGATCGTTTCGCCGGGGCGGGTACTGCGGTTTGCGTGGCCCTGTTCGTGACGGCCGGATGGTGCGTGGCGACGGCCGCTGCGGCGACGGCCGAGGCGCCGTTCTTCGCCTCTTTCGCCGAAAGTGCCCGTAACCTTGCATGGCTCGTGGTGATCTATCGCCTTTTCGCCAGCGACGGGCGGCATTCCAGTCTTGCTCCGATCCGGCCGGTGATCTTTGCTCTGGGTTTTGTCGAACTCCTTCATCTGGGCATGACCCTTGCTGTCGCGCGGTTGATGATCGCGGCGGGTCTTGCGAACGTAGGGTTCGAGATCGACGTCATGCTCCGCCTGCTGGTCACGATCGGCGGGCTGGTGCTGGTGCACAATCTCTACGCCGGAGCGCCGCGCGAAATGCGTCCCGCCTTGCGCTGGCCGGCGGTGGGCCTGGCGGTTCTCTGGTCCTTCGACCTCAATCTTTACACGATCGCCTATCTCGGTCGTACCTGGCCGGGCGAAATCGTTGCGCTGCGCGGGATCGCCGCGCTGGTGCTCGCTGCATGCCTGACGATCGCGGCTTCGCGAAACCGCGACGAATTGCGCCTGAAGCCCTCGCGGGCCGTGACTTTCCAGACGTTCTCGCTGCTCGTCATCGGGGCCTACCTTGTGGCGATGGTGGTCGTGGCGCAGTGGCTTTCCTATGCCGGGGGCGACTTTGCGCGCCTCATCGAGATGGCGTTCCTGACCCTTGCAAGCGCGATCGCGCTGGTCGTGCTGCCCTCGCGCCGGGTGCGGAACTGGCTCAAGGTCATACTGGCCAAACACTTCTTCCAGCATCGCTATGATTATCGCGAGGAATGGCTGCGCTTTACCCGAACCATCGGCAAGAACGACGACGAGACGCTCCCGCTGGGCGAGCGCGTTGTACAGTCCGTTGCCGATATCACCGACAGTCCGGGAGGGCTCCTGCTGACTCCCGATGATGGCGGCGACCTGACACTGGCATCGCGCTGGAACTGGGCCGATATCGCCGTTCCCGCGAGCGCCTATCCGCTGAGCGGGCTCCCGGTCTTCGAGCAGGTTTCCTACATTGCCGATCTCGATGACTTGCGTGAGGGCAGCGTTCCTGCGGGTTTCGACGTCGTCGCGCCTGAGTGGCTGCTTCAGGAAAAGCGCGCGTGGGCGCTTGTTCCGCTCGTCCACTACGAACGGCTCGTCGGCATGGTTGTGCTCGCGCGGCCGCCGGTTGCCCGCAAGTTCGACTGGGAGGACTTCGACCTTCTGCGCGTGATCGGCCAGCAGCTTGCCAGTTACCTCGCCGAGAATGCCAGTCAGGAGGCACTGGCGGAATCGAGCCATTTCGAGGATTTCCACCGCCGCATCGCCTTCGTGATGCACGACATCAAGAACCTCGCCAGCCAGTTCAGCCTGCTCGCTCGCAATGCCGAGCTTCATGCCGACAAGGCCGAGTTTCGTGCGGATATGCTCGTCACCCTGCGCAATTCGTCGGACAAGCTGAATGCCTTGCTCGCGCGCCTGTCGCGTTACGGGACCGGGGCGGTGGACCGGCTCGAGAGCGTGCGTGCGGCGGAAGTCGCGCAGGCGGCGATCGGCCGGTTCAACGGCAACCCGCAGATCGTCCTTGCCGAGACGCAGGACCTTGCCATTACCGCCAACCGCCATTCGCTCGAACAGGTGCTTGTCCATCTGATCCAGAACGGCATCGATGCAAGTCAGCCGGAAGCTCCTGTTTTCCTTGCACTTAGTGCTGACGGACTGAACGCGCGATTTGAAGTGATCGATTCCGGTACGGGCATGTCGGCAGAGTTCGTTCGAAACCGCCTGTTCAAGCCTTTCGTCTCCACCAAGAGCGGCGGGTTCGGCATCGGCGCCTTCGAGGCGCGGGAACTCGTGAAGGGCATGAAAGGGCGGCTCGACGTCGAATCGCGGGAAGGGCTGGGGTCGCGCTTCATCGTCCGTATTCCGCTGGCCGCGGCGACAGAGATGTACCTGAACAGCACCTACAAGGACCAGAAGGTAGCCTGAGATGATCGAAACCCGACCCAAGGTGCTTCCCAAGCTCCTCATCGTGGAGGATGACGCGGGTCTCCAGGCGCAGCTCAAATGGGCCTACGAGGATTTCGACGTCATCGTCGCCGGGGACCGTCCGACCGCGCTTGCCTTGCTCCGTTCGGAAACGCCGGATGTGGTGACGCTGGATCTCGGTCTGCCGCCCGATCCCGATGGTACGACCGAGGGCTTCGCGCTGCTTGATGAGATCATGGCGCTGAAGCCGGACACCAAGGTCATCGTCGCCTCCGGTCACGGCGCCCGGGAGTCGGCGCTGCAGGCCATCGCGCATGGGGCTTACGACTTCTACCAGAAGCCGGTCGACATCGACGCCCTCGGCCTCATCGTGCGCCGGGCCTTGCAGCTTCACCGGCTCGAGGATGAAAACCGGCGTCTCGCGTCCCGGGTGGAGAAGGACGAGAAGGTGCTCGGCCGGCTCATCACCGCCGCGCCGGAAATGGTGCGCGTCGCCCGGACCATCGAGCGCGTTGCCGGCACCAATGTCTCGGTCATGCTGCTGGGTGCCAGCGGTACCGGCAAGGAACTGCTGGCGCGGGGGCTTCATGAGGCGAGCGGGCGGGCCAAGGGCCAGTTCGTGGCGATCAACTGCGCGGCGATCCCGGAAAACCTGCTCGAAAGCGAACTGTTCGGCCACGAGAAGGGCGCTTTCACCGGCGCGGTGAAGACCACGCCCGGCAAGATCGAGATGGCCGGCGGCGGCACCCTGTTCCTTGACGAAGTGGGGGACATCCCCCTCCAGCTTCAGGTCAAGCTGCTGCGCTTCCTTCAGGAGCGGGTGATCGAGCGGGTCGGCTCGCGCGAATCCATTCCGGTGGACACCCGCATCGTCTGCGCCACGCACCAGGACCTCGAAGCCATGATCGCCGAGGGGCGCTTCCGCGAGGACCTGTTCTACCGACTCGCCGAAATCGTCGTGAAGATCCCCAGCCTTGCCGAGCGTCCGGGCGATGCGGCGCTGTTGGCGAAGGCGTTTCTTCATCGCTACGCCAAGGAAATGAACCCGCGGGTGCGGGGCTTCGGTTCCGACGCTCTCGCCGCGATCGACGCCTGGGGCTGGCCTGGCAACGTGCGCGAACTGGAAAACCGGGTGAAGCGCGCCGTCATCATGGCGGACGAAAAGCTGGTCAGTGCCGCCGATCTCGACCTTGCCGCGCCGGATGAGCAGGTCATCAACGCGCTCAATCTCAAGACCGCGCGTGAGCAGGCGGACCGCAAGGTGATCCGTCACGCCCTGGCCCGTAGCGAGGGCAATATCTCCAGCACCGCCAAGATGCTCGGGATCAGCCGCCCCACGCTATACGATCTGCTCAAGCAGTACGACCTGCAAAGCTGACCGCCCACCGGGCCGAGGGCGCGAATCGGGGGCGGGAATATCGCCCCCGATTCGGTGCTGCTACTTGGGCTGGTAGGTCTGCTCGGGGCCGGGGAAGCTGCGGTGGCGCACTTCCGCTGCATATTTTGCGGCCGCTTCGGAAACGAGCCCGGCCATGTCGGCATAGCGCTTCACGAAACGCGGAACGCGGTCGAACATGCCGAGCATGTCCTCGGCAACGAGCACCTGCCCATCGCACTGCGCCGATGCGCCGATGCCGATCACGGGAATGTCGAGGCTGTGTGTCAGCGAGATCGCGATCGGTTCGATCACGCCTTCAACCACGACCGAGAACGCCCCGGCGCCGGCAACCGCCCTGCCGTCGGAGATGATCTTGGCGTGTTCTTCCTGGCTGCGTCCGCGCGCGCCGTAGCCGCCCAGCGCGTTCACCGCCTGCGGAGTGAGGCCGATATGCGCCATGACGGGGATGCCCCGCCCGGTGAGGAAGGCGATGGTTTCCGCCATGGCGACGCCGCCTTCGAGCTTGACCGCGGCGCAGCCGGTCTCGGCCATAATGCGCGCGGCGGAAGCAAAGGCCTGCTGCGGGCTTTCCTCATAGGATCCGAACGGCATGTCGACGACGACGAGCGCGTGATAGCTGCCGCGCACGACGGCCGCGCCATGCGCGATCATCATGTCGAGCGTGACAGGCAGGGTGGAGGGGAGGCCGTAGATCACCTGGGCCAGCGAATCTCCCACCAGCAGGATATCGCAATGCTCATCGAGAAGCTGGGCCTGACGGGCCGTATAGGCGGTCAGCATGACGAGCGGTTCTGCGGTCTTGCCCTCCACCTTGCGGCGCTGGATCGAGGGCACCGTCAGCCGTTTCATCGGCGCCGGCGTTGGATTTGCGCGACTTGTCGCGGTGTCTAGCTGGAAGGTCGTGGACATGAAAATGCTTCTAGCGCGGGGTTGGAAGATGCGCAAAAGCGCATTTTCGTTACGGAAGGCCGGAACAAGGTAACCGCAGGGGCGTATTGGGCCCCTCGACTGGGCCAATTACCGTAAAGCTGGGGAACCAATGGCGTTAAGGCTTGCCATGTCATCGCAGCCCGCTAGCGTCGCGCCATACTAAAATTCGGGGGTCCACCGCATGTTCGGACGCGTAAAGCCGCTCGACGCCATTCTGGCGACGGCGGAAAAGAAATCACTTCACAGGTCGCTCGGGCCTGTCCAGCTCACGCTGCTGGGCGTCGGCGCCATCATTGGTACGGGTATTTTCGTTCTCACTGCCGCCGCGGCCCAGAAAGCCGGGCCGGGCATGATGTGGAGCTTCATGATCGCGGGCTTCGTCTGCGCGGTCGCGGCGCTCTGCTACTCGGAACTGGCCTCGATGGTGCCGGTTTCGGGCTCCGCCTATACATATAGCTATGCCGTCGTCGGCGAACTGCTGGCCTGGATGGTCGGTTGGGCGCTGATCCTGGAATATGCCGTTGCCGCCTCTGCCGTTTCAGTGGGTTGGTCCGGCTACTTCATGGGGCTTCTCAAGAGTCTCACCGGGTTCGAGCTACCGGCCCTGTTATCCGCCGGGCCAAGCTGGTCGCTTAGCGGCATCGATTTCAGCCACGGCATCATCAACGTTCCCGCCATCTTCGTGGCGCTGGCCGTTACCGCGCTGCTGGTCATCGGCACCAAGGAAAGCGCCACCGTCAACGCAATCCTGGTCGCCATCAAGGTTGCCGCGCTGACCATGTTCATCGCGCTGACCCTGCCGGCCATGAATTCGGAGCATTTCGCGCCGTTCACGCCCAATGGCTGGTTCGGCCCGGCCGGAACCAGCGGGCTCGGGGTCGTGGGTGCAGCGGCATCGATCTTCTTCGCCTATGTCGGCTTTGACGCGGTTTCCACCGCGGCCGAAGAAACCAAGAACCCGCAGCGCAATGTCCCGATCGGCCTGATCGGCAGCCTTGCGATCTGCACCGTGTTCTACCTGCTCGTCGCCGCCGGTGCGGTTGGCGCCGTCGGTGCCCAGCCGACAGCGCTCGGCGTGCAGCCGGGTTCGCCCGAATTCGCCGCCCAGTGCGCCGCGCTCTCCAAGCAGGGCTCGCTGCCGCTGGTCTGCTCGAACGAGGCGCTGGCCCACGTTCTGCGTTCGATCAACTACACGAGGGCGGGCGATCTCATCGGCCTGGCCGCCAACCTTGCGCTGCCCTCGGTCATCCTGATGATGCTTTACGGCCAGACCCGCATCTTCTTCGTGATGGCGCGCGATGGCCTGCTTCCCGAGAAGCTGGCGACCGTTCATCCCAAGTGGAAGACGCCGCATATCGTCACCATGATTACCGGCGTCTTCGTGGCGATTGCCGCCGCGCTGCTGCCGGTCGGCCAGCTTGCCGACATCTCGAACTCGGGCACGCTCTTCGCGTTCCTGATGGTGTCGATCGCCGTGCTGATCCTGCGCGTGCGCGATCCCAAGCGCCACCGTCCGTTCCGCACCCCGCTGGTGTGGATCGTGTCGCCGGTGGCGATCATCGGCTGCGTCCTGCTGTTCTTCAACCTGCCGGTCGAAGCCATGCTGGTCCTGCCGATCTGGGGCGGGATCGGTCTCGTCGTCTATTTCGCCTATGGCTACCGCAAGAGCCATGTCGGTCGTGGTCTCATCGAGACCCACGAAGCGGACTTCGACGCGCCGCCGCAGCCCTTGCCGCCGATCTGACGATTGGGCGACATGCTGACAACGGGAAAGGGGAGCCATCGGCTCCCCTTTTTCATTTGCGCGGCGGGAATCTCGTCCCCAGGATTTCCCCGCTCTATCCACCGATTTTCCACAGCCTTGCCCAGGCAGGCTTGGTAGGAGCAAATTTACGAATGGGGGCTAGAATTGCCACAGTCTTATCCAAAAACCGGGCAATGCTATGTCGGCCATCAAAGCGCTCATCCCAGGGTTCCTGCTGACCTGGGTGGTATCACTGGTCATCGGCTCCCAGGGATCGAGCGGAGGGATGCTCGCGATCACCCATACCTTCTACCAGGGGCACGAGCTCTACTGGTCCTGGCCGCTGTTCTGCGGGGCTACCGCATTGGCCTGGGCGCTGTTCTCGCTCATGGAGTGATGGCGCGGAGCCGGGCGCTGGCCCGCGCGTTGCAGCAGCGATGACATTTCCAATCGGCCGCATAGCCGTATCCCTGGTCCTGCTGGGCGGCGTAGTGCTGGCGGGGAGAAGCTGGCTGTATGCGCATCCCGGCTACGACCCTTGGGCGCCGCTGACGCTGAACGAGCAGCCGGGCTGGGCGACCCCGCACAAGTTCGCGAGCCTGCGCGGCGACCGCGACACCTGCCGCGCCTTCCTGGATCGCAGCGGAATCGCCAAGGAGGCGCTGGCGCCTGTGGGCAAGGACCAGTGCCGCCGGGACGATCGAAAGCGCCTTGCGGCGCCTCAGGCGGCCGGAGTGAGCCTCTCTCCCGGCCGTGTGGAGGCGACATGCGCCGTGGATGCCGGACTGGCCTGGTGGCTGCGCCACGGCGTCCAGCCACAGGCTGAGGCGCTGCTGGGCAGCCCGGTGGTGCGCATCGAACAACTCGGCACGTACAACTGCCGCCGGATCGGCAATGGCGACAAGGGGACATGGAGCGAGCACGCCACCGGCAATGCCATCGACGTGTCGGCTTTCGTGCTGGAGGACGGCCGGCGCATCACGGTGCGAGGAGACTGGAAAGGCCAGGCGGAGGCAGCGGCATTTCTTCACGCCGTTCGGGATTCGGCCTGCGAAAGTTTCTCGACCGTGCTCTCGCCGGACTACAACGCAGCCCATGCCGACCATCTGCATCTCGATCAGGCGCGAAGGACCGCAGGTTGGCGCGCATGCCGCTGATGCGGGGAGCTCGTCGCGGTAGCATCGTGGCCGCAGGCGAAGCGGCCGCGGGACTGGGCAGGGCGGTGTTCTTTGCGCTATCCCGTTGCCTATGCTCACTGACGAACTTGCCGACCTTGCCGTGTTTCTTGCCGTTGCTGAAGCGCGCAGCTTCACGCGTGCGGCGGCGCGCCTTGGCCGCTCGCAATCCGCGCTCAGCCAGACGGTGCGCCGACTTGAGGAGCGGTTGCAATTGCCGCTTCTTACCCGGACGACACGAAGCGTCGCGCCGACATCGATAGGTGAACAACTGCTCGAAGCGCTGAGGCCTGCGTTTTGCGGTATAGAAGAGCGGTTGGCCGCTCTCGGGGAAATGCGCGAACGGCCGGCCGGCGGGCTGCGGCTGACCGCCGGCCGGCATGCGGCGGAAACTGTGCTGTGGCCAGCCGTGCTGAGGCTTACCGAGCGCTATCCGGACATTCAGGTCGAAGTTTCGCTGAGCAGCGCGCTTGTCGATATCGTTTCGGAGCAGTTCGACGCTGGCGTCCGGCTTGGCGAGCAGATCGCCAAGGATATGATCGCTGCCCGCATCGGCCCGGATCTGCGGATGGCCGTGGTTGCCGCGCCTGCCTATTTCGAGCGGTACGGCAAGCCCGAGGCACCCCACGATCTCACCGGCTTTCGTTGCGGCAATATCCGCCTGCCAACTGCAGGGGGCGTCTATATCTGGGAGTTCGAAAAGGCGGGACGGCCGCTCAACGTTCACGTCAACGGTCCGGTTACCGTCGATGACATGGACCTCCTTGTCACGGCAGCGCTTCATGGAGAGGTCATGATCATGGTCATGGAGGACATGGTCACCCCGTTCATGGCGCAAGGCAGGCTGGAACGGGTGCTGGACGACTGGTGCGCCCCGTTCGCGGGCTACCACCTCTACTATTCCAGCCGCCGCCACGCCTCATCGGCCTTCGTGGCACTTCTTGAGGAATTGCGACGCGGATACCGGGGCATCAATGTTCGCTGATTGATGCCCCGGTCGGCCACTGCTCCTCGTTTCTATGACCGGGGTGCCCGAACGCCGTACCTTCAGCCCGGCGTTGGAAGCTTTCCGGCCCTCATCGCGGCGATGACGCCGCCATCGATGAGAAGGTCACTGCCCGTAATAAAACCTGCGGTGGGACCGAGCAGGAAGGCGGCCGCTTCCGCGATCTCTTCGGGCGGAGCCATGCGCTTCGAGGGCGATGCCTCGACCATTGCGCGAAATATGTCGCCGATTTCCGATTCCAGTTCGTGGCGGCCAAGCGGGGTCACGATGACACCCGGGCTGATCGCGTTGACCCGCGCGCCGCGTTCGCCCCAGTTTATCGCCTCTGCCTGGACCCGAAGGAAGTTCGCACGCTTGGCGAACATGTAGGCGACCAGTGTGTTGGGGATCGCATCGTCCTGAAGGCATGGCAGCGCCAGCAGTTCGTCGGCGGGCGTATAGGCCAGTGCCTTTTCATCCTCTTCGGGGAGCTGGCGCATCATGTGCCCGGCCATGCTCGAGATGAGAACGGTGGCGCCGCCCTGCGCGATGACTTTTCCGAACTCTTCCAGCACAACCGCCGAACCGTAAAGGTCGACCTTCAGGATCTGGGCTACGGGGGCCATGTTGGGGGAGAGGCCGGCGGTGTTGATCACCTGCATGACCGGCCCGAGCGAGGCGGCCTTTTCGGCCAGAGCGCGAACCGAATCGCGCGACCCGACGTCGACTGGCTGGGTTTCGACCACGTAACCGCCATCGCGCATGGCCTTGGCCGCCGCATCCAGGACTCCTTGGTCGAAATCCGCCAGCAGGACGACTTTGCCAAAACCCTGCCGCTTGGCGATCGCAAGGCCGATCCCGCCCGAACCGATCACCACCACTATGTCCTTCGTCATCTTCATACCTTTCCCGGCTCACGCCGTGTCGTTGGATCGGCTGAAGGATACGGGCTGTCGTGACCCTCGATTAGACGCTTAAATGTAGATAGGTTCATTATCTGGGATTATAAATCGTGGGCAATCGGGGATACCGTCTAGGCATCCCCTTGCTGTCCGCGCGCGGCAGGAACGATAGTCACGGGAGCCACGGGCCGATGGGTCACTCCGGCTGAAGCGCCCCGTAGAACCACGAGGCGGTAACACCGCCATCGATGAGGAAATCCGCGCCGTTGATGAAGGCGCCCTCCGGCCCCATCATCAGGGCGGCGAGCGCGGCGATTTCGTCCGGCGTTCCGGCACGCCCGGCGGGTGAGCCGTCGATCATGCGCTGGTAACCGCCTGCGCGCGGGCCGGACAGTTCATCGCGGGCGAGCGGGGTCATGACGATGCCGGGGCTGATCGAATTGACCCGTGCACCGCGTGCAGCCCAGCGCGTGGCCGCTTCGGCCCTGACGCGCAGGGCGTTGCAGCGCTTCGAATACTGGTAGGCGAGCAGCGGATCGGTGATACGGTCGCTCTGCAGCATAGGTAGCGCCAGCAGGTCTTCGACCGGGGTGGTCGCCAGCAGGCGGTCTTCCTCGGGCGTGAGTGCAGGCAGGCGATGGCCGGACTGCGAGGCGACGACGATGCCGCTGCCACCCCTGGCCATCACATCGCCGAACAGTTCGAGTACCAGCGCCGATCCATAGAGATCGACCGCAAGGATCTTTTCGGCAGGCGCCTGCGAGGGGGACAGACCTGCTGCGATGATGACGCCGCTGACATCGCCAAGCGCCGTAGCCTGACCGACCAGTGCCTCTACCGAGGTGCGGGAGGAAATGTCCACAGCGGCCGTGCTCGTCTCGAATCCGGCATCGGCCATGACCTTGGCTGCGGCCGCGACCGGTTCCTCGTGCAAGTCCGCCAGCAGCACACGCTTGCCCGTGCTGATGCGCCGGGCGATGGCGATGCCGATCGAACCGGCACCGATGACAACTACGACTTCGGTCATTGGCATATCCTTTCCAGCAGTGTGCAGAAGCTTTCGCGCACGAGGCTTCCGGCCTTTTTCGCAAATCCTGGTGCGACCCCGGCGGTGTCGAACATTGTCATGCCCGGTTCGTGGGCACCGCGAATGACGCGGACCGGTTCGGCTTCTTCGGGCGATGATCCGCTCTATCCGTCATGCTTTCATAACCCGGAGTGATGAGTGCGCAGACCTGCCAGACAGGCAAGGCTGGCAAGCGCGGTGACCAGAATGACGGTCCCCATCGGCTCTGGCGTGCCGTTGGCGAAGGCGCCGATCAGCGCGGAACTGAAGATGCCGCTGCCATACTGAACCGCGCCGACCAGCGCCGAGGCGGCACCGGCTCCCTGCGGCGCTTCCTCAAGCACGCCGGCGATGGAATTGGCGACGATCAGCCCGGTGGCCGAGATATAGAGGAACAGCGCCAGGACCAGGCCGGGAAGGCCGCCCATGTCCGTCCACGTCGTTACCGCGATCAGCAGGGCGCTCACCGTAGCCCAGACGATCCCGGCCTTGAGCATCGTATCGACGCCGAAGCGATGAACCAGCCGGGCATTGATCATGTTCGAACCCATGATACCGACGATGCCCAGCCCGAACAGCAGCCCGTAATACTGCGGCGGCAGACCGTGATAGGTGATGTAAGCGAAGGGCGAACCCGCGACATAGGCGAACATCCCGCCGTAGAAGAAGGCACCCGCCCCGATATAGGCCAGGGCGCGGCGATTGCGCAGCAGGGCGACGTAGCGGGCGATAGCCTCGCCTGCGCCGATGCGGTGGCGGCGTTTGGGCGGCAGCGTTTCGGGCAGGGTGGTCAGCAGCGCCAGCGTGACCATGCCGACCCCCACCAGCACCCAGAAGATCGCGCGCCAACCCATGACGAGCAGCACTTGTCCGCCTACCAGTGGGCCGATCAGCGGCGCGATCGCCATGACCGTCATCAGGGTGGACATCATGCTCGCCGCGCGCGGGCCCTGATAGAGATCGCGCACCATGGCCCGGCCCAGCACGACACCGGCAGAGGCGCCCGCCGCCTGCACCACGCGTGCTGCGATCACCCACCAGATGCCGGTCGCCATCGCGCATCCGGCAGAGCCGAGCACGAACAGCGCGATGCCGGTGGCGACAGGAAGCCTGCGTCCGAAACGGTCGCCCACCGGCCCCCAGAACAATTGTCCCAGCGCGAAGCCGATGAGGTATCCGGAAACGGTCCACTCCGCAGTGCCCATGTCCGCGCCGAGTGCGTGCGACATCGTCGGCATGCCGGGCAGGTAGATGTCGGTGGAGATCGAGGCGAAACCCATCAGCAGGCAGAGAATGCCGAGGACGCGCCAACCGTGGCCGCCGTCCTCTCCCGCGGAAAGGACGGTCGGCGCCGTAGTACCGGTCATGTCCCGGGTCTATTCCTTTGCCGGGCCGGCGAGATATTGCTCGTCGGTGACATGTTCGAGCCAGTCGACCGCGCGGCCGTCCAGCATTTCGGCAATGGCTACGTGCGTCATCGCCGTTGTCGGCGTGGCGCCGTGCCAGTGCTTGTGACCCGGCGGGCACCAGACGACGTCTCCGGCGCGGATCAGGACGATGTCCTCGCCTTCGCACTGGGTCCAGCCGCAGCCCGAAGTGACGAGCAGCGTCTGGCCGAGCGGATGGGTGTGCCACGCGGTGCGCGCGCCCGGTTCGAAAGTCACGATAGCGCCCCCGGCGCGTGCGGGTGCTTCGCCCTGAAACGGGCTGTCGATGCGCACGTTGCCGGTGAACCAGTCGGCCGGGCCCTTGATCGAGGGCTGGGTGCCATTGCGGATGAGTTTCATGGGGATGTCCTTCGTATCGGAATTAGCGGCCGACCCGGCCCGCGATCGATGCCGGATAGCGCGCGCCCTGCGCCGGGAAGGCGGCAAGCGCTTCGCCAATCACGGTAAGGTCGGCTGCACTCAGCTCGATCTGCGCGGCCTCGAGGTTTTCGTTCAGGCGGTGCAGCTTGGTGGTGCCGGGAATAGGGACGATCCAGGGCTTCTGGGCGAGCAGCCAGGCAATCGCGATCTGCGCCGGAGTGGCGCCGCGATCTAGCGCGATGGTCTTCAGGCGAGCAACGAGCGCTTCGTTGGCCTTGCGGTTTTCCTCCTCGAAGCGCGGGACGACATTGCGGAAATCGCCCTCGCCAAAGGTGGTATCGGCAGTGATCGCGCCGGTCAGGAACCCCTTGCCGAGCGGGCTGAACGGTACGAAACCGATACCCAGTTCCTCGCAGAGCGGCAGTATTTCCGCCTCGGGTTCACGCCACCACATCGAATATTCGCTCTGGAGCGCGGCAACGGGCTGCACCGTATGGGCGCGGCGCAGCGAATCCACGCCCGCCTCGGACATGCCGAAATGGCGCACCTTACCCTCGGCGATCAGGTCGCGAACGGTGCCCGCCACATCCTCGACCGGGACGGCGGGATCGACGCGGTGCTGGTAGAGCAGGTCGATATGATCGGTTCCCAGACGCTTCAGCGAGGCCTCTGTTACTGCCCGGATCGTTTCGGGACGGCTGTCCAGCCCTTCCATCGGTTTGCCGCCCACAAAGCCGAACTTGGTGGCGATCACCACGGAATCGCGCACATCGGCCAGCGCCCGGCCGAGCAGTTCCTCGTTGGCGTAGGGGCCGTAGGCTTCCGCGGTATCGAAGAACGTCACGCCCTTGTCGAAAGCGGCGCGGATCAGCGCGATGCCGTCGGCTTCCGATACCGGCGGGCCATATCCGTAGCTGAGCCCCATGCAGCCGAGGCCGATAGCCGAGACTTCGAGGCCGCTCTTGCCGAGTTCGCGTTTCTGCATGGGTATCTCCTTGATGCTCCATCGCCGCCGGGCCTGCTTCGGCCGGGCCAGCTTGGTGGATGCCACGAAGATACGTTGCGAGTGGTCCCATGATTAGTGCATCGTTGCCGCATGCAGCTATCGATATGAGTCATCAATGAAGCGCGACGAACTCAACGACCTGAATGCCTTCATAGCCATAGCCGACGAGCGCAGCTTCACGCGGGCGGCGGCCAAGATGGGTATTTCGCAATCGGCGCTGAGCCACAAGATCAGGCGGCTGGAGGCACGGCTTGGCGTGCGCCTGCTCTCACGAACCACCCGCAGTGTTTCGCCGACGGATGTGGGGGAGCGGCTGCTCGCCGGGATCGCGCCGGCTTTCGCGCAGATCGAGGATCAACTCGACCTGCTGGGCGAACTGCGTGAGAAACCGGCGGGGCTGATCCGCATTACCGCACCCGGTCACGCCACGCGGACAGTGCTCTGGCCCGCAGTGACGAAACTGATGCGCGACTATCCCGAGGTCGAGATCGAACTGAGCGTGGATTCGGGGCTGCGCGATATTGTCGAGGACAAGTTCGATGCCGGGGTGCGTCTTGGCGAACAAGTGGCGCGCGACATGATCGCGGTGCGGATCGGCCCAGAACTGCGCATGGCCGCGGTTGCATCCCCGGACTATCTGCAGGCCCACGGCACACCGCGGGTGCCCCAGGACCTTGCCGCGCATCGGTGCGTCAATTTGCGCATGACGACGGCCGGTGGCCTCTATGCCTGGGAATTCGAGAAGGACGGCCGTGAACTCAACGTCCGCGTAGAGGGGCAGTTTACCTCCAACAATGTCGATGTGATCATCGATGCCGCGATCGGCGGGTTCGGACTGGCGTTCGTCCCTGACGATTATGTGCAGGATGCGGTCGACCGGGGCCAACTCGTGCGCGTGCTGGAAAACTGGTGCGAGCCGTTTGCCGGCTACCACCTCTACTATCCGAGCCGCCGGCAGCCCAAGCCCGCCTTTGCCCTGCTGATCGAGGCATTGCGCTATCGAGCCTGACAGGTCCGGCGTCTGGCTGTGTTCGATGCGGACCGATCAAGATGTCCCAAATCCCTAATTCCAGACTGGGACTTGCGCAGAGTTCCACGAACCGCCGAATTGTAGAACAGGGCTCTCGATCCCGGCCATGCCGGCGAGCAGAACCTTGCCGAGAAAAAATGAGCCATCGGAATCATCCGGCATGTCCGCCGGCGGCAGGCGTTATCCGCGCCGGGATATTGGCGCCATCCTGGATGCGGGCGTATTTTCGACGAGGGGAGGCAAGCCAGATGCCTGAAAATTCTGGTGACCCCTACGGGAATCGAACCCGTGTTTCAGCCGTGAGAGGGCCGCGTCCTAACCGCTAGACGAAGGGGCCGTTGAGCCAGAATGACCTGCCCGATGGCAGGTGTAAATGGTGACCCCTACGGGAATCGAACCCGTGTTTCAGCCGTGAAAGGGCCGCGTCCTAACCGCTAGACGAAGGGGCCGTTAAGCCATTTAATCTGCCAACACGCACCATCGGAATGGTGACCCCTACGGGAATCGAACCCGTGTTTCAGCCGTGAAAGGGCCGCGTCCTAACCGCTAGACGAAGGGGCCGTACCGGGTTGCGCCGGAGGCAGGACCGGCCCTCTAGCGGCGGTCCCAATGGGGGTCAACCCCCTCATTGCGAATAATTTGAACTCCTTGTGACACTTCCTGCCAGGGTCCTCGAAAACGGGCGGATTTCAGTCCGCGAAAGCGGCATCGTCGATGTGAAGTTCGGCCTGGGGACGGCTGCCCCAGTCGTCGATCTTGGCCCGTCCTGCGAGCCAGAGACGGCGTCCCTGCGACGCGTGAAGCAGCGCCTGTCCCATTTCGGTCTCGGCAGAGCGGAAGGCCATCGCCTTGAACCGCCCGCCGTCCTGTCCGCCAACGATCAGGCGAACGTGATCGGCGCCAACCGTGTCGGCCTTGATGATGTGTACAGGGCCCACGGCTACGCGCGGGCCGGGCCAGCCCATGCCGAACGGCCCGGCGCTCTCCAGCGTCTCCACCAGCGCCGGGGTGAGCCCTCCGGGAGCCAGCGCGAGGTCGAGCAGCATCGACTGGTTGGCGCTCGCCCGCGAAACATCGGCAGCCAGCAGCGAATCGAGCAATTCCGACAGCGCGTCCAGCTTGTCCGGTGCGATCGTGAGGCCTGCGGCCATGGCGTGGCCGCCACCTGCCACCAGAAGCCCGGCCTCGCGCGCGGCGATGATTGCCGCGCCAAGGTCCACGCCGGGGATCGAGCGGCCCGATCCCTTGCCGTTGCCCGCCTCATCGGCGTCCATGGCGATCACCAGGGTGGGCTTGCCGGTCTTCTCCTTGATCCGCCCGGCGACGATGCCGATCACGCCGGGATGCCAGCCGGCCCCGGAAACGATGATCACTGCCCGGTTGTGCTGGCGTTCGAGCTGCGCCTCGGCGGCTTCCTGCACGACTTGCTCGATCCCGCGCCGCTCGTCGTTCAGGCGGGAAAGCTGGGCCGCGATCTCGCGCGCCTCGTCGGGATTGGTGGTGGTCAGCAGGCGCACGCCGAGGGTCGATTCTCCCACCCGGCCGCCCGCATTGATCCGGGGGCCGAGCGCGAAGCCGAGGTCGGAGCATGTCGGTGCCCGGCTGAGGCGGCTCGCGTCGATCAGGGCCGACATCCCGATATTCTCGCGCTTGGCCATGATCTTGAGTCCCTGCGCCACCAGCGCGCGGTTGAGGCCGTGGAGCGCGGCGACGTCGGCCACGGTGCCCAGGGCCACGAGGTCGAGCAGGGCGAAGAGGTCGGGCTCGCGGCGCCCTTCGAAGAAGCCGCGCTGCCGCAGGGTGCGCACGATGGCGACGGCGAGGAGGAAGGCTACGCCCACGGCGGCGAGATGACCGTGGCCTGCCGCCAGTTCGCTCTCGTCGAGCCGGTTGGGATTGACCAGTGCGGCGGCGCGGGGAAGCAAGGGCGCACACTTGTGGTGGTCCACCACGATCACGTCGACGCCCGCACCGTGCGCCATTTCCAGCGCCTCGTAAGCCATGGCGCCGCAGTCCACGGTCACGATCAGGCTGGAGCCTTCCGCCGCGATCCGCACGAGTGCCTCTCCGCTGGGGCCATAGCCTTCGAGCAGCCGGTCGGGGATGTAATATTTCGCTTCGTGGCCGAGCTGGCGCAGGAGCAGGATCAGCAGTGCTGCGCTGGTGGCGCCGTCGACGTCGTAATCGCCGTAGACGGTCACCGTCTCGTTGCTCATCACCGCCTGCGCCACGCGCTCGGCGGCGGCATCCATGTCGCGGAATTCGGATGGGTCGGGCAGGAAGGCGCGCAGCGAAGGGGTGCGGTGGCGCTCCAGATCCTCACGCGGGACACCACGCGAAAGCAGGATCTGGGTGACGATGTCGTCCTCCAGCCCGCCCGGGAAGCCGGAGGAGGAATCCGAAATGTCCATGTTGCCACCTCGCCAGCGCCAGGATTTGCCGGTGAGGGAACGATCTATGCCGAGTACGGAAGGAACGGGTCGCGAAGCCATGCGAACCCGGTTAGACTAACAGCAGGGGCGCGGGAAGGCCGGCGGTTCGATAGTAAGTCGATCGGGACAGGAGAAGGTGCATGCTGGCGATAATCTGGCACAGCCGCACGGGCGCTTCGCGGGCGATGGCTGCGGCGATCGCGCAGGGTGGAGGCGATGGAGCCGTGCTGATCACGGCGGCCGAGGCGATGCCTGCGATCCTGCTGGGGGCCAAGGGCTATGTCTTCGTTTGCCCGGAAAACCTCGGCAGCATGTCCGGGCAGATGAAGGAAATGTTCGACCGCTGCTACTACCCGATGTTGGGCCGGGTCGAGGGGCGGCCCTATGCAACCGCGATTTCCGCCGGATCGGACGGGGTTGGCGCGCAGACCCAGATCGACCGAATCGTCACCGGATGGCGGCTGAAGCGCGTGGCCGAGCCGCTGATCGTGAACCTCGAGGCGCAGACACCCGAACGTATCCGCGCGGAGAAGACCGTGCCGGAAGCGCGCCTACAGGCCTGCCGCGATCTCGGAGCGGCCTTTGCCGAAGGCCTGCAACTCGGCATTTTCTGAAGATTGAACCGAACTGGTTGCACAAAGGACAAACGGGGCTCGACGTGCCGGACGAATTCGTGCCTAGTGGACGGGTGAGAACGCACGTCTCGGAGAATCTGGCTCTGCCCGGCAACTTGCTGCGTGAAAATGCGCCGCGCAACGGCGTGTCATTGCTGTTTCCCGCAGGGTTGCGGCCTTCCGCCGATAGAATAGCGGATTTGCTCGAAACGGCGGAGTCCGGCGGGGTAGCCGCCCGCGTCAGCTTTCGCCCACCCCCGGACGAAGGCTGGCTGGAACTGCTTTCCAGCGGGTTGACGTTCGATCTTCTGGGCCTGTCTCCCGCAGGCGCGGCTGCTGCGGTCGAGGCGCCGCACAGCTATGGTTTCGATGACATTCAGGCGCCCTGCGCGCTCGAAGCCGTGGACCTCGTGCCCGGCGGCCATATCGCTGGCGGCGCCGGATTGCTTCCGGTCGTGCGGACGCAGGTGGGTATCGCGGCGGCTTTGGCGCTTGAACTGCCGGTGGCTGCGGTCGCCTGGCAGTCTGCCGGCACGCTGATGGAGCCGCGCTATTTTGCGCGCGTCGTGATGAACTGGCTGGCCGGCGGGGCCTTCCCTGCGCTGGGGCTGACGGCGCTGGCTGCTGGCAGTGACGGAAGCATCGCAACGAAAGGGCTCTCCCGGTTCATCGGGCAGGAGATGCAACTAGAGGCGCGGGACGGGGAGCCGCCGGCTGATGCCATCAAGCTGGCGATCCGGGTGGTTGATTATCTGGTCCGCAATGGCCGCCTGACCGAACCGCGCGAGATCGAAGCGCCGGGCGGGAACCTGTTGGCCGAACCTTCGCAAGTGGGGCGGCAGATCTGGGTCTGGCGCGGCGGCTGACGGCGCGCGCTTCTGGGACAGTTCATTCCTTTCCGTGCGGTCAACCGCAAGGGGCTGCCTGACTATGACGCGGGGCTGCAACGCCACCACCTGCTGCCGAGACAGGTCCTTGTTCGCGGGGTTTTTTCGCCGATGTTCGGGGCGCTGGGCGAACGCAGGCGCTTCGCGGACTTTCGGGAGAACGGGTTGCTGCTGCCCTGTGATGAGCGGGCCGCACTGCGCATGGGCCTTCCGCTCCATCGGGGGCCGCACCGGCGCTACACCGAACTGGTGATAGAGCGGGTAGGGCTGATCGAGGCGGACTGGACGGTGCAGCGCCTGCGCGATCCGCGCGGCGCTGCAGTGCGTGCAACGATGAGGCTCGGGTTGTTGCGGCGGGCCTTGCGGCGCCTTCTGCTGGAGGACGGCAGGCGCAAGCCGCTGCTGAACCGGCACGATCCGCTGGGGCAGGGGGTGGACTTCTCCGAACTGGACGCGATGGCGGAGCGCCTGTGGAGCGGGACCGGCAGCGTGCTTGCCCCGCTCACAAACGATGACGTTCAGCCGATGCCCGCCCGGCCGCGCAGTTCTTCCTTCGCCGCACGGTACTGCGCGAGTAGTTCCTCGACCCGCGAAGAGACCGGTTCAACCGCCGAAATCGCGCCGATGCCCTGTCCCGATCCCCAGATGTCCTTCCAGGCCTTGGCCGCGGTATTGCCGCCCGAGCCGAAATCCATCTGGTTCTTGTCGCCCTCGGCAAGGTTGTCCGGGTCGAGCCCGGCCGCGATGATCGAGGGGCGCAGGTAATTGCCGTGAACGCCGGTGAACAGGCTGGAATAGACGATGTCCGCCGCGCTGCCCTCGACGATGGCCTGCTTGTAGCCTTCGATGGCGTTGGCTTCGGTGGTGGCGATGAAGGGCGTGCCGATATAGGCGAAGTCAGCGCCCATGGCCTGCGCCGCCAGGATCGAACGTCCGCAGGCGATTGCGCCGGACAGGGCCAGCGGTCCATCGAACCATGCGCGGATTTCCTGCATCAGTGCGAAAGGCGATTGCGGCCCGGCATGGCCACCGGCGCCCGCCGCGACCGCGATCAGCCCGTCGGCGCCTTTCTCCACCGCCTTGCGGGCGAAGCGATCGCTGATGACGTCGTGAAGCACCATTCCGCCCCATGAATGGACCGCGGCGTTCACTTCGGAAATTGCGCCAAGCGAAGTGATGACGAGCGGAACTTTATGCTTTTCCAGCACCTTGAGGTCCTCCTCAAGCCGGTTATTGCTTTTGTGGACGATCAGGTTGACTGCGAAAGGCGCCTCGCAACCTGCTGTTTTTTCTGAAATCTCATGAAGCCATTCGTCAAGCTGACTGGCCGGACGGGCATTGAGCGCGGGAAAGCTGCCGACGATCCCCGAGCGGACCTGCGCGACGACCAGTTCGGGGTTCGATACGATGAACATCGGGGCCGCGATCACGGGAAGGCGCAAGTTCGCGAAAGGCGCAGGCAGGGTCATGTGCGGTCCGTTTAAGTGGTCGATTAAACGGACATAGAGAGGCGCGGCGCGCCTGTCGAGAGGGGCGCCATACCGCCATGGCGTTGCAGCGCGCAGGCCTGCGGATAGCGCGTGACCTCCAAAAGCGGCGCATGTAATAGACAGCACTGTCGATCATAATAAGGCCGCCCGGCGGCCCGTACGAGAGGAAGTCTGCCATGTCCGATCAGGCCGCTGTGGAGTTTGATTGCTCCGATATCGATCAATATCTCGGCAAGGTCATCGATTCGTCGCCGATCCGGGAGCCGCTGGGCAACAACGATATCCGGCGCTGGGTCCAGGGCATGCACTACCCCAACCTGATCCATTTCGATCCGGCCTACGCCGCGGCAAGCCGCTATGGGCGCCTTGTCGCGCCGCAGAGCTTCCCGATCGTCATGGACGATGGTCACGGCACCTCGCCTTCCTGCGTGGGCTGCATTCCCAATTCGCACCTGCTCTTCGGCGGCGATGAGTTCTGGCACTATGGTCCGCGCGTCTTCGGCGGCGATACCATCACCAATGAACGCATTCCGTTCGACTATGTAGTGAAGAACACCGGCTTCGGGCCGACCTGCTTCCAGCGCGGCGACAATTTCTACCGCAACCAGCACGGCGAGCTGATCTCGAAGCAGCGCTCGACCGCGATCCGCTATCTCGCCCATGCCGGCGGCGATACCGTCAACACTGCCGAGTTCGAAGAGCCGGAATGGACTGACGAGGAACTGGAAAAGCTGGAAGAACGCAAGTTCGCGTGGATCCAGATGCTTCACGATCTCGGGCATGGCGAGCGCTGGTGGGATGACGTTCAGGTGGGTGACAACCTGCCCGAGCGTGTCTTTGGCCCTCATACCGTAGCCAGCTTCACCACCGAATGGCGCTCGTTCCTGTTCACCACCTGGGGCACGCTCGACCGCCGCGAACTGGATCTGGCCGCGCTCGGCTTCACGGCCGAAATGGCCGGGCACGAGAATGATCCTCACATGGAGCGGATCAACCCGGAACTGACCGATGGTGCCTACTTCGGCCCATCGCGCGGGCACCTGTTCCCCAAGTATGCCCGCAGGATCGGTATGCCGCGCGCTTATGGCTATGGTGCGTCGATGGGCGCCTGGGTGACCGACTATCTCGGCGGTTGGGCCGGTGAATGGGGCATGGTCGTCCACTCCACCGCCAATTATCGCGGCCCGGCCCTCTCGGGCGACGTCACGATCCAGACGGCCGAAGTCGTCGACAAGATGGTGGACGAGGAAGGCCGCCACCTCGTGCAGGTGAAGCACAAGATGATGAACCAGAAGGGCACTCTGATGTGCGCAGGCATCGCGGAAATCGCGCTGCCCAAGAAGCCGGACTGACCCGGGAAAAGGCGGGGCGGCTCAGGCTGCCCCGCCAACCGGCCGCGCGGGCCCGGCGCGCTTGCCCGGCCAGGCCAGCAACGCCAGGTATACGAGCCCGAAAGCCGGGAAGATCGCCCAGTCAACCCAGCTGACGATGTTCTCCACCGCGCTGCGCACGTTCCATCCGAAGGCGATCTGGAGACCTTCGAGCAGGAGTGCCCGCAATCCGCCGATGACGAGCGCCGCGCTCCACCAGCCGCTGCGACCGAAATCGTGCAAGCGTCGGATGGCGAGGGCTGGCGCGGGAACTGCGCAAACCAGACCGATGGCCAGCGCTGCCACGCCAGCGCTCCGGTCATCGACGAACCATGAGATGACTGTCGAAAGCAGCGCAGCGATCATGCTGGCGGCGAGCAGGTAGGCCCAGAGTTCGCCGCGTGATGCCTTGCCGGTGAAATCGAAGCTCGCTCGCAAGGTCGCGCCGATGCCGCGCAGATAGCTCGCCATCATGATACGTCCTCGCCATGACCGTGGTTCGAACGATCGAGACCGGCGCGTTCGGCATCTTCCGATACCCGCATCGGGAAGGCCAGCGAAGCCATGAGCGCGACGATGGCGGTTGCTGCAACGGACCAGGCAACCACCACACCAAGTCCGGACACCTGGGCAATAAGCTGTGAAATCATGGTGTTGCCGGGATAATATCCCACGCCTCCGAGGTCTACCGAGAGGAACGGCGCAAGCAGGAGCGCGCCGGCCATGCCGCTGAGCCCCGCCACGGCGAACACGTCCATCGCGTCGTCGATCTGCAGCGCGCGGCGAACGAAGCGCCGGGCCTGATAGCCGACCGCGGCGCCGACGATACCGAACAGGATCGCCGCTCCCGGCGAGACATAGCCTGCGGCAGGTGCGATCACGGCGATCCCGGCGAGCACGCCTTTACCGCTCGCCGCAGCGCTTACCCGGCCGGTGGCAAGGCGTTCGATCCCCAGCCACGTCAGCACGGCGGCCGCTATCGCGAGGTGAGCGGCGATGACGGCGGCTGCCGCATCGTCATTCGCGGAAAGCGCCCAGCCGCCGCACAGGCCGAATGCACCGGCCCACAGGAACGCGGTTCCGGCCAGAGCCATTACGGGATTGTGGGCTCGCCCGGTTTCGCGGGGAAAGCCGATGCGCCGGCCCATCATGACGGCGACGACCAGTGCAGAAACCCCGGCGCTGGTGAACATGGCGAGGCCGCCTGCCCAATCGAGCGTGCCCACCGTGCGCGAGAGCCAGCCGCCGCCCCAGATCCAATGGGCGATCGGTGCCTGAACGACCAGCGTCCAAAGCGCGCAGAACGCCACGACCCAACCGAAACGCGCGCGTTCGGCCCAGGCTCCGGCCATGAGTACCGGGGGCAGCGCGGCGACGGCGATCTGGAACAGCACGAACACGCTTTCCGGCAGTTGGGTGCCGCTACGCACATTCCCGAGGTCGATCAGCATCCAGGCGTTTCCGCCGCCGATCCAGCCACCCGAAAGGCCGCCGAAAGCCAGCGTATAGCCCACGACAGCCCAGAGCAGGGTAACGACCGCAACGATGGCGCCGGACTGGATCAGGACCGAAAGGGCATTGCGGGCGCGGACCGAGCCGGAATGAAGCAGCGCGAGGCCGGGGATCGCCATGAGCAGGACCAGTGCGCTTGCGGCCAGCATCCATGCGGTGTCGCCGCTATCGGCCACGTCGATCCGTCCAGCCTGCGCCATGGCCGGGCCGGGCAGCGCCGTGAGCGCGGCGAGAATGGGCAGCAGGCCCCGTCTGGTCATCGATTTTCCCCATGAGGCCGGGACCGCGCACCGGGCCGCCGTCGTCAGGGCGGGACTTAACGCAGTAAATCGGCCGGAGACAAGAATGGGATTAGGGAATTGCGCTTAGGTAAGCTCGGGAAGTACCTGATCGGGCGGACGGTGGCCGTCTACCCAGAAGCGGATATTGGCGATGATCCGCTCTCCCGCCGCGCCGCGTCCTTCGTGCGTGGCGCTGCCGAGATGAGGCAGGGCGACAACGTTGGGCAGGGCGAGCAGCCTGGGGTCCACTGCCGGTTCCTGTGCAAATACGTCGAGCCCGGCCCCGGCGATGCGGCCTGAGGACAGGGCGGCGATCAGGGCGTCTTCATCCACCAGCTTGCCGCGTCCGGTGTTGATGAGGCAGGCATTGGGTTTCATCAGGCCGAGCGTGCGGGCGTTGATCAGGTGATCGGTGCCGGGAACGGCAGGGCAGTGCAGGGTCACGACGTCGGATTCGGCGAAAAGCCGATCGAGATCGCCTTCGTAGCGTGCCGCGAACCCGCTCTCGATCGCGGCGGGCAGGCGGTGCCGGTTGTGATAGACGATCTCCATGCCGAAAGCTCTGGCACGGTGGGCGACCGCCTTTCCGATGCGGCCCATGCCGACGATGCCGAGTGTCTTGCCGGCAAGGCTTTGCCCCAGCATGGCGGAGGGGCCCCAACCGGTCCATTCTCCCCGGTAGAGCACTCTGGCACTTTCGCCAAAGCGGCGTGCCGTGAACAGGATGAGGGCAAGCGTCAGATCGGCGGTATCGTCGGTGAAGACGCCGGGCGTATTGGTGACCACGATATCGCGTGCCCGCGCGGCGGCGACGTCGATATGTTCGGTGCCCGCGCCGAAGCTGGCTATCAGCCCGAGTCGCGGACCGGCCTGTGCGATCAGTTCGGCATCGATCCGGTCGGTCACGGTTGGGACCAGCACTTCGCATTCGCTCATCGCCTGTGCGAGGGCGGCCCTGTCCATGGGCTTATCGTCCTCATTGAGAACGACATCGAAGAGTTCGGCCATGCGTGCTTCGACAGCAGGCAGGAGGCGCCGGGTGACGATCACGCGGGGGCGCTCGAACTGCGAATGGGCGAGGGGTGTTTCGGTAACCAGCGTCATTTCGGAAATGGGCTAGGCCTTCCACAGGCGGCCGGTCAAGAAACCTTGAAGAAGAGGCATTCGGCAGCGTATGAAATGGCGATGTTTCGCTGGAATATCCGACAGTCGATCGTTGCGGCCAGGTCCGTCATCAGGGGCCGTATCGTCACGGGAGCCGCAATTGCGTGCACCGCTGCCCTCTGCGGGGCGGTTGCGCCTGCCCATGCCGCCGATGACGACAAGGTTCCCTACTGGGCATCCATCGATACGGACCTGGCCAACCTGCGGGTGGGGCCGGGCGAATCGTACAGGATCGACTGGGTCTATCGCCGTCCACACCTGCCGGTGAAAGTGATCCGCCGCGAAGGCCCATGGCGCCTGATCGAGGACCCGGACGGCGACAAGGGCTGGATGCGTGACCTGTTGCTTTCCCGCCAACGCGCGGCGCTGGTCAAGGCGAAGGGGCTTGTGGAAATGCATGCCGAGCCCAATTCGTCGTCGCCGATGCTATGGCGGGTGCAACCGGGGGTGATCGGCCTGCTGGGCGACTGCAAGCAGGGATGGTGCCCGTTCGACGTGGAAGGGCACAAGGGCTTCGTCGATCAGGAAACGCTGTGGGGTGCAGGCGCGCCCTGAAGTATCTCCCGCAATAACCTGAACACAAAGAAAAACCCCGCCGGATTACGGCGGGGTTTTTCTTTTTCGGCCGAGTGGCGGTCCGGCCGGATCAGGCCAGTTCGATCGCCACCGCAGTCGCTTCGCCGCCGCCGATGCAGAGCGAGGCGACGCCCTTCTTCAGGCCCTTTTCCTTCAGGGCATTGATGAGGGTGACGATGATGCGCGTGCCGGAAGCGCCGATCGGATGGCCGAGCGCCGTCGCGCCGCCGTGAACGTTGACCTTGTCGTGCGGGATGCCGAGGTCGTGCATGGCGAACATGGCGACGCAGGCGAACGCCTCGTTCACTTCGAACAGGTCGACGTCCGAGAGTTGCCAGCCCACCTTGTCCATCAGCTTGGTGATCGCGCCGACGGGGGCGGTGGTGAACTTGGCGGGCTCCTGCGCATGGGCCGACACGCCCACCACCGTAGCGACGGGCGAGAGGCCCTTGTCGGCGGCGAAGCTGGCGCGGGTCATGACGACCGCGGCGGCGCCGTCGGAAATCGAGCTGGAGCTGGCGGCGGTGATCGTGCCGTCCTTGGCGAAGGCGGCGCGCAGGGTGCGGATCTTGTCGGGATTGCCCTTGGGCGGCTGTTCGTCGCTGTCGATCACGACTTCACCCTTGCGGGTCTTGACGGTGACGGGGACGACTTCGTTCCGGAACGCGCCGCTGGTGATCGCTTCCTGGGCGCGGCGCAGGGATTCGATCGAGTAATCGTCCTGGTTTTCGCGGGTGAGCTGGTACTCGTCGGCGGTCACTTGCGCGAAGGAGCCCATCGAGCCGCCTTCGTAAGCGTCTTCCAGGCCGTCGAGGAACATGTGATCGTAAAGCGTGTCGTGCCCGGCGCGCGCGCCCGAGCGGTGCTTCTTCGACAGGTACGGCGCATTGGTCATCGATTCCATGCCGCCGGCGATCACCACGTCGAGCGAACCGGACGCGAGCGCTTCCGCGCCCATGATGACAGTCTGCATGCCCGAGCCGCAGACCTTGTTTACCGTGGTGGCCTGGACCGACTTCGGCAGGCCGGCCTTGAGAGCGGCCTGACGGGCAGGGGCCTGGCCAAGACCGGCCGGCAGCACGCAGCCCATATAGATGCGTTCGATATCCTCACCGGCCACGCCGGCGCGTTCGACCGCGGCCTTCACCGCCGTTGCGCCGAGGTCGGTCGCCGAAACTTCGGCGAAAGCGCCCTGGAGGCCGCCCATCGGAGTACGAGCATAGGAAAGAATGACAATCGGGTCTGAAGCCGAGATTTGGGCCATTATTATGCCTTTCACGCTTGAAAATCAGGTATCCTTCGGAAGCGACGTAGTGTTGCACTGCACCAATTGCAATTGGTGACTCCTCCTCAGCGCAGGGCAAGCATGCTCCATCCCCATGGCGTTGGCCCAGCGCTTTGCAGGCCTTCGACAGCGGCGATTTTCGCAAGCTGGATGCTAAATCTTGCATCAATGAGGCGGCTTGCTGTTTTTGCTCCGAAATTGCCCAATCTCCCGACTTCTGCGGGTTTCGACTTGATGCGGCATCATGACGAACCGTGTCCCGCTCAGGGCTTGTTGCGAATGACTTGCAACACCGCAGAGTTCCGCCATTTATTCCCTTCGGACACCTTGCAGAGGGGGGAGGGCTGGCCTAAGAGCGCCCGCAACAACCGGGCACTGCCATTGGCATGAGTCCGGCTTGCCGTATCCGGTATGAAGGCCAGAACCATTGACTGATCTGTCACAATACCTGCCGATCCTGATCTTTCTCGCGATCGCGCTCGCGCTCTCGTCGGTGATCGTGCTGCTGCCGATGGGCGTCGCTCGCCTGACCGGCACCCACAACCCAAGCGCCGACAAGAACAGCGAGTACGAATGCGGCTTCCCCGCGTTCGAGGACCCGCGCAGCCAGTTCGATGTCCGCTTCTATCTCGTCGCGATCCTCTTCATCGTCTTCGACCTTGAAGCCGCGTTCCTGTTCCCCTGGGCCGTTTCGCTGAAGCTGACGGGCTGGGCCGGATGGCTGACGATGATGGTGTTCCTCGGCGAACTGGCCATCGGCCTCGCCTACGCATGGAAAAAGGGAGCTCTGGACTGGGAATGAGCACGCTCGTCAACTCCGCCGGCCAGCCCCTCGCTCCGGCACTCGCATCAGCCAACGTTCAGGGCGGCGCTATCACGCAGCCCGATCAGGCATTCTTCAAGGACCTCAACCAGGAAGTATCCGACAAGGGCTTCCTGGTCACCTCGACCGAGGAACTGTTCCAGTGGGCCCGTACCGGCTCGCTGTGGTGGATGACCTTCGGTCTCGCCTGCTGCGCGGTCGAGATGATCCACGTCAACATGCCTCGCTACGACATGGAGCGCTTCGGCGCCGCGCCGCGCGCTTCTCCGCGCCAGTCGGACGTGATGATCGTGGCCGGCACGCTGTGCAACAAGATGGCTCCGGCGCTCCGCAAGGTCTACGACCAGATGTCGGACCCGAAGTATGTCATCTCGATGGGCTCGTGTGCCAATGGCGGCGGCTACTATCACTACAGCTACAGCGTCGTGCGCGGCTGCGACCGCATCGTTCCGGTCGACATCTACGTGCCGGGCTGCCCTCCGACCGCCGAGGCGCTGCTCTATGGCGTGATGCAGTTGCAGCGCAAGATCCGCCGCGCCGGCACGCTCGAGAGGTAAGGGCACGATGACCGTTCTGCATTCCGCCCCCAAATTCGCCTCGAACGAAGGTGTGATCGAGACTCTCTCGGCCGCACTCGGTCCGGTGCTGACCGCTGCCCGCGAGGAGCACGGCGAAGTCGTGCTCACCGTCGCGCGCGACCAGATCGAGAACGCCCTGCGCCTGCTGCGTGACCATCACGAATACCAGCAGCTCATGGAAATGGCTGGCGTCGACTTCCCGTCGCGGCCCGAGCGTTTCGAAGTCGTCTACATGCTGCTTTCGGTGACGAAGAACCATCGCCTCATGGTGAAGGTTTCCGCGGCCGAGAACACGCCGGTTCCCACCGTGACCACGCTGTGGCCGAACGCGGGCTGGCTCGAACGCGAAGTGTTCGACATGTACGGCGTGATCTTCGCTGGCAACCCGGACCTGCGCCGCATCCTGACCGACTACGGTTTCGAAGGCCATCCGTTCCGCAAGGACTTCCCGCTGACCGGCTACGTGGAACTGCGCTATTCCGAAGAGGACAAGCGCGTCGTCTACGAACCGGTCAAGCTTGCGCAGGACCTGCGCCAGTTCGACTTCATGAGCCCGTGGGAAGGCGCCGAATACGTTCTTCCCGGCGACGAGAAGGCTGCGCAGCAGCCTGCGCCGCCGCCGGTCGAGAAACCGAAGACTACCGACAGCAAGGCTGATACCGGCGCCGGTGACAAGGCGAACGACAAGGCTGCCGAGAAGTCCGGCGATTCCGCGAAGGGAGACGACAAGTGAGCATCCAGCTCGAGCAGTCGCCGACCACCGGCGATGAAGTCATCACCAACTACACGATCAACTTCGGCCCGCAGCACCCTGCGGCGCACGGCGTTCTGCGCATGGTCATGGAACTCGATGGCGAGATCATCGAGCGCATCGATCCGCACGTCGGCCTGCTGCATCGCGGCACCGAAAAGCTGATCGAGCACAAGACCTACCTCCAGGCGCTGCCGTATTTCGACCGTCTGGACTACTGCTCGCCGCTGGGGATGGAGCATTCCTACGTCCTGGCGATCGAGAAGCTGCTCAACCTCGAAGTGCCGATCCGCGCGCAGTACCTTCGCGTGCTGTTCGCCGAGCTGACGCGCATCTGCAACCACATGCTCAACATCGGCTCCCACGTCATGGACGTGGGCGCGATGACCCCGAACCTGTGGCTGTTCGAAATCCGCGAGGATTGCCTCAACTTCTTCGAACGCGCTTCGGGCGCGCGCATGCACTCCGCGTGGTTCCGTCCAGGCGGCGTTCATCAGGACGTGCCGCTCAAGCTGCTGACCGACATCGCCGACTGGCTCGATACCCGCCTGCCGACGCTGTTCGAGGACGCGATGAGCCTCGTGGTCGACAACCGCATCTTCAAGCAGCGCAATGTCGACATCGCGCTGGTGAGCAAGGAAGACGCGCTGGCATGGGGCTTCTCCGGCCCGATGATCCGCGGCGCGGGCATTCCCTGGGATCTGCGCAAGTCGCAGCCCTACGACGTCTACGACCGCATGGACTTCGAGATCCCCGTCGGCACCAACTCTGACTGCTACGACCGCTTCATGGTCCGCGTCGAGGAAGTGCGTCAGTCGGCCCGGATCATGAAGCAGTGCCTCGCCGAGATGCCGGAAGGTCCGATCGCCTCCTCCGACCGCAAGGTTTCGCCGCCGAAGCGCGGCGAGATGAAGCAGTCGATGGAATCGCTGATCCATCACTTCAAGCTCTACACCGAAGGCTTCCATGTGCCTGCCGGTGAAGTCTACGTCGCCACCGAGAGCCCGAAGGGCGAATTCGGCGTCTATCTCGTCTCGGACGGCTCCAACAAGCCGTATCGCTGCAAGATCCGCCCGACCGCCTTCTCGCACCTCCAGGCGATGGACTTCATGTCGAAGGGCCACATGCTTCCTGACGCGACCGCCATCCTCGGCGCCATCGACGTCGTGTTCGGGGAGTGCGACCGTTGAGCCGCCTCGCAATCGCCGAAGCCATGATCGCGGCCTACAACGCGCAGGATGCCGATCTCTACGTGACCTACATGACCGACGAAGCCAGCGAAGCGAACTATCGCGGCGCTGTGGTTCGCGAGGGCAAGGAGGGCACGCGCTCGGGTCTCAAGGCGGCTTTCGCCAGGTGGCCCGAGAACAAGGCCGAGATCGTTTCGCGTGAAGAAACCGACAACTATGTCGTTTTCCGTGAACACGTGACGCGCGGTCCGGCAACGGACGGTTCCGATCTTGTCGAGCCTTTCGACGTTCTCGCGGTCTACAGCTTCGAGGGTGACAAGTGCTCGCGGGTTGAGTTCATCCGATGAAATTCAACACGCTCGAACTGACCCGCATCTGGGCCGCCGTCACCGGCGTGGCCCTTGCGGTTTGGTACTTTGCTGCCGTCTATATCGGTCTCCAGCCCACGGCCGTGCTGCCGATGCTGGTAACCGCGATCGGCGGTTTCGAATTGTTTCTTTTCGGCCAGGACCAGTGGCTGAAGCGCAGGGGTAAGCATGGCTGACCGCTATATCGAACCCGACTCGCCCGAACTTCGGGCCCGTTGGGGCAATTTCGCCTGGACCGCCGAAAACGCCGAAAAGGCGAAGGAAGTCGTGTCCCGCTATCCCGACGGGCGCCAGCGCTCGGCGGTGATGCCGCTTCTCGACCTCGCCCAGCGCCAGGTCGGTGCAGAGCTGAACACGCAGGGCTGGCTGCCGATCCCGGTGATGGAATACATCGCCGCCTATCTCGACATGCCGGTAATCCGCGTCGTCGAGGTCGCGACGTTCTACACGATGTACAACATCGCGCCGATCGGCCGCTTTCACGTGCAGGTCTGCGGCACGACGCCGTGCATGCTGCGTGGTTCGGACGACCTTCTCGCCACGTGCAAGTCGCGCGGCATGAAGAAGGGCCACATTTCGGAAGACGGCCTCTGGTCGTTCACCGAGGTCGAATGCATGGGCAACTGCGCCTCGGCTCCGATGGTCCAGATCAACGACGACAACTACGAAGACCTCACGTCGGACCGTCTGAACGCGGTGCTCGACGCGCTGGCGCGTGGTGAAACGCCGAAGGCCGGGACGCAGGATCCTGCCCGACACACCGTCGAGCCCGTCGGTGAGCCGACTAACCTGGCCGCGATGATCACGGCCAATCATGACTATCGGAGTGAGTGGTAATGGCTCTCGCCGACAAGGATCGCATCTTCACCAACCTCTACGGCTATCAGCCGTGGAACCTGAAGGAAGCGCAGGCGCGCGGCGCCTGGGACAACACCAAGGCGCTGATCGAGCGCGGCCGTGACGCCATCATCGACGAGATGAAGGCATCGGGTCTGCGCGGTCGCGGCGGTGCGGGCTTCCCCACCGGCATGAAGTGGTCCTTCATGCCCAAGCAGCCGCCGCTCGACCAGGCCGGCAACCCGAAGCCCAGCTTCCTCGTCATCAATGCCGACGAATCCGAGCCCGGTTCGTGCAAGGATCGCGAGATCATGCGCCACGACCCGCATCTCCTGTTCGAAGGTGCGCTGGTCGCCGGCTTCGCCATGGGTGCGCGCGCGGCCTACATCTACATTCGCGGCGAATACATCCGTGAAGCCGAGACGCTGTTCAAGGCGCGTGAAGAGGCTTACGCAGCCGGCCTGCTGGGCAAGAACGCCTGCGGTTCGGGCTACGATTTCGACGTCTTCGTCCACCGCGGCGCCGGCGCTTACATCTGCGGCGAAGAAACCGCGATGATCGAAAGCCTCGAAGGCAAGAAGGGCCAGCCCCGCCTGAAGCCGCCGTTCCCGGCCGGCGCAGGCCTCTACGGCTGCCCGACCACGGTCAACAACGTGGAATCGATCGCTGTTGCGCCCACCATCCTGCGTCGCGGCGCAGCCTGGTTCTCCAGCTTCGGCCGAGAGAACAACAAGGGCACCAAGCTCTTCCAGATCAGCGGGCACGTGAACCGTCCCTGCGTGGTCGAGGAAGAGATGTCGATCCCGTTCAGCGAACTGATCGAGCGTCATTGCGGCGGCATTCGCGGCGGCAAGGACAACCTGCTGGCGGTGATTCCCGGCGGTTCGTCGGTTCCGCTGGTTCCGGCCGCCGATATCTGGGACGCCCCGATGGACTTCGACGGCCTGAAGGCTGTCGGCTCGGGCCTCGGCACCGCTGCCGTCATCGTCATGGACAAGTCCACCGACATCGTCCGCGCCATCAGCCGGATCTCGTACTTCTACAAGCACGAGTCCTGCGGCCAGTGCACCCCCTGCCGCGAAGGCACGGGGTGGATGTGGCGCGTGATGGAGCGCCTGCGCACCGGCGACGCGGAAGTCGAGGAAATCGACATGCTGCAGCAGGTGACCAAGCAGGTCGAAGGCCACACCATCTGCGCTCTGGGCGACGCTGCGGCGTGGCCGATCCAGGGCCTGATCCGTCATTTCCGTCCGGAGCTTGAGCGCCGGATCGCCGAAAACGTCCGCGAGGCTGCCGAGTAATGCCCAAGGTCAAAGTCGACGGCGTCGAGATCGACGTCCCCAACGGCGCAACCGTGCTGCAGGCCTGCGAGCTTGCCGGCAAGGAAATCCCGCGCTTCTGTTATCACGAGCGCCTGAGCATCGCCGGCAATTGCCGCATGTGCCTGGTCGAAGTGAAGCCCGGACCGCCCAAGCCCCAGGCTTCGTGCGCGCTTCCGGCTACCGAAGGCCAGGAAATCCGCACGGATTCCGAAATGGTCAAGAAGGCGCGGGAAGGGGTGATGGAGTTCCTCCTCATCAACCACCCGCTCGATTGCCCGATCTGCGATCAGGGCGGCGAGTGCGACCTTCAGGACCAGTCCGTCGCTTACGGTCGCGGCGCTTCGCGCTACGACGAGAACAAGCGCGCGGTCACTGAAAAGTACATGGGCCCGCTCATCAAGACGACGATGACGCGCTGCATCCACTGCACCCGCTGCGTGCGCTTCTCGGAAGAGATCGCCGGTGTGGACGAGATCGGCGCGCTCTATCGCGGCGAGTCCATGCAGATCACCACCTATCTCGAACATGCTGCCAAGCACGAGATGTCGGCCAACGTGATCGATCTCTGCCCGGTTGGCGCACTTACCTCGCGTCCCTACGCCTTCGAGGCCCGCCCCTGGGAACTCAAGAAGACGCTGGGCATCGACGTGTCGGACGCCACCGGCGCCAACATCCGCATCGATGCGCGCGGCCGCGAAGTGCTGCGCGTGCTTCCTCGTAACAACGACGACGTCAACGAGGAATGGATCAGCGACAAGGCGCGCTACATGGTCGACGGCCTTACCAAGCGCCGTCTCGACAAGCCGTTCCTGCGCCGTGACGGCAAGCTCGTCGCGGTCAGCTGGAACGAGGCCTTCGCTGCCATCGCCACGTTGAACCCGGGCAACTCGATCGCTGCGGTCGCCGGCGACATGGTCGATTGCGAAACGATGTTCGCCGCCAAGAAGCTGGTCGGCGCGCTCGGTTCGACGCTCATCGAAGGTCGCCAGACCGGGATGGACTATGCAACCGACAGCCTCGCCGCCGTCAACTTCAACACCACGTTCGCAGGGATCGAGACCGCCGACGCGATCCTGATCGCCGGCAGCCACGTGCGCTGGGAAGCGCCGCTTCTCAACGTCCGCCTGCGCAAGGCGGTGAAGCGGGGCGCCAAGGTGTTCCTCGTCGGTCCCGAGTGGGAAACCACCTTCGGCGGCGAATTCCTCGGCGAAGACCTCTCGGTCCTCGGCAACCTTCCGCAGAACGTCGCCGATGCGCTGTCGAACGCGAAGCGTCCGGCGGTCATCCTTGGCGGTGCGGCGCTCGGCCGTGGCGGTCTGGAAGCGGGCCTCGCGCTCGCCGCCCAGTTCAACCTGGTTCGCGACCTTGAAGACGGCACCAACTGGAACGGCTTCAACGTCCTCCACATGGCAGCGGCCCGCATGGGCGGCCTGATGCTCGGTTACGCGCAGAAGGGCGGCATTGCCGATCTCGTCGCCGCCAAGCCCAAGGTTCTGCTCGCGCTCGGCGCCGACGAAGTGGACTTCACCCAGTTCGCCGGTTCGATGATCGTCTACATCGGTCACCACGGCGACAAGGGCGCTCATGCCGCTGACGTCATCCTGCCGGCTTCGGCCTATACCGAAAAGGCCGGCACTTACGTCAACACCGAAGGCCGCGTGCAGTGGTCCGACAAGGGCGTGTTCGCTCCGGGCGATGCCCGCGAGGACTGGACGATCCTTCGCGCCCTTGCCGACGCTTTCGGCGTCTCGGTCGGGTTCGACAGCTTCGATCAGTTGCGAAACGCAATGATCGAGGAAGTTCCTGCACTTGGCAGCGAAGGCCTCGCCGACTACGGGAGCGTTCTGCCTGCCGGGGGCGGTTCCGCTGCCGGCCAGATCGCCTATCCGATCAAGGACTTCTACATGACCAACCCGATCGCCCGCGCGAGCGCCGTCATGCAGCGTTGCTCGGCCGAACTGCTTCACGGTGAAGACCTGGCGGAGGCCGCGGAATGACCGCTTTCTTCCAGAATCTCGGGATGAGCTACGAGTGGGCATGGTTCGTGTCCACCGTCTGCGGCATCCTGCTCATAGCGCTGCCGCTGATGCTGGCCGTCGCCATGATCATCTATGTCGACCGCAAGATCTGGGCTGCCATGGCGCTGCGCCGCGGCCCCAACGTGGTCGGCCCGTTCGGCCTGCTTCAGTCCTTCGCGGACGGCCTGAAGGTCTTCCTTCAGGAAACCATCGTTCCCTCGGCTGCGAACAAGGGCCTGTTCCTGATCGCGCCGATCGTGACCTTCACGCTGGCGCTGCTGTCCTGGGCGGTGATCCCGTTCAATTCGGGCGCGATCCTGGCCAATATCAACATCGGCCTGCTCTACATCCTCGCGATCAGTTCGCTGGGTGTCTACGGCACGATCATGGCGGGCTGGGCTTCGAACTCGAAGTACCCGTTCTTCTCGGCGATGCGCGCTTCGGCGCAGATGATCTCGTATGAAGTCTCGATCGGCTTCATCCTGATCTGCGTCGTGCTGTGGGCGGGCACGTTCAACATGAACGACATCGTCTGGGCGCAGAAGGGCCACGTCTTCGGCATCATCAACGGTTTCGTCGCTAACCCGCTGCTGTTCCCGATGTGGGTCATGTTCCTGATTTCGAGCCTTGCGGAAACGCAGCGCGCGCCCTTCGACCTTGCCGAAGCGGAATCGGAACTCGTCGCCGGTTACCAGACCGAATATTCGTCGATGGCATTCGCCGCATACTGGCTGGGCGAATATGCCAACGTGCTCCTGATGTGCGCGCTCAATGCGACGCTGTTCTGGGGCGGATGGCTGCCGCCGCTCGACATCCCCGTTCTCTACCTCGTGCCGGGCTTCGTATGGTTCCTGCTCAAGGTCTTCTTCTTCTTCTTCGTGTTCAGCTGGATCAAGGCTACCGTTCCCCGGTACCGCTATGACCAGTTGATGCGCCTGGGCTGGAAGGTCTTCCTGCCCGTATCGCTGCTGTTCGTCGTACTCGTCAGCGGCTACCTCATGGCTACCGGACACTTCCAATGACCGTCGGACAACTCATAAAGAGCTTCACGCTCTGGGAGTTCGTGAAGGCGCACTGGCTGACCTTGAAGTATTTCTTCAAGCCCAAGGCGACGATCAACTACCCCTTCGAGAAGAACCCGCTTTCGCCCCGCTTCCGTGGTGAGCACGCCCTTCGCCGTTATCCCAACGGCGAGGAACGCTGCATCGCCTGCAAGCTTTGCGAGGCGATCTGCCCGGCGCAGGCGATCACGATCGAAGCCGCGCCGCGCGATGACGGTTCGCGCCGTACCACGCGCTACGACATCGACATGACGAAGTGCATCTACTGCGGCTTCTGCCAGGAAGCCTGCCCGGTGGACGCCATCGTCGAGGGGCCGAACTTCGAATATGCGACCGAAACGCGCGAAGAACTGCTTTATGACAAAGCCAAGCTGCTGGCGAACGGGGACAAGTGGGAGCGTGCTATCGCCGCTAACCTTGAAGCCGACGCACCGTACCGATAGGGGGCCGCGGACATGATCCAGACTTTCGCCTTCTACCTTTTTGCGGTGCTGACGATCGCTTCGGCGGCCGCCACCATCCTTTCCCGTAACCCGGTCCATTCGGTGCTGTTCCTGATCCTGGCGTTCTTCAACGCCGCCGGGCTCATGATGCTCACCGGTGCCGAGTTCATCGCCATGCTGCTCGTCATCGTCTACGTCGGCGCGGTCGCGGTGCTCTTCCTGTTCGTCGTCATGATGCTCGACATCGACTTCGCCGAACTGCGGGCAGGGTTCGTCAAGAACTTCCCGCTCGGGATGCTTGTAGCCGTGGTGCTGCTTGCCGAGATGGTGCTGGGCCTTGGTGCCTACAAGGCCGGCGCCCTGAACCTCGGCACGCCTGACGGTACGGCAGCGACGCCGACCGGTGCATCCAACATCGAGGCCATCGGCGGACTGCTCTACAGCCGCTATCTGTTCCTGTTCGAAGCGGCCGGCCTGATCCTGCTCGTCGCGATGGTTGGCGCCATTGTCCTGACTCACCGTCAGCGCGGTGACACGCGCGGCCAGAAGGTCAGCAAGCAGATCGCGCGTCGCCCTGATGAGGCGACCGTCAACGTCAAGCCGGAAGTCGGCAAGGGGGTTTCGCTGTGATCGGCGTCGAACATTACGTGGTCGTGAGCTCGATCCTCTTCGTGCTCGGCGTCCTCGGCATTTTCCTGAACCGCAAGAACGTCATCGTTCTGCTCATGGCGATCGAACTGATCCTGCTTGCGGTCAACATCAACCTCGTCGCGTTCAGCGCGTTCCTGCACGACCTCACGGGCCAGATCTTTGCGATGTTCGTGCTGACGGTCGCTGCCGGCGAGGCCGCAGTGGGGCTTGCTATCCTCGTGATCTATTTCCGTGGCCGCGGCAGCATCGCCGTCGACGACGTCAACCGGATGAAGGGATAAGGCCTTGCACCCGATCCTGATCATCGTCTTCCTGCCGTTACTGGCAGCGATCATCGCCGGGCTGGGCAACAAGCAGCTCGGCCACGTCCCCGCAAAGGTCCTGACGACCGGCGCGCTGTTTGTCGCCTGTGCGTTGAGCTGGCCGATCTTCATCGGTTTCCTGACCGGAAACGCCGAAGCTGCCGTTGTCCCGGTGCTCAAGTGGGTCCAGTCGGGCGCGATGACCTTCGACTGGTCGCTGCGCGTGGACTCGCTGACTGCGGTCATGCTCGTCGTCGTGACTTCCGTTTCCGCGCTCGTTCACCTCTATTCCTGGGGCTACATGAGCGAGGAGCCGGATCAGCCGCGCTTCTTCGCGTACCTGTCGCTCTTCACGTTCGCCATGCTCATGCTGGTGACCGCTGACAACCTGGTGCAGATGTTCTTCGGTTGGGAAGGCGTGGGTCTTGCCTCGTATCTCCTGATCGGCTTCTGGTTCCGCAAGCCTTCGGCCGGTGCCGCCGCGATCAAGGCCTTCGTGGTCAACCGCGTGGGTGACCTTGGCTTCATGCTCGGCATCTTCGCCACCTTCCTGGTGTTCGGCACGGTCTCGATCCCCGAGATCCTGCACGCGGCGCCCGGCATGGCCGGTTCGACCATCGGGTTCCTCGGCTATCGCTTCGACACGATGACCGTGATCTGCCTCCTGCTGTTCGTGGGCGCGATGGGCAAGTCGGCGCAGCTCGGCCTGCACACCTGGCTTCCGGACGCGATGGAAGGCCCGACCCCGGTGTCGGCGCTGATCCACGCGGCCACCATGGTCACCGCGGGCGTCTTCATGGTCTGCCGCCTGTCCCCGATGTTCGAGACCAGCGAAACGGCGATGCACGTCATGGCTTTCGTCGGCGCCTGCACCTGCTTCTTCGCGGCCACCGTCGGCTGCACGCAGTGGGACATCAAGCGCGTCATCGCCTATTCGACCTGTTCGCAGCTCGGCTACATGTTCTTCGCCGCCGGCGTCGGCGCCTATGGCGCGGCCATGTTCCACCTGTTCACGCACGCCTTCTTCAAGGCACTGCTGTTCCTCGGTGCGGGCTCGGTGATCCATGCGATGCACCATGAGCAGGACATGCGCTTCTACGGCGCTCTGCGTAAGCACATCCCGATCACCTTCTGGACGATGACGGCGGGTACGCTGGCCATCACCGGCGTTGGTATCGCGGGCTTCGTCGGCTTCGCAGGGTTCTACTCGAAGGACGCCATCCTTGAGGCGGCGTTCGGTTCGGGCACGGCAGTTGGCGGTTTCGCCTTCTGGATGGGCATCGCCGCTGCGCTGATGACCAGCTTCTACTCCTGGCGCCTGGTCTTCCTGACCTTCTTCGGAAAGCCGCGCTGGATCCAGTCGGAGCATATCCAGCACGCGGTGCATGATGCGCACGGCCACGGTCACGACGACCATGGTCATGACGATCACGCACATGACGACCATGCCGATGATGCACATGCTCACGCGGCTCCCGAACTCGGTTCGCGCGGTCCGGACTACACGGCGCATGGCGACGGTACGGGTGGCTATCACCCGCACGAGAGCCCGCCGGTCATGCTGTTGCCGCTGCTGATCCTGGCAACGGGCGCGGTACTTGCCGGCTTCGTCTTCCAGCATGCCTTCGTCTCGGAAGGGACGGGTGAGTTCTGGAAGGGTGCGCTGGTCTTCCACGAACACCTGATCCACGCCATGCACGGCGTGCCGACCTGGGTGAAGTGGGCGCCGTTCACCGTGATGTCGCTGGGCCTGCTGACCGCATGGTACGGTTACATCAAGAACATCTCGTTCCCCAAGGCAGTCGCCGAACAGCTCGGGCCGGTCTACACCTTCGTGTACCGCAAGTGGATGTTCGACGAGCTCTACAACATCATCTTCGTCCGTCCCGCATTCTGGCTCGGCAAGGTGTTCTGGAAGATCCTGGATATCGGCGTGATCGACAAGTTCGGTCCCGACGGTGCGGCCTGGGTCGTCGCCAGGGGTTCGACTTACGCGCAGAAGGTCCAGTCGGGCTATCTGTACAGCTACGCTCTTGTCATGCTGCTGGGCCTTGTCGGCGCCATCAGCTGGGTGATCGCGGGATAAGATGATGAGTGGTTTTCCGATCCTCAGTCTGATGTTGCTGGTGCCGCTCGCGGCGGCGCTGGCATGTCTCTACCTTGATGCCAAATCGGCACGCATGGTGGCGCTTCTCGCCACCCTTGCGAACCTTGCCCTTGGTGTCGTCCTCTGGCTGAACTTCGACGTCGGCGGTGCGCAGTGGCAGTTCCAGGAACGGCACGAGCTGTTCTCGGGCTTCTCCTACGCCCTCGGCATCGACGGTATCGCGCTGCTCCTGATCGAGCTTTCCGTCTTCCTCATGCCGATCTGCATCGGCGCGAGCTGGAACTCGATCGAGAAGCGCGTGGGCGAATACATGGCGGCGTTCCTGCTCGTCGAAACGCTGATGATCGGCGTCTTCACGGCCCAGGATATCTTCCTGTTCTACATGTTCTTCGAAGCCGGCCTCATTCCGATGTACCTGATCATCGGCATCTGGGGTGGCGCGGATCGCATCTACGCCTCCTACAAGTTCTTCCTCTACACGCTGCTCGGCTCGGTGCTGATGCTCGTGGCGATGCTGTGGATGGTCCACACCGCCGGCACGACCTTCATCCCCACGTTGATGACCTATGACTTCGATCCGCAGGTCCAGACCTGGCTGTGGCTCGCCTTCTTCGCCAGCTTCGCGGTGAAGATGCCGATGTGGCCGGTCCACACCTGGCTCCCGGCGGCGCACGTTCAGGCGCCGACCGCGGGCTCGGTGATCCTGGCAGGCGTGCTGCTGAAGATGGGCGGCTACGGTTTCATCCGCTTCTCGCTGCCGATGTTCCCGGAAGCTTCGGCCTACTTCGCGCCGCTGGTCTGGGGCCTGTCGATGGCCGCTGTCGTCATCACCTCGCTCATCGCGCTGGTGCAGGACGACATGAAGAAGCTGATCGCCTATTCGTCGGTCGCGCACATGGCGATCGTGACCATCGGTCTCTTCGCCTTCAATCCGCAGGGCCTCGAAGGCTCGATGCTGGTCATGCTGAGCCACGGTCTCGTCTCGGGCGCGCTGTTCCTCAGCGTCGGCATCATCTACGATCGCCTGCACACCCGTGAGATCAGCCGCTACGGCGGTCTTGCCATCAACATGCCGCGTTATGCGCTGTTCTTCCTGCTCTTCACGATGGCCTCGATCGGCCTTCCGGGCACCAGCGGTTTCGTCGGCGAATTCTTGAGCCTCGGCGGTATCTACCAGGCATCGAGCTGGACGGCGCTGATCTGCACCACCGGCATCATCCTGGGTGCCGCCTACATGCTCTACCTCTATCGCCGTGTCGTCTTTGGCGACCAGAAGAATGCCGATGCCGCCGCCATGGCCGACCTCGACCTGCGTGAATACCTGATGGTGATCCCGCTCGGCCTCGCGGTCCTGTGGATGGGCGTCTATCCCGAGAGCTTCATCGCTCCGATGCGCGCAGATATTGCCGCACTCGACGCCCGGCTCGCTCGCGCAAAGCCGGAAGGAGACGCCAAGTTGGTCATGGGCAAGGAAAAGCCTGCACATGAAGAAGCAGCCGCGCATGAGGGGGCACACTGATGGACTGGTCACAGTCGCTGCGCCTTATCGCGCCGGAAGAAACGCTTAGCGTCGCAAGCCTCGTCTTGCTCCTCATTGCCGCCTGGGGCGGTGACAAGGCAGCCAGGCTGATCTCCGTTCTCGCCGTGGCGGCGCTCGTCGCCGCCGGCATCCTGGTCGCCCCCGCGCTTTGCGGCGGCGCCATGGGTGCCGAAACCTCGGCCTTCTTCGGCCAGTTCCGTGCCGACGCCTTCGCGTCCTATGCCAAGATCCTGATCTACCTCTCGGCCGCCGTGTCGCTGGTGATCGCCCCGGCCTACTTCGACCGCTTCAAGGCGATGCGTGCGGAGTATCCGGTTCTCGTGCTCCTCGCCTCGCTGGGCATGGGCATGATGGTCTCGGCTACCGACCTGCTGACGCTCTACATCGGCCTCGAAATGAACTCGCTGGCCGCTTACGTCCTCGCGGCGTTCCTGCGCACTGACGGTCGTTCGGCCGAAGCCGGCCTCAAGTACTTCGTGCTGGGCGCGCTGGCTTCGGGTATCATGCTCTTCGGCATGAGCCTGACCTATGGCTTCGCCGGAACCACCTCGTTTGCCGGTATCAGTGCCTCGATGGTGCACGGTCTCTCGAACGGCGCGCTGTTCGGCATCGTCTTCGTCTTCGCCGGCCTTGCCTTCAAGATCAGTGCCGTTCCGTTCCACATGTGGACGCCGGACGTCTATGAAGGCGCGCCGACCCCGGTTACCGCGCTCTTCGCCACGGCCCCCAAGGTCGCAGCGCTCGGCCTGACCATGCGCGTTGCCGTCGAAGCCTTTGGCGACCAGGCGGCTGCCTGGCAGCAGATCGTGGTCTTCGCCGCGCTCGCCTCGATCGTCGTGGGTGCCCTTGGCGCCATCGGCCAGTCGAACATCAAGCGACTGATGGCCTATTCGTCGATCAACAACGTCGGCTTCATGCTCGTCGGCCTTGCCGTGGCAACCCCGCAGGGCATTTCGGCCATGCTGTTCTACCTCGCAATCTACGTTGCGATGACGGTGGGCGGCTTCGTCGTGATCCTCATGCTCAAAGATGCCGACGGTAACCCGGTCGAGGACATCGCCAAGATGGCCGGCCTTTCGCGCAGCCGTCCGGGCCTGTCCCTGGCGCTGGCGATGATCATGTTCAGCCTTGCCGGTATTCCGCCGCTCTTCGGGTTCTGGGGCAAGTTCCTGGTGTTCAAGGCGGCTGTGGACGGCGGCATGATTGCGCTTGCCGCCATCGGCTTCGCGGCCTCGGTGATCGGCGCTTTCTACTACCTCAAGGTCGTCAAGGTCGTTTACTTCGACGAACCTGCCGACGTGGTGCAGGGAGAGAGCGACATCTGGCACAAGCTGATCCTCGTGGGTTCGTGCGTGTTTATCTCGCCGCTCGGCTTCCTGCTCACCAAGTGGCTCGGCCACCTGACTGAAACGGCTTCGGCCGCTCTGTTCACCGGCCTTTGATCGAGGTCGTCGAAGAGACCGCTTCCACCAACGCGGACCTTTCCCGGCGCCTCGGCGCCGGGGAGGGGCTTGCGGAAGGTTTCTGGCTGCGTGCGGTCAGGCAGAGCGCCGGACGCGGCCGCCGCGGTCGCCAATGGTCTTCGCCTGAGGGCAATCTCTACGCCAGCACCGTTATCGCGCTGAGAGCCGATGACCCTCCCGTCCACACGCTGGCTTTCGTCGCCGCGCTTGCCGTGCGCGATCTCATGGCCCTGCGGCTTCGCGGGGGCACGGATTGCCAGTTGAAGTGGCCGAACGACGTACTGGTCGGCGGCGCCAAGATCTGCGGCATCCTGTTGGAGCGCACGGGCGATCATGTGATCGCCGGCATCGGCGTCAACGTGGTAAGCGCGCCTCGGCTGCCGGACCGGGCAACCACTTCGATCCTTTCGGAAAACCCTGCCCATAGCGGCGATGCACAGGCCGTCCTGGGCGATCTGGCGTCCTGCTTTGCCGCACGTCTGGTGCGGTGGCGATCCGAAGGACTGGCATCCACGCTGGCCGAATGGACCCGCCACGCCCATCCGCAGGGCACTCCACTGTTGGTGGCCATGGATGAGGAAGGGATGGTCCCGGGCGCCTTTGCCGGGCTTGACCCGGATGGAGCATTGCGCTTGCGTCTTGCCGACGGGTCCCTACGTGTCGCCCACGCCGGTGACGTCTCGCTCGCCTGAAGGAAATTCCATGCTGCTTGCCATCGATGCCGGCAACACCAATGTCGTCTTCGCGCTGTTCGAGGGCCGCACCTTGCGCGGTCGCTGGCGCATCGCCACCGATCCGCGCCGCACGGGTGATGAATATGCGGTCTGGCTGATGCAGCTTCTCTCGATCCGCGGCGTTGCCGCCGATGAGATCGACAGCATCATCATTTCCACCGTGGTTCCGCGTGCGCTGCACAACCTCGAAATTCTCTGCCGGCATTACTTCGATGTCGAACCGCTGGTCGCAGGCGTTGGCAAGGCGGACTATGCGATCGACATCGATGTCGATCAGCCCAAGTCGCTCGGCGCAGACCGCGCGGTCAATGCCATCGCCGCGCATGAACGCCATGGCGGCGATCTCATCGTCGTCGATTTCGGCACCGCGACGACTTTCGACGTGGTAGACTATCGCGGCGCCTACAAGGGCGGCATCATCGCGCCGGGCATCAATCTCTCGCTTGATGCTCTGGTGGGGAATACGGCCAAGCTGCCGCGTATCGCCATCGCGGTGCCTGCGACGAAGAGCGTGATCGGCCGTAATACCGAGGACCAGATGCTGATCGGCGTGTTCTGGGGTTACGTGGCGATGATGGAGGGCCTGATCGCCCGCATGCGCGCCGAAATCGGGCGCCCCGCCAAGGTCATAGCGACCGGCGGGCTAGCCGTATTGTTCGACGAGGCTTCCAGTATTTTCGACGCGGTCGATCCCGACCTGACGCTCGAAGGCCTCGCAATTCTTGCCGAAAGGGCATCCAAGAAGTGATTCCAGGTAACGAACTGCTGTTTTGTGCGCTCGGTGGGTCGGGCGAGATTGGCATGAACGTCAATCTCTACGGCTGCCAGGGCAAGTGGCTGATGGTCGACCTGGGCATGACCTTCGGGATGAACGAATACCCGGGGGTGGACCTCGTCTTCGCCGATCTCGACTTTATCGAAGGCGAGCGCGAGAACCTTCTGGGCATCGTTCTCACGCACGCGCACGAGGATCATATCGGCGCGGTTCCCTATTTCGCGCAGGAACTCGATGTTCCGATCTATGCGACGCCTTTCACCGCGCGCCTCGTCGCTGCCAAGCTGGAAGAAGCAGGTATCCTCGGCGAAGTCGAACTGATCGTGATCGATCACCTCGACGCGTTCCAGATCGGTCCTTTCGGTATCCGCTACGTTCCGCTGGCCCATTCGATCGCCGAAGGCAACGCGCTGCTGATCGATACGCCGTTCGGCCGCATCTTCCACACGGGCGACTGGAAGCTGGACGATGAACCGCAAGTCGGCACGCCTGCGACCAAGGCCGAACTCACGGCGATTGGCGATGACGGCGTTCTCGCGCTTGTCTGCGATTCTACCAACGTGTTCAATCCGCAGGCGTCCGGTTCCGAAGGCGATGTCTATCGCGGGCTGCTGGAGGAAGTGAAGATGCATCGCGGCAGGCGTGTCCTGGTCACTACGTTCGCCTCGAACGTGGCCCGTTTGCAGACGCTGGGCGAAGTCGCGCGCAAGACCAATCGCAAGCTTTGCGTGGCCGGGCGCTCGCTGGACCGCATAATCGAGACCGGTCAGGCCAGCGGCTATCTCAAGAAGCTGCCCGAACTGATCGACGTGGAAACCGCGATGGATCTTCCGCGCGGCGAAGTGCTTATCGTGGCCACGGGCGGGCAGGGCGAGCCGCGTGCGGCGCTCTCGCGTATCTCCGACGGCAATCATCCGATCAAGCTTGAGAAGGGCGACGTCGTCCTGTTCTCAAGCCGCCAGATTCCCGGCAATGAAATCTCCATCGGTCGTATCCAGAACCGCCTTTCGGACGCAGGCATCGTGATCGTCACGGACCGGCAGAGCATGATCCACGTTTCGGGTCATCCCGGACGGCCGGAGCTGGTCGCGCTCTATGGTTGGATACGTCCTGAAATCCTGCTGCCCGTTCACGGCGAAATCCGCCACATGCGCGAACAGGCCCGGCTTGGGCTTGAAAGCGGAATTCCCAAGGCGGTCTTCCAGAAGAACGGCGATCTGGTTCGGCTTGCTCCCGGAAATCCGGGCAAGTTCGGCGAAGTGCGCGCTGGGCGGCTGATCCTCGACGGCGACATCATTGCCCCGGCTGACGGCGATGCCATGATCATGCGCCGCCGGATCGCGTCCAACGGCGTGGTCTCGGTGGCTGCGGACCGGCGCGGGCATGTGAAGGTTGCGGCTATCGGCCTTCCGCTTGACGAGGACTATCCCAAGTTCGTCGAGGAAGCGCAGCGCGACGTTGCCGATGCACTCGGCCGCGCCAAGAAATCCGATCGCGAAGTGCGTGTCGAGGCTGCGCGCCTTGCCGCCCGGCGTGCCGCTACCCGCTGGTCGGGCAAGAAGCCGCAAGTGCAGGTGATGCTGCTGGAGGACTGACGATATGGCGATGCAGTGGACTTCGATGGTGGCGATCTACGGCCTGTTCTGGGTCCTGAGCGCCTTCCTCGTCATGCCTTTCGGCCTGCGCACGCCGAACGAAGTCGAGGGATATCGGGTTGAGAAGGGTCATGCGGACAGTGCGCCCGTGAACTTCCGCCCTCGCTTGATCGCGAAGCGCGCCACGGTTCTCGCCATGGTGCTGTTCGGCCTCTACTACGTCAATTATGCGCAGCAATGGATCACTGTCAGTGATCTTAATTTCTTCGGTAAGCCGCCGGTTCAGGACCTCGGTTACTAAGGAAATGGGCGGCTGAGCCAGCTCCAGCCGCCTTGACCTTTCAGCTCCGCAGCCGCTCGATGCCCTGGGCCAGCGCTACGTAGAGCTTGCCCATGTCGGACGAGAGCAGGGTAACGCCCAGTGCGTTGCCGTCGCGAGTGGACAGTATCTGCCGCAGGATCGACTCGAAATCGTGAATGTAGCGGCTCACATGCTCGCGGAAGGCATCGTCACGTTCGAAGAGCTGCTGGATCGACTTGACCTCGCCCGCGTCGAGCAGGGAAACCGCGCGGCGCGTGAAGATCCCGCGATCACCGCGAAGATAGGATGCCCAGGCCGTATCGGAAACTTCGCTGGACAGGGCTGAGGCGATGTCGATCGCATTGGAATTGAGCGATTCGGTGATGAGCGCGACACGACGTGCGAAGTCATTGTCCACCTGCTCCTCGGCACGCTCGCGCGCATGGGTGACGCGGCTTTCGAGATTGCCGACCAGTTCGTCGACCTTGGTGAGTTGGTCGCGAAGCTGGATCGTGGCCTCACGAGCGGCGCCGGAGGCATGCGCTACGGCTTGATCGAGCTGGCCGGTCACTTCCGCTACGCGGGTCCGCATGGACTTGTCGATGGCGCTGGCGCTTTCGGCTCCGAGCTCGTCAGCGACTTTTGCAATTCGCGCAGCCGCGTCGGTTTCGATATTCGCAACGACTTCGTGGATCGTCTTGTCCAGCGCGGCCAGTGCATTGCTCAACTCGCCGCTGGCCTTACCGGCAGCGTTCTGTGTCGCACTGTCGATATCGGCTATCGTGGTGCGAAGGACGTCCAGCAACTTTCCGTGGGCCACGCCGTGCTCTGAAAGCTCGGAGTGCATCGCCGAGAGTTCGTCTGCAAGCGACTTGAGGTTTTCGCCCGATTGTTCGACGCCGCCGGCCAGTTCCGCACCGCTCTGCGCGGATTGGCGAAGCGCTTCGAGCACGGTGGCGACGCCGGCCTGAAGCCGGTTGAGCCGATCTTCCGAAACTGCAAGAGCTTCGGGCAAGTCATGATGGGCGTACCGGGCGCTGCCCTGGATCAGTTCGAGCAGCCGCACGCTAGTCTCGGTCAGTTTCTCTGCATCGCCGTCTGTGGCGAGAAGCGTGGCACGGGCGGCAGTCAGCCGTTCGGTAAGCGAAGTCAGGCTACCGCGCAGACGGTTTTCCAGAGCCTCGCTGCTGGTGGCGATGGCGCCGAAGCGCGCCTCGTAAGTGCCCAGTTCCCCGGTGATGGCGGCAGCACGTTCGCCGAGAGTGGCCGCCTGCAGGCGTTGGCGTTCGAGCCTTTCGGACATGGCATTGTCGAGTTCGCCGAGCATGTGTTCGATGCGGGTAATGGCGCGGCGTTCCTGCTCGGCCTGGCGCAACTGGCGCTCGCTGGTGTCTTTGTCGAGCTGCTCGCGGCGCTCGGCAATCGCACGGTCAAGCGCCTGGGCATCATTGCCGATGGCGGCGACGGAGCCGCGCAAGGCGGAAACGGCGGCATCCTGGGTAAGAGCGATGCCGCGCGCGACTTCCCCCTGTTCCTCATGCAATTCGTCGAGAGCCTGGCGCCAGGCCGCTGCGGCGCGTCCTTCGCCGTCGCGCAGGGCTCGCGAAACCACATCGCTTTCCTCGCGCAGGGCGACGAGGCGGGCACGGAGAGAGGTCAGGCTTTCCGCTTCATGCAGATCAAGCTGTGCGCGGGACTGGGAAATCTCGTCTTCCAAGGCAGCAGCGCGAGTGCGGATCGAGGCGAGGGCTTCGACTTCGTGACGGTCCAGATCGAGGCGGAAGGTCTGGCCGCGTTCGGTAAGTGCGGCAAAGCGTTCATCGGCGAGGGCGCCGACCTGCTCGCAGCGCGCGGCGATCTCGCCCAGTGCACCATCGACCGCTTCTCGCAAGTTTGCGACCTGCCGTTCGCTTGCAGATCCATATTCGTTGAGGCGGTTGAAGCCGTTTATCATGTCTTCGAGCTGCACATGTGCTGCGCGCCCGGCATTGCCGATATTGTTCGTGACGTCCTTGGCCGAACTGGCGATGACGGGCAATTGCCCGCGGAGCTTCTCCATGTTGTCGAGCGCGGCCTGGCTGACGCCGCTGATCGAATCGACACGGGCGCCGTTATCGCGGATCAGGTCCTGGAGCCGTTCGGCATTGCTGGAGAGCCGTTCGGCGGCGATGCGGCCGAGCGCTTCGAGATCGCGGGACTGGGCGGCTATGAATTCGCGTGCGAGGCTAAGTTCGCGGTTCACGGCGGTGAGGCGTGTCTCAAGCTGCGCGGATTCGGTGGAAAGCATGCGCGCCACGTCGCCGAAGCGCTGCCCTTCGCGGGTGCTGTGACGCAGCGCCAGCAGCCAGCCTACCGCAATGAGAAGCAGCGGAACCGTCAACTGGACCATCAGCGGCGGAACCGCGTCGGCGGTGATCCCTGCACGCAGGACCGGCCACTGGGCATAGAGGAAGAATGCTGTCCAGCCGATCGCGGCTGCGCCGGCGAGTGCCGGCACGGTCCAGTCGAACCTGTGCGGCGGCGATGCCTCGCCTTCGGAGGCAACCCAGGCTTCGTGCCAGGCCTCTTCCGGGACGGTCATCTCGCCGTGCGCCTCGGAGGAAGGGGGAGCCCCTTCGGTCCGGTCCGGATTGCCTTCGACAGAATTGCCGTCATTGCCGTTCGCGCCGAACGCGATGATCCTGTTTTCCCCAGCCATGGCCGCAGGATACCACGCGCGAAGCTGCGATAAACCCTCCTTTCATCGGCTTTGGCGGTTTTCTGCGGGAAAGTGGCGAACCGAACGGAAAACTGCGGCGAATTGCGCCAAGCAGTTAGGCATGCTGGTTCAAACCGCGTTTCCCGCTCAGCCGTCTTCGCGATCGATGTTTCGGAGGCGGCGGTATGACCCGGATCCGCAACCTCACGACAAACGAGATCTTGGAGGCCATCGGCACCGGCAGCATGACCTTCCGCATTCTCCAACGGATCGAGAAGAAGCTGACCAAGCACCAGGGCGAGCACCTTCTGCTCGCGCAGCTGCGTCGTCGCCTGCGCGTCATGGAGCGTGATGGCCTGATCCGCATCAGCCCGCGCTTGGGCGCCGATAACTGCCTTTTCTGGGAGCCTGTACCATGACCATGCCTGAGACCACCCAGAGCGATCTTGTCGAGCGGCGCTTCCTGCTGGTGAAGCGCGGCCTCTACTACGCGCCGGACAACCACGGATACACTGGCTTCAAGGATAAGGCCGGCCGGTATCTCGAATCAGATGCCTACGAGGGCGTGCGGGCTATCCACGTGGATCAGGCCGAAGAATTCGCGCCCGCGTGCTTCGTCGACCTCAAGGTCGATTGTCTCACCAAGCAGCGCGACGATGCACGCGGCGAAATCACCCGCCTCCGCGCCCACTGCGAGGCCATGGCGAAGGCGCTGGAGACGACGCACAGCCTTCTCGAATGCATCGAGCAGCGTTCGGCCGACAACATGTGGCGGGTCAACGCCGACGATCCAGAGACCGCCTGCGGAGATACATATCATGCGGTGGGCACAGTCCTCACCGCCTATCGGAAGGGGAACACGGCATGACCCATAACCCCGAGCAATCAGAGAGGCTTCTTGGGCTGGCGGCGCGTGTCGAGGCGACGGAGGGGCCGGATCGAGAGTTGGATGCGCTGATCGTAACCACGCTTTGCCCCGGCGCGACTGTCTCCGAGTACATCGCAGGCGAAGGTGACGATATCGTATTCCACGCCGAAACCTTGGGCATTCGTAACAAGGATTGCTGCCCTTGGTACACACATTCCCTCGACGCGGCGATGACGCTGATCCCGATCGACCTGTTCCCAACGATCGATTTCGTCACGAAGCGGGTCTGGATCCGCGATGCAAAGGGGTTCGACGTGGCATGGGGTGAGGCTCACGGCTTTGCGGCGACAGTGCCTTTGTCGATCTGCGTCGCCGCCCTCCGCGCCCGCACCGGCCAATCCACCCCACACACGGGAGAGGAATGATGAGCCGGAGGCGCAGGCTCCGGCTCATCCCAAGCTTATGCGGCTCGCATCAGCTGTTGCGGATCGTCGCCGTAAAGTTCTCGCATCCATCTGTGAATTTGCTCATTCACGATCCGATGTAGCACCTTCAGACGCTTCACGTCGGATGGATGCGCCTTTTCGGCTTCTGCTTTCACTATCGCCTGCTCCAAGCGCTTGCGCTCTTGGCGCAGAAGTGTGAACAGCCTTTCCTGCATGATCAGACCTCCCGGGCATCAAGGCTGCGCATGGCAGACATTATGTCGACGAGACGGATTGGTTCGGACGCGCCAGGCGGTCGCCTCAGATCGGGACGATCTTCGACTGCACGGGCGTCGGAAGCCCACGACGCCAAGATTGCGCGTTTGACTTCCGGCTCAAGCTGGGGGCGTTCCATGAACTCGAATGGATGATGAAATTTGGAGAGGGACATACGTTGCCTCCTTTCTTCCAACTCTCCTCACATTGGCGGTGATTCCGCCGCCCAAAATATTTGTATTCTGGATCTCGAGGTCAAGGTCCTTTGCGCAGTTCCTGCAATCTGCCCGTAGCAAGTTCTGCGCGGAGGTGCCCAGAATGATCGTCACCACTTACAAGAGCGATGGCGTAGCCGGTGGCGCCTCTCCTTGGCGCATGAACCAACGCTCCAGCGTCCGATCAACAATCAACGGCCCGGTCCATGTCCGGCAGAGCGCAAAGGCCTCGTCTGGCGATCCATCGGTCCACGCTGCCCAGTCCGTCGCCGCGAGGATCGTCGGCATGCGGTCGTGCACGTCGGCCATCTGATCGCAGCCATCGACCATGACCATGGAATAAGCGTTGCCCCATTCGTCGGTCGGCCGCCAGATGCCGGCGACGGCGAATAGCTCTTGATCGGGCAGGGAGTACCAGGTGCGCGTCATCTGCCCGGTAGCGCCCTCAGCCTCCGCCCAGGCGGTGACGGGAATCAGGCAGCGACGATCGCGGAAACTATCCCGCCACATCGGGTTGCCGCGCAGCTTGTCGTCACGCGCATTGTTCGTTGCGGTGGGCTTCAGCGGCTTACCGGTCTTCTTGCTCACGGCATGCCGGGGGAAGCCCCACGTCATGGCGCGCACTTCGCCCTCGGCGACCACCAGCCCGGTGTATTTCGGATAGACCTCGGCGGCGAAGTTCGGCGCTCCGGCGCTCTTAGCGCGGAACAGGCGAGCTACCGCATCAGCGGGCTTCGTCAGCCGGTAAAGATTGCACACGCCCGGATGCTGCGCTTGGTGGGCGCCAACGTCAACCGTCGACTGGAGGGGGAGTTACCGCTAGGTGACGCAGTGTTCTCACCATGAACGCGGAGCAGTGTTCGCATTGTCCCATATTCGTCCGCGCGCAGAAGTTTGCTTTTCATAAATATTTTTAGCGGTATGAAGCCATCATGGCAGTAAATGTACGCAAGGGCGCTAAGCGCATTTTAATTCTCGTGCTTGTCGGGTGGTGGTTGCGTTGCGCTTACCACTTCGCCGATGGCTGCTGGCTACGAACCGGAGCCCCAATGACGTTCGACCAGTGTGCGACTTCTGACTGGTTGGACTTATTGTTTGGTGGGATTGCCATTCCAATAGGCTTGCTGATCGTGTTTGTCATTGCGAACATTATCGTGAATTGGCTGATCGAGGGCTTCACTTCGCCTGGAAAGTAACTTGAGAAGCAGGCCGTCCGCTCAGGTTCGTGAAGGACGGTATTCTCTGACGTTTATGCTCCGGCGTTGACAGAATTTTCGACGGAAGGCGAATTCGTCGTCCTTCCATTGGGGGGTGCTGCGTCTAACCATGATGCGAACATATAGAGAACATGCTATAGCGAGTCATTCGATTCGTGAGAGGGCCACCCCATGGCAAACGACCAATTGACACTCCCCCTGACCGATGAGGACCTGCTCAGGCTGGCCCGGCACCGGTATGCCCAGGCTGACAGGGAAGGGGCGACGATCGACGATTACGTGCAGCTCGTGGACATCTTCCCCGCCGTGCTCCAGCGGTTGCGGGAGAAGGCTGAGATCACTCGCGATCTGGTGACGATCAAACGCCTCGATCTGAACGGCCCCGAACCCTGGCAGCATCTGTTGTCAGAAGCCGCCGAGTGAGGCGGGCGCCGTCATGACGGATATCCAGAAGAGCACGCCCGAAGATCTCCGCCGAGAAATCACCCGCCTGCTGGGCAGCAAGGGGCATTTTGCCGGCGCCGATTACCGCGCGTTCACGCCGGCCCCGCCCGACACCCGCCTGCGCGAAAGCGGCAGGACGCTGCCACCGGCCGAGCGCGGCGCCTTCGGCCGATGGCTCCTTCGCCAGACCGAGGCCACAGGCCTGCTGGCGAACCTCGTGAAGGCCGCCCGGGCTGATCGCCAGTTCCCTCTCGACGGCGATCCCGAAGCGGTTCGAAAGCGGCTCAGGGACTGCGGCGCCGATGGGGATATGTTCGAGGCCGTCGAGGAAACTGAACTCGACTGGCTGAGCTACTGAGCAGCGAGCCCAGGCGTTACCGGCCATGCGCTACAACAAGGACGGATACCATGAGCCGTCATCGATCAAGGAAGCCGCCTTGTTCTGCTACGCGGTGGTTCCCGTGTGCAAATGCGGGCACCGCTGTTCCTTCGATCCGTGGGGCCTCTGGTATCATTTCGAGCGTTACCGATGGGACGGCCAATTCTCGGCCGCCAAGGCTCGCTTCTGGTGCAGGGTATGTGCATCCAGGGAAAAGTCGAGCGCCGCAAAGAAGCGAGTTCGGCCGATCCGCTTCGATCTAGAACGGCCGCAGAAACCCGATGTCTGCCTGCCCACGCCACCCGATCATGAATGGCGGCGGGTAGTCAGTCGCACACGCTGCTAATGGAGCAGTAAGGCCGCCCTGCATGCTGCAGGACGGCCTTTGGTACCAAGGGACCTATCGGGGGAGGACAGGCCCTTGGGGGAATCGCCGCATCTGTGTGCGTTCAAAGTGATAATCTGCTGGCGATAACAGGTCCCGTTCATTTGGAATACATGGGTTAACGCGTTTTAATGGGGCTTCTCCTTATGAGAAGCCCGGGGGGCGTATTATGACGTTAGTGCCGCAGCCGCTTCGCTGCCTGTTCAACAGGCACGCCGTTGCCAAAGATCAAGTTCAATGGGATGGCACCCACTATCACAGCCATTGCTTGCAATGCAGGCGAGCGGTCCGACGTGAAAAGCGGGGCATTTGGAAAAGAGATTGGCTGAGGCCGAAAAGCTAGGCTGCCCGTTCCGCCCTCGCGAGCATCGCTGTTGCACGACCAAGGCTCCGTTTAATTGCGGAGGCGACAACTGGCTCCCAAAATTTTGCAATCGCCCAAGCCAAAGCAATTGCTGTCGCTGACCCTATCAGGAAGGCATACAGAACACTGAACCCCAGAATTATCAATCCGTAAGTTACAGCGCCCGCGACGGTCGTATGGCAAAGGTAAAGAGGATATGTCAGTCTCCCAAGGTTTGTCATCCAGCCAGAACGAATGGCCGCAGCATTGGCAAGGGAGTAAATCATAACGAAGAAAGAGGCGATCCAAATGGCAATTGGAGCGACGCTATCGTAATTTATACTCTTGTAAACTTCAGTTTTGAGAATCAATTCCGCTATACATAGGCATAGGGCGAATGGCCCTGCCATCCATGTCAATCTCGTCGCACGCTTCTCGGACCAAAGCCACATCAAAATTCCGAGAGCAAAAAAGGCAGCAAAACGTAGCAATGAGATGCGCTCTATTGAAGAACTAAATTCCACCCCTGAAAGCGTCAGAAATACCCAAACGCCCGACCATGCCGTCAAAAGTACTGCTACAACCTCTATGCTAACACGCTTTTGCAAGGTCCACATAGTTATTACTACATAGAATATAGTTTCCACCCCCAATGTCCAGAACACTGGATCTATCCAGGGCCCTTTAGGCAGAAGAACCATCGATTTCAGGAAACCGGCCTGCCACCCCGATTCAAGCGCTCCAGTCAAGACTAGCAGAAACAACGCCAAGGGCGCGCAAACCCAAACCGAAGGGTACAGGCGCGAGGCGCGACCAATTACAAACTGTGTTGCAGTGCGGTCGAAGGCCGAATTAGCAATCACGATGCCGGAGATAACAAAAAATATTTCAACTCCAACCCAGCCAGGCTGACCGAAATTGGAAAAAAATGGCACCGGCTCAGGCAAATGGGTTATAAGGCCAGGGAAGCTGCCGGGGTGATGCCAAGCTTTGGAAGCGACGTGATGAACCAGCACCAAGGTCGCCGCGACAAATCGCAGAAGGTCTATCAGATTGTAGTATTTTTTCATGCGATCTCGCTAGCAATCCCACAACGTCATCGCGGGGATATGCATAGATACCTACCAAAGACGCAACCCCTTGCGTCCGCCCTCCGACATATTGCGCGCAACGAAGTAGCGGCCGTCTACCACGCTTAGGGCGTTGTGGGATCTGCCATTCTAGCGTAATGATCAGGAATGCCCCTCCTGCTTTTAATCCGCAAAATCTGGTCGGACCTTGTCCGAAGAAACCAGACCGTTTGCCAAAACGGGAATGCGCGATGCTCTTGGCAAAACGAGTGTACCGACTGTTTCCTCGATAGGCAGTACTAGCGACGACGCTCTTAGGAAATCAGCGCCAAGTTATTGCATCATACTCGGAAGTAGCATCAATTTCAGTCGCGAAATCTTCAAGCGCGGCTTTATGGTGACTATGGCTTTCCACGAAGCAGCCCGTCGTTATCGGCAGATCTGGCTCGGCGATTTACGCATAACCGATCATAAACTTGGTTGTGACCGACGATCTCGGCAAAGGTTTCTTCCGTATCGAACCTGTTCCCGGTATCATCCTGTCCGGCCGCCGGCGCAGGCTCAGCGGTCAGTCGCTTGCTCACGAGGCAGAAATCGCTCGCAGTTCGCGGGGGTTCGAGCTGTCCGCAGGCACTGGTCATAGACAGCAGCGCTGCGGCCATCGCCGCGGTTGAAGGCATCCTGGATTTCCACACGCGCCGCATTTCCTTGCTCCGCCCGATTGATGATTTCGCGCAGGTCACCCTCGCGCTGGGCGGAAGCACCCGCCGCCTGTTGCTTTTCGTCATGAGATCGCGCCCAGAGCCACAGTAGCGCGAGACAGGCTGCCCCAAGCGCGAACACTAAGAGGACGCGATGAACGCGCCCAGTGAGGCCCAGGCGGGTCAGGAGCGCAATCATACCGCTTGCTCTGCCGTCGTGGCACCGGATGCCTTGTCGATCGAGCGCGCCGTGGCAACGTTGCGATCCTTTACCGCCACCGCCACCGCCGTACCGCCGGCGACGATCGCCAGCCCGGCCGGGAACAGCGTGCAGTATCCGGCAAGGTCGAATTCGCGCTGGTGGGCCAGCATGTCCCAGGCGATGAACACATGGGCGCCGGCAATGTAGGCCATGCCCCCGATGAAGCCGACCACGCGGTTCAGCTCGATCTGGCCGCCGGCACCGCGAAGGGCATTGGTCCAGCTCACGCCGCACCCCCGGCATAAAGCGCCGCCTCATCCGCGCGGCGACGCTTCAGCCCCTCCATCACCGCACCGTCGTTGTAGATCCACTTGCCGAACTCGACCGCCGCCCCGGCATAGTCGCCGGCAATGTGGCGCTTCGTCAGCGTGGCCTTGCCGATCGCGCCGGTATTGTAGTGGAACGAAACCAGCGCATCGAACTGCGCCTGCGTGGTGGGAGAACTGCCGATCGCCGCGCGCACTTCCTTTTCGTATCGCACCAGGTCGTTCACGAACCGCGCATCGCACTGCGCCTGAGACCAGACCGTGCCCGGGCCGATATCGCTGCCGGTGGAACCCCACCCGATCGTCCAGGGCTCGCCATCCTTGCTTCCGGGATCGGGATAGGCCTCGAACTGGCCATCGCCGCGCTTGCGCGCGCAGCCCTCCCACTTGTGCATCAGGGCGATGCCGGCCGCGCTGGTGCGAAGCCCGGTCGCAACCGGCCGCGCCACGCCGAACGCATCCAGCAGGTTGTCCAGCGCCAGCACATTGCTGGCATCATTGAAAAGTCCTTTCGGCGCCGCACCGCGCACGGCATCGAAGATCGGCTTACGAACGTCCATCTCAGTTCCCCTGTTGCCGCGCCGCGACCCGCTCGGCCGAGACGATCAGTTGTGCATGTTCGCGCGCTTCGCCGAGGCCCTGCCGCTGGGCGAGCAACTGGATCACTTTCGCTTCGGCGCTCGCGTGCGCCTGCCGGCATTCCGCCACTTCGGTTTCCAGCGTGGTCACGCGGTCGAACAGGCGGGCGACCTCGGCCTTCAGGTTCTCGATCACGAAGCGCGTGTCCTGGTCCAGCGCAGCCTCCCGCGCGTCCGTCCGCCCGGCGATGAATTCCAGCAGCCATTTCACGGCAAAGAACCCGCCGCCGGCACCGAACCCACCGGCGGCCCAACCGCCAAATGCTTCGAGGATATTCGCCATGATCCGCGTCAATCCTATCTCAGCGTGCGAGCTGCTTCTGCATCAATGCTACGGCTTCGGCGCGGAGCGCATCGTTCGTTCCATCGAGCGAGGCAGTGAGCATCAAGGCTTCAGCGACGGTCCCTTTCCACCTTGAAGCAACGGCAGCAGCGGCGACATTGCCGACAGAGAAGTGACCAGTGATCGCCACAGAGCCGGCTGTCAGCGCACCGCTTTGTGTTCCCGTCAGCTTCGTCGCTGCGCCAGTCTTCCCGGCCAGATAGAGATTGAGCGTAAGCGCGTCAGTCCCACTGGCGTTCAGGTTCATCGTCCCGATGACGATCGACTCATCAGACGTTGGCCATGGGGTGGTCGTCGATAGAGTGATCGACGCATCCGCATTGGCGCGTTTGCCAACCAGGGTAATCATCCCTGTATCCGAGCGCTGAAGCGCAAGAACACTATACCCCGTAGATGTATTGCTCAGCTGTTGAAGAGGCACTTCCAGAGCGCCAACTGCACCCTGAGACTGCCCGGAAACGGCAATAGTCAAGCCGGCACCACTTACTGTCTGAGCCCGCCGGACGCTCGCCTGGTCAAGGCTTGCGTCCCCGCCATTCCAGAAATCGAACACCTTGCGACCGCTGCCAAGCGATCGCTGAAGCGGCTTTTCCGTGACGTATGAGAGCGCCCCTCCCCCATCTACACCATATGCCGTCGAGATCAGGTTGGATCCATCCGCGTTGACGAAAGCAGGACGCACCCAGGTCAGCAATGCCGCCTTCAACGCAGCCGAGGCAGCTCCATAGTCATCCAGCATTTCCAGTGTGGCGTCGCGATCGAAGTTAACGCCTGCAGCAATAGCCGCTCGCAGTGTCGCAACACCAGGCGCTGAATAGGAACCAACATTGAGAAAGTGAACCTTGGGGTTGCCGTTAGCGTCAACGTCAGGGAGCAAGTTCGGATAAGGATAAACGATCATCAGGAGTACTCCAAAACCCAAGCGTCATTGAATTCGATAAAGAGCAACACGAAGTATTGCCCCACGGTCCCATCTTTGCGGACGACCTGCGCTTCGATCAGAAGCCCAGTCTTCCCGGGACCTGTGCTCCACATGACCCCGTAGTCGGTACGGTGAGTGAGTGAGACCGGTGCAGCCAACGGAACGCCTTCGAAATCGGTGGTCACGTCTTCGGTCAGCGTCGGATAGATCAGCCGCGAAGCGGCATATGACTTGAAGCCATCCAGCGAAAAACGGATCGTCGCGTTCTGTCGATCATTCGGATCGGCAACGTTGTAGTAGAGCCCTCGGCCCGCCTTTCCATCGCCCGGCAACGACAAGCGCAACAGGCTTTCGAACACCGCTGGAGTGGGATAGGTCGTATCTCGGTAACCGCCAATCCAGCTACGCCCTTGATCGAAAGACGTGGCAATTACCCGGCCGCCCCCCGTCGTGGTTCGGCAGTTGATCCGCAGGCTCCCATCGTCATTTTCGGCCACGGTGGCCTCATTGAGGTTCACGACACCCGATGGGTAAGGGACAGCGCCACCTGCGCTCCAGGAGCGGGACATTCGGTCGTACCGAAGCGCGATACTGTATGACAGGCCATCCGCGCCGCGCACCCAACCGGGCGCAATCAGGAAGCCGTCCGACATGCAAATGCCTGTTCCAGGGCCGGAGTAGAAAAGGTTCCAGGCAGCCTTGCGACCCTGCAAGACCTCATCGCAATCTGATGCCTTGAACGGCAAGGTCAGCACTGCGTTGTTGGAAGGTTTCCGCCAGGCGCCATCGCGATAGACGACATGCATCATCCGGCCAGCCTTGGCCGGGTCGCCAGCCTCTTCTGCCTCGGTGACCCCGCCAGTCACCGCCCCCCACAGCAAGTGAAGGTCCCCTGTGATCTGGTCGTAGATCGGGCAAGGATTATGATAGTCCATACCGGCCTCGTCGGCGAGCAAGGTGGTCGCCCCCCACACGCCGCCAGTCCGCTTGGCCCACGCAAGACTGATGTATCCCGTGTCACTGGCGCTGTTGCGCCGCGCTTCTGCGAATGCATGATCGTCGCCGCGCACGTTCACGCCTGCGGGAATTCGGAAGTACCGAGACACGCCTGCCCTGGCGGCTCCGATCTCCAGCGTACTGACGAACAATGGGGTTACAGCAAAAGAGGGGGCTATCCGGGATAGCCGCTCCTTTTCGGCTGCAAGCGCAACCGCGCCTTTCCCATCACTGCTCCCGCCAAAGGTAGAGGAAACATATCCACGCGCGTCTAATACAGCGCCGGAAGGCACTCCGGTTCCCGTTATGTACGGGTAGGTCCTTGGAGTTCGCATCTCCAGATCTCGAATGGATTCACTGTAATTCAGCCCTAAGCCGTCTATCACCGCGCCACCGTTGTTCTGAGCGACGAGGTATCCGCGAGGATCCAAGGTCACCTGGGTCGAGGGAGAAAAATTGCTGTACCACTTGGGCAGCAGGCCAAGCGTTGGCCTCCCCAGCTCATCGAGCGTCGCCTCGACTTCAGTGGCTGCTTCCGTCGCTGAAGCGGCAGATATCGCTGCGCTGGCCGCGTATCCCTCAGCCTCATCGACAAGGGGCTGAACCACACTGGCGACGCCGGCGTAAAAGCTCGCAGCCAAGCGAGCCGAGCCTCCAGCGTACTCGTAAACGCCGTTCGCCGGATCGGTGGCGGATCCATTGTTGTTGTTGACGTAGACCAGCTTCGCCTGGTTCGCTGGCACGGCAAAGAAGGCATCGCGCGCGGCGATGTTTGAAACAGTCGTAAGCCCGGCCTGTGCGGCATTGATCGCGCGTTCGATCAGGTAACCGATCGGGCGGATTTCCGCTTTGTTCGGATCGTTTTCGCCAGTGGCAGGGATACCGTCCGTCGCAAAGTCGCGCCATGCCGAGTTCCAGCGTTCGGTGATATCGCCCATCAGGCATAGCTCCCGGTCATATCTTCGACGAAGCGGATTGGCTGTCCTTCGGCGAAACCCATGGTCCGTGGGGCTCGCATGTCGCCCTCGATACGCATGACGCAGCGTGGGGACGCGAAATCCAGGGTGGCACCGGCGGCAGCGGCCTCGCGTAGAGGAGGGCGGATGGAAATCGTTGCCGTTGTCTGGGTCTGCTCTAGGATTTCGGCGACCTTGTAACAGCGGTGGCGCCATGCATCGTGATCGATGCTGAACCAGCCCAGTGGATTGCCATTCAGGGCGGCGATATCGATTTGGATCAGCGTCGCCCGCAGAGCTGCGTCTGCCGCTAGTGTCACCGCAGTGCCGGGTGTCTGGTAAAGCGTCTCATCGGAGAATGGTGTGCCGTCGCTGTGCGGAGTGCCTGCATAGTTGAAAGCAGGCTGATGAACTGCGTCGCACAGCGGCACGATCATCGCCCGAAGGCCGCCGTCCATGTACGCGTCGATCGCGTCCCAAGCTCTGGCGATCTCGGGATCGTCCAGATCGAAATCTTCGAACTCCGCGGCGACCCGGCCGCCGCCGTCCGTACCAATCAGCGTTTCATCGCCGCTAAGCGCGGTCCCGCCGCTGATTGTCCGACGCTCAATGTAAGCCTCGGTGCCATTGGGCGCGAACAAACAGGTGGGGAAGACCTTCATGCGCGTCAGCATGGGGCGCCAAGCACGCGCGCATTACCGTCGTCAGGTCACAGTCACCTCGATCGGGCCGGTGCGTGCCGACGCCGTGTCGCTGGTATTGAACGCGATCGACCAGACGTAATATGTGCCAGTGGTGAGCAACTCGTCGAACGCCTCGCTCACACCCGGGCCACCGGTAAAGTCGGAGCCAACCTGCGATGCGCTGCCAAAGCTGGTTGTCGTGCCGATCCAGAGTTCAGAGTGGCCGAAGTTCGATGAAGTGCTGTTCGACCAACCGCCAGCCGCGTGGCCGATGTCTCCAGCGGCGGTGAAGGCTGTGTTGGGCTCCGGCGCTAGATTCGCCGTGCTGGTGCTGATAGTCGACGATGCCGACCATGGCGATACGCGCCCGTCACCGACGGAGTAGGCTACCGCGACGTCTACTGCGATCTCTACCGGCACAACGCTGGTGACCAGCAGGGCAGCAGGGCCTGCGTCGATATCGGTGTATTCCTGCTCATTCCACGAGGCATCGGTAGTGGAGCGCCATCTGGCATACCAGGTTATGTCGTCGCGCTCGTAGCCTTCAACGATGATCCGCACGCGGGCGCCGGTACCCGATGCGTCGAGTTCTGCGGTAGCCGAAGTGATGGTGGGCGTTCCGAGGGCCTGAGGGGCCACACGGTTGCCCACGGGCGCGGGCTCGCCTTCTTCAGTGGCAGGGTTCCATGCGTCCACATTCGGATCGGCCTTGATCCAGTCGAAGGTTACGCCGCCGGTTTGAAGGTTTCGGCGCAGGCGGACAATTTCCGCCGTGCCCGAGAAGAAGACCGCGCCAGCCTCCTCGATGTGCAGCGGAATGAAGCGCTTTCCTCTGATCTTTCGGCCGCGCGCGTTTGTAGTGACCGATCCGCGATTGGCGGCCATGGTCTTCGCTGTCAGTCGCTTTGCGAGCCGGCGCGCCTGAGCGTGGCTGGGGACGGAGTTCTCCAGCGTCGTGCTCTTGGTTTCTCCGGACACGCTGATTGCGTCGAGGTCCTGCCAGGCGGAAGCGTCGACGGTTGTGTAGTCATGGTTGGCTGATAGGTAAGAGATCGCGACCTCGTTGAACTGGTCTTCATCGACGACGCCGTAATCCCATGAGTAGGATACGATCTCATCGGAGCCGATCAGGTCGTCAGGGTCGGGATCGACGTATCGGCCGGACCAAGCAACAAGCGCGCCGTCCGCGCGAGGTGCAACAAATCCATCCCAGCAGGCAAGCAGGTTGCCGATCGTCACCTTGTGGGCATCGGTGTGCTTGTGGGCGAGGGCGACCCGATAGCGGGGCTCAGTGCCGCCGCCCTCCCACTGCATGTATGTGCCCTCCGGATAGTCGTCGACGAACCCATTGACGAAGGTCACGGCATTGCCAGAAATAGACTGGACGGTGTTCGTTTCCGAGGAGGAAATGGTGACCGCCTTGCCGACGGTCAGCCCGCGGACGTTCTCAAGAGTTACCGTGTGATCGCCATCGTCGGCATCGGCCATCGTGATCGAGGAGCCATAGAACAGCGGCATGGCGACGTCGCAATCATTGGCCGCAGCGGTCCAAGATTCGAGCGTCGGCAGGAAGTGGGTCGCCCAATCTTTATAGGCCCGATTCATGTAGTAGTGGGCGGTACAAAGGGCTGCGTTGTCGCTGAACTTCCATGTGCCGGGATCGTCTGCGTCTTGCGCCGGATCGCGCCAATCGAAAACCCGCTGGGCCTCGACTACAAGCGAAAGCACGTTGGAATCCGGCCCACCAGACGGGTAGACGTCATTGAAGTTCTTCGACTTCACGGGCTTGGAGATCATGCAGCCGGTGACCACGCCGTCGCCGCGGTGGTTCGCCGACCATACGCCGGGGATGCGAGAGATCAGCTCGGAAAAAGCCGTCTCAGTAGCCAAGCCGAGACGGGTCCCGATCCTGATGGTGTCGCCGTCGCCGAACTCGCCGTTCTTCTTCTGGACGAAACCGCTGCCATCGATCGTGACGCGCACATCGCGGAGGTAGCGCCGCAGGATTGCGTTGACTCTCCCGTCATGGAATGCCCAGGCGTCGCAGGCAAAGCCGTCCTCATTGGTATCATAGAGGATGTACGCGCCATAGAGCCGCACGGTGCCGTAGGCAGACACGCGCGCGGGTAGCGCAGTTTTGATGGCCCTCTCTTGCTGCTCCGGCTTCGGGCCCTTGGGTTTAAAAAGGGTGGCAAGGGCCAGGGCTGCGGCAGCAGCGATGGGCTGTCCGCCTGGAATGAAGTTGGCGACCACGGCAACGACCTGCAGCACCATGCGGCCGAGATCGCGGTCAATAATGCTGAGCGGTGAGACAATCGCGCGGGCTACGGCACCCATCAGACCCTCCATACCTTGAGGGGTTCACCGAGCCCGAAGGCGGTCCCGGAGCGGTGGACAGAGGCCCAGCGCTTGCCCGTCCAGATGCCGCACGTCTGGTCCTCGCCGTCGTCGGTGGGAATGGACAGAATCGCGACATCGCCGAGTGCTGCCGTTTCGACCTCCGGTAGCCCGATCGCTTGCAGCCCGGCCGTCCAGAGTGCCAGAAGACCGCCGCCGCGGCCAATGACCACCTTAGCTTCTCGCTCGCTGGCGTAGTCGATGCCCGTCACGTCCATGGGGGAGGGGTGGCCGGACATGCGCAGGTAGCGATCAAGCCACCGGCTGCAGTCGTGGTTGCAGTAATCCCAGGCGGGCTGCGCGGAGCGGAGGAAGTCACCCAGCATTATCGCGGCCCAAAGGTGCGGGACGTGCCCTGGTTGATCCCGGAGACATTGCTGAAGATCGCATCGTCGGCTGACCGGCGTCGCTGATCCTGATCGGTGAAGTAGGCCATCGGCGCGCGGTTGCGATTCGTGTCCTCGGTCCCGATCGAAAGCGTGATCGTGCGGGTACGGCCGTCGTCGCTGTCTTGGCTTGAAACCGTGATCTTGTCGGCGCGGAAGACGGCCTCGTATTCGACCTCCACCAGTTGCCAGTCTGTATCGAAGCGCATCGTGATGAAGTGGACGCGGGCGTTCGTGACGCTGGCGGCTTCTTCGAGGGCCATCTGGATCATCGGCGTGGAAGCGCCGGAAAGCTGGATCTCGATGCGCTCGGCGGTGTAGTTGATACCTTGGTCGAAATCAGGCGCGTTCAGGAGTTCGCCAGCGCCGATGTAGCGAGCTGGCTCGGCTTCAACGATGTCCGCCGGGATATCCAAGTCGCCATGACCGCTCCACATGCGGAATGGGTCATCCGTTCCAATGCGCAGGGCGAAGCTCTCGCGAAGCTGCATCTCAGCCCTTCAACTGGTTGTATTTGTTGATGGTGCCGGGCGCGGACTGCTGACCAGCGGCGTAGGATGCGCCAGCGGCGTTCCTGGACTGTCGGCTCGCGATCGGCGTAGCGATTTTCGCCGCACGTCCATCCACACGTGCATCGAAATAGTCGTTGGCTTCTACCTTCACGACCACTGGCTGCTGCACGGAACGGCCTGCCACGCCCGCCGCAGTGACGCCGGCCATGGAAGCCGCCGCGCGAGTGTTGAGCATGTTGTTCGGTACGATCTTGCCGGATGAGGGCGCGGTGAACAGCTCAGGGCCACGCTCACCGACCAGATACGTTCTGCCACTGGATACAGGGCCGCCATTCGCGCGGGCGCCGGATATGCCGAGGAAGCTGCCAATACTGCTCAGAAAGTTGGAGTCGCCCCCGGGGCCGCCAGTACCGTCGGGCAACAGGTTCATGATGGCCTGCTTCGCCGCCAGCTTTACGAGATCGCTAATGATGCCGTTTATGACGTCACCAGCGATGCCGCCCAGCTTCAAGTACTGAGCTGATGCCTTGCCCAATCCGTCGGTAAGGCGGTCGATTGCATCCACCTCAATGTTCTCGATTGCGTCGCCCATGTTCGCGGCAGTCTCGCGGACTTGGCGGCGGCGCTGTTCGAGGGGGGATTCGTGATCCTGCTGCGTAGTAGTCCGGCGCGCTGCCTGAGTGCGCGCGAGGTCGGCGCGAGCCTTCTCGGCATCAGCGATCTCGCCCACTGCGATCTGCGCTTCGAGGTGCAGCTTCTCCTGAGCTTCCAAGCTGTCGAGAATGCGGAGGTTGGCAGCGAGGCTGGCCTGCCGGGTGGCGGCCAAGCTGGCGTCGGCGCGCAATGCCTCTTGCGCGTACTGGGCGCTGTTATCGGCGGCCCGACGCTGGCTCTCCTGCGCCTCCCGCAACGCCTCGGCGCCTACGGCCTTGCGGCGCTCCTCGGCAATGCGATCGTTTTGGAGGAGGAGCTGCTCCTTTTGGGCGTTGGTCGTATCCGTGTCGGCCTTGATCTGCCGTCTGTTCCGCGCGCGCTCGTACTCAATCTGGTCGTGCTCGAGTCCCCTGCGAGCATCTGCGGTGCCGATGGCGTCGGCCTGAGCCTGAAGGATCGCCATCTGTCCAGCAGCGAGATCATCGTCGAACCGGCGTGCAACGTCCGCCGGATCGGGGCCGGTCTTTCCGGAGGCCTTCTTGCCGCCTTTTTTGGTGTCGGTTGCTGGTGGGGCAGCGGCGGGAGCGGGCTTGAATGACGCTAGTGGCTTCTCAACTTCCTCGTTGTACTGCTTCCGGAAATCCACGACATTCTGGACAGCATCGTCATACAACTTCTTTTCGGCGCCAGCGGCTTTCCGAGCACTCGCGAGCGCGCCCGCAGGATCGTTCAGAACGCCCTTGCTAAGACCTCGCTCTGCAATGGGCCGGTTGGCGGGATTGTCGAGTTCACGTTGGACGCGAGCGTTGTAACTGTCGCGCGCCTGGATCGCAGCTGTGCGCGCTTTCGAAAGAGTTGCCCTTGCCTGTTCGACCGACGCAGCTTTCGCCTGAGCTGCGACGCGGCCCCAGGCTTCCGCCAGCTTATCAGCCTCCCCTGTTAGATTTGCTGTGGCCGTAAGCGCGGCCCGCTGTTCGCTTGTCAGCTTGTTGGTCTCGGCGGCGGCTGTCACCTGCGCGGCACGAACACTTTCCAGCGAGGCTGTTTGCGCATCGATGGTAGCTTTCAGGGATCCGGCGGCAGCATCGGCCTTCGCCGTCTCATTGTACAGATAGCCTATGCCGACAGTGAGGGCGGTGACAGCAAGCCCGACAGGTCCGCCGAATGCAGCCAACAGCGATCGTCCAGCCGTGCTGCCAGCGAACGCAAGGGCCTCCATTGTAGTTGCGGCACCGGCGGCTCGGGCTTGCAGCGCAAAGATCGCAGTCGATGCAACGCCTGTGGCAGCCGCACCGCCCACCATGCCCGCAACAAAACGTCCAAGCATGACCGCACTGAGAACGGCAAGCGCCTCGGTGACTGTATCGAGGTTATCGGCGAGAAGGTTTATGGCGCCGGTGATCGTGGCTGTTGCCCCGTTCGCACTGTCCGTCTCGCCTATAAACTTCGTGATCGCATTCGTCAGGTTGGTGAAGGCGCCACTGATGGTGAGGGTGGTGCTGGCGGCCTGCTTCTCCAGATCCGACATTGCCCGGATGATCGCGCGGAATAGCTCGACGTTGGAGACGCCTGGTCCCTTGGTATCCTTGATCTTCTGCGTCAGGCCGGCGAGCGAGCCGCCGGTGCCGTCGATGTATTGCGACGCCTGCCGAAGCAGGGGTTGCATCGTGTCGAGCAGGCTGTTGAACTCTTCCGCCTGTACACGCGGGCTGCCTAACGCCTGGCCGAGCTGGAGCAGGGCACCCGAAGCTTCGTTCGTGCTGGTGCCGCTGATGCGCAGCGAGGCGGAGACCGCCCGTGTCAGGTCGACGAGATCACTGGTACTGGCGCCGAGTTCCTTTTGGTTCTGCGCGGCGCGGCTGTAGAGCGTGCCGACAGCTTCCAGTTCGACGCCATTTTTCTGGGCGACTTGGAAGAGGCGCTCTTGCGTGCCGGCAAGGTTCCCGCCCTCCAGACCAGCGACTTTCAATTGGTTGGTAAAGCGGGTGTAGCTGTCGGCCATGGCCGCAACCTCGCGGGCGGAAAACCCTGCGGCGAGCGAGGTTGCGATTGCCCGTGCACTGGTGCTGATTTTGGCGGAGGAAGCCGAAAACTGGCGCTCAAGCCTAACTACCGCTTGTCCTTGGCTATCGAGCTGGGTGTTGACCCGGCGTGTCGTGTTCTCGACATCGACACGGTACTTCGCAACGTCCGCGCGAAGCTGAAGGATGACAGGGTCGATTTCGGCCATTGCGGCAGGCTAGGGCCGTAAGCTATGGACAATTACCGCTTTTGGGGAACGGCATGCTGCAAATTATTGGCTGGCTTGGGTGCCTATATCTCGTGGTGAAGGCCTTGGAAATCATTGCGAACCCGGCATATCGCGATGCCAATGGCATGATGAATACCGCAGCTATATGGGCGTCTCTGTTAGCGTGCTTCGGGGCTATAGGGTTCGCTCTATGGCTGGCGGCGCAAGGTGGCGCCTTCCCACAGAAGTCGAGCGCCGAACGAGCTTCCGATGAGCTTTCAGCGTCAATCATTCGTCAGTGCATTGAGTTGGCTAAGACGCCAGAAGATGCAGCGAAATGCGGCAAGTGGTAATTGGAGCGGCCCTAGTGCCGCTCCACAGCAATCATTTTGTCGGCGTTTGGGCCCCTGGGATCGATTCAGGCTTCACTTCTGCAGGCTGAGGCACCTGAATGATGATAGGAGGCTGCGGCTCAGGCTCGATCGTCGATGGCTTGAACGGCGGTGCCGGGGTGCCCGGCTTGGCAATCTGGAAGGTGAACGGGTACTTCTGGCCGTTCCAGTCCACGATCATGGTGACCCGCGCCGGCAGCTTAGGCAACTTCACCTTGTTGAAAACGATCTTCCCTGCGTAGCTCTCGTGAGGATCCACGGTGCTCATCTGGATGATCTGATCGCCCAAGTCGTTCAGCGTGCGATCAAGCTGGTTCTGGATCGATGCGATTCCGTAGGCAGTACCGCCAGCAATCGCAACAGCTTGTATCTGACCAGCGGTGCTAGGCGCGCTGTAGGTGTAGTGATAGGCCCCACGCGGCGTGTAAAGGGTGCTGCGATAGTGATCGCGCTGTGATGCTGCAGCAGCAGCGCCAAGGCCACCTGCAAGCGCAAGGCCAACGGTTGCCCAGGTCGCGCGGTTCTTCGCCTTGCGTTCCAGTTCGTCCACGGACAGCGCGGCGACGGTTACACCCTCGGAAGTGAGCGAGAAGCTGCCGACATCCACATTCGCGCTCTGGCTGGCGTCGTTATAGACCGCGACATTGAAAGCTAGGCTACCGTGGTCCATCGGCGCGGGCCTGACCTGCACCGAGCCGGATTCCGAGAAGATATCGACGGTCGCAGAGCCGTGATCGTATCGGATGTGTTCGTCAGCCTGCTGGATCGGCTGAACAATGATCTTCGGTGCAGCTAGTGCTTGCGTGCTGATCGCCACGGCAATCAGCGACGCAACGATGCGCGCAGCTTGATTCATAATTCCCCCGTTTCGGATGATTCGCCCAATTCGACCGATACGTGGAATCGCTTAATTCTCCGTGATCGAGATCACACTGTGGCGCCTACGAGAAATTGGCTGTCCGGTGCGCCTCCACAAACCGCCGCAGTCTTTCGGGATCAGCTACCGAGCGCCCATCTTCGCCCGGCGCCGCATGCGCCTCGTTATGAGCCTCCAGCGCCTCGAAATATCCTGAGAGGGATAGTCGCTCCCAATCCAGATGCATGCCGCCGCAGTTGGCGATCAGCTGTCCTTTTCGGAGGGGCTGGGGGCCAGCGGCTCCTCCCCCGCGCCGTCCGCTTTTTTTAGGTCGATGCCGACGATCGCTGCATGAAGGATGGTCCAGGCGATATGGAGGCTTTCGACCAGCGGGCGCGCAGGGAAGGTGTAGGTATCGACGAGATTGATCTGCCCCCTTCTGAGTGGCCCAAAATCTGTTTTAGATTTGGCCACGAAGGAGGACTTGAATGGCGAGGAAGCACAAGCCGGAAGAGATCATCGGCAAGCTGCGTGAAGCGGAGATCGTGCTGGCGCAGGGCGGAACGGTGGCGGATGCGTGTCGCCGGATCGGCGTCACCGAGCAGAGCTACTACCGCTGGCGCAAGGAGTATGGCGGCCTGAAGATGGACCAGGCTCGGCGCATGAAAGAGCTTGAGAAGGAAAACGCCCGGTTGCGGCGGGCGGTGTCAGATCTGACGCTGGACAAGTTGATCCTACAGGAGGCCTCGCGGGGAAACTTCTGAGCCCCGCGCGCCGCAGGCGCTGTATCGATCATATCCGGGGCATGATGCCGGTGTCCGAGCGGCGGGTCTGCCGCGTGCTCGGGCAACATCGATCGACGCAGCGCAAAACGCCGCGTGGGGCGGATGACGAAGCAGCCCTGACCGAGGATATCATCGCGCTTGCCCGGCAGTATGGCCGCTATGGCTATCGCCGGGTGACGGCCTTGCTGCGCGATGCCGGTTGGCATGTGAACCGCAAACGGGTGGAGCGCATCTGGCGCCGTGAAGGGCTCAAGGTGCCGCAGAAGCAACCGAAGCGTGGAAGGCTCTGGCTCAACGACGGATCATGTATCCGCCTGCGACCGGAATATCCGGGCCATGTGTGGTCTTACGACTTCGTCGAGGGACGCACACATGATGGCCGCAAGTTCCGCATCCTGTCGATCATCGACGAGGCCAGCCGCGAGTGCCTCGCCTTACCCATCGCGCGACGGCTGCGCAGCGAGGACGTGCTGGCGGCTCTCGCCGAGTTGTTCGTCACACGGGGGCCGCCGGCGCACATACGGTCAGACAATGGCCCTGAATTTATCGCCAATGCCGTGCAGCAATGGCTGGCGAAGATCGGCGTGAAAACGCTCTACATTACACCCGGCAGCCCATGGGAAAATGGCTACTGTGAGTCCTTCAACGGCTCGATGCGTGATGAGCTCTTGAACGGGGAGATCTTCTACACCTTGGCCGAGGCGAAGATCCTGATCGAGGCCTGGCGGCGGCACTACAACACCGTCAGGCCTCATAGTTCGCTGGGGTATCGACCGCCGGCCCCGGAGACGGCGACGGCGCCATGGCTGCCCTCCGGTTCCGCTACGCTGCACCTACGGCCAGCCATGGCGCCGGAGGCAATCTTACACTAACAAACAACCCGGACCACTCGGTGGGGGCCGGTCAAGATTGCGAGCAGTGTTCGGCCCGACTTCGATTTCAGTCCCGTCGACCAAGCCAGAGTTACCGCCGATAAGCCCGAGGCGAATTGTTTCACGGATCTCCGTGACCATGGCCGTACCGCCACCCATGTAGACGGGATCGTCGCCGACCGTGCCGAGCCCGGCGCCCATCGCATCGTACATGGCAAAAACCGACTTGCCGCCGCATTTGCGCTCAAGCTCAACCACATGGGGCAGGGCGAGCCAGAACGAATAGCGACCGTCGGCGAAATCGAGTTCGACCCGAGTGTCCGGCATTACGGCGCGACGGTCCAGACCAGCAGGCCTTCGCCTTCAAGGGTGACCTCGGTCGTGCCGCTGTCGCCGTCCTGCGCATAGGCCTGGTTGCGGGTCGTCAGGATCGCGGTGCCGGAATAGGTGCCCATCAGCTCGCCGCCGTCGGTGCCGTCGTCCTTGTAGAGTTCGACGTCGTAGATCTTCCGCACGCCAAAAGCGTCGGTCCACTCGGTTTCGAGGTCGATGTTGTCGTTGCCTGAGCCGGTGACCTGCCACGAGGAGCCGGTGACGCGCAGCTTGCGGGTGCCGGGACGGTTCGGCTTGGCGCAGTCGCGGCGATAGCGCTCGCTGGTCTGGGCGGTGCGGTTGATGTTGACGCCTTCGATACCGCAGAGCAGCGTGAAGACAGCCGGCGGACCGGCGGCGGTCTGAATTTTGATGAGGGCGAAGTCGGCGCTATTCGGCTCGGACACGGCAAATCTCCAGCGTGGTTTGCTGGAGCATGGCGCGGATCAGTCTTCGCCCTTACCGCCCTCTATGGTGTGGAACCGGGCGCGGGCACGGTCGGCGTTCCAGTCCGACAGTTCCGGTGTGGCTGCCTCGACGATCAACGCCTTGAGCGCGTGGGCCGCTTCCTCGTCGCCGTCGCGCGACAGCCTATCGGCCGCCTCGATGATGTCGTCAGGATCGACGGCCTCTGAGCGGATCATCTGTGTGAGGAAGGCGCGCAGCATGCGCTCGGCGAGGGGCTGGTCCATTCCGGCCAGCGTATCAGCCCTGGAAGGCGCGCGCCACCACAGATGCAATGCCGTGCCAAGCTTCCGCCTCTGCGCCATCGCGCATCAGGCGGGACGAGCGGACAATGAAGCGATAGCGCCGCCCTTCCACGGTGAAGGCATGATTGTGGACCGCCTCCACCACCGCGCTGTTCAGGCGTCCCGCGTGGTCCTTGGCCGTCTCTATCATCACCCCGGCCTGATCGTCATCGACGTATCGTGGCTTGGCGAAGCTGTGCAGCATGAAGCTGATCTCGGCGCGGGCGGTGCAGCCGCGCCCGGCCGGGATCGACTGCGTTCCGTCTAGGCGGACAAACGGCCATTCCGGCGCTTCGGCGACGGGATCGATCGATGTCTTTGCCACTATGTCCAGCAGCGCGGCATTTGCCTTCAGGCTGATGACGGCGGCGCGCTCAGTCGGTCGCAGCAGGTCGCTTGGCACGCGGTTTTTCCTCCTTCTTCAATGCGCCGGCCTTCCTGGCGGCGGTGACAACGGCATCCGTCACCTCGATCTCGACGTTGGGCGGATAGCGCGCCTCGCGGTTGTTCCCCAGCGGGTACCGGAACTCACGAGCGAAGGTCACCGTCTGCATTACGAATCTCCTGACTTGCTCTGGCGCACGACGTTATCGACGGCGCGGCGAACGAGCTGTTCGACCTCTTTCCTTTTAGCGTCACGGGCAGGGGCCATGTACGGCCGGGCGGCCATTTTCGATGTGCCGAACTCCAGATCACCCGCGTAGGGCGCGTTGCTGCTGACCTCGACGACAAGCGGGGCCGTCTGGTTTGTCTCGATGTTCCCGGCCAGCGTCCCGGTGTCGTTGTTCGGTGCCTGACCGGGCGCCGAAGGTACGTGCTTCTTCCCGCTGACCGCTCCGGCGGTGATGCTGATTTGCGCCTCGACCTGGATCATTTCACCGGCGGCAAACAGGGCCTTTCCGACCTCGCGGACCATCTTCTCCCCTGATAGCTTCTTGAGGCGGTTTGCGTGGGCCTTGGCGCCTATGAGCCGAGACTTAGGCACGGCGACCGCGCCCGACCCACCCGGCGGCGGCAGTGTCCCGCTCGATCAGCTCGACCGACCAAATGCCAGCATGCGGCCCGTCGGTGATCTGAATGCGGGCCTCGGTGTTCAAGGTGCCTTCCAGCGTGTCAGCCAGGACGATGAAGGCGATATCGGTGTCCACGTAACCCTCGGCTTCGCGCATGCGCTGGGTGGCCGTGTCGATCTGCGCTTGGCAGGGGCGATAGGCGACACCGCCGGGCGTGATGATGGTGTTGCCGTCGTCATAGACCGGAGCGACCTGCTCGATCGCGCGCGCAGGCCAATACGGCCCACCGAACAGCGAGGAGAAGCCAAGGCCGATCTCAGCGAAGGCGGCCGGAAGGTCCATCAGCAGGGCGTCCCGGTGAAGCCGACCAAGCGCGGTCCGCCGAACAGACGGCGCTGGATCTCGGCGAACTGCTGGCCCCAGACGGTGGACTGATACCCGCCCTTCGAGCGCTGGGCGACGACGCTATCCGAAAGGGTTGCGCTGAAGGTTCCGCTCTTGAAGCTAGTCGCGCCGGTAGCCGCGAGCGTGCCGACCCCTGCGGCCAAGCCCACGCCATTCAGGGCAAGCAGGTGCGCCGTGAGCAGCTCGGTCGCGCTCTGCTGCTGATCGCCATAGTTCTCATCGACGCGGCCCTCCGCTTCCGAAGCCCAGATGGCATACGACTCCTCGGTGAGGGTCGAGAAGGCGGTGTACTTGGCCTTGAAGGTGGCGAGGGGAAGGTGGGCGTAGGGCATATGGTCCTCACGAAAAGGGCCGCCGCCCGGTTGAGCAGCGGCCCCGTTTCATTGGTCGCGAATTGGTCAGACGGTGGGCTTGGCCAAGGTCTTCTTTTCCTCGACCAGTTCGACATCCAGACCCTCGATCTCGCCCAGCGGCTCCAGTACTTCGACAGAGGCGCTTTCACCCGGCTCGACCAGCTTCACGCCCTGCGGCGTCTGGAAGGCCTTCGCGCGGAAGTCGTTGTTCTTGACCTTGTACTTCATGGCTTACGTCCTCGTGCCGCGTGCGATGAGATCGGGCCGCTGGTTGAAGTACAGCGGGTAGCTGTAGAGTTCGCCACGCGACCATGCTGCGCGCTGGAGGTCAGGGATGTTCAGGGCGTAGATGTCCTGGCCCGGCGTGTTGACGTAGGGACCGAACTCGGCCGGAGCCATCGCCTTCTTGAACACGTCCTGCGCGCCGACGGGGAAGAAGATGGCATTGTCGACGCCGACAGCGACGGTCGAATTATCGTCGGTGCCCTGGTAGTTGTGCCAGGTGATGCCGCCGTACTCGAAATCGCCGAAGCTGTTGTTGCCGCGTAGGTCAGCGGCGGCCGACCAGTTCAGGTAGGTCTCACGGACCTGCGGGTGGTTGATGAGCGCGTCATAGAACGCATCGCCGACCAGCGCGTGCACCTTCGTCGCCGGGGTGAAGGCGCCCTTGGACGCGCGCTTCATCGAGCGGATGATCTGAGCGCACTTGCCGCGAACGTCGGTCGTGTCGACGTTCAGCGCGAAGCTGACTGCGGAAGGCTGGGTCACGCCGAAGGCCGTGTAGTAGTTGTAGATGACGGTGCTGCCGTCAGCGTCGAGCAGCAGGCCTTGCAGCGCGCCGAGGCGGTGGAACTCGTGGGTCAGCTCCATATCGTTGCGGATGCGCTGCATGCGACGCAGGTACTCGCCCTGAACCGACTGAAGTTCCGTCTGCGAACCGAAGGCGCGGATGCCCTGAACCTCTTCCGCGTAGATCGTGAAGCCCTTGGCGAGGCGCGTGGTCTTGAGCGGCACGGCATCGCGATTGTCGCGCACCAGCTCGGCGGGCGGCGCACCGACTGGCGACGAGGGGATCAGTGCGAGAGTTGCGCCCCGGCGATCAACCCAGATGTCGCGGGTGTTGACCGGCATTGCGTCGAACAGGCCAAGCTGTCCGAGAAGCTGCGGGTTGAAGTCCATCTTGTCGACCGCGCCGGTGAGCGAGGTCATCGAGAAGGCCGACGAGTTGAAGACGTCCATTCCAGCCATTTTCGGCCCCTTTATCGAACGATGATGCCGAGCGCGGCGAGGGCCGCGTTGGCGGTTGCGATGGCTGCGGCGTCAGCGCCCGCCGAATAGGTGAGGTGAGCACCCACCACCTGCGCGGCGCGCGAGACGATGGTGCGCTTGGCCGTGCCGACGACGCCCTCGAAAAGGATGCCCGCCACAGTCTGCGAACCATCCGACGCACCGGGCGCATAACGGACGAAATTTCCGCCTGCGGTCAGCTTGCCCAGCAGCGTGCCAGCGACGAGGCCGGGGGCTGCGCCGCCTGCGACCGTAACCTGGTCGCGAGAGCGATACATGCCCTGCGCCTCCGAGATCAGGAATCCAGCGGTGTGGATGCCCTCGGTGAGAGTTGCCATGGCTTAGGCTCCCTTCTTGATGGCCACACCGGCCGACTGGAATACGTTGTCGTTCCACGCCGCTGCGCCGTCCGACATGTTAATGGGCGAGCCGAGCGGCTGCACACCGTTGTCCTCGACCTTCGCGTCCTTGGTCAGGACGGCGAACGAGGCGGCGATCTGGTCTGCGGTCCAGCCCTTGGCCGCGTCACCCATCTGCTTCGAGACGGTGGCCGACATGATGGCGGCTTCGTCCATCTCGTCGGTGACGGTGATTCCGAGGGTCTTGGCCTTGTCGGCGACGATGATCAGCGCCTTGCCTGCGTCGCGCAGCTGGGCCGGGGTCGGCTTGGCATCCTTCACCTGCTGTTCGAGCGTGGTGATCTTCGCGTCCTTGGTCTGACTTTCGGCCGTCAGGGTGGCGACCTGCGTTTCCAGGCCTGCGACCTTGCCATTGGCGGCGTCACGGGCGGCGAGGAGGGTGGCAATGTTCGCGGCGGCGGTGTCCGCATTGCTCACATCGACGGACAGCCCGTCGATAAGTACGATCTTCGGCACAGGGCTCTCCTGAGTGAGTGAATCGAGAATGTTGGAGGGAAGGGCGTCGCAGACGGCGAACCCGTCCTTGATGGCGCACTCGGAACCGGCGCGGCCGCGATCGACGAGCGCAACGTGGTTGCCGGTGATGGACTTCTGGCGGGCCTGGCACTTGGTGCCGTCTGGTGCCGTGAAGTCGCCGAATTCGAGGTCGCTGCTGTAGCCGTTGCTCAGCTCGCGCTTGCCGCCGTCGACCTTGGCAATGGCCTCGGCGTCGGTCAGCAGCAGGTCGAAGGCGAGGTAATCGCCGTCGCGCATCGCGCCCATGATCGTGCCGCGCGCGTGGTCACGCCAGTTGGTGGTCGTGACGGGGGCGGCGGGGTGATCGTCGGTGATCGGCTTGCCGATGAAACTGCGGACGGACTTCTCGTCGAAGACGGTGCCGTCGTCGCGGAGCACGTTGACAAGGGCGGTATCGCGCAGGCCGTGCTTATTCTCGGGATCTACCTCGGGCCCGCCATACTGGTAGACGCCGGCGCGGGCCGCGCGTGCGCGAACGGCCATGGCGCCGCCTTCGATCCGGCGCGGGGCATCAAGGGTGAGGGCGTCCCGAAATTGCATAGACGGGACGATATTGGTTGCGGAAAGTCGGGTTTACCGCCGTCAAACTTTGAGTAAGCTGATTGTTCCAAAAGGAGAACAATATGAGTGAAGCGATTCAGCCTGGCGACGTTGTGCAAATGAAGTCGGGTGGCAATTTGATGACCGTCTCGAAGATCGACGGTAATTCCGCAAACGTTTATTGGATGCTTGAGGGCGAGATCAAGTGGGGCTCGGTTGCCCTTGTCGTCCTGGATAAGATTGCGCGTTAATCGAACGCCACCACCGCCTGAGATCTGCACCCGCAATAGGGCAGCCTACCCGGCAGGTCCTGCGGAGCCGTCTCATCGGTGTATTCTTTCCCATCCCGCGCCTGGTGATCCGCGCGCGGGTGGGCCTTCCGGCTATGCCGCCAGATCCATGTGTCGATACCTGCTTCCCGCCGCCGCTCCTCCGCTAGCGCGCTGGTCAGCTTGTTTAGCTGGTCCGAGGCAATGCGCGTCGCCCGGCTGCGGCTCATGCCTACGCTGTCCCGGATGGTCTTCGCCACTTCGCGCGCCGGGGTCCGGTTGCGCAGCCCGTCGAACACGGCGTTGCTGATCTTCTGGCGGGTCACGTCGGACACGTCCTTGATCAGGGCGACGTTCCACTCGATCGAGGTTTCCAGGCTGGCGCGCACGTCACCGGCGCCGATCATGGTTTCGAGGTCCACGCCGGTGGCCGATAGGACCGCGCCTCGCCACTTGCCGCGGAACCACTGCTCCGTTCGAAGGGCCCAGTCGCGCACCTCTGGCGTGAGCAGCAGCACAAGCCGGTTGATCTGCTCGGCAGCGCCGTCGATCTCGGCGCGTATGTCGGCGGGGGCGTCCGTCGTCATCTCGGACACGGTGGCGGCATAGGCGGCGATGATGCGTTCTGCACCGGCTGCCCACCCTTGAATCACAGGGTTATACACAGCCCGAAACAGGTTCGTCGCAAGCGTTCCCGGAGGATCGATGTCCCGCAGGACGATCGAGCGCTTGCGCATCCCCGGTTTGGCCCGGCGCGCCATGGCTGCGAGATCATACGTCATTGCATGCTGCTCCGGCATACGCTATATTGCGTGCTTCCACGGGTCGTTTCGGACGTGTGTTTGAGGCTCGCTTCATCAAACCCCGTGGTCATTTCACCCACCATGCATTCATCGGATAGACGGCTTTCGAGCTTGTCTCGTAGATGACCGTCATCGTTCCGCGGCGGTTCGTGTAGGTTACCTCGAAGCGGGGACCGTTCATGCCGCGCGACTTGGCTGGGCGAATATCCGTCGCTTGGTTGAGGCCGGTGGCAGCCCGCACGAGATCGCCCTTCGTCAATGACTTCGCGCCGTGCACCTTGCCGTCGGGACCATGGTTTTTCCACGCGTGCGCGATTCCGGAATGATCGAGGCGCAGTTCCTTCTCTACGATGTCGATCCCGGTGCGCTGCTTCACGAGCCGAGCAGCAGAAGGTGACACTTCACCGACCGGTCGCTGCTTCTGACCGTGACCGCCGCCTATCGCCCGGCCGACATAATCGCTCGGAGATCCGCCACCGCCTGGGCCGGACTTGAATTGCCCACCGCGAGGGCCACGCCCCCAGTGGTGCTTATTTGCGTCCTCAAAAGGGGAGCCGCCAGTCGGCGCACCCCCATCACTGGCAGCACGGCGGGCGGGCGCGTTCGTCCCGCCGCCGGCAGATACGGGATCACCTTCCTTTCCGGCTTGGAGGGTGGACGGATCGTCGTCCGTCCCGTCATCCTCGGAGGAGAGGCCGAAGCGTTCTGCCTCCGGGATCTCGGCAAGGGCGCCCTCAAGTCCAGGGATCCAGCCCCTCTCGGTCATGAGGTTCTGCACGCCCTTGGCGAAGGCTTCATCCGGGATGGTGCCGGTAGCCTGAAGCTTGGCCACCGCATCCATAGTGACGTTGAAGGTGTCGGCCTCTTCCTTCTCGCTGGGCGTGTCAAGGGGGGCCCAATCTGCCCAGACCTCGGCACCGTCGGTCGATACTACACCGGCAGACGCCATCAACAGCGGGTCGAACTGGTCCATGCAAGGCTGTAGCTCAAGCATCTGCTTGGCCTTGACCATGCGGTTCCAGTTCGCAGTGTCGCTGTCGCCGGTGGAGTTCTGGCCGTCGGGCGACTTGCCCATGAGGCGGGTAGCAGGGATGTCCGAGACCGCCGACAGGAACGTGGCGAACGCCATCATCACATCGGGGATGCCCGCCCAGTTGACCTGACGGTGATCGATCGTCTCGCCCGCGCCGGGAGTGCCATCCCCAGCATCGCGGAGCATGGCGTTGTACATGCTCTCGCCGAGGATCATGGCCGATAGGCGACGGCGCAGCGCGGCCTCGCCGTCGGCGTCTGACACGAGATCCATCAGGCCTGGAATGCCGATGATGACGTTGCGGACCTTGGTGATCAGCGAGGCGAAAGAGCCCTGGGCGGTGTCGACGTTCTGGACCGCATCGAGCACGCGCTGGACGCGAGCCCGGCCCCAGAAGCGTTCATCCGCCGATACCGGCAGGATCGGCGGTACCGGGTCGCCCCGGAAGCAGATCACGCGGGAAGGGTGAATGTTCGTCTGGCTATTGCCCATGCGCCAGTACGTGGGCTTGCCGTAATTCGGATCGGCGATCTCGTCGATGTAGTCGACGCCGGTAATCTGCCAGCGGGTGACGACGTTGATCGCGACAATACCGCCCTTGGCGATCTGCTCAGGCTTCAATTCGGACGAGTGCTCACCGGCGGTGATGATGATGAGGGCGCCGCCACCGAGGCCGCGATAGGTCTCGGCCATGCGGACCTTCTCGCGCAGGCTAAGGCGGCGTTCCTCAGCCTCAAGCGCCTTGATCTGCTTCGCATCTGCCTGCCAGTTCCGCCACTCCCGCACCATGTCGAGCGCGGGAATGTCGATGACCTTCGCCATCATGCCGGAACCGTCGTAGGCAGCGGCAATGTGGAACTGATCGAGGTTGCGCGGCAGGTAGCGGTTGTAGCTGCGCGGGTCGGCATGAGTGCCAAAGCCAGAAACCGCGTTGGTCAGGCTATCGACGGTGTATCCGTCCTTAAAGCGAATGGATCGGATGCGGCCGCCGGACATGTTGGGGAGGCTATGCAGAGGAGCATTGCAAGCTTACCGCCGTCGTTCACTCGATCGAGGGGGAATCAACGTGAAAGAGCTAACTACGGCAGATCAAGCTTACGCAGATTTGAAAGTTAATGCGGACGGTATACCTCGTTCGCCCGGAACTGCGTTTGTTTGCGTTTACAGTGACTGTCGGGCCTTCGCCCAACATCAATGGGGATCTGTTCGCGAGATACAAGGAATCTTCGGTGCACGTAAGCCTAGTGAGCCGCTCCTAGTATGCGCAACGTGCACATCATGTAAGCGCGATACCATCTGGGCCCAAGATCAGATCGTTTGGCCAGCTCAGGTCAATGCTCCACCGCCCACCGCCGATATGCCAGTCGAAGTATTGGAAGATTTCGAGGAAGCACGCCGAATTCACGCTCTTTCCCCCCGTGGCGCCGCTGCACTTTTGCGGTTGGTCGTGCAGAAACTTTGCCCCATTCTTGGTTCGGACAAGAAAGATATAAATCCGGCAATTGGCGAGCTTGTTGAAAAAGGGATCATCACTGGTGCCTTGCAGCAGGCCTTGGATTCCGTACGTGTAATTGGGAATGAGGCCGTTCATCCTGGCGAACTAAATCTAAAAGATGATGCGGTTACAGTTCATTCGCTTTTCAAGTTGATCAACTTCATCATCGAAAAGGCCATTACCGAGCCTAAAGCCATTGACGCCATTTATCAGTCACTCCCCGCCGGCAAGTTGGCTGGGATTGCCGCCCGAGATAAATCATCGCTTTCTGCTGTTTCGGACGAAGCATAATGATGCTGCAGCAAAGCTTTTCCAGATTGGCGGAAGCTTATGGATTCATCGTTGAACAGCATGACTTCCTCGAAACATTGGCTGCTGGCGCGACGTTTTTTGCACTTGTCGTTCAGTTACCAATTTTTTTGTGGGGTCAGAAGAAGCGCCGAAAGGATGAAGCGGTTGAGCGAGCTTTTAATTTATTAGAGCAATTTGATCGGGGAGATTTGGCCAAATTGCGTAGTGATGTCGTGCAAGTAAAGCGGAAGCACAATTTATCTACCCCCGGTATACTGGGTCTACTCTCATCATCGGAAGTTTCAGCGCTTCGTGAGTTCATGAATTATTACGAACTCATGGCGATTCAAATGCAAAAGGGGCGTGTTGATAGGGCTACTTTCCGCCTATGGTGGAACAATACCTTGATAAAGGATTGGGAAGACTTTCGACCGCTTGTTCAAGAACTTAGGGCTAAGGGTAGCAAGGCCCTTTTTGTACATTGGGAACGAGAGGCCTTGTTATATCAACGAAAACCTAAGCATTCCTGATGTTGTACCGCGTCCCAAGCGCGATGGCTGCGAACGCCCGAGAGGTGCTGTCCGGCGTGTCATCGTGCTTGGCGCTGGGGAAGTTCTCGTTCGCTGAGAACCACGCTTCGTTCCATGGACCGCGCAGCACATCCACATTGCCTGCCTCCGCTTGTGCCGAGAAAGGCCCGAAGCGCGTGACCTTGTCTCCCGACTCCGGTGAAGATCGCACATTGTAGCCCGCCAACTTCAGCTTGAGGCTCTGCACCTGAGCCTTGCCCGCCTGGCCCGGGTCCTGGGGGAGGTAGATCAGGCACCCCTTGCCGTCCTGCGACGCGGTGTTGACGATAAGGCTTTCGACGCCGTTCGGGCTGAGGCAGTCGGCATGACTGTCAACGACAATGAACCGGCCATCGGGCATGCGGCCAATCTTGGTCGAGGCTGTGGCATCTGGATCGGGGTTGTCCGCGGTGCGCGGCGTGGCAGCAAGGTCATAGCCGCGTGCGAATACGGTACCGGCCGGGATAGCATCGACCACCCGGCACCAGGAGCGCTGGAAGTAAAGCCCCGCGGCGGGCCTGATCTTCCAGTTGCCGCCAAGCAGGCGCTCGCGCTCGACCAGCGGCAGGGCCAGCAGGGACGCCATGTACCCCGGATCGGCGGCCATCAGCGCCTTGTTGTCGGTCAGCTTGGCCGGGATGAACGTCAGCGACTTCGGCGGGATCGGAACGCTTTCGCCCGCGTCGTTGAGCATGGTGTAGTGCTGAAGCTCGGACGGATCGTCTGCCCAGCGCAGGTCCTCGCCGACACGCACGAACCACCGCAGCTTGCCCGATCGCTCCGGGATCGGCAGGCCAGTGTCCTGGTCGATCCACCATGCGATGAGGTCGGCGACCCAGCTATCCGCATCAGGATTGCAGGTCGCGCGGATGTAGGGCCGAACCCCGCACATCGAGCGATTGCGGCTGACCATGTACCAGAACTGAGTGGGCGTGAAGTGCGTCAGCTCGTCGAAGCAGATCAGAGGGATCTGGCTGCCCTGCCAGTTAAAACGGGTCTTGTCGTGTTCCAGATGGGCGAAGCTGACGCTGGCGCCGGTCGGGAACGTCCACGACAGCGTGTGCTCTTTCGGCTCCGCGCGCAGCAGGGGATAGAGCGTGGTGCTCTCGTCCCATAGGCCGCCCTCGTTGCGGATCTGAACCGTGGAACGCCGGAAGAACACCGCGCCGAAGCCGGGGTTGCTGACATGGCGCAGCGGCTCCATGAGTAGACCCCAGGTCTTCCCGCCGCCGGCACCTCCGCCGTAGATGACGATGTCGGCAGGCGACGACAGGAATGCGGTCTGGGGGCCGGGCTGGGGCTTAATCGTCTCGGCGGTGATCTCCGGCCCGCCGTTATGGCCTATGCGGGGAGTGATGGAGGTGTGCGCGTTCACAGGTGCACGCGGTCCTCTCGCAGCATCTCGGCGGCGCGCCGGAGGTAGGCGAGGTGCATGCCGGCGCGCCCATCCTTGGGCAGCAGGCTTTCCACCATGCGCGCCGCTACCAAGTGTGGCGCGCTATCGAAGCACCGCCCGCCCATCGAGCATCGCCCCTGATCAGAACATGACGGCGCGTACCCTTCGCATGCGAGGATTGCATTACCGAAACGGACGGAATCGGCATCGTGCCCCAGGTCGCGCTCAGTGACCTTTACCCTCATGCATCCCTCCCGTTATCAGGCAGCGCGAACACCGCAACCGCAGGCGCCGCAGAGGGAAGATCCTTCCCGCCCTTGCCGGTCAGCTCGCGGCGATTGGTGTAGGCGTTGCCCATTTCCTCGGCGGCCTGCTTGTGCAGCTGGGCGGCGAGGGGGAAGTTGCCTTTGCGCTCGGCGGCCTGCGCCATCCTTTGCAGCGCCCGGAGCCGGGTGGAGCGGTGCGCGATCGGAATGCCGGAAGTATCGTCGATGAAGACCTTGCGCGCCTTCTCGAACATCGTCTTCCATTTCGCCGCCAGCTTGCGCCCGGCGTACTTGGTCGGGTCGTAAAGCTGCACGGCTTGCGGGGATAGTACGATGCCGTATTCCGCCTTTACCGCGTCTGCCACCTGCGATGGGCTGTCGAACGACGCGAGGGCCTGAATTACGAAGGCTTTCACCTCATCGGTCATGGCTGGGTTATTCGCCGCCATGTTCAAGCCGCCTTCAAGCCGCAGGTGCCGCAGACACCGGCGATCGATGCGCGTCCGATAGTCGGGCCAGCCTTCGCGGCATCGATCATGGCGGAGACGCCAGCGGCCTCCGCACCGTACCGGGCCACCACGCCGACGAACTCTTCCACGTCGTGTCCGCGCATCACGAGGATCGGCTTGCCCGTGTCCTTGTTGAAGGCTGGCATCCCGTAGCGATCGCGCTTCTGCGCGCAGTGGTAGAGCTCGTGCTCCACCAGGGCGCAGAACGATGGATCGTCCATCCCGGCGGCAGCGGGCGCGCTGAAGGTCAGCAGGAAGTCGGGCATCCCGTCGAACCACTCTTCTACCTGCTGGATTGCCCGGGCGCGCTGCCACTTCCCCATTGCCATCGGGGGCATCAACTCGGCCTGGCCGATGACGGCGCGCATCTGCTTGCTGTTGTCGCAGTTGGTCCAGAGCACTCCGAGGTCGGCGTCGCGGAGGTGAGCGTGCTCGTGGTTGTAGAGCGGGCTGGCCTCGTCGATGAACGTCGAGCGTATCCACTCCAGCAGGTCCGGCGCGGGGACGAACCGGTGCAGCATTTCCAGATCGGACAGCGTGGCGAGGTCATGGGGCGGGTACGGGCGGCTCATCGTGCAGCCTCCTCCTTCAGGAACCGCTTGCGTTCCGCTGCCATGCGCTTCGCCCCGATCGCCTTGCGCCAGGCGAGCACCGTGGACTTGCCCCAGATCTGTTCTACTCGGCGCCATCCGTGCTTCTTGAACTTCTCCATGAACTCGGGGGGGATGGGCTTCGGTGCGGAGGTGGGCAGGAGCTTACTCTTCGACATCGGAGGCCTCGTCTTCATCAACAATTGCAAACCCGTGGGAGGCGGCGAGCTTGAAGTGCTCGAAGGCGCTCTCTCGGGCTTCGGGGGTGGCGCGGTTCCAGGCGCGGACGATCAGGGTGCAGAGCGTGCTGTCCGTGTCGTCGTCGGCGAAGTTGGCGCCAGTCTCATAACGGCGCTGGGTCACATGCTCCCGGAGGGCGTTGACCGGCAGGTGGTCGGTGCTGGCGCGCTTGAGCAGGGGCAGGGCTTCATCCTGGGGAAGCGAGGCAACTGCGGCGTAGTGGTCTACCGACAGCGCGCGGTCGCGCAGGGCCGGGGGGAACGTCGTCGCGGCCTTGAGCGCGTCCTTCAGGCGCTTCGGGGCGAGGCCGAGGTTTTCCGACAGGAAGTCGAAGCCGGATTGCGTGAGGTATCCAGCCTCTTTGCCCTCAGCCATCCAATCCCCAAGGGCCCAGTCGACTTCACGGCGCTGGTCGGCGAGGCCACGGCCGCGCTCGATCCATTCCTCTTGGGTGGTCGCCGGGGCGCCAGCAGGGATGATGGTGGTGAGCGCGTTCATGCCGCCGTCTCCCGGCGGACGCGCGCCGTGTAAGTGCCGTCCTGATGGCGCCAGAGATAGCTGCGGGTCTCGGCGATCTCCTTCCAGCGGATGGGGAGAGCGTCGATCTCGCCTTGGCCGCAGGCGCCGGAGGCGAGACGGGCCATGGTCTCATCGAGGCGGGCTTGAAGCTCCCAGCGGACCGCTGCTTTGGCGTTGCGCTTTGCGCGAAGGACATCGTCGTTCCGCTCCCAGCGGCTCAGGATCTCGTTGCACTCCGAGGTGCTGGGGAAGAACTTGCAGGTGCGCAGGGCTTCCGTGACCAAGAACTCGATCGCTTCCTTCGGCCGGTTGCCGATCGCGATCTCGTAGGCCCTGATGCGTAGCTTGCCGCCAAGCGTGTCCGTCTTCTGGCGGGGCAGGGCATCCAGCATCAGCAGGCACTGGGCGAAGAACTGACCGTCGGCCTGCACCATGGCCGGCAGCGGTGCGGCGGCGACGGCTTCGGCGGCTGCCAACTGGCTATCCGTGAGCCGGACCGCCGAAAGCTCGTTCCTCGAGTTCGAGGCGGAATCCATCGCGGTTGTCGGCGGGGCGATTGCCGGGAGAACTGCGCCAAGCGTCCGGGCTCCGGGGTGTCGGGACAGGTCGGTCATCGTATTTGCCTTCCAGGATCTTGGTCACGGTGTCGGGGCGGAGGAGAAAATCGATGTTGGCGCCGGACCAGCTTCCGGTCTGGCCGCGCAAAAACGAACTTCGGGGTATTCGCTCGATCGCTTGGAGGATCGCAGGCAGGCCGTCGTCGCGGAGACGGGCTTGGCAGGCCTTGCGGCGAGCGGCGGTGAGCTTCTGGCAGGTCCGCAGGTCGTTGGCCTGGGCGGTCTCATTCCACTTTTCGACAACCGCCGTGCAGTCATCGCCTCTCGCAGTCTGACTTTCACCGTCAGGTGAAATGTCAGGAGAGGGGGTATGAGTATTATCTATAGGGGGCGTAACGCCGCGTAACGCGTTACGCGCGTTATCATCGTTACGAGCACCGGATTTGCGGGATTTCCGACTGTCGCGAAAGCGCTGCTGACGCTCCGCATTACCGGCGCGCTTGGCTTCCTTGCGGCCTTCCTGCTCTGCAAGATCAGCCTTCACGGCGGCGACTATTTGTTCTGCGGAGCAACCCGCAGCGAGCATTGCATCAAGGACGGCCGACGAGATCGTCACGGGTGAGCTGCCTCCGGGGTATAGCCGGAGAGGGCGTTGTTGATCTGGATGAGGGTGACGATCGGTTTCCAGAGACCGGAGGCGCTATCGTCCAGGCGGAACCATTCCCCCCCGATGCGATACGCGGCCAGGCTTTCATGCAGTCCGCGCTCCTCGCGCTGGGTGCCGGGGAACCAGCCAAGCAGCTTGAGCTTCATCGGGTTACCCGTCTGCAGCTGCTTCAGGCGCACACGCGGATCCTGTTTGGTGAAGCCAATCTTCACCGCGAGAGGCTCAGCCGTTCCGAGCAGGTAGATGTGGCCTTCGCTCACACCACCCGCCAGTCTATCGACGGCCACATGGCGCGCGCGAAGGCGAGCCGGAGGGTCGAGGCCTCTGTGTTGGTGGCTGATCCGCCCTTCACGTCCTCGCAGACCTTCTGGCCCTTCTCGACGTAGGAGAAATCAGGGGTGTAAATCGCGCAGCGCCCGTTGAGATGCATGACCGGCTTACCCTCAATCGCGAAGGTGAAGACGGGTTCGACCTCAAGGCCGACGATCTCGCCGGCGCGCTGGAGCAGGTGCAGATCGTTGCACCGGCGCGCTTCCTTGGCGCTGGCGTGCTTGTGCCCATGGAGGCAAGCCGACTTGCGAGCCCCGAACTTGTTGGGTCGCATCACGGGCGCACCGCCATCCGCCCGGCGCGCTCGGCAGCGTCGAACACATAGGGGTAGGAACGGTGCAGGGCGCGAAGCAGGGAAATGGATCCCCGCTGGATGTCTTCGGCACCGCCGTCGTTTGCGAAAATGGCAGCTGCGCCCCCAAGGTGGTGGTAGTTGCTCATGTTGTGCCCAGGCACCGGGGCGATCTCGCCCATCTGGGCAAAGCGCTTGGCGCGGGCGCGTCGCTCACGGCGGCGGCTTTCCTCGCATGTCCTGCACTGGAAGAAGCCCTTGGTGAACCGGCGGTTCTCGGGTGACTTTTCGTGGCCGCAGCGAAATGTATTCATAGGGCGCTCCAGTCTATGGCCGGCTTATCGATGCCGCGGGCGCGCATGTCGGCGCGCATCTGGTCGGCACGATCGCGGATGATCTTGCGGGCGGCGGCCCGGCGCTTCTCGGCGCCGTGGCTGGCGAGTTTCGATGCCGCTACAGGGGTGGTGGGCGGCACGGGCGCGGCGGCGCGCCGGAAGAGCCGGGACAGCATCAGTCGATGCCCAGCGCGTTCTTGTAGGTATCAAGCATCATGTCCGCTTCGCGCCGATCATCGGGCTTCAGCTTGCGGATCGCGACGACTTTGCGCATCGTCTTCGGGCAATACCCGACCGCCTTGCCCTCGTTGTAGACGTCGCGGATATCGTCGCTGATGCCCTTTTTCTCGTCCTCCAGGCGCTCGACGCGCTCGATCAGCAGGCGCAGCCGGTCGTCGGCGGCGCGGTGCTCTTTGCGCTCGGTGCCGGGGATGGAGATCTGTGCAGAGTCGGACATGGTGGTTCTCCGTGGGGAGGGGGATTGGAAAATGCGGGTTCCGGTCAGGCCGCCGGGCGCAGCTTCGCGAGCTGAGCCTCGATCGCGTCGCGGGCGAGTTCGAGGGTGCTGCGGTTGGCGCGCACTTCCTCGTGGTCGACAACGCCGTCTTCCAGCGCGACCGACAGAGCGAGGGCGGCTTTCAGGATCGCGGACTGGCCAGCGTAATCGCAGTGGGCTCCGGGGCGGCTGCCCTCGACGAGATCGCGGATCGGGCCGATGAACCGGCCATTCCACTCCCGCCAGGCAGCGAGCAGGGAGAACCCCGACATGTCGGAGAAGTCGCCGTTGCAGTAGGCCTCGGCGCGGTCGCCGCTCTTACCGATGACCCGGCCCATGTCGGCATAGGTCAGGCCGTCCTCTTCCTTGATTGCAGCAAGGGTCTCGGAGATCTTGTCGCGCACGGACGACGCGGAAAACACCGGGCGGGCAGGGGTGGATGTGCGGTTCACGGTCAGATTACCTCACGCTCATGAGCGAAGTGGTTCAAATCGATGGAAAGACCCGCCCGGCCTTGGAGGGGGGTGTGGGTTTCAGACCGGGCGGGCAGGGCCACGACCTCGCGGGCAGGGGCCTGCGGGGTGTGGGTTGGGAGGGTGATGGCGCGCATTCAGGCGGCTCCCTGCAGGAACAGGTCGCCTTGGCGCTGGGCGTCATCGATGCGGCGACAGGCTGCATCGAAATACATCGGCTCCACCTCGACGCCGACGAAACGGTGGCCCGCCTTGACTGCCGCCATCCCGGTCGATCCAGCACCCATGTAAGGGTCGCAGATCAGGCTGTCGGGCTTGAGATCGAGGAAGCTGAGGCACCATGCCATAAGGCTTTCCGGCTTCTGAGTGGGATGTTCGCGTTGCTGCCCAGCAGTCACTTCGTGTCGAGCAGCCGAACCGACGCAGACGCCATCCCAGAGCAAGCGATAGATGCGAAGAGCCGCATCAGGGTTGACGCTGCAGAGAGCGGTTTCGCCATCGCCTTGATCGCGGACTTTGCCGGTGGGCACCTTATCCCAGACCAAAGTGCGCCCGCGCGGCAAACGCTGCCCGAACTTGTGCGCACCCCAGAGCAGCCATTTGTCGGCGGCTTCCAAAAGGTGCGCAGGATCGAATGGCTTGTCGTCTCCAGCGATACCTTGCGGGAACTGGCGAGCAACGCCGGTGGAGTGTATCCCCGCAGCGGTCTTCCGGCGCTTGTCCAAGATGGCATAGGGCCGTCCACTGCCCGGCTTGCGGCCAGAAACCGACTTCCCGGTGACGTTGGTGTTGAGCTTCTGCCCATACGGAGGGTCGCTCAAGATAGCGTCAGGCCGCTCGATTGTCGGCAACACGTCCTCGCATCGGCCCAGATACAACGTCGCGCGCCCGATATGCTCAACGCGCATGCCTCAAGCTCCCACGACTTCTGGATTGGTCTGGACGGACCCGATACGGCGGCGTTCGAGTTCTGCGATGAGGTCGGCAGTGGACACGGTGTGGAGCGGTCCAACGTCTACGATCTCGATAGCGCGCGCTCGGTTCGGCGCCCGGCGGATGCGACCCCGGTCTTTGAGAGAAGCGAGCAGTCGATGCACACCGCTCTTGGAGGCGAGGCCCACAGCATCCCGCATTTCCAGGAAGCTCGGCGCTACTCCGCCCGTGCTCTCGATATAGCCCGTAAGGTAGGAGAGCAGGCGGCTTTGCTTTGTGGTGAGGCCGATCATGCGGCGGCATCCCGAGGCTCGACGATCATTTCGCCAGGCTTCGTCTTCCCGCCAGTCGCATCGCTGATCTTCACAGCCAGCGGAAGCGAGGGCTGCCTTTGACCGTAGACGATCTTGCGAATGGTGGTTTCCGCTTCGCCAACTCGGTTGGCGAACTCGGCGACGGCCACTTTCTCGGCCTTGAGATAGTCGAGCAGTTTCATGTGCCCTGATATGCCCAATATGGGCACATTCGGCAAGCCTAAAATGTGCCCAACTGGTCCACTATCGCATTATGCCCTTTCTGGGCACATAGGCCGCATGGCAGCGAACAATATAGCGGTGTTTCGGAAGCAGCGGGGCTTGTCTCAGACCGAGCTGGCCGAGCGCATCGGCACGACGCTCAACATGCTCGGCAAACTGGAGCGGGGCGACCGCTCGCTGGACCAGGCTTGGCTGGACAAGATTGGTGGCGCCCTTGGGGTTGCCCCGCACGAACTCATTGCCCCCGATGTGGCGGTAAAGGCGATCGCACCAGTTTCGGTCTTGGCTCCTTCGGCAGAGGAGGTGGTCTATATCCAGAAACTGGACCTCTCCCTTTCTATGGGGCCAGGAACGCATATCGAGGATTGGGTAGAGGCGGAGCCGGTCGCGTTCGACCTCGCTTTTATACGGTCTGTCACCCGAACTGCATCAGATCGGCTCAAGCTCGTCACCGGCATCGGCGACAGCATGTACCCGACTCTGAACTGGGGTGACGTGATCCTCATTGACACAACGGAGCGGCAGCTGGCGCGCCAAGATGGCGTCTATTGGATCGACGTGTACGGCGCAGCGGGGCTCAAACGCCTGCGGAACGTGGGGAAGAACCGCGTGCTAGTGATCTCGGACAATCCGACGGTGCCGGATATGGAAGTTGATGCTGCGGATCTGCGCATCCAGGGGCGCGCGATCTGGCTGGCTCGGGGAATTTGAGGATGGCTGTACCTCTTCCGATCCAGGCCAAATTCGTAACTTGCCATTAAGCTTGGTTGACTTATATGGCAACTATTGACGATGCGCTTCGTTCTCAGGTCCTGCATGAATTTGCGTTGCCGGATCATGAAGGGCGCATCCCACGGCGGCGATTGCTTTTGGCATCGGCGCTGTTCGATTGGGTAGATGAAACGGATGAGCTTTATGAAACCCATTGGGACAAGGCGTGGGGTGGTCGAACAAGGTTCGAGCATCTTCAGCAGACGCTCGCGGATTTTCGCTGCGACGAACGCGTGCTTGTCGGTGAACTCAATCGGGTTGTGCCGACTAAGCGGGGTGTCTGGAAGATTCACAGCCCCGGCCTGAGACTGTTTGGCTGGGTGCCTAGCGTCCACGAGTTTGTTGCCGTGGGGGCTGCATTGGCAGCTGACGTTCATGGTCCGAACTCAGCCGTCAAAATACATGTACAACAGGTTCTTACCTTCGCGCGAACACATCGCCTTGAGGGTACTATAAAGATGGGTGATCGCCGTGCGCTCTTTCCGCCGCCAAACTGACAATCGTAGATCGATCTACCTCAATCTCGTTGGATCGATCGAGGGTCAAATACGTCAGGCATACGCCAAACGGCACGATGCGGACGGCACAACGCAAAAAGATCTCGCCGACAAACTCGGTGTAGGAAAGTCGGTGATCAATCGCCGCCTCAATGGGCAGTCGAATATGACGGTCGAAACCTTGGCTGACATGGCATGGGGGTTGGGACACTGCGTGAGCGTAAACATATTTGACCCGACTGAGTCTCCGACGAATAGCTTTCATATCATCCCGCAAGATATAGGCCACGTGGTGGCAGAGCCTGCGAAAGTAAAATCTAAGCAATTTTGCACCACAATCGTAGGCAGTTCAGACCAATGGACGTCGTACATGACATCTGGCGAAGAGTTGGATCTCTGATGTCAAAAGGTATTTCTGCGACTGGCTTGTTCTGCGAAGATTTTCGCCAGGAAATTAGTGGCGCACACACTTTGGTTGGGATTTTTTCCGATACTATCACTATCAGTGATGTGCCTGGGCTTTTCCCGAAGCTCGTTGCGTACGTTCGGGCTGGTTTGTCTTTAGATTTTAAACCAAGTGGACCCATCAACATATATATTGTTGAAGCAACAGGGAGCAGGTTGTTAGTCGCAACGTTGTCCGAGGAGATGCTTAAGAAGTCAGTATCTGATGCGAAGCAAAAAGGCTCGCCTGCTCCTGGAGTTTATTGCGCGTCTCTTTCTTCGCCTTTTAATATTCCACAGGTCGGGAGAATTTCTCTCGAAATGGAATATGAAGGTCAAACTTCGGCGCTCGTCTCGATAGACATCAAAAAGGCTGCGGCGGGCTCTTGATACCGGCGATTTCCCTGCCAGTAGTGGGGGCTGATTATCCCAACAAGGGCAAGGCGCCTGGGCGCCGCTTCGAGCTCGCCCTGTGCGCACCAGGCGATCCGCTAGAATTGCGGCCGGAGCCTGAAAACCCGGCCGACGAGCATGCGATCGCTGTCTATTCTGAGCGCGGCGTGCAGCTGGGCTATATCTCGTCCCAGCGCGCCGTGCGCGTCGCCCAGCTGATCAGGCAGGGTCACACCACCACCGCCATCTTCCAAGAAGCGACGCGTTTCGGCGCGTTCGCGCGCGTCTCTTTTGACGGCGCTGTGCCCGCGTTACCTCAACCTGTTTGCGTCGGGGAAGAGCCTAACGGCGCTTTCGATCCAGAGCCGGATTGGTATCCCGACGAGGTGTGGCCTGACTAAAATTCAATATGCCCAAACCGGGCATATTTTACATGTTGACATATGCCCAAATAGGGCACATTGATTCTCCATCAGCCCAGCAGTGAGCCGCAAGCGCAGACCTGCCGGGACCACCGATGGAGGTCTATGTGTCCACCACCACGAAATTTACGCCAGGGCCTTGGTCCGCGAGCAAGCTGATCGGGGCCGATGACCTCGGCATCGTCAACAGCTACGGAAGCGCGGTCGCCCGCATCGGCAATCTTGATATTGCCAATCCGGCGAACGCCCACCTGATCGCTGCCGCGCCTGAGCTTTACGAAGCGCTGCTCGAACTGGCTCAGCACGCCAGCCATCAGGACAGCGCGATCAAGAACGGCGGATCTCTCGTTCCGTTCGATGTCCCGGCAAAGATCAAGAAGGCAATCGCCGCCCTCGCCAAGGCTCGCGGCGAGGTGGTGTCGTGAAGCACTTCGCTCCCGCATTCACCCCGGCGCGCGCCGCCGAGTGGCACGAAACCCCGGCTATCCTGGCGGTAATCGCCAACATCGACATCCACGACCTGTTCCTGCGCCGCCCGTGCCTCGTCATGGGTGCGGACCAGCTCGTGATCACCGGCGAGCCTGTCGAGGTTCTCGACCGCCTGCGCGCCGAGCATGCTTCCAACACCATGGGCAGCTTCGAGAACGCCGCTGACAAGCGCGCGTACATCGCTGCCATGGGGCCGGACGCTCGCGATGTTCTCGCTGACTGCTTCGGCGATCCCCACAAGTTCAACGGATACTCGGAATACGAGGCTACCGCGATGTGGCGGTGGGACTTCGAAGCTCGGGGGATTGCGGCATGAGCGCGCCTATCCTCAACCAGCCTTGGGAAGATGTGGCTGCAGATGTCACATCGGCCATTGAGGTAGCTGTTCAGCCGCTTCTCAAGAAGGCGGTAGACGACCTGTATTGCGGCCTGCTCGACGCGACGCAGGACTACCTGACCGAGAACCTCGCGTTCAACATCGCGAGCCGGATCGACACTGCCGAGCGTGAGGCCGCAAATGCCCGGCGATTGGTCGCGGAGATGGCAGACGCTCTCGAAGACGCTCGAAATAACGGCTTTGGTGAGAAGTTCTTCCGCATCCACGTTGGTAGCCTGCTGGCTCGCGCCCGAGGTGCGGCATGACCCACCCCGACACCACCCGCTGCCAGCGCGCCGTCGCAACTTCTCCAGAAGCACCGGCCTGCCTGCCCACCTTCACGCTCGATCGTCATATCGCTCAGAGCCGCCGGGAAATGGGCGAGGCTCGCTGGGCTGAACTCAACGCCGAATGGGAGGCTCCGTTCGCTGCTGGCCTTATCGCTGACATGGAAGAGGGGTGCGCCTGATGGCTGAGCAGCTTCCGCCAGAGTGGGCAATTGAGCGCGCGATTGAGCTTGGCGACAATCCACCTAGTCCGAACGTCAAGCAGGTCGTGGAATCTCCTCACGCATACCACGGCTATATCGCCTTCGCCCGCTACATCGCCGAGCACGAAGAGGCGCCGGTCGATCCGCTGCTGATTGAGGCACGGGCATTAGTTGCCGCTCGCTACAACGATAGCTTCGGCGCTGAACACAAGGCGGCCACCTTGGCTGGTGAAGACGATAGCAGCGAGCCAATTCGCAACTGCCTGATCGCTCTCCGCCGCGGCATCGAGATCGGGAGGGCCTCCTGATGGTCCGCATCGCTTTTGCCACCATCCTCTGCACTGCCATGCTCTTCGGTGTCGATGCATGGGCTTCATGGCTCATGGAAACCGATCACCAGACGCGGGAGGTAGTGCTCTCGCCTTGGTTTACGGTTCTGGCGATTGGCGGCGCGATTTTCGTCTGCTTTGCAGCCGCCGCCGCTTGCTACGCCCTCATTGTTTCCGCCTCCCGCCCGTCGGGTCGCCGGGCGAGCGGGGAGGGCGAATAATGCTCACCCGCTCGCCCCTTCGAGACATGGCGATGCTCGCCTTCATCCTCACCGCTTCTGCCAGCCTCGGCGCTCTCTGGGCGCACCTGATGGCCTGGCACTGAGAAGGACACGCACATGAGTATCAACCCGAACCATGACGCCATCTTCCGTGCCAAGCATGTCGGTGCGTCTGAGGTTTCGGCGCTGTTCGGCTGCAATCCTTGGCTGACCGAATTCGAGCTTTGGCATCGAAAGCGCGGAACCATCGCAACGCCGGACTTCAATGCGACCCGCCCGGATGGCTCACCCGAGAACGAGCGCATTTACTGGGGCGTGAAGCTGGAGGCCGCGATCATCGAAGCGGCGTTCGAACGGTATGGCTATGTTGATCGCGAGGACAAGGGCGCGCTGAGTAATGGCCAAGGGCTGGGCGGTCATCCCGACCGCATGGTCACTTGCCCCCAGCGCGGGCCGATCATCCTTGAAACCAAGATGGTTGATTGGCTCGAGCGCAAGAAGTGGGGCGAGGAACCGCCGCTGCACTATCTGCTGCAGGGAAACACCTACGCTGGCCTCGATTACGTCAATGGCTTCGACATGCTCGTGCTCGTCGGCGGAAACCAACTCGAGCGCATTCAGTACGACTTCCGGCCAAAGCTCTTTGCAGAGGCAGAGCGGCGCGTCCGAGAGTTCTGGAAAGCCGTTGCCGATGGCAAGGAACCGAAGCCCGACTATTCCCGCGACGGCGCTGCGCTCAAGGAAGTCTATTCCGAGCAGGGCGACGAGACGGTCAACCTTGAGGGCGACAACCGCGCTGCGATAGCTGCTGCCGAATATCTGGCCGCTGCCGAGGAAGTGAAGCTGGCGCAAGCCCGCAAGGATGCCGCGCAGGCTGAACTGATCGGCAAGCTCAAGGACGCTGCCGTCGGGTTCATGGACGGCTTCACCATCAAGTCAACGCTCGTCGCCGGGATACCGGATCGCAAGGCCAAGCCTGACGAGATTATCCGCGGGCGCAAGCCGTACCGCAGGTTCAGCATCAAGGAATTGGAGGCTTAATCATGGCATCCCAAGCAAACAACCCTGTCGCCGTGATCCGGCAGAACCTCGAAGTCATGGCGCCGCAGTTCAAGGCAGCGCTTCCGGCGCATGTCACGGTCGAGAAGTTCAGCCGCGTCGCCATGACCGCGATCCAGAACAACCCGCAGCTGCAGAACGCCGACCGCTCCAGTTTGTTCGGCGCCGTGGTTCGCCTCGCGCAGGACGGCCTGCTGCCCGATGGCCGGGAAGCCGCGCTCGTCATGTTCGGCAACAAGGCTCAGGCCATGCCGATGATAGCGGGCATCTTGAAGAAGATCCGGCAGAGCGGCGATGTCAGCTATGTGTCGGCACAGATCGTCTATGAGAACGATCGCTTCAAATGGTCGCTCGGCTTTGATGAGACGATCGAGCACGAACCCGCGCCTCTCGACCAGGAGCCGGGAGAGCCCATTGCGGCCTATGCCGTCGCCGTCCTCAAGGATGGATCGCGTCTGCTGGAAGTGATGCGCAAGAGTGAGATCGAGAAGGTCCGCGCCGTAAGCCGGGCCGCCCGCAATGGCCCGTGGGTGCAATGGTGGGGCGAGATGGCCCGCAAGACTGTCATGCGCCGGCTGTCCAAGCGCCTGCCGATGAGCACCGATCTGGAAGACACGGTTTTCCAGCGTGACGAGACCATGGCCCCGGAACCGCAGCCGCGCATTGTCGATGTGCAGGCCGAACCTGAAACGCCCGTCAGCCGTCTGGAGGCTCTTGAGCACCAGATCGACGATGACTCCAGTATGGAAGAGGGAAACGACAGCCAGATGGGCGAGGATGGCCCGGCATGGGAATCGCACGTCGCCGCTCTACGCAGCCGCCTGGCAGACGCGAGCGACGCCAAGTCCGTCGAGAAGGTTGAGAAGGACTGGATCAACAACGTGCGCCTTGGAGTGGACGGCGAGCAGGCTGTGCAGGCTTTCGAAGCCGAGATTGCAGCTCGCAAGCGGGAGTTCGCCGCATGAAACCCCACCACCTGGAACTGCGCGTTGACCCCGATACGGGCCGCATCATCGCCGTCCATGTCCAGCGCGGCAAACCGCTGCGCCGGATCAAGGATATCACCGACGAGGTTCTTCTGTGCCTTTGCGCGGACCTTTCGGCCGACAACGTGAGCAAGGAGGTCGAGCGCTCGATCAAGTTCAGCGACGGCATGGTCTGCCGCGTGCTGGTCGAGATGACGCAGGCGCCTGACATGGCGGTTCGGCAGAGGCTTGATCGGGAATATGCCGCGGGGAACGGCAATGGGGTGGAGGTGCTGGCGGCATGAGCACCACCACCTCCGATATCGCGGCGGGCGAGAAGATCGCATCGCTAGTCGAAGCCATGCAGGGCATCTCGCATTTCCGCGATGCCGTTTCCTTCCGTGCTGACCCGCTTTCCGTTGCGCTGCGCCAATGGATCGACGCCGGGGAAGAGGCGCTCGCTGCAGTCGAGAACCCTGACGGCCCAGTACCGGCGAAATGGCAGCCTATCGAGACCGCGCCGAAGGATGGTAGCGGCATAATCGTCATCGACATGACAGCGCCTCTGCCAGAAGCGGGACAGGCGTGGTTCAAGCATGGCGTCTGGACAGCTGTATGCCCTGATGGCGCAATTGCGCTGGAGGCAGAAGTCTACCGCGCCATGGCGTGGCCGACGCCCACCCACTGGATGCCTCTCCCCTCCGCCCCCTCTCAGATCGAGGAGGGGAAGGACAATGGCTGAGAACAGCGCAATCGAGTGGACGCACCACACCTTCAACCCGTGGATCGGCTGCACCAAGGTCGGGCCTGGCTGCGACAACTGCTATGCGTCGGATTTGGCGCAAGCCCGCCTTGGCGTCGAGTGGGGACCGGGGAAACCCCGCCGCCACACCGCTGCATCAACATGGAAGCAGCCGCGCGCATGGAACCGGAAGGCGGAATCCGCTGGCACCCGCTATCGGGTGTTCTGCGCCTCGCTGGCGGACGTGTTCGACAACGAGGTTCCCGCCGAGTGGCGCGCCGAGCTGTTCCAGCTGATCCGCGAGACGCCGCACCTCGACTGGCTGCTGGTGACGAAGCGCATCGGCAACGCTGGAAAAATGGCTGAAGCCGCAGGTGGGTGGCCCGGTAACGTCTGGCTGGGAATTTCCGTCGTGAACCAGGTGGAAGCAGATCGAGACATTCCGAAGTTGCTGACGACCTTCGGTCCGCGCTACCGATTCCTTTCGATGGAACCGCTGCTGGGCCCGGTCCATATTCGCGACCACTGGCTGATCCATCACCATCCCGGCGACGCCGCGATAGACTGGATTATCGTCGGCGGAGAAAGCGGCCCGCGCGCAAGGCCTATGCATCCGGATTGGGCACGTAGCTTGCGCGACCAGTGCGCAAGCGTGACTATCGCCAGCGGTCCAGCGCCGGTCCCGTTTCTGTTCAAGCAGTGGGGCGAGTTCTCAGACTTCGACCACATCGGCATGGGTTGGAATGACCTTCCTGATCGCATCCGTGGTCGCCAGCAGTTCATCGACGGCAAGGCGATGGTCCAGATCGGCAAGAAGCGCGCCGGTCGCCTGCTCGATGGCGTCCAGCACGACGGTTATCCGAAGGAGGCGTCCAATGCCTAACACCCGCACTGAGCATACGCCGGGGCCTTGGGAGCTTATCCACTTCGGTGGCCCGCAGATCGGGCACAAGGCATCCGGCGAAGCTGTTTGCACCATGTGGGGCGACGAGAACGATCCTGCCGATCCGTTCCACGCCAACGCTGCCCTGATCGCGGCCGCACCTGAACTGCTCACAATAGCCGAGCGGCTGCTCGATCGGGGCTATGTCAGCAAGCACATCGATGAAGAGCATGACGACCACATGCAACTCGTCGCCGCCATCGCCAAAGCCCGAGGTGCCGCATGAAGACCCTCACCACACAGGTCACCCAGATCGTGCAGCCCTACACCCTGCACCCTGTCACAGACGATTCCACCTTCGAAGAACTCCACCTCACCGACGTAGAGCGCGACTCCATTGCTCTGGATATCGAGAACACCCTCGGAATCCATGTGTGCGACAAGACCGCACGCGGATGGCAGTCGGTGGGGGATGTGGTGCGGGCTATGAATGCCCGTATGGGGGAGGTCGCTTGAATGTGGCTCTTCGTACCCGGAACATCCTCTCCTGCTGCGCAGGCGTCGGAGGTCTCGAACTCGGCATACTGCTCGCCCTCCGCCATCGGGGAGAGGATGGGCGAGGTATATGTTACCTGGAGGGGGAAGCCGCAGCCGCCGCAAGCCTGGTCGCGTCGATGGAAGCAGGGTGGTTTCATCCGGCTCCTGTCTGGTCTGACATGCGAACCTTCGACGCTCGACCGTGGCGTGGCCTCGTTCATATCCTCGCTTCGGGAGATCCCTGCCAAGACAATTCCGTCGCCGGGAAGCGACAAGGAGACAAAGGAGAGCGCTTCCTCGCCTCCGAGGTCACCCGCCTTGCCGAAGAGTGCAGGCCTGATCTTGTCTTCCGCGAGAACGTCCCGGGGAACGCGGACGGACAGCTTGCGGCCATCGCTCCGGCACTGGAAGGGCTGGGCTACCGCGTTGCGGCAGGAATATTCAGCTCGGCCGGCACTGGCAACACCATGCGACGCGAGCGACTGTTCATCATGGCCGTCGCCAATGGCGGGAGCCGCAGGGACGGACGCCTACAATGCGGCGGGGAACTCCGACTTCTCGCGCAAGGCGATGGAGCTGGCGGATGCGATGTTGGATCGTTGGCGCGGTCCATCCGACGTATCGAAGCGGGGCGGGAGCCAGACGCCGGAGAAGCGGATGGCCGGAGGGCATTCTGTCAATCTGGAGGATCAGGCAGAACATTGGGCCGGACCGAAGGCATCGGACCCGGAGAAGGCTGGCCCGAACATGCGGGGCAGCAAAGGCGATGTGCCGCTGCCGGGGCAGGCGGCCCAGTGGATAGCGCCGATGGCATCGGACGATGGCCGGAAGGTAACCAGCGTCGCTCATCAGAAGATGCTGTGCAACCAGGCTGCTTCGTTCCGCCCGCCGTCATCCCGGGGCCGACCGATAGCAGGTGGATCGACGTCCTCGACCGATTCCCCGAAGTCCAACCAGCCCTCGGTGAAGAGGAAGCTGAATCCCATCTTCGTCGAGGCGTTGATGCGATGGCCCACCGGGTTGAGCGGCTTCGAGCGACAGGAAACGGCGTGGACCCGCTGGTGGCTGCTCATGCCTTCCTTTCTCTCGGCGCTCTACTCGGTGTCTGAACCGGAGGAGCAGATGGACCTGTTTGGAGGATTGGCAGCATGACCCCCCATAGCATCGCCCGCTGGCCTGCAATGATGGGCCGAAAGACCGCGATGGAATACCTCGATGTGGGAGAGACCGCATTCGAGCGCGAAATCGCTGCTGGTCGCATCCCTGAGGGGATCATGTTCGGCGGGAAGCCCCACTGGCGCCGTGACGCGCTCGATAAGGCTCTGGCCGTCATTTCCGGCGAAATGGTCACCGACCACATCGCCCGTTTCGAGGAGCGCAGGCGTGGCAAGGCTGCCTAAACTGAAATACGTGAAATTCACCCGGTCGAAGGGGAAGGTCTATGCCTACTTCGACACGGGGCGGAAGAAGTCCAACGGTGAGCCGATTCGCTTGCCGCTCCCGCCGTATGGCACGGTCGGGTTCTACGATAGCTATTCGTCATTCCTGGGCGCGCGCACTAAGCGCATGGCCATTGTCCCCACGATCGCCAGCGTGGCGGAACTCTACCAGAACAGCGACGACTTCAAGGATCGGTCAGAGGGCACCAAGAAAGTGTACCGAATCACCCTGAAGAAGGTCCTGGCAGAATTTGGGGAGTTCCCCCTGGAGGACGTGACCCGCAAGAGAGTCTACGACGTGCTTGATGAAATTCCAGGGCCAGCCTCCAGAAACCTGTTCGTGGCCATGCTGGGTGTTCTTTTCCGCTACGCCCGCTCGCGCGACATGACCGAAGCGAACCCGATCAAGGATATCCGGCAGGCGAAGACAGGCGAGCACGAGCCATGGCCCGACGATCTACTCACCGCTGCATTGGCGGCGGACGAAGCTATGATCCGTCTGTCTGTCCATCTGCTCAATTTCACCGGCCAGCGCCTAGGCGACGTTCTCAAGCTGCGCTGGTCAGACATCCGCGGCGGCAATGTCGTGATGACCCAGCAGAAGACGGCCAAACCTATGATCATCCGCATGCACCGCGATCTGATTGCTGAACTCGATCAGGCGCCGCGCCTTGGAATGACGATCATCAGCCATGCAACCGGCAAGCCGGTGGGCGCTGACTTCCTGCGGAACCTCCTGAAGGGGTTCGCTGCAAAGCTTGGGCATTCTGTTGTGCCGCACGGTCTCCGCAAGAACGCGGTCAACAGCCTCTTGCGCGCCGGATGCACCATCCCTGAGGTACAGGCCATCACGGGGCAGAGCGTCGAAATGGTAATGCACTATGCCAAGCAGGTCGATCAGGGAGCTTTGTCGGAGGCGGCCATCATCAAATTGGAGCGAGGAAACAGATCGTGAATCCGCAAACCACTCGGAAAATACCCCAAAAAGCCCCGGAATTCCGCCATTTTCATTTAACCCTCCTTTAACCCGTTCGTCATTAAGCTGGGGAAATGGCTTACGAAGCAGGTGCCCTCGAAGCGACCCTCGCCGCCGCGGCAGGCGGGGATTCTGCGCTTTTTGCCGAATTGCGCGCATCCTACGCAGAAAGCGTGATGCGGCAGGCCGACCTTCTCGCGCGGTCGCGATGTGATGGGAACTGGCATCTTGCCGCGATGCGGCTCAAGGGGCTCGCGGCGAGCTTCCATTCCATGAAGCTTCTGGTACTGGCAGAGGAGGCGCTTCAGTCTGCGCCGGGCGAGCCGGCCGTCATTCGCAAGCTCAAGGCCTATCTCACGGAGTTTTCCGCCGACTGATGTGCCTGCGGTGCTTGGCACTGGCACGGCCATTGCCTACAGGTTGACGGTCGCTGGAGTTTACCAAACTGCGTATTGCCTTGCTCGCCATGATGGAGCCCGCCGTGGCGGGCCAGTCGATCCCGCGCGCCTTCCTGCGGGTGGGCGGCGCGACCTTGGCGCAGCACCAGCTGGGCATGGCCCTTGCGCTCGACTGCCAGCGGGTGATCTGCCTTGCACGCGGCCCGTCTCCAGATCTGATTGCCTTGCAGCACATGGCAGAAGATGCCGGGCTGCAATTCTACATCGCCACGGGATCGCGACCCCTTTCCGGGCTTGTCACGGCGAATGACGAACTCGTGGTGATTGGCGAGGGCCTTTTCGCGGAGCCTTCCGGCGTCGTGCCCTTGTTCGAAGGACGATCGCCGGCAGTCCTCGTGCAGCCGGTCGAAGGGGCGCTGGCGGCGGGTTTCGAACGTATCGACATCAGCCGTGCATCTGCGGGAATTATGAGAATTCCTGGACATCTGGTTGAAAATCTTCACGAACTTCCGGCCGATTGCGACGTTATCTCCGCCCTGATGCGCATTGCCCTGCAGTCCGGTGTGCCGATGCGCGAAGTCCCTGCTGCGGCACGGAGCGGTGTGGACTGGCGCCTGATCCGCGATGAGGGCGAAGCTCACGCGGTTGAGATGGAATGGCTGCGCGGCCGGTTCGAGGGTGGGGACAAGGTTTCGCCCGGGCGCGCGGTCGCTCGTTACGGCGTGCTCAACTTCGGCTCCTCGCTGCTGCATGCCGGCAATGCCAGCAATGTGCTCAGCGCGGCGGTACTTGGGGCACTGGCGATCGCGGGCGGTCTCGTCTGGTTCAGTTTCGTGGCCGCCGGTTTCCTGTTCCTCGCGCTTGCATCGGTGCTGGTGGAGGCGAGCCGCCTGCTGCGGTCTGCCGAGCGTCATGCGCTCGGACAACTGCCTCCCGCAATCCCGCGTGCCGATGTGCTGGGATGGCTGGTGGACACTGCTTTCGGGCTTTCCTTGCTGGCAGGGATCGCTCGGCTTGGTGGAGAATCACTCATCTCCTGGATGTTCCCGCCGGCCATGTTGATGATGCTGCTGGTGATGATCCCGCGTTTCGTATCCGGAACGGCGGCATCTCTCGCGGCGGACCGTGCCACATTGGGACTGGTGCTGGCTTTTGCCGCAGGATTCGGGCAAGTTGAGCCGCTGGTGGAAGTTCTGGCGATCGTGCTCGTTGTGATCGGCATGGTTCTTCCGCTACGTCGGAAGAACTAACCGGGGCTTAACCAGATACAAGGTAAACGGGACGGATGATCGACAACGCTGTTCATCCGGCCGACGACCAGACCGCGGAGGCATTGCTTCGCGCGGACCTCGCGCGCGGCGACGCCATGGCCGAGAGCGTACTTCCGATCCTCCAATATCTGCTGGCGGCGGAAGACAGCGCGCTGTTCAGTGACGAAATTCTTGCGCGGGTTCGCGGGATGCTGGCGGAACTGGCGCGCGGAGTGATCGAGCCTCTTCACGCTGACGGATCCACAGCCGTCCAGATGTCCGAAGATATCGAGGATCTGGCGCGGATGTTCATGGGCGACCCGCTGATTCTCTCGCACGTTCATGCGCTTGCACTCGAATGGCAAATGACCGAGCGCCTGCAGTCGCGTCTGGCGCTCGATCCCGTCGTTTCACCGCTGGTGCAGGCCATGGCTTCTTCGCCCGACAGCACTGTGCAGGGGATTGCCGTCAAATGGCTCGCGTCACAGGCGCGCTGGTGCCAGCGCCAGCGCCGCATGAGCCTCAGCCTTACCGAACTGCCGGGTGAACTGCTGCACCGAGCGCTGCTGGCTGTTCGCGGCATGGTAGCGGGCAGTCCCGAACGGATGGAGCGTCTTGCGTTGGTGGAGGCCGATGTGCGCCGCCGCTACGATGAAGGCGCGACCCGCCTTGGCCTTTCGGCAAGGCTGGTGACCGGCCTTGGCGCCGCGTTCCACGCCGCGCTTTCGGTAGGACATGCCGGCGCCGCGCTGTTCCTTACGGCTCTGGCGATCGGTTCCGGCCTGCGCCGGGAGGCAGCGGTGCTCGCCACCCATGAGGCGCAACTGGCGCGTCTCGCCCTTGCCTTGCGCGCAGCGGGGCTGAAGGCTGCCGACATCGAAAAGCAGTTTCTGGCCATTCACCCCGAAGCGATGTTGCCAGACGGCTTTGAGAGGCTCGGCAGCCATCTGGCCGCATCTATTCTGGCAACCGGGCGGCACGGCGGCTGATGCTGATGGAAGGCACCATCATCGCCCGCGCTGTTTGCGATGCGCAGGACCGATTGCTGGAAGCGGACGAACCGCTGGCGGGTTTGCAGGAGCGTTGCGGCGGGGAACTGCCCGGTACTATCGCCGTGCCCGAACTTCTCGAACTCGTTCGCAAGGCCCGTCGCTATGGTTTTCGCCTCGCGCGCGCCGTCAGCGCGCACGACGGCGGCGACGTGATCACCGCCTGGGTCGAAGTCGAGCCGCAGGGACGGGGCGAAGGTTGCCAGATCGTGGTTCGTAACTGGCAGACTGCGCCGGCACCGGTGGAGGATGCCGCGTCGGTCGAACGTCGCCGGACCATGATCGATCGCCACCTTGCCGAATTGAGCGCACAGCTTGACGCCGGGCAGCGCGTGCTTGCCGTCATGTCGGACAGTGCGGAACTCGCTGACGTGACGGCGGCGATGGAAACGGGGTTCGGGCAACTCTGGACGGAATTTCTTCCCCCCGAGAATGTCACGCATCAGCAGCCGCTGCATTGGCGCCTTCTTGACGGCGTGCGGGTCGCGGTGCCGGGTTCGCAGCGATCCTGGCGCGTCTCGCTGGTTCCGCACATGCGCCCGGGCTTCGACCCTGCCGGTTTCGAACTGCTGCTGGTCTCCGATACCCCGGCTTCCACCGCCGCGCCGGCGCGTGAGCCGATGGAGCCCATGCTTCGCCGGAGTCTTGTCGGGCAGGATCTGGCACCGGTCCTGCGGCAGCCGATCTCGCGCATCATCGCCAATGCCGAGACCATCCGCACGCGCCTCGCCGGGCCACTGCCGGATGCCTACGCGGAATATGCCGGAGAAATTGCGGGCGCAGGAAAGCTGCTGCTCGATCTCCTCGGCGATCTTGCCGATCTCGAAGTCGTGGAGACCGAAGGCTTCAGCACCGCGCCGGACCATGTGGACTTGTCCGAACTTGCGCGGCAGGCAGCGGGCATCCTGAATGTACGGGCGCGGGAGAAGAACATCGTGATCGAGGCCCCGCACGCAGCGGAGGCGCTTCCCGCCGTGGCGGAATATCGCCGCGTTCTTCAAGTTTTGCTCAACCTCATCGGCAATGCGATCCGCTATTCTCCCGAACAGTCCCACATCTGGCTCCGACTGGAAGCGGCCGGCGACCGTGCGCGCGTGATCGTGGCTGACCAGGGGCCGGGGATCTCGCAGGAGAGCCAGGAGAAGGTCTTCGAGAAATTCGAGCGCCTTGGCCGCAGCGGCGACGGCGGTTCCGGGCTCGGCCTCTATATATCGCGCAGTCTGGCCCGCGCGATGGGCGGCGAACTGTCGGTGCAAAGCGCTCCGGGGCAGGGGGCTCGTTTCATTCTGGAAGTGCCGGCAGACCCCGAGGCCTGAACCTCACCTAGAGGTGGTTGTTGCTGGCGCCATTCCCGCGACGGGCGAGCCAGATCAGGATGCCGCCCACGGCTGCCATCACGGCGCCGCGTATCGCCCATCCACGGTCATCCAGCATGAAGCTGTCCAATGGCCATGGGACGACGCCCGTACCCTGGCCGACGAGCAGGATACCCATGCCGATGGCGCATAGTCCAACAAGGATCACAAGAATTCTGAGGAACAGCATCATGATTCCTCCAAAGGAATTTTGACACCTGACAGCAACTTGCGGCGAGAATGTGGCTGGATCTGTGAAGTTCCTGCGGACGCCGCGCAATTGATTCGCAAGTTGTTCCTGCCAGCAGGATACTCCCCGCTCATCGCGTGCGACACCCCGATTTTTCGAAGAGCCGGTTCGCCGCTGCGACGTCAGCCGAAGCACAACGAAAAAGGCCCCCGCTTTCGCGAGGGCCTCTTCGAATTATCGCAATGTCTCGCGATACTTTGCTGCTCAGTCTCAGCGCTTGTCGAGCGGGATGTAATCGCGCTGCGTCGGGCCGGTGTAGAGCTGGCGCGGACGACCGATCTTCTGGCCGGGATCGGAGATCATTTCGTTCCACTGCGCGACCCAGCCCACGGTGCGGGCGAGAGCGAAGAGCGCGGTGAACATCGTGGTCGGGAAACCGATGGCCGAGAGGATGATGCCCGAATAGAAGTCGACGTTCGGGAAGAGCTTCTTCTCGACGAAGTACGGATCGCTCAGCGCGATTTCCTCGAGGCGCAGGGCCGTCTCGAACAGCGGGTCGGTGACCTTGAGCGCGTCGAACACCTCGCGGACGGTCTTCTGCATGACCGTGGCGCGCGGATCGTAGTTCTTGTAGACGCGGTGGCCGAAGCCCATCAGGCGGAACGGATCGTTCTTGTCCTTCGCGCGCTCGATGTAGTGCGGGATCTTGTCCGGCGTACCGATTTCCTTGAGCATGTTGAGCGCGGCTTCGTTCGCGCCACCATGGGCAGGACCCCAGAGGCAGGCGATACCGGCCGCGATGCACGCAAACGGGTTCGCGCCCGACGAACCGGCAAGGCGCACGGTCGAGGTCGAGGCGTTCTGCTCGTGGTCGGCGTGGAGGATGAAGATACGGTCCATCGCCTTTTCGACGGCGGGGATCACTTCATACTCTTCCGCAGGCACGCCGAAGGTCATGCGCAGGAAGTTGCCCGTGTAGCTCAGCGAGTTATCCGGGTAGAGGAAGGGCTGTCCGACCGAGTACTTGTAGGCCGCAGCGGCGATCGTCGGCATCTTGGCGATCAGGCGGTGCGAGCTGATCTTGCGATGCTCGGGATCGGAGATGTCGGTCGAATCGTGGTAGAACGCCGAAAGGGCGCCGACCACACCGCACATGATCGCCATCGGGTGGGCGTCACGGCGGAAACCGCGGTAGAAGTTCGCCAGCTGCTCGTGGAGCATGGTGTGGCGCGTGATGGTGTTCGAGAAGTTGTCGAGCTCACCGCCGTTCGGCAGTTCGCCGTTCAGCATGAGATAGCAGACTTCCATGAACGACGAATTCTCGGCCAGCTGACCGATCGGGTAACCGCGATGGAGCAGGACGCCCTCGTCGCCGTCGATGTAGGTCAGCGCGCTCTCGCAGCTCGCCGTCGACGTGAACCCCGGATCGTACGTGAACTTGCCCGTCTGGGCATAGAGCTTGCGGATATCGATGACATCCGGGCCGACGCTGCCCTTGAGCACGGGATAGTCGAATTCCGTGCCACCAGCATTCAGTTTGACCTGATCACCCACCAGTTCTTACTCCTTATATGTGCGACCCGGTCGTGGCGTCCGCTTGCGCGCCAATGCGTGCGAGGCTTTCGTCCCGGCCGAGCAAAACCAATACGTCGAAAATACCCGGAGAGGTCGTCTGACCAGTCAGGGCCGCCCGCAAGGGTTGCGCGAGCTTGCCGAGGCCCAATCCCAGATCCTCGGCCATTGCCTTCAGGCTGGCTTCCAATGCCTCCAGAGCCCATTCGGGCTGCGCGGACAGACGCTCGTGAATGGCGGCAAGGCGCCCCCGCGCCTCGTCCGTCAGAAGCGCCTGCGCCTTCTCGCTGAATGCGAGCGGACGCTTGGCAAAAAGGAAGGCGGCGCCTTCTGCAAGTTCGTTGAGGTCCTTTGCGCGGACCTTCAGTACCGGCATCGCCTGCGTGAGCAGGGCGAGGTCGGGGTCTTCGTAGCCGGCCTGCACCAGTCGCGGCAGCACCAGTTCGGCGAGACGCGCATCGCTGGCCTCGCGAAGGTAGTGGCCGTTGAGATTCTGGAGCTTGGCGAGGTCGAAGCGGGAGGGCGACTTGCCCACGTCCGCCATGTCGAACCATTCGACCGCCTTCTCGCGGCTGATGAATTCCTCGTCGCCATGGCCCCAGCCAAGGCGAAGCAGGTAGTTGAACAGCGCTTCCGGAAGCACGCCCATATCGTCACGATAGGCGTCCACGCCCAGCGCGCCGTGACGCTTCGACAGCTTTGCGCCGTCAGAGCCATGGATGAGCGGGACATGGCCGTAGACAGGCACGTCCCAGCCCATGCCGTGAATGATCACAAGCTGCCGGAAGGCATTGTTGAGGTGATCGTCTCCGCGCAGGACGTGCGTGACGCCCATGTCGTTGTCGTCCACGACGACGGCGAGCATGTAGGTAGGCGTGCCGTCGGAGCGGAGGATGACGAAATCGTCGATTTCCTCGTTCCTGACGGTAACTTCGCCCTGCACGAGATCGTTGATCGTCGTTTCGCCGTCGCGCGGGGCCTTCACGCGCACGACGTAGGACTTGTCAGCAGGCCAGGTCGAGGGATCGGCATCGCGCCATTCGCTGTCGATGCGGAACGGACGGCGTTCTTCCTGGGCCTTCTGCCTGCGCTCGGCCAGTTCCTCGGAAGTAAGGTAGCAGCGATAGGCATGACCGCCGGCCAGCAGTTCGGCAGCCACTTCGGCATGGCGGTCGGAACGGGCGAACTGGAACACGGCCGGTTCATCGCCTTCGAGCCCGAGCCATGTCAGGCCGTCGAAGATCGCCTCGATCGCGGGCTCGGTCGAACGAGCGCGATCGGTATCTTCGATGCGAAGCAGGTACTTGCCGCCGTGATGGCGGGCGAAGAGCCAGTTGAAAAGTGCGGTACGGGCGCCGCCGATATGGAGATAACCCGTGGGCGAGGGGGCAAAGCGCGTGACGACGGCCTTGCTGCCGTCTGGTCCGCTCGATGCACTGCCGCTTGCCATTATTGTAACCTTCCTGTCCTATGCGCGCCATGGCCAGCCAAGCCGCCACGTCACTTGATTCAGAGCATCCGGATCTTGCCGGAACCGCTGCATTGCAGCATCGCCCATGGATCAGCCAGAGCCACTTGTCGAGCAGTTTGGCCGGTGTCGAGTGTTTTCTTTCGAACTGCGGTTTCGCTAGAGGACCATGGCTCACCGTAGCCTTCGGAACCGGCATAACTGCGTGGTTTTTCCTGCCTACAGCCGAGGAGTGGGTCACCCTTTGCGTAGTATGCGTCGCAGTTGCTTTATTCGCACTGTACTGCCTTCAGGGTGCTACGCGGATTCCATATATCAGGCAGGCGATGATCGCTTGCTCGCTTCTCGTCATGGCGGGATGTCTCGTTGTCTGGGCGCGCTCGGAAACGGTTGGTCAGCCGGCGATCGCAAGGCCGCTGTTCGGAACATTCACGGCCCGCGTTCTCGCGATCGAGGAGCAGCCGGCGCTGAAGCGGGACAGACTGATTCTGGCACTGCGGGAGCCGGGGACCGGCAGGCCGATCAAGGTTCGCGTGAACTTGCCCGCATCGGCGCGGTCTCCGGCACTTTCAACCGGCGCTATCATCCGATTCCGCGGGAGATTGATGCCTCCGGCACCTCCGATGCTGCCTGGCGCCTACGATTTCGCCAGGGCGGCTTGGTTCGCCGGGATATCCGCAACCGGCGCCGTGCTTTCCCCTGTGGAGGTGCTTTCCCCCGGAGCGGGTGACGACTGGCTTGGCGAGCAGCGAATGCGGCTGTCCCGTCATATCGCTGCAAGCCTTGAAGGATCCGCCGGCGGGATCGCCTCGGCGCTCGTCACAGGGGACATGGGCGGGATCGGCAAGGCAGAGGCCCAGGCGATGCGCGATGCCGGACTTGCGCATCTGCTCTCGATCAGCGGCCTGCATGTCAGCGCAGTTGTCGGTGCGGTCTATATCCTCGCGCTGCGCCTGCTGGCGTTATCTCCCGCGCTGGCGTTGCGGGTGCGATTGCCTGTCCTTGCGTCGGCTAGCGGGGCATTGGCGGGCGTTGGTTACACTTTGCTGAGCGGATCGCAGGTGCCGACCATACGCTCCTGCGTGAGCGCGCTACTGGTACTTGCCGCATTGGCGATGGGGCGTGAGGCGCTGTCGATGCGATTGCTTGCGGCGGCCGCCTTCATCGTCCTTCTGATCTGGCCCGAATCGATTGTGGGCGCTAGCTTCCAGATGAGCTTTGCCGCCGTTGTCGTGCTGATCGCGTTAGGCAATGCGGTGCCCATCCGGCATTGGTTCTCGGCCCGTGACGAAGCATTGCCTTTCAAGGCGCTGCGCAGCCTATCCCTGATCCTCGTCACGGGCGTAGCCATCGAACTCGCGCTGATGCCGATCGGACTTTATCATTTTCACCGCGCCGGACTCTATGGATCGATCGCCAATGTGGTTGCCATCCCGCTCACGACCTTTCTTGTCATGCCCCTGGTCGGCGCGGCGCTGCTTTTCGATATCGTTGGGGCCGGATCGCCGGTCTGGTGGCTTGCTGGAGTAGCCATCGATCTGCTGATCGGTCTGGCACGGTTCATCGCCTCGCGGCCCGGTGCGGTGAGCATGGCGCCGACGATGGGCGGATGGCAGTTTCTACTTTTCGTGACTGGAGGACTTTGGCTGGGGCTTTGGCACGGAAAAGCCAGGCTCTGGGGTCTGCTTCCAGTCGCCAGCGGCTTTATCGGCCTGCTCCTGCTGACCCCGCCGGACATCGTCGTTTCGGGAGATGGCCGCCAAGTTGCTTTGATTGACGGTCCGGGGAGGCGCCTTGTCATGCTGCGCGACAGCTCGAGCGATTACGTTTTGGACAATCTGATGGAAGTAGCGGGAGTTCAGTCAAAACCCGTCTTGATTGCAGACTGGCCGGGCGTGCGATGCAACCCGGATTTCTGTGCGTTGATGCTGGAACGTGGCGGGAAGGCGCGCCACATACTGATCGCCAGGGGCCGGGATATCGTGCCGGAAGACACTTTGGCTCGGGCCTGCCAGCGCGCCTATCTCGTAATTGCGGGCCGACGTCTGCCGCGAAGTTGTCAGCCAATCTGGCTGAAGGCGGATCGCAACATGCTGAGCAAGACGGGCGGCGTGGCGATCGACCTGAAGCGCCGCACGGTACATTCAGTGGCAGATGCGCAAGGTGATCATGGGTGGTGGCGTTCGCCGCCGCTTTCTTATGGCGTCATCGCCAAGGCCCGGTAATAACGCGGCGGCGAGACGGCGGAACAACCGGACATCGTCTCACGCTTGAGCCGCATCAGTGATAGCGGCGTAGCAGTCCGGCCAGTTTGCCCTGAACCTCGACTTCGTCAGGCCCATAAATCTGCGGTTCGTAAGCGGCATTGGCAGGGTCAAGGCGCACCATTCCGGCTTCGCGGCGCAGATACTTGAGCGTGGCTTCAGCCCCTCGCACGAGAGCGACGACAATTTCACCGTCGCGAGCGGTATTGGTGCGCTTCACCAAGGCGAAATCGCCGTCGAGGATGCCCGCGTCTATCATCGAATCACCCGAAACCTCGAGCGCATAGTGTTCGCCCGAACCAAGCAGCGCTGCGGGAACCGGGAGCATGGACTGTCCTTCGAAGGCCTCGATCGGCACGCCGGCGGCGATGCGGCCGTGGAGTGGGATTTCGATGACATCGTTCGCGGGGGCAGGTGCGATCTGGGGTGCGCGGACAGGCGCTGCAGTATCGTTGCTGTTCGCCGCCGGAGTCGATCTTGCAGGTTTGGACGTTGCATCCTCAGGCTGGCGCAGGACTTCGAGAGCGCGAGCGCGATTGGGGAGGCGGCGAATGAAACCCCGTTCCTCCAAGGCGGAAATCAGGCGGTGAACGCCGGACTTGGACTTGAGGTCCAGCGCTTCCTTCATTTCCTCGAAGCTGGGCGAGATGCCGCTTTCCTCAAGCCGGACCTGAATGAACCGGAGCAATTCGTGCTGCTTGCGCGTCAACATCTGCGTTGCCTCTTCGTTCTGCGGCCCATGGCCCTGTCTCGTCCGGCGATTTGCCTGCGAACAATGAGGGAACAATTATGCAACGAATCCGGTATCGTCAAGCAATACCGCCATTTTGGAGCAAGAACACTTCAACAACATCTCCTGCATTCGCGGCCGGCGCGCCAATGGGGCGATCGATCAGTACATTGCTTGCCGCGAGCGATGCCAGAGCGCCGCTGTCCTGAAGCGGGTTCGCGCAGACCGTCTCGCCGTTCCAGTAACCGCGCAAAAACTCCCGGCGGTTGCCCGCAGCGGGCAGGGGGGCCGAAAGCCGGGTTGCAACCGGCTGTGGGATTGGCCGTGAAGCCCCCAACAGGGCCCGCAGGACAGGCAGGAGAAACTGATAGGCTGTCACAAGGCTGGATACCGGATTCCCCGGTAATCCGATGATAATTTGCGGCCCGGTAGCGCGCTGGCGGGTCGCCACGAGCAGGGGCTTGCCCGGCTTGATGGCCACGCGCCAGAAGTCCAGCTGTGCGCCCCATGCTTCGAGGGCCGGGCGGACAAGATCGTGATCGCCGACCGAGGCACCCCCGCTGGTCACGATGACGTCAGAATCGCTCGCCTGTTCGAAGGCGGCGATGAGGTCATCGAGCTTGTCGGCCACGGGGCCTATCCGGTTCGCATCCACCGGAAGAGAGCGGGCCATGGCAACCAGCATGACGCCGTTGCTGGCAGGAACCTGATGGTTGGCGCAGAACTCAGGGTCGGTCGAGAGTTCGTCGCCGCTATCTATGACGGTTACCCGCGGAATCCGTCGGACGGGCAGGTGGCGATGGCCGGCGGCAATGCCGAGCGCGGCTTGCGCCGGGCCGATCAAAGTACCGGCGGCGAGAAGTTCGCGGCCTTCCACAAAGTCCATGCCGCAGCGCCGGATATGGCGGTGGCTAGGTTCGGGTGCCTCTCCCGTCAGGGTGATCTGTTGCCCCTCGCGAGCGAGGTCTTCCTGAAGGATAACGGCTTGGGCGCCCTCAGGCAGCATCGCACCGGTCGAAATCCTTACTGCTTCGCCCGCGCCGACTGACGCTTCGTAAGGATGGCCGGCCGCGCTCTCGCCAATAACGCGCCAAGGCCCCGACAGGTCGGCGGTTACGGCATATCCATCCATTGCCGAGAGATCAGCCGGAGGCTGACTGCGATGAGCGCGCAAGGGTTCCGCTAGAAAGCGTCCGAGCGCGCCGTCGATATCGACCCGCTCGATGGGGAGAGGCTCGACAAGTGCAAGAAGACGGGACTGCGCTTCCTCGAGGGAAAGGTGCGGCTTCACAGCGCTTCAGCTCGCCAGTGGCCCGATTTTCCACCTGTCTTCTCGATCAGGCGAATGTCGCCGATGATCATGCCCTTATCAAGCGCTTTCGCCATGTCGTAGATTGTTACGAGTGCGACGGAAACCGCTGTAATCGCTTCCATTTCAACGCCAGTCTTGCCGCTTAGACTTACCGTTGCCTTGGCGGATATGGCTTGTGCGTCAAACGTGAAATCGAGGTTTACGGCATCAAGCAACAGCGGGTGGCACATCGGGATAAGGTCACCGGTCTTCTTAGCGGCCATGATGCCGGCGATACGGGCAGTGCCCAGGACATCTCCCTTGGGGGCATTGCCGGCCTGGATCGCTTCGAGCGCATCCTGCGTCATCACGATGCGGCCGGAGGCCACCGCGACACGCCGTGTCTCATTCTTGGAGCCGACGTCGACCATGCGTGCGGTCCCTTCGGTATCGATGTGCGTCAGGCTCTTGCTCATCGCCTCACCTCTCCATGGATCTGCGTGCTTACGCTAATCTCGAAACGGTCTGAAGTCGCGGATCAGCCGAAAAGCAGTGCTTTGGTCGCAGCTTCCACGTCAGCTTCGCGCATCAGGCTTTCGCCGACCAGGAACGTCCGCGCACCGCAACCTGACAGACGGATCAGATCGGAATGGGCGTTGATCCCGCTTTCACTGACGAGCAGGGTCCCTCCGGGTGCGAGGGGGGCCAGACGTTCGGTAATGGCGATATCCGTGACGAAGTGCTTGAGATCGCGATTGTTGACCCCGATCAGGCGCGATTTCAACCGGCTTGCACGCTCCATTTCAGATTCGTTGTGAACTTCGACGAGGCAATCCATGCCCCGTTCGTGAGCAGCTGCTTCGAGTTCAGCCATCAGGACGTCGTCGAGAGCGGCAACGATGATGAGGATGGCGTCCGCGCCGATCGCGCGGGCCTCTGCGACCTGCCAGGGATCGACCATGAAGTCCTTGCGGATGACCGGCAATGCGCATGCAGCGCGAGCATCCTCCAGATAGTCCTCGTGGCCTTGGAAATAGGGAGCGTCGGTGAGGACCGAAAGGCAAGCCGCGCCGCCGCGCTCATAGGCGACAGCATGTTCTGCCGGGCGAAAATCAGGCCGGATCAGTCCCTTGGACGGCGAAGCTTTCTTGATTTCCGCAATCAGGGCAAAGCCATCCTGGGCCTTGCGGCGCAGCGCAGCCTCGAAACCGCGCGGAGCGGACTGGCCCACGGCGCGAGCGTCGAGGTCGTTCACGGTGGCGAAGCCCTTGCGGGTTTCGACTTCCACGCGCTTGGTGTCGCAGATTTCGGTAAGCTTGTCGGACATGGTTTCCTCGGGACCGTCTGGGTCAGGACTTGAGCGCTGAAATCCAGCAGTTGAGCAGGGCATTGGCGAGGCCCTTGTCGATGGCTTCCGCCGCTTCCTCGACGCCTTCCTGCCAGGTTTCGACTTCACCGGCGACGATCAGTGCGCCGGCGGCGTTCAGCAGCACGGCATCGCGATAAGCGCCGGTTTCACCCAGCAAAAGGCGGCGCAGGGCATCGGCGTTGTGAGCGGCGTCGCCGCCGCGGATGGCGCCGACCGGCGATATCGGCAGGCCGACATCTTCCGGCGATATCCGGCGCATTGAGAGTTCGCCATGCCTGATCTCGGCCACTTCGTTGCCGCCGGCGAGGCTGAGTTCGTCGAGCCCTTCATCCCCGGATATGACGAACGAGTGCTCACTGCCGAGGTGCATCAGCGCTTCGGCATAGATCGGCACATAGGCAGGGCGGGCAATGCCGACGAGCTGGCGCTTGACGTTCGCGGGGTTGGCGAGCGGGCCCATGAGGTTGAAAATCGTGCGGCGGCCGATCGCCTTGCGGATGGGCATGATGCGGCCCATCGCGGGGTGGTGGCGCGCGGCGAACAGGAAGCAGATGCCAAGGTCGCCGAGCGTTTCTTCCGCGGTTTCGGCAGCCCGGTCCAGGTTGAGGCCCAGCGCTTCGAGGGTATCGGCCGCGCCGGCCTTGGAACTGGCCGCACGGTTGCCGTGCTTGGCGACCGGGACGCCGCAGGCTGCTACCACCAGCGAGACCGCTGTGGAGACGTTGAGAGTATGGTGCCCGTCGCCGCCGGTGCCGCAAACGTCGATAGCGTTGCCGGGCGCTGCGATGGGGATCATCCGTGCCCGCATCGCGCGAGCAGCGCCGGCGATCTCGCCGGCGGTTTCGCCGCGGTCGGTCAGGGCAATGAGGAAGCGAACGATGGCTTCGTCATCGACCTTGCCATCGAGGATAGCACCGAAAGCCTCTTCGGCTTCGGCTTCCTCGATAGGGTGCAGCGGATCGGGAAGGCTTGCCACAGTCATGCGGCGAGGCGGGCCGGAAGCTTCGGGTCGAGGCCGCAGAGCTTGAGATAGTTTGCCAGCATCGCGTGGCCGTGTTCGGTCGCGATGCTTTCCGGGTGGAACTGCACGCCGTGGATCGGCAGCGTGGCATGGCGGAAGCCCATGACGTGGCCATCGTCCGAACGGGCATTGACCTTGAGCGCCTGCGGAATGTCCTCGACAATGAGCGAATGATAGCGCGTCGCGGTGAAGGGCGAGGGGATGCCCTGGAAGACGCCGGTATCGTCATGGGTGACAGGGGAAGTCTTGCCGTGCATCAGGCCGCCGCGCACGACCTTGCCGCCAAAGTACTGACCGATCGACTGATGGCCAAGGCAGACACCGAGAAGCGGCTTGCCGGCGTCGGCAGCGGCGCCCACGAGATCGAGGCTGATACCCGCCTCGTTCGGCGTGCAGGGGCCGGGCGAGAGAAGGAAACCCTGCGCGCCGCTGTCTATGGCCTGCGCGGCGGTCAGGGCGTCGTTGCGCACCACTTCCACTTCGGCGCCGAGTTCCATCACGTAATGGACCAGGTTCCAGGTAAAGCTGTCGTAATTGTCGATGACGAGGATCATGTACTGCCTTTCGTCGCTTTCTCGACGACGATCAAGGGGCCCAGCGGAGGCCCGCCGTCCACGCGCCCGTGCTCCGGGTCCCAGAGCGAGGATACACTGCCGTCGAGGAACAGCGCATTGGGGCAATCGAGTTTGTCACGGAAGTAGCGTCCAAGCTTCCCGAAGGAAACCGGCTCGTCCGAAATTACGAAATGGGCGCGGCCCTTGCGGTCCACGCCCACGGCATTGCGCAGTTTCCTGGATCGGCCGTCCGCGTCGATCTTTGGATGAAGCTTGCCGCCGATCACCAGCATGGGGCCGGACTGGGTGCCGAAATCCGGGCGGTTGACGATGTTCCTGGCGAAATCGTTCGTGGCTCGCACGGCCCAGTGGCCATCCGCATCGCCATAGAACACGCCGTTGGGCTGGAGGTGGAAATTGCCCCAACCCTCGTTCGTGTTCAGTTTGTGCAGTCTTACGCCGTCCTCGACATAGTAGCCGATCGGCTGTCCCTTCTCGTCGAACATGCCGCCGTTCATCGCGAAGGCGACGGCGTGGTTCTTGCCGGGCCGATCCACCGCCAATTGCGAGAGGCTGCGGTAAGGGGCGCCGCCCTTCGGGCCGAGCACCATCTGGATGGTGTGCCGCGCGGGATCGGCGGTGCAATGCGTAAAGGAGGCGCCTTCGAAGGTGGCGCCTTCACATGGAGGCGGGGGCGGCGCGGCGGCCTCCTGCCGCGCATCGCCCGACGAGCAGGCAGCGAGAAGCAATACGGCCGCGGCGGCGGCGCGCATCACTGGCCGAAACCCGGCTCCCCGGCGACGCGCACGGCTTCGCGGGCGGCGGCGAACAGCGCGCCGGACTTGGCCTCGCATTCGCGCTGTTCGTAGACGGGATCGCTGTCGGCAACGATACCGGCTCCCGCCTGCACGTGGAGCACGCCGTCCTTGAGGACACCGGTGCGCAGGACGATGCAGGAATCGACAGAACCGTCCGGCGCGAAATAGCCCACGCCGCCTGCGTAAGCTCCGCGCGTTTCCGGTTCGAGTTCCGCGATGATCTCGCAGGCGCGGACCTTGGGGGCACCGGAGACAGTGCCGGCCGGGAAGCCCGCGAAGACGGCGTCGATGGCATCGTGCCTTTCCGTGTCGAGCTGGCCGACCACGTTCGAGACAATGTGCATGACGTGGCTGTAGCGCTCGATCGTGTAGCTGTCGGTCACTTCAACGGAACCGGCGGCCGCCACGCGGCCCACGTCGTTGCGGCCGAGGTCGAGCAGCATGAGATGCTCGGCGCGTTCCTTGGGATCCGCGAGGAGGCTCACTTCGTTGGCCTTGTCCTCGGCAGCGCTCTTGCCGCGCGGGCGGGTGCCGGCGATCGGGCGGATCGTCACTTCGCCCTCGCGCACGCGCACGAGGATCTCAGGGCTCGATCCGATCAGCGCAAAGCCGGGCATGTCGAGAAAATAGAGGAATGGCGAAGGATTGATGCGGCGCAGCGAGCGGTAAAGCGCGAGGGGCGGCAGCGGGAAGTCGCAAGTGAAGCGCTGGGCCAACACCACCTGGAATATGTCGCCGGCCTCGATGTAGTTCTTTGCCCTGAGGACCATGGCTTCGTAGTCGGCAGCAGCCATGACCGGGGTCTGTACCGGCTCGGCGAGATCCGTAGCGGTGGGCGCGGCGGGCACCGGCGCGGCCAGCTTGCGCAGGGCCTCGTCGATGCGTTCCGCTGCGAGTTCGACCAGACGCTCGGGCGCTCCTGCTTCCGGCCAGAGCGGCGCGACACAGAACAGTTCGTCGCTAAGGCGATCGAACACGAGGATCAGTGAGGGGCGCACGAACAACATGTCAGGCAAGGAAAGCGCGCTTTGCGGCGCGCGCGGCAGCTTCTCGACCAGGCCAATCGTCTCGTAGCCGAAATAGCCGACGAGGCAGGCAAGTGCCGGGGGAAGTTGCGGCGGCACGTCGAACCGGCAGCTTTCGACGAGCGCGCGCAGTTCCGCCAGGGCGTCGCCGGGAAGGGCGGTGAAGCTCTCCCGGTCGTGCTGCCAGTTGCGGTTGATCTCGCAGGCGTGGCCTTCGGCGCGGAACACCAGGTCGGGGTCAAGGCCGATCAGGCTGTAGCGCCCGCGCGTTTCGCCGCCCTCGACGGATTCCAGCACGAAATCCCCGCGCCCTTCCTCGAAGAGCTTCAGCGCGGCGGCGACCGGGGTCTCGGTGTCGGCGACAAGCTTGCGCCAGAGCAGCGCAGGCTTGCCTTCAGAGAGCTGCGCCAATGCTGCAAGGCGATCCGATTCGCGTTCCATAACCCCGGTCATCATCTCAGTTGTTACTCGGCGCTGCCGGCGCCATCGAGTTGGCGGCGAACGGCTGCGATAGCCTTGTCGTGCTTGGTGACGCCCACTTCCTTGCGGATCGCCTTGCCGAGGGCGTCGGTATAGGCCTGGCCGAGCTGGCCGCCCAGCTCACGCTGGGTGCCTTCGACGAGGACCGGCGAATCGACCTTGCCTGGCACGACCTCCTTGAGGACGACGACGAACCAGCCGCGATCCTGTCCGGCTGCCTGCACCTTCACGGTGCCCTTGGCCATGTGGAACATCAGCGACACCGGCGGCGGTACCTGACGGCCCGAACGCAGTGCGGCGGTGAGCGTGGCGCGCGACATGGAGACCTGTTCGACAGGTGGTACCTTGGCGCCGCTGGCGGCAATGGCCTGTTCCAGCGTCTTGCCCTGACGCATTGCTGCCTGAACCTTGAGCGCAGCGGCCTTGGCTGCGGCCGAGCCCTTGTCCAGCGCCCAGGCGGCCTTCACGTCGTTGGTGATTTCCTTGATCGGAGCAGGCGCCGACGGCGTGATCTGGGTCACGTCGTAGACGATGTAGTTCTTGCCGCCGAACTGGGTCGCATCCTTGCCGACCTGCGATGCCTGCGGCTTTTCCTGATCCATGCCGAACGCGGTGGCGAGAACGGGCTGGAGCTGCGCAGGCGCGGTTTCCCCGGCCTTGCCGTAGACCTGTCCGTTGGCGGTGATCGGCGCGGTGGTTTCGACGGTGGCGCCGACCGACTTGGCGACTTCGACGAGGCTGGCGCCATTCGCGAACTCGTCCTCGATCTTGGCGAGCAGGTCGGTGAAGGCGGTGCGCTTCTTTTCCTCGGTCAGCTTCGCGACGATTTCGTCCGAGACAGCGGCGAGGGGGCGCTCAGGCTTCTTCTGTTCTTCCTCCACGCGGATCAGGTGCCAACCGAGCGCGCTCTTCTGCGGTGAGGTCAGCTTGCCTGTCGGGGTCGCGAAGACGGCGTCTGCGACGGCCGGAGAGAACTGGCTGGCAAGCTGCTGCTTGCTGAAGAATTCAAGCTTCGCAGCCGAAAGGCCCTTTTCCTGCGCGGCCGCTTCGAGGGTCTTGCCCCCGGCGACTTCGCTGGCGACCGCCTTGGCGGCAGCTTCGGTAGGCACGATCAACTGCGTGATCTTGCGGTTGTCCTGCGGGGCATAAAGAGCCTTGTCGGTCTCGTAGCGCTTGGCGATTTCCGCTGCGGTGGGTGCGGCCAGGTTGCCAACCGCGTCCTCGCCGAAGGCTGCGTAACGGATCACGCGGCGTTCGGGACGGATGAAGGCGTTTGTGTGAGCCTTGTAGAATGCCTGGAGTTCCGCGTCGGTCGGGGCCTTCTCGGGGAAGAACGCCTGCGAGGGCAGCGCCACGACCGAACCCGAGCGGTTCTCGTCAAGGAGGGAAGCGTAGCGCTTGGCGGCGAAGCTCGACATCGTGGTGCCGAACTGCGCGGGCAGCATGAGCTGCTGCGCGATCAGGCCCTGCGCAATATCCTCGCGCAGCGACTTCTCGGACAGTCCCTGCTGAGCGAGAAGCTGGCGGAACGTGGCTTGGTCGAACTTGCCGTCGACGCCCTGGAAGGCGGGGATACGGGCGATTTCGCTGTCGATCAGGCGATCACCGGCGACCACGCCGACTTTCTTGCCGAAAAACGCCGTGGCGGTACGGTCGATCAGTTCGTCGAGAACCTGCTCGAGACCACCCTGCGCGATGAGCGCCTTCATGGTCATCGTCGGGTCCTGCCCTTGCACGCGGGTCAGCGCGGATTTGGCGGCAAGTGCGAGCTCGCCTTCTTCTACGTCGTCCTTGCCGACTGTGGCCACGGAAGCACCGGACACCAGGCCCGCGGAATCGCGTTGGCCGGTGATATCGCCGCCGACGAAAGCCAGGGTAATGAGCACCAGGACCAGCAGCGCGATGCCGGCACCTATCTTGGACTTCAGGAAGTTACGGAAGAAAGAGAGCATGGACCGTGCCGATCAGCGAGATTTGGGTTCAACCGGAGCACGACGGCCGAGCGTGATGACGGCCTTCGTACGAAAACGGGGCTGGCTTTAGGGGGGCTTGTGACATCCTGCAATGGCAAGGTTCTATCCGATGTCCTTGCTGATGGGCGCGACTCGCGAAGAATGGCGGCGGGCGGCAAGTTTTGCCTGAACGGTAGATCCACGGATTTTGACAAGAAGGCCCTGCGTGCCCTAGCAGCGCCACGAAAGCGCGGCCTGCGATTCCCGTCCTCTGCGGTATGTCAGAAGGTCGATGCGCCCCGAAATCAAGGTTTCTTAATAACATGGCTGGTCTGCCCTACATCGTCGGTAACTGGAAAATGAACGGCACGCGCGCGATGCTTAACGAGGCGCGCGCGATCGACCGGGCTGCCGCACGCTTCCCGAAGGTGCAGGTGGCGGTCGCGCCGCCGGCGACGTTGCTCTACCGCATCCGCGATGCGGTCGAACTGATCGGCGTTGGCGGGCAGGACTGCCGTGCGGAAGACAGCGGCGCCTTCACGGGCGACATTTCCGCGCCCATGCTCAAGGATGCGGGCGCGGATTTCACCATCGTCGGACATTCCGAGCGCCGTACTCTCCACGGCGAGAGCGACGGCGACGTCAAGGCCAAGGCGGAGGCCGCGCTGTCGGCGGGCCTCGCGGTGATTCTCTGCGTCGGTGAAACCGAAGCGCAACGCGATGCGGGCGACGCCGAAGCCGTGGTCGCCGCGCAGCTCGAAGGTTCGTGCCCGCGCACGGACGGCGCCCCTGAGAAGCTTTCGGTCGCCTATGAGCCGGTATGGGCCATCGGCACGGGCCGCGTGCCCTCGATCGAGGACGTGGCCGCGATGCACCAGGCCATTCGTGACAAGCTCAAGGCCATTTACGGCGAGGGCGGTGCGGATGTGCGCATTCTCTATGGCGGTTCGGTCAAGGCGGACAACGCGAATGAACTGCTGTCCGTGCCGGAAGTGGGCGGAGCATTGGTGGGCGGTGCAAGCCTGACCGCGGAAAGTTTCCTCGCCATCGTTGGCGCTGCAGCTTCGCTGGGCAACGACTGACGACGGAAACGGGGCGAGAATGCCCCGAAAGTCGGCCGGGCAGCGGGCACTGTGCAGCTGCTTCGGGTGATGACTTGCGCAGAGACGGACTAGCGCCTATCTGCGCGACTTGAGATGCGGGCCTTGGCCCCCGAGAACACTGAGAAAAACGCACGATGTTTCTTTTCCTGACCGTGGTCCAGGCGATTGTCGCCCTCCTTCTCGTCGGCGTCATCCTGATGCAGAAGTCGGAAGGCGGCGGTCTCGGCGTGGGCGGCAGCCCCTCGGGCATCATGTCCGCACGCGGCGCGGCCAACTTCCTTACCCGCGCCACTGGAATTCTTGCTGCGGTTTTCGTGATTCTCTCGATCGTGCTTGCGGCGCTTGCGGTGAACGAAACCACGGGCCGCGATATCGATACTTCCCTTCAGCGCGAGACGGCTCCGGCCGCGCCCGCGCAGCCGGCCGACCCGCTCGCCGGCCCGGCGGCTCCCGCCGCGGCTCCGGCGGATGGCGCGAGCCCGGCTCCGGCCGGTGCCGCTCCTGCGGGCACGACTCCGGCCAATGATCCGCTTTCGGGTGCTGCCGGCCGGTAATCCGGCAGGGCACACTACGGCGCATCATCGTAACAGGAATGCCGTCTGGCTCTGGCAGGCGGCATTTCATTCGTTTTGAACTGTGGATTCAGGCACAGCGCTCTTGCGCTCGTGCCCCCATGCAATTTAAGGGCCGACTCCCATGGCGCGGCATATTTTTATCACCGGCGGCGTGGTCTCCTCGCTCGGCAAAGGTCTCATGGCGGCGAGCCTCGCGGCTCTCCTGCAGGCACGCGGTTACCGCGTCCGCATCCGCAAGTTCGATCCCTATCTGAACGTCGATCCGGGTACGATGAGCCCGTATCAGCACGGCGAAGTCTACGTCACTGACGACGGCGCCGAGACGGACCTCGATCTCGGCCATTACGAACGCTATACCGGCGTATCGGCGCGCCAGGCTGACAACATCACCTCTGGCCGTATCTACCAGGACATCATCGCCAAGGAGCGCCGCGGCGACTATCTGGGCGCCACCGTACAGGTGATCCCGCACGTCACTGACGCGATCAAGGACTTCGCGATGACGGAGACCGAGGATCTCGACTTCGTCCTGTGCGAAATCGGCGGCACCGTGGGCGATATCGAAGGACTGCCTTTCGTCGAGGCTCTGCGCCAGATGCGCAATGAACTCGGCCGTGAACAGACCTGTTTCGTGCACGTCACCCTGGTGCCCTACATCGCGGCAGCCGGCGAGTTGAAGACCAAGCCTACCCAGCACTCCGTGCGCGAGCTGACCGGCCTCGGCATCCAGCCCGATATCCTGCTGTGCCGCTGCGACCGGGAACTGCCGGAGAGCGAGCGCCGCAAGATCGCGCTGTTCTGCAACGTGCGTCCGCAGGCGGTCATTCCCGCGCTTGACGCGCCGAACATCTACGCAGTGCCGCTGCAGTATCATCACGAGGGCCTTGACGCGGAAGTGCTTCATCACTTCGGCATGGCTTCCGAAGCCCCTGATCTTTCGCGCTGGAACGACATTACCGATCGCTTCGAATATCCCGAAGGTGAAGTCACCATCGGTGTCGTGGGCAAGTATGTCGGCCTTCAGGATGCCTACAAGTCGCTGAACGAGGCACTCGTTCATGGCGGCATGGCCAACCGGGTCAAGGTCAACGTCAACTGGATCGATGCCGAGATCTTCGAGAAGGAAGATTCCGAGATCGCCGCTGCCCTTGAGCCGATGCACGGCATTCTCGTGCCAGGCGGCTTTGGCGAACGCGGGACGGAGGGCAAGATCGCCTCGGTGCGCTTCGCGCGCGAGCGTGAAGTTCCCTTCTTCGGAATTTGCCTCGGCATGCAGATGGCCTGTATCGAAGGCGCCCGCTCTGCTGGTGTCGAAAAGGCCAACTCGACCGAATTCGGCCCCACCGAGGAGCCCGTTGTCGGCATCATCACCGAGTGGATGGGCAAGGACGGCCTGGAAAAGCGCGCCGAAGGCGGCGATCTGGGCGGGACGATGCGTCTCGGAGCCTACAAGGCCGAGCTTTCGCCCAACAGCCACGTTGCCTCGATCTACAATGCGACCGAGATTTCGGAACGCCATCGTCACCGTTACGAGGTGAACGCTTCATACCGCGAAACGCTTGAAGGTAATGGACTGATCTTCTCCGGCATGTCGCCTGACGGTTTGCTGCCCGAGATCGTCGAGCGTCCGGATCATCCGTTCTTCGTGGGCGTGCAGTTCCACCCGGAGTACAAGTCGCGGCCGTTCGAACCGCATCCGCTTTTCGCGGGATTCATCGCGGCAGCCTTGCGGCAGGCGCGACTGGTCTGAGCCGGTAGCGGCCGAATTATGAAGAGGGGCGGGCTCGCAAGAGCCCGCCCCTCTTCGATTCCGGATGTCCCGTTTCAGGTGAGGAGGGTGAGCAGCAGCGTGATCGTCCCGACCGAAAACACTGTCGAGATCAGAATAACCCTGGCTGTAAGCGCACCTTCCCGGCGATGGAACTCGGCCAACATGAAGGGGCCGGTTCCGGTCGGCAGGGCGGCCAGGAGCACGGCGGCATTGCGCAGAGGTGCGGTCAGGGGGAAGACCCAGAGGGCGAGCGCCAGCGTGATCGCCGGGTAGACGAACAGCTTGAGAGCGACCAGCAGGGCCGTCATCCTCGCGCTGCCGGGTTCTGGTTCGCGCGGCTCGGCGAGGAACATGCCGAGGCAGACGAGGGCGCAAGGGCTTGCGGCCGATCCAAGCAGTTTGAGGAATGCATCGAGGGGCGCGGCAACGCCTATCCCGCTCGACATCACGGCAGCGCCGAGTAGCGGTGCCAATACGAGCGGATTGCGAAACAGTGCCTGTAGCACGCGCAGTACGATCAAGGGGCCACCGCCGCCTGACTGGTTTCCGAATTCGATCAGTACGATGGCAACCGCAAAGAGCACGCAGACGGTGTTGATCGTCGCGATCAGGGTGAGTGTCTGGGAGGCCGGCCCCAGCGTTGCCAGCAGCAGTGGAAAGCCGAGAAACGCTGCGTTGGAATAAGCGCCGTTGAGGCCATGGATTGCGGCATTGCCGATCTCTGCGCCGGCCAGTCGGCTGATGGCTACGGTAAGCGCGAAGAAGAAGAACGTGCTCAGCCCAAACACCGCGACGAAACCGGGCTGCCAGAGTTGGGCCGCGTCGGCCTTGGCTACGATATCGAAAAGCAGCGCAGGCAGGGCGAGATAGACCACGAAGCGGTTCAGTTCAGTGGTCGATTGCGGACTGAAGATGCCCAAGCGCCGCGTCAGCCAACCTGCGAATGTCAGGGCGAAGATCGGCAGGACGACCGACAGGATCGAAATCATGGAAAAGTGCGGCCCATTGCTTTGCAAAGCATGCGGATTAAGCGCTGGGCCTGGCCTGTCCATCGCTGTTTTAATTGCATTCCGTGCGAAGTGCGCAATTTACCATCAAAAAGGGCGGCCCGGACATTTCCGGACCGCCCCCAATTCTGCAATTCACCCGGCTATTCAGGCGGCAGCGGAACCTTCTTCGGCGCTGCCCTCGACCACGGTGAGCGTATTGCCGCCAATCGCGATCTTCTTGGGCTTCATCGCCTCGGGCACTTCACGCACGAGGTCGATCACAAGGAGGCCGTCAGCCAGGTCAGCGGCATCGACGCGAACATAATCTGCCAGTTCGAAGCGTCGCTCGAACCCGCGCTGGGCGATGCCGACGTGCAGCATCTCGCCTTCGACGGATTCTTCGGGCTTGTGGCCCTTGACCACCAACAGGTTGGCCTGCGCAGTGATATCGATGTCGGCAGGCTTGAAACCGGCGACCGCCAGCGTGATGCGATAGGCATCGGCGCCGCGACGTTCGATATTGAAGGGGGGATATTTATCGCCCGGATTCACGCGGCCCTGGTTCTCGATCATGTCGAACAGGCGGTCGAAACCGACCATGGTGCGGCGGTAGGGCGAAAAATCGATACGGTTCATGACAAAAATCCTCGCTTGAGCAATCTTCGTGTGACGAGGCCCGGACTCCGGCGCCTCTTTGGCAAGCCATCCCCTTGGCGGGCCATGACTTGCATCCCTAGATATGATAGCGCGGCGCCCTTTCAAGGGTCGCAAAGAGATTGAAGGAACCGTATTCATGAGCCAGCCGAAGGTCGAGATCTACACCAAGTGGGGCTGCCCCTATTGCGTCATGGCCAAGTCGCTGCTCGACGGCAAAGGCGTGACCTACGAAGAGTATGACATCACGATGGGCGGGCCGAAGCGGGCCGAAATGGTTGAGCGGGTTCCCGGTGCCTTGACCGTTCCCCAGGTGCTGGTGGACGATAAGCCCTACGGCGGTTTCGACGACATCAGCGCGCTGGACCGCGCCGGCAAGCTAGACCCCGTTCTCGGGCTCTGACCGGAATGGTCCGCGCCGCCCTGTTCCAGATGACCACGGGCATCGATCCCGACGTCAACGCTGCCGCGATCGTTTCCGCCCTTGCCGAGGCGAAGGCGGGCGGTGCGGTCATGGTCTTCACCCCCGAGATGTCCGGCCTGCTTGACCGCAAGCGCGAGCGTGCAGCCGTCAACATAGTTACGGAGGGCGAGGATCGGGTACTGGCCGCCGTGCGAGAGGCTGCGGCGCGGGAAGGGGTTTGGGTCCATCTCGGCTCGCTGGCCGTGCGTCCCGGAAACGATGGGCAGGGCGATGGGCGCTACGCCAACCGCGCTTTCGTCATCGATGCCTCGGGCGAGATTCGCGCTCGCTATGACAAGATGCACATGTTCGACGTGGATCTGGCGACGGGCGAATCTTGGCGCGAATCGAATGCTTACGCGCCGGGCGACAAGGTGGTGACGGTGGAAACACCGCTTGGGCGCCTGGGTCTGGCGATTTGCTACGACGTCCGTTTCCCGGCGCTGTTCGAGGCGCTCGGCCGTGCGAGGTGCGATGTCATCGCCGCTCCGGCCGCATTTACCGTGCCTACCGGCCGGGCGCATTGGCACCTGATGCAGCGCGCACGGGCCGTGGAAGCAAGCGCTTTCATGCTCAGCGCAGCGCAAGTGGGCCATCACGAGGATGGGCGCGAGACTTACGGTCATTCGCTGGCGATCGACCCCTGGGGCGAGGTTCTGCTCGATATGGGCGGGGAAATGGCCGGTCTCGGCTTCGTCGATCTTGATCCTGGCCGCATCGCGGAAGTGCGCGCGCAGTTGCCAAGCCTTGCCAACCGCCGCGAGATCGCCAAATAGGCCGCGATGCCTATTGTCTTTGATCTCGAATGCCGTTCCGCGCATCACCGTTTCGAGGGCTGGTTCAAGTCCTCGGACGATTATGCGCGGCAGCAGGAACGGGGATTGCTGAGTTGTCCCCGTTGCGGGTCGGACGACGTTGGAAAGGCGGTTCAGGCGCCTCACCTTGCCCGCAAGGGGAACCAGCGGACTGCTGCGTCAGACGCACCGCCGCAGAAACCGGAAGTTTCCTCTGCGGTAGTGCCTTCAGAGCCGGCCTCGCTCCAGCAGGCGGAAGCAATCCCGCCGCAGGCGGTCGAACTGCTCCAGAAGCTTGCGCTGATGCAGGTCGAGGCGCTCAGGTCCAGTCGTTTTGTCGGTGAGACCTTCGTGGAAGATGCCCGGGCCATGCATTATGGCGAGCGCGATGCCGAAGTGATCCATGGCCGTGCCACGCCCGAGCAGGCGCAGGAGCTTATGGAGGAAGGCATTCCGGTCATGCCCTTGCCGTTTCCGGTGGTTCCGCCCGAACAGACCAATTGAACCAATTGCCAAGGCATTCGCCGCAAGCTAGGAGGCCCTCGAGTGCGCCCGTAGCTCAGCCGGATAGAGCACCAGATTCCTAATCTGGGGGCCATGGGTTCGAATCCCGTCGGGCGCACCAACAATAAAAGCCCGCGATTTTCGCGGGCTTTTTCGTGGTTGAGGGTCAGGCCTTAAGCCTTGTGCCGTCAACCGCTTCACGGCCCAGTGCCGGATCGTCCGTGAAGAAAGCGTCGAGCCCCAGTTCAAGATAACGGCGGATTTCGGCGATGCTGCCTGCCGGGTTGCGCGCGGCATCGCCTGATGCGTTGCGAAAATCGGCGGGAAGAAAGTAATTTTCCGGCCTGAAAGTCCAACTGGAAACCAGAAGGCCGGCCTCGTGTGCGTTGGCGACCAGACCGCTGGGCTGGGCTGCAAGGCGATTGTCCTTGTCGCGCGGGACAAGGGCGAGGTTGTAGGGCGATATCCAATCCGCATAAGTCGCGATTTCAGCGAGGCCTGCTGGCTTATGGAGATCGTCGAAACTGGGGCCAGAGCCCTTTGCTGCAAGATCGGCCGGGCGCTTTGCACCGGGTACGGTGAGTTGCATGAGTTGGACGTTGCGGAGCCCATCAAGCCGCTCGCGCAGCCATTTCAGGTTCGATACCTCGAAGCTCTGGAGGATCACCGGGGCAGTGCAGAGGTATGGGCTGGCGTGGAGGCGGTCGAGAACGCGCTGCTCAAGCGGAATGCCGATAGTGGCAAAGTAGGTAGAGTGCTTGATCTCGGGAATGACGCCGATCAAGCGGCCGTGGGCACGGGCCTCGGCAGCGACGAACTCGGCGATTTCCTCGAAGGTAACGACCTGGAACTGGCCGTCGAACCCATGGCTCTCCGGCCGTAGCGGGCCGAGTCGTTCTCTCGCGCGCAGGCGCTTGATTTCATCAAGCGTGAAGTCCTCGGTGAACCAGCCTGTAACATTCTCGCCGTCGATGACTTTCGTGGCTTTCCGGCCTGCAAACTCTGGATGGTCGGCGACATCGGTTGTGTCGGCGATGTTGTTTTCGTGCCGGGCCACAAGAATGCCGTCCTTTGTGCAGACAAGGTCGGGTTCGATAAAGTCCGCGCCGTCTGCAATGGCCTTGGCGTAGGAGGCGAGCGTGTGTTCGGGGCGCAGCGCGCTGGCGCCGCGATGGCCGATCACCAGAGGCTTTGCCGGGCGCGGGGCCCTTGGTCTTGCGTTGCTTGCGGCTGCAAGCCCGTCAGGCACGATTGACGCTGCCATCCCGACAAGCGTCGCTCCGGCGCTGCCGCGGATCAGCGAGCGACGGGAAAGCGGAGATTCGATCATGCTGAAAACCTTCGGGAAACCGGCTCTGTTTCCGCCGGCTATTCAGGGCAGGTGACAGCATGACGACAGCTCCGGCATGAGTTTGCGTCAGTGGCAGGAGACGCCGGGCTTCGCCTGCCACTGGTACGCATCCATAGTCTCTCCTCGCGGCAGATAGGTCAGCTTGCGCTTCTGGCCGTCCCTCTCGATGTCAAGGGTCAGGCTGGCGTCCTGATCGCCTTGCAGGCCGTCTTGCGGAAAACGGTTCAGGATGCGGTCACCGTTTTGCAGCCCTGCGGCTTCTGCGGCGGAGCCGGGCTTGAGGCCCTGCACCACGCGCTCCGGCGTGACGAGGATCAGCGGATCAAACCCGAGGTCGAAGCGCTTGAGTGGCTTGATAACGCGGTCGAAGCAGGGTCCAAAGGCATCTGCCGGAGGTAATACGGTCCGACCCGCCAGCATCGCTTCGAAATCGGCGATGCCCCGGGCGCCAAGCTCTTGGCCCAGCAGTGTCTTCCAGAGCGCAAGGTCCATGGCATGGCCGGCGCGGCGCTCGGCAAGCATGCGGCGCACGAGATCGTCGAGCGAACGTTTTCCACCCGAGGCGGCGCGGATTTGCGCATCCACCGAGGCGAAGTAAAGCGAACCGCGATCGTAGGGCAACACGCGGATTCGGGTGTCCTTCCAGAACCCGTCCGCGATGCGGTCATTGGGAGTGCCGATCAGGGCGTTTGTATAGTAGCGTCCGGCTGTGGAGTTGAGGTCGTCCAGGAAGGCCTGCCGCGAAATCAGTCCGGCGCGATAAGGCAGCATGCGCTGATAATGGACAGCGAGACCTTCACCGAACCACGAAAGACCGAGCCCGCCCGCCGCGTCCATCGAATCGCCGAGTGAGTTGATCCAGGCATGGACCATTTCATGCGCCAGCAGGCTTTCGAGGTCGGAGAGGGGCGTTTTTTCGCTGAAGGTAAAAGCGAAACTGTCTGTCAGGCCGATGCCGCTTCCGGGATTGAGCCGATTGGTTCGCGCAAACACCCCGAAGCTGGCTGGGCGCTGGTCGAAGAATTCTCCGTAGAATTTCTGAAGGCGGGCTGCCCAATCCATCAGTTGAGGCCCGGCGAAGCTGAATTGTCCCTGCCAGGCACCGAAGAATGTGCTCTTGGCGTAAGATCCGATGCGGCCGGCCATGTAGTATGTCCCGCCGATCTGGTCGGGCCGGAGAGGGCGGCTGCCATGGCTATTCCCGATCCCCAGGCTGGAGACGCCGCGTGCGTCCTTGCCTGCCCGCGCGAGGTCCCAGCTTACCGACAGGTCTCGGGCGCGTGCGTCGGCCGGCAGTATGAGAAAAGCGTTGCCTGCGCCGGACAGCCCGGCGTCGGCAGCCCGCAGTTCGTATTGCGGGCGTGCCATTTCAGGCTGGGCCGGGTCTACAGGCAAGCGGTAGGCGACAGTTACCGCGCCTTCGACCGGGCGCAGCGCTTTCCACGAGCGTTCGAGGTTGTCTCCGTCCCGCGCCGTGTCATGCATTTCGACCGGAATCAGGCCGCGGGTATCGGAGAAGACCAGACCTTGCAGGTTCCTCGCGGAAGTCTCCACGGTATTGGCGGTGACTGCAATGGCAGCAAGCGCGTCGCCTTGTGGAGGTGCTTCGAAGCGGATCGCCACGTCGAGACGTGTAAGCGCGCCCTGTTCATCGGCAACCGGCGCAAGTGCGATTGAAATTTCCGGCGCGGGGCCATCGGTCGCTTCGGCCGCCGTGGCGGAGGCGAGCGGCGTGGAGGAAAGAAGCGCGGCGAGCAGGGCGTTGCGAAGCGATGTCATGAAACGAGGCTAACAGGCTGTACCGAAGGAAAATGTGCAAAGAGCATCGCTTGCCGGCAGGCGTGCGCATGAAATATGCTTGGTGGGGAATTCAACCCGGCAACGACGGCAGCGGTAGCCGGTGCGTGCACTTGAGTTCCGAGAGCGTTGCCGTGGAGCGCACGTCCTCCACACCGGGCAGGCGGAGCAGGGTGCGGAACGTGAAGTTCTGGTACCAGGCGATGTTGGGGGCCAGGACTTTGAGCATCACGTCCATTTCACCGAACAGAGTGTAGGCTTCGAGGATTTCCGGTGTTGCCTCCACTGCGTGGACGAACCGGTCACGGTCGTCGTCCGACAGGCGAGACATCTTGAGCTGGGCGAAGATGAACATGCTTTCGCCGAACTTTTCACGGTCGAGGATCGCCACGGTGTGGCGCACATAACCCTCCTCCTTGAGCCGCTGCATGCGGCGCCAGCAGGGCGATTGGGAAAGCCCCACGCGGTCAGCGATCTCGCTGGAAGATTCGGAGGCGTCGATCTGAAGGCGATCGAGGATCTTCATGTCGAGCCGGTCAAGTTCGGCAGGCAAGATTATGCTCCCTGTTCTGGTTTGTTGGTTTGAACATGCCACGCAATTGCGCATGAGCGCAACAAAGGTCGAGATATTTCGCCACAGCGCGCTATCAGTGATGCTTGAGGAGCCGATAGCCGGCAACAGGGACGGATCAGGGATATGAAACGGAGCGAACTGTCGATCTTCGATGCAGAGGACGTGCGCGCCCTGCTCGGCTACCCTTCTTGCATCGAAGTCGTGCGGGAAGCGATGAAAGCGCTTTCGCGCGGTGAGACGCGCCAGTTGCTGCGAACGATGATCCACATGGGAGAGGGCCGGACTTTCGGCCTGATGCCCGGGGCGCTCTCCGATCAGGGCATGTTCGGGGCAAAGCTCATCAGCGTCTTCGCCGAGCCGGACAACCCCGGCGTACGCCGCCATCGCGGCGTCGTGACCCTGTTCGAGCCGGTGGAGGGGCGCCCGGTCTGCGTCGCCGATGCCGAGGAGATCACGCATATCCGCACCGCTGCAGCAACGGCCGTCGGCACGGACGCGTTGGCGCGTGAGGATGCGAAAGTGCTGTTGCTGATGGGCACCGGCGGTCAGGTCCATTCCCACCTTGAGGCGCTGCCGCTGGTGCGTCGTTTCGAACGCATTCTCATCTGGGGCCGCGATGCCGCGAAAGCGCAGGCCGTCGTCGATGCCTGGAGCGGGCGCCTGCCGGTGGAAGTGGCTTTCGATGCCAGGACCGCAGCGGCCGAAGCAGATGTGATCTGCACGCTGACCGGCGCCCGGCAGCCGATCCTGCTCGGCGAATGGGTGCGCGCAGGAACGCATGTCAATATCGTGGGATCAAGCGGCCCGGGCCCGGTCGAGGTCGACAATGATCTGGTTCTGGCCGCCCGCTTCATCGCCGACAGCAAGGCCTCCGCGCTCGATGCGGCAGCGGAATTCCTGGTGGCCAGGGCGGAGGGCGTCGTGAGTGACGATCACATCGTTGCCGAAATCGGTGAAGTGCTGCTTGGGCGCGCCCCCGGTCGGCGCAGTGCCGACGAAATCACCGTTTACAAGTCGCTCGGCCATGCGGTGCAGGATCTTGCATCCGCTGCCCATATCTTTCACGCAAGCCGGAATTCGAACTGATGCACCTCAAACGAACTGCGGCCTTGCGCTTGCTCGCCTGTTCCACGATCGCGCTTTCGGCCACTGCCCTTCACGCCGAGGCCGAGCGCTTCGCGGTGATCGACAACGGCGAGAACGTCGGCCACGTTTATGCGGACGTTCAGGGCAATACCGTCTCGATCGACCATGACGTCAAGAGCAATGGCCGAGGCCCGACCATGCACGAGACGATCGTGCTCGACGACAAAGGGCTGCCCACGAGTTGGACCCTTCAGGGTACCTCGACGTTCGGCAACAAGGTGGACGAGCAGTTCACTGCCAGAGGCAAGCGCCTCTCCTGGGTCGATACGACCGGCAAGGGCGCCATGCAGGCCAGGTCACCCACGCTCTATGTCGCGCAGGAAGGAAGCCCGTTCTCACTGGGCATCTATGCCCGCGCATTGCTGGCCGATAGCGATCATGCCTTGCCGGCAGCCCCCGGCGGCACGCTTTCGCTGGAAGAGGAAGCGCCGGTCTCGCTGGGCGCCATTGCCTATCGCGCCTTCCTCGTCAAAGGTATCGGTCTTACGCCGAGCGCCATCCTGCTCGATGACAAGGGCGCTCTGGTGGCGGCCTATTCGCCGACCAATGCCACCGTCCGCGAAAGTCTTGCGCCTTATGCCGGCGAACTGGCGAAAATCGCGGCAGAGCGTTCGGCTGCCCGTTTCGCCGCGATCCAGAAAAAGGTCGCGCATAACTACGACGCGCCGATCCGCATCCGTGACGTCCGAGTCTTCGATCCGGCCAGCGGCAAGCTGGGCGATCCGGTTTCGATAGTCGTGTTCGGAGACAGGATCGCCTCGGTCGAACCGCTCGACAGCCCTGCCTCGCCCGGCGAGGCCACGGTCGAAGGTGCGGGAAGAGTGGTCATCCCCGGGCTGCATGACATGCATGCTCACGTCTCGCTCCAATCGGCATTGCTGTACATCGCCTCGGGCGTGACCAGCGTGCGCGACATGGGCAACGAGAACGCCTTCCTAATCGACCTGACGCGCCGCATCGATGCGGGCGAAGTGGCGGGGCCACGCATCGTGCGCAATGGCTTCCTCGAAGGGCGAAGCCCCTACAGTTCGCGCAACGGCTTCATCGCCGGTAGCGAGGCCGAGGCGCTCGACGCGGTGCGCTGGTACGGTGCGCGCGGCTACTGGCAGGTGAAGATCTATAACAGCTTCAATCCCGAATGGGTGCCCAGCGTGGTCAGTGAAGCCAGGCGGCTCGGCATGGGGGTAACCGGGCATATCCCGGCCTTTACGAATGCCGATGCGATGATCGCGGCGGGTTATGACGAAGTGACGCACATCAACCAGCTCATGCTGGGCTGGGTGCTCGATCCCAAGGAAGATACCCGCACGCCGCTGCGGCTCACCGCCATGCGGCGGACGGCAGGGCTGGACATCACCTCGCCGCGCGTCGCTTCGACGCTCGACACGATGGAGGCGAAGCACATCGCGCTCGATCCTACGGCGGTGACGCTCGAACTGCTGATGATGAGCCGGGACGGCAAGATCAGTCCGGCCGTCGCGGGCTATTTCGACCATCTGCCGGTTGGCGTGCAGCGCAATCGCCGCCAGGGCATTGCCCCGATCAAGACGCCCGAGGATGCCGCCGGTTACGACGGCGCCTTCGTGACGATCAAGGCGCTGCTGCGCGACATGCACAGGCGCGGCATCACGCTCCTGCCGGGGACCGACGATGCCACGGGCCTGTCGGTCCACCGCGAGTTGCAAATCTACGCGGAGGCTGGGCTTCCCGTGGCCGATGTGTTGAAGATCGGCACGCTTGGACCGGAACAGTACATGCATCGCGACCAGTCCTATGGCTCGGTCGAAAAGGGCAAGTATGCCGACTTCGTGTTGCTTGACGGAAACCCGCTGGAGGATATCTCGGCGATCCACCGCATGGCCATGGTCGTGAAGGGGGGGACGGTGTACTTCCCGTCGGAAATCTGGGGCGAGGTTGGCGTGAAGCCTTTTGCGGAGCCGCCCAAGGTCGTTGCACCGGCAGCAGCCGCGAAGCCCGTCGCGCTGATGGGCGGATCGGGAGCGGAGGCGCACGAGGACTTCGCGTTTTGAACGAAAAGAGGCAGGGGGCGTCGCCACCTGCCTCTTTTCTCGTGAACCGGTTTTTGAGCTTCTAGCTGCGCCGACGGGCGAAGTACCATACCGCGCCCAGGAAGCCCCAGCCCAGCAGAAGGACATAGGGCCGCCAATCCGCTTCGAGGCCGATCACGATGAGGGCAAGCGCGCAGACCGTACCGGCGCAGCCCAGTGTCATCATCACGCCGCGTGCCGGACGGAACCCGGCGCCGCTGTGCAGTTCGGGATAGCTCCTCGCCACTCGTGCGGCGGACAGGCAGATGCTGCCATATTTCACCAGATTGGGGATGTTGACCGCGAGGAACAGGAAGGTCAGTTCCATCGGCATCAGCAGGCCGGCACAGCCGATTCCGAAGACGGTGAACAGTGCCACGTGCGGCACGTGCGAGCGGGGATGGACGCTGGCGATCGCCCGGGGCAGAACTCCCGCTTCGGCCATCGCGAAAAGGCTGCGGCTGAACATCGTGAAGATGGAATTGAGGCTGGTACCGATCGCGGCGATGGCGGCCAGCACGATCGCCGGCACGGCGAGCGGTCCCATGAAGCGACTGGCGGTTTCGAGGATCGGCGCTTCGCTGCCGGCCAGCGTGGCGGGGCCGAGCACGGTCAGCGCTACGAAGGCCACGGCTACGTAGAGAACCGTGGCCGAACCAATGGCGACCGCGATCCCGATCGGGATGTTGCGGCGGCTGTTGGCCACTTCGCCGCCCGCTTCCGTCGCTGCCTCGATCCCGAAGAACAGACCCATGAGAAGAGGCGCGGCGGCAAAGGCGCCGTGCAGGCCATGGGGAAGGAACGGTTCGAGCCGGGCCGGCTCGGACACGGTGATGCCGCCCCAGATCACGAACAGGCCGAACAACAGGATCAGCCCGCCGACCATAACAGTTTGCGCGCGGGTGGCGACATGGACGCCGACCAGATTGGCGAGCAACGCCAGTACCAGTACCGCGAACATTGTCGGCTTGACCGGTAGCGGCACGAGCATCGAGACGTATCGGACCAGCACCAGCGCCAGCACGACCATTGCCCCCATGTTGGCGATGATCCGCATCCAGGCGATGAAGAACCCGAGTGTCGGATGAAGATAGCGTGAGGGCCAGACGAAGCTTGCGCCGGAAACCGGATCGGCAGAGCCCAGGTAGGCATAGCTGACGGCGATGAGGTACATCGGCAACGCCGCGATCACCACCGATAGCAACATTCCCGGTCCGGCGAGAGCGGTGGCGGGGGAGACGGCCGAGAAGATCGAAACACCGACTGCCGTGCCAAGCCCCAGTGAGACCACGCCCCACAGGCCTATGCCCTTGCGCAGGGCATGTTCAGCTTCACTCACTTTTGCGCCCCCCGGCAGCTATCCGCATTGATGAAATCGACGAGATCCGACTGGAACCGCGCGCGGCTGCCATCGTCGGAATAGAATACATGGCCGCCGACATAACGCTCGTTGCGATAGCGCGTCTTCGGCAGGCTGGATTGTGCGAAGAGGTAATCGGCCGCGCCGATGGTCGTGGTGGTATCGTAGATCCCGGTGCCGACGAAAAGCCGCAGGCAAGCGTTGGTTGCCGCGTGGCGCTCGACCACGGACATGAACGGCCAGTCGGCGAAAGGTGAATCCTCTGCGCCGTAGCTCCATCCGCCTTCGAAGCGGGCGATCACCTTGTATGTATCGGCGCCGGGGACTTTGAGCGTGTCGCCCAGATAGACGGTCATCGCCTTGCCGAAAATGTCCGAGATCGACGATGAGGGATCGCCCGGCATCATCGTTGTCACGTTTCCGGGACGATCTGCGAGATAGCGGGCATCGTAACGACCCATGACCTTGCCTTTCGCGCGCAGTAGTTCGACGCGGAAGCGTTCCTTGGAAATGCGCAGGTCGTTTGCGAGGTAGAACGCCGCCGGGATGCCAGTTAGTTCGGCGAGCCGCGCGGCAAGCCTCTCACGATCGGCCTGCGGCAGGTCGCGGCCGCGATAGAGGGCGGGGAGGTAGTCCTCGCGGGCGAAGCTTGCCGCCGCGTCGGTCACGCCTGCCGCCGTGCAGGGCGCTTTCACCATGCCGTGGTAGCAGGCGATGGCGGCCAGCGTTGGCAGCGACACCGCGTAAGTCACCACATTGTCGGGGCGCTGCGAGGTCTCGATCATGTTGAGCGCCTGCCCCAGCAGGACGACGCCGCGCACGTTCGCAGCCAGGTCCTGCCGGTCCAGCGCATCGAGCATCGCAACCGCGCGGATCGTGCCGTAGCTTTCGCCGAGGATATAGAACGGTGAGTTCTGCCGCCCTTGGCTGGTGAGCCATTGGCGCACGACGTCCGCCGCCGCATTCGCATCGCCCTCAACCGTGCTGTAGGGCGCGCCTGCCGCACCGGCGGGGCGCTCCGAAAATCCGGTACCGGGTGGGTCGATGAAGACCACGTCAGCCACGTCATAGAGTTTTGACGGGCCGGGCAGGGTGTCGCCGGCGCCGGCGTTCGTATCGGCAGGGTCTTGCGGAACATGCGCGAGCACGGGGCCGAGCAGGCCCATGTGGAGATAGGCGGCCGAAGCGCCGGGTCCACCGTTGAAGGCGAAGATCACCGGCCGTTCGGTCTTTGCATTCCTGCCGGTCTGAGGGCGGGAATAGGAAATGTAGCCCGCAGTTGCGGGTGAACTGTCCGCGCCGGCTGAGACAGGGACTAGCCTCAGCTCGGCGCGGACAGGATGCGCGGGATCGGGTTTCGAAACCCGCGCATCGATGAGGACCCTCTCGGCCGGCGGCTCGGCCGCTTGCGTCGGAATGGGTCCGGCAGACGCCGCGACAAGCGCGATCCCCGTCAACGCCGAAAGGCGACGCGGAGACTTCTTTTTGCGACCGAAGGGCTGCTGCGGCGTCAGGATCATGGCAATTCCAGAAGTCTATGGGTTTCCCGGTAGGTCAGGAGGCCGTCGGTCAGAGCCTGAAGGCCATAATCGAGGCGCGACGGCTCCATTGCGAAACCGAGGCGGATATGTCCGGGCGCGCCGAAGTATTCCCCCGGAGCCACCAGTACTCCGCAGCGATCGGAAAGCCAGCCGGAGAAATGCTCGGTATCTCCGATCCCGACGAGGCGGGGGAAGGCGATGCAGCCGCTTTCGGGCAATGTCCCTTCCACCAGTCCTTCAGCGGTCCAGTAGGCGTGATAGGATTCTATGATCGGCCTGGCTTTTGCGATAACCGAGAAGGTGTTCTCCTGAAAGCGCGCCGGATTTTCGACAACCAGCGCGGCAACCGCGTGCGCAAGGTTCGAGATGGCGAACTCCACCTCTCGCGCCAGTTCGCGAACCGGCGCCACCAGGCTTTCATCGCCGACGATCCATCCGCAGCGCAGGGTACTGAGACCGAAGATCTTGGTCAGGCTGTTGACCGAAAGCACGCGCGGCGAAGCGCCAAGTGAGGCGGCAGGCTTCAACCGGTCCCCGGCATAGGGCGCATAGACCTCGTCCACAACCAGCACCACATCATGCCGATCCGCCACGGCGCAGAGCGCACGCATGGTATCATCCGAGACCGGCATTCCGGACGGATTGTGCAGGTTCGAAAGGACGATCATCCGTGTTTCGGGCCGGATGCGTGCCTCGACTTCGGCGGGATCGATCGTGAAGTAGGGAGCGGGGCGCTCGAACGTATCGACGGCGATGCCGACGGACTGCGCAAGACTGCCGAACAGCTCGAAGCTGGGGTTCTCGATAAGGATGCGATCACCTGCCTTGAGCAGGGCGCGGTAGATCAGCGAAAGTGCGCCGGTTGCGCCGGTGGTGGTCAGGACCTGTTCCTCACGCACACCGTAATCGCGCGCCAGCGCGGCGACGAGGAAGGGGTTCCCCTTCACGAAAGTACTGGCATAGCGGGAGCTTATGCCATTCTCGAAACCTTCGAGAAGCACTTCGCGCAGCAGGTCCTTGGGCTCGGGTACCGAACTTTCGAACAGGCTGACGAGAAGGCTGCGGGAATTGCTGTTCCGGATGATCGAGCGCCTCACCCATTGGGCGTAGGACTTCGAAGTCTGGTCGTCTGGGCTGGAAGCCATGTTCTCGAATCTGCCGGATAGAGCTGGATTGTGGATGGAGGCGGCGCCGGGGGGAATGGTCCCGGCGCCGCCAGAATCCGTCACATCTTCAGCTTGGCGCCGACCCAGAAGCGGCGGCCGAGGATGTCGCCATAGGCGATCTGCGGATAGGAAGGCGCCTCGTCGGTGAAGTTGTCGATGCCGGCGCGCAGTATCATGCGGCCTGTATCGAACTGCATCGAGATCGAGTGCGTGAGGTTGCTGTCGAGCAGCGGGTTGGGCGTGGTCTCGATGGTCGCGTCGTAAGCGGCCTTGGTCTTGTCGAGGTAATAGGCCTGGTAGCTCAGCCGGACCGGACCCTTGGTCCAATCCAGATTGAAACGGCCTTCCCAGGTCGGCTTTTCATAGGTGTTGTCGGTGCGGACGTAGTTCTCGCCAGTGACCGAAGTGGTCAGGAGCGTGTTGTGCGTCGCGTTCACGCCGAGGTGGAATGCGCCGATGTTCCCGGGTTCGAAGGTGTAGTCGACGGCGTAGACTTCGCCGCGGTACTTCACGACACCTGCGTTGAAGGTGGTCGTCGTGCCGGCGAGTATCGTGCCGCCCGGGCTCACGCCGTCCGAAGAGGCAATGCGGGTGAAGGCATTGCAGACGGCGGGATCAGGGTTGGTATTATCATAGCAGGCCGCCGTGAAGTCCTCGGTGGTGAAGGCCGAGAGGCCGTCCTTGAGGTCGATCTCGATGCGATCTGCGCTGATGGTCAGGCCCGGAATGAACCGGGGCTGGAGGACCACGCCGTACGTGAAGGTGTCGGAGATCTCGTTGCGCAGGTTTGCGTTGCCGCCGCTGGTGATGGTCGCGCGCTCGAAGTTCTCGGCGGGGTCCTGGAACGCCGCGAGACGCTCGGCCGCGCTCTTTCCTGCATTGGTGCCATCTGCTTCCACGCCGTAGTTCGGATTGGCGGTGAAGGCCGCCAGACAGTTGGCATAACGAACCGAAGGGTTCGAACCGCTGTTGATGCGGTCGGCATCGCAGGGATCGTAGCCCACCGAACCGAGCGAGGTAGTCGTCGGCGAGAACTTCATCGCAAGCGTGGGCGCGCGGAAGTTACGGCTGCGGCTTACGCGCAGGGTAATCCCGTCGAGCGGCTGCCAGCGAAGTCCGAGATCCCAGACCTGCTCCTTGCCGGCGATCGAATTGTCGACGAGGCGGCCCGCCGCGCTTGCTTCGAGCATGCGCACGATCGGTACGTTCATCGCGCTGTCGATCAGCGGGATCAGCAGTTCTGCCGAAAGTTCGTCCGTGTTGTAGCCGGCAGACTGGGCGACTTCCATGGTGCCGCCGCCGAACAGGCCCTGCTGGTTCGCTGCGAGCGGGGTGTAGGACACCTGCTCATCGCGGTGCTCGTATGCCAGGCTGAACTTGGCGGTGCCGCCGGGAAGCTGGATTACGTCGCCGCCAAGCGTGGCGAGGAAGTCGGTCTGCTCGTTACGATAGTCCAGGCCGGCGCGGACGCTCACATACTGCTGCGCGGCGCTGGAGACGTTGCCGTTGCCGAACGGATTGATGGGGGCGCACGAGGCGTCATTGTTGGCGGGATCGGCGTCGGCATTGATGCCGCAGACGATCTGGCCGCCCGAAAGCACGGCATTGATCGCGTTGCTGTACTTGGCATTGTCGACTTCCCAGCGGCGCTGCGAACCATCGACGCGGGCATAGCTTCCCGAGACCGTCCAGTAGAAGTTGCGGCTTCCGGCCGAGAACTCTCCGTCAACGGCGAGCAGGCCGCGGTAGGTGTCGGTCTTGTAGCTTTGCAGGTTGTCCGGGGTCAGATCGTAGAAGTACTTCGACAGGAACAGCGGAGCACCGGCGGCGAACCCGGGGTTCGCTGACGAAAGCACGCTTTTCGCCTGATCGGTGAGATAGGGGTTATTGATCGTGAAGATCACCGGACCGGCGTAAGTACCGTAGTTCAGGATCGTGCGGCTCTGGCCCTGCGGGATCTCGGTTCCGGCGGTATGGGCATAGAGCAGTTCGGTGCGCAGGGTGATCGCATCGGTCAGGTCGTAATGCGCGATCAGGTTGCCCGTGAAGCGCTCGACGCCGGTTCGCAGCCCCGCAAGGTCGCGGTAGGAGAAGCCCTGGCCGCCGCTGGAGAACGGGATACCAACATCGGTTCCCGGATCGTAGGAAACGACATTGCCGCTGGAGTCGAACTGGAGCGGCGTACCGTTCGACTGGGTGAGGAAGCGGGTGAACGGCGCGGGCGCGTTGAACAGGACGCCGTTGGAGTTGAACTCCCAGAAGTGCGCATCGAGCAGTTCCTTCACCGCCGGAATCCCGTCGGTTGCGGACTGGTCGGCGGGGTTGCTGACCGTGAGGCGGCCCAGTGCCGAAAGCGGCCGGTCCGCGAACATCAGCGTGGGGGTCCTGGCGTAGTTCACGTCGATCGCGATATTGCCGCGTCCGTCCGCGAAGTTCTTACCCGCGGTGCCGCGAAGGCTGTAGGTATGATAATCGCCGCGCGAGGAGATGCCGTTCTGCGCATCGAGTTCGAGGCCCTCGAACCTGTCCTTGAGCACATAGTTGACCACGCCCGCGATGGCATCCGAACCGTAGACGGCAGCACCACCACCCTGAACCACTTCGACGCGGTCGAGCAGGCCGAGCGGGATGATGTTGGCATCGACCTGCGCGTCGCCAAGACCAGAGGAACTGGTCACCATTCGGCGGCCGTTCAGCAGGGTGAGCGTGCGACCAGCGCCAAGGCCGAAGAGATTGGGGAACTGCTGCCCCGACCCGCTGCCTTCGCCGCTGCCATCTGCTTGGCTGAGCATCGGACTGTTGGACGTGAGCTGGTTGAGCGCGTCGGAAGCGCTGATGTAGCCGCGATCCGAGATGGTCTGGCTGTCCACGATATTGAGCGGCGCGGTCTCGTCGGCAGCGTCGCGGCGAATGCGCGAGCCGGTAACGACGATGTCCGCAGCAGGTACGCTGTCGTCGGCGCTGGGCGCCAGATCCTGCGCCTGCGCCGGTGCGCCGGCCAGCAGCGCGGCCGCTGCGGTGGAAACCATGAGCGCGGCAAAGCCCGCCCTCTCGATGCGTGACTGGATCATCGAACTACCCCTCATGTTCTGTCTGCGTGTTCTTTCCCTGAGGAGAACCTAGCGCATGCAGCAAGCGAGGGTTTTGCGAAGTGAGGGGCGGTGTGAACTGCGATTAAATTAAAATTACCTCAAATGGTGAAGGTGTGAATTTTCTAACCCGATATCGCCGATCAATGCGACTTGCTAAAGAAGCTGGATAGGTCTTTTGCAAATTGAGGGGCTTCCGAAGCTTCCTCGTACATCATGTGGCCACCGCCGTAGCAGTGTGCCTCGATCCGTTGCGCGAGAGGATCGGGAAAATCGCGAGCGGCCTGGCCGTTGGCTGCGCAGCCATTGAGTGAATCGTAAAGGCCTGTCGCGACGAACACCCTCATCGTCGGTGCCTTTTCCAGAGCGCGAAGCACCCAGGGCTGGGAGGCACTGGGCGGACCTTCGCCCGCCATGGCGCGGGCCAGCGATTCCTTGGTGATGGGTGACTGGTCATACTGCCAGTCGTTGCCAACGGGGAGTTCTGGGATATCGATCCCGGCATATTGACCGGCGCGATAGTTCAAAACCTCCCGATAGAATGCGATGATTGCGGCGCTTCCTGCTTTTTCGTCGGATGCCGGTGCCGTCTGCCGCATATCGAATACGCCCAGGGTTTTGCCTTCCGCGCCCAGGAGTTTGGTTCGGAACTCTCTGGGCGAAACCCACAGCGTCTTGGGATCTATCATCGAAGGTGCGAGGCCCATGAAGCGCGACAGTCCGGCGACGACGTTGGTACGGGAAGTGTCGTCCAGCCTATCCGGGTGGGCCAGCGCGGGATACCAGACCGTGCGCGCCCATGTTTCCGCATCGGCGAGGGTTCTGGCGCGATCGGCTGTGAGCGCGGCATCGAGTTTGCCGAGCGCCAGAGCCGTCGCAGTGCGGTTGGGAAGGGTAAGCGCACGCATCAGGGCGCGGTCGCGTTCCTCGCCCATCGGAATGCCGCCGGATACGAGCGCGATCCCCGCGACCGGTTGTCCACGGTCGATCAGCGCCTCCGCCACGCCCGCGGCGCGCCATGTGCCAAAGCTTTCGCCAACGAGGTAGACGGGTGCGCCCTCACGCTCGTGGGACTTCAGGAAGCGCTGGATGAACTGAGCGGTGGCGGCAAGATCGCCGTTCGTCGAATAGAGCTGCCTGGCCGCTCCTTCCGAAACGGCGCGACTGAAGCCGGTTCCGGCAGGGTCGAGGAACACGAGGTCGGCGACGGGGAGGGGGCTTGCCGGATTATCGCCCAGAACGTCGCCTTGGAGCGTGCGCGGTCCAAGGGCATGAAACTGGAGCAGGCGGGAATCCGCGCCCGGACCGCCGTTCCAGATGAAAACAATGGGGCGCGGCTTTTGGGGGGAAGCGGCTTTCGCGAAGTAGGCGGTGTAGAACAGGTCCGCCGCCTTGACGCCATTCGCATCGTCGATCTCGATCGTTCCGGCACATGTCGTGTAGTCCAGACCGCCAAGCTTGGAAGCCGCACCGACAATGCCCTTTCCGCAGAGGTCGCCAGGGAGGCTGCCGGCCTGCCTCTCCGCGGTGCCGATCGATTGGCAAGCGACAAGCGCAAGGAAAGACAGTGATGAAGCCAGCAGGCGAGCGGACTTTGACGGCATGGACGGGCCTTTTTGGTTCGACAACGGTGAGAGCCTAGCCCAGTTGCCCAGGCAAGATTATGCGCGAAATGGATTTCCGCCGCTGTGACGCCCTCATCCACCGGGGACATGAGAGCGGCTGAAGCTTTGAAATGCGCAATTCTTATGCGCCAGCCTTTGCATAGGATGCGTAAATGATCCAGCGAACCGATTCGCCCCCTTCGCCGCGCCTCTCTCGCAGAAATATCCTGCGGGCTTCAACGCTTCTGCCGCTGGCTCCGGCGATGGCAGGCGAAGCTCTGGCCGCTTCCGTAAAGGGGGTATCGCTTGCTCGCCCCGGCGACTTTGCGGCTATGCCAAGGGTCTATCTCGATTCCGGCACGATGCATCCGGTGCCCTTGCCCGCGAAGGCTTCGGTCGATGCCTATCTCCAGTCCCGTGCCGAAATGCGGGAATGGTCCAGCCACGATACGGAGGTTCGGATCAAGGCTGCTTTCGCGCGCCTCATCAATGCCGCGCCGGAAGATCTGGCTTTCGTCCAGAGCACGACTGCAGGCGAACAGTCGATCGTCGAGGCGCTCGATCTTCCGGCGGCGAAGGGCAGCGTCGTTACCGATACGCTCCATTTCTTCGGTTCGTTCTGGCTCTACGATCAGCTTGCAAAGCAAGGCGTTGACGTGCGCTGGATACGGCCGAAAGACGGACGCATAGACCCGGATGCCTACGAAAAGGCGATCGGCCCGGACACACGGCTTGTCAGTCTCTCACTGGTTTCGACCTACAACGGCTTCGAGCACGACCTCAAGCGCATCTGCGAAATCGCTCATGCTCGCGGAGCGCTGGTCTATGCCGATATCATTCATGCCGCCGGAACCGTGCCGATCGACGTGAAGGCAAGCGGCGTCGATTTCGCGGCGACGGCCAGCTACAAGTGGCTGATGGGCGACTTTGGGCTAGGTTTCCTTTACGTCCGGCCCGATCGTCTGGCACGGCTCAAACGCAAGCGGTTCGGTTACTATCAGCTCGATAGCTTCAAGCCGCACGTCTACCCGTTCGACGAGGCAGGCCAGAGCATTGCCGACATGACCCCGCGGCCCGATGCCGAAGGCATGTTCGCGATGGGCACGCATTCCCATGCGGTGATGGCGCAACTCGACTGGTCGCTGACGAGGCTGCTCGAACTCGGGATCGACAACATCATGGTGCATCGCCAGCCGATGCTCCGCCGTCTGCATGAGGCGCTGCCCTCAAAGGGCTATGACGTGGTAACGCCCGCCAATTGTCGAAGCTCGCTGCTCACTTGTGTCTTGCCCGATGCCTACAAGAGGTTGTCCGAGCCGCTTTCCCGCGCGGGCGTTGCAATCACGCTCAGTCGCAACCGTTTCCGTATCTGTCCTTCGTGGTTCAACTCGATGGACGACATCGAGCACCTGATCGACGCCCTGCCAATTTCCTCCTGATCGGAACCAGACGCAATGTCCGCCAAGAAGACCGTTTTCATGCGTTCCAGCCTGCTTGCCCTTGCTCCCGTCCTGGCGACGTTGCTCCCCGCCACGCCGCTTCTGGCACAGGACGAGAGCCTGCCGATGCCGCCGGTGTTCCTCAAAGCGATGGAGCCGATGGTGGAGCGTGCCGCCGTCAGCCGCAAAGTGGTCGTAACCCGGCACAAGGGCGAGTTTGGCGGCAGGAAGCTGGCCTATGACGCCATCGTAAGCGAAACGCCGGTGCAGAATGCCAAGGGGGAGGCTGCGGCGGTTGTCGTCACTTACGCTTACGTTGCGCGCGATGCAGGCAGCGCGAGGCGGCCAGTGCTGTTCGTGTTCAACGGCGGACCGGGAGCCTCGTCCTCTCCGCTGCACATGAATGCATTCGGCCCGCGTCGCATCGTCGGCAAGGGTGAGGGCGCGCATATGGAGAACAACCCGCACAGCCTGCTGGACGTAGCAGACCTCGTCTTCATCGATCCGCCGGGCACAGGCGCGTCGATGCCGGTCAAGGGCGCGGATGCGACGAGCCTGTTCTCGGTTTCCGGTGATGCGGCAGCCGTGGCCCAGGTGGTGCAGACCTGGCGGCAGGCCAATGGCCGCACCGAATCTCCCTTCGCGCTTGTAGGCGAGAGCTATGGTACCGCCCGCGCGCTGGCGATGCTCGATGCCGAGAGCAAGGCGAAGCTGCCGCTGCCCGACGGCGTGGCGCTGTTTTCCCTTTCGCTTGGCGACAACGACGGGCCGGTGATCTCCGACGTGTCCCTGTTGCCGACCCTGGCCGCTGTCGCCTGGTATCATCAGGCCATCGACCGCAAGGGCACGACCGTGGAGCAGCATTTCGCCGCAGCCCGCGCCTTTGCCGAGAACGATTACGCCCGCGCGCTGATCGCAGGAGCCTCGCTTCCCGAGGCCGAACGGGCAAAGGTAGCCGCACGCATATCGGCGCTCATCGGGCTGCCTGCCGCCACGCTTGAGAAGGACGGGCTGCAACTCGATCGCCAGGGCTTCATGCTGGGCCTCCTCTCCGCGAAGGGGCTGCGCACTGGACAGCTTGACGGCCGCGTAACCCGCGCCGTGGCGGAATCGAACATGCACCCGCCTTTCGATGATCCCTCGATGACGCTGGGCGCGGAAACCGGGCACCTGATCGCCGACTATATCGGCAAGGATCTCGGCTATGCGTTGCCGAGCGCCTATCGCACGCTCAATCTCGGGATCAATTTCAAGTGGGACTGGGGTCGCGAAGAAGTCTATCGCACCGTCCGTTTCGCACCGTTCCTCGCCAAGGCACTGGCGGACAAGCCAGGAATGAAGCTGATGACGGTGGGCGGCTACTACGACATCACCACGCCTGTCGCCGCCGGACAGTTTGCGCTCGACCATGCCGGGATCGGACCGGAGCACCGTACTTCGAAGACTTATGCTGCGGGGCATTCGGTATTCGAGGACGAGGGGGAACTGACGCGCTTTGCAACTGACATGCGGGCTTGGGCAAAGACGCTTTAGAAGCAGTTCTTCAGAATCGGCGCACAAGCATCCGTGCCTCGGGACCATATCCCTTGGCCGGATCGAGGAGCCCGTCGCCGAGCAACTCGAAGCCCTGTCTCTTCCAGAAGCTGTGAGCATCCCCGACGGCGATCAGTACCCCCCGGTCAAGGCCCAGCGCCTTTGCTTCGCCGAGCGCAATCCCCACGGCTTCACCTGCGAACCCTCGCCCGCGCGTAGCCGCGCCGAGGGCGAGGTCGTGAAGGAAGTAGCAGTCGAAAGGTTCAGCCAGGGCTTCCATCGGCGTGTCGAGAACGGGCGGATGATCCTGCCTGCCGGGATGCGATACGAGGTAGCCGGCGACCTGCCCGTCATCGTCTTCCAGTACGCGGCAGCCGGAAGGATAATGGCGGAGGCAGGCGGCGAAGACCTCCGGATTCTCCGGGTAATCGAGATGAACCGCATCCGCCACTGTGGCAACACCAGCCACATCGTCTTCCCGCATCTCGCGCCAGCGCATCTTCGCGTTTCCCTTGGTTCACGTCTGTGGGGAACCGTAAGCCAGAACACCACCACCGGTGGCAACCACGGGCTTTCGCCGATCCAAGGCGGTCAGACGATACCCAGATACGCTGCAACCGATTGCCATTTGCCTTCATCCACTGACTTAAACCGTCATTGGAATGCCATGGAAACTTAATCTGCGAGGCGTAACCCGCCGTCCCATCACCCAATCGGGTCCAGGGGAAACGGCAATGAAATTCGTTACTTGCTCGGCAGCTCTTCTTGTCGGAACGGCGTTTGCCGGAATGCCTTCGGCGGTCTTCGCGGCGGAAGCCGAGGCCGGCGCGGAAGCGACCGGCGGGAACGCCGGGGATGAAAGCGCCAACTCGATCATCGTCACTTCGCAAAAGATCGAGCAGCGCGCCGTGGACGTGCCGATCACGCTCAGCGTGCAGACGGGTGAGCGGATGCGCGAACTGGGCGTGACCGATATCGGAGAACTTTCGAACTACGTTCCGGGTCTCAATGTACAGGTCCAGAGCGCGAACAACCCCGGTTTCGTCATTCGCGGCATCACTTCCGACAGCGGTTCCGCGCAGCAGGGCCCCCGCGTCACGCTCTATTACAACGGTGTCGACATCTCCCGGTCGCGGGGCGCATATCAGGGCCTCTACGATCTCGACCGCATCGAAGTGGTGAAAGGCCCGCAGGCCACGCTGTTCGGTACGGCGGCCACGATCGGTGCGATCAGTCTCGTTTCGGCCAAGCCGCAGCCCGGTGTCTCTGCCGAAGTGACCGGCGCTTACGGCAATCTGGATGCCTACCGGGTAGAGGGCTTCGTCAACGCTGGCAACGACGTGCTGGCGGGACGCATCGCCTGGCAATGGAAGAAGCGTGACGGCTATATCGAAAACCTCGCCCCGGGGCAGGACGATCTCTACGCGCAGGACCAGCTCGGCCTTCGTGGCTCCCTGCGCTACACCCCGACCAGCGATTTCACCGCTGACCTGACTTTCACTTACGATCGCCAGCGTAATTCGGGAACCCCGTTCCTTTCGAAAAATCTCGGATCGACTTCGGTGGACGGCCTCTACGACGCCGCTTATCTCGGCGGTTCGCCCTATTCGGCGGAAGTGCTGGGCTCCGACAAGCTCGGGCTCGATCGCGATGTCTACGACGGCAACCTCACGCTGGCGTGGGACTTCGCGGATGGCTGGAATTTCACCACAGTCAACGGCTACCGCCACTTCGATGCGCTGGAAGTGTTCGATGCGGACGGTTCCGCTGCCTGGTATCTTGAATTCGCGGAACGCGCGAAGGGCTGGCAGGCGAGCCACGAAGGCCGCTTCACTTACAGCGACGACCAGTGGCGCGCCTCGTTCGGCTGGAACTACTTCATCGAGGACAGCTACCAGTATGTGCCGATGTCGTCGGAACTGGGTACCTACCTCCAGTGCAGCGCCAACGTCATTCCGGGGCTCGGCTGCGTCGCGCCGGACAACAGCGTTCCCGCCGCTTCTGCGACCGGGCTGCTCACCGGCGGGGCCTATTCAGCAGTGCCCTATTCGAGCTGGTACAAGAACGAGGGCCGCAACCAGTCCTGGTCGATGTTCGGTGACGTGAGCTGGAAACCGGCCCCCGCTCTTGAACTGACCGCAGGTGCCCGCGTGCTGATCGAGAAGCGGCGATCGGGCTACTCCGCGTATCAGCCTGACGCGCCGGTCTACGGTCAGCCGCTGTTGCCGCTCGTCGATACGGACGGACAGACCTTCTATGCCCGCAAGTCCTACGCGGCGGTGCTGCCGCGCTTCAACGCACTCTATCACCTGACCCCGAGCCTCAATCTCTACGCCACGATTTCGGAGGGGCGCCGTTCGCCGGTCGTCCAGTTGTCGGCAGCGGCGGGGCCGGTTGCGGATCTCGATCTCATCAAGTCGGAGACGGTCTGGAACTACGAGGCGGGCATCAAGGGCTCAGTCGGCATGTTTTCCGGCTCGCTGGGCGTCTACTACGACAAGTACAGCAATTTCCAGGTCTCGGTCCTTGACGCCACTACCGGGGTCGCACGCACCGAGAGCGCCGGGTCGGCATCCAACCTGGGCGTCGAAGCCGAACTCGAGGCTCGCTTCACCGACTGGCTGAGCGCCTTCGGCAATGTTGGTTTCATCAGCGGTGGGATCGACGACAAGGAATCCAACGGTGTCTATGCGGGGGACCAGTTCCGTCTGCAGCCGAAATGGCAATGGGCGGCGGGTTTCAATCTCAATTTGCCGTTGACCCGGAACACCAGCCTGTTCCTGACGCCAAGCGTAACCTACCGCAGCAAGATCTACTTCGAGATCCCCAACAAGGACGCGATCAGCCAGGGCCCGGTCACGCTGGTCAACCTGCGCGGCGGCGTTTCGCTGATGGAGGGCAAGTTCCGCATCGCCGGCTATGCCCGTAACCTAACGGACAAGAAGTACTTGCTCGATGCCGGCAATACCGGGGGCTCCTTCGGTTACCCCACGTTTATCCCGGCCGAACCGCGCACTTACGGCATCGAGATCACCGCGCGCTACTGAGCGAACAGCCCGAGGAATAGACATGACGCTTCAACTCGACCGCCGCCTGCTGCTCCAGGCAGGCGCCTTCGGGCTCGCCGCCCTTTCCACACCGGGAGTGGCGCAGATACTCACCGCGCGCGGCTTCACGCACGGCGTGGCGAGCGGGGAGCCGGCGGCGAACTCGGTGCTCTTATGGACCCGCTATGTCGGCAGCGGTGATACGAAACTGCGCTGCGAACTTTCGGCGGACGACACTTTCCGGAAAGTGGCGGGAGGCGGCGAGGTCGTCGCTTCTCCCGCGCACGACAATTGCGCCAAGCTGGTGGTTTCCGGCCTCGCGCCGGGGCAATGGTACTTCTATCGCTTCATCGCGCCGGACGGCACCAAAAGCGAAGTCGGCCGGACCCGGACCCTGCCGGTGGGTGAGGTCGAACGCTTCGGCATCGGGCTTTTCTCCTGTTCGAACATGCCGTTCGGCTGGTTCAACGCCTATGCCCACGCCGCCGCCCGCGACGATCTCGACCTGATCGTTCATGTCGGCGACTACTTCTACGAGTACGAATACGGCCACTATCCCGACCACCCGATGGCGGGTCGCGCGATCGAGCCGCATAACGAAACGGTGACGCTTGCCGACTATCGCCTGCGTTTCGCCAGCTACCGCCTGGATCCCGACCTGCGCCGGATTCACCAGCGATTTCCAATGATTGCCCAGTGGGACGACCACGAATTCGCCAATGACACCTGGAAAGGCGGGGCAGAGAACCACCAGAGCGACAAGGAAGGCCCATGGGCGATACGCCGTGCGGCGGCCGAGAAGGCCTATCGCGAATGGATGCCGGTGTCGGATGCGCTCTATGACAGTTTCCAGATAGGTTCGCTGGCAACTCTGTTCCGCCCGGAAACCCGCGTAAGCGAGCGCACGCAGCAACTCGATTTCGGTTCGGCCATGGCTGGACAAAACGACATCGCCAAGGCTCTCGCAGAATTCCGCGACGGCCCATGGATGTCCGCCGACCGCACGCTCATGGGGGCCAGGCAGGAAGCGTGGCTATACAAGGGGCTGGCGGACTCGGCGAGGTCCGGCACGCGCTGGCAGGTTCTGGCGCAGCAGGTGGTGATGGGGTCGCTCAAGGCCCCGCCGCAGATGGCGGATCTCGTTCCGGCAGGGGCAGACCCGAAAGTGCGGCAAGCGCTCATGGCCATTGCCGCCGCATCGAAGGCCGGCCTGCCGTTCAACATGGACTCTTGGGACGGCTATCCTGCCGCACGTGAACGCCTGCTGCGCGCTGCGCGTGAGGCGGATTGCAACCTCGTCGTGCTCTCTGGCGACAGCCACAATGCCTGGGGCAATGAACTCTCGCTCGACGGACGCGCGGCCGGTGTGGAATATGCCGGGCATTCGGTCACCTCGCCCGGCTATGAGGCATACTTGCCCTCCGTGCCGCCCGCTGACCTTGCCGCTGCGCTTCGGGGAGCAAATCCGGGGCTGGCATTCGCCGACACCAGCCGCCGGGGCTATGTCTCGCTGGATCTGACGCCTGAAAGGGTGAATGGGCAGTGGCATTTCATGAACACCATTGCCGGACGTTCCACCGCAGGTACTACCAGTACCGGACTTTCGGTAAACTGGAACGAGCGGCGCTTCGCGAAAGCATGACGTTATCGGCGGGCGGTCCGGCAAGGTGCAGGATCGCCCTTCCGTTTCATGCAGTTACAAGGTAGATACCATCGGCGCGGCGGCTTGCTTCAAGGCCGAACAGGGCGCCGATCAGGGCCAGCGACTGTTCTGGCCGGTCCAGCCGGAAGCGGCCGCTGAAAGTGCGGCTAGCCAGTGCGGGATCGCCGAGCCGGATGGGTGTTTCGCTATACCGGGCGAGCCGCTCTATCGCGAAGCCGAGCCGCATGGAATCTGCGTCGAGCCAGTCGTTCTGCCAGTCCGGCCGGGTCTCGGCATCGAAATTCCCCCGGCTTGTCGCACTGCCGTCGAACAACGCCCATTCCCGGGCCGGGACGACGAACGCGTCATGGCCGTCCGCCGCCATCCGAACCCGTCCGGAAAAGACGCGCAGTTCCGACGCACCAGTCAATCGATCGACGCTGAAGCTGGTGCCGAGCGCGGTCATGCTCGCCCCGGGGGTGCGGACTTCGAAAGGGCGCGCGGCATCGTGGCGGACATCGAAGCGGGCAGCTCCGCGCTCCAGCTCTACTGCGCGCATGTCGGCTGTGAAGTGAACGGCGACCGAGGAAGCGGCATCCAGCAAGAGGCCCGAGCCATCAGGCAGCGTGAAATGGCGCCGCTTGCCGACGGCGCTGGCAAAACGGAGCGGTGAGGCTGGCACGTCTTTGTCGTTCCGGAATAGGAAATAGCTGCCGAGGGGTACAACTGCGAGCGCGGCCAGACCGGCAGCGAGAGCCTGCCGCCTACCGAGACCCGGCGCCTCCTGCCCAGTGCGCCGCAATCCGGGCCTCATTGCCGAAGGCCGCTGACGCGGCAGTACGGGAATGGGCACCTCCACGACGCTCGCTGTGCTTTCGAGCGCTTCCGCCAGCGCTCCGTCCTGGAGCATTTGCCTCATGCGGGCAAAGGTCCGGCCATGTTCAGGGGATTGCTCCAGCCAGCGCGCCAGTTCTCGGCGACCGGCCTCGTCAAGGTCATCGTAGCGATCCGCCCAGTCGGCGGCGGTTTCAATCATTTCCAGCTGTCGTTCATCCATGATGGTTGGTTCCTGCCCCGGCTTCCGGCGCCCAGTCGTCGCCGAGGGAGAGGGTGAGGTCGGCCATTGCGCGCACGAGGTGCTTCTTCACGGCCTCCACGCTGAGGTTCATTTCAGCCGCAATATCCTGCCGCGATTTTCCGTCGATATGGCGCATGCGAAACACTGTGCGGCGTTGCGGGGTAAGTCGTTCGAGGGCGGCTTCGAACCGGCCGAGGCGCTGGCGGTAATCGAGCACCTCGTCGGCCAGCGGCAGGTTGCAGACCAGTTCGAATTCATCCAGTTCCGTTTCGCGCGCGGCCTTGCGGGCGCCTGCCATGATGACAGAGTCTGCAACTCTGAAGGCATAGGCCAGAGGCTGCTCGATCACTTGTCGGCGTTCCTGTTCGATCACGCGTACCAGCGTTTCCTGCACCACGTCCTCCATGCCGCCCGGGTCGCGCATCCGTTTGCGAACATAGCTGCGCAGCCGCCCGAGCCCGGCGGAAAGCTGGCTGGCGGCATCGGTCATGTACATTGTCGACGGCCCGGTGATGAGCGCGGCATGTCCGGCAATTCCAATGCGGTTTGCGAAGTAAGAGCGTCGAGGCGGCCGGGTGGGGACAGGATGGTCATCGCATCCTCAAAATCTGTACCTGAGCCCGGCGGAGAACACCCGCCCGCTGCGGGTTCTGGCGAGCAGTCGGCGGGCATCGCGGTCGGTGTACTGGGCGATCGGAGCGTCGGTCAGGTTACGGGCCTCCGCCAATGCCTGCAGCTTTTCACCAAGTGCGAAGTGAGCGGCGAGATCGAGTGTCAGGCTCGGCTTGATCCATTCCCCGATGTTGCCGTTATTGCCCACTCCAACCCGGTACGTTCCGCGGTATGCGGCGGCGATCCGCGCATCCCACTTTTGCCCCGTGTAATAGAGCGTAGCGTTGCCCGACCAGCGAGACAGGTCGATCAGGGGCAGGTCGACTGTATCGGTGCCGTAGGTCACGTCGCTCCTGCCTGAGGCGAAAGTGATGTTTGCGGCCATTCCGAAACCGTCGAACGGAGCGGGCAGGAAGCGCAGGTCACGCTGGACGGCTGCCTCCAGCCCGAAGATCGAGGCACCCGACCCATTCACGGGGCGCACGACGTTGTAGAGGATCGAGGGGGCCTGATCGGCGTAGAGGAACTCCAGCGGATAGCCGGTTTCCGAATAGGGCGTAACGCTGGTCTGAGAGGTGATGAACGAATCCAGGTGCTTGTAGAACAGGCCTAGAGAGACATAGCCATCTCGGCCCGAGTAGTGCTCGATCGACAGATCCAGCGCATCGGCCGTGAAGGGCTTCAGGGCCGGATTGCCCGAGGTGATGGTGCCGCCGAACGGCGTCGCATTGACCTGTGCCGCGGCGCGCAGGTCGGCGACGTCGGGCTGGTTCAGGTTACGGCTGGCGGCAAGACGCAGCAGCAGGTCGGGACGGAGTTCCAGGCGCGCCTGTATCGAGGGTAGCCACGCCCCCCGGCTACTGCGAAGGGAAACCGGATACTGGCTGACGTCGGTACTGGCCTTGCCTGAGGAAAGGGTATCCACGCGCTGGTATTGAAGCCCGAACTCGGCCCTGAGCGGCATTGCGCCAAGCTGTCCACCGACCGCGGCGAGTGCGAAAGCGGCATAAGTGTTTTCATGCAATGCGTAGGCGGTGCCGGGCATGTCATCGCCGCCGCCGAGATCGCGCTGCTGCCCGGTCGCGGCGAAAGTGGCATCGACATCGGCGACGATATAAGGGGCCAGCGTCTGGCCGTTGAACAGGGATGTCAGAGCGGGACTGCCTTCCTCGTAGTCAACCCTTACACGCCGTTCGTACCCGTCGTTGCCGAAGTAGCGATAGGAGCCGCCGAGGCGCAATTCGAGCCCCGAAGCGATGGTGTGGCTCAGTTCGACCCTTGCTGTGACGTTCTGATTGACGATCGAATCTTCGCGGGTGTCCGCCCGCATGAGGCTCCACTGGGAAGCCTGGGTGAGGTCGAAACCATAGGCGTTGCGTGCGCCATGCCCGGTCGCGACATAGCTGAAGTTCTTGCCGACGGCTTCGAGGAAAACCTTGTCGAACACCGGCTCCTCGAAATCGCTGCGGGCATAGCCGATCCGCGCGGCGACCTTCGTGCGTTCTCCGATCGGTGCGTCGAGCGAGAACACCGCCTGACTGAAATCGGTGTGATCTTCCGTCAGCTTGTGCTCCGAGCGGAAGTCCACCCTGCTGAAATCCGCCGCGGTGATCGTGTTCCCCACGACCGTTACCGCGTTGAGCAACTGGGTGCCATCGACATCCGCAGTCAGCCCGTTGGTTCCGGCTGCGGCCAGCGAGTATTCCTCGCGATGATTGGACAGCCGCGCGTGAACGAGATCCAGCGCTATTGTGACCCCACCGTCACTCTCATGTTGGAGCGAGGCAACGAGGTTCAGCCGATCGAAACGGTTAGTCCAGGTCGAGTAAGTTTGCGCGCGCGACATGTACAGTGGATCGCCATGGCCGGTAAGGCGCGCCCGGTCTTCGCTGCTCACCCCGGAGCCGACGTTGGCTTCTCCGAAGACGACGGGAACCCAGTCCCAGTTGCGGTAGCCGTATTCGGAAACCCGATTCCGGCTCCAGGACAACGCCAGAAGCGCACCCCATCGATCGTTTCTCCGCGAGATTTCGGCGGTGAGCTGCGGCGTGACGGCACTGCTGTTGGCACCTGCGCGGCCTTGCATGGAAAGCAGGGTGACGTCGCCGGATTGGTCGAAGGGACGAACCGTGCGCAGGGCCACTGTCCCGCCGACGCCGCCGGCCTCGCGATCCGCCGACCAGCTCTTGAGCACTTCGACTTCCGAGAACAGCCCTGCATCGAACACCGAATAGTCGAACCGGCGCTGGCGACTGGCCGAACCGCGATTGTCCAAACCCGATGCGGTGGTGGCGAGCGCCTCGATCCCGTTCAGTGTGGTGCGGGTGAAAAGCGGTCCGAGACCGCGCAGCGAAACCTGCCTGCCTTCGCCATTGTCACGGCTGATGGCAATTCCCGGCAGGCGTTGCAGAGCGTCAGCAGCATTGTGGTCGGGGAAAGCGGCGATATCCTCGGCACGGGTGACCTCGAGGATGGACTGCGCCCCCTGCTTTTCCGCCACCGCCTGCCTCAGGCTTTCACGGTAGCCGGTGACGATGATGGGCGGCGCTTCCGGTTCCGATGTCGCGGCAGTCGCAGCCGGAGAAGGTGCAGGGCTGCGAGATGCGGATGATATGCCCTGAGTGACCACGAACCCGTCCGGCATCCGTTTTACCGTTACCGGAACCTCGGTGGCGATCCTTGCCAGGGCTTCTTCGACCGTCAGCCGCTCTCGTACAGCACGACGGATTTTCAGGTCCCGTGTCACCGAGGTAACGATCTGTACGCCGGATTGCTGGGAAATCGCCCTCAGAACATCGACAACGCGGCCGGAGGGGATCTTGAAGGCAATGCTGCGCGGCTTTGGCCGCGATGTTGGAAGCGCAGGCTTTCCAGCACGTGCATGTGCGCTTCCGGCCGCAAGCGGTGCGGCCAGTGCCAGAACCATGCAGGATGTGATGAGCCGAACGCGACCGCTGGGAAACACAAGCCCTCCGGCGCGGCCGCTATCAGGGCTCGATGACGGTTATGTGACCTTGCGCTATCGTTTGTTCGCCATGCCGGTTGGGGCGCGAGACAGAGATGTGCCTCGCGCCCTTTCCATCAGAACTCGAAGCGGACGCCGCCCATAACGGTCGTACCCGAACGGGTATTCACATAAAGGCGCTTGGTGCTGTCCGAGTACTGCCGTTCGTGCTGGTTGGTGAGATTGATCGCATCGAGCGTGAGCTGGATGGCATCAGTCACCTTGTAGTGGGCGGACATGTCGACATAGACAGTTGCCGCATAGCCCGAGAGATCCTGGTCGAGCCCCAGCGAACTCGTGATCGGTGCTGCGCTATAGACGTAACTGCTGCGGTAATTGGCCGATCCGCGAATGTCGAACTTTGCATCCTGATAGTAGAGCGTGACGTTGCCGTTGTACTTGCTCAAGCCTTCAAGCGTGGTGTTGGCGCCGCCGCTGTACATCGTTGAGTAATCGTATCTGGAATCGACATATGTGAAGTTCACCACTGTCCCGAGGTGGTCGAACGGTGCGGGCAGGAAAGTGAAATCCGTCTGCGCCGAAAGTTCGAGGCCCCACAGGTCCGTCTTGCCCAGGTTCACCGGACGCGAGAACGAGGTGACGATGGTGTTGCCGGTCGCGCCAGGGACAAGATCGGTCGAAAGGCCGGTTTGGCTGTAGGGTACGTCGTTGACGGTCTGGGTGGTGATGAAGCCGTCCAGCGTCTTGTAGAACAGGGCCCCGCTGACCGAGCCGACCTTGCCGAAATAGTACTCGACCGAAAGATCGAGGTCGGTGGACTTGTAGGGCTTGAGGGCAGGGTTGCCGACCGAGACAGACAGTTCGCCGTTGTCACCGACCGAAACGGTGCCATTGACGGCCAGCGAGCCGAGCGAGGGACGGTTGATGTTGCGCGCAGCCGAAGCGCGGACAACAAGATCGCGAGCCGGCTCGAAGATCATGTTCACGGCGGGCAGGAAGCCCTGATAGCTCGCTGAAACCGCGATGGGCGTATTCGCGCCGCTCACGGTGCCGATGCCCGCCGAAAGGATGTCCGTATGATAGTAGCGGCCGCCGATGTTGCCGCGGAAGGGCAGGGAGCCGAGCTGATGGTTCCAGTCGTACTGCACGTATCCGGCGGCGGTACGCTCTTCCACCGCGAAGACGCTGTTCTTCGAGGTCAGGTAGTTCCCCCGGTCGATGCCGAGCACGTCGAGGGCCTTGTCATAATCGACGATCACCCAGTCCTGGCCCTTGTAGCCGGTGTAGACCTGCGAATAATCGCCGATGTCTGCGCTTACTGCACCTGACTTGAAATCGTTCAGCAGGGCATCGTTGTAGGTGCGCTTGAAGCCGGAGTTTTTGAACCGCCGCCATTCGCCGCCGACGGAGATCTTGTCGTCGGGCGTGAACTCGTAGGCGAGGGCGCCCTTGATGTTGTCGAAGGCGGTATCCTGGAAGCTTTGGTTCATGTCGATTTCATGCGCGTGGTAGTTCGACGCATCGCTCGTGTCCCAGCCATAAGTGTTGACGAGCGAGTAGTTGCCGCCGCGATAGTCTGAGATCACGTCGCCATAGGCTTCGGTGTAGAAATGGTCGTCCACCGGCATGTCGTAGCTGGAACGCTCGATGCCGCCCAGGAACGTCGCCTTGAGGCCCGGCACGATCTCGGCGTCGCCGCTGAGGACCAGTTGCTTGAACGTGTTGGTGGTCTTCTGGATACGGGTTTCGGTAGCGGTCTGTGCGCCCGAAACGTCAAGGTAGGTAACCTCGTTCTGGTCGTTCCACTCGATGTCGTTGATGGTCGAGTTCGGATAGTTCACGCCCGCGAAGGTCTGCCCGCCGCCAAGCCAGGTGGAACCGCCGCTGCCGCGCGAGGCGAGATGGGTCTCGAAGCGGTCGGCCTTGTACTTGCCGTAAAGGCCGTCCAGCGTGAGATGCACGGTTTCGGACGGGTTCCACTGCGCCGAAGCCGTTACGCCAAGGCGGTCCTGCGTGCTGTCCCAGACCGAAAGTCGGTTGCCGCGCGCGAAGCGCAGTTCACCAGAGTTGATCTTGTCCTGTTCCTCTTGCGTCAGGCCCGAGATATCCGAGCCGTTCGCCTTGTTGAGGCGCCAGCGATAGGTATCGAGGCCGGTTTCCCGGGTCTGGCGGTGGCTGTAGGCGGCGGAGACGAGGATGCCGAAATCGCCCCAGTTCTTCGAGACGAGGCCGGTCAGGCGCGGCTGGAAATCCTTGGTCAGCGTATTGGTGCCGGCCGAGGCCGAGAAGGCTACCTTCGTGCCCTCATAGTCGAACGGGCGCGCGGTATAGAGCCCCACTGTGCCGGCAAGGCCGCCTTCGGTCTGCTCTGCCGAGAAGGACTTGCGCACATCCACACGGTTGAACAGTTCGGCGGCGAAAATGTTGAAGTCGAACGCGCGGTCGCGCGTGCCTTGGCCGCGGCTGTCCTGCGGAGAGTCCACGTTGCCCAGCACTTCCATGCCGTTGAGCTGGACGCGGGTGAAGTCCGGACCAAGGCCGCGCAAGCTGACCCTGCGGCCTTCGCCGGCTTCGCGGTTGATGGCGACGCCTGGCAGGCGCTGGAGCGCTTCGGCAAGGTTGAGGTCGGGGAAGGCGGCGATGTCGTCGGCAACGATCGAATCCTGGATGATTGTCGCATTGCGCTTCACGTCACGAGCGCCCTGAAGGCTGGCGCGGAAGCCGGTGACGACGATATCGTTTTCAGGAGAAGCTGCAGGTTCGCCCTCGGCGTAAGCCGGCTGAGCTGCCATCGTGCCGAAGGCGATGGCTGTCGATACCAGCCAGAGGCTGCGTTTGGTCCACATTCGAATAACTCCCCGATGGATGCCGTGAGCGGAAGGCCCTGCGGCGGTCGGGGGTGGAGAGCGCGTGATCGACGCGATGGGGACAGAAGAATTTTGTGAAAGTTCGGAGTAACTTTGATTACATTTTTATTTCAAAGGAATTTTTTGAATAAATATATAAATAATAATTTTCAATTGTTGGTAAGGTATTAGAACTTTAAAATATAAAACTATTGTTCTTTTGTGATATTTGGTGAAGTTTCTATTAGTGTTCTGTAAATCTGGATCGCGTGGATGATGGCGGGTGGTTGACTTGCCTTATCGGTAAACGCAAACAGCCGAAGAAATTTCTCCTCCCGCCGGAGCTTCCATGACCGATTCCGACCTTCCCAAGCCGCAGGCAGACGAGCCCATTGTGCGCTCCGACCGCCGCGACTTTCTGGGCGGCCTTGCCGCTGCGCTTGGTGCCGCTGCCGTTGCCGGCGCTCCCGGAGAGGCTGCTGCCGCAACCGGGAAGGGGCTTAAAAGCCGTGCTCGGGTAAGCGATGCGAAACTGCGTGATGCGATCGATACCGTGGTCGTGATCTTTGCGGAAAACCGCAGCTTCAACAATCTCTTCGCCGATTTTCCCGGCCTGGAGCAACCGCTCGCATCCGTCCCGGCAGAGCGCACCGCCCAGCGTGACCGTGACGGCAAGATCATGGACAGGCTCCCGAAGATCTGGGAGGGGCTTGTTCCTGGCAAGCAGGTCGTCGAACATACCGAATATCAGATTGGCCCGGATGACCTCGGCCCGATCGCCAACGGTCCTTTCGCGCTCAAGACGCCGGAGGGAGATCCGCTTCCGCATGGGCTCGTCACCCGTGATCTCGTCCATGCGTTCTATCAGAACCAGTGGCAGATCAATGGTGGCAAGAACGACGGTTTCGTCGCCTGGGGGGATAGCGGCGCCTTGGTCATGGGCCACTACGGCGATATGCGCGCGCAGTTGCGGCTCTGGCAGGTCGCCCGCGAATTCACGCTTTGCGACAATTTCTTCATGGGTGCTTTCGGCGGCTCGTTCCTCAATCACCAATACCTCATCGCCGCGCAGCCGCCGTTCTATCCGGATGCCGACAAGAGCCCCGTCGCCAAGCGTATCGCGCATATCGAGGGAGACGATCCCAAGGGCATCAAGCTCAAGCTCGATCCCAGGAATGCGGCCAGTGCGATGGACGGTCCTGCGATGTTCTCTACCAGCACACTCTCGCCGGACTTCTGGGCGGTGAACACGATGCTGCCGCCTTACGCGCCGACCTACGAACTCGACCCCGAGAAACCCGGTTTCGCCAATGCCGGCAGTAGTCACACATTGGTGCCGCAACAGCACAAGACTATCGGCGATATGCTCTCGGCCAAGGGTGTTGAATGGGCCTGGTATGCCGGAGGGTGGAACGCAGCGATGGAAGGGCGTCTGAACGATGCCTCTTTCCCTTCGCGCCCGAATTTCCAGCCGCATCACCAGCCGTTCAATTATTATGATCGGTTCGCGCCGGGCACCGCGGAACGTGCGAAGCATCTGCGCGACGGCGGCGAAGGCAGCACGGCCCGCACCAATCGCTTCCTGGCCGATGCCGAGACGGGTAAACTTCCGGCGGTCAGCTTCTACAAGCCGCAGGGCAATCTCAACATGCATGCCGGCTATTCGGATATCGATGCAGGAGATCGCCATATTGCCGCTGTCATCGACGGCCTACGCGCGAGCCCCCAGTGGGAACGAATGCTGATCGTGATCACTTTCGACGAGAACGGCGGCTGGTGGGATCACGTGGCCCCTCCAAAAGGGGATCGTTGGGGGCCGGGCACGCGCATTCCCGCCGTCATCGTTTCGCCCCATGCAAAGAAGGGTGCGGTGGATCACACGATCTACGACACAGGTTCCATCGCGCGCTTCCTCACCCGCCGGTTCGGGCTGGAGAAACTGCCGGGCCTGCAAACGCGCGAAGATGCGATGATCGCGGCCGGCGGTGTCGCGCCAGGTGACCTTACGAACGCGCTGGATATCGCCTGAGCCGGCAGGGTGGGCGGCCAATGGCGCCTACTCTTGCCGTTTGCTTCAAACCGTGCAGGAAAGTCCGCAAAACAGGTGCGTTGCACCTGCGAATGCGACAGAGTGCCGGGGTTCGGAGCGATTCTCCATCGCCTCCGGTCAAGCACGAACTTCGGATCGCATTTTCAGAAAAACAGGGGCATCAGATCCATGCGGCATATTCCACTTACCGCTGCTTCCTTGGCGGCCGCCATGCTGGCGGCAACCGGCGCGCAAGCTGCACCGAAGGCTCATCCGGAGGCCGAGAAGCAGGTTCTCGAAATCTCGAAGCAAGCCATCGCGCTGCGTTCCGTGGAGGGTGAAGGCAACAAGACAGGCGACGTCGCCGAACTGTTCCGCAAGGAGCTGCTCGCGAACGGCTGGAACGCGGGCGACATCGAGATCGTGCCCCACAAGGACACTGCCTACCTGATCGCGACATGGCCAGGCAGCGATCCCTCGCTCAAGCCGCTGGTCGTTTCCGCACACATGGATGTGGTGGAAGCCAAGCCCGCCGACTGGGAGCGCGACCCCTTCACGCCCGTAGTCGAGAACGGCTACCTGTACGGACGCGGCGCTAGCGACACCAAGTTCGAAGCGGTGCTCGCGATGGAATCGATGATCGAACTGCGCCGTCAGGGCTTCCGGCCGAAGCGTACCCTCGTGATCGCGTATTCCGGCGATGAGGAAACCTCGATGGCGACCTCGAAGCTGATTGCCGAACGCTTGAAGAACGCGGACCTCGTACTCAACGTCGACGGGGCTTCGGGCACGCTTTCCGAGAAGACCGGCAAGCCGTCGTTCTGGTCATGGCAGGGGGCTGAAAAGACCTATGTCGATTACCAGATCGAGGTGACGAACGCGGGCGGGCACAGTTCCGCGCCGCGCACGGAAAACGCCATCGTCCAGCTTTCGGAAGCGCTTGAGCGGATCGGGCACTATCACTTTCAGCCGGAACTGAACGACATTACCCGTGCCTACTGGGTGGAGGCTGCCAAGCTGGAGCCCGACGCGGCGCTGGCCGGCGCCATGCGCGCCTTCGCAGCCGACCCCAACGACGAGGCGGCGCTCAAGGTGCTGCGGGCCAATCCCTCCATGGTCGGGCGTACCGGCACCACATGCGTGCCAACGATGATCGCCGGCGGGCATGCGCAGAACGCGCTGCCGCAGCGGGCCACCGCCAATATCAATTGCCGCATCTTCCCCGGCCATACCCGCGAGGAGATCATGGCTGAATTGCAGAAAGTCGCGAACGTACCGGCGGCGAAGTTCTCCGACGTGACCGGCGATGCCTCCACCATGTCGCCCGCATCACCGATGCGACCGGACTTCGTGGCCGCCACGCGCAAGGCGGTGACGGCAGCCTGGGGACCGATCCCGATCATCCCGTCACAGGCCTCGGGTGCTTCGGATTCGATGTGGTACCGCGCGGTGGGTGTGCCCAGCTACGGCGCGAGTGCGTCGATGATGAAGGACTCCGATGAGTTCGCCCACGGCCTCAACGAGCGACTGCCGCTGCTCAACGTCCGTCCGGGCATCACTTACTATCTCAGCCTTTACAGGGACCTTGCCGGCAAGTGAGGGAATACGCCGGGCGGGCGTGATCCCGCCCGGTATTTTCTAGATGCGAAAGCGCTTCATTCGGGCGCCGTCGGCAATAACTTCGTGCGCGCAGTTGTGTCCCGGCGCTCCGGTGACGCCGCCTCCGGGATGCGTGCCCGCACCGCACATGTAGAGCCCCCTGATCGGGCCGCGATAGGATCCGTGGCCAAGCACCGGACGCGCCGACCACATCTGGTCCAGCGTCAGGTTGCCATGCATGATGTCGCCGCCCACAAGGCCGAATTTGCGCTCCAGCCCCTTCGGGCTCAGTATCTGCCGTCCCAGGATCGAGGCACGAAAGCCGGGGGCCTGGGCTTCGACCGTATCGATGATCGTATCGGCGGCCTTGTCCTCCTCGTCATCCCAGTCCCTGCCGCCGGGAAGTTCGGGGGCGAACTGCTGGCAGAACAGGCTGGCTACATGTTGGCCCGGCGGGGCCAGACTGTCGTCGATGGTCGAGGGGATCAGCATCTCGACGATGGGCTTTCGCGACCAGCCGTAGGTTTTTGCGTCAAGGAACGCCCGGTCCATGTAGTCCAGAGTTGGCGCGATGATGATGCCGGACCTGTGATGTTCGCCTGGCTCCGGCAGGCAAGTGAAGCGCGGCAATTCGGATAGGGCCACGTTCATCCTGAAGGTGCCGCTGCCCGCCTTGAACCCTTTCATCCGGCGGGCGAAGTCGGGCGAGAGATCGCTTGCTGCCATCATCTTCCCATAGAGAAGCTTTGGGCCGACATTGGCGATGACACGCGGCGCGGCAATCTCCTCGCCGCTTTCGAGCCGAATCCCCGCGACCTTGCCGCCATCGACAAGGACCTGCTCTACCGGACTTTCCAGACTGATCTCTACACCGAGACCGCGGCACACCTCTGCCATGATGCGGGTGATTTGACCCATCCCGCCCACTGAGTGGCCCCATGCTCCTTTCTTACCGTTCACTTCGCCGAAGACGTGATGCAACAGGACGTAAGCGCTGCCCGGCGTATCGGGCGAGGCATAGTTTCCGACGACCGCATCGAAACCGAAGGCAGCCTTCACCGCCTTGCTTTCGAACCAGCCGTCAAGCAGGGTACGTGCAGACTTGGTGAACAGGTCGAGCACGTCTCGCTGAGCTTCGATCGGGAGGCCCGCAACTCGTCGCCCTTGCAGCGCTGCATCGATCAGGCCGCGCCAGCCGTCTCCGGCATTGGGAGGAGACTTGAGGGCGAGGTCGCGCAGAACTTCGGCAACGCCTTCAAGTGCATCGTAGTAGGCCGGGAGGATATCCGCATCATGCGGGGAAAAGCGCCGAAACTCGGCCTGAGTACGCTCCAGCCCGCCACCGAGCTTGAGGTAGCGGCCGTCTTCCTGCGGCAGGAAGTTCGAAATCGGTCGCTCGATCACGCGGTAGCCATGCTCCGCCAGCTTCATGTCGGTAATGACCTTGGGCTGGAGCAGGCTTACGGTATAGCTGGCGACCGAATTGCGAAAACCCGGATGGAACTCCTCCGTAACCGCCGCGCCGCCGACGACACCGCGCCGCTCGAGAATACGTACCTTCAGTCCGGAACGGGCGAGGTAGAACGCGCAGACCAGGCCGTTGTGTCCGCCACCGATGATGAGGGCATCGTATCTCTTCGTCATGCTAGTCGATCTCGTTGTGCTTGAGCCAGAGCCAGATGGGAAGACCCAGCGCCATCAGGACGAAGCTGAGGCCGCTGGCGCCGATCCCGGCGCCCCATAGGGTCCACAGAGCATAGAGCGCGCCGAGCAGCGCGGGGATGCGCGCAACGCCGAGCCTGAGCGCGGCAAGCGCGCAGGCAAGATAGAGCCATAGCGTTGCCGAGGTCGACAGAAGAAGGAGGTATTCGAACAGGGCCTGCATGGTCCTGCTGGCGTTCAAGGCGGCAAAGCAGCTGGCGACAACGGCGGAAACCAGAAGAGCCCGCCTCGCCGTTCCGCGCGCGTCGGTTTCGGCGAGCCAGTGCGGTAACAGGCGACGACTGGCCATGTCCCGCACCATTTCTGCTTCAAGCAGGGTCCACCCGTTCAGCGCGCCGATGCAACTGATGACGGCGAAGACGGCGATGAGCATCGCTGCGTTACCGTCCCAGAAACGGGCGACGAAAGTGGCGAACGGCGCTGCCGAATGCGAAGCGAGGTCGCTGGGCAGGAGCAGGGCGATGGCAGAGCAAACCATCAGGTAAAGCGCACCGGTCAGCGCGGTGCCCCAAAGCGTGGCCCGCGCGACGTTCACTTTCGGGTTGCGTACGCGCGCGGCTGCGACGCTGGCGGATTCGAAGCCGAGCAAGGCCCATAGCGTCAGGGTGGCGGCGCCGTTGATGGCGCCGGAGCGAACTTCGGAGGGATCGAAGGAGGGCAGTTGGGCCTTGCCACTGGCAAGGATATGGACGGCCAGCACTATGACGACCAGGAGGGGAATTATCTTGAGCGCCAGCGTGACGATCTGGAAGTTCCCCGCAGCGCGCGTACTGCGCAGGTTTATCAGCGTCACCAGCCAGAGCAGGGCGATTGCGGCAAGGGCGGGGACATGTTCGCCCCGTCCAAGAAACGGTACCATGCTGGACAGGTAGCTGACCGCGGCCACCGCGATCGTAACCACCGAGGTCCACAGCGAGACGAGATAAATCCAGCTTATGAAAAACCCGGCGGTCTTGCCGAAGGCGTCGGTGACGAAACCGGCGGGGCTGCCGGCTTCTGGACGGGCATGTGTCAGGCGGCTGAGAACGAAGGCGAGGACGAGAGCGCCGCTGATCGTCGTCAGCCAGCCGATCACGCCGTTCCAGCCGAACGGAGCCAGGCTGGCCGGCAGCAGGAACACGCCTGAGCCGATCATGTTTCCCATGACCAAGGCGATCGCCGCCATCAGGCCGAGGCTTCCCGACGATGTGGCTATAACGGAAGCCTTGCCGCCCCCTGCCTGTTCCGCCTCGTCCCAATCGCCTGCCATGCTGTATCCCTGAATGAAAGGCAGCGGCCCCTATGGCATGACTACGCTATTTTCAACGGGGAGGAAGTGGGGGGAGGAAGTGCGGGGCGATCCACGCCGCCTAGAACCCTCTTGCCACGCCTTCGCGCCGGGGATCTGCGCCGCCGATATAGCCGTTCGGCGTGGCGACAATCGCCTGGAGGCCCGATTCCTCGCCCCTTGCGGTCGACAGGGGCATGTTCCTTGCCGCCAGCCCTTCCATGATCGGCGCGGGGAAGACGTCGGCACTGTAGCTGTCGCCCTTGGCGACGAGGTTGGGCAGCGTCACTGCATCCTGCGGGGACATCTTCCAGTCGAGCAGGGCGACCAGCACCTTGAGATTGTAGGCCTGAATGGCGCTGCCACCGGGCGAGCCGGCGGCAGCGACGAATTTGTGCTGAGGGGTCAGGACGATCGTGGGAGCCATGCTGGAACGCGGACGCTTGCCGGCGGCCGGCGCGTTCGCGGCTTTCGCCCCGTCGTCGTCCGTCGGGCTGAACGAGAAATCGGTCATCTGGTTGTTGAGGAAGAACCCGCCTACCATTCGTCCGGAGCCGAAGATGCTTTCAACCGTCGTGGTCATCGAGACGACATCGCCTTGCGTATCGACGATGACGATATGGCTGGTGCCGCCGGGCTCATTGGTGCCATCGGGGCCGAATTCCGGCGCTCCCTTCGGTTTGCCGAAAGTGACCGGCCCAGCTTTTTCGCCCACCAGCGCCGCGCGCTCCTTAGCGTATGAGGGGTCGAGCAGACCTTCGAGCGGCACTTTCACGAAGGCCGGATCGCCGACATAGCGGTCGCGGTCGGCATAGGCGAGGCGGCTTGCCTGCGCGAATTCGAACCATGCCTTTTCATCGCTGGCGCTGCGCTTGTCGATGTCGGTATGTTCGAGAATGCCGAGCGCCATCTGAAGGCCCGGCCCGCCGGACGGAGCCTGCGGCGTGCAGACCAGGTACACACGGTAGGTGCGGCAAAGGGCTGGTCCAGAACGCGGACGGTAACTGGCAAGGTCCGCCAGCGTCATCGCACTGGGATAAGGCCCTTGGCTTACCCGATCGACGATCTGCTGGGCTATCGGGCCGGTGAGCAGGCCGGAAGCGCCGAATTTCGCGATCCGTTCGAGCGAACGGGCGTAATCCGGGTTTTTCAGACGGTCGCCCGCCGCATAGGGCATGCCGTCCGCCTTGGTGAAGTAGCGCCTTGCGTCTGGAGCCGAGGCCTGGGGCGCCTTGCGCTGGGAGATCATTCCAGCGAGCCGCGGGCTGACAATAAAGCCGTCCTGCGCGAGCTTGTGCGCTTCGCCGAACAATTCCGACCACGCCAGCTTGCCGTGATCGCGATGCGCCATGTCCAGCATGGCCACCGCGCCGGGCACGCCGGTAGAGATTCCCCCGAGCACCGCCTCGACGAACGGCAGGCGCTTGCCATCGGCACCCAGGAAAAGCCGGTCCGTCGCTCTGGCCGGAGCGACTTCGCGGCCGTCATAGGCGGTCGCCTTGCGCGTCTTCGCATCGTAGTAGACCATGAACGAGCCGCCGCCGAGACCCGAGCTTTGCGGTTCGACCAGACCGAGCACGGCCTGGATTGCGACCGCTGCGTCCACGGCTGAACCGCCTGCCTTCAGAACGTCCACTCCTGCCTTGACCGCCAGCGGGTTTGCGGCGGCGACCATGGCATGTCGTGCCGTCGCCGACTGGCCGGTCGGCTCGGCCGTCGCGGAGACGGCATGAGGCGTCCTGCCATCGGCGGGCATGGCTGCCGTCAACATCAGCGCAGACAGGCCAAGGGCGAGAGACGAGCGGCGCAAGGGCATTCTCCGGAAGGTGAGAGCAGGCATTTGCAGCGGCTTAGCGTCGCCCTTGCGGCTGCGCCACCCCCATGCGGCATTGCAATAAACTCACTGCAACTGACATAAAATCCACGTCAAAGCATCTTGCGCGAATTAGTTAGCACTCTAATTACCCGTCTCATGCAAGAACGACGATCGAGCGAAAAGGCTCTGGCCGCGAGGTTGGGGCCGGTTTCGCGTTCCTGGCAGCAAATGGCTGATTCGGCCCTGTCCTCCCTGGGAGTTTCGAACTCCTCGGCATGGGCGCTCGTTCACCTGCTTCGTCTCGGAGACGAGGTACGGCAGGGCGATCTGGCGCGCGTCATCAACGTGACGGAGCCTTCGCTGGTCCGCACGCTGCACCTGCTCGAAGACGCAGGCCTGGTGGAGCGTCATGCCGACGACAGCGATCGCCGGGCCAAGCACCTGCGGCTGACCGAAGAAGGATCTATCGTTGCAAAACGGATCGACAAACGATTGATCGAGTTGCGTGCAACGCTGCTCGATGGCATTCCGACGGAAGACGTCGAGACTGTCGTGCGCGTGCTTGACCGCATCGCCGCACGCATTGCGGAAAGCGCCGCCCGGCAATGACGAAACGTTTCGGACTGGACGCAGCGCTGTTTTCCGTGAAGGCCTACATGGCCTCGATGCTGGCCATCTACATTGCGCTGTCGATCGGGCTCGAACGTCCTTATTGGGCCTTCCTCACGTCCTACATTGTCGCACAGCCGCTGGCGGGGGCTGTCGTGTCCAAGGCGATGTTCCGCGTGATCGGCACATTTATCGGCGCGGGGATGGCGGTCATCATGGTGCCCGTGCTCGTCAACGCACCGGAATTGCTGACGATCGCGATAGGGGCATGGCTGGCGCTCTGCGTCTTCGTTTCCCTGCTGGATCGCACGCCGCGTTCCTATGCCTTTGTTCTGGCCGGCTATACCGCAGTGCTTATCGTGCTGCCGAGCGTGGACGTTCCCGGCACGATCTTCACGGTGGCGACCCTGCGCGTGCAGGAAATCACCATCGGCATCCTCTGTGGCAGTTTCGTCCACGCGCTCGTGTTGCCGCGCTCGGTTTCCGCTTTCATGCTGCAACGGGTGGCCAACATTCTCGCCGATGCCGAGCGCTGGTCGAGCGATTCCCTGTTGCTCGATGGCGACCCGGCAATCGACAAGGAACGCCAGCGCCTTGCGCTTGACGTGACCGAACTGCACCAGCTTTCCATTCACCTCCCTTACGAGAGCACCCGCATCGCGCCGCGTATCCGCACGGTACGCGCCTTGCAGGACCAGCTCTCGCTCATCATGCCGCTGGGCGCCGCAGTGACGGACCGGATCGGGCAATTGCGCGCGGCAGGAAGCATTTCCGCCGAAGTCGAGAGCCTGCTGGCCGATACCCGTCACTGGTTTTCCCGGCTCGACGCGATGCCGCTCGGCGAGCGCGAGAGCGCGGCCACCGCGCTTCAGGAGCGCAGCCGCGCGCTGGAACCGCGTGTTGGCCCTGATTCCTCGTGGGACGAGCTTATCCTGCTCAGCCTGCTTTCGCGCCTTGCGTCCCTGATCGGCGCCCATCGCGACTGCCGCCTGCTCGCCGAGCAGCTTTCCACGCCGAGCACTCGCCCGATCAGTCCGCGTGCTTCCGAACTCGTGGAAGGACGTCGCGGCCGTGAACTGCACCGCGATTTCGGCGGGGCGACGCGCGGCGCCATCGGCGCATTCTTCACGATCTGCATCGGATGTGCTCTCTGGATCGGCAGCGGTTGGCATGAAGGAGCCACGGCGGTCATGCTGGCGGGTGTCTTCACGGCATTGTTCGCGGCTGCTCCCGATCCGCTTGCCCCGCTGCGCGCTTTCTTCCTGGGAACGCTGATCGCGACGCTGATCGGGCTGCTCTATGGCTTCGTCATAATGCCGCGGCTCGACGGGTTCCTTGAATATGCCCTGGCCATGGCGCCGATGCTGCTCATGCTGGGAACGCTTATGCAGTCTCCCCGGTGGGGCGGCATCGCCTTGCCCATGCTGCTGGGACTGGGTTCGCCGGTTCTCGTTTCGGACCAGTATGTCGGCGGGTTCGCCGGTTTCGTGAACGGCGCGCTCGCCCAGCTTGTCGGCATCATCTACGCCATTGTCGTCATCCGCCTGCTCAACTCGACGGGGAGCCATGCGGCGATCCGCAGCACCGTGCGGGCAGGGTGGGCCGATATCGCCGAGCGCGCAAACCTGATGAGCCCGCCGGACGTGCGGGCCTGGATCAATCGCATGCTCGACCGGATCGCCTTGCTGGCCCCCCGTCTCGCCATGGCAGGCCGTTCCCCCGGTCAACCGCTTTACGACGCCCTGAGGGATCTGCGCACAGGCGTGGCGATCGGCGAACTGCGCGAACTGCGCCTTGCCCTTCCGCCGACCAAACGCGGGCCGCTTACGGAAGTTCTTCAGAAAGTGGGCGAATACTATCGCGGCCTGGATCCCGACCGTCCCGCTCCTGCCGACCCCATCCTGCTTGAGGATATCGACATCGCCATGACTGCCGTGTTGAACGACCAAGACCCCGAGTTGAGCCGCGCCGGTGCGCTGGGTCTGGTCAGCTTGCGCCGCAACCTGTTTCCGGCTTCGAGCCCCACGCCGAAGGCGCTGGCGGCATGAGGGGTGAAGTCTCCATCGACGGGGTTTTCCTCCCCACCTTGCTGGTTCTTGCCGTCATTGCCTCGGTCATCACCCTGGTGCTGATGCGCATTGCCAATGTCATCGGTTTCTACCGCCTGTTCGCCTATCGTGCGGCGGTGGACCTGTGCCTCTACATCCTCGTGCTCGGGCTTCTCGTCTGGGCCTCTCCCTTGATCGGTTTCCGCCAATGAAGCGCTTTCTTGCCCGGCTCGCGCCCAGCCTTGCCACCACTGTCCTCGTCATTCTTGCCGCCGTGATCGCGATCTGGCTCTGGCGCCATTATGAGGACAGTCCCTGGACCCGCGACGGCCGCGTCCGTGCCGACGTCGTGCGCGTCACGCCCGACATCGGCGGCCTCGTCACTTCGGTGGAGGTGAAGGACAACCAGACGGTCAAGGCTGGCGACCTGCTGTTCGTGATCGACCGCCCGCGCTATTCGCTGGCCGTGGAGCAGGCGCAGGCGGCAGTAGCAAGCGCCCAGGCCCGGTTGGGACAGGCCCAGCGCGAGGCCAGGCGCGACCTGGCGCTTGGCGATCTCGTGGCCACCGAAACCCATGAGCAGAACGTCGCCGCCGTCGCCACGGCCCGCGCTGCGCTCGACCAGGCGCTCAGCGGGCTAGACAAGGCCAAGCTCGACCTTGCCCGCACCAACGTGCACGCTTCGGTCAACGGCACCGTGACCAACCTCGATCTGCATCCCGGCGACTATGTGGCGCCCGGCAATCAGGCCATGGCCCTGATCGACAGCGATTCCATTCGTGTCGAAGGCTATTTCGAGGAAACCAAGCTGCCGAACATCCATGTCGGCTCGCCGGTAACTGTCGTGCTCATGGGTGAGGAGCGTCCGCTCAAGGGCGTGGTCGAAAGCATTGCGGCAGGGATCAACGATACGACACGCACCGATTCGCGCAACCTGTTGCCCAGCGTCGATGCCACCTTCACCTGGGTCCGCCTTGCCCAGCGCATTCCCGTGCGCGTGCGCCTAACCGAAGTACCCAAGGGCGTGAACCTGATTTCCGGCCGCACGGCGACCGTTACCATCGAACAGCCCGGTGCCGGAACACGCGGCCGCACCAAGGCACCGTCTCAGCGTCAGGTTCAGGCTGCGCCTTCCGCGCCGGCCGTGGAGGCGACGCAGTGATGAGGAACCGCGTTTCGCTTCTGGTCCCCGCGCTTCTGGCCCCCGCGCTTCTGGGCCCTGCGCTTCTGGCGGGCTGCGCCACGGCCGGGCCCGACTATGCGCCGCCTGAAAATTCGGTGGCCAGTGCGCCTGCGGCCAACGGGCCGTTCGTATCCGGGCAGGGGCAGGCATTCTCGCAAGCCGAACTGCCGGACCGCTGGTGGCGGCTCTACGACGATCCTCGGCTTGATGGTCTTGTCGAGCAGGCGCTCGCCGCAAACGCCAATATCCGGGCGGCGGACGCGAACCTGCGCAAGGCGGACGCCGTCATCCGGGAATATACCGGCCAGAAGACGCTGGCCACGACTATCGGCGCCGATGCCGATCTCGAGCGAGACTATTCGACCACTTCGGCCGGGACCAACATGCCCGGCGTGCTGACGTACGATCTGGGATTGACGCTATCCTATCCGCTCGACCTGAACGGCAAGATCAAGCGCGCCATCGAAAGCAGTCTTGCTGACCGCGAAGCGGTGGAGGCGGCGCGAGACGCCGTGCGGATCAGCGTGGCGGCAGCCACGACCAAGGCTTACGCCGATGTCTGCGCGGCCAATTATCAGATCGCGACAGTCCAGAGAGTCATCACCCTGCAACAGCAGACCCTGGATGCGACCGGACGCCTCCAGCGAGGAGGGCGCGGCACCGCCTTCGATGTGAGCCGGGCACGTACCGCGGTAGAAAGCAGCCGGGCCAACCTTCCGGCGTTCCAGGCCAAGCGCCAGTCGGCGCTTTACCTGCTGGCAACCTTGCTCGGCAGGGCACCCGCTGACTATCCAAGGGAAGTCGAAGGCTGCGCTACGCTTCCGCGACTTTCGCAGCCGATGCCGGTGGGCGATGGTGCGGCGCTGATCCGGCGACGTCCGGACATTCGCCAGGCCGAGCGCACGATTGCTGGCGATACGGCGCGCATCGGGGTCGCAACCGCCGATCTTTACCCGACGGTCAGCATCGGCGGCGGGATCATCAACGACGGCAAGCTGGAGAATATCGGCAAGACGCACAGTTTCGGCTTCAGCCTTGGGCCGTTGCTGAGCTGGTCGTTCCCCAATCGCCCGATCATTCACGCGCGGATCGACGCGGCCAACGCCCAGGTCGAAGCCGATATCGCGAAGTTCGACCAGACCGTACTGGACGCCCTGCGCGGCACCGAGACTGCGCTGGAGACTTACGCCCGCGATGCCGACCGGACCGACGCGCTTGGCCGGGCGAGCGACAGCGCAGGTCTTTCCGCGCAGCAGGCGGGCAAGCTGTTCCGCTTCGGTCGCAGCGACTTCCTCAATCTGCTAAGTGCGCAAGGTGCGCTGGCGACGGCGCAGGTCAACCATGCCGCTGCCGAAGCGGCTCTGGTGGATGACCAGATCGCGGTGTTCCTCGCACTTGGCGGGGGGTGGCAGCAGAGCCAGTAGGCTCTACCTCAAGCTGCCTTGCGGCGCTTGTCGAGGCAGGCTGCATAAGCCGCGAACAGGTCTTCGAAGTGGGCGTCCATGGTCCTTGCGGTGACCGCAGGGCGGGGCCGCTCCTGCACGACGGCGAGGATCGCTTCGGCTGCGGCCTGCGCATCGGCGGCGGCATAAGTCCGGCCCGCGCCTCCTGCTGCATGGTCCGCCGCGCCGCCCGCGTCCGGGACGATCACCGGAGTGCCGCTTGCACGGGCCTCTGCAGCTGTCATGCAGAAGGTCTCCGCCTCGCAGCCGTGCACCAGGGCATCGGCACTCGCCATGATGCGGGCGAATGCCGCGCGCTCGCGCTCGGGTGCAAAGAGGCGGACATGCGGATTGCCGGCGATGTGACGCAGGATCGTGCGCTGCTCGCGGCCTTCGCCCAGCATGACGAGGCCGATTGGCGTCCGCTGGCTTGCCATGCCCACAGCATCGATCACCAGCGGCCAGCGCTTTTCGGGTGCGAGACGGCCAACCGCCAGCAAGAGCGCGGCGCTCTCCGGCAGTTCGCAGGCCGCGAGCAATTCGGCCCGAAGCGCAGGGTCGCGGTGAGCGGGTGAGAAGCAGCCTCCCTCGACACCCATCGGGATCGTCACGGTATGCGATACGCCGCCTTCGCCAAGCCGCCTTGCAAGATCGCTGTTGGCGCAGACGACGTGATCGAACCGGCGACTGTGGCGGCGCAGGTGCTCCCAGAATACCGAGAACTGCCGGTCTATGGTCTCGCGAGAGAAGACGTTGCCGAGCCAGCGATAGGCGTAGGCGGACAGCGGATCGGCATGCATGACCAGACTGCGCGGTGCATCGCCCGGCCAGTCCGCCACGAGCCCGGCGCTCCGCCAGGGTGATGTCGCCTCCACGAAATCGGGCGCTTCGGCATCGAGCGCGGCGTGGAGCCGCTCGGGCTCGTTGAAGTACCAGTACTTCCGGTCCAGCGGGAAGCGCGGGCTTTTTACCAGGACGATGCGGGCGCCGGGGCCACGTTCGATCACAGCATCCTCGTCCCCGGGGGCAAGGATGACGATCTCATGGCCCATGGCGGGGCCGATCCGCAGCTTCTGTTCCACGTAAGTGCGTACGCCGCCGCCGTGGGGCGAATAGAAGGCACAGACGTCGACGATTTTCATTTGCTCAAGACCTTTGCCTGAAGGGGCGCGACACCGAGCCCGCTGCGGTAATTCATGACGATGCGCAGGCTCGTGAGCCCCGTGCCGGCGGCGGCGCTCGCCTTGCGCACGTTCGGCTTGCCCCAACCCAGCTTCGGATTGCCTGAGAAGCCGATACCGTCGATCTTCCAGTCGAACTTGCGGTCGTCGTCGCGGTCGTGAAGCAGGCTGACGGCGTAAGTGCCGGGCGCGGGCACACGGATGCAAAGGCTCGGGACGCCGCTGGGAGGCAACGCCGCCTCGACGCGGCGGAAGGTCTTCCCGGCGCTGACGAGGACGTTGTCGTCGGCAAGGAAGTCTTTCTCGTTGGCGGGGTAGACCTCCAGCCGGAGCCTGCCGCTCCTGTCTTTGAGGCCCACGGGCTCGACGACGAAGGCTGGACCGCTCTCGTTCGGCCGGCACCGGCCTTCGGCCTTGCCCAGATCGGGCGTGGAGGGAATGAGGGCGGCGGCAAGCAGCACGATGAAGGCCGGTGCGTTCATGCCGACTGCTCGGGGATTGCCAGGTCTCTGCCTGCCAGCAGCGCCCCTAGCACGAGATGCGCCGCCAGAATCAGGCCCGCCATCAAGGTCATGAGCGCGCCGATGTCACGCTCGTGGCCTAGGGCGAGCACTGCGACCCCTGCGAACAGCAAATCCTTGTTGGGTATCAACGGCAGCCGGGAGACCAGCAGACGCAGCGTGGCAAGGAAAAGCCACCAGGAAAGCTGCACTTCGGGAAGAACCAGATGCCAGAGCAGGGCATTGAACAACGTCGTCAGCGCGATCCGGCCGAAGTGGATCTGCGTTATCATGACGAGATCGGCCTGAGGCAGCGAGAAGACGCGGCGGCGGAGCAGCATGGCGGCCGCAGAAACGACCAGCAGGACGCCGAGAGAGAGGGTCATCATCCGGCTGTCGAGCCCGAGCCGCGTTGTGCCCATGACCGGCACCATCACCGCCAGCAGAGCCATGGTCACCCCGTTGCCGGTCATCGCCGACAGGATGGCCACGTCCTTCACCGCTCCGAACGGCGCTGCTCCCAGCGCGACCCGGCGCCGCGCCCAAGTGTAAAAGTACGCCTCTCCCAGGTAGCCAAGCAGCAGTTCGTTGTAGACCTTCTTGCGCAGCAGCGCGAGCATGCCGGAGCCTGGGATGCCCCAGAGCCGCCGGAAAATGAGCCATTCGCTGGCCGGCGTCACAAGATAGCTCAGCGTGAAGACCACCCAGAAGCCGGGGGTCGCCGGCACCATCGCGATGAGATTCCGGAGGTCGAGCCCGCCCAGTTCATGGAAGACCGCGGCAACGACAGCGAGCGAAAGAATAATGGAAAACGCGGCGTTACGGCCACGACGCGGATCGCGGTCCTGCGGCGTCAGTTGAAGGGCCGGGGCATCTGGCGCCAGAATGGCGGCGGTCTCTGTCACGAAAGTCTCCGCGAATAGGGGAGGGGTCAGAGCGTGCGCTGCCGGGACGCGTGCCCCGTCCATGCACTGAGCCCAAGATTGCGGCGGCGGTTGTGTTCGCGCTGGCGGTGAAGCTGCGTCATCATTTCGAGATAGCGCCGCGCCGCGCTTTCGACCTCGTAGCGCGCGGCAATGTCCCGGGCTCGGTCGGGGTCTCCGCCGAGCTCCCTGATGCGCGTGAGCCCTGCGGCAAACGCGCCTTCGTCCCGCGGCTGTACCAGCAGGCCGGTGCGACCTTCCTCGATCAGGCATTCCATGCTGACGCAGCAGTTCGTTGACAGTACCAGCAGACCTGCCGCCAGTGCTTCCACGACGACGCCGGGCAGGCCTTCGTAGTCGGAACTCAGCACGAAAACGTCTGCATCGGCCAGCAGGGTATCGATCGTTCCAAGATAGCCGGTGAGGAAGACCCTTCCATCGAGGCCGAGCTGTCGGACCAGATTTTCGATGACTCCGCGTTCCGGGCCTTCGCCTGCGATCGTGAGGGTGTCGGCCGGGCGGGCGGCGCGTGCGAAGGCGCGCAGCATCATGGCATGGTTCTTTTGCGGAGCGAGGCGTCCGGCTGTGAGATAGCGCGTTCCCCAGACCGAGCCGGGTCGCCTGTCGAACCGAGTGAGACGGGCAAGGCGAGCACGGGACAGGATCGGGTTTGCGATGACTTCCACCTGGCTTGCCCTGGCCCGCGTCGTTTCCCGGATTTCACGCGCCATGGGTTCGGAAAGGCCGATCAGCCGATCGAACATGCGGCCCTGGACGCGCAGCCATGCGCCGTATCCGTGCCGCACCCAGGGAGACATGTCGGGCCGGTGCAGGGCATTGCTGACCTTGAGCGCCATGGGCGGCGCGTGTTCACCCAGCAACAGGCGCATCGCCGCACCGACCACGGCATAAGTGTTGCCGGGCAGGAACAGCACGTCGGCGCCCTGATCGACGAGGTAGCTGTATAGCGAGTGGATCATCCAGGGCGTCTCCCACGACGCCGTGGGAAGGCGGGTGGGGATCTGCCAATAATCCAGTTCGGGCAGCCTGGAGAGATCGCAGCCGCTTGCCCGGCCAAGCACCACGGTCACCTGGTGCCCGCTGCGATCCCATTCCGCAGCGAGCCCCAGCGCCACGCGTTCAACTCCGCCCGGATCGGGGCTGTGCAGCGGCACCAGAATCCTGAGCGCGTCCGTCATGTGGCTCCTGCTGTCATGGCCTGGATCTTCGGGAAGACTCCGCCGAACCACGCGACCCGCAGCAGGCATGCCGATTAATTCCAGCGCGAGACGGGCTGATATGGCGGCCTGATTTCGGGTTTGTGACGGTCGTTCTCACCGTCATCTGCGAGACGTGAAATTGCTGGGAAACTGTCATCGACCGGGCAAACGACGGTGCTCGGCAGCAGTTGACGCCCGGTGCCATAGCCCGCACGCATCAGGAAGCGCCGACTTAAAGATATTTATTTAATATTATCAGATATTTGAATGTAAGACCTGCACGCTCAAAGCTGCCGCCGTTGATCGAAAGCCGGGGTGGTCATGCGTGGATTTGCAGGCTGTCCGGGCTCTGGCTGCAGCGCAGAAGAGCCCGGCAGGCACCCTGCATTATGCGCGGCGAACTTGCTGTTCGAAGCGTCCGACGACCGAAAATTTGCCGCCCGCGCAAGCCCGTTGTTGCTTTTTATGAAATTGGTGCGCGCCAAACGCGAGTTTTTTGTCTATGGAGCCCGTCAACAGGCCCGTTGGGGTCGCGCACCCCTCATCAGGCCTTACCAGATCAGACCGCGCAAGCGGCACAGGACGATTCGACAAACTCATGACTTTTTCCCAGCTCCCCCAGCCTCTCGCCGAAGCGCTTACCGCGCATGGCTATGAGAATCTGACCCCGGTTCAGGCCGCTGTCGCCGAAGCCGAAGCGCGTGGACGCGACCTCGTGGTTTCGGCGCAGACCGGTTCCGGCAAAACCGTCGCATTCGGCATCGCCATGGGCGACGAACTGCTGGCCGACGGCTCCATTCCTTATGCCGAAGCGCCGCTCGCACTTGCTATCGCGCCCACGCGCGAACTTGCGCTGCAGGTTAGCCGCGAACTGACCTGGCTCTACGCCTCGACCGGCGCTCGCATCGTCACGTGTGTTGGCGGCATGGACCCCGTTCGCGAGCGCAAGCAGCTTGAGCGCGGCGCCACCATCGTCGTTGGCACGCCGGGCCGTCTGCGCGATCACCTCGAACGTGGCAAGCTGGACCTCTCCTCGCTGCGGGTCGTCGTGCTCGACGAAGCGGACGAGATGCTCGACATGGGCTTCCGTGAAGACCTTGAGGAACTGCTCGACGCGATGCCGGCCAGCCGCCGCACGCTGCTGTTCTCGGCTACCATGCCGCGTCCGATCGAAGCGCTGGCCCGTCGCTACCAGACCAATGCCCTGCGCATTTCGACGGTCAGCGAGAACCGCGGCCATGGTGACATCACCTATCAAGCGGTTACCGTTGCGCCGGCCGATGTCGAAAACGCGGTGGTAAACCTGCTTCGCCTTCATGACGCGGAAACCGCGATCCTGTTCTGCGCCACCCGTGACAATGTGAAGCACCTTCACTCCACGTTGACGGAACGCGGCTTCTCGGCCGTGGCGCTTTCGGGCGAGCATTCGCAGAACGAGCGCAACAACGCGCTTCAGGCGCTTCGCGACAAGCGCGCCCGCGTCTGCGTCGCCACTGACGTCGCTGCACGCGGCATCGATCTTCCCTCGCTGAGCCTCGTCGTACACGTCGAGATTCCGCGCGATGCCGAAACGCTCCAGCACCGTTCGGGCCGTACCGGCCGCGCGGGCAAGAAGGGCACTGCCGTCATCGTCGTGCCGTTCCCGCGTCGTCGCCGCGTGGAGGGTATGCTTCGCGGTGCCCGCATCGAGGCCGAGTGGATTTCCGCGCCGAGCCCCGAAGCGATCCGCGAAGCCGATCGCAGCCGTCTGATGGACAAGCTGCTGGCCCCGGTCGAAGCGGACGACGAGGACCGTGAAATCGCGCGCGGCCTGCTTGAAAAGGTGAGCCCGGAAGACCTCGCCGTCGCACTTGTTCGCGCCCACCGCGCAAGTCTGCCGCAGCCCGAGGAACTCATCGGCAACAGCCCGGAAGCCCGCGAAGCGCGCCAGCGTCCCGGTTTCGACGATGTGGTCTGGTTCACGATGGATGTTGGCCGCGAACAGCATGCCGATCCGCGCTGGATCCTGCCGCTGCTCTGCCGCCGTGGTCACGTCACCCGCAATGCGGTCGGCCAGATCCGCATCGGCGCCGACCAGACCCACTTCCAGATCCCGCGGGACATGGCCGACCAGTTCATCCGTTCGGTCGAGCGTACCTCTCATGATGAGAGCGGCGACGTCGAAAACACGATCCGCATCGAAGTCGCGACCGAAACACCGCGCGATATCGCACGCGATCGTCGTCGTGACGGACCGCAGGGTCGTGGCCGCAAGCCTTATGGGCGCGAGGAAGGTGGACGTGGCGGTTTCGATGGCCCGCGTCACCACAAGCCCCGTCCGACCGGCGGTCCGCGCAATGATCGCGGTGGTCCCGGTGGCCCCGGCGCGGGCGGTAAGCCGTTCCACAAGAAGCCGAGGAAGTCGTTCTAAGAACGGCTTTTTCAGGACACTGAAAACGAAAACGGGGCCCGCGAAGGCCCCGTTTTTGGTTTTCGGGGATGTTTTCCGGTTCAGGCCAGAATTTCGAGGACCTCGATTGCGTCTTCCTGTCCGTTGAAATCGACGAACTCACCCGCCCCGGAGCCCAACAGGACGCGGGCGAGCGGGGCAGTGAAGGCGAGATCGCCCTTGGCCGGATCGGCTTCGTCATGCCCGACGATCCGGATTTCGCGCGTCTGCCCCTTCAGGGTGAAGCGCACGCGGTGACCGAACATCACGGTATCGCCGGCGGGCGCGGGCTGCTCTTCGGCTGTCGCCAGCCGTTTGCGCCAGTAGCGCAGATCACGCTTGGCGGTATTGAGAGCAGTATCCTCGGTCAATGTCGGAACCAGCGCCTCCAGACCAGCGATCCGCGAACCGATAATCGCCACGCCTTCGGCCGTCACGAGATTGGGGCCGGGCGGGATCGGCACTTCGAACTTGGGTTCGAGATGTTCTTCGTCACCGTCGCGCCGGAAGGCTACGCTCATGCGTTGCCGCCCATGTACTGGTCCATGGCCTCGCTGGCTTCGAACCAGAAGGCTTCGGCCACTTCCAGATCCTCTGCCGCCTGCGTGCGGCGCTTGCCGATCTCGCCGATGCCCAGTCTGGCAAGGTCGCCCTTGGCGGAGCCGGGGTCCGCGAGCACGGCATCGAGCGCGTCAAGCTGCTGCTGGATGCGCTTCATGCGGGTTTCGGTCTCCGAGACCTTCTTGCGCAGGGCCTTGAGTTCCTCGCGGGCGACGGTGCCATTCTTGCGTGCCGGCTTGCCCTCGCCTTGCCTGTCGCCGCTCTTGGGCTGGTTCCGGCCAAGCACGAAGTCGATGTAGTCCTCCATCGAGCCGTCGTAGTTGTCCGCCGTGCCCTGATCGACCAGTACCAGACGGTCCGCCGCCAGTTCGACCATGTGCCGGTCGTGGCTGACGAGAATCACCGCGCCGGCAAAATCGTTGAGCGCCTGCACCAGCGCCTCGCGGGCGTCGACGTCGAGGTGGTTGGTCGGTTCGTCGAGGATCAGCATGTGCGGCGCGTCGCGCGTCACCAGCGCCAGGGCAAGACGCGCGCGTTCGCCGCCGGAAAGGGTGCCGATCCCGGCCGTCGCGCGCGGGCCGGAGAACCCGAAGCGACCCAGTTGTCCGCGCACCGCGACCGGCGGCTTGTCAGCCATGGCACGGGTCATCAATTCGAGCGGGGTTGAGTCAGAGGGGAGTTCCTCCACCTGATACTGGGTGAAGTAGCCGATACGGATCTTGGGCGAGAAGGTGAGCGAACCTTCCATCGGTTCGAGCTGGCGGGCGAGCAGGCGGGCCAGCGTGGTCTTGCCGTTGCCGTTGCGGCCGAGCAGGGCGATGCGGTCCTCAGGATCGATGCGCAAGTTGAGGCGGCGCAGAATCGGCTTGTCAGCGACGTAGCCGACCGAGGCGAGGTCGAGCGTGACGAGCGGCGGGCGCAGTTCATCCGGGCTCGGGAAATCGAAACTCAGCGAGGAATCCTCGGCCATGGCCGCGATCGGCTGCATTCGCGCCAGCATCTTGGCGCGCGATTGCGCCTGCTTCGCGGTGGAGGCGCGGGCGGAATTGCGGGCAACGTAGTCGGCCAGCTTCTTGCGCTGGGCGTCCTGATTCGCACGTGCGGCAACCGCCTGCGCGGCGCGTTCGGCGCGGATGCGCTCGAAGCTGTCGTAAGTGCCGGGGTAGAGCGTCAGCTTGCCCTGCTGCAGGTGCAGGATGTGATCGACCACGTTGTTGAGCAGGTCGCGTTCATGGCTGATGACGATCAGCGTCTTGGGGTAGGTCTGGAGGAAGTTCTCCAGCCAGAGTGTCGCTTCGAGGTCGAGGTGGTTTGAGGGTTCGTCGAGCAGCAGCACGTCGGGCTGCGAGAACAGCAGGCCCGCAAGCGCCACACGCATTTTCCAGCCGCCGGAGAAACTGTCCAGCGGGCTTGCCTGCATCGCCTCGTCGAAGCCGAGGCCGACGAGAATGCGCGCGGCGCGCGCTTCGCCGGTATAGGCGTCGATCGCGATAAGCCGGTCGTGGAGGTCGCCCAGGCGGTTGGGATCGGTGCAGGTCTCGGCTTCGGCAAGCAAGGACATCCGCTCGGCGTCGGCATCCAGCACAGCCTGGAGCGCGGTCTTGTGCCCCGCGGGTGCTTCCTGCGCGATATAGCCCAGACGGGCACGGCGCGGCATGTCCACCGAACCTTCGTCGGGCTCCAGTTCACCGATGATCGCCTTGACGAGCGTGGACTTGCCCGCGCCGTTGCGGCCGATCAGGCCCACCTTGCCGTCCTTGGGAATCGTGGCAGCGGCCTGGTCGAGGATGGTGCGCCCGCCAAGGCGAACGGTAATGTCACGGATCGTCAGCATGCGCTGCCTCTAGCAGCGCCGGGCAAAAAGCAAAACCGCGCTCTTCACTGGAAAATGGCGCTTGATTTGCCGCAATGCGATGTAAGTATGTCGTTGGTATCTCTTGAGTTGCTCCACCGAAACAGGCCGGGGAATCTGAATGAAGAAGACCGTGGGGGCCGCAATTGTCGTGGCGCTTGTTCTTGCTGCTGCCGCGATCTGGTGGATGACCCGCAGCCAAAAGGACCCGAACGAGATCGTTCTCCACGGCAATGTGGACATTCGGCAGGTCTCCCTGGCGTTCGACGGTAGTGGGCGGGTCACCCGGATGACTGTCGAGGAGGGCGATTCCGTCAAGGCGGGACAAGTGCTGGCGCAACTCGATACGGCTACCCTGAGCTTGCAGGCCGACAATGCAGAGGCGCAGGTCGCGGCTTCCCGGGAAAGCCTGCTCAAACTTCGCAACGGCACCCGGCCCGAGGAACTCCAGCAAGCGCGCGCGCGGCTTGCCGCTGCAAGGGCGGATGCAGTCAAGGCCGCTGACGACTTGCGCCGGGCCCGAGAGGTATCCTCTACCACGCAGGGCCGCGCCGTCAGCGCGCAGGAACTCGATCAGGAAAGAAATCTTGCCGCCGTCGCCGATGCGCGGGCCAAGGAAGCGGCAGAAGCGCTCAAGCTCGCCATTCGCGGACCTCGCGCTGAGGATGTCGCGGCCGCCGATGCGCAGATGAAGGGCGCCGAGGCCCAGCTCGCGCTGCTCAGGCATCAGGTTTCCCAAGGCGAACTCAAGGCTCCCGGTGACGCGGTGGTCCGTTCACGCCTGCTCGAAGTGGGGGACATGGCCACGCCGCAAAAGCCGGTCTACGAACTGGCTCTGACCAGTCCGAAATGGGTGCGCGTCTACGTTGAGGAGGCCGATCTCGGCCGTGTCCGCATGGGCATGAAGGCGAGGGTGACGAGCGACAGTTTTCCCGACAAGCCGGTTGCGGGCACGGTGGGCTATATTTCCTCGGTCGCGGAATTCACTCCCAAGTCGGTAGAGACCGAATCGCTGCGCACTGCGCTCGTCTACGAAGTGCGCGTCAGGGTTGATGACCGCAACGGGACCTTGCGGCTCGGGCAACCGGTGACGGTGCGGATCAATACTGGTGCGCCAAGTGAAGGGCACGCCCGGTGAACGGCCCGGCCGAGACCGAAGACGCCGGGACAGGCAGGATGACAAGCGCACTGACGGTGCGGAGCCGGAACCTGCGAAAGAGTTTCATCGGCGCGGACGGTAAAGCGTTCGATGCCGTGCAGGATCTTTGTCTGGACATCCGCGAGGGGACGATCACGGCGCTCGTCGGGCCGGATGGGGCAGGCAAGACGACGTTGATGCGGATGATGACCGGATTGCTGGCTCCCGACGGTGGCACTCTGGATGTACTGGGCATCGACGTGACACGGCGTCCGCAGGCGGTGCAGGACCGAATCAGCTACATGCCGCAGCGCTTCGGTCTCTACGAGGATCTCAGCGTTCAGGAGAACCTCGATCTCTACGCCGATCTCCACGGCGTGCCGCAGGAGCTGCGCGCCGAGCGCTTCTCGCGAATGCTGGAAATGACCGACATGGCCCGTTTCACCGGACGTCCGGCGGGGAAGCTTTCAGGCGGGATGAAGCAGAAGCTCGGGCTCGCCTGCACGCTTGTGCGCGTGCCCGATCTTCTCCTGCTGGACGAACCGAGCGTCGGGGTCGACCCGCTGTCGCGGCGCGATCTCTGGGAGATCATCGAGCAGTTGATCGAGGCGGAGGGGCTGAGCATCATCGTCAGCACTGCCTACATGGATGAGGCTGGGCGCTGCGACGAGGTGCTGGTCATGGATCACGGCCGCCTGCTGGATCAGGGCACACCGGGTGAACTGACGAAAAAGGCCCGCGGTCTGACTTTCGTGGCCGCACCGCCTGCTAATATGCCTGCGCGCGATCTGCAGGCCAGGTTGATCGATGCGCCCGACCGGATCATAGACGCGGTGCCGAGAGGCGGTGCGGTGCGCTTCATCCGGTCGCCCGACGCCGAACTGCAAGACATGGAAGACCTGCTCGACGGCGTTGAAGCGGAGCCGAGAGCCGAACAACTGGAGGATGCCTTCATGCTTCTGCTGCGCCAACACGATGGCGTGCGCGAGGCGGAGAGCAAGGCGCCCATCGTTGCGATAGAACCCGAACCGGGAGGGGCGGAAGATGACGAGGCCGTCATCCATGTACGCGACCTGGTGCGGCGTTTCGGAGATTTCACCGCCGTCGCCAGCACCTCGTTCGACGTGCGGCGCGGCGAGATATTCGGGCTGCTCGGTCCCAACGGCGCGGGCAAGACCACGACCTTCCGGATGCTCTGCGGGCTGCTTCCGGCGACCAGTGGGACGCTCGAAGTGGCGGGTGTCAACTTGCGCCGCGCACGGGCGCAGGCGCGGCGGCGGATCGGCTATGTCGCGCAGAAATTCTCGCTCTATGCAAATCTCACCGTGCGCGAGAACCTTGAGTTCTTCGGGGGCGCCTACGGTCTTCGCGGCACCATCCTGCGCGAACGGGTGAAGGCGATCATCGGGCAATTCGATCTCGATCCGGCGGCTGTCAGTGGAGAACTGCCGCATGGCTACAAGCAGCGGCTCGCCATGGCGGCAGGGCTCGTGCACGAACCGGAAATCCTGTTCCTCGATGAGCCGACCAGCGGCATCGATCCGCTGGCGCGGCGATCCTTCTGGCGCACGATCACGGCGCTTTCGCAGGCCGGCGTGACGGTGGTTGTCACCACGCACTTCATGGAAGAAGCGGAATATTGCGATCGTATCGCCATCCAGGATGCTGGACGGATGCTTGCGCTCGGCACTCCGCAGCAAGTGCGCGAGCAGGCAGGCGGCGGCGACATCGACATGGATGCGGCCTTTATCGCCATTGTCGAACAGGGGCGCGCCGCCGATCATGACAGCAAGGTAGCGACGTGACAGCGGACAGCACCTTCCTGTCGAGGTTGGCCGCTCTTTCTCGCAAGGAAACGCGCCAGATGCTGCGTGACCGCAGCAACCTGATGGTCGGGCTGCTCCTGCCGGTCGGGCTGATCCTTCTGTTCGGCTTCGGGCTCTCGTTCGACGTGAAGAATGCGCCTGTCGCGCTGGTGCTTCAGGACCGTTCCGATACTGCGCGCGAGATCGTCTCGGGCATCCGGGGATCGCCCTATCTCTCCCCTGTCGATGTCGAGACGATGGAGGAGGCCAGCGAAATGCTGCGCAGCGGCCGGGTCGACGCCATCGTGCGGGTGCCGGTCGACTTCGCGCGGGCACAAGCGGTTGGCAGGGGAAGTGCAGGCGGCCAGATCCAACTCATCCTCAACGGCGTCGATTCCACGACCGCACAGACACTGGAGGCCTATGTGCAAGGCGCGATCGGCACGGTCGTGCTGCGGCAGTCCGACCGCGCAGGTTCGGTCGGGGCCGGCGGCAGCGTAACGCTGATGCAGCGGACCTGGTTCAACGAGGAGGGCAACAGTCGCTGGTATCTTGTGCCGGGGTTGATCGTGCTTGTCATGACCCTGGTGGGCGCCTTCCTCAGTTCGCTGCTGATTGCGCGGGAGTGGGAGCGCGGCACGCTCGAATCGCTGTTCGTCACGCCGGTTCGCCCCGTCGAAATGGTACTGTCCAAGATCGCGCCCTATCTCGTGGTGGGGATGATCGATCTGGTGATGTGCCTGCTGGCGGCGCGCTTCCTGTTCGATGTCCCGATCAGAGGCTCGATGGTGGCGATCGTGCTCTGCTCGTTTCTCTACCTGCTGGTTTCGCTGCTGGTCGGGCTCCTGATTTCAGGCGCGACACGCAACCAGTTCGCGGCGAGCCAGGTGGCGCTTCTGGCAAGCTTCATGCCCGCGCTCATGCTCTCGGGGTTCGTGTTCGACTTGCGCAATGTGCCTCTTGCGGTGAGGATCGTCGGCGAACTGCTGCCGGCAACGCACTTCATGAGCGTTATCAAGAGCCTGTTTCTCGCCGGTACGGACTGGACAATGGTCCTGCGCAACTGCGCGATCCTGATCGGCTACGTCGTGGTGCTGACCCTGCTGACGCAGCGCACCCTGCGCAAGCGTCTGGACTGACGGGATGGACTACCTGATCGCATGGTTCGCCCAGATCGCGGTGCTGTGCCGCAAGGAAGTGCTGGCCCTGTTCAAGGATCCGGCCAACCGCCTGTTGTTGGTGGCCCCGGCATTCATCCAGTCCATGCTGTTCGGCTACGGCGCGATCCTCGATCTCGACTATGTGCCCTATGCGCTGCTCGACCAGAGCAGGGGACAGGCGGCGAGCGAGTTCATCGCCCGGTTGGATGGTACCGGGGTATTCGCAAGAGAGGCCACCCTGACGAGCTCCGCCCAGATCGCGTCGTTGATCGATGGTGGGAAAGTGCTCATGGCGGTAACGATCCCGGCCGATTTCGACCGCCGACTGGCTGCGGGGGAAAGCGCACAAGTACAGATCGTCCTGGATGGCCGAAACTCGACTACGGCGGGTTCGGCTGCGGCTTACGTGTCTTCGGTGACGCAGGGCTTCAATGCGGCGCGAAGCGGAATGCAGGGCGTAAGCGTGATCCGGCGGGCCTGGTTCAACCCGAACCTCGAATCGCGATGGCAGATCATGCCCGCCATGATCGCCACACTTTCGATGTTGCAGACCTTGCTGCTGGCGGCGCTGTCCGTGGCGCGAGAGCGAGAGCAGGGAACATTCGACCAGCTTCTCGTCACACCGCTCACCCCTTTGCAGATACTGGTGGGGAAAGCGCTCCCCTCGATCGTCGTCGGATTGCTGCAATCGACGATCGTACTGATGATCGTGCGCTTCTGGTTCCAGATCCCGATGAGCGGATCGCCACTGCTGCTGTACTTCGGGCTTTTCGTGTTCAACCTCGCCTCGGTGGGCATCGGCATGTCGATCTCGGCGCTGGCGCTGAACATGCAACAGGCGATGCTCTACTCGTTTCTCATCATCATGCCGCTGACCTTGCTTTCCGGCATGTTGACGCCGGTGCGCAACATGCCGGAAGTGCTCCAGATCGCGACTTACGCGAACCCGCTGCGCTTCGGCGTCGCCATCGTCCGGCGGGTCTATCTCGAAGGCGCAGTGCTCGGAGACATCGCGCTCGATTTCGTGCCTTTGCTTGTGGTTGCGGCGATAACGCTGCCTCTGTCCGCCTGGCTGTTCCGCCATCGTCTCGCCTGATCCCAGGACCAATGCGCATGACCTCAAGGTTCCTGACTGCCGCACTCACAGCCACGTCACTGGCCCTCTGTCTTCCCGCCTGCACGGTCGGTCCGGACTTCAAGGCACCCACGCCCGCAGCCCCGGATGACTGGGCAAGCTGGCGCGGAGGCGACCCGAGCCTGATCGCGCCCACTTCGGGTAGCGTAACCATTCCGGCGGACTGGTGGACCATACTCGGCGACCCCGTTCTGGATCGTCTGGAGCGGCAGGCCATGGCCGCCAGCCCCGATATCGAAACCGCTGCGCTTCACTTCGCGCAGGCCCGCGCGCAGCGAGGTATCGCCGCGTCCGCAAGTTTGCCGCAAGTCAACGCGAGCGCCCAGGTCAACCGCGAGCGCATGAGCGAGTATGGCGCCTCCACCCGCCTTTTCGACGCTATCGGGGGCAGTGCATCGGGGGCTAGTCGCGACGAACTGGCGAAGTTCCTTGCCGATCCCTTCACGCTCTATCAGGGAGGCTTCGATGCCGGATGGGAGATCGATCTCTGGGGCAGGGTTCGTCGCTCAATCGAATCGGCAGATGCGCAAGTGGCGGGGCAGGGCGCCATGCTGGACCTTGCACGACTGTCCGTCGCCAGCGAGGTCGCCCAGGCCTACTTTGCGCTGCGCACCGCTCAGGCACAGATCGCTTTGGCTAAGGAAGACATCGCGCTGCTCACAGACCAGGTTTCGCTGGTCGCCGCGCGAGCCGATGGCGGCATGGAAAACCATACCGGCCTCGAAACCGACCGGGCCGGACTGCGCGCCCTGGAGGCAAGCCTTCCCGCACTTCAGGCGCAGGAAGCGGCGCAAATTGGCCGTATCGCTCTGGCCTTGGGGCAGCAGCCGGGCTCCCTGCGCGATCTCCTACTACCTACCCGAAATGCAACCGTAATTCCCGCGCCGCCGGACCTTTCGCTAGGGCTGCCCTCCGAAGTCGCCCAGCGCCGACCGGACGTGCGGGCGGCCGAATCGAAACTTCACGCCGCCACCGCCGAGATCGGCATTGCCATCGCCGATCTCTATCCCGCCATCCGGCTTGGCGGCGGGTTCGGCCTGGAGAGCTACCGCAAGGATAACCTGTTCGATTGGGCGAGCCGCACATGGCAGATAGGGCCCGGCCTCAGCCTGCCGATCTTCGATGGAGGTCGCCGCCGCGCCGCCGTGCAGGTCCGCAAGCTCGAAGCGCGCGAGGCCTTTGTGAACTACCAGACGACCGTATTGGAGGCCTGGCAGGAAATCGACGATGCCCTGAACGACTACACTGCCGAGTGGCAGCGACGCGAGAAATTCATCGCCCGCGAAGGCAGCGCGCGAGCAGCATGGCAGAATGTCGAGGCGCGCTATCGGGCTGGTTCCGCCAACTACCTGCCGGTCATCGACGCCCGCCGCGGGCTGCTTCAGGCCGCTCGCGATGTGGCAGACAGCGAAGGGCGTCTGCGCACGCACTTTGCAGCGGTGAACAAGGCGATAGGCAATGCCCCCTCAGCGCCGGGAATACCTCCAAAGGATTAGTCCGAAAGGGGCGATGTGTTCACCCGTGAACGTGCAGCGCATGTTTCAAAAAGTTATCAACACCAATATGCCCCGGCATGCGATAGCTGGCGTGCCGCAAGCCTGTTCCGCATCGCCGCGAATCGGTTATTGTTTCGGCTTGCAACGCGGAATCACTTGTGATTCTATCGATTTCCATGAGGTCCCAGCCCAAGATCATGCGACAGGAAGCCAGCCTCGCCAAGGAACGCCTGGTCCAGGGCATCGCTCTTGCGGTGCTGCTGCTGATGGGTGCGTTCGTGATCGCGGGGCCAAGCGGCATCATCGCCTGGACCGAGAACCAGCATCTCCTGGAAGAACGCCGCGTCAAGCTGGCGGAGCTCCGTCTCGACCGGGATCGCCTGAAGAACCGCGTGAATCTGCTGGACCAGCGCCGCGTCGATCCCGATCTTGCCGGCGAACTGCTGCGCAGCAACCTCAATGTTGCCCGTCCTGACGAAATGGTCATGCTCATCGGCAAATGAAGCCGTCCGCGCCGGTTTTCGGCGCGGTTTGTGGCTGCTGCATTGCGGGCAGCCATAATTTTTGTGCCATTGACGGCAAATTTCCTTCAACGCGCTTTCGATTTCCGCGCGGGGTCCTATAAGCGGCCCGAAATCAATCGCACCAACGATGGGGAGTCCCGTTGCCCAAAGCCAAGATTGACGCCGGTTCCGGCGCCGAGCCTGCCGTAACTCCGGCACAGGACGAAGACTTCGCGCTGCACAGCCTCCAGGAGGCACTCGCGGCCGACCGGCGCTACACGCCGAACAAGGAGGAACTGCTCAACCTTTACGAGCAGATGGTTCTTATCCGTCGCTTCGAGGAAAGGGCAGGCCAGCTTTACGGCCTCGGCCTGATCGGCGGCTTCTGTCACCTTTACATCGGCCAGGAAGCCGTTGCCGTGGGCCTTCAGTCCGCGCTCGATTCCAACCGCGACTCGGTCATCACCGGTTATCGCGACCATGGCCACATGCTTGCCTATGGTATCGACCCCAAGGTGATCATGGCCGAACTGACCGGCCGCGCCGCGGGTATCTCGCGTGGCAAGGGCGGCTCGATGCACATGTTCAGCGTGGAGCATAAGTTCTACGGCGGCCACGGCATCGTCGGCGCGCAGGTCTCGCTCGGCGCAGGTCTCGCTTTCGCGCACAAGTACCGTGAAGACGGCGGTGTCGCGATGGCCTACTTCGGTGATGGCGCTGCCAACCAGGGCCAGGTCTACGAGAGCTTCAACATGGCGGCTCTCTGGAAGCTCCCGATCATCTTCGTGATCGAGAACAACGGCTACGCCATGGGCACCGCCGTGAAGCGCGGTTCGGCTGAAACGCACTTCTACCGCCGCGGCACCGCGTTCCGGATTCCCGGCATGCAGGTTGACGGCATGGACGTGCTCGAAGTCCGCAAGGCGGCCGAACTGGCGCTGGAATACGTGCGCGCCGGCAATGGCCCGGTTCTCATGGAACTGAACACCTACCGTTATCGCGGTCACTCGATGTCCGACCCTGCCAAGTATCGCAGCCGCGAGGAAGTGCAGGACGTGCGCGAGAAGCGCGATCCGATCGAGCACGTGAAGAACGACCTCGTCGCCCTTGGCGTGGACGAGGCCGCGCTGAAGGAAATCGACAAGCGCGTCCGCGCGCAAGTCGCGGAATCGGCCGACTTCGCGGAAAACTCGCCCGAGCCCGAACTTTCCGAACTCTATACTGACGTCCTGGTGGAGCGCTACTGATGGCGATCGAACTCAAGATGCCGGCGCTCTCTCCGACGATGGAAGAGGGCAAGCTTGCCCGCTGGCTGGTCAAGGAAGGCGACGAAGTCGCTTCCGGTGATATCCTGGCTGAAATCGAAACCGACAAGGCGACGATGGAATTCGAAGCCGTAGACGAGGGCACCGTCGGCAAGATCCTCGTGGCCGAAGGCACCGAGGGCGTGAAGGTCGGCACGGTGATCGCCGTGCTCGCCGGTGAAGGCGAAGACGCTTCGGCGGTTTCCGCTCCGGCCCCCAAGGCAGAGGCTGCTCCCGCCGCCGAAGCCGCGCCGGCTGTCAAGGCCGAAGCACCGGCACCGGCTCCCGCGAAGAAGGATCCCGAAGTTCCCTTCGGCACCAACATGAAGACCTCGACCGTCCGCGAAGCACTGCGCGACGCCATGGCCGAGGAAATGCGCCGCGATCCGCGCGTCTTCGTGATGGGTGAGGAAGTCGCGGAATATCAGGGTGCCTACAAGGTTACCCAGGGTCTGCTGGAAGAGTTCGGCCCGCAGCGCGTGATCGATACGCCGATCACCGAATATGGCTTTGCCGGCATCGGCACCGGCGCCGCCATGGGCGGTCTGCGTCCGGTGATCGAGTTCATGACGTTCAACTTCGCCATGCAGGCGATCGATCACATCATCAACTCGGCGGCCAAGACCAACTACATGTCGGGCGGCCAGATGCGGTGCCCGATCGTGTTCCGCGGCCCCAACGGCGCGGCATCGCGCGTCGGCGCGCAGCACTCGCAGAACTACGGCCCGTGGTATGCCAACGTGCCCGGCCTGGTCGTGATCGCGCCTTACGACGCGTCGGATGCCAAGGGCCTGCTGAAGGCGGCGATCCGTAGCGAAGACCCGGTCGTGTTCCTTGAGAACGAACTGGTCTACGGCCGTACCTTCGAACTGCCCGAACTCGACGATCACGTCCTGCCGATCGGCAAGGCGCGGATCATGCGCGAAGGCAAGGACGTGACCATCGTGTCCTACTCGATCGGCGTCGGCCTCGCTCTCGAAGCGGCCGAGCAGCTGGCCGGTGAAGGCATCGATGCCGAAGTCATCGACCTTCGCACCCTGCGTCCGCTCGACAAGGAAACGGTGCTGGCGAGCCTCGCCAAGACCAACCGCATCGTCGTGGCCGAAGAAGGCTTCCCGGTTTGCTCGATCGCTTCGGAAATTTCCGCGATCTGCATGGAGGAAGGCTTCGACAATCTCGACGCACCGGTTGTCCGCGTCTGCAACGAGGACGTGCCGCTGCCTTACGCGGCCAACCTCGAAAAGCTTGCGCTTATCGACACGCCGCGCATCGTCGAGGCTGTCCGCAAGGTCTGCTATCGCTGATCCTTGCGCTGAAGCTGCCCAGGCAGTGACAATCGAGACGGCGGCGGAACGAAGGTTCCGCCGCCGTCTTGCGTTTGGCGTGTTACGCACTTGCGCAAGGGGCAGGGCGGGCTAGAGAGACGCCGTGCCCAAGCAACCCGCCCCCGAAAGCCGCCCGGAAGATCAGCTTCTGCCGATGCTGCCGCAGACCATGCAACTGGCGCTCGCCTATGCGCCATCTCGCGCACGTCTGCCGACTTTGGCACTGCTCGCGCTCGATCAACGCCTTGCAGGGCTTTTGCGGCATTCGCGCGAGCCGATGATGGCGCAGATCCGGCTTGCCTGGTGGCGGGAAACGCTGGGACGCGACGCCAGCGAATGGCCTGAGGGTGAGCCCCTGCTTGCGGTGCTGCGTAGCTGGAAAGGCGCGAACGCCATGCTCGTCCCGCTGGTGAATGGCTGGGAGGCGCTCACCGGCGAAGCTCCGCTTGCTCCGGCCGTGCTTGAGGAGATGGTCGACGGGCGGGCTGCCGCATTCGCCGCGCTTGCAAGAACGCTTGGCCGGGAAGACGAGGCAGATGCGGCGCTGGTCCTGGGGCGGCGCTGGGCCCTTGCGGATCTTGCGACCAAGCTCAATCATCCTGGCGAAAGCGTGGTCGTGCGCCGACTTGTCCAGGGAGAAAAGGGTGCGTCCCCACGCGTTTCGAGGAGCCTGCGTCCATTGGCCGTCCTTGAAGGGCTGGCCCGGGACAATCTGGCTCGCGGCGGCAGCGGATCGGCGCGCAGTGTCTTCAAGGCCATGCGCATCGGCCTGCTTGGCCGCTGACATTCCAACGATAACAGAGATGTAATTTCCCGATGGCGCGGCAGTAAGCGGATAAGCCGCGCGCGTTTGAGGGAGATTTGGCGATGCAGCGCTTCATCCTCGGCGGCCTCACGGTGTTCGTGATGCTGTCGCTGGGTCTGTTCTGGCTACAGGGCCGGGCCGAGGTGGAAAAGGCAGCGCCGTTGCCGCTGGCGTCGGTCGCTCCACCTGACCCGCAGAGCGTGCCAAGTGCTGATCTCACCGACATTGAAGGGCCGGACCTTCCGGAAGCTACCGAGCAGACGCGCGAACAGCGCCGCTTTGGCCGCTACGATCGTGACCGCGACGGCCGGATCACCCGCAACGAAATGCTGTCGACACGAGTCGATGCCTTCCGAAAGCTCGACAAGGACGGCAACAACCTGCTGACGTTTGAGGAATGGGCGGTCGCGACCGTCACGAAATTCGATGGCGCCGATACGAATCGCGATCAATCGCTGACACCGGGCGAATTCAGAAAGACCGCGCCGCCCCCGGCCAAGCCCAAACCCAAGTGCAGTTGCGGATCCTAGAGACGTCCCGGATCGAGTCCGGGACGCTAGGATTTCGAGGTCAGGCTGTCGGCACCAGACCTTCAAGCCAGGGCGCGATCTCTTCCTTGGCGCGCGAGGTATAGGCTTCCTTGCGCTGCTTCTTCTTCACGTCGTGAAGCGGCGGGAACAAGCCGAAATTCACGTTCATCGGCTGATAGGTCTCCGCCTCGGCATCGCCGGTGATGTGGGAGAGCAGAGCGCCCAGTGCCGTCGTTCGCGGCGGCGTCTGCCAGTCCCGACCGGAGAGTTCGGCTGCCGTCATCAGTCCGGCCATCAGCCCCACTGCGGCGCTTTCGACATAGCCTTCGCAGCCGGTGATCTGGCCTGCGAACCGCACATGGGGTGCGGTCTTGAGGCGAAGCTGGCGGTCCAGCAGGATCGGCGAGTTGAGGAACGTGTTACGGTGAAGTCCGCCGAGCCGCGCGAATTCGGCATTCTCCAGGCCCGGGATCGTTCGGAACAGGCGAACCTGCTCGGCATGCTTCAGCTTGGTCTGGAAGCCGACCATGTTCCAGATCGTGCCGAGTTTGTTGTCCTGGCGGAGCTGGACGACCGCATAGGCCCAGCGGCCATTGGGATGTTCCGGGGTCGCCCAGTGCGGGTTGTCGAGCCCGACCGGCTTCATCGGTCCGAATCGCAGCGTTTCGACGCCGCGCTCGGCCATGACCTCGATAGGCATGCATCCGTCGAAGTAGGGGGTATTTTCTTCCCATTCCTTGAAGGCGGTCTTCTCGCCGTCGAGGAGGGCCTGATGGAACGCAAGGTACTGGTCCTTGTCCATCGGGCAGTTGATGTAGTCCTTGGTTTCGCCCTTGTCCCAGCGGGAAGCCATCCAGCATACGTCCATGTCGATCGAGTCACGATAAACGATCGGCGCTATGGCGTCGAAGAAGGCAAGGCTGTCAGCTCCGGTCGCGCGGCCGATGCTGCCGGCGAGCATTTCCGCCGTCAGCGGACCGGTGGCAACGATGGTCGTTCCGGTTTCGGGGAGCGTGTCGATCCGCTCTCGCACGATCTCGACATTGGGCAAGGCCGACAGCCGAGCTTCCACTTCGGCGGAGAAGACATCGCGGTCCACTGCCAGTGCCGAACCGGCAGGCACCTGTGCCTTGGCCGCGGCAGACATGATCAGCGAATCGCAGCCGCGCATCTCATGGTGCAGCAGGCCTACGGCGTTCTTCTCGTGGTCGTCGGAGCGGAAGGAATTGGAGCAGACCAGTTCTGCCAGACCGTCGCCCTGGTGGGCGGGGCTACGCTCTCCGGTTCCGCGCATTTCCGAGAGACGGACGCGGAAACCGCGCCGCCCAAGTTGCCAGGCGGCCTCGCTGCCGGCCAGGCCGCCGCCGATGATGTGGACGTCTTGTGTCATGGCGCTTGCGCCTAGACCTTTGCGTGGCATCAGGGAAGGGTGGTGCTGCGGCTAAAAAGGCAAATCCCGAAGCCGCGCCGCAACCGGAGAGTTCAGCGAATGCCCAAGCGCGCCCTGATCGAACGCCGCCCCTGGCTGCTTGCGGCCATAGTCGCGGCGGTTCTGTTCCTATGGTGTCGCAACAGCACGATGCCGGGGCTTTATCTGCTGGCGCTCAAGGCGCTGCCTTTCCTCCTTCTGGCCGTTTATGCGGTCTTGCGGCATCGCGGGAAGGACACCCGGACTCTGGCTGCGATGCTGGTGTTGGAAGGGACAGGTGCGGCGCTCCATGACCTCTACGACTACCCGGCCACGGTTCTGATGATTATCGGGCACGTCATGGGAATTGCTCTGTTTCTGAACCATTTGCGCCGCGATCTTGCGATGGCCCGGAAGATCTTCGCCACAGCGCTGCTACTGCTGACCCCGCTTGTTTTCCTGTTACTGACGAACACCGACCGAGGAGCGGCGCCGGCATTTCAAGGGCTGGCACTCGGCGGGATGGCGGCAAGCGCCTGGGCCAGCACTTTCGTGCGTGCGCGGGTCGGAAGCGGCGCGCTGATCGTGGTCGTGGCCTGCCTGATCGCGCTGGAATGGCCGTCCTGGCAATTCGCCTGGCCACTGTTCTTTGTCGGAAATCTGGTGCTGGCAACGGGGGTGACCGGCGAATTGCGGTCACGCCCGGACTGAACGTTCAGGCCGGGGGCAGGATCAGATTCCCGTCATCACCACGAACCACGGGCCCGTGAGCAAGCACGGCAGAGAGCGGAAGATCGGCATAGATGTGCGGAAACAGCGCGCCGCCACGCGAGACTTCCCACTTCACCGCATCGCCCAGCACGCCGAGGTCTACCACGGCAATAGCGAGGCCGGTCTGTCCGGCGAAGTGCTTGTCCAGCGTTTCCTGCGCCTGATCGGCGGTCGACATATGGATGTAACCGTCCGCCAGATCGACAGGCGCGCCGGTGAAGACCCCGTCGGAGAGCAGCCGTTCAAGCTGCTCCCCGTTCAGAATCTTGTAGGCGACGGTATCGCTCACTCTTCGTCTTCCGAAGAATCACTGTCTTCGGCAGTGTCGGCTTGCGGCGTATCGCCTTCGGTGGCGTCAGGCGCGGTCTGGGCGGCTGCAGCGCCATCGGCCGAAGGTGCCTCGCCCTCCAGCACTTCTTCTTCAGCCGGCTCATCAAGCCGCACGGCGCTGACGACGTGCTCGTCACCCGATACGTTGAACAGGCGCACGCCCGCCGAACCGCGCCCGATCACGCGCAGTGATTCGAGCGGCAGGCGGATAAGCTTTGCCTGATCCGTCACCAGCATGAGTTGGTCGGCACGGGTGGCCGGGAAGCTGGCGACGACCAGACCGTTGCGGCCGATATTGTCGATATTGGTGATGCCCTGGCCGCCGCGGCCCGTACGGCGGTATTCGTAAGCGGAGGACATCTTGCCGTAACCATTGGCACAGACGGTGAGGATGAACTGCTCCTTCTCGGCGAGATACGCGAAACGCTCCTCGTCGATCGGGTTTTCACCGTCCTTGTCACCCTTCCACGGCGCGAAGCGCAGGTAGGCATCGCGCTCGTCCTGGTCCTTCATGCCGACGCGGTGAAGGATCGAAAGCGAGATTACCTCGTCGCCGTCCTTCAGGGTCATCGCCTTGACGCCGGTGGACGTGCGGCTCGCGAATTCGCGAACGAGTTCACCGGCAAAGCGGATCGCCTTGCCCTGGCGGCTTGCCAGCAGCACGTCGTCCGAATGCGCGAGAAGGGCGACCCCGATCAGGCGGTCATCGTTCGGCGTGCCATCGGCGTCGGGTTCGAACTTCATCGCGAACTTGCCGTTCGACGGGATGTTCGCGAAGGCGTCCATGGAGTTACGGCGAACATTGCCCTTCGCGGTCGCGAATACGACCGAGAGCTTGCTCCACTCCTTCTCATCTTCCGGCAATGGCAGGACGGTCTGGATCGTCTCGTCCTTGTCCAGCGACGGCAGGAGGTTGACGATGGGGCGGCCGCGCGTGGTCGGGCCGCCTTCGGGCAGCTTGTAGACCTTGAGGCGGTAGACCTTGCCGGCGGTGGAGAAGAACAGCACAGGATTGTGAGTCGACGTGACGAACATCGTCGTCACGACATCCTCGTCCTTCGTGGACATGCCTGCACGGCCCTTGCCGCCGCGCGCTTGGGCGCGGAAGGTCGAGAGCGGGGTACGCTTGATGTAACCGTCCATCGTGACGGTTACGACCATTTCCTCGCGCTCGATCAGGTCCTCGTCCTCGATGCCGTCGGCGGCACCGGTGATCTGCGAGACGCGGGGCGTGGCATAGAGTTCGCGAACCGCGGTCAGTTCGCCGCGCATGACGCCGTAGAGCTTCACGCGGTCGGCGAGGATCGAGAGATATTCCTCGATCGCGGCGGCCAGGATCTTGAGCTCGTCACCGATCTCGTCGCGGCCGAGCGCGGTGAGGCGGTGCAGGCGCAAGTCGAGGATGGCCTTCACCTGGACTTCGGACAAGCGATAGGAGCCGCCATCCTGTTCCGCGTCGGGCTCGATCGCCTCGACGAGGCGGATGTAGGGCGCAATGTCCCCGATCGGCCATTCCTTCGCAAGCAGGCGCGCACGCGCTTCGGCCGGGTTCGGGGCACTGCGGATCATCACCACGACTTCGTCGAGGTTCGACACCGCAACGACAAGGCCGAGCAAGATATGCGCCCGGTCACGCGCCTTGTTCAGTTCGAACTTGGTGCGCCGGGTGATGACCTCTTCGCGGAACTGGATGAAGGCGTGGATGATGTCGCGAAGGTTGAAGACTTCGGGACGTCCGCCGCGGATCGCCAGCATGTTGGCCGCGAAGTTCGACTGTGCGGGCGTATTGCGCCAGATCTGGTTGAGCACGACTTCGGGGGTCGCGTCGCGCTTCAGTTCGACGACGACGCGCATGCCTTCGCGGTTCGATTCGTCGCGGATGTCCGAGATGCCCTCGATCCGCTTGTCCTTGGCGGCCTCGGCGATCTTCTCGACGAGGTTGGACTTGCCGACCTGATAGGGGATCGAGGTGAGCACGATCGAGCGACGGTCGCCCCGACCTTCTTCGATTTCGTGACGGCAACGCATGATGACCGAGCCGCGGCCCGTGAGGTAAGCGTTGCGAGCGCCGCCCTGGCCCAGGATCAGCGGTGCGGTCGGGAAATCCGGCCCGGGAATGATCTGGATCAGTTCCTCGGTGGTGATCCCCGGATTGTCGATCATGGCAAGGCAGCCATCGACGACTTCGCCGAGGTTGTGCGGCGGGATGTTGGTCGCCATGCCGACCGCGATGCCGCCCGCGCCGTTGACCAGCAGGTTCGGGAAGCGCGCCGGAAGCACGGTGGGCTCGCTTTCGGAGCCGTCGTAGTTGTCGGCGAAATCGACGGTATTCTTGTCGATGTCCGAGAGAAGCTCGTTCGCCACCTTGTCGAGGCGCGCTTCGGTGTAACGCATGGCGGCCGGCGGATCGGGATCCATCGAGCCGAAGTTGCCCTGACCATCGACCAGCGGCAGTCGCATCGACCACGGCTGCGTCATGCGCGCCAGCGCGTCGTAGATCGCGCTGTCGCCATGGGGGTGATACTTACCCATGACGTCACCGACGATACGGCTCGACTTGCGATAAGGACGACCGGCGACGTAGCCCGCTTCCTGGCAGGCGTAGAGGATACGGCGATGCACCGGCTTCAGACCGTCGCGAACGTCGGGCAGGGCGCGGCTCACGATCACGCTCATCGCGTAATCGAGATAGCTCGTCTTCATCTCATCGACGATGTCGATGCGGGTGTATTCGCCTTCGGGACCGATATGCTCGGGGCCGTTAATGTCGGTGTCGTCGCTCACGCGCTGGATCGTTCGTTGCTGCGGGACAAAGGGTGATGGATCGCCCTAGGACATGCGCGGGGGGAAAGCCACCTGAACAGGTGCCACCGCGCCAAGGAGGCGCTCTTTTTCCACACTTATGGGGCGAGTTGGTCTTGCGAGGCGCAGGGAACCGTTCGGGCTGCGACGAATTGCATTCAATCAGCGTTCAGTGGCGGCCTTCTAATCGCCGGGCGAGGTTGCCAAGCGTTCAATTCGACGCCAAACCGGCACTGCAATTTTTACGGAGTCCCGCTTTCGGGCGCGCCTCCACGTGTCTTGATGAGGAGTAGGCCTGGATGGCTCGCAAGTTCCTGATTTCCCGTGTTGCCCTGGCTGTGGCCATGACTGGCGGAATGGCCGCCGCGGTTGCTCCCGTGGCTGCTGTCGCCAAGGAAAAGGCGCCTGCCAAGGCGACGTTCTCGAAGGAATACGCCGCCGTCGCCGCTCCGGTGGACAAGGCTATTGCCGACGCCCAGGCAAATCCCGCAGTGAAGGCCGCCTCGGACAAGGCCAAGGCCGCGCAGACGGATGCCGAGAAGGCTGCCGCGCGCGCCGAAGTGGACGCGGCCATGGGCGGTATCCTGGCGCAGCTCCAGACGGCGGGCGCAGCCGCGCAGCAGCCGATCGACAAGCTCAAGCAGGGCGAGATGACGCGCAATGTCGGCGTTCTGATGAATGACCCCGCCTTGCAGCACAAGGGTCTCGTCATGATGCTCGACAGCGGCCAGACCAGCCCGGAAACGCTGGGTCAGGTCCAGTATCTTGCCGGCGTCACCGCTTATCAGAGCGCGCAGTACGACGTTGCCGCACGCTATCTCCAGCAGTCCTTCGACGCGGGTTACCGTGACCAGCAGAACATGATCCAGCCGCTGCTGGCGGATTCCTACAAGCGTTCGAACAACCCGCAGGCGGCTCTGGCCATGGTCCAGAAGGAGCTTGAGGCGGCGAAGGCAAACGGCACCAAGCCGAACGAAAGCTCGATCCGTAGCGCGCTCCAGGCCTCCTACGACGCCAAGCAACTTGCGCCGTCGACCGAATATGCCGCCATGCTGGCGCAGTACTACCCCAGCGTGGCGTCGTGGAATATCTCGATCTCGATCGTGCGCCAGCTTGCCTCGCTCCAGAACCAGGAAAACATCGACCTGATGCGCCTGATGTTCGCGACGGGCTCGATGAAGGACAAGCGGGACTACTTCGAATATATCCAGAACGTCGATCCGCGCGCGTTCCCGGGCGAAGCCGTCAAGGTCATGGACCAGGGCCTTGCGAAGGGTCTTCTGACCCAGGCCGAGGTCGGCCAGGACCGTGCCAACAGCGCTGGCCGCGTTGCTGCGGACAAGGCATCGCTTCCGGCCGCCGAACGCGACGCTCTCAAGCCTGCCGCAACGGCCGCCTCCGTGACCGGCTCGGCGGACGTCTTCCTGAGCTACGAGCAGTACGCGAAGGCCGAAGAACTTTACAAGGTCGCGCTCGGCAAGCCCGGCGTCGATGCCAACAAGGCGAATCTCCGCCTCGGCATGGCTCAGGCCATGCAGGGCAAGGCCGCCGATGCGCAGGCCAGCCTCGCCAAGGTCACCGGCACGCGCGCACCGATCGCCAAGCTCTGGTCGGCTTATGCCGCTTCCAAGGCTACGCCGGCCTCGTAAGCCGACGTAACCTGGCCAAAAACACGAAAAGGGCGGCGGGAATAACCCGCCGCCCTTTTCTTTTGCCGTTTCCCGAAGGGTCAGGAAATCGGTGCGAATTTTCCGCTGGCGTCATCCATCAGATGAAGCTGCCCGTCTGAGATCGCGAAGAACGCGCCGCGCAGCTTGAGTTCACCGGTCTTCACCTTGTGGCGAACGCAGGGGAACGTCATCAGATTGTCGATGCTGACGCGCACCGCGGCCTGCTCCATCTGGCGTTCGGCCGGGCGTCCGGTCGTGCCGAATTGCGCGGCGACGGGAGCGCGGGCCTCATCCAGCATCGAAATCCAGTCAGCGATGAAACCGCCTTGTCCCGGCTCGGCGCCGTGGAGCTCCTGCGTGAGCGCCGCCTTGCAGCCGCCGCACATGCCGTGGCCCATGACCACGATTTCCTTCACCTTCAGCACCTGTACCGCGAATTCAAGAGCAGCGGAAACACCGTGGTGGCCGGGCGTGGTCTCGAAGGGCGGAACGAGCGCCGCAACATTGCGGACCACGAAGATTTCGCCCGGATCGACGTCGAAGATCTGCGAAGGGTCAACGCGGCTGTCGGAACAGGCCACGATCATCACTTCGGGTTGCTGCCCCTCGCTGAGACGCTCCCAACGCTCTCGGTGGGGGCTCCACCCGCTGTTGCGGAACCGGCGATAGCCGTCGATCAGGGTATCGAGGACGCGTTGTTCTGATTGCGGGGCGTTGGAATCTGTCATGGGTTGCCTCCATTGAAACGCACGCAACCCATAGAGCGGATATTCGCACTGGCAAGCAGGCAAGCTTGCGACTATCTGGACGCCATGAACGACCTTTCCTCCGTGCCGAGCCCCGAGCAGAAGCCCGAACGTCAGCGCAAGCCTGACTGGATCCGCGTCAAGGCGCCGACCAGCAAGGGTTATGGCGAAACGCGCCAGCTCATGCGGGATCTCAAGCTCAACACGGTCTGCGAAGAAGCGGCCTGCCCGAACATCGGCGAATGCTGGACGAAGAAGCACGCCACGGTGATGATTCTGGGCGACACCTGCACACGCGCCTGCGCGTTCTGCAATGTGAAGACCGGAATGCCCGGCCGCGTGGACCCTTCCGAACCGGAACATGTCGCCGAACTGGCGCTCAAGACGGGTCTTGAGCACATCGTCATCACCTCGGTCGACCGGGACGACCTGCCCGATGGCGGCGCCCACCAGTTCGTGAAGGTGATCCAGGCCCTGCGCGCCGCGACTCCGTCGACCACGATCGAAATTCTCACGCCCGATTTCCGCGGCAAGATGCGCCGCGCGATCGAGGCGATCGTGGCGGCCGGCCCCGACGTCTACAACCACAACCTCGAGACCGTGCCCCGCCTTTATCCCACCATCCGCCCCGGCGCCCGTTACTATGCGTCACTGCGCCTGCTGGAAGAGGTCAAGGCCCACGATCCGAAGATCTTCACCAAGTCCGGCGTGATGCTGGGCTTGGGCGAGGAGCGCCTCGAAGTCCACCAGGTCATGGATGACATGCGCTGCGCCGATATCGATTTCCTGACCATGGGTCAGTACCTGCGTCCCACGCCGAAGCACGCCGAGGTCAAGGAATTCGTGACCCCCAAGGCGTTCGATGCCTATGGCGCCATCGCCCGTGCGAAGGGTTTCCTGCAGGTCGCATCCTCGCCGCTGACGCGTTCGAGCTATCATGCCGGCAAGGATTTCGCCGAAATGCGCGCCGCCCGCGAAGCGCAACTGGCCAAGGCCGCGCTGACAAAGACGCCGCGCTGAGCCGGAAGACGTTACTGTGCCCGGAATCCACGAAACCCAGCGCTTGCCCTACAGCGCCGAGCAGATGTTCGACCTCGTAGCCGATGTCGGCCGTTATCAGGAATTCCTGCCCTGGGTGGTCGCCACCCGGGTGAAGTCCGACACCGGAACCGAAATGGTCGCGGACATGCTGGTCGGCTTCAAGGCCCTGCGCGAAAAGTTCACCTCGCGCGTCGAGAAGGTTCGCGCGCGCGAGATCAAGGTCCACTATGTCGACGGGCCGATGAAGGACCTGCACAACCACTGGACGTTCCATCCGGTCGATGCGCATAGCTGCGATATCGAATTCGACGTGCGCTTCAGCTTCCGCAACGCCCTGTTCGAGAAGCTGGCAGGCCAGTATTTCGACAAGGCCTTCCGCAAGATGGTGGCCGCCTTCGAAACCCGCGCCCACGAACTTTACGGCGAACCGGTCTGACCGGACAGGCATCGTCCCGGAGCGATCCGGGACGATGAACGCTCAGTCCGCGTAGGCGGGCAACTCGGTTCCAGGCAGCAGCAGTTCCAGCGCGACCACTGCCGCGTGGTGGCGGATTTCAGCGCGGTTCGCACCTTCGATCAGCTTCTGTTCGGCATGGACCTCTTCCTCGCCGCGATGCGCGCGGGCGAAGACCACGGTTCCCACCGGCTTGAGTTCGCTGCCGCCTTCGGGCCCGGCAATGCCGCTGATCGCGACCGCCACGTCGGCATTGCTGTGCGTGATCGCCCCTTGCGCCATCGCCCATGCCGTAGCCGGTGAAACCGCGCCAAGCGTGTCGATGATATCCGACGCGACCCCCAGCATCTCCTGCTTCGATTCGTTCGAATAGGTCACGAATCCGCGGTCGAGCACGGCGGAGGAGCCGGCCACTTCGGTCAGCGCGGCGCAGACGAGGCCACCCGTGCAGCTCTCGGCCAGTGCGACCTTGCGGCCGACCGCCTTGTTTTCGGCGATCACGCGCACGGCGAGATCGTAGAGGTCCTGCGGGAATAGGATGTTGCCAGACATGTCAGTCCTTGCAGAGAGTGAAGCCGCCGAGCTTCGCCTTGCCGGGCGCCACTTCGTCAGCCTTCGAGGTGACTTCGATGAGCAGCGCGATGAGGCCGGCGGTGTTTTCGGGCGGGAGAGGGGAGAGCAGGTCGAGCGCGAGATCGACCTTGTCGCAGGATTTCAGCGGAAGACCCTGCGAGACCATCCCCTCGACAGTGATGTCGACGAGCGGACGAAGCGATTCGTCGGGAAGATTGCGCGCGAACTGGCCGACTTGCGCATCCTTGCCTTCGCCCAGCTTTAGGAAGGCGATCTTGGCTTCAGGCCAGTAACGACTTTTCTGCGCCGTATAGCGGGCGACGAGTTCGGCGCCGTGATTGCGCAGGTAGGAATCGCTGGGCAAGACCTGGGCGCACCGTTTGCTGGTGCCGGAAATGACCTGGGGAAGGGCATAGCCGAACAGGGATCGCGCCTCGACCTTGGTCAGGCAGGCGGACTGCTGGGCACTTGCCACGCCGGGCAGGATCGCGAGCGCGGACACCGCGGCTAAAGTGAGCATCTTGCGGAAAGCAGGCATCGTAGGCTCCTTAAATCCTGACCAGGCTGACCGCAGCCTGGCAGGCGATTCCCTCTGCCCTGCCAGTGAAACCCAGCTTCTCGGTCGTGGTTGCCTTCACGCTGACAAGGGAGGGATCGGCGCCGAGGATTTCGGCGAGGCGAGCCCGCATGGCTTCGCGGTGCGGGCCGATCTTGGGCGCTTCGCAGATGATCGTCACGTCCGCATTGCCAAGCGCATAGCCGGCCTCGGCCACGAGCTTCGCGGCATGTGCCAGGAACCGGTCGGATGCAGCGCCCTTCCACTGGGGGTCGCTGGGCGGGAAGTGCTGGCCGATGTCGCCCTTGCCCACGGCGCCGAGTAAAGCGTCGACCAGCGCGTGGATGGCGACATCGGCATCGCTATGGCCGGATAGTCCGTGGGTATGGGCGATCTTCACGCCGCAAAGCCAGAGTTCCTCGCCTTCTTCCAGACGGTGGACGTCATAACCGGTGCCGACGCGGATCGGCGGCAGGGCGCCGGCGAAGTCCGCGGCATATGTCAGCTTGTGCAAGGCTTCGTCTCCTTCGACGAGCGCGATACCCATGCCGGACGCCTGCGCCACCTGCGCGTCGTCTCCGGCGGTGGTCGGCCCGTCCCATGCGCGGTGGGCGGCGAGGATTTCGGGGAAGCGGAAGGCCTGAGGGGTCTGTACGCGGCGAAGATCCTCGCGGCGGGCAGGGGCGCCCATCATCTGCCAAACCTCGCCGGGCTCGGCGTGAGCGAGGCTGTCCACGACGGTCAGCACGGGAATCGCCGCCTCATGAACCGCCAGGGCATCCATCAGCCTGTCGATCACGGGGCCAGGGAGAATCGGCCGGGCCGCGTCGTGGATCAGAACCCGGTCGGGATGGCTGCTCACAAGCACTTCGAGCCCGAGTCTGACCGATTTCTGCCGGGTTTCGCCGCCGTTCGCCAACTGGACACCGGGGATGCCGGCCAGCGCTTCGGCGGCGATTTCCTCGGCGCCCTGGGGGATCACGACGAGAATCGGCGAAACCCCCGCGCGGGCCAGCGCTTCGGCCGAATGGCGAACCACCGGCTTGCCGCGCCAGAGCGCAAATTGCTTGGGAACAGGCTGGCCTGCGCGCAGTCCTTTGCCTGCAGCCACCACGATAGCGGCTGTGCGGGGATGTTCGGCGGGACGCGGGAGCGTTTCTGACAGGTCTTGCGACATTGTCGTTGCCGGTAATCGCTTGCCGAGGCGAGGGCAATCCACTATGCGCTGCCTGTTTTTTAGGCACTATACGTTTTTTAGGCAATTCCGGGCTCGCGCAATGAACACACTGCCTACTCCTCCGGCTCTGAAGCCGATCGAAGTCGGTCCCGTGACGATCGACTGTCCGGTCGTGCTCGCCCCGATGACGGGCGTTTCCGATTTGCCGTTCCGCCGCATGGTGCGCGGATTCGGGTCAGGTCTGAACGTCACCGAGATGATCGCCAGCCCGGCCGCCATCCGTGAGACGCGCGTTTCGCTTCAGAAGGCCATGTGGGACCAGATCGAGGATCCGGTTTCGATGCAGCTCGTCGGCTGCGAGCCGGAACAGATGGCCGAAGCCGCCAAACTCGTCGAGGATCGGGGCGCCGCCATCATCGACATCAACATGGGCTGCCCGGTCCGCAAGGTCGTCAACGGCGATGCCGGATCGGCGCTCATGCGCGACATTCCTCTCGCAACCCGGCTGATCGAAGCCACGGTCAAGGCCGTGAAGGTTCCCGTCACCGTGAAGATGCGCATGGGCTGGTGCCATGACAGTCTCAACGCCCCCGAACTAGCGCGCATCGCCGAAGACCTCGGTGCCAAGATGATCACCGTCCACGGCCGCACCCGCAACCAGATGTACAAGGGCTCGGCCGACTGGGCTTTCGTGCGCGGCGTGAAGGACGCGGTCTCGATCCCGGTCATCGTCAATGGCGATATCCTGGATATCGAGGATGCCGCCAGGGCGCTGGAACAGTCCGGTGCCGATGGCCTGATGATCGGTCGCGGCGCTTACGGCAAGCCGTGGATTCTCGCCGAAGTCATGCAGTGGTGGCGCGGCAACGGGCTTATGGAAGAGCCCGGTTTCGGCAAGCAGTACGAAATCATCCGCGAACACTACGAGGACATGCTCTCCCACTACGGCAGCGATACGGGCGTGAAGATGGCCCGCAAGCACCTGGGATGGTACATCAAGGGCATCAAGGGTTCGGCCGAGTTCCGCAACCGCATCAATTTCGTCAACGATCCTGACGAAGTGCTGCGTCTGCTAGCTGAATTCTATGCGCCTTACCGCGATCAGGGCAGCGAAACCGCATCGGCAGACCGTCAGGCTGCATGAGCCTCGCGCCGCACACGGCCTTGCCCGCGGCTTCGCGGCTTCTCGCAAGCCTTCCCCAGGCTGTCGTGCTGCTGGAACCGGGGCTGCGGATCGCATCGCTCAACCCCGCCGCCGAGCAGTTCTTCGGGCAATCGCTGCGCTTGCTGGTCGGTACGCCCTTGCGCGAGATCCTGACGTTTTCCGACCAGCTCCTGCTGGAGCGTCTCGACGATTATGAAACGCCGGTTTCGGCGCGCGAAGTCGTGGTCACGCTCAAGGGCAAGGGCGCACGAAGGATCGACATCAACGTCGCCCCGGTGGCCGATACGCCGGGCTGGCAGGTGCTTACGATCCATGACAACACCGCCACCGAGGCGCTGGGCGACGATTCCGGAGGCCCGGACAATGCAGTGCTGCGCGGGCCGGAAATCATGGCTCACGAGATCAAGAACCCTCTGGCCGGCATTCGCGGCGCGGCCCAGCTCCTTGCCCGCAAGATCGAGGACAAGGACCGCGCACTGACCGAGCTTATCACGCTCGAAGTCGATCGCATCGCCAATCTGATCGACCAGATGCAGAAGCTCAGCCGCCGCACGGCTCCGCCGGTCGAACCCTGCAACCTTCACGAAGCCGCGCGGCGCGCGATCAACGTGATGTCCGCCGCGCGCGGTGATGCGCCGGAGCGGGTGCGTCTTGTCGAGGAATTCGACCCTTCGCTGCCCGCCGTGCTCGGCAGCCCGGATGCGCTGGTGCAGGTCATCATCAACCTCGTGGCCAATGCTTCCGAGGCCTGCGCCGCCGAACAGGCGCCCCGCGTGACGATCCGCACGCGCTTCGCCAGCGGCCTCCAGCTCCACACCAGCGATTCCGGAGAGCCGGTGCGCCTGCCGGTGGAACTGCGCGTGTCGGACAATGGGCCGGGCGTGGAGCCGGCGATGCGCGATCATATCTTCGAGCCCTTCGTCACCACCAAGAAGTCTGGTCAGGGGCTGGGCCTTCCCCTCGTACGCAAGCTGGTGCGCGACATGAACGGACGCATCACGCACGAACGCGACGAGGAAGGCGGGTTCACCCATTTCCGTGTCCACTTGCCCCTGGCCCGCGAAACCCGCAGCCGCTCAACCAGAAGGAGGCCGGCTGCATGAGCGTGCTGCTCGTCGAGGACGACCTTTCGATCGCCATCGTCATTACCGCCGCGCTGGAGGCCGAGGGTTTCACCGTCGTCCATTGCCAGTCGATCGGCGAGCGGGACCGGCTGCTGGGCGAGGGCAGCTATCAGGCCCTCGTCACCGACGTCATGCTGCCTGACGGCGACGGAATCGAGACGATCGACCGGGTAAGGGCGCTGCATCCGGCGATGCCGATCGTCATCCTTTCGGCCCAGAACACCCTCGATACCGCCGTTCGCGCAACCGATACCGGGGCCTTCGAGTACTTCCCCAAGCCCTTCGATATCGACGAACTGGCCCGAACCGTGCGCCAGGCGGCAGGTGCAGGGCAGGGCAGCGCCCCCGAAGGCGACGAACCGCTGGGCGACGGCCTGCCGCTGGTCGGCCGCAGCCTTGCCATGCAAACGGTATTCCGCATGATCACGCGCGTCCTGCGCAACGATCTGACCGTGCTGATCCTTGGCGAATCCGGCACCGGCAAGGAACTGGTGGCGGAAGCGGTCCACAATCTCGGGCACCGCCGGGCAGGTCCGTTCATCGCCGTGAACACGGCGGCAATTCCGGCCGAGCTGATCGAGAGCGAGCTGTTCGGCCATGAAAAGGGCGCCTTTACCGGCGCGGTCGCCCGGCATGTCGGCAAGTTCGAGCAGGCAGCGGGCGGCACCCTGTTCCTCGACGAAATCGGCGACATGCCGATGCAGGCCCAGACCCGCCTGTTGCGGGCGCTCCAGTCGGGGACGGTGCGGCGTGTCGGCGGGCGGGACGAGATAAGGCTGGACGTGCGCATAATCGCTGCCACCAACAAGGATCTGGAGCCGGAGATCGCTGCCGGGCGCTTCCGCGAAGACCTGTACTACCGACTCAATGTCGTGCCGATCCATATGCCGCCGCTGCGCGACCGCCGGGACGACATCGAGGTACTGGCCCGCCATTTCCTCCAGCACGCCGCCAACGAGGGGCTGCCGCGCCGGCAGTTGACCGCCGAAGCGGCGGAACTGCTCAGCCGCCAGCCCTGGCGCGGCAATGTGCGCGAGCTCAAGAATTTCATCTACCGGCTTGCCCTGCTGGCACGCGAGGATGCGATCGATCCCGAGAGCATCCTGCCTTTGCTGGCCGCGGATACTTCGTCGGCGCCTGCTGACGTCAGCGAACCCGACGACATCGCGCAGGCGGTCAGCCGCTGGCTGGCTGCTACGCGCCCGGCGAACGGCACGATCTACGAAACGGCGGCAGCCGCATTCGAGCGTCCGCTTTTTGCGGAAGTGCTTAAAGAGACAGGCGGAAACCAGCTTCGTGCAGCCCAGGCACTCGGGATTAATCGCAACACCTTGCGCAAACGTCTTGGCGAGCTTGCACTCGACCCCGAGGACTTCACTCGTCGTTCCTGATCGGGCATTGATGGATTTGCTCTTGCAAACAGGCAACACCGGCGTTGTAACAGCGCAACGATGAGCGAGATCATGATCCACAAACGCGCCTGGCCACGATGGTGGCGGCGCATGCAGGTTGCAGCCCGCCGCGCGAACTTCTTCGCGATGATGGAAGTGCTCTCGATCGTCGCTTTCCTGGTGATGACCGGCATCACCTGGGTCGCGCTGAATTCGCGGGACAAGGGGCAATTGCTGCCCTCCAACCTCACGGCAACGCTGCTGGTCGGCACGCTGGTTCCGGCCATGGCCATCCTCGTGCTGCTGGGGCGCCGGATGGCACTGCGCCGCGCCGCCGAAAACATTGGCGGCACCGGCCAGATGCACGTCCGCCTGGTGTTCATCTTCTCGCTGATTTCGGCCGTTCCCACGCTGCTGGTGGTGGTTTTCGCGTCCTGGCTGTTCCAGTCCGGCGTCGAATTCTGGTTCTCGGACTCCTCGCGCGGGCTGCTGGAAAATGCGAACAAGCTGGCGCGCGGCTACTACGAGCAGACCCAGCGTGACGTCGGCTACGAATCCGCCGCCATGGCCAACGACACCCGCGTCACTCTCGGCGAATCGCCGGTTGCCAGCGCCTATTTCCAGCAGTTCTTCGCCAGCCAGGTGGTCCGCCGCAACCTGTCGGTAGCCGCGATCATCCAGGTCGCGAACGACGGTAGCCAGCGCACGCCGATCATCGTCGATCCCGAGGGGAAGACCGATGACAAGCGAATCACTCCCGAAGTCCAGGCCCGCCTCAACAAAGGGGAGCCGCTGGTCGTAACCTCGAACGCCGACCGGGTGGTGGCCGTCGTGCCGATCGAACGGGAGGCAGGCGTCTATCTTTATGCCGCCCGCAGTTCGGACCTGCTCGCACTCAGCCAGGGGCAGCGCGCCGAAAACGCGGAGAACATCGTCCAGGCCTACGAAGTGCTGACGAGCCGCGCCCGCGTACTCCAGCTGCGCTTCAACGTGGCTTTGTTCGTTGCGTCGCTGGCACTCGTCGGGCTTGCCGTATGGTTCGCGCTCCGCTTCGCCGACCGTCAGGTCAAGCCGCTCTACGAACTCGTCGATGCGGCTCGAAGGGTTGGCAGCGGCAACTTCGCCTTGCGGATCGAAGGCCGTACCGGCGCTGACGAGATCGGCCTGCTCAATCGCGCGTTCAACCGCATGACCGCGCAGATCGAAAAGCAGACCCAGGCTCTTTTGGGGGCCAACCGCCAGCTTCACGAACGCCGCGTGTTCATCGAAGCGGTGCTGGAATCGGTGACCTCGGGCATCATCTCGCTCGATACGGAAGGGCGCATCCTGCTGATGAACAGCACGGCGCAGAAGCTCCTGACCCAGCGCTCCGAACTGCCGGAAGACATGCCGCTTTCCGATCTGGCGCCGCAGTTTGCCGCCCTGATCGAGCAGGGTGGCTCTGGCGGGCTGGTCCAGTACAACCGCCACGGAGACCTGCTGACCTTCGCCGTCAAGGTGACGCGCGACGTGACCGGGCATGTCATCACGTTCGAGGACATCACCCGCCAGCTGCTCGACCAGCGCACGGCGGCATGGTCCGACGTGGCCCGCCGCATCGCCCACGAGATCAAGAACCCGCTCACGCCGATCCAGCTTGCCACCGAACGTCTCAGCCGGCGCTATCGCAAGCAGATCGTCGACAATCCCGAGCTATTCGAAGACCTTACGCGCACGATCATTCGCCAGGTGGGCGATCTTCGCAAGATGGTCGACGAGTTCTCCTCCTTCGCCCGCCTGCCGAAGCCGGTGTTCCGCGCCGAAGATCCGGTTGCGCTGACCCGGCAGGCACTGTTCCTCCAGGAAGTCGCAAGGCCGGATATCGCCTTCAGCTTCGCCGGCGATCCCGCCATCGGCTCGATCGACTGCGACCGGCACCAGTATGGCCAGGCGATGACCAACGTGCTGAAGAACGCGGTCGAGGCCATCGAGGCGAAGGCCAAGGATGCCCCGGCCGACTATCGCGGCGCAATCGCCGTCACCGTGGAGGCGCTGCCCGAGGCGATCCTCGTCCGCATTGCCGACAACGGCATCGGACTTTCGCAGGACCGCGAACGCATTATCGAACCTTACGTCACCACGCGAGAGAAGGGCACCGGCCTCGGTCTCGCCATCGTGAACAAGATCATCGAAGAGCATGGCGGCGAAATGCTGTTCCTGCCGACCGCCGGCGGCGGCACGACGGTAACCATGCGCTTCGCCACCGATCCGCTCGCCCATACACGCAAGCAGGAGGCCGCCGAATGATCCCGGCTTGCCGCACCCTGCCTGCCACTCCCATCCTCCTGACCAAGAAGACATTGCCATGGCTCTAGAAATCCTGATCGTGGACGACGAACGCGACATCCGCGAACTGGTGGCCGGCGTTCTCAGCGATGAAGGCTACGAATGCCGCACTGCGGGCGACAGCGGTTCCGCGCTTGACGCCATCGACGCCCGCCGTCCCTCGCTGGTCCTCCTCGACGTCTGGCTGCACGGCAGCCCCATGGACGGTCTGGAAGTGCTGGATGCGATCAAGGCGCGCGAACCGGAACTGCCGGTCATCATCTTCTCAGGTCATGGGAACATCGATACAGCCGTGGCCGCGATCAGCCGGGGCGCGGTGGACTTCATCGAAAAGCCGTTCGAGGCGGAGAAGCTGCTCCATCTCGTCGGCCGTGCCACCGAGACAGAGCGCCTGCGCCGCGAGAACGCGCAGCTTCGGCACGACTTCTCGATGGGTGAGGAGTTCACCGGGTCGAGCGGCTCGATCAATCAGGTCCGCGCCACCCTCAAGCGGGTGGCCAACACCGGAAGCCGCCTGCTCATCACCGGACCGGCCGGTTCGGGCAAGGAAGTGGCCGCGCGCCAGCTCCATGCCTGGAGCGCGCGGGCCGGGAACGCTTTCGTCAGCGTCAATTCCGCGCGGATCACGCCGGAACGCTTCGAGCAGGAACTGTTCGGGGAGGAAGCGGACGGCGCCCTGATCCGGCCGGGGCTTCTGGAAACAGCGGATGGCGGCACGCTCTATTTCGACGAAGTGGCCGACATGCCGCTGTCCACGCAGGCCCGCATCCTGAGGGTCCTGACCGATCAGGCGTTCGTCCGGGTTGGCGGCACCCGCCAGATTCGCGTCGATGTTCGGGTCGTATCCTCGACCTCGCGCGATCTGGAAAAGGAAATCGCCGAGCGGCGCTTCCGCGAAGACCTGTTCTATCGCCTCAACGTGGTGCCGGTAACGATCCCGGCCTTGCGGGAGCGGCGGGACGACATTCCCGCCCTGATCGACCATTTCTTCGCGCGCTATGCCAACGAGCAGGGGGTTCCCCCGCCGCAAGTCACCGGAGAGGCGATGACCGCGCTCCAGGCATATGAATGGCCCGGCAACGTGCGGCAACTGCGCAATGTGGTCGAGCGGACTGTCATCATGGCCCCGCGCGAGAAGCTGGCGCGGATCGATGCCGACATGCTGCCGCCGGAAATCTTCAACAGCCGCGGCGGCGGCGACGCCGGCGTCACGGTGATGATGAGCGCCCCCTTGCGCGAAGCACGGGAAAGCTTCGAGCGCGAGTACCTGCGTGTCCAGATCCGCCGATTTTCGGGCAATATCTCGAAGACCGCCTCCTTCATCGGCATGGAACGTTCGGCGCTCCACCGGAAACTGAAGCTCCTGGGCATGGCCGAGCGCCGCGAAGGGGAACACGAAAGCGAGGAACAGGCCTGAAGAACCGCAAGTTACCGCGATTTTTCAAGGCCACGGCATGGCCCGGACGCATCCTCCATCAAGTGTATCCGGGCACCTGTCACAAGAATGCTACATTTTTCGCGTTTACTGCATTGCAGCAAGTCGATAGATTTCGATTCGAGAACGGCATTGGGATTTTCCGGTGACCAGATCGCGGACCGCACAGCGGCCGCCAAAAAGAAGGAGAAAATGATATGGCCGGCCGTACGCTGACCGCGCGCCCGCGAACCACTCCCGCAGTGGAAGAACCCGAAGCGGCACCGTCGCCTTCCGGTTCGGTGGCTCCTCCCGTCACCGCCGGCACTTCGGCAGGGAAGGGGCAGAACCTCCAGGACCAGTTCCTGAACCTCCTGCGCAAGAACAAGACGCCCGTGACCATGTTCCTCGTGAAGGGCGTGAAGCTTCAGGGCATCGTCACCTGGTTCGACAACTTCTCCATCCTTCTTCGCCGCGACGGCCAGTCGCAGCTCGTCTACAAGCACGCCATCTCGACGATCATGCCCTCGACCCCGGTCGATGCGCGCCAGTTCGCGAGCGGCGCCGACAATGGAAAGAAGACCCGCGTCCTTCAGGACGTGTTCCTTTCCAGCATCCGCAACGCGGGCGTGCAGGTCACCATGTTCCTGATCAACGGCGTCATGCTGCAGGGCCGCGTGGCTGCCTATGATCTGTTCTGCATGCTGCTGGAGCGCGAAGGCTACGTCCAGCTTGCCTACAAGCATGCGGTTTCGACGATTCAGCCCGTGACTCCGGTCGATCTTCAGGCGCATGAAGAATCCGACGACTGAAACTTGCGGAAGCTGAACTGATTTGAACGAAGAACTCAAGGGCGAGGTCACGCGCGGTGCGCGTGCCCTCGTCGTTTATCCGCAGATGCGCGGCAGAGGGGATCTCGATCCCGAAGCGCGTCTCGAAGAGGCCAAGGGCCTCGCTCTGGCGATCGGGTTGATCGTGGCGGATGCCATGGCCATACCCATCCGGGAACCGCGCGCCGGAACGCTGTTCGGCGAAGGGCAGATCCAGAACATCGCAGTTGCCTGTGAACTGCACGAAGCGGAACTCATCATCGTCGATGGCTCGCTTTCGGCGATCCAGCAGCGCAATCTCGAAGAGAAGTTCAAGCGCAAGGTCATCGATCGTACCGGCCTGATCCTCGAAATCTTCGGCGAGCGTGCGGCGACGGCGGAAGGCCGTCTCCAGGTCGAACTGGCTCACCTGGACTATCAGGCAGGCCGTCTCGTACGCAGCTGGACCCACCTCGAACGCCAGCGCGGTGGCTTCGGCTTCCTGGGCGGTCCGGGCGAAACGCAGATCGAGGCCGACCGCCGCATGATCCGCGATCGCATGGCCCGCATCCGGCGCGAGCTGGAGCAGGTGCGCCGCACCCGCGGCCTTCACCGCGATCGCCGCGAAAAAGCACCATGGCCGGTCGTTGCGCTGGTGGGCTATACCAATGCGGGCAAGTCCACGCTGTTCAATTACCTGACCGGCGCGGGCGTGATGGCGCAGGACCTGCTGTTCGCCACGCTAGACCCGACAATGCGGGCGATCCGTCTACCGGCTGTCGAGAAGGCGATCCTGTCGGACACGGTGGGCTTCATTTCCGACCTTCCCACCCAGCTCGTCGCGGCCTTCCGCGCAACGCTGGAAGAAGTGAACGCGGCCGACATCATTCTCCACGTTCGCGACATCGCCAACCCGGATACCGAATCGCAGAAGCGCCAGGTGCTGGAAGTTCTGGCCGATCTCGGCGTGGCGACCGGGGAAGGGCAGGTCGAAGAGAGTGAGGAGGCCGCGCCCGCGATCCCGATCATCGAAGTCTGGAACAAGTGGGACCTGCTTGAGGCCACGCATGCCCAGGAACTGCGCGAAGCCATGGCCCAGCGTTCGGACGAGACCATCGTTCCGCTGTCCGCGCTTACCGGCATGGGCTGCGATTTCCTGCTCGAAACTGTCGGCAGGACGCTGACGGCTGACGCCAAGCTTTACAGCTTCGTGCTGCCGGCGGCCGATGGCCAGCGGCTCGCATTCCTACATGCACGGGGCGAAGTAGTGGCCGAAGAAGACGCGGGTGAGGGGCCTGAAGGTCCGATGCTCCGCCTCCAGGTCCGCCTTGCCGAGCGTGAACTAGGCCGTTTCAGCGCGCTCTGAAGCCTTTACCGCCTGCCAATAGGCTTCCTGTTCGTCGAGCGAGAGCTTGTCGAACAGGAAGCCGTCCCGATGGGCGAACGCTTCCATCGCCCGGAACCGACGCTCGAACTTGGCGTTGGCTGCGCGCAAGGCATCTTCCGGGGCGATGCCGTTGAGCCGCACCAGATTGACAGCGGCGAACAGCAGGTCGCCGGCTTCTTCAAGTTTCTCGGCCGGTGAGGCTTCCGCCAGTTCCGCCATTTCCTCATGCACCTTGTCGGCCGCGCCGCTTGGGTCGGGCCAGTCGAAGCCGACCCGCGCAGCTCGCTTCTGCAACTTTTCGGCACGCATGAGCGCGGGAAGCGATATCGCCACGCCATCGACAGCGCTGGTTTCACCCTTGGCCTTGCGCTCTTTCGCCTTCAGCTTTTCCCAACGCTCCGTCTGGGCATCTCCCGTGGCTTCGTCGGCAAAGATATGCGGGTGACGGGCTTCGAGCTTGTCGGAGATCGCGGCGGCCACATCGCCGAAAGCAAAATGCCCGTCTTCCTCGGCCATGCGGGCATGGAAAACGACCTGAAGCAGCAGATCGCCCAGTTCATCACGCAGATCGGCCAGATCCTGCCGAGCAATGGCATCGGCAACCTCGTAGGCTTCCTCGATGGTATAGGGCGCGATGGTTTCAAAACTCTGCGCGACATCCCATTCGCAACCGGACACGGGATCGCGAAGCCGCGCCATGATCGAGAGGAGCCGGTCAAGCTGCTGATGGCGAGTTTCTGTCATTTTCCCCGAGCGCATATGCAAGATTGATAATAGAGATTATGTTAAACCATGCGCCGCTGAGCGCGGTGTCACGGCTTTATCCTGAAGCCCGTCACCTGGATCAGCAGGACAAACCCGATGATGATCACGGCCCAGATCAACGCCATCTTGAGCATCCTGCTCTGAGGCAAGGATCGAAAACGGGAATTGCTCGTAACGAGAATGAGCGCCCCGATCACCGAGATGATGCCGACGATCATTCCTGTCTGGTTCACGGCTCGATCACCATTCCGTCATAGGCAACCCGAACATTCTCGGGAATTTCAGCGCTCAGTGTCGCATAATCCATGCTCTTGTCGAGATGGGTCAACACCGCTTGTCCGACCCGGCAGACTTCCGCGAGTTCCAGCGCCATGCCAAGATGAGCGTGCGTTGGATGCGGTTCGCGGCGCAGGCAGTCGACCACGAGAAGATCGGCGCCGTAGCACAAGTCGATCATGTCGCGGGTAATTTCACTGAAGTCTGTCATGTAACAGACTGATTTTCCGTCACAATCAAACCGAAACGCAGTCGATTCCGCAGGACCGTGCGGCATTTGCGCATGATCCACGCGAAACCCTTCGCAGAGCCTCAGCGTGTCGAGATTATCCAGCGAAATCAGTGTCGGATAGCCGAACTGCCCGGCGAAGACATATCCGAAACGCTGGCGCAGCCGCCTGACGGTCTCGGAGTTCGCAAAGCCGGGGATCGGGCCTGCGCGGCCGTAGCGAAGCGGGCGCAGATCATCGATTCCGTGGCAGTGGTCCGCATGGTCGTGCGTCCAGAACACGGCGTCGATGCGGTGGATTTCGTTCTGAAGAAGCTGCGCGCGCAGATCCGTGGAGGTGTCCACCAGGATCCTGGCGCCGGCATCGCTTTCCAGAAGGATGGAAACGCGGGTCCGTCGATTCCTGGGTTCGTCGGGATCGCACAGGCCCCAGTCGGCGCCGAATTCGCCGCCAAGACGAGGAACGCCGGTCGAAGTGCCGCTGCCGAGAATGGTAACCTTCACGCTGCGGCCTTCGTGAACAGCGAAAAGAAGTTGCGCGTCGTCGCTTCGCCGAGTTCCTCCACGGAAACGCCGCGCAGATCGGCTACGAAACGCGCCGTATCGGCCGTGAATGCCGGCTCGCAGCGCCTGCCCCTATGTGGCACCGGCGCAAGGAACGGCGAATCCGTTTCGACCAGCAGGCGATCCTCCGGAATGGTGGCAACAACCTCCTGCAAGTCCTTGGCATTCTTGAATGTCACAATGCCGGAAATCGAAATCGTCAGTCCCAGATCCAGCACCTTGCGGCCGAAATCGGCGCTGGCGGTGAAACAGTGGATCAGGGCCGGGAACGCCCCCTTCCCCATCTCGTCCTCAAGGATATGGAACGTGTCCGCTTCGGCGTCCCGCGTGTGAATGATCATCGGCAGCCCGGTTTCGCGGGCCACCGTGATATGCGTGCGGAACAAGGCCTGTTGCACCTCATGGTCGGACTTGTCGTAATAATAGTCGAGACCGGTTTCGCCGATGCCGATGACCTTGGGATGCCGGGTCGCTTCGAGAAGCGCGGCCTCGCCAAGGTCGGCATGCTGATCCGCCTCATGCGGATGAATACCGACCGAGGCCCATACATCGGGTTCACGAGCAGCAGTGGCGACCACCCTCTCCCATTCGCTGCGGCGCGTCGAGATGTTCAGAAATCCGCGAATGCCCGCCGCGCGGGCCCGGTCGAGAACACCTGTCTGGTCCTCGACGAGACCTTCGTATTCGAGGTGGCAATGCGAATCGATGAGCATCACGCGGCGGCTTCCTCCGGCAGTTCAAGGCGCGGGAAAACGCCGACCGGCTTGTCGACCTTGAAACCGCTGGCGGCGAGAGCCGCGAACCAGCCATCGTCGGCAAGAGCCGCGAAACTGCGCGCTTCGGCAGGCTGGCCCATCTGGTCCAGCAACTTGTCGATGGAAGTGGGAACCACGGGACGAACCGCGATCGCGAGGTCGCGAACGACCTGGAACAGCATCATCAACACTGCTTCCATGCGCGCGGGATCGGTCTTGCGCAGGGTCCACGGAGCCTGTTCATCGACATACTGGTTGCAGGCGAAGACGGCGCGCATCCATGCCTCGAGGCCTTCGCTGAACGACAGTTCGTCGAACGCCTTGCGCAGGCCGGCAATGCCTTCGGCAACGGCCGAAAGCAGGGCCAGATCAGCTTCGGCCTTCGGAAGATCGCCCTTAAGTTCTCCATCCATGTTCTTGAAAATCATGGAAAGACTGCGCTGAGCAAGATTGCCGAAACTGTTTGCGAGTTCGGCATTGGCCCGCGTCACGATGGCTTCGGCGGACCACGATCCGTCCTGACCGAATGCCACTTCGCGCAGGAAGAAATAGCGGAGCGTGTCGACGCCATATGTCTCGGCCAGACCGATCGGGTCGGTAACATTGCCGAGTGACTTCGATTCCTTCTGTCCCCGGTTAAGCAGGAAGCCGTGGCCGAACACCTGCTTGGGAAGCTCCAGCCCGGCGCTCATCAGGAAGGCCGGCCAGTAGACGGTGTGGAAACGGACGATGTCCTTGCCGATGAGGTGAACGTCGGCAGGCCAGAACCTGGCGAATTCGCTCGTTTCTTCGGGGAAGCCAAGGCCGGTGATGTAGTTGGTGAGCGCATCGACCCAGACGTACATCACGTGATTTTCGCTGCCGGGCACCTTGATACCCCAGTCGAAACTGGTGCGGGAAACCGAAAGGTCGCGAAGGCCGCCCTCGACGAAACGCAGGATTTCGTTCTTGCGCGTCTCGGGACGGATGAAGTCGGTCGAATTGTAGAGTTCGAGCAGTTTGTCCTGATATTTGGAAAGGCGGAAGAACCACGATTCCTCGACCGTCCACTCTACCGGCGTTCCCTGCGGGGAAAGCTTTTCCCCACCTTCGCCTGCGACCAGTTCGCCTTCATCGTAATAGGCTTCATCACGGACGGAGTACCACCCCTCGTAACGATCGAGATAGAGGTCGCCGTTGGCCTCCATCCGGCGCCACAGTTCCTGTGTCGCGGCGTGATGGCGTGGCTCCGTCGTGCGAATGAAAACATCATAACCGACATTCAAGACATCACACATCTCACGGAAATGACCTGACATTTCCGTTGCCAGATCCGCAGGTGTCGTGTCCAGATCGCGTGCCTTTTGCGCCATCTTGAGGCCATGCTCGTCCGTACCGGTCTGGAACCGGACATCGAAGCCTTCGGCCTTCTTGAAACGGGCAATGACGTCGGCCGCGATCGCCTCGTAGGCATGGCCGATATGCGGCTTGCCGTTGGGGTAGCTGATCGCTGTCGTTATATAATAGGGCTCGCCCATGCGGCGTCGCGCTTTCTTTTCCAGGAGTGTCTTAGCGAGCCGTCTCTCTAGGCATAGCGGCCGAAGCCAGCAACCCGCCAATTTCCATTATCAGGAGGCCCGCGTCGAAATTGTAGGTCGGCGCCTGCGTAGATAGGCGTGTCAGGGTGCCATGTGCCTCGATCAGCCGCATCTGGCGCGCGGGCGATGCGCCGGCCAGTTCGTTGGCGAGCGCCGTTCGCGCCAGTTCCAGCGTGGCCAGTTGGCGATCCCGAGCCGGGCGAGCACCCATCTCTTCGGCAAGGCTGCCGCGCAGATGATAATCTGCATCACCTTCTCGCAGGATCTGCATCATCAGGCGGTGAATGGGGCCAAGATCATGTTCGACGAAACTGATGGCGATGCCCGGCGACCCATGCGATGCCGCCACTGCGGCACGCCGCGTCTCTGCATCGGAATGAGGCGCATCCCGGCGAAGGACTTCATCGAGTTCCTGCTCGTTCAAAGCGGCGAAGCGCAAGACCCGGCAGCGCGAGCGGATAGTCGGCAGCAGGCGCCCCGGCTGATGGGCCAGCAGCAGGAAGTAGGTTCCCGTAGGGGGCTCCTCAAGCGCTTTCAGCAGGGCGTTGACCGCGCTCTTCTCCATATCGTCGGCCGGATCGATGATGATGGCGCGGCGATCGCCCAGCGTTGGCTTCGTCGCAAGGCGGCGGATCATTTCGCGCACCTGGTCGACCGAGATATTGCGCTTGGTCTGGTAAGGCTTGCCCTCGGCCTTCTTCTTCGCCTCGTCGTCGTTGGCGGGAAGATGCTCGAGGATGTGAATGTCCGGATGGGTGTCCGGGTCGGGCCTCGGCGCGCCGGGCAATCGCACCAGTTCGGCCGCGGCCACCCGCGCGAAACCGCGCTTGCCCAGGCCCTTGCCGCCAGCCAGCAACCAACCATGGTGCATGCGCCCGGAATCGATCGCGGCCAGCCATTCTTGCCACGCGGCGTGCTGGCCGACGAACGGGAGTTCCTCGCTCATGTGCCTTCGCCCATCAGGCCGGTCAGCGCGGCGAGTACACGGTCCCGCGTTTCCTCGGGCGTCCCGTCCCCGTCGATCCGTGCGAAACGTGCTGGTTCGCCTTCCGCGAACCGCGCGAATGCCTGCGCCACCCGGGCGTGGTAGGTCGCCTCGCGGCCGCCGATCCGATCGGTTCCGTCAACGTCGCGCAATGCGAGCCGCTTGGCCGCGACGGAGGGAGACACTTCGATCAGCACGGTCAGATCCGGGAGCATTCCTTCACTGCCGATGGCATGAAGCGTGCGAATGTCACCATCCGAGAGACCGCCGCCGCCGCCCTGATAGGCACGGCTTGAATCGAGAAAACGATCGCAGACGACCCAGGCCCCTCGAGCGAGAGCGGGCCGGATCAGCTTCTCGACGTGATCCGAACGCGCAGCGGCGAACAGCAGCGCCTCGGCGCGGGCTCCCCAGCCATCACCATCGCCATGGAGCAAAAGCTCGCGGATCGCTTCCGCTCCTCCGGTTCCCCCGGGCTCGCGAGTGGTCACGACGTCCAGTCCTCGTGCGCGCAATGCCTCGGCGAGCAGGCGCGACTGGGTCGATTTCCCCGCCCCCTCCCCGCCTTCCAGCGCGATGAATTTTCCCCGGCTCATGAGAAGAAGCTGATAATCCCGTTCATCAGCCTGTCCAGAGGACCGGCCACGCCAACATCCTTTCCGGCGAACAAGGGGATATGCCCCGGCGCCAGACCTTCAACCTTGATTTCCAGTTCGCCGACCTGGTCGCCCTTGCGGATCGGCGCCACCAACGGCCCCTTGTAATGCACCGCAAGCGAGACTTTCTCGTGCCCGCCTCGAGGCAAGGTGGCGTGGACTTCGCGATTGGCGACCAGCGGCACCTCACGGGCTGCACCGCCCTGCACGCTGGCTTGCGCCACGGGTTGCCCCTGATCGAACAGATGGCGCGCTTCCCATGCCGAGAAGCCCCACTCCAGCAGCGCCTTGGCGGCATCGTCGCGCACCTTGGGTTTTGGCGAAGCGGCCAACATCATGACGAGACGGCGACCATCTCGTTCGGCAGTGCCGAGGAAGTTGTAGCCTGCTTCACGCGTGTAGCCGGTCTTGATCCCGTCCGCGCCTGGAACCACGCCAACCGTCGGGTCATGGCTGCGCATGGCAACGTCGCGCCAGAAGTAGTGCTTAACACCTGAAAATTCATGGTAAAGTTGCGGATGGCGCGTGATCATGGCGTCCGCCAGCTTCACCATGTCGCTGGCGGTGATGTATGTGTGGCCGTCATCCATCCAGCCATTCGGCGTGTTGTAGTGGCTGCCGGTCATGCCGATCCGGCGCGCGGCATCGTTCATCATCGCAGTCCATGCCGGCACGCTTCCCGCATACCCCTGCGCCAGCACCACGGCGCCGTCGTTCGACGATGCCGTCATCACGCCGTGGAGCAGATCGCGAACGGTAGGATGATCCTTTTCCGTCAGGTACATGGACGTACCCTTTGCGAACCATTCCCGCGCCGTTTCAGGCCGAACCGACATTTGCCGATCAAGGCTGAGCCGGCCCGCATCGATTTCCTCGAACGCGACGAAAGCGGTCATCACCTTGGTAACGGAGGCAGGCAGGAACGGCACGTCGGGGCGGCGCTGGACAAGAACCTGCCCTGAACCGATGTCGACCAGGATGCTTACCGGGATCGGCGCGAGTTCCGGCGGCGGAGTGGGAATGGCTGCTCCTGCCGCACTTGCTGCGATGACGCTCGCGGGGACCGCAAGCAGGAGGGCAAACTTCAGGAAGGACTTCAAGGCGCGACTTCTCCCCGCGCATCCGGAACGGACGCGTTGGCCTGCGCGAAACGACCCGAAATCAATTCGCGCGCTGGATTCGTGCGTCGCTATACCCTGCCGCCCGGGCCTTCTCCAGCGCTGCGGCGGCTTGTGCACTGTTTGCGAAGGGCCCCATCTGCACACGCCAGAACTTGCCCGCCCTGCTCACGCTTGCACCAAGAGGACGCGCTGCCTTGCGAGCATTTTCTTCAACAGAAAATGCGCCAATCTGAACAACTTGCGAGCCATATTTTACAACCGATGGCGCAGGTTTGGCAGGCACATGGGCTACTGTTTCCTGGGGTTGCTGCGTGGCGGGAGATTTTTTCTCAACCTTCGGCGGCACCGCTACCGCGACGGGGCCGGGATTCGCTTTTTGCGAATGAATTTCCGGCGTGGCAGCGGGTTGGACTGCCGGCCCCTTCGGCATCGTAGGGGGTGTGGACGGCGGCGGCAGCAACGGCGACTGGCTTTCGAGCTTGCGCCGCAAGACCTTGAGCAAGCCTTCCGGCGTTTCCATCCGCTCGGGCGCCTTGCCGCCGCTTCGCAGCATGGCCCGCTCCACTTCGGGAGGATTGACGCGTCGCACGCGAACAGGTGCATGGGCACCGCCCGCGATGCCGAGCTGCGCCGCTGCTTCCGGCGAAAGTTCGATGAGTGCATCGTTCACCATGGGCCCCCGCCGCTCCAGCCGGACCAGGATCGTACGACCGGTTCCCAGTGCGGTGACTTCGACATAAGCCGGCAACGGCAAGGTCTTGTGAGCGGCGGTCACTCCGCTGCCTTGGCCCACGGAAGCCATTCCCACGGCATCGTAGTTGAGCTGGTCAATCGGCGTCCACGTCGTCCCGCCAATGGTGAACGGATCGCCGAGGACGACCGGATAGTCGCCGGCAGGCCCGCTTGCAGGCAGGACGGGACCACGGTCCTTGCCAAACGCCGGAGCGGCAATCGATAGAATCAGCGCCGCAAGTGGCAGCGCATGGTTAACGGGCAATCTCATCTGCAAGCAACCCCACGGACAGTGCGTAGTAGTTCGAGCAGTTGTACTGAAGGATGACCCGATAATTCCCGGTTAACAGATAGGCCGGCGTGCCCGGCCCGTCAGGCTGGAACAGCGATGTCAGCACGTTGTCGGCAATCGCGCGCTGCGGTGTCACGCCGAGAGCCCGCCATTCCGAAACGGTCTTCCACTGGGAATGACGGGCGTGGACACGGTCGCAGCTAGGCGCTGCAAGCTTGCTGGCGTAACTATCGACATTGAGCCCGGAAGGCACCGATACGCGAACGCCCCATGGCTGCCCCGCACGCCATCCTGCATCGCGAAAATAATTTGCGATCGACGCGATAGTGTCTGCCGGGCTGGTGAAGATATCGCGGGTTCCATTGCCGTCACCATCGACAGCCAGCCGCAGGTACACGCTCGGCAGGAACTGGGGGTAGCCGAAGGCCCCTGCCCAGCTTCCCTTGAGACGGTAAGTGGGAACGCCCTGATCCACCATCTTGAGCAGCGCCACAAGCTCGCCCTCGAACAGCGCCCGACGGCGCCCTTCCCAGGCCAGTGTCGCGAGTGAGCGCGCCAGGTCGAAATCGCCGACATAGCTGCCGTAGTTCGTCTCATGCCCCCAGATCGCGAACAGTATGGGCGCAGGAACGCCATATCTACGCTCTATCGAGGGAACGATGCCGGAAAGGTCTGCATAACGCGCACGTCCACGAGCAATGATGCTCGGCCCGACGTGCTGGGCAATATAGGGAGCAACCGGCGGAGGCGTTGTCGCGCGGCTTGGCTGCGCCGAATCCAGTTCGACCACTCGCTGGTTCGGCGTGAGCCCGGTGAGCACCCGCGAAATGGTCGCCTCGGAAACGCCCTCCCGGCGCGCCCGCGCGCCCACCGCTTGCAAATAGCTGTCGAAGCTCTGCCCTCCCACGCTCTGAACCACTGGCTGCGCCTCGAGAACCGAGGCCATCGGCATGGCGGCAAGGGCGGCTGCAAGGAAAGGGAGACGCAGGGAACGAAGCTTCGAAGAAACAGTCATCCCGGCAAATCTCGCACAATGCGGCTGAGTTGCAAATGCCTTGAGCGTCATGGCCGTGGACAGTCATCGCAAGCCAACTGCCATCCGTCCCAATCCGCAATCGTTGTGGGACAACAAGCATACCCCTTGCAAGCCGCGCTGTTTTCTCTATGCGCTCAATCCGTGCGGACAGGTGGCCGAGTGGTTTAAGGCAGCGGTCTTGAAAACCGCCGTGGGTGCAAGCTCACCGTGGGTTCGAATCCCACCCTGTCCGCCATTTCAGTCCCAAGCTGGGCACGCCGATTGCCGCCGATTTCCCTCCGGAAACGGCCGCAAGTGTGCGAAGCAGCTCTCCCTTCGATCCCATGATGCGAACTTCGGTCTCGGCGACCTCGACCCGCTGGGCGAACGCGCGCAGGTGATCCCGCCGATAACCGCCCCCGTCGAGCCTGATGCGCTGGCGCGCCACGTCGGCGAACCGGCGCACGGTGGCCGGCGTGACCGCTTGATTGCCGGAGCTTTCAAGCGTGGCTTGCGCCCGCTCGGCATCCACCTGCGCCTGATCGCGGAGGGCCTTCAACCCGGCGATGCGGTCTTTCAGCGCCGGATCGGACAGATCGGCCACGCCTGATTCGATGGCGTCGTAGAGCCGCTTGAGGCGAAGGTCGCTCTCGGCCGCCCGGCGGTTCAACTCGCCGATATGCTCTTGCCTACGCTCTGCCCGTTCGTGCCGGCGGTCGAGGACCGAGGCCAGCACCTCCTCCAGCCGGTCGGGCTGAAGCAGCCGATCCTCGATATGCTCGGCGACGATGTCGTCGAGCTTCTCCATGGGGATCGAGCGGCCCGAGCAACCGGTCTCGCCCTGCCGCGCCTTGATCGAGCAGGTATAGTAGCGATAGCGCCCACCCTTGCCGGTGCGGATGGTCATGGCGCCGCCGCACTTGGCGCAGAAGCAGATGCCAGTGAGCAAGGTCGGGCCGCTGACGACGCGCGGCGGCGTGACCTTGGGATTGCGGGCTTTCAGATGCGCCTGTACCGCGTCGAAGGTCTCAAGGTCGATCAGCGGCGGCACGGGTACCGTGACGATCTCGCTGAGCGGCTTCAACTCTTTGGTCTTGGCGCGCTTGTTGAACTCGTGCTCGCCGATATAGGTGCGGCGGGTCAAAATACGGTGAAGCTGGCCGATTCCCCAGCGCCCACCATCGCGGGTGAAGATGCGACGGGCATTCAGATGCGACACGATCGCCTTGACGCCCATTGGGCCGGACGTACCGTTCCCCTCCAGCGCCAGCCGGTAGATCAGCCGCACCGTGTCGGCGTGTAGCGGATCGATCTCCAGCTTTTTCTTTGTCTTGGCCCCGCGCTGCTCGGCCGCGACGATGCGATAGCCGATCGGCGGTAATGCGCCGTTCCAGAAGCCCTGCCGGGCGTTCTCCTTCAAGGCGCGCATGACATGCTTGCCGTTTTCCTTGGACTGATACTCATCGAACAACGCCATGATCTGGCGCATCATGACGTGCATTGGATCGTCGCCCATCTCCTGGGTGATCGAGATGAGCTTCACGCCATTCTTCGCCAGCTTGCGGACGTAGAACTCCAGCTCGAAGTGATCGCGGAAAAAGCGGCTGAATGAGTGGACGACGACGATATCGAAGGGTGCGGGCTTGGTGGTGCCCGCCTCGATCATGCGCTGGAACTCGGGGCGGCGATCGTTGGTGGCGGTCGCGCCCGGCTCGACGAAGGTGTCGATAAGCTGGTAGCCGCGCGACAGGCAGTAGGCCTCGCCCTGGCGCTTCTGGTCGGGGATCGACACATCATGCTCGGCCTGCCGCGCGGTCGAGACGCGGAGATACAGGGCGGCGCGCGTGGCGATGCTGGGTGTTTCAGCGTTCATGACCGGCCTCCCGCTGCCATGGCGAGCGGCGCATGGTGCTCCGTCAAAGGCAGGTCCAGCGCCACGCGATCATGGATGACTTTCGGCGCGAGCTTGCGCCCACTGCGCTCCATACGGATCAGGCCATAGCCGACCATGGTTTTCAGGGTCCGCGACAGGTTCGACTTGGCCCTGCCGGTGATGTCGGACAGTTCCTCCACCGACCCGGGCGCCTGCTCGGCGATGATGCGCAACAACTCGCGGTTCCCGGCAGACAGCACCTTGGCGAAGGATTCGGTCGAGGTGAACCATACCTTCGGCTCGTCGGGCCTGGGCTTCTCCTCCCCGCGTGCGATCCGCATCGTTCGGGCTTTCATCTCTTCGTAATCGGCAATCCCGACCTTCAGCGTCGTCATGGGAGAACTCCTCGTTCCTTCAGCACCGCGTCCACCAACTGCCAGAAGTCGGCCATCAATGTACCGGCGTCCTGATAGTCGTATGGCTTCACGGTCTGGAGCCGATGCCGGTGATCCTGCGGCTCGCCCCGCTTCTGGCGACCGACCGGGTGGGCATTGTCGAAGCCGACCAGCCGTTCGCCCGAAGGCCCATGAAGCGTGAGCGAGTAGTCGAGGCCATGCGGCTTCTCCGGGGAGACCGGAATCCGCGTCGCCACGAACTTGACCCAGTGACCGCCTGCGGGATCGACGACGAGCATTTGGCCGTCGAGATCCAGCAAAGCGTCAAGGCTCGGATCGCGACCCTCGCTCATGCCCAATACATATCAGATTGAGATAACAATACAAGCCTCCTGATGCTCAGGACGGCTTCGGACGATCGTCGGAAATGGGCGTCCTGGGGAATGATGGTCGGGCCGATCGCGACCTGTCGTCACTTATACGGCCCTCAACGGGACGGCCCGAACAACTCGTCGAAGATGTCGCCGAACCACGCCTCGAACAGATCGATCTCAGCCTCCGTCACCGGCACGCGCTCGGGCCAGTCGTCGGCGACGGTCCAGGTCTCGACATCGTGTTTCGGGGGACGGCCGATGCGCGGGGTCGGCTTCTCGATTTCGTCCTGCGGGACATAGTCGTAGAGATCGTCCGGCAGGATGCCGGACGCGACATAGAGTCGGCTTTGCGAGTGATCAGCGCCGCGCCGGGACATGGGAATCGCTTCTTGTGAGAATATCAATCGTAAAGACACTCGCCCCTTCGCCCTGATGCCGCGCAATTCTCCCAGCATCGGCGGATTGCGCGGCGTGTGAAGACAGCGCTTTGCAATACCTCGATTGGATATGGCGATCAGTCCCGCGACGATGGACGGGCGGCGGCATCATGGTTGCCCGTCCCTACCTGCCGGCGTGGCCCGCCGCGCCTTGGCAAAAGCCCGATCGGTGGCGATGAACCGCTCCAGCATCGGCACGATCAGGCGGACGGGATCGGTCGGCGGATGGTTACTCTCGCGGGCGAGCACATCGGCATAGGCAGCAAGATCGCGATGGAGGCCGGCGGGCAGTTCCACCGTCACCTTCACCGGCTTGTCGTCGGCGATCGGGCCGAGCTTCAGCTTGGTCATGGCGTGGCTCCATAGGGTTCGAGCACCAGGTCGCGCACGACAAGGACGCGGACAGGGAAGCCCGGCCGGATAGTGAGCGTCGGGGCGATGTTGAGCTGGCGCTGGACGATCTGCCTGCCGGTCTGACCGATGCTGTCGGATGCGCCGTCGCGGATGGCGCTGAGAAGATCGCTCTCGTCGCTGGACGATCCCGTGTTGGCGCCAATGCTGAGCAGCGTCGAGAGGGCGGCAGCCTTGAACAGTTCGCCCCAATGATAATCGACGCCATCCTCGAGACCGGCATAGCCTTCGGCGTCCGCGCCGGGCTGTCGCTCCAAAACGATCGAGCGGCCATTGGGCATGATGAGCCGGTTCCATACCAGCAGGACACGGCGCTGGCCGAAGCCGACGCCATTGTCGTACTGGCCGATCAGCCGTGTGCCCTGTGGTACGAGCAGGATGCGGCCGGTGGGGCTGTCATAGACGTTCTCCGTGACCTGGGCGGTGATCTGGCCGGGAAGATCGGAGCGGATGCCGGTGATGAGTGCCGCCGGGATCACCGCCCCGGCTTGCAGGATGTTCGGCGAGGCCGGGGCCGCAACGCGATCGGGCGCGACGGTGCGCCGGTCGGCCGTCTGATTGAGGAAGGCCAGTTGCCGGTCCTGAGCTGTGGGCGTCGTCGGCTGCGGCGCGAGACCGAGGCTGGTCAGGTCCGGGAGCGGAGTCGGGACATTGGCGGTCGTGGCTGGCTGTCCGGTATTCCGCGTCTCGGTCGAAGCAAATAGCCGGCCGGTCCGTGCCGCTTCGATCTCCTGAAGCCGGCGCTGCTCTTCGGCGCTGAGGCCGGGCGTCACTGCGCCGGGCGTGACCATGCCCGGTGCTGGCACGGGTTGGCCACGGTTCTGCGCATCAAGGATCGGCCGACCGAGATCTCCGGGCAGCGGCGGACCTAGAACCGGGCCGGTATAATCCTTCGGCAGGCCGTTGAGACCATCGGCGGTCGAGCGGTTCTCGGTCGAATAGAGTTCGGTGTTGCCGCCGCCGCCATCACGGGTCTGGAGCGCATAGATCAGCGCGCCTCCAATACCGAGGCTGCCGACCAGGCCGAGGCCAGCCAGAACCTTCCGCGACAACCGGGTGACACGCGGCGGTTCGGCACGAAGGCGCATCGGTGCGACTGGCTCGCCGGTCAGCGGACGGGCGTCATCGTCGACCGGCGTCGGCTCTGGCTTCGCGCTCTTATCAGGATCGATCTCGCTCACGATGCCGGCCTCCCATCAGTGCGGGTGATGCGGACGCGCTTTTGATTGTCGCCGGTGCCGAAGCGCAGTTCGGCGGCGGCGAACAGCCGATCGACGATCATGTGACGGCCGCGAACCCGATAGTTCACCAGCTCCGAGGTATTGCCCTCGGGGCCGACGACGAACAGCGGCGGCATTTCCCCTTGGGCAATGCCGCGTGGAAATTCGATGAACACCTGCCGGCCGTCGTCGAAGGCGCGAAGCGGCCGCCACGGCGCGCGGTCGCCGTCGATCGCATAGCGGAAATTGACGTTGGCGAGATCGACACCGCTGGCGACGGGTTGAGCGGCCTCGGCCTGGCTGTTCTGGCGGCGCAGCGCGATGAGCTGGTCCTGCGGATATTGCCAGGACACAGACGCCATATAGGTCCGCTCGGTCGAGCGCAGCTCCATGTGATAGGTGCGCAGATTGGTGTTGATGACGAGGTTGGTCATCAGATCGGCGCGGGTCGGCTTCACCAGGATATGGACCTGTTGCGTGGCCCCCGAACCGCTGAGTGTGTCGCCGATGATCCAGCGCACCGTATCGCCAGCCGCGACCGGGCCGGAGCCGACGAGGGTTTCGCCGGGCTGAAGCGCGATGTCGGTGATCTGCCCGACGGCGGTATAGACCTGATAGAGCGCGCCGCCGGTGTAGGGATAGACCTGCATGGCGTTGATGAAGCCGTCACGGACAGGCTGGATGCGGGCGGCGGCGTTGGCCTGATTGACGCGCGCGGCCGGATCGGTCGGCTCGGGTGCACGGCGGGATTCCTCCACCGGCTTCATTTGGCCGGGCAACGGCAATGGCCGGGGCAACTCGACGACGGTGACGGGCGATGGCGGATCGACCGTCTGCACGGCGGGCGCGGCATCGTCGTAAGATATCTCGGGCGGCTTTTGTGTCGTGGCGCAGCCGGCGAGCGCCGTTGCGGACAACACCAAGGCCGCGAATGTGACATCACGGAAAGCCGCCTTTCCGGCTCTCCGTGCAAGCGCAATGGCGTGAACAGGGTTCGCCGGGTGTCCGGCGGTCAGTTGAGACGGCCGGATCATTGTCCAAGCTCCTTCGACCAGTTGATGGCGTTAACGTAGATTCCGAGCGGATTGGCCCGGAGCTTTTCGGCGTCGCGCGGCGGTGCGACTGCGATGGTGAGGATGGCGGTCCAGCGCGATGTCTCGGCGAGCGAGCCGTCCTGATAGCGGCGCTCGGTCCAGGCGACGCGGAAGCTGTCCGGTGAAGCGCGAATGACAGACGACACCTCGACGGCGATCTGCTGCTTGCCGACCTTGGTGAACGGATCGTTGACGCGAGCATAATCGTTCAGCGCCATCGCGCCGCGATCGGTCGTGAACTCATAGGCGCGCAGCCAGTTCTGCCGAACGATGATGGCGTCGGCCGGGATTGAGCGGACCTGCTCGATGAAGCGGGCGAGATGCCAGGCGATCTGCGGATCGGTCGGGCGATAGTCAGCGACGGCGGGCGCGATGGCTTGTGCTTGTCCGAGCTTATCGACCTGCACCACCCACGGTACGATCGAGCCGTTGGCGGATTGCCAGACCAGCGCGCCGGACAGCCCGGCTGACAGGATCAGCGATCCGAACGCCATCAGCCGCCAGTTCTTTGCCTGGACACGGGCCGAGCCGATGCGCTCGTCCCAGACCTGGGCGGCGCGTTGATACGGCGTCTCGGGTTGCGGCGTCTTGCCGTAATGGGTGGAGGGTCGTTTGAACATCAGCGGTCGCTTTCGGAGAGGTTGACGGAAGAGCCGCCGCCATGGCTGTCACCGGATTTGACGGCATGGGCGGCGGCCTGGATGCCGTGCGAGGCCTGCTGGCCGCGCTTCATGCGCTTGGCCCATGCGGGCGGGCCATCAGCGCTGGCGGACGAAGACGATCTGGATGGAGCCTCGGCGCCCTCGCTTGGTGCGGCCTCGCCGCTGACGGCGCGTTCGCCGGCCTGGAAGCTGTCCTTCATGGAGGCGGCAGCGCGCTTGAACGGGCTGGCGATGGCGGACCCGGCCTGGGACGCGCCGGTACTGGCGACGCCCGATGCGCCTCCGGCCCGATAGGCGGCGGTCGCACCGCCCGCGAGGGTCGCGCCGCCACGAGCAGCAGCAGCAGCGCCTCCGGCAAGAGCGGCTCCGCCGGACGCGACGGCGCCGATCGCAGCTCCTCCGGTGGCAACCATGCCGCCGGCGGCAAGGCCGGTGCCGATCGCAGCACCCGCACCTAGCTGCGGGCCACCGGAGACGAGACCGTTGGCGATGCCGGGACCGAAGATGCCGAGGCCGAGCAGCGACAGCGCCGCCAGCACGATCGCCATCGCGTCGTCGATCGTCGGCGCTGTCCCGCCGAAGCCTGCGGTGAACTGGCTGAACAGCGTCGAGCCGATGCCGATGATAACCGCGAGCACCAGCACCTTGATGCCGGACGAGATGACGTTGCCCAGCACCCGTTCGGCCATGAAGGCGGATTTGCCGAACAGCCCGAACGGGATCAGCACGAAGCCGGCGAGTGTCGTCAGCTTGAACTCGATCAGCGTGACGAAGAGCTGGATGGCGAGGATGAAGAAGGCGAGCAGCACCAGCGCCCAGGCGAAGAGCAGGCAGGCGATCTGGATGAAGTTCTCGAAGAACGAGATCCAGCCCATCAGGCCGGAGATCGATTCGAGCAGCGGCCGTCCGGCGTCGAGGCCGACTTGCGCCACCTTGCCGGGACGCAGGAGATCGGCGGTCGTGAAGCCCGTGCCGGACGCCTTCAGGCCGAGGCCTGCGAAGCTCTCGAAGACGATACGGGCGAGGTTGTTCCAGTTGCCGATGATGTAGGCGAACACCCCGACGAACAGGGTCTTCTTGATGAGCCGTCCGATGATGTCGTCATCGCCACCCATCGACCAGAACAAAGCCGCCAGCGTCACGTCGATGACGATCAGCGTCGTGGCGATGAAGGCGACCTCGCCGGACAGCAGGCCGAAGCCACTATCGATGTAGCGGGTGAAGACGGCCAGGAACTGGTCAATGACGCCGGTGCCGCCCATGGTCAGCGCTCCCCGGCCATGTCAGCCGGTGCGGTCTGCTTGGTGACGGGATCGTCGTTTGCGGACGTCGGTCGTTGCCGATCGAAACCGAGAAAGCGGTCGCGGCTCTCGGACCAGACGCGCAGGCACTCGGCATCACGCGCACCGGCCTCGCCGAGACGCTGGCACCGGCGCTGCCCCACACGCAGCGGATCGGGTGCGGCCGGCGCGATTACGGCCGGAACCGGATTGGCCGGCCTGTCGTCCTTGCGGGTGATCTCAATCGCGGTGGCGGTGATCGCAACGCCCGCGAACACGGCGGCGGCGATGCGGGCGAGCGTCTTGCCTTCCATGGCGCGTCTCTCCCGGTCAGTTGTTGCCGTTGTTGAACATCTGCGCATTGCCGGCCTGGTAGCCCGTGCCCGGCGTCAGGAAGCGGCGGCGCTGTTCGCGACCCTGTTCGGCCGCCGCCGCTCGCTCGGCCTCGGTCAGCGCCTGCGCCCGGCCGTTGGCGGCAACGACGGCAGTGAGATCAGCGAGCTGCTGCGCCTGGAGCGCGAGAAGCTGGTTGCCGGCCTGCGTCGCCTGAAGCGCGCCGGTCGCGGACTGGCTCGATCCGACCAGCGCCGACATCTGCGACCGGTTGGTGTCGATGTTGCCGACGACACCGGCCTGCACTTTCATCGCGTCTTGTAAGCCGCCGACGGTATTCTGCCAGCGCGAGCGGGCGTCGGAGATAAGCTGGCTGTCGGAGGCCGACATCGGGACGTTGCCGTATTTCTGGCTGAACATCTGGTCGATCTGCTGGACGTCATAGGCGACGTTTTGCGCCTGTTGCAGAAGCTGTTGCGTCCGCTGGACCGACTGCTGAAGCTGTTGCAGCGAGGAATATGGCAGGCTCGCCAGATTGCGGGCCTGATTGATCAGCATCTGCGCTTCATTTTGCAGCTGCGTGACCTGCTGGGTGATTGACTGAAGCGTCCGAGCCGCCGTCAGGATGTTCTGGCTGTAGTTCCAGGGATCGAACACCGTGATGGCGTAAGCTGGTGTCGTCACCATGATCGGCGCCAGCGAAACGGACAGGATGGATGAGGCAACGAGGGCCGCGCGGGCACGGGTGCGTAAACGACGAAGCATCATGATGGAATCTCCAGGTTGGTGAGGTCGGGGATGAGGTCGGCGGCCCAGGCGACGCCGCGATGGCGCAGCCAGGCGGCGAGGAAGCCGTCCCGGCCGTGCTCGACGACGGTACGGGCGATCTCAGTTTGGTCGGTCTTCGACGAGACGGCGCAGAGCGCCAGCGCCACGTCCGACAGGCCCAGCTCGAACAGCCGGCTGCCACGTCGGGTCTGGCAGTAATAATCCCGCTTCGGTGTCGCCCGCGCGAGGATCTCGATCTGGCGGTCGTTGAGGCCGAAACGGCGATAGATGGCGGTGATCTGAGGCTCGATCGCCCGTTCGTTCGGGAGCAGAAGCCGGGTCTGGCAGCTTTCGATGATGGCGGGGGCGATGGCCGAACCGTCGATGTCCGATAGCGATTGTGTAGCGAAGATGACGCTGGCGTTCTTCTTGCGCAGCGTCTTCAGCCATTCGCGGAGCTGGCCGGCGAACCCTTCGTCGTCCAGCGCCAGCCAGCCTTCGTCGATGATGATGAGCGTCGGTGAGCCGTCGAGCCGGTCGCCGATGCGGTGGAACAGGTAGGCCAGCACGGCGGGCGCGGCTTCGGTGCCGATCAACCCCTCGGTCTCGAAGGCCTGAACCGTGGCGGAGCCGAGATATTCGGCCTCGGCATCGAGCAAGCGGCCATGGGCGCCGCCGACGCAATAAGGCCGGAGCGCCTGCTTCAGGTCGTTAGACTGGAGGAGCACGGACAGGCCCGTGATCGTCCTTTCGCCGACCGGCGCGGACGCCAACGATGTCAGCGCCGTCCAGATATATTCCTTCACCTCGGGCGTGATGGCGACGCCCTCGCGGGTGAGGATCGCCACGATCCAATCGGCGGCCCAAGCGCGCTCGGGCACGTCATGGATGCGGGCAAGCGGCTGGAGGCTGACGCTCTCCTCAGCCACATCCGACAATCCGCCGCCGAGATCGTGCCAGTCGCCGCCCATGGCGAGTGCTGCGGCGCGGATCGAGCCGCCGAAGTCGAAGGCGAAAACCTGCGCGCCGACGTAGCGCCGAAACTGGAGCGCCATGAGCGCGAGCAGCACGGACTTGCCCGCACCGGTCGGGCCGACGACGAGCGTGTGCCCGACGTCACCGACGTGAATGGATAACCGGAACGGGGTCGAGCCTTCGGTCTTGCCGAAGAGCAGTGGGGGCGCTGCAAAATGCTCGTCCCGCACCTCGCCCGCCCATACCGCCGAAAGCGGGATCATGTGGGCGAGGTTCAAAGTCGAAATCGGCGGTTGGCGGACATTGGCATAGACATGGCCGGGCAATGAGCCGAGCCAGGCATCCGCCGCGTTGATGGTTTCCGCCATCGCTGTGAAATCGCGGCCTTGAACGATCTTTTCCGTCAGCCGCAGCTTCTCGTCGGCAAGACGCGGATCGTCATCCCAGACCGTGATTGTGGCGGTGACATAGGCGACGCCGGCATAGTCGGCGCCGAGTTCCTGCAAGGCCATGTCCGCGTCGGCCGCCTTGTTGGCGGCGTCGGTGTCGACCAGCGCTGACGCTTCATTGGTCATCACCTCCTTCAGGATGGCGGCGATCGACTTGCGCTTGGCGAACCACTGGCGGCGGATCTTTGTCAGCAGCTTCGTCGCGTCCGTCTTGTCGAGCAGGATGGCGCGGGTGGACCAGCGATAGGGAAAGGCCAGCCGGTTCAGCTCGTCGAGCAGGCCGGGCGTCGTCGCGGTCGGGAAGCCGACGATGGTGAGGATGCGGACATGCGCATCGCCCAGGCGCGGCTCCAGCCCGCCGGTCAGCGGCTGATCGGCGACGAGCGCATCGAGATACATCGGCGTCTCGGGGACGCGGACGCGGTGGCGCTGTGTCGAAACGCAGCTATGCAGGTAGGTCAGCGTCTCGGGGTCATCGAGCCAGAGGCACTCCGGCATGAAGCCGTCCACCAGTTGCAGAACGCGGTCAGTGCGATCGACGAAGACGGTGATCATCTCGCGACCATCGACCCCGGATCGATCGCGGCCCTCGTAGAGCCAGGTCTCGGCGCGAGCGGCGTCCTCGGCCGGTGGTAGGTAGGTGAAGGTCAGGAAATAGCTGGATTCGTAGTGCGATCCGGCTTCCTCGAAATCGGCCTTGCGCTCGGCATCGACCAGCGCCGAGGCGGCGTCAGGAAACCGGCTGGCTGGATAGGACGCGGCCTCATGGCGCTGCGCTTCCACGAAGATCGCCCAGCCCGATCCCAATCGGCGGAAGGCGTTGTTGAGCCGCCCGGCGACGGCGACCAGTTCGGCCGGCACGGCGCTGTCGAGATCGGGACCACGCAAGCGTGCGGTGCGCTGGAGGCTGCCGTCCTTATTGAGGACGACGCCTTCACCCACGAGCGCGACCCAGGGCAGGAAGTCGGCGAGACGGGTGGCGGTGCGGCGATATTCGGCCAAGTTCATCATGGGATCAGCCTCCTCAAACCGACAGGTGGCCGGGGATGCGCAGATGGCGGCGCACCACATCGACGAACATCGGATCGCGCTTCGCCGCCCACACCGCCGCGAGATGGCCGACCGCCCAGATGGCGAGACCGACCAGCCAGAGGCGCAGGCCGAGACCCAGCGCCGCCGCCAGTGTGCCGTTGAGAATGGCGAGACCCCGCGGCGCGCCGCCGAGCAGGATATGCTCGGTCAGCGCCCGATGGACCGGCACGGAATAGCCCGGCACTTCGGTCTGCTCGACCACGCCCGCCATCAGACGAGCGCCCCGCCGCCGAACGAGAAGAACGACAGGAAGAAGCTCGATGCCGCGAACGCGATCGACAGGCCGAAGACGATCTGGATCAGACGGCGGAAGCCGCCCGAGGTGTCGCCGAAGGCGAGCGCCAGGCCGGTCGAGATGATGACGATCACCGCGATGATCTTGGCGACCGGGCCTTCGATCGACTGGAGGATGGATTGCAGCGGCGCTTCCCACGGCATGGAAGAGCCGGAGGCATGGGCGGCGGGCGCCAGCATCATGCTGATGGATACGGCAAGGGCTGCGGTCGCCATGTGCTGGCAACCGCGCGAGAGGAAGCGGATCATCGGATATCTCCTGTGAGGTTGAGGACGGGCTGGATGTCGCCGCCGTCGGTGACGGTAGGCACGACGCGGTAATCGCCGTCGCGGCCGAGGCCTTCGACGCGGGCGAGTTCGACAAGGCGACGTTGCGATCCCCGCCCGGCGAGCACGGCGACGAGATCGATGGTCTCCGCGATCAGCGCGCGTGGCACGGTGACGACGGCTTCCTGGATGAGTTGTTCGAGGCGGCGAATTGCGCCGATGGCGCTGCCCGCATGGATGGTGCCGACGCCTCCGGGATGGCCGGTGCCCCACGCCTTCAACAGGTCGAGGGCTTCCGGGCCGCGCACCTCACCGATCGGAATGCGATCGGGGCGAAGCCGCAGCGAGGAGCGGACGAGATCGGAGAGCGAGGCGACGCCATCCTTGGTGCGCATCGCGACGAGATTGGGCGCGGCGCATTGCAGCTCGCGCGTATCCTCTATGATGACGACGCGATCGGCGGTCTTCGCCACCTCGGCCAGCAGCGCATTGGTCAGTGTCGTCTTGCCGGTCGAGGTGCCGCCGGCGACGAGGATGTTGGCGCGCGAGGCGACGGCTGAACGCAGCGCCTCGGCCTGCTCCGCCGACATGATCCCGGCGGCGACATAATCGTCGAGTGTGAACACGGCGACGGCCGGCTTGCGGATCGCGAAGCACGGCGCGGCGACGACGGGCGGTAACAGCCCCTCGAACCGTTCGCCGGTTTCGGGTAGTTCGGCTGAAACGCGGGGTGCGCCGGCATGGACTTCGGCACCGACATGATGTGCAACCAGGCGGACGATCCGTTCGCCATCGGCTGGCGCGAGCCGCTCGCCCGTATCGGACAGGCCTTCCGACAGCCGGTCGATCCACAGCCGCCCGTCCGGGTTCAGCATCACCTCGACGACAGCGGGGTCTCCCAGAAATCGCGCGATGGCGGGGCCGAGCGCGGTGCGCAGCATCCGCGCGCCCCGCGTCAAGCTCTCCGAATTATGGTGCAATACCGCCATCTGATCCCCATTTCTCGCGGGGATCGACAGACACTCCCCGGACGGGGATGATTAAAAGAGCCGGAACTTGGGCCGGTTCAACAAGTATCTAATTCCCGGCGGCCATAGCGAAGAAAAGGCGGCAATCGGCGGCATCGAATATTTGATGAATGCTGCATTCGACCCGTCTTAGTCGGTTTCAGCCCCGCCGTTGCGTCCTGCGTCAATGTCCCGCGACAACTCCTTCAAGAACCGATCGCCCGTCGCCAACCGCCGCCCGAGCGATTGCAGGAATCCGTCGAAGCGCTCGGCTCCCTTCGCCCGTGCTGACGCCTGGGCGCTGTCGGCCAGCGGCGGTGTCACGGTCAGCCAGAAGCGGATGAACAGCGAAAGCGTCTCGCCGAGGATGGCGAGATCCTCGTCCAGCCCATCGACCTGGCGGCCAAGCTTGTCCATCCGACGGGCGAACACCGCCTCCAACCGCTCCGACGCATCAGCCGACAGGAACGACGCGACGGCCGCTTCGATCACTGCCGATTTGGAGACGTTGCGGCGCAGCGCCAGTGCCTCGACCTTCTTCAAAAGATCTGGCTCGAAATAGACGTTCATGCGGGCTTTGGTCTGCATGGCAGTGGCTCCTTACAGTTCAATGCCGTCGGCGGGGTCCATCGTCGCCTGACGGGCGAGGGACGTGACCTGCTGCCGGATGGTGCGGGCCTTGGCGGCGTCCACGTCCGGTTCGTCGTCGAGCACGTCGAACTCACGCCCGGCCGAGCGTTCTTCGGGCACGATCTCCTCATGCTCGGGCAGCTCCGGCTCGCGGCGGACGCCGGCATTGGTGGGATCGGTCGCGGCGGCGGGTGTCGCCGGGGTGGATGATGCTGTGGGCGGCGGTATCTTTAACGCCGACCAGTCATCGCCAGATGGAGCTTTCGTCACTTTGGCCCCGGCGGACAGATCGGGCGGGGGCAGTAACCGCTCCTTGAAACGAGCGTCCTCATAATAACGCGCCTTCTTCGCCCGGATCGGCGGCACGCCCGCGACCAGCAACAGTTCGTCGGTGGGCGGAAGCTGCATTACCTCGCCGGGTGTGAGCAGCGGACGCGCCGTCTCCTGCCGCGACACCATGAGATGGCCGAGCCAGGGCGACAGCCGATGACCGGCATAGTTGGTGGAATCGCGCATCTCGGTCGCGGTGCCGAGCGAGTCCGACACGCGCTTGGCGGTGCGCTCGTCATTGGTGGCGAAGGCGACGCGCACATGGCAATTGTCGAGCACGGAATTGTTCGCGCCGTAGGCCTTCTCGATCTGGTTGAGGCTTTGCGCGATCAGAAAACTCTTGATGCCGTAGCCAGCCATGAAGGCCAACGCGGACTCGAAGAAGTCGAGCCGCCCGAGCGCCGGAAACTCGTCAAGCATGAGCAGCAGCCGATGGCGCTTGGCAGAACCGTTCAACTCCTCGGTCAGCCGCCGCCCGACCTGATTGAGGATCAGGCGGATCAGCGGCTTGGTGCGGGCGATGTCCGACGGCGGCACGACGAGGTAGAGGCTGACCGGCCGCTTGCCGGCGACGAGATCGGCAATGCGCCAGTCACAGCGCGCCGTCACCTTCGCCACCACGGGATCGCGGTAGAGACCGAGAAACGACATGGCGGTGGACAGCACGCCCGAGCGTTCGTTGTCCGATTTGTTCAGCAGCTCGCGCGCCGATGAGGCGATGACGGGGTGAACACCGGCTTCGCCCAAATGCGGCGTAGACATCATGGCGCGCAGCGTCGCCTCCATGGGCCGCTTCGGATCGGAGAGGAAGTTGGCGACACCCGCCAGCGTCTTGTCGGGTTCGGCATAGAGGACATGCAGGATCACGCCGACCAGCAGCGAATGGCTCGTCTTTTCCCAATGATTGCGCTTGTCGAGAGCGCCTTCGGGATCGACCAGAATGTCGGCGATGTTCTGCACGTCGCGCACTTCCCAATCGCCGCGCCGCACCTCCAGCAGCGGATTGTAGGCTGAGGACTTGGTATCGGTCGGGTCGAACAGCAGCACGCGGCCATGCCCGGCGCGGAAACCCGCCGTCAAACCCCAGTTCTCGCCCTTGATGTCATGAACGATGACGCTGCCCGGCCAAGTCAGCAGCGTCGGCACGACGAGGCCGACGCCCTTGCCGGAGCGGGTCGGCGCGAAGCACAGCACATGCTCTGGGCCATCGTGACGGAGATAGTCGCGATCGAGCCTGCCGAGCACCACACCGTCCGGGCCGAGCAACCCAGCCGCCTTCACCTCCTCGGGCGAGGCCCAGCGCGCCGAGCCGTAGGTGGCGACGTTCTTGGCCTCACGCGCCCGGATGACCGACAAAGTGATGGCGACGGCGATGGAGATGAAGCCGCCGGACGCGGCGACGATCGCTCCTTCGATGAAAATACCGGGCGCATAGGCGTCGTAGGCATACCACCACCAGAAGAAGGTCGGCGGATAATAGACCGGCCAGCCGCTCAGCTCGAACCATGGGCTTCCAAGTTGCCCCTGAAACCCAAGCCGCCATGCTGTCCACTCGGTCGCGCCCCAGATCGCCGCCAGCACGATGGCGACGACGATGGTGATCTGGCCCCAAAGGACACGGCTTCCCGACATACAGGCTCCAATCGGCAAAAGAGACGGAGCCGATCAGAGAATAGGCGGTTTCGCGATAGGCAACAGAAAAGAACAGCGAGCGTGCTGTCGGATACCATGGCGTATAAATCGGATGGGTTAGTGCCGTGTGTTTCGGGCTTCTTCGACGGCCTGTTCCAATATGCGCCGGTAGCCGATCTTGGTCATCCACTGCGCGCGGGCGAGATGGCTTTCCCAGCACGCCCGCGTTCGGCCTTGCTCTGTCAGCGGATCGCGATGCAGTACGATCCTCGCCACCTCCGTCCAGTCCGCACCGTCCGTCTCAGCATCCAGCAAGCGCAGATAGGTGACGAAATGCGCCTCGTCATAGATGGTCACATCCGGCTCCATGGGAGCCAGGTCATCAACGTCAGGATCGAGTTCGGGTTTAGCGCGCATTTGCGGCCTCCTTCCGGCACCGCGGCTCGGACTGATGATTACCTCACTTTTGCTTCCATGTGAGAGGGGTGGTGTCTGGCGATACAGTTGCGCCAGCATTTCCCCGTCACCAATATTCGAAGCAACCCCATGAATATCACATCACCGGACGAATCGGAACTATCGTTCCTGGAACGATCATTCCTATTCAGGCTCCGCTCTCGTCATGGATCTCAAGGAGGTCATGGCGATCAATCTGCGTCGGATACGTCATGACAAGCAACTGACGCAGGAGGAGCTGGCGGATAACGCAGGCCTGAGCGCGCGCTATATCGGAGCGATCGAGCGCGCCGATGTGTCGGCTAGCGTCACCGTCGTGGGCCAGATCGCGGATGCGCTGGGTGTCGAACCGGCCGAGTTGGTGACGAAATTAGGTTGACCGGCTCATCTCGGCAGCGAGATCGAGCAGATTCTTCAGCGCCTGGCTGCGATTATGCGGCGACCATACGGCGCTGAACTGCGCCCGCTCGGGCTCATCGGCGATCGGCCGGAACACAACACCGGGGAATTGAACGTGCCTCGCAGAATCGGTCGTCAGCGTTATACCGTCGCCATCCGCAATCACGTGCATCAGGCTGTCGCGCCCGATGTCCAGGCGTTGGATGTTCGGGGACTTTCTCTGCTCGGCGATTCGCCTGACAATATGGTCCCGGGCCTGTGGTCCGGCGCCGCCTTGGCGGACCACGAAAACATCCGACGTCAGATCCTGCCACAGAACATGATCTCCCATAGCGAGCCGATGTCCTGCCGGCATAGCGACAACGAGTGCCTCGCTCCAGATTTCGCGCGAATGGCAGTCAGGGGCATCAACTGCTCCGACCACAAAGGCGATGTCGAGCGAGCCTTCCCGAATTTGCCGGATCGTGTCGGCTGACCGTCCCTCGGCGATCACGAGATCGACGTCGGGATACTCCTCCCGATACCGGCGTCGAAGGTCGGCAAGGAATCCGCCCGCGATCAATGAATGCAGCCCGATGTGTAGACGCCCGACCAGACCTGTCGAAAAAGCTCCGGCTGTCTTTATGGCATGATCGAGGTGCTCGATGCCGGCTGTGACTTCCACAATGAAGCTGCGTCCGGCTTCGGTCAATCGAACCCCACGATGCCGCCTCTCGAACAACATAATGCCAAGATGTTCTTCCAATGCCTTAATCCGAGCGCTGACACTGGATTGACTAGTGCCTAACCTATTAGCGGCATGGCGGAAGTTCAGACACTCTGCGACGGCTAAAGCGTATCGTAGCGATATAAGCGGAAGCCGGGAGCCAAACCAATCGCGATGCCGAAGGTGTTGATCTGAGTCTTTACGCCGTCTCATTCACACATCTTCAGTCGGATAGCCGCGTCGCGAATGTGGTTTCCGCGCATCGGCTTTACACCCACGTAGTGACGTTTCGCGCGTCCAACGAAGTAGCCGAATCCGGCCGCTCGTTTGCTTTGAGCGTGAATGTTTGGGCGACCGAACGGCCGCAGTTTGTGAATAGTTCTTCGGTCCGCTTTCGCGATTAGCCCAAAATGCTGATTCATTCCCATCCTCCGCCGAGCGCGAGGAACAGGTCGATCTGGCGATCGACGAGGTTTGCGCGCGCGACCGCCAAGCTGGTTTGCGCATCCGCGTAGCTCGCTTGTGCATTCAGGACATCCAGTAATGGCGATTGCCCGAAGCGCTGGAGCTTCTTCGCGTCGCGGCTTACCTTACCCGCCGCCTCAGCGGCCAATTCCAGATCTTTCAGCCGGTCTCTGGCGCGTGCATAGGCTGATAGTGCGGTCTCCGTCTGTTGAAGGGCAAGGAGCACCGATCCATCAAAATTCGCGAAGGCCGCATCCGTATCGGCGCCGGCCTGCGCAATGCGAGCGCGCACCATCTTCCTGTTCGGGAAAGACCAGGAGATCAGCGGACCGAAACTAACCCCGAAGGTGGACGGCGTTAGCAGTCGGCTTGTAGGCCCTGCCGTTCCCACCGATCCACCAATGCTGACCTTCGGATAGAGCTCGGCTTCCTCGATGCCGATCGCGGCTGTTGCCGAAGCCAACAACCGCTCGGCCATCCTAATATCGGGGCGCCGCCTGAGCAGCGCCGCCCCATCACCGACAGGTATCGGCCGATCAATGGAGGGAATGGCACTGCAAGTCTCTGCTTCCCTTGGATAGTCGGAGGGAACACGCCCCATCAGCGCAGCCAACTCAAACAGGCCTGCCTGCCGCTCGGCGACGATCTCGGGTATCACCGCGCTGCTGGCATAGGCGGCGGCCCGGGACCGTTCGACGTCAGCCTGAGTGCCAAGGCCGCCCCGATCCAGGCGGATTGCAACGTTTAGTGTCGACCGCTGGATTTCGACGACATGGCGAACGGCGGCCAGTGTGTCGTTCGCGGCACAGACCCGTGCATAACTGCGCGTGACGATTGCGGCGACGACGACGCGCACCTGGTCGCGGGCGGCGAGCGTCGCTTCGGCTTGCGCATTGCTGGCTTCGATGCCTCGGCGGATGCTTCCGGCCAGGTCAAGCGGGTAGCTGAGATCGAACCCGAGCGAATAGCTTAAGGGCGCAGGCAGGTCGCCGGTTGGACCAGCGACGCGCGAGCCGAGCGCCTGACCGCTCACGCTGCTGCGCACGGTGCGCGAAGCCTCGGCCTCGCGAACGATCGCCGTGGCGCGACGCAGGTTCGCCTCGGCTGCCCGCAGGTCAGTGTTGGCCGCCAGCGCCTCCTCCACATAGGAATCGAGCCTCGGATCGCCATAGAGGCGCCACCAGTTAGGCGGCGGTTCCTCCTGGCTTGCAACCGCGCCGTTCTGGCCAAGGAATGGCGCAGCGGCGTCTGGCCGTTCCGCGACGGCGGTACGTGGGACATGATAGTTCGGACCCGCGACGCAACTGGCAAGCAGAGGTACGGATAGGAAGGGAAGCGCGTGTTTCATGACCGGTTACCCGTAGCGGGCTCGGCTCTCGCGGGGGTGATCTCGATGGTCGCTGTCATGCCTGCCGCCAGTTCGACGCCAGGAGGCACCCGGTCGATATGGATGCGGACAGGGATGCGCTGGGCAAGGCGCACCCAGGAAAATGTCGCTGCAACATTTGGCAGGCCGAGATGACCGGGCGCGTCGTTGCTGTTCTCGATACCGCGACCTATGCTTTCGACATGGCCCGACACGGGCTGATCAAAGCCAATCAACATGATCTGCGCTGGGCTTCCGACGCTGATTTGACGGATTTTCGTCTCTTCAAAATAGCCAGTAATCCAGAAGCTGGCCGCGTCCAGAACGGCGACCTTCGTCGAGCCGGCCGTCGCGTAGTCGCCGGGCCGCAGCCTCATATTTGTGACATAGCCATCGACTGGCGAACGGATCGTCGAGCTGGCGAGATTGAGTTTTGCGAGATCGAGAGCCGCCACCGCTGCCTGATAGGCGGCGCCGGCCACCGCCGCCGCTCCGCCCGATTGCTGGACGGCTTCCTGGGAGACGACATCCCGGAGTTGGCTGTGCCGCCGCGCCGTCGCCTGACGAACGAGCATATCCTGACGCTTGGCTTCGACGTCGGCCTCTGCCAACGCCACTGCGAGCTGGAGCCGCTCAGGGGCAATCACGTAGAGGATATCGCCCTGATGAACATACTGATTATCAACAACCGGTACGGCGCTGACGGTGCCGGAGACTTCCGGTGCGATCTGCACGACATCCGCGCTCACTCGCCCGTCGCGGGTCCACGGCGTCCGTTCGTAGCGGCTCCACGCCTCCAGCGCGATGAGAGTGGCGCAAGCAACGAGGCAAAGGGTCAGGGCATAGCGGCTGAGCAGGGATAGAACAGGCTTCAACGTAATAGTCCGATCGATGGCAGGTGCTGCACGAGCAGACCGTAAATGATGGCGAAGGTGGCGAGCTCGACGAGCGGCCGGTAAGCGAACGCGCGGTAAATGCCCGCGACGGACAGGAGGCGGATCACCGCGATGGTGGCGACAAGCGCGACGAACGCGAGCACCAGCAGACCGGGGATGAGGACGCCGCCAAGATTGAGATCAACGATCATGAGCGTTGTCCCCCGTCCGCGGTTTCACTGGAACCGAGCGCGAATCGAAGGTCGATGAGCAGGTCGAGCATCCGCAAGCGGTTCTTGATCGAGCTGCCCGCTATAATCTCGGTCAGCGTCTCGATGCGCTGATCAAAGTCGATGTAATCTACCGGTCTCGTTAGGCCACTGGCGCTGAAGCGCGCAGCGATCGCGGAAAGAAGTTCGCTCACTTTGTCGCCAACTTCGCCCTTGATCTGCGGGATCGACTTGCGAAGCTGACCAACGGCGTGACCGATACGAAGATGGTGCAGGGTATCATCGAGAACGTCCAAATAGTCTTTCCTGGACACTCGCAATCTTGGTAGGAGCAGCGCTGTCCGATCAATCATGAGGCTCGTCCAGTGCGCTTCGTTGGGCGCTCCACCGAGCGCTCGTCGGCTAACGTCCCTCCGACTTAAGTGAAGCAGCCGGTTGATTACCGCATCGACGGGTACGGTCTGGAACAGGGACATGCTCACCACCCCGAATCCGACTGCCATAAAGAGCGCGATGACGGAGTTGAGGGATGCGGCGAAGTCGCCGGTGTAGTTGGTGCCCAGACCCGAGAGGATCGGAATGGTGAGGGTGATGCCGAGCGCCATGAACGTCGTCGGGAGACGTGCTTGCAGGGAACCGGCGAACAGGAACGCCGGGGCGAGTACTGCGACAAGGACGGCGAAGTCCGTGACCTGGGGGAGGATGACGAAGCTGTAGACGAGGCTGATCACCACCCCATAGATCGAGCCGACCATATACTTGAGGACGTTAGGCGCTGGCGCGTCGACATTCCCGAACAGCGTGCAGCATACGCCGAGAATTGAAATGGCCGTCCCGCCCTCCGGCCAGGCCGACCAGATCCAGAAGGCGCAGCCGATGAGGATGCCAATGATGGCACCCATGGCGGCCCGACCCGCCATCCAGGGATCTCGGTGATAGACGTAGCCCTTCGCACGCAGCGGCCCATGGAGTGACGCCGTCTCGCGCGAGTGGTCGGCAGTCGCGATGTTCAGCCCAAGCTTATCGCAGTCCTGGACCAGGCCGATCATCTCGGCCAGGTGGCCGGTGAGATTGACGGCAAGCCTGTCGCCAGGCGTCGCGGCGTCCGCGCCGAGACGTTTCTGGATCAATCGCGCGCGGGCAATCAGATGGGTCGCGGCGCCCTCCCGTTCGGCCGCCTCGGCAGTTCCGATCCAGCTCTCGACATCACCGAGCAAGGCGATCAGTTCATCGGGCGCGTTGTCGTCGCTAGTGACAAGGGAGTGAATCCGGTCCTCGATCTCGGTCGCGAGCGGAAGCAGTCGGGCGAGCCGGTCATGGAGCAATTGGAGCTTCTTGGCGTCCGGCGTTACGGGGGCGGCGTCATACGGCAGGTGGATGCCGAGCCCCTGCAGCGCGAGGAGGTCGACTGCGAGCTGGTTGCGGTCGCGACGGTTTTCTCCCGGCGTTCCGTTCAGCGCGTCGCCCGCCAGCCGACGGGCATCCCGTAGGGTTGCCGACAGCTTGCCGATGAACTGGCCGGTCATCCGCTTGGGCAGGATGTAACGATGCACCAACACGGCGCAAAGAATCCCGATGGAAATCTCCTGGACTCGCACCGAGGCCGTATCGAAGACGGCGCCTGGATCAAGCACGCTGGGGAAGCCGATCAGGCTCGCGGTGTAGCCTGCAAGAACGAAGGCATAAGCGCGCGGCGTGCGATCAAGCAGCGAGAGAAAGAGGCAAAGACCGATCCAGCAGGCAAGAACTGCGCTGCATACGATCGGATCGTTCACGAAATTCGGAACAATCGCCACCGTCGCCACCGCGCCAGCAATTGTCCCGGCGAAGCGATAGACACCGCGGCTGAGCGACGCACCGACCGAGGTTTGCGAGACTATATAGACGGTGACGATGGCCCAGAAAGGCTTGGGCAACCCGATACGCAGCGCAATGTAATAGGCCAGCATCGCCGCGGCGAAACTCTTCACCGAGAACAGCACGGCATCCGCATCCACCTTCGTAGTGGAGGCTCGCAAGAAATGCGAAACCGCACCCGCCATTACAGTGCCGGCTCTCTCTATTGATCTGTTCGCAGACGGTACGATGCTCATGCGCGTCATTATCACTGAGTTGCCAAATCAAATAAATTCGGTATTCTGTCAAAAAATATCTAAAAGTTGCCAATCTATGGTTTTCTCACGATCAGCCGTCTCTGTTTTCGACCCCGACCTCACGGATCGGCTGGCAGTTGCGCGGCAACTCGACTTCGCGGATCACGAGGCGGAAGTGCCGATGCACGCGCATCGCAAAGGCCAGTTGATCATAGCGCTGCATGGGGCAGTCACCTGCTCTGCAGACAACGAGATATGGATCGTGCCGCCCAACTGCGGGGTCTGGATTCCGGGCGGGGTGCCGCACAGCGCCCGAGCGACAGCGAATGCCCGGCTCAACTACCTCTTTGTGGAGCCAGGGGCAGCGAAGCTACCCAAGGATTGTTGTACTCTGTCGATCTCCCCGATGATCCGGGAAATGGTCGATCGGCTGGCTCACGAGCCTGCCGACTATCCTCCGGGTGGCCATGCGGCCCGGCTTGCGAGGGTGGCCCTCGACGAACTGGTCGAAATGCCGCGTGAGCGCTTCAACTTACCTATCTCCAGTAATCCGAAGATCCGTGCGATAGCGGATGCCCTGACGATCGAACCTTCCGACCGCAGTACGTCAGCCGAATGGGCGAAACGCGTCGCGATGAGCGAGAGATCGCTGGCCCGTTTGATGATCCGGGAGACAGGCCTGACGTTCGGACGCTGGCGGCAACAGTTGCACCTTGTCGTTGCCCTTCGAGAACTGGCCAGCGGTGCGGCGGTGCAGACCGTGGCGGCCGAGCTGGGCTACGATTCGGTCAACGCCTTCATCACGATGTTCAAGAAGGCTCTAGGGAGCACGCCGGCACAATATTTCACGCAACGTAGGACGCTACTGCCTCCGGTCCCAAAACAAGTACCGCATGATTGATAATTTTCGGATTCTCGATCGATGTTCCTATAGTATCGTTTGCGCCGCACTTGGATATGAATTGAGGATTTCTTTCCAAGTTGCACTCAAGAAAGCTCGGCATTTACAGCCGCCAAGCATGTTGATTCCGTGATTTGCATTTTGCCAGCCGCAAAATTTAAAGACCCGATCCCCTCTGCCGCACCATCTGCCACGACACCGATCCGCCCTGCACGATATCCGTAACCTCCCCCCCCCAGGCTGACCGTCGATTACTGGCAGCCACGGAACCAGCGTGAACTCGCGGCTCTTCTCGACGATGGCGAACTTGCCGCTGGTGAGCTGGACGGTCCCGGTAAAGGTGCCATTGATCGTCTCGCCGTCCCCAGCCGCGCGAAACGGCATCCGCTTCGTGGTCGCGAGTTCGGCCCCGGCGCGGCGACCTCGCGCGCCTCGCGTTCGTCGATTTCCTTGCGGAGCAAGTGGTCCAAAGAGTTTACCGCCAAGGACGTGCGGCGAGAGGCCTACCTTTTGTCGGTCAGTGTCACTGTCCTGACCAGATTCCGGAAGCTAAGCATCAAACCGGGAGATTTGTTGCAAGATTTAAAACTGCGGGGACTAGCGACTGGTCTTCTTGGCGAGGTCGAGGAAATCGCGGAGTGCTGGGGCGCGGTTGTTTGGCGACCATACAGCCGAGAAGACGACAGAACCCGGCTTATCGAGAATGGGCCGGAACACCACGCCCGGAAACCGGATTTGCGACGTAGTCTCTGTGGCCAGCGTCAAACCGTAACTCTGCTCCACCATCGATATCAGCGTCAGCCGATCCACATTGAAGCGCTGAATCAATGGTCGCGGCCAACACTCGGCGAGGCGAAGCAAGATAAGGTCATGGAGCTGCGGACCTGTCCCATTGTGCCGGACCAGAAAGGTTTCGGCCGAAAGGTCGGCCCAGGTGACGCCTTCGCGATCGGCAAGCGGATGCGTTGCTGGCAAGGCGATCATCAGTTGCTCGGTCCAGATTGGCTTGGAATGACAATCGGGAATGTCCGGTGCGCCCAGCACGAAGGCGACGTCCAGATGCCCGTCACGCACCTGCTTCACCGCGTCGCCGGCCCTGCACTCGGCGATGTCGATATCGACGTCTGGGTGCATCTTCCGGTAGCGTGTCAGGAGACCGGCAAGGAAGCCGTTGGAGATCAGGGCATATGCGCTGATGCGGAGATGTCCCTGCTCGCCGCGCGCGAGCAAGCCGGCGGTCTTTACCGCATGATCGAGATGATCGATGCCGACCGCCACCTGTTCGACGAAATGACGGCCTGCCTCGGTCAGCCGCACGCCGCGCGGAAGGCGCTCGAACAGCAGGATACCAAGATCCTGCTCCAGCAATTTGACGCGCGTGCTGACGCTGGACTGGCTCACGCCGAGAGCATTGGCGGCGTGACGAAAGTTCAGGTACTCCGCCACGGCCAGCGTCTGCATCAGTGACGCCAGTGGAATGCGCGAACCCAGAGGCGAGCGTGCGCCATCTCGTCGTGACGGCCTCTCATCGTTGGCTTTAAGGGAGGATAGCCGCCGCATCGCCTATACTTTTCGCTCCGCTTCGCGATCCGGCGATATCCCCGTGCGCCCGCTCAATCGCGTCTGCCATTCCGCTGGAGGAGCAGCACCATAATCCCGACGATTGCGGCTACCGCCCCGAGGGGCGCTGTTGCCGTCAGCCCCAGACTTCCGATCATGCCACCGCCCAGGATCGAGCCGAGCGCGATGCCGGAATTGAACCCGGCAATGTTGAGGCCGGCAGCGGCGGCGAGCGCATGAGGGACGTGCCGTTCCGCGATGCCGATCACCCGCGCCTGCATGGCAGGAACCGCCGCATAGGTCAGCGCGCCAAGAGCCGCGATCAGCACCGCCATGATGGGAATGGAGCGAATGGCAGGCCACATTGCGCCGAGCACGAGAGCCAGGCCGATCAGGACGATCATCACCGCCTTGTCGGGTCCAAGCCGGTCGGTCATGCGCCCGCCCACGACATTGCCGATCGCTGCGGCAACGCCATAGACCAGCATCATCGCGGCGACGAGAGGCGCATTCATGCCCGTTACCTCGATCAGCAACGGCGAGATGTAGGAAAACAGGGTGAATGATCCCGTGTAGGCCAACACTGTGATCAAGGCAGCGCCAAGAAGCCTGCGATCGAATAGCGCGACCAGATTATGGAAGGCGTCCTTTGCCACACCGCCATCCCTGCCGTTTGGCATCAGAAAGGCCAGCCCGAGGAAGCCGATAGCCCCACAGGCGGCGACGCCCATGAAGATCGCCTGCCAGGTCCAGATGCCGCCGAGGAATGTCCCGATCGGCACGCCGAAGGCGAGCGCCAGCGTGAGGCCGCCAAAGACGACGGCAACGGCGCTTCCGGCGCGCTCCGGCGCCACCAGCCGGGTCGCGGCGCTGGAGGCGACAGCAAGGAAGACGCCATGCCCGAGGCCCGATCCGAACCGGGCTGCGAGCAGCGAGGTCAGATCGCCGGACAGACCCACAACGAAATTGCCGACGGTGAACACCGCCATGGCCGCCAGCAGCAGATGCTTGCGGCTCCAGGCGGCGGCCAATGCGGTAAGGATGGGTGCCCCGATGGTAGCGCCGAGCGCGTAGGCGGCGACGGCGCCGCCGACCTGATCGACGCCGACATGGAGATCGTTCGCGATGGCCGACACGAGGCCGATGGTGACGAACTCGGTAAATCCCAGCGCAAATGCCGAGAGCGCGAAGACATAGATGACGAGCGGAATGCTCCGCGCCTGCGGCGTGGTCATGGAGAGCGTCTTTCTTTGATTGGTTGCTGCGTCCCGGCTCAATCGGCTGAGGCAAGCGCCAGTGCTTCGAGGGTCAGTTTGGCGGTCAGCGCCGAGGATGCCGGGTTCTGGCCCGTCACGAGCCGGCCATCGGCAATGGCGAACGGCTGGAAATCAGCGATGCTCTCGTAGCGGCCGCCTAACGCGCGCAGGCGGGTTTCCAGCAGGAACGGGACGGCCTCGGCGAGCCCTACAGCTCGCTCCTCGCTGTCGGTGAAGCCGGTGACGCGCCGACCTTTCACCAGCGGCGCACCCGTTTCGTCTTTGACGTTCACAAGGCCAGCCGGACCGTGGCAGACGGCGGCGATCACCTTGCCCTGCGCCCATACCGCATCGAGAAGTGCAGCGAGCGCCGTGCTTTGCGGCAAGTCCCACATCGTTCCATGCCCTCCGGGCAGAAACACCGCGTCATAGGTGGATACGTCGATGTCCTCGACGGCCGTGGTCGCTGTGAGCGCGTCGGACGCCTCTCCGTCACCCAGGAAGCGATCCACGCTATCCTCGTTCTCGCCTCTGGCTTTTACCGATCGGGGATCGATCGGCGCCGGGCCACCTTTAATGGAGGCCAGCGTTATCGACGCGCCGGCATCGACGAAGGCGTAGTAAGGTGTCGCCAGTTCCTCGAACCACAGGCCGGTCGGTTTGTCGGGCTCGCCCATCGTGGCGCTGGAGGTGAGGATCATCAGAATCTTGAGCTTGGTCATCGGGGCACTCCGGTTGTTACCCGAAACATGCCGCACGTCAGAGCGCGACAAAAATCATTCCTTATGCTATCAGCCATAGAAATAACTATGGCTCGATGCTCATGAACTACCTCATCTATCTGCGCACCTTCCTCGACACCTACCGCGCTGGCTCGCTAACCCGCGCGGCCGGGCGTCTCGGCATTACCCAGCCGGCAGCGTCCGCGCACATCGCTTCGCTGGAGGAGATGCTGGGCAAGCCGCTCTTCATCCGGCAGGCACGCGGGGTTGCCCCGACGGCCGCTGCCGACGATCTGGCTCGCTCGATCGCCTCCCAGCTTGACGGGATCGAGGCGACCATGGGTGCGGTCCGGGCGCGCTCCAGCCATTTGAGCGGCACCGTCCATCTGGTCGGCCCGGCGGAATATCTTTCCGCACGCATCGGCCCCGCCCTGGCGCCGCTCGTCGGGGAAGGTCTGCGACTACGCATCCAGACCGGTAATCGCGAACGGATCTATGCAGCGCTCGACGAAGGCCATGCCGATCTTGCCGTTACCGCGTCGCCGCCCGACGGCAGCGTCCACGGTTTCGCCGAACTGGGTCGGGAACGCCTGGTGCTGGTTGCCGCACCGGCTATTGCAGAGCGGACCAAAGCGCGCACCGTCACCGCCGATTTCCTGTGCGGGCTGCCCTGCATCGCCTATGATGAGGCCCTGCCGTTGCTGCACCCGTTCTTTGAACACGTCTTCCGCAAGGCCCCCGACATGCAGGCCGTGGTGACGGCGCCCGACCTGCGCATCCTGATCGGCATGGCCCAGGCCGGAACGGGATGGACGGTGTTGCCGGACTATCTATGCGCCGAAGCGCTGGCGAGCGGGCAACTTGTGGAACTGCCGACGACGCGGCCGGGGCCGGATAACACGCTCTATCTCGTCTGGAACAAGACTGCACTCCGCCACCCTCGTGTCGTGCATGTCAGAGATTTTCTGCTGCGTGCGGTTTAAGCGCGTAAACGTGGATGAACGGCTGCCGCTTCCATCATAGCCCTCGACAGCAGCGCAGGGCCGAGGGCCAGCACGCCGCGGCGGATGCTCTGTGGTTTCGAACGTAGCTCGCGCCGACAGCGGCACTCGCTTATTCCTGATATGCGACACCGTAGGCCAACTTTTTTCTCTCAATCCGCGCGAAACCGGGTTGGCCGAGGTGCATGCCAGCGATCAGCAGCCGATCTGAAGCGACCGAATCCAGAAGCTTCGACCGCGTATCGGCGGCGAGATGCGCATCCTGATCGAACGCGATCGACACCTCCGGGCGCGGAATCTGAATTTGCGGGAAATGAACGATGTCGCCCCAGACCAGCAAGCTCTGGTCACCTGAATCGAGCCGATAGCCGGTGTGCCCGGCTGTATGCCCCGGCAGCGGAACCGCAGTCATGCCGGGAAGCACCTCACCGGCGTCGAAAGTGCGCAGTCTGTCGCGAAAGCCATCGAACGCCTGACGCGCGACGAGGAAGTTGCCACGGGCGCGCTCGGGCGCGCGGCTCAGATTGCCGTCATCCTGCCAGAACGCGACTTCCCGATGGTGAGCGACAAGCTCGGCGTTCGGGAAGACGGCTTCTCCTGAAGCGTCCATCAGCCCCCCGACATGATCGGGATGGGCGTGCGTCAACAGGATCGCATCGATCTGGGAAGGCTGGATGCCAGCGAGTAGCAGATTGGTTTTTAATCGACCGCCCCACTGCTTGAAACCACCTGCTCCTGCGTCGATCAGGACCGTGCGGCCGCCTCCGCGCACAAGATAGCAGTTGATATGGATCGAGGTGTGATCGTTTATCCCCGCATTTTCCTGCATACGGGAAGCATCGGCCGGGTCGATATTCGCGAGGAGGTCGAAACTGGCGTGGAGATAGCCATCGCTGACTGCGGTGATTGTCAAATCACCGACGTTTTTGGTAGGAAATGTAAGATTAGACATCGTTTTCTCCAGGTATCAGCTCAATTTCGCGCGTGAATGTTCGACGCTGCATAGCCAAAGCAACGGATGCGCGCGGTGAGGCCGATATTGGCCTTTATGGTGTCGTCCAGCCCTTCCATGAACCGTTCCATGACCGGCGGCGTCCGAAATTGTTCAAGGCGATATTGGATTTCTGCGAAAGCGGGGTGCCCCCGGCCATGCCGGACAGCGACATAGACAATATGCACGTTCGCCAATGCGGCCCGGAGAATGCCGATGCAAAGTTCTGTGCATTGCTCCGTGAGGTCTGCGAGCGCTTCGTCCGGCGGCATCCTGTCTGCGGGAATATAGATCGTGACATTAGGCATCGGTGCTACCGCGCCTTCCCGACAGCGGCGTTAACGTCATTCGTCAACTGCGCCGTCATCGGCACATAGACATGGACGCCTTCAGATAGATGCTCGATGTCAGGCATGTTGCCGGGCTCCACCTTGGCGAGCCAACGGTGTTCCGGGACCTTCTCCATAGCGACCGCTTGCATCGCATATGGGGTGAGGCCCAGCCGGATCAGAGGTTCGGGGCCTGTGGCGCTCAACGCCAGATATTCGCCCTCACCAATGGCCGGAGCGCAGTCGATCCCGCCATAGAGGTTCCGGTGCCAGTCGGTGATGTGCTGTTGCCAGCGTGCGAAATTGCCGCCGCCCTTCTGTCGGTATTCCTCACCCGTCAGAATATCGAGGCCATCAATCGAATGAAGGGCGAGATAGACGGGGCAGCCACGGCTCAACGCCTTGAAACGCTGGGAGGTGTGGAAGCCGCTCACCGAAATGAGGGCTGGCAGCTTGTCCAGGCTGTAAAAGTCGTTCCATTCCGCCTCGCTGCCGGGATCGGCAAAGCTGCATTCCACCGTATAGATCATTATTCCACCTTCGACCGGGAGATTGTCCTTCCAGCCTTGCCTGTTGTTGATATTTTCTCATGATAGACTGCCGATCGATGTCTATATATCGACATCGGATCATGCTTCAGTGATCTAATATCAAGGTGGTGGCAGATCGAAGGCCGAACCATCCTGTAAGGAACCCTCATGCGCCGCAAGATTCCCAGCAATTCCGCACTCATGGCGTTCGAGGCTTCGGCTCGTCATGGAAGCTTCGCTCGTGCGGCCGACGAACTGGCCCTGACCGAAGGGGCGATCAGTCGGCAGATAGGCCGGTTGGAAGCCTTCCTCGGCGTCACGCTGTTCGAGCGGATCGGTAATCGCGTGCGGCTTTTGCCGAATGGAGAGCGTTATGCGGCTCAGATCCGCGAGACACTCGACCGGCTGGAGCGTGACAGTCAATATTTGATGGGGCAGCCCAGCGACAGTGCGAGCCTCGACATCGCAATCCTGCCGACGTTCGCCACGCGTTGGCTCATCCCGCGTCTGAAGCCGTTCCAGGAGCGGCATCCGAATATCACCCTGCATCTTGCGGAACGGATGGAGCCATTCGTTCTCACCGGCAGCGGGTTCGACGCCGCCATCCATTTTGAGCATCCTGCCTGGACGGGAATGCGGACGCATCGCTTGCTGCATGAGGTGCTAGTTCCGGTCTGCCATCCGGCGCTGATCAGGGGCCGAGACCCTGCGACAGCCCTCGATGCGCTGCCGCGGCTCCATCGCCGCCAGAACCCGGAGGCCTGGCAACGTTATGCGCAGGAAACCGGGGTCGTGCTGACCAATCCTGCGATCGGTCCCCGCTATGATCTTCACTCCATGCAAATCGAAGCCGCGTTGGCCGGTCTCGGCGTTGCGCTCGTGCCGCGCCTCTATATCGAAAGCGAACTGGCTGAAGGTCGCTTGGTCGCGCCTTGGCCTGATGGGGAGTCGATTTCCAAGACCTTCTGCCTCATCCTGCCGGAGCCGATCCGACTGAGCGACGCTCCAATACAGGTTTTCGCGAATTGGCTTCTCAAGGAGGTGCAACCGTCAAATTCAACGCTTTGAAGGCGAGCTTTGAATCCGTCACAATCCAAGCCCCTTCTGCCGCCCCAATTGCCACGACACCGATCCGCCCTGAACGATGCCTGTCACCTCCCGCCCAAGCTGCCGGTCGATCACCGGTCGCCACGGGACCAATGTGAACTCGTGGCTCTTCTCGACGATAGCGAACTTGCCGCTGGTGAGTTGGACCGTCCCGGTGAAGGTGCCGCTGACGGTCTCGCCGTCGCCAGCCGCACGGAACGGCGTTGGCTTCGTCGCCGCCAGTTCCGCCCCGGCGCGGGCGACCTCGCGCGCCTCCAGCGTCGATAGAAGATCGCGCCGATATAGGACGCGGCCGTTCTGCTGGCGCGCGGCGTCGCCCTGCTCGATCAGACGCTCCCGACGACGATCCAGCGCCTGGTTGAACTCTTGTCCGAACCCCGCCGGTGCGATGTCGGACGGGCCGCGCCCGACCAGCCGCCCGTCCAGCCAGGTCGCGCCGTCCGCCGTGATCTGCTTTTCCAGATCGAAGGTCGAGAGAACGCGGATGTTGAGCTGGCGGCCTTGGCCCGCATCGTGTGCGGCAGCGCGGGCCTCGAAATCCTGCGGAATGCGCCAGTGGTCGGCGTCAATCCGCTCGACGATACCGGCGCGGCGCAGCGCCTCCAGGCGGCGCACATGGGCATCGACGAAGCCGCCATAGTCGCCGCCCCGCACGCGGCCGTCGAACCGGGCCTGCTCCAGATGACGGGTCGGCCGGTAGATGCCATCCTCGGCCATGCCGGCGATGGCACGGTCGGCCGGGCGCGGTCCGGCGTCGGTCGCGCCGATCTCGATGACGCTGCCGATCCGGGCGTCCGCGACCTTCGTCTGATCGACGCCGGAGATGTGATGCGTGCGGCCGTCGATGCCGTCGATCACCAGCGTCAGGTTCTCGCCCAGTTCGTCGGAAAGATGCTTATCAACTACGCGGCCGACGATCGGCGTCGCGGGCGCGGCGTCGTGAATCTGGAAGCTCATCGGATCACGGTCATGGCCCTCGGCCCGCATCGCCTTCTGCATGGTGCGCACGATGTCGCCCCGCTCGCCCATCTCGCGCAGTGTCGGCTCCAGCCGATCGCTCAGTTCCCAGACGCCGGATGACTGCTCGGTGGCGAGCCCCATCTTCTCCAGCTTGCCGAGACGACGCAGGCGAAGCGTTCGGTCCTCCTGGCCTCGCATATCATCCGGCGCATGTCTTAGGTCGAGCCTGCCGTCCTCCGCCTCGTTCGCCATAGCGCGGTCGATGCGGGTGAAACGGTCCTGGTCGATCTCGGCGGTCAGCTTGCGGCGCTGCTCGATCTCGGTGACGGGACCGAGTTCCAGCGTCGCCAGCTCGCTCGCCCGTTCGCGGATGCCATTGGCGAGATAGTCGCCATTGATGACGAGATCCTCGCCGAGATCGTCGCGGCCGTTGACGATGACATGGACATGGGGATGGCCGGTGTTGAAGTGGTTGACCGCGACCCAATCGAGCTTCGTGCCGAGGTCGGCTTCGAGCTGGCGCATCAGGTCGCGGGTATGGCCGGTCAGGTCTTCGATCTCGGCGCCATCCTCTGGCGAGACGATGAAGCGGAACTGATGACGATCGTCCTTGCCGCGATCGAGAAAGGCATCGCCATCGGCGCGGTCCTCGGTCGCCGAATAGAGCTGGCCGCGCTCGCCGTCGCGCGAGGTGCCGTCACGCTGGATGTAGCGCAGATGGGCGGCGGCCTTGCCGCTCTTGCCGGCGGCGCGGACGGAGCGCGATTTGACGATGACGCGACGGCTGCCGGGCTGGCGATGGCTCCAGCCGTTCGACAGGTTGCGCGAACGAACGAAGGCTGCGCCACGCCCACGCTTGACGCCCCGACCGGAGGCGACCGCGCCATTGCGGCCCGGCTTGCCGGATGCTCCGGCGCTGCCGCGCGAGACCCGACCGGAGGCCGCGCCATGCTGGCGGGCGATCTTCCTGACCTTGGTGAGGAAGCTCTTGGCCTGACCGGCCTTCGACGCATCGGAGCGGATGCGGCCGGGCTTCGGGCGGAAGCGGCTGTCGTCGTCGGTGCTCATTGGCGGCGATCCGCTCGAAAATGCCCATTTCGGGCGAGAGTGCCGCTGGAAACGCCGCGGATGCTGGGCTTGCGGCAACCGGCGGCACCATGCCGCCCTAACGGCGGTGCCGTCCCAAACAGTGTGCAGACAAGGGCTTGCCCCCCGGATCGGACCCATGGGGTGCCGTCCGCTTTAATCTTGCCCTCCCGCCTCTCTGTCCCTTCCGCCCCTACCGACCCTGCTTCCGCCTGACCCCGCCCATACCCGCTGCACACTGGAAGAGACCGCCAGCCGCACCCTCGGACCATGCTCATCGCGGACTTCCCGTTTCCGCTCGGGCAACAAACAGTCCGCCCGGCTGCGGTATGATCGCGGAGAGATCGCGCACCAGCGTTGCAGCCGGAGTGTCGCCCGATCGCTCACTAGGCTGCACGGAATCGGCAGACGATGTGCGCTCGGCCTGCGTGACGAACAGCGGCGCGCGAGTCCACGACAGCGGATCGGCCGCTGCGACCGCGACCGGGCCGGTGATCTCGCCGCCGCCGATCTGCGGTGCGAGCGTGGCGACATAGGCGCGGGTCTCAGTGGGCAACGGACGGCCGGCAAGATGCTCTTCGTAACGGCCAGGACCGGCATTGTAAGCAGCCAGAAAACCCGGCGATCCGTAGCGGTCGTGCAGTTCGTGTAAGTATGCCGCGCCCGCCAGAATGTTTTCGCGTGGATCGTAGGGATCGCTGCCGAGCCGATGGCGGGCGCGCAAATCCGCCCAGGTCGCGGGCATGATCTGCATCAGGCCCATTGCACCCTTGGGCGAGACTGCGCGCACGTCGTTGGCGCTTTCGACGCGCATGACGGCCCTGATCCATGCCGCCGGTATGCCGAACCGCTGCGCCGCCTCGGCGATAGCGGCGGCATAGGGATCGACCGCAGTCTGACGCTGCACCGGCTCCGACTGCGCCTTACAGGGAAGCGGCATCGCGACGGTGAGCGTAGCGGAAAGCAGAAGGACCGCCGATCGGACGGACATTCTGTCTCCGCACAGACGCCAGTCTGCCAGCGTGCTCGCTGCGGTCAAGGGTTCGCGCGAAGCGCCGATCTTCGATCGCCCTTGACCTTCGCTGCGCGCGCCGGCCGACCTGCGTTCGAGCGGGACGAAGGGATGAGACGGCTTGTTCGCGAACAAAGGGATGGGGCTTGTTCGTACGATCCCCCACGCGATCCTGATGATCGATCGCATGACCTCAGTCCTTCTCGCCGCGCTTGATCGGCCGCGTCCAGTGCAGCGACCAGGCGGCCCCGCCGTCATCGTCGCGGAACAGATTGGCGCGGATCGGCTGCGGCAAGGCGGGATCGTCGATCAGCAGCGAGATGTATTCGCCCGCGCGCTCGCCGGTGCGTTTCCAGCCCGCACCGATCTCTGGTCCTTCATCGGCGCCGTGGTGGATGCGATAGTCCGGAGCATTCTCGGCATCGGACGGCTCGGCCGGAACGATGGTGAGTTCGCGGTAGAGGGTGAGCGTGTGGACGCGCCCGACGAAGCCCGTCGTCTCGCGCGTGAACTGGCCGATCTGCGGCATGGAAGTCTCCTGTGCTGGGGTTGGGAAAGAGGTTCGGTGCGCCGTCAGCGTGTCGCGGCGCGCCAGACGAAGCGGCCATCGCCGTCCTCGTCGGTGTAGATCGGTGTCGCGCGGCCGATGATGGAGCTGACCGGGATCGGGCCGAAATAGCGGCCGTCCAGGCTGTCGCGGACAGCCGGGTTCATCAGGAAAATCTCATCACCGGCGATGCGGCGGCAGCCCTGCCAGATCGGCAGTTCGCGGCCCGTCCGGTCGCGGTTGAGCGCCGCGCCGAGTTCGATCCCATCAACCGTGATGGTGCGGCGGACGCGGCAGACCTCTTGCCCCGGCAGCGCCATGACGCGTTTCAGCAGCGGCACGCCGCGGCCGATATAGCCGCGCTGGACCATGAATTCGGCGAGCGGTTTTGGGGGGGCGACCGCGACGAGATCGGTGACGGCGAGATCGCCGGGAAGATGGCCGAACGAATCGATGACGTAGAGGCCGATCGGTGCGCTGGCGGAGACGTTCCACACCAGCCGGGTCGGCGTCGGAATGAAGGACGCGAGGGCGACGCCCATGATCGAAAAATACGTCACCATCACATAGCCGAAGCGGGTCATGGCTCGGCCCTCCGGCGCAGCAGGAACGCCCGGTGCTGGTCAGCGGTGTAGGCGCGGGGCTCGTGACCCACGGTCAGCCGGTTGTGGACGTGGCGCCAGTGATCGGGCGAAACATCCTCCGGATCGATGCCGATCGCCTGGATGGCGTCGATATGCCGGAGCACCTGTTCGACCTTCGGCCAGCCGTCGATCTTGAGCAGGATGTCGCCGCCGGGACGCACGAAGGGCAGCGTCTGATAGGGTTCGCTTGGGCGCACCGCACGCACGATGTCGATGCGCGAGATGATCGTGCCGAAGTCGTTCGAGGCCCAGCGGACGAAGGCAAAGATGGCGTCCGGCCGGAACGAAAAGATGCGCCGACGACGGTCGAGGATCTGTTCATGGGCTTCACGGCCGAACCTGATCCAGTGTTCGATCTTCTTCTCGACGAACGTCAACTCGACATGGGTCAGGCCGTCGGAGGGAAGCGCTGACGGCACGGGGCCGCCGAGCACGCGGGGAGCCGCGTTGCCGGTCATGATGGATCTCCTTCGGTGGGTGGAAATTGGTGAGCGAGCAGATCGCGCAGCATGACGGTGACGGTGACGCCGCGCTGGAAAGCGACGATCTTGATGCGGCCGCGCAGCTCCGGTGTGATGTCGATCGTCAGCCGGGCAGTGAACGCCGCGCCGTCGCCTGCGCGGGCCGATGGCGGTTCGGTGGCTTTGACCCAGCGTTCGGGATCGGCGGGACGCGCCGCGAAACCGCGTTTCGGAGGTCGTTCGCTCATGGCGCGATCCCTCCGATGCCGAGGCGGCCGATCTCGCTCACGAGCGCGGCGATCTCGCGGGCGGCCGGACTGTCGGCATCGATCTCCGAGGCGAGCCGCCCGGATTGCGCGGCGTCGGCGAAGACGACGCGCTGGCCGATGGTGGCGGCAAGCAAGGGCGGATCGTGATCGGCCAGCGTCTCGGCCGTCTCACGGGCGATGACGGTGCGCGCGCCACAGCGATTGAGCACGAAGCGGGCGGCAAGCTCGGGCCGGTAGATGCGCGCCTCGGTCAGCAGCTCTAGCATCTCGGCCGAGGCCCAGCCGTCGAACGGCGAAGGCTGCACCGGGATCAGCACCAGGTCGGCGGCGAGCAGCGCCGAGCGCATCAGCCCGGCGACGCGCGGCGGTCCGTCGATGATGATATGATCGACATCGCGCGCCAGCTCGGGCGCTTCCCGGTGCAACGTATCTCGCGCCAGGCCGACGACGCCGAACAGCCGTGGGCGGCCTTCACGCGCCCGCTGCTGCGACCAGTCGAGCGCCGAGCCTTGCGGATCGGCATCGATCAGCGTGACGCGGTGGCCGGTCCTCGCCCATTCGCCGGCGAGATGCAGGGCGAGCGTCGTCTTGCCGACGCCGCCCTTCTGATTGAGCAGGGCGACGATCATGGCGCCCGCCTCGATCGTCTGGCGGCACCGGCACCATGGGTCGCGCCCGCGCGCGTCAAAGAAGAAGAGTTAGATTCTTGGTTAGACTCTAAGTTAGCGGTCGGATTCCGCGTTTCGGGCCAAAGATTTAACTGCGGTCCGTGCGCCCGAAATCCCGATAGTCCTGCGCCCGAAGTCCCGATACCGTTTGCGCCCGAAGTCACGAGCGTTTCCACAGCCTCGTCCACAGGCACTGTGGACAACATGGTGGGCCGGATATGCAGCAGTTCGCGCCGCCCCTGGCGGGCGATCTTGAGTTGATAGCCGGGCAGCGGCTGGCGGGCGACGATACGTCGGATGTCGAGCGCGAAGTCGGACGGCCGTGCCAGGCTGCCAGACTTCTCGTGGAGATGCGCGACCTCGAACAGCCAGCCATGCGGCTGCCGGCCGGCGTGCTTGCGGGCGACGCGGTAAAGCCAGCGCTCGATCCCGCCGGTCAGCCGGAAATAGTCCGGGTCGATGGTCAGGACCAGCGAGCGGTCGATGACGCCGCGATAGAACCAGTCGGGCAGCACGAACTCCATGCCCTCGACGCGGCCGTCATGCGTGGTCAGTTCTTCCCATTCGTTGATCCAGGAGAACTGATGCCGACGCCAATGCTCGCCCTGGCGGATGGTCGTAGCGATGACGGTCGATTGCAGGCGGGCGAACGCGCCCTTGAGCAGCCTGTATTCACGCGCCCCGGTGCCCCGGCCGATGGCCATCAGGAGCTGGTACGGCGTGAAGCGCAGGAAGCGGGATGTCTTCAGGCCGTGGTTCTCGGCCTCGACGATTTGGCTAGCCGCCCAGATGAGCACGTCGGCGTCCCAGATCGTCGCCATGCCATGTTCGGGCATGGCGAAGACCTCGACGCGGACGCCGCCGGATTCGTAGAGGATCGGCGTCACCCGCTTGGCCTTGGCGAGCGAGAAGAACGGCCGCTCCATCAGGTCGCGCTGGTCGCGGGGCGACGCATCGCCCGTCGCGACGATGAAGGGGTCGAGCCTCGCCCGCTCGCTGCCGACAAGGCGTTGCGAGCGCCGCCCGGCATCCGGAGATGAACCGGCGCGCATTCAGCGTGCGCCCCGCTCGGCGGGCGTCAGGGGACGCGCCGGGAAAACACGGGTTGCGTCCTTGTCGGTAGTGGATTTGCGGGCGGCGACCGCCGTCCAGGCTTGCAGGTCGTCCAGCGCATAGACGACACGACCGCCGATCTTGCGATAGGTCGGGCCGGTGCCATAGGTGCGGTGCTTCTCCAGCGTCCGCAGCGAGATGCCGAGAAAACGCGCCGCATCGGGCGTGCGCAGGAATCGGGGCGGCAACCCCGTCTTCGGGTCGATCATGATCGGGTCTCCGGGTCAGTTCGGCGGCTGTCGGCGGCGACAGCGGGCTATGGCGAACCGTGGCGGAGGATCGGCGGCTTGCAGCGTGCCGGAATCAGGGGGGTATGAATCCGGCACCCGATGCCGGAATTAGAAGGGCAGGATTCGGCACCCCCGGCGGTGTCGGATCAAGCCCAGGCAACGCCGCCGTTCAGCGGCGGCGTGGCAGGCGGACCGGATAATGGAGCAGTTCGCGATAGCCGCCGCGCATGTAGAACAGGCCATCGGCGACGAGACGGCGCACCTTGTTCTTCAAAGGGCTGACTTCCCAATCGTTCTTCGATCGACCGCGAAAGCCGAGCAGCGCTTCAGCGATGACGCGATAGCTGGCCCCGGCCAGTTTCGCGTCGAGCGCGCGCAGGATCAGGATATGACGCTCTCGCGTCTGGGCCGGAAGGTCGTGCCGCCGGTCGCCGGGCGGTCGTCCGGCCAGCGCCAGCCAGAACCGCAGTGCCGCCTCGGCGCGCAGCTCGAACAGGGCGTCGAGCGGCAGAACGACGACGAAGTTCGCCCGGCCATCGGGCGGCGGGTCCGCGAGCCAGAAGCGATGCTCCCCGCCCGATCCGCGCCAAAGACCGTGCCAGGCGCTGTCGATCGCCGATCTTGCCGCGAGACCGGGAAGCTCCGGCAGTGCGATGGGCATGGCGAAGTCGCCGGGGGGATCGCCTGATGGACGAAGCTCGAAGGCGTCAGGCTGGAGTTCGGGCGTCCAGAAGAGCGCGGCGCGATCGGCGGGCTGGTCCGGGTCCGCAGCGAAATCGTAACCCCCAGCGGTTGGAGAACGCGGTCCGGGCCTCGGTGTCGTGACGGGATTTCCGTTTCATGCGATGGAAGTCGCGGCGATACTCGTCGTCGCGGCGGAGATATTCCCAAGCGAAGCCGGCGGCAGGAATGCTCTTGGCATGTCCATAAGCTGCCAGCGCGCGCCAGTCAGAACTCGGCATGGCGTCACCTCTTTCTTCCCATGCGCCGTCGGCGCCGGAAAGATGAAGTGTTCACAACTTGAGGTATATTTTGAACTTGCTGATATCGGATATGTAGATCGCGCAACGCGATCAATATTGGTGAATCATTACTTAACATCGCAAACGTGATTTGGCGAGCCGGGCGCAGCCCGGCGAGCGGCGGCCGTGTCATCGACATGGCCGCGCCCGCCGATCCGGCTCCACGGATCGGCGGAAAATCTGAGGATGTGCGGAACCGGAAAGACGCAAAGCCGTGCAACCGGAAATTCGGCTGCACGGCTCCACGATCATCCGCGCTTCAGGCGCTGCATCCCTTCCGCGAGCGTCCACAGCGCCCGGTTCAGTCCGACATTCTGGTCGATGCCGTTGATCGCACGGGTCTGGCTGCGACGGATACGGCCATCGGCATTGGTGCGGCGACCGTCCAGCCCGCCGCGTATCATGTTCTCCTGAATGACGTTGAATGTGTTCCACAGGCTTTGCCCGACATCCTCGCGGCGGCGGGGCGCGATGATCTGATCCGGGCGGACGGGGCTTTCGTCCTCGCCATAGCGGGCGACAAGGCTCGCCTCGGCCAGAACACGTTGTTCGTCCTGCGACAGGCGCGTTTCCTTCATCGTCTCCGTCGCGTCGATCAGGCGCGGGAAGTCTTCCGCGACCGTATAGACGCCCTCGATAATCTGATCCTGAATGCCGCCCTTGTGGGGGACGCGGACTTCCTCGAACCGCTCGCCCGCGATCATGCTGTTGGTGCAGACGAAACGGAGCACGCCTGCGAACATCTGATAGGCCGACGTTCCGTCATGGCTGTTGACGATGATAACTTCCGCCGCCTCGGGCTTGCCGATGCCGCCATCGCGGCGCAGGCGCAGCATATGCTTGGCGTGACCGTGGCGGCTCCCATCGCGTGGCACCGACTGCACGGCGAAGAACGGAAACCATCCTTCCTTTCGCAGCCCCTCCACGATCTCGATGGTGGGGACGTAAACATACCGATCCGACCGGCTGTCATGGGCCTCGCGGGCGAAGACGGACGGAACGTGGCGGTAGAGGGCTTCGTTGTCGAGGGCTTCGCGCCCGCTGATCTGGTGAGAATTCCGGCCGAACCGGGTGGCGAGTTGATGATACATTTCTGTCTCCGTGGGCTTGGGTTGGAGCGCAGCGCTGCGCTGCAACCCTGGCCGTCGCCGAGACCGGGGTAGCAAGGTGCAAGGGCGGCCGGGCCGGAGGGGGATCGCCCGGCCTGCACGGAACGGCGGAACGACGTGGAGGAAGGCCGGGGATACCGGCCCGGACGAGCCGCCAGCGATCCCTTGCGCCGCGCGGGGGCAGCGCCCCTAGCCAGCCCCCCCGCATGAGCGCCAGCGGGCGCCGGGCATCAGGATCTGATCGGGATGCGCGAAGCCGCAAATCCTGAAAACCGCACATCCTGATTGCCGTATTTCCTGACAAGCGGTGGTGGCCATGACCATGACGAAGCCCCGCACGGGCGAGCGGGGCTTCTGGAGGTATCCGATTTCAGTCGCCGTTGCGGCGCGACCAGATGAGATTGTGGCCTTCGCCGTCCTCGCCCTCGACCAGGCTGGCGTAGATCGGGGCGGGGAAGCTCGGATCGTCCAGCTTGACGGAGAGATATTCGCGCTGCGTCTCGCGGGCGGTCTTCTTCCAGGCCGCACCGAATTCCGTGGCCCCTGCGAAGATACGGAAGTCGGGACCGCGCTCGCTGTCGCCCTCGGTCGGGACGAATTTCACGGTCTTGACGTTGAGGGTCAGGGTCTTGACCGCGCCGGTGAAGCCAGCCGAGCCGTTGTCGTTCTTGGTGAAGGTGCCGATGGTCGCCATTGGTCGTGTTCCTTTTTCCTTCGGGCCGCGCCTATCGCGACCTCGATGGTGGTCGTGCGACCGGGGACGATCGCCCCGCACCCGTCAGGGCTGGAACGAAGTGGAAGGCGGCCGACGACGGCTTTTTTGCTTCGCGATGCAAAGCCGGATCGGGGTCCCCGCGCGACCTGTCGCGTGGGGTGGTCAAGGCGGCGGAAAAAAGCTGGCGACGGACGTTGCGGGAAGACGAGCGAGGCGCAGCCGGTCTTCGGTCAGACCCAGTCCATTCGAGGACGCCGTGGGCGTGGCTGACAGGGAAATCCGAGGAACACGACACTCGTGGCGGTCGGCGACCTCCCAGACACGAAAACGGTGGCGAACTCTGGTCGCTGCAAAATCCTCCCTGACTTTCGATGGCAAGGCCCGTCCATCGTCCACGGGCGGACACGGCTGCTTCCCGATCTTCAACTTCCTCGCCGTGCCGTCATGGCAGGCCGGAGACGATCGCCCACCAGCGCAACGTGACCGTTCTCACCAACCGGCGATTCAAACTTGCGCGCGCACTCCCGACCGAAAATGTCGATCCCGAGAACGGAGACCCGCCCTCATGGTCCTGCAGCAGGTGCGGTGAGCGGATATCTCCATGCCATCGTTCGCGCGAGCGGGGCTTGATCAGCGGAAGGGCTATCAACCGCAGCTCGCGCGTTAGCGATTGAAGCCGAATGGCGGAAACGCGCCCCTGGCGTGGTTCCGGCGCAGCCGAAAGCGCGGCCCGAAGGGCAACGCCCAGACCTTCACTATTCATCGGAAAACGCCCTTGACTTAGAGTGCGCTCTAACTCGTATCTGTTTCTGCGTCGTGACGAGAACAGGTGCTCATGAAGATTGGTGAACTGGCGAAGCGTTCGGGATTGTCGGCCCATACCATCCGTTACTATGAGCGGATCGGGCTGCTTCCCTATGCGGACAGGAATCAATCGAGCCAACGGGACTACGACGCATCAATCCTGATCTGGATCGAATTCCTCGGGCGTCTGCGAACGACCGGGATGCCGATCCGCGACATGCTACTCTATGCAGCTTTGCGGGAGCGCGGCGTCGGCACGGAGACGGAGCGACGCGACATGCTGGAACAGCATCGCGAGCGCGTCCGCACCCATGCAGCCGAACTGCAAGCCTCTCTTCTCGTCCTCGACACCAAGATCGCCGGTTACGCCGGCCAGGAACAGAGGATGAAGGACTATGACACACCACCACCAGAGCGTCGGCGAAAGCCGGCTGGAACGCGGGCGGCGCGCACTCGCTGAAATCGACGGCGAGGCCGGAGAGAAGGTCGTCGCCTCGCTCGCCGATATCGCGCCGGACTTCGCGACCTACCTGATCGAGTTTCCATTCGGCGACATCTACAGTCGCCCCGGTCTCGACCTGCGCGCCCGTGAGATTGCCACCATCGCCGCGCTGACGGCCATGGGCAACGCGGCCCCGCAATTGAAGGTGCATATCGAGGCGGGTCTGAATGTTGGGCTGTCGCGGGACGAAATCACCGAGGTCATCATGCAGATGGCCGTCTACGCCGGTTTTCCGGCCGCGCTCAACGGGCTGTTCGCCGCCAAGGAGGTGTTCGCACACAAGCCCGCTCGGGGAGGATGAGCACGCAACATGAAGCCGCGCCACGGTCGTAGTAGAGAGGGGACCATCGTTCAACTCTTTTGGGAAGAGGTCGGAGCGGCCAACCGCACCAATGCAGACGCGCCGACGAAACCGCCGCCCATAATGCAGAAGATCTGCCGCCAGACCTCGGACGGCACGGCCTCGCGCGTGACGCCGTGGACAAGGGCGTAGCCTGCGACGGCGGCGGGCGCGGCGAAGACCAGCGCCACCATCAGGCGCAGGATCGGCGAGCGTAGTGAAGCGAAGGCGAATAACAGCAGGCCATAGGCTGCGGCGCCGGCGACGAGACCGACAAGGCCCGCGCCGATCAGGCCGGAGCCGGTGGCGTAGGCGAAGCGCGCGGCTTCGACGGCGAGCATAAAGGGCAGTGCATAGACGGCGAGCGTGTAGGCCAGGACGCACAGTCCCGCGATCACGGCCACGCTCATCAACATCACGGCGATCATGATGGTTCTCCATAGCGCCGACGACGGTCGCCGTCATCGGACAGTCGAGGTCAGCCGGTCGCGCGGTGAACACCGCGCGACCGCATTTTTGGGGGTATCGGAAGGAAGGCCGGGACCGCTGATGCGATCCCGGCCCGATCCTCACTCGGCGGCGATCTGGAAGGCATCACCGTCCTGTGGCTGGTCCAGCCAAGCGGGCCGCGTCGTCCGAATGACGGCGGGAAGCCAGCCTGTCCCGGCCAGAAGCTGCTCGGCAGCGTCTGCCATCTCCGTTTTCTTCAAGCCCGCGATCCGCTCCGCCGCCTCGTCGCTGACGGCTTCGCGCACGGCGGCGAGGATATGCGCTTTGGTGACGCGACCGAGATAGGCCCGCACGGTCGGCGTCCAGTGCGCCGTCATGTCCAGCACCACCGCCGTCGCCAGCTTGTCGGCCGTCGCATGGGCGTGAGGCTTCTTCTCCCAAGGCTGCTTCACCGCGTTGACGGTAAGCGACGCGCAATGGGCGAACAACGCCATGACGCTGGCATGGTCAAGACCGGCAACGAAGCTCCACAGGTCGGCCACATCGCGCGGCATGTCTTCCGCCCATCCGGCATGACGATCCGCCAGCGCCTTACCCGCCGCCGTGTCCTCGATGCCGTCCGCGTGGGAAGCGAGGTAGCTGCTGGTCGGGCGGATTTCGAGGCAAGCAGCGTCCACCCCGCGATAGAAGGTCTGCGCCGCTAGCGCGTGGGTAACGGCGATCAGCGCCATGTCCGGCTGCTCGCCCAAAGCAAGGCGAAGGCCCAGCGTCCGGTGCGAAGTCAGGTCACGGATGAGCAGGTCCGACAGCGGCTTGCCTGCATCCCCGGCATCCTCGTCCTCCGTCTCGAGTGCGGAAGCCGGGTTACCGTCCTCGTCCCGCTCGCCATCCCCGATGATCTCGCCATCGCTGTTGACGCGAACGCCATCGATCACGCTTCCGCCTTCACCGTCCGCATCTTCCACGGTTTCAGGCTTTTCGTCCTCGGCGCGGATAAAGCCGCGCTCGATGCGGGCTTCCCCATCATGGGAGAGGATGACGAACACGCCGCCGCGCGCGATCTCTTGCGTCTCATAGGCGTGACGCAAAGCGTCGATGCGCTCGATCTCTGCTTCAAGCTCCCCGAACCGCTGATCCACGTCGTCGGGTAGTTCGTCGGCGCTGTCATACTGCTCGGTCAGCGCATCATATTCTCCTTGCGCGGCGGCATAGGCTGCCTCGTCTTCCTCCGACAATTCCACCGGATGCGGATAGGTGCGGCGCAGGCCGTTGCCGTGTGGGTAGTCGATATGGACCTCCGCCCATTTCCAGCCTTCCCCGGCCTTCACACCCTCCGCGATTTCGTGGAGGTTCTCGATGACCAGCCGGTCGAGCAATGCGGCATCCTCACAAAAGCCGCCGCGATCCTCGGTGAACAGATCGCGCAGGATCACGCCACCCGCTTCGGTGTAGGCTTCCGCCCCGACGAAGACCGCCCGCCGATCCGTCGCCGCGATGTGCATCCGGGTCAGATCACGGCGGATGGTCGAGGGGTCCTTGTTCCACGACAGGTTTTCATAGACCTGCTCCTGCCGGGCCGGATCGTCCACGATGGCGAAAGCCATCAACTGCTCAAGCGTCAGTCCGCCGTCACGATAGACCTGCATCAGCTTGGGGCTGACAGCGCCGAGACGCATCCGCTGACGCACGACATGGGCCGTCACGCCGAACCGGGCGGCGATTTCCTCCGCACCCCAACCGCGCGTTTCGGATAGCTCGCGAAAGCGCTCGAACTGATCAGCGGGCGAAAGGTCTTCGCGGGTGACGTTCTCGTCCAGACTGATTTCGCTCGCGTCGTTCACGGTGTCGATGACGCAGCGGATCGGCTCGGTCTTCTTGATCTGCTTGCGCTTCACGCGCAGCAACTGCGCCAGCCTGCGACCTTCACCGATGCTAACGAGATAGAAGCCGGTTGCGGCTCCCTCGGCGTCAAGCTCCGGCTCCACCACGAGGTTCTGCAGGATGCCCTTGGCGTGGATGCTCGCGGCCTTCGCTTCGATAGACGCCTCGCTATGCGGGGTCTTCCGGGCGTTGTCGGGATGCTTCTTGAGCTTGTTGAGCGGGATGAACACCTCCGTGCCGTTCTCGGCGGCGGGCGCGGCGGTGGTTTCGATTGCAATGGTCGTCATGGTCTTTGCTCCTAATGGGCTTGGGTTGAAGCGCAGCGCTGCGCTGCAACCCTGCCCGTCGGCGAGACCGGGGGGTGCAAGGGCAAGGGCGGCCGGGGTGGAGGGGGATCACCCGGCCTGCACAAGCGGATTTCCATAATTACGGATATGCTGAAAATCGTGTCCGCGCGGAAGGTCGGGGAGACCACCCCGGACGGCGCGGCTTGCCGCGCTTCACCCTTGCCCCGCGCCAGGGGGCAGCGCCCCCAAGCAACCCGCCCGGCGTGAGCGCCAGCGGGAGCCGGGCACAAAGAACGGATCAGGATGCGCAAAGCCGACAAACCGGAAAGCCGTGCATCCTGATCGCCGCGGTCTATCCCTCTGGTGGAGCGTGTCCCAGTTCAACAGCCTTGCGACGTTGCGCCGTCGTCAACGCGCTGCGCTCCAGAAACGGTGGACGCGCGAGGTCTGCATCTGTCGAAAATCCTCGACGTGCTGAGCGCGACGAAGCTCAACCTGAAAGAACGACGGGTGATGATCGTCTTTGAAGTCTGGAGTTTCCAGAAAACGACGGTGGCATATTTGGGGGTGAGCTTCTTGTTATTTCGGTAGCAATCAAGCGCTCCGGATAGGATCGCGATATAGCACGATCCTCGCCGCCTCGGTTCAGCTTGAGCGCATGCTACGTCGGGGCTGTCGAATGCGCAGACGTTTGTGCGGGCGTCGCCGTCCTCAGACAGATTGCGCGGCTAGATATCAAATCGGCGTTTTGTTGAAGGCTCAGACGTGCGGGGTTAACGACTGGCCTTCTTGGCGAGACCGAGGAAATCGCGGAGTGCTGGGGCGCGGTTGTTTGGCGACCACACAGCGGAGAAGACAACGGGTCCCGGCTCGTCAAGAACGGGCAGGAACACCACGCCCGGAAATCGGATTTGCGAAGTTGCTTTTGTGGCGAGCGTCACACCGTAACCCTGCTCCACCATCGATATCAGCGTCAGCCGATCCACATCGAAGCGCTGAATGAACGGTCGTGGCCAATGCTCAGTGAGCCGCAGTAAGATAAGGTCATGGAGCTGTGGACCTGTCCCATTGTGTCGAACTAGAAAGGTCTCGGTCGAAAGGTCGGCCCAAGCGACACGCTCACCATCGGCAAGCGGATGCGTCGCTGGCAAGGCGATCATAAGTTGCTCGGTCCATATCGGCTTGGAATGACAATCCGGAATATCCGGCGTTCCCAGGACGAAGGCGACGTCCAGATATCCGTCACGCACCTGCTTCACCGCGTCGCCGGCCCTGCACTCCGTGATCTTGATATCGACGCCGGGGTGCAGTTCACGGTAGCGGTTTAAGAGGTCGGCTAGGAAGCCATTGGAGATCAGGGCATATGCACTGACGCGGAGATGTCCGTGTTCGCCGCGCGCCCGTAAGCCGGCGGTCTTTAATGCATGGTTGAGATGATCGATGCCGATCGCCACCTCTTCGACGAAATGACGGCCCGCCTCGGTCAGCCGCACGCCGCGCGGCAGGCGCTCGAACAGCAGGATGCCAAGGTCCTGCTCTAGCAGCTTGATGCGGGTACTGACGCTTGACTGCGCGACGCCAAGCGCATTCGCCGCGTGGCGGAAGTTCAGATGTTCGGCCACCGCTAATGTCTGGATTAGAGCGGCCATCGGAATGCGGCCGCGTAGCAGCAACGGGGTCGATGAGGTTTCAAACTCCTGTTTCGATTTTCGACGACGCATTGACTATCCATCTCCGAAAACTGGAGGAGACGTCTGCTCGGCAGTCTGTCGCTCGCCTCGCCTTGGCTGCGCGCCAAGGGCAACGAACGGCGTCATGTGAGCAGCACCTCAGTTGCGACGAGGAGGACAGGCGGCTTGCGCGCCCACTTTGCGATTTGCCGCATGCGCCACTTCAGTCAAAATAGCCAGTTTTGAGAACGACTTACCGCGTGCTCAATGACATAAGGGTCCGCTGACATTCACCTACGAAATAGCTTGCTCGCATTTTCGAATGCAATCTTCTGCGCCGTGAGCGGCTCCAGGCTGCCGAGAACCTTCCGCGTAAACACATCCGTCGCCCAGGGAAAATCCGTGCCCGTAAGGAGATGGTCGATGCCGACCATGGATGCAGCATGTAGAATGTCGGCCTTCTCGGCATTATTGCAGTCGTAGTAGATCCGCTTCAAATAGGAGCTGACGGGCTCTCGAAGCTCGCTCCTATGTCCCTCAGCGTCCATGTACCAGTGTTCATCCGGAAAACGATTGGCGAGTTGGTCGAAGCGCCCAAGGCTTGTGAGAATTCCGCCACCCAGATGGGTAGCGATGATCGTCAGATCGGGATGCCTTTCCAGGATACCCGCCTTGACGATGTCTAGCAGCGCCGTCCGCTGGTCATTCAGATACCCACTATCGATAGGAATGAGCTTGCGAGGCACCAAGGCTGTCTCGGCGGACGTAACCGCCGGGTGGATAATGAACGGAGCGCGCAATTCCTCTGCCAATCCAAAGAATGGCTCAAACATGGACGCGCCCAGGAACGTGCCGTCATAGTGGGAAGAAGCCATGATGCCACGCAATCCCTGCTCTTCGATCGCAATACGAAGAGACAGGAGCGCCTTCTCGAGCCAGGTGTTTCCATCAGGCGCCGATCCGGCGGCCGCCAGCGCCGGCACAGGCGGAAGGACGGCCGTTCCGATCAGATGGCGCTGACCGGCCACCTTTTCTGCCATCCATTTATTCGTGGCCTCGAAGATATCGATTAATTGCTCGGGCGGCAGTTCGGGAAACGCCATGTTAACAGTCACAACCTGAATGCCCTCGGTCCCGGCCGCCTCTCGGCGGAAGTCGCTCTGCAAGTCGTCAGCCGCTTTCGCGAAGATATCTTCAATGATGATCCGTTTGGTGTCCTCCGAGAGAAAAGAGCCGCTGCGAATTGCAGCCGACATCATCGCGACCGACTTGGGCATCACAGCGTGGGCCTGCACGTCGAAGAGCGGGCCGCTGTACGGGGCAGTCATCGTAGCTTCAGACATAGATCTTGCATCCTATTTACTCAACGGGCAGGCATCTATGGTACGCAGACCTAAAATGGCAGACAATCTTGCCAGGTACATACCTGTTCCACGACATCGATCCGCAACGGCGGTCGTCTCGCCCAGGAGCTGCCGAGGAAGCCTACCCGGCCGGTGTCGGGCCATCAGTATCCGGTAAACACCTCAGCACGAATGTTCCCGGACCTGACACCAGCCTCCAGAAGCAAGGCTTCCATGGCTGCGACCATGGCCGGTGGGCCGGCGAGATAAAAGACCGGGGCGGTGATGTCGCCTGCATGCCGCTCGATCATTGGGCGGTCGATGAAGCCGCGCTCGCCCTGCCAGTCGGCCGCGTCGGTCATCGTTGCCACCAGCTTGAAGCGGGGGTTGCTACTCGCAAGCTGCTCCAGCTCGGGCAGGTAAGCGGCGTCCGCCGCGCTGCGGTTGCTGTAGAATAGGGTTACGTCGCGGCTCAGCCCGCGCCCTACCGCATCGAGGATCATGCTGCGGAACGGTGTGATGCCGATGCCTCCCGCGAGGAACACCACCGGGGTGGTGCCACCATCAAGCGTCAGATCACCATAAGGCCCCTCGATCCCGACAGGCGAACCGGCAGGCAAGTCAGCCAGACAGCGTTTGAATGCGGTATCGGTCATGCGGGTCGCGATCACCAGTTCCGGTTCCTGCGGTGCGCTGGCAAGCGAGAAGGTGCGGACGCGGCCCTTGCTGTCAGCTTCCTTCTGGCCAGGCAGCGTCACATAGACGGCCTGACCGGCAGCGTGGGTGAAGCCGGCGGGCTTTTTCAGGCGGAAGGCGACGGTGCCGCGCGCGACCTCTTCCTTGCCGGCAAGGGTTGTCTTGTAACCTGCCGCTGGCCGAAGGAAGTTCCCGCGCCGCCACTGCGTGAGCTTCATGCCATCGCGCATACCAAGCCCGAGAAGCGTGATGTTGGTCGCTCCCGCGATCAACTCGACGGCCTGCACCACATAGAAAACCGTATCGAATTCTCCGGCGCGCGCCTTGGAAGCGAGGAACAACGCTGCCGGGATCAGGATGAGCAGGCCGTTCGCGGCGATGAAGGGCATGCGTTTCAACTTCGCGCCGACCAACCCCGTGCGCTGTCCGTGCGACAGGAAGAAGCCCGAACCGCCGGCCGCGGCGAGCGCCGGTACGAGCAGCAGGAAGCCCCAGGGGAGCGTGGTCTTCACCGCGACCACGGCTGCTTCCGACAGGAACAGTTCGGAGATGACGGTCGAGAGCCAGAAGGTCGCGATCGTCAGGAGGGCGATCAGGCCGGCAACGGGGTGGATGATCCTCGGCATGGTGCTTTTTCTTTCTCAGCGGCTGATGGCCCAAACGCCGAGCGCAGAAGCGGCGAAGGCGAGTGCGATGCGGACATTGTGGACGAGCAGCCAAGTATCGAGTTTCCCCGACACCTGATCGAGCGGAATCGCTTTGGATGCGAAGGCGGTGTTGCTCGGCACGAACCAGGCCATTGTCAGGACGAGGACGGCGACGATGCAGCCAGCGGCGCCAAGCCAGAGGTTGCGACTGACAACGTTGCTCCAGTCGGTCCAGAGCATGCCGCCAAGCCCGATCAACGTTGGAAGCACGACCAGCGGGATTGCGTTCTGGACACGCCCCCCATGCTGAGCGAACCAGTCGAGGAATTCCTCTGGCGGCAGGCTTTTCCAGTAACCGCCGAGGATGACGCCGATGGCGAGCATGACGCCGGCGAACATCGCCGGTCCGGTGATCGCAAGGATTCTGAACAGAAGCGTCATGTGCCTTCTCCTTCATGCAGCTGTGTGAGGCGCCGTCAGGCCGTGCAGATACCGGCGACGCCGACCTTCTGGAACAGATGCGGTCTGGCAATCGCAGACGAGGGATAGGCTCCGAGCTTCGAGCGGAACTCGGGATGGGTGAACGCCGCGCGAAACGCCTCGGTCGAGTCCCACACTGCATAGTTCAGGTAGGTCGGGCTCTCGCCGATGGCGCGATGGAGCTGGGTCGAGATGAAGCCCGGCTGACGCTTCATGAACGCGGCGTCGTCCTTCCACACGTCGAGGAAGCGCGCTTCGTCAGCGGCATCGAGTGTGAAGAGATTGATGAGCACGACTGGCGCTGCTTCGACGGCAAGCTGGCGTTCAATGGGGAAATTCTCGTCCAACGGCTGCATGTGGGACATATCAGGCTCCTTCCGCGTTGTATGCATGTTGTCAATTCGTTACATTCAACCATATAGCAACTTGACATGATGATGTCAATTAGAGTAGATGATGGCAAATGAACAAAGTGAGCCGCAGCCTGAAAGCCCAGTCCTTGAGCGATCTGATCTTGACCATGTTCAGAGCGAACAACCTGACTCTGATCTGGGGTGACAGGCTCGTCGCACCTTCCGGGCTAACCAGCGCCCGCTGGCAGATACTCGGGGCGATTGTACATGCCGACCGGCCGCAGCCTGTGGCGTGGATCGCCCGTGATCTCGGAGCCAACAGGCAGAACGTGCAGCGCATCGTCAATGATCTGCATCAAGACGGGATCGTGGTGTTCGAGCCCAATCCGCACCACCGGCGGGCGCATCTCGTCGTTCTCACCCAAAAAGGACGCGAGGCTTATGACGCGGCGATCAACGCCTACAATCCGAGAGTCGAGGCGCTGGCCGAAAGTTTCTCGGTTGAAGACATCCAGACCGCCCATCGCGTGGTGGCGGCGCTACGAGACAAACTCGAAGGAGAGATAGATGCTGAAAAGCAACCCTAGCCGCTATGGTGCGGTGCCCGTCACGATCCACTGGCTGACCGCCATCCTGATCCTGATGGCGGTTATCACCGGCTTCCGTGCCGGTGGCAGCATGGACCCCGCCACCAAGGCCGCATTGCTTCGCGTTCATATTCCCGCCGCGATCGTTATTCTTCTGCTGACCCTGGGTCGCATCGTCTGGTGGTTCTTCCTCGACAAGAAGCCGCTGCCTGTACAGGGATCGCCGGCTTGGCAGGAATGGCTCGCCCGCGCCGTGCATCTGCTCTTTTATGGCGTGATCCTCGGAATGGTCGCCAGCGGCATCGGCATGATCGTGTTGAGCGGTGCGGGTCCTGCCATCTTCGGCGGAACGGGCGCCGAGCTACCGAACTTCCTTCAGTATCCGCCGCGTATTCCGCATGGCCTTGGAGCCAACCTCCTGATCGCTCTGCTCCTCGCCCATGTCGGTGCTGCGCTCTATCACCACTTCATTCGCCACGACGGGTTGCTCTGGCGCATGTGGTACGGGCGCTGATCGCTCGAAATCAATCCGGTTACGTACCGGAGATAGGTTCGTTGCATCTTTCGGGCTAACCAGCGCCCACTGGCAGATTCTCGGAGTGATCGTTCTCTCGGAATGCGGAAGGACCGCAGCCGGTGGCTTGGATCGCCCGAGATCTCGGAGCCAATCGGCAGAACGTCCAGCGCATCATCACCGTATCGCGTCGCAAGCTGGCCCGGTTTCTCGAAATCAGGACGTGCCTTGCAGGAAGCTGTGAACGAAAATCATGGAGAGCGGTCTGATCGTGGCCATCGAGGTGATCGATGCGGGCAACGACATCCACCATCTGGTGCCGATGGTGGAGGCGACGCAGAAAAACACGGGCGCCCTGCCGCAGATGTCTTTGGCCGACAGAATCTATGATATTGATTTTACTCTGCAAAATAATCGATGGAGCATGCCGGAGGATTGAGTTGTCCACTCATCCAAGAACCAAATATTGGTTCAATTTTAATGCACGGCTGTTTTTCTAAAGGTAGATACTTAGTAAAGTCATAGCCTACCTTCTCTCTACTAGAGTTGATAGCAAGTTGTTTTTCTAAATTATCACCTATAATGGTAGCTTTACCCATAAATTGAAATGACCAAGTTTCATTTCGCTGTTCATAGCTTACGGCATGGCATATAGAAATACCCACACGATTATCATTTAGGATGTTCTCAATTTTTCTAACATTTTCATGCGTAAATATATAAAATATTGGCTTTTTATTATTCCCTTTTATAGTTGTAAAATGGATGCAATCAACTATCGGCCATCCGTCAGGCGATATTGTAGATAAATACATAAGTTCAGCAGAGTAAAGTTTCTGTAATATTGCCTCCCTAATTTCGTCTTCACGTTCTTTAGGGCAGATAGAAGGCATTTTGTCCTTTTGTTTTAGATAAGTGGCATTATTTTGCGTAGTCATTATGATTTCCTCTTTCTAAAATAAACTAAAAGATCTGGTATCCCGCCTTTGGAGCCCCCCCCGACTTCAGCCTTGGTTATCGTCGAGATTGATGCTCGATCCCGAACTGTAATCAAAAGGTGGCTCTAGAGTGATATATAGTGCTCATCATCTTCGAGCGCGGCCCGCCATCCCCGCCGATTCTACTCTATGGCGCGACATTCCGCGCGATGGCTACTCATTCACCGCCGATTGCCGCATGAACCACCATCCGGAATTCGATTAACACGAGGGCCCGCACGTAAGGTAGGAATCGCCGGTGGGTTCAACGGGTGGTGGCAACACTTTAATCTTTTGAGGAAGATGGAGTGTCGCGATGAAGCAGCGTCGTCGGATATATTACACGGCCAGCCAGCGAGCGGAGATATGGGATCGTTGGCAGCGCGGGGAATCGATGAGTTCGATCGGGCGAAGGTTTGATCGAGAGTCATCGTCGGTATTTTCGGTGATTTCGCCGACCGGCGGTATCAGGCCCGCCGATCGCAAGCGTGGCCGCCTTGCGCTGAGCCTTGCCGAACGGGAGGAGATATCGCGGGGCCTGAGCGTCAGTGAACCCTTGCGTGCGATAGCACGGCGACTGGGCCGCGCGCCTTCGACGATCAGTCGCGAAGTCAGGCGTAACGGCGGCCTTGCACGGTATCGGGCGACCGTGTCCGATCAGGCGGCCTGGGACCGAGCCTTGCGGCCCAAGCCCTGCAAGTTGGCTTGCTCGCCGCCATTGGCCCGGGCAGTATCGGCCAAGCTGTGCCGCAAATGGTCACCAGAGCAGATTGCGGGGTGGCTCAGGCGCAGCTTTCCCGAGGAGCCGCATAGGCAAGTGTCGCACGAGACTATCTACAGAAGCCTGTACATACAGGCGCGGGGAGTTCTTAAGAAGGAATTGCTGGAGCATCTGCGCGCCCGGCGCACCATCCGCAGGTCGCGGCACGCCAGCCTCAAGCGCAACGGGCTGGGACAGATCAAGGATGCCGTGTCGATCAGCGAGCGTCCCGCGTCGGTCGAGGACCGCGCCATTCCCGGCCACTGGGAAGGCGATCTGATCGGAGGCACAAAGAACAGCTACATCGCGACGCTGGTCGAACGGCATTCGCGCTACGTGATGCTGGTCAAGGTCGCCAACAAGGAAACAAGGAGCGTGGTGTCGGCGCTGATCAGGCAGACGCAGCGCCTACCGCGCGAACTCTACAAGTCGCTCACCTGGGATCGCGGCAAGGAACTGGCCGATCATCCGCGCCTCTCACTGGCTACCGATGTCGAAGTCTATTTCTGCGATCCGCAATCGCCTTGGCAGCGCGGCTCCAACGAAAACACCAATCGTCTGCTACGACAATACTTTCCCAGAGGAACCGATCTATCGCTATACAGCCAGGCCAAACTGAGTGCCGTTGCCCGGCAACTCAACGAACGGCCAAGGAAAACGCTCGAATACCAAACACCCGCAGAGCGCTTTCAAGCCTGTGTTGCCGCCACCCGTTGAACCCACCCCCACTGTCAGTCGTTCAATCGATCCGCACGACACGCCGGAACCACATCGCTCGCCGCATTCCTGTTTCTCCATGTCCGCTTGGCAATTTAAGAAACTCAAATCGGGAACAGGTTTTGGGAAAGCGTGACCCGGCCGGAACGCGCGGCGTATCTCGCAACGGCGGTGTCCCGTTGGACCTTCGCAATTGAGACAGAGGTTGCGACCTTCTATGCTTCACTGCGGACATCGAACTCGGATCGAGCACGCTCAATCCGGTGTAGGTTGGCCATGACCCAATTTCCGAGCATTCGGACCGGCACGACCAGTTCATGCCCAAGGTCCGTCAGCGCGTACTCGACGCTCGGCGGTTTGGTGGGGTGGACGGTGCGTGAGACATAACCGTCTCGCTCCAGCCCGCGCAGCGTGAGCGCCAGCATCTTCTGTGAGATGCCACTGATGGTCCGGCGCAGCGCGCTGAAGCGCTTTGGCCCGGTCTCCAACTGCATCACGATCAGGATCGTCCACTTGTCACCCGTGCGCGCCAACGCATCGGTAACGGGGCGGCAATCGACGGTTCCAGTGATGTTACTTCGTTCCAAAATAGTGCCTCCTTGGCAGGTAGTGGCGCTCGCCATTATATAGCAGGTATCAAAAAGAGATCACCTCCTTGAGGCTGGATACCGGAGCGCATTATGAAACAGGTTGTTCTCATCACGGGCGGCACCATGGGGATCGGCCTTGCTTTGGCAAAGGCGTTCATGGCGCAAGGCGCTGCCGTGGCGGTCTGCGGTCGATCCGCCGATGCGCTCGACAGTTTTTCCCATGCGCACCCGGAAGCGCTGGCGATCCGGGCCGACGTAACCAGCGCCGAGGACAGGGCTGCCATGCTTGATGCGGTAGCCGACCGGTTCGGCCGTCTCGACGTGCTGGTGAACAACGCCGGCACGTTTGTGGAACGCGACTTCCTTGACGGCAGTCGCGCGACCGAGGGCCTTGAACAGGAGGTGGCGCTCAACCTGACCGCCCCGATCCAGTTGACGGGCGAGGTTTTGGCACGCTGGCCTTCCATTGCCGCGTTGGTGTTCGTCACCTCGGGTTTCGCGCTCGTTTCTCCCACGCGCGCACCGACCTACGGTGCCGTGAAAGCCGGCTTGCACGCCTTTGCCGAGGGGTTGCGGCGTCAGCTTGCAGCGGATGGAACCCATGTTCTCGAACTGCTGCCCCCCACGGTGGATACGCAGATGAACGCCAAGCTCAACCGCAAAAAGATGGCGCCGGCGGATGTGGCGGATGCGACCTTGAAGGCGCTGGCACAGCATCGCTCAATGGTACTGCCGGGTGATACCAGGCTCCTTCCGACGCTGCTGCGTATCGCACCGAAAACGATCGAGAGGATGATCGCGAAACTCTGAGCCAGCCGGCGAGGGAATGGGCTTGGCGGCGCTGACGGTCCCGATTCACCATCCCAATCGGGAAAGCCGCTCACCCAGCAACGGCAGCTATCGCCTCCGCATTCCCAAAACCTGCCGGTCGGCAGTCCATCAGACCTTGCCATTCATAGAGTGCCTAAGGGCGTTGATAAAACGGTGTCAGGTCGTGCTGGACAGACGCCGTGCGGCGTTAGAGTGCTATAGCGTAGACATAGTGCTCATCTTCGTCGGGCGTGGCCCGCCAACGGTCCTTCCCAAGACATCCCAAAACAACGGGTATTGATCCACTCGGATCAAGGCTCGCAGTTCACCAGCATGGACTGGGCGGCCTTCATCCGGGCTCACAATCTTGAGCATTCGATGAGCCGGCGCGGCAACTACCATGACAATGCGGTGGCAGAGAGCTTCTTCTCGTCGCTCAAGCGAGAACGCATCCGGCGCCGAACCTACAAAACGCGCGACGAAGCCCGGCAGGACGTGTTCGATTACATCGAGATGTTCTACAATCCGCTCCGCAAGCAGGTCAGGAACGGGATGCTGTCACCCGCACAGTTCGAGCGGCTGCAGATTTTGAAAGCGGAAGGCGTCTAGAAAACTAGGGGCTACTCAGCCCTCCACAAGGCCGCGCTGACCTGTTGCAGGTGTTTTTCCTCGTACCGTTCTGCGTTTTGAGTGGTGAACTTTAGACGCTTCTCTGCGAAATCTCAGCCAATGCCATCCACCCGTCGACAATGAAATGAGTCAAAAGCCCGACTAAGTGGGCTGCTTCGTCGGGGTGCAATTGTCCGTCCGCAGTCGGCCGATCTCGCTCGATCACTATCCGCAGCGCTGCCAGGATCATTTCAAAGCCGGCGTCTTGTGACGTCGCATCCATCTCAGGGAAAAGTCGAGCAAGCTCGAGGCGGAATCTGTTGCCGTTTGGATAGATGAATTCTTCCAGCAAACCGCGAGAGGCACTGGCAGGGTCATGTGCCTCCTTGACCATGATCGCGACGAAGTGCCTGCCGCGCGGATCACTAAGCATCCGGGCGGGGCCATCAAAAAAAGCCCGCACTACGGCCCGAAGTTGCTCCTTTTGCGGCGCATCAGAAGCAGGCTGCTTCTCCAAGAGTAAAGTGCCTGCATCCACTTGGCTGATCCAATTCTCCCAAATTTCACGGTAGAGCGTCTCTTTCGTACCGAAGTGATACGGCAGTTGTCCCAGGTGAACACCTGCGGCTCCAGCAATTGCTCGCATTGATACGCCCGCAAATCCCAGTTTTGCGAACAGGGGTTCTGCAGCTTGGAGGATCCGCTGCCGGGTCGAAAGTTCGGGATTTGCCATCAGTCCTCCCATGGCTGCTGGCGCCCCTGCCATCAATGCCACCACTCGAATTATGATTTGTACGGCCGTACAAATGTCAATATGCAGACCCTGTCAACGAGAGATCAACGGGTCGTGATTCGTCACATCACCGAACAAATCCTTGCTGTTTGGGAGAGATTTTATGGGGCATCGCGAGGACTGCGTGTCTCGGCTGATCGGGCCGCAAGCTATCGTCGGCGCGGCTACCTACAGCCCCCGCAGGTGACGACCCACAAGAAAAGACTGGCGCTTGGGTCGGAAGCCCGCCGGCCCATTCGCGAATGGTACGAATGCTTTGTCGATTACCCGAGCGTGCACCGACAAGGTCAAATTACCGATCAGTTCCGCCGCTCCGAAACCGAGGGAAGCCGATGTACATTCACATCTTTTTGTTTCGCTGGAAGCCTGATGCGACAGCCGATGACTGCTCGCGTGCGACCCACGCAATCGAAGGTTTCCGCGGCGAGATTCCCGGGCTGCTCGAAGTTGCAGTTGGACCGAACGTTGCAGTCAACCACGGGGGCTACGGTTTTGGCGGATATATGAAGTTTGCGAACGCAGCGGCTTGCGCAGCGTATGCAGACCATCCTCTCCACGTAGCGCTTCTCGAATGGCTGTTGCCGCTGATCGAGGCTGTGGAACTCGACCTCAATCCCAGCAAGTTCGAAGGAACACCTTGAGATGAGCACCAGATTGGCGGTCGCGATGGCCGGACTAAGCGTTGCCGCGGCAGGAGTGACCCAGACCATCCTGGCTGCTCCCCCGCCGGCCGCTGATCTTCCACCGATTCAGATTATTCCAGGCACTCCGCCATTCAAAATCCAAAAGCTGGCGCTGGCCGAAGTTCCGCGACCGAGCGGAAAAGCGGAATCGCTCTTTAACGGCCGCGATCTCAGCGCATTCACGCCGTGGCTCGGCAAGCCAGGGGGCGGCATGATCTTTCCCGGTGCCCCGGAGCAACCGCTGGGAAGGACCGGTATCGGCGACATATTCCGTGTTGTCCGGGTAGACGGGGCTCCCGCGATCTATGTCTCCGGTCGTACATGGGGGGCACTCAATACGCGGCGAGCCTACTCGAAGTACCATCTCAGCCTGTCTTATAAATTCGGCAGGCAATGGTCGCCCGAGACACCGCCGAACAGCGGCGTGTTGTATCATAGCTTTGGCAAGGAGGGCGCCATACTGGGTGCTTTGGCTAGCTCGGTTGAGTTCGAGATTTCCCCACCCAGGACAGGCATGGTCATGCCGGTCGGGCTAGGTGTCCGCATGGATGTGACAATCGGTGAAGGTTCTGAAAAAGGGTCGATGGGCGGACCCGACTATCGTTTCCTAGCCGGGGGCAGGCTTGCCACCATCCGTATGCCGACCCAGGTCCGGCAGGCAACCGATGCCGAGCATCCACTCGGGCAGTGGAACCGGCTCGATCTATATGTCGCCGGCGAGAACTCTGTCCACGTCATCAACGGCGAACCGGTGATGGCATTGTCCAATCTCAAGGCCATCGGAGACGACGGTAAAGCGCGGCCGCTCACCAGCGGAATGATCCAGCTCCAGTCCGAAGGCACCGAAATCTATTTCCGCGACATTCGGATCGAACCGATCACGACCGTTCCGCAGATTGTTGTTAGGAATTGAACATGAAGGTAACGCAAGCCGCGCCTCGGTTCGATGTAACCCGCAGAGGACTTCTCAAATCTACTTCGACGCTGGCCGTCATTAGTTTGATGCCGGGCCAACTGGCCGCCGCGGGCATAGGCCGTGGAACTTCCACTCCAGCGATGTGGCAAGGGCGCTGGCCGATCCGTCCTTTGCTCAAGGCGGACCTGTCAAAGCTTCTGGACGAGAAAGGTCGCGCCAAGCCTGTCCATGAGCGCAGGCTGATCGATGACATGGAGTCTGACAATGGCTGGGTAGCATCTGCGGCGGTCTCGCTAAGCTACACCAGCGAACGGGCGCGATCCGGTAGCCGTTCGCTTCGGTTCAGCACGTTGCTACGTAACGAGGACTACATTCGGGCGGCGCGCCGTCCCAACGGCACGTTCCATGGTGAGGGTGTGCTCTTTGAAGGGCAGCCATTCGCAGCTTTCGCACGACGCACCTTCAAGGAGCCACAGGACTGGAGCGCGTTCAATCGCATTTCCATGTGGGCTTACGTCCACCCGACTACTAATCCGGTCAATGTGATATCGCTGCAGTTCACCTGTGAAGGCGCCCCAGCAGGCCCACTCGATCCGGTTGCAGTGCACTATATTGGCGACCTGAAACCGGGTGAGTGGAATCATTTGGTGTGGGAAATTCCCGAGCAGCACCGCGATCGCGTTTCCGAGTTTATGATTTTCCAAACGCTTTCCGGTGTCAGCATCGGCGGAGCAGACACGCGTATCACTTATGATTTTGATGAGCTGGCAGTCGAGAGGATCGATGCTGAGCTGACCGGCCCCCACCGAGTGGTCCGGGTTGTTTGTTAGTGTAAGATTGCCTCCGGCGCCATGGCTGGCCGTAGGTGCAGCGTAGCGGAACCGGAGGGCAGCCATGGCGCCGTCGCCGTCTCCGGGGCCGGCGGTCGATACCCCAGCGAACTATGAGGCCTGACGGTGTTGTAGTGCCGCCGCCAGGCCTCGATCAGGATCTTCGCCTCGGCCAAGGTGTAGAAGATCTCCCCGTTCAAGAGCTCATCACGCATCGAGCCGTTGAAGGACTCACAGTAGCCATTTTCCCATGGGCTGCCGGGTGTAATGTAGAGCGTTTTCACGCCGATCTTCGCCAGCCATTGCTGCACGGCATTGGCGATAAATTCAGGGCCATTGTCTGACCGTATGTGCGCCGGCGGCCCCCGTGTGACGAACAACTCGGCGAGAGCCGCCAGCACGTCCTCGCTGCGCAGCCGTCGCGCGATGGGTAAGGCGAGGCACTCGCGGCTGGCCTCGTCGATGATCGACAGGATGCGGAACTTGCGGCCATCATGTGTGCGTCCCTCGACGAAGTCGTAAGACCACACATGGCCCGGATATTCCGGTCGCAGGCGGATACATGATCCGTCGTTGAGCCAGAGCCTTCCACGCTTCGGTTGCTTCTGCGGCACCTTGAGCCCTTCACGGCGCCAGATGCGCTCCACCCGTTTGCGGTTCACATGCCAACCGGCATCGCGCAGCAAGGCCGTCACCCGGCGATAGCCATAGCGGCCATACTGCCGGGCAAGCGCGATGATATCCTCGGTCAGGGCTGCTTCGTCATCCGCCCCACGCGGCGTTTTGCGCTGCGTCGATCGATGTTGCCCGAGCACGCGGCAGACCCGCCGCTCGGACACCGGCATCATGCCCCGGATATGATCGATACAGCGCCTGCGGCGCGCGGGGCTCAGAAGTTTCCCCGCGAGGCCTCCTGTAGGATCAACTTGTCCAGCGTCAGATCTGACACCGCCCGCCGCAACCGGGCGTTTTCCTTCTCAAGCTCTTTCATGCGCCGAGCCTGGTCCATCTTCAGGCCGCCATACTCCTTGCGCCAGCGGTAGTAGCTCTGCTCGGTGACGCCGATCCGGCGACACGCATCCGCCACCGTTCCGCCCTGCGCCAGCACGATCTCCGCTTCACGCAGCTTGCCGATGATCTCTTCCGGCTTGTGCTTCCTCGCCATTCAAGTCCTCCTTCGTGGCCAAATCTAAAACAGATTTTGGGCCACTCAGAAGGGGGCAGATCAGAGCAGCCTAAGGGCTGGGCCATTGCCCCTGGAACCATCGCCTTCAGCCACGTCGGCTATCAACCTGCCGGACCAAAGATCGCCATCGCACACGAGGGCTCCCACTCGTTTCAGATTGTTGAAGCTGATAGCAACCAGGTAGTGGCGACCTTGGACGCCGCCCCGGTCATTAACTCGCGCGGCTCCTATCGTAAGCTGGACTTCACCTCATTCAGTAAGCCTGGGCGTTATCGGCTGCGGCATGGCTCGACCAACAGCGATCCCTTCCTGATTTCCGACGACGCCTGGGAGCCAGTGATCGAAGCCACGCTCAACGCCTTTTACGGGTTGAGGTGCGGCTTCCCTGTGCCAGGTGTCCAGGATGCGTGCCATCGGGACGTCTTTGCGCTCTACAAAGGAGAAAAGCGCAGCGTCGAAGGCGGATGGCATGATGCCGCAAACCTGACCCAGAGCCCCTATCGAACCCACCTCTCGATCTACGCGCTGCTTGATTTGCACGATGCGTTGAAACTGCGCGGGAAGTCGGCGCTGGCCGAGCGCGCATTGGAAGAAGCTCTCTGGGGCTTGGACTGGTCGGTTCGTACCCGCTTCGCTCCGGCTCAGCGCGCGCTCTACAACCATGTGTCCTACTGGACCGACAGCAAGGTCGGCACCGCAGACGATGTCATTCAGGACGACGAGCGCAGTTCAGTTGGCCGGGATGATTTCCAGAACATCCTCGGTGTTCTTGCTGGTGCACGCTCTGTGCGAACTTTGCGGACGCGGGATGCCAAGCTTGCATCGAATGTGCTCAAGGCTGCGCGCGAGGACTTCGCTCTCGTTGCGGCGGCAATCCAACCTCCGAAGGATGCTCCTCCGCTCGAGATCAACCAGCCGAGTTGGCGGGACTTTATCGGCTATGCGACGCTGGCTGCCGTCGAAATGTACCGCGCAACGGGCGAGCGGCAATATGCAACCGAAGCGGCTCGCTTTGCCAAATGGCTCGTGGCCATCCAGGAACGCACCTTTATCGACGGCATTGGCATAACCGGCTATTTTTACGAAGACGCTGGAAGGACACGCATAGTCCACGAATACCACAACAGCTTCGAGGATTGCGGTCTTCTCGCGTTCTCGGCGCTGTGTGATGCGCTGCCCGATCACCCTGACTGGATGGACTGGTACGCGGGGTTGGCAATCTACGCCGATCATTTCTGTGTGACCGGCTCAGAGGCATCGGGTCCATTCAACATCATTCCAGCGGCGGTCTGGCGCAAGTCTGACCTAGACGCTCCGCAACCTCTTGATCGGACGGGCATGATGCTAGCGCAAAAGCCCAGCGCTGTGTTCCCCACACCGCCCATGCCGGACGTGATCCGCCGCCAAATGCAACAGCAGTACGATGCTGGAACCTCGCTCGGACCCAATCATACCTTGCGCATCTTCCCGCTCTGGTACGATCACGTTCGTAAGGGATCGAGTACGGTTCATATGAGCAAGACCATCGGTCTCGGTGCAGCGGCCGCGACGCTCCAACGAGCCGACCTCTCCGACTTGGCAGCGCGTCAGGTTCAGTGGGTCCTCGGCGCAAACCCATTTTCCCGCTCGCTTCTGTACGGCGTAGGCAACGCGTTTTGGCAGAATTTCACAGTGGCACTGCCAAACTTCGTTGGTGGCATGTCGCTCGGGTTCAATTCCTATGAGGAAGACGCGCCCGCCTGGGGTAACAATGCGGTGTTCCCGTACAAGGAGATGTGGGTTTACTCGAGCTGTCGCATGGCGATGAATTTTTCCCGCGTGGGAATTGGCGCTCGGCTGAAGGGAACAGCACCACAGGGAGCCGAGTTCCGGAACTCGCGAACAAAGAAGACGACTCGGGTGCGTCCGGGCAAGTTTGATCTGCAACTCGATGCCGGTCGTTACGATGTCCGATATGGCTCCATCGAAAGGCAACTTGCCGTCGCCGACGCCTCTTCTGTGGTTCTGTCGCTCGATCCACTGCGCACTGCAATCCTTTCGGCAACTTCGCGCCTAACTGAGGGCGGACGGCACCAAATCGATCTGACAGTTTCCGGTGCGGGTACACATGAACTGACGGTCCGGACGTGGAACGCTGCAGTGAGCGGTCCCAAGCAGGTCATCGCAACACAAACGGCAAAAACCTATCCGATTTCACTTGAAATCACTGATCCGTCAAAACCGTGGATCGTCGCGTTTGGTACAGCGAATGAACCCCACAATATTATGACGATCAGCGGTAATTAAACTTGGAATATTATACCAATTCCTGTTTCTGGATACAATTACTTGTTACGCCAACGTTGCGCAAGATCGATGCGCAACGTTGGCGGGGCTGGCCTGCCTTATCTGGCAAAAGCCGGCAGCACGAAAAGGCTGAAAAGAACCAGGACGATCGTGGCTGCAGAGAGAATGCCGATCAACGAATGGGCTGATACTTTACCGCGCGGCGGTTGCCGTTGAAGAGGCCCCCGTAACGGCTGAAGCCGATGGGACGAAGGCGTCCGTGCATCGGGCAGCAGGCCCATAGAAAGCTGGTCCGTCCAATGAGAAACGCCCGAAAACGTCCGGAGAGTTGTTGAAGACAACGATCCAGCGGGCTGCTAGAGGGCAGCCATGGCTTCAATTTTTTCCTTGAAAAAGCCGGAAATCGCGATTGATTTCGGCACTGCGAATGTTCGCGTGGTTCATCGCTCCGATGGCATTTTGTTCGATGAACCTTCGCTTTGCTGCTTCACTGGTCCTTCGGGTGCCGAGCGACTTCTTGCAGCCGGACAAAGCGCGCGGGCGATGGTGGATCGCACGCCAAGCCACATGCGGATCAAGCGTCCGCTTCGTCGCGGAGTCCTGCAGGACATCGATGCGGCCACGCACATGCTCAGCTATGCGCTGCGCAGCGCGATGGGACGCACGCGGCTGGGCCGGACGCGCGTCCTGATCGGGGTGCCTTCGGATGCCACTCAGGCGGAGCGGGCAGCGCTTCTTACCGCGGCAAGCGACGCTGGCCTGGCCTCGGTCCGGCTTGTCCCCGAACCGCTGGCCGCCGCGATCGGTGCCGAATTGCCCATCGAGCGTCCCTCCGGAACCATGATCGTCGAATGCGGCGCCGGTACCAGCGAAGTGGCGATAATATCGCTTGGCGGCATCTGCGGGACGCGATCGGTACGTGTCGGCGGTGCATCACTGGCCCGTGCCATCGCCGACGATCTGCACCTGCGGCACAAGTTGCTCGTCGGCGATCTCACCGCGGAACGCGTGATGGAGGAGTACAGCAACCACGCGCAAAACGGCGATCGTTCCGTACCGATCGAGGTCAAGGGACGCAGCCTTCGCACTCAGATGCCGGCTATCCTGTCGCTCTCCTGCGCAGAACTCGATCTTGTCGCGGAGAAGCATTTCCGCGTGATTATCGAAGCCGTACGTCAACTGCTCAGCGAAACTCCGCCGGAACTCAGCCATGACATTCTGGCGGACGGCATCGTGCTGACCGGCGGAGGCGCGCTTTCGCCCTTGCTCGGCTCGCTCATGTCAAAGGAAACCGGCCTTTCGGTGCGGACGGCAGCCGATGCGTGCGGATGCGTGGTGCGAGGACTGCAGGCGATGCTGTTGCATTGAGCCTCGAAGAGAGAGGCCACGGTACGGAAGGCAAGCCATTGATTAGCAGCGCTTACTACTACATGCGCATTTAGCCATCTAATCATGGAATTTTCCTGGCGCTACCTTCTCCCGGAAAACAGGAGAAAACGCCATGTCGCGACGCGCGATCACATCTGCAGCGATGCCGCTCCTGTTGGCGTTGTTCGCCGTGTCCACGCAGGCCGCGCCCTCCCCCCTCGTCATCAGCGAACAAGGCAGTTTCGCGGTCGGTGGAACGATACACACCGAACCCGGCACCTTCGCCAACAACGCTCCGACGGCAGCGGGCCAAAGTCTCCACGCAGACCATCTCTATGCGTTCTATCAGGTGCCTGAAAAGCCGAGGCGGCTGCCTGTCGTGATGCTTCACGGTGCCTATCAGTCGGGGCGGAGCTGGGAAACCACGCCGGATGGCCGCGAAGGTTTCCAGACGATTTTCCTGCGCCGCCACTTCACGACATATGTCGTGGACCAGCCGCGCAGGGGGCGAGCCGGCAACAGCAGCGTGGCGGCGGCGATAGAGCCCGCGCCCAACGACCAGCTCTTTTTCGATCAGTTCCGCCTGGGGGCCTGGCCGGAATTCTTCGGCGGCGTGCAGTTCGATCGCCGGCCGGAGACGCTGGAGCAGTTCTTCCGTTCCGTCACGCCGAACACCGGCCCTTACGATGCCAGGGTCATTTCGAGCGCCATGACCGCGCTGCTCGAAAAGACCGGGCCTGCAATCCTCTTCACGCATTCGCAGGGCGGCGAGCCCGGGTGGCTGACCGCCATGGCAAGCCCGAATGTAAAGGCCGTGGTGGCATTCGAGCCGGGCAGCGGGTTCGTCTTTCCGAAGGGGGAGGCGCCGCCGGAAATGCCCAGTGCCGCCGGGACATTGAAACCGGTGGAAATAGCGCCTGCGGACTTCGCCCTGCTCACCCGCATTCCCATCGCGATCTTCTACGGCGACAATATCCCCGCCGATCCGACCGCGGAGCGCGGAAAGGATAACTGGCGGGTCCGATTGGCCATGGCGAGACTGTGGGTGGACTGCGTCAACCGGCATGGCGGCGATGCCCGTCTCATCCATCTGCCCGACCTCGGCATTCGCGGGAACACGCACTTCATGATGTCCGACCTGAACAACCTCCAGATCGCGGACGAGGTATCGAAGTTCCTTGCCGAAAAGGGGCTCGATCAGTCGGAGCACCCGGAATGACCGGTTCCATCCTCCATCGCAGCCCACCGCTCGTCCTCACCTCCACGAAGCTGCATTGGCACAACTTGCCCCGCTCTTTTCCCGCAGCGCTGAGCGGCTGAGCCGAGCGCTGACGCCGCGATCCCCGACACTGAAAAAGGAGCCGCCCGAGTGAGCAAGAAGACCCGAAACCTGTTTTTCGCCGCGATGGTGCTGCTTGCCGGAAGCGCTTCGACGATGGCCGGGGCCCAGACCGCTCCCGAACCGGACGACAAGCCGCCATCGCGGGCGCAGCAATTGATGGGCGATGTTGCCCCCAAGCTCGCCGAACTCACCGACGAAGTGCTGCTGGGCGACGTGTGGGAACGTCCCGGCCTCGCCAAACGCGATCGCAGCCTCATCACCGTCGCCGCGCTGATCGCGCTCAACCGGCCTGAGCAGCTTCGCTCCCACATGCGGCTTGCCCGGCAGAACGGCGTGACCGAAGCCGAACTGGTGGAAACGATTACGCAGCTTGCGTTCTACGCGGGCTGGCCAAACGCCATCGCCGCCGTCGGCATCGCTCGCGAGGTCTTTCATTCAAAATGAGGTATCTTGGGATGAGCAATCGGGCGGGCCGCACGATCGCGGCACTGGGAATGGCCTGCCTGTCCGTCACCGCTCTGGCGCAAGAACCCGAAAAAGCCGAACGGCGGGGCGTTTCGGTCATCCGGGCGGGAACTGGTCCTGCGGCAAAAGGGCCGGCACAGAACTTCACGGGGACGGTCCGCGTGGAAGGTCGCTTTCAGCGTGAAGCGCCGGCGCGGGTGGGCGGAGCAACCGTGACCTTCGAACCGGGCGCGCACACGGCGTGGCATAGGCATCCGCTGGGACAGACGCTGGTCGTCACGCGCGGCCGTGGCCTCGTCCAGGAATGGGGGAGCCCCGCGCAGGCGTTCGTGCCCGGGGACGTCGTCTGGATACCGCCCCAGACCAAGCACTGGCACGGCGCGGCCCCGGATGACGGCATGACCCATGTCGCCATTGCCGAAGTTCAGGATGGCAGCTCCGTCACGTGGATGGAGCCGGTCAGCGAAGAACAATACCGCGAAGCGGCGGCCGTCATTCCGCGCGGACCGTCTTGATATCCTGATCGGCGGCCCAGCCGTTTATGTCCTCCCGGCGCAGCGCGGCCGCCATGAGGCCGGGAAACTGGTCGGGCGTACATGCAAAGACCGGGATGCCAAGCGCCGCCACCCGTGCGGACAGGGCGGGATCGTAGGACGGGCGGCCACTGTCGGTCAGCGCGAGCAGGACGATGACATTGACGCCCGACAGCACCAGTGCGGCCAGACGGTCAACCAGCGCTTCCGCGTTCCCGCCTTCGTAAAGGTCGGTAATCAGGATCAGGTGAGACTTGGAGGGACGTTCGATCCGGTCCTCGCAATAGGCCACGGCGCGGTTGATGTCGGTGCCGCCGCCGAGCTGGATTCCGAACAGCACTTCCACCGGATCGGCCAGTTCCCCGGTCAGGTCGACGATTGCCGTGTCGAAGCAGACCAGCCGGGTGGTCACCACCGGCAGCGAGGCCATCACCGCCGCGAAGATCGAGGCATAGACCACCGAACTTGCCATCGAGCCGGACTGGTCGACGCAGAGCACGACCTCATCCAGATCCACGATCCGTCGCTGCTGGCGCATGAAGCCGATCAGCCGTTCCGGAACGACGGTCCGATGCTCCGGCTGATAATGGCTGAGGTTTGCGCGAATGGTGCGCGGCCAGTCGATATCCGAGAAGCGCGGGCGGCTGGTGCGGCGAGACCGGTCCAGCGCGCCGCGAATGGCCTCTGCAGTGCGCCGCTCCAGCCGTTCCATCAGTTCCGCAACGACCTTGCCGATGACGACACGGGCGGTTTCCCTGGTCTTTTCCGGCATCACGCCGCGCAGCGCCACCAGATCGGCGACGAGGTTCACGTCCGCCTCGACCGTGGCGAGAAATTCGGGTTCGAGCAGCATCTGGCGCAGGCCCTTGCGCTCGAACGCGTCCTTCTGGATCACCTGCACGACGGAGCCGGGAAAGAACTCGCGGATGTCGCCCAGCCATTTGGCGACGCGCGGAGCCGATCCGCCAAGCCCGCCGCGTCCCTTCATCTCAGTGCCATCGCCATAGAGCGCGGACAGCGCCCGGGACATCCGCCGGTCGCCGTCGGACAGCGCCGCAGTACCCTCCTCGGCTTCGGTTCCCAGCGCCAGCGTCCATCGGCGGTCGCGCTCCATGTCGCTCATCGCGGTGCTCCTGCGTTCATGAGGCCCAGGACGCGGGCTTCATGCGCGGGCCAGATCGCGTCGGCGCCGGGCAGCAGCCGATAGCCGCGCGCATTCGATGCGCCGCGGCCCAGCGCCGCATCCATGAGCCGCCGCCGCGCGCTGCGGTCAAGGCTGGAAAAGACGCGGCGAAACAGTGGCAGGTTGGTGATGAACGTCTCTTCGTCAAGCCCGGTAAGCCAACCGTCTACGGCATCGCGCAGGGGCGCATCATGGACCAGTCGCTCACCCATGCCCGCAAGGAAACCTTCGAAGAAACCCGCCGCCTGCGGAACCGGTGTCCCCGGCGACAGCATCCGGCCTAGCAGCGTGGCCGCTTCTTCCGCGGTGAGCAGATCGGCCTCGTAGAGCAGGCGCGCGGCGGCACCGGCAATGAGGCGCGTCGCCCGGTCATCGCCGATCAACCTGCGAAGCGCATCGTGCCAGGTTCCGGCGATCGCGCCGCCGAGCTGGGCAAGCTGGATGGCCGCTTCGGCCGCGAGGATGGCATCGCGCAGGGCGGCCGCCGGCTCGGCATCGAGATCGCGCGCCGCGTAGGGCAGCGCCAGGGCCGCCTGGACGACCATGCGCGGCATGAGATCGGCAAGATGCCCAGCCATGCCGCTGCGCGCTTCGCCGTAGCGCAAAATGTCGGCCATGGCGGGCAGCGCGGCCAGCAAGGCAAGACAGTCGCTGGTGAGCGCCGCCTTCGTTTCGAGCAGCCCGGTGCCGAACTCCGCTGCAGCGGGCAGACCGGCGATCATCGCGCTGCGAACCAGCCCGGCTAGCGCGGCGAGATCGGGTTCGGCGCGCATCGCATCGGTCAGACGCCCGGTCGCCGCCTCCGCGATCGTCGAGCCGTGGACGAGGTTCTCCACCAGCCGCACGGCAAATTCCGGTTCCCAGCACAGCAGCCAGTTCTCCCGGAAGGTGCCCCTGCTCCGCCCGGCATCGGCCGCCCTGCCCCACGGCACGTCCAGCGCCGCCAGCCGGTGAAGCAGGGTCGAGCGGGCAAGCCCGCTCTCGCTGCGCAGGTCCAGCGTCAGCGCGCGCTCCAGCGCTTCGGGCTTGAGCCGCGCCGCCTTCTGCTGGCGCTGCAGATCTTCCAGCAGGGGAGCCAGCGGGGTGTCGGCCGGGATCGTGCCCACACCTGACCCCACCAGCAGTTCCGCCGCGATATCGTCCCACACCGCCCGCTCGCCGTTGCACAGGCAGGCGACGGCTGCATCGCGCAATTCCTCGAAGCCGGGATGCGGCCGCGCCCGCATTGCCGCAAGCGCATGGCCCAGCCGCTGCGCCTCGATCACCGAGGCGGTGGAGACGAAATGGCCGCGTTCGCGCATGATGCGGGCGATGCGGGCCAGCCAGATCGCATCCCGGTCGGAGGCATCGCGGGTGTTCCAGAGATGCGCGCACCAGCCCGGCGCCACCACACCGGCGCCATAACCGCTCGCCCGGGCGAGACGCGGTTCCGTCCACGGTGCCCAGGTTGCCCGCATCCTGACTTTCGCACGCCCCTTCAGCAAGGCACGGTCAGCGGTGAGGCTGTGCCGCGCGGCGAGTGCGGGCACGTGCCAGGCCCCGCATATGACCGCAACCGGTCCCTCGCTCTCCTTTGCGGCCCGCGCGATCTCGATCCGCATGTGCGCCTCCCGTGCCGCTTCACGCGCGGGGATAGCGCCCGCTTCGCTGCGCAGCGCGGTCATCGCGTCGGCCACCGCATCGAACACTGGCCCCGATGAAGGCGTTTCCTCGATCACGTCCGACCACCAGCTTTCGCCGTCATAGTAACCCGCCGCGGCGGCCAGCACGCCGATGGGATCGTGGCTGATCGGATCGTCACCCGCACAGGCGGCCGCTTCCTGCCCGGCGCTGCCAGCGTGTTCGCCGAGACGGTCAGACGCGGGCAGGTCGATGAAACGCAGCCCCGCGCCCCGCGCCATTGCCCAGCGCGCCGCCTGATACTCCGGCGAATAATCCGCGAAGGGGAAGAAGCTGGCCTCCGAGGGATTGTCCTCGGCATACGTCAGCAGCGCGACCGGCGTTTCCATTGCCGGGTCGGCCAGCATCGGCAGCAGGTGGGAGGCATCGGACGGTCCCTCGATCAGCACGGTAGCCGGCTGGAGCAGGTCGAGCGCCTCCACCAGCCGGCGCGCGGAGCCGGGGCCATGGTGGCGGATGCCGAACAGCGATACCTCTGCCGCCATGGGCTCAGATCATCTCGGTGAGTGAGGCGTAATAGCTCTCGAAGCCGCGCCGCTTCTTGAGCACCGTTTCCAGGTATTCGCCCAGCACCGCCCTGTCCTGCACCGGGTCCTTCACCACGGCGCCGATCATGTTGGCCGCCAGCGTTTCCGGCGTCAGCCTGCCGTCGTTGAAGAAGGTCGCCTGACTGATCCCGCCGACCATCACGCCGATGGCCTCTGCCGTGGAGAGCCCGCCCGACGGCGATTTGAGCGCGACCTTGCCGTCCTCCGTCGATCCGGAGCGCAGTTCGCGGAAGATCGAAACGACCCGCGCCACTTCCTCGGCAACGTTCCGGGGGGCGGGCAGATCGAGGCTCTGCGCCATTTCGCCCACGCGCTTGACGATGATCGCCACTTCCTCGTCCGCACTGTCCGGCAGCGGCAGGACCACGACGTTGAATCGCCGCTTCAGCGCGGAAGACAGCTCGTTCACGCCCTTGTCCCGGTTGTTGGCCGTGGCAATGATATTGAACCCCCGCTGCGCATAGACGGCGCTGTTGAGTTCGGGGATCGGCATCATCTTTTCCGAGAGCACGGTGATGAGCGTGTCCTGCACGTCGCTGCCCATGCGGGTCAGTTCCTCCAGACGGCAGAGCTTGCCCGCTTCCATGGCCCGCATCATCGGCGTGGGTACCAGGGCTTCGCGGCTCGGCCCGTGCGCGAGCAACTGGGCGTAGTTCCAGCCATAGCGCACCTGGTTCTCGTCCGTCCCGGCAGTGCACTGGATCACCATCGTGGAATCGCCGGTGATCGCGGCGGCGAGATGTTCCGAGACCCAGCTCTTGGCCGTACCCGGCACACCCAGCAGCAGCAGCGCACGGTCGGTGGCGAGCGTGGCCACGGCCGTCTCGATCAGCCGCCGGTTGCCGACGTACTTGGGGGTGATGACGGTTCCGTCCGCCGTGGTTCCCCCCATGAGGTAAGTGACCACGCGCTGCGGGGATAGTGCCCAGCCGGGAGGGCGACGATCGCTGTCGCCCGCCGCCAGTGCGGCGAGTTCGCCGGCATGGATGGTCTCCGCCGGGAGACGCAGAATCTCGCTCATGGTATCGCTCCTCTATCGTCCAGTGCGGCGTTCAATCTCAGCATGTCGAGACGCGGATCGGATGCGAGCATCCCCGCCGCCGCCAGATGTTCCAGTGCCTGCGCGGCTGCCGCGCGCGAGGCCACAAGGCCCAGCGCGAGCAGTTCGGCCGCGTGATCGCCGGGCCGCGCGCCATCCTCGCCGAGCTTTTTCCGCAAGGCGGCGCCGGCAGGCGTGGCGATGACATTCTCCATGCTGCCATCGCCGCCCATGATGCCGAGCGCCTGCGCGAAGCTGGCGCCCGCACCGCGCAGCGCCTGCATCGCGGCGGCGCGGCGCTGCCCGGGCGCGAGACGCGGGACCAGCGGGCCGAACCGGAACGGATCAAGGGCATCGCTGCCCGTAAGCGCCTCGGCAAGCAGCGCGACGATGCTATCGGAAGCAGAGCGCGCAGCCATCTCCGCCAGGGCACGGTCGGCCATGGCATCGCCGTTCCACGGCCAGGCAGCGATCAACCGTTCCGGTTCAAGGTCCAGAGCCTGAGCGAAAGCGGCGAAGGAGAGCGCCTCCATCAAGGTGTTTCGGCGATTGCGCTGGGCGGGCGTCTTGAGCGCTTGCGGCACGACAACGCGCCCACGCCGGAGCAGGCCCCTGGCCTGCACGGAAAAGAAACCGGCAAGCTCCGCCGCATCCTCGCCGCCCCGGACCCCATGGCCGAGCCGCGCCAGCAGCGAAGCGGCAAGAGCCTTGACGCGGGGCGCTCGATCCCCGCCCAGCCCTTCGAGAAACGGGATATCGGCCTCCGACAGGCCGCAGTCGAGCAGTTCCAGCAGCCTCACACGCAGGTCTGCGGTTTCGCCGCCGATCTTCGCGGACAGCAGGGCCACCGCGCGCTCCGGCTCTTTCCCTCGCAGCACGGCGAATGCCGCCCGCCGCACGGCGGGCTGCCACAGGCTCCAGTTCTCGGCCGTCAGGCCCTCGCCGTCCGCTTCCGCCCGATGGGACGATGTAGCCCGCTCCGCCGAGGCGGCCCAGTCCTGCCACGGTGCGTAGATGTCCGGCACATCGTCATTCGCGCCGGGCAGCCAGTCTCCGGGATGGAGCGTCCAGCCGCGAGAGTTCAGGAATGCAAGAAAGGCCCGGAGATAGCCCGGCTCGCGAACCTGCTGCAGCAGGCGGCGTGCGCGTGGACGCAGGTTCTCCGCAAGCGGCGGGTCCGTCAGCCGGGGCAGATCGGCCAGCATGCGGACTTCACCTGTCGGTTCGGCAAGCGTGAGCACGCCGAGAAACTGGCCGGACAGCGCCAGCAGCCGCAGTTCCGCCTCCTGCGCTTCATCTCCCATCGGTCCGCGCCACGCGGCAGGAGCAGCGTCAACCGCGCTGCCGCCCATCGTCCAGCGCGTCAGCACCGACCCCAGTGCGCCGGGAATCCCGTCAACCATGGCCGATGCGCCCCCACGGCGTGTGCGCGGCGAGCAGTTCGATCCGCCCGCCCGACCAGAGCACGGCGGCCTGCGTCAGCTCGGTTCCGGCGATGACCCCGCTGACCTCGCCGGCCAGCGGAAGCGCCGCGCCCCCGTCGCTCGGCTGCCACCATGGCAGGTCGGCACTGTCGAAACCGATGCGCCCCCGGCCAAGCAAGATCGGCCGCTCGATCGCCCAGGGTTCCTCCAGGAAGGGCGCCGTCAACACGTCTTCCAGCGCCGCCGAGGTCACCGGCCATCGGAGGGGCGGGTCATCGGTGGGCGCAGTGCCCCGCTGCACCAGCACGGCGCGCAAGGGATGACGCGCCGGATAGAACGCCAGTTCGCCCTCGAACTGTTCGCCCGGCGTGAAAACCGATCCGCGGCGCCCGGTGCCGGCGGGGAAGAAATCGAGCAGCATCGCAAAGCGCGGTCCGCTCTCGCCAAGGTTCAACAGCCAGCCGGTTTGGGACACCAGCCCGTCGCGCCGCGTGCGCACACGCTCGCCCAGCACTTCCCAGGTGGAAGAGACGCGAAGGGCCGCGCCGTCCGCCAGCAGCGCCTCGCGGGCTTCGGCGGCGGCAACGGCGCGGCGGATCTCGGGATCGGTGGGCGAGGCGCGGTAGGCGCGGTAGGCGCGGGACAGCATGACGAGCCGCGCCAGCTCCACCGTGGCTCCGCGAATGCGGTCTCCCGCCGGCAAGGCAAGGACACGGGCCGGAAGTTCATCGACATGACCGGCAAGTGCCGCTGCCTTGCCGTCTACAAGGCGGGCGCCGATGCGGCGGCACCGCGAGGTCGCATCCTCGATGAAACCGCCGAGGCCGAGGCGAAGCTGGTCGCTCACCCATTGCTCCAGCGCGCCGAGTGCATCGAGGATCGCCTGGTGCGTATCCTCGGCGCGTTTCGCCGAAGCGGCCTCGCGCCGGGCCGCTGCCTTGGGGTCTTCAGCCGCCGCAGGTTCCGCGCGGCGCGCCGCCGCAAGATCCTTTTCCGCAGCGGGCGCGCTTTCGGCAGGCGGGCGGGCGGAAGTGCCGGAAGGCCGGCGACGTCCCAGCCAGTCGCTCACCCAATCCGGCGTTTCGCCGCCGGGGAAAGGAACCACTGCCTCTGCCCGGAGCCAGAGCAGCGCGAGCACATGCTTGCAGGGAAACTTGCGCGAGGGACAGGTACATTTGTTCCCGAGATCGCGCAGATCGGCCATGACGCGGTAGGGATTGGCGCCCGAGCCCGCGCACTCGCCCCAGATCAGGGCTGCATCGTGACTGGCGCCCACGCCCGACCATTTTCCCGGCCGGGCCAGCCCGGCGGCCGCCTTGAGCGATGCCTGGTCGGCGGCGAGCTTTTCCACCGCCTGCAACTCGATCGCCACGCTACCCCCGAATCTACCCCATCAGGATGATAGGCCGCGGCGATGAAACCTCAACGACATTGATAGGGAACGGTAAAAGGCAATGCCCGGCCCCGGCCCGACCCCATCAGGCCAAGCCGGGGGCACGGCTGTTTCAGTCCGCCTTCCTGGCCTTGTGCTCAGCGAGGAGCTTGTCGAGTTCGTCGATCCGGAGCCGCTCGGGCGTGCCCTTGGCAAGGCCCTTCAGGCGGCATTCGGCCCACAGGCTCCGGCGCTCGGATTCGAGGGCCTTGAGGTAGAGATCTGCCATTGTTTCATTTCCTCTTTCGGGGATTTTTCGGACCCGACCGGCGTCCCGCCGTCCTGGCGGTGCCTTCGGTGTCCTCGATGATGAGCTTGCGCCAGCGTTCAAGCCGTTCGGGCGTCAGCGATCCCTGCCGCAGCGCGGCCTGCACCGCACATCCCGGCTCCGAACCGTGGCTGCAATTGGTAAAGCGGCATTCCAGCGTGAGGGCGACGATATCGTCGAACACTTCGGCAATGCCGAAAGCGGCATCAGGCAACTGGAACTCCCGCATGCCGGGAGTGTCCACCAGGCAGCCGCCCTTGATCGGGCCGTCCAGCCGGTGCAACTGCCGCACGGTGGTGGTGTGCCGGCCCTTGCCGTCGATCTCGCGGATGGACTGGGTGGCGATGCTCTTCGACCCGCGCAGGGTATTGACCATGGTGGACTTGCCCACGCCCGACGATCCGAGCAAGGCAACGGTCTTGCCCTTGCCGCAGTACGGCGCGAGGTTCGACACGCTCTGCGGATCGCGGCCGTTGACCATCTCGACCTCCAGCCCCGGCTGCAAGGCGCGCGCGGCTTCGAGGAAGCGTTCCGGATCTTCCGCAAGATCGATCTTCGTCAGCACGATCACCGGCTTCACGCCCACGTCCCGCGCAAGCACGAGATAGCGTTCGAGGCGCGCGATATTGAAATCCTGGTTGCACGACGTGACGATGAACAGCGTATCGACATTGGCTGCAATGAGCTGAATCCGCCGCTGGTCCAGCGGAGCCTTGCGCTTGAACAGGTTCATCCGTTCAAGCAGGCGCAGCGGCTCTCGCGTTTCGCGGTTTACCATCAGCCAGTCGCCAACGGTGGGGCGATCCTCCGGCCCCTTCGAATGCGGAAGAGTGGAAGAGATCATTCCTTCCTGGCCGACCCCCGCGATCTCGATCATGCCCCGGTGCACCGCCATCACCCGCACGACGCACGCTTCGCCCTGTTCTTCACCGGGGACAAGCTGGCTGCTGAAGAAGGCATTCCAGCCGAGGTCTTCGAGAATGGCGTCAGAGGCTTCCATGAACTCGGCAGGGACTTTCTTTGATCCGGGTCCAGGTTTTCGTCCTGGCCCGGGCAATGCCGGCGCGGCATCGTGGAACCGCGGGAGCGGCTTTGCAGGTCGCATACAGATTGTTGCGCCGTGGGAACACCATTACCTTTGCGGCGCCTGTCCGGCCGGTACGGCGGGAGGGCCATTCCTGCACGAAGCAACAGTCCGTGACAGAAAGCGCATGTCTTGATAATGGGCGATTCCACTGATGTCGCCCTTTGAAGGATAATGGCTGGGTGCGACGTGCACCTCACCTGTCCTCAAGACGCTGCAAGCAGGGCCTGCGCCGCGTTGGACCAGGCCCGTCAACAAAAGATCAGGGACGATGTCCATGATCGTCCGGAACCATCCCGTTCTTCAACACCTCCAAGGATGATGATCCCATCACATCCGCAGCCGGTGGCGACGACGCAATTAGGTAGAATACAATGGCAGCATACAAGGAGCCGGGCGTGGCAGCCCGGCAGAACGCCGCGGCTGAGGCGCGGGCCAAGGCGCTCGCAGCGCTGAAGGCGAAGGCTCCGATCGATCCGGCCGTCCAGGCGGAACGCGTGGCGAAGGCTGAAGCGCGCGAGCTGGCCCTTGCGGAAAAGCGCAAGGCGGCCAAGGAAAAGCGCGAGCGTGACCTTGCAGCCAAGGCGGAACAGGCCGCAGCAGCCGCGCCCAAGCCCGAGCCTACCGAGGAAGAGCGCAAGGCGGCGCGTGACGCCCGCTACGCCGCGCGCAAGGCACGCGGGAAGTAATTCTGCACCCTCACCCCCAGTCCGCAATCGTCCATTCCGCGACCGATGCCGGGATCAGGAGTTGAACGCTCCTGTTTCCGACCTTCTGCCCGGCGACGAGCTCATCGATATAGCGCACGTTCCGAACGGCGACCGTTTACGGCTCGTGCGCAACGGTGACGATTTTGTCATTCTGCTCGACAAGCACGAGCTCATGAGTACCGATCTCTTTTCGTCGGAAGAGGCACTTGCCACGATGACCTGCGAGCGGCTCGGCACCCGTGCCGACCTGCAGATGCTCATCGGCGGCTATGGCATGGGCTTCACCTTGCGCGCCGCCCTCGAAACCCTGGCGTCCGACGCTCAGGTCATCGTGGCGGAGATCGTGCCCGAGATCATAAAATGGGCGCGCGGACCGATGCGGGCCTTCACGGCCGGCTGCCTGGACGACGCCCGGGTCCAGCTCGTGCAGGACGACGTCGCGATACTGATAAATGCGGCGGATAGCGCCTATGACGCGATCCTGCTCGATGTCGACAACGGTCCCGAAGGGCTCACCCGCCGGGTGAACGACTGGCTCTATTCGCGAATGGGCCTCAGGGCCGCCATGACGGCGCTGAAGCCACAAGGTATCCTGGCGATCTGGTCGGCAACGCCGGACGCCGAGTTTTCGGCGCTGCTCGCCGCGATGGGTTTCGAAGTGACGGTCGTCTCCGTCGAAGCCTGCATCGGCGAAGCGCCCGGCCAGGAGGCACCCGGCGACGAACCGCTGGAGCACGTCATCCTGTTTGCGCAGAAGCCGTGATCAGTCCGGCCGCAGGCCGGGCGAAAGCCTGATCGAACAGACCGTTTGCAAAAGGGGCGGGAGGCGAATCTTTCATATTCGCCTCCCGCCCCTTTTCGCTGCGGTCCTGGGATCTTCAGGCCGCCGCTGGCTGGGGCCGGTTGGCGATCAGGTTGTCGACCACCGAAGGATCGGCGAGCGTCGAGGTATCGCCGAGGTTCGAAAAGTCGTTCTCGCCGATCTTGCGCAGGATGCGGCGCATGATCTTGCCCGAACGCGTCTTGGGCAGGCCCGGCGCGAACTGGATCACGTCAGGCGTGGCGATCGGCCCGATTTCATGGCGGACCCACTTGATGAGTTCGCGGCGCAGGGCCTCGTCCGGCTCGACTTCGGCATTGCAGGTGACGAAGGCGTAGATCCCCTGCCCCTTGATCTCGTGCGGCATGCCCACCACCGCCGCCTCGGCCACCGCCGGATGCGCGACCAGCGCCGATTCGATCTCGGCGGTGCCCATCCGGTGGCCCGATACGTTGATGACGTCGTCGATCCGCCCGGTGATCCAGAAGTACCCGTCCTCGTCCCGGCGGCAGCCGTCGCCGGTGAAGTAGGTGCCGGGGAAAGTGCTGAAATAGGTCTGGAAGAAACGCTCGTGATCGCCCCAGACCGTGCGCATCTGGCCGGGCCAGCTATCCGCGATGACCAGGCAGCCGTCGGCCGCTCCTTCCAGGACGGTGCCGTCGTTGTCCAGCAGCACGGGCTTCACGCCGAAGAACGGCTTGCTGGCCGAACCCGGCTTGAGCGCGGTGGCGCCGGGCAGCGGGGTTATCATGGCCCCGCCCGTCTCGGTCTGCCACCAGGTGTCGACGATCGGGCAGCGGCCCTCGCCCACGACCTCGTGATACCAGGACCAGGCTTCGGGATTGATCGGCTCGCCCACCGAACCGAGCAGGCGCAGGCTCTTGCGGCTGGTCTTCTTCACGAATTCGTCCCCCTCGCGCATCAGCGCGCGCAGGGCCGTGGGAGCACCGTAGAATATCTCGACCCCGAACTTGTCGACCACCTGCCAGAACCGGCTGGCGTCGGGGAAGTTGGGAACGCCTTCGAACATCACCGTGGTCGCGCCGTTCATCAGCGGCCCGTAGACGACATAGGAATGCCCCGTGACCCAGCCGATGTCGGCCGCGCACCAGTAGATCTGGCCGGGTCGGTAATCGAAGACGTATTCATGCGTCATCGAAGCCCAGACGGCGTAACCGCCGGTGGTATGGAGCACACCCTTGGGCTTGCCGGTGGAGCCGGAGGTATAGAGGATGAACAGCGGGTCTTCGGCGCCCATCTCCTCTGGCGGGCAATCGGCGGACTGCCCGGCCGCGGCGGAAGCCCAGTCGATGTCGCGCCCTTCGACCATCGGCACTTCGGCGCCGGTATGCGCCAGCACGATGACGCTGTCGACACCGGGACACGCCTTCAGCGCCTCATCGACATTGGCCTTGAGCGCAACCTTCTTGCCCCCGCGCAGCCCTTCGTCGCTGGTGAGAACGATGCGGCTGTCACAATCCTGGATGCGCCCCGCCAGCGCATCCGGAGAGAAGCCGGCAAAGACGATCGAGTGGATCGCACCGATGCGCGCACAGGCCAGCATGGCGACGGCTGCCTCCGGCACCATCGGCAGATAGATGGTGACGCGCTCGCCCTTCTTGACGCCGCGTGCCTTGAGCAGGTTGGCGAAACGGCAAACGGATTCGTGAAGCTCGCCGTATGTGATGCGGCGCTCGGGATTCTTCGGATCGTCCGGCTCCCAGAGGATCGCTATGTCGTTCTCTCGTGCCTCTAGGTGTCGATCAAGGCAGTTCGCCGAGAGATTGAGCGTGCCGTCCGGGAACCATGAAATGCCGAAGTCCGCCTCGTTGAAGCTGGTCTGCTTCACCACCTCGAAAGGCTTGATCCAGTCCACCCGCTGCGCTTCTTCCCGCCAGAAACCCTCGGGATCCTCGATGGAACGGGCGTACATCTGCTGATAGCGCGCCTCATCGATCAGGGCGTTCTCGGCCCATTCGGCGGGCACTGGATAGATGGCCTCGGCCATGACTTCCTACTCCTCTCGCCAGGCACTGCCCGGCAAACGACTTTCTAGGCCAGCTTCGCGAGCGGCCGGTTCCTCCCTACATTAACCGATGAATCGCCAAGCGCTACCTGTCTTGCAACGACTTGTCCCACTAGCGGGACATAACCGACAGGTCGTGTTAGCCTTGGCCGCAGGCGACGGCGTTCGATGATCCCGATCAATGCCGGATCATGGTACAAGCGCCTAAGGAACCGACACAATTCCAGTGGAGTTCGACCCATGTCCCTCAATGACGCCATCACGCTGCCAACCCGTTCCGGGATCGTGCTCGACGTCCGCCCGGCCACCCAGAACGATGCCGAGGCTCTGGCGGAATTCTTCGAACGGGTAACCGATGACGACCGGCGGTTCCGCTTCTTCGCCGCCGCCGACAGGGTCAGCCCGCAGCAGATCGCACCCATCGTCAAAGCGGACCATTACCGTACCGAATCGTGGCTGGGATTCTCTGAAGACGGCGGGATCATCGCCTCGGGCGTGCTCGCCTTCGACGACAACAGCGATTCCGCCGAAGTAGCGATTTCAGTGCGAGCGGATCACAAGGGCAAGGGCGTCGGCTGGGCCATGCTCGACTTCCTCGGCAAACAGGCCGATGCCCGCGGCTGCAAGCGCATCATCGCCATCGAAAGCCGCGAAAACAGCGCTGCCATCGAGGTGGAACGTGACAAGGGTTTCATCCCCGAACCCTTCATCGGCGATCCCACTCTGGTCATACTCTCCAAGAACTTCGGCTGAGCGCGATCCTCCGCTACCGAACCAAAGAGAAAGGGCGGGCCCGCAAGGACCCGCCCTTCTCATTTTCGTCCGGAGACGCGATCCTTAGAAGTGGATAGCGCGACCGTAAGCCGAGAGCGTCGCCTCGTGCATCATTTCCGACAGTGTCGGGTGCGGGAACACGGTCTGGATCAGTTCGGCCTCGGTGGTTTCGAGGGTCTTGCCGACCACGTAGCCCTGGATCAACTCGGTAACTTCCGCGCCGATCATGTGAGCCCCCAGCAATTCGCCGGTCTTGGCGTCGAACACGGTCTTGATGAAGCCTTCCGGCTCGCCGAGAGCGATCGCCTTGCCGTTACCGACGAACGGGAAGTTGCCGACCTTCAGCTCGTAGCCCGCTTCCTTGGCCTTGGCCTCGGTCATGCCGACCGACGCCACCTGCGGGTGGCAGTAGGTGCAACCCGGGATGTTGTTACGATCGAGCGGGTGCGGGTGAACGTCCTTGTTGCCCAGTTCCTGAGCAATGGTTTCGGCAGTGGTGACACCTTCGTGGCTGGCCTTGTGTGCCAGCCAGGGGCCTTCCACACAGTCGCCAATGGCCCACACGCCCTTGACGTTGGTGCGGCCGTAGGGATCGACCTTGATGTGGAAGCGCTTGTCGGGTTCGATACCGAGATCTTCCAGCCCGATGTTCTCGACATTGGGGACAATGCCGATCGCGACGATGACATGGCTGAACTCGACCGTTTCGGTCTTGCCCTTCTTGTCGGTCAACGCAACCTTCACGCCGTCCTTGCCGACCGCGATATCGCCGGTCTTGGCGCCCGTCATGATCTTGAGGCCCTGCTTGGTCAGCGCCTTCTCGAGGAAGGTGGAGACGTCGGCGTCCTCAACAGGAACGATACGGTCCATCATCTCGACGACGGTCGTATCGACACCCATGTCGTTGTAGAAGCTGGCGAATTCGATACCGATCGCGCCCGAACCGATGACCAGGAGCTTCTTCGGCATTTCCTTCGGCGTCATCGCGTGGCGATAGGTCCACACGCGCTCTCCGTCGGCCTTGGGCTTGGGAAGGTCACGCGCGCGGGCACCCGTGGCGATGATGATGTGCTTGGCGGCCAGTTCGGTCGCCTTGCCGTCGGCATCGGTGACGGAGAGCTTGCCCGGAGCCACGAGCTTGCCGTTGCCGAAGTGCACGGCAATCTTGTTCTTCTTCATCAGGTGCGTAACGCCCTGATTGAGCTTGTCGGCTACCCCGCGCGAGCGCTTGACCACCGCGTCGAGGTCGGCGGTGATGTTGTCCGCCGCCAGGCCGTAATCCTTGGCGTGCTTCATCTGGTGGAACACCTCGGCCGAGCGCAGCAGCGCCTTGGTCGGGATGCAACCCCAGTTGAGGCAGATGCCGCCGAGGCGTTCGCGCTCGACGATGGCGGTCTTCAGTCCGAGTTGCGCACAGCGGATCGCCGAAACGTAGCCGCCGGGGCCGGAACCGAGGACGATGACGTCGTAAGTATCAGCCACTGAGTTATTTCTCCTGATCGATGACGCGCGGTTTGCCGAATTCGTTCACCGCGACGAAGGTGAACACCGCCTGTGTCACCTTCACTTCTTCCTCTTCATGCCGGTGCCGACGCCATGCCTCGATGGCGATGGTCAGCGAAGTACGGCCCACGCGCTGAATTTCGCCGTAGACCGAAACCTCGTCGCCAACCTTGACCGGCAGGTGGAACTGCATGCCGTCCATCGCCACCGTCACCGCGCGTCCGCGCGAGCGACGGGCGGCGACGAGGCCGGCACCCATGTCCATCTGGCTCATCAGCCAGCCGCCGAAGATGTCTCCATAGGCGTTGGCGTCAGCCGGCATGGCCGTGACCCGGATCACCGGATCGCGTGGATGCTCGCTCACGTCAGGCGACCATCCCGAGCGGGGTCTCGACGTATTCGCGGAACGCGGCCATCAGGCGCGCACCATCGGCGCCGTCCACCGCGCGGTGGTCGAAGCTGCCGGTTGCGCTCATGACGGTCGCCACGCCGAGCGTGCCGTCGGGCATGACCCACGGGCGCTTGTCACCCGCGCCGATCGCCAGGATGGTCGACTGCGGCGGGTTGATGACGGCCGAGAACTGCTTGATGCCCATCATGCCCATGTTCGAGATCGAGGCGGTGCCGCCCTGATACTCGCCGGGAGCAAGCTTGCCTTCGCGGGCACGCGTGCCAAGATCCTTCATGTCCTTGGCGATCTGCGAGAAGGACTTGCCGCTCGCATCGGTGACGATCGGGGTGATGAGCCCGCCGGGGATCGAGACTGCGACAGAGATGTCGGCTCGGGCGTAAGTGATCAGTTCGTTGCCGGCGAAGGTCACGTTGCACTCCGGCACGTCGATCAGCGCGCGGCCAAGTGCCTTGACCAGCATGTCGTTGACCGAGACCTTCACGCCCTGCTTTTCGAGCATGGCGTTCAGTTCGGCGCGCAGCGCCATAAGCTTGTCGAGGCGGACATCGACCGAAAGGTAGATGTGCGGCGCTTCCTGCTTGGACTGGGTAAGGCGCTTGGCGATCGTCTTGCGCATTCCCGAAAGCTTGGTGACCGCGTGCGGAACCCGATCGTCGAGCAGCGCACGGGTTTCCGGTGCCATGTCGACGGGAGGAGCCTTGGCTTCGGCGGCGGCGGGCGCGGCGGCAGCAGGCGCCGGAGCGGCGGCCGCAGGCTTGGCCGAACCGGGCTGCGCGCTTTCGACGTCTGCCTTGACGATGCGGCCGTTCGGGCCGGAACCCTTCACGGTGGCAAGGTCTACGCCCTTGTCGGCAGCGATACGCTTGGCAAGCGGCGAAGCGGCAACGCGGCCGTCCTTGGCAGCAGGCACAGAGGCGACCGGGGCAGGCGCGGCGGCAGCCGGAGCCGGAGCGGCATCGGCTGCCTTGGGGGCCTCGGTCTTGGCGGCGGCAGGTGCGGCGGAAACGGCACTGACGTCTTCACCTTCACCGGCGAGGACGGCGATCACGGTTCCAACCTTCACGCCTTCGGTACCTTCGGCGATCATGATCTTGCCGATGGTGCCTTCGTCGACGGCTTCGAACTCCATCGTGGCCTTATCGGTTTCGATTTCGGCCATGATATCGCCGGAGCTGACGGTGTCGCCTTCCTTAACCAGCCATTTTGCCAGTTTTCCCTCTTCCATCGTGGGGGACAGGGCGGGCATCTTGATCTCGATGGGCATGGAAGCTTGTGTGTCCCTTGTTTTCCTGGGGAGGTGTGCGGGGTCCGCCTTTCCTTGGACAAGTTGAGCCGCGCGCACAAGCGCCTTCGCACGCCTTTTTTCGCATTCGTGATGGCTTGCACCGTGACCTGAATAGCCCGATAACCCGTGTTCAAGAGGGAACACTATGCGCATCTACCTGGTCATCGTCGACGAAACGGAAGAAGCGCTGGTGGCGCTGCAATTCGCGGCGCGCCGCGCCGCGAAGACCGATGGTGCACTGCATCTGCTGGCCCTCGTGCCGCCCCAGCCGTTCAATGCCTTCGGGGGGGTTCAGGCTACCATCGAGGAAGAGGCCCGCGCCCGTGCGGAAACGCTGGTGACGGCCGCCGCCGGCAACCTTTTATCACAAGGCGCTAAGATGCCGGTAATCTCGGTCCGCATGGGCGAGGACATCAAGATCGTGCGGCAGTACCTGAAAGAGCACGCCGAGGTCTCGGCACTCGTGCTCGGCGCCGCCCGGGAAGGCGGGCCGGGCCCACTCGTTGCGCACTTCACCGGCGCCGGACTGGGGCAGATGCCCTGCCCCGTTTTCGTGATTCCCGGCACCCTCGATGCCGAAGCGATCGAGCGCCTGAGCTAGGATCGCAAAAGCGGCGTTCGTCCCGAAGCGAATTCGGGACGAAACGACCGACTACTTCCTGCGCCCCTGATGGCGAATGTTGCCGGGCCGCCCGCGCTTGCCGACGAAGTGCTTGCCCTTCTTCTTCAATTCCTGGGGCTTGCCGCGCGGCTCGATACGGCCGCCACCCTCTTCCAGCTCGAACTTGAGCGCACCGGTAAGCGGATTGGCCTCGGCCAGGCGCAGCCGCAGGATCTGGCCCATTGCATAAGTGGTGCCCGTGCTTTCGCCTTCGAGAATCTGTGCCTTCTCGTCATAAGAGAAGCGTTCCGCGCCCAGAGTCGAAACCGGCACCAGACCATCGCCACCAAGGCCGATGATCGTGGCGAAGAACCCGAACTTCTGAACTCCGGTGATGCGCGTGTCGAACACATCACCGACACGGGCGGAAAGCCATGCCGCAACGTATCGGTCGATCGTCTCGCGCTCGGCCTCCATGGCGCGGCGCTCGGCGGCGCTGATGGCCTCGCTGACGCGGCCGAGATCGTCACGGTCGCGCTCGGACAAGCCGGAGGTCGCGGGAATCTTGCCCTTGGGCGCCGGTTGCTCCAGTCCATAGGCATCGACCAGCGCGCGGTGGACCAGAAGGTCGGCATAGCGACGGATCGGCGACGTGAAATGGGCGTAAGAACCGAGCGCGAGGCCGAAGTGACCTTCGTTGCGCGGCCCGTAATAGGCCTGTGTCTGGCTGCGCAGCACCGCTTCCATGATGAGCGCCTTCTCGCTCTCATCCGCGATGTCCTTGAGCATGCGGTTGAACAGGCCCGGCGTGATGACCTGCCCAAGCGAAAGCTTGCGCCCGAAGGTGGCAAGATAGTCTTTCAGCGCCATGAGCTTTTCACGGCTGGGCACTTCATGGACACGGTAGACCACCGGCGCAACCTTGGCTTCAAGGGCCTTGGCTGCTGCAACGTTGGCGGAGATCATGAAATCCTCGACCACGCGGTGCGCGTCGAGACGCTCGCGCAGGGCGATCTCGGCAATGCGGCCCTGATCGTCCAGCTTTACCCTGCGCTCGGGCAGTTCAAGTTCGAGCGGATCGCGGTCGCTGCGCGCCTGGGCGAGCACCTTCCAGCAAGCCCACAGATCCTGAAGGTGCGATTCGGCACGGCCTTCATCAATGCTTGCCTGGGCCTCCTCGTAAGCGATCACTTCATGGATGCGGACGAGCGCGCGTGTGAACCGCCAACCAACGACCTTCCCCTGTGCATCGATCTTGAGGTGGCACGCCATGGCCGCGCGGTCCTCTCCCGAGCGCAGCGAACACACGTCGGCACTGAGCACTTCGGGCAGCATCGGCACGACGCGGTCGGGGAAATAGACCGAATTGCCACGCCGCCGCGCCTCGCGGTCAATCTCACCACCCGGCCGCACATAGAAAGAGACATCGGCGATGGCGATGAGTGCATCGAATCCGCCCTCGCCGTCCGGCTTGGCCCAGATCGCATCGTCATGGTCGCGGGCGTCCGAAGGATCAATGGCGACTATCGGCAGATGCCGCAGGTCTTCGCGCTTCTCGGCGCTGAGCGGCATCTTCGCCGCGGCCTCGGCTTCCTCGATGGTCTCTTCGTTGAAGCGGTTCGGGATACCGTGCTTGTGAATGGCGATAAGGCTGAACGCTTTGGGCGCCAGTGGCTCGCCCAGGATTTCCGTGACCTTCACCGATGGACGCGCGGATCGCCCGATCGGTTCGGCCAGAACCAACTCGCCCTTTTCGGCGCCGCCAAGGTCGGAAATCGGGGCAGAACTGCGGACACGCTTGTCAACAGGTGCCAACCATGGCTTGCCCGCACCGTCGATCTCGACGACCCCGAGAAGCTGCTCGGATCGCAGGGTGAGCTTCTTCATCGGCCAGGCGCGCCACCCGGTGGGAGTTTCCTCGGTGCGCGAAAGTACGCGATCGCCCTTCTTGAGCGCTGAACCACGCCCCTTCTCCACCAGGCGAATGCGCGGTGGCGGCGTTGCATCGTCCGGTGTCCAGGTGTCGGGAATGGCGATCGCCTCGCCTTCCTCGATCTGGACCACGCGAAGAACAGTGACCTTGGGCATACCGCCCATCCGATGAAATGCTGTGCGCTTGCCGTCGATCAGGCCTTCCTCGGCCATGTCCTTCAGCAGCGACTTGAGCTGAATTTTCTCCTGCCCTTTCAAGCCGAATTCACGCGCAATTTCGCGTTTGCCGACGGGGTCGGACGAATTCTGAATGAGATCGAGGATTTGCTGGCGTGTCGGCAGGCCAGGCTCGGGCCGGTTCTTGGGAGGCATGACAGCGCCATGCGCCCGTTCAGGGCTTATTGCAATGGCGCCGCATCATTGCGGCGCCGTCATCACGGGTGCTGTTCGGGAATTTCACCCTCGATTGTTGCGGCATGGGCTGTTGCCGGCGTTGGCAGCGCCTTGTCTGCCGAATTGGCCTTCAGGAACAGTTGCCAGGAGGAAACGGCGAGAACGCAGGCCAGAAGAGGCTGCAGAATCCTGTCCGGCGCATGGGACGAGAGGTAGCTTCCAAGAATGACCCCGGGGATCGATCCCAGCAGCAATACCGCCAGAAGTCCGAAGTCCACATCACCGATAAACCAGTGCCCCACGCCGGCGATAAGAGCCAGCGGCACGGCATGGGCAATATCGGAGCCGACGATGCGGGCGACGGGCAGCTTGGGATAGAGCATGAGCAGCACAGTCATGCCGATCGCGCCCGCTCCTACCGACGAAATCGATACCGCAACGCCGATTGCCGCTCCGAGCAGCACCGTCCCTCCCACGACCCGAGAGCGGGGCTGGTCCGGATTAATGTCATGCGCGAACTTGAGCAGCCATTTCCGACAGACAACCGCCACCGCCGTCAGGCCGAGGAGGACCGCCAGCGAGATCATGATGAGATGTTCGGTGGAATTGCCGATCTTGCCGAAGTACGACAGGAAACCGAGAGTTACGATGGCTGCCGGCACGCTGCCGCAAGCCATGCGGCGCACGATCGTCCAGTCGACAGTGTTGCGCTTGCCGTGAACCGCGGAACCGGCGATCTTGGTCACCGCGGCGAACAACAGGTCGGTGCCTACCGCTGTCTGCGGGCTTACGCCGAACAAAAGCACCAGCAGCGGCGTCATGAGCGAGCCTCCGCCAACCCCGGTCAGCCCCACCAAAATACCCACCAGCATACCGGCCAAGGCATGCAACAGGTCGAAATGTTGTGTCAGGCCCATGATCGCTTACCGTTTCCCTTGGATAACGGCGCCGTCCAGATATTCCCACGCTTTGGCAAGCGATAATGGCAAGTTGTTGCGATATATCCCGGGTTGTGCCCCGGCCTTGCGATTGTCATCCAGATCCCCTTCAGCCCGAATTTCCCGCATCACTGCTGCATAACAAGCCTATCCGCGAGCTGCGAACCGAGAATGCACCATCCTCGGTCAGCACACTCCCGATTGCAGGCATTGGCAACCGAATTGGACGCATCGGATCTTCCCTCGGCAATGCCTGAAACATCCGTTTCAAGGCAATTGCGCAAGCGGAGTAAAACCCCCGCCCGGAACGGCGGCTGCAATCGGACTGACGCTGCCGTCAGCCGCGATCGATCTTACGCCGAGTATCCAGTCGTCGCCGCGCAGTCCTTCAAGCTTCACGCTGGTTTGCGAAGTCTTCGCCACCAACGGCTGCGCTTCCCATTCCGGCGCATCGGTGCGTCGGCGCCATACCGAATAGCCGGCAGCCCCCGCCACTGCCTTCCAGGTCACGTCGGTCCAGGTCTTGACCGCGGCGTCCGCCACCGGCTCCGGTGGCATGGGTGCGCTGGCGAGCGCAGCCAGACCTGCGATGTTGAGGCGCGTGACCTTGGCGAGATAGGGGAAATCCATCTCATCGATGGTATCGCCGAACTTCACGCCGTTTTCGGTGCGCAGGTCCTGATGCTGATGGTCATAATCCTCGATCGCGACCGAGAATCTCACCGCCGGATTTCCCTGCTCCAGGAACGGAATCTGATCGCCGCCGCGCCCCATACGGTCGGCGCGCCAGACCTGCCGAACCGCGAGATCATCCTGAACGCCTCCTGCCAGAGCGGCAATGTAGCGAGAGATATTGCGGCCGGGACTATCGTTTTCACCACCAAAACGGCGGGCATCAGCGCGTGTCTTGTCCGTTGCGTCGGCACGCGGCCCTTCGGAAAACACGCGCACATGCCGATCATCCACGAGGCCGTCGGAACCATGAGTGCCGCCAACGATATCGTTGTTGAAGACGGCCTTGACAGTCCAGCCCTGTTTTCTGGCGTACTCCGCCAGCAGCTTGCCGCCATATAGCCCCTGCTCCTCGCCCGAAAGGGCGGCGTAGACGATCGTGGTCGGAAACTTTCGCCTGGACAGCACGCGGGCGGCCTCGAGAACGAGCGAGGTGCCTGAAGCATCGTCATTGGCACCCGGTGCATCGCTCTTGATGTCCATCACATCGGTCACGCGGCTGTCGATATGAGCCTGGACGATCACCACTTCATTGGGCCGTTCGGTACCGCGCTGTATCGCAACCACGTCCACCATCCTGACTGGCGTCGGAATGCGCGTACCGCTCACAATGGCTTCCGGCATGGTGACTTCGAGGCAACCGCCACAAGCCTTGGAGGTTTTGCGGAACTCGTCGGCGGCCCAGCGCCGGGCCGCGCCGATCCCGCGCTTTGGGTCGGTATCCGATGAAAGCGTGTGGCGGGTGCCGAAGGACACCAGTTTTTCCACATCGGCGCGCATCCGGCCTTCGGAAACTTCGGCCGAATCACCGGCTGAAGCGGGGACGGCGTAAATGATCGAGGCGGAAAGCGCAGTCGCGGCCAGAAGCTTGTTCATGTACGCGCTTGTCACGCCGGATATCCGGGTTGGCAAGAGGTCAGACGCGAACCGGCGGAGGTCCGTAGCGATTGGTCCCTGGGCTGGAAGGCCATACGCCGAACACGATGACAAGCAAAATGGCCGCGTAACCGAGCAGGCTGGCGCCCACCAATTTCGATTGCATCGCGAATGCCGTTTCAAAATTCTCCGGCGAAACGGTGCGCATAGTCGAAACGATCTCGTTCATTTTCGACCAGACAATCGCCTTCGAAGAGAGTGAGAGCAGGAACGTCAGAACCGATATCCAGCCCGGCCTCCCGGAATCGTGCAGGCGGCGGGCGAAAGCGGCCATCAGCAGGAGGCCGGCCAGAACCGAAACGATGGAGGACACCGTCATCGACGTCCTCATGTAACCGGCCATCTGGGCCATCAGGCGGACCTGCATGTCGGCCGCAGTGGCACCTTGTTGAGCGGCGCTGAAAGCGCCTTTCATCATTCCACCCATCATCGGCATGGCCATGACCATGCCGACGAGATACTGGATGACGACGAGGAAGAGGACGTAGAGCCAGAACGTCTGGCGGGCATCACGTCCCCTGAAGTTCAACAGGTTCGACAGGTTGTACTTGATCGATCCCAGCACGCCCTCTTCCCCTTCAGATCAGTAGGACCTTGCGACGTAGATCCGCTCGACCGCCGGCTCTCCGGAGAATACGCAAGGGCCAGTGACCGGCGCAGCGTCCAGCGGGGTGTTGCGGATGGTGAGCTTCAGCGCCTTCAGCTTATGCACCACGGCTTCGAGTTCGGCACCGGTCGGCCGCGACCATTCGACCTCGACCCAGCCCGGATAACGCTTGCCTTCCGAGAAGAAGGAAGCAAGTTCGTCGAAGCTCGCAGCGCGCGAGATGTTCGCATCGAGCTTGCCCTTCGCCTCGGCGAAGAGCGAGGTCTGGATATCCTCGATTTCTGTGGCCGCGCGGGCGATGAAATCTTCCTTCGCCATGGCAGCAAAGTTAGCCTTGGCCGCCTCGTTCCAGAGCTTGTTGCGGCGCAGCATCGAGACCTGCCCGCCGGCAGCATCGCGGCCGCCGATCTCGAGGATGAGCGGAACGCCCTTCTTGACCCAGGCCCAACGCTTCTGGGTCGCCTTGCCCGGACGCTTGTCGAGCAGGACGCGCAGCGGTTCCCCAAGTGCGAATTGCGTGACGAGCGCCTTGCGGAGTTCCTCGCAGTAAGCGAGCAATGCTGCGTCTTCGTCGTTGTCGCGCAGCATCGGCAGGATGACGATCTGGTGCGGCGCGATCATCGGCGGCACGCGAAGACCATCATCGTCGCCGTGCGTCATGATGACACCGCCGACCATGCGCGTGGAAGTGCCCCAGCTCGTCGTATGCGCGTACTGCTGGGTGCCTTCCTTGTCCTGATACTGAATGCCTGCCGCTTCGGCGAAGCCCGTCCCCAGGTAGTGCGAGGTGCCCGCCTGAAGCGCCTTGCCATCCTGCATCATGGCTTCGATCGAGTAAGTCGCGACCGCGCCGGGGAAGCGTTCATTCTCAGGCTTTTCGCCCGCGATCACCGGCATGGCCAGCTCGTTCTCGGCAAAGTCGCGATACATCTCGAGCGCACGCAGCGTCTCGATCATGGCATCGTCACGGTCGGCGTGGGCAGTGTGCCCTTCCTGCCAAAGGAATTCGCTCGTCCGCAGGAACATGCGGGTGCGCATTTCCCAGCGTACGACGTTGGCCCACTGGTTGACCATGAGCGGCAGGTCGCGCCAGGACTGCACCCAACGCGCCATGGCAGCGCCGATCACCGTCTCCGAAGTCGGGCGGACAATCAGCGGTTCTTCCAGCTTCGCTTCGGGATCGGGCACAAGGCCGCCCTTGCCGTCACCGACGAGGCGATGGTGAGTGACAATCGCCATTTCCTTCGCAAAGCCTTCGACGTGCTCGGCTTCCTTGGCGAAGTACGAAAGCGGAATGAACAGCGGGAAGTAGCAGTTCGTGACGCCGGCAGCCTTGATGCGGTCATCCATCAGGCGCTGGATGCGCTCCCAGATACCGTAGCCCCACGGCTTGATCACCATGCATCCGCGAACGCCCGATTCCTCGGCCATTTCGGCCTCGGAAATGACTTCCTGATACCACTGGGCGAAGTCGTCCTCGCGCTTGGTCGAGAGGGCGTGACGAATGGCGGACACGATTGCTTCTTCCTGATCTGCGATGCGACGGACCATCCGTTGCATTCAAGGCAATTCGCGGCGCCTTGTTCGCGCCGCGAAGGACCATGCGCAGACCCTTATTTGCCCAGCGCGTCAAGCCTCTTCTGGATTTCGGCCATCTGATCGCGCAGTGCCGAAAGATCGCCTGCCTCTCCGGCTGGAGGGGCTTTGGGCTCGGGCTTTTCCGCTCCCGGCATGAACGCGGCGGCGGCGGCCTTGAACATCGCCATGTTCTGTTCGGCCAGCTTCGCCAACGGGTTGTTGCCGAGGCTGTCCTCGAAAGCCTTGTGGAGCTTCGTCTGATTGGCCCGGAAGTTGTCCATCGAAGCTTCGAGATAGTGCGGAACCAGCGACTGCATCGAATTGCCGTACATGCTGATAAGTTCGCGAAGGAAATTCACCGGAAGCATCTGCTCTCCGTTGGATTCCTCCTCCATGATGATCTGCGTGAGGATCGTGTGCGTAATGTCGGTACCGCTCTTGGCATCGAGCACTTTGTAATCGACACCTTCACGGGTCATCTTCGCAAGATGATCGAGCGTGATGTAGCTCGAGGAACGTGTATTGTAGAGACGACGGTTTGCGTACTTTTTTATGATTACCGTGTTGTCGTCCTGCGACGCCGTTTCAGCCATTGCCAATCCCCAGTCCAGAATGACAACATGTTACCACCCGGTGTTGTCGCAACGCAACACAAATTGCTGCGCAGCAAAACTCCGGGTTAATCGCGTTAGCGACCGAACCTGCGCCCCAAAAGCGTGAGCAGTTCGTATTGCGACAATCCCGTCTTTGCAGCAGCCTCGGGAAGTGCATAGTCTGCGGAGACCCAATCGCCCTCTCCCAGTTCAGGAGCATGGGTCAGATCGATTACGGTCATGTCCATGCTGACCCTGCCGAGCACTGGCAATACGTGTCCCCCGGCGCGGAACACACCCCTGTCCGACCAGCACCGCAGATAGCCGTCGGCATAACCCAGCGCGACGGTTCCCACGCGCATGGGGGAGGTAACCTCATACGTAGCATTATAGCCGATCGTTTCTCCGGCGGAGACCGAACGCACCTGAAGGATGGCCGCTTCCGGCAGGACCACCTGCCTGAGATCGTCCGCCATCTCCGCCCGTGGCACGCCGCCGTAAAGCGCGATTCCCGGCCGCGTGATGTCCCCGTGGTAAGCGCTGCCAAGTGCAATCCCGGCGCTGTTGGCAAGGCTGGCGCGTTCATGACGCACTTGTCCGAGCGCCTGCCGCCAGCGAAGCCGCTGCCGTTCGTTAAGATCGCTTTCTTCCTCGGCCGATGCGAGATGCGATAGCACGATGTCGACATCCAGCGCTTCGACCGCCTCGTCACCCAGTTCGGAAAGCGAAACGCCGAGACGGTTCATCCCGGTGTCCACCATCAAATGGCAACGCCCACCGCCGCATTCGATCCAGCGCCGGGCCTGCGCAATCGAATTGATCACCGGAACCGTTCCTGTTGCACGGGCAAAGGCGGCATCCCCTGCACTAAGCGGGCCGTGCAGAACGGAAAGACCGGCAGAGCCGATACAGTCGAGCAGATCGGCGGCTTCACCCCAATGAGCTACGAAGAAATCCTGACAACCAGCCTCCCGCAGGACCGGCACGACTTCGCGCGCGCCAAGACCATAACCGTTGGCCTTCACCGCCGCCCCTGCCAGTGCACTTCCCGAAAGACGGTCCAGCGCTTGCCAGTTTGATTTCAGGGCCTCCCCATCAAAGGAGAGGCGGAGGGCGGAAGCAGGAACTTCAGGAAGCATCGTCACCATAATCGCGCGGAGGGCCGCCTCGCAGCCCCCACAGCGAGACGACGAGGGCCATCGCGACAACACCCCACGTATACCAGAGACCCTGATAGGGGTTGCCGCTGCTCGCGACCATGTAGCTGGAAATCAGCGGAAGGAAACCGCCAAAGTAGCCCGTCCCGATGTGATAGGGGATGGACATCGAACTGTACCGGATGCGCGGCGGAAACATTTCCGAAAGCAGGGCCGCTACCGGACCGTAAGTGGCACCGGACAAGGCCATCAGCACGATTAGCACAACTCCGATCGTCACGGCATCTCGCGCGCCTGGTGTGACTTTGGCGAAATCGTAGCCCGCCTCGCGCAGCCATCCCTGCAGGACAGCGCCTCGGCCTTTCCTGTCGCCCCACGGATAGGTTTCGAGCGGAAGCGCCTTGCCGCCGACCTGCAAGACAAGCTCCGGCGCGGCGGACAGGCGATAGGTCACGCCCGCTCCGGCGAGATCTCCAAGCAATTTCCCGCAGTTCGACTTCTGCTCGATATCGAAGGGATTGTAGCTGCAGTCAGGCCCGACAACGAAGACCGGCGCCTCCCGAGCCGCATGCGCAAGCTGGGGATTGGAATGACTCCCGATCAACCAGAAAGCGGGAAACAGCAGGAGCAAGGTCAGGGCATAGCCCCATATGATCGGCTTCCTGCGACCGATACGGTCAGACAGGCTGCCGAATATTACGAAGAAGACCATGCCCAGCGCCGCGGACGCACCAACGATCAGTTCCGCCGGCCTGTCCTCCATGCGCATGGCTCCCTTGAGGAAGCTCAGAGCGGAGAACATCGCGGTATACCAGATCACGGTCAGTCCGGCGGCGATCCCGAAGAGAGCGATGAAAATCCGCTTCCTGTTACCGGGGTAAGTGAGACTTTCGATAAAGGGGTTACCGGAAATTTCGCCCTGCGCCCGCATCGCCTTGAAGACCGGGCTTTCCGATAGCTTGAGGCGCATCCAGAGCGATATCGCCAGTAATGCGAGGCTGAGGATGAATGGCAGGCGCCAGCCCCACGCCTCCCATAGGGCTGGGCTCATGACCGATTTACAGCCAAGCACCACGATCAGGCTCAGCACGAAACCTCCGACGACGCTGGCCTGAATGAAGCCGGTGTAGAACCCGCGCCTGTTCGGCGGCGAATGCTCGGACACGTAGATCGCGGCGCCCCCATATTCCCCGCCGAGTGCGAGCCCCTGCAGCACGCGGAGCACCAGGATAATCGCAGGAGCCGCCCAGCCTATGGCATCGGCGGAGGGAATAAGGCCCACGCCGGCTGTCGCCACGCCCATCAGTGTGACCGTCACGAGAAACGTGTACTTGCGACCCAACTTGTCGCCGAGATATCCGAACAGGATCGCACCAAGCGGCCGGAACCCGAAGCCCACGGCGAAGCCGGCCCAGACCAACAGGGTCTCCAAAGTCGCATTGCCGGAAGGAAAGAAGGTCTTGCCGATAACCGCAGCAAGCGTGCCGTAAATGAAAAAATCGTACCACTCGAAAACCGTGCCCATCGAGGACGCGGCTATTACCAGCCTGATGTCGGACACGCTCGGCTGAACCGGTTTCCCAGGTGCTACCTCTGCCATTTCGATCTTCCCCCGCCGGTCCCGATTTCGAGATCCGTCAACGCGATCTAACCGCGCTTTCAGCCGATGGGAAGAACCTGCGTCGCCGCCTTCCAAGGGAGCATGACCGCACCATGGCGTGCCGGATAATCACGCGCAGCAGCGATCAAAACAAAGCCGGGCCAATCGGGAAGACCTTCCTCACCCGCCAACCACCGTGTAATTTTCGCAGCCGCATCATGCACTTGTGCAGAAGTCCGGCCGATTGCAGCGTCTGAAAAAATTGCAGCGGCAGCCTGTCCGATCGCGCAGGCCTGGCTGCGGACCCCCACGTGCACGATCCTGCCTTCAGCGTCCAGGTCGAGACCCAGCGCGATCGTGCTGCCGCAGCTTTGCGAGCGCGCCTCTGCCTTCAGCGACAGTGCTTCGTCCCAGGGGTGGCCCGCCAATTGAACGGCTAGCCCCAGGACTTCTGGCGTATAGAGCACTGCCGTCGACATCAATTGTCTGCCGCTTCGCTTGCTGCGGCTTCGTGTCGGCGTTCGGCAATCATCTTGACGAGCGCTTCGCTACTCGCGTTGACGAACGGATAGGTTCGCGCCTGCTTTATCCAGTCCGGCCGGCCGCCTGCACCCCAGATCGTGTCATAACCAAGCACCAGCACCGAAAACGCGAGAACCACGATAATCATGCCCTTCACCGCCCCGAAACCGAAACCCAGCACGCGATCGATCGGGCCAAGCACCGACGCGCGGCTCCGCTTGCCTGCCCAGCCTGCGATCAGCTTTACGGCAAAGAACGGAACCAGCAGCAGAAGCGCGAATGCCAGGACGGGTGTCGCCGATCCCGTGCCGGAATAGGGCTCGAGCAGGAGCGACACCGGCTCATGGAAAGCGCGGATGGCAAACACCGCAAAGACCCAGGCGCCCAGCGCCAGTATCTCTTGCACGAAACCACGAAGAAACCCGGTGGCGGCCCCCACGCCGACAAACACCAGAACAGCAATATCGAAACCGGTCATAAGCTACGAACTAGGCATCCCCCAGGATACGGTCAACGAGATTGGGCAGCATCGCAAGTCCGGTGAAGTCGATGTCCTTGGCGGATTCCGCTTTTGCACCGCCTGCCGGACCTATCGCGCGCCCGAATCCAAGCTTGGCCGATTCGCGCTGACGGATAGATGAATGGGAAACCGGCCGGATTTCTCCTGCCAGCGAAACCTCGCCGAACCAGACGGCATTCTTCGGTAGCGGGCGATCGCCCAGTGCCGAAACAAGCGCCGCAGCCACGGCCAGATCGGCGGCCGGATCGGCAAGCCGATAGCCGCCGGCGACGTTCAGATAGACTTCGGCACTGGAAAAGTTGAGCCCGCAGCGCGCTTCCAGAACCGCAAGCAGCATCGCCATGCGTCCCGAATCCCACCCCACTACCGCACGCCGCGGAGTCGCCCCGCTCTGGAGTCGCACGATCAGCGCCTGGATTTCGACCAGCACAGGCCGCGTGCCTTCCATGGCAGCGAAAACCGCGCTCCCGGGCATTTCCTGATCGCGACCGGACAGGAACAACATGGAAGGATTGCCGACTTCGGTCAGACCCGCCCCTTCCATGGCAAAGACCCCGATCTCATCGACCGGGCCGAACCGGTTCTTCAGGCTGCGCAGGATCCTGTACTGATGGCTACGCTCACCCTCGAAGCTCATTACCACGTCGACCATGTGCTCAAGGACGCGCGGACCGGCGATTGAACCATCCTTGGTAACGTGACCGACCAGCACGAGCGTGACGTCGTTTTCCTTGGCGTACCGGATCAATTCGAACGCGCAGCCGCGCACCTGGCTGACTGTGCCGGGAGCGCCCTCTATCGAATCGGAATGCATGGTCTGGATCGAATCGATGACCAGCAGGGCTGGCGCATCCATCATGCCCAGCGTGGTGAGAATGTCCCGTACCGAAGTTGCCGAAGCCAGCAGGATCGGGGATTTCGATAGGCCAAGCCGCTCCGCCCGCAGCCGGACCTGCCCTGCCGCCTCTTCACCACTTACATAGACGACGCTGCCACCCGAGTTTGCGATATGCGCGGAAGCCTGAAGCAACAGCGTCGACTTGCCGATGCCCGGATCGCCGCCCATCAGGATGGCGGAGCCCGGGACAAGACCTCCGCCCAGAGCCCTGTCGAATTCCGCATATCCACTCGCGCGGCGTTTGGGCAGTTCGCCGGGGGCATCGAGCGGCGTGAACTGGATCGGACGGCCGCCCGAAGACAGATCATGCTTGGACGAAAACACCGTTTGCGGCGCATCCTCGACCAATGTGTTCCACTCGCCGCAATCGGCGCATTGGCCTTGCCAGCGGCTGGAAACTCCCCCGCAGGACTGGCAGACATATCGACGTTTGGGCTTTGCCATGAGGTTCCGGGTATCTGGAACGGAATGAGAACGCAATTGCCTTTCTTCCAATATGCCGCCAACATGGAGCCATGCGGCAAAAGGAACTGCGGATCGCGCTGGTCTGCTACGGTGGTATCAGTCTGGCCGTCTACATGCACGGCGTTACCAAGGAGTTGTGGAAGACCCTTCAGGCAAGCCGCGCGTTCTGGGCGGGCGAAGAAGCTCCCGAAGGAACCGCCCGCGTCTACCGACGATTGCTGCAGCGGCTGGAAGAAGGAAGCAACCTGCGACTACGGGTGCTGACGGATATCGTCGCCGGCGCGAGCGCGGGCGGGATCAACAGCGTGTTCCTTTCCCAGGCGATCCATTCAGGCCAGTCGCTCGAGCCGCTGACCGAACTCTGGCTGGAAAATGCCGATATCGATGTGCTGCTCGATCCCGAAGCGCGCGCACGGTCGCAGGCGACCAAGTTCTGGGCCAGACCGATCGTATCCTACCTGTTGCACCGCCCCGGCAACGCGGTGAGCACCAGCGTAGCGCCGGAAACACGGGAAGAAGTACGCGAGAAACTCTCGCGCCTGATCCGATCACGCTGGTTCGAGCCCCCCTTCAGCGGTATCGGCCTGTCACGATTGCTGGCGGGCGCTTTTTCGGCGATGGAACGCGCAAACGCGGGACCTGCGCTCCTTCCACACGGACACCCGATCAATCTGTTCGTCACCGCCACCGACTTCAAGGGCCACCTCGAAACCCTGAGGCTCCATTCCCCCGAGCTGGTGCTCGAAAGCGAACACCGACTGACTATCGGGTTCGAGGCTTTGTCGGGCTCGGCAAATCTCGCCCCCATGCCGGAGCTCCTGCTAGCCTCGCGTTCGACCGCTAGCTTTCCCGGCGCGTTCCCGCCTCTGCAGATCGAGGAAATCGACAATCTCGTGTCCGAACTGAGCCTTGAGTGGCCGGATCGCGAGGCGTTCTTCCGTCGCATCATGCCAGAGCACAGCCTGCGCGGAGATCTCGACAAGGTCGCACTGATCGACGGCTCCGTACTCAACAATGCACCGTTCGCCGATGCCATGGCCGTGCTGCGCGATCGTCCGGCAACGCGAGAAGTGGACCGACGCTTCGTCTACATAGATCCCACGCCCGATCGTATCGGCGCCTCGATACGCCGACAAAAGACGGCGCCCGGTTTTTTCTCGACGATCTTCGGCTCGCTTTCCTCGATTCCGCGCGAACAGCCTATCCGCGACAACCTCGAAGCGCTCGAGCGCCAGTCGCAGGAGATGGCGACGATGCGCACCATCATCCTCGCCCTGCGGCCCGAAATCGAGGAAACGGTAGATCGCCTGTTCGGCAATACCTTCTTCCTAGACCGGCCCACCCCGAAGCGGCTCGCGGCGTGGCGCAACAAGGCACAGCTCGCCGCCCTCGAACAGGCCGGTTTCGCCTATCACGGCTACGTTCAGGTCAAGTTCTCGGGCATTGTCGCGACATTGGCGCGACTGGTTCACGAGGCGGCGCCCGACCTTGGCCTGTCGTCCAGCCAACCTGTCGTCCAGCGTCTGCACGATCATTTCACGCTCAGCGGGCTGGATCGGATCGAAGGCCTCAAGGGAGACGGTTCTCCGGGAATGATCGGGTTCTTCCGCAGTCACGATCTCGCCTTCAGGGTGCGCCGCCTGCGGCTTCTGGCACGCCGCGTCACGCAGGAATGGCAGCAGGAAGCCAGCGTAACCGAGGCCGAGCGGGACAAGGCGCGCGAAGCGATTTACGCCGCGCTTGCGCTCTATCTCGACCGAGAGCCCGCCGCTGCACTGGGAGAAGATTTTCCAGCACTGGCCGCCGGTGTCTTTGCGGACCCTGCAGCCGTGGTCGATCACGTCTGGAAAGCTCGAAACCTGGTCGAGATCGATGCACGGGTAGATGTCATGCTGGCCGAGGCACTGGCCGACATGCCCCAAGCTCTGCGCCGGCGCGTGCTGCTCGCCTATCTGGGATTCCCGTTCTACGATACTGTAACCCTGCCGCTGCTGCGCGGCGAAGGGCTGACCGAGTTCGACCCGGTTCGCGTCGACCGCATCTCGCCCGAGGATTGCCACATGATCCGCAAGGGGCCGGTGCTGCGCGGAACCGAATTCTACAACTTCGGCGCCTTTTTCAGCCGCGCCTACCGCGAGAACGACTACTTGTGGGGAAGGCTCCACGGTGCGGAGCGTATGGTCGACCTGATCGCCTCCTCACTTGAAGGCGAACATGCACTCTCACAGGGCGAAATGGCCGCATTCAAGCGGGACGCCTTCCTTGCAGTGCTTGATGAGGAAAAGAACAGGTTGACCGCCGATCCGGCGCTGCTTCGCGACCTTCGCGAAGATGTTTTGCGGGGCGGCTAGAGGAACCACATCGTCGTCCCGGAAGAGGTCCGGGACGACGATATGAACCTCATTCGGTCAGATCGTTCCAGGCTTCCTTGATCCGGTCGAAGAAGCCCTTGGACTGCGGGCATTCATCGCCGGTTTCGGTTGCCTGAAGCTCGCGCAGCAATTCCTTCTGGCGAGCGGAGAGCTTGGTCGGTGTTTCCACGCTGATCTCGACGACGAGATCGCCGCGGCCGCGCCCCTGAAGCACCGGCATGCCTGCACCGCGCTTGCGCAGTTGCTTGCCTGACTGGATGCCCGCGGGAATATCGATCGTGATCGGATCACCGTCGATGTTCGGAATCTCGATCGACCCACCAAGTGCTGCCGTAGTGAAGGTGATCGGTACGCGTGTGAGCAGTGTCGTTCCGTCTCGCTCGAACACCCGGTGACGCTTGACGTGCAGGAAGATGTAGAGATCTCCGGGAGGCGCGCCGAAAGGCCCGGCCTCGCCTTTGCCGGACAAGCGAATGCGCGTGCCCGAATCGACTCCTGGCGGGATGTCGACCTGCAAGGTCTGCGGCTTGTCCACGCGCCCTTCACCGCCGCAGGAGCGGCATGGCTTCTCGATCACTTCGCCCCGGCCGTGACAGGTCGGGCAAGTGCGCTCCACCACGAAGAAGCCCTGCTGGGCACGAACCTTGCCGTGGCCCGCGCACATGTTGCACGCGCGCTTGCCTGTGCCCGGTTCGGCGCCAGAACCGCCGCAAGGCTCACAGCTCTGCGACACTTCGATGGTGATTTCGGTCTGCTTGCCATGGAACGCCTCGTCGAGGCTGACTTCCATGTCATAGCGCAGATCGGCGCCGCGACGCGCCTGCTGCCGACCGCCGCCACCGAAGGCACTGCCGAAGATGGATTCGAAGATGTCTCCGATGTCGCCGAACTCGGCGCCACCGGCATGACCGCCACCGCCCATTCCCTGCTGGAACGCCGCATGACCATAACGGTCGTAGGCAGCCCGCTTCTGGGGGTCCTTGAGGCAATCGTATGCCTCGCTGATCTGCTTGAAGCGCGCTTCGGAATCGTCGCACCCCGGATTCTTGTCGGGATGATAGCGCATCGCGAGCCGGCGATATGACGACTTGATAGTCTTGTCGTCGGCGCTGCGCTCTACTTCAAGCAGTTCGTAATAGTCGATTTCGGTAGCTGACACGTCTCGTTATTCCCCGCGTGCGACCTGGCCGCCACCGTTACGTCCGGTAACGATGGCGGCCACGCTTGTCATGAGGACCGATCAGCCCTTGTTTTCGTCGACTTCCGAGAATTCGGCGTCGACGACATCGTCGTCACCACCGGCCGGAGCGGCTTCCGGAGAAGCGGCAGAGGCCTGCTCCTTCTCGTAGATGGCCTGACCCATCTTCATCGCGACTTCGGTCAGAGCCTGCGACTTGGCAGTGATCTCGGCGGGCTCACCGCCTTCGATCGCGGCCTTGGTCGCGGCGATGGCCGCTTCGACTTCCGCCTTCAGGCCGGCGTCGATCTTGTCGCCATGTTCGACGATCTGCTGCTCGGTCGCATGGACGAGGCTGTCGGCGTTGTTCTTGGCCTCGGCAGCCTCGCGACGCTTCTTGTCCTCCTCGGCAAACTTCTCGGCATCCTTGACCATCTGGTCGATGTCGTTGTCCGACAGACCGCCCGATGCCTGGATGCGGATCTGCTGCTCCTTGCCAGTGCCCTTGTCCTTGGCCGAAACGTTGACGATGCCGTTCGCGTCGATGTCGAAAGTGACTTCGATCTGCGGCACGCCCCGGCGCGCGGCCGGAATGCCCACCAGGTCGAACTGGCCGAGCATCTTGTTGTCCTGCGCCATCTCGCGCTCGCCCTGGAACACGCGGATGGTCACCGCCTGCTGGTTGTCCTCGGCGGTAGAGTAGACCTGGCTCTTCTTGGTCGGGATCGTCGTGTTACGGTCGATCATCTTGGTCATGATGCCGCCCAGCGTCTCGATACCCAGCGACAGCGGGGTCACGTCCAGCAGCAGCACGTCCTTGACGTCGCCCTGAAGCACGCCGGCCTGGATCGCGGCGCCCATGGCGACGACTTCGTCAGGGTTCACGCCGGTGTGCGGATCCTTGCCGAAGAAGTCCTTCACGACTTCACGGACCTTGGGCATGCGGGTCATACCGCCAACCAGCACGACATCGTCGATGTCCTTGGCCGAGACGCCGGCGTCAGCCAGAGCCTTCTTGCAGGGCTCGAGCGTGCGCTGAATGAGGTCCGCAACCATCTTTTCAAGGTCGGCGCGGGTGATCGTCTCCACGAGATGCAGCGGGGTCGTGGCGCCGCCTTCCATGCGTGCGGTGATGAAGGGCAGGTTGACCTCGGTCGTCGCGGTGGACGACAGTTCGATCTTCGCCTTCTCGGCCGCTTCCTTCAGGCGCTGCAGGGCGAGCTTGTCGCTGCGCAGGTCCATGCCTTCCTTGGCCTTGAACTTGTCGGCCAGCCATTCAACCAGCTTGGTGTCGAAGTCTTCACCGCCCAGGAACGTGTCGCCGTTGGTCGACTTCACTTCGAACACGCCGTCGCCGATTTCGAGGATCGAAACGTCGAAGGTACCTCCGCCAAGGTCATAAACGGCGATCGTCTTGCCGTCCTGCTTGTCGAGGCCGTAGGCCAGTGCAGCCGCGGTCGGTTCGTTGATGATGCGCAGCACTTCCAGACCGGCGATCTGGCCGGCGTCCTTGGTCGCCTGGCGCTGTGCGTCGTTGAAGTAGGCGGGCACGGTGATGACGGCCTGCGTCACGGTCTCGCCGAGGTACGATTCGGCGGTTTCCTTCATCTTCTGCAGAGTGAAGGCCGAGATCTGCGACGGGCTGTAGTCTTCGCCGCCGGCCTGGACCCAGGCGTCACCGTTCTTGCCCTTGACGATGTGGTACGGAACCAGCTCGGTGTCCTTCTTGGTCACCGGATCGTCGAAGCGGCGGCCGATGAGGCGCTTTACCGCAAAAATCGTGTTGTCGCCGTTGGTCACGGCCTGGCGCTTTGCCGGCTGCCCGATCAGGCGCTCACCATCCTTGGTGAAAGCGACGATCGAGGGCGTCGTGCGGGCGCCTTCTGAATTTTCGATTACCTTGGGCTTGCCGCCGTCCATGACGGCGACGCAGCTGTTGGTGGTGCCAAGGTCGATACCAATTACTTTTGCCATTATCCCCATTCCTCACGTCAGTGGATGACACCATGCGGATCGCCTCCCTCCATAAGGCAAGGCGGCTTGCACGGCTCGATGACGTTCAAGTCGTCGCACCGGCATATAGGTGTGGTTTCGCTTGGAACAAGTCTGTCTCGATGGCATTACGCCGGGGAAATTTTCAGTGCCCCGTCATGAGCCTGCCCGAGAGGATCAACCTGCCGTGAAGCCGCTTCGTTTGCTGACCCTTGCCAGTGCCCCCGCCCTGCTTTTCGTGCTCGCCGCCTGCCAGCAGGGCGAAGCCCCAACGTCGCAGGAAACCGCCACACAGTCGGCTGAAGGCGCTGTCGGCCCAACGGCAAAGCCGGGCATCAGCGCAAGCGACGGGCACCTGGTCCTTCCCGTGGTAAGCGGCCGCCCGGGCGCGGTCTACTTCTCTGTGCGCAACGATGGTCCGGCCGCCGTGAAGCTTATCGGCGTACACGTCACGGGGGCAGGCAGCGCCCAGATGCACAAGACCGACGGCGGCAGCATGGCGGCTGTCGATTCGCTTGAAATCGCACCCGGTGCACAGGTCGAATTTGCACCCGGCGGCCTTCACGTCATGGCGTTCGACATCGGCGAAAGCGTGAAATCCAGCGGAACCGCTGAACTCACCCTCACCTTCTCCGATGGAGACAAGCTGTCGATGCCCTTGCGGGTGGAAACGATGGGCGGGGACATGCCCGGAGGCGGAGACATGCCGGGGATGAACCACTGATCGCGGGCCTTCCACTCGCGCTCCCGGACAGCCCCTGCCCACCCGGAGGAGAGCGCAAGCTGACCGCCGGCGAAACGGCGCTAGTGCGCTCGATATTCGGAGAAGCGGTGGACTGCAGGCCCGTGCGCATCCGGCGCAGGCGGTGGTTTCCTTTCCAGCCCGCCAATGTGGCGATGGCGCCTTGCGGCCATATCCATTTCGCCGGCGCCTCGGACCTCTATCGCGATGATTTTTCAGACGCGCCGATTGGGATGCAGGGCCTCTTCATTCACGAAATCACGCATGTCTGGCAGGCGCAACAACGAGGTCGATGGTATCTTCCACTGATGCGCCACCCCTTCTGCCGCTACGATTATGCGCTGCGACCGGGCTGGACGCTCGCCAGGTACGGGATCGAACAGCAGGCGGAAATCGTGCGCCATGTCTTCATGCTCGAACGAGGCTGGCAAATTCCGGGCGCGCCGCCACTGGCCAGCTATCGCGGAATTCTTCCGTTTTCTGCCTGAGCCCGAAACCAAAAGTGTGCCAACGAAAAGAGCGCGCGGAACGTTCCGCGCGCTCTTTTCGTTGGATGACCCGAAGTTTTCAGCAATCGCGGTCCCAATAACGGTTCCCGCGGCGGTCGTAGCGGTAGCAACCGTCGTGCTTCTTTGCTGTCGAGCCCGCAACAGCGCCTGCCGCTGCACCGATGGCCGCGCCGGTGCCAACGTCGCCGCCGGTAATGGCACCGACACCCGCGCCGAGAGCGCCACCGGCAAGGGCGCCTTCGCCCGCGTAGTTGCTGGCGCAACCGGCGATGCTGAATGCCCCGGCGGCGAGGATGGGAAGTATGAGCTTGCGCATGGAATCTCTCCGCTGAAAGTCAGGTTTGTCTACCTGCTCAACGGCTCCGGCGCGGACGGGTTCCATGTCGCCCCGTCAAACATCGACGCCCCGCCCCCGTTCGTCCCTGCGGGACTTGACGGCAGGCGGGGCGCGAAAGGATCAGTCAGGCTTCTTTGCGACGGCGACCATGGCCGGGCGCAGGAGGCGATCCTTGATCATGTAGCCCGCCTGGAGCTCCTGCACGACAGTGCCGGGTTCCGCGTCGGCCGAGGGAATCTCGATCATCGCCTGATGCTGGTTGGGGTCTAGCGGCAGGCCCATCGCCGCGATGCGGCTGATGCCGTGGTTCGTGAACGCCTTTTCGATCTCACGGCCAGTGGCCTCGATACCGGCGACCAGGCTCTTCAGCTTCTCGTCCTCGCGCAGTTCGGCGGGGATCGCCGAGAGCGCCCGCGTCAGATTGTCCGCAACCGAAAGGATATCGCGGGCAAAACCGGTCGCCGCATAGGCGCGCGTGTCCGCAATGTCCTTTTCGAGACGGCGACGCACGTTCTGTGTCTCGGCGCGCGCATAGAGCGCGTCCTGCTTGGCGACTTCGATTTCCTCGCGAAGCTTCGCGATTTCACCGCTGTCCTTACCACTGTCGATCATGTCTTCGGGCACGCCCTTCAGTTCTTCCGCGATCGCGGGATCTACAGTTTGACCCTCTGGCGGCTGGGTCTTGTCGTCAGTCATTATTCTGTTGTTCCAACTATCCGATGAGCTTGCCCAGGCTCTGGGCGGTGAAGTCCACCATGGGGACGACGCGCGCATAATTCAACCGAGTCGGCCCGATTACCCCCACGACGCCCACCACGCGGCCTTCGCGGTCGCGATAAGGCGAGGCGATCACGGACGAGCCCGACAGAGCGAAAAGACGGTTCTCGGAACCGATGAAGATACGGGTCGATTCGGCTTCGCGGGCAAGGTCGAGGAGTTCGGCCACGGATTGCTTGTTCTCGAGATCGTCAAGCAACGAACGCACCCGTTCGAGATCGACCAGCGCGGTCTCGTCGAGAAGGTTGGCCTGTCCGCGCACGATCAGCACCGGGCGCGCCATGGCATCCTCGCTCCACACCGCAAGCCCCCGCTCCACGAGATCGCGGCTCGCCGAATCCAGGGCGGATTTGCCGGTGGCGATATCGGCGCGCATCGCCCTTGCGGCCTCGCTCAGCGTACGGCCAGCGAGGTGCGACGAAATGTAGTTCGAAGCTTCCTCCAAAGCGCCCGGCGGCAATATCGCGGGAAATTCGACGATGCGGTTCTCTACAGCGCCATCTTCTCCCACCAGCACTGCCAGCGCTCGCCCCGCAGCCAGCGGAACGAGTTGCAAGTGCATCAGGCGCGGCTCGCGGCGCGGCACCATCACGACGCCAGCTCCGGAAGTAAGGTTCGACAACAGGGAACTGGTCGCTTCGAGCGCGGCCTCGATCGGGCCGGGTGCGGCGATTCGGCTCTCGATCGCCATGCGTTCCTCGGCGGTGGGCTCGGCCACCTGCATGATGCCGTCCACGAACAACCGAAGCCCGGCCTCGGTCGGCAGGCGTCCGGCGCTGGTGTGCGGCGCGGCCAGAAGTCCAAGCGATTCGAGGTCTGCCAGAACCGAGCGGATCGACGCCGAAGACAACTGCACCCCGCCCGGCCCCGCCAATACCTTGGATCCGACCGGGGTTCCGGTCGCCAGATAGCCCTCCACGACTAGGCGGAAAATCTCCCGCGCGCGGGCGGTCAGTTCATTGATGGGCGTCGTCGGCATGTACCTTCAATCTAGGGATTGGGATTGCAGCCTCAAGCACAATGCGCAGCCTGTTTCCCGATTGTCGCATTTTCCGAGCCGTCAGGTGTTTCCACCTGACTTGAAAATGCAAGTTTACCGTTTGTCGCATTTTCCGAACCGTCAGGTGTTTCCACCTGACTTGAAAATGCTCTAGGGGGCGCGGGTAATCGACGATCCGAACTAGACCAAAGGAACCTCCATGCGACCTTCCGGCCGTACGCCCGACGAGATGCGCACCATCGATATCCAGACCGGTTTCACCAAGCACGCCGAAGGTTCGGTGCTGATTTCCTTCGGTGATACCCGCGTCCTCGTCACCGCCTCCGTCGAAGAGAAGGTGCCGCCGTTCCTTCGCGGCAAGGGCGAAGGCTGGGTAACGGCCGAATATTCGATGCTGCCCCGCGCAACGCATACCCGCGGTAGCCGCGAAGCGGCCAAGGGCAAGCAGTCCGGCCGCACGCAGGAAATCCAGCGCCTCATCGGCCGCAGCCTTCGCGCCGTGGTCGACATGAAGAAGCTCGGCGAACGCCAGATCGTGCTCGACTGCGACGTGCTTCAGGCGGACGGTGGCACCCGCACCGCCTCGATCTCGGGCGCGTGGGTTGCGCTGCGTCTTGCCGTCGACAAGCTGATGGCGGACGGCAAGATCAAGGAAGACCCGATCCAGGCCCGTGTTGCCGCCATTTCCTGCGGCATCTGCAACGGCACCCCGGTGCTCGATCTCGACTATATCGAGGACAGCGCCGCCGATGCCGACGCCAACTTCGTGCTGATCGAGGGCGGCAAGATCGCCGAGGCACAGGCCACTGCCGAAGGCGCGACTTATGACGAGGAAGGCCTCCTGCGCCTGCTTCGCCTCGCCCGCATCGGCTGCGACCAGATCTTCGCCGCCCAGGCCAAGGCAGTCGGCCGTTGAGCAATCGCCGTCTCCAGGGCGAACGCCTCGTCATTGCCACGCACAATGCGGGCAAGCTGAGGGAAATCGGCGCCCTGCTCGCCCCTTACGGGATCGAGTGCGTTTCCGCCGGGGAACTCGGCCTGCCCGAGCCCGAGGAGACCGGCACGACGTTCGTCGAGAACGCACTGCTCAAGGCCCATGCCGCCGCGAAAGCCGCGCAGCTTCCTGCGCTGGCTGACGATAGCGGCATGTCGGTAACGGCGCTGGGCGGAAAGCCCGGCGTCTACACCGCCGACTGGGCCGAACGGCAGTGGTTCGAGGGCGAACCCGGCCGGGACTGGTTCATGGCGATGGGCAAGGTTGAAGGCCTCCTTTGCGAACAGGGCCCTGAAGCCGACCGTTCGTGCTGGTTCTCCTGCGTCCTCGCGATCGCTTGGCCGAACGGCGATGAAGCGGTCTACGAAGGCCGCTCCAACGGGACTTTCACGTGGCCTCCGCGCGGAAAGTTGGGTTTCGGCTACGACCCCTGTTTCGTGCCGGACGGCCTCGACCAGACCTTTGCCGAAATCGCGCCTGAAAAGAAGCACGAGATCAGCCACCGCGCCGATGCTTTCGCCAAGCTGGTCGCGGAGCAGTTCCCGAGCTAATCTGCCGATCATGGCCCGCGCGCTGTACATCCACTGGCCGTTCTGCCTCGCAAAGTGTCCCTACTGCGACTTCAACAGCCATGTCCGCGAGCGGGTCGAGATCGCGCGCTGGGAGGCGGGGCTGCTGGCCGACATGCGGCATGAGCATGCGGTGGCAGGCGGGGAACCGCTCGATTCGATCTTCTTCGGCGGGGGCACGCCCTCGCTGATGCCCCCTGCCCTCGTTGCGCGGCTGCTTGACGAGGCGCAGAAACTCTGGGGTTTCGCGGATGGAATCGAGATCACGCTGGAAGGCAATCCTTCCTCCGTCGAGGCCGGCAATTATGCGGCGCTTGCCGATGCCGGTGTAAACCGGGTCTCGCTCGGCCTTCAGGCGCTGGACAACGCAACTCTGCGGTTTCTTGGCCGTCTTCACGATGCGCAAGAGGGACTGAAAGCGCTTGAAGTGGCACAGAAACGCTTTGAGCGCGTCAGTTTCGACCTGATCTACGCCCGCCCCGGCCAGACGCCGGACCAGTGGCATGCCGAACTGTCCCATGCCCTGTCCTTCGGCACCGGACACCTCTCGCTCTACCAGCTGACCATCGAGCCGGGCACCAAGTTCGCGACCATGGTTCGCCAGCATGAATTCGAGCCGCTGGACGAGGACGCCTGCGCCGACATGTTCGCCCTCACCCGCGAGATGACCGCTGGTGCCGGCCTGCCCGCCTACGAGATCAGCAATCACGCCCGCCCCGGCGAGGAAAGCCGCCATAACCTGACCTACTGGCGCTATCAGGACTATTGCGGCATCGGCCCGGGCGCTCATGGCCGGCGCGGCGGGGTGGCCACCACCCGCCACCGCAAGCCCGAAAACTGGCTTGAAGCCATCGACCGCGCCGCGCACGGCATCAACGAGAGCCGCGAACTCGGCCGCCGCGAGCAGGCGAGCGAGGCCATGCTGATGGGCCTGCGCCTGCGCGAAGGCGTGGACCTTGGCGCGATGTCCGCGCGGTTCGGGCTGGACGCGGCGCAGCTTTGCGATCCCGCCAAGGCCGCATTCTACGAGAAGCAGGGGCTGATCCGGCGCAGCGGCTTGCGGCTGCACGTCACCGAATCGGGAATGCCGTTGCTTGACGGCTTGCTGGGCGAAATCGTGCCCGAAGACCTCGTCGAACCTTGACCAAGGCGGACCTGCTCGAAACCTGGGGCAATCACCTCGGCAACGCGCGGCGCCGCAGCCCCCATACCTTGCGCGCCTATCTCGCGACCGCGGCCCGCCTGATCGACCGGACCGGGGCGGAGGACTGGAATACCCTGGCCCGGCTCGAAGCGGCGGAGCTGCGTCTTCACCTTGCCGACCGGCGCGAACAGGGCATCGGCAACGCTTCGGCCGCGCGCGAACTTTCCGCACTGAAGAGCTTCCTCGCCTTCGCCCGGGAACAGATGGGCGTGGCCCATGCCGCGCCGCCGCGGCTCAGGGGGCCGCGCCTCAAGAAAGGCCTGCCGCGCCCGGTCGCGCCGGACGAAGCCGTCAATCTCGCCGCCACGGTGGAGGAAGACGCGCGCGAGCCGTGGATCGGCGCGCGGGACCGCGCGGTCCTGCTCCTGCTCTACGGCGCGGGCCTGCGCATTGCCGAGGCCCTGTCGATCGAAGGCAGCGCCCTGCCCCTGGGCGAGACCCTGATGGTGACCGGCAAGGGCGGCAAGCAGCGCATGGTGCCCTTGCTGCCGATCGTGCGCGATGGCGTGGCAGACTACATCCACAAGTGTCCATGGCCGATGGTAGCGGGCAGTTCGATCTTCCGCGGGGCCAAGGGCGGAGCGCTTGCCCAAGGCATGGTCCAGAAGGCGGTCGCGCGCGCGCGCATTTCCCTTGGCCTGCCTGCCAGCGCCACGCCCCATGCCCTGCGCCACAGTTTCGCCACCCACCTGCTCGGCGCCGGGGCGGACTTGCGCAGTCTCCAGGAACTGCTCGGCCATGCCAGCCTCGGCTCGACCCAGATCTATACCAAGGTGGATGCGGCAACCCTGCTCGACGTCTACCGCAATGCGCATCCGCGCGAGCAGGGTTGATCCATTCTAGAGAGCGCCTTCGTTAGGCGCCAGCAGCGTGCGCCAGATGAGGGCGCCGATGGCCGCGCCGATCAGCGGCGCCAGCCAGAAGGCCCATAGCTGCCCCAGCGCAGCGGTTTCGGCGAAGAGCGCCACCCCGGTCGACCGGGCGGGGTTGACCGAGGTATTGGTTACCGGGATCGACACGAGGTGGATCAGCGTCAGCGCCAGGCCGATCGCCAGCGGGCCGAACCCGGCCGGAGCGATCTTCGAGGTCGACCCGAGGATGACGATGATGAAGCCCGCCGTCAGGATCGTTTCGATCAGCAGCGCCGAATGAAGCGCATAGCCACCGGGCGAAAGCGCGCCATAGCCGTTCGTCGCAAAGCCTTCGGGCGTCCAGCCCGCCTTGCCCGAGGCGATCGCGTAAAGTGCGCCCGCCGCCACGATCGCGCCGAGAACCTGCGAAATCCAGTAGGGAACGAGGTCTTTCCAGTCCAGTCGGCCGCCGATCGCCATGCCGAAGGAAACCGCCGGGTTGAAATGCCCGCCGGATATGCTGCCCACTGCATAGGCCATGGTCACGACCGTAAGGCCGAAAGCCAGGGCGACACCGGCAAAGCCGATGCCAAGCTCCGGAAAGGCTGCTGCAAGAACGGCCGAACCGCAGCCTCCGAAGACGAGCCAGAATGTACCGAAGAATTCCGCTGCCAGTCGCTTCGACATAACGCCTGCTCCCCAAATGGTTGCGCGCCATGGGTACTCCACTATTACTGCGTATGAAAGTGTACTTTCGGGAAGCGCCGTTCTTTATTCTGATGGAAAAAGACGACCTTCTCCCCCCGGCCGGTCGCTCTCTTGGGGGAAGTAATTTTTCATGAAAGTGGCGGCGGAAGTCCGGCTTGCCCGGAAGCGATCCCGAAAATGCGCGGCGGGCGATTTCAGAGTGGATCTGTGCCGGGCCTGCGGCGGCATAATTAAATAGGACAGACCTTCGGGCCGTGTTACACTCGCCCGATAGATTTGATCTTTCAGATTTCGATGGCCGCAACGGCACTCCCATGAAATCGGGAATCACGCCTTTATTGGCCATTTCGATTAATCGTTTTTGAAAATCTCTCTCCACATTCTCGCTTTTGCGGGACGTTTTTCATGAGAGGGAAAACATGCAAACCGGAATTGTCCAATTCCTTAGCCTTGAAAAAGGTTACGGCTTCTTGCGTCCCGAGGACGCCGGCGGAGACAACTTCGTCCACATATCGAGCGCTCATGCCGTGGGGCTTGAGACCCTGGCACTGGGCGATCGCTTCACTTACGACATTCAGATCGCGCGCAACGGGAAAGCCTCTGCCGTCAATCTGGTGAAGCTGGCCTGATGCCCGGCGCCCCCCTGACACAACCCCGGCAACCCGGGTCGGGCCCATGGCGCAGCTGATGAGCCTGACCAAAGCATTCTGCGACGCAAGGGCGCAGGAGGCGGCCTCTGCCGCCCAGCAGGCGATGCTCTCGAATGTGCGGGAGCGCGAACTGCGCTCCGAAGCCGCGTGGAGAGCGATGTCCGACCGTATCAGCAAGATGGAAGCCAGCCGCGCTCTCCGCGAGGCGGAGCGTGCCCAGACCGAAACCACCGAGCATACCGAACAGCCCACTTGAGGCCCCGTCGCGGAACATTTCCGGCTTCGGTTGCGCGCTCATTCTGAAGGGAACACGACGATGACGGATACTCCCCCCGATCCGGCCCCGCGCAAGAACAGGAACCGCTGGCAAGCCCGCAACCCGCTCACGCAGGATGAAGCGCGGCGGCAAGGTGACGTGACGCGGTGCGCGCTCCTCACGCTTGGAAACAAGGACGCGGCCATCGCCTATCTCAACGAGGACCGGGACGACCTTGGCGGGCGGCCCATCGATCTGGCGCTGGCCACTGCCGAAGGCTTCAGGCGCGTCGTCGCCCATCTGGCGGACCTTCCGGCTCCCTCGCCCGCGATCGGATAGGCCCGGCCATGACCAGCGGGCTGATCCTGGCCTGTCTTCTGATCGCCGCGATAGGCACCGGGATCGTCTGCCTGGTCATAAGGGCGCTACGCCGGTCGCGCGCAAAAAACGAAAGCTGGCGCCGCCCCGATCCCGATCTCGAGATTCTGGACATCGCCAGCTTTCAGGCGAAACTGGAACGCCAGATCGGCAAAACCGCTGCGGACCGGCGAAAAGCCTCGAAGATGTTACCCGAGGACGGCGGCAAGCCGCCGTCCTAGCCGGCCCCCCGAACGCAGCCGGATCGCGAGACCTAGTCCTTGGCGAAACCGCTGGGGGCAGCGCTGATGACCTTGATCGCGCCGCCGTCCACCGCGCGAACCTCCAGAGCGCGTTCGATCAGGCCGTTCCGGTTGAAGCGGAACGGACCGTCCATGCCGAGGAAGCCACCCGGATCCAGCATCTCGCCGGTGGGGAACGCCTTGCCGGGAACCCAGGCGCGGGTAACGCGCAGGGTCAGCAGCACGGCATCGTAGCCAAGCGTTGCGATGCGGAAGGGCGCGGCGCCGAAGCGGCTGCGATAGCTCTTGGAAAACTGCGCGAAGCGAACGTCGGACACGGTGGAGAACCAGGCGCCGTTGAGCGCCGGGCTGGTGGCCAGTTCGCGCTCACCGCCCCACAGTTCGGTGCCGAGCAGGCGCACGCCCGCACCGCCACCGGCCGCGCGGTAGGAAACCGCTGCCCTGGCCGAAAGGCTGCCGCTGTCAGCGATGAGCAGCGCGCCGTAACCGCTCTTGGCCTTGATGCGATTGGCCGCCGCACCGATCGAGGCGGGGGTGCGATCATAGGTTTCCATGGCCACGACCGAGCCGCCGCTGTCCCGCACCGAGGCGAGGAGCGAGCTGCTCACGCGTTCGCCATAATCGCCCTTGGGTACGAGAGCCGCGAAGGTGCTGATGCCCTTGCCCCGCGCATAGCCGACCGTGCGGGCGATCGACTGGCCCGGCAGGTTACCGATGATGAAGACATCCTTGCCGGCCGCCTTCTCGTCGTTCGAGAAGGAGATGAGCGGCACGTGCGCAGGCTTGGCGACAGCCGCGACCGATGCGATGTCGTCAGACAGTAGCGGACCGAGAATCAGCTTGTTGCCGTCGGCGATGGCGCGGCGGGCGGCTTCGCCCGGATTCGTGCCGGTGTCGTAAGTGGTGATGCGCAGGTTCTTCGCGCCGGTATCGAGCAGCGCCATGTTCGCCGCATTGGCGAGCGACTGGCCGACGCCCGCGTTGGGCCCGCTGATCGGCACCAGCAGCGCCACGCGGTGACGTTCGGTATCGGTGGGAATCTCGCTTTCCGGCGCCGTTGGCGTGGGGGCGGGAGCCGGCGCGGGCGCCTTGGGGACCACTGCGCAACCCGCGAGGGCTGCCATCGCTGCCGCCGCGAGAAGATTGCGCCGGTTCAGGCGATTATAGAACATTGCTTGCCGCTCCCATAGTGCTTGGGCCATGAGTCCCTGCGATGGAACACACTCTCACCTCAGGCCTCTACATAGTGGCAACCCCGATTGGCAACCTTGGGGACATTACCTTTCGCGCCGTGGAGATCCTCAAAGGCGTGAGCGCGGTCGCTTGCGAGGACACGCGCATCACCGGGAAGCTCCTGCATCACCTCGGCATCAAGCAGAAGATGATCCGTTATGACGATCACGCCGGCGAAGCCGACCGCGAGCGGCTGCTGGCGCTGATGGAAAGCGAGCCGGTGGCCTTGGTCAGCGATGCCGGAACGCCGCTGATCTCCGACCCCGGCTATCGCCTCGTCAGGATCGCGCGGGAACGGGGCATTCCCATCACCAGCCTGCCGGGCGCGAATGCGGCGGTCATGGCCATGACGCTTTCCGGCCTGCCGAACGACCGCTTCCTGTTCGCCGGCTTCCTGCCCAACAAGGCCAAGGCGCGCGAGACGGTGCTGGCGGATCTCGCCAGAGTGCCCGCCACGCTGATCTTCTACGAAACCGCCCCCCGTCTCGGCGATGCGCTTGAGGCCATCGGCGCGGTCCTGCCCGGCCGCGAAGTCGCGGTGGCGCGCGAACTTACCAAGAAGTTCGAGGAATGCCGCAGCGGCACGCCCGGCGAGCTTATCGCCCATTACGCGGCGCACCCGCCCAAGGGCGAGATCGTCCTGCTCGTCGCCCCTCCCGGCGAGGAACCGATCGGCGAGGTGGATGTCGATGCCCTGCTCCGCGCCGAACTGGCGCTGGCGAAGCCCTCACAGGCGGCCGGAACGGTGGCGAAGGCGACCGGGCTCGACCGCAAGGTGCTCTATGCCCGGGCGATGGAGCTGAAGTGAACAGGCAGCGCGCCGAAGCGGAGCGCAAGGGCGCCGGGGGGAGGCTCTGGCCGCATGGTACTTGCGGCTCACCGGCTGGAGCATCCGCGCCCGGCGGGTCAAGACCGGTCGCGGCGAGGTCGATATCGTCGCCCGGCGCGGCCGCACGCTGTGCTTCGTCGAGGTGAAGTGGCGCGCGCGCCGCGCCGATCTCGACCATGCGATAGATCATCACCGCCTGCGCCGCGTGGCGGCCGCCGCCGAGGCCGTCGCCCACCGGTACCGGAAGCCGGGCGACAGCCTGAGGGTGGACGTCCTGCTGATGGCGCCCGGCTGCTGGCCGCGCCGGATCGCCAATGCCTGGCAGCCGGACCTGTAGCCCGATCCGCAAAGTTGCAGGACCGGCCCCAAAATCATTCGCGCCCGGCGCCGATTCCGATTAAGCCGCCTTCCCGAAAGATACCGCTCGGTACATATCCGCGAGGACCAGACTTTTCATGACCTTACGCATCGCCGTTCAGATGGACCCGCTGGAATCGATCAAGATCGCGGGTGATTCCTCGTTCGCGCTCATGCTCTCGGCGCAGGCGCGCGGGCACGAACTGTTCCATTATGACGTTCGCACGCTCGCCTATGACGCGTCCTCTGGCGCGGCCGGACGCCTCACCTGCTGGGGTGCCCCGGTTACGGTTCAGCGCGTGGAAGGCGCGCACTTCACGCGCGGCGAGTATCGCCTGATCGACCTCGTGGCCGATATCGACGTGGTGCTGATGCGGCAGGACCCGCCTTTCGACCTCGGCTACATCACCGCCACGCACCTGCTTGAGCGGCTGGCCGGGCAGACGCTGGTGGTCAACGATCCGGCTTCGGTCCGCAATGCGCCCGAAAAGGTCTTCGTGCTGGACTATGCGCGCTTCATGCCGCCCACCTTCATCGCCCGCCGCATCGAGGACGTGCGCCTGTTCCAGCAGCGCAACGTCGAAGCCGGTTTCGGCGGCGACCTCGTCATCAAGCCGCTGCACGGCAACGGCGGCAAGGCAGTGTTCCGCGTGCCCGCCGACGGCAGCAACCTGGGCGCGCTGATCGAGATGTTCGAGAACGCCTGGGTAGAACCGTTCATGGTCCAGCCCTTCCTCCCCGACGTTGCCGAGGGCGACAAGCGCATCGTCCTGGTGGACGGCGTGTTCGCAGGCGCCATCAACCGCAAGCCCGGTGCCGGCGAATTCCGCTCCAACCTCGCGGTGGGCGGCTCGGCCGAGGCCACCGGCCTCACTTCGGCGGAAGAGGAAATCTGTGCGGCGCTTGCCCCGGAACTCAAGGCGCGGGGGCTGGTTTTCGTCGGTATCGACGTGATTGGCGGAAAATGGCTGACCGAAATCAATGTGACTTCCCCCACCGGCATCGTCGCGATCGACCGGTTCAATGGAACCGACACCGGCGCCATGATCTGGGACGCCATCGAGGTCCGCCACGCCGCGATGTAGGCGGTTACCGCCAGGCCGGAGCAGCGCCGCATGAATGAATGGGTGATCTCCCTCGTCGAGGGCGGCGGCTATTGGGGCATCCTGTTCCTCATGGCGCTGGAGAACATCGTGCCGCCGATCCCCTCGGAGCTTATCATGGGCCTCGCCGGGATCGCCATCGCGCATGGCCGCATGGATTTCCTGCCGGTCCTGCTCGCGGGAACGGCAGGCGCCACGCTCGGCAACTACGTGCTGTTCCTCGCCGCCGACCGCCTCGGCTACGAGCGTCTCCGACCGCTGATAGATCGCTGGGGCCGCTGGCTGACGCTGGAATGGGGCGACGTGGAGAAAGCCGGGCATTTCTTCCGCAGGCACGGCCACTGGGTGGTGTTCGTCATGCGCTTCATGCCCATGTTCCGCACCATGGTCTCGGTTCCGGCCGGGCTCGCCCACATGCGGCACCTGCCCTTCCTGCTTTACACCGCGGCCGGCGCGGCGATCTGGAACACGATCCTGCTGATGGCGGGCCGGTGGCTGGGCCATACTTTCGCCGAGGCCGAAACCTGGATCGGATGGGGCACGCTCGCCTTCGCGCTGGGCACCGTGGCCTGGTATCTCTGGCGCGTGATCTCGTGGAAGCCGTCGAACTGAGGGCGCGCCTCAAGCGCCGAGGGCCGCCGAAAAACGGCTCGCATATGGGTTGGAGAGTTTCAAGAATGATGTCCCGGAAGCTGGCCTGCCTTGCCCTGATCCTGCCGCTGGGGTTCGTGCCCGGCGCCGCCAATGCCAGTTTCTATACCGGCGCCCAGCTCTACGAGAGCTGCACCGCCCAGCGCGGCAGCAACAGCTACGTCGAGAAGACCTACGAATGCATCGCCTACATCACCGGCGCGGTGGATGCCTTCAATACCGCGCACAAGTCCAAGAGCTGCATTCCGGCAGGGGTGACGATCAGCCAGCTCCGGGAAGCCACGGTCGGCTACCTGCACGACAATCCCAAGGTTCACAGCGAATCCGGCTCCGACGTGGTCTTTGCCGCCACGCGTAGCGCCTGGCCCTGCGCCGGGGCCGCAACGAAACCCGCGGGCAAGACGGGCAAGACCAGGAAGAAATAGACCCGGCAAACACCCCCGCGAATCGCCATCGGCCACGCGGTGCTTCCCCTCCCCGCGCCTGCCCGAATCCCGAAAAAGATCAGACCGCGAACATCTCTTTGCGGATAAGCACGAAGCCGTGCTTGATCGCGGGTTTAGCCGCCCTATAGTCCCGGCCATGTCCGATGACCTGTTCGACAAGCTCCCGTCTGCGGGCGGGGAATCCTACGATGGTTCCGCGATCGAAGTGCTGGAGGGGCTCGAGCCCGTCCGCCGTCGTCCCGGCATGTACATCGGCGGCACCGACGAGCGCGCGCTGCACCATCTCGCCGCCGAAGTGCTGGACAACGCGATGGACGAGGCCGTGGCCGGCCACGCCAACCGCATCGAAGTCACGCTGGACGAAGGCAACCGGCTGACCATCACCGACAACGGTCGCGGTATCCCGGTTGACGAACACCCCAAGTTTCCCGGCAAGTCGGCGCTGGAGGTCATCCTCTCGACGCTGCACTCGGGCGGCAAGTTCTCCGGCAAGGCCTATGCCACTTCGGGCGGCCTGCACGGCGTCGGCATCTCGGTGGTCAACGCCCTGTCCAGCCTTACCCGCGTCGAAGTGGCCCGCAACAAGGAACTCTTCGCGCAGGAATTTTCGCGCGGGGTCACGCTCGGGCCGCTCCAGAAAGTCGGCGCGGCGCCCAACCGGCGCGGCACGGCGGTCAGCTTCACGCCCGATACCGAGATTTTCGGAGACCAGCAGTTCAAGCCCGCGCGCCTGTTCAAGCTGGTGCGTTCGAAGGCCTATCTTTTCGCGGGCGTCGAAATCCGCTGGAAATGCGCGCCCTCGCTCGCTTCCGAGGATGTTCCCGCCGAATCGACCTTCCAGTTCCCCGGCGGCCTTGCCGATCATCTGGCGGAGCAGATCGGCACCCGTGAATGCGTGACCACGCAGTTCTTCTCCGGGCGCCAGGATTTCCAGCGCGGCGATGACGGTTCCGAACAGGGCCGCGTCGAATGGGCGATCGCCTGGCCGCTCTATTCCGACGGTTCCTATTCCTGGTACTGCAACACCATCCCCACCCCGGACGGCGGCACGCACGAACAGGGCCTTCGCGCCGCGCTGACCAAGGGCATCCGCGCTTTCGCGGACCTGGTGGGGCAGGCCAAGAAGGCCAAGGACATCACCCCGGATGACGTGGTGACCGGCAGCGAAGTCATGCTCTCGGTCTTCATCCGCGATCCCCAGTTCCAGAGCCAGACCAAGGACCGCCTCACCAGCCCCGAGGCCGCCCGCCTCGTGGAAGCGGCGGTGCGCGACCATTTCGACCACTTCCTCACGGACAACCTCGATCGCGGCAAGGCGCTGCTCGGCGCGGTGATGGAACGCATGGACGATCGCCTGCGCCGCAAGGCCGAGCGGGAGGTCAAGCGCAAGACCGCCACCAATGCCCGCAAGCTGCGTCTTCCCGGCAAGTTGACGGACTGTTCGGGCGAGGGGCCGGGCGAGACCGAACTGTTCATCGTCGAAGGCGATTCGGCAGGCGGATCGGCCAAGCAGGCGCGCAACCGCAAGACCCAGGCCATCCTGCCGATCCGGGGCAAGATCCTCAACGTGGCCTCGGCCACGGCGGACAAGATCCGCGGGAACTCGGAAATCGCCGACCTCGGCCTCGCGCTCGGCTGCGGCACCCGCAAGGACTGCAACGCCGACAACCTGCGCTACGACCGCGTCATCATCATGACCGACGCCGACGTGGACGGTGCGCATATCGCCACGCTGCTGATGACCTTCTTCTTCCAGGAGATGCCGGACATCGTGAAGCGCGGGCACCTCTACCTCGCGCAGCCGCCGCTTTACCGCCTCACCGCAGGCTCGACTTCGGCCTATGCCCGTGACGACGCACACCGCGCCGAACTGGAAGCAACGGTGTTCAAGAACAAGAAGGTCGAAGTGGGCCGGTTCAAGGGTCTGGGCGAAATGAACCCGCAGCAGCTTCGTGAAACGACGATGGCGCCGGAAAGCCGCTCGCTCATCCGCATCACCCTGCCGCCGGAATACGAGGGCCGCGCGGCGGTGAAGGACCTTGTGGACCGCCTGATGGGCCGCAATCCCGAACATCGCTTCATGTTCATCCAGAACCGCGCCGGTGAGATCGACCCGGAGCTGATCGATGCGTAACGCTCTTATGCTCGCGGCGCTGGCCGCGATCTCGTTCACCCCGGCCGGGGCCGTCCCCTCGCTTGCCGCCACTGCGGCCGTCTCGCAGCAGGCGGTTTGGGACGAGCTTGCCGGTATCGTCGTCACTGACGAGCAGATGGCCCGGTCGAGCAACGCCATGCTGAAGGCCATGGTTGACGGTCTGGCCGCCGACGAGGAAATGGCCGAACTCGAAACCGCTTATCCCGGCCTGCTCCGGGCATTTTCCGATGCCCTGAAGCCGATGATGGTGCAGGAAGCCCAGCGGATCGTGCCACTGTACCGCAGCGATCTCGCGGCGCTCTACAAGGCGAACCTGTCCGCCTCGGAGGCGGCCGAAATCGGGGTTTTCCTCCGTTCCCCGCAAATGACGCGCTTCATCTCGACCGTGGCCGAACGCAACGCGATGGGCGCCACCGCCCGCGATGCGATGGCTTCCAGGGAAATATCGGCGGAGAGCCTTTCGGCCGATATAGGTTCCGCCGCGATCGATGCCTCGCTTCAGGTAGACGGTGCGGACATGAAGTTCATCAAGGACTTCTTCGCCACGCCGCTGGGCAAGCGGATGTCGGCGCTGAATGCGCAGAAGATCCAGATCGACGCCAGGTGGTCGAACTATATCTCGCCCGAAGCAGAGGCCGAAGTCGGCCCGCTGGTGATCGAGGCCATGGCCCAGCACATCGCCAAGACCGATCCCGAAGTGGCGGCGGAAGTGCGCAAGACCAAGCTGGACACCTCCGCAAATTAAGCGGCTCTAGCGCGTCCGCTTGACGAACAGCCCGCTTTCCCGCCGCTCGGTCGCGAAATTGGGCAGTGTCTGCACCAGTTCCGACAAGCGCGAGAAACCATAGCTGCGGGCATCGAAGCTGGAGCGGTTCGCCACGCGCTGCCCCACTTCGGACAGGCTCGCAAACCCCATTTCGTCCCGCTTGCTGGCCTTCCACGCCTCCCCCAGCAGCTTCACCAGTTCGTCGTCGATGGCGGGCTTTGCCGCTTCGCTCGCCGGTTCGACCGCGTCCTCGTCCGGCATGGCGTCGAGATCGATGAACCGCGTGCAGGCCTCGCGAAACGCCTCGGGCGTGCGGGCGGTGCCGAAGCCATAGACCGGCGTGCCGTTCTGACGGATGCGGATGGCGAGCGGCATGAAGTCGCTGTCGCTCGTCATCAGTCCGAAACCGTCGACATGGCCTCCGTATAGGAGGTCCATCGCGTCGATCGTCATCTTCATGTCTGTGGCGTTCTTGCCCTTGGTCAGGTCGAACTGCTGCTGCGGCTCCAGCGCGTGGCGATGCACGAGCCGGGACCAGCCCTTGAGCGCGGGCTTGCTCCAGTTGCCGTAGATGCGCCGCACGTTGACCGTGCCGAGATCGCCCAGGATCGTCAGCGCCGCATCGAGATTGGCGGGAGAGGCATTGTCGGCATCGATCAGCAGCGCGATGTTGCGGCCGATGCGGGGCTTGGGTTCGGGCACTTTTGGCTCCTTTATCAGGGTATTGCCCTGGAATGCCCGGAAGCTTCCGAGGTTGCCCTCCGCCAGACTACCCCGAAGAACAGCACGAGGACCAGAGGCATGACCGGGATATCGAAGCCAAGCGCCAGCGGGCGCGCCAGCGCGGGCGCGGCAAAGGCGAGCACGAGCGCCAGCTTCTCGTAAGGCGCAAAGCCGCTGCGCAGCCCCTCGCCCACCAGCCAGAGCATCGGGAAGGCCAGCAGCACCATGTCATAGTCCAGCACATAGGGCGTCGCCAGGGGGGCGCCGGCCAGCATCAGCGCGGCCAGCCCCGGCGTCCAGGCCCCTGCCCGTCCCTTGCGCAGGCAGGCCCACAGCACCAGCCCGGCCACCGCCAGCGTCACCAGCCCCTGCACGGCATAGCTCAGGCCCATCGAGGTGCCGATGAGGCGCATTCCCGCAAACGGGCTCATCATCTTGCCGTAGCCGATCTGCCCATGGGCCATCGCCGCCTGCGCCCGCTCGCTCGCCCCCAGCCAGCCGATCCAGGCCTGCGCGCCGAATGCCCATGCGGATAGCAAGGCCAGCGCCGCGGCCGTGATGCAGGCCGAGGCGATGACCCGCCATTGCCCCGTCGCCACCAGCACAAGGGGGAGCAGCAGCCCGAACTGCGGCTTGATCGTCGCCAGCCCGAACAAGGCGCCCGCGATCCAGGGCCGGGTCGGCACCAGCCAGGCGCCCAGCCCAAGCAGGCCGCAAACAAGGAATGCCGTCTGCCCATGTGTCACGACGATCGGCACTGCGGGGAAGGCCGCGAACAGGAGCCACAGCGGCACCCCGGTCGCCGCCCGTTCCCACCAGCACCGCACCGCGCCGAGGTACAACGCGCCCGTCATCAGCAACCATGCCCCGAGCGCCGGAAAATAGGGCAGCCCGCCAAGCGGCCAGCAGAACGGCAGAAACGAAGGCGGGTAATAGAATGCGGTATAGGCGCCTTCCGCCGAGAAATAGGTGCGCTGCGCCGCGATATGCGCGGCCCCGTCGTATGGGTCGCCATGGGCGAAGAGCATGTGGCCCGTCGTCCAGAAACTGATGAAGTCGCTGCCGAGCAGATAGCCGTTGGCATCTACCCCCCCGTGCGAGGTTCCCACCAGCCAGGCCAGCATGACGGCGGCAAGCACCGCGAAGAGTCGCAGGTATCCGGTGACGCGCGCGGCGCCCAGCCAGTCCATCCGTTTCAGGAAATCAGCCCCCATGCCCCGCTGTCTGCAACGCCCCGGCGGCGAAGTCCATGCCTCGCCCGAGGTAGCGGGCTCCGCGCTTGCCTTGCCGGCTCGCAAAACATGGACCTCGCAGCGCGTCCTGCAACCGACTGGAGTTCTTGAAGGGAACGAGGGCCTTTCTCAGTTCCGCTCCGGCTGATTGTGCTGTTGGTGCGGGCAGCCTTGGTACGGGGCCGGGCACTGCGTGGAGGGCCCCGCTGTTGGAAGCCCCTCCCCGATCATTACCGCCGACCGCTTGCGTCACGCATCGCCAGCATCGCTTCGGGCTCGTCGGTCAGCAGCATGGAAACACCTTCGCGCACCAGACTGCCCCATACGGCATCCGGCGCGCGCAAGGCATCCCTGTCGCTCCCAGCACCAAGGACGAAATTGCCGTCGAGCATGTTCACCCACAGGCGAACGCCCAGCGATTGCGCGCGCTTGACAATGGCTGGCAGCGCCTCGCGCGGGAGGCGGTAGGGAAGCTCGATGCCGACGGGTTTGATTTTGCCGGACATTTGCGCGGCGATCATGTCGGGAATGCTCTTGCCGCTGTCGTCGCCGTCCTTTGGGATGACAAGGAAAGGCACCTCATCATAAGGCGCCATCGGGGCCAGCGGTTGCGAGCCCACGCCGACCCGCGTCTTCAGCGTCACGCGGTTCTGGGCGCCCGCCTTGCGCACGGCGGCGATCACTTGCGGGTAGATGGCGTCCTTGACGTCCAGGTTGAGCGTGATGCGATCCTTGGCGAGCGCCAGCATCTCATCCAGCGTGAGCACGAACTGGTCGGTTGCCGCGGCATCGCTGCCGCCCTCGTCCTGGCGCAGTCGCAGGCTCTTGATCTGTGCCAGGGTGAGATCGGCGACCTTGCCGGTGCCGGTGGTCGTGCGGTCCACAGTCTCGTCATGCATGATGACCAGGTAGCCGTCCTTGCTCTCGAGCACGTCGGTTTCCATCATATCGACGCCCATCGCCGCGCACTTTTCGAGAGCCTGCACCGAATTTTCAGGCGCCGCGCCGAAGCCGTGAAGAGGCGCCGGTTCGTGGCAGCCGCGATGGGCGACCACGATGAGCCGGCCATGCGGATCGCGGATCTGGGCCATGATCTCGCCGGTGGAACGATGGGTGGGTGCGGCATGTGCAGCCGTAGCGGCCAGCGACAGCGCGGCCGCGGCAAGAAGAATGATCTTCATCGAGCGTTTCCAGTATCGAAAAGGGAGTGCCGCGGCCTTGGCGGCGCGGCGGAAGCGGCCCGAACACAAAGGTCCGGGCCGGACAGTCAGCGCGTGATCGTCACCACTTCAGGCCGAGCACGAAGCGCACGTTACGGCCCCACAGCGGACGCCCGAAGATTGCCTCCGGCGTGCCCTGACCGGTCAGAGTATCGCCGGCGGTGTTGCCTTCGGTGAAGCCGTGGGCATTGGTGATGTTGTCGCCCACGACCTGAAGGCTCCACCGCCCGTGGTTGAAGGTCGCGCCCGCGCTGAAGTAGCCATAAGCGGGCAAGGCCGTGGTGTTCGTGACGTCGACATAGCGCTTGCCGACGTAATCGTAGCGACCGTAGAGGCTCAGGTGATCGCCGCCCGCAAGGTTGAAATCCAGGCTCGGGCGGATGTTGCCGTAGACCTTCGGCTGGCGCACGATCTGCTTGCCCAGCACGTCCCCGGCGTCGGCGCCGGTGCTGCTGGTGAAGTTGATGTACTTGGGATCCTGCACCGTGACGGCGCCCGCGATCGAGAACGGTCCCGCCACGCGCAGCAGCCCGTCTGCCTCCACGCCCTTGTCCTCTGCCGATCCGAGGAACTGGATCGGCTGATCGCTGCGGCCCGTCACCGGGTTGTAGGTGGCGAAGCTGGCATTGAGCGGGTCGAACCTGGTGTAGAACCCCGTGAGGTAGAGGTAGGAGCGGCCGAATACAGCCTTGACCCCTGCTTCGTAGAGCTTGGCCTTCGATGCCGTGTACGAAGCTCCGGCAGAGCCGACTACGGAGCCATTGGCAGGCACCTGAAGCTGCGACGCGCGGGCGTAGAGGCCGAAATTGTCCGTCAGGTCATAATTCGCGCCGACAGTCCAATTGGTCGCCTTGGGTTTGAACGTCGTGTTGACGATGGCGCCGGTGAAGCCGCGCGTGGCATTGTCCGCCAGCGTGGTGGCATCGCCCAGATCATAGGCTGCAGTGGTGCGCGAAAATCCGCTGTAGTCGTACCATTCCTGGCGCAAACCCAGATCGATGCGCAGCTTGTCGGTCACGTCCCAGCTATCGGTGCCGTAGACTGCGAACATCCTCGCCTCGTACTTGCCGCCGATCAGCGACGCCGCATCGGTCAGTGCGCCGTTATCGGTAACATAGCCGCTGACCGAGCCGGTCGCACCATAAGCGACAAGGTCGAGTACCTGCGGCTGATTGGCCACTTGCAGCAGATAGTTCTGATAGACCCCGAAGATCGTGCTGCCCCAGGTCGCCCCGTAGACGCCGACGCGAACATCGTGGCTGCCCAGGCCGGTTTCGAATTTGCGGGTGACGCTCAGGTCGCCCTGGCCGGAATAGAATTTGGCGTCGGTGTGGCGATACTGCGCCGAAAGCACGAGGCCGGATTCGCTGTTCGGATCGTAGACAGTCGCGCCGCTGGTGCCGGCGATGGCATAGCCCAGCGACGCGACGTTCCCGAACGCGGACTGTGCTGCCGACAGATAGCCGGCGGCGAACGTATCCGCATCCACCGGATTGGAGGTCGTGTAGAGGGCATCGAAGGTCGAACGCCCCTGCGTATATCCGGCTTTGGCCGATACGTGCCACTCGCCGAAATCGCCTTCATAATCGACCTGCACATTGCCGAACCGCATGTGGCGGCCATTGGCAAGGTCGTAAGTGTTGCTCTGGACCTGTCCGCTACCGTCGCGATAGGCAATGTTGGCGGCGCGCAGCGCCGGGGTATCGAGCGTGCCGGTCAGCGAATTGAGGTACGGGTTCAGGCTGACCGAAGGATCGCGCGGATCGGCGGTGGGCAGCGAGAGATAGAAGATGTTGTGATCGTTGGTGTACTGGCCCGACACCTTGATCGAACCGTTATCGAAATCATGCTTCAGATTGGCGCGGATCTGGCCCCCGCGATCGGCAGGGAAGCCTGCATCGCGATACCCGTCGTTCTGGCGAAGGAAGCCGCCGACGGCATAGTACGTGTCCTTGCCCAGCGGACCGGACTGATAGGCATCGAGGCGGTAGAGGCCGCTGGTGCCCAGCGTCACTTGCGCTTCACCCTGCGGCGTATCGCTGCCGGTCCGCGTGATGACGTTGGCGATGGCCGCCGCGCCGCTGGCATAGATCGGTGCCGGGCCGCCGCGCACCACTTCGACCCGCTGCGTCATCAGGTCGGTACGGTTCATGCCGTCTCCGGAATTGAAGAAGTAGCCGTCCAGATCGTGAAACAGCGGCAGGCCGTCCTGCTGGAAATAGAGGTAGCCGCGGTCGGTGGGAATGCCGCGCACGCGGGTGATGTTCTGCACTTCGCCGCCGGTCGATTCGACCTGAACGCCGGGAACGACGCTGAAAAGCTGGGCCATGCTCTGCGGAGCGAGCTTCTTGATATCGTCTTCGGACAGCGTGTTGACGGCATAGGACACATCGAACCGGCGCTGCGCACGGGCGGAACCGGTAACGATGATGTCGGTCGGCCGGGCATCTTGGGACGCGGTCGCCGTGTCCGTCGCCGATTGGGCGAGCGCGGGCGCGCCGGTAAGCAGCGCTGCCGCTGCGGCGTTCATTAGCAGGAATGACTTCGGTTGCATGGAATCCCTCATGAGCTTGCGTTCTCGAGGGGCGCTCTCGGCGCGTTCCGTGACGGTTTTAATTGCTTTCATGAAATTAAATGGGCGGCGTCGCTGGCGGCTCAACCTCGCGCCCCCAGAACGTCGTGCAGAGGCGCGAGCGCAGCGCCGAGCACCACCGCCTTGCTGGCGAGCGAGGACGCATAGATGCGCGGCGTAGGGGCCCGATATCCGGCGAAAAGCCGGCCGCAGTGGGCCTCCACCTGCTCGGCTAGCGCGGCCAGAACGGCCCTGGGCAAGGCGCCCGAGATGACCACCGCGCCAGGATCGAGCCAGGCGACGCCGCTGTGAACCGCCGTGGCCAATTGTGCCGACGCCCGCTCGATCCACGCATCGAAGACCGCGCGATGGCTGTCCATCACCCCCTCCAGATCGGCCAGCGAACTGGCCTCTGCACCGGCGTCGCGCAGGGTCTGGAGCAGGTCGATGCCGGATGGACGCGGCTGATCTCCGGGAAACAGGCGTCCGACTTCGCCGGCGTTATGGAATTCTCCCACAAAGAGATCCCGTTCGGCAATCAGTCCACCGCCAACGCCGTGGCCGAGGAAAAACACCAGGATCGAACGATGGCGGCTGATGATCTCCGGGCGATAGTATTCGGCAAGCGCGGCAGCGGCTGCATCGTTCTCGATCCAGACGGGCATGTCGAGAACGCTTTCCAGTACCTGCTGCAACGGGATGTCGTCCCAAGGCGCGATCCAGTCGACCACACTGCGGCGGTTGCGATCGCCGCCGATGGCATATCCCGCCACCGCAACGCCAAGCCCCAGAAATCGGCCGCGCATGAAGCCGCGCTCGGCCGCCAATGCCCGCAGCCGCTCGTCCAGGGTACGTGCGAAGACCTTGGGATCGCCTTGCGCGAAGGGCCGCGAATCCTCGAACAGCACTTGCCCCCGGAAATCGATGACCGCCAGTTCCAGCCAGCCGGGATGGACAGTGGCGCCGACGGACCAGCCCCCGTGCCCCGCGATGGATACCGGAACGGTCGGACGTCCCCGTACCGTCACCGGGCTGGCCGGGGTCTCCTCCACCAGTCCAAGAGCGGAGAGTTGCTGGGTCAGGCGCGTCAAGGTCGCCGCGTTGATATCCAGCGTCTGTGCCAGATGAACCCGGGCGGTGGGCCCGTGAATCCGCAGATGCTGTACGACGCGGCGCTGGGCATCGCTGAGTTGGAGCTGGGGGCGCATCATCACCGGCATGGCCGCCGCCCATATATTTTCATTGCGTCAAAAAAATGAAGGCAAACGGGTTTGGAGCGCGCGTGCATGGCCGGCTCTCCCGCAACCCTGCATCCTGCCGAGAACGCGTCTCGCTGCTCTATTTCCTCACCGTCCGGACGGGCATTCCCATTGTTCTCGCTGGAAGCCTGTTGACGATCCTGATGGTCTGGGACGGATTGGCCGACCTTGCCGTTTCCTATGTTATCGATGATTTTGTCGAGTTCAGGGCTGGATCACCCAACCGCCGGGATGCCTCACTTTCTGATCACTGCAGCCAGGTCGTAAACTCATGCTTGGATCGAGCTGCTTGCTGCTGGTTCATCGCTGGTCGAGGCGTTCGGCGAAGCGGCCGCTTTCGGGATTGCCGCTGTAGACCACCTGCGTCTGGAAGGAGGCGCTTTCTGCCGGAGGCCCCTGCCATGCGCTCGGGATCAAAACCGCCTACGAATCGCAGTGCGATCTCGGTCTTGCCTGTCGGCCCATCCCGCGAATCCATCACCGACGGCGGCGGGGTATGTCGCCGCCGTCCAGATTGGATCCTCGCGGATGTCAGATGGCGATAGAGATATCCAACCCGAGATAGCCGAATACGGCCCGCTTCACTCGCTTTTCAAGTCCCGCCATATCCGTCTCACCTCGCTCTCCTGCAGCATCGTTGATGCCCTTGATGATCGCCAGACAGTCGGCAGCCGTAGTGTCCAGCCGATCGGGTAGCGGGCCTGGAAGCAGACGCAGAATCGACGCAAGGGCAGCCGTGAGGCTGTTTTCCGCATGAGACTGCTGGTCGTGCAGCGGCAGCCTCAATTCCTCGAAATCCAGCAGGCGAGCGAGAGCCGGACGGCGCATCTGGTGGGCGGCGCAGGCGGCAATGACGGCGCACAGCGCCGAGCGCGGAACGGTGATTTCAATCGCCGTGACGTCCTCGAGCAGCTGTGCTTTTTCCCGCTGGATTAGCCCCGCGGTCAAGGCATCCTTGCCGGGGAAGTACTGGTACAGCGATCCAATGCTGACCCCGGCGAGTTCAGCTACGGCATTGGTGTTGTAGCCGTCGAAGCCCTTCGTCTCCAGAATGCGAGCAGCAGCCTCCAGGATCGCGCGCACGGTCTCTGAGGACCGCGCTTGTCGCGGCGTTTTGCGGGGCTCGATCGGCGTTTCTGGCAAGGCGCGAGCCTCCTTTTGGAATGCGAGTTGTGAAAGTGAGTTTAAGCTCGCATTTTTTCGGCGTCCACTGAGATACAAAGGCTCCCCGAATGCAAAAGTCTGTTACGGAAAAGCATGTTTTTCCCGCCAAACTCAACCACATGAGCTTCCCGACCAACGACGTCGCGGCCACATCTGCATTCTTCGAGAACTATCTAGGCTTCACGCTCTCGGTATTCGTCGAGCCCCATTTCGCTATCCTGAAGCGCCCCGGCCTCGACGTCGTGATCGAGAATGCGGCCCCGGACGCGCCCACGATCCGCACGATCGGCGCCGACAAGCCGGACCGCCCCTTTGGCGAATGCGTTTCCACCGACCCTTCCGGTCTTCGCTGGCCAATGTCATTTCACATCGGCCTTGAACTGCCCGGCTATGACGATGTCTGCGCCTTGCACGACAGGTTTGCGGCGGATGGCTTCGTCGCCGAAACGCCAGTGTTCCACCATGAACGCGGTTCGCGATTTTTCCTGCGCGCGCCGGGGGGCATTATGGTCGAATTCAACACCCGCTCCGATGCGGACACCCGATATCGCGGCACCTTCGACTGATGCTTAGCCAGCCCACTTGGCGCGCGGCGCATTGGCGAGGCATCGTTTCCGACGGTGCCTTCGCGGACCTGACGTTCCGCACAGCCTTTCTGATCATCGCCATCGCTGGCCGGATTTCGGGCAAGTACTTTCCCGCAAGGCCGGGAAACAGGGAACATGGGAGAGCCGACTCGTTGCGAATTACTCGCAACTGGATTAGTGGCCCCGTTCCCGTCGAGCGGAAACGATGTCCACGAACGCTTTCGTCCTGTCCCATCTGCTGCTGCGAGAGCGGCCGTCGCTGCTGAAGCGGCTGCGGCGGATGCTGCGCGATGAGCGCGCGGCGGAGGATGTGACGCAGGGCTTGTGGCTGAAGATCCAGTCCGTCCACGATCATCCGCCGATAGACAATCCCGGCGCTTATCTTCACCGTCTCGCCATGAACGCGGCGACCGATGCCCTGCGCGCCTCGAAACGGCGCGGGGCATTGGTCGAGGCGGAAGTGGCCGACTTGCTCTGGGTAGAGGATGACAGCCCCGCGCCCGACCGGATCGCCATCGGGCGCGACATGCTGGAGCGCATCATGGCGGCATTGGCCTCGCTACCCGAACCGACCCGCTCGATCTTCCGCCTCAACCGCTTCGAAGGTCTGACCCAGCGCGAAATCGCCGCGCGGTACGGCGTTTCGACCACCGTCGTCGAACGCCATATCCGCCGCGCGCTCAAGGCGCTCGACGATGTTCGGAATGCACCGTGACGAAAATATCGCTGCGCCTGTTTGGAGATCCCATCCCTGAAACGTCGTACCTTGTGGCAGGCGGTTTTACGCCGCTGCGGGCCGCACTGGGGACAAGGGCGTGATGGATCCCGAAGAGGCACTGGAGGCCGAAGCTCTGGCAGAAACGGCACGCGGCTGGGTCGCGCGGCTGGCGTCGGGAGAAATGGACAGCGCAGAACTCGACCGCTTCAAGCAGTGGCGGGCGGCTCACCCCGACCACAACCGGGCGTTCGAGCATCAGCGCGCGCTCTGGCGCGCCCTCGGACGGGCAAGCGCGCCTGCACCGGGCGGTCCGCAACGCCCAAGGCGCTTGCCGTGGTCGCGGCGCGAGCAAGCGCGCGTTCCTCGCCGTGCATGGCCGAGGATCGCCGTCGCTGGAGTTGCCGCACTGGCCGCCGTGCTGGCCTTTCCCGAACTGATGCTCTCGTTGCAGGCCGATCACCGCTCCGGGATCGCCGTGGAGAGCCTGACCTTGCCCGATGGCAGCGCCGCCGTTCTCGACGCAGATTCCGCCATCGCCGTGCGTTTCAGCGACAACGAGCGACGCGTATCGGTGCTGAAAGGCGATGTATGGTTCGACGTGCGCCATGGCGATGCTCGCCCGTTCCGGGTCGAGGCGCTGGGCGGGGTTACGCAGGATGTCGGCACGGCTTTCGAGGTGCGCCGAGAGCGCGATAGTGTATTTGTCAGCGTGACGCAGGGTGAAGTGGCAGTCCGCTCTGGCACCCCCGCTTCACCGCTTGTTCTGCAGGCGGCGCAGCGCGCGCGCTATGAACGTGGCGGCCCGGCCTTGCGGCTCGGCGATGCGGCAACCGGTGATATCGCCGTCTGGCGCAATGGCGAACTACTGCTCGACAGGGTGGCGGTAAGCGACGCCATCGCCGCGATCGGTCGCTATCGGCGCGGCCCCGTTCTGGTCATGGGTAGCGTTGAGAAAACCGCGCGGATCAGCGCCGCATTCCGTACCGACAAGCCTGAGGAAGCCATCGACGCCATTGCCCAGATGTCCGGGTTCGATGTCTACCGCTTGGCAGGAATCGCCGTTTTGCGTCCAGCCCGGTAAAATTTTTCATCGCCATGTTAGGAAGCCACCCCTGCCCGACGTCAGACACAATGGATGCGCTGCTAATGCGGATTATTTGCAGAATTAGGCGCGTCCCGCTTGTCGAGCAGGGGATAATAGAATGTCGTTGCCATCGTACCGCCGAATTGCCGGCGCCACGCTTCGCCTGTCACTACTGGCATCGGGAGGGGTCTTCGCGCTTGCCGCCAGTGCCCCGGCGCTCGCCCAGAACGCCCGTTCGGCCGCCCGCAATTTCGATATTGCGGTCCAGCCGCTTCCCGGCGCAATTCGCCAGTACATGCAGCAGTCCGGCATTCAGGTCGCCTACCCGGCCGACCTTGCCGAGGGCGTAAACGCCTCTGCGGTAAAGGGAGAGTTCGGTTCGGCAGAAGCGCTTTCGCGCCTGCTTGGGGGTACCGGCCTTACCTTCCGCTTCACAGGTGCGGGCACCGCCACGCTGGAGCGCGCTCCGCAGTCGGCGAGCGGCACGATCCAGCTCGGCCCGGTACAGGTTCAGGGGGATGGCGGCGACTACGGCATTCCCGCCAGTTTGACGAGCGATCCCAATGCCACGGAAGGCACCGGCTCTTACACGATCCGCCAGACCAAGGGCGTGACCCGCCTCGACCTCTCGCCGCGCGAGACGCCGCAATCGATGTCGGTCGTGACCCGCCAACAACTTGACGACCAGCAACTGATCTCGGTTACCGATGCGCTGCGCGTGGTACCCGGCATCGTCCTCTCGCACGACGACAGCGACCGCCACTTCCTCTATTCGCGCGGGTTTTCGACCACTATCGTCCAGGTCGACGGACTGCGTTCCTACGATCAGGACGCCAGCGCCAGCTTCCTGACGCAAGTCGACACCGTGACGCTGGACCGCGTTGAGGTGGTGCGCGGCGCCAGCGGGTTGCTCAAGGGCGTGGGTAACCCGTCCGCTGCGATCAACCTCGTGCTCAAGCGCCCGACCAGCGAATTGCAGGGCCATGCCTCGGTCAGCGCGGGATCATGGAACCGCTATCGCGGCGAGGCGGATATTTCGGGTCCGGTCAACGAGGAAGGGACATTGCGCGCCCGCGCCGTTGCCGCCTTCGAGAGTCGCGACAACTTTTCAAATTACTACCACAAGGAAGCCCAGACCTATTACGGCATTCTCGAATACGACCTGACCCCCGACACGGTGGTCGATGCCGGGATCGAGTACCAGTATTCGCACACCGATGGTTCGACTTACGGTGCGATCCCGCTGTTCTGGTCGGACGGTACGCGCTTCATCGCCAAGCGATCATGGAGCCCGTCGAGCAAGGGCGCCTATCTGGAATCGAAGAGCCGCAAGGTCTTCGTGGACGTGAAGCACGATTTCTCGCCCGACTGGCAGGCCCGCCTCCGCCTCACGGATTCGCGACTGATCCGCGACATGCTGGTGCGCCAGATCTATGGCGCCGTCGCACCGAACCGGCAGACGGGCCTGGCGACGATCTACAACACGACGTTGACCCCTGATCGCAAGGCCAAGGGTCTGGACGCACAAGTCACCGGTCATGTCGATCTCGGCGGCTGGGACGCAGATGTCGTGGCCGGTTACTCCTGGACCCGCGGCGTCCTGCACCGCACGGATACGACCAAGGACGAACCGACCACCCTGCTGGCTGATTGGGACGGCGAGATCGCGCCGCTCGACGATTGGTCTGGCGCTTCGGTCGTGCAGCGCCGCACGATGGAGCGCGAGAGCAGTGCCTATGCCACAGCGCGCCTGCGCCCGCTTGACGGCCTCTCGGTAATCCTCGGCACCAACTTCACGACCTACAAGCTGCGCGACGTGGTCAACGGCACGCTCAGCCGCAAGCTCGATGAAAGCGGCAAGTTCGTGCCCTATGCCGGCGTGGTCTACGACTTTGCGAAGAACCTTTCGGTCTACGCCAGCTATGCCCAAATCTTCTCGCCCGCGTCGGTCTACGACGCCAACGACAGGGTGCTCGATCCGGTCACCGGCGACAATTACGAGGCCGGCATCAAGGGCGAATTCCTGGACGGCAAGCTCAACACCAGCATCGCCGGGTTCTACATCAGGCAGAACAACGTGGCGGTTGCCGTTCCCGGTGAAACCACACCGTCCGGCGCGCAGGCCTATGAGGGGCAGGACGGCGTCACCAGCAAGGGTATCGAGTTCGAAGTCTCGGGCGAGATCCTGCCCGGTTGGCAGGTGCAGGGCGGCTACACCTATCTGCACGCCCGCACCGCCGCCGGAAGCCGCGTGAACACCGGCCTGCCGCAAAACCAGGGCAAGCTGGCAACCTCCTATCGCTTCCACACGGGCACTCTCGACGGCGCGATGATCGGGGCCAACCTGACATGGCAGGACGCTACCCACTACGCGACCTCCTATGGTACCGCGAAGCAGGGCAATGTCGGCGTTGTCGGCCTGATCGGCGGCTATGAGGTGAACGATCACCTCTCGCTCTCGATCGTGCTCAACAACCTCTTCGACAAGACGTATTACGATGGATACGGCCTCTACACATCCTACACCTACGGCGCGCCGCGCAACGTGCTGTTCACGGCCCGCTACAAACTGTGAGCGAACGGCGGCGCCTGACTTCGATGGTATCGGAACTTCCGTCGCCGTTTTCCGGCATGTCCCTCCTCGTCGATGCGCCCGAGCGCTATCGCACGAACGGGGGCAGCCGCTGGCTGGGCCTTGTCGGCACTGCCGGCCTCTATGGACTGGTGCTCGTGTGCCTTTTCGCGACCTTCCGGACCATGGTCGAGCCCCCCAGGGCTTCGGCCGCGCTGATGGTCGAGCAAGTGCCGCTTGCCTCGCCCGAGGAAACCCCGCCCAAGGATAAGGAAGCGCCGCGGCCTGTCGAAAAGCAGGAGCCCGCGCCGCCACCGCCGAAGGTTGAACCGCGCGAACCCGTGGCGATCGCCCTGTCCCCGCTTCAGACTCCGGCTACGGTCACACCGCCAAAGCCCTCTGACCCGGCTCCCCCGCGGCCCGAAACTGCCGCGCCCGAGACCGTCCCGGCACCGCCCGCTCCCCAGGTCTCGAGCAATGCCGCAGATCGCTGGGAAGGACGGGTTCTTGCACGGCTCAACAAGTATCGGCGCTATCCCTCTGGAGCCCATGCCCGCCGTCAGCAGGGCGTTCCCTATATCCGTTTCACGATGGACCGGGACGGGCGTGTGCTGTCGACCAGCCTCGAGCGCTCCTGCGGTTTCCCTGAACTCGATCGCGAAGCGCTGACACTGGCGAAACGTGCCCAGCCATTGCCCCGGCCGCCGGAAGACAAACCCGGTGATACGCTGGAACTGGTCGTTCCGGTCGAATTCTTCATTCGTTGAAGGTGAAACGGCTATCCCATAAACCGGAGCGACGAGTTGCTGCCGTGGAACGGGAAGCCTACGGAAAAGCCGCCGGCATCCGCGTGGGAAGTGGAAATCCGCGCCTGAATGACCGACAAGGGTCACATCCAGCCTCGGGGCTCCCGCAAAAAGCCACCCCAACTCGTCGTGGCGGGAAGGAGCACTCATAGAAAAGTGCTCCATTTCACCGCTTAGCGCGCAGTATCGATGATCATTCCGCCGTCGGGCGTGAGGCTGTAGCCGGTCAGGAACCGGGCATCCTTGCTGGCGAGGAACAGCACCACCGGGGCAATGTCCTCTTCAGGCGAACCGAACCGCGCAAGCGCGCTATCGGGCGCAGGCGCATTCGCTTCCGCCGCACCCCAGGTGTCGGCCACGGGCAGGACATTGTTGACGGTGATGTTGTCCGGCCCCCATTCGCGCGCCGCTGTACGCGTGAGCGCCCGCGTGGCTTCCTTGGCCATGTTGTACGGTCCATAGGGCGACATCCCGAGCGTGGCCGCGGGCGATCCGAAATTGATGACCCGGCCTTCGCCGCTGGCCTTGAGATAGGGATAGCAGGCCTGCATCGCCCGCAGGCTGGCGATCGGGCCGGTATCGAAGTTGCGTTGAAGCTGCTCGACCGAAAGATCGTTGATCGGCGACATGACCACTCCGGGATCGAAGGCATTGTTCACGAGGATGTCGATCCGTCCCCAGGCGGCGACCACCGTGTCGACTGCGGCCCTGATCTGATCCGGGTCGCTGACGTCGGTCGGCACGCCCAGTGCGGTTCCACCGGCGGCCTCGATGTCCGCGACGACCGCATCGACATTCGCGGGCGTGATCGAGAGGACCGCGACTTTCGCGCCCTCTGCGGCGAATAGCCTGGCGGTAGCGCGGCCGATACCGCGGCCTGCGCCGGTGATGATGGCGACCTTTCCGTCAAGACGACCCATTATGAATTCCTTTCGATATGTGTTGACTGGTGCACGCCGAAAGCCGGCGCGTAAGGCGATGGGATGTCGCGTGCGGCGTTCTGCGTGGCGAACGACGCGGCCAGAAGCACCAGCGCCACAGCCGCAGGCATGGCGCCCTTCGGCTTGCCCACGCCGAGATGGGCCATCCCGGAGAGCACGAGGTGATAGAAGATGCCGGCATAGGCGAGGTCGCTGAGTGCCCCGCTAACGCGGGACAGGATCGCTACAGGTCCAACGATCTTCACCGCGATCATGAAAGTCAGCAAATAGGGCGCCGGATAATTCAATTCGACGAGGGCTGACCTGACCCAGTCTTTCCTGGTGGCGTAGAAGAAAGCGGACGTGAGATAGAGCAGGACAAGCAATCCCGTGCTGATCCAATATGTGTAGATTGCGGACATAACACTCCCCCCGCCGCCAATGCAGGCGACGATCCGGTTGATTGACGTTCGGCGGACTTGAGGATTCCCAACAGCGACCTGAACCTGTATCGAAATGTCATCTAGGATGAGATGCTACAAGTAGGATGAATTCGTGACACTAAGTATGGAAAATCATACTAATAGCTGACGATGGCTTCACCATGCAGGACGAGATGCGCCGCGCCTTCGCGATGCTCTCGGGCAAATGGAAACTGGAGATCATGTGGCTGCTGCATCAGCGGGTGCATCGGTTCGGGGAGTTGCGAAAGGGCATCCCGGGCATCACGCAGCACATGCTCACCGCCCAGCTTCGCGAACTGGAGGCAGATGGCCTGGTCTCGCGCACCGTCTTCGCGGAAGTGCCGCCGCGCGTCGAATATGAGATGACGACCAAGGCGCGCGGGCTTGGCCCCACCATGGAGGCGCTGACGGCGTGGTGGGAAGAGTATGGAAAGACCTTGCCGGAAAAGCCTGCCGCACGAGGACGGAAGAAGTCGCCGAACGACAGGTCGGGGTCCGCTTAGGCCAAGGCGGCCGCGCCCGACCATTCGTCGCGCGCGGCCGCGTGTCCTCATCCGGTCAGGCGCCGAGATGCTCCTGGAAGAAGCTGGTCAGCTTGTCGAACGGTATGATGTCTACCTGGTCGTAGAGGTCGGTGTGGGTGGCACCCGGAATGATCATCAGTTCTTTGGGCTCAGCCGCTGACGCAAAGGCCGTCTCGCTGAAATAGCGGGAATGAGCCTTCTCGCCATGGATAAGCAGGATCGGCCGGGGTGAGATTTCAGCAATATAAGTGAGGATCGGCAGGTTCATGAACGACAGGGGCGTAGTGAGAGACCATGCCGCGTTCGAGTTGATGGCCCGGGGATGGAACCCGCGCTTCGTCTTGTAATAAGCCGCATATTCCACGACGAACAGCGGCTCACCGCCCTTCAGTTCCAACGATACGGGGCCATAAGCAGGGCTGCCCTCTTCGGCGTCCGTCCAGCGCTGGCGGCTCAGTTGCTCAAGCGTCTCCGTGCGCTGCTGCGGGGTCACACTGTCGTTATAGCCCTTCGACATGACACGGGTCATGTCGTACATGGTGCTGGCGACGACGGCCTTGATCCGCTTGTCGATCGCCGCGGTGCTGAGCGCCATACCGCCCCAGCCGCAGATACCGATGACGCCGATCCGCTCGCGATCGATTTCCGGCCGCAGCCCGATGAAATCGACGGCCGCGCTGAAATCCTCGGTGTTGATATCCGGGGACGCGACGTTACGCGGCTCGCCGCCACTTTCGCCGGTATAGGAGGGATCGAACGCCAGCGTTGCGAACCCGCGTTCCGCCAGGGCCTGCGCATAGAGGCCCGAGGATTGCTCCTTCACGGCGCCGAACGGGCCGCTGACCACGATTGCGGCCAGTTTGGCGGTTGGATTCTTCGGCAGATACATATCGGCGGCGAGCGTAATGCCGTAGCGGTTTTTGAACGTGACCTTCTGGTGGTCAAGCTTGGCGCTTTTCGGGAAGGTCTTGTCCCATTCGTTTGTCATAGTCTGAGCCTTTGCGTTGGAGGAGGCGATGATTGAAGCCGCACCGAATGCGGCGATGCCTGCACCCGTCAGTTTCAGAAGTTCACGCCGATGAAGGCCGGGGGCTGGCGCATTCGTCTCAGGGGTACTCATGGGCATCTCCAATCGTGCGACTTGTGGAGGTTCGTTATTTGCGGGAGAGGAGCGGTAGCTACGCGCGGGCGGGCTTCAGCAGCCGCTGGCCGCTGCCGATGAGAGCAAGCGCGAGACCGGCAAGAATCACGCTGCCGGTAAAAGTCGCAACGATCGTCAGACCGTCCAGTAGCAGGCCGCCGACAACCGCGCCGAGCAGTATCGAGGCCTGGATCGCGGCGACCATCAGGCTGCCTGCAGCTTCCGGCGCATCATCCACATTCTGAGACATCCATGTCATCCAGATCACCGACATGGCGGTGTTCATGACACCCCAAAGTGCAAGGAAGATGCTGGCAGCCACTACCCAGTGGCCGAGCAGCAGCAGTCCCGCCGTGCAACCGCCCATCAGGAGAGCCGGCAACTTCAAGAGGGGGGCGACATTGCCGGTCAGGAAGCGCCCGGCCGCCCAGGTGCCGATAAACCCGGCACAGCCCAGGATCAGCAAAAGGATCGACAGGGCCGAGAGGCCCACGCCCGTCACCTGTTCCAGAAAAGGCCGAAGATAGGTGAACATCGTGAAGGCCGAACCCCAGGTCAGCATCGCCGCAATCAGGCCGCGCAGGAAGTGGGGCCGCTTGAGCAGGCCGAACATCGACCTGAAGTCCTGGGGCTGGCTCGCGGGAAGCGAGGGCAGAGCTACCAGATGCCAGAAGAGATTGACCGCGACGATGGGCGTCAGCGCCCAGAACACCGCGCGCCAGCCGAAAATGCCGCCCAGATAGCTGCCGATCGGCGCGGCAAAGGCTGCGGCTATGGCCTGTCCGCCGTACATCAGGGCCAGCGCGCGCGGCACGTCGGCCTCGGGCACCAGGCGCATGATCACGGCGGTGGCCAATGCCCAGAAGCCTCCGATACAGACGCCGAGCAGGGTGCGGCCGATCATGAGCATTGCGAAATTTGGCGCCGCCGCGACCAGGATGAGCGAAATCAGCATCAGGGCGGTCATCGCGACCAGAACCGATTTCCGGTTTACCGTACCGGCGGCAGTGGTGATGAGCATGCTGGACAACACCGCAAACAGTCCGCTGATCGAAATGGCCTGTCCGGTCTGGCCGCTGGATGCGTGAAGCCCTTCCGCCATCGGCGTAAGCAAGCTGACCGGCATGAATTCCGAAGCGATCAGCATCGCCACGCACAGCGCCATGGACAGTACTGCACCCCAGGCGCCGACGGGCCTACTCCGGGCATCGGATGTGGTCGCGACCACCATTAAACAGACTCCTGCTTCGATCTACAGAGCCAATCTAGCCATCAAGCGATCATGCGATTAGACATGCAAATTCGCATGAACTTATCGACACAGCCGAATAATCACCTGGCGCGACAGTGGAAGGGCACCTGTGGCCAAGACCGACCTCAACCAACTTGCCTGGTTTCAGGCCGTCGCCGAAGAACACAGCTTCACGCGGGCAGCGGCGAAACTGGGCATTTCACAATCGACGCTGAGCCATGCGATCAGGCAGCTCGAAGAGCGTATGGGGATAAGGCTGCTGTCGCGTACGACGCGCAGTGTCGCGACAACCATCGCCGGAGAGCGGCTGCTCCAGACCATCGCCCCGCGAATTGGCGAGATCGAGGATGAGATCGCCGCGTTGATGACGTTCCGGGACAAGCCGTCCGGCTCGATCCGGCTAACCCTGTCCGACCATGCGCTGGAGAGCGTCGTCTGGCCGAAGCTCAAACCGGTTCTCAGCGCCTATCCCGACATCAGCGTCGAACTGATCCTCGACAGCACTTTCCGCAACATCGTCGAAGAGGGTTTCGATGCAGGCGTCCGGCTTGGAGAGGCGGTTGAAAAGGACATGATCGCCGTCCGCATCGGTCCGGACTGGCGTCTGGTTGCGGTGGCGTCACCCTCTTATCTTGACGCGCATGGTGCACCGGAACATCCGCACGAACTTGTGGGGCATGTCTGCATCAATATGCGGCATGAAAGCGCCGGGGGGCTTTATGCCTGGGAATTCGAAAAAGACGGTCAGGCGCTACGCGTCAGGGTGAGCGGGCAAGTGACCTTCAACAATTCCTACGCGATGATCGACGCGGCGGTAAGCGGCTACGGCATCGCCTACGTCCCGGAGAACATCGTGGAGCAGCATGTCGCGTCAGGCGCGCTGGTTCAGATCCTGGACGATTGGTCGCCCCTGTTCGACGGTTACTTCCTCTACTATCCGAGCCGGCGTCAGAACCTGCCCGCATTCAAGATCGTCGTCGATGCCTTACGAATATAAGGGTTTCCCTGTAAGCCACGCCAACGCACCAACCAAACGCCCCCGCGCTTCCCGCGCCGGTATCCTAAATGCTCTTGCGCATTTACGCCCCGCCAGTGCACACCCTCGGCAAGTTTCGCCCGCGCGGCGCGGGTTGCAAGCGGGGCCTTTTTGAGCGCTTTTTTGCCATATTGTCCACGTCAAGTCGTCAAAGATGCGTCAAACATGCGCATCTGCACAGGCTCAGACAGCAGTGGACGAACTTGGCGGAAAAGCAGGGTTTTTGCGGATAAGGACGGATAGGCGTGGACGATAATTCCGGCAGTTTGCAGCGTTTTGAAGGCACCAGCAGCTACGTCGCGACCGATGACCTGAAAGTCGCGGTGAACGCCGCCGTCCTGCTGCGCCGTCCCCTTCTGGTGAAGGGCGAACCGGGCACCGGCAAGACGGTGCTGGCGGAGCAGATCGCCGCCTCCCTCGATGCCCCGCTCATCACCTGGAACGTCAAGTCCACCACCAAGGCCCATCAGGGCCTCTACGAGTACGACGCCGTGGCCCGCCTGCGCGACGGTCAGCTCGGCGATGCGCGCGTCCATGACATCAACAATTATATCCGCAAGGGCAAGCTGTGGGAGGCGTTCACCTCGCCGCGCCTGCCTGTCCTCCTGATCGACGAGATCGACAAGGCCGATATCGAGTTTCCGAACGATCTCCTCGCCGAACTCGATCGAATGGCTTTCGACGTTTACGAGACCGGCGAACGCGTGGCGGCAAAGGACCGCCCCATCGTGGTCATCACCTCGAACAACGAGAAGGACCTGCCCGACGCGTTCCTGCGCCGCTGTTTCTTCTACTACATCCGCTTTCCCGACCGCGAGACGATGCAGGCCATCGTCGATGTCCACTTCCCCGGCATTCAGAAGACCCTCGTCACCCGCGCGATGGAAATCTTCTACGAACTGCGCGAGGTTCCCGGCCTCAAGAAGAAGCCTTCCACCAGCGAGCTGCTGGACTGGCTGAAGCTCCTGCTCAGCGAGGACATGCCGCTCGACGTCCTTCAGAACCAGGACCCGACGAAGGCGATCCCGCCTCTGCACGGAGCCTTGCTCAAGAACGAACAGGACGTCATGCTCTTCGAACGGCTCGCTTTCATGGCGCGCCGGGGAAATTGAGAAGAACGCCATGACCGCCCCCTATCCCGGCCGCTGCGCATGTGGCGCCGTCACGCTCGAAGTAACAGGCGAACCGATCGGCACGCGCCAGTGCTGGTGCCGCCAGTGCCAGCAGATCGCCTCCGGTGGGCCGACCAACAACGCCATCTTCAAGGTCGAGGATGTCGCGATCGAAGGCGAACTCGCCCACTCGGCGTGGACGGCGGCAAGCGGCAATACCCTTGCCTTTCACTTCTGTCCGAAGTGCGGCACGCAGGTCTATGCGCAAAGCTCGGCGCGCCCGCACCTCGCAACCGTGCGCCTCGGCGCTCTCGATGCGGGCCATGGCCTGCACCCGGAAACCGTGATCTGGACGGAAGACGCGCCCGAATGGGCCAGCTTCGACAAGGCTCTGGAAAGCTGGCCCCGCCAGCCGCCCGCTCCCGCGTCTCCGGCGCCGACAGGCTCCTGATCGAGCTGCCGGGCCGAACATATCCTGTCATGCAGACCCGTTTTGCCGCCATCCGGCAGCAACTAGAGGATTTTACACCCGCAGCCGGATGGCAGTCTTGGCTGTATGAATTCCTGCTGTTCGGGTTCAAGCAAGGCTGGGCCTGCCTCTATGGCGGCGTCTTGCTGGCGCTGCTGGTAGCCACTCACCTGTTCTACCCAGCCGATGCAGCGCTGGCCCGCTACGACTTCCTGACGCTGGCCGCACTGGCAATCCAGGTGGCCATGCTCGCCTTGCGGCTGGAGACCTACGACGAGGCGAAAGTGATCCTCGCCTTCCACGTCGTGGGCACGGTGATGGAGCTGTTCAAGACCGCTTACGGATCCTGGCAATATCCTGAGGCAAGCCTGCTGCGGATCGGCGGCGTGCCGCTGTTTTCCGGCTTCATGTATGCCGCCGTGGGCAGCTATATCGCCCGCGTCTGGCGGATCTTCGACTTTCGCTTCACCCGCTACCCGCCCATCCCCGCCACATGGCTCCTGGCGATCGCCGTCTATGTGAACTTCTTCGCCCACCACTGGCTGCGCGACATCCGGATCGGACTGTTCGCGGCGCTGGCCGTCCTTTTCGCGCGCACTCGCATCCGCTTCCGGGTCTGGCGTGCGGACCGCTGGATGCCGCTCTTGCTGGGATGGCTGCTGGTCAGCCTGTTCATCTGGTTCGCCGAAAACCTCGGCACGTTCTCGCGCGCCTGGATCTACCCGGACCAGCAGTCCGGCTGGACACTGGTGCATCCGGCGAAGCTGGGGGCATGGTATCTCCTGATGTACATCTCGTTCGTACTGGTGGCCGCCGTCCACGGTATCCGCCGCCGAACCGAAGCGGCTTACGCGTCGTAAGCGGAAATGTACTCGAACATCACGGTAAGCGCGGCGCGATCTTCCGCGCTGATCTCGGGCCGCCAGACTTCGAACAGAAGGACGACGCGGTCCTGCGAACCATCGTTCCAGGCCTCATGCTCCATGCTGTCATCGAAGATGAGCAACTTTCCCTCTTCCCACTGACGCGTCTCGTTACCCACGCGGAACCGGCACCCCGCCGGAACGACGAGCGGCAAGTGACAGATCAGTCGCGTGTTCAGGAAGCCGGTATGGGCCGGAATATGCATGCCGGGCTGAAGGCGGGAAAACAGCGCCATCGGCGAGCGCCCCGTGACACGCGGGATGGGCGCATGTTCCAGCGCCGCCATCGTCCGGGGGCAACGTTCTGCTCGCCCGGCAACTGCTTCGCCGCCCCGCCACAGGTACCAGGCCCCCCACCGCGGATCTCCAACCATGGAATTCTGCTTGGCGGGCCGTCCCGGTTCGGATTCCACGTAGGGACGAAATGCACCGTCCTGCGCGAGTACGGCGAGCAGCTCTTCCCGGATCGCTTCCGTTTCCGCCTCTACGGCAGAAACCCAATCGAACTGCTCGCGTTCGTAATACTGGATTTGCGGCAGGCCCGGAAAATAGAAGCTTTGCGGCTGCTGGACGAAAACTTCCCGCTTGCCGGTCAGAATGTCCAGCGCCTCGGCGATCCGCGGACTTATCGAGACGCCGCCGATATCGTTGGCAAGGCGAGCGCGCAGTTCGTCTTCGTAGCGCGCGGAAAACGCCGCGATCTGTCGCTGCGCCTGCCCCAGTGCCGCTTGCAATGCAGGCGGCACCGACGAGAGACGCGAAGCGGCGTCCAGTGCGGCCTTGTAGAACGCGATCGCGGCGCGGCTGTCTCCGAGCCGGGTCCGCGAATCGCCCTTCAGGAGCAACGCGCCGATGTTGCGGGGATCGGCGGCGAGAACTCTTTCAAGCACCGCCTCGGCACCAGCCGGGTCCGAGGCCATGAGATGTGCCTGCGCAATCGAGAGCAACGGTGGGTCGGGTAGCGTGGCCAATGGTTCCAGAGCGGCCAGGGCGGCCCTGCCATCCCCGCGTTGCAAGGCCCTGACGGCGTCTTCGCGATATCGAGCGACCTGATTCGATGTAAGCTGCACCCCGCGTTTATAGCCGCCCGTTCGAACGTCACAATCGCACTGCCGGTTCTTCGAGCGCGAAGATTGACGAGGCGGGAGGGCGCGACCAGAAGTCACGGGGAATGGAGATGCTGCCGTGCTGCTGAATTTCGTCGACGAGCTGCGCGCCGCCGGTATTCCGGCCTCGCTCAAGGAGCATCTCGTGCTTCTCGAAGCGCTCGACCGCGGGGTGATCGAACAGACGCCGGAAGCCTTCTACTACCTCAGTCGCGCCATTTTCGTGAAGGACGAAGGCCTGCTCGACCGGTTCGACCAGGTGTTCCAGAAGGTCTTCAAGGGCGTTCTCACCGATTACGGCCAGCAGCCGGTCGAAATGCCCGAGGACTGGCTGAAAAAAGTCGCCGAGCGCTATTTCTCGCAGGAGGAAATGCAGCAGATCAGGTCGCTCGGTTCCTGGGACGAGATCATGGAGACGCTGAAGAAGCGTCTGGCTGAGCAGGAAAAACGTCACTCGGGCGGGAACAAGTGGGTGGGAACCAACGGCACTTCGCCCTTCGGCCATGCCGGCTACAACCCCGAGGGCATCCGCGTCGGCGGCGAAGGCGCGCACGGCCGTGCCATCAAGGTCTGGGAAAAGCGCGAGTTCGCCAATCTCGACAACACCCGCGATCTCGGCACCCGCAACATCAAGGTTGCCCTGCGGCGCCTGCGCCGTTTTGCACGCGAAGGTGCGGCCGAGGAACTCGACCTCGAAGGCACCATCCGGGGCACGGCGAAGCAGGGCTGGCTTGACGTGGTCATGCGGCCGGAACGGCACAATGCCGTGAAAGTGCTGCTGTTCCTCGATGTCGGCGGATCGATGGACCCGTACATCCAGCTCATGGAGGAACTGTTCAGCGCGGCCAGCGCCGAGTTCAAGAACATGGAGTTCTTCTACTTCCACAACTGCATCTACGAAGGCCTGTGGAAGGACAATCGCCGCCGCTGGTCCCAGCGCACGCCCACCTGGGACGTGCTTCACAAGTACGGGCACGACTACAAGGTGATCTTCGTGGGCGACGCCGCGATGAGCCCTTACGAGATCAGCCACCCTGGCGGTTCGGTGGAGCACATGAACGACGAAGCGGGGGCGGTGTGGCTGGGCCGTATCGCCCGGACCTATCCGGCAACGGTCTGGCTCAACCCCACGCCCGAGCAGCAGTGGGCCTACTCCAGTTCGACCCGGATGATCCGCGAACTGGTTGGCGGGGCCATGTTCCCGCTGACGCTCGACGGTCTGGACGGCGCCATGCGCGAACTCAGCCGAAAGAAAGCCTGACGCGGCATTGCCCGCATGAATAGAACGGGCAGAGGCAAATATCGCTGCGATTGTTGCACGACTGCATCACCATCCCAAAAACAACATGCCCGTCGCAATTCATGAAATTGTCGATTGAAAGCCGCCACGAGAGCCGCTAGCTGCGCGCTCGCTTCGGGCGCATAAAAATAAAGGTATTACAGTTCTTTAATCGGTAATTTGGCGAAGCGGGTGCGCTTCTCCAAAGGGGGAAATTATGAATTTTTATAAGTACGGCCTCGTGGCCGCAGCTCTGCTTGCCCAGCCCGCTCTGGCCGACGAGACCAAGCTCTCCGGTCTTCGCGCGGAAGCGCGCGTCGGTTGGGAAACGCCCACCGTCAGCGACGGCGACGTTTACAAGCTGGGCCAGTCTGTCTCGTTTGGCGGCGAGATCGGCTACGACCTTCCGGTCAGCACGAAAGTCACCGTGGGGCCTTACGTCAATTACGAATACGCCCGCTCGAAGGAATGCGACAGCGGCCTCTGCCTCGGTTCGGCCGGCAACTTCGCAGCCGGCGGCCGCATCGGCCTGAACCTGGGCACCCGTTCGCAGCTTTACGCCAAGGTCGGCTACGACCGCATGAAGCTCAAGGCGACCTTCGACGGTGACTCCGACTCCGAAACGCTTGACGGCATCCAGGGCGCGATCGGCTTCGACTACAATCTTTCCGCCGCCACTTATGTCGGCGTCGAATTCAACTATGCCGATCTCGGCAGCTTTGAAGGCGTGAACTTCCAGCGCCGCCAGGTCGCCCTGACCGGTGGCATGCGCTTCTAAGCAGCGCACCAATGGAGAGGGCTCCCGCTCGGGAGCCCTCGATCCTGTTTCAGCGATAGATCAGCAGGTCGGCGATCTCTTGGCGCCATGCCGCCTCGTCCGCTCCCGCGATCGCTTCGAGATCGGCCGGAACCGAGGCCGGATCCTCCACCCATTCACGCAGTGCCGGGCCGCCGTTGATAACGTCGATGGCCAGGCGATCGAATTCGTATTCGTAAGGAAAGTCGCGCCAGATCGCGTAGTCCGGATAGAGGTTCCGGATCGCCTTGAAGGCCAGCGCCTGCAGGCGCCAGGGCCGGAAGGCATGGTGATCGTAGAACGTGCCCTCGGCATGGATCATCAGTCCGCTGCACAGGGTTCCGGCATGTTTGTGGAACGTCGGTTCGAACCAGCATTCCCGCAGCGCGCAGCCGGCCAGCCATTCGGGCGCGATACGCTCCATTTCGGCAAGAACGGCCCTGGCATCGACGTCCGGCGCGCCGAACAGCACTTCGAGCGGGCGCGTGGTCCCGCGTCCCTCCGAGAGCAGTGCGCCTTCCAGCATTACCGTGCCCGCATAGGCGCGCGCCATGTTGAGATTGGCCGCGTTCGGGCTCGGGTTGATCCAGATCCGGTCCTGCGGCCAGCCGAAGCCCGGACCTTCCGGTTCCCAGCCATCCATGGCGATCACGCGGTAGTCCACGTCGAGACCGAAGCGGCGCACGAACCAGTGCCCCATCTCGCCCAGCGTCAATCCGTGACGCATCGGCATAGGACCGGCGCCGACGAAGCTCTCCTGCCCAGCTAGCAGGATCGTGCCCTCCACCGGGCGCCCCGCCGGGTTGGGCCGGTCAAGCACCCAGACGGCCTTGCCCTGCTCCTGCGCCGCTTCGAGCAGATAGAGCAGTGTCGTCACGAAAGTGTAGATGCGGCAGCCGAGGTCCTGGAGGTCGAACAGGAACACGTCCGCACTCGCCATCATCTCCTCGGTCGGCCGGCGTACTTCACCGTAGAGGCTGTAGACCGGGATACCGTAAGTCGGGTCGAGCTCGTTCGCCGTCTCGACCATGTTGTCCTGCTTGTCGCCCTTGAGCCCGTGCTGCGGCCCGAACGCGCTCGTCACGTTGACGCCGGCGGCGATCAGCGCGTCGAGCGAATGAACCAGATCCTCGGTTACCGAGGCGGGATGGGCCACGAGGGCGACACGGCGTCCTTCGAGAGCAGCGCGCAGTTCAGGGTCCGCCAGCAGGCGATCGATGCCGAATTTCATGAGGCGGTGGGTGCCGCAAGCTCAAGCGTGAAGCAAGACGGATCGTGGAAGTCGGGCGCATCTGCCTTGTGGGCAAGTGCCCAGTAGCTTTTCACGCCGCCCTCCTCCTCGATCACCGCCGTGAAGCCGCAGCGCAGCGGGCCTTCCGGAAGGCCGCCCGCCGGAATGGCGGCGTCGAACACGGCGATGTCGGAACCCTTGCGCATCGCGCATTCCGGCTCGCGGGGCATCGGCCTTTCGGCCATCCCCTCGCGGCGACCCGAGAAATCGTAAACGTTCCAGCGCTCCGACGGCGAAAGATTGAACTCGGTATAGCCCGCGGCTTGCGCGGGTTGCAGGAACAGTTCGAAGCAGGTGGTGCGCCAGAGTTCGTCCGCCCTGCCCTTGCCCGCGAAGGAGGGCACCACGAGCTTGCCGGCGCCGAGGATGCGCCAGCGAACCCGCAGCCAGGCGGTGTCGAAGCCGATTACGCGGGTTTCGATGGAACGGACGAGGGTGGAGGGGTGCGCCGGGTGGCGGGTCAGGTCGGCCATGCCTGTTCGGGTAGAAGGTGAGCCGGGGGGCTGGCAATGCGGATTCGGCCGGATGCCCGCGGCAGGGCGACCAACCGCTTCATCTTGGGCGCCGTGCGTGCTACGCGCGCCGCTCTAGATCCATCCAAGCCAAAGAAGCACTGGGCCATCATGACCTACAATTCCTCCCTGCTCCGCCTCCTCGACGAGCGCGGCTACATCCACCAGATGACGGACGCGGAGGGCCTCGATGCCCTGGCGGCGAAGCAGGTCGTGCCCGGATATATCGGCTTCGACGCCACCGCCGCGTCGCTCCACATCGGCAGCCTCGTGCAGATCATGATGCTGCGCCGCCTCCAGCAGGCCGGCCACAAGCCGATCGTGCTCATGGGCGGCGGCACCACCCGTATCGGCGATCCCACCGGCCGCGACGAAAGCCGCAAGATGCTGAGCGACGAGGCGATCGAGACCAATATCAAGGGCATCTTCTCGATCTTCTCGCGCCTGCTGAAGTTCGGAGACGGGCCGACCGACGCGGTCATGGTCAACAACCACGACTGGCTCGGGCAGCTCGGCTATATCCAGCTGCTTCAGGAAGTCGGCACGCATTTCACCGTAAATCGCATGCTTTCGTTCGACTCGGTGCGCCTGCGCCTTGAACGCGAGCAGCCTATGACTTTTCTCGAATTCAACTACATGATCCTGCAGGGTTACGATTTCCGCCACCTTTCCAGGGAAATGGGGGTGGCGTTGCAGATGGGCGGCTCCGATCAGTGGGGCAACATCATCAACGGCATCGAACTGACCCGCCGAATGGATTCCAGGGAAGTCTTCGGGATCACCACGCCGCTGCTCACCACAGCCGACGGCGCCAAGATGGGCAAGTCGGCGGCCGGTGCGGTCTGGCTCAACGAGGACATGCTGCCCTCCTACGACTTCTGGCAATACTGGCGTAACTGCGACGACCGCGACGTCGGCAAGTTCCTGCGCCTGTTCACCGACCTGCCGCTGGACGAGATTGCACGCCTCGAAACGCTCGAAGGCGCCGCGATCAACGATGCCAAGGTCGTCCTCGCCAACGAAGTGACCAGGCTGTGCCGCGGCGAGGACGCAGCCGTCACCGCCGAAGCGACCGCCAAGGCCACTTTCGCGGGCGGCGGGCTCGGACAGGATCTCCCCACGCTCGAAGTGACGGGCGAGGGCGTGCGCCTTGGTTCGGCGCTGACCGACCTCGGCTTCACCGCCTCCAACGGCGAGGCCAAGCGCAAGATCGGCGAAGGCGCGGTGAAGCTGGACGACGTGACGATGGACGATCCGGGATATCTGATCGCGATCCCCGCCGGCGAAACCCGCAAACTCAGCCTCGGCAAGAAGAAGCACGCCGTGCTCAAGGGCGCCTGAACCACCGTTCCACAGCCCTTACGCAGTTCTACTCACAAGAATGCCCCGGTTCCCCTAACCGGGGCATTTTAACGTATATGCGGCACGTTCGACCGCCGCATACCGCGCAAAAGTGAACAGGTTTACCGTTTCTTTGCCATTTCGATGCACCGTTGTCGCTCACAGTCACAACACCATCATGAGGCATTTAGAGATGACTGCAGGAGCGCAGCTCACTGTAACCGACAAGCGTCGCGCGGCACGGCACCCCGTCGATTACAAGGTGATTGCTGAACATCGCCAGCTCGGCGACCTCCATCTGCACATCGTCAATCTCTCTGCGCAGGGCTTCATGGCGCAAGGCGAACAACCGCTCGAACGCGGCGAACGCCTGGTCATGCGCCTCCCGGTGATCGGCCGGATCGAGGCCCATCTGATCTGGGCTCACGAAGGCCGCGCCGGCTTCCAGTTCGAGCGCATCATCCGCATCGACGACTTCCTGAAGCTCGTTGATACGGTTCAGCCGAACCCGCGCCTGCGCCCGCGCCGCTAAGGCTTGGCTGCCGGCGCCGCGATCAAGGGCGCCATTTATCCGGGAATTTCAGAACGAAACTCCATTCATCGCGCGTATGAAACGCCTTGTCGTCGCGAAACATTTCAGCATTGATATGTTATATCCTCGCAATTAGCCGGTTGAGCATGACGCTCCCAACCGCCCGAATCGCCCTGCTGGTGACTGCCAGCGCCCTCTCCTCGACGCTCGCCGTCATGCCCGGCACCGCTGCGGCACAGACCGGCTCACCCGCGCCGAGCGCGGCGGCCGACACGGACGGGCATCCGCAGGAAAACGGCCCGGAAATCATCGTCACCGGCCGCCTGATCTCCGGCAATGCCGATCCCATCGCCGCGCCGGTCGTGCTCTCGGGCGAGGCGCTGACCCGTGACCTCAAGCCGCAGATCGGCGAAATGCTTGCCAGCCTTCCGGGCGTTTCCAGCACCGGCTTCGCGCCCGGCGTGTCGCGCCCGGTCTTGCGCGGCTTTGACGGCCCGCGCGTGCAGGTGCTGCTGGACGGCATCGGCTCGCTCGACGCATCTTCCGTCTCGGCAGACCACGCCGTGTCACTCGACACGCTCAACGTGGACCGGATCGAGGTCCTGCACGGCCCGCGCGTGCTGCTCTATGCCAGCGATCCTTCGGGCGGCGTCGTCAATGCCGTGGACAATCGCATCCCGCGCAAAGTGCCGGACAAGGCCTTCAGCCTCGATGCTCTGGGCTCGTTCGGAACGGCCGCGAACATGGTCAACGGCGGCGTTGCCACCGATATCCGGCTCGCCAGCCGCCTCGTGGCGCACTTCGACGCTTCCTATTACCACAGCGACGACCTCCACGTCGGCGGCTACGTCCTGTCGCCGGAACTGCGCGCGCAGGCCCTGACGCAGGCTGGCGATCTTGCCGATGCAGGCGATCTCACCGGCGCGGCCACGCTGACCCAGCAGGCCAACCAGCGCGGCAAGATCGCCAACAGCGGCACCGAAGGCTGGACGCTGGGCGGCGGTCTCGCATTCATCGACGACGGCGGCGACATCGGCATCTCGGTGCAGCGCCTCGCCAACGACTACGGCATTCCCCCGCGTCCCTCGGCCGATCCCGAAGCAACCAGTATCTCGCTGCGCCAGACCCGCGTGGACCTTCGCGCCGGGCTGAACCTCGAAGGCTTCCTCAAGCGCCTCGAACTGCGCGGCGCCTATGGCGACTACGAGCACGCCGAGATCGAGGATGGCAACATCGGCACCCAGTTCCACAACAAGGCTGTGGAAGTGCGCGTCCAGGCGGACCAGGCAAAGCGCGGCATCTGGAGCGGCTCCAGCGGCATCCAGTATTCGTCCGCCCGGCTCGACATCAGCGGCGACGAGATGCTGCTGCCCGACAACAACACCGACCGCTTCGCCGTCTTCACGCTGCAGCACCTCGAAGTGGGCCAGTTCGACCTCGAAGGCGCGCTGCGTTACGAAAACACGCGCATCCGCACGATCCCGGCCGACGAGAAGCGCAATTTCGACCAGTATTCGGGCGTCGCCGGTATCGCCTGGCACCCGATCGACCATGTCACCCTTTCGGTGAACTATTCGCACGGCGAACGCGCGCCCTCGGCCGAAGAACTCTTCGTCGACGGCCTGCACGACGCCACCCAGTCCTACGAACGCGGCAATCCTGACTTCAAGGTCGAGCGCAGCAACGGCATCGAGGCTGGCATGCGCTATAACGGCGGCGACGTGGCGGGATCGGTTACCGTGTTCGGCACCAACTTCTCGAACTTCATCACTGCCGTGCCAACCGGCGAAGTGATCGAGGACTTCCCGGTCTACCAGTATCTTCAGGCCAGCGCCCGCTTCCGCGGTATCGAGGCCGAGGGCGGTGTAACGTTCGCGCACTGGGGCGGCGACAAGTCGATCAAGGCCGATGGCGGCGTCGATTATACCCGCGCGCGCCTGGTCGACATGGGCCCCGTGCCGCGCATCCCGCCGCTGCGCGCGCGCGGCGGCCTTGAGTTCGACTCCTCCGCCTTCACCCTTCGCGGCGAAGTCGAATGGAACGCGAAGCAGGACCGCGTGACCGAAAACGAAAACCCGACGAACGCCTTCACGCTGGTGAACGCCAGCGCGACCTGGCGTCCGTTCGGCGAACAGGGCCCGCTCTCGCTCATCCTCGCCGCGGACAACCTGCTCGACGTCACCGGGCGCCTCGCCGCTTCCGAAACGCGCGACTTCGTGCCCATCGCCGGACGCGACGTGCGTATCACCGCGCGCTTTACTTATTGATCCAAAACATAACCTATCGTTCCGCATGAGCGGCATGTCTTGGCAATGCTTTGACATGCTGCCATGCAGCGATCCGTGAGCACGATCCAGCCCCCCAGCCCGTCCGCCCCGAGTTCCGGGCCGGAACCTTCCTCGCCCCTGCGCATCGCCGATTATCGCAAATTCTGGCTCGCCCGCTTTGCGGTCGTCTTCGCCTCTACCGGCATGGTCGTCATCATCGGCTACCAGCTCTACGACGTGGCCCGCACCGACTACGGCATGTCGATCGCGGAAGCCTCGTTCCAGCTCGGCCTGCTGGGCTTTGCACAGTTCCTTCCGATCTTCCTGCTGACCCCGGTGGCAGGCGTCATTGCCGACCGATTCGACCGGCGGAAGGTTGCGGGTCTCGCCATGGCGGTCGACATCCTCGTCGCCATCGGCCTGGCCCTCGTCACCGAACTCGATCTGCGCAGCCTGCCGGTCCTTTACGTCTTCGCCGCGCTCCACGGCATTGCGCGTGTCTTCGTCAGCCCGTCGATGACCGCGATCGCGCCGAACATCGTTCCCACCAGCCTCATTCCCCGCGCGATCGCCTTCAACTCGATCGCCATCGAGGCCGGAACGATCATCGGCCCGGCCGCCTTCGGCTTCCTCTTCGCGCGCCACCACGCAACGCCGTACTGGATCGCTGCCGCGCTCATGGCGGTGGCCGCCTTCAGCATCACCAGCATCCGCAATCTGCCGCCGGTTCCCAAGGATGCGCGCCGGGATCATCCGATCCGCCAGATCGTGGACGGCTTCCACTTCATCTGGCGCGAGCGCTTCCTGCTGGGCTGCATCACGCTCGACCTTTTCGCAGTGCTGCTCGGCGGGGCGACCGCCCTGATGCCCGTCTTCGCACGCGATATTCTCCATGTCGGCCCGGAGGGCCTTGGCCAGATGCGCGCTGCAACCGCTGCCGGTGCCGCCATTGTTGCGCTCTGGCTCTCGTTCAGGCCGCTGGCCAAAAACGTCGGCGTGAAGATGCTGCTGTCGGTTGCGGCTTACGGTGCGATGACGGTGGGCTTCGGTCTTTCGCGCAGCTTCGTGGTGTCGCTGGGCTTCCTCGCCATGCTCGGCGCGGCCGACATGATTTCGGTGTTCATCCGCAGCTCACTGGTCCAGCTGCGCACGCCGGACGACAAGCGCGGCCGCGTTTCGGCCATCTCCGGCCTTGCCATTTCTGCATCGAACGAGCTGGGCGAGATGCAATCCGGAGTGGCCGCAGCCCTGCTTGGCGCCACCGGGGCTGTTGTCTTCGGCGGCGGCGCTGCCATAGTCATTACCGCAATCTGGGCCTGGAGCTTTCCGGAGATCCGCCGTGCCCGTACCTTCGCACCACGATGGGAGCATGAGACATGAAGGCCGACAGCATCCTCGCCACGATCGGCAATACCCCGCATATCCGCCTATCACGGCTGTTCCCCGACCATGAAGTCTGGGTAAAGGCCGAACGCACCAATCCCGGCGGATCGATCAAGGACCGCATCGCGCTGGCCATGATCGAGACTGCGGAAGCCGAAGGCACGCTCAAACCCGGCGGCACGATCATCGAGCCGACTTCCGGCAATACCGGCATCGGCCTTGCCATGGTTGCTGCGGTCAAGGGCTACAAGCTCGTGCTGGTCATGCCCGAATCGATGTCGATCGAGCGCCGCCGCCTCATGCTCGCCTATGGTGCGACCTTCGATCTCACCCCGCGTGAAAAGGGCATGAAGGGCGCCATCGAGCGCGCCAGGGAACTCATCGAGACCACGCCCGGCTCGTGGATGCCGCAGCAGTTCGAGAATCCGGCCAACATCGCAGTCCACGTGAAGACGACCGCGCAGGAAATCCTTGCCGATTTCGCCGAAACGCCGATCGACGTGCTGATCACCGGCGTGGGCACCGGCGGCCACCTGACCGGCTGCGCGGAAACGCTCAAGCTGACCTGGCCCACGCTCAAGGCCTATGCCGTCGAACCTACCCTCTCCCCGGTCATCTCGGGAGGCCAGCCTGGGCCGCACCCGATCCAGGGCATCGGTGCCGGCTTCGTGCCTGCCAACCTGCACACCCAGTCGATCGACGGTGCGCTTCAGGTCGATCCGGCGGATGCCAAGGAATGGGCACGCCGCTGCGCCACCGAGGAAGGCATGCTCGTCGGCATCAGCTCGGGCGCAACGCTTGCCGCCATCGCGCAGAAGCTGAAAGAATTGCCTGCTGGCAGCCGCGTACTCGGCTTCAATTACGACACCGGCGAACGCTACCTGTCGGTGCCGGACTTCCTGCCGGAGTGACCATGCTCGAAACGATTGCCTACAGCCACGCCGGTCAGGATCTGACCGGCCACCTGGCGCGTCCCGAACAAGACGCGCGCGCTGCCGTGGTCCTGTTTCCGACGATAGCGAACGTCAACGCGGCCATGGAACGGCGAGCGGCGATGCTGGCCGATCTCGGCTACCTCGTCCTGATCGCGGACTTCTATGGCGAGCATGTCGCCAGCTTCGAGGCATCGTTCCCGATGGCCGAGAAGCTGCGCGCCGACAACGGGCATTACCGCGCCCGGATCGCGGCGGCCATCGCTGCGCTGCGGGCCGTTCCCGAGGCCGCCGGGCTGCCGCTGATCGGCATCGGTTACTGCATGGGCGGTCAGGCCGTGCTCGAAGCTGCGCGGGATGGGCAGGACCTGCTCGGTGCCGTGAGCTTCCACGGAACGCTCTCCACGATCAACCCAGCCGAACCGGGTGCGATCAAGCCCCGTATCCTCGTCTGTCACGGCGATGCCGACCCCCTTGTCCCGCGCGAGCAGGTGATCGGCTTCTGGGAAGAAATGGATCGCGCCGGCGCCAATTGGCATTTCCATGCCTATTCCGGTGTCCGTCACGGCTTCACCGATCCCGGCAGCGACGAACGCGGCATGGCCGCGATCGGCTACGATGCCAGTGCCGACCGGCAGAGCTGGGCAGCAATGCTCGCGTTCTTCGCCGAGATCCTGGGCTTCGACGAAGCGCGGGGATGATCCTCGATGCCGTGGCCGCCCCTCGGGACGGCCACGGCATCGGTTTCAGCGCGTCATCAGCCGCGTGACTTGCCGTCCTCCGGGTGATGGCCACCCCAGTCTCCGTGGCCCTTTCCGGGCCTGCCGCCGCCCCACTTGTCGCCATGCGGGTTACCGCGCCCGAAGAGCCGCGCGAAATGGTCCCGGAACGCGTGGTTTCCACCGAAGCGGTAGGATTTCGCCGAGGCGCGCGGGTTGACGATGGATGCGGATGACTTGGTATCCGCCATTGCAGCGGTCGGCACGGCCATAAGGCCGGCCGTCACGGCAGCTGTCAAAGCTCTGTGCTTCATTTGCTTCCCTTCCATTTCCATACGCCCCGAACGCCTCGCAGGCGCCCTGCTCCCTTTGCACACCCCTTCAGGTCCGGCATTCATCGCGAATGACGGAAGTAGGGGCGAGGCCAGGCGACAGCCATCGGCCGGGGCACGAAACGCCGGCTGAAGCCTATAACAATGTTCGTTTTTTATGGGACGGGTGCGGCCGGAAACGGCCCTTGCACCCTGTCACCCTGGATAGTCGCTTGGCCGTTCGCGTGTTGCGAGCCGATTGCGACGACTTGTCCGTTCCATCCGCTCAGCCGAAGATGCTGAAAACTCGGCTTAATACGGTTAATCCTGGACGAATGGCCAGCAAGTGCATGTTCTTACGGAAAAACACGCGTCCCTGCATTTAAAGGATTTTCCGGGTTAATCCTGAAACAGTTAACCATCCACGGGCGAAAGCGAATCGCCTTCCAATGCACGGTAAAAGCAACTGCGGGCGCCGGTGTGGCAGGCCGGGCCCTGCGGAGTGACCCTCAGCTCGATCGCATCCTGATCGCAATCCACCCGAATCTCGTCGATCCGAAGGAAATGGCCCGATGTTTCACCCTTGAGCCAGAGCTTCCCGCGCGAACGCGAATGGAAATGGGCAAGGCCGGTTTCGCGGGTCTTCCGAAGCGCTTCCTCGTTCATGTACGCTACCATCAATATCTCGCGAGTCTGCGAGTCGACGGCGATGGCGATCAGCAAACCTTGCGCGTCGAATCGCGGAAGAAACGCTTTTCCGTGTTCCCGTTCAGCCTTGGTTACTTCGGACATGCCGGAAATTTCCCTGAATTGAATACATTGAACGTGGTTGTTGCACGATAACCACAGCCGTTGACCAAAATCCTCGTAGCCCCGCGACGCCTCTTTTCAACCCCCGGGTTTCGTAGGATTGTCGGCCTGCAGCTGGGGGGCTGCTTCTGACCCACAGGTCGCTGAGATACAAGCGCCACGGTTCAGGGAAAGACTGGAATACACTACGGGTGGTCTGGTTCAGTTGAATGAGGGATCGGGCCAGGCGGCCGACAGGGGGACCGCCGAACTGCGAAAGCAGGGTCCAACAGTTTCGTCACGAGGACGCCCGGAGCCACCAGCTCCGGGCGTTTTCGTTAGAGCCCTTCCTCAAATGGTACTTCGCGATCTCCTCCGCGCGTATGCTCCAGTGCTTCGTCCAGAACGCGTGCGAAACAAGCGATCACAACTTTGGCGGCACCGCCCCGCTTGAGCGCGGAAACGCAGGCATCGCTCGTCGCGCCACTGGTGAGCACATCATCCACAAGCAAGACCTTCGCGCCCTTCAGCCGATCCTTCCTCTTGCGGTGAACCCCGATCGCCCCCGAAAGCGCTCTCCGCCGAGCCTTCTTTCCCAGTCCACCAAGCGATGGAGTCGCCTTGCGGCGCTCAAGCAGATCGATGACAAGCACGCCGCCGGCCACTGCCGATATTTCCCGCGCCAGTTCGGCCGCCTGATTGTAACCTCGCCTCCAAATCCGCCAGCGATGCAGGGGAACCGGGACGACCAGCCAATCCTCTTCGACGAAGGGCAACTTGGCGCTCATCAACCTGCTCATCAGTTTCGCATGCGAGAGGCGATTGCCATGCTTCAAGGCCAGTACCAACTTGCGCGATGCCTCATTGTACAATGTCGCCGCGGCGATCCCGTCATGTCGGGGCGGATCGCCAAGACACGGCGCGCAGGTTGCCCCCTGTGGCACCCCGCCGCCAAACGGGCGTGAACACGCAGCACAGCTCGGCTCTCCGGGAATCGCCAGCTCCATCCAGCACGGCGGGCACAGGCCGCCATGCGCGATCAGTCCGTCGCCGCACAAAGGACAGCGCGGCGGAAATACAAGGTCGACGACCGGCATCACGGCCTGAGCGAAGGACATGCGCCGATGCTTACCCGCCGGAACCAGGGCGGCAAGCTACAAGGTGTTAACCCACTTGCACGAAGCGCAGTTGCGCCGAAGCGCGAGACGCGGCAGTTGGGCGGCCATGGCCAGCAAAGCTCCCCCCCGCATCTTCTCGCCCGACCGCCGCCTCGCCGCCCGCCGTCGCGCCCTCGTCCTCCAGCGGTCGCCAGACGCCCCCCGCTACCTGCTTGAGGACATGGTAGAGGATGTTCCCGAACGCCTTTCGTTCCTCCGCTTCGAACCCCGGCGCGCCCTCGTCGTGGGGGACTGGACGGGCAACCTTGCGCGCAACCTTCGCGCCAGCGGCGCGGAAGTCACGGAAGTGGATCCGGTCCACGGCTTCGACGAGGAAGCGCCCTACCCCTTCGACGGTTTCGATCTGATCGTCAGCCTTGGCACGCTCGATACCGTGAACGACCTTCCCGGCGCGCTTATCCATATCCGCAAGGCCCTGGCGCCGGGTGGACTGATGATCGCGAGCTTCCTGTCGCTGGGAAGCCTGCCGGTCCTGCGCGAAATCATGCTCGCAGCCGATGGGGATCGCCCCGCCGGACGCGTTCACCCGATGGTCGACGTGCGGGCGGGCGGGCAATTGCTCCAGCGCACCCTGTTCGCCGATCCGGTGATAGACCACCGCCCGCTCCAGGTTGGCTTCCGCAGCTTCGACCGGCTGATCGCCGATATCCGGGCCCAGGCCGCGGGCAGCGTGCTGGCCGACCCGGGGCCGGCTCTGGGCAAGGCGGCGCGGGCGCGGGCGCTGGAGGCGTTCGAAGCAGCCGGCAAAGATGGCCGGACTGTCGAACGCTTCGAGATATTGACCCTATCGGGCTGGAAAAAATAAGAAAAAGGCCGGGGCTTCCACCCCGGCCTTTTCTCTTTCGCGCGAGCCGCTTCAGGCCAGAGCGGCCTGGGCCGCTGCGAGACGTGCAATCGGCACGCGGTACGGCGAGGCACTGACGTAGTCGAGCCCGACCTTCTCGCAGAACGCGATCGAAGCGGGATCGCCGCCATGCTCGCCGCAGATGCCGAGCTTGAGATCAGCATAAGTCGCACGGCCACGCTCGGCACCGAGCTGCACCAGCTGGCCGACACCCTCGATATCGAGGCTGACGAACGGATCGCGCGGGTAGATACCCTTTTCGACATAGGGGCTGAGGAAGCGCGCGGCATCGTCGCGCGATACGCCCAGCGTGGTCTGCGTCAGGTCATTGGTGCCGAACGAGAAGAACTTGGCCTCCTCGGCGATCTCACCGGCCATGAGCGCTGCGCGCGGCAGTTCGATCATGGTGCCCACGAGATAGTCGAGCGTGCGGCCCTTCTCGGCGAAGACCTTCGCCGCAGCCTCGTCTACCACCTTCTTGAGGATCTGCAGCTCACGCTTGGTCGCGACGAGCGGGATCATCACTTCCGGCACGATCGCCTCACCCGAAGCCGCTGCGACTTCGCAGGCGGCCTCGAAAATGGCGCGCGCCTGCATCTCGTAGATTTCGGGGAAAGTGATGCCAAGGCGGCAACCGCGATGGCCGAGCATCGGGTTGAACTCGTGCAGTTCGTCCGCACGGCGCTTCAGCGTGTCCACACCGATGCCGATCGTTTCCGAAAGCTCCGCGAACTCGGCATCGCCGTGGGGCAGGAACTCGTGAAGCGGCGGATCGAGCAGGCGGATGGTGACCGGCAGGCCGGCCATCACCTCGAAAATCGCGATGAAGTCCGCGCGCTGTTCGGGCAGCAGTTTCTCCAGCGCCGCGCGGCGACCGGCCTCGTCCTCGGCCAGGATCATCTGGCGCACGGCCGAAATCCGGCCCGCGTCGAAGAACATGTGCTCGGTACGGCAAAGACCGATGCCTTCGGCGCCGAACTGACGGGCCATCCTGCAGTCGGCCGGCGTCTCGGCGTTGGTGCGCACCTTCATGCGGCGGTGCTTGTCGGCCCAGACCATCAGCGTGGCGAAATCGCCCGCCAGTTCCGGCTCGATGGTCGGTACTTCGCCGGCCATGATGTCGCCGGTGGCGCCGTCGAGCGTGATCACGTCGCCTTCCTTGAACTCGCGCGAGCCCATGCGCAGGGTGCGGGTCTTCATGTCGATCGAAAGGCCCGAAGCGCCGGAAACGCAGGGACGGCCCATGCCGCGCGCCACCACAGCCGCGTGGCTGGTCATGCCGCCGCGCGCGGTGAGGATGCCCTTCGCGGCATGCATGCCGTGAATGTCTTCAGGCGAAGTCTCGACACGGACGAGGATCACCGCATCGCCGCGCTCGGCGCGTTTTTCAGCGGTATCGGCATCGAGCACAATCGCACCCGAAGCCGCGCCCGGCGAGGCCGGAAGGCCCTTGCCGAGGATGTCGCGCGGCGCCTTGGGGTCGAGCGTGGGGTGCAGGAGCTGATCGAGCGCCATGGGATCGACCCGCAGGATCGCGGTGGATTCGTCGATCAGGCCTTCTTCCACCATGTCCACCGCCATCTTCAGCGCGGCCTTGGCGGTGCGCTTGCCCGAGCGGGTCTGGAGCATCCAAAGCTTCGTGCGTTCGACGGTGAACTCGATGTCCTGCATGTCGCGGTAGTGCTTTTCGAGCAGCTCGAACACCGCGGCCAGTTCGCCATAGGCGTCCGGCATCGCTTCTTCCATCGACAGCGGCTTTGCCCCTGCCCGCTCGCGCGCAGCCTTGGTCAGGTACTGCGGGGTGCGGATGCCGGCGACGACGTCCTCGCCCTGCGCATTGACCAGCCATTCGCCATAATAGGCCTTTTCGCCGGTAGCCGGATCACGCGTGAAGGCAACGCCCGTGGCCGATGTATCACCCATATTGCCGAAGACCATGGCCTGCACGTTTACCGCAGTTCCCCAGTCGCCGGGAATGTCGTTCAGGCGGCGATAGACCTTCGCGCGGTCCGAATCCCAGGAATCGAACACGGCCTGGATCGCGCCCCAGAGCTGCTCATGGACGTCCTGCGGGAACGGGCGGCCGAGTTCTTCCTCGACGATGCCCTTGTATTCCTTGACGATGGCGCGCCAGTTGTCGGCGGTCATCTCGACATCGTTCATGTAGCCGTTGTCTTCCTTGGCGATCTCGAGCGCTTCCTCGAAGCGATCGTGATCGAGGCCGAGAACGACGTCGGAGTACATCTGAACGAAACGGCGATAGCTGTCCCAGGCGAAACGATCGTCGCCCGAGGTCTTGCACAGGCCTTCGACGGTATCGTCATTGAGGCCGAGGTTGAGGACGGTATCCATCATGCCCGGCATCGAAACGCGCGCGCCCGAGCGGACCGAGACCAGCAGGGGATCTGCGGCATCGCCGAAGTTCTTGCCCACGGTCTTTTCGATGTGGGTGAGCGCTTCGGCTACATCGGCGCGCAGCAGGTCCGAGAAGTCACCGCCCTCGGCGAGATACTTCACGCACTCTTCAGTGGTGATGGTAAAGCCGGGGGGCACCGGAAGGCCGATACCCGCCATTTCAGCGAGGTTCGCACCTTTGCCGCCGACGACGACCTTGTCACGGGCGCGGGCATCTTCATGCTTAACACCGCCGCCGAACGTGTAGACCTGTCTGCTCATCTATCCCCTGACTTTCCTGTCCTGGTTGATAAAAGTTTCACGAGTTTCAGGGAAAGCTCCCTAGCCCTCGATCCTCGAAAAATCCGCAACATTGTGCACTGCAGCACGGAACCGATCAAGCAAGGCCAGCCTTGCATGGCGCTTTACCGGGTCGCTGTCGTTGACGATGACCTGATCGAAGAAAGCATCGATCGGCGCGCGGAGCGTGGCCAGCGCGGACATGGCCGAAGCGAAGTCCTCTGCCTCCACCGCCCGTGCGGCCTGAGGTTCAGCCGCCGCCACCGCGCCGAGAAGCGCCTGTTCGGCAGCCTCGGGCGCGTAGGTCACGTCCTGCTGCGCGGCGTAGACGCCCTTCATGTCGGGATGGTCGACGTTTTCCATGGGATCTTCGTCACCCGAGGGATCGACCTTATCCTTCCAATCTTCCTTGCGCAGGATATTGGCCGCGCGCTTGTAGCCGGCAAGCAGGTTCACGCCGTCGTCCGTGGCGACGAAAGCCTGAAGCGCATGAACGCGGGCCAGCAGGCGGACGAGATCATCCTCGCCGCCCAGCGCGATCACCGCGTCGATAAGGTCGTGCCGAACGCCCGCTTCCTTCTGCTGCACCTTGAGGCGGTCCACGAAGAAATCGAGCAGATCGCTCTCGGCAACGCCGAAGCGCAAGCGGTTGTCCGTGATGAGCCGTATGATGCCCAGCGCCGCCCGGCGGAGCGCGAACGGGTCTTTCGAGCCGGTCGGCTTCTCGTCGATCGCAAAGAAGCTGCGGAGCGTATCCAGCTTGTCCGCCAATGCCACAGCTACCGTTACCGGCGCGCTGGGAACTTCGTCGCCCTGCCCGACCGGCTTGTAGTGATCGCGGATAGCATCGGCCACGGCGTTGGGAAGACCTTCAGCACGGGCATAATAACCACCCATAAGCCCTTGAAGTTCAGGAAATTCCCCCACCATTTCGGTGACCAGATCGGCCTTGCAAAGTTCCGCCGCCTGGCGCGCGAGCGCCGGATCGCAGTTCGGGACGATGCCTTCGGCTGCCAGCCATTCCGCCAGCTTGGCCACCCGCTCGACCTTGTCGGCGACAGTGCCCAGCTTCTCGTGGAAGGTGATCCGCTCGAGCTTCTTCGCCTGCTCCGACAGCAGCGTCTTGCGGTCCTGCTGCCAGAAGAAACGAGCATCCGACAGACGCGCGGCCAGCACCTTGCGGTTACCGTCGACGATGGCTGCACCGCCATCGGTGGCGACGATATTTGCCGTACAAATGAAGGCGTTGGCCAGAGAACCTGCAGCATCTTCGCAAACGAAATACTTCTGGTTCACGCGCGCGGTCAGCTGGATAGTCTCGGGGGGAACCTCGAGAAAATCTTCCTCGAACCGGCCGAGCAGCGGCACCGGCCATTCGGTCAGGCCCGCGTTCTCGATCACCAGTCCTTCATCCTCGACCAGCACGAGCCCCGCAGCCTCGGCCGCCTCACGCGCCTTGGTGCGGACGATGTCCTGCCGTTCCTCTTGGTTCACAAGGACATGGGCGAGGTGCAGCTTGTCGGCATAGTCATGCGCGCCGCCGATGGTGATCTCGCCGGGGGCGTGGAAACGGTGTCCAAGCGTTACGTAGCCGGACGCGATGCCGCCCACTTCGCACGCCACGAGCTGTTCACCGAAGATCGCGACGATGCCGGAAAGCGGACGCACCCAGCGCAGCGATTCGGTGGAGATCGAGGCGGCGCCCCAGCGCTGCGACTTGGGCCACGGGAAGTTGCGAATGATCGCGGGGATCACTTCGGCAAGCACCTCGGCCACGGCGCGGCCGGGCTTCTCGACGACGGCAAAGTAGGTATCCTTGCCTTTGAGATCGCGAACTTCGAGCTGGTCCTTGCTCAGCCCGGTCTTGCGCAGGAAGCCTTCCAGAGCCTGTTCGGGCGCACTGGTGGCCGGCCCCTTGGTCTCTTCGCGGACCGCTTCGGTGGCAAGCGGCAACCCGTGCGCGATCAGCGCCAGGCGGCGCGGGGTGGACCAGACGGTCACTTCACCCACGGTGACGCCGGCCGCCGCCATGTCCTTGCGGAACAGCTTTTCGAGATCGGCGCGGGCGCCAGCCTGCATGCGGGCCGGGATTTCCTGCGAGCGGAGTTCGAGAAGGAAGTCGGTCATGTCAGTACGCCGTTTGACGGGTTGATGGGGCAGCTGCGGCGTCGTTCGACGAGCTCAGGACGAGCGGGGCCGGAAATGCGGCATTTGCCTCATTCCGCTCAGTGCGGGGCTGCCGAGGCCTCATACCGTCCACCCCGGGAACCTGGCTTCCCATTCGGCCTTGTTCTTCTCGATCCACGCCTCGCACGAACCTTTCGCCAGATCACGCACGCGGCCGATATAGCTGGCCCGTTCCTGCACGGAGATCACGCCGCGTGCCTGAAGCAGGTTGAAGAGATGGCTGGCCTCGATCGCCTGATCGTAGGCGGCGAGCGGGATTTCCGCCTCGATGCAGCGCATGCATTCAGCCTCGGCGGCCTTGAAGCCGGCGAAGAGTGCTTCGGTGTCGGCGATCTCGAAGTTGTACTTCGACATCTGCTGTTCGTTGGCAAGGAAGACGTCGCCGTAGCTCACGCCCTCGTTGTTGAAGCGCAGGTCGTAAACGCGGTCCACGCCCTGGATGTACATGGCGAGGCGTTCGAGCCCGTAGGTCAGTTCCCCGGCTACCGGCTTGCAGTCAAACCCGCCGACCTGCTGGAAATACGTGAACTGCGTCACTTCCATGCCGTCGCACCAGACTTCCCAGCCAAGGCCCCAGGCGCCCAGGGTCGGGCTTTCCCAATCGTCCTCGACGAAGCGGATGTCATGCGCCAGCGGATCAACGCCGATCTCGGCGAGGCTGGCGAGGTAGAGTTCCTGGAGATTCTCCGGGTTCGGCTTCAGGATCACCTGATACTGGTAATAGTGCTGAAGCCTGTTCGGATTCTCGCCGTAGCGGCCGTCGGTCGGACGGCGCGAAGGCTGGACATAGGCAGCTTTCCAAGGCTCAGGCCCAAGCGCGCGAAGCGTCGTGGCCGGATGGAAAGTACCTGCTCCCATGCGCATGTCATAGGGCTGAAGAATAAGGCAGCCTTGCGCGCTCCAGAAATTGTGGAGCGTCAGGATCATGTCCTGGAAGCTGAGCGGCTGTTTGGCGGCGGTCGACATCGAAATCCCGTCAAATCTCTTGGCTGCGCGGCCTTTGGCGGATCGAACCGGGCAAATCAACCGCGCAAGCCGCACTAAAATGACAGTTACCGCTACCTCAAACGACGACCTGCCGTTATCTCCCGGCCAGTCGAAGTCCGTTAAGGCCCTGTTTGCCCCTCTCCTTCCATGGAAACGCGATGATCTTTTCCAGCAAGACCCGGCCCGGCATGGGTGCAAAAACATCATGGGGCATCGCCGCCACCGCGTCGTTTTTCCTGTTCGCCGCGCCTCCCGCGCTGGCGCAGACCGCCACTCCGGCAGTCTCCGCTCCCGTGTCGGAAACCGCAGTTCCCGTTCCGGCACGGCCGGCGATGTGGAAGATCGCCGACAAGGACACCACGATCTACCTTTTCGGCACGATCCACATCCTCCCGCAGAACGCCGCATGGTTTCAGGGCCCCGTGCAGCAGGCATTCGAGTCGGCAGACCTGCTGGTGACGGAGACCATGCTCGATTCGCCCGCAACGCTTGAGAAGGTCTTCGTGGACCGGGGAATGCGGCATGACGGCAAGACCCTGCGTGAGAGCCTGGCACCTTTGGAGCGCACCAATTTGGAAAAAGGGCTTTCCAATCTTGGACTTCCGGCAGAAACCTTCGATGCATTCCAGCCTTGGTATGCGGGTCTTCTCCTGTCCCTGCTGCCGCTGAAGGCAGCGGGATACGATCAGGCGAACGGCGTGGAAACGCAGATCGAAGCCAAAGCCGCGTCCAGCGGGATCGCCCGGCACCCGCTCGAAACGGCGGACTACCAGATCGGTCTTTTCGCCGACCTGCCCGAAAAGAGCCAGCAACGCTATCTGGCCGAAGTGCTCGAGCAGCTTCCCACCCTGCGCGAGGATATCGCCAAGGTTGTGGAGGCATGGAAACTGGGCCGGGCGGACGAACTGGCCAAGCTGCTCAATGAAGACGAATCGGACGAACTGATGCGCAAGGCGCTCATCACCAACCGTAACAGGAGCTGGGCCAAGTGGCTGAAGACCCGGCTCTCGCAGCCTGGGGTGGTCTTCGTGGCGGTGGGTGCGGGACATCTTGCAGGCAAGGGCAGCGTGCAGGACCAGCTTGCCAAAGCCGGCATCCGTTCGGTGCGGGTACAATAACCGATGAGGCGCGCCGCCCTCCCCGCGCTTGCGGCTCTGGCGCTGTTCGCATGCAGTCCGGCGCCCGAGGCCGCCAATCCGGCGCTCTGGCGCGTGGAAGGGCCGCACGGCGAGGTAGCCTGGCTCTTCGGCACGATCCACAGCGCCGAGCGCCCATTGCAATGGCAGACCCCGAAAGTACGCGAAGCAATGGACGCAGCCGACACCGTCATGGTGGAAGTTGCCAATCTCGCGAATGAGGCTGAAGTGGCGGCCACATTCGCGCGGCTTGCCCGGAGCGAGGGAGAGCCGCCCTTGTCCAGCCGGGTCGCGCCGGACAAGCGCCCTGCGCTTGCCGCACTGCTCAAGCGAGGCGGCTATTCCGATGGCGATTTCGCCGCGATCGATACCTGGGCCGCGGCCCTCACCATCGCTCAGGCGGGGGCCGACAAGGATCAGGCCCGCAACGGCGTGGACCGCGCCGTCATGGTGGCCGCAGGCAACCGGCCCGTGATCGAACTCGAAGGTGCCGCCCGGCAACTGGGCCTGTTCGACGCATTGCCCGAACGGGAACAACGCGAACTGCTCGCCGCCGTCGTCACCGAAGCGCAGAGTTCGGACAGCGACATCGCTGCAAGCTGGCGCGAAGGCGACATGGCGCGGATCGAGGCGGAAACCCGCAAGGGCCTGCTTGCCGACCCGGAACTGCGTACGGTTCTTTTCGTCGGCCGGAACCGGGACTGGACAGGCAAGGTCTCCGCCGCCATGCGGCAGGGCAAGCGCCCGTTCGTGGCGGTCGGCGCCGCGCACATGGCAGGCCCGGAAGGACTGCCGGCGATGCTGGCCGGGCAAGGGTACAAGGTGACCCGGATCGAGTGATGCCCATGCGCCGGGCGCTTGCATTTCCGCCCATTTCACATTAAGGGCGCGCGCTTCCCGTCATGGTCATCCCTGGAGGCGTGGCGGGACGGTATGGATCGGCAAGCGGTCCCTATCCGATTTTTATCCAGTTTTCGAAAGGCAAGTCCACATGAGCGATACGCTTAACCTGCCGGCCGAGACGCGTGATCGGGCTGGCAAGGGAGCCTCCCGTGCTCTGCGTCGCGATGGCCGCGTCCCCGCCGTTGTCTATGGTGGCAACGAAGAACCCCTCGCGATCCACGTCGAGGAAAAGGAGCTGACCCGTCAGCTCATGACCGGTCACTTCTTCAACTCGATCATCGAAGTCGAAGTGGGCGGCAAGACCTACCGGACGCAGCCCAAGGACGTTGCCTTCCACCCCGTTTCGGATCGTCCGCTCCACGCTGACTTCCTGCGCGTCGTCAAGGGCGCGACTGTGCACGTCAACGTGCCGGTCGTCTTCGCCAACGAAGACGCCTCGCCGGGCCTGAAGCGCGGCGGCGTGCTCAACATCGTTCGCCACGACCTCGAACTGGTCTGCGACGCCGAGAAGATCCCGCACGAGATCGTTATCGACGTGACCGGCTTCGAAGTGGGTGAATCGATCCACATCAGCCACGTCAAGCTTCCGGCCGGTGCCGAGAGCGCGATCACCGACCGCGATTTCACCATCGCGACGATCGCTGCTCCCTCGGCTCTGAAGAGCTCGGAAGGCGACACGGCCACGACCGAAGCCGAGTAATCGGACGGTCAATCAATCGGCCCCTCCCGCCCCGGCCAGCCCGGCGCGCGGGAGGGGCCTTTTGTCATTCTGGGGACCAGGAAAATCATGCAGCTTTGGGTCGGCCTCGGTAATCCCGGACCGCAATACGTCTTCAATCGCCATAACGTCGGCTTCATGGCCGTCGATGCGATCGCCGAAATCCATGGCTTTGGTGCTGTCCAGAAGAAGTTCCTGGGCTGGTCGCAGGAAGGCCGCATCGGCACACAGAAGATCCTCCTGCTCAAGCCCGCCACTTTCATGAACGAGAGCGGCCGCGCCGTTGGCGAAGCCATGCGCTTCTACAAGCTGGCTCTTTCCGACCTGACCGTATTCCACGACGAACTCGATCTGCCGCCGTTCAAGGTGAAAGTGAAGCACGGCGGAGGCCATGCGGGACACAACGGCCTGCGCTCGATCGACCAACATCTCGGCGCCGATTTCCGCCGTGTTCGGCTCGGGATCGGGCACCCCGGACACAAGGACCGCGTAAGCGGCTACGTCCTCGGCAACTATGCCAAGGCCGAGATGGACCCGCTCGCAGACATGCTGGGCGCCATTGCCGGCGAAGCGGACCGGCTTTCGGCGGGCGACGATACCCGCTTCATGAACGACGTGGCACTGCGCCAGCAGGATTGAAACTGGTGAGTCTGATTAACTGATTTTCATGCGGGATGCGCGTCGGGTTAGTTTACACAATCGTTATCAGCTCTGACGCGTTAACCAACGAACTCCGTATAAAAACGTATCTGGCACGTGCCTTGCGTATTCCTTGGCAACCCAATCGGGGGCAACCCATTCGGGCAACAAGGGGAATACGAATGCTCCGCAAGACCATGCTCGTCCTGGCGCTTACCGCCGGCAGCACCCTCGCCTTCAGCACGCCGGCACTGGCCACCTGGGGCAAGGACAAGAACCATACGCACTACTGCAACTGCGGTCACTCTGCCGGAAACAAGCAGTGCGGCTCCAGCAGCACTTCTGGCGGCACCACCTCCACTTCGGGTGGCACGACCACGACTTCCGGCGGCACGACCAGCGGCGGAACCACGACGTCAGGCGGTACGACGACGACGTCGGGCGGCAGTTCGGGCGGCTCAACTTCGGGCGGCAGCACCGATGTTCCCGAGCCCGGCATGCTTGGCATGATGGGCATGGGCCTCCTCGGCCTCGCCTACGCGCGCCGTCGCAAGGCTCGCGCCTGATCACGCGGGCCGGCCCCGCTCATCCGCGCATGACATAGCCGCTGCCGGCGCTCAGCCGGCGGCGGCTTTCGCCTTTGCAAGGTCGCGCGCTATGTCCTGGTTGCGCGGATCGGCTGCGGCCGCAGCCTCAAGAAGCCTTCGCGCAGCTGGAATGTCGCGGCCTGCTTCCAGACGAACGACCCCCGCCGTACGCAGGCAGTCCGGATTGTCGGGATCGGCGGCCAGCGCCCGGTCGGCATAGGCGAGCGCCTCCTTCGCCCGGCCCAGTCGCAACGAGGCAAATGCCAGTCGCTTGAGCACTTCGGGGTCTTCGCCCTGCCCGAGCAACGGAAGATATATAGCCACGGCACCGGACCAGTCCTGCGCAGCCAGCGCCGCCTGCCCTTTGTCGGCCTGCGCCATCGCAGCCTTGAGCCTCACCGGATCGAGCCGCGCCTTCAATACCTCCGCCTGGGGATCGCCCACCGATCTGGCAGCCTCCTGCGCCGCATCGAGGATTTCCGGCCGCGCCAGCGCGCTCGCCGCAAGGGGGCGCAGCGTCTCCCACGCCCCACCCGCATCGCCCGTCGCCAGTTGCGCCTCGCCCAGTCGCAGCCGCGAATAGGGGTTTCCGGGCTGGAGCAGCAGGGCGCGGCTGAACATGACGCGCGCCTGTTCGGCCTGGCCAAGATGAAGCAAGGCCTCCGCGTAAGTCATGCCGAGCCCGGAGGACGGATCGAGCTGCGTATCGCGCCCTTGCAGCGCGAGGCGTATTTCCTCCCACTTCCCCTTCTCGGAAAGCAGCTGGATGTAAAGATCATCGACAGCGGGATCGCCTGCCGCGATCTTCTGCGCCTTCAGGACAACGGCCATGGCCTCATCGACCCTGCCTTGCGCGTCGTAGGCATTGGCGAGCGCCAGCATCGGCACGACACGGGCGGGAAAGGCGGAGACCGCCTTTTCATAAGCCGCAATCGCAGCGTCGGTCCGGCCGCGCTCATTCGCAAGATCACCGGCCAGAACCAGCGTGTTGTACGCGCCGGGAGCGAACGATTGCATACGGGCAAGAATGCGCTCCACACCGCCAAGATCGCCGGTTTCCAGCCGATAGCGGGCATAGGCCACGGCCAGGGCAATATCCTTTCCCGCCGCCATGCCCTTGTCGAAGGAAGAAACTGCGCCGCGCTCATCACCCAGCGCAAGGCATGCCTGAGCGCGCATGTTCCACGCCTCCGTGCTGCCGTCGCCCGCAAGCAGGCGCGTGGCTTCGCCCGGGCGACCTTGCAACAGGGCGATCCCCGCCTTGAGCCGAAGCACGGAAGCGCCCCCGCCACCACCACCGGCCCGCAAGAGACGTCCGAGCGCGCGCTCGGCGGACGCGGGATCTCCAAGCGCAATCTGCGTGCGCACCAACAACGCCAGAGCCGCGCGATTTCCCGGCTCATCCTCCAGCGCGGAAATCAGCGCGGCACGGGCGCCCTGATAGTCCTGCTCCGCATAGCGCACCTGCGCCGTGTCGAGCTGGCCAGCGGCATCGTCACCACATGCGGTCAGCGAGACCGCGACCAGAACGGCAAGCGACAGGCGAACGAGCGGCTTCATACCCTGCCCCTTAAAGCCAAGCCCTGAAGTTTCCGTGAAGCCTCTCGTGCAAACACTCTTGCAAACAGGCGTCACGGTAACTGGTAAAGCGGGCAGACAGGCGCTAAGGCGCGGCCCATACATTTATTCCGGAGTAAAAGATGGGTTTCCGTTGCGGAATCGTGGGTCTGCCCAATGTCGGCAAGTCGACCTTGTTCAATGCGCTGACCGAGACGCAGGCGGCGCAGGCGGCCAACTATCCGTTCTGCACCATCGAGCCGAACGTCGGCCAGGTCGGCGTACCCGACCCGCGCCTCGATCAGCTCGCCTCGATCGCGGGATCGGCGAAGATCATCCCGACGCAGCTTTCCTTCGTCGACATCGCCGGCCTTGTGCGCGGCGCGTCGAAGGGGGAAGGCCTCGGCAACCAGTTCCTCGGCAACATTCGCGAAGTGGATGCCGTCATCCACGTCCTGCGCTGCTTCGAAAACGACGACATCCAGCACGTCGACAACAAGGTCGATCCCATCGCGGATGCCGAAACGGTCGAGACCGAGCTGCTGCTTTCCGATCTCGAAAGCCTCGAAAAGCGCGTCCCCGCCGCCCAGAAGAAGGCGACGCAGGGCGACAAGGAATCGAAGATCATCGCCTCCGTCCTCGGGCAGGCGCTGGAACTGCTTCGCGAAGGCAAGCCCGCGCGCCTGACCCAGCCCAAGGACGAGGACGAGGAACGCGTGTTCCGCCAGGCCCAGCTCCTCACCGCGAAGCCGGTGCTCTACGTCTGCAACGTGGAAGAAGAAGCCGCTGCCGAAGGCAACGAATTCTCCGCCCGCGTCTTCGAGAAGGCCAAGGCGGACGGCGCCACCGCCGTGATCGTCTCGGCTGCGATCGAATCGGAACTCGTCGGCATGGAAGCAGAGGAGCGCATGGTCTTCCTCGAAGAGATGGGCCTGCACGAAACCGGGCTCGCACGGATCATCCGCGCCGGCTACGAACTGCTCAACCTGCTGACCTTCTTCACCGTCGGCCCGAAGGAAGCGCGTGCATGGACCGTGCACAAGGGCGCGAAAGCTCCCGAAGCCGCAGGCGAAATCCACTCCGACATGCAGCGCGGTTTCATCCGCGCCGAAACCATCGCCTATGACGACTACGTTGCGCTGAACGGCGAAGCGGGCGCCAAGGAAGGCGGCAAGCTGCGCCAGGAAGGCAAGGAATACGTCGTCCACGACGGCGACGTGATGCACTTCCGGTTCAACGTCTGATCGATACCATCGTCGTCCCGGATCAGGTCCGGGACGACGAATTGTCCTCGAACGCCTCGAGGATCGGGCAAGGTCCGATGTCCGACCCCGCACATTCCCGCGCCAGCTTTCGCAGCGACTGGCGGGCCCCCTCCAGTTGAGCGATCTCCTGATCCAGGTGAACCAGCCGCGCCTGCGCCATCTCCCGCGCTCTTGGCCGGTCGCCGGTGTGATCGAGACTGATGAGCTCGGCGATCTCGTCGAGGATAAACCCCGCCGCCTTGGCTGAACGGATGAAGCGCAGACGCTTCACGTCCTCCTCGCCGTAGTGCCTCTGCCCACTGACACCTCCCGTTGCAGCCGGACGAGGGTCGAACAGCAGCCCCTTGCGCTGGTAGAAGCGCACGGTTTCAACGCCGACGCCGCTAGACCGGGCAAGTTCAGAAATCGTCAAAGCCATGCTTGACTCCGTACCATGGTACGGGAGCTATAAGCCGTCCCATGATACATGACCAGACGCTCGACCAGGCCACCGAAAGTTCAAAAGCCAAGAAGGCCGTGCTCTACCGCATGGTCATGGACAAGCACACCTGCCCCTGGGGCCTCAAGTCGAAGTACCTGCTCGAAAGGCTCGGCTACGAGGTCGAGGACCACTGGTTGACGACCCGCGAGCAAGTGGACGCCTTCAAGGCCCGGCATGGGGTGACCACTACACCCCAGACCTTCATCGGCGGTAAGCGGATCGGCGGCCATTCCGACCTTCGCGCCCATTTCGGCCTGAGGCTCCAGGACCCGAAAGCGACGAGCTATCGCCCCGTGCTTGCGGTATTTGCCACCGGGGCCGGACTTGCGCTTGCAGCAAGCTGGGCGGCATTCGGCACGCCGTTCACGCTGCGGGCGGCGGAATGGTTCGTTTCCATGACGATGATGCTGCTCGCCATGCTGAAGCTGCAGGACGTCGAACAATTCTCGACCATGTTCCTGGGCTATGACCTGCTGGCCAAACGCTTCGTGCCCTATGCCTATGCCTATCCGGTGCTGGAATGGACGGCGGGCGCGCTCATGACCGCCCATGCCCTGCCCTGGCTCTCGATCCCGATCGGCCTCGCGATCGGCGGTATCGGCGGCATTTCGGTTTTCTACGCTGTCTATATCCAGAAGCGGGAACTCAAGTGCGCCTGCGTCGGCGGTTCCGGCGCGGTTCCACTCGGCTTCGTCTCGCTTACCGAGAACCTGTTCATGGTGGCCATGGGGCTGTGGATGCTGGCGCGGATGATATAACACGACATCGACCTGTCACGGAACGCGGGTTAGAGGGCAGGCATGAAAAGACTCGTCGCACTGCTGCTGGGCACTTTTGCCGTACTTGCCTCACCCGCGTCCGCCAGACCGGCGAAAGACCGCCGCGATCCGGTCGTCATTCTCGTCTCGATCGATGGATTCCGTGCAGACTATCTCGACCGCGGCATAACCCCGAGCCTCTCGAAGCTTGCGGCCAGCGGCATCAGTGCCGCCATGCGCCCCTCGTTTCCTAGCAAGACCTTCCCCAATCACTGGGCCCTGGTGACAGGCAAGGTGCCGGACCACAACGGCATCATCGCCAACAGCTTCGAAGATCCGGCACATCCCGGCCAGAAGTTCACGATGTCGAGCGACGAGCCTTATTGGTGGGATGAGGCCGAGCCGATCTGGGTCACTGCCGAAAAGGCCGGAATCCGCACCGCAACGATGTTCTGGCCCGGCTCGAACGTAGCCTGGGGCGGAACCCTTGTTACGGAACCCTGGAAACAGATCACCGGCGGCACCCGGCCAAGCGACTGGCAGCAGTTCAACCAGGCGGCGAGCCCGGTCCAGCGGGTTAACGCGGTGCTGGACTGGTTGCGGCGTCCCGCCGCCATCCGGCCCCGACTGGTGACGCTCTATTTCGACGATGTAGACACGGCCGGGCATCGCTTCGGCCCCGACGATCCCCGCACGAATGCCGCGATAGCGGAAATCGACCGCGATATCGGCGCGCTCGTCGCTGGCCTGCGCGAACTCGGGCAGCGGGCGAACCTCATCGTTGTGGCCGATCACGGCATGGCCTCGGTTTCCAGCGAACGTACCATCCCGCTGGACGCCGTTGCCGATCCCGCGCTTTACAAGCTGGGAGAAACCGGGCCGTTCGCCGCGCTTGCGCCAACGCCGGGCAACGAAGCCGCGCTTGCCGCAGCGCTGCTGAAAGCACATGACCACATGCAGTGCTGGCGCAAGCAGGACATTCCGGCTCGGCTGCGATATGGCACAAATCCTCGGATCGCGCCGTTCTTCTGCCTAGCCGAAACCGGCTGGCAGATCAGCGCGAAGCTGCCTGCGAAAGCCTCCACCGGCGGCACTCACGGTTATGACAATGCCGCACCGGAAATGGCCGCGCTGTTCATTGCCAGCGGGCCGGACTTCGCGAAGCGCGGCAAATTGGCGCCGTTCGACAATGTCGACGTTGCCCCGCTGCTGCGTGACCTCCTCAAATTGCCGCAGGCGAGCGACGGCGACGGCAACGATGCACCGTTCCGCAATATCGTGAAGCAGCGTTAGGTACTCAGCCCCGGCAGGAAACCTCGCCCTCGGCCATGAAGGCAACGCGTTCCTGTGCGTCATGAAGAATGAGCTTTGCCGGCCAGTGCATCGTGTCCGATCCGCTGCCCTTGCCGGGCAGGCTCACGAGATCGACCCAACTGGCCAGACCGACGTAAGTGGAGCGTGCATTGCCCGGAAGCTGCGCGCTCTCGACCTTGGCAGCGTAGCGCTTGAGGTCTCCTGCGATGCGCATGAAGCCCTCTTCCTCGTTGGCGATGAAGATCGGGTCCTTCTGGTCCGGCTTGCGGAAAGCGCAGCCGGGTTTGTCTAGACCGTAGCGGGCCACGTCGATCTCGGTGATCGGCCGGGGAATGATCGGCTTGAACGGCTCCTTGCTCATCCGTTCGACCTTCGCGATATCCTGCGCATCCTCCGCCGTCTGCCCCCCCGGATCTTCCTGCCCGCAGGCGGAGAGAAGAGTGACGACGGCCAGCCCAAGGATCGCATTTTTCATCATTTTCGCCCGAAGAGTTTCTCAATGTCCTGATGGGCAAGTTTAACCCACGTGGGGCGGCCATGGTTGCATTGGCCCGAACGCGGGGTGCGCTCCATTTCGCGCAGCAGCGCGTTCATTTCGGCGACAGAAAGCGAACGGCCCGCGCGGACCGATCCGTGGCAGGCCATCGTCGCGAGCACGAGATCCAGCTTCTCGCCAAGCAGCAACGCATCGCCGTTCTTGGCAAGATCGTCGGCAATATCGCGCACGAGCGCGAAGACATCGGACTTGCCCAGCACCGAGGGCACCGCGCGCACCAGCATCGCGCAAGGGCCGAAACGCTCGAGCACGAGTCCGAACCGGGCGAGATCGGCGATCTTGTCGTCCAGCGCATCGCACGCCGCTTCCTCAAGCTCGACCACTTCGGGCAGCAGCAGGGCCTGAGACCGCACCATCGCGTCCTCCGCACCGGCGGCCTTGAGCCGTTCGAGCACGAGGCGCTCGTGCGCGGCGTGCTGATCGACGATGACGAGGCCGTCGTCCGCTTCGGCCACGATATAAGTGCCGGCCACCTGCCCCCGGGCCACACCCAGCGGATAGCGCAGCGCATCCTCCGGTTCGTCGGGCACGGGTTCTGCGCGTCCGGACGGCTGGGCCATCACTTCAGCCTCATAGGAACGCCAGACTTCCCCTGCTTCACCGACGCGCGAAGGCGCCGGGCGGAAATCGGAGCGGGATTGCGGCGTCGAATACTCGCGGGCGAAGAGAGAACCCAGCGCCGGCGCAGGTGCAGGCGCTACAGGTTCGACCTGCCACATCCCCATCGCCGCGACCGAGGCGGGCTGCGCACTCTTCTGACCCGAAGATTCCAGCGCATGGCGCAACGCGCCGACCAGGAAACCGCGCACAAAGGCGGGATCGCGAAAACGAACCTCGGTCTTCGCGGGATGGACGTTGACGTCCACGTCCTCGGGCGGAATCTCCAGGAACAGCGCGAGCACCGCATGGCGATCGCGCGCCAGCATGTCGGAATAGGCGCCGCGCACCGCCCCTACCAGAAGGCGGTCCTTCACCGGGCGGCCGTTGACGAAAAGGTACTGGTGATCGGCAACGCCGCGATTGTAGGTCGGCAAGCCCGCCACCCCGGTGAGCCGGGCAGTGCCGCGCTCGGCTTCGATCAGGACACCGTCTTCCGCCAGTTCACGCGCAACGAGACGGGCCACGCGCGCCGCCAGTTCCTCGCGCGGCTGCACCGCGATAACGCGGCGGCCGTCATGTTCCAGCACGAACCCGATGTCAGGTCGCGCCATGGCCAGGCGCCGCACGACATCCTGGCATGCCGCATATTCGGAACGCGGCGAGCGCAGGAACTTGCGCCGGGCGGGCACTTTGCCGAACAGATCCTCAACGCGGATTCGCGTGCCGGGCGGCAATGCAGCGGGACCGTCGGCGGCGACCAGTCCGTGGTCAACCACACGCTTCCAGCCTTCCGCCGCCTCATGCGGGCGACTTTCGATGGTCAGCCGCGCAACCGATCCGATCGAGGGCAATGCCTCGCCGCGAAAGCCGAGCGTGGCGACCAGTTCGATATGCTCGTCAGGCAGCTTGGAGGTCGCGTGGCGCTCCAGCGCCAGGGCGATCTGTTCCGGCTCCATGCCGCAGCCGTCGTCGGTCACCTCGATCAGGTCGAGGCCGCCCGAGGAGATCCTAACGGTGATTTGCGTGGAGCCCGCATCCACCGCATTCTCGACAAGCTCCTTGAGCGCGGAAGCCGGACGCTCCACCACTTCTCCCGCAGCGATGCGGTTTACGAGGTGTTCGGGAAGGCGACGGATGGTTGGCATGCAGGGTCTCTTGTCCGGTTGCGCGCAAAGCGTCAAACCGCCGGCGGACGGGCGATCTCGCCACAATCTCGATTTGTTCGAAAGACTAGCGACGAAACGCGTGGAATTCGAGACAGGCTCCGTACGATTCCCCCATGAAATCGACACAAATTTTTGGCGTTTCCCGAATCGATGGGCTAAGGGGACCGCTCCCATGCCAACCTGCCTGTCGCTCCACGGGAAATTCCTGTGGCAAGCAACCGGAAAGACAACGGATTACTGATGGCCTCGCCCTTCTCGCGATTCTTCAAACTCGGCTCACAGAACATGGCGATCGATCTTGGGACCGCCAATACGCTCGTCTACGTTCAGGACCGCGGAATCGTGCTGAACGAACCTTCGGTGGTGGCGATCGAAACGCTTAACGGCGTCAAGAAGGTCAAGGCCGTCGGTGACGACGCCAAGATGATGATGGGCAAGACCCCCGACAACATCGAGGCCATCCGCCCGCTGCGCGACGGCGTCATCGCCGACATCGAAATCGCGGAAGAAATGATCAAGCATTTCATCCGCAAGGTGCACGGCAAGAAGAACCTGTTCCGCTATCCGGAAATCGTGATCTGCGTTCCCTCGGGCTCGACCTCGGTCGAACGCCGCGCCATCCGCGATGCTGCCTCGAACGCCGGCGCCAGCCAGGTCTACCTGATCCTCGAACCGATGGCCGCGGCGATCGGCGCCGACATGCCGGTTACCGAACCGGTGGGTTCGATGGTGGTCGACATCGGCGGCGGCACCACCGAAGTCGCCGTGCTTTCGCTGCGCGGTCTCGCCTACACCACCTCGGTCCGTGTCGGCGGTGACAAGATGGACGAATCGATCGTCTCCTACGTCCGCCGCCACCACAATCTCCTGATCGGGGATGCCACGGCCGAACGCATCAAGAAGGACTACGGCATCGCCGTCATGCCTGCGGACGGCATCGGCGAAACGATCCACATCAAAGGCCGCGACCTTGTGAACGGCGTCCCGAAGGAGATCACCATCTCCCAGGCAAACGTCGCTGAGGCACTGGCCGAACCGATCGGCGCCATCGTCGAAGGCGTCCGCATCGCACTTGAAAACACCGCGCCGGAACTCGCCGCTGACATCGTTGACCAGGGCATTGTGCTCACCGGCGGCGGCGCGCTGATCCAGGGCCTCGATGATTACCTGCGCGAAGAAACCGGCCTGCCGGTCAGCGTCGCCGAAGATCCGCTGTCCTGCGTCGCACTCGGCACCGGCCGTGCGATGGAAGATCCGATCTATCGCGGCGTGTTGATGTCCGCCTGATCGAGTTCGGGGTGGCAGCGGCCCTACGGTCCGCCACCCCGCTGATGTCCCGGCGGTATTGCCGCCGGTCTTGAGGTTCGAGCGGCCCTTGCACGTGAAGTGGCAGGGCCGCCACTACGAAGGAGTGCATGGCGCATGGCGCCGCCAGCAAACAGGCGCTCCAGCTATTCGCGCAGAGCGCAATACACCACCTTCCTGAGCTACACCGCAGGCGTCCTGGGCGCCGTGGTCGGGCTGGGACTCGTGGTCGTCTCACTCGTCAACCCCGATGCCTTTTCAGCGCTGCGCGGCCTTGCCGACGATGCGTCGGAGCCGGCTGCGCAGGTTTCCGCGCAAGGGCGCGACATGGGTCGGGACGCCTGGGCCACGGCCACGGGCTTCCTCCATTCGGGGAACGAACACGCACGCCTCAAGCGCGAACTTGCCGAAGCCAAGGTCCGCCTGTTCGAGGCAGCGGCCACGAAAGCCGAGAACCAGCGCCTCAAGGATCTGATGAATCTGTCCGAGAAGGACGGCGGCGCCGTGACCTTTTCTCGGCTGACCTCGTCCACCAGCGCCAGTTCGCGCCGCTACGCCACACTCGGCGCCGGGGCGGACCGCAATGTGGCCAAGGGCATGCCCGTAAGATCGCAGATGGGTCTCGTCGGCCGGGTTCTCGAAGTGGGCACCTCCAGTGCCCGCGTCCTGCTGGTGACGGATAGCGAAAGCGTCGTGCCGGTGCGCCGGGCGACCGACGGCGTTGCCGCCTTCGCTCAGGGCAACGGCGACGGCACACTGCGCATCCGGCTCATCAACCTTGGCATCAATCCGCTCAGGAAGGGTGATGTCCTCGTGACCTCGGGCTCGGGCGGACTTTACCGTCCCGGAACGCCGATCGCCATCGTGACGGAACTGATCCGCGACGGCGCCACTGCCCGCGTGCTCAGCAATCCTTCCGACACCGATTACGTCATGGTCGAGAAGAGTTGGTCTCCCCCGCCGCCCCCACCCCCTGCAAACGACGGTACGGTCAAGAAGCCCTGATGTTTTCCCGCAACGGCCCCCGCTCCCGCCAGCGCATAAATCACGCGCCATCGCGGCTGCTGGCTCGCGGCTTTCCCTGGCTGACGATCATGCTCGGATCGCTGGTCCCCGGCTGGTTCATGATCGCCTCCGCGCCGGTCATGCCCCCGCTGGGGTTCCTCGTCTATCTCGGCTGGCGTCAACTTCGCCCGGGCCTGCTGCCGATCTGGGCCGGGCTGCCGCTGGGCCTGTTCGATGATCTGTTCTCCGGACAACCGTTCGGCTGCGCAGTCCTGCTATGGTCGCTCACCGCCATCGCGCTGGAAATCGTCGAAGCGCGCCTGCCTTGGCGAAACTTCGTCACGGAATGGCTCATGGCCATGGGCCTCATCGTCGCCTATATTCTGCTGAGCCTCGCCCTTGCCAACATCGCAGGCGCTGCTTCCCCTCTTCAAGTCATCGTGCCGCAGGTCGTCATCTCCGTGCTTTCCTATCCCCTCGTCGGCCGTATCGTGGCCATGTTGGACCGGCTCCGGCTTACGCCGATCGTACTCCTGCGATGAAGATCAGCTTCAAGCGGTTCTTTCCGCAACGCCATGTCAGTGCGGGCACGCTGCGAAACAGCTTCGACCGGCGCAGCATCGTGCTGGGCACCATGCAGGGCGGAATCGGCGTGCTGCTGGCCACCCGCCTCGGTTATCTCGCGGTCGCGCAGAACGCCAAGTACGAGCTCGAAGCGGAAAGCAACCGGGTCAACCTCTCGCTGATCCCACCGCGTCGCGGCTGGATTCTCGATCGTGCCGGCACGCCGCTCGCCTCCAACCGGGCCGACTTCCGGGTCGACCTGATTCCCGAGCGCCTGCAGGATATCCCGCATACTATCCAGACCCTGGGCAAGTTGCTGAACCTGTCCCCGATCGCGCTTCAGGATCTTGAGGACAAGCTCGACAAGGCACGGGGCTTCGCCCCGGTCGAAGTCGCCAGCGGGCTGGACTGGGAGCGTTTTGCCGCCGTCAGCGTGCGGCTGCCCGATCTGCCGGGCGTCGTCACCCAGCGCGGCTTTTCCCGCTTTTACCCTCTGGGGCCATCGGTCGGCCACCTCATCGGCTATGTCGGTCCGGCCTCCGCCGAGGAGTACGAGAAAGACCACGATCCGGTCCTCATCACGCCCGGCTACAAGGTGGGCAAGGACGCGCTCGAGAAATTCTACGAGAAGGACCTGCGCGGCAAGCCCGGCGCCCGGCGTGTGGAGGTCACTGCCTCGGGCCGGATCGTCCGCGACCTCGATACCCGCGAGGACGTTCCCGGAAAGACGCTGAAGCTCACGATCGACGCCGGTATCCAGGAATATGCCTCGCGCCGGATCGGCCCCGAATCGGCGGCAGTGGTGGTGATGGATTGCCAGACGGGCGATATTCTCGCGATGTGCTCGATGCCCAGCTTCGATCCCAACAGCTTCTCGGACGGCATCGGCCGCCTCGAATGGAAGATGCTGTCCGACGACGACCATGTGCCGCTGCGCAACAAGGTTCTGCGCGGGCTCTATCCGCCCGGTTCGACGGTAAAGCCGATGGTAGCGCTGTCCTTCATGGAAGCCGGGCTCGATCCCAAGGAATCGGTATTCTGCGGCGGCGGCCTGCGGGTGGGCAACCGCGTGTTCCACTGCTGGAACCGGCGCGGGCATGGCCAGGTCAACATGGCCAAGGGCATCTACCAGAGCTGCGACGTCTACTTCTACCATTTCGCCCAGCGCATGGGGATGGACCCGATCGCGGCGATGGCGAGCCGGCTGGGCCTTGGCCACGATTTCCCGCTGCCGGTATCCGGCCAGTCGTACGGCACCGTGCCCAATCCGGCGTGGAAACTGAAGAAATACGGCAAGGAATGGCAGACCTTCGACACGGTCAACGCCACGATCGGCCAAGGCTACTTCCTGGTGAACCCGCTGCAGCAGGCCATTCAGGCAGCCCGCATCGCCACGGGCCGCGTCATCATGCCGCGCCTCGTTCACGGGCATGAGCACGAAGTCGCCCCATCACTGGGCATTCCCGACGACCACCTCGCCTATGTCCGGCAGGCCATGTCGGATGTCGCCAACGGCCCCGGCTCCGCCCGCCACGCGGCCCTGCCCTTCCCCGATATCAAGCTCGCCGGCAAGACCGGCACGGCGCAAGTCGTCGGCCTCAACATCGGCAACGGCAAGGGCGGCTTGTGGAAGCACCGCGACCACGGCCATTTCATCTGCTTCGCGCCGGTCGACAATCCGCGCTATGCCTGCTCCGTCGTGGTCGAACATGGCGGCGGCTCAGGCGCGGCCTATCCGATCGCGCGCGACGTGCTGACTTACGTCTTCGACAAGCAGAAGGGCATGGATATCCTGACCGAGCTTGAGAAGAAGTGGGGCGGAACCCCTACAGAACGCCTGGATGCGCGCTACCGCACCTATTCCGCGCAATATGGCGTCGGCGCCCCGGCTGTTTCGGCCGAGGAGGAGAATCGCAAGCTCCAGGGCGCCGAATCGGGTCAGGACCCGGCGCAGCCTATCGTCAACGAAGCCCAGGCCCCGGCACCGGAGCCCGGCTCCAACGATCCGCCTCCTGCCGCACCGCCTGCAAGCGCGCCGTCGCCGGCTACCACGACCGCCCCGCAAACCGGACCGGGAGGCACGCAGTGATCAGCCGCTCCATCGTACCGGAAGCCATCGCGCGCCAGCCCTGGCACATGCTGATCCCCCTGATGGGACTGGTATCGCTGGGCGCTGCAGTGCTTTATTCGGCGGCAGGCGGCAGCCTCCAGCCTTATGCGCTCAGCCATGTGATGCGCTTCCTGATCTTCCTGGTCATGGCAATCGTCATTTCCCGGTTCAGCCGCGATTTCTTCAGAACGGTGGCCTATCCGGTCTACGGCGCGATCGTCCTGCTGCTCGTGCTGGTCGAGGCTATCGGCGCCGTGGGCGGCGGCAGCCAGCGCTGGCTCAACCTGGGCTTCATGACCCTTCAGCCTTCCGAACTCATGAAGCCCGCCATCGTGCTCGTGCTTGCGCGTTTCTACGAAACGCTTCCGCATGCAATGACGGCAAGCTGGCGCGGACTGGTTCCGGCGGGTGTCCTGATCGGAATTCCAGCGCTTTTCGTGATGATCCAGCCAGATCTCGGCACGGCCCTGGCGATCTGCTTCGGCGGCGTGGTGACAATGTTCCTTGCGGGACTGCCGATCTCCTGGTTCCTCGGGGCCGGCCTGACCGGCGCCATCGCCGCGCCGATCGCATTCTTCACCCTGCTCCACGACTATCAGCGCAACCGCGTGCTCGTGTTCCTCGACCCCGAAAGCGATCCGCTCGGCACCGGCTATCACATCACCCAGTCCAAGATCGCCATCGGCTCGGGCGGCCTGTTCGGCAAGGGGTTCGGCAATGGCACGCAGAGCCATCTGCAATACCTCCCCGAATCGCATACCGACTTCGTCTTCGCCACGATGGCCGAGGAATGGGGCATGGCCGGAGGGCTGTTCGTGCTCTTCGTCTTCGCCGTGGTGCTGTCATGGGGTCTGCGCGTCGCGCGAAGTGCACCGGATCGCTTCTCCAGCCTGCTGGCGGCGGGGATGTCGGCCACGATCTTCTTCTATGTGGCGATCAACCTGATGATGGTCATGGGGCTGGCCCCGGTCGTCGGAATCCCGCTTCCCTTCATGAGCCACGGCGGCACCTCCATGCTTACCAACATGATCTGCCTCGGCACACTTATGGCGGTGAACCGCTGGAATCGGCGCCCCGGTTCAATCTTGTAAAATTCTTGAATTTTCCCCTTCCCATCCTGAAAACACACGCTATAGGGGCCTCTCCGCCGCCGGATGGTCGGGCTCGCAAGGCCTGACACGGCAGCCCAGGTCAGGGTATGTGGACGCATAGCTCAGTTGGTAGAGCAGCTGACTCTTAATCAGCGGGTCCTTGGTTCGAGCCCAAGTGCGTCCACCATCCCTGTCCAAGCACGGAAACGTGTGGACGCATAGCTCAGTTGGTAGAGCAGCTGACTCTTAATCAGCGGGTCCTTGGTTCGAGCCCAAGTGCGTCCACCATTTCCATTACCTTGCGCGGAAAACGCGTGGACGCATAGCTCAGTTGGTAGAGCAGCTGACTCTTAATCAGCGGGTCCTTGGTTCGAGCCCAAGTGCGTCCACCATTTCCTTACCCTGCAGTCCTGACACAGCCCCCGCTTCAACGCGCGGTGCCTTCCAGGCCCCTCTCCCCGAATTATTCAGTCAGCCGGATCAGCACCCGCGAGACTTGTCGTGGTCATTGTGGCTGTTCCCGTTTCCATGGCCCTTGTCCGGGCGGCCATTACCCCAATGGTATTTATCTCTGCCCTTGAGCGGGCCGGGACGGAACGGGGATTTCCCGAATCGCTCCTGCGCATAGGACGATTTCCCGAAGGTGCTCCCATAAGCCTTGGTGCCGGCATTGGCCTGGGCCGATGCCGACAGCGCAAGGCCCAGGGCCATTGCAGCGATCACTGTTTTCTTCATTGCGGTCCCTATCGAAAGATGATGGACACCGGCCAGGCGGGGGCATCCCACGAGGCCGGCATACCATTATCGGCAGGGCATGGTTTCATCGCGCTTTCGGAAGAACCCTTAGAAGACCGCATAACGCCGGCTTAACGATACCCGGAACCCGCGCGCGAATCAGCGCCACTGAGCTGCCTTTACGGCAAGCTTCCTGGTGAATGGCCGCCTTTCCGGCCGGGATGTAAACAGGGACATCAGCCTTCACCGCCCTTTCGCGAAGCGATGCTTCCCCGGATCAGAACCCTTCCGACAGGGTATCCTTGCGCGCACCGCGGATACCGTATGCCTTGTCGAGATCCCCGATCACGCGGCTGCCCAGAGGCGAAAGGAACTCGATGCCGACACGGCTCTCGCGAATCCAGCGGACATGCGCAGGGATCGCCTTGAGGTGCGCGATGCGCAGCGCCACGCTCTGGCCCGGCTCGAAATCATCCGCGTTGCCGACAATGCAGCACCCGCCCTCGGAAATGTCGGACAGTTCCACAGCGAAGACATGCCAGCTCGACTTGCGGCACCTCGCGCGCAGCAGCACTTCATGACGCTCGCTGAGCCTGTCGCAAAAACCTTCCGTCCGCATCACCGCCCCTGATCCTGCCGATGGAGCGGATCACTAGCAGCGACAGGTAAATCTACGGTTGCGATACAGGAACTGGCCGAGGCGAAGCGCCGGCTTCTCCGGGCGGAGTTCCGGTACCCGCTATCTGGGCATCGATATCCTTCGCGGTCTCGCCGATCTTCTTGCTGGCGGTCTCATACCGCTCATCGAAACTCGGCTCCCGGTGGCAGGCGGAAAGCGCCAGGATCGCCACCAGGAGAAGGCTGCAACGGCGCATCAATAATCCTTCTTGATGCGCACGTTGAGGCTGTTGACGCCCGATCCGCCGGCCTGGCTGAGAACCGACAGCCACTTGGTCACGCTGACTTCGAGCTGCGTGGCGGTGAAGCCGCGCGCGTCAGTGATAAGCTCCACGTAGATGTCATCGGTGAGGTACTGGCCTGCCGCCAGCGCCGTCCCGCGTCCGCTCGCCTCGTCGGGGCTGAGAATCCGCAGCCGGTCGATCCCCGCCGCAGACCGCAACTTGCCGAGCGGGTTGATCCCGCCGCCGGTGGCCCGCAACGAATTGAGCGACGATGCAAGCTGCACCGCCTGGATCGCGGAGAGGTTCGCGATCGAACTGCCGAACAGGATGCGCGAAAGAACCTCGTCATCAGGCAGGCTGGGATCGGAACTGAAATCGATCTGCGGATTGTAAGCCCGGCCGCTGACTGAAACGGTCACGTCGATATCGTCGATCGTCTCTGTGGCGGTGATGGCAACGGTGGGGTCGATCGTCTGACCGCCGTTGAACGAGATGAGACCGTCGGAAAGTTCGAAGGAACGACCCGCGAAACCCAGAGTACCGCGCACGAGCTTGACCTCGCCCGCCATGCTCGGCGCCGAACTGGTTCCGCTCAGGCGGAAATCTGCGCTCCACTCGGATTCCAGCCCCATGCCCGAGACATAAAGCTTTTCGGGCGCCTTGAGATGAAGATCCAGCCGGACCGAGGAAAACGCGCTCGACATCGGCACGGCGGGCTCGTCGCCGGTAACGCGCATCGGACCGGAACGCGGCTTGAAGCGCACCCCGGTGAGATGCGGCACTTCGACAGCGCCCTGGCGGACGATCTCGTAACGGGTTTCGGGAAGCCGCAAGTCACCGCTCAGAAGCGGTGTCTCGCCCGCACGCTTGGTGAGGTTGAGCGTGCCCGTCGCACTGGCGGAAAGAGAATCGCTGCGCGCCAACCTTGCCCGGTCGAGCTTGACGTCGAGATCCATCGGATAGCCGGCATCAGCCGCCAGGCTGAGACGACCGCTCGCGCTGACCGTGCCGCTGCCGGCATTGGCGTTGAGCGAGGTCAGTTCGAAGGAGTTGCCGTTGAACTTGCCGTCCAGCGTCATGTTGCTGAGCCGGGTTCCATAGGCCTGATATTCGTAAGTAAGGTCCTTGCCCTTCACCAGGCCGGTTATGCAAGGATCGGTAAGGCGGCAGGAGAAATCCGCCGCCACGCCAACCGAACCGGTGAGCGTCTGCCCCGGCTGTCCCGCGAAAGAAAACAGCGTGTCGGCAGGACCGTTGTAGCGGATGCCACCACCCAGCGGCGCCTGGAACAGGCGTGTGCTCCACGCCCCCTCGCCCGGCGGCAACGGTCGCAGGCTGGCGACCATACGGCCGATCACGCTGCCCTGCTTGCGGAACACCGCCCTCGCCTCGCCGCCATCGGGCAAGAGCTTGCCAACGAAGTTGATGTCGACCGGCTGGCTTACCGTGCTCGAACTGGTGCGGGTGAAATTCACAAGGCTCATGCGTGCGTCGGCGCGCGGGAAGGCCGTGGAACTGGCCTGTTCGAAATCGAAGCTGCCGCTGGCCTTGCCGCCCAGGCCATAGCCGGGAACGAATGCATTGATTAGCCCGACATCGACGTTCTCAAGCCGGCTCTGGATTTTCATGCCGGCGCCGTAAGTACCGGCGACCTTTGCCGTGCCCTGTCCGAAACCGATCGTGGTGGGCAGGAGTTCGTAGCCGCCGTCCTTGGGCAGAATCCGTGCCGGAGACTGCGTCTTGAGGGTAAGGCCGCGTACCTTGCCCTCCAGCGCCACGCGCCAGAGTTCAGGGGCAAGATCGGCGTTAAGCGCGACCCGGAACGGAACGCCGCTGACGCCTTCTACAAGACCCTTCGCCTTGCCGCGCCCATCGCGATAATCCACGAGGACACGCGCCGCAGCGAGATTGAAGGCGCCGATGGTCGTGCCCGCAATCTGCGCATCGGCGACGACTGCAGGCTGGTCATACAGCACGGCGCGGCCGTCGATGATCGCTGAACCGATCGTGAGATTGGCGGGTCCAGCGAAGACCGCATCCTTGGCGCGCAAGTTGAAGTCGACAGCCTGGTACTTGCCCTCGGCGTCCAGCCTCAGCGCACCGCCGATGCCGTTGCCCTTGGCGGTCAATTCGCCCGCGAACGGGCCGGAGGCGGTCTGCACCATGCGTCCGGCGAAATCGACGCCCGAAAGGTTGGCGCTGTTGATGTCTACCGCCATCTGCTTGCCGAGCCCCAGCGAGACATCGGCCTTGAGCGGGCCGTAATCGGTGTCCCCGGTCATGTCGAAGCGATAGCCGCCACGAATGCCGTTGATCCGTGCATCGAGGTTGGCAAGACCGATCCCGAGGCCCGGACGTTCCGCCGTGACATGCGCATCGGGGTTTGCGATCGTGCCCGTCACGCGCACGCCGATGGCGCCGTAACGGGTGGAACTGCCACGCGCGGCCAGCGATATGCGGCCATTGGGCGACCAGCTTCCCTGCCCGCCCTGGACCTTGAGTTCGGGCGCGTTGAGCTGCAGCGAGGAAAAGCGCACGACGCCGTCCGGCCCATAATGAACGCGTGAGGATGCCGCGAAATTGCCGCCCAGATAGGTCTGGAGGCTCTCGTTCAGAAGCTTGGTCGAACGCGCACGCACGGTCCCGTCCAGCGCGAAGCCACTGCCTTCGCTCTTCAGGTCCATGTTGGTGCGGATGTTGAAGATGCCGACGCTGTCCAGCCGGTAATTGTCGATCTTGCCGTCAATGGCGCCGGTGTAGAAACCCTTGGCGACGTCCGCCACCAGGATCAGCCCGGCATCGATACGATCGGATTTCAGCCGCATGTTGTCCGACAGCACGCGCGTCCCGTCGATGGCGAGATCGCCGTTCAGCGTGACGTTGGCTAGCGAACCGCCTGCAACCGTGTCCAGCCCCGTCACCCGCTGCACGCGTGCGGACACCGGGATCAGAATCTTGTCGGCATCCACGCGCGCCGCGCCGCTGGCGGACAGGCGCTCGAGCCCCATGTCGTTCATGACCACGCGGGCGGCATTGATGCGATAGGCAACCTTCGGCGTGGTGAACGCACCGTCAAGCGCGAGGGCCGCGGTCAGGCCCGAACCGCTGAGGTTCGGCGCCAGCGCTGCCGGCTTGAGCAGGGCGAAGTTCAGCTTCAGGTCCTGAAAACTGTTGTTGGAAAGGTCGATCACCCCGTCCGGGGTCAGCGTAAAAGCATCGCTCCAGACCCTACCGGTCAGCGTCGCGCGCCGTTCGGCCAATGCCGCCGTTACATCGAGGTTGGTGATCGGGCCAAGCAGGCTTGCGGTCGGCCCCGTGAGCAGCCGCGCGACACGCGTTGGCCCCTTGATCGCGAATGTCCCGTTCCGCGCGGTCAGCGCCAGCCGGGCCAGTTCGCCATCACCGAGATCAGCATCGAATTGGCCGTTCCACGCCTTCCAGTCGCCCTTGCCGCCCAGCTTGAGCCGCAGCGGCTGCTTGAGCCCGCCGAGAGCGGCGATGACCCCACCGGTCGGGGCATCGAGGTCAACGTCGATTGCCAGCCGGTTCTTGGCAGGCACCGCGTCTAGCAGCAGGTTGAAGCGGTCCCCGCCTTCCTTGCCCTCGATCGCAATCGTGCCGCCCTTGGCCGACACTTGCGCGCGGCCATCGGAAATGTGCGCCTTCCCATCGATGGTGACGATACGGCGATTGCCGGAAACCGGCGGCTCCGAAATGAAGCGGTCGATCCGCAACACGCCCACGTCCACGTCAAGGTCGGGCAGCAGCGGTTCGTTGCTGGGCGGGGTCGGCTTGAACTTGGGGACACGCCGCAGGATCATCCGCTGCGCCGTGGCGCTGCGCACGTCCACATGGTTTTCGAGATAGGCGAAGGGGCGCCAGTCCACATCGATTTCGGGCGAAAACAGGAATTCGCCCTGCGGATCGCTGACGGAAAGATCGTGCAAGGTCATGCGCTTGTAGAGCGAACCCTCGATCCGGCCGACCTTGATCCTCATGCCGTTCTGGAACTGCAGCCCCGCGATCTGTTCTGCCACGAAACGGTGACCCGGCCCGGTATCGATGCCAAAGATGACCGCCGCGACCAACACGATCACGCCGAGCACCAGCCCGACCACCGTCTTGAGCACGCGAATGCGCAGGCGGCGTCCGAGCGTGGGACGCGGCTTGCCGTTTTCGACCGGCGCTTCGGGCTCGTCGGCCGGGATCATGGTGTCTTCTTCCGACATCAGAATGCCTGCCCAATCGAAACGTAGAGGTTGAAGCGCGATTCACCCGGTTGCCGGGCAATCGGCGTCGCGATGTCGAGGCGCACGGGGCCGAAGTTGGTGTAGAAACGGCCGCCAAGACCCACGCCGTAGCGCAAGTTGTTGAACTGCGGCATCGTCTCCCGATAGGCCTGCCCCGCGTCGACGAATGCCACCACGCCGTAATTGCCGAAGCGATAGCGCGCCTCGACCGAACCTTCGTTGAGGCTGCGTCCGCCCACGGCGGTACCGTCTGCCGCCTGTTCGCCAAGCGCCTGGTAGGCATAGCCGCGAACGGAGCCACCGCCGCCTGCATAAAGCCTGCGTGACGGCGCAATGTCGAACAGGCCAGCGCCCTGGATCGTACCGAAGCGCACACGGCCGGCGAGAACGAGGCTGTCAGTCACCGGGTAATAGGCCGAAGCATCTACCCGCGCGCGAACATAGGGGTCAAAGCCGTTGCGCACGGTGGCTTCGGGCTGGATCAGCGTGGTCAGGCGGTAACCCTTGGTCGGATCGAGCAGGCTGTCCGTCTGGTCGAGCCCGATCTGGCCGTTCACGCCTGCGACGTAATAGAGCTTGCGGTCGCGGTTGCCGGTCGTGCGGTTATAGTCGGTTTCCGCCGTTCCCAGCATTTCGATGCCGAATGCGTAAGTATACTTCTTTTGCCAGATCGGCGTGGAATCGCGCGCGATACGCGCTGCGATGCGGCCGGTGTAGGCACTGTAGGCGTCGTAGTCGTTGTGGAAGGCCTCGGCCACCAGTTCGAACGTCCGGTCTCGCTTGCCCGAATTGGAACGACGGAAGGTCACGCCCGCGCCCTGCTGCCGGGTACCGGCTATGGCCTTGGCGATCAGCGCGCCTTCCGGCGGGAACATGTTGCGATGTGTCCAGGTCGCCTGAGCGGTGATGCCCTCGCCCGTGGCATAGCCCAGAGAACCGGCGATCGTGCGTGGCGGCCCGGCATCCTGCTGGACGTTCAGCGTCACGTATTCCGTACCGTCGCCAACTGCCTCGCCGGTCTTGCGCGGCTCGACCGAAACGGTGGAGAACAGGCTCGTCGCCACCAGCGCCTTGCGCAGGTCGTCCACCTTTCGGCTGTCATAAAGTTCGCCGCGCTTGAAACGGGCGAGTACGCCAACATGTTCGGCATCAAAGGCCAGGTCGCCCGAAGTGGTGAAACCGCCGAACCGACCGCGCGGGCCGACGTCGACAGGCAGCGTGTAGACGCCGTCGGCGCTTTCCTGATCGAGCAGGATGTCACGGTCACCCACCTTGGCGAAGGCATAGCCGTTTTCAGGCAGCGCCAACGCGACTTGCGCTTCGGCACCCTGAACGCGCTGGGCGACGATCGGCTCACCGACCTTGATGGAAAGGTTCCGGGCGATCAGGTCCGCCGGCACTGTCGGATCGGCCTTCACCACGATATCGGAGAAAGTATAGCGCTTACCCGGTGCCACCGAAACGACCGCGACCAGCCCGCCTTCGGCCGCCGGTTCGATGCGGGTGTTCACCACGGGCGAATACCAGCCCTCGGACGCCAGCACGGTCTGCATCAGCGCGCTGTCTTCGGTGAGCCGGGCATTGAGCATCGCCACGTTCGCCGCCTTGCCGCCGCCCTTCTTCAGGGCGGAAAGCGACCGGAACTCGCTGCGCATGTCCGTTTCGGTCTCGTCGTCAGCGGTCGCCAGCCCGTCGATCCGGGTTTCGTAAGCGACTTCGACGTCCTTGGTATCTTCTTTCTTTTCCGCGAACTGGACTGGCGTCACCTCGAACTGGTCGATCGCGGGCAGCGGCGCGTTCAGTTCAGCATCGCGAACCGGCGCATCGCCGATCTCCTCGGTCGTATCGCCATCCGACAGGGCCGGATTGCCGAGCGGAGCAGACTGGCCTTCCTGTGGCTTGGCACCGGTCTGTTCGCTCGCCATCCGGCGCTCGAACGCCTCGATCGATTCCAGCGGCTTGTCGAGTTCCGAATCGTCCTGCGGATCCAGCCTGGGGATCGCCTTGTTGAATTCGTCATCGGGGATGATCGTCTTCACTTCCGGCAGCGGCAGGTTTGCAGGCGGAGCCGGCACGACGATCTTGCCGGCCTGAACCCCGTCATCCTCGATCGCCGGGGACGCAGCAGGCGAGGCCGGAGCGGGCGCTGCAGCTTGCGGCTGCACGGCGCTACTTTCCTGCGCATGCACAGGCGCTGCCGACAGGGCCAGCAGGATGGAAATGGTGGCAAGTCCCGCACCGTCGCGCAGCGAAAGGGAACAAGCCGGCTTCTGAGAGATTAGCCAAGGCATGAGCAGCGCGATGTAACACCCCCTGTCGAGTATGGGCAACAGGCCCCCTCGTGGATTACCCTATCGCATTGCAACAGCGAAAGTTCCCTGTCGCAAGTGGGTTTGTAATGAAATCTGATGAAGGATCACCGACGTCAATGCCGGAGACCACCGGAGACACTCTTCACATCGGATCCCTGGCAGGAACCGACGCCAACGCACCGTGGCAAATCCCCGGTTCCGCCTGGCTGAAAATCGTCAAGCGGGTCTACCGCATGAGCGGCTTTCACGAACTGGGCCTGCTTTCCGCAGGCCTTGCCTTCTACTGCTTTCTCGCATTGACGCCGCTGATCGGCGCCACGGTGATGATCTACGGCCTAATCGGCGATGTCGCCACCGTGCACGATCAGATGCAGAGCATTGTCGAAGTCGTTCCTCCCGAAGTGGCCCGGATGCTGGAGGAACAGTTGCTCCAGATCGTCACCACCAGCCGAGGCGTAACCGGGTTCGCGCTGTTGATCGCGCTGTTCTTTGCGATATTCGGCGGCATGCGCGCGGCGAACGGTATGATCAGTGCGCTGAATGTCATCAACGAGGAGCGAGAGACCCGCGGAATGATCTCGCTGACCGTGAGGGCTCTCGGCCTCACTGTTTCGGCGATCCTTATCGCGCTGACCGGGGTGCTGTCCGGCGGCGTCTTCGCATGGCTGCAGACGCAGACCAGCGTCTACCTCGGTGATGCGACGGCGATCCTGTTCAAGTGGCTGACCTGGATTTCCGCTGTCGCCCTCGGCAGCGCGGGTTTTGCCCTCATCATGCGATATGGCCCCGACAGACGTCCCGCGAAGTGGCGCTGGCTGGCTCCCGGGTCGCTGCTGGCGACCTTGCTGTGGATCGGGGTATCGTTCGGCTTCTCGCTCTATGTCGCCTATATCAGCGACTACAATGCCACTTACGGGTCGCTGTCGGCCATTGTGGTGTTCCTGATGTGGCTGTTCCTCTCCGCATACGGCGTCCTTCTCGGCGCGCTGGTGAATGCCGAGATCGAGCGCCAGACCTACTGCGATACGACCGTCGGCCCTACCCTCCCGGCCGGGGAACGCGGCGCCGTCCTGGCCGACCTCGTGGACAACCGCGTGCCTTCGATAGGGGATCTTGAGCGCCGCAAGCGCCGCCGTGCGGAGCAGGCGCGCCAGGAAACCGAATAGGGAATCGTCGGGTCAGGCAATCCTGAGCGGGCGCCGCCGGGCGTCGAGTTGGATGACCAGATTGGCGCGAGCCGGCATCTCCGAGAGTATCCAGCGCGTGAGCCGCTCGTAATGGGCGATGAAGCGCGCAATCCGGTCCTCGTCCATGACATGCACGCCCTTGTGCTCCTCTCCGGCAAGGTCGCGCTCCTGTTCCAGTCGCCAGTCGTGGACCACCTCGAATCCCGGCGCGGCAAGCAGGACCAAACGGTCGATCCGCGCGAACAGTCGCTGATAGACGTCGCCCAGCGCATCGTTGACGTAGCGGCGCCATCTGCCATCGCCATCCTCCTTCGCCTCCAGCGCGTTGACCGGGTCGACCAGCGCGCTCGAAGCTTGCGGAAAGGCACCGACGCACCAGCCCTCGAACACCAGCACGTGGCAGCCCGGCTGCACGATAGGCCAGTCCCGCTCGGCCAGCCGGTCGTCACTGGCCTTGTCGAAACGCGGCAGCGCCACCGGAAATCCAATCTCCAGCGCATCAAGAATATCCAGCCCGAGCATGACATCATGCGTGCCCGGAACCCCTCTGGTCGCGAGGAGGGGGTGGACGGCGCGCGACAGTTCCTGCCGCTCCTCGTGCCCAAGATAGAGGTCGTCGAGCGAGAGCGCGGCAGCGGAAAGCCCGGCCTCGCCGCATGCTTCGATCAAAGCGCGCGCGGCAGTCGATTTCCCAGACCCCTGCGCGCCGCAAATACCGATGACCACAGGCCACATCCGCCGACCAGCCAGAGCCGAATGCACCTGCTCCATGATCGCCTCGACAATGGCGGGATCAGGAGAAGGCGCAGGACGATCGGCGCTGCAGTGAAACTTTCGGTCCATCATCTCTTTCCTGCTGCAGCGTGGGGACCTTAGCCGTAGAGAAGCGGGTGCACGATGGCGAGACTTCGCCTCGAACCCGCCGCTCTGCGGCCCGAAATGCCATCGTCCATGCCATCGTCGCGGCGATCAGCCGGAAGGGCTGTTGATGCCTCCCCCTCACTGCGACTAGCTACACCCACAAGAATGCACGCGCGGCCCGATGCGATCCCGCACGCCCGCGATGGGAGAGGGAAAGGACACCGAGATGACCGACGTTCTGGGATATCAAGGCAAGCGGGTAATCGTCAGCGGCTGCTTCTCGGGCATGGGCGAGGCGACGGCAAAGATGCTGGTCGAACTAGGCGCCGAAGTACACGGGTTCGATTTTCGCGAAAGCGCCGTGCCGATGGCCTCGTTCACGCAGATCGACTTGCGCGATCCCGCCACGATCGAAGCCGCGGTTGCCGGCGTGGGCGGCAAGGTAGACGCCCTGTTCAACTGCGCTGGCCTGCCCGGCGGCGGCGGCTTCCCGCCGCTTGACGTCATGAAGGTCAACTTCCTCGGCACTCGCCACCTGACCGATCAGGTCGTTCCGCTGATGGGCGAAGGCGCTGCCATCGTCTCCATCGCATCGACCGGCGGCCTGGGGTGGAGCCGCCGCATTCCCGTGCATATGCAGCTTCTCGCCACGCAGGGATTCGATGCCGGTCTTGCATGGTGTGAAGCCAACCTCGACCAGGTGGCAGAGGGCTATGCCTTCTCGAAGGAAGCCGTCATCGTGTGGACGCAGTTCATGGGCGCGCAGCTCATCAAGAAGGGCATCCGCATCAACTGCTCGCTGCCCTCCCCCACCCAGACTCCGATGATGGCGACCTTCCACGCCACTTCGGGCAAGGACGTCGTGGATGCCGCCGCAGAACCGCTCGGCCGCTACACCACGCCCGAAGAACAGGCCGGCCCGCTGGTGCTGATCAATTCGAATCTCGCAGGCGTCGTCAACGGCATCGTCATGCCGGTGGACGGGGGCTTCATGGGCGGCCTTGCCACCGGGCAGGTCGACATCACCCGGATGATGAGCAAGCAGCCCGCCTGACGCGGCCTGGCATCGCGATTTTGAGAAGGGCCGGGCGACATGTCGTCCGGCCCCTTTTTTCCTCCCTCTTTTCCCTATGCGTCAACCTGCTAAGGCGTCGGCAAACGGAGAAGGATCAACGCGCATGAACGAAGCGGTACTTTACGAGATCGACGACGAAGGCATCGTCACGCTGACGCTCAACCGCCCCGAACTGCGCAATCCGATTTCCGATCCCGAAGTGATCGAGGGGCTGCTCGGCGCGCTCGAACGGCTCGAAAACGACCCTGCGGCCCGCGTGGCGATCCTTACCGGTGCGGGCAAGGGCTTCTCCTCCGGCGGCAATATCAATGAGATGAAGCCCGGCGGCAACGTCAACGGCGGCGTGCCCACACGCACCCGCCTTAATTACAAACGCGGAATCCAGCGCCTTCCTCTCGCGTTCGCCGCCCTGGAAGTGCCGGTGATCGCCGCCGTCAACGGGGCCGCGGCCGGCGCCGGATGTGATCTTACCTGCATGTGCGACCTTCGCATCGCCGGGGAAAGCGCGCGCTTCGCCGAAAGCTTCGTAAAGATCGGCCTGATCGCCGGTGACGGCGGCTCGTGGCTGCTGCCGCGCGTTATCGGCTGGTCCAAAGCGGCGGAAATGGCGCTTACCGGCGACATGATCGACGCTGCCGAGGCGCTGGCCTGCGGGCTGGTCTCCAAAGTGGTGCCGGATCACCGGTTGATGGACGAAGCCCGTGCACTCGCCCGCCGTATCGCCGCCAATCCGCCCCACGCAGTGCGCATGACCAAGCGCCTGCTCTGGGAAGGACGCCGCAGCGACCTCGCAACGCTTCTGGAAATGGCCGCCGCCATGCAATCCGCCGCTCACGCGACCGACGATCACGCGGAAGCGGTCGACGCCTTCCTTGAAAAGCGCAAGCCGGCTTTCAAGGGGTCTTGAATTTCGATGTGATCAGCTCATATGGCGATCACATCGAAATGTGAGAATGGATTTCCCCATGGCTGGTAATGTGATCGAACAGGTTCGCAGGCTCGTGAACGAGGGCGGCATGAGCAAGGCCGGCCTCGCCCGAGCCGCCGGACTGCACGCCAACACCCTGCGTGACTGCACCGAGCCCGATTGGAACCCAACCGCCGAGACGCTCACCAAGCTCGAACGCTTCCTGCTTTCGAACGACGACCGTCCGGTCCTCGTTCCGATCGAGGAAATCATCGACGAGGCCCGCAACGGTCGCATGTTCATCCTGGTCGACGACGAGGACCGCGAAAACGAGGGCGACCTCGTGATCCCGGCGCAGATGGCGACGCCGGCGGCCGTGAACTTCATGGCCACTCACGGCCGGGGACTGATCTGCCTCACACTCACCAGCCAGCGGGTGGAGGAACTCGGCCTTAACCTAATGAGCCAGCACAACGGCACGCGCCACGAAACCGCCTTCACCGTTTCCATCGAGGCCCGCGAAGGCGTGACCACCGGCATTTCGGCGGGCGACCGCGCGCGCACCATCTCGGTCGCGATCGACGGCACCAAGACCAAGGCCGACATCGTCACCCCCGGGCATGTCTTCCCGCTGCGCGCCCGTGACGGCGGCGTGCTCGTGCGCACCGGCCACACCGAGGCGGCTGTCGACATTTCGCGCCTCGCCGGGCTCAATCCTTCGGGCGTGATCTGCGAGATCATGAAGGACGACGGCACCATGGCACGCATGGACGACCTGATCGCCTTTGCCCGCATTCACGACCTCAAGATTGGCACGATCCGCGACCTCATCGCCTATCGCCGCAAGCATGACCGCATGGTCGAGAAGAAGAACGAGATCACATTCCAGAGCCGCCACGGCGGCCAGTGGCTTGCCCGCAGCTACTACAACAAGGCGACCGGCGAAGAGACCATGGCCCTGATCAAGGGCCGCATCGATCCGAACCAGCCGACCCTGGTGCGAATGCACACCCTTTCGATGTTCGTCGACGTTCTGGGCGAAGAATCGACCGATCGCGGCGATCTCCTGCATCGTTCGATGGAAATGATCGCAGAGGAAGGCGCGGGCGTGATCGTTGTCATCAACCGTCAGATGAACAATCCGATCTCGCGCGTCATGGATATCAAGCACCAGTTCCGCGCCGGAGAGAACCCGGACCTTGAGGAACTGCGCGACTATGGCGTAGGAGCCCAGATCCTTGCCGAACTCGGCATCCACGACATGATCCTGCTGACCAACACCCATCACTCGCTCGTCGCACTGGAAGGCTATGGCCTGAACATTGCCGGCGAACGCGCTATCCCCGCCCTTGAAGGAGCGAACTGACATGGCCCGTTTCCTTATCGTCGAAGCCCGCTTCTACGACCATCTGAACGACAAGCTGATTGCCGGCGCCAAGGCGGCGCTCAAGGCGGCAGGCCATACGGCCGATGTCGTGACCGTACCCGGCGCGCTTGAAATCCCCGCCGCGATCTCGCTGGCAGACGCCACGGGCGATTACGAGGGCTACGTCGCCATCGGCGTCGTCATTCGCGGCGAGACCTATCATTTCGAGATCGTCGCCGGTGAATCCGCACGCGGCATCATGGCTCTGACCATGGACGGCATCGCGATCGGCAACGGCATCCTGACCGTCGAGAACGAGGAACAGGCCCTGGTCCGTGCCGAACCGACCCAGAAGGACAAGGGCGGCGAAGCAGCCAAGGCCGCGATCGCCCTCCTCGGCCTGAAGGAAAAGTTCGGGGCCTGACCCCCCGCTCACGCCGAGCATCAAAGGAAGCCCTGCATCCGGCATTTGTCCGGATGCAGGGCTTTTTCGTTTCAACGAGGAAAGGTCGCGCGACAAGAGGCGGCAACACCATTTATCGGATCGCAGAAAACCACGCAAAATCGCCTGAAAGCAATGCGGATATCACGCATTAATTCTGCAAATTACGTGTTTACACCTATAACTATGAAGTCTTATCGACGAATTCCCCCTTCGTCGCCGTTTATTTACGGAATACAACTTGTCCACATTTCGGACAGAGCCAACACCTCTGTTCCAAAGCGATGAAAATTCTGTAATTGAGGGCGTAATTCGTCCGATATTGATCGTATTTGGATGGATTAGATAATCTCATCTCGCACCTCTAACGGGGCGGGTCGCAATCACGGATCCAGGACAACAGGATCCAGGCGGGACCAAGGTCTTTGCCTGCCGGAGAACCATACGATGAACAGGGAAGCAAAAGTGCAGCGACTGATCGGAGAACTTGTCGCCAGGTTAGACGAGCTTGACCAGATCGGGGAACTCGTCGCCGCCGCTCATCTCCAATCGGCCATCGACTGCCTGCGCATGACCCCGAAAGAGGAAGAAGATCGCTCCAAAGCGGATTAAGCTGAACAAGACGCCTCCATCGTACTGTGGTTATCCCTATTCCAGTTCGTGAAGAGATTCATCGTCCTGACCCGTACCTGGAATTCTCATCCGAAGATCCGGTACAATAAGATGGACCATTTCACGATCTTGGGGAGTAATCGCTGTGAATAGCTTCGTGCGCGCACAATTTCGGGCGCTCGATGCTTTTGGCAGCCTTGGCACTGGCGAAACTAGGTTATGGAGAAGACCGATCAGTTGATGCGCAGCCGGGCGAAGGCCATTCGCCTAATCGGCATTGCGAACGAACTTCTCGCCATGGCACGCGAACTCGAAATCGGACAAAGCCCGGCCGCCGATCTGGCCGGATTCGACGCCTTGGTGGAGGATCGGGAAGGCTCGAAGACCTCCGCCAGCCAGGACCACCCGATCTGGGTGGAACTGGCACGCCAGACTTATGACGACCGCCGGCGGCGAACCAAGATCTTCCAGTCGGAAGAACTGTTTGGCGAACCGGCCTGGGATATCCTGCTGGACCTCTTCATCGCCGCCAAGGAACGGCGCCGGGTTTCCGTGACAAGCGCCTGCATCGGCTCTGCGGTTCCCTCAACAACGGCCCTGCGCTGGATCACGATCCTCGAAAAACAGGGCCTGCTCGTCCGCGAAGCCGATCCGGGCGATGCGCGGCGTGTCTACGTAAAGCTGAGTGCGCGCGGCTATGCCGCCATGCTCGAATACTTCGCCTCCTCGTCCCGCTCCGTCGTCCTGCTCGACAATCCCCGCCCAGGGATCTCGGCCGCGCGATAGGCGCCTGCAGCCAACCCGTTCCGCCCCAAAGGGGGGTATCAGGCACAGGGATACCGGAGGTGACCGGGTGGCCGGTTCATCCTGACCGGGCCGGCCACCCGGCTTCATGCCATGAAAAAGCCCGGCTCCCTCACGGAAGCCGGGCTTTTTCCATTGGCGGATACCCGAGCGGATAACCGCTCGGCATCAACGATCAGCGCGCAAGACGGCCGAATGCCGATGCGCCGGCGTAACGGGCAGCCTTGCCCAGCTCTTCCTCGATGCGGATGAGCTGGTTGTACTTCGCAAGCCGGTCCGAACGCGCAAGCGAGCCGGTCTTGATCTGGCCGCAATTCGTGGCGACCGCGAGATCGGCAATGGTCGCATCCTCGGTTTCACCCGAACGGTGCGACATCACGGCCGTGTAACCGTTGCTCTGCGCGATCGAAACAGCTTCCAGCGTCTCGGTAAGCGAACCGATCTGGTTGACCTTCACCAGCAGCGAGTTGGCAAGGCCCTTCTCGATACCCATGGTCAGGCGCTTGGGGTTGGTCACAAAGAGATCGTCACCGACCAGCTGCACCTTGTCGCCGATCTTTGCGGTGAGCGCTGCCCAGCCTTCGAAATCGTCTTCACCCATGCCGTCCTCGATCGAGCGGATCGGATAATTGGCGGCAAGATCGGCAAGGTAGTCGGCCATTTCGGTCGGCGAAAGCGACAGATTTTCGCCGCTGATCTCGTACTTGCCGTTCTTGAAGAACTCGGTTGCCGCGCAATCGAGCGCAAGGGCAACTTCTTCACCGGGCTTGAAACCGGCCTTCTCGATCGAGGCCATCACGAAATCAAGCGCATCACGGGTGCTGGCGAGGTTCGGTGCGAAACCGCCCTCGTCGCCCACTGCGGTCGCAAGGCCCTTCTCATGCAGGCCCTTCTTGAGGGTGTGGAAGATTTCCGAACCCCAACGCACCGCTTCGGCGAGCGAATCGGCGCCGACCGGCACGATCATGAATTCCTGGAAATCGATCGGGTTGTCAGCATGTTCGCCGCCATTGATGATGTTCATCATCGGCACCGGCAGCACATGCGCGGAAACGCCGCCCACATAGGAATACAGCGGAAGGCCGCGCGCATTGGCGGCAGCCTTGGCCACCGCGAGGCTGACGCCGAGGATCGAATTCGCGCCCAGGCGGCCCTTGTTCTCGGTTCCGTCGAGTTCGATCATGGTGAGGTCGAGGTCGCGCTGGTCCTCGGCATCCATGCCGACAAGCGCTTCGGCGATTTCGCCGTTCACGGAATCAACGGCCTTGAGCACGCCCTTTCCGAGGTAGCGGCTCTTGTCGCCGTCACGCAGTTCGACTGCTTCGTGCGCACCGGTCGAAGCGCCCGAAGGAACCGCTGCGCGGCCGAAACTGCCATCTTCGAGGAGAACGTCGACTTCGACGGTAGGATTGCCGCGGCTGTCGAGAATTTCACGGCCGTGGATATCGATGATCGCGGTCATACTGGAAATTTCCTCCTGAAAAGGCGCTGACGCGCTCATGCCGGGCGTCTTAGCAGGGGAACCACGCCTGACAAGTTGCGTTGCAATATCGACAGCAAGTTGTGTTACTCTGAATGCACATCGCCTGCACGCGGGTAAAACGGCGTAACGGTCAGCAAGGAAGGAATTCGCCATGTCCGAACCGAACACCAGCACCGGAAACGGCACCGAAAACGCCAAGAGCCACTTCACCAAGGCCGTCGAGGAAGCCAAGGCTGGTGCTCAGGCACTTGGCAAGGAAGCCCAGGTCGCGGCCGAGGGATGCCTTGAAAAGCTGAACAAGGCGAAGAGCGAATGGTCGAGCGAAGCAAAGGTCCGCTCCGATGAGGCCTCCGCAAAAGCCAGTGCATTTGCGGGTGACGCAAAGATCAAGGCCGCGGACCTCGCCAACCAGGGCAAGGCAAAGACCAGCCAGGCCATTGTCGGCCTTTCCAAGGTGATCGACGATAACGCCGGCCTGATCGACGAGAAGGTTGGCCCCAAGTACGGCGATTATGCCCGCACGGCATCCAAGTCGATGGCCGATGCCGCCGCACGGCTCGACGAGAAGTCTCTCGACGAACTCGGGGAAGAAGCCAAGGAATTCGTGCGAAAGAGCCCCGGCGTCGCCATCGGGGTGGCAGTGGCTGCGGGCTTCCTGTTCGGCCGACTTTTCAAGAGCGGCAAGTAAGCGCCTATCGTTCGCACGACGATGCTCGACACCCCGGTGAACCTCGCTTCCTCCCTTCGGGAGGACGAGGACCTTTCCCTCGCTCAGGACTTGCGCCTGCTCGCCTCCGAAGCGCGCACTTTCGCGCAGGCGGAACTGGCCTATCAGAAGAGCCGCGCCGCTTATGCCGGAGCAGAGGCGCGCGCGATCGCGATGCTCGGCCTGCTGGCGGCGGGCCTCGTGTTCTTCGCACTCATGGGGCTCGTACTCGGCGCCGTGATCGCGGTGGGCACGCTTGTAGGTCCGTGGCTGGCAATGCTCCTCGTTCCCCTCGTCGTCATTGTCATAGCTGCGATGTGCGGCCTTTCGGCGCGAAACCGCATGAGGCGCATGAAAGCACTCCTTTCCGAGAAGGGAGCGGCCGAATGAGCAGGCTCATTCAGCAACTGATCGAAGACCGCGGTGCGCGCGACGCGGCCAAGGCCACCTTTGACACGAGATACGGCGCCCTCAAGGCCGATTTCGAATCGCGCGGCCTTGCCGGCCGTGTCCTCGACGAAGCCGCCGGGCATGTCGCCGACATTCTCGACGAGGCAGTCGCCGTCGTGGAGGAGCATCCCGTCGCGGCGGGCGGAACCTTCACAGCGCTGGTGCTTTGGTTTTTGCGTAACCCGATCATGGCCGGGATCGAACGACTGTTCGGTTCGGGCAGACACCGGAACAAGGAGTCCGACGGTGAGCAAGACTGAAAAGACCACTCCCTCCATTCCGGCGACCTCGGCCACCGATGGAAACATAGGTCAGGTCGTGGCGCTGGCGCCCCGGCGGGACGAACGTCCGTCGGAGAAACTGGTCAGTTTCGTGAAGCGGCACCCCGTCCTCGTGGTTGCAGGCGGCGTTGCCGCAGGCGTACTGGTAAGTGCCCTACTGCCCCGGCGAATGACTCGCGGCGTACTCTCGCGAACGGCGCACCTTGCCGAAGCTGCGGGTGCTGCGACCGCGCTTCTTGGCAAGGAAGCCGCAACTAGGGCCAATGATCTCCGCTCCGGCGCGCGCAAGCAGGCTGGAACTCTTGCCGATCGCGCCGAAAAGAGCGGTGAAATTGCTGCCGAGCGACTTGAGAAATACGGCATGGCAGCACTAGCGGCGGCGAGCGCGCTCGGACGGGCTTCCGCCAAGCGCGTCAGCGAAGCGGGCGAAGCTGCAGCGCGTCAGGCGCAGAAATTGGGGCATTCGGCCAGCGAGACCGCAAGTACCCGTTCGCACAAGCTCGCGGATATCGTGAGCGGAGTCGCCCAGCGCCTCTCCCACTGAACGCAGGTTCTTGCTATTGGTTTTCAATATCATGAATAAGAGCGGATCGCCCTCACGATCCGCTCTTGCCCTGTCCCCCGGCAAAAAGTATGGGACCGCATCTCTCCCACTCACGAAAGCGGTCCCATGCAGAAGCTTCACCTCGTGATGGGCGGCCGGGTCACAGACCCGCGCAGCCTTGAATTCTCCGACCTCAGCGCCCTCGACCTGGTCGGCGTCTATCCCGACTACGCCTCGGCCGAGGATGCATGGCGCTCGGCCGCTCATCGCACGGTCGATGATGCGGAAATGAAGTACGTGATCGTCCACCTGCACCGCCTGCTTCAGCCAGACCAATCGGAAGCCTGAACGGCTTCCCGGTTTGACTTCCGGGCCAGAGCAGAAACGAAAAAGGCCGGCTTCCGCCGGCCTTTTCTTTGCTCTTGTCAGATAGATCGGTTCAAATGAACTCGATCTTCTGCACGAGGTAGAACTTGTCGCCCGATGGCACTGTCACTTCGACTTCTTCTTCGATCTTGCGACCGATAAGCGCCTTGCCGAGCGGCGAATTGTAGCTGATGCGGCCTACCCGGGCATCCGCTTCATAAGGACCGACGATCTGGTACTTCACCGGCTTGTCGTCCTCGTCGAGTAGCGTGACTGTGGCGCCGAAGATGATCTTGTCGCTGGAAAGCGTGGCCGGATCGACGATCTGGGCACGGGTGATCTTGTCTTCGAGATCGGCGATCGTTGCTTCGACCTGGCCCTGGCGTTCCTTTGCGGCGTGATACTCGGCATTTTCCGAGAGATCGCCGTGGGCACGCGCTTCCTCGATCGCATCGACGATCCGGGGGCGCTCTTCACGCAGCGCCTTGATCTCGGCGGTCAGCTTCTCATACCCCTCGGCGAGCATGGGGAGCTTTTCGATACTGGCCATCAATTACTTCCTTCCTGCTGCCTCCCCGCTCCGCGAAACCAGTCGAGGGAGACTAGTTTCCTGTCCCGTCCCACAGGATATTCCCGGGGACTGGGCCGATCTGCAGCGATGTGGGGAGGCTAGATCGATTTCAGCTATAATAATCCTGCAACGAACGCACTTCAAGCTGGCTCCCGCTTTGCGCAGAAATTGCCTGTGCAGCAGCGACGCTGGCGGCCGCTGTCGTGAAGTACGGCACCTTGCCGGTAAGCGCGGATCCGCGGATCGATTGCGAGTCCTTCAGGCTCTGCCAACCTTCGGTCGTGTTGAAGATCAGCGCAATGTCGCCATCCACGATCTTGTCGACGATGTGCCGACGTCCTTCGGCAACCTTGTTGACCAGTTCCACCGGCAGGCCGGCTTCGGTCAGGTACTTGTGCGTGCCTGACGTGGCGATGATGCGGAAGCCCTCCTTCACCAGGATCTGGACCGCCGGAAGGATGACCGGCTTGTCGCTGTCCTTCACCGAAACGAAGACGAGACCGCTGTCGGGCAGGCGCATGCTGGCCCCAAGCTGGGCCTTGAGGAAAGCGCGCGGGAAGTCGGCATCGATGCCCATGACTTCGCCGGTCGACTTCATTTCGGGGCTCAGCACCGGATCGACGCCCGGGAAGCGCGCGAAGGGGAAGACCGCTTCCTTGACCGCCACATAAGGCAGGTCACGCTTGAACGGCGGGAAGTCTGCCAGCTTTTCGCCGGCCATGATGCGCGAGGCGATCTTGGCGACCGGCTGCCCCAGCGCCTTGGCGACGAAGGGCACGGTGCGCGAGGCACGCGGGTTCACTTCAATGAGGTAGACCTCGCCGTCCTTCACCGCGAACTGGATGTTCATCAGGCCGCGTACGCTGAGCCCGAAGGCCAGTGCTTCAGCCTGGCGCTCCATCTCGGCGATGATTTCGGCAGGCAGGCTGTAGGGCGGCAGCGAGCAGGCGCTGTCGCCCGAGTGGATGCCCGCTTCCTCGATATGCTGCATGACGCCAGCGACGACGACCTGGTCACCATCGCAAAGCGCATCGACGTCGCACTCGATGGCGTCGCGCAGGTACTGGTCGATCAGCACCGGGCTGTCGCCCGAGACCTGAACGGCGGTGGCGATGTAGTCGTCGAGCTGCTGTTCGCTGTCGACGATCTCCATGGCGCGGCCGCCGAGCACGTAGCTGGGACGCATGAGAACCGGGTAGCCGATGCGATTGGCAACGGCGACGGCTTCGTCACGGCTGCGGGCGATGCCGTTGGCCGGCTGCTTGAGGCCCAGCTTCTCGACCAGCGCCGAGAACCGCTCGCGGTCTTCGGCAAGGTCGATCGCGTCGGGCGAGGTTCCGAGGATCGGAATGCCGGCGTCTTCCAGCGCTTGCGCCAGCTTGAGCGGGGTCTGGCCGCCGAACTGCACGATAACGCCGACGAGCTCGCCCTTCGACTGTTCGACGCGCAGGATTTCCAGCACGTCCTCGCCGGTGAGTGGCTCGAAATAGAGGCGGTCCGAGGTGTCGTAGTCGGTCGAGACGGTCTCGGGGTTGCAGTTCACCATGATCGTCTCGTAGCCGACTTCGGCAAGCGCGAAGCAGGCGTGGACGCAGCAGTAGTCGAACTCGATCCCCTGGCCGATGCGGTTGGGACCGCCGCCGAGAATCACGACCTTGCGGCGATCCGACGGATTGGCCTCGTTCTCGGGCTCACCGAAGATCGGGGCTTCATAAGTCGAGTACATGTAGGGCGTCACCGCCTCGAACTCGGCCGCGCAGGAATCGATGCGCTTGAATACCGGGTGGACGCCCAGCTTGGTGCGCAGTGCGCGCACCTCGTCCTCGCTGGTGGCGCCGGCCATGGCGCGCAGCGCGTCGTGCAGCAGGCCCGAGCGCTTGGCCTGGGTCTCGCCCATGCCGCCCGCGACGCCAACCGAACGCACAGCCAGCGTGGCAAGGCGCTTGTCCGAGAAGCCCATCGCCTTGACGCGGCGCAGACCCTGCGCATCGACCGGCAGGCCGTTCTTCATGATATTCGCCTCTTCGGCGATGATCTCTTCGATGTGACGCAGGAACCACTTGTCGTAGTGCGCGATCGCGTGGATCTCATCGACGGTGAAGCCTTCGCGGAAGGCCTGCGCGACATGCAGCAGACGCTCCGGCGTCGCACGGGACAGGGCAGCGGTGATCACGTCGCGGCCCGCGCCTTCCAGCTCGACCACGCGGTTGAAACCGTCAAGGCCGGTTTCGAGACCGCGCAGGGCCTTCTGCATCGATTCCTTGATGTTGCGGCCGATCGCCATGACTTCGCCGACCGACTTCATCGCGGTGGTGAGGTCATTCTTGGCGCCCTTGAACTTCTCGAAGGCGAAGCGCGGGATCTTGGTGACGACGTAGTCGATGGTCGGCTCGAACGCGGCCGGCGTGGCGCCGGTGATCTCGTTCATGATCTCGTCGAGCGTGTAGCCCACGGCCAGCTTCGCCGCGACGCGCGCGATCGGGAAGCCGGTGGCCTTCGAAGCCAGCGCCGACGAGCGCGAAACGCGCGGGTTCATCTCGATGACGATCAGGCGGCCGTCCTTCGGATTGACCGCGAACTGCACGTTCGAACCGCCGGTTTCCACGCCGATCTCGCGCAGCACCTCGATCGAGGCGTTGCGCATGATCTGGTATTCCTTGTCGGTCAGCGTCAGCGCCGGCGCGACAGTGATGGAGTCGCCCGTGTGGACACCCATGGGATCGACGTTTTCGATCGAGCAGATGATGATGCAGTTGTCGTGCTTGTCGCGCACGACCTCCATCTCATACTCCTTCCAGCCGAGCAGCGATTCCTCGATAAGGACCTCGGTGGTCGGGGAAGCGTCGAGGCCGGAGCGGACGATCGTCTCGAACTCGGCCTTGTTGTAGGCGATGCCGCCGCCGGTGCCGCCCATCGTGAAGCTGGGACGGATGATCGAAGGCAGCCCGGTGCGTTCGAGCACCGCGAAGGCTTCGTCCATGGTGTGAGCCACGCCCGAGCGGGCCGAATTGAGGCCGATCTTATCCATCGCGTCGCGGAAACGCTGACGATCCTCGGCCTTGTCGATGGCGTCGGCGTCGGCGCCGATCATCTGGACGCCGAACTTCTCCAGCGTTCCGTCGTTGAACAGCGCCAGCGCGCAGTTCAGTGCGGTCTGACCGCCCATCGTCGGGAGCACCGCATCCGGGCGCTCCTTCTCGATGATCTTGGCGACCACTTCCGGGGTGATCGGCTCGACATAAGTGGCGTCGGCCATGTCCGGGTCGGTCATGATCGTCGCCGGGTTGGAGTTCACCAGGACGACCCGGTAGCCCTCTTCCTTGAGCGCCTTGATCGCCTGCGTTCCCGAATAGTCGAATTCGCAGGCCTGGCCGATGATGATCGGGCCGGCGCCGATGACGAGGATCGAGGAGATGTCTGTGCGCTTGGGCATGGGCTGTCCTGGGGTGTCCTGTGTGTCTTGTATGTCGGACTGGCGGCCTAGGCCACCAGTTCGCCAAACGCCTTGTCCCAGTAATCTGGGCCTTCGGCCTTGGCTTTGAGAATGATCGGGTTGCTGTCCTGCTCCTCGCGGATCACCGCGCGGTATCGGTCAGCCTGAAACTGGTGCATCGAACCGCCATACTCGCCCTCTGTGGTCGACCAGGCACCCGTTTCGAGCATCCGGTCGATGAAGACCTTGCCGGCTTCCTTGGCGTGCTTGCGCACCTTGGGGCCGAACTTGCGAACGGCGACCGAGACCTTGTCCTCGAAGATGAGCTGCAATTCACCGTAAGGGTAGAAACGCGGCGCAACCGTGAGTTCGGCAGCCTGTCCGGCAATATAGTAAGCGAGCATGTGGTCGATAAGGTCGGTCATTGGGCATCACCTTGCTTTGCATGGGCTCCGGCCGCTAAGGCCGGACACTCGACTGCATAGGCAAACTGTGCTGGCGGGTCGAAAACTCGCTGGTCCGCACCGGCAATGATCGCCGATGCGGGGCGCGGCGCGAACGCCGCGAAGAGAGACCGACCCGTTATACCCATCAGGCCAGCATACCCACGAACTTCTCGAAGAGGTAGAAGCTGTCCTGCGGACCGGGGCTGGCTTCGGGGTGATACTGCACGCCGAAGGCCTTCTTCCCCTTGATGGAGATGCCGCAGTTCGAACCGTCGAACAGCGAAACGTGGGTTTCCTCGACATTGTCGGGCAGCGTCTGGTTGTCGACCGCGAAGCCGTGGTTCATCGAGGTAATCTCGACGACGGCGTCGTCCAAGCGCTTCACAGGATGGTTGGCGCCACGGTGGCCCTGGTGCATCTTCGAGGTCCTGGCGCCGGCCGCGAGGCCGAGCATCTGGTGACCGAGGCAGATGCCGAAGATCGGCACGTCGCGCTCCAGCAGCGCGCGGATCACCGGAACGGCATATTCGCCGGTCGCCGCCGGATCGCCCGGGCCGTTCGAGAGGAACACGCCCTTGGGCTCAAGCGCGAGGATCGCGTCGAGCGAAGTCTCGGCGGGAACGACGGTCACGCGGGCGCCGGCCTTCACGAGGTTGCGGAAGATATTGTCCTTGGCGCCGTAGTCGATGGCGACGACGTGCGGGCGGGTTTCGCCTTCCCCGGCGCCGAAGCCCTGGCCGAGTTCCCAGGTCGAGCCTTCCCAGCCCTCCTGGATTTCGCGGCTGACGATCTTGGCAAGGTCCATGCCTTCGAGGCCCGGCCATTCCTGCGCGCGCTTGATCAGCGCGGGAATGTCGAACTCGCCTTCGGGGTTGTGGGCGATCACCGCGTTCGGCGCGCCCTGAAGGCGGATGCGGCGGGTCAGCGCGCGGGTGTCGACCCCGGCGAGCCCGACCTTGCCCTTGGCGGCAAGCCAGTCACCGAACTCGCCCGCCGAGCGGAAGTTAGAAGACGGCGTCACGTCCTCGCGAACGACGCAGCCGACCGCGCCGTCGACCTTGGATTCAAGGTCTTCGTCGTTGACGCCGACATTGCCGATGTGGGGAAACGTGAAAGTAACGATCTGGCCCGCGTAGGACGGATCGGTCATCACTTCCTGATAACCGGTCATCGCGGTGTTGAAGCAGACTTCTCCGACTGCTTCGCCCACGGCTCCGAAGCCGCGGCCCCAGACCACGTGTCCATCGCTCAGGACGAGAACGCCTGTCGCCCCTTCAGGTTTGGGCGCAAGCGTATATGCGGCGTCGGCCATGGTGGGTCGCTCCGTTGACGGCGTTTCTGACTATGTGTGCTAAGGCCTGCCCGCTAGAGAGGGTTGTGCACCGCGTCAAGGCGGCAAGGGTGCAATTTGGCGCACGACTTGCTAGTTTTGCGCCACGACACTCCCCAAAACCTATCAGAACAGCAGGAAACCAATGCTTCGTGATTCGATCAAGGCCGCCCAGATCACTGCGATGAAAGCGGGCGACAAGCCGCGCCTTGCAGCGGTTCGCCTCATCCTTGCCAAGATCAAGGACCGCGACATCGAACTGCGCACCGCCGATTCCCTCCCGGACGACGATGCCATGATCATCGACGTGCTCCAGAAAATGGTGAAGCAGCGCCGCGAATCGATCCAGCTCTTCGAAGAAGGCGGCCGCCCCGAGAAGGCCGCCGAAGAGAAGGCCGAACTGGACGTGATCGAGACCTTCCTGCCCGCCCAGCTCTCCGAGGAAGAGACCAAGGCCCTGATCGACGCCATCAAGGCCGAAGTCGGCGCCGAGAGCATGAAGGACATGGGCAAGGTCGTCGCCGCGCTCAAGGCCCGCCACGGCTCGCAGCTCGACATGGGCAAGGCTTCGGGCTGGGTGAAGGCGGCGCTGGCCTGAGCTGACACGAAACCGGGCGGCAGGACCGTGCTTACCCCTCAATGGCTTGACCAGCTCCGCGCCCGGACGACGCTTTCGGCGCTGATCGGTCGCTCCACGCGCCTTCAGAAGGCGGGGCGTGAGTTCAAGGCCTGCTGCCCCTTCCACAACGAGAAGTCTCCAAGCTTTACCGTCAACGACGAAAAAGGCTTCTATCACTGCTTCGGCTGCGGCGCACATGGAGATGCGATCCGCTGGATGACAGACCATCAGGGCCTGTCGTTCATGGACGCGGTCAAGGAACTCGCGGCCGAAGCGGGGATGGATGTGCCAGCGCCCGATCCGCGCGCAGCCAAGGCGGCCGAAAAGCGCGACACGCTTTACGACGTGATGGCGGCGGCACAGGCGTGGTTCGTGCAGAACCTGACCGCGCCCGGCGGCGCGGCGGCAAAAGCCTATCTCGCAACGCGCGGCTTCGACGCTCATACCCTCCAGCGCTTCGGCTTCGGCTTCGCGCCCGAGGGACGGCAGGCGATGAAGGAAGCCCTGGGCCGCTTCCCCGAGGACATGCTCGTCGAGGCAGGCCTGCGCATCGAGGTCGAGAACCGCGACCCTTACGACCGTTTCCGCGGCCGGCTCATGCTGCCGATCGAGGATGCGCGCGGCCGTGTCATCGCCTTTGGCGGGCGCATCCTCGCCAAGGACAAGACGGATGCGCCCAAGTACCTGAACTCCCCGGATACGCCGCTTTTCGACAAGGGCCGCACCCTCTACAATCTGCACCGCGCCGCGCCGGCCGCCCGCCAGTCGGGGCGGATGGTGGTGGTCGAGGGCTACATGGATGTGATCGCGCTGGCCGCAGCAGGCTTCGGCGAATGCGTCGCCCCGCTTGGCACCGCACTCACCGAGCAACAGATCGAGATGCTCTGGCGCCATGTCGAAACGCCGATCCTGTGCTTCGACGGCGACGCCGCCGGCCAGCGCGCAGCCATGCGCGCCGTCACCCGCGCCCTGCCCCTGCTCCGCCCTGCCCATAGCCTGCGAATCGTTCGCCTGCCCGAGGGGCTCGACCCAGACGACCTCATCAGGCAGCGCGGCGCCCGAGCCATGGGAGACCTGCTCGGCGAAGCCCGCAGTCTTGTCGAAGTGCTGTGGGAAGCGGAACGCGATGCCCAGCCGCTTATCACACCGGAAGACAAGGCCGGCCTCAAGGCCCGGCTCATGGCCCATGTCGATGCGATCCAGAACCCCGATATCGCCAGCCTTTACAGGCGCGAACTGCAGGACCGCTATTCCGAATTCGCCTTCCCGAAGCGGGAGAACCGCTGGCAGCAACAGGATCGCCCCGCATTCCGCCCCGGCCAACGCGGAAACCAGAAAGGGCGATGGACGCCGCAGCCCGAATCGAGCCCCGAATCCCTCGAACGCCTCCGCAAGGCCATCGGCGGCGGCGCGCGCGATGCATTGTCGGCGGCAGTCGTGGCCGGGCTGATCCAGTGGCCGGCACAGATCAGGCGTCACGCCGAAGCCCTCGCGCGGACCCCCGGCCTCGATCCGCGCTTCGGTTTGCTGCTCGATTGCTGCGACACGAACGAAGCGCTTGAAAGCACCCGTTTGGCCACCATATTGGTCGAGAATGGCCTGGAGATCCCCGGCACCGCAGAATACTCAGGATTGCGCTTCGGTTTCCTCAATTCCGGAACAGGCGCGGATCAGGCGGCAGAGGATTTGGCCCAGGCAATTGATCTCCTGGTGGAGCGTCCGGTTCTGGATGCCGCTCTGGCGCAAGCGACGGCACGGTTCGAAAGCGAGTTGTCTGACGAGGCTTTTGCCGATCAACAGCGGCTACTCAAGAGAAAGCTGGAATTTGACAGTCGCCTCAGGCAAATGGCGACAAGACAGGCGGCTTCTTCCTGATATTATAATTGGGATGAATGCACGGGGATAACGGCGAAGAATGAGCAAAAACGACAACACCGGCGACACCAACGACGGCACTGACGCACCGCTGATCGACCTCAACGAAGGCGCGATCAAGAAGCTTATCGCCCGTGCCAAACGCCGGGGTGTGATCACCTACGACGAACTGAACGAGGCTCTTCCGCAGGACCAGATGTCTTCCGAGCAGATCGAGGACATCATGGCCGCGATCTCGGAAATGGGCGTCAACATTGTCGAGAGCGACGAGGATTCCGAAGGCCAGCAGGACGACGATCGCGACAACGAGGAATCGGATTCCGACGATGTCTCGCCCCGCATGGTGGTCGACGCCAAGAAGAAGGAAACCGTCGAGCGCACCGACGACCCGGTGCGGATGTATCTGCGCGAAATGGGCGCGGTCGAACTGCTCAGCCGCGAAGGCGAAATCGCCATCGCCAAGCGCATCGAATCCGGCCGCGACATGATGATCCTGGGCCTGTGCGAGAGCCCGATCACCTTCCACGCCATCATCCAGTGGTCGGAAGCGCTCAACAACGGCGAGATGCAACTGCGCGAGATCCTCGATCTCGACGCGATGCTTTCGAAGGAGCCCGCGCCCGAAAGCCTGTCGGAAGACAGTGAAGGCGACGACGACGGCGAGATCAGCGAAAAGACCGCCGGTCCCTCCTTCAAGGACGAGGACGACGTCGAGGAGGAAACCTCCGAGGTCGACGAGGACGGCAATCCCATTCCGAAGCGCGAAGCCGAGGAAGAGGAAGAAGACAACACCCTCAGCCTCGCGCAGATGGAAGCGGCCCTCAAGCCCGAAGCGCTTGAGAAGTTCATGCTCATCACCGAGCTGTTCCAAGCCTTCGAGCGCCTCCAGTCCGAGCGCCTCGACGCGCTGGCGCTGGGCATCGATTTCCCGGCCGCCAAGGAAGACCAGTACCAGCAGCTTCGCGAAGACCTCACCGCGCAGGTCGAATCGGTGAAGTTCCATGCGACGAAGATCGAGTATCTCGTCGACAACCTCTATGCCTTCAACCGCCGCCTCACCACGCTGGGCGGCCAGATGCTGCGCCTTGCCGAGCGTCACAAGGTCAAGCGTACCGACTTCCTCGAAACCTATGTTGGGCGCGAGCTGGACGATACCTGGCTCACCGACATGGCGAAGAAGGACAAGAAGTGGGCCGCCTTCGCCGAGGCCGAGGCCGAACCGGTCGAACGCATCCGTTCGGAAGTCTCCGACATCGCCGCCGCTACCGGCATGGCGCTTCCCGAGTTCCGCCGCATCGTCAACATGGTCCAGAAGGGCGAGCGCGAGGCGCGCATCGCCAAGAAGGAAATGGTCGAGGCGAACCTGCGTCTGGTGATCTCGATCGCCAAGAAGTACACCAACCGCGGCCTGCAGTTCCTGGACCTCATCCAGGAAGGCAACATCGGCCTGATGAAGGCGGTCGACAAGTTCGAGTACCGCCGCGGCTACAAGTTCTCGACATATGCCACCTGGTGGATCAGGCAGGCGATCACGCGCTCGATCGCGGATCAGGCCCGCACGATCCGCATCCCGGTGCACATGATCGAGACGATCAACAAGCTGGTCCGCACCAGCCGCCAGTTCCTTCACGAGCAGGGCCGCGAACCCACGCCGGAAGAAATGGCCGAGCGCCTGTCCATGCCGCTCGAAAAGGTGCGCAAGGTGATGAAGATCGCCAAGGAGCCGATCTCGCTCGAAACGCCGATCGGCGACGAGGAAGATTCGCATCTGGGTGACTTCATCGAGGACAAGAACGCGATCATCCCGGTGGACGCGGCGATCCAGGCGAACCTCAAGGAGACGGTGACCCGCGTCCTTGCCTCGCTCACCCCGCGTGAGGAACGCGTGCTGCGCATGCGCTTCGGCATCGGCATGAACACCGACCATACGCTTGAGGAAGTCGGCCAGCAGTTCTCGGTTACCCGCGAACGTATCCGCCAGATCGAAGCCAAGGCCCTGCGCAAGCTCAAGCACCCGAGCCGCAGCCGCAAGATGCGCTCGTTCCTCGATCAGTAACAACTGCACGAAGATACAAGAGCCTCGCTTCGGCGGGGCTCTTTTTTATGGACATCATCCCCTGATGCTCCCTCCCGGTTGGAAGAACGATAAGCCATGGCCTTCGGGGATACCGATATTGTCAGCGAAGCGGGCGCTCGCGAAGCAACGCTCTGCGCCGCAGGTGCCTGCATAACTTTCCCATCGTTGATCCTGATGGGCCTGCTGGCAGTGCTGCGGATCGCCGGCCCCGCCTTCCTGCTCACACTGCCGCCTCCGTTACTCATGCTCCTTGCTGCAATCCTTGCGACATCCTTCGCCTGCGCTTTTCGCTTCTCCCAGCAGAAGGGTGAGCGTGCAGGCTACCTGATGCTCCTGGCCCTTCTGGCCAGCGTTCTCGCGACATCTTTCGTGGCTTTGAGCATCGATGCAGCGGGTATCTTTGCTGTCATCCCGATTGCCACGCTGGCTGCCGTGGTCAGCAAGTTGGTCCTGCATGGTATGCGCGGCGCGCGGAACCTGCGCGAGCCGCCGCCCGAGTTCTTCGAATAGCGCTCAGGTCTTGCCGTGGCTCTTCCTGGCGTCCGAATAGGCCGCGATGCTGACCGCTGGAGCATCCAGCCGCACCCACAGGGAAACACCGATGGCCATCAGCAGCAGCAGTGCCGCCAGCACCCGCGAACCGCGTAAAGGTAGCGCAGGCCGTAGCGGCACCAATGCGCAAACGGCGATCGCCAGCGGAAGAACCGCCACCATCGGCATCGTCGGCCCCACTGCCTGCAACAGCGAATAGCCGAGCATGAGCGCGTAGCCTGTTACCACACCTGCAACGGTCGCTCCCGCCGCCCGCGCCAGACCGCCAAGCCCGAACGCTCGCAGCAGCGCCACTACGCCTCCCAGCATCAGCGGCACCGCAAGCACATAGGCGGCTGACGGAGCGTAAGCCTGAAACGCGGTGCCGCCCAGAAGCAAGGGCAGCACCAATCCGGCCTCCCCCGCCTCGCCGTCCGGCTTGCGGCCCAGCAGGAGTACAAAGACGGCCACACTGGCGCAAAACGCCACGATCTGGAGCCTCGGGATAGCAGCAAGGCGGTCGTAATAGTTCACCGGGCCATCCGCACCGGACAACAGGTTGAGCAGATAGAGCGCGCCCGCCGTCACCAGAACAAGCCCAAGCATTCGCACAGCACCGTCCAGGAAGGCCCTGCCCTCGAACCGGCGTAGCGACAGCAGCCCATGGCCGACGAAGCCCACGGCCAGCATCACCCAGCCCCACCAGACCGCATAATGCACCACGAACAGGCCGAAAACGTCGAAGAACACCACGTCCGGCGCCCGGCCCGGCAGTTCCGCGCTGCGGGCAAGGGCCCGTGCAAGTCCCAGGGTCTGCTCCCCCATCTGTTGAAGAGAGCCTCGGTCGAGCCTGTCGGCCGTCGCCATCGGCGAATGATAAAGCCCGGGCCTTCCGATGAAGGCGAAGTTCCACGCCGGATAACCATGCGGCAGCGCCACCGAGAGATCGGTATCGTTAGGCAAGACGCTGTAAATGAAAGTCGCCAGCGACGTACCCGCCGGATGCGGTGCCGTATCCGCCCAGAGCCGCGCGACATCGCCGTTCAGCGCGGATGTCTGGAACAGATTCGCCTTGCCGCCACCGCCGCGCGTTTCCAGGTTCACGATCGCGCCGATCCGCCGCGCTTCAGGGGCCTGCGCAAAGAACATCCTCGCCCCCAGCAGCCCGGATTCCTCCCCATCCGTGAGAATCACCACGACATCCCGCCGACGCTCCCGGTCCAGCGAGAGCGCACGCACGGTCTCCAGGATCGACGCAACTCCCGCCCCATCGTCGGCCGCAGCCGGAGACCCCCAGACACTGTCATAATGCGCCATCAGCGCCACGGCGGGCAGGTTCGGCTCGGATCCCCTCAGAAGGCCGAGTACATTCGTCAACGGGATGCGCGCGGCATTACCGCCACTGCGGGCATTCAGGCCCCGGCGTGCGTCCTCCGGAAAAGTCCCTTCCTGCGTGCGCACCGTCAGGCCCAGTTCGCCAAGCCGCTGCATCAGGTAGCCACGCAAAGCCGCATGTTCGGCCGATCCGCTGGGATGCGGCGCGCGGGCGATGCGCTCCACATCGCCCATCGCCCGCAAGGCGGAGAAATCCCGGGCGGCTGCCGTGACCTGAGCGGGTCTCGGCGGCGTCGTTCCCAGGATCGCCAGCCCCACGGCGAGAAGCAATGCCACAAGGAACCATTTGCCGCTCTTCACGCGATCCTCCTGATTTTCGGGAACAAGTCGGGCCGACAATGCCACGTCCTTCACCGCTCGCCAGTCCCTTTCGACTCCAGATGCGCGCAAGACTGGCAAAGCGACGAACTCGCGACTAAGGGGAGCGCGAAAGAATCCTCGCATCCAGGACAGGCGAACCGATTCCATGCGCATCGCGATTGCATCAGACCACGCCGCCGTCGACCTCAAGGCCGAACTGCGCGAATACCTCATCGAACAAGGTCACGAAGTGGCCGACCTCGGCCCGGAAACCGCTGACCGCGTCGATTACCCCGACTACGGCTACAAGCTCGCATCGGTCGTCGCTGACGGCACGGTGCAGTTCGGCGTCGCTCTGTGCGGCTCCGGCATCGGCATCTCGATTGCCGTGAACCGCGACCCGGCCTGCCGCTGCGCGCTTGTTTCCGAGCCGCTCTCCGCAGCGCTGGCGCGCGAGCACAACGATGCCAACTGCATCGCCATGGGCGCACGACTGACCGGGATCGACATGGCCAAGGCCTGCCTCGACGCCTTCCTTTCGACCGAATTCGGCGGCGGCCGCCATGCCGGACGCGTCGAAAAACTTTCCAATCCGTCCTTCTGAAGGGGCTTTCAGAACATGACCGTTGAAACCGCCATCCGTTCACCCGGCTTCTTCACCGACAGCATCGCGCAAAGCGATCCCGCCGTGGCCAAGGCCATCGGCCACGAACTCAAGCGCGAGCGCAAGCAGATCGAGCTGATCGCCTCGGAGAACATCGTCTCCAAGGCCGTGCTCGAAGCGCAGGGATCGGTGCTGACCAACAAGTACGCCGAAGGCTACCCCGGCAAGCGTTACTACCAGGGTTGCGAGCCCTCGGACGAAGTCGAAACGCTCGCCATCGAACGCGCGAAGCAGCTGTTCGACTGCGGCTTCGCCAATGTGCAGCCCCACTCGGGTGCGCAGGCCAACGGCGCCGTTCTGCTCGCCACCGTGAAGCCCGGTGACACCATCATGGGCATGAGCCTCGATGCCGGCGGCCACCTGACGCACGGCGCCCGCGCCGCGCTTTCTGGCAAGTGGTTCAAGGCCGTGCAGTACGGCGTGACCAAGGACACCCACCTGATCGACTACGATGAGGTTGAGGCCCTGGCCAAGGAACACCAGCCCAAGCTGATCATCGCCGGTGGCTCGGCCTATCCGCGCGTGATCGACTTCAAGCGCATGCGTGAAATCGCAGACGCCGTGGGCGCCCTGTTCCAGGTCGACATGGCGCACTTCGCCGGCCTCGTGGCCGCTGGCCTGCACCCCTCGCCCTTCCCGCACGCACATATCGCCACCACCACCACGCACAAGACGCTGCGCGGTCCGCGCGGCGGCATGATCCTCACCAATGACGAGGCGCTGGCCAAGAAGATCAACTCGGCGGTGTTCCCCGGCCTTCAGGGCGGCCCACTGATGCACGTCGTCGCTGCCAAGGCCGTGGCCTTCGGTGAGGCGCTGCGTCCCGAGTTCAAGGACTATGCCGCGCGCGTGATCGAGAACGCCAAGGTCCTCGCCGAAACCCTGAAGGAGCGCGGCGCCGCGATCGTTTCGGGCGGCACCGACACGCACCTCGCCCTGATCGACCTCTCGCCGCTGGGCGTGACCGGCAAGGACGCGGACGAGGCGCTGGAACGTGCGGGCATCACCTGCAACAAGAACGGCATCCCCTTCGATCCGCTGCCGCCGATGAAGACCAGCGGCATCCGCGTGGGCTCGCCCGCCGGCACCACCCGCGGCTTCGGTCCGGAAGAATTCCGCGAAATCGGCAACATGGTTGCCGACGTTCTGGACGGCCTTGCCAAGTGCGGCGAGGCGGGCGACGCTCAGGTGGAGCAGAACGTGCGCACGCGCGTTGAAGCCCTGTGTGACCGTTTCCCGATCTACGAGGACTGATGCCATGACCGACCCCAACCGCCCCCACGACAATGGCGACTTCATCACCGATGCACGCCATGAAATCGCCGGAATGCTCCAGGATGGTCTCGACCATCCTTCGACCAAGCCGGTGCTCGTCTGGGGCGCGTTGGGGGCGGTGGCCGGCGCGGTATTGCCGTTCGTATCGATCCCGCTCGGCCTTGCCGCCGGTGCAGGATATCAGTTCTACAAGCGCGTGCGCCCCTGAAGTCTCTCAAGTCTTGAAAGTATCTTACTGAATGCGCTGTCCTTTTTGCGCCCACGACGATTCCCAGGTCAAGGACAGCCGCCCGACCGAGGACAACACGGCGATCCGTCGCCGCCGCCAGTGTTCAAGCTGCGGCGCGCGGTTCACGACTTTCGAACGCGTCCAGCTTCGCGAGATCACCGTCGTCAAGAACGACGATTCCCGCGAGCCTTTCGACCGGGCCAAGATCGAGCAGTCCGCCACTCTCGCCTGCCGCAAGCGCGGGATCGAGCGTGAGAAGATCGACCAGCTCGTGTCCGGCGTGCAGCGCCAGGTGGAAACGCTCGGCGAATCCGAAGTCTCGTCGCGCGAAGTCGGCGAGATGGTGATGGAAGGTCTGCGCCAGCTCGATTCGGTCGCCTATATTCGCTTCGCCTCGGTCTACCGCGCCTTCAACGAGGCGCGCGACTTCGAGGAATTCGCCGGGACGGTTCGCGATGTCGCGGGTCCGGGCCACATGGAAGGTCGCAACGATGACTGACGTTAAGAAGCCGGTCATCGTGCTGGTCCGCCCGCAGCTCGGGGAAAACATCGGCAAGGCCGCACGCGCCATGCTGAACTTCGGCCTTACCGAAATGCGCCTCGTTTCACCGCGCGACGGCTGGCCCAACCCCTCCGCCGGTCCCGCCGCGGCAGGTGCCGACCTGGTCCTGGAACGCGCCGAAGTCTTCGAGACCCTGGCAGAGGCCGTTGCCGATTGCGGCAATGTCTTCGCCACGACCGTTCGCAAGCGCGGCGTCACCAAGCCTGTCGTCACCCCCGAGGAAGCGGCACGCGAAGTCCATACCGCGCAGGGCCGCTCCGCCTATGTCTTCGGCCCCGAGCGCTCCGGGCTGGAGACAGAAGACGTTGCGCTTGCCCGTGCGATCCTGACGGTGCCGATCAATCCCGAATTTGCCTCGCTGAACCTTGCACAGGCAGTGATCCTCTGCGCCTACGAATGGTCGAAGGGCGCGGTCTCGTCAGGTGAACTGGCCCAGCCGACCGTCGAGGACCTGCTCCCCCCCGCCCCGCAGGACGAACTGGAAGGCCTGATCGGTCATTTCGAGCGGATGCTCGAACCCAAGAACTACTTCTGGCCCGAAACACGTGCCGCCGCCAACCGGCTGACCTTGCGCAACCTGCTGACCAAGCCGGCATGGAACCACCTCGAAGTACGGACCCTGCGCGGTGTCCTCTCCGCACTGGAGAAAGAGCGCCGCAACCGCGATTGATCTGCGGATTGCGGCGCCAGCCCGCTCCCCCATCAGCCGTCCTGCAGGGCCGCCATTTCAGGTGGGCTCACACAAGGCGGATGGGGTAGCGGGCCGGCGCCGCCGTAAGATGTGCCGAAGGCATGTCGTTACGACGCATTCGAGACCGCAAATCCACCGATGCGGCTTGACTTTCCGGCCCCAGTCCGTAAGGGGCACGCCTTCACATGGCGCCTGCCTGTTTCGGCAGCCCGTCCATTCGGCCCCGCACCCCGGTGAAGCGGCGGCCGCATCCCGCAAAGTAGGCTGGATGGTGCGCCCCGGGACAACACGGATCGCCTTCAGGTCGGAGGCGGCAGCAGAACAGGAGACGACTTATGTCGAAGCGTAAAAGCGCCAAGTACAAACTCGACCGCCGCATGGGCGAGAACATCTGGGGTCGCCCCAAGAGCTCGGTCAACCGCCGCAGCTACGGCCCGGGCCAGCACGGCCAGCGCCGCAAGGGCAAGCTTTCGGACTACGGCATCCAGCTGCGCGCCAAGCAGAAGCTCAAGGGCTACTACGGCGACGTGACCGAGAAGCAGTTCAAGCGCACCTACCAGGAAGCTTCGAAGATGAAGGGCGACACCGGTCAGAACCTGATCGGTCTGCTCGAACAGCGTCTCGACATGGTCGTGTACCGTTCGAAGTTCGCACCCACCATCTTCGCGGCTCGCCAGATCGTTTCGCACGGCCACATCCGCGTCAACGGCGTGAAGTGCAACATCGCTTCGCGTCGCGTGAAGGTTGGCGACGTCATCAGCCTCGGCAACAAGGCCAAGGAAATGGCTCTCATCATCGAAGCGCAGAACCTGCCCGAGCGTGAGATTCCTGACTACGTTTCGACCGACGGCACCGACAAGGTGACCTTCGTGCGCGTTCCGACGCTCGACGAAGTGCCTTACCCGGTGAAGATGGAACCGAACCTGGTCGTCGAGTTCTACTCGCGCTAAGGTCCCGGTCCACCGGACAAGACATGCGAAGGGCGGCCCTCACGGGCCGCCCTTTTCTTTTGTGCGACGAACCGCCGGAAAGCGCGGTAAATCGAGGAATTTGTCAGGGAACGGACATGGTTCTCGTGCATTGGACAGTCACCATGTCACGCTATCGATTCATTACCCCCAACCGCACCGGCAAATGGTATCCCGACCTCGAGACCGCGAAGCAGTTCGCGGCGGAAATCGGCGCCGGATTTCTCGATTCCCGCACCGGGCGTTTCGTCGCCTATGTCGGCACGAAGCTCGAGATCGGCGCACTTCACGAAGAAGCCGGAGAGGCGCTGCAACCGGCCTGAGCTTACACTCAGGCCCGGAGAGCTCACTCTTTCGGCATCCCCAGGTTCTCGCGCAGAAAAGCGTCGCTCTGAGCCAGCATCCTGGCCCTCGCCTCGCCTTCAACCAGCGAGTGCGTGAGACCTTTGAAGGTGACCAGTTCGGCCCGCTTCCCGGCATCGAGCAGGCGCCGCTGCATCAGCTCTGACTGGTCGATATCGACGTTGGTATCCCAGTCGCCATGAAACATCAGGACAGGCGCCTGAATTTTCGCGGCGTTCTGCGCGGGTGATCCTTGCGAAACATGCGGCCCGTTGCCGATCATGGCGTCGACCAGCTTGTAGTCCGAATAGTTGAGATGATCGTTGCGCAGCTGCTGAAGGTCGGTGACCGGTGCTACAGCGATGATCGCCTTGAACAGATCCGGCTTCAGCACCCCCGATTGCAGCGCTGCATATCCACCATATGACCACCCGAAGATCGCCAGCTTGCCTTTCGCAGCGATCCCGTTCGATACCAGCCAATCTCCTGCATCGGTGACATCACCCACAGCCGTGCGCCAGGACTGGAATCCGTTCTTTTCGAACCAGGCTTCGCCGTAGCCCGACGATCCGCGAAAATTCGGCTGAAGAACGGCAAAACCACGTGCCGCAAAAAACTGCACTAGCCAGTCGAAACCCCATTCGTCGCGTGCCGAGGGTCCGCCGTGCGGCATGATGATGGCGGGAAGATTTTTCCCATCGCTGCCGGGCGGCAGGGTCAGGTAAGCCGGGACCATCGTACCATCAAAAGCCCGAAACTGAATGGATTTCATGGGCGAGAGCGTGCGTCCGGACATGGCTGTCCGTAGCGGGAGGACTTCCTCCAGCTTGCGTGTGGCCTTGTCGAAAATATAATATTTCCCCGGATCGATATCGCTCCCCACGAACATGAGCAGCTTGCTCTCATCAGCGCTGGAATCGACGATCGTCACCGAAGGATCACCGGGCAGCGCCTTCGAGAGCGCCGAGCGCAAGGCTGCCAGCTTGGGGTCGAAATACTCGATCTGGCGATAATCCGTGGCGAATGAGACGCCCACCACCCGCCTTGATCGACCGATGCGGATCAATTCGTCAACATCGACACCGGGCTTCGAGATGACTTCCTCCCGGCGGTTGGAGCCATCGAGGCTCTGCCGGTAAAGTGCGGAAAAGCCGTTCTTGTTGTCGAAACCAAATACCGAATTGCTCTCCGGGTCGACTGCCACGGGCCGGAAACCCGAATAGGTGCCGGAAGGATTGACGGTGACCCTTCCCAACGGGTTCCAGCCGTGCTGCCCCACCAGGCGATAGAAATAATCGGTATAATTGCGATCATAGCCTATGCCCATTGCAGGCGTGCTCGCCATGATGCGGATATTGCCCATCCCGTCGGTTATGTAGCCGGCGGCTGTCCGGTTCGGCTTTTCCACGGTAGCACGGCGCAGGGTGCGAACATTCAGGCTTTCGACACCGAGCCCTTCCCCTGATTGGGCCAGCCGCGTCCCTATCGTATTTTCGGGAATGTACTGACGCAGCATCAGCACTTCTTCCGGCTTCCCGCCCTGCCAATCGATGATGTCGCCCCCGTATCGCGCCACCCCCAACGAACGGCTGTTAGCGCTCTGCGTGAGCATCTTGGCAGGCGAACCGTCCAGACTGAGCGAAAGAAGGCGACTGAACGACAAGACGTTCCCAGTGCTCTTGTCCTGGACGAGGATACTGCAAACCAGTTGCGCGTCGCTGGGCCAAGAACAATAGCTGACATGTTCTCCCTGTCCGGACGCGTTCAGGATCGTCCGGGGAGCACCGCCCTTTACCAGGTCGGCGATCATGACCTTGTCACCACGCCCGCCCGAAGGCGCGACAATAGCGGCAAGTGCGCCGCCCGGAGCAAGGCTTATATCCGTGATATCCTGCCGAGCGCCGAAAGCAGCCGCCAGTTTTTCGACGCTTTCGGCTTGGGCCGTTCCCCATCCTGCCATGCCCAGCACAAAAGCCGGGCCGGCGAGCCAAATCTTCTTCATGTAATCCCCCCAGTGGATAGCCATCGACTATCCTTGAGAGAGAACCTCTTCCAGTTAAATCTGCTGGTAGATCAATGGAGATACTCGCGACGGAAGTCTGCCGCGAACTGGGCGAAAGTGCCGGCGGCGATGGCGTCGCGCATGCCCTGCATGAGTTGCTGGTAGAACGAGATGTTGTGCTCGGTCATCAGCATGGAACCCAGAATTTCTCCCGCCTTCACGAGATGATGCAGATAAGCGCGGCTGTAGGTCGCGCAGGTAGGGCACTTGCAGCGATCGTCCAGCGGGTTGCTGTCCTCCGCATGGCGGGCGTTGCGCAAGTTGAGCGGGCCGTTCCAGGTGAAGGCCTGGCCGTTGCGGCCCGAGCGGCTGGGCAGCACGCAGTCGAACATGTCGACGCCGCGCTCCACCGCACCGACCAGATCGTCGGGCTTGCCGACCCCCATGAGATAACGCGGACGATCGACCGGAAGCTGGCCGGGCGCGAATTCCAGCGTGGCGAACATCGCCTCCTGCCCTTCGCCCACCGCAAGTCCGCCGATGGCGTAACCATCGAAACCGATCTCGGTAAGCGCATCGGCCGAAGCCTTGCGCAGGCCTTCGTCGAGCGCGCCCTGCTGGATGCCGAACAGGGAGGAATTGGCCGCATGCTCGCCGCCGCTGTCGAAACCGTCGCGGCTGCGCCGGGCCCAGCGCATCGACATTTCCATGGACCGTGCGATCACGTCGCGGGGCTGATCGATCTTGGGACATTCATCGAAGCACATCACGATGTCGGACCCCAGCAGGCGCTGGATTTCCATCGAACGCTCTGGCGTCAGCAGATGGCGCGAACCGTCGAGATGACTGGCGAAAGTGACGCCGTTCTCGGTGATCTTGCGCAAGTCCGACAGGCTCATGACCTGATAGCCGCCGCTGTCCGTCAGGATCGGGCGGTCCCAGTTCATGAACTTGTGCAATCCCCCGAGCCGGGCGACACGCTCGGCACCGGGGCGCAGCATGAGGTGATAGGTGTTGCCCAGGATGATGTCGGCGCCGGTGGCGCGCACATCCTGCGGCTTCATCGCCTTCACGGTTGCCGCCGTGCCCACCGGCATGAAGGCTGGCGTACGGATTTCGCCGCGGCGCATCTTGATCGTGCCGGTACGGGCCTTGCCGTCGGTGGCGTGGATGGAGAATTCGAAACGGGGGTTCATGACCCGCCCGTTACAGACTTCAGAAGCCGTAGACCAGTGAGAAGCGAGAGATCGTGTCGGTCTGGAGCGAACCGTCCGGCGGAGAGGTTTCGTGCTCGATCGAATAGGACAGGCGCGCCTTCAGCCCCTTGCTCATTCCCGCTTCAAGGCCGGTAGCCGAGGTGAAGGTACTATTGCCGGTTTCCACATAGGACGAGGCATCCTGCGTGAGCTTGATCGTCGGGCTGACCTGCCAGTCGAAATCGAGCGAGGTCAGCGTCGACCACGTCGTTTCCTTGGGCACGGTGACATAGCGCGTGCGGCGAAGCGCCGGGCCGATTTCCATCGACAGCGTCACATTGTCACGCTTGAGCACACGGTAGCCGAGCCCGCCCGACAGCGAGTAGCGATCCAGATAGCCCTGAATGCGGTCCTTTTCGTACTGCATTCGGCCATAAGTGAAGAAGCCGTCGTTCAGGGTATATCGCGGCTGGTAGCTGGCCCCGTACTGCTCACGCGTGACCGAGCCGCGATCCTTCTGGAAATCCGCGTTGAGCTGGATCGTATGCTGCCAGTCGATGCCTTTACGGTCCAGCTTGACCGCCCCGGTATAGCCGAAATTGCTGGTGTTTCCCGTCGCGCGGAAAGCGCCGAGTTCGACTTTGCCGGTCCAGAGTTCGAGCAGCGCGGCGCGGCGGATCCGCTCCGTTTCCGCATTCGCCTTCTCCGCGATTTCGCGGGCGTTCGCATCGAGGAACGCCTGCTGCATCGTGCGGATTTCTTCCTTGTCATAAGGCTGTGTCGCAAGCGCCGCCTTGACCACCGCTGCAACGGTGGCCGAATCCTTCGTCTTCACCGCCGCCTCGATCATGGCCTTCACATTGCGGGGAAGACGCGGCGGCGGCGCCGGGATGAACGGCGGCGGAGAGACATAGTCCGGCAGCACGAGACGAAGCGGCAGCTCCACGACAGGAACCACCGACACGATCTCGATATCCGGGAAGGGTTCGAACTGAAAGGATTGGGGCGGCTCCGCCTGAGCCGGGACGGCAATCAGCAAGGCAGGCACACCAATCGAAACAGCCAAACGCATTGTCATGACACGATATTACCGACTCAGGCGCGCAGGCGCCACCCTGTGCGGAAGATCCAGGCGATGAACGCCACACAGAGCGCGAGGAAGCCCAGCGTCATGCCGAGCGACAGGCCGATGGGGAAGTCCGAACTGCCGTAGAAGCACCAGCGCAGCCCGTTCACCAGATAGACCACCGGATTGGCCATGGCGACCGAACGCCAAGGTTCGGGCAGCAGGTCTATCGAGTAGAACGTACCGCCAAGGAATGTCAGCGGCACGATGAACAGCACCGGAACGATGCCCAGCTTTTCAAAGCTGTCCGCCCAGATCCCCAGAATGAACCCGAACAAGGAGAAGCTTGCCGAAACCAGCAGGATGAAGCCCAGCGCATAGAATGGATGGGCAATCGTGTAGTCGACGAAGAACGTGGCCGTCACGAGGATGATCGCCGCCAGGATCAGGGATTTGGTGGCCGCTGCTCCCACGAAGCCGATCAGCGTTTCGGCAACGCCCACCGGCGCCGAAAGCAATTCGTAGATCGCGCCGGTGAAGCGCGGCATGTAGATGCCGAAGCTGCCGTTCGACGTGCTCTCGCTCAGCAGGGTCAGCAGCAGCAGGCCCGGCACGATGAAGGCCCCGTAGTTGACGCCGGCCATGCCCGAATCCATCTTGCTGCCGATCGCCGCGCCGAACACGACAAAGTAGAGCACCGTAGTCAGAACAGGTCCGAGGATGGACTGCATGGCGGTGCGCATGGCCCGCATGACCTCGCGCTTGTAGATGGTCCAGGTGCTGCGCGCGTTGAAGGCGATCATGCCGCCGCTCCTTCCAGAAGATCGACGAAGATTTCCTCAAGGCTCGATTCGCGAATTTCGATCGAGGTGTAATCGATGCCGTTTGCCACGAGATCCTTGGTGAGCTGAGCCACTTGCGCCTTGCCTCCGCCCGAACCGTCGCCGCCGCGATAGACGAGTTCGAGCCCTCCATTGCCCAGCGAGAGATTGTACGGGGCCAGCGCTTCGGGGACGAGCGCCAGAGGCGTGGCCAGGCCGATATGTGCTTCGGTGCGGCCGAGCCGCTTCATCAGCGAGCGCGTTTCTTCCACCATGCGGATGCTGCCCGCCTGGATGATGCCCACGCGGTCGGCCATTTCCTCGGCCTCCTCGATATAGTGCGTGGTGAGGATGATCGTGGTTCCGCGGTCGCGAAGCTCGGCGATCTGCGCCCACATGTCGCGGCGAAGCTCGACATCGACACCGGCGGTCGGCTCGTCGAGGAACAGCAGGTCGGGTTCATGCGCCAGCGCCTTGGCAATCAGCACGCGGCGCTTCATGCCGCCCGAAAGTGCGCGGATCTGCGCCTTGCGCTTGTCCCAGAGGCTGAGCGCACGCAGGATTTCCTCGACCCGCGCGGGGTCCGGCGCCAGGCCGAACAGGCCGCGCGAATAGTTCACCGAGTGGATGACCGTCTCGAACATGTCGGTCGCCAGTTCCTGCGGAACCAGTCCGATGCGGGCACGCAGGGAGCGCCAGTTGTGAGTCATGTCCTCGCCGAAGGCGCGCATGGTGCCGCTGGTCGGCCGCACGAGGCCGCAGACCGCGCCGATCAGCGTTGTCTTGCCCGCACCGTTAGGCCCGAGCAGCGCGAATATCTCGCCCTTGTTGATCGTGAGGTCCACGCCCTGGAGCGCGGTGAAGCCCCCGGCGTAAGTCTTGGTCAGACCGCTGATTTCGAGAATGGGTTCCATGGCCCGCGTGATGCGCGAAACCGGTGACAGTTCCAAGTCCCCTCAGGGCAAAAGAAGGCTGGAATCCCCGTAGGAGTAGAAACGGTAACCCTGCGCGATCGCATGGGCGTAAACCGCCTGCATCCGCTCCAGCCCCATCAGCGCCGAAACCAGCATGAACAGCGTGGACTTGGGCAGGTGGAAGTTGGTCATCAGCCCGTCGATCGCCTTGAAGCGATAGCCGGGCGTGATGAAGATCGAGGTGTCCCCTTCGAAGGGACGAATCACGCCGTCCTCGCCCGTCGCGCTTTCCAGCAGGCGCAGGCTGGTGGTGCCCACCGCGATGACCCTTCCGCCGCCCGCGCGCGCGGCATTCAGGCGATCGGCGGTCTCGGCATCGATGCGGCCCCATTCGGCATGCATCTTGTGGTCCTGCGTCTCATCCGCCTTGACCGGCAGGAAAGTGCCGGCACCCACGTGAAGCGTCAGCGTCTCGCGCTTCACGCCCGCCGCATCCAGCCGCTCGATCAGTTCGGGCGTGAAGTGCAGCGCGGCGGTGGGAGCGGCAACGGCACCCTTCTCGCGCGCGAACATCGTCTGGTAATCGCTGGCGTCCTGCTCGTCGGTCTCGCGCTTGCCGGCGATGTAAGGCGGCAGCGGCATGCGCCCTGCCCGCTCCAGCAAGACCTCGACGGGCTCGTCGCCCTCGAACAGCAAGGTCCAGCTGCCGTCATCGTGGCGCACTTCGGCCACGGCAGTGACGTCTGCGGGAAATTCGATGCGATCGCCCGCCTTCAGGCGCTTGGCATTGCGGACGAAAGCCTGCCAGCGACGAAGGTCGATCCGCTTGTGAAGCGTGGCTCCGATGCGGGCCTCGCCGCGGCGCCCTTCGAGCTGGGCAGGAATGACGCGGGTGTCGTTGAACACGAGGATGTCGCCGGGGCGCAGTTCTCCGGGAAGATCGCGCACGACGCGCTCGACCAGAGCCCCTTCGTCGCGGCCCTGCGCGACCAGCATCCGCGCCGAATCGCGCGGACGCGCGGGGCGGAGGGCGATATTCTCGGGAGGAAGGTCGAAGTCGAAAAGGTCAACGCGCATGAGCCGCCCTCTAGGGGCGCACTCACGCGGCGTCATCCATTTTTCGCTTCAGGTCACCGGGTCAGGTTACCTGGACTTCGATTTGCTGAGCTGGTCGGCCGTGATTTTCGCAGGCGGCGGCGCGACCGGGGCGGGCGGCGGCGGCGCCTTGTTCTCGGATGCCAGCGAGGCCTGCACGATCCTGGTCGGGTTCTGGGGCGGTTCGCCGCGCTGGATCGCGTCGACATACTGCATGCCCGAGATCACGCGGCCGAAGTTGGTATACTTCCGATCGAGCGAGAAACGCGGGTAGAACACGATGAAGAACTGGCTGTTCGCGCTGTTCGGCTCGTTGGTGCGCGCCATCGACACGGTGCCGCGAACGTGCGGCATCGCGTTGAATTCGGCTGCCAGATCGGGAAGCTGCGAACCGCCCTGCCCGGTGCCCGTCGGGTCGCCCGTCTGCGCCATGAAACCGTCGATCACGCGGTGGAATATCTGGCCGTTGTAGAAGCCCTGCCCGGCGAGCGTCTTGATCCGCTCCACGTGATGGGGCGCCCATTCCGGCATGAGACGAATGGCGACACGGCCACCGTCCGAGAGATCGAGCAGGAGCACGTTCTCGGGCTGATGGGTTACATCGGGATCGACGAAAGTCGGCAGCACCGCCACCGGCGGCGTCGGGGTCGGGTCTTCCTTCTTCTTGGCCATGGCGGGCGTAGCCGCCAGCGCCAGGCCGATCATCGTCGCGGTAAGGGTCAGGCGAAACGTCATCGAATACTCACAGGAAGGAAGCCGCTCAGGCCAGGGGCGATAGTGCCCCGCTGCTGACGTGACAATGAATGAATTTGTCGCAATCGTTTCTTGGGCGTTCTCAATAGTCGCCGAGAAGCCCGGTCTCGGCGATCCGCGCGACGACATCGGCGCGCACCGTGGGGCTGACGAACTTGGCGATCTCTCCGCCGAACGTGGCGATTTCCTTGACCAGCTTGGAGGCGATCGGCTGAAGGCTGACGTCCGCCATCAGGAACACGGTCTCGATGGTGGGGTTGAGCTGCTGGTTCATCCCCGCCATCTGGTATTCGTACTCGAAGTCCGCGACGGCCCGCAGCCCCCTGATGATGACGCTGGCGCCCTGCTTCTGCGCAAACTTCATCAACAGCGCGTTGAAGCCGACCACGGTGACGTTCTCGATCCCGAGCGCCGCCACTTCGCGTTCGACCATGGCCATGCGCTCCTCGGGCGTGAAGAGCGGGTTCTTCGAAGGGTTCGTCGTCACCCCGATGATAAGGCGATCGACCAGCTTGGCGCCGCGCCGGATGATATCGGCGTGACCCAGCGTGATCGGATCGAACGTGCCCGGATAGACACCGATGCGTTCACCAAGGCTCATCAATGATCCCTCTCGATGATGTAGCGCGCCACTGCGCGCAGCAGGTCGGCTTCCTTGCCGTGCTGGGCAAGGTGGCCGATGGCCTGCTCCACCAGCATGCGGGCCTGTTCGCGGGCGCGTTCGGGGCCGAGCAGCGAGACGAACGTCTCCTTGCCCGCCTCGGCATCCTTGCCAACGGCCTTGCCGGCCACCGATGCATCGCCTTCATGGTCGATAAGGTCGTCGGCGATCTGGAAGGCCAGGCCGATATCGCGGGCATAGCCACGCAGATGTGCGCGACCTTCCGGCGGCAGGCGGCCCAGGATCGCGCCCATTTCCACCGCCGCGCCAAGCAGCGCGCCGGTCTTGAGCTGCTGGAGCCGGGTTACGGTCTGAAGATCGAACTCGCTCGTCTCTGCCACCAGATCCATCATCTGCCCGCCGGCCATGCCCTGCGCGCCGCTGGCATGGCCAAGCGCCTGCACCAGTTCGATGCGGGTGAAGGGATCCGCGCTCGTCGCGGGATCGGCCAGCACCTCGAACGCGAATGCATGGAGCGAATCGCCCGCGAGCACGGCGGTCGCCTCGTCGAAGGCGATATGCAGGGTCGGCTTGCCGTGGCGCAGCGCGTCATCGTCCATGCACGGCAGGTCGTCGTGGATCAGCGAATAGACGTGGATCGATTCGATGGCGATGGCGGCCCGGATCGCGGCTTCGCGAACCACGCCGTACATATCCGCAACGGCTGTGAGCAGGAGCGGCCGCAACCGCTTGCCGCCGCCGATCGCGGCGTAGCGCATCGCCTCCAGCAGGCGCGCGCGGGCATCGTCCGGCACCGGCAGCATCGCATCGAACGCTCCGTCGATCTCCCGCGCGATCCGCGAGAGGCCTTCGGCGAGGATCGGGTCGGTCACGGCGACCTCACCCACGAATCAGCGATCCGCCGCGTCGAACGGCTGGGTGCCGGCGGGCACCCCGTCGGGACCGGCGACGATACGCTCGATCCGGGCCTGCGCCGCGTCGAGACGCTTCTGGCAGTGCTGGCGCAGCGCTTCCCCGCGTTCGTAGAGCGTGATCGAATCGTCGAGCGGCACGTCGCCGCTTTCCAGACGGCGGACCACGTCTTCAAGCGCCCTCAGCGCATCCTCGAAACTCATCTCGGCGATTTCGGCACTGTTCTCAGTCATGATCACCGCAATGGAGCGGGCGCGTTCACCGGTCAAGGCGGGACTATGCGCCACTGCCCCGGCGCGCGGTATCGGCCGCCGCGAAAACACCCCTTTTTACGTCTAGCGAAGAGCCACGCTCGGCGCTAAGGCGCGTCGCATGTCCGAAATCACCCCCGATGTCGTCGAGGCGCATGGCCTCAATTCCGAGGAATACGAGCGGGTCCTGAACGCGCTCGGCCGAGAGCCCAACCTGGTTGAGCTTGGCATCTTCTCGGTCATGTGGTCCGAGCACTGCTCGTACAAGTCGAGCCGCTTCCACCTGAAGAAGCTCCCCACAAAGGCCCCCTGGGTCATCTGCGGCCCCGGCGAGAATGCCGGCGTGATCGACATCGGAGACGGCCAGGCCGCCATCTTCAAGATGGAAAGCCACAACCACCCGAGCTACATCGAGCCTTATCAGGGCGCGGCCACCGGCGTTGGCGGGATACTTCGCGACGTCTTCACCATGGGCGCCCGCCCGGTCGCCAACATGAATGCGCTGCGCTTCGGCCGCCCTGATCATCCCAAGATGAAGCACCTCGTGCAGGGCGTCGTCTCCGGCATCGGCGGCTATGGCAACTGCGTCGGCGTGCCGACCGTGGGCGGCGAAACCAACTTCCACAAGGCTTACGACGGCAACATCCTCGTCAACGCCATGACCGTGGGCGTCGCCGATACGGACAAGATCTTCTACTCGGCCGCCACCGGCCTCGGTAATCCCATCGTTTACGTCGGCTCGAAGACCGGCCGCGACGGCATCCACGGCGCTACCATGGCCTCCGCCGATTTCGACGAGCATTCGGACGAGAAGCGCCCGACCGTGCAGGTGGGCGATCCCTTCACCGAAAAGCTGCTGATCGAGGCCTGTCTCGAACTCATGGCCACCGATGCCATCGTCGCGATCCAGGACATGGGCGCGGCCGGCCTCACCTCCTCGTCGGTCGAAATGGCCAGCAAGGGCGGCGCCGGCATTCGCCTGAACATGAACAACGTGCCCTGCCGAGAAGAGGCGATGACGCCTTACGAGATGATGCTCTCGGAAAGCCAGGAGCGCATGCTCATGGTGCTTCAGCCCGGCAAGGAAGCCATGGCCGAAGCGATCTTCAAGAAGTGGGAGCTCGACTTCGCCGTGATCGGCGAAGTGACCGACACCGGCCACATGGTTCTCGAATTCAACGGCGAAGTGGTCTGCGACATTCCGCTCGGCCCGCTTGCGGACGACGCGCCGGAATACGAGCGCCCCTACGTCTCGCCTGAGGAATACAAGGCCTGGGCCAAGGTTCCGGCCCTCGGCGAAGTGGGCGAAAGCGCCGACATCGGCGCCGACCTGCTCAAGCTCATGGGCACGGTCGACCTCGCCTCGCGCAAGTGGATCTGGGAACAGTATGACAGCCAGGTCGGCGGCGACACGATGCAGAAGTCCGGCGGCGACGCCGCGGTCGTCCGCATCCACAACACGCAAAAGGCGCTGGCGATCAGCACCGACTGCTCGCCCCGCTATTGCTACGCAGACCCTTACGAGGGCGGCAAGCAGGCCGTGGCCGAGACCTATCGCAACATCAGCGCCGTCGGCGGCCTTCCGCTCGCCATTACCAACTGCCTGAACTTCGCGAACCCGCAGCGCCCCGAAATCATGGCGCAGATCGTCGGCTGCCTGAACGGCATGGGCGATGCTTGCCGTGCGCTCGATTATCCGATCGTCTCGGGCAACGTCTCGCTCTACAACGAATCGAAGGCCACCGGCGGCGGCTCGGCGATCCTGCCGACCCCGGCCATCGGCGGCGTGGGCATCCTTGTCGATCACGACAAGATGGCCACCGTGGCGTTCAAGAACGCCGGCGACGATATCTTCGTTCTGGGCGCTGGCGAGGGCAAGCTCGGCTCGCACCTCGGCCAGTCGCTTTGGTTGCGCGAAATCGCGGGTCAGGAAGCGGGCGAAGCGCCCAAGGTTGATCTCAAGGCAGAGGCCGGCAACGGCGCCACGATCCGCGAGTGGATCGGCGCCGGCAAGGTCACGGCCGTCCATGACGTAAGCGACGGCGGCCTCGTCGTCGCGCTGGCGGAAATGGCGCTGGCCAGCGGCCTGGGCTGCAATCTCGAAGTGGAACTGACCACCGCCGAGGCCTTCGGCGAAGACCAGAGCCGCTATGTCGTCACCGCAACTGCCGGCACGGAGCTTCCGGGCGCCGTCCGCATCGGCACGGTCGCCGGCACCAAGGTCCTTGGCAACGAAGTGACCGAACTTCGCGAAGCCAACGAGGCCTTCTTCAAGGACTGGATGGAGGGCTGATCGCCTTCCCGCCTGACACAGTACCGGAAGGGCGCCCCTTGTGGGCGCCCTTTTTGGTTGGTGCCGACAGTTTGAGGATACGACGCCTCAGTGCCCGCCCGAGGACGAGGCGAGCACATTCACCGTCAACGCCAGAATGCCGAGGTTGAAGGCGAAGGCGAACAGCCCGTGAAAGGTGGAAACCCGCCGCACATCCGAATCGGTAATCTCGATATCAGCGGTCTGGCAGGTCATGCCAATCACGAGGGCGAAGTTCACGAAATCGGCAAAGTCCGGCACACAGTCGCCTGGAAAATCGAGACCCTCGTGATCCGCGCCGCCGCGCGACGAGTAATAAAGCCGGGCGTAGTGGAAGGCGTAGATCAGGTTGGCGAATGTCCAGCAGGCCAGCAGCGTCACCACCAGCAGCGCGATCTCGCCGGGAACGAGGCTCTTGTTGTCGAGCACCAGCGTGCCGAGCGCGGCAAGGATCACCGTGGAGATCACCCCTGTCAGCAGGAGCAGCATCACCTGCCCGGCGTCGTCACGCTTGGCCTGACGCCGCATGACATCGGGATTGCCATCCCGCCACAAGGGGATGCAGGAAAACACGAAGGCGATCACGGCGAGGTCGAAGGCGGTAACGATCGCCTCGACCAGCCCTATCGCCGGGATCAGCGGCCAGACCGAGATCGCCAGCACGCCAAGGAACAGCAGGTAGCGCGGATGCGACAGCCGGCTCAGGATCGAAGTTCCGCTACCGGCCATCGCGTGTCGCTCCCTTAGCTGCGGACCCATTCCTGTTCGTCGATGCCGAGAAGGCGCAGGACGCTGGTGAGGTCGCCCCGATCGATCCAGCCGTTCGACGCGGCACGCGCCTTGGGCTTGGCATGATAGGCGATACCGTAAGTCGCCGCTTCAAGCATGGGAATGTCGTTCGCGCCGTCACCGGTGGCAAGGCTGGTGACGCCCTCTCCTGCTGCCGCGATCTCGGCAAGCAGCGTGGCCTTCTTGACCGAGCTGTCGACGATCGGTCCGACCAGGCCGCCGGTCAGCATGTCGTCGGCCACCTCGAGCCGGTTGCCGACGACATGCTCGAAACCGAGCCGCCCGGCGACGGGATCGGCGAAGTGGTGGAAACCGCCGGTGACGAGCACCGTGCGGCAGCCGAACTTCCGAAGTGTCGCCACCAAGGTTTCCGCACCCGGCATCGGCTTGATGCGGGTGGCAAGGCACTCGTCGATGGCACTGACGGAAAGCCCCTTGAGCAGGCCGACCCGTTCGCGCAGCGCCTGTTCGAAATCGAGTTCGCCCTGCATGGCGCGCTCGGTGATTTCGGCAATGCGGTCCTTGAGGCCGGCGAAATCACCCAGTTCGTCGATGCATTCCTGTCCGATCATGGTCGAATCCATGTCGGAGATGAAAACGCCCGGCAGGATCGGCTCATGATCGGAGACGAGACCGTCGGTCGGCGCAAAATGATCGTCGAGCGCCTTGCGCAGCGCCGCCGCATCCTCGTCCGGCGAGGCAAGCTGCATGGTCTGCCCGCAGAAATCGAGCATCGCCGCCGAAGCGAGACGTACGCCTCTTTCCTGCATTTCGGTGCGGGCCGCATCGATTCTTGCCGTGAGGTGGTCCGGTTCTGCTATCAGCCGCGCAATGAGCACTGCGAATTCCCTTGAAGCTGCGTATGAAAATTCCACAAGCGATGTGCCGAACGGGCAAAAACCGCCGCTCGCGCTCATTGCAGGGCCGACCGCCAGCGGCAAGAGCGATTGTGCCGTTGCCCTGGCGCAGGAACTGGAAAGGCGCGGAAAGCGCGCGGTCGTCATCAATGCCGACAGTTCGCAGGTCTATGCAGACCTGACGGTTCTCAGCGCCCGCCCCGCGCCCGAGGAGATGGGCGGCATCGATCACCGCCTGTTCGGCACATGGGACGGCGCCGAAACCTGTTCCGCCGCCGACTGGGCACGGGCCGCACGCGAAACCATCGCGGGGGTCCATGCCGAAGGCGCCATACCGGTCCTCGTTGGCGGCACCGGGCTTTATATACGCACGCTGCTGGAGGGCATCGCCCCCGTACCGGCCATCGATCCCGATGTACGCGAGACGGTGCGCGCCCTGCCCGTTGCAGATGCCTATGCCGCCCTGCAGACCGAAGACCCGGAACGCGCCGCCAGGCTTGCCCCGGCAGACGCCGCCCGCATCGCGCGCGCGCTTGAGGTCGTGCGGTCTACAGGGCTGACCATCGCCCATTGGCAGGCCCGGACCAGCGGCGGCATCGGCGGCGATGTCTCGCTTCACGCCGCGATCCTCCTGCCCGAGCGAAAAGCGCTCTACGCACGCTGCAACTTGCGGTTCGAACGCATGATCGAGCGCGGAGCCCTGCGCGAAGTGGAAGCCCTGCTCGCAAGAAGGCTCGATCCCGACCTGCCGGTAATGCGTGCGATCGGCGTTCCCGAGCTTGCCGCCGTGGTGCGCGGAGAAAGCACGCTGGAAGAAGCGATTGCCCGCGGATCACAGGTCACGCGGAACTATGCCAAGCGTCAGTTCACCTGGCTGCGGCACCAACCTCCGCAAGATTGGACAAGGATTGAGTTCGAATATTTCGACGAAAAATCCATACAAGATAGATTATTTCACGTTATGGGGTTGACGTAATATTTTCGTCCCCTTAGAGCCCCCTCACCTGCTGATGAAAGTATGCAGGGAGGAGAGGGAGGACCCGGCACGGCGCCCGTCGTGTCGGGTCGGTTTCATTATAGTTCGCCAACAAGCGAACTGTGGTTTTTTGGTAATGTGCACCGTGATTGGCGCGCAACATTCGAAGGGCAGCCCATCCCTCGGGAAACGCCCACGAGTCGGAAAAGGAATATGTTGTGACTGAAGAGCGCAGCGGCGCGAACATCCTGGTCGAAAGCCTGGTCAAGCAGGGAGTCGAATTCGTATTCGGTTATCCCGGCGGCGCCGTGCTACCGATCTACGATGCTCTATTCGGCGACGAGCGACTTCGGCACATCCTGGTCCGTCACGAAGCCGGCGCGGCCCACGCGGCCGAAGGTTACGCGCGCTCGACCGGCAAGCCCGGCGTCGTTCTCGTCACCTCGGGCCCTGGCGCCACCAATGCCATCACCGGCATTGCCGACGCCTTCATGGATTCGATTCCGCTGGTCATCATCACCGGCCAGGTTCCCACCGCGCTGATCGGCTCGGACGCGTTCCAGGAAGCGGACACCGTCGGCATCTCGCGTCACTGCACCAAGCATAACTACCTGGTGAAGGATCCGGCAGACCTTGCCGCGACCATCGACGAGGCGTTCCAGATCGCCACTTCGGGGCGGCCCGGCCCGGTTCTGATCGACATTCCCAAGGACGTCCAGATCGCCAGCGCCATCTGGAACGACACGCCGACGCAGCGCCGCCAGCGCTATTCGCCGCGCACCGAAGGCACGGCGGACGAGATCGCGCAGGCCGTCGAACTGATCGCCAAGGCCAAGGCCCCGGTGCTCTATACCGGCGGCGGCGTCATCAATTCCGGCCCGCGTGCTACCGAGCTGCTGCGCGAGCTTCAGGCGAAGACCGGCGCGCCCGTCACCTCGACGCTGATGGGCCTCGGCGCCTTCCCGGCCGACCATGCCGACTGGCTGGGCATGCTGGGCATGCACGGCACCTACGAGGCCAACCTGGCGATGAACCAGGCGGACCTGATCGTCTGCATCGGCGCCCGCTTCGATGACCGCGTGACCGGCCGCCTCGACGCATTCGCGCCGAATTCGACCAAGATCCACATCGATATCGACCGCGCATCGATCAACAAGACGGTCCGCGTCGACCTGCCGATCATCGGCGATTGCGCCACCGTGCTCGACCAGATCCTGACGCTCTGGGGTGATCGCAAAGGCCAGGACCTGGCGCCTTGGAAAGCCCGCGTCGAGGAATGGCGCGGCAAGAACAGCCTCTACTTCCCGCTCTCGAAGAAGGCGATCATGCCGCAGCTCGCGGTCCAGCGCCTGTTCGAGCTGACGAAGGACAAGGACCCGGTGATCTCCACCGAAGTCGGCCAACACCAGATGTGGGCGGCGCAGTACTTCCACTTCTTCGGTCCGAACAAGTGGCTGACTTCGGGCGGCCTCGGCACCATGGGCTACGGCCTGCCCGCCGCGATCGGCGCGCAACTCGGCAACCCGGACAGCCTCGTCATCGACATCGCGGGCGACGCCTCGATCCAGATGAACATCCAGGAACTGGGCACCGCCACTCAGTACCGCCTGCCGGTGAAGATCTTCATCCTCAACAACGAGTGGATGGGCATGGTCCGCCAGTGGCAGGAGCTGACGTACGAAAGCCGCTACTCGCAGTCCTATTCGGACAGCCTGCCGGACTTCGTGAAGCTGGCCGAGGCCTATGGCTGGAAGGGCATCCGCATCGAGAACGAAAGCCAGCTCGATGCCGGTATCCAGGAGATGATCGACTACGACGGCCCCGTCATCGTCGATTGCCTCGTCGCCAAGGAATCGAACTGCTTCCCGATGATCCCCTCGGGCGCGGCCCATACGGACATGATCCTCTACGGCGATACCGTCGCCGGCACGATGGACGACGAAGCCAAGGCTTTGGTCTGACAACGCGCGCGCAGGATCCGAAAGACATATCATGATGCACATCAAGCAAGAGGCCGAGGAACGCCACGTCCTCACCATCACCGTCGATAACGAGGCGGGCATTCTCGCCAAGATCGCCGGCCTGTTCACCGCACGCGGCTATAACATCGACAGCCTGACCGTGGCCGACATCACCGAGAACCACGCGGTGAGCCGGATCACCATCGTCACCCACGGCCCGCCGAGCCAGATCGACCAGATCCACGCCCAGCTCGAACGCCTGGTACCGGTGCACAAGGTGGTGGACCTGACCGAAGTCGGTCCGCACGTCGCCCGCGAACTGGCGCTTATCAAGGTGGCCGGTCTCGGCGAAAAGCGCGTCGAGGCACTGCGTCTGGCCGATATCTTCCGCGCCAAGGCAGTCGATACCACCACCGGGAGCTTCATCTTCGAACTCACCGGGGCGCCGGACAAGATCGATACCTTCGTGCAGCTGATGCGCGACCTCGGGCTTGTCGAAGTCGGCCGCACCGGCATCGTCGCCATGATCCGCGGGCCGCACGAGGCCTAGAACCGAGCTTAATCCATCCTCCGGCACACGGTGCCGGAAACAACGAACCACGCGCCCACGGCGCATATCAATCAGGCCCCGCCTTACGGGAACGGGCCGTCGAAAGGGTACTACGATGAAGGTCTATTACGACGCCGATTGCGACATCAACCTGATCACCGAGAAGAAGGTCGCGATCCTCGGCTACGGCAGCCAGGGCCACGCCCACGCGCAGAACCTGCGCGACTCGGGCGTCAAGGAAGTGGCCATCGCGCTTCGTCCGGGTTCGCCCTCGGCCAAGAAGGCCGAAGGCGCCGGCTTCAAGGTGCTCGCCAACGCCGAAGCGGCCGCATGGGCCGACGTTCTCATGATCCTCGCCCCCGACGAGCATCAGGCCGCGATCTACGCCGCCGACATCCATGAGAACCTGAAGCCCGGCGCGGCACTCGCCTTCGCCCACGGCCTCAACGTCCACTTCGGCCTGATCGAGCCCCGCGCCGACATCGACGTGATCATGATCGCGCCGAAGGGCCCGGGCCACACCGTTCGCGGCGAATACGTCAAGGGCGGCGGCGTGCCCTGCCTCGTCGCGATCCATCAGGACGTGACCGGCAATGCGCAGGACGTCGCTCTGGCCTACGCTTCGGGCGTCGGCGGCGGCCGTTCGGGCATCATCGAGACCAACTTCCGCGAGGAATGCGAAACCGACCTGTTCGGTGAGCAGGCCGTGCTTTGCGGCGGCACCACCGCGCTGGTCCAGGCCGGCTTCGAAACGCTGGTCGAAGCCGGTTACGCACCGGAAATGGCCTATTTCGAATGCCTCCACGAGCTGAAGCTGATCGTCGACCTGATGTATGAAGGCGGCATCGCCAACATGCGTTACTCGATCTCGAACACCGCCGAATACGGCGACATCAAGACCGGTCCGCGCATCATCACCGAAGAGACCAAGAAGGAAATGAAGCGCGTTCTGGAAGACATCCAGTCGGGCCGTTTCGTGAAGGACTTCGTGCTGGACAACCGCGCCGGCCAGCCGGAACTGAAGGCTTCGCGCATCGCCGCCAAGCGTCACCCGATCGAGGAAACCGGCTCGAAGCTGCGCGCCATGATGCCCTGGATCGGCGCCAACGCGCTGGTGGACAAGGCGAAGAACTAAGTTCCGTCCAGACGCTTTGGCGTTTGACGAAACATCGGAGGCGGCGCAGAAATGCGCCGCCTCTTTTGTTCAGGAGCAGACCCGATGCGCCGTCCGCATATCGCTTTCGCTTTGGTTGCCGCTGCCGCGCTTGCGGCCCCCGTCATCGCCCAGCCTGGCCCCGGCGGTGGACGCGACCGCATGGAAATGCTGCACGGATCGGGCACCCCCGCCGACGTCAAGGCCGGGACTTACGCCGTTGAGCCGGCCCATACGCAAGTCACCTTCAGCGTCTCGCACATGGGCATTTCGCCCTTCGCCGGCACGTTCTCGGGCGCGAGCGGTTCGCTGACGCTCGATCCCAACAAGCTGTCGGCCACCAAGCTCAGCGTCACCATCCCCACAACCTCCGTGCAGACGACCAGCAGCAAGCTTTCCGAAGAACTCGTCAGCGCCGACTGGCTTGATGCCGGCAAGTTCCCGACTGCCACTTTCGTCGCCACGTCGGTCACGCCGCGCGGGCCCGATAGCGCCTCGATCGACGGCACGCTGACCCTCCACGGTGTCAGCAAGCCGATCACCATTATCGCGCGCTTCTTCGGCGCCGCACAGAACCCGATGAGCAAGAAGGATTCGATCGGCTTCCTCGGCCGCGCCCTGATCAAACGCTCCGACTTCGGCGTTTCCAAGTACGTGCCGGTGGTCTCCGACGAAACCGTACTGGTCATCAACGCCGCCTTCGAGAAGCAATAAGCGTCATCGACCGTTCACGGCCCATGCGCCATGGGCTCATGGCATGAACGCTCGAAAGGAGATCGGCATGAAGACCAGACTGACCGCGACTATCACCCTGGCCACGGCCCTCTTCGCCCTTTCTGCCTGCGCCAGTACCGGGAACGACAAAGTGGCCGATGCAACCCCGCCGTCGATGGAGCCGAGCTGCGGCGCCGAACAGTTCGCTTCCTACGTAGGCCAGCCTGCCAGCGACGAGGTTATCGCCGCAATCACCGCATCGCGCGGCGACAAGCCGATGCGCGTCATCAGGCCCGGCTCTGCCGTGACCATGGACTACCGGCCCGACCGCCTGAACGTCCAGGTCGGCGATGACGGCAAGATCAAGGGCTTCACCTGCACCTGATCCCATACCATCTGACATCTTGATCCGGGCGCTCCGCTCCTCCAAGCACCATTGCTGGAATGTAACGGAGCCCCGGATGAACGAAGCTGACGATATCGAGCGCGAGGACGGCCTCGCCCGCGTCGAGGCGTTCTCGGACGGCGTGCTCGCCATCATCATCACCATCATGGTGCTGGAGTTGAAAACCCCGGTCACCGAGGGACTGAAGGCGCTCTGGCAACTCTGGCCGATCTTCATCGCCTATGTGCTGAGCTATGCCTACGTCGCGATCTACTGGGTCAATCACCACCGCCTGCTCGGCCATGCGCGGGTCGTGACCAGCGGGCTGCTGTGGTCGAACATGCTGCTGCTGTTCACCCTCTCGCTGATCCCCTTCTCCACCGCCTATCTCGGCGAGCATCACTTCAGTCGCGAGGCGACCCTGCTCTATCTGGCAACGATGCTGACGCCTGCCCTCGCCTATGTCCTGCTGCAAGGACGGATCGCGGCCACCGGCACACGCACCGCTGCCAGCCGCCGCTATCACAAGGCCTCGCACCGCAAGGGGATCGCCGCTTCGGCAGTATATGCCCTCGGCATTCCGCTGACTTTCGTATCCCCGTGGCTCGGCATCGTCTGCGCGGCACTTGTCGCCGTATTCTGGATGCTGCCCTGGAGCGTGCTCGACCGTCTGTTCCTCGACAGGGTTCCGCCTGCCTAGATCATGAAGTGCGTCGTCCTCTGCGGGAAGGAAAAGGCCCTTTTCGCTTTACATCGACCAAGCGAATGCCCATAGGCTCCGGCAATGAACCTTCTTCTAGGCCTTACCCTGCGACTTACCCGCCCTTGGGCGTGAGTTGACGCGTCGGTCCTGCGGCGCGCTCGGCGCTCAAGGGGACCCGGAAAGACCGGCCTGAACTGGACCGGCAAGCCTTTTAACCGAAGAAGTTTTTCCGAGCGAGATTACCCATGACCATGCTGCAAGACCCCTCGGTCAAGTACCGTCCCTTCCCGCAGATCGACCTGCCGAACCGCCAGTGGCCCTCGCAGGTCATCACCAAGGCGCCGCGCTGGCTCTCGACCGACCTGCGGGACGGCAACCAGGCACTGATCGACCCGATGGGCGCCGAAAAGAAGAACCGCTTCTTCGACCTGCTGGTCAAGGTCGGCCTCAAGGAAATCGAAGTCGGCTTTCCCAGCGCGGGTGCGACCGAGTTCGACTTCATCAACGGCCTCGTCAAGAACGACCGCATTCCCGAAGACGTGCTGGTGCAGGTGCTGACCCAGTCGCGGGAAGACCTGATCACCCGCTCGTTCGAGAGCCTGGAAGGCGTCCACGCCGCGATTGTCCACCTCTACAACGCCGTCTCGCCGCTGTGGCGCAACGTGGTGTTCGGTATGGACAAGCAAGAGATCAAGGGCATCGCGCAAGGCGGCGCCAGGATCCTGCGCGATCAGGCGGCGAAGTATCCCGCCACCAAGTGGCAGTTCGAATACTCGCCCGAGACCTTCTCGACCGCCGAACTCGATTTCTCGATCGAGGTCTGCGAGGCGGTGATGGAAATTCTCCAGCCGACGCCGGAAAATCCGATCATCCTCAACCTGCCGGCAACGGTCGAGGCGGCAACGCCCAACGTCTATGCCGACCAGATCGAGTATTTCTGCCGGAACCTGCCGAACCGCGAATCGGCAGTGATCTCGCTGCACACCCATAACGACCGCGGCACCGGCGTCGCTGCCGCCGAACTGGGCCTGATGGCTGGCGCGGACCGGGTCGAAGGCTGCCTGTTCGGCAATGGCGAGCGTACCGGCAATTGCTGCCTCGTCACCGTGGCAATGAACATGTACACGCAGGGCGTGAACCCCGAGCTGGACTTCTCGGACATCGACGAAGTGATCCAGACGGTGGAATACTGTAACCAGCTGAAGGTCGGCGAACGCCATCCCTATGGCGGCGAACTGGTCTTCACCGCCTTCTCGGGCAGCCACCAGGACGCCATCAAGAAGGGCTTCGCCGCGCAGGAAAAGCGCAACGACCAAATCTGGTCCGTGCCCTACCTGCCTATCGATCCCGCCGATCTCGGCCGCGATTACGAAGCCGTGATCCGCGTCAACTCGCAGTCCGGCAAGGGCGGTTTCGCCTGGGTGATCGAACAGGACCAGGGCCTGAAACTGCCCAAGCGCATGCAGGCGCACTTCTCGAAGCATGTGCAGGAACTGGCTGACGAACTGGGCCGCGAACTCCAGGCCTCGGACATTTGGGAGGTCTTCCGCAAGGCCTACCGCATCGACGACCCGCAGCACTTCCAGCTCATCGACTGGGAAGAAGCCAAGGCCGCCGACGGCACCCGCGTCTTCGCCGGTAAGATCGGCGTGGACGGCAAGGAGCAGTCGGTATCCGGACGCGGCAACGGCCTGATCTCTTCGGTTACGGCCACGCTGGCCGAGAGCTTCGGTGTCACGCTCGACGTGCGCGACTATGCAGAGCACTCGATGGGCAAGAGCTCCGACGCGCGTGCAGCGGCCTACGTGGAATGCGTGGCCCCCGATGGCCGCGTGATCTGGGGCGTCGGCATCGACGAGGACGTGGCCACCGCCAGCGTCCGCGCAGTACTCAGCGCTGCGAACACCGCACGCATCTGACCGCAAGACATACGCGTTTGAACATAAGCGGCGGGAGCACGATGTGCTTTCCGCCGCTTTTGCGTTCCGCCTTTAGATTTGCGAAGCAAGGGACGCGCGCCCCTAGGGCGGGAAACGAAAAAGGGCGGCCCAAAGCCGCCCTTTTCCTTTTTCCGTCACCGGCTTCGATCAGTCGCCGGTCAGAATGCGGTCGACCAGTTCCTTCACCGTCGGCGTGTAGCCGTTCGAATAGAACGGGTCCTGCTTGAACTTGTAGGCCGCATGGCCCGCAAACATCAGGTTTTCGTCGACCGGGCCGCCATGGGCAATGTCCTGAAGCGTCTTCTGGATGCAGAAGCTGCGCGGATCGGCAAGGCGACCCGTGGTATAGTCGTCGTGATCCTTCCACGAAGAGAACCCGCAGTGCGACAGGCAGCCCATGCAGTCCGCCTGATCCTTGCGGATCTCGTCACGCTCGGCCGGATTGACGAAGATGATCGTATCGTCAGGCGTCCGCAGGCCGTCCGTGAACCCCTGGGCCGACCAGCTGCGCGCACGGTCGAGATCCTTGGGCGCGACCCAGAAGTTCTTGCCCTTCACGCCGACGTCGAGACGCACGGTGTGCTCTCCGGCCTCGACCTTCGAATAGGGAATCTGGCGCTCCGAACGCGCTTCGAGGTTCCGCAGGAACGGGTTGCGCACGGCCGAGGAATAGAACCCGGTCGGCGAGAAGCGGTGCAGCAGCACGTCGCCCGGTTCCAGCGTGCGCAGATGGTCCTTCCACGCCTGCGGGATCGGGCTTTCCTGCGTCAACAGCGGGCGCGTGCCGTACTGGAACGCGATCGAGCCGAGTTCAGGATTGTCGATCCAGTTTTCCCAGTCACGCAGGAACCAGACACCGCCGGCCATGACGATCGGCACGCTGTCCGGAATGCCTTCTGCACGCATGGTATCGCGCAGCGCCTTCACGCGGGGATAGGGATCTTCCGGCTTGAGAGGATCCTCCGCGTTGGACAGGCCGTTGTGACCGCCGGCCAGCCAGGGGTCCTCGTAGACCACCGCGCCCATCAGGTCAGAGACCTTGTGATAGGCACGCTTCCACAGCGCGCGGAAAGCACGGGCGGAGCTGACAATCGGCAGGTAGTTCACGTTGAAACGCGCGGCGATCTCGGACAGCTTGTAAGGCATGCCCGCGCCGCAGGTGACGCCGGTGACCATTCCCTTGGTCTTTTCCAGCACGCCTTCCAGCACGGCCTGGGCGCCGCCCATTTCCCACAGGACATTGATGTTGATTGCACCCTTGCCACCGGAAATCTCGTAGGCACGGCGAACCTGCTCGACTGCGCCGTCGATGGCGTAGTCGATCAGCTCCTGATGGCGTTCCTTGCGCGTCAGGGCATTGTAGACCTGCGGGACGATCTTGCCTTCGGCGTCATAGCTGTCGGCATTGACGGCGCTGACCGTGCCGATGCCGCCAGCCGCCGCCCAGGCGCCCGAGCTCATGTGATTGGTCGCGGCAACGCCCTTGCCGCCCTCGACGAGCGGCCAGACTTCGCGTCCACCATAGACAATCGGCTTGAGACCCTTGAAACCCATCTTCTCTTTCGTCTTTCCCCCGGCGTCGGGCACGCTGGTTCAGCGGCCTTATATACGCCCTGTGCTACTGACGCTCACTACTTTTGCGCCGTGGTGTTGCCGGACATCCGGCAAGGTACGATGTTTGCGGGTTCCGGCCGCGCTCCTGCGACCTCGAACTGCGCGTAGTAGCCTTGTAACTCCGGCTTACGGACAAATTCCGTCAAACGAAAGCCCAAGGACGCGAATTCGCAGAAAAGCAGCTGCGGTGGAATTCCGTGGCTGTCGCTCGCGCGGTCGACATCGACCACGACCACGCGGCCTCCCTTGCGCAGCGCGGGGCGCAGGCGCCAGAGGAAGGCGTAAGGCTCCGTGACCTCGTGGTACATATGTACCAGGAAGACACGGTCGAAACTGTTTTCGGGCAGCTTGGGATCATCCTGCGTGCCGAGCTTGATGGAGACGTTCTCCAGCTCTTCACGCATGACGCGGTTGCCCAGCCGCTCGTTCGCTTCACGATCGATATCCTCAGCCAGCACGCGCCCCTTGGAGCCGACGCGCTGGGCCAGACGAACCGTGTAATATCCCTCGCCTGCGCCGAGATCGGCCACGCTCATGCCCGGCTCGATCCGGGCGAGGTCCATGACGACCTGCGCCTCGTTCATGCTGTCACGCTGGACTTCGGTGCCGACGGCGCCGTCTGGCGTCTTGGAAATCGGGCGATCCGCCACCGGAAAGGCCCGCGCGGTTTCAGGGCGCGATTCGTCCACCGGCTCGCGATGGCACGCCCCCAGGGCAAGCCCCAGAGCAAGCGTCGAGACCGCGATGGCGGCGCGACAGACAAGGCGGGATGACAAGCGCATGCGGCCCTTTAGCGGTTCGGCCCGCGCTTGGCAAAATCGGCTGCCAAGCTGCGGTCCGAACGCGCTTCGAACTCAGTCTACGTCTTCGACCTCGACCTTCTCGCCCGTGACGCGCTGCGACAGGGCAGCGGCCATGAACGGATCGAGCGCGCCGTCCAGCACGTCGCCGGGCGCGGTCGAGACGACACCGGTGCGCAGGTCCTTCACCTGCTGATAGGGTTGGAGCACATAGGAACGGATCTGGTGGCCCCAGCCGATATCGCTCTTGCTCGCGTGTTCGGCGCTGGCGGCTTCCTCACGCTTGCGCATTTCTTCCTCGAACAGGCGTGCCTTGAGCATGCCCATCGCGATTTCACGGTTCTTGTGCTGCGAACGGTCGATCTGGCTCGCCACGACGATGCCCGATGGCTGGTGCGTGATGCGCACGGCCGAATCGGTGGTGTTGACGTGCTGCCCGCCGGCACCCGAAGCGCGATAGGTATCGATCTTCAGGTCGGACGGGTTGATGTCGATCTCGAAAGTATCGTCGATCACCGGATAGACCCATACCGACGAGAAGCTCGTATGGCGGCGCGCCGAGCTGTCGTAAGGGCTGATGCGGACCAGGCGGTGGACGCCGCTCTCGGTCTTGGCATAGCCATAGGCGTTCTCGCCCTTGATGAGCAGCGTGCAGCTTTTGATGCCCGCGGCTTCACCGGCGTGATAATCGACCAGTTCGACCTTGTAGCCATGACGCTCCGCCCAGCGCGTGTACATGCGCTGGAGCATCTCGGCCCAATCCTGGCTTTCGGTTCCGCCGGCCCCGGCGTGAACTTCGAGATAAGTGTCGTTACTGTCCGCCTCACCCGAGAGGAGCGCGGTGACCTTGTCCTGGTCGGCACGGTCAGCCAGCGCAGCCAGCGTCGCGATACCCTCGTTGATGGTATCCTCGTCGCCTTCCATCTCGCCCAGTTCCACGAACTCGACAGCGTCCTGCATCTCGCGGCTGATGTCGTTCACGGCGCCGATCGAGGCTTCGAGACGGCGACGTTCCTTCATCACCGCTTCGGCTTCCTTGGGCTTGTCCCAGAGCGTGGGGTCTTCGACGCGCGCGTTCAGCTCGTCGAACCGGCGCAGGGCGCGGTCCCAGTCGAGGAACTTGCGGACCAGCGCGAGGGCCTTCTCGATACGCGCAATGTGGGCCTGCCCTTCGGCACGCATGACTTCAAACTCCCAGAAACGAGCGCCGCGCATAGCGCAGTGGCGACGTAAGTAAAGCGCGCGCGATGCCCATCGTCAGGCAAGCCGTGCGAAAGCGGCGCTATTACCCGCTGATGGGGGTGCTGTTCAAGAGCCGTGAAAGGCTCTCTCAGCCCTTAAGCTTTCTGACCGCTTCCAGCGTGAGCTTCACGTGGTCGCGATAGTCGAGGTCGGAATGGACCATGACGATCCTTCCGTCCCGCGCGATCACATAGCTGGTACGATCGGTCATGCCGGCCGGCGCGCCTTCGCGCTTCAACGCAACGTCGTAGGCCTTGATCACCGCCGGCGTGGCAACGGCAACCGCGAACTTGTCGCGGCAGGCTTCGGTCGAGAATTTCTGGAGCGTGGGCAGATCGTCGTTCGACATGCCCACCACGGTGGCACCGAGCTTGGCGAAATCATCCGTTGCATCGGCAAAGGCATGCGCCTCCAGCGTGCAACCCTGTGTGAAGGCCTTGGGGTAGAAATAGAGGACGACCGGCCCCTTTTTCAGCGCCGCCTTGAGATCGAACGACATGGCCTTGCCGCCCTTCGCGCCCTGCGTCGAAAAGGCGGGCGCCTTGGCGCCGACCGGCAGCGCCGCATCGGCGGCACCGGCAGAAAAAGCGAGAGCCAGAGCGGCGGCGACGGCGGAAAAAGTCTTGCGCATGAGGCGCAATCTGGACCTGGAAAGAGGGCCTGTCCAGCCCCCTTCCCCGTTGCCATTATCGGTTGGAATTACCCCTCTTACTCGATGTAGCCGAGTACGGTTCCCACCTCGTAGGTTTCACCGATGGCGGCCACGATCTTGAGCGTGCCCGAAGCCGGCGCTTCCACCTCGTTGGTCGACTTGTCCGCTTCGAGCGAGAAAAGCGGCTGACCTTCGGAAACCGCGTCCCCGTCCTTGGCGAGCCATTCTGCGATCTGCCCTTCCTGCATGGAGAAGCCGATCTTGGGGAGCAGGATTTCAACGGCCATGGTCTTTCTCGATCCTTTGCGAATGTCTTTGACCATTGCCTATCGCGCGCCCGTGCACTGGCATAGGGCCGAGAGCCTGGGCGCGTGCAGGTTTCGCCGGTACGATTACATCGCCAGCGCCGCGTTTTCTCGCGCGCAGTCCGGTACGGGCAACGAGGCGCGCTTTTCAGCCAGTTCTGCCCGCGCAGCAGCGATATCGGCGGTGAAAGCCGGTTCGGCATTCAAACGGGCGAAGACAGTGGTCGCAACGATCCTTCCTTCCTCGACATCGCTCAGCCAGTGAACATTGCAAATCCGGCGGCTCTCCCCGAAGGCACGCCCCCGCGCGACCAGTTCTCCGGCGCGATCAGGCACCAGATCGGCAAGGATCAGCCCCATGCCGAACCCGATGGCGCTGTGCCCCGAGGGGTAGGAGCCATCCTTGCGCAGGATCCCCTCCTGATCGGGCGTGCAGATCGCCTTGCCGTTTTCCATGAACGGACGCGCCCGCTTATAATGATTCTTGGTGGGATAGCTGGCGAGGCCGAAGTCCATCATGGCCTTGAACAGCAGGGCCTGAACCCGCGGGGTGGTGTCCGCGCCGATGCGGAAACCGGCAGCGCAGGAAAACGTATCGGTGAGTTTCGGCGTAAAGAGATCGGCATCGATCTTGGCCTGTTCCCAGCGCGGCGTGCCATGCAGGGCGAGGGCCGCCTTCGCCGCCTCTTCGTCCCGCGCCATGGCTGCGGAGCCGGGTGCCGGGGGCGCCGGGTTATAGAGCAGGCTGTTCGGCGCGCCGCCTCGCGGAAGGTAGCTGCCGTGGCGCATTATCTCCGCCATCGCCGCCTTGTTGGCATCGGACGGGGAAACCGAACTCTGGGCAGGCGCCGCGACTTGCGCCTGACCCATGGCTACCCCGGCAGCCCCAGCCGCGATTGCGATCACCCCGCAGATACGCGTTGCCAGCCTTGCACCCTTCATCGCCGAACTCCCTTTTTCTGTTATTCACGCTTTTCCAGCTTGAGTAACAGGATCGTACCGGCAGGCCATCAGGCATCGTGCCGGTATCGCCCGGGCAATTCCCCTTAGCCCGGCGCCTTTCCATCCTCGTGCGCCATCCAGTGCACGAAGCGGTGGAGAGGATACATCGCATCGTGCGGGTTGCCGATCGTCGAAGGCCCCGCCTCGCCCAGATGGACGACGCGCTGCGCGCCGCCCGCCGCCAGCCGGTCGCGGTAGTCCGCCATCCGGTCGAAGGGGTAGAACCCCACGGTCTGCGTGGCGACGTTGATCCACTTCACCGCCTCGTCGAGACTGTCCACCCGCACGACATTGGCGGTCTTGTTGATCGGATGGAAATCCACCGGCTCATCCGAGCGGATCACCAGCCCCTTGCCGTCGGTCCTGCCCCAGACGCCGTATTCGTCGTCCATCAGGATCATCATCTCCACCGCCTCACGCATGTCGCGGTCCAGCGGGCGGACATCGCCGCTTTCGGCGGCGCGCCGGGCGACGTGATGGTGCAGACGCTCGCAGAAACGGTCAACGTCCGCCTCGCTGCCTTCCACGAATTGGAAGCGACTGGCGACGCAAGCCTCCTGATTGAGGGTCATGACGTCCGCCGAGCAGAGATCGGCAACCCGATCTACCGTTTCATCATCCACCAGGGCTTCGCGCCCCACGAACGAGATCGACGTCTTGGGATCGAACGAAACGAGCTGAAATCCTGGACCCAAATATTTGATAACATTGTTTATAGCATCGCCGCCGCCCCAGGCGACGATCTTGTCGAAGTACTGCGGGCGATAGAGCACGCGCTCGGTCGCGTCGTCACCCCCGCGCCAGTAGACCGCCGACATCGAGCGGACGATCGGATGGTTCGGGTCGATATCCGCCATGGTCCGCAGGATCGCGACCATGGTGAAGGGGTCGGCGCTGCTCATCTTAAACAGGTTGATCGCCTTGACCATCGAGCCTTGCGCCACCGACTTTACCGCCACGCCGGGCGAATTGCCCGGCAGGACATGGATCAGGCGCGGCGCGAAGGCGCGCACGAAGCTTCTGCGGCCGGTGAAATCCTCCTTGGGCACCCATTCATCAAGTGCGCGCGGATCGAGGAAGTTCTGCTCTACCTCGGCCCGAAGTACCTTCTTGTCGAGATAGGCCGCGGCATGGCGGGCGGTATTCTCCACCACCGCCCGCGGCAGGATATGCGTGCGGCACATCCTCTCGATGCATTCCTGCATGTGATCGTTGTCGGCAGCAGTAAGCCGCTGGCCGGTCTCGACGAGGAAGTCGATGATCTCGTCCAGCGGAACATTGAGCAGGGGCGGCACCTCGGTACGCGGCGGCACAGCCCGGTCGAAGGGTATGCGCGGGGTGGCGAAGGTAACGCCAAGGTCGCGCGATGTCTGGATCACATCGGTGCCGTGAAGCACTTCGCCGCGCAGGAAGAACGGCGCAGAAACTAGTTCTTTATTTTCAATAGGTTGGATAACGGAGTTCATGCCACACCTCGCACGTATGCATCGACCGTACCGGCGCAACCGATCTTGTCGTCACCTTCCAGGTCCGCGTAACGAACGATGTTGTCCCGGACCGAAGGGCCGTGGTTGCCGCACTTGCAGGGGCTGTAGTCCAGCGAAATCCGGTCCCCGGTGATGATGCCGCCCCAACGCCCGTCTAGCGAAAGATCGAAGAACGCCGCGCGGCCCTCCATCTCGCCCTGTCCGTGATCGAGTGCATTGTCGCCGGTCTTGTCCAGAAGGATCGGAACCACCCAGGGTGGCACATGATAGCGTCCGCCCTCCCGGCACTTGGGCATCCCGGAATTCAGTTCCTGCATGGAATAGTTCTGAAAGTGACGATCCTCGGGAATGTTGAAGGTATCGAACACATATTCCTGATAATCATCGGGAAGTTGCGCACGCTTCAACCCGCCACCGACGTAGATCGAGTTGTCCGGATCGAAATCGTCCCGGCCGTAGCCCGCATCGCGCACCTCCTTCGCCACTTGCCATAGCCCGCTCCAGAGACCCGAGAGCTGGAGCTTGCGATGGCGGTTCTCGATTATGAACTGCGCCGTGGCCGGAATGGCGTCGGCCACTGCCCTCCCCCGCGCGGCAGAAGTCTCCTCGAAGGCGGCAATCTCCTCGGGGCGCGCCGTGCCCTCTGCGATCTTCTTGCGCATGACCACCATCGAGGTCAGCGACCCCACGGTGATCGGCGGCACCGGATAGCTCCAGCGCGGATACTCGGGATTGGCGAAAGCCTCGTACTGGGCTTGCGCTATCGTCGCGTTCTTGGGCACCGTGGCGACCGGCGCGCAGCCAACGATGAGGCGGTCCTGCGCGGGCGCCACGCCGGAACCCCATGCAAAGACGTTGACCGTATCGATTTTCGACCAGTCCATGTCCTTCTGCGACGCGATCAACATGGCGGACTTGCCGGTGGTACCGCTGGAGCACGAGATGAAATGGCCCAGCGCCGCCAGCCGCGCGATCCAGTCATCGATCCCTGTGATGCCATCAAGCTCCAGCCCCTCGATCGGATAGGGCGAAATCGTGCCGAGCCACTTGGTCAGCCGGTCCCAGCGCTCCTCGATCAGATAACCCTCCGGGTAGGACTTGTAGGCGGTGTGCGGGAACAGCAGCGGCACCACCTCCGCAACCGAGCCAATCCTCTCCACCCCGGCGTCACGCGCACGCAGGCCAAGCAGCCTGATACGGTCCTTGCGCTCCTGGAAACGCTCATCGAGCGCGGCGACCTGCGTGGCCCGCAGTTCTTCGGCGCTGAAGGTAAAACGCTGCGGATCGGCGACAAGGGCCATGAGTTTGTCGGCGGCTTCGGCCATGTGGTGCTCTCCCGTTCTTTTCTTCGCAGCCCGGTCCAGATGGACATCGGCCCGCGACTCGATTAATGGCAACTCATGCGTTTCATTATTCACGATCCCCTTGGCAGCGCAAGCCCGATCGGTTCCAATGCCGAAATGACCGAAAAGACCGACGTGATCGAAGCCGCCACTTCCGCTCCAGTCGCCGTTCGTGCGGGACGCCCGACGCGGGAACAGGCGCAGGCCCGCCACGCGCAACTGCTTGACTGCGCCTTCGAAAATTTCCTTGAAAAGGGGTTCGAGCCCACCACTATCGAGGCCATCGCCGCCGAAGTGAGCATGACCAAGCGGACCGTCTACGCTCGCTACCCGGACAAGGCCGCGCTGTTCCGCGCCGCAATCCGCCGCGGAACGGAACGCCGCGCGGCGAGCCCCGAGGCGATTAAGGCAACGCGCGCCGATACGCTTGAAGAAACGCTCGTGCGTATCGCGCTGCTGCGCATTCAGCTGGCCGGAACGCCGGAAGGCGTGAAGCTGCAGCGCCTCATCAATACCGAAGCCTATCGCTTCCCGGACATCTTCCAGACCTATTACGAGATCGCCGCCCTGCCCACCGTGCGCTTCCTCGCTGAGCTTCTGGAAGAAGAGACCCTCGCCGGGCGACTCGCCATCGAGGATGCGATGCTTTCGGCCAATGTCTTCATGAGCATGGTCGTCAGCGCCCCCGTACGTTTCCTGATTTCGGGGAACGAGCTTCCGGCGCAGGATGTGGATCGCAGGGTACGCTTCGCAGTGCGGCTGTTCCTCCGGGGCGCGGAGCCGCGCTGAGAGAGAATTCAAAGGGAGAGTAACGATAATGTCGCAATCAGACGGCCAGCCGGACCTCAGCAAGCCGCCCGCCGAAAAGTCCGATGCCCGCCAGCGATGCGCGGTCGTCACGGGCGCCAGTTCCGGCATCGGCAAGGCCACCGCGCAGGCCTTCGCACGCATGGGCTGGCACGTTATCGGCACGGGACGCGCCCCCCGCCGCTGCGAACAGGCCGAGGCCGAAATCCGCGCTGCCGGAACGGGAGCCGCCCGCATCGACATGCTCCGGGGCGACTTCGCCGAAATGCACGAGGTCCGCCGCGTCGCAGGGGAAATTCGCGCGTTAACCGACAAGGTCGATGTTCTCGTCAACAATGCGGGCGGCGTGCGGGATGGATGGCATGAGACCTCCGAAGGCCTCGAATCCACGTTCGCGGCCAATCACCTCGCCCCGTTCCTGCTCACGCGCGAACTCCAGCCGCTGCTCGAACGCGCGGCCGGGGATGCACCTCCGGGACTGGTGCGGGTGATCGCCGTCTCGTCGAGCGGGCACCGCGCCTGTGCGGGGATGCGCTGGTACGATCTGATGATGAAAACCGCCTTCGACGCCAGTGCCGCCTACTGCCAGGCCAAGCTAGCCAACCTGCTGTTCACGCGCGAACTGGATCGCCGGCTGATCGACAAGGGTATTGTCGCGCTTTCCATGCATCCCGGCCGGGTCGGTTCGAACTTCGCCAGCCACGGCGACGAGGCGATGCAGAGCTACATGGCCGCCAACGAATGCGCAGCGCCCGAGCAACCCGCGCGAACGATCGTCTGGCTGGCCACTGCCGAGGAACTAGGCGGCAAAGGCGGACGCTATTTCCACGAGTTGGCGGAGGAGCAACCGGCAGCTCAGGCGCAAGATGATGTTGCGGCCGCAAAGCTATGGCAGGAAAGCAAAATAATCTTGGAGAAAATCCTGGAACCAGCCGGCTGAGGGCAAATTACCGTCCCGCGCCGCGCCTGTATCCGGAGCGGTCGCGGGACGATATGCGACCCGTAAAGGGCTATCGCAGCAGCAGCCGAAAAGTTCCGGCAACGCTTAATTCGATCACTCATGCGAACGATCGTTAACGACGAATCAGTCGTTAGCGCATGTTTCAAACGATTGCATCACCGAATAACCTCTCGCTTGTCCGTGGCGCGAATTCCGCCCCGCGCCAATCGCCCCCGTGGTCAGCGCCCGGGCAGCCTTGACCTGCCGGCCCCTCTCCGCAATGCGTCCGCAACTGCGAGGAAACCCTGCCGATGACCGCCTCAGCTTCCGATACTGCCCATCGCCCACGCCGCAGCGCGCTCTATTTGCCCGCCTCCAACGCCAAGGCCCTGGCCAAGGCGCGCACGCTGCCTTGCGACGTGGTGGTGCTGGACCTTGAAGACGCCGTGGCGCCCGAAGCGAAGGAGGAGGCCCGCGCCGCCGCCATCGCCGCCGTTGCCGAAGGGGGCTTCGGCCACCGCGAAGTCGCGATCCGCGCAAACGGCATCGATACCGAATGGGGCGCGGCCGACCTTGCCGCCATCGCCGGATCGCAGGCCGCGGCCGTGCTCGTCCCCAAGGTCAATTCGCCCGAGGATATCGCCCGGTACGATGCGGCGCTCCTTGGCGCGGCCCCGCAGATGCAGCTCTGGGCGATGATCGAGACCTGCGAAAGCGTGGGCAACCTGCCCCGGATCGCCGCCATGGCCCGCACCACGCGGCTGTCGCTCTGGATCATGGGCACCAACGACCTTGCCAAGGAGATGCGGGCGCAGCTCACGCCGTGCCGCACGCCGTTCCTGCCCTTCCTGTCGATGGCGGTTGCCGCTGCACGCGCCGAGGGGATCGCGATCCTCGACGGCGTATGCAATGAATTTCGCGACATCGGCCTGTTCGAGGCCGAAGCGCGCCAGGGGCTGATGTTCGGTTTCGACGGCAAGAGCCTGATCCACCCCGCGCAGATCGAGCCCTGCAACACCGTCTTCTCCCCAAGCGAGACCGATCTCGCATGGGCGCAGGCCGTGATCGCGGCGTTCGCCCTCCCGGAGAACCAGGGCAAGGGCGCGATCCGGGTGGACGGCAAGATGACAGAGCTGCTCCACCTGGAACAGGCGCGGCGGCTGGTGGAGGTTGCCGGCCTCATTCAAGCGATGAAGTAGCACGACCTCGGCAAGACGAAGCCATCCGTCTTCCGGCGCGATCGTGGCGCCACCGTCAGAAAGGGGGCAATAGCCCCCTTCCCTCCCCGTCAGCCTTCGCCCTTCGATCCGGGCACGCGGGCGATCTCGCCCGGCTCATTGGCGATCACCTTGAGCACCGCCGTCCAGGCATCGACGTTCTGCTGAAGTGCTGCCGGATCGACCTTGTCGAGCGTGTCGTCGGGCGTGTGATGCAGGTCGAAATAGTGCATCCCGTCCTGCCCAAGATCGACCACCGCCAGTTCCTGCCTGGCGATGATGGCCGAGACGTCCGCTCCGCCGGTGGCCGCGCCGTCGTGTTGGACGATGCCCATCGGCCAGAGCGCGGCCTTGATCTTCTCGGCCACGGCCTTGTTGCTTTCGGCCAGGGTCAGGCGGAACTGCCACACCTTGTCGGCACCGAAGTCGCTCTCCATCGCCACGGCATGGGGTTCATTGCCATGCATCTCGGCATAGGCCTTGCTGCCACCGCCGGTGACGCCCATTTCCTCGTTACCCGCCCAGAGCACGCGGATCGTGCGCAGGGTCTTGCCGTCCTTCTGCGCGGCAAGCGCGGCTGCGGTGACGATGCCGCAACCCGATGCATCGTCGATCGCGCCCGTCGCCAGGTCCCACGAATCGAGATGGCAGGCGAGCACGATCTTCGGCAGCGAAGGGTCGCGCCCCGGCAGGTCGGCGATCACATTGCCCGAAGGCGCATCGGGGAACGGCTTGCCGAGCATGGTCAGGTCGATCTTCATCGGCTTGCCGCGCTTGGCGATGCGGGCGATCAGGTCGGCATCGGGGTTGGAGACCGCGCCGGCCGGAATCGCGGCCACGTCCTTGGCAAATACGGTAACGCCGGTGTGCGGATTGCGATGGCTGTCGGTACCGGCCGAGCGGATGACAATGGCCGAAGCCCCCTTCTGGGAAGCGATCGACGGACCCCGGCGGCGCACATCGCCGTAAGGGCCATAGCCCGAGCCGTCCTGCGCCGCGCGCATTGCGTGGTCCACGAAGGCGATCTTGCCCTTGAGCGATCCGTCCGGCGCCGCGCGCAGGGCATCGAGCGTGGGGAAGTAGACGAGTTCGGCCTGAAGGCCCTTGGCCGGCGTGGGGGCCGAAAGGCCAAGGGCCGTGATCGCCAGCGAATGCGCATAAGGTGCGGTCAGCTTCGCGCGTTCCTCTCCGCGCGTCCAGACGAGGGTCTTGAACGGCTCGATCTTGACGTTCTGGAAACCCAGCGCGTTGAGCTTGGCCTCTGCCCAGAGGCGGGCCTGACCCTCTTCGGGCGAACCGGCGAGCCGCGCACCAATCTCGGTGGTCAGCCCCTCGACGATTTCCCAGGCCACGCCCGAGCCTTCGGCAGGCGTGGCCAGAGCGGGAACCGGGAGCGAAGCGGCGGCAAGGAGCGAGGAGGCGGCGAGAAGCGCCGCTGGGGAGAATCTGCGTTGCATGACAGATGCCTAACGCGCCCCGTCGCTCCTGCCAACCGGTCCATCTCGATCCCGGACCGGGGGGCCAGCCGGGTTTCGATCAGGACACCAGATCAAGCCGCATGAACTGGTTGTGCGGGCTCGGCTCATAGTCGGCAAATGCCTCGCACGAGATAAAGCCGGCGCTCCGGTAAAGCGAAATCGCCGGGACATGGAGCTGTGCCGTGCCGGTTTCGAGGTACAGGCAATCGTACCCCCTTGCCCGCGCCTGCTCGACGATATGGGCGAGCAGGGCCCGCCCCACGCCGGTGCCGCGCGCGGAGGGCGCTGCACGCATCGACTTCACCTCGCCCCGGCGCGCATCCAGTTCCTTTAGCGCGCCGAAACCGGCCAGCATCTCTCCGTTCCACGCCGTCCAGAAGGTCACGCTCGGCACCGAAAGGCCGCTCGCATCGAGTGCGAAGGCATGTTCGGCCATGACCTCCTGCAATTCGCGAAGATGATGCTCCAGCAAAGGAGCGACATGGGCCGCCGTGGGATCGTCCTGCCGGATGTGCATTGTGCTCATGTCCCGTGGTTCCTGCTACAGCCAGTTGCGGCCATCGGGGGTGCCGCAGCCATAGGGCGGCAACTGGCCCGGGAAGCGGGCCTGCATCTTGTGGCATCCCCAACTGCGTAGCGGCGAGGGGGCATAGCCGTTCAGCGCGATGCCGACTTCATCATAAGGCGTATCACCCTGAGCGACATACATGTACCAGCGGCCACCGAACATCACCGCTCCGGCAACCACAAACACGGTGACAACCTTTAGTAATTTCTGCATTTTTTCTCCGTCGGGGATCGGATAGGGGGGGCAAGGCCCTGCCCGCTGCCGGCTTTGCGATCAAGCCCCTTTGTCGCCCTCGGCCCGGCCGCTTTCCTACCCGGCGCAATTCTGAGAGGATTGAGACCATTCTCTCTCCGCGAAACCCGCTTCCAATGGCCCTTCACATTCCCGTTTGCCCGAAGTTCACACCCTCCTGTCGTGGCCGACCGGCATTTCCTGCGGTTTTCAGCAGATGACGGCCACTTGAAAATCCGGCGGCACGACACATTTCGGACGTTCCGTGTAAACCGCCGCGCCACACGCTCCGGGCGTCCGGCCCTGCCCTTGGCAACGGGGCCTCGCACCTGTAGAGCGAGCGCAACTTTTCAGATCCAGATCCTATTTCCAGAGGAAACCGATGGCTGCCCAATACGCCTTCGTCATGAAGGGCATGACCAAGACCTTCACCGGCGCCCCCAAGCCGGTGCTGTCCGACATCAACCTGCAGTTCTACCAGGGTGCCAAGATCGGCATCGTCGGCCCGAACGGCGCAGGCAAGTCGACCCTGATCAAGATCATGGCCGGCATCGACACCGACTATACGGGCGAAGCCTGGGCGGGCGAGAACATCACCGTCGGCTACCTCGAGCAGGAACCGGAGCTCGATACGAGCAAGAGCGTGCTTGAGAACGTCAAGGACGGCGCACGCGAAACCGCCGACCTCGTCGACCGCTTCAACGAGATCTCGAACCTCATGGCCGATCCGCCGGAAGACGCGGACTTCGACGCCTTGATGGAAGAGATGGGCGACCTTCAGGGCAAGATCGATGCGGTTGACGGCTGGACGCTCGACAACCAGCTTGAAATCGCCATGGAAGCACTGCGTTGCCCGCCGGGCGACTGGCCGGTGGACAAGCTCTCGGGCGGTGAAAAGCGCCGCGTCGCGCTGACCCGCCTGCTGATCCAGAAGCCCTCGATCCTGCTGCTCGACGAACCGACCAACCACCTCGACGCAGAATCCGTCGAATGGCTGGAAAACCACCTCAAGGAATACGCCGGCGCGGTGCTGATGATCACCCACGACCGCTACTTCCTTGACCACGTCGTTGACTGGATCCTCGAACTCGACCGCGGAAAATACTTCCCTTACGAGGGCAACTACTCGACCTACCTCGAGAAGAAGTCCAAGCGCATGGAGCAGGAGGACCGCGAAGAATCCGGCCGCCAGAAGGCGCTCAAGGACGAACTGGAGTGGATGCGGCAGACGCCTGCGGCCCGCCAGACCAAGTCCAAGGCGCGTATCCGCAAGTTCGAGCAGCTCCAGGAAGCCCAGTCCGGCCGCAAGCCCGGCAAGGCGCAGATCGTCATCCAGGTGCCCGAGCGACTTGGCGGCAAGGTCATCGAGGTCAAGGATATCTCGAAGGCTTACGGCGACAAGCTGCTGTTCGAGAACCTTTCGTTCATCCTGCCGCCGGGCGGCATCGTCGGCGTGATCGGCCCGAACGGCGCCGGCAAGTCGACCCTGTTCAAGCTGCTCACCGGCAAGGAAACCCCGGACGAGGGTTCGATCGACATCGGTTCGACCGTGCACCTCGGCTTCGTCGACCAGAGCCGCGACCACCTCGACCCCAAGAAGAACGTCTGGGAGGAAATCTCCGACGGGCTCGACTACATGAAGGTCAACGGTCACGACATGTCGACCCGCGCCTATGTGGGCGCGTTCAACTTCAAGGGCGCCGACCAGCAGAAGAACGTCGGCAAGCTCTCGGGCGGTGAACGCAACCGCGTCCACATGGCCAAGATGCTGAAGCTGGGCGGCAACGTCCTCCTGCTCGACGAACCGACCAACGACCTCGACGTCGAAACGCTCGGTGCGCTCGAGGAAGCAATCGAGAACTTCGCCGGTTGCGCCGTGGTCATCAGCCACGACCGCTTCTTCCTTGACCGTCTCGCCACGCACATCCTCGCGTTCGAGGGCGACAGCCACGTCGAATGGTTCGAAGGCAACTTCGAGGCCTATGAAGAAGACAAGCGCCGCCGCCTTGGCGACGCCGCGGATCGCCCGACCCGCCTCGCCTACAAGAAGCTGACGCGCTGATTTCGGCACTTCGCTGAACAGCTTCGGCGGAAGAACACGAGCCGTCGCTCCGGAAACTCCGGGGCGGCGGCTTGTTCATTTCGGTAGCACTGAAGATGAACAGAAGGCATTACCACGGTTCACCTCTGCGACAGCGCATCTCATATAGGAATACACTCAGGATGAACCGCCATCGCCGGGCGGCAAATCCGGTTTGGAGACCGGAAAAATGAAAAAGGAACATACTCTGAAGGCGAGCAGGCTTCTCTCTGCGGGCGCGATCGGCGCAATGGCGATTGCTGTAGCAGGTCTGGCCCTTCCCGCAGCCGCAATGGCGGAGCCCCGCCAGGATCGTGCGCCCCGGCAGGAGCGCAGCGGTGGAGAACGCCCCAGCGGAAACGGCGGCGCGTCTCGCCCCGCACCGCGCCCCGAAGCCCCGCGCCCGCAGATGCAGCAGGCCCGGCCCGACATGGCACGCCCGCAGGCGCCCGAGCGCCCTCAGGCCCAGTCCGCATGGCGCGGAAACGATCAGCGCCAGCAGCAGGCCCGGCCCGTCCCCCAGCAGCAAGGGGATCGCTCCTGGTCGAACGCCCGCCCTCCGCAGCAGGGTCAGCAGCGCCCCGATCAGCAGCCGAATTGGAAATCCGGCAACCGCTGGCAAGGAAACGGCACCCCTAGCGCCTGGCAAAGAGCCAAGGGCAATATTGACCGCGGCGATGCCGACCGCCGCGACGACGATCGGCGCTGGAACGCTGGCAATGGCCGTGATCGCCCCGATGGGCGCCCGGATGGCCGTCCGGGCACCCGTCCGGGGAACGACCGGCCGGACGATCGGCCCGCCTGGAATGGCAAGGACAATCGTCCCGACCGCAACGCATGGGGCAAGGATCGCCGGGACAACGATCGTCGTTGGTCCAATGGCGACAACCACCGCTGGGATCGCGATAACTGGCGCCGCGACAACCGTTACGACTGGCAGCGCTACCGCGACCGCAATCGCTCGGCCTATCATATCGGCGGTTACTATGCGCCCTATCGAGGCTATTCGTACCGCCGCCTGAGCATCGGCTTTACCCTGGGCTCGATGTTCTATGGCAGCAACTACTGGCTGGACGATCCGTGGTCCTACCGTTTGCCGCCGGTCTACGGCCCTTATCGCTGGGTCCGGTATTACGACGACGTACTGCTGGTAGATACCTATTCCGGCGAAGTGGTCGACGTGATCTACGACTTCTTCTGGTAGAATCCCTGATGCCCCCGGATCGCATGATCCGGGGGCGTTTTTCTTGAGCCCAGCAATTCAGCCACAACTTTGTGAATAGCAGCAATTGATTGGCCCCGCCGCGCGCGTAGTCTGCCTGCCTTCATGCAGAAAACCATCCATCCGGACAGCGAAACCCTGACGAGGATAGGCAGCAGCGTGCGCGGGCGATTGTCCGAGAGCCCGGCGATAAGGCGCGTTCCGGTGGAAGGGGCGGAAATCTACACGGCCGAGCAATTCCTCTCGCCGGTGCACTGCTCCCATCTCATCGGCCTGATAGACGCTGTCGCCTGCCCATCCCGCCTGGCCGAAGAAAAGGATTGGGAAGGCTACCGCACGAGTTTTTCGGGCGACATCGATCCGAACGACCTTATCGTCCGCGCACTCGACACAAAACTGAGCGAACTCACCGGGATCGATAGCGCCTGCGGCGAATCCGCGCAGGGTCAGCGCTACAATCGAGGCGAGTTCTACCACGAGCATTGGGACTGGTTCGACACGAGCGCGCCCTACTGGCCGCGCGAAAAGCGTAATGGCGGACAGCGAAGCTGGACGGCGATGATCTATCTCAACACCGTGGACGAAGGCGGGATGACGGACTTCGTCCACCTCGGCCTCAAGGTTCAACCGATCGCGGGAACGCTCCTGATCTGGAACAATGCCCTGCCTGACGGTACTCCCAACCCCCTGACCATGCATGCCGCGCGGCCCGTGGTGCGCGGCGTAAAGTATGTCGTCACGAAGTGGTTCCGCGCGCGTTACTGGTCCTGAACGCGATGGCACCGGGTCATGAGTTAAAGACCTAACACTCCTCGCCGTCTTCGGCCGAGCGGCGAGCCTCCAGATACTCCATGAGATGATCGAAACGCCGGTGCAGCCGGATGATCTCAAGCTGCGTGCGCAGATTGACCTCATAGTCGTGCCGCGCGGTGATCCGATCCTTGTCGGCCTGCCGGTTCTGACTCATCATGATGACAGGCGCCTGGATGGCGGCCAGCATCGAAAGCATCAGGTTCAGGAAAATGTAGGGGTAGGCGTCGAAGGGCTTGATTCCGATCGCCTGAAGGATCGTGCTGTTCAGCAGCATCCAGCCGAACAGCACCACGCCGAAAGCGATGATGAAGCCCCAGCTTCCGCCGACCGCCGCCACCCGGTCGGCCAGCCGGTCCGCGCGGGTTGCATGAAGCGCGGCCAGCTCATCGGCATTGGGGCCAACGATACTGCCGGTCGCAATGCGGTTGAGGACCTCCCGGTCCTCCCTGTCGAGATCATCGAACCGACGCCCGAGCAGCTCTTCGGCGAGTTCCTCGGGCGTCTTGGGGTTCTTGTGCATTCAGGCCCCGATCTTTCCGTTCAGCCAGCGGCCGAAAGGGCCTCCGCGATCAGTTTGCGCGTTTCAGGCACGCCGTAAAGGGCAATGAAGCTGCCCATGCGCGGCCCCTGCGAAGAACCGAGCAGCGTTTCGTAAAGCGCCTTGAACCAGTCACGCAGCGTCTCGAACTGATAGGTCTCGTTCTTGCCGATCTCGTAGACCACGTTCTGAAGCGCTTCTGCGGTCGCTTCCGAGCCGGCCTTCTCCAGTTCGGCGTCCAGCACCTTCAGCGCTTCGGCCTCGTTCGCAGTCGGCGCACGGCGCTTCAGGGTAGGTGCAATGAAGTCACGATTGGTGGCGAGCGCGGCGCGGACCATCTCCCCCAGTTCCGGGTGCGCCTCGGGCGTGGCATCGGCGACATAGTTACCGAGATAGGACCAGACCTGCTCTGCAGTCGCCTCCGCGCCGAGAACCCCGACGAGGTTGAGCAGCAACGAGAACGTCACCGGCACAGTGTCGCCAGCACCTTCATCTTCGCCGTTCGCGCGCAGCAGGTGCCACACGGGATTGCCGAGTTGCTTGTCGAGCGCCTGACCGGCGAGATTGCCGCGGAACTGCCAATACTCGTCGACAGCCTTGGGGATCACCCCGACATGAAGTTGCTTGGCGCTCTTGGGCTCACGGAACAGGTAGAAGCCCAGCGACTCCTCCGTGCCATAAGTCAGCCACTGCTCGATGGTGAGACCGTTGCCCTTCGACTTCGAAATCTTCTCGCCATTCTCGTCGAGGAACAGCTCGTAGATCAGCCCTTCCGGCTTACGACCGCCCAGAATCTGCACAATCTTGCCGGACTGGGTCACCGAGTCGGTCAAGTCCTTGCCGCACATCTCGTAATCGACGCCGAGCGCATACCAACGCATGGCCCAGTCGACCTTCCACTGGAGCTTGGCCTTTCCTCCGAATACGGACTGCTCGACGACGGTGCCATCCTCGTCCGTAAAACGGATCAGGCCGGTGGCGGAATCGAGCACTTCGACCGGGACCTGGAGCACAACACCACTGGTGGGCGAAACCGGCAGCACCGGCGAATAAGTCTTGCGGCGCTCCTCGCGCAGCGTCGGCAGCATGACATCGAGGATCGCCTGGTTGCACTCGAGCACGCGCGTCAGCGCTGCGTCGAACTCGCCGGAATTGTAGCGATCGCTGGCCGAGACGAACTCGTAATCGAAGCCGAAGCGATCGAGGAAGTCGCGCAGCATCGCGTTGTTGTAATGCGCGAAGCTTTCGTGCGTGCCGAATGGATCGGGTATGCGGCTGAGCGGCTTGCCGAGGTTGGCGGCAAGCACTTCCCCGTTCGGGATATTGTCGGGGACCTTGCGAAGGCCGTCCATGTCGTCCGAAAAGGCGACAAGACGGGTCGGCGCTCCGCCCGTCAGCGCTTCGTAGGCACGGCGGACGAGCGTAGTACGCAGGACTTCCTGGAAAGTGCCGATATGCGGAAGGCCCGACGGACCGTAGCCGGTCTCGAACAGCATCGGCGCATCGCCGGGTTTGCCGTTCGGATAACGCTTGAGGAGCTTCTGGGCCTCCTGGAAGGGCCAGGCCTTGGACACGCGTGCGGCTTCAATCAGGGCGTTTTCAGTCATGGCAGCGCTCTTTGGCGAAAAGCGCGCATTTCGCAAGCAAGAAGGCATGCGCCTCGCCTTCGAAAGTGCCCTCATCCCGAACCTGATCGAAGGCCGCTCTCAAAGAGACTCATCGCTCGCAGCGAAGCATCTCCAATCGTCGGCAATGGAAGATCAGGTCCGGGATAACGGGATAACTCAGGCTTCCTGCCACTGCCAGTCGTAAGCGAGCGGGGCCTCACGGAAAGCAAAGCGATCGATGTGGCGCGCGACCACGTCGGTCAGGCCCTCTACATCCTCGCGCTTCTCACCGGTAATGGTGATCGCGATACCGCCCTCGTCCGCAGCCATGACGGCCACGGCGGAAGGAAAGGTCACGGTTCCGGTATCACCATCCACTTCGGTCTGGAGCTTGTGGCTCCAGTGCTTGCAAAGCTGACGGACGTATTTGCCACCGCTTTCGGTCGCGACACGGGTAGCGATGCTGTTCATCCCTCGATCCTTTCGATCTTGCGAGTGGCCTCGTCGAGTGCATCTGCGATCTGCAGGATGACATCCCGATTGGCGCCATCTTTCGAGAGCCGGTCGAACATCGCGATTTTCAGCGCATGCATCGCCCGGCGCACCGGAGCGGGATCAACCTTCTCGCGCGCTTCGGCAAGAGCCGAAAGCCGTGCCTTCAATGCAACCGCCTTATCGGCATCCGCTTCTGCCTGGGCCTTGCCCTGCTCGGTTGCTTCATAGGACTTGCGGGAGGTTTCACCGCTAGCCGGCGCGATCAGCCCGGATTCCTCCATGTAAGTGAGCGCAGGGTAAACGACGCCCGGACTGGGCGCATAATCTCCACCCGACAGCCCTTCGATCTCGCGGATCAGGTCATAGCCATGGCGCGGCGTCTCGGCGATCAAGGCTAGCAGCAGGATCTGGAGTTCGGCCTGATCGAACAACCGTTTGCGGCGTCCGCCACCCGGACCCCCTCCAAATCCGCCGCCGAAACCACCGCCAAATCCGCCAAAGCCTTCGCCACGGCCGCCACGCCCGCGTCCCCGTCCGCCGGGAAATCCGCCGCCGAAACCTTCGCCAAAGCTGTCGCCATCGGGCCCTCGGCCCATTCCGAACCCGCCGCGGCCACGCATGCCGCGCGGTGCAAACTCGTCCGAAGAATAGTGCTCGCGGTGATGCCCGCGACGGCCGCAACGGCCCTCACCACGCTCGATGCCATGGCCATGATCGCGGCCCCTGCCGCGCTTGTGAGAATGCATATCTCTCATTTCGATTTCTTTCCAATTCATGATGGCCTCAAAATATATCTTAAAGGGAAATTCGCAAGAGCCTAAAATGTATCTTGATGTATTTTTTGTTCCGACACTGCGGTTTTCGACGATAGCCGGCTTCGCAAGGTTTCCCTTTTGTCCGCAGCTTGCCTAAGACGAGCGGCATGGCCGCCCTGCCCCTTCCCGCACTCCATGCCAGCCACGGCGGCTCGTGGCTTCGCGACGGATCCGGCAACACCCGGCCTGTCTCGAAGGGCGAATCGGTGATGGCGGCGGCAGACACGCCGCTGCTGATCCTCAACGCTCCCCTGGTCGCCACGCGACTGGGCTATCCCGACCTGTCCGGCCTCGACCTGCTCGAACTCTACGCCTTCGTGCATCCTGCGCGTTTCGTCGTGCCGACGCCCAAGGGTCTCGGCCAGGCGCTCGATCTCGAAATCCCGAAAGACGATGCCGACGTCCCGCGCCTGCTTCAGGAAGCCGCCGGCGCCCTGCTCGCCATTTGCGAAAGCCCGACCTGGCCCGAACGGGAAGGGGCATGGACGTCGCTACAATCGCTCGTCCGCATGCGCTGGCCATGGTCGAATCTGCTGGAATCGCGCATCGCTCGTCCCGAACGCGCCGAACGCTGGCTGTTCACGCGCCTGCCCGAATGGGAAGAAAGCCCCGAACTTCCACAACCCCGGCAGATTACGCTGGAAAAAGATGAAGTACTTCAACGCCTTGCGCGGCTGACGGGCAGCGGCGCGGAGCAGCGCCCCACCCAGCAGGCCTATGCCGCAGAAGCCGCGGCTGCATTTGCCCCGCGCCAATCCTCCGGACGCCCGCACGTCCTGCTCGCGCAGGCAGGTACCGGAATCGGCAAGACGCTCGGCTATCTGGCCCCCTCTTCGCTATGGAGCGAATTGTCCGGCGGCACCACTTGGGTTTCCACGTACACCAAGGCACTGCAACGCCAGCTCCGCAAGGAGAGCCGCCGCGCATGGCCGGAACGGCGCGCGGACGGCAGCCAGCCCGTCGTCGTTCGCAAGGGCCGTGAGAACTATCTCTGCCTGCTCAATCTCGAGGATGCCCTGCAGGGCGGCTTCGCCGGGCGCGCGGCAATCATGGCGCAACTCGTCGCGCGCTGGGCCGCCTATACACAGGACGGCGACATGATCGGCGGAGACCTGCCGGGCTGGCTCGGTACCCTGTTCCGTCAACGCGGCATCACAGCCCTCACCGACCGGCGCGGCGAATGCGTCTATGCCGGCTGCCCGCACTACCGGAAGTGCTTCATCGAGCGTGCCGCACGGGCCAGCGCCGGGGCCGACCTCGTGATCGGCAATCATGCACTCGTCATGATCAACGCCGCGCGCGGCCGCGACCACGCTGCCCGGCCGACCCGGATCGTCTTCGACGAAGGCCATCATGTCTTCGACGCCGCCGATTCCACTTTCGCCGCCGCGCTCACCGGCGCCGAGGCGATCGAACTTCGCCGCTGGGTAATCGGGCCGGAAAAAGCCTCGCGGGGACGACGGCGCGGCCTCTCCGCCCGGCTCGCCGATGTCGCCAGCTATGACGAAGCTGGCGCAAAGGCGATCAACGCCGCCCGCGCCGCGGCCGAAGCGCTTCCCGGCGATGGCTGGATGCAGCGCCTCACCGAAGGCGCGCCCTCCGGCCCGATCGAAGAACTGCTCGCTGCCGTGCGCGCAACCGTCTACGCCCGCGACGAGAGCGGCGGACAGGAAGCCGGCTACGGACTCGAAACCGAGGCGGCCGGACTGGACGGCGCCTTCGTCGAGATCGCGGAAGCCGCGCGCGAGGCCCTGGGCGAACTGCGTCAACCTCTCGTCCGTCTCGGCCTCAGGCTGGAAGCGCTGATGGAAGATGGGCCCGACTGGCTTGATGGTCCCGGCCGAGCGCGCATCGAAGGAGCCCGGCAATCGCTCGGCTGGCGTGTGGATATCCTTCTGGCCTGGGAAGCGATGCTCGGCAGACTCGCCGGCCCCGCCGATCCCGAATTCGTGGACTGGCTGGCACTCGATCGTTCGGAAGCGCGCGAATACGATGTCGGCATCCACCGTCATTGGCTCGATCCGATGAAGCCTTTCGCCAGCGTCGTTCTCGAACCGGCACACGGCGTCGTGATGACCTCGGCAACCCTGCGTGACGGCGAGAACTGGGATAAGGCCATCGCGCGCTCGGGCGTCCGTCATATCGAAGTTGCCCCGAAGCTTTCGGAACATCTCAGCCCCTTCGACTATGCTGCACAGGCCGAAGTCCTCATCGTCAACGATGTGCCTCGCGGCGATATTCCCGCGCTCGCCGGCGCATACGCGCGGCTGATCGAAGCGGCAGGTGGAGGCGCGCTCGGCCTGTTCACGGCCATTCGCCGTTTACGCGCCGTCCATGGCCGCATTGCCGACCGGCTCGCCCGCGCGGGCCTGCCTCTCTATGCGCAGCACGTCGACCCCATCGACACCGGCACGCTGGTGGATATCTTCCGCGACGATCCGGCCGCATCCCTGCTTGGCACCGATGCCTTGCGCGACGGCGTGGACGTGCCGGGCGAATCGCTGCGACTGGTGGTGATGGAGCAAGTGCCCTGGCCGCGCCCCACCATCCTGCACCGTGCCCGGCGCGTTGCCGGCGGCGGCTCCGCCTATGATGACAGTCTGATCCGCGCAAAACTGGCGCAGGCTTTTGGACGCCTGATCCGCAGTCGCGGCGATCGCGGGCATTTTGTCGTCCTCTCCTCTGCCTTCCCCTCGCGATTGCTGAGCGCTTTCCCTGAAGGAACGCCGGTGCTTCGAATTTCGCTGGAGGAAGCCTTGCATCGCGTCGCCTGGAATGTTTCAGGAGAAAGCGAAAAGCAGAGCGATGCGGCCCGACCTTCCGTTTGACCCCGAACTAGTGTGAACCGAACTACTCGATGAAAACTCTCGGAATCTTCAGACATGCCAAGTCCGACTGGCACGACGCCCGCCTGCGGGATTTCGATCGCCCGCTCAACAAGCGCGGACGAAAAGGCGCTGCCTTGATGGGATTGCACATCCGGGATCATGCGATAGGCTGGAAGCGCGTCCTCGCATCGCCTGCCGTCCGCGTCACGCAGACGATCGAACTCGCAGGCGAAGCTGCAGGTGAAATGCCGCCCATCACCTGGGACCGCCGCATCTACCTTGCAAGTTCGGCAACGCTGATAGACTTGCTGCGCGAACAGACGGGTGACCCGCGTTCGATCATGCTCGTTGGCCACAACCCCGGACTGGAAGATCTGATCTTCGACCTCGTGCCGGATGACGGCAGCAGTCCGATGCGCGATGTGGTCGAAGAAAAGTTTCCCACCGCTGCATATGCGGTGTTGGAACTGGACATCGATTCCTGGGACCAGATCCGCGAAGGCATCGGGCGCCTCGCCCACCTGACCCGTCCCCGGGATCTAGACCCCGAACTGGGACCGGACATTCAATTCTGAATAGCGGGCAAGCCCGCCTCACACCTCGACGAGGGCCTGGGCCAATCGCTCGCGAATTTGCTGCAGCGCTTTTTCGAAAGCGTCGATAGCTTCTACAGGCTTCGGATTCGTAGAAGGGTCGACGCCGACCGAAATGGACGCCGTGGCCAAGACCGTGGCCGGCTGCTCTTCAAGCGCCATCCGGGCGCCGCGCAAGGTATAACCCTCACGATTGACCAGCCGGTCGATCGCCGCGATCAGCACGACGTCCTCGCGCCGATAATAGCGACGATTGCCACTGCGCTTGATGGGTTGAAGCGACGGAAACTGCTCTTCCCAGTAGCGCAGGACATGTTGCCGGATGCCCAACGCCTTGGTCACCTCGCCGATCGTGCGCAGCGCATCAGGCGCCTTGCCATCGTCAAAGCCAAAAGGGTCGAAACCGGAACCGGTTTCGCCGCCCGCTTCACTTGCTGCCATGGCTAAAATCTCCGCATTCCTGGCCGCAATCAGCCAGTAATGCGGTCCTTCAGCATCTGGCTTGCCCGGAAAGTCATGACCCGGCGCGGCGTGATAGGCACTTCGACCCCGGTTTTCGGATTACGTCCGATCCGCTCGCCCTTATCGCGCAAGAGGAACGTTCCGAACCCGGAAATCTTAACGTTTTCGCCCTCGGCGAGGGCCTCCGACATGTGTTGCAATATCGCTTCGACCATCGCAAGCGACTCGGACCTGGACAGTCCGAGCTTCCTGTGGATGGCTTCAGCGATCTCCGCCCTCGTCAGTGTGTCCGTGGAACGCATCAGTCCCGCATCCCCTCCGTGCGACAAACCCCCACGAAGATAATATGAAAAAATGCGGGAAAAGCAATGCCGCACGCAGCAATTGCGGGCACTCCCCCATACCGGAGCAAATTCACATCCGGATCAGGCTGGCGCCCCAGGTGAAACCGCCGCCCATCGCCTCCAGAACGACCAGGTCGCCCTGCACAATTCGTCCGTCGCGAACCGCCTGATCCAGCGCCAACGGGACCGAAGCTGCCGAGGTATTGGCATGCTGCCCCACCGTCATGACGACCTTCTCACGTGGAAGATCAAGCTTCCTGGCGGTGGCTTCCAGAATGCGCGCATTGGCCTGATGGGGCACGAGCCAATCGATATCGTTTGAAGAAAGACCAACTTCTTCAAGGACTTCTTTAAGGACCTCAGCCAGATTGACCACCGCATGACGAAAGACCTCGCGGCCTTTCATGCGCAGCTTGCCGACCGTCCCCGTGGTTGACGGACCGCCGTCGACATAAAGGAGTTGGTTGTGCGCACCGTCAGCATGAAGACGCGTGGCAAGAACGCCGCGCGGCGCATCACCGTCCTGCTCCTGCGCTTCGAGGATGATTGCTCCCGCACCATCTCCGAACAGGACACAAGTGGTGCGATCTTCCCAATCGAGGATGCGGCTGAACGTTTCCGAACCGATTACCAGCGCACGCTTGGCCATGCCGGAGCGCAACATCGAATCGGCAACGCCCACGGCGTAAAGGAATCCAGAGCACACCGCTGCCACGTCAAAAGCGATTCCGCCCCGGCAACCGAGGTTGCTTTGAACGATGGTAGCCGTTGCCGGAAAAGTCTGGTCGGGTGTTGCCGTGGCGAGCACGATCAGGTCGATCGAGGAGGCGTCGATCCCGGCAGCCTCAATCGCCTTGCGTGCGGCATCCGTTGCCAGGCTCGACGTGGTCTCGTCGGGCGCGGCGATGTGCCGGTTGGAAATGCCGGTACGCTCGACGATCCACTCGTCGCTCGTATCAACCTGTTCGGCAAGTTCCGCGTTGCTGACCGAGCGGCGCGGCAGGGCGGAACCCGTACCGACCAGAACCGAACGAATCATCAGGCACTCTCTTCCTGGACACGCGACTTGCGCAGGGACGCCCCGCCCACGCGGGCAAGGTCGGCGGATATCCGCTCGGTCACGTTTTCCTCCAGGAGCCGCGCGGTCACCGCCACGGCATTTGCGACGCCCGCGGCATTCGCGCCGCCATGGCTCTTCACGACAATACCGTTGAGGCCCAGGAAGACCGCGCCATTATGGTTATTGGGATCGAGGTGGTGCTTGAGCAGCTCGGTAGCAGGCTTCGAGATCAGGAAACCGATCTTGGAGCGGAGCGAACTGGTAAATCCGCGCCGCAGCAGGTCCGCCACGAATCGCGCCGTACCCTCGACCGCCTTCAGGGCAATGTTGCCCGAGAACCCATCGGTTACGACGACATCCATCGAACCGCTGCCGAGCTTGTCCGCTTCGGTGAACCCGTCGAAAGACATCGACAGGTCGCCAGCCGCTTTCTTGAGGGTCGCCGCCGCTTCGCGCAGCATGTCAGTGCCCTTGGTTTCTTCCGAACCGATGTTCAGAAGACGCACGCGCGGCTGCTCGCGCCCCGTGGCGACGCGGGCATAGGCAGCGCCCATGATCGCGAACTGCACGAGGTTGCGGGCATCGCACTCGGCATTGGCGCCGAGATCGAGCATGACGAGATCGTTGTCCCCAAGCGTCGGCAGCAGGGCTGCAAGCGCCGGGCGATCGATTCCGGGCATGGTCCGCAAGGTCAGCTTGGAAATCGCCATCAGCGCGCCGGTGTTGCCGGCGCTGACGGCGGCTCCGGCGTCACCCGCCTTCACCGCCTCGATCGCGCGTCCCATCGAGGTGCCCTTGGCCCGGCGCAAGGCCTGACTGGGCTTATCCTCACCGCTGATAACGCCTTCGGTATGCAGAATCTCGGAAGAAGCCCTGAGATTCGGATGATTTTCGAGCGCGGCCTTGATCCGCGGCTCATCACCGACCAGCAGGAACTTGAAACGATCATGACGACGGCGCGCGAGCGCAGCGCCCTCAATCATGACGCGCACGCCCTCGTCGCCGCCCATCGCATCGATCGCGATACGCGGCAGACTCATGGGCACTCTCCGGGAATCGTCGTAATCTTAGACTTCAACCGCGACGATTTCACGACCATTGTAGTGGCCGCAAGCGTTGCAGAGGTTGTGCGGGCGCTTCAGCTCACCGCAGTTGGGGCATTCGTGGAACGCTTCAACCTGCAGAGCATCGTGGCTGCGGCGCATGCCCCGGCGAGACGGGGACGTTTTTCTTTTAGGGACAGCCATTTCGGCACCTGTTCCTGGAATTGAATGTCAAAAAGGCCGCCGGAAACCGTGTTCGCGGACCGGCGGCTTGCGAAGGCGCGCCTATAACCGATTTCACACGAGTTGCAACCCGTTCCGCCCCGCCGCATGAACGCGAAATCGACAAAGAGGAAATTGCACCAATGATTCTGCAGACCACACTGTGCCTTGCGGCCGCCGCCGGTGTCATCACCTTCTGGCATATAGTGCGGATCGGACAATTGCGCATGCGCGAAAAGGTGCTCTTCGGCGACGGCGGTCACGAACGCCTGGGCCGCCGCATGCGCGCGCAGCTGAATTTCGTGGAAAGCACTCCCTTCCTGCTGATCCTCGTCGCCGCGATCGAGATGACGGGCAAGGCCGGCCCCTGGCTGGCGATCGCCGGCTCGATCTTCATGCTGGGCCGTGTGGCACACGCTCTTGGAATGGACATCGGCAAGCCCAACCTGCTGCGGGCAGGCGGCGTTATCATTACAGTGCTGACGCTGCTCGGGCTGTCGGTCATGGCGCTGCTGATCGCGCTGGGACGGTTCTGAGAATCAAAAAGGGGCGGCGCATGGACGCCGCCCCTCTCAAAAGCACCAAAGCCCGGCCGCTTCAGCCCGGAAGCCCCCGCTCCAGCGCAGCATCCCCGACATAGGGATTCGTCCGCCGCTCATCCCCGAACGTGCTGATCGGGCCGTGACCGGGAACGAACGTGACATCGTCACCCAGCGGCCAGAGCTTCCGGGTTATCGAATCGACGAGATCCGCCAGATTGCCCCGCGGGAAGTCCCAGCGGCCAATTCCGCCCTGGAACAGCACGTCCCCCACCATGGCGAACTTGCTGGGCTCATGATGGAAGACGACATGGCCCGGCGTATGCCCCGGGCAATGGACGACATCGAGCTCAAGGTCTCCCACCGTTACCTTATCGCCATCCTCGAGCCATCGATTCGGCTCGAAAGTCTGCGCCTCCATGTTCCAGCGAGGGCCATCGTCATTGAGCTGGGCAATCCAGAATCGGTCTTCTTCGTGCGGCCCCTCGATCGGCACGCCCATCTCCCTGGCGAAGATGCCGGCCATGCCGCAATGGTCCAGATGACCATGAGTCACGAGGATCTTTTCCAGAGTAACGCCCGTTTTCTCCAACGCCTGCCGCAGCTTGGGCAGGTCACCGCCGGGATCCACGAATGCGCCGCGCATGGTCTTCGTGCACCAGATCAGCGAACAATTCTGCTGAAGCGGGGTAACGGGAATGATGCCGACGCGCATCGGCTGCTCCTGAATATCGGTCATGCCTGCGGAAATGGCCGCAAGCCCCGGCCAATGCAACCGTCACCGACAGCCGCTAGATGCGCCCGCCCTTCCACACGACGCGGCCGATCACTTGGATATCCTCAAGCCCACATTCGAGCGGGCGATAGGCGGAATTGTCGCTCAACAAGGTGATACGTCCGCCTCGCCCCGCAGCCAGGCGCTTCACCAATACGGAATCATCCAGACGAACGACGTGGATACCGTCACGCAGCGGCCGCCAGTCACGGTCCACGAGAATCTCGTCTCCGTCACGCAAGGTCGGCTCCATCGAATCGCCGCTGACCGCGATTGCGGAAAGCATGTCCGGGCGCAGCCCCATCGATCGCAACCATCGGGACGAAAACCGAATCGCCCCGAATACATCCTCGCCATCCGGCAAAGCGCCGGGCCCGGCGGAGGCGCCCACTGAAAGGCGCGGAACTTCCACCCAATCCCCACCGGAGACATTTCCCGCGACTTCGGCGTATTTTTCTTTCGCTTTACCCAGCTCAGCCTCGTCCACCCCGAAGTACCGCGCCAGCAGGCCACGGTCCTCCTCCTCCAGTTTGCGAGGGCTGCCCTTCTTGATAAATTGCTGAAGATAGCTCTGATTTTTGCCGATCATGCGTGAAAGACTGGACAAGCTAGCACCGCGAGCCTCGGCCAGTTCAAGCAGACGGGAGCGGACTTCAGGGCTTTCCATAATGTAATCCATAACAAGAGGAAATTTCCTAGACAAGTAGGAAATAGATGGAACATAAAGAGAACGCAAGCCCATCGAACGGAGCCTCTCATCCCGATGCTTATTCGCCAGATCGAACGCTTCCTGCGCCTGACAGACATGGCCTGGACCAGATTCGGACGGCTCGCCGCCCATGATCCGCGATTTGTCGGCGATCTCCGCAATGGCCGTACGCCCCGCGCCGGAACGGCGGCGCGGATCGAACTATTCATGACGAACTACCTGGAGAGCACCCATGCACGTTAATCTCGCCCATGACCGCTCGATGCTGGCCTCGGCGCACGCATCCGCTCGGGAAGCCATGGGCGGCGCCGCACGCGGTCCCTGGCTTCCGCTGCTATCGGCAGTGCTGAAGCTGGCAGGGCCGGAAGTGGAATTCCTGCGCCATGCCGAGCGCCCCTGGAGCAGTGCCACATTCTCAGGCTCGCGCCACACCATCGCTCTGGCCTTTACCGGCGATGCCGCCATCACCGCTGGCGAGAACCTTATCGAAGCCCTGCCCGAACACGAATTCACCATTCCTCGACAACTCGTCGCCGATGCAGCGCTCGGTGAAGTCGCGCACGAAGCCGGGCCGCCTGCACGCATGACGGTGGAACTGGAACTGCTGCTGCTTGAGGATTTCTGAGATCGCCGAAAGGCTGAAATGAAAAAGGCAGGGGTAAAACCCTGCCTTTTTCATATTATCAAAGCGCTGCCGAAAGGTCCTTGATCTCGATATTGAGGATCCGGTCGTTTTCCGAATAATCGACCGGGCAATCTATCAGGTGGACACCGGGCGTATCCCGGCAATGAGCCAGCAATTCCTTGAGATGCGCGGCGCTTTCAACTCGGTAGCCGTTCGCGCCATAGCTTTCGGCATACTTCACGAAGTCCGGGTTGCCATAGGTCAGACCAAAGTCGGCAAAGCCCATGTTGGCCTGCTTCCAGCGGATCATTCCGAAAGCGTTGTCGTTCAGGATCAGAACGGTGAGATTGAGACCAAGCCGCACCGCCGTCTCCATCTCCTGGCTATTCATCATGAAGCCGCCATCGCCGCAGACGGCGAAAATCTTCCGATTCGGATAGACCATCGCGCTTGCCATGGCCGAAGGCAGCCCTGCCCCCATCGATGCAAGCGCGTTGTCCAGCAACACGGTGTTCGGCTTGCAGGCGCAATAACCACGAGCGAACCAGAGCTTGTAGACCCCATTGTCGAGACAGACGATCGCATCATCAGGCAGTGCTTCACGCACCTGCTGAACGAGATGAGGCGGGAAGATCGGAAAGCGTTCGTCAGCCGCCAGTCGGTCGGTATGCTCGACCTCGGCCTTGCGATAGCCGAGCATGGCTTCGAAATTCCATCTGGCAGAGGGCGTGATCGCTTCCTTGATCTGCCACATGGCGTTGGCAATATCGCCGATCACCTCGACATGCGGGAAGTAGACGGGGTCAACCTCGGCGGTCTTGGTCGAGATGTGAATAACCACGCGGTCATCCCGCGTACCGTCGTTATGCATGAAGAACGGCGGCTTCTCGATCACGTCATGGCCGATGTTGACGATGCAGTCGGCATCCTCGATCGCACGGTGAACGAAGTCCCCCGACGACAGCGCCGCGCAACCGAGGAAACGGGGATGGCGCTCGTCGATCACGCCCTTGCCGAGTTGGGTCGTGAGGAAGGGAATGCCGGTCTTCTCGACGAACTCACCCAGCATCTTGCTGGTCATCTTGCGGTTGGCGCCCGCTCCGATCACCAGCACCGGCCGCTTGGCCTTCTCCAGCGCTGCCACCGCCTGTGCGATCGATTTCACATCGGCGGTTGGCCGGCGCACCGTCGAGCGCAGGATGGGGCGCGAATCGGTGTACTCGTCGGCAATGTCTTCCGGCAGTTCGACATGGGTCGCGCCGGGCTTTTCCTCCTCGGCGATGCGGAATGCCTCACGCACGCGGCTCGGGATATTGTCCGAACTTGCCATCTGGTGCGCGTACTTGGTGATCGGCTGCATCATCGAGACGACATCGAGGATCTGGAACCGACCCTGCTTGGACTTCTTGATCGGCTTCTGGCCCGTAATCATCAGCATCGGCATTCCGCCCAGCGTCGCATAGGCGGCAGCGGTGACAAAATTCGTTGCCCCCGGGCCGAGGGTCGAAAGGCATACCCCCGCCTTGCCGGTATGGCGGCCGTAAGTCGCCGCCATGAAGCCCGCGCCCTGCTCGTGACGCGTGAGGATCAGTTTGATCTTCCGCGACCGTGAGAGCGAATCGAGGAAATCGAGGTTCTCCTCGCCCGGAACGCCGAAGATATATTCGACGCCTTCCGCCTCAAGACATTCGATGAATAGATCGGACGCCTTGCGCTTGTCGCTCTCTGCCATGTGCACCTTCCCTCAAACCGTTTGCACATGTCTCGGGAAATGTGGCGCACAATTCAATGGCGCTCATGCCGGCGCTTCAATAGCCGTTCGACAGATCGACCAGGTGTTCGAGCGGCTCACCGCGAACGAAGTGTTGAAGATTGCCGAGAAAACGCGCCGATCCGCGCTCGAACAATGCATCCTGCGCGCGGCCGGAAAGATGCATCGATATATGGATATTTGCACGCGACCACAGCGCATGGTCTGCGGGAAGCGGCTCGGGCTCGGTAACGTCGAGGAACGCTCCGCCCAGATGGCCCGAGTCGATGGAAGCAAGCAAGGCATCCTGCTCGATCACCGTTCCGCGCGCGAAATTGAGGAAGACGGCCCCCGGCTTCATCGCCGCAAACTCGGCCTCGCCGAACATGCGCAAGGTTTCCGGTGTGGAAGGGACCACGGCAATCACCCAGTCGAACCGGCCAAGCTCGGCCCGCCACTCGTCGGAGCCCAGCTCGCCCGCCCCCGGCCGGCGCCGGACCCCGGTGACTTCCGCCCCGAAGACACGCAGCATCTCGCCGATACGGCCGCCGATCTCTCCCGATCCGACCACCAGCACCTTCGAGCCAAGCAGTTCGCGCTTGCCGGGCGGTTCCATCAGCCATTCATGCCGGTCCTGCGCCCTCACCACTTCGCGCCAGCCCTTCGCCACCGTGAGCATGCCCATAAGGGCATATTCGGCGACGGACTGGGCATGAATTCCCGAACCATTGGTAAGCCGGATGCCGCGCTCGCTCAGAACCCGGAGCGGGAGCCAGTCCACGCCCGAAGAAAGAGCCGTGTACCAGGCCAACCTTTCGGCAGCCTCGATGAATTCCGCCACGACAGCAGGCGCGACCGGATCGAGCCACGCCACTTGCGCCTGCGGCGCAAGCTCCAGAAGCTGGCTGTCGCTGTCGAACCAGAGCGGCTGCACGCCATCAGGCAGGCGGCCGTCCAGAAGCGGGCGCGACTGGGCGTTGATCACGGCGACGGTCATGGCGAACTCCGATAAATGGCCGATTAAAAGCCCTTATCGTTTGATCGGGACAGCCGGATGGAATGGCAAGCCCCCCAATGCCCCGGTTAACGCAAGTGCAGTCCCGCCCCGCTCACGCGCTCAGCCGAGCTTCCATTCCCAGCCGAGCGGATCGCCGTCCATCACCTCGACACCCTTCGCCGAGAGTTCGTCGCGAAGGGCATCGGAACTCGCAAAGTCCTTCTCCGCGCGCGCCTGTTTACGGCGAGCGAGCACATCCTCGATTTCGGCCTCGGTGATTGCCGCAGCCTTTGGACGAATACGCAAGTCGGCACGGCCCGTCCCGAACAGATCGAGCCCCAGCACCGAATCCATCGCCTCTATCGCCGCCCGCTTGGCGGAGGGGTCCACCTTCTTGGCGGCGAGCACATCTTCCAGCGCCGTCAACGCGACGGCGGTGTTGAGATCCTCGCCGATCGCCTTCTCGAACGTTTCGAGCATGGGCGCGAGCTTCGGGTGATTGGCGTCCCCTGCCTCCACCTCGCCCAGGCGTTCGGCCACGATGATCATGCGCTTGAGGCGCACCAACGCGGCGGCAAGGCCTTCCCACGAGAATTCGAGCTCCGACCGGTAATGCGCCTGAAGGCACATCATGCGGTAGCCCAGCGGGTGGTAGCCCTTGTCGATCAGCAGTTGCAGCCGCAGGAACTCGCCCGAGGACTTGCTCATCTTGCCTGAACGCTCAACGAGGAAATTGTTGTGCATCCACACCCGGGCGCCCGAATTTGCGGGAACGTCGAGGCCGCAAGTATCATCGGGCTTGCAGCAGAACGCCTGGTTCTGCGCGATCTCGTTGGGGTGATGGATTTCGCGGTGATCGATCCCGCCGGTATGGATATCGAACGGGAATCCCAGCAAGTCGCCGGACATCACCGAGCATTCGAGGTGCCAGCCCGGCGCGCCCTTGCCCCACGGCGAATCCCATTCCATCTGCCGCTTCTCGCCCTCGGGCGTCTTGCGCCAGATCGCGAAGTCGGCGGCGTTTCGCTTGCCCTCGACGGCCTCGATACGGCCCTCCCCCTCGTCGGTCACGGCTCGCGCGAGGTGGCCGTAATCCGAGACCGTGGAAACGTCGAAATAGAGGCCGCTCTCCAGTTCGTAGCAGTGCCTTGGCGCGATCTTTTCGGCAAATTCGATCATCTGCGGAACGTAATCTGTCGCGATGGACCACTTGGCGGGCTGACGGATGTTCAGCGCCTCGATGTCGGCCCAGTAGGCCTGCGTATAATGCGCGGCGATATCCCAGATGGACTGGGCCTGGGTCCGCGCCATCTTCTCCATCTTGTCCTCGCCCGCGTCGGCGTCGTCGGTGAGATGGCCGACATCGGTGATGTTGATGACGTGAGTGAGCCTGTAGCCCTTGTGGCTCAGGGTACGGCCGAGAATGTCTGCAAAGACATAGGCACGCATGTTGCCGATGTGGGGGTAGTTGTAGACCGTCGGCCCGCACGTATAGACCCGCGCCTCGCCTTCGTGGACGGGCTGGAACGGCTCCAGCTGGCGGGTCAGGCTGTTGAACAGCGTCAGGCTTTGCGTCTCGGTCATGACGCAGGGCAATTAGGCAGGAGCCGGGCGCAGTCAAGCCATCAGCGATGCGCCCGGCGGTTCCTCGGACTTGTGGAAATGATCACTCTTCCTCGAACAGTCCCGCGAGTTGCTCGATCATCGTGCCGCCGAGTTGCTCGGCGTCCATGATCGTCACCGCGCGCCGGTAGTATCGCGTCACGTCGTGGCCGATGCCGATGGCGACGAGCTGGACCGGGCTCTTGGCCTCGATCCATTCGATCACCCGGCGCAAATGCGCCTCCAGATAGCCTGCGGAGTTCACTGAAAGCGTCGAATCGTCCACCGGTGCACCGTCGGAGATCACCATCATGATCCGCCGATCCTCAGGGCGGGCAAGCATGCGGTTGTGCGCCCAGAGCAGCGCCTCGCCGTCGATGTTTTCCTTGAGCAGGCCCTCGCGCATCATCAGGCCGAGGTTCTTGCGCGCACGGCGCCACGGCTCATCCGCCTTCTTGTAAATGATATGGCGCAGGTCGTTGAGGCGGCCCGGGTGCTGGGGACGGCCACTCGCAAGCCAGGACTCGCGGCTCTGCCCGCCCTTCCATGCGCGGGTGGTGAAGCCGAGAATCTCGACCTTCACGCCGCAGCGCTCCAGCGTGCGTGCCATTACATCGGCACTGATCGCCGCGATCGAGATAGGGCGACCGCGCATCGAGCCGGAATTGTCGAGCAGCAGGGTGACGACGGTATCCTTGAACTCCACGTCGCGCTCGATCTTGTAGGAGAGCGACTGGCCGGGCGAGACGACCACGCGGGCAAGCCGCGCGGCATCGAGCATGCCCTCTTCCTGATCGAAGTCCCACGAGCGGTTCTGCTGCGCCATGAGGCGGCGCTGGAGGCGGTTCGCAAGACGCGTGACAACGCCCTGCAGGCCCTTGAGCTGCGCGTCGAGATAGGCGCGCAGGCGCGTCAGTTCCTCATCGTCGCAAAGCTCGGAGGCGACGACCACCTCGTCATAGGCCTCGGTGAAGACCTGGTAGTCGAAGCTGTCCGGGATATCGGTCCAGGGCCGGTTCGGCCGGACGGGCAACATGCCCTCCTCGCCCTCCTGGCCTTCCTCGCCGTCGTCCATGTCTTCCGAGTTATCGCCCTCGGCCTCGCTCTCGCCTTCGTCCTGACCGCCGGAAGGCTCGGCGGCCATTTCCGCAGGCTGCTGTTCCTGCCCGCTTTCGTCGCCGGTCTCGTCTTCCTCGGTCTCCTCGTCGCCGTCCATGTCCTCGGACTCTTCGGGCGGCTGCTCGATCTGCTCGGCCTGGGTCATCTCCAGATGCATCAGCATGTCGAGCGAGAGCTTCTGGAAAGCCTTCTGGTTTTCGATCGAATCGGCCAGAGCCTCGAAATCGTCGCCGGCCTTCGATTCGATCCAGCGGCGCACCATGTCCACGCCAAGTTGCGCCGCTTCCGGCACCGACTGGCCGGTGAGCCGTTCGCGCAGCAGGAGCGCCAGCGCTGTCGGGATCGGAACGCCGTCCGGGCTATCCGCGCGCGAAATCGGATCGCTGGCTATCCGCGCCTCCAGCGAAGCGTCGAGATTGGCCCGCATCCCTTCGTAACTGTTGGCGCCGAGCGCTTCGTAACGCACGGCCTCGACCGCATCGTAACAGGCCCGGGCCGAAGGATCGGACGGGGCGTTGCGCATGTGCAGCCGGTCGTTGTGATGGCGCAGCCGAAGCGCGAAGCTGTCGGCATAACCGCGCGCCTGCATGGCAGCCCCGCGCGGAATCGAGCGGCCCGGCATGGGCACGCGAAAGGTCTGGCCGCTGGAACTGGGAGCGTCGGCAGTCCAGTTGACCTCGACTTCGGCATCGTGCGCGATGGCGCGCGAGGCGCCGGTTAGGGCCAGCTTGAAGCGATCGACGGGAGTATCTTCGGACATGGCACGCTCAATGGCGGCTTAGTCCGCCCGGTGCAAGCCGGGATGAAAGGGCATCGCTCCGAGTTCGCCCCGGAATGATGCCCTTCCTGTTCAGATCGGCAGGATCAGAGCGACTGGCCGGTCTTCGCCCAGTCGGCCATGAAGCCTTCGATGCCCTTGTCGGTGAGCACGTGCTTCACGAGGTTCTTGATGACTGCCGGCGGCATCGTCGCCACGTCAGCGCCGATGCGGGCGCATTCGAGAACGTGGACAGGGTGGCGGATCGAAGCAGCGAGGATTTCGGTGTCGAAGGCGTAGTTGTCATAGATCAGGCGGATGTCGCGGATCAGGTCCATGCCGTCGAAGCCATTGTCGTCATGACGGCCGACGAAAGGCGAGACGAAGCTGGCGCCGGCCTTGGCCGCGAGCAGAGCCTGGTTGGCCGAGAAGCAGAGGGTGACGTTCACGAGCGTGCCGTCGCTGGTCAGCTTCTTGCAGGTCTTGAGGCCGTCGATCATCAGCGGCACCTTGATGCAGACGTTGTCTGCGATCTTGCGGAGGATTTCGGCCTCGCGCATCATGCCTTCATGGTCGAGCGCGACGACTTCGGCACTGACCGGTCCGTCGACCAGGCCGCAGATTTCCTTGGTGACTTCCAGGAAGTCGCGGCCGGACTTGGCGATCAGCGAAGGGTTGGTGGTGACGCCGTCGAGCAGGCCGGTGGCGGCCAGATCGGCGATGTCGTTGGTGTCGGCGGTGTCGACGAAGAACTTCATGGCGCGGTTCCTGTGGATGCGGGGCTGCGACGGGCGAGTCTAACGCGCCCGTCGATTCTGGCGCTCCCTATAGGGATGCGCGGCGTTCTGCGCCACCCTGGCCCCGCTGCTCCGGCGAATCAGCCCTGCTTCAGCGCGCCGATCAGCGCTGCGTCATTGGTTTCCCCCGGATTTTGCCGGATAGCCGCTTCGGCTGCGCCGACTTCGTACCAGATGCCGTTATCTGCATCGAGTGCGAGAGCATGGGCGGCATCCTGGATCGTCACGCCCTTGAGCGCGGCGATCGCCTGGTTCAGCGTCGGATCCTGGGCTTCGCGCATGGCACGCTCGATCTCGGGGATCATGGCGTTGACGAGAGCCGGGCCCATGTTCCGACGAAGGAACGTCGTCGCCGCAGTATTGCCTCCGCTGAGGATTTCGGCGGGTTCGCGGACGGGAATATCCTGAACGGCCTTGAGCGCCACCGGCCCGGCAGCGCGGGCGCCCGGCGCCGCGAAAAGATTGAGCTGATATTGCAGCTTGTCACGGAAGGCCTTCGACTTCAGCACCCCGCTGTTGGTGCGGCCGGGACGGCTGAACAGAAGCGGAAGCGGCAGGCGCGCAACCGGGCTGGTCCAGAAACCTTCCGGCTGGCCGAGCCAGGTGAATGCGCGCTCCGACGAATAGCGCATGAGGCGGCGCACCGGATCTGCGCCGGCGGAGCTGCTTCCACCAAGCGTCGAGCAGCCGGGCAGCATCAGCACGCCGGTGGCGAGCATACCGACCAGCACGCCCCGGCGGCTCCAGTCGGCAGGGCGCGAATTCTCGCCCTCGGACAGTCCGTTTTCCCCTGTTCCCCAGTTCACCATCATCAACTCCTTCACGCCCCGTGCAACCAGTGCCTATATGCAACCCACATGAAACGCGTCCGAATCCTCGTCTTCAACGCCGCGCTGGGCGTCCTCGACTACCGCGTCCCCGAAGGCATGGCGATAGAATTCGGCGCCGTGGTGATCGCGCCCCTCGGGCCAAGGCAGGTCCTCGGGATCGTCTGGGAGCCGGAACGCCTGAGCACGCAGGAAGTGCCTGAATCCAAACTGCGTCCACTTCTCGAAGTGCTGCCCGTACCCCCGCTTCCCGAACGACTGCGCCGATTGATCGAATGGACGGCGGATTACTATTGTGCCTCGCTCTCCTCGGTCGCGCGCATGGCACTCGGCAGCATGGCAGCGCTGCGCGGCGGAGGCACGACCACCGAATACCGGCTGACGGGGCATGAACCCGCCCGCCTGACCCCCCAGCGCGCCGCCGCTCTCGATGCCCTGCAGGGCGAGCAGGGCTCGATCAAGGAACTTGCGGAACTGGCATCCGTCTCCGAAGGCGTGCTGCGCGGGATGGTCGGCGCGGGATTGCTGGAGCCCGTCGTGGTCGATCTGGACCGCCCCTATCCGCGGGCCCTGCCCGAGTTCGCCGAACCGAAACTGTCCGACGGCCAACAGGCTGCGGCCGACATATTCGTAGAAGCCGTGCGCACGCACAAGTTCGCCCCCTTCCTGCTCGACGGCGTCACCGGCTCGGGCAAGACGGAAACCTATTTCGAGGCGGTGGCCGAAGCCCTGCGTCTCGGGCGACAGGTCCTGGTGCTGCTTCCCGAGATCGCTCTCACCGAAAATTTCCTCCGCCGCTTCGAACATCGTTTCGGTGTCCCTCCGCTGCTTTGGCATTCCTCGCTCAAGTCCAGCGAACGGCGGCGGGCGTGGCGTTCCATCGTCCTTGGTGACGCTCAGGTGGTCGTAGGGGCACGTTCTGCCCTGTTTCTACCCTATGCCCGACTGGGCCTCATCGTGGTGGATGAAGCACACGAAGTCTCGTTCAAGCAGGATGACGGCGTGCGCTACAACGCACGCGACGTGGCGGTGATGCGCTCCAAGTTCGAGGGTATTCCGGTGGTTCTCGCCAGCGCCACCCCCGCCCTCGAATCGATGCAGCTTGCGGAAGCGGGGGTCTATCGCAAGGTCGACCTGCCGGCCCGTTTCGGCGGCGCGCAACTGCCCGATATCCAGATCCTCGACCTCCGGCAGGAAGCGCCGGAGCGCGGCAAATGGCTTGCTCCCCGCCTCGTCGAGGAGATGAAGAAGCGGCTGGCGAAGGGCGAACAGTCGCTGCTGTTCCTCAACCGCCGGGGCTATGCGCCGCTGACGCTTTGCCGCCACTGCGGTTATCGGTTCCAATGCCCGAACTGCACGGCCTGGCTGGTGGAACACCGCTTCTCCGGGCGCCTAGCCTGCCATCACTGCGGCCACGAAGTGCCGGTTCCCGACGCCTGCCCCGAATGCGGCACGGGCGACTGCCTCGTCGCCTGCGGGCCCGGCGTCGAACGCATTGCCGACGAGGTAGCGGAAATCCTGCCCGAGGCACGGGTGGCGCTGGTCACGTCGGACACGATGAATACGGCCGAGGCCGTCGGTGAATTCGTCGCCAAGGCAGAGGGCAAGGCGATCGACGTGATCGTCGGAACGCAGCTTGTCACCAAGGGCTATCACTTCCCCGACCTTACGCTGGTGGGCGTGGTCGATGCCGATCTCGGCCTTGAAGGTGGCGACTTGCGCGCTGCCGAGCGGACCTATCAGCAAGTCGCTCAGGTGGCCGGTCGCGCGGGACGCGGCGACAAGCCGGGCGAGGTGCTGATCCAGACCCGCCATCCCGAAGCCTCCGTTATAGCCGCCCTTGCCGCCGGAGACCGAGACGCGTTCTACGCCGCGGAAACAGACGCCCGCCGAGACGCCGGCGCCCCGCCGTTCGGCCGCTGGGCAGCGATCATCGTGTCTTCCGAAGACCAGTCCGAAGCGCAGGCAGCCGCTCGCGCCATCGGCGGTACCGCGCCCAACCATCCCGACATGCTGGTGCTCGGCCCGGCTCCCGCGCCGCTTTCACTGCTGCGCGGACGTCACCGTTTCCGCCTGCTCATCAACGCCCGGCGATCCGCCGAATTGCAGAAGATGCTGCGCGAGTGGCTGGAGCCGCTTCAATTCCCGCGCAGCGTCAGGGTAAACATCGACATCGATCCATACTCGTTCGTATGAGCCCAGCGGTTCAGCCCCGTTCCCGCTTCAACAGTTCTCGCTTGATCGCCTCGCCATAGGCATAGCCGCCGATAGAACCATCTGCCCTGATGACGCGGTGGCACGGGATGAGCACTGCAACCTTGTTCGCGCCATTGGCCGAACCTGCTGCACGCACCGCGCCCGGCTTTCCCACCGCCGCCGCGATCTGCGCGTAACTCCGGGTCTCACCGGCAGGAATACGTTGCAACTCGCGCCACACCGCCTCCTGAAATGCGGTCCCCTGCACGTCCAATGGTATCGCGCGAGACTGGCCCGGCTGCTCCACTGCCGCGACGACCTTTTCCAGCAGGCTCTCGAATTCGCTACCCCCCTCGACGAGCTGCGCATGGGGGAACCGCCCGGCCAATTCCTCGCCTCCTTCATCGAACGAGAGACGGCACACGCCTTTTCCGGTCGCGGCAACAAGCATCCGCCCCAGACTGGTCTGAACCACGGCCCAATGAATCGTCACGCCTCGCCCACCGTTTCGCCAGGCCGATGGGGTCATGCCCAATCTGCCCTCGCTGGCTTGATAGAACCGCGAACTCGCGCCGAACCCCGCCTCGTAGATCGCCTCGGTCACACTGGCGCCTCCACTCATGGCATCACCGGCACGCTCAACTCGGCGTACGCGCAGATATTCCGAGGGAGAAAGGCCGACGGAGCGCTTGAACACGCGCTGGAAATGGGTGGCACTGTATCCCACCGCTTCGGCCAGTTCCGAAAGACGCGGTGAGACTTCATCCGCATCCAATATCCGCAGCGCATGCGCAACGGCCTCCTCATCGCGCGACACGTCGTTGGGGCGGCAGCGCAGACAAGCCCTCAAGCCTGAACACTCCGCTTCGCCAACCTGCGCGAAGAACCGAACGTTCTCTCGCCGGGGATGCCGGGCCGAACAGGACGGCCGGCAATAGATACCCGTCGAAAGCACACCCGTAACGAAGCGCCCGTCGAAGCTGCGATCCCGTTCGAGCACCGCCTGCCATGCCCGCTCGTCCGTAATGCCTGCCTCAGTCACGCCGATGTCCTCGAACTTCATTGTTGGCCTCCATGACCCTCGATCCGCGCAGAGAAACATCCGCGCAAACCACGCAGCCACCGCGAGCGGGCGACGAAGCGCTCACCTTCCGGCACGTCCTCCGGAATATATATCGTGCAAGCGGTACGATAGGGATTAGCGTCATCGTGCCTCCCGCAATCGAGCGGCACCGGGCTCTCGATCAACCCGGCGTCGTCCCTTCTGACGCGGCAGCGATGAGCCGGTTGTCCATCGGCAGTCATACGCTGCGCTTCGTGTCTGGCCAATTCCGCGGGATCCATCCCGAATAAGGGCTGGAATTGCAGCACAGGCAATTCGATGATTCGACAGGTCATGGGAAACTCCGCAGGATCGTTTGTCCCGACCTTGCCGCACCCGCGATCCTGTTACTTCCCGCCCCTTGCTTTTAAAGCGCTTTCCCAAGCATTGTCTCAATCGCGCCTGCGGCAGCTTGCATCGTAACACTATCGTCGCTATGCGCGCCCCGTCTGCGGGCCGGGGGGCACGTCATTGTCGTGCGCCCCAAAGTGCCCCAGCCCACCCGATGTAAGGATAGGACACGCGTGGAGAATTCCGGCGGCATCAAGGCCAGCTTGCAAGGACGCTACGCTTCGGCGCTGTTTGATCTTGCCAGCGAGAACGGCACCGTAACGACGGTCGAATCCGACCTCGAGAAGATCGGCCTGGCGATCAGCGAAAGCCGCGATCTCGCCGAGTTGATTCGCAACCCCGAAGTCAGCCGCAAGGCTGCCGGCAAGGCTATCGAAGCCGTCGCCGACGTGCTCGGCCTCGCACCTCTGACCAAGAACTTCGTGGGCGTGCTCGCGGCCAATCGCCGCCTCTCCGCCCTGCCCGAAATCATCCGTGCCTTCGTAGCGATCGCCGCCGCCCAGCGCGGCGAGGCGACCGCCGAAGTCAGTTCTGCCCACGCCCTGAACGACCAGCAGGTCGAACAGCTGCGCCAGAAGCTGGAACTGCGCGAAGGCCGCAAGGTCAAGGTCCGGACCAACGTCGACCCAGACCTGCTTGGCGGTCTTGTGGTCACCATCGGGTCCAAGCGCATCGACAGCTCGATCCGCACCCGTCTCAATTCGCTCGCCCAGGCCATGAAGGGCTAAGAAAGGCAGAACAATGGATATCCGCGCAGCAGAAATCTCGAAGGTCATCAAGGACCAGATCGCCAGCTTCGGCACCGAAGCCCAGGTTTCCGAAGTCGGCTCGGTTCTGTCGGTCGGTGACGGCATCGCCCGCATCCACGGCCTCGACAAGGTCCAGGCCGGCGAAATGGTCGAATTCGCCAACGGCGTTCAGGGCATGGCGCTCAACCTCGAAGCCGACAACGTCGGTGTCGTGATCTTCGGCTCGGACGCCGAAATCAAGGAAGGCGACAGCGTCAAGCGCACTAACACCATCGTCGACGTTCCCGTCGGCAAGGGCCTGCTCGGCCGCGTGGTGGACGCTCTCGGCAACCCGATCGACGGCAAGGGCCCGATCATCGCTGACAAGCGCGCCCGCGTGGAAGCCAAGGCGCCGGGCATCATCCCGCGCAAGTCGGTGCACGAACCCGTGCAGACCGGCCTGAAGGCGATCGACGCCCTCGTCCCCGTCGGCCGCGGCCAGCGCGAGCTGATCATCGGTGACCGCCAGACCGGCAAGACCGCCGTCGCCATCGACACCTTCATCAACCAGAAGGAAGCGAACAAGGGCGACGACGAGTCCAAGAAGCTTTACTGCATCTACGTCGCTGTCGGCCAAAAGCGCTCGACCGTCGCGCAGATCGTTCGCCAGCTCGAAGAAAACGGCGCGATGGAATACTCCATCGTGATCGCCGCGACCGCTTCGGAACCGGCTCCGCTTCAGTACCTGGCGCCCTACACCGGCGCCGCCATGGGCGAGTTCTTCCGCGACAACGGCATGCACGCCGTGATCGTGTATGACGACCTTTCCAAGCAGGCCGTCGCCTATCGCCAGATGTCGCTGCTGCTGCGCCGCCCGCCGGGCCGCGAAGCCTATCCCGGCGACGTGTTCTATCTCCACAGCCGCCTGCTTGAGCGCGCTGCGAAGATGAACGAGGAAAACGGTGCAGGCTCGCTCACCGCGCTGCCGATCATCGAAACCCAGGCTGGCGACGTTTCGGCCTACATTCCGACCAACGTGATCTCGATCACCGACGGCCAGATCTTCCTTGAAACCGGCCTGTTCTACCAGGGCATCCGTCCGGCCATCAACGTGGGTCTGTCGGTGTCGCGCGTCGGCGGTGCAGCCCAGACCAAGGCGATGAAGAAGGTTGCCGGCTCGATCAAGCTGGAACTGGCGCAGTACCGTGAAATGGCGGCCTTCGCGCAGTTCGGCTCGGACCTCGACGCTTCGACCCAGAAGCTCCTCAACCGCGGTGCGCGCCTGACCGAACTGCTCAAGCAGAAGCAGTTCTCGCCGCTTGCGTTCGAAGAGCAGACCGTGTCGATCTTCGCCGGCACCAACGGCTATCTCGACAGCCTGCCGGTTTCGAAGGTCACCGAGTACGAAGCCGAAATGCTCGACTTCATGCACGAGCAGCATGCCGACGTCCTCGCGCTGATCCGCACGACCAAGGACTTCGGCGACGAAGCGAAGAGCAAGACCAAGGCTGCGCTCGACGCCTTCGCCAAGCAGTTCGCGTAAGTACAACCGCCATCCCGGCGAAAGCCGGGACTGCCGGCAGGGTCGCATGACGCTGCCAGCGGTCCCGGCCCATGGTCCAGGATGACGAAACGAGGAACAACGAGTGGCTTCGCTCAAGGAACTCAAGGGCCGCATCAACTCGGTCAAATCGACCCAGAAGATCACCAAGGCCAAGCAGATGGTCGCCGCGGCCAAGCTGCGCAAGGCGCAGGCCGCCGCGGAGTCCGCGCGTCCCTACGCCGCGCGTCTGGCCGAGGTGATGGGCTCGCTCGCGAGCAAGATCACGGTCAGCGAGAACAGCCCCCGGCTGCTCGCCGGCACCGGTAGCGACAAGGTGCACCTGCTCGTCGTCGCGAACTCGGACAAGGGCCTTTGCGGCGCGTTCAACTCGAACATCGTCAAGGCCGCCCGCGTCAAGGCAAAGGAACTGGAAGCCCAGGGCAAGACCGTCCTGTTCTATCTGGTGGGTCGCAAAGGCCGTGCGCCGCTGCGCCGCGAATTCCCGAAGCAGATCGCACACCTGTTCGATACCACGGACGTACGCGATCCCGGTTTCGACGAAGCCGAGCGCATCGCCAACGAACTGGTCGCCCTCTATGAGGCCGGCAAGTTCGACGTGGCGCACCTGTTCTACTCGAAGTTCCGCTCGGCGCTCGTTCAGGAACCGACCGACCAGCAGATCATCCCCGTTCCCGCTCCCAAGGCCGTCGTTGCGACCGCCGGCGCGGATGCGGTGACCGAGTATGAGCCGGAGGAGGAAGAGATCCTCGCCGCGCTGCTGCCGCGCTACCTGCGCACGCAGCTCTTCGGCGCCCTGCTGGAAAACGCCGCGTCGGAACAGGGCGCGTCGATGACGGCCATGGACAACGCGACGCGCAATGCGGGCGACCTGATCAAGAAGCTGACCATCCAGTACAACCGCAGCCGTCAGGCCGCGATCACGACTGAACTCGTTGAAATTATCGCGGGCGCGGAAGCGCTCTAAGACATCGCAGGCAAGGAAACCAAAATGGCCACCGCCCCCGTGCTAAACCAAACCGCCACCGGCAAGATCAGCCAGATCATTGGCGCCGTCGTCGACGTCACCTTCGAAGGTGAGCTGCCGGCAATTCTCTCCGCGCTGGAAACCAGCAACAACGGCCAGAAGCTGGTCCTTGAAGTTGCCCAGCACCTTGGCGAGAATACCGTCCGCACCATCGCCATGGACGGCACCGACGGCCTGACCCGCGGTCAGGACGTGATCAGCACCGGCGCCCAGATCTCGGTGCCGGTCGGCCCGAAGACCCTCGGCCGCATCATGAACGTCGTCGGCGATCCGATCGACGAGCGTGGCCCCGTCGGTTCGGACATGTTCGCCCCGATTCACGCCGAAGCCCCGCCGTTCGTCGACCAGTCGACCGAAGCGGCGATCCTGGTCACCGGCATCAAGGTCATCGACCTTCTCGCGCCTTACGCCAAGGGCGGCAAGATCGGCCTGTTCGGCGGCGCCGGCGTGGGCAAGACGGTTCTCATTCAGGAACTGATCAACAACATCGCCAAGGGCCACGGCGGCGTCTCGGTCTTCGCGGGCGTCGGTGAACGTACCCGTGAAGGTAACGACCTTTACCACGAGTTCCTCGACGCCGGCGTTATCGCCAAGGACGCCGAAGGCAACGCCACCTCGGAAGGTTCCAAGGTTGCGCTCGTGTTCGGCCAGATGAACGAGCCCCCGGGCGCCCGTGCCCGCGTCGCCCTCTCGGGCCTGACCATGGCCGAGTACTTCCGCGACCAGGAAGGCCAGGACGTCCTGTTCTTCGTCGACAACATCTTCCGCTTCACCCAGGCAGGCGCGGAAGTGTCGGCTCTGCTCGGCCGTATTCCTTCGGCAGTGGGCTATCAGCCGACCCTCGCCACCGACATGGGCCAGCTGCAAGAACGCATCACCTCGACCACCAAGGGTTCGATCACCTCGGTCCAGGCGATCTACGTCCCTGCGGACGACCTTACCGACCCGGCTCCGGCTGCATCGTTCGCTCACCTTGACGCGACGACCACGCTGAACCGCGCCATCTCGGAACTGGGTATCTACCCGGCCGTCGACCCGCTCGACTCGACCTCGCGCGTTCTTGAGCCCCGCGTCGTCGGCGCCGAGCACTACGAGACCGCCCGCAAGGTTCAGGAAACCCTGCAGAAGTACAAGTCGCTTCAGGACATCATCGCGATCCTGGGCATGGACGAGCTTTCGGAAGAAGATAAGCTCACCGTCGCCCGCGCCCGCAAGATCCAGAAGTTCCTTTCGCAGCCGTTCCACGTCGCGGAAGTCTTCACCGGCATCTCGGGCAAGTTCGTCCAGCTCGAAGACACCGTGAAGTCGTTCAAGGCCGTCGTCGAAGGCGAATACGATCACCTTCCCGAAGCAGCCTTCTACATGGTCGGCGGCATCGAGGAAGCGGTCGCCAAGGCCAAGAAGCTGGCCGAAGAGGCGTAATCAGTCATGGCACTGCACTTCGAGCTCGTCACGCCGGCCAAGCTCGTCCGCTCGGAAGACGTCCACATGGTGGTCGTCCCCGGCACCGAAGGCGAGTTCGGCGTGCTGGAGGGTCATGCACCCTTCATGTCGACGATCGCCGATGGCGCGCTCAAGGTCTACAAGACCGAGAACGCCGCACCGGAAGAGATCCGCATCACCGGCGGTTTCGCCGAAGTGGGCGACAAGGGCCTGACCGTGCTCGCGGAGCACGTCGGGGTCTGATCTACCGTCCGGTTGGACGATACTGAAAGCGCCGGACCGCACATCGCGGTTCGGCGCTTTCGTCGTTTTACGGCCCTGCTTCGCCCTTTCGATTGTCAGGCAGGCCGGTTGCGAAGGACGATCCAGGGAACATTGTAACCGTCGAAGTCGAGCCGCTCGTTGCGGCGCATGAACGGCGGCATGTGGTCTCCGACGATGAGAAAATCAGTAGGAGGCAGCGCCGGGTCCATCGCCAGCGCCGAAATGGCTTCCGCGATGTCGTGATGCGCCTGAAACAGGCGGCACTGAAGCAGCGACGCATGAGCGAGCGGTGCCGCACCATCCTCGCAGCCGGCCAGCCCCGGTGTCGCCCCTGCAAGCACGGGAATGTGGGAATTGAGGGTCACCCAATAGATGAACTGCGGCCGACTTGCCGACTTGAGCCGCTGGCCGATCTGCGCCGCGATATCCACGTCGCAGGCGCCGGGCCACATCCCGCCACATTTGCGGGCACCGCCGCGAACCAGGTCCGGCGCGAATTCGGTTCGGGCGAACCCTGCTTGCGGCCACCACGCCCTCCTGTCGAAGAAGCCGCCCTCGAAGGCATGGATCGCGAGAGTGTCGTATCCGGCTTTTGAATAGCGACGGGGCAGGCAATCCGCATGAGCGAAATCGAACCCGTCGAAATTCGCGAATGCGCCGCAAAGCTCCCTTATCTCCCCATTGGTAGTCGAGCCGAAGTAGGCAACCTTGCCCCTTGCCACTTCGTACCTGCCACGCCACGCTGGCCGATCCCAGTCTGCAGCGAACAGCCGCTTCCCTTCCTCGAACGTCGGAATGCCGAGCGCTTCCACGACGATCACCACGAGATGCCGTCTGGCCGGGCCGGGTTGAGCCACGCCGCCACTCTCGACACCGGATGCGAAAGGCGTCCCTTCCGGCGGCAGTCCTTTGTAGGTATTACTGGTGGCGACGGTCGCGACGGCATCGATCTGCATCATGCCGAGGATGGCACAGATCGCAAAAATCCAGTTTGACGGCCTGGCGAAATGCTGGACCCGTCCCGCCCCGCGAACTGCCAGTGCAAGGGTTGCGCAAAGAATGACGAGACCGGCAAGATATTCCGCCGACGCCAGCGGCTTGGCATTCTTCAGGAACTCCGAGGCGGCATCGATGCGCATCGCTTCGAGGTTGAACGAGTTCACGATATATTCGAACGTGATCCCGAGCCCGAGCACGGCCACCGCCATCCGGCGAAGCAGGAGCGAGCGCATCTGCGAGAAAGCGAGCGCGAGCAGGCCGGCAACGAAGATCGGACGCCCCATCGGCGGCCCGCCGATCGGCCACATCACGATCACGATGATGTTCGGCAGCAGCAGCCAGTAAAGGCACCAGCGCCAAGGCCATTGATGGGCCGGAATTCTCATTGCAATCTCGCTTTTCCGCCCCGTGCTCTTCTGACAGACTACCTAGGTTTCAATCGGTGAAACTTTGCTTAATTCAAGGTTGACGCTTCCGGGTCGGTGCGTGGAAATCGGCGGGCTTCCCCGCTATCCATCGCAGGAAGCGCGCGATGGCCGGGTCTCGTGAGAGGGCTGCGGGATCGGCCGGCAGGCGTGCAAGTTCGGCATTGCTGAAGGTCGCATGGATCGTGCGGTGGCATATCGGGTGGAGCGGCACGGTTTCTCGCCCGCCTCGGCTTCGCGGGATCGGATGATGCCACTCCGTCCTGCGGCCCAGCGGCCGTTGGCACAGCCAGCAAACCGAACCCTGCACCGCGCCCGCCTGAGACATTTTGCTCCTTTCTCCACCCTTTGCACCGATGCGGCAACCTGCCGCCATTAGGAAGTTATCAAAGTTTCAACCTTAATCCTTCGCTTATCGCGGGACATCGCGCCGGACGAGAGCCGGGGCGTTGAAAGGGTTGACGAGACAATGACGGCATTCGGGCGGCGTAACGGCATCGGCGGCATGGGTCAGGGCGCCCGGCCGGCATTCGGCGTGGCCAAGCCGCTGAAAGGGGGCGCCGAGAAATCGCCGATGCCCGGCAACGTGCCGATGCCTGGCGGCGAACCGTTCCCGCCGGTACCGGGGATAGACGCCCCCTCGCCCGCGAATTCCCGCGATGACGCCATGTCTCGCCTGGCCGACCGCGCCAATGCGGTTCACGACAACCAGTCCGACCAGAACGGTTTCGAAGCCTCCATCCACAAGATCAAGGAGCAGGTGCTTCCCCGCCTGCTCGAACGCGTCGACCCCGAGGCGGCCGCCACGCTGACCAAGGATGAGCTGTCCGAGGAATTTCGCCCGATCATCATCGAGGTGCTGGCCGAGCTCAAGATCACCTTCAACCGCCGCGAGCAATTCGCGCTGGAGAAAGTGCTGATTGACGAACTGCTTGGCTTCGGCCCGCTGGAAGAGCTGCTGAACGACCCCGACGTGTCGGACATCATGGTCAACGGCCCGAACCAGACCTACATCGAGAAAAAGGGCAAGCTCCAGCTCGCGTCGACCAAGTTCCGCGACGAACAGCACTTGTTCCAGATCGCCCAGCGCATCGTCAATCAGGTCGGCCGCCGCGTCGACCAGACCACCCCGCTGGCCGACGCCCGCCTCAAGGACGGCAGCCGCGTCAACGTGATCGTGCCGCCGCTCAGCTTGCGCGGCACCGCGATCTCGATCCGCAAGTTCTCCGAGAAGCCGATCACCATCGACATGCTCAAGGACTTCGGGTCGATGAGCGAGAAGATGGCCACCGCCCTCAAGATCGCCGGCGCCTGCCGCATGAACATCGTCATCTCCGGCGGTACGGGTTCGGGCAAGACGACGATGCTGAACGCCCTGTCCAAGATGATCGACCCGGGCGAGCGCGTGCTGACCATCGAGGACGCCGCCGAACTTCGCCTGCAACAGCCCCACTGGCTGCCGCTGGAAACCCGCCCGCCGAACCTCGAAGGCCAGGGCGCTATCACCATCGGCGACCTTGTGAAGAACGCCCTGCGTATGCGGCCTGACCGCATCATCCTCGGCGAAATCCGCGGCGCCGAATGCTTCGACCTGCTCGCCGCGATGAACACCGGCCACGACGGTTCGATGTGCACGCTCCACGCCAACTCCCCGCGCGAATGCCTTGGCCGTATGGAAAACATGATCCTGATGGGCGACATCAAGATCCCCAAGGAAGCCATCAGCCGCCAGATCGCCGAGTCGGTGGACATCATCGTTCAGGTGAAGCGCCTGCGCGACGGTTCGCGCCGCACCACCAACATCACCGAAGTGATCGGCATGGAAGGCGATGTCATCGTCACGCAGGAACTCTTCAAGTTCGAGTATCTCGACGAGACCGACGACGGCAAGATCATCGGCGAATTCCGCCCATCGGGCCTGCGTCCCTATACGCTCGAGAAGGCCCGCCAGTTCGGCTTTGACCAGGCCTACCTCGAAGCCTGCCTCTGACATCTGGTTGATACCGGACCGGGTACGAAACCCGCCGCGCCGGATCGCCTTCGCTGCGGCCCGGCGGGCTGGCGGCACATCCGGGCCGGGCCGCGGCCGCAGCCGATAGGCAGTCTCGCGCGTCATCCCCACGCGGCGCGCGCGCAGCGGATTTCCGGCGCGCCCCGAGAACGCCGCCTGCCGCGCGGGCGTCCAGCCATCGGCACGGGATCGCGGCCGGACAGGCACTAAGGCCGGTACACGGACATGGCAGGCGCGGCGGCGGCGAGAAGGGGTGTTCTTGATCCCCGAACATAGGACAGCTTTGCCTGCAGTGGGAAAGCGCTCCCTTCGATGGGCTAAACATCGCGATGATCGCTTGCCCCGCGCGGCTACACGAGAGCGGGGCGCTTCCGTTCTACCCGGCGAACCAGTCCCGTCCGGCCACGCCGAGCAGCAGGACGGCCAGCATCAGCGCGAAGAAGAACACCGTGGTCCACGGCATGAAGCCCACGCGGTCGAGATCGCGGCGCTTCATCCGGCGGCGGTCGCCGATCCAGGCGATGACCGCGAACAGCGCGGCGACACCGCCCACGGCGGCCATGATCTTGTCGGAATCGTTCATGGAGCGCCCTTGCCTACTTCCGCGAGGAAGTTAAAGCCCGGCCGGTGAACGCCGCCCCATCCCGTCAGGATCGCCCCCTTCTCGCACTTGGCTTGCGGCTGATGGCGATGGTCATGCTCTCGACGATGTTCATGCTCGTCAAGCTGGCCGGTCGCCACGGCGTATCTGCAGCCGAGATGGTGTTCTGGCGGCAGGCCATGTCAGTGCCGCTCATCGCCGGGTGGCTGCTGGCGACCGGCCGGATCGGCCAGTTGAAGACCCGCCGGGTCTCCTCCCATGCCTTCAGGGCGACCTCGGGCACGCTCGGCCTCGTCTGCAACGTCACCGCCGCCATGCTGCTGCCATTGCCGGTGGGCACGACACTCGGCTTCACGGCGCCGCTCTTCGCCGTGCTCATCACCGCGATCGTCCTGCGCGACAAAGTGGGGCCATGGCGATGGCTGGCGGTCGTGCTCGGTTTCGCGGGAGTTCTCGTCATCACCCGCCCCGGTGGGGAAACCGGGGCGCTTCCTCTCGCAGGGTTGGCCGCCGGGCTCGGCGCCGGAGTGATCGTCGCCGTGGTCAGCTTCCAGATCCGCGACCTCGCACGGACAGAGGCACCCATCGCCTGCGTGTTCTGGTTCGCCTTCTTCGGTTCGCTTTTCGCAGCCGTGCTTCTGCCGTTCTACGGTCAGTCCCACGAGCCCCGCGTCTGGCTGCTGCTTGTGGCGGTGGGGCTGGCGGGCACCCTTGCCCAGCTCCTTATCACCGCAGCACTTCGCCATGGAGCGGTGGCCACCGTCGTGGTCATGGACTATACCGCGCTGATCTGGGCGACGGCCTATGGCTACACCATCTTCGGCGACCTGCCGCCTGCCTCCACCTGGCTCGGCGCGCCGCTCATCATCGCCGCCGGGCTCATCATCACCTGGCGCGAACACTATCTTTCGAAGCGAATTTCGCCGACCTCGTCGCTGGACGAAAGCGCGATCGAGGAAACCGTGCCTACCGCAAGGTGATCGGCGGGAACCGCACGCACGGCCACGAGTTGCGTCCTTCGATCCCGGCAGAAAACGCCGGGACCTCCAGGAAAAGGAAACCGACAATGGTCAAGAAACTCGTTCTCGCGCTTGTCGCCGGAGGCATCGTCTTCTCCGCAGCAGCCTGCAACACCGTGAAGGGCGCTGGCCAGGACATCGAATCGGTCGGCAAGGCCGGGGATGACGCCATCAACCGCTGACAAGACTGACTGCAGACCCCTTCCCCTCGCAATCCCGATGGATTAGCGCCGAAAAGCGGCGACCATTTCGCTCGCCGCTACAGGAAGGATTACGCAGTCATGATCAGGAAAGCGGTTCTGGCGCTGGCGGTATCGGGCCTCGTGCTCGGCGCGGCGGCCTGCAATACCGTGCGCGGCGTCGGACAGGATCTCGAATCTGCCGCGAATTCGGTGGATCGCGCAACCTGAAACGGCTGCGGCGCGAAATGGATGGTCCATTTCGCGCCGCAGCCTTCGGTTCTCTCGCGCCGTGAAGCAGGAGCCCTTGTTCTTATGCCTGCCCGCCCTCAGCTATCGGTGATGTGATCCGCCACCATCGAGCGCGCACGCTGCCACAGGATCAGGCGGCTCACTACCACCATGCCCAGCACGAAACCCAGCATGGCATCGGTCATGAGCAGAGCGTTGGCGGCATGAGGATCACCCTGAACGCCCATTCCGCCCGGCAGGATCAGCCGCCGCACGGCGAACACCGCGAGCACGAGCACTAGCGCCAGCGGTGATTGGCGCATCATGACGCGGGCCTCGTCGCCCTCCCCCTCGACATGAAGGCGCATGAGGCGCGAGCGCTGCATGCCGATGCCGCCGCCGACCGCAAAGCCGGCAAGCAGCGCCAGCCAGCCCAGAATGCTCGGCGGCATGCCGTAGAGCGCGAGGGATACCGCCGCCGAAACGATCAGCGGCGCGACCCAAAGGAGGGGAAGACGGAGCGGCCTCGCCTTTTCGAGGCTGCGGAAACGCCAGGCCATTACCCCGACGAAAATCAGCAACGGCAACCAGGCCGCAAACCCGCTCCCCCCCATATCGTCAACTTCCCCCGATCTCGCTGAGCGAGGGCGTTGCCGGCACACCCGGCTGGCCCTGCCATACGAGCACAGGCTTGCGCGCCGCGAGCGTTTCGTCAAGCCGGCGGCGCGGTGCGAAGTGCGGTGCGCTGTGCAGGCTCTGGTCGCCGTCCTTGGCGCGCTGGGCAAGACTGCGCAGCGAACCGATGAAGCGGTCGAGCCCGGCCTTGCTCTCGGTCTCGGTCGGCTCGACCAGCATCGCGCCCTTCACCACCAGCGGGAAGTAGACCGTCATCGGGTGGAAGCCCTCGTCGATCAGGCCCTTGGCGATGTCCAGCGTGGAGAAGCCCTCTGCCAGACCGGCGTCGCTGAACAGCGCCTCGTGCATGCACGGGCCGCTCTTGGCGAAAGGTGCCGGCAGCAGGTCCTCGCACGAACGCAGGACGTAGTTGGCGTTGAGCACCGCATCCTCGGCAACCTGGCGCAGACCGTCCGCGCCGTGGCTGAGGATATAGGTCAGCGCGCGGGTGAACATGCCCATCTGGCCGTGGAAGGCGACCATGCGGCCGAACGCCTGCGCATGGCCCTCGCCCGCGTTCTCCTCCTCGACGAGGTGGACACGGCCATCATCACCGCGCGTGACAAACGGCAGCGGCGCGAAAGGCGCCAGCGCTTCGGACAGCACCACCGGCCCTGCACCAGGTCCGCCGCCGCCGTGCGGGGTGGAGAAGGTCTTGTGCAGGTTGATGTGCATGGCATCGACGCCGAGGTCGCCGGGGCGCACCTTGCCGACGATGGCGTTGAAGTTCGCACCGTCGCAATAGACGTAGCCGCCCGCCGCATGAACAGCATCGCCGATCGCCTTCATCTCCGGCTCGAACAGGCCGCAGGTGTTGGGATTGGTAATCATCACGCCCGCGACGTTCGGTCCCAGCTTCGCCTTGAGCGCATCGAGATCGACGCGGCCTTCGGGGGTCGCCGGGATCGACTGGACCTTGAAGCCGGCGAACGCAGCGGTCGCCGGGTTGGTGCCATGGGCGCTCTCCGGCACCAGCACGACGTCGCGCTTCTCGCCCCGCGCATCGAGCGCGGCGCGGATGCAGAGCAGCCCGCAAAGCTCGCCGTGGGCACCGGCCTTCGGGCTCATCGCCACCGAGGCCATGCCGGTCAGCGTGATGAGCCAGTCCGCCAGTTGCTCGATAACCTCAAGCGCACCTTCGACCGACTTCTGCGGCTGGAGCGGATGGACATCGGAGAAGCCCGGCAGGCGGGCCATCTTCTCGTTGAGCCGCGGGTTGTGCTTCATCGTGCACGAACCGAGCGGGAACGGCCCGAGGTCGATGGCGTAGTTCTGGCGCGAGAGGCGCGTGTAGTGGCGCACCGTCTCCGGCTCGGTCAGGCCCGGCAGGGCGGGCGCGGCCTTGCGCAGAAACCGGGAAAGCCCCGCTGCCGGTGCACGGGCGGGCGTGTCGAGATCGACCCCGCACTTGCCTTCGGCGCCGAGTTCGAAGCTCAGTGCCTCCTCCAGCATCAGGCCATAATCGCCTGACGACGTTACGAATTTCTCACCGGAATCGCCCGTCTCACCCATGGACGGACGCCAGCCCGCTGCGTTTACCGCGCTCATGCCAGCACTCCTTCCAGTTCCTTGGCGAAGGTCTCGATATCCTCGTCCGTGACGGTTTCCGTCGCGGTGACGAGCAGGCCGTTATGCAGTTCGCTCGCCTCGGGGAACAGGCGCCCGAGCGACACGCCGCCCAGCACCTTGCGGTCCGCCAGTTCACGCACGACTTCGCGCGCATCGCGCGGCAGGACCAGCGTGACTTCGTTGAAATAGGCATCATTCAGCAGCGTCACGCCGGGAACAGCCGTGAGCCGTTCGACGAGCGCCTGGGTGCGATCGTGATTGACCGCAGCGAGCCGGGCCAGTCCATCACCGCCCAGAAGCGTGAGATGAATACTGAAAGCCAGCGCACAAAGCCCTGAATTCGTGCAGATATTGCTCGTGGCCTTTTCGCGGCGGATATGCTGCTCGCGGGTAGAGAGCGTCAGCACGAAGCCGCGCTTGCCCTCAGCGTCCACGGTCTGCCCGCAAAGACGGCCCGGCATCTGGCGCACGAACTTCTCGCGGCAGCCGAACAGGCCGAGGTAAGGCCCGCCGAACTGGAGACCCACGCCCAGCGACTGGCCCTCGCCCACGACGATATCCGCACCCAGCACGCCGGGCGCCTCGATCATGCCGAGCGCAACCGGCTCGGTGACGACGGCCACCAGGAGCGCCCCCTTGGCATGGGCTGCCTCGGCGATCGCAGCGAGATCGGGGATGCGCCCGAGGATGTCAGGGTACTGGACGACGACGCAGGAGGTCTTGTCGTCGATCGCCGCGATCACCGCCGCGTCGTCCGCCTCTGCCACCAGTTCGGGCGAGAGGGAGACGATATCGTCCTCGGTGAATTTCGCCATGGTGCGCACCACTTCGCCGTAATGCGGGTGCAGGCCGCCCGAGAGCACGGCGCGATCCTTGCGGGTGACGCGCGCGGCCATCAGGATCGCCTCCCAGCACGCGGTCGAACCGTCGTACATCGAGGCATTGGCGATGTCGGTGCCGAACAGGCGCGCCACCTGGGTCTGGAACTCGAACAGCACCTGAAGCGTGCCCTGCGCGATTTCCGGCTGGTAAGGCGTGTAGGCGGTGAGGAACTCGCCGCGCTGGATCAGGTGATCGACCGAGGCCGGAACATGGTGGCGATAGGCACCGGCGCCGAGGAAGAACGGGGCCGAACCGGCCGAGAGGTTCTTCGCCGCAAGCGCGGACATGTGCCGTTCGACGGCCATTTCACTGGCGCGGAGCGGCAGCCCCGCGATGGGGCCGGAAAGCCGGGCCTCGGCGGGCACGTCGACGAACAGGTCGTCCACCGTGTCGGCACCGATGACGCCGAGCATCTCGGCGCGATCGGCGGGGGTCAGGGGCAGGTAGCGCAAGCGGCGATACTCCGTATTTCTATATTTGGATCAGAGGCTTTCGACGTACTTCTGATACGCGGCCTCATCCATGAGCGCGTCGAGTTCCGAAGCGTCCGAGAGGGTGATGCGGAACAGCCAGCCGCCCACTTCGGCGTCGGTGTTGACCAGTTCCGGCTCATCGGTCAGCGCGGCGTTAGCTTCGGCAATCGTGCCCGAAACCGGGGTGTAGACGTCCGAGGCGGCCTTTACCGAATCCACCACGGCAACGGAATCGCCCTTGCCGAACGCAGCGCCAGCTTCGGGCAGCTCCACGAAGGTGATGTCGCCAAGCTGGCCCTGTGCGTAATCGGTGATGCCGACAGTGCCGAGGTCGCCCTCGACTTCAAGCCACTCGTGTTCCTGCGAGAAATAACGGGTCATGGGTAGTTTCCTCAGCGGTGATAGCGATTGGGGACGAAGGGCATGGCTGCGACCGTTGCGTCGAGCTTCTTGCCCCGGATTTCGATCGAAAGGGCCGTGCCGTCAGCGGCCACTGCCGCATCGACATAGGCCATGGCGACGGGATGCTGGAGCGAAGGCGAGAAACCGCCCGAAGTTACCACTCCAACCTCCTGTTCTCCATGGAAAACCTTGGCGCCTTCACGCGCCGCCTGCCGGCCTTCGAGCTTGAGGCCGATGCGCTTCTGCGCGGTGCCTTGCGCAAAGTCGCGCTGGACGCGCTCGGCACCGGGGAAGCCGCCTTCGAGGCGGCGGCGCTTGTTGATGCCGAAAGCGAGGCCGGCTTCGACCGGGCCGCGTTCCGGGTCCATGTCATGGCCATAGAGCGGCAGGCCGGCTTCGAGGCGCAGCGAATCGCGCGCACCAAGGCCGATCGGCTTCACTTCCGGCTCTCCGCACAGCAGCTCGGCGATCATCGCGGCGGATTCGCCGGGGATCGCGATCTCGAACCCGTCTTCGCCGGTGTAGCCCGAGCGGCTGATCCAGGCATCGACGCCGCCCAGCTTGAACGCGCCGCCCTTCATGAAGGTCAATGCGGAAACCCCGGGCACCAGACGCTCAAGCGCTTCCGCGGCCTTGGGGCCCTGGAGCGCCAGCAGGGCGCTGTCATCAAGGTGATTGAGAGTGACGTCGTCCGGTAGCAGTTCGCGCAGCGTGCCGATATCGTCCCACTTGGTCGCGCCGTTCACGACGAGGTAGAACCCGGTTTCCCAGCGCGTGACCATGAGGTCATCGAGGATGCCGCCGTTCTCGTCGAGCAGCAGCGAATAGCGCACCGAACCGGTCTTCAGGGTCGACAGATCGATGGGAAGCGCCGTTTCGAGCGCCGCTTCCACGCCTTCGCCGGAGATGTAGAGCTGGCCCATGTGGCTGACGTCGAACAGCCCGGCGCTCTCGCGGGTCCAGAGATGCTCGGCCATGATGCCCTCGTACTGAACGGGCATGATGTAACCGGCGAATTCGACCATGCGGCCGCCACGCTCACGGTGCCAGCCGTCAAGCGGCAGCAGCAGCGGCGCCGGGGGTGCTTCTTCCTGATCGGAATCGGAAATCGGATATTCGCTCAAGACATGACTCCGCACAGTTCGGTACACCATTTCAGGTGCCCCCTCTGTCACGGAAACCTGAGAGCTTCCCTCGACCCGCCCCTGAGGACAAACCCGAAGTTACACCGTCGGCGGCCTCTGCCCGATGAGGGCAGCGACACTTTCCAGAGTCTCGCTATCGACGCTGCGCGGTCCTTTTGCCTGAGAGATTCCGGGGCGGTTGCTCCTTCGGCGCCTGCTTCTTCGCAAATGCGAATCGGCAGGTCTCTCCCGCGCTGTCAGCGATATTTGGTCACTTGGTTGAGCGCCGCGCGCAAGTCAACGCAATCGCGCTGCACTGCATCACAATTTCCACCAGTAGTCGGAATAACCGGCTCAGGACTGCTGCCGACTCAGGATATCGGCCATGGAATCGTGCTCGTGGACGAACGTTCCGGGCGCCTGCTCACCGCTGAGCGCGAGGATGACTTGCGCCAGCCGCACTGCCGCGATCGAGCGGAACCGGCGCAGTCTTGCATGAAACACCAGCAGGTCCGCGATCGGCGCAACCACCTGCCCGGCTTTCTCCAGCGGCCGATCCTCTTCGCGCCGACCGCGCAGCAGGCCCGGTTGGAGGATATCCAGCCGCGCGAAACCGAGCTTGCCGAGCGCGGCCTCGACCTCGCCCTTGGTACGCAGATAGAGGTTGGAACTTTCGGCATCCGCGCCCACCGAGGAAACTAGGATCATGCGGTGGATACCGGCCCCGCGGGCGGCGGCGGCGGCTTCCAGCACGAGATCGTGGTCTACCGCGCGAAAGGCTTCGTCGCTACCGGCCGCCTTGCGCGTGGTGCCCAGTGCGCAGACGAACACGTCCGCATGGGCTGCGGCGATCAGCACCGGCCAGTTGGCGGTTTCTCCCACGAGGATTTCCAGCCGCGCGCCATCCGGCAGCGGCACCTCACGCCGGGCGACACCGATGATACGCACCTCAGGCCGCCGGACGCTCTCCTCGATGACCGCCGAGCCCACCAGTCCGCTGGCGCCGACGAGGCAGATCCGCCGCGCCGCCGAAATCGCATCAGACATTGCGCAGCCCTTCCGGGGTGCTGCCGTAGATCTGGGCATGGCACGAGATGGCATAGCGGTCAGTCATGCCCGCGATATAATCGGCGATGTGGCGGCTGCGGGCAGGTTCGTGGCGCGGCAGGCCGTCGATCCAGCTCTCCTCCATCAGCACCGGCTCCTGCGAGTAGGCAGAATAGAGCTCCGCCAGCAGCGCACGGGCGCGACGGGCGGTTTCAAGCTGCTCGGGATGATAGTAGAGCTTCTCGTACATGAAGCGCTTGAACTCGCGCTCCCCCTCCTCGACCTCGCTCGAAAACGCGACGAGTTGGCGGCCCGCGGCGCGCACCTCGTCCACGCTCTCGATGCCGACTAGCCGCTGCTGCGTTTCGGCCAGCAGATCGTTGACCATGAAGCCGATCTGGCTGCGGATCAGCTCGGCGAGTTGGCGATCGCGCGGCACGCCCGGATAGCGGCGCTCCACCTCGTTCCAGCGCGGCACGATAAAGGGGTGGGCCAACAGTTCGTCGAGATCGAGGAAGCCTGCGCGCAGCCCGTCGTCGATATCGTGGTTGTCATAGGCGATATCGTCCGACAGGGCCGCGACTTGCGCTTCGAGCGATGCGTAAGTGCCCAGTTCGAGGCCGTAGGCGCCATCCAGCTCGGCCAGCGCCCAGTTCGGTTCGGTGACCGGCCCGTTGTGCTTGGCAAGGCCTTCGAGCGTTTCCCAGGTCAGGTTCAGCCCGTCATGCTCGCAATAGGGGCTTTCGATCCGCATCAGCGTGCGCAGGCAATTGGCGTTGTGGTCGAACCCGCCCGCCTTGTGGAGCGCCGCGTCGAGCGCTTCCTCACCGGCATGGCCGAAGGGGGGATGGCCGATATCGTGGGCCAGCGCGAGCGCTTCGGTCAGGTCCTCGTCGAGACCGAGGATACGGGCGATCACGCGGGCGACTTGCGCCACTTCGAGGCTATGCGTCAGGCGCACCCGGTAGTGATCGCCGTCTGGCGCGATGAAGACCTGGGTCTTGTAGCGCAGGCGGCGGAACGCAATCGAATGCACGATCCGGTCCCGGTCGCGCTGGTAGGGGCTGCGCTGACCGCGCGGCAGGCCCGTGTCCATGGGAAACTCTCGGCCACGCGAACGGGCCGGATCGGAAGCGTAAGGTGCAAGGGTCAAGCTGAAATCTTTCCCGGAGCAGGCTTGCTCGCCCGTCCCCCTTACCGAGCAAGCCCGGTCTTGCACAAGGCCGCCGACGAAGTGGTCACGAGGATGACCTTGCGGTCATCGACCAGCTTCACCGCGCGGATCCAGGCGCCAATGGTGGGCTTGTCACCCTGAAGGTTCTGAAGCCGGACGAGCTGCGGCAGGCTGAGCCGCTTGACCATACGCCGGGTCATGCAGCTTGCCACCCGGTCCGACAGGCCTGCTTCCACCAGAGCGCCATGCAAGCGCCAGCCGGCGTAGAGATGCACACCGCCCACGAGTACGACGACGAGACCGACGAGCAGCAGGATTCGCTTGAGGATGCGCAGCATGGCGGGCCGTATAGAGCCCCTCGATCAGTCCGCCAGCGCTTTCACGATATCCTCTACCATCTTCTTCGCATCGGCGAGGAGCATCATGGTCTGGTCCATGTAGAACACCTCGTTGTCGACCCCGGCATAGCCCTGCCCGCCCATCGAGCGCTTGATGAAGAAGATCGTCTTGGCCTTCTCCACGTCGAACACCGGCATCCCGTAGATCGGCGATGCCTTGTCGGTCTTCGCGGCGGGGTTCACCACGTCGTTGGCACCGATGATGAAGGCCACGTCGCACTGGGCGAATTCGCCGTTGATGTCCTCCAGCTCGAACACTTCGTCATAAGGCACGTTCGCCTCGGCCAGCAGCACGTTCATGTGCCCCGGCATCCGGCCAGCCACCGGGTGGATCGCGTATTTCACGCCAACGCCGTGGGACTTGAGCTGGTCCGCCATCTCGCGAACGACGTGCTGGGCCTGCGCCACCGCCATGCCGTAGCCGGGAATGATGATGACGTTCTCCGCCTCCTTCATCAGGAAGGCAGCATCCTCGGCGGAACCGCGCTTCCAGGGGCGATCCGTTGCCGCTACGCTGCCGCCCGTGCCTGCCTCCGCGCCGAAGCCTCCGGCGATCACCGAGATGAAGCTGCGGTTCATCGCCTTGCACATGATGTAGCTGAGGATCGCGCCTGAAGAACCCACGAGCGCGCCGGTCACGATCATCGCGGTGTTGTGGAGCGTGAAACCCATCGCCGCCGCCGCCCAGCCCGAGTAGGAGTTGAGCATCGATACGACGACCGGCATGTCCGCACCGCCGATCGGGATGATCAGCAGGAAGCCGATGGCGAAGCTGAGCAGGACGATCGCCCAGAACAGCGCCGGCGTGTCCCGGTGGAACAGGGCGACGAGAACGGCGATACCCACCAGCGCCGCAAGATTGATGACGTGGCGGCCGGGCAGCAGGATCGGCGCGCCACCCATGTTGCCGTTGAGCTTGGCGAAGGCGATCACCGAACCGGAGAACGTCACCGCGCCGATGGCGACGCCGAGCCCCATCTCGATCCGGCTGGCTGCCAGGATATCGAGCCCGCCGGGTGCGAGAATGCCGAACGCCGCCGGGTTGTAATAGGCGGCGATCCCTACGAGCACGGCGGCAAGCCCGACCAGCGAGTGGAATGCAGCGACGAGCTGCGGCATCGCCGTCATCTGGATCTTGCGGGCGGTGGTGAGCCCGATCACCGCGCCGATGGCGATGGCGACAAGGATTTCACCCATGGACGCCAGATCGATATAGGAAGTGTCGTAACGGGGAAGGCCGGGCCCGGTTGCAAGGTCGATCCGCGGGACATGCGTTGCCAGCGTCGTCACCACGGCGATCGCCATGCCGATCATGCCATAGCGGTTGCCCCTGCGGCTCGTGGCCGGGGAAGACAGTCCGCGCAGCGCCAGGATAAAGCAGATGCCGGCGATGAGGTAAGCCACCGCCACCCACGGATTCACGGCATGAGGCTCCATCACTTCGCCTCCTTCGATATCGGCCTGCCCGCCGCCGGCTTGTCCTTTTTCCGGTACATCGCCAGCATCCGCGCGGTGACCGCGAAGCCTCCGAAGATATTGATGCTTGCCAGCACCACCGCCCCCAGCCCCAGCCATTTCGCCAGCGGCGAGCCCTGCGCCGCGCTGGCCACCAATGCGCCCACGACGATAACCGAGGAAATGGCGTTGGTAACGGCCATCAGCGGCGTGTGCAGGGCCGGTGTCACGGACCAGACGACGTAATAGCCCACGAAGCAGGCCAGCACGAAGATCGACAGGATCGAGATGAAGTCCATGAGCACCCTAACCTTTTCGGCGCCCTGCGAGGCGCCTCGTTCCGCGCCTTTTCAGCCGAGCAGCCGTTCGTGAACCACTTTCCCGCCTTGCGTCAGGCGGATGGCATTGCCGATTTCCTCGTCGAGAACCGGCTTGCCCAGTTCCTTGTCCCAGAAGGCCGAAACGAAGTTGAGCAGATTCCGCGCGAAGAGGGCGGAAGCATCTGCCGGCAGTTGCGCGGGGGTATTGGCGTAACCCACGATCCTGACGCCGTGCCGCTCCACCACCTGATCGGCCACGCAGCCTTCGACATTGCCGCCCTGCGGCGCCGCGAGGTCGAAGATCACGCTGCCGGGTTTCATGGTGGCGATCTGCGCGTCGGAGATCAGGCGCGGCGCCGTCCTGCCGGGAATCAGCGCGGTGGTGATGACGATATCCTGCTTCGCAAGGTGCCCGGAGACCAGTTCCGCCTGCGCAAGCTGGTATTCCTCGGTCATTTCCGTTGCGTAGCCGCCCGACCCCTCCCCCTCGATACCGCGCACGTTTTCCACGAAGATCGGCTTGGCGCCCAGCGAGAGGATCTGCTCCCGCGTGGCCGAGCGAACGTCGGTTGCGGAAACCTGCGCGCCAAGGCGGCGGGCGGTGGCGATGGCCTGAAGCCCGGCAACGCCCACCCCCATGATGAAGGCCTTGGCGGCGCTGACCGTGCCGGCCGCCGTCATCATCATCGGGAAGGCCCGGCCATAGAGGTTCGCGGCGACCAGCACGGCCTTGTAGCCGGCGAGGTTGGACTGCGAGGACAGGATATCCATCGACTGCGCGCGCGTGATGCGCGGCATGAACTCCATCGCCAGCGCTTCCAGCCCGGCGGCGGCATAGGCATCGATCCGGGGGCGCTGCCCCGATGGATCAAGCGCGCCGACCACCCATGCCCCCGGCTTCACGCCCGCCAGCAGCGCGGGATCGGGCCCCTGAACGCCGAAGACGATGTCCGCACCGGCCGCAGCCTGCTCCGCCGGGCCGAGTTCGGCCCCTGCGGCGACATAGTCTGCATCGGCAATGCTGGCGGCGAGGCCGGCCCCGGCCTCGACCGCCACTTGGGCGCCCAGCGCGGTGAGCTTCCGTACCGTTTCGGGCGTTGCCGAAACGCGCGTTTCGCCGGACGCCCGTTCCCGAAGAACGGCGATCCGCGTGCCTGCCGCCACGCTCAGGCGGAAATCAGGCTGACGACGAATGCCACGATAAGGATGACGATGCCCGTGCTCCAGGTAGCGGCCTTGACGAAGCCGTTGTAGGTCGCGGTGGCGGCCTTCATGTCGTTGCCTGAAGCCATGAACTGGTATCCCCTGTGATTATTGCCGTTTGATCCATTATGTTTAGACGTCGCATCGGCCGGGCTCAAGCCCGAACCCCGCCAAATCGGCCCGGAACGGCGGCAAATGCTTCGGTTAACGGCAGGGCGAACCAGAAATGCCTTCACGGTTTCTCTGCGACGAACCGAATTGAGCCTTAATTTCGTCTTTACTGGTTTGCCCTAATTCGGGACTGAGATACCTAGGAGGCGACACGGCGGGCGGAAAATGGCGGAACAAGAACAGCGCCTCTTCATGCTGATCGACGACGAACCCGCGCAAAGCCGCCTGATTTCGGCACTGGCGGCGCGCGAGGGCTGGCGCACGGTCATCGCACGCGATTCGGAAACTGCGATCGCCACGCTCGGCACGCGCCAGGGCATGCAGCTTTCGGCCATCATCCTCGACCAGTGGGTGCCCGGTGACGATGCCTGCGCCCTGATCGCCGAACTCAAGTCCCGCCGCCCGGCCCTGCCGATCCTGATGCTCACCGCTTCCACCTCTCCGCTGCTGGCGGTCGAAGCGATGCGCGCGGGCGCGACCGACTATCTGGTGAAGCCCGTTGCACCGGACCGGCTGATGCATGCGCTGCGAACCGCGACCACGCGCGAGGCGCCGAGCGACGAACTCGCCCCGCTGACCGAGAAGATGCCCTCCAATCCCGACTTCGAGTCGATGATCGGTGCCGCTCCCAACTTCCGCAAGGCGCTCGCCGTAGCCGCCAAGGCCGCGCGCGGGCACGGCCCCGTGCTGATCGAGGGCGAGACTGGCTCCGGCAAGGAAATGCTGATCCGGGCGATGCACGCCGCCAGCCCCCGCTCGAAGGCGCCGCTGCGGATAGTCAATATCGGCGGACTTCCGGCCAATTCCATCGAATCCGCCCTGTTCGGCCACGAAAAGGGCGCCTTTCCCGGCGCGTTCGACCGGCAGGTGGGCGCGCTCCAGCATTGCGACGGCGCCACGCTTGCGCTGGACGAGATAGATCGGCTGCCGCTCAGCGTGCAGGAACGGCTGCTGGAATCGATCCGCAAGAGCGACGTGCGCCCGATCGGCGCGCGCCACTCCTTCCGCATCGACGTGCGCCTGATCGCGGCCAGCAACCTGCCGCTTCAGGACCTGGTGACCGAAGGCCATTTCCTGCCGGAACTGCTTGAGGCGCTGTCTCCCACCAAGGTGAGCCTGCCGCCGCTGCGCGAACGCACCGGCGACATTGCCGCCCTCGCCCGGTTCTTCCTCGCGCGGATCGGTGAACAGCCGGGGCTGCGTGCGCTGGGCATCACCGATGGCGCGCTCTCGCTGCTGGCTGCTTACGACTGGCCGGGCAATGTCCGCCAGCTTCAGGCAGTCCTGTTTCGTGCCGCCGTCTTCTGCGACGGAGATGCGCTGACCTCGCAGGACTTCCCACAGCTTACGAACATTCTGGGCACAGGTTTATCCACAAGCCCCAGTAGCCCCATGCACGAAAGCTCCGGGGTGATGCTCTACACGGCCGACGGCAACCTGCGCCCGCTTGACGAGATCGAGGCCGACGTCATCCGGCTCGCCATCGGCCTCTATCGCGGACGGATGACCGAAGTGGCGCGGCGGCTGGGGATCGGCAGGTCCACCCTCTATCGCAAGCTCGGCGAACTCGGCATCGACAACGCCGCCTGAACGCGGCCGTGCCGGCAAACCGCTGACGGCTGCCGGCACGGTATTGATCGGTGAACGCTCCGACTTTGCGGCCAAAGCCCGTGGCTCAAGCCCGGATCACAGATTCTCGAAATAGACGTGCGGCACGCGGTAGCCGCGCTTGCTCATGTACTTCACGTACTTCCCGCGTTCGCTGTGCAGTTCGGTCGCGTATTCCTCCCAGGCATCGCGGCGATCCTCGATGTCGGTGGAGTGGCGCAAATCGCTGGCGAGCTCCTTCTGGCTCTCGTTCACGTTGATGCGATAATCGTACCACTTGCTGTTCTGGACGCCGCCGATGGGATTCTGGAAGATCAGGGCCTCTTCCTGGCGGGCGACGGATTCCTCGTACATGATCGGCTGAACGGCGAAAGCGGCTACAGGAATGGCGACGGCCGGAACCGCAACGAGCGCCACGAGGCGATTACGAAGGTTCTTGGTCTGGTTCATGGGACTTCTCCCTTTCGCTTGGACGCAGGCACTATTGCCCGCGTTTGAAAGGGAAACGAACGCCGACGCAATTATAGTCCCGCGTCCGGGACGAAACGGGCCGTAGATGGGACATTTCGGTGAAGTCCCCCGCCATGCGTGCGCTGGTCGACACAGCGCCTGGCCGTGTTCATCGGGCAGCAATCGCAGGTTCATCGCCCGTCCATGTTTGTCGCGGGATTTGAAGCGGATAAGGCGCGTTCCGCGCTACCGGAAATGCGGAAAAGTCATCGCCGATCACGCGAACCGGCGCCGGGGCGGCTGCGTTGAACGGTCATCAAGGAGATGATCGCAATGCAGGATTTCAAGGACAAGGCCGGTATCGTGACAGGCGCCGCTTCGGGCATCGGCGCAGCAGTGGCGCGCGAACTCGTCGCTCAGGGCGGCCGCGTGGTGATCGCCGATTTCGACGAGGACGCCGCCCGCGCCCTTTCCGACGAACTGGGCGCGCAAAGCACCGCCGTATTCAGGCTGGACGTGGCGGACCCTGCCGCCAACGAAGCGCTCGTCGCCTTTACCCTGGGCAGCTTCGACCGGCTTGATTTTGCCGTGAACAATGCGGGTATCGGCGCGCCCGCTGCCAAGCTTGCCGACATTCCGCTGGATTCCTGGTCGCGCGTGATCGACGTCGATCTCAACAGCGTATTCTATGCCATGAAGTACCAGATCCCGGCGATGACGGCGCGCGGCGGCGCGATCGTGAACATGGCCTCCATCCTTGGCGCGGTGGGCTGGGCCGGATCGACCGCTTACGTGACCGCCAAGCACGCCCTGCTCGGCATGACCAAGGTTGCCGCGCTCGACTATGCCGACGCCGGAGTGCGGATCAACGCGGTCGGGCCGGGCTTCGTCTCCACGCCCGCGCTCGAAAAGAACATGACCGAGCAGGCCATCGCCGAACTGGCGGGCAAGCACGCGCTGGGACGGCTGGCTCGGCCCGAGGAAATCGCGGCGGTGACGGCGTTCCTCCTGTCCGACCGCGCCTCCTTCGTGACGGGCACCTACTATCCGGTGGACGGAGGATATCTGGCGGTCTGACCGCGCTTTCAGGGAAGCTGCGCGAAGTCGGTCAGGGCCGCATCGCGCAGCCCCCGCCAGACCCGCGCGGCCTGAACCGTCTCCGCCACGTCGTGGACGCGGATGACATGCGAGCCCGCCTCCATCGCCTTCAGCGCCAGCGTGACGGAACCGCCGAGCCGCTGGTGCGCGGGCGCCTCGTTCGAAAGCGCGCCGATCATGCGCTTGCGGCTGGCACCGACGAACAGCGGCTGGCCCAGCGCGTGGAACAGCGCGAGCCCGTTCATCAGCGCAAGGTTTTCGGCCAGCGTCTTGCCGAAACCCACGCCCGGATCGAGCAGGATGTTCTCGGGGGCGACGCCCGCGGCCACGGCCCGGTCACGGCAGGCGGCCAGCCAGTCGAACACGTCGAGCACGACATCGGCGTAGTCGCCGTTGGAATGCAGGTCCTCGCCGTCGCCGGGCGCGTGCATCAGCACCACCGGCACGCCCGAGGCCGCCGCCAGTTCCAGGCTGCGCGGATCGTAGCGCAGGGCGGACACGTCGTTGATGATATGCGCGCCGGCCTTCAGCGAAGCCTCCATGACGGCGGGTCTGCGCGTATCGACGCTGATCGCCGCTCCCATCGCGGCGAGCCGCTCGACCATCGGCACCACGCGCCTGATCTCATCGCCTTCCCAAACCGCACCGGAACCGGGGCGGGTGGATTCGCCGCCGATGTCCACCATTGCCGCCCCCATTTCCAGCATAGCGGCGGCATGGGCGGATGCCACTTGCGCATCGTCGAGGAAGGCTCCTCCATCCGAGAAGCTGTCAGGCGTCATGTTGAGGATACCGGCGATCTGCGGCTGTTCGAGCCGGATCGTGCGCACTCCGCCGCCCTTGAGCGGAAGTTGAAGCGGCGCATGGACCTTGCGCAAGTTGGCCCACTGGAGCTCGGCGCTGGCGCCGAGTTCGGCGGGAAGCCCCGCCAGCGCCGCGACAGCCTGCTCAGCCCCGAAGCGCGTGCGTGAGCGAACCCTGCTGTTCTCGCGCACGATCAGGGCGAACCGGCTCGCCCAGGCCATCGAACCGCCAAGGCGGATGGCCTCTCCCTCCTCGCTCTGGGGGCTGTCGGCAAAGGCGATCGGGCGGATGTAAACGGTGCGGGTCATGGTCGCCTCTTAGCCTGGGCGCGGGCGGCGCAGAACAGGTTTTGAGGAAGCCCCCATCACCTCTCGCTAATCGTTTATCCAAAACAAGCGCCCATATGGAGGAGCGCGCCGGAGGGCCGCAACGGCGCAGGCCTCTCCGGATACCCTGCCTTGCCGCCTAAGCAGCCTTATGGCCTCAAGGCTCGGTGGCGAGAATGTAGAGCTGGCGGATCGCGTCGATCGGCTTGACCTGGCCTTCATGTTCCAGATGCCAGAAGGTCCAGCCATTGCACGAGGGCGCGCCCTGGAGTTCCTTGCCGAGGCCGTGGATCGAACCGTTCAGCTTGTCACAGGCCAGCGATCCGTCGGCACGAACGATGGCTTCGAAGCGGCCCTTCTTGTCGGTGAGCCGGGTGCCGGGCTTGATCCAGCCGGTCTCGATCAGGGTGCCGAAGGCAACCTTAGGCGCGCTGCGCTTGGACTGCATGGTCTTGAGCGAGCGTTCGTCGAGCGGCAGCGCCATCTCGATGCGTTCGAGAGCGGCCTCGCGGTAATCGCTCTCACGCTCGCAGCCGATCCACTCGCGGCCGAGGCGCTTGGCGACGGCGCCGGTGGTGCCGGTGCCGAAGAACGGGTCAAGCACGACATCGCCCTCGTTGGTGGTGGCCAGCATCACGCGGTAGAGCAGCGCTTCGGGCTTCTGCGTCGGGTGAACCTTGCGTCCGCCCTTCTTCAGGCGCTCGGCGCCGTTGCAGATCGGCAGGACCCAATCCGAACGCATCTGCAGTTCGTCGTTGAGGGTCTTCATCGCGCGGTAGTTGAAGGTGTACTTCGACTTTTCGCCCATCGACGCCCAGATCAGCGTTTCATGCGCATTGGTGAAGCGGGTCCCCTTGAAGTTCGGCATCGGGTTGGCCTTGCGCCAGATGATGTCGTTGAGGATCCAGAACCCCATGTCCTGCATGATCGCGCCGAGGCGGAAGACGTTATGGTACGAACCGATCACCCACAGCGAACCGTCGGGCTTGAGCACGCGGCGCGCCTCGGTCAGCCAGTCACGCGTGAACTGGTCGTAGACGGCGAAGCTGGAAAACTTGTCCCAGTCGTTGGTGACGGCATCGACGTGGCTGCCGTCGGGGCGCGAAAGGTCGCCGCCGAGCTGGAGATTGTACGGCGGGTCCGCGAAGACCATGTCAACGCTGGCGTCGGGGATCGTGCGCATCGCTTCGATGCAGTCGCCCGGGATGATCTGGCCAAGCGGCAGAAGTTCCTTCGGCGTAGGCGCCGGCGCGGCTGCGCGGATCTTCTGCTTGACGAGTATCTGGCCCATGTTTGCTCCGGGAATTTGAACTGTGGATTGACGCCCTAGTGAGTCTTTCGAGACTCGCCGTCAACCCGCGACTCGTGGGATTCTCTTGTGATTCAGGTGTTCAGCAAACAGAACAAAACGAATCCGACACAAGATGTCGAGTCATGATCGATCCGCCAGACTCTAGATGTGGGGGTTGTGACTCCCCGGACTCACCGCGAAAAATTTGTCCCGGCGCAGGTTTTCGGGCGTCGGCGCGCAGATGCGGAGGAACGCGCCGGAGGCGGCCTGCGAACGACTGAATCTTGTTCGGCAGGCACTGCCGCAGACAGGTTCAATTTACCCCGCACCCGCCATTTAAAGACTGGCGTCTCAAAAACCGGCAAGGCCGCAATCGATGCCCGTCATCTGCACGCTGACTTCCCAGAGCCGTCGCGCAGCGGCGCCGTCGCGTGCGGAGGCATTGCGCTTCGCTACGCCCGAAGGACCGGACATTCCTCCAAACCGCCGGGGCCCGAAGTATTTACCCGCCCCGGCATCCGGGTCCGTCGCCGCCTGGAGCGTTGGCCAGGCGCCTTCCTCCGCCGTGTTGAGCACGATGCCCGCCACCGGGAACAGCAGCCGGAAGCCCAGCGAATGCCGCCCCAGTTCGGTCTCGGCGATGCCGGGATGGCAGGCCATTGCGCGCACCGGAGAACCGGCGGCGCGTAACCTGCGGTCCAGTTCCAGGAGATGGAGAAGGTTCGCCAGCTTGCTGTCGCCATAACGCTGCCGCGCCTTGTAGCTGCGGTGTGCGTCGAGGTCGTCCCAGTCGATCCGCCCCCGCATGTGCGCGAGGCTGGCGGTAATCACCACGCGCGCGCCGGGCGCTTCCGACAATTTGGGAAGCAGCAACCCGGTCAGCGCGAATGGCGCAAGGTGGTTCACCCCGAACTGCAGTTCGTGCCCCTGCACCGTGCGTTCGAGCGGCGGCACCATGACGCCGGCATTGTTCACCAGCACATCGAGGCGCGGCTCGTCGCGTGCGACTTGCTCGGCACACTCGCGCACGCTGAACAGGTCGGCCTGGTCCAGCGGCACGAAGGCGAGGTTGGCGCCGGGCAGTTCCATGCGGATGCGTTCCATCGCGTCCCGCGCCCTCTCCTCGCTGCGGCAGGCGAGCAGCACCCGGGCGCCGCGCGCCGCCAGAACCCGGGTGGTCTCGAAGCCGAGGCCGGTGTTGGCGCCGGTGACGAGGAAGCATTTGCCGGCCTGCCCCGGAACGTCGGCAGCGGTGAAGCCCGTCACGTCATCGATCCCGTCATAAAGCCATCTCCAACTGCGCGACCGGCGCAAAGCTGCGGCGGTGATGCGGGGTAGGCCCGTGGCGGCGCAATGCCTCCAGGTGCTGTGCCGTACCGTAACCGGCGTTGCGCTCCCAGCCATAGTGGGGGTGCGCCAACGCCAGTTCGCGCATCAGCCGGTCCCGGTGTTCCTTGGCGATGATCGACGCCGCCGAGATGCACGGCTCGATCGCGTCCCCGCCCACGATGGCGCGGGCCTGCCAGCGCCAGTCTGCAGTGCGGCCCGCCGGTGTCAGATTGCCGTCGATCAGCACCTCGTGCGGCTCCTCGTCCAGCCCGGCGCAAAGCGCGGAAACGGCGCGGGTCATCGCCAGCATGGTGGCCCCGAAGATGTTGAGACGGTCGATCTCATCGACCTCCACGACGCCCACGGCCCAGCGGCAGCGGCGCTTGATCGTCGTTTCCAGCACCGCGCGGCGCTTGCCGGTGAGCTTCTTGGAATCGTCCAGCCCCGAAGGCCGGGGCTTGCACAGCACCACCGCGCCCGCCACAACCGGACCGGCCAGCGGCCCCCGGCCCGCCTCGTCCACACCGATGACAAGACGGCCGGCACCGGAACGACCACTACCAGACAGGGATTCAAACGACATGACCAAGCGGGTGATCTCCAGACCCTTCGTTGCGGCGGTATCGCCCGTCGCGCTCGTGCTGGCAAGCTGCGGCGCGGCGGCCACCGGGGAGAAGGCTTCGGCGGAAACATCCGCAGAACCCCCGTTCAAGGTCGAACAGGTCGCCGGTTTCGACGAGCCCTGGGCCATGGCCATCGACAGGGCAACGGGCGCGATGATCGTGACCGAGAAGAAGGGCACGATCATGCTGCGCCTGGCGGACGGCACGCCGGGCACCGTCTCGGGCGCGCCGAAAGTCGCTTACGGCGGCCAGGGCGGCCTTGGCGACGTAGCCTTCGCCCCGGGGCAAAGCGGCCCTGCCCTGAACGGCCGGGTGATCTACCTGAGCTGGGCCGAAGCCGGCGCCGGAGACACGCGGGGCGCCGTGGTCGGCCGGGGCACCCTCTCCTGCCCCCAGCCGGCGAGTTGCGCGATCGAAGGCCTCTCGGTGATCTGGCGGCAGGTGCCCAAGGTGAAGGGACAGGGCCACTATTCGCACCGCATCGCCTTCTCGCCGGATGGCAAGTACCTGTTCGTCAGTTCCGGCGAACGGCAGAAATTCACGCCCGCACAGGATCTCGGCACCAATCTCGGAAAGATCGTCCGCCTCCTGCCCGATGGCACTCCCGCGCCTGGCAATCCTTATGCGGACAAGGGCGCGCCGACCGACCAGATCTGGTCCTACGGCCACCGCAACGTGCTGGGCCTGGCCTTCGACGGCGAGGGGCGGCTCTGGGATCTGGAGCACGGCCCGGCGGGCGGCGACGAACTCAATCTCGTGAAGCCGGGACAGAACTACGGCTGGCCGCTGGTGTCGGACGGCGATCACTATGACGGCAAGCCGATCCCGCGCCATGCCACCCGCCCTGATCTTGCCGCGCCCGCGATAAGCTGGAACCCAGTTATCGCGCCGGGCAACTTCATCTTCTACACCGGCGCCCTGTTTCCCCAGTGGAAGGACCAGGTCCTGATCGCCTCCTTCACCGTACCGGGACTGGTGCGCGTGCGGATCGACGGGGAAAAAGCCACCGAGGAAGCGCGCTACCCGCTCGACAACCGCATCCGCGAGATCGAACAGGGCCTGGACGGCACGATCTGGCTGCTCGAGGACGGCCCCGCCGATGCTTCCGGGCACCTGCTGAAGCTGACCCCGAAGTCCTGACCGGACTTTCGCCGGATTCCGAATTGAATCGACAAAAGCGCGTGCCGACCCTATCGGCCCGCGCCATGTCCCAGACTGCCACCCTTATTCCGCTCGACAATGTCGACCCCGTTCTCGTCGAGGCTCTCCTCGATAGCGCGTTCGAGCCCGAGCGACACCAGCGCACCGCCTACAAGGTTCGCGAAGGCGTGGAATGGCTGCCGGGCCTGAGCTTCGCGGCGCTCGACGCCGATGAAATGCTCGTCGGCACGATCCAGTGCTGGCCGGTCGCGCTCAACGATCCGGAGGGCCGCGCCCATCCGATGATCATGGTCGGCCCGGTCGCCGTCATGCCCGGACATCAGGGACAGGGATTCGGCCAAGCGCTGATGTCGGCGGCGATGGCCGGTATCGACTCGCGCGCGCCGCTGCCGCAGGTCATGGTCGGCGATCCCGAGTACTACGGCCGCTTCTGGGGCTATACCAACGAATGGACGCAAGGCTGGAACATGCCCGGCCCGTTCGAGCGGCATCGCCTGCTGGTCCGCTGCGACAATCCCGCGGTCCTGCCGCGCGAAGGCATGCTGGGGCCCTGGCTGCGATAATTCGCTCCGGCGCCGGGATACGATCCCGGCGCTCTGGACCTTGGCGTATCAGGCCCTATCTGGCATCGCAGACCGATGCCCTATGAACCGCCGCCAGAACTGAACGCGCTTTCGCTTGCCCAGGTGGCCGACCTGCTGGCCGCCCGCAAGCTTCCCCCCGTCGCCGACTGGTCCCCCCGGATCACCGGCGACAGCGAGATGACGATCCGCGCCGATGGTCGCTGGTTCCACCAGGGCGGCGAGATCCGGCGCCATGCCATGGTCCGCGCCTTCGCGTCGCTGATCCTGCGCGAAGCCGATGGCCGGCACTGGCTGGTCACCCCGGTCGAGAAGCTGTCGATCGAGGTGGAGGATGCCGCTTTCATCGCCGTGGACGTGCGGCAGGACGAAGGTTCGCTCGTGTTCCGCCTCAACACCGATGATCTCGTGATTGCCGGGCGCGAACATCCCATCCGCGTCGAGGGCGACCCGGAAACGCCCGCGATCTATCTTGGCGTGCGCAACGGCGCCGAAGCCCGCCTGAACCGCAGCACTTACGGGCAGCTCGTGGAGATCGCGCTGGCCGGGGGCGAGCTTGCGGTTTCCAGCCAGGGCGAGACTTTCGGGCTGGTTCCCGCATGAGCGCGCTCTTCGCCGATGTTTCGCGACGGTTCGAAGCCGGGCACGATACCATGCCTGACGAACTCTGGATCGATCCGCGCATTCACCAGATCGAGACGTTCAAGCCCGCCGCCGTGCTGATCGCGCTGACGGAGCGCCCGCGCCCGGGCATGCTGCTGCTTCACCGCCCTTCCACCATGCGCGCGCATCCGGGGCAGATCGCCTTCCCCGGCGGCCGGCTCGATCCGGGCGAAACCGCTGTCGAGGCGGCCCTGCGCGAAGCGGAGGAAGAACTCGGCATCCATCCGCGCGATGTGCAGGTGATCGGCACCAGCGATCTCTACCGCACCGGCAGCGGATACGAGATCACGCCGGTGATCGGCGTGGTTCCGCCCGATCTCGAAATCCGGCCCAACCCGGCCGAAGTCGCGCAATGGTTCGAGGCACCTGTCGAATTCGTGCTCAATCCGGCAAACCAGAAGACCCGGTGGATCGACTGGGAAGGCGGCCGCCACGCCTTCGTAGAGATCACCTGGCACGACCACCGCATCTGGGGCGTCACCGGCGCCATCCTTCACAATCTTGCCCGCAGGCTGAACTGGAATGACTGAGACACTGACCGCCGACTGGATGGCCCGCGAAGACCTCGCCGCGCTCGTTGCCGCGCTGGGCCATGAAAATGCCCGCTACGTGGGCGGCGCCGTGCGCGACACCCTGCTCGGCCAGCCGGTGAAGGACATCGACATGGCCACCGTCCTTCCGCCCGAGGAAACGATGCGCCGCCTGCAGGAAGCGGGCATCCGCCATGTCCCCACCGGCATCGATCATGGCACCGTCACCGCCGTCCTCCCCGGCGGCCCGGTGGAGATCACCACCTTGCGCCACGACGTCTCGACCGACGGCCGCCGCGCTACCGTGGCTTTCGCCACCGACTGGCGCGAGGATGCGGCCCGCCGCGATTTCACGATGAACGCGCTCTATGCCGATCCGGTGGGCGGAGAGCTGTTCGACTGGTTCGGCGGGCTTGAGGACCTCTCCGTCCGGCGCGTGCGCTTCATCGGCGATGCCCGTCAGCGCATCCGCGAGGATCACTTGCGCATCCTGCGCTACTTCCGCTTCCAGGCCCGGTTCGGAACCACCCCGGCAGACGAGGAAGCCGAAAGCGCCTGCTCCGAACTCGCGCCCACGCTCAAGGGTCTCTCGCGCGAGCGTGTGGGCATGGAAATGATGAATCTGCTCGGCCTGCCCGACCCGGCGCCGACCGTGCAGCGCATGGCGGAACTGGGCGTGCTGGAAGTGATCCTGCCAGAGGCCGACACCGCCGCCCTCGCCGCGCTCATCGCCGCCGAACGGGCGCAGGCTGCCGGGCCCGATCCCGTCCGGCGCCTTGCCGCGCTGCTGCCCGCGCAAGTGCCACTGGCCGAACAGGTCGCCTCGCGCTTCCGTCTCTCCGGCGCCCAGAAGAAGCGCCTCGCGGTCGCCGCTGCGCGAAACGGCGCCCCCGGCGAGCCGCGCGCCCTTGCCTATCGCCTCGGCATGGACGGCGCGCTTGACCGGTTGTTGATCGCAGGCGCCGATTGCACCGCCTTGACGGGCTGGAACGTGCCGCAGTTTCCACTGAAAGGCGGCCAGATCGTCGCCCGCGGCGTGGGTGCCGGGCCCGAGGTCGCCCGCGTGCTGCGGCAGGTGGAAGAGCGCTGGGTGGCGGAAGGCTTCCCCGGCGAAGCGCGGATTTCGGAACTGCTCGACGCGGAACTCGCCGGGCAAGCTTCTTGAACGTGAATGAACTCGGCGGGCTGCTTTACCGGCAGCCGCTGCTGGCGCTGACGATCGGCGCCATCCTCGTGGCCGTGCTGGCCGGGATGCTGGCGGCCCGCCGTCCCCGGCTCGGCCATGCCTTGCGCAATCTCTCCCACTTCGGCCTGATCGCCGCGCTCCTGCTGACGGTAGCGCAAGTGGCCCTGCACAATACGCGCTCGGAAGCGGCGCTCTGGCTGGACGAGCCCCGGCCGCCCTCGATCGAAGGCAGCGAAACCATCGTGCCGCTTCGAGCGGACGGTCATTACTGGATACAGGCCCGGCTCCAGGGCGAGCCGGTTGATTTCCTGGTCGATACCGGGGCGACCTATACCGGCATCTCGAAATCGGTCGCCGCGCGCGCAGGGATCGAACCCGATGCCGGTGACCGGGGCGTGATGCTCGATACGGCCAATGGCACCATCGTCGCGCGTATGGCGACGGCCGGCTCACTGGATTTCGGGTCGATCTCCGCCCGCGACCTGCCCGTCGCCATCGGCCCCGACAACGAAGTGGAAACCAACGTCATCGGCATGAACCTGCTGTCCCGGCTGGCCAGTTGGCGGGTCGAGGGAGACCGGCTGATCCTCGTTCCCCGCAATGGGCGGGGAACGTGATTCCGTCAGCGTTCCGACAGCATGTTCATGGCATGATCGGGTAATGGATTTTCCCGGACTCCTGACTTTCCTTGCCGGCCAGCCCTTGCTGGCACTGGCGCTGGCGGCGATTTTCGTCTCGGTGCTGGGCGGTCTGCTACGCGGCGCGTTGCCGCTGCTTGGCGGATTCCTTCGCGGCGTGGGCAACCTCGGCGTCGTGGCGGCCCTGCTGCTGACCGTGGCGCAGGCGACCCGGCTCACCAGCGGCACCGACTTTACGCTTCCCGGCATCGAACTGCCCGAGCTCGGCCTTTCGCGCCAGAGCGTGAGCGGCGGCGAAACGCGCGTGCCGATGGCGCGTGATGGTCACTTCTGGGTCAAGGCCACGATCAACGGCGTGAAGGGCGATTTTCTCGTCGATACCGGCGCCACGCTCACCGCGATCTCGCCTAGAGTGGCGAATAGTGCCGAAGTCCGCCCGCAGACCATGCGGCAGGACATCGCGATGCGCACCGCGAACGGCACGGTCGCGGCCCGGCTCGGCACGGTCGATGAGCTGCGCTTCGGCAGCGTCGTCGCGCGTCAGCTTGACGTGGTGGTCGCGCCGGGGCTGGAGGACCAGAACGTCATCGGCATGAACCTGCTTTCGCGGCTGGCGAGCTGGCGCGTCGAGGGGCGCACGCTGATCCTCGTGCCGCATCACCCGCAACCGGCAACCTGATTTTCGTACGGATCGGGGCGCCGTCCCGGAACGGAACCGGGACGGCGCGCGAACTCAGCCCTGGAACTTGTTGTCGCGCGGGAAGCCGACCGGCGGCAGCCGGCCCGCCGCGCCGCGCGCGACCTTCCACATCACCGTGTCCTTCTCGGTCCGCGTGCGGCCGCTTTCGCCGCCCATGGTCCAGGAAAGGCCGTCCTCCAGCTTCAGCGTGGTGATGTCCGACATGCCGCCGTCACGGTAACGCTGGAGCGTCACGCCCTGCCCCTTTGCCATGACCGGCAGTTCTTCGAGACTGAAGATCACCAGCTTGCGATTGTCGCCCACGACCGCGACGTGATCGTGCTCGGCCGGGATTTCCCGAACGACGACCAGCTGCACGCCCAGTTTGGTGGACATGACCGCACGGCCCTTGCGGGTTTCAGCTAGAAGTTCGTCGGTTTCCGCCGCGAAGCCGCGCCCGATATTGGAGGCCAGCAACAACTGCGCCTTGGGCCTGTATGGCAGGGCCGCAACGATATGCGCCTCGGTGTCGATGTCGATCATCGTGCGGATCGGCTCGCCAAAGCCGCGCGCGCCGGGCAGCTTGTCGGCACCGAGCGTGTAGAAGCGCCCGTTGTCCACCGCGAGCAGGATCTTGTCGGTCGTCTGCGCGTGGAAGGCATAGGCCGGGCCGTCGCCTTCCTTGAACTTGAAATCGCCGTCCAGGGCGACATGCCCCCTGGCGGCGCGTATCCAGCCCTTGGCCGAGAGGATCACCGTGACCGGCTCCTTCTCGATCATCGCGTCCATGCTGAACTCGACCGTTGGCGTGGCCTGCGCGATCGTGGTGCGGCGACGGCCAAGCTCGGTATTCTCGGCATAGTCCTTGCGCAAGTTGGCAAGGTCGCGCTTGAGCCGGGTCCGTTGGCGCGCCGGGCTTTCGAGCAGCTTGTTGAGCTCTTCCTGCTCCCGAAGCAGTTCCTCGTGCTCCTTGCGAAGCTCCATTTCCTCAAGCTTGCGCAAGGACCGCAGGCGCATGTTGAGGATGGCTTCGGCCTGACGGTCGGTCAGCTCGAACTCGGCCATCATCACCGGCTTGGGCTCGTCCTCGGTACGGATGATCTCGATAATCCGGTCAAGGTTGAGATAGGCGATGATGTAGCCGGCAACCAGTTCCAGCCGCGAGGCGATCTTTTCCAGCCGGTGCCGGGTACGGCGCAGCAGGATGTCGATCTGGCTGTAGACCCATTCCGACAGCAGCAGCTTGAGCCCCAGCACACCCGGCGTGCGGTGCGAATCCAGCACGTTGAGGTTGAGCGAGAATCGGCTTTCGAGGTCGGTCAGCCGGTAGAGGCTTTCCTTCAGCAGTTCCGGATCGACATTGCGGCTCTTGGGCACGAAGACGATGCGGATCTGCTCGTCGCTCTCGTCGCGAATGTCTTCGAGGATCGGCAGCTTGCGGTCGGCGATGAGCTGGGCGACCTGCTCGATCAGCTTGCCCTTGGCCAGCATGTAGGGGATTTCGGAAATGACGAGCTGCCACTGGCCGCTGCCCAGTTTCTCGACCCCGGTTTCCTCCCAGTTGCCCGCCTCGTCCTTTCCGCAGGAAAAGCGGCCGCGCACGCGGAAGGCGCCCTTGCCGGTGGCATAGGCGTGGCTGATCGCCTCCGGGCTGTCCACCACGAGGCCGCCGGTGGCAAAGTCCGGGCCGTGGAAGACCTGCATGAGCTGGTCATGCTCGGCATGGGGATTGTCGATCAGCATCAAGGTCGCGTCGATGATCTCCGCGACGTTGTGGCTGGGGATCGAGGTTGCCATGCCCACGGCGATGCCGGTGGCGCCGTTCGCCAGCAGGTTCGGGAACAGGCCGGGGAATATCTCCGGCTCGCTTTCCTCGCCGTTGTAGGTGGGAACGAAGTCGACAGTGCCTTCGTCCAGCCCGGCCATCAGGTGGATCGCCGTGCGCGTCAGGCGCGCTTCGGTGTAGCGGTAGGCCGCCGCGTTATCGCCGTCGATATTGCCGAAGTTGCCCTGCCCCTGCACCAGCGGATAGCGCAGCGAGAAGTCCTGCGCGAGGCGGACCATCGCGTCGTAGACCGAGGCATCGCCATGCGGGTGATACTTACCGATCACGTCGCCAACAACGCGCGCGGACTTCTTGTAGGCATTGCCCGGATCAAGCTTGAGCTGCCGCATCGCCCAGAGCAGACGGCGATGCACGGGCTTCAGTCCATCTCGCAAGTCCGGCAGCGAACGGGCCGTGATCGTGGACAGGGCATAGACAAGATAGCGCTCTGAGAGCGCAGCATCGAAAGGCGCATCGACGATGGCGTCGAAAGGATCTGAGTCTTCGTCGGTCGTGGTCACCATGGCACGGACCCTAGCAGCGCCCTTCCCAGTGCCAAAGTCGCTTTTCAGCGTTTTCCATAAGCTTGCCGCTCGGATAGCGCCTGCCTTCGAATCAGCGCGCCATCAAAAGGGGGAAACGATGCGCAAGACATTCATGGCCTTGGCTTTACTGGCGCTTGCCGGTTGCGGAGGCGAGTCTCCTCGCGACCTTCGAAAAGTCACCACTTCCGACAGCAAGGAAGAAGTCGCTGCAGGGAGCAGCGATCCCATTGCCGTGAGCGCACCGAATGCGCCGAAGATCGCCTATGTCTACGAATACGGCTACCGCCTGAGCGCTGCCGCCATCCCGCAAGTCCAGCGCAAACAGGCCGATCTCTGCGAAAAGCAAGGCCCGCAGGTCTGCCAGATCCTCGACATGAAGCAGAGCGGCGCCGAGGGCGACTATGCCTCGGGTTCCCTCTCGCTCGCCGTCGCGGCCCCTCGCGCCCGCTCATTCGGAACCGAACTCGGCAAAATCGCCGGCGCCGCGGAAGGCGAAGAGGTTTCAAGCGGGATTTCGGGTGAGGATCTCTCGAAGCAGATCGTCGATACCGAGGCCCGCCTGCGCGCCCGCACCGTGCTGCGTGACCGGCTGATGGAAGTGCTGGCCAGCCGCAAGGGCACCGTCGCCGAACTGGTCGAAGCGGAACGCGGAGTCGCCAAGGTCAATGAAGAGATCGACGAAGCGAAAAGCTGGCTCGCGGAAATGCAAGGCCGCGTCGATTACAGCCGGATAAACATATCCTACGAAGCCGGAACACCGTCGAGCGGCGGTTTCATGGGACCGATCCGAGGCGCTCTCGGCAATGTGGGGACCGTACTGGGCGCGGTCATCGGCTTCCTCATCCTCGCCGCAGCCGTCATCGTGCCGCTGGGTTTGGTCGGACTGGGCATCCGCTATGGAATGAGCCTGTATCGCCGCCGCACGCAACCGGGCGAGGAAGCCTGAACAGGCCGAAGTCGTCATCCCGGACTGTTCCGGGGTGACGATCAGCCGATCTGCATGTCCCGTGAAACGCCCGGAATCCTGACCTCCAAACCGTCCAGCGCCTGAGTCAGTTCGATCTGGCAGGACAGGCGGCTGGTCCGCGCAACTCCGGCGGCGAGGTCGAGCATGTCTTCCTCGTCCATCGAGGCCGGTTCCAGCCTGTCGAACCAGTCGGGCGCGACGATCACGTGGCAGGTCGAGCAGGCCATCTGCCCCTCGCACGTTCCTTCGAGCGGCATACCGGCAGCTTGCGCCACACGCAGCAGAACGTCTCCCGTCTCGGCCTCGGCCAGAACGAGTTTTCCTTCCGCGGTCAAAAACCTCACGTTCAGCAACTCAGACTCCCTGCGCCGCTGCTGCGGCTTCTATTCGTATGCAGGCATCCTTCAGCTCCCCAAGGTCACTATATCGCCCGAATCCCAGACGGATAGAGGCTTTGGCGCCGGAATCGGAAAGTCCGAGCGCCTTGAGCACGTGGCTGGGCCGTCCCGAGCCGCTGGCACAGGCGGAACCGGCGGAAAACGCCACGTTCCTGAGGTCGGACATCAGCCGCGCCACATCGAGCCCCGGCAAGCGCAAGTTGAGATTTCCGCGCCAGCGATCTGTGGACGAGCCGTTGAGGGTCCAGCGCGCCAGCACTGCGCGCGCGGCATCCCACAACGCCTCGACACGCGCGGCGTCCTCTTCCATCCGCGCTGCCGCGAGCGATGCGGCCACGCCGAACCCGGCGCAAAGCGCGGGACTGAGCGTGCCCGAACGCAGGCCCTGCTCCTGCCCGCCGCCGTGCATCATCGGCGCCAGCTCAAGCCCGTCACGCACCCAGAGCGCCCCGATCCCCTTCGGCCCATAGAGCTTGTGGGCCGAGATCGCGATCAGGTCCGCGCCGACAGGCGCCGCGATCTTGCCCGCCCCCTGGACGGCATCGCAAAGGAACAGCGCGCCTGCGGCATGGACGGCTCGGGCAAGAGCTTCGACCGGCTGGATCGTGCCGATCTCGTTGTTGACCTGCATGACGGCGACAAGGCCCGTCCCTTCCGCGATCTTCGTGGCCGGATCGACCAGCCCCTCCGCGTTCACCGGCAGGATGGAAACCGCCGGATCGAGCGCCCGCGCCGTGTCGAGCACGGCGGCATGTTCGATGGCGGAAACCGCAAGGCTCCGCGCCCTGCTCCCCGCCATGGCGAGATTGATCGCCTCGGTCGCACCGGAAGTGAAGATCACCCGCCCGCCCGGCGGCAGCAAGGCGGCAACCTGATCGCGTGCCACTTCAACGATGGCGGCAGCGGCCCGGCCCGGCCGGTGCGGGCTATGGGGGTTGGCGAAGCCCACCGCTTCCGGCCCGCCCAGCCATGGCAGCATGGCCTCGCGCGCTTCGGGAGCCAGCGGCGTCGTCGCCTGATAGTCGAGATAGATCATGCCGCGCGCCGGCTTCCGGCAATCGCGCGCCAGGCATCAAGGAAGCGCGCGATATCGGCCTCGCAAGTCTCGCGGCCGATCGACACCCGGATCACTTCCGTCGGATGCGGATAGTTCATCGCCTCCAGAACGTGACTGGTCCTGAGCGATCCAGAGGAACAGGCGCTTCCCGCAGAGACGGCGATGCCCATGGCGTCGAACCGGATGAGCTGCGCGGCGGAAGACAGCCCCGGCATCCGGTAACCGCCGATTGTCGGGCTTCGTTCGGCTTCGCCGCCGACCACTTCACCCCCGGCCGCCAGGATTTCCGTCTCGAGCAGGGCGCGAAGCCTGCGGGCCTCGACCATCCATTCGCTGCCGGCCTCCAGCGCGGCGACCATTGCCAGTGCGCCGGGGAGGTTCTCGGTTCCCGCACGGTAGCCACGCTCCTGACCACCGCTCGGTTCGAGCAAGGCCCAGTCGCGCACCAGCAGCGCGCCGGTGCCGATGGGGCCGCCGAACTTGTGCGCCGCCAGGGCGATGAGGTCGGCGGGTGGCAACGAGAGCTTCCCCGCGCCTTGCGCACAGTCGGCAAGCAGCACGCCGCCGGCGGCTTTCACCGCCTCTGCGACTTCGGCCAGCGGCTGGATCACGCCCGTTTCGGAATTGACCTGCTGCACCGCGACCAGCCCCTCCAGCGCCGCACCCGCCGGATCGACTAGGCCCGAGGAGTCCACGGCAAGCCTTGCTGCCGCCGCGCCATGACGCAGCACCGCCTCATGCTCGATCGGAGAAACCGCAGAAAGCACGCGTTTCGACCCGCGAATGGCAATGGCGAGAGCCTCGCTCGCACCCGAAGTGAAAATCAGTTCACCCTGCCACCCGAGCAGCCCTTTCATCCGGGCGCGCGCGTCTTCGAGCGCGGCACGCGCTGCGCGGCCCTGCCGGTGAGGGCTCGAAGGATTGGCCCAGAAAGCCGCACCTTCCAGCCATGCATTGCGCGCCTGGGGCAGGAGCGGCGTGGTCGCCGCGTGGTCGAGATAGATCTGTTGAGCTGACATCGCTTGAAAAGTTGTTTTCGGAGCCAAGGTTTCTATATAGCGAACTTCCCTTTTTCCACTCCCGCGATGGCTGGCGAGAATTTCGCCGCCGTTTCGCGGGAGTTTCAACAGGTCAGGTTCGCAGACACATGCCCGCAGTCATCTTCCCCGGACCCGAAGGTCGCCTTGAAGGCCGTTTCCAGCCGGCACCGCGTCCGCGCGCGCCCGTGGCGATGATCCTCCACCCGCACCCCCAGGCCGGCGGGACGATGAACGACCGCATCACCCAGCACCTCTACAAGACGTTCGTGGCGCGCGGCTTCGCCACCCTGCGCTTCAATTTCCGCGGCGTCGGCCGCAGCCAGGGCAGCTTCGACAATGGCGTGGGCGAACTGTCCGACGCCGCCGCCGCGCTAGACTGGGTGCAGTCGATCCATCCCGAAGCCTCGACCACCTGGATCGCGGGCTACTCGTTCGGTGCGCTGATCGGCATGCAGCTGCTGATGCGCCGCCCGGAAATCCGCGGCTTCATCTCGGTAGCCCCGCCGGCGAACATGTACGACTTCTCGTTCCTGGCGCCCTGCCCCGCATCGGGGATCATCGTGCAGGGCGCGGCAGACACGGTGGTTACGCCGGGCGCCGTGCAGAAGCTGGTCGACAAGCTGCGCACGCAGAAGCACATCACCATCCATCACGACGAAATCCCGCGCGCCAACCACTTCTTCGAAAACGAAGTGCCGGATCTCATGCGCTCGGTAGACAACTACCTCGACATGCGCCTCGCGCCGGACTGCCCGATCAAGTAACGCCCCGAACCTGATCCAGGGCGTTTCGAACGGATGAGCGGCGCCGGAGATTTACTCCGGCGCCGTTTTCGCATCTCCCGCGCGCGCCAGCGTATCGCCGTTGGAATTGGGCAGGGTCCAGATCGCCACGTTGACGGTGAGCACGCCCGCCAGCACCAGCATCAATCCGGCCTGCTTGCGATTGCCGCCGCGTCGGTAGAGCGCCAGCGCGCCCAGCAGGAGCGCGATGATGGCCGGGATCATGAGTGAGAGTGCAATATCCATGGCTTTTTCTTAGCGCAGACGTTTGCCGCAATCGAGCGGGTTTGACTTGAAGACATCGCCTCGCCAGTTTCGCCGCCATGCAAGACACCCAGACCAAGGCCGCATCCCTCTCGCGGCGCACCACCCTCCAGTTCCTTGCCGCCGGCACCGCCAGCATCGCCCTGCCCGGCGTAGCACAGGCCGCGGCAGGCGCTGCTTCCGGAAACCCTGCCCAGCAGAAAGCCGCCGCACTGCTCGATTCGGCCGCGTGGAGACTGCTCGACCACAACCCCGAAGGGGCGACCGGACTGGGCATCGACGTGGGCGCCCATGCCGCCCTGCGTGCCAAGGCCGAAGACCGCTCGTTCGCGGGCAAGGCCGCGCTCGCCAGGACCCTGCGCGAAGATCTCGCCCGCGTGGAAGCGGTGCCGACCGCGGGCCTGGACCATGCCACGCAGACCAGCCTCGCCGTGGTGCGCAGCGCCTACCGCACCTCGCTGGACGGGTTTGCGCAGCCCTACGGCGATGTCGCGGTGGGCGGCTGGCGCAATACGCCCTACGTCGTGATCCAGAACGTCGGCGCCTATCTCGACACGCCCAAGTTCCTCGACGCCGACCATCCGGTGAAGAACGGCGCCGATGCCGAGGCCTATCTCGCCCGTCTTGCCAAGTTCGACGACCAGCTCGACGGCGAACTGGAACGCATCCGCAAGGCCACGGACCAGGGCCTCGTCCCGCCCGATTTCCTGCTCGACCGCGCGATCGCGCAGATGACCAGCACGATCGAGGACGCCCGCAACAACGGCGGCGGCCTCGTCGCTTCGCTCGTGGGCCGCACCGCCTCGATCCCCGGAGACTGGGACCGCCGCGCCAAGGCCATCGTGTCCGCCGAAGTCGTGCCCGCGCTCGAACGCCAGCTTGCCGAACTCAAGCGCCAGCGCGGTCTGGCCAAGAGCGATCCCGGAATGCGCGAACGCCCGCACGGCGCCGAGTTCTACGCCTGGGCCCTGCGCGCCAGCACGACCACGCCTGTCCCCGCCGAGGAAATCCACCAGCGCGGGATCGAGGAACTGGCCGCGCTCCATGGCCGCATGGACCCCATCCTCCAGAAGCTCGGCTATACCACCGGCACTGTTGGCGAACGGATGACCGCGCTCGGCACCGACAAGCGCTTCATGTTCGCCGAAGGCGACCCCGGCCGCACCGAGATCATGGCCTTCATCCGCCATCGGATCGACTGGATCCGCGCCCAGATGCCGCGCGCCTTCCGCGATCCGGTGAAGGGGAACGTCGAGGTTCGCCGCCTGCCGCTGGCCGAGGAGCCCGGCGCGCCGACCGCATATGGCGGCGCCGGATCGATCGACGGTTCGGTTCCGGGCAAGATGTGGATCAACTTGCGCACCACCGACCTGCACCGCAAGTACGACCTGCCGACCCTGGTCCACCATGAAGCGATCCCCGGTCACGTCTGGCAGGGCGAATATGCCAACCGCCTGCCGCTGATCCGCTCGATCCTGGCCTTCAACGCCTATTCCGAAGGCTGGGCGCTTTACGGCGAGCAGCTTGCGGACGAACTCGGCGCCTATGCCGACGATCCCGTCGGCCAGCTCGGCTACCTCCAGTCGATCGCTTTCCGGGCCTGCCGCATGGTCGTGGACACCGGCCTCCACGCCAAGGGCTGGAGCCGCGAACAGGCGGTGCGCTTCTTCATGGAGAAGAACGGCAACAAGCGCGAGGAAGTGGTCAACGAAGTGGACCGCTACTGCTCATGGCCGGGCCAGGCCTGCGGCTACAAGATGGGTCATTCCGAGATCAACCGCCAGCGCAGCCGCGCACAGGCGGCGCTTGGCGCACGCTACGACCTGCGAGACTTCGACCAGGCCGTGGTCGATGGCGGCAACGTCCCGCTCGACGTGCTGGCGAAGAACATCGACAGCTACATCGCCACCGGCAAGGCGAACTGACCGAAGCTGAAATGTCGTCCCGGGACAGTCCCGGGACGACGATAGACCGGCTTACTTCTTGCCGAAGAAGCCCTTCGCAAGGTCGGTCAGGTCATCCATGACGCTGCCGTCGCCGTCCTTGTCGAGAAAAGCGGTGAACTTCGCGGGATCGCTGCCCACCAGACTGGCGAACTGGCTGAGCGAGCCTTCGCCGCCGATCGCCGCGATCACCTGCTGGATCGTGCCGACACCAAGCCCGGTCTTTTCCGCCGCGAGTTGTGCGGTGTCGCCCTCCTGCTGATGCGCGAGGCCCAGCGCGGCGATCGCCTGCTCCGCCTGCGCGGGCTCAAGGCCGAGCTTGGAGGCGAGGTTAGCCACATCCGGATGGTCGCTGACTTGTCCAAGGATACCGTCGAAAAGTCCCATGGTCGTATCTCCTAGAGAGGGGGATGGCGAGGATGCACGGTCCTGATGACAAAACAAGGGCCCCGGAACCGAAGTTCCGAGGCCCTGTACTTAATTCGAGCCGAACAGCGCCTATAAAGGCGCCATCGCCGCTCAGGCCGCGACCGGTGCCGCCTTGCGGACGCCTTCGTCGACATGCGCTTCGAACTGCGCGAAATTGTCGATGAACTGCTTCACCAGGGTCTGTGCGGTCTTGTCATACTCACTGCCGTCAACCCAGGCGCCGCGCGGGTCGAGCAGCTTGGTGTCGACGCCGGGAACCGCAACCGGAACCTCGAAGCCGAAGTTCGGATCTTCCTTGAACTCGGCATCGTTGAGGCTGCCGTCGAGCGCGGCGTTGAGCAGCGCGCGGGTCGCCTTGATCGGCATGCGCTTGATGCCTTCCATCGTGGCCTTGCCGCCCGACCAACCGGTGTTGACCAGCCAGCACTTCACGCCGCCCTTGGCGATACGCTCCTTGAGGAGGTTGCCGTAGACCGAGGGATGACGCGGCATGAACGGCGCGCCAAAGCAGGTCGAGAAAGTCGCTTCGGGTTCGGTCACGCCGATCTCGGTGCCCGCGACGCGCGCAGTGTAGCCCGAGAGGAAGTGATACATCGCCTGATCGGGTGTGAGACGCGCGATCGGAGGAAGCACGCCGTAAGCGTCGGCCGTGAGGAAGATGATGTTCTTCGGAACCGGGCCGAGGTTCTTTTCCGAGCAGTTCGGAATGAAGTCGATCGGGTAGGAACCGCGGCTGTTCTCGGCAAGCGAGTTGTCGTCGAGGTCGATCTGGCGGGTGTCGGGATCGATCACCACGTTTTCGAGCACGGTGCCGAAACGCTTCGTGGTCGCGAAGATTTCCGGTTCGGCCTCGGCCGAAAGGCGGATCATCTTGGCGTAGCAGCCGCCCTCGAAGTTGAACACGGCGGTGTCCGACCAGCCATGCTCGTCGTCACCGATGAGCGTGCGCGAGGCATCTGCCGAAAGCGTGGTCTTGCCGGTGCCGGAAAGGCCGAAGAACACGGCGGTGTCACCCTCGGGGCCGATGTTGGCCGAGCAGTGCATCGGCATCACACCCTTGACCGGCAGCAGGTAGTTGAGGATGCCGAAGACCGACTTCTTCATTTCGCCGGCATAGGCGGTGCCGCCGATCAGGATCAGCTTCTCGGTGAAGTTCACCGCGATCACCGTTTCCGAGCGCGAACCGTGCCGTTCGGGATCGGCGCGGAAACTCGGCAGGTCGATGATGGTATATTCGGGCTCGAAGCTTTCCAGTTCGGTTTCGGTCGGACGGACCAGAAGCGTGCGGATGAACAGGTTGTGCCAGGCGAACTCGTTGATGACGCGCACGTTGACGCGGTGTTCCGGCTGCGAACCGCCAAACAGGTCGGCAACGTAGAGCTGGTCCTTGTCGGCCACGGCAGCGAGGAAATCTTCTTTCAGCGCGGCGAAGTGTTCAGGCGTCATCGGCACGTTGGTCTTGCCCCACCAGACCGTATTTTCGGTCTCGGCGTCCTTGACGATGAACTTGTCCTTGGCCGAACGCCCGGTGTGCTTACCGGTCGCGACGACGAACGGCCCGTCGGCGGCGAGCACGCCCTCGCCGTTCTTGACCGCCTGCTCGACCAGTGGCGCGGTGCCCAGGTTCGCGAGCACATTGGCGCGTGTTTCTATGCCTTGACTGGCGAGCGAATACTTAAGGGTAGCGGTCAATGTCATCTCCTCCAATAAAGGCGCGACCGACCGAAACCGGACACGCCCCGACATTTGCGCAAGAATCGGGCTGCGAATAATCGCCACCCCCTTTTCCGTCAAATTTCCGCAAAGATAAACCAACCGAGGGGGGTAGAACGGCAACACTTCGACCATTCCGGGGCAATTTCGAGACGAGTCGCAAAGCCGTGGACGGAACGTGCCCCAATCGCTAGTCACGGCGTTCGATTGCAATGGAAGGAACACAGGGCAATCCCATGGTCGAACCGTCGGCAAACCCCCAGCATTCGCCCTGCCAATCCGCCGGCGCTCCTGACGAGACGCCGCCCCCAGCGCCCGTCCGCCAGCAGTCGATCGCCCTCGTGGACGACGATCGTAACATCCTCACCACCGTGTCGATCGGGCTCCAGGCCGAAGGCTTCGCCACCCGGCTCTATACCGACGGCGAAACCGCGCTGAAGGCCCTGCTGGACAATCCGCCGGACCTTGCGATCTTCGATATCAAGATGCCCCGAATGGACGGGCTTCATCTGCTCCAGGCGCTGCGCGAACAGTCGCGCCTGCCGGTCATCTTCCTGACCTCCAAGGACGAGGAACCGGACGAGGCACTGGGCCTTGCGATGGGGGCGGACGACTATATCACCAAGCCCTTCAGCCAGCGCCTGCTGGTGGCGCGCATCCGGGCGATCCTGCGGCGCAGCGAACTGGTTCGCGGCACGAGCGAGGAGACGGTGGCGGAGAACCTGCCCGAACCCGTCATCCGCGGCCGTCTGCGCCTCGATCCGGCGCGCCATCAGGTGACATGGGACGCAGAGCCCGTCTCCCTCACCGTTACAGAGTTCCTCATCCTCGAAGCGCTCGCCCTGCGGCCCGGCGTGGTCAAGAGCCGCAACCAGCTCATGGACGCCGCCTACAGCGAGGACGTCTACGTCGACGACCGCACGATCGACAGCCACATCAAGCGCCTGCGCCGCAAGTTCCGCGCGGTGGACCCGGAATTTTCGGCGATCGACACCCTCTATGGCGCGGGCTATTCCTTCGCCGATGGCTGAACGTACACCGGGACGGCGCAAGGGATCTCTGGCGGTCCGGCTCGGGATGCCGTGGCGCGTCTCGCTGACCGCGCGCATCCTTGCCGTGAATGTGATCGCGCTGGCCCTGCTCGCGGGGAGCCTGTTCTACATCGACAGCTATCGGCGCGAACTGCTGGACGAGCGCTTCCGCCTCGCCCGTTCGGAAGCGGAAGTCGTGGCCATCGCCCTTGCCGGTGAAAACGCCGGCCGCCGGCGCGACCTGATCACGCGGATCGGCTCGGGGCAGGCATTGCGGCTGAGGCTGTTCAGCAACGACGGCGCCCTCGAAGCCGACAGCTTCACCCTTGCCCGCCCCTCCTACACCCTGATCGATCCCGCCACCGAACCGTGGTTCCAGGATGCCGCCCGCGCGCTCGACCGGGGCATGGACTGGGTGCTCGGCTCGCCGCCCGTCGCCGACTATCACGACGCCCCGCGCGCCGGCGCCTCGGCCTGGCCGGAAGTGGCCGCCGCGCTCGCCAGCGGCGAAACCGAGGTCTCGCACAAGGCCGCGCCGGACCGCACCCCCGTCATCATCGCCGCAACCCCTGTGGGCAATCGCGGCGAGGCGCTGCTCGTCACCCGCAACGCGCGCGACATTACCGAGAACGTGCGCATGGCGCGCCAGACGCTTGCCATCATCGTCGGCGGCGCGCTTACCGTCTCGATCCTGCTCTCGCTGTTCCTTGCCCGCACCATCGTCGAGCCGCTGCGCAAGCTGGTTCGCGCTGCCGTGCGCGTTCGTCTCGGCCGCGATCGCAGCGTAGTCGTCCCCCGCCTGCCGGACCGGCGCGACGAGATCGGCCTGCTCGCCCGCGCCATCTCCGACATGAGCGGCGCCTTGCGCCAGCGCATCGACGCGGTGGAAAGCTTCGCCGCCGATGTCGCGCACGAACTCAAGAACCCGTTGACGAGCCTGCGCAGCGCCCTCGAAAGCCTCGACCGGGTCGACGAACCGGCCCTTCGCCGCCAGCTCATCGGCATCGCCAAGGACGACGTGCGCCGGATCGACTTCCTGGTCACCGAGATCGCCGATGCGAGCCGGATCGACGCGCAGCTCAGCCGCACGACCTTCGAACCCGTGGACATGCTGCGGCTGGTCCGCGCGCTCGTGGCCGAACGCGAGCAGCGCGGGGTCAACGGATCGAGCATAATCAAGGTCGTGCGCGAAGCTGACGGCGACCTGCTGGTGGCGGGCGATGCCTCGCGGCTGGAGCGAGTATTGCAGAACCTGCTCGACAATGCCGTCTCGTTCTCACCCGAGGGAACGCCGATCGAGATCGCCGTCGGCCGCACCGAAGGCCGCCTCACGATCGCCGTCACCGATCACGGCCCCGGCATCCCCGAGGCGGCGCGGGAACGGATATTCGAGCGGTTCCACTCGCTGCGCCCCTCCGGCGAGGAGTTTGGCAAGCACTCGGGGCTCGGACTGGCCATCGCCCGCACCATAGTCGAGGCCCACTACGGCAAACTGCGCGCGACCGACCGCACCGATGGCGCACAGGGCGCCCGGTTGCTCATCTCGCTTCCCGCCTGGCAGAGCGCCTGACCTTGGCCGACGCCGTCCGCATTGCCAGGCAGTCCACCTGCGTCGCCATCGGCGGGCGCGCGGTGCTGATCGAGGGGCCTTCCGGAACCGGAAAATCGAGCCTCGCCCTACGCCTGATAGACCGCGGCGGCGAACTGATCGGCGATGACAGCGTACTGCTCGAAGCGCGGAACGGCCGGCTCTTCGCACAGCCCCATCCGAACACGCGCGGCCTGATGGAAGTGCGCAATCTCGGCGTGCTTCCCTTCGCTTGCCGCGATGAAGCGCCCGTCGCGCTCTTCCTCTCGCTCGACCGCGAGGCACCGCGATTCGTCGATTCGCCCGGCCGGATCACACTCCTCGGCGTCGATCTGCCGTACTTGCGGCTCCGGCCGGATGGCGATTCGCTCCCCCTCAAGACCGAACTCGCGCTGTTGCATTATGGTCTCACAGAGTGACCGACCGGCACGTCTCCCCCTTCCCTTTCCCCGGTTCCGAGCGCAAACAGCCCCCGATGCAAGACGACTCCCCCCAGGCTCCCCCCGCGCGTCCCCACAAGCAGAAAGTCCTGCTCGTCACCGGCATGCTCGGTGCCGGCAAGACGACCGTGCTCCGCGTACTCGAAGACCTCGGGTGGGAAATCATCGACAATTTCCCGGTCCGCCTTCTCGAGCGCATGATCGAGGGCAAGCCTTCGGACGATCCCTCCCCGCTGGCCATCGGCTTTGACTGCCGCACCCGCGGCTTCAATCCTGACCGCGTGATCGCCCAGGTCAAGGCGCTGGGCGAGCGTCACGACCTCGAGGTCACCACCCTGTTCCTCGACTGTTCGAGCAAGGAACTGGAGCGCCGCTTCAACGAGACCCGCCGACGCCACGCGCTGGCGGCCGATGCCCCGGTGGACAGCGGCATTCGCGCCGAGCGCGAACTGCTCTCCCCGCTGCGACGCTGGGCCGACATCCTGGTGGAAACCACCGAGTTCACGTCTAACGACCTGCAACGCACGATTCGCGAACGCTTCGCCGCCGATGAGCCCGAGGATCTCACGATCACCGTGTCCAGTTTCGGGTTCTCGCGCGGGATGCCACCGCTTGCAGATTTCGTCTTCGATATGCGTTTCGTCGAAAATCCCCATTGGGATTCCGAGCTACGCCCGATGACCGGGCAGGATGCGCCGGTCGGAGACTATATACGCAAGGACCCGGCCTTCGATGAGGCATTTGCGCGGATTCGCGACCTGTTGCTGCTGCTGCTTCCCCGCTACCGCGCGCAGGGAAAGGCCTATGTTCACATAGCCTTTGGATGTACCGGAGGGCGACACCGCTCCGTTTTTACCGCCGAACAAATGGCTGCGGCCTTGCACGATGCGGGATTTTCGCCCACATTGTTGCATCGCAACCTGGGCTCGCGGGCTGCTGATCTTCTCGAGGGGGGTAATTCTCGAAGGGGGGCAGTGGCGTGAAAGAACATTATATAACCCGGTCGCATTCGCAGGAAATTCGGAGCCTAATCCCAGCATGATCGGTATGATCCTGGTCACTCACGGCAATCTCGCCGAGGAATTCGTACACGCGATGGAACACGTCGTCGGGGACCAGTCGGCGGTGGCAACCGTCTGCATCGGTCCGAACGACGACATGGAGCGCCGCCGCAGCGAGATTGCCGAGGCAATTACTGCAGTGGACAGCGGCGAAGGTGTCATCATCCTCACCGACCTGTTCGGCGGCACTCCGTCGAACCTCGCGATTTCGCTGATGCAGGCCGGCAAGGTCGAAGTGATCGCCGGGATCAACCTTCCCATGCTGATCCGCCTAGCCAAGGCCCGCGCCTGCATGTCCGTGCGCGATGCCGCCGCGGCCGCGCGCGACGCCGGACGCAACTACATCACCATCGCCAGCGAATATCTGGGACAAGACGCCGCATGATCGACTGCCGTGAAACGGTGCTGATCGTGAACAAGCGCGGTCTCCACGCCCGCGCCAGCGCCAAGTTCGTCAACCACGTCGCCGAGCTTCCGGAAACCGTGCTGGTCAAGGTCGGCAAGGACGGAACCGAGGCTGCGGGGAACTCCATCCTCGGCCTGATGATGCTGGGCGCCGCCAAGGGCGATTCGATCGAGATCGCCTGCTCCGGCGATGGCGCGCCCGAAGCGCTCGCGGTTCTCGCCACACTCGTTCGCGACGGTTTCGGCGAAGAATGACGCCGTCCGACCGCGTGGCCTTCCGCCGCACAATTACCGGCTTCTCGAATCCGCTGGTCAAGTTCCTGCGCTCCCTGCGCGAGAAGAAGCACCGCAAGCGGGAAGAGCGTTTCCTCGCCGAAGGTCTGCGCCTGCTGACCGACGCGCGCGAATGCGGCATAGTGCCGGAAATGCTGGTCATGGCCATCGGCCGCGATCCCCATCCCCTGCTTGACGCGCTGGAAGACGCCGTGGCCGCCGCCGGGGGTGAAATCGTCGAAATGGACGTCGAAATCCTCGCCAAGGTCACGGGCAAGGACAATCCCCAGGCCGTCGCCGGGGTCTTCGCCGAATTCGACACGCGCATCGCCAATCTCGACCGCGCCTCGGCGCCGATCTGGCTGGTTGCGCAGGCGCTGCGCGATCCCGGCAATCTCGGCACGATGCTCCGCACCGGAGACGCCGTTGGCGCCGGCGGGCTGATCCTGCTTGACGACTGCGCGGACCCTTTCTCCGTGGAAGCGGTGCGGGCCAGCATGGGCGCCATCTTCACGCAGAAGATCGCCATTGCACGCTGGGACGAATTCCAGGACTGGCTTCGCTCCGGCGAAGGTCAGCTCGTGGCGGCCTCGCTGCGCGATCCTACCGACTATCGCCAGGCCCCTTATTCGGCGCCCTGCTTCCTGATGGTCGGCAACGAATCGCAAGGCCTGCCGCAGGCTTACGAGGAAGCTTGCGACTTGCGCGTCACCATCCCGATGCGCGGCAGGGCAGACAGCCTGAACGCCGCCGTGGCTGGTGCCGTGCTGGCTTATGAGGCGCTCGCCCATCTTGAGGGCGGCAACTGATAGCGGCGTTCATCCGGGCATCATCCCGGATGTGTAGAGTGGCGCCATCATGCGTGCCGTTCTTCTTGCTTTCTGCCTTTTATCGCCGCTCACCGCTTGCTCGATCCAGGGCGAGGATTCCCCGCTCGCCCGCACGAGCTGGCGCTTCGCACTGATCGACGGACAGCGGCCTGAATCCAACGATGCGCGGCTGACCTTCGCGGGCAGCAAGATGGGCGTTCTGGTCGGCTGCAACCGCATGGACGGGCCCTGGCGCATCGACGAGGAACGCCTGATCGCAGGCCCCCTCACCCTGACCGAGATGACCTGCACCATTCCGGCATGGGATCAGGAAAAAGCGGTCAACGCCCTCCTTGTCGCCACCCCTCGCTTCGCCATCGACGGCAATCACATGATCCTGCAATCGAGCGGCCACACCGCCGAACTCGTCCGAGAAGGCGGACCAGTCGAGCGCCCCGCCCGCAGTGCGAACGGACGCTGACGCCTACTGGGCCGCTTCCGGCAGGGACTTGGCCTCGGCGATCGCCTCGATCTCCTCCGCCACCGTTTCGGCACCGTAGCGCGGGGTCGATTCGATCTGCTGGACCTCATCGATCTCACGCTTGCCGATCTCGATATGCTTGTCGCGCAGGCGGCGGCCGGAACTGAGCACGTTACGCTCGAAGCTGCCGACGAACTTGTTGTAATTGTTGACCGCCGATTCCAGGCCGGCACCCACGCGCTTCATGTGATCCGCGGCCACGGCCAGGCGATCGTAAAGCTCCCCGCCCATCCGACCGATCTCGCGCGCCTCGCGCGCGAGGCCATCCTGACGCCAGACTTGCGCCACGGTGCGGGCGATCGCGACAAGATTCGTCGGCGTCGCCAGCAGCACCTTGTTGCGGAAAGCGAAGTCCCACAGTTCCGGGTCCTGTTCCAGCGCGGCGGCAACGAAATGCTCGCCCGGCACGAACATCACTACATAGTCCGGCGCATCCTCGAACTGGCTCTGGTAGCTCTTGGCGCCCAGCGTCTGGACATGGTTGCGCATCGAGGCGACATGCTGGCGCAGCGCGGCATCGCGGGCTACCTCGTCCTGAGCCTCGAAGGCTTCCTGATAGGCGTTGAGTGAAACCTTCGCGTCGATCACCAGCCGCTTCTGGCCGGGAATGTTGACGATCGCGTCCGGCCGCAGGCGGCCTTCGTCGGTATCGATGGAATGCTCGGTGACGAAATCGGTGTGTTCGGAAAGCCCGCACTGTTCCAGCACGTTGCGAAGCTGCTGTTCGCCCCAGCGCCCACGCGCCTTCGGTGCATTGCGCAACGAATTGCCGAGCCGCTGCGCTTCCTCGCGCACCTTTTCCTGCCCTTCGCGCATCGACTGGATCAGTCCGGTGAGCTGCCCGAACGAATCGACCCGCTTGGCCTCCAGTGCGGCGACCTGCTCCTCATAGCTCTTGAGCCGCTCGCCCACCGGGGCCAGCATGGTGCGGATGCGCTCGGCATTGGCCTTTTCGCTTTCCTCGAACCGCGCGCCCGCTCGGCGCAGGAAAGCGTCCTGGGCACCGGCCAGCACCTTGGCGCCGGCGTTTTCGAATTCCTTGCGAAGCGCTTCCTGCGCTTCGAGCAGAAGACGCTTCTGTTCGTCGAAATTCGCGGATTTTTCACGCAGGGTCGCCAGTTCCGAGGCAAGCTCACGCTGTTCGCGGCGCAAGGAATCCACCAGCCCGGCATGTTCGCCGCGCGTCCGTTCGAGAACCTGGGTGAGCTCGCCGCGCGTGCGATCAAGAACCTGCACATGCTCGAACCGGAGTCGCTCGACCGTTTCGCCATGGTCCTTGCGCAGGACCTCCAGCGCCGCGCCATGTTCGGTGCGGGTACGTTCCAGCGCGGCGGCCAGATCGTCGGCACGGCTGGCGCGTTCGGTGGCGCCAGCCAGATCGCGAATGGCGGCCCGGAAACGTTCATCAAGATCGCGCGCCTCGCGGTCGCGCGTCTCGTGCCGCATGCGCCATTCGGCGGCGGGCCGGGAGCCGAAGAACCAGCCGGCCCCGAGACCGACGACGAGTGCGAGAATGGCGGCGACAGCAATTTCCATTCCGGAACCCTATCCGGAACGTTTAGAGAACGCCAGCCCTTCTCGCAGCTTTTCCACCGAAGCGGGGATCAGGCGGCCTTGCGCAGCTTGTCCAGCTTCTTGAGCGCCATCTGGCGCTTCAGGCGCGAAAGGTGGTCGATGAAGAGAATGCCTTCGAGATGGTCCATCTCGTGCTGGAGGCAGGTGGCCATCAGGCCGTCCATGTCTTCTTCGTGCACCGTGCCGTCGAGATCCTGCCAACGCGCGCGGATGCGCGAGGGGCGTTCCACGTCGGCATAGATCTCGGGGACCGAGAGGCAGCCTTCCTGATAGACCGTGTGCTCTTCCGAAGGATCGAGGATTTCCGGATTGATGAAGATCCGGGGCTCGTTCTTCGTCGGCTGGTGCGTGTGGTGATGATCGCCGTGAGCGGTGCACACTTCGGGCTCCGCATCCTCGTCGTCCGGCTGAAGGTCGATCACGAGAACGCGCAGCGGCACGCCGACCTGGATGGCGGCAAGACCGATGCCCGGCGCATCATACATGGTCTCGAACATGTCCTCGACGAGCGTCTTGAGCTCGTCGTCGAACTTTTCGACGGGGACCGAAACCTGCTTGAGACGCGGATCGGGAACTTCGAGGATTTCACGGATAGCCATGGGCCGCAGATAATCGCGGACGGCCATTTTCGCAAGATGGGCCCTGCGATGACAGTGATCGGCTAACTTACCGGCCGCCGGGCACGGATCGCCTGTGCAAGCGTTCCCTCGTCCAGATAGTCAAGCTCGCCGCCTACCGGGAGGCCATGTGCAAGCTGGGTGATGCGGACCGGAAGTCCCTCCAGACGCTCGGCAATGTAGTGCGCGGTGGTCTGGCCTTCGAGTGTGGCGTTCATGGCCAGGACGACCTCGTCGACCCCGCCTGCCTCCACGCGCTGCAGCAGGCGATCGATACTCAGGTCTTCCGGGCGAACGCCGTCCAGCGCCGAAAGACGACCGCCCAGGACATGATAGCGCCCGTTGAACAGCCGCGCACGATCGAGCGCCCAGAGATCCGCCACTTCCTCGACCACGCAGAGCGAAGCCGCATCGCGGCGCGAATCGGCGCAGATACCGCAGGGATTCGTCGTGTCGATATTGCCGCAAATCCCGCACTCGACGAGCGCTTCCCTTACGGCAGCCAGAGCATCGACGAGTTGCAGAAGCGAGGTCTCGCGCCGCTTGATGAGCCACAGCACCGCCCGGCGTGCGGAACGCGGACCAAGGCCGGGAAGGCGCGACAGCGCGGCGGTAAGCGTCTCGATCTCTTGCGATGCCATGGCCAATTCCCTAACCGCTCGGGAACTGCTTGTCGAAGCCCCATGCGCCACTTGCGCACGAAATGCCCTTCGACGGGCCCAGAGTGAGCGGAGTAACCGGTTTTGCGCATCGTCTTCATGGGAACGCCCGAATTTGCGGTGCCCGCGCTCGTCGCGCTGGTCGAGGCGGGGCACGAGGTCGTGGCCGCCTATAGCCAGCCGCCACGCCCCGGCGGGCGCCGAGGGAAGGAACTGACCCCCTCCCCTGTCCACAAGGAATCCGAAGCACGCGGGATCGAGGTGCGCGCGCCCGTTTCGCTCAAGAGCGCGGAGGAGCAGGAGATATTCGCCGCGCTCGGCGCAGATATCGCCATCGTCGCCGCCTATGGCCTGCTGCTGCCGCAGGCCGTGCTTGATGCGCCGCGGCTGGGCTGCCTCAACATCCACGCCTCGATCCTGCCCCGCTGGCGCGGCGCGGCGCCGATCCAGCGGGCGATCCTCGCAGGCGATCCCACCACCGGCGTCACCATCATGCAAATGGAAGCCGGCCTCGACACCGGACCGATGCTGGCAACGCTGCGCACCACGATCGACCGCAAGACCGCCGGAGACCTGACCGCCGAACTGGCCGAAAAGGGTGCTCAGCTCATGGTCGGCACCTTGCGCGATCTTGCCGTTCACCGCGCCGTCACCCAGCCCGAGGACGGAGTGACTTACGCCCGCAAGATCGACAAGGCCGAGGCCCGGATCGACTTCACCCAGTCCGCCGTGCAAGCCGAACGGCAGGTGCGCGCCTTCATGCCCGCGCCCGGCGCGTTCTTCGAACTGGACGGGGAACGGTACAAGGTGCTGGCGGCCGATCTGGCCGAAGGTTCGGGCGAGCCCGGCACCGCGCTTGACGACGCCCTCACTGTCGCCTGCGCAGAGGGCGCGATCCGCGTGACTCGGATCCAGCGCGCGGGCAAGCCGCCGATGGCGACGGCAGACCTGCTGCGCGGGCGGCCGATCCCCGCGGGCACGCATCTGGGCTGATTGCCGAACCCGCCCGCTCCCCGCAGGTCACGGCATGCGGCGGACGGGCGGCGGCTCGCTCGCCCAGCGGTCCTGCGCCTCGCGGACACGCTGCGCGGCCCTGGACCAGCCTTCCGGAGATTTGTCGCGCACGCGGATGTCGAAGGTGTCGGCAGCGCGAAATTCGAGGACCTCGGCGCCTTCCGGTCCGGCGACATAGGCATAGGGCACCTCGCTCCCCACGAAGAAGCCATCGCCCGACACCAGCGTTTCCGTGCCGAGTTCCACGCTTCCGGCCACGATGTAGTACAGGCAGTCGCAATCGTGGCTATGGAGCGGAAGCGCGAAGCCGCTCTTCAACCGGAGCCGCGCCAGGCTCATGCCCGGGCGGCGGTAAGGCACGTCGACATGTTCGCCGGTTTCCGGACCGGCCCCGGCGAACAGCGGCAACGCGGCGATCATGTTCGGGGCCTCACCCGCAAGCGTCATGCAGCCGCAGTCATCCAGCGAGGGCGCTTCCCGGCCCCGGAATATCTCGAAACGTGAAGCCTGTTCGGCCATTTGCGCTCTCCTCAACGGCGGGGGACGAGGATGCCCCGCGCGCCGCCTCGCGCCAAGCCGTTTGCAGAGCGCGCGCAGTCCTGTATCGGCGGCGCGATGACCCGCTTTGCCCTCACTCTCGAATTCGACGGCGCCCCCTACATGGGCCTTCAACGCCAGGCGCATGGCCCCTCGGTACAACAGAGCGTCGAGGAAGCGGCTTTCGCCCTCACCGGGGAAACCACGAGCATGCACGCCGCCGGCCGCACCGATGCGGGCGTCCACGCGCTGGGCATGAGAGCGCATATCGACATCGACAAGCCGTTCACGCCCTTCCAGTTCATGGAGGGGATGAACGCGCGGCTTCGCCCTCATCCCATCGCGGTCGTCGCCTGCGAGATCGTGCCGGACGACTGGCACGCCCGGTTCGCCTGCATCGGCCGCGCCTATATCTACCGCATCGCCAACCGCCGCGCGCCGCTCACGCTGGAGCGCGGCAAGGCATGGCAGGTGGCCAAGCCGCTTGATGAAGCGGCCATGCACCGCGCCGCGCAGATGCTGGTCGGACTGCACGACTTCACGACATTCCGCTCGGCCCATTGCCAGTCGCAAAGCCCGCTCAAGACCCTCGACCGACTGGACGTGCGGCGCGAAGGCGAAATGGTGCTGATCGAGGCGGAGGCGCGCAGCTTCCTGCATCACCAGGTGCGCTCGATGGTCGGTTGCCTCGCCCTGGTGGGAATGGGCCGCTGGAGGGAGCACCAGATCGCCGAGGCGCTGGAAGCGCGCGACCGACAGGCGCTGGGCCTCAATTCGCCGCCGGACGGGCTCTACTTCGTGAAGGCGATCTACCCCGAGGGCTGATCGCCTTCGCCTGTCACCCACGCTTCGCCGGCTGCGATCACGGCCCTGCGGTGGACAAAAAAAGGGAGGCCGCAGCCTCCCTTTTCCTGTTCGTGATGACGGTAAGTCTCAGGCCTTGCCGACCACGCTCTCGGGCAGGTCGTTGCCGAACACGCGCTGGTAGTATTCGGCCACCATCACGCGCTCGGTCTCGTCGCACTTGTTGAGGAACGAGAGGCGGAAGGCGAAGCCCACATCGTTGAAGATTGCCGAATTCTGTGCCCAGGTGATGACCGTGCGCGGGCTCATCACCGTGGAAATGTCTCCGTTCATGAAGCCCTGACGCGTGAAGTCCGCAACCTTGACCATGTTCGCGACGACCTTGGCATCGACCTGCGGCACCTTCTTGGTGACGATGTCGGTCTCGACCGGTTCCGGCAGGTAATTCAGCCCGACCACCAGGTTCCAGCGGTCCATCTGGCCCTGGTTGATCTGCTGGGTGCCGTGATAGAGGCCGGAGGTATCGCCCAGCCCGACCGTGTTGGCGGTGGCGAAGAGGCGGAAATTCCTGTCCGGGCGGATCACGCGGTTCTGGTCAAGCAGGGTCAGCTTGCCTTCGGTTTCCAGGATGCGCTGGATCACGAACATCACGTCCGGGCGGCCGGCGTCGTATTCGTCGAACACCAGCGCCACCGGGTGCTGGAGCGCCCAGGGCAGCAGGCCTTCGCGGAATTCGGTGACCTGGAGACCGTCGCGCAGCACGATGGCATCGCGGCCGATCAGGTCGATACGGCTGATATGCGCATCGAGGTTGATGCGGATGCATGGCCACTTGAGACGCGCGGCCACCTGTTCGATGTGCGTCGACTTGCCGGTACCATGGTAGCCCTGCACCATGACGCGGCGGTTGTAGGCAAAGCCCGCAAGGATCGCGAGCGTGGTGTCCGGGTCGAAGACGTAAGTCTCGTCAAGGTCGGGAACGCGCTCGTCGGCGACGGAGAAGGCAGGTACCTTCCAGTCGATATCGACTCCGAAGGTCTCGCGCACGTCGAGTTCGATGTCGGGAGCAGCCAGCACGGTGGCGTCTCGTGACTCGGGGCGGTTCTCGGCTTTCATGGTCTCGGTCTCAGTCATCGTTGCACTCGCGTAGACAAGCGAGCGCTGCACCGCAACAGGCTTTGAGCCATATCGGGAAATGCGGTCCGCCGGGCGGCCGGCCATGCCGACGGGCCCGGCTGCGAAAGTCAGCCCCCCGCCACGTTCCCCGGCGCAAGCTTCGCGGGCAGGGAGAAAAGATCGATGAACCTGCGGGCAAGGCCTGCGTCCCCCAGTACCGAAAGCCGCCCGCCCGCCTCCTCCACCGTGCGCTTGCCATAGAACACCGGCAGGAAGTCCGTGGCGGTTTCCGCACAGAAGCGCAGATCCGTCGCGCCGATTTCCTCACCGGCGGGCACGATGTGCAGTTGCCCCCGCTCCAGCCGGCCAAGGAAGCATTGCCCCCCGACGTCGAAAGCCACGGCGATTTCGAGGTCGCCGATCCGCTCGGGCACGATCATCGTGCGCAAGGAGAGCATGAAGGCCACCGGCGTCAGCGGCAGGAACGGATCGTGCGATGGCGAGCGCACCGCCCAGCGCCCAAGTTCCTGCATGACCGCCTCCAGCCCCAATCCCCATTGGGTCAGGGCGTAGACCTGCACGGAGGCAGGCGGCGGAAGCACCGCACGGCGCACGATGCCCGAGGCTTCGAGGCTGCCCAGCCGTTCGGTCAGCACCTTGGCGCTCAGGCCGGGCAGCGCGGCGCGCAGCCCGTTGAAGCGGCGCGGACCAAGCATCATTTCGCGCACGATCGGCAGGGTCCAGCGCTCTCCCACAAGCTCCATCGCGAAGGCCGCCCCGCAGGCGTCGCGGTACCAGCGCCCGTGAGATCCGGCATGAGCGCCCTGCCCTTCCGAACCATCGTCCGGGGCTTTCATCCTGCCTCCCGAACGCTTCGCCCGCCCCTTGGTTTCGTTTTTTAACTCCATGGTTGCTTTTTGTAACCTGAAAGATCAGGCTCCGGCAATAACGAATCGCGCCGAGCAGGCGCATCGACATCGGAGAGTGACGATGCCCCGGAACGAGTCCGCCTCGACCGTCATTACCGCCTATGCCGACGTTCCCCAGCCCGTTCGGGGCCAGGTCCGCGATTTGCGCATCCGCTGGGCGCTGGAGGAGATCGGGCGGGATTACCGGATCGACCTGCTCGACGTGTTCAGCCCGCGCCCGGACAGCTACCGCGAATGGCAGCCCTTCGGCCAGGTTCCCGCCTTCGACGACGGCGAGCAGCGCCTGTTCGAAAGCGGCGCGATCCTGCTCTACCTCGGCGAACAGGACGAGCGGTTGCTTCCGGCAGACCCGGCCACGCGCTGGCAGGCGATCGCCTGGCTGTTCGCGGGGCTCAACAGCATTGAACCGTTCGTCGCCCAGATCGGCATGCTCGACATATTCCAGTCAGGAAAGGCATGGGCCGCAGAAGCCCGTCCAAGCGCGCTGAAGCTCGTGAAATCGCGTCTCTCCAGCACCGAGAAAGCGCTGGGAGAGCGGGAATGGCTGGCCGGCGCCTTCTCGCTCGCGGACATCGTCCTCGTTACGGTGCTGCGCATTCTCGACCACACGGACATCCTCGAAAGCTTCCCCGTGCTCGCCGCCTACAAGGCGCGCGGAGAAAGCCGTCCGGCGTTCCGCCGGGCCCTCTCGGAACAACTCGAAAGCTACGCCTCTCCCGCCACTTCCGGAGAATAGCCATGCCTTACATAGATGGTTTCGTGATTGCCGTCCCCCTTGCCAACAAGGACCGGTTCATCTCCCATGCACGGGAATTCGATGACTATTTCATCGAATACGGGGCAACGCGGGTGGTCGAATGCTGGGGTGACGATCTCCAGCACGGCAAGCAGACCGACTTCTTCCGCGCGGTGGACGCCAGAGAGGACGAAACGGTCTGCTTCAGTTGGATCGAGTGGCCCGACAAGGCCACGCGGGACCGGCAGATGGGCCTGCTGATGGAGCTTATGAAGAACGATCCGCGCTTCGACCCCGCCACCAACCCGCCGCCTTTCGACGGCGCGCGAATGATATATGGCGGGTTCGATTCCGTCGTCGAACTGCCTCAGGCCGAAACGGGAGAATGACGATGGCCAATCCAGTCGGAAGCTTCATCTGGTACGAACTGCTCACCAGCGACCTCGACGGGGCTGCGGCCTTCTACCGCGCGGTCGTGGGCTGGACCATCGGCGATCACGCCAGCCCGGAAGCGGGCGGCCTGGACTATCGCATGATCGTGCGGGACGATGGCGGCATGGCCGGCGGCGCCATGCAGATCACCGAGGATATGGCCGAAGGCGGAGCACGGCCGATCTGGCTGCCCTACTTCCATGTCGAGGATGTCGACGCGGCGGTGGAGACGATCGCCTCGGAAGGCGGCAAGATCCAGATGCCCGCCACCGACCTGCCCGTGGGCCGCATCGCCATGGTTGCCGACCCGCAGGGCGTGCCGATCTACCTTATGAACCCTGTCCCGCCCGCCGATCAGCCCGATGCAGCGAGCGACGTGTTCTCCGTCACCGAAAACCAGCGGGTTCGGTGGAACGAACTGGCCAGCCCCGACCAGGCCGCCTCCATGGCGTTCTACGGCAGGCACTTCGGATTCACCTTCGACGAGAAGATGTCGATGGGCGAGATGGGAGACTACTGCTTCATCGGCCACCACGGGCAAACGCTCGGCGCGATCATGCAGCGCCAGGAGGAAAGCCAGCCCTCGGTCTGGCTGTTCTACTTCGGCGTCCCTTCGATCGAGGCGGCGAAAGCGGCGATCGAGGCGAACGGCGGCACCGTGCTGATGGGCCCGCACGAGGTGCCCGGCGGCGAGTGGATCGTCGTCGCGATCGATCCGCAAGGCGCAGGCTTCGGCCTCGTCGGCCCTAAAGGTGACTAAGGCACGACCGGAACTTCAAGGCCATTGACGACAGCCCCGTGTTCCGCAATTGTTCCAACCTCGCACCACGCGACGGAGAAGGACTATGGCCGATTATACCTTCTATACCAACCCGATGTCGCGTGGGCAGATCGCCCGCTGGGCACTTCATGAGGCGGGCGCCGATTACCGGCAGGTCCTGATCGACTGGAAAGACAAGCCGGCCAGTTTCCTCGCGGTCAATCCGATGGGCAAGGTGCCCACGATCGTCCACCACGCCGATGGCGGCGACCGTGTCGTGACCGAAGCCGCCGCGATCTGCCTCTACCTCGCCGAGATGCATCCCGAAGCCGGACTGCTGCCCAATGACGGGGAAATGGCGGACTACTATCGCTGGACGTTCTTCGCGTCCGGCCCGGTCGAACAGGCGATCACCTCGCGCCACCTCAAGTGCGAGCCGACGCCCGAACAGGAGCCGATGGTCGGCTGGGGCAACTTCGAGCGGACGATGAATGCCCTCGAAAGCCATTTCGACCAGGCAGACTATGTGTGCGGCTCCCGCTTCACCATGGCCGACGTCTACGTCGGCAGCGCGGTGGACTGGGGGCTGACTTTCGGCACGATGCCGCCGCGCCGCGCCTTCGTCGCCTATGCCGAGCGTTTCCAGGCACGCGAGGCCTACAAGGCAGCCAAAGCGGTGGACAACACGCTGATCGGGGAGATGAAGAAATGACCGCCACGGATCGCGCGAAGAACCGCGTCTGCCTCTGGTACGAAGGCGATGCCGAAGAGGCCGCGAACTTCTATGCCTCGATCTTTCCCGACACCCGGGTCACCGACCTGACTCGCTCCCCGGCGGACTATCCCGACGGCAAGGCGGGAGACGTCATCACGGTCGAATTCTCGGTCATGGGCATAGAATGCATCGGCCTCAACGGCGGCCCGGCGTTCAAGCATAGCGAAGCTTTCTCGTTCCAGGTGGAAACCGGGGACCAGGAAGAGACCGACCGCTACTGGAACGCCATCGTGGGTAACGGCGGCGCGGAAAGCATGTGCGGCTGGTGCAAGGACAAGTGGGGGCTTTCCTGGCAGATCACACCCCGGGTGCTGGGACGGGCGCTGGGCAATCCCGACCGGGCGGCCGCCAAGCGGGCGATGGAAGCGATGATGACGATGCGCAAGATCGATGTCGCCGCGATCGAGGCCGCCCTTGCAGGAAGCACCGCATGACGCCTGAGCCTGTTCTCGAACTCTTCGGCCATCCCTTTTCGTCCTACACGTGGAAGGCGCTGATCGCGCTTTACGCCCATGACGTGCCCTTCGTTCTGCAAGTGGTCGATGCCGAGCACCCGGAACATGCCGAAGTCGTGCAGATGGCAGGACCGCTGGGCAAGTTCCCGGTGCTGCGCGATGGCGAGAACCTGCTGTTCGAAGCCACCACGATCATCGAATATATTGATCGGCACCATGCTGCCCCGGGCACGCTCCTGCCCGAAGATCCGGACGCGGCAACGGCGATCCGCATGCTGGACCGGGTCTTCGACAACTACGTGATGAACGTCATGCAGATCGTGGTGAACGAGTATATCCGCGATCCGGAGAATCCCGACCTGACCCGCTGCGCCGAAGCCCGCGCGCAACTGGACCGGGTCTATGCCTGGCTGGAAGGCTGGCTCCAGTTCTATCCGCCGATGGAGCATGTCACCCTGATCGAATGCGCCGCGGCGCCCGCCCTGTTCTATGCGGATTGGGTCCACCCGATACCCGAGGACAGGCCGCGCCTTCGTGCCTGGCGCGCGCATCTGCTCTCGCTGCCCGCCGTCGCCCGCTGCGTCGACGAGGCACGGCCGTTCCGCGCCTATTTCCCGCTCGGCGCACCTGATAGAGACTGAGGAGAACCCCGTGAGCGAGACTGGTAACGAACTGTCGATCACCCGCTACATCGATGCTCCCATCACGCAGGTATGGGACGTCATGGCCAACCGGCAGGAGGAATGGTGGTGCCCCCGTCCCTGGCGGGTCGAAGTCGAGGAGCAGGACCGCCGCCCCGGCGGAATCTGCCGGATGACGATGTACGGGCCTGACGGGGAAACCGCACCGCAGGACGGGATATACCTCGCATACGAGGAAGGCCGCCGCTTCGTTACCACCGATGCCGTCACGGGAGACTTCCAGCCATCCGGGCCGTTCATGATCGGTATCTGGGAACTGGAACCGGAAGGCAGCGGCACGCGCTATACCGCCCGCGCACGGCACTGGCGCGAGGAAGACCGCAAGATGCACGAGGACATGGGCTTCACGGACGGCTGGTCCGCCTGCGCCGAACAACTCGCCAAAATCTGCGAAAGGGAAAAGGCCTGAACCGAAGCGGGTGGCGGAACCGTCACCCCGCTCCGCCAGTAGGCCTACCCCTCCAACGCCGCCGATTTACGCAGGAGCTGATAAGCCTCCACCACCCCCTGCAAACGCGCGGCACGGCTATGGTCTCCGCCGTTGTGATCGGGGTGATACTGGCGCAGCAGCCGCGTGTAGCGCAGCCGCAGCGTCTTGCTGTCGATATCGCCATCGAGCCCCAGCACGCCGAGCGCGCGTCGCTCTTCCGGGTTGAAGCGGGCGTTCTCGGGCTTCATCTCGGACTGGCGCTGCCGCATGTGCGCCTTGGCGCGGCCGCTGATCGCTTCCAGCGGATCGGCAAAGTCGGCCCAGCGCGGCGTACCGTCCACGCCGGCATCCGGCCGGAACGCACGGCTCTGCGCTTCCCAGCCATGCAGCGGCGACTGCGCGCGGAAAATTTCCTCCGCGCTCATGCCGTCGAAATAGTCGTACCCCGAATTGAATTCGCGAACGTGATCGAGACAGAACCAGCGATAGTCGCCCGGCCCGTCAAAACCGGGCAAGCGCACGCCCGGCGCACGGAATTCGCCCGCCTCTTCACACCCCGGCCAGTTGCACGCGCGTCCACCGGATTCGACTCTGCCATGAAATCTAGAATGTCTCACCGGCTTCCAGATGGGATAACGAGCGCGTAAATGGAAGACATGACCGGACCGATCGCACAGGAAATGCGGCAGCTTCTCGAAGCCGCCTTCACCCCCACCCGCCTTGATGTCGTCAACGATTCCGCCAGCCACGCCGGTCACACCGGCGATGACGGCACCGGCGAATCGCACTTCACCATAGAAATCGAAAGTCCCGCTTTCGCAGGCGTTTCGCGCCTTCAGCGCCAGCGCCTCGTCAATGCGGCACTCGGCGACATTCCGGGAAACCGGGTCCACGCCGTCGCCATCAAGGCCAGCGCCCCCGGCGAATAGAGCGCGCCGTTGCAGCCTTGCGCCGGGGGGCAACCTGAAGGCCGAACATAGCGCCGTCATCCCCGGTTGCCCTTTGCGCAATGGCAGCCTAAATGCGCGCACCATGCCGACAAGCCTGACATTCGCCGTGCCCAAGGGCCGAATCCTCGACGAAGCGCTGCCTCTGATGGCGCGTGCCGGCGTGGTGCCCGAGGCGGAATTCCACGACAAGAAGTCCCGCGCGCTCTCTTTTGCGTGCGAGAACAGCGAGATGCGCCTGATCCGCGTGCGCGCATTCGATGTGGCGACGTTCGTGGCGCATGGCGCGGCGCAAGTCGGCATCGTCGGCTCCGACGTGGTGGAAGAGTTCGCCTACCCCGACCTCTATGCCCCGGTGGACCTCGATATCGGGCACTGCCGGCTCTCGGTGGCCGAACGTGAAGGCGAAGTCGGCGGGGCGCTGCCTTCGCACTTGCGCGTCGCCAGCAAGTATCCGAACCTGACCCGCCGCCATTACGAGAAGCTGGGCGTACAGGCCGAAGTCGTGAAGCTGAACGGCGCGATGGAACTCGCCCCTTCGCTCGGCCTCTCCAGCCGCATCGTCGACCTGGTGTCCACCGGCCGCACGCTGAAGGAAAACGGTCTTGTCGAAACCAGCCGCATCCTCGACATTTCCGCGCGCCTGATCGTCAACCGTGCCGCGCTCAAGACCGACGACCGCGTGGCCGCGCTCGTCGAAGCCTTCCGTGCGCTGGTAGCCGAACAGAAGGCCGCCGCCTGATGCTGCGCCTTTCCAGCAAGGACGCGGACTTCGCGGAAGCCTTCCGGCGCGTCGTTTCCGACCGCCGGGAGAGCGCCGTCGATGTCGCCCGCGACGTGGCCGAAATCCTGGCGCAAGTGCGCGAACGCGGTGACGCGGCGCTGGCCGACTATACCGCGCGCTTCGACGGGCACGACCTCGACCGGAGCGGCTGGCGGATCGATGCGGAAACCTGCCGCGCCGCATTCGAAGCCCTCGCCCCGGAACTGCGCGCGGCGCTCGAACTCGCCGCAACCCGCATTCGCGCCTATCACGCCGCCCAGCTGCCGGAAAACCGCGACTATACCGACGAAGCCGGCGTCCGCCTCGGCGCGGTCTGGCGCGCGGTCGATGCCGCCGGGCTTTACGTGCCGGGCGGCCGCGCGGCCTACCCCTCCTCGATGCTGATGAACGCGATCCCCGCCAAGGTCGCAGGCGTGGAGCGTCTCGTCGTCGTCACGCCTACGCCCAAGGGCGAAGTCAACGCGCTCGTCCTTGCCGCCGCGCACCTTGCTGGCGTGGATGAAGTGTGGCGCGTGGGTGGTGCCCATGCCGTCGGCGCGCTGGCCTACGGCACCGATCGGATCGCCGCGGTCGACGTCGTCACCGGTCCCGGCAATGCCTGGGTGGCCGAGGCCAAGCGCCAGCTCTACGGCGTCGTCGGCATCGACATGGTCGCCGGACCGAGCGAAATCCTCGTCATCGCCGACGCCAGGAACGAACCCCGCCGGATTGCCGCCGACCTGCTGAGCCAGGCCGAGCACGACCCGACCTCGCAGTCGATCCTCATCACCGACGATGCGGCTTATGCCGACGCTGTTGCCGAAGCGGTGGAACTGGAGCTGTCCACCCTCGCCACCGAAGCAACCGCTCGCCAGTCGTGGAACGACTACGGCGTGATCGTCGTTGTCGAGAGCCTCGACGAGGCCCCGGCCCTTGCCGATGCGCTCGCCGCCGAGCACGTCGAGATCGCCACCGACGATCCGGAGAGCCTGTTCCGCAAGATCCGCCATGCCGGATCGGTGTTCCTTGGCCGCATGACCCCCGAAGCGGTGGGCGACTATGTCGCCGGCCCCAACCACGTGCTGCCCACCGGGCGTCGCGCGCGGTTCGCCTCGGGCCTGTCGGTCCTCGATTTCATGAAGCGCACCAGCTTCATCCAGCTCGACCAGGCGGCGCTGGAGGCCATCGGCCCCGCCGCCGTTGCCCTTGCCGATGCCGAAGGGCTTCCCGCGCACGCGCGCTCCATTTCCGTGAGACTTTCCCAATGAGCAATTCCAAGCAAGCCGGCTCGAAGCAAGCCAGGGCCGCCGCCCGCCTCGCCGCCGTCCAGGCGCTGTACCAGTTCGACATGGAGGGCACCCTGCTGCCCACCCTGCTTGACGAATTCCACCGCCACCGTCTCGGCATGACGATCGACGAAGAAGAATACGCCAAGGCCGAAGTCGCCTTCTTCGACGACGTGGTGAAGGGTGTGATCTCTCGCCGTGACGAGATCGATGAACTGCTCTCGGGCAAGCTCGCCGAAGGCTGGGCGCTGCCCCGCCTCGACAAGACCATGCTGCAGATTCTGCGCGCGGGAACCTACGAGCTTCTCGCCCGCGCCGACGTGCCGACCGGCGCTGCCATCAGCGAGTATCTCGACGTGGCTCACGCCTTCTTCGATGCGCGCGAAGCCAAGTTCGTGAACGGCGTGCTCGACGCCGTCGCCAAGGTCGTCCGCTGATCCTGGATGCCGCGTTTCCGCGCAGCATGAGCGTTCACTCGTGATCTCGACAATGGGCCCGCCACGGCCCATTGTCTCCGGCGTGACCCGTGAATTCGCCTTTATAGACGCCTTGCGCGCGATTGCCGTGGACCCGGCTGCGCGCGGCCTTGCCGACGATGCCGCCGTTCTGGAAATCGGCGACGAGCGGCTGGTGCTGACCATGGATACCCTGGTCGAATCCGTCCACTTCCTGCCCGGCGACCCGCCCGAGGACGTGGCCTGGAAACTCGTCGCCGTGAACGCTTCGGACCTTGCCGCAAAAGGCGCGGCCCCGCTCGGCTGCCTCAAGTCGCACGCGCTTGGCGAAGACGACTGGGACCGTGCCTTCCTTGCGGGACTGGAGCGTGCCTGCCGCCATTTCGCGATGCCGCTCCTGGGGGGCGATACCGTGCGAATGCCGGCTGGTTCCGCACGCAGTTTCTCGCTGACCGCGCTCGGTCTGGGGCCGACCGAATGCCTCGTGCCCTCCCGCAGCGGCGCGCAGGCGGGCGATCTCGTGTGGGTGAGCGGCACGCTCGGCGATTCCGGGCTGGGCCTCGACCTGCTGTCCTCGGGCCGCGATGTGCAGAGCACCGATGCCGCATGGCTTGCCGATCGCTACCGCCGCCCCATGCCGGAGCCGGCGCTGGGAGTGGCGCTTGCCCCCCTGGTGACGGCGATGATGGACGTCTCGGACGGACTGCTTGTCGATGCGCGCCGGATGGCAGTGGCCAGCGCGGTTGCCATCACCCTCTCCGCGGACGAGGTTCCGCTTTCCCCCGCGCTCGTCTCCACGGCCGGTGACGGGCTCGACCAGCGCATCGCCGCGATGACGGCGGGGGACGACTATGTCCTGCTGTTCACCGCCCCTGCCGTGAACAGCGCCTACATACGCGCCGCCGCCGCCTCGGCAGGCTCGCACGTACATCTGATCGGGACGGTGGACGAAGGGGAAGGCGTTGCGCTGGAATGGAACGGCGCGCCCACGCCATTGCCGGAGCGACTGGGCTACCAGCATTGAAGCGGGCCGAACCTGTTGCAGGCCGAACCTGATCCAGGATGGCGCAATTCCGTAAATTCCGCCGCCATCAACGCGCTTGCCACTAATCCCGCTTCCCTATAGCCATAGTCGGATCGAGCGGGAAAACCCGTCGTTACATCGTTGGGAAAAGGGGGCGTTTTGTGAATCCAGTCACGATCGCAATTGTCCTGGGGCTTCTGGCCATTCTCTATGGCTTCGTCACCAGCCGCCAAGTGCTCGGCTCGCCAGCCGGCAACGAAAAGATGCAGGAAATCGCAGCCGCCATTCAGGAAGGCGCCCAAGCCTACCTGAAGCGCCAGTATTCGACGATCGCGGTAGTCGGCCTCGTCGTCGCCATCATCATCGCCATTACGCTCGGTACGGTTTCCGCCATCGGCTTCGTCGTCGGCGCGATCCTGTCCGGCGTCGCCGGCTTCATCGGCATGAACATATCGGTCCGCTCAAACGTGCGCACCGCCGCCGCCGCGCAGACCGGCCTGCAACAAGGGCTCACGCTGGCCTTCCGCGCGGGCGCCATCACCGGCATGCTGGTGGCTGGCCTCGCCTTGCTGGCGATCGCGGTGTTCTACTGGTACCTGACCGGGCCCGGCGGACATACGGTTGGCGGCGAAGACCGCACCGTGGTCCAGGGCCTCACCGCCCTCGCCTTCGGCGCTTCGCTGATCTCGATCTTCGCGCGTCTCGGCGGCGGCATCTTCACCAAGGCGGCCGACGTCGGCGCCGACCTCGTCGGCAAGGTCGAGGCCGGCATTCCCGAGGATGACCCCCGCAACCCCGCCGTCATCGCCGACAATGTGGGAGACAACGTAGGCGACTGTGCCGGCATGGCCGCAGACCTGTTCGAGACTTACGTCGTCACCGTCGGCGCCACCATGGTGCTGACCGCCCTGCTCATGAAGGGCATAGACAACTTTTCCGGCCTCATGGCGCTGCCACTGCTGATCGGCGGCGTCTGCATCGTCACCTCGATCATCGGCACCTATTTCGTCCGGCTCGGTTCCTCGCAGAACATCATGGGCGCCATGTACAAGGGCTTCCTGGTCACGGCGGTACTCTCGGTCCCGGCGATCTGGTGGGCGATCGGATATGCTCTGGGAGACATCAACGCCCTCATCGGCGAAAGCGATTTCTCCGGCCGCACGTTGTTCTACTGTTCGCTGGTGGGGCTGGTCATCACCGGGCTCATCATCTGGATCACAGAATACTACACCGGCACCGGCTACCGCCCGGTGCGCTCTATCGCCAAGGCCTCGGAAACCGGCCACGGCACCAACGTGATCCAGGGCCTCGCCATCAGTCTTGAGGCGACCGCGCTGCCGACGCTGGTGATCGTCACCGGCATCATCGTCGCCTACCAGCTCGCTGGCCTCATCGGCATCGCCTATGCCGCTACCGCCATGCTGGCGCTTGCGGGAATGGTCGTTGCGCTCGATGCCTATGGCCCGGTCACCGACAATGCCGGCGGCATTGCCGAAATGGCGGGCCTCGACGACGCCGTGCGCGAGAAGACCGACGCACTCGACGCCGTGGGCAACACCACCAAGGCCGTCACCAAGGGCTATGCCATCGGCTCGGCCGGCCTTGCCGCGCTGGTGCTCTTTGCCGCCTATACCAATGATCTGCGGGAGTTCTTCCCGGACCTCAACGTCGATTTCAGCCTGGAGAATCCCTACGTCATCGTCGGGCTGCTGCTCGGCGCGCTCCTGCCCTACCTGTTCGGGGCCATGGGCATGACCGCGGTGGGCCGCGCGGCGGGCGACGTGGTGGTGGACGTGCGCGAACAGTTCAAGGCCAACCCCGGCATCATGACCTACGAATCCAAGCCCGACTATGCACGGACCGTGGACCTCGTGACCAAGGCGGCGATCAAGGAAATGATCGTGCCTTCACTGCTGCCGGTACTGGCGCCGATCGTGGTCTACTTCGTGATCTCCGCGGTCGCGGGCACGGAAAACGGCTTCGCGGCACTGGGCGCCCTGCTTCTGGGCGTCATCGTCGGCGGGCTGTTCGTGGCCCTCTCGATGACATCGGGCGGCGGCGCCTGGGACAATGCCAAGAAGTACATCGAGGACGGCCACCACGGCGGCAAGGGTTCCGAAGCCCACAAGGCCGCGGTGACGGGCGATACGGTCGGCGATCCCTACAAGGATACGGCCGGTCCTGCGGTCAATCCGATGATCAAGATCACGAATATCGTCGCCCTGCTACTGCTCGCCGCACTGGCGGGAGGCTGAACCCGGAACGCTGAACGATGGCCTCGGGCAATGGCCCCGCGCGGAGCGATCCGCCGGGATCGTTTTCCCCGGGGCCATCGTTAGCAATTCCTTGATGCCGCCACGCTAGGACGGATCAGCAGCGATCCATTCAGGCTGATGCATTCGACCATGTTTCACCGGCAGGCAACTTCGGTTCGGAAGGACACCGCTTTGGCGGCTCCTGCCCCCATGCCGCCGGAAAGCACGCTGTCCTGCCTGCCCTGGCGCGCGCTGGAAGACCAGATCGCGGCGTGGGACCGGCTGGCACTGCGCGCCAGCGAACCTAACCCCTTCTTCGAGAGCTGGTATCTCCTGCCCTCGCTTCGGCACCTTCCCGACACCGGTAAGGTCATGGTCCTGCTGTTCGAGCAGGCAGGCGAACTTGCCGGCCTCCTGCCCGTGGTAAGCGCGCCGCGCTATTACCGGTGGCCCGTGCCCAATCTCGCAAGCTGGCTTCATGAAAACTGCTTCTGCGGCGTCCCGCTGATCGCGTGCGGTGCCGAGCGGGACTTCTGGCGCGCGGTGCTGGACTGGGCGGACGACCGTGCGGGACAGGCACTGTTCCTGCATCTACGCGCCATGCCCGTGGATGGACCGATCCATGCCGCCCTTTCCGCGACAATTTCCGGGGAGGCGCGCCAGACCGAAATCGTCCTGCGCGAAGACCGTGCCCTGCTCGCTTCGGACCTTTCGGCCGATGCCTATCTGGAAGCCTCGCTCTCCTCCAAGAAGCGCAAGGAGCTGCGCCGCCAGGCGTCTCGCCTCGCCGAACAGGGCGCCGTGGCGGCCGAGCGCCGCTCCGACACGGAAGGACTGCCCGAATGGTGCGAGAGGTTCCTCGCGCTCGAAGCCTCGGGCTGGAAAGGCAAAGCCGGTTCCGCCCTGGCCAATCATGCGGGTACGGCAGCCCTGTTTCGCGAAAGCCTGGAAGGCGCGGCGGCACGCGGGCGCCTCGAACGCCTCTCGCTCACCTTGGGCGGTCGCCCCATCGCCATGCTCGCCAGCTTCCTGACCCCGCCGGGCGCATACTCCTTCAAGACCGCTTTCGACGAGCGCTATTCCCGCTTTTCGCCCGGCGTCCTGCTCCAGCGCGAGAACCTCGACATCCTTGAACGCGGCGATATCGAGTGGAGCGACAGTTGCGCCGCTGCCGATCATCCGATGATCGACCACCTGTGGCGCGAACGGCGCACGATGGCGCGGCTTTCCATCGCCATCGGCGGCCCACTGCGCCGCCGCCTGTTTCGCAGCTTCGTCCGCGCCGAACTCGTACGCAATCCGGCGGGAGGGGGGCGATGAACGTGGTCTCGCGGATCGCTTCCTCGCCGGTTTTCTCCGAAAGCACCCGCGAACGTTTTGCGGCGAACTACCCGGAAACGGCCCACAAGCTGACTCATGCGCTCGGCGACCACCCTCTCATGGCGCTCGAAGCGCTGGCCTGCCTTGCGGAATCGCTTCCGCCTGCTTCGGTCGAGTACAATTTCGGCAATCAGCCCCTCGGCGTCGATGGCAAACCTGCCGCCACCGGCATTCCCATCGGCCGCACCATCCGCGAGATCGAGACCACCAACTCCTGGGCCGTCATCAAGAACATCGAGCAGGAGCCTGCCTACGCGCAGCTGCTCGAAGACCTGCTGGGCGAACTGCGCCCCCTGATCGAGGCGAGGACCGGCAGGATGATGAAGCTTCAGGCCTTCGCCTTCATCACTTCGGCGGGCGGCGTCACACCCTACCACTTCGACCCCGAGCACAATATCCTGCTGCAGGTGCGCGGCACCAAGGTCATGACCCAGTTCCCCGCAGGCGATCCCCGCTTTGCGCCGGACGAAGTGCACGAGACCTATCACACCGGCGGCGGCCGCGAACTCAAATGGCATGACGACCTGCTATGCGGCGGCACGGAATTCGCGCTTTCACCGGGCGATGCGGTCTACGTGCCGGTCATGGCGCCGCATTTCGTGCGCAACGGCAGCACTCCGTCGGTTTCGCTGTCGATTACCTGGCGCTCGGAATGGAGCTTCGCCGAGGCGGACGCGCGGGCTTTAAACGGGTGGCTGCGCGGATTGGGGCTGTCACCGCACCGGACGAAGCGCTGGCCTGCGCGCAATCGGGTCAAGGCCTTCACCTGGCGCGTGCTTCGCAGGTTTAAGAAATAGGGGGAAGGCAGGGGAGCATAGCCCCCCCTGCCCCTTTTTACCTGGCCTTCTTGACCCAGGCTGCAACCTCAACCCGCTGCCGCGGACGGTTGGCCAGACGCTCCTTCAGCCCGGTCAGCGCCTGCACCACGGGCTTCCCCTCATCGGCCGGAAGCGTGGCGGCATAGGCCTCGATCTTGCCGACCATCTCCGGGTTCGTGGTGGACCCGACAATGCGCGCGAAGAAGCGGGCGCGGCCGGAATGTTCGATCAGCCCGTCAACCACCGCCTGATGTTCGCGGACGAAATCGAAGGTCATCTCGGGATGTGCGCGGCCGACCGTGGTGATGATCTGCGAGGCGCTTGTGGCATCCGGCGTGCCGGAAATGGCGAGCGCAAGGGCGTCCCTGGCGATGGCCTCATCCGGCGCCATGCCGAGGTCTGTGTAGTAGAGCTGGCGTTCGACGAAGCTTGTGGCCCGGGCCGCCTGCTGGCGCAGCAGGTCCCAGTCGGCCCGGGTCGCGTTGCTTGCGGCGACGCCGAGCCAGGTTCCCTTGAGCGGACCGTCCAGCGACTTGGGATCGGCGGCAAGGCCCTGAAGACGGCGGCGCGCCTCGGCCACGACGCGCTTGTCGCCGATGGAACCGAGCGTGTCGATCAACTGCGCACGCAGCTTGGTATCGGTCAGCGGCTCGTTCGCGACCGGATCGAAGCCCAGCTGGTCGAGACGCGGGGCCCAGGTCTTCGAGATGCGCGCGGCGAGCTTGTCCTTCACCCTGGCATCGTCAAGCAAGCCGTAGACACTCTCCCACTGGCCGACGACCTTGCCCGCCAGCGTCGCATCGGCGGTTCCGGGCACCGAGGCCAGCAGCCGCAGGCCCGCCGACATGTCCTGATACCCGGCCAGCGACAGCGAGAGATTGTCACGCAGCAACCCGTACTGATCGATCGGCGCAAGCGAGCCGAACGAGGAGACCAGAGCATCGAGCGCCTTGCCGTTGTAGAGTGTGCGGTAATAGCCGAGCTGGCCCGCGTTCACGAGCACGGCATCGCAGCTGTCAACGGTCAGGCTCTCGGTCCGGCCGCTCATCAGATGGCGCGTCGGCTCGCCGTTACCGGCGCGGATCAGCAGCGGCATCGGCCAGGTCGGCTTCTCGCCGCCGTTTGTCGAGGAGGCACGCGCCGAAGGATCGAGCGAGAAGGCATCCTGCGTCAGGTCGAGACGGGTCTTGCCGCCAGCGCAAGCCGAGACGTTCACGCGCAGCAGCGGCACCCCGGGCGTGTGGGTGAAGGCCTCGGCGATGAGGTCCACGTCCTTGCCGCCGGCCGATTCCATCGCACCCCAGAGGTCCCGGCTGCTGGTGTTCGAATAGGCGTGATTGCGCATGTAGGTCTGCATGCCCGCACGCCAGGTATCGGCGCCGACATAGTCTTCCAGCATCGAAATGACCGCCTGACCCTTCTGGTAGGTGATCGAATCGAAGGCCTGTTCCATCTCGGAAACGGTGCGAACCTTCTGCACAACCGGGTGCGTGGTCGGCAGCGCGTCGAGCGCCATGGCGCCTTCGCGGCCGTCGATGCCGTTCAGCTTCCAGTTCCACTCGGGGTTGAAGTGGTCGGTGACCTTGTCGGCCATCCAGCTCGCAAAGCCCTCGTTCAGCCAGATGTCGTCCCACCAGGCCATCGTCACGAGATCGCCGAACCACTGGTGCGCGGTTTCGTGCGCCTGCACACTGTAGATGCTCTGCTTGCCGGAGGGGCTGGTCACGGCGGGGTCGAGCAGCAGGATGCGCTCGAAAGTCATGATCGCGCCCCAGTTCTCCATCGCGCCGAAGAACTGCGACGAGCCGGGCGCTGCGATGTTGTCGAGCTTGGGCAGCGGGAACTTCACGCCGAAGTAATCGTCGAACCACGGCAGGATCTGGGCGAGGCCGTCACGGGCATAGTCCGCCTTCGCGCCGCTGCCGGTGGGCGAGACGATGCCCACTTCCAGGCCGTCCGCCGCCTTCATAGCGCTGCGCTCGAAGTCGCCCATGGCGAAGAACAGCAGGTAGGAGCTCATCTTCGGCGTCGTCGCGAACGTCACGCGCTTGAGTCCTCCGGAGAGTGCTTCCTGGCCCTTCACCGGCATGTTGCTGATCGCCATGCGATCTGCGGGGACGACCGCGGAAAGGTCGAACGTCGCCTTGTAGCTGGGTTCGTCGAAGCTGGGCACGAACCGGCGGGCTTCAGGCGCCTCGAACTGGGTGAAGATGCCGCGCACGTCCTTGCCGGTGCGCTTGTCGGGATAGTCGAGCGCGAAGAGGCCGGAAGGCTGGGTGCCGATCTTGCCCGCATACGTCACGTCGAGGCGGTACTTGCCCGGCGCGATGGCCTTGCCCGCAGCGAAGCGCAGGGTCTGAGCCTTGTCGTCGGCACTGGTCTGGAGCGCGATCTGCATGCCGTTCTCGGCGACCAGCTTCGCGGCGGAGACGGTGAGGCCGTTACCGTGCAGGGTCAGCGCATCGCTGGCGGTGAAGACGGTGAGATCGATCGAGACCGTGCCGGTGAACGTCAGCTTCTCGGCATCGGGAGTGACCTCGATGCGGTAGTGGCTGGGCCGGGCGCTGCGCGGCAGGTCGCTTGGCACGGTGTCGGCCAGCGGCACCGGCGCGCCCGAAGCGGCGGGCGGTACGGCTGCGGCGAAAGCGTGCGTGGAAACGGCGAAAGCAATCACGGCGCCGGCCGTGGCAAGGTTACGCAGGGAAGAACGCATGAGAGGCTGAAGCTCCGGGAAATCGGCTTTGATGCTGATGCGCAGGTCCACCCCGCGCGCAAGCGAATGCGCGCGTCCTAGCGCGAAGTGTCGCGTAGCGGCCATGTCGTTCGTCGATGGGAGTCGGCCGTTCGTATGGAAGCGGTCAGCCGTTCGGATGGTAGAAATCGTAGATCGTCTGCGCGACCGCCGCGCTGACGCCGGGCGCGCGCTGGAGATCGGCAAGGCTGGCGGCACGCACTTTCCCGGCCGTGCCGAAGTGCAGCAGCAAGGCGCGCTTGCGGGCCGGGCCGATGCCGGGAATCTCGTCAAGCGGGCTGGCGGTGATCGCCCGGCTGCGCTTCGCCCGGTGCGCCCCGATGACGAAGCGGTGGACCTCATCGCGCAGACGCTGGAGATGGAACAGCAGCGGCGAATTGACCGGCAGCATCTTCTCGCGCCCGTCGGGGAAATGGAACACCTCGCGCCCCTCGCGCCCGTGGTTCGGCCCCTTGGCGATGGCGATGAGGTTTACGTCCTCGATGCCGAGTTCTTCCAGCGCGTCCTTCACCGCGCTCATCTGGCCTTTGCCGCCGTCGATCAGCACGAGGTCCGGCCAGGTGCCGCTCTCACGCTCGGGGTCTTCTTCCTGCACGCGGCCGAAGCGACGGGTCATGACCTCGCGCATCATCGCGAAATCGTCGTTCGACTGCGCCTCGCGGATATTGAACTTGCGGTACTGGCTGGTGAGGAAGCCCTCCGGCCCCGCCACTACCATCGCGCCGACAGCCTTGCTGCCCTGTATGTGCGAGTTGTCGTAGACTTCCACGCGCTGCGGCAGGTCCGGCAGTTCGAGGAATTCCGCCATCTCGCGCCAGATCTTCGCCTGGGAACCGCGCTCGGCCATGCGGCGGTCAAGCGCTTCCACGGCATTGCGCATCGCCTGTTCGATCAGGCGCCGCCGATTTCCGCGCTGGGGCACCGAAATCTCGACCTTGCCGCCCGCCAGTTCTCGGAACGCCTCGGCCATGAGTTCGGCCTCGGGCAATTCCCGGTCGACCAGGATCGTGCGCGAAGGCGGCACTTCCTCGTAGAACTGGGCAAGGAAGCTCTGGAACACCTCCTCTTCCGACAGCCCTTCGGTATGGGTCGGGAAGAAGGCGCGGTGGCCCCAGTTCTGGCCGCCGCGAATGAAGAAGGCCTGCACGCCGACTTGCCCGTTCTTGCAGGCCATCGCGAAGATATCGGCGCTGTCCATGCCCTCGGCATTGATCGCCTGGCTGCCCTGGATGAAGGTTGCCGCGCGCAGACGGTCTCGCAGCATCGCCGCGCGTTCGAAGTCCAGCGATTCCGCGGCTTCGGCCATCTGGCTCTCGATCTTCTTCTGCACCGCGCTCGATTTGCCGCCAAGGAAGTCCTTGGCCTCCTTCACGAGTTCGCCGTAGCCTGCCTCATCGATACGCCCCACGCAGGGGGCCGAGCAGCGCTTGATCTGGTAGAGCAGGCAGGGCCGGTCGCGCCGCGAGAAGAAGCTGTCGGTGCAGGAGCGCAGCAGGAACAGCTTCTGAAGCGCGTTGATCGTGGTGTTGACCGAACCGGCGCTGGCGAAGGGGCCGTAGTAATTGCCCTTCATCTTGCGCGCGCCCCGGTGCTTCATGATGCGCGGAAAGTCGTGATCGGCGCGCAGCAGGATGAAGGGGAACGACTTGTCGTCCCGCAGCAGCACGTTGTAGGCCGGGCGAAAGCGCTTGATCAGCTGCGCTTCGAGCAGCAGCGCCTCCGCCTCGGAATTGGTGGTGACGATGGTCATCGAACGCGTCTGGCTGACCATGCGCTGGAGCCGTCCGGGAAGGCGCTCCCACTGGGTATAGTTGGCCACCCGGTTCCTCAGCACCCGCGCCTTGCCCACGTAGAGCACGTCGCCGCGGGCATCCTGCATGCGGTAGACGCCGGGCTTGGCCGGGAGGGTCCGCACCGTCTCTCGGATGACCTCCACGCCGGCTTGCAGATCGGGCTGGTCCGAACCGCGCAGCGTGTCGCGCGCCCGCTCCTCGTTGAAGCGTTCGGTGCCATTGGGGTGTTCGGGAGTACCGGCAGGTGTTCGCGCCATGAGCGCCAGATAGAGATTGAAGCGCCGAAGGGGAAGCGGTCTCCTCCCCTCTTCCCGGATCAGGTCCGGGAAGAGGGGACGATCAGAACATCTTGCGCAAATCTATGCCGAGCACCCGGCCCTGCGGCTCGCGGTAGGCAGCCTGATAGGCGATAGGCACCAGGCCGTTCTGATCGGTGACCTTCTGCCGCGAATCGAGCAGGTTGTCCGCCGTCAGCGAAAGCCGCGCGCCCTTGAGGAAGGGCATCTTCGCCACGAGGGCCTCGTTCCTGCCGAGATCGGCGAACAGGCGCAGGTTCACGTCGAAAGTGCTGCCGAACCGCAAGTCGGAACTGGTCGGCGCGCCGCTGCCGTTGACATGCGTGGGCGCTTCCCATTCGGCCTTGAGGCGCAGGCCGTAGCCGTTCTTGAACAGACCGCCCTCGGCCTCGATCGCATGGCGCGGAACGCCGCCGGCCGTCAGCGCCTCGCCATTGAGCTGGTCGAGCGTCTCCACCCCGTCCGCGATCGTCACGCGGTCCGTGAAGCGCCAGGTATGATAGACGGAGATGTTCCAGCGACCGCCCTTCCCGCCGGGGCCTCCGGGCCCCATCATCGGCGGCCCGCCACGACCGCCCGGCGCCCCGCCGGGACGCGCACCGCCGCCGGAAGGAGGTACGCCCGGACCGCCCGGACCGCCCTGCCCGTTCTGGCTACCGAGATTGCCCGAGAGATTCAGCCCCCAGCGGATACGCGAACTGGTTTCCTCGTCGAACGTCACCGCGCGCCGGTCGACATAGGTCAGGTTGCCTGCCTCGTCACGCTGGACACGGCCCGGGAACGCCGCCTCCACGGCCGGCGTGAGCATCGGGAAAGCTTCGCTGACGTTCGAGGAGCGATTGTGGAAATACTCGACGAGCAGGTTCGAGCGCTCCATGAAGGGCAGCTCCCACGTCGCCGACATCTTGATGTCGCGCTGCTTTTCCTTGACGAGATCCTGGTTGCCGCCGGTCAGCACCGTCACCAGCGCGGTGGTGTTCCGCGTGAAATCGTAGACCGAGACATTGTAGGTGAGCACGTTCGGGGCGCCGAGCAATGCCAGCGTCGGCGCGGCCTCGTCGACGAGGTAGCTCGCCTGGAAGGTCAGCTTGCCGGTCGGCGACCAGGTGAGACCGGCGCTCCAGTCAGTGAGAGTGCCGAAGTCGGAAAGATGGTCAAGCCCGGCGCTGACATTCAGCGCAAGATCGCCGATCCCGCCCAGAAAATCGCCCTGGCTGGTGAGCGGAATCGCCAGGTTGACGCCTGCCGAAACGTCCCCGCGCGTGAGCTTGCTGCCGGTGCCGTTGATCGCCGTCGTCTCGCTCCGGACCTGGCTGAAGTCATACCCGCCCTTGAAGGTGAGGTTCGCATCCCCCGCCGGCATGCTGAAGGGCGTGCCGGAAAGCGTCGCGAGAGAGGACAGCCCGGTCGTGCGACTGCGCGCGACATCCACACCGGCGCCCGGCACGAAGGGCAAGGCGCCTGCTACGTCGAGACTGCCGGCCTCTGCCGCATCCTGCAATCCGGTCAGGTCCCGGCGCCGGTCGGTGCGGGTCTCGGCATCCGTATAGCTGCCGTCGCCGGTGATGTTGAACATCCACTGGCCTATCATGGCATTGTAGCCGAGCCCCGCCTCGAAAATGTCCGTCACCACCCGCGACGTCAGCGGATCGGGCAAGGCCCTGATCTCGCTGCTGCCGGAAGGCGACGTCAGCGTCACGGTATCCAGACCCGACAGCGAGGTGGTGACCGAGTGCGTGAATGTGCCGTTGGCCGTGATCGACCCGGCAAGGCCCTGTTCGCCAAGGCTCTGGGTCATCGTGCCGTTCGCTACGAATTCGCTGTCTGCCGCCGCGAGGCTGCGGTAGCGCGCCGGATCGGGATCGCCCGCCACGGTGGGCCGCGACGAATCCTCCTGCCGCACGTTCCGCTCGCTCTCGGTGAGCATCGAGGTATCGGTGTACTTGGCGTTGAAGTTGTACCGGCGCGGGCCGGCGATCTTCACGATGCCGCTTTCCAGTTCGTAATTGTCAAAGCCGCCGCGCGTCGGGCGATTGTATTCGCCGGCAACGGTCGTGGCGGAGAACTGGTCCTTGAGGATCATGTTCACGACGCGCTGGTTCGCCGGATAGCCGAAGCGCAGCGCCACTTCCTCGGGCAGCACTTCCATCTTGCGAATGGCTTCGGGCGGGATGTTGCGCATCTCGCGGAAACTGGTGATGCGCTGGCCGTTGACGAGGATCACCGGCGTGCCCGAACCGCGTCCACGCCCGCTGCCGGTCTGCGGCGAGATCGCGGCGATCAGGTCGCCGATCGAATCCGCCCCGTAAGCGGCGATGTCGTTCTCGTCGAAAGTGGCGATGGGCTGGTTGGGAACGTCGAGTTGCCCACGGATGCGCGGCGCGACGACGACGATGTCCCCGGTGCTGACCTCCAGCGGGTCTTCGTCCTTGTCTTCATCCTGAACCGCAGGCGCATCCTGTGCCGCCACGGGCACCGCCGCGCCGCTGCCAGCCAGCCCGGCGGCCGCGCTCACAGTCACCGGATTGGAAATCGTCTGCCCCATGGCAAGGGCCGGCAGGCATACGCCCGCAGCCAAAGGGATGAGATGCACGCACCGCAAGTCTACTCTCCGCCAAGAAATGAATTCCCCCGTCCCCACGGCGCTGATGCCGCGAGTGCGAAATGGCTTCAAGGCGCTGCGGGGTAACATTTTGTCGCAAGAACACCGGCATTCGTCGCAATGGGAGTTTGCAGGCGTGCCGCAGGCGAGGCTTCCATTTTTGGCGCGTCATGGGTATGCCGCGCGCGATGTTGCAGCAAGCTTACGGGTAATGATCGCCAATGGCGAAAGAAGAACTCCTCGAAATGCGCGGCCGGGTCGTAGAACTCCTGCCTAATGCGATGTTCCGCGTGGAGCTGGAAAACGGCCACGAAGTCCTTGGCCACACCGCCGGAAAAATGCGCAAGAACCGCATCCGCGTGCTGGTCGGTGACGAAGTTCTCGTCGAGCTCACCCCCTACGACCTTACCAAGGGTCGCATCACCTACCGTTTCATGCCAGGTCGCGGTGGCCCCGGTCAGTACTGAAACCGTGTCCCCGCCGGGTGACCCCATCGCTTCGCAGGACGCTTGCCCCGCCCCGCGAGACCTTCGACTCATTCTTGCCTCGGCCAGCCCGCGCCGCCGCGAATTGATCGGCCGGCTCGGCATCGTGCCTCACGCCGTCATGGCCGCCGATATCGACGAGACCGCCCACGCGCGGGAGATTCCCCGCGAGTATGCCCGCCGCATGGCGCGTGAAAAGGCCCTCACGGTGAACGCCGGAGACGCCCACGTCCTTGCCGGAGACACCGTGGTTGCCTGCGGCCGCCGCATCCTGCCCAAGGCCGAGGACGAAACAACCGCGCGCGCCTGTCTGGCGCTGCTGTCCGGCCGCCGCCACCGCGTGCTCTCCGCAATCGCGCTGAAGTCTCCCGAAGGCTTGCTGCGCGAACGGCTGTCCGAAACGATCGTGCACTTCAAGTCGCTCACCGCCGAAGAGATAGACAGCTACATCGCCGGCGGTGAATGGGACGGCAAGGCGGGCGGCTATGCCATCCAGGGCAGTGCAGAGGGTCTCATCACCTCGATCTCCGGCAGCCATTCCGGCGTGGTCGGCCTCCCCCTCTACGAGACCCGCGCCCTCCTCAGGGCGGCGGGCTTCGCACTTGCCTGAGATTTCCGCAGAAATGCCCGATGCCTGAGTGGCTGGTCGAGGACGGGATCGGCGAAAGCCGCGCGATCCTCGTTGATGGCGGCGAAGTGCTCTCGGCCCGCTTGCAGTGGTACGGAAGCCTCGTCGCCGGGGAAGTGGCGGACGCCGTGCTCATCGCCCGCGCGAAAGGGGCGACGCGCGGAACCCTGCGCTTCCCCTCGGGCGAGGAAGCGCTGGTAGATGGACTGCCCGCCCAGGCCAGCGAAGGTGCCCCGGTGCGCGCGATCGTCACCCGTGCCACCATGGCCGAATCCGGCCGCCTCAAACGGGCCCAGGCGAAAATCACCGATCTCGCGCCCCGCCCTGCCCCCACGCTCGCCGATTCGCTTCGCGGAACCGGCTTTCCCGTGCGCAAGCTCAGGCAGTTCCCGGATGACCCCTGGCCCGAACTGGCGGGCGAGGCGCTCGACGGCGAACTGACTTTCGATGGCGGGGCGATTCTCGTGATCCCGACCCCGGCGATGACGCTGATCGACATCGACGGCGCCCTTGCCCCCCGCGCGCTCGCGCTGGCGGCAGTCCCCGCAATCGCCCGCGCCGTGAGCCAGTTCGACCTGGGCGGATCGATCGGCATCGATTTCCCGTCGCTGGAGCGCAAGGACGACCGCCGCGCCGTGGACGCGGCGCTGGCGCAGGCGCTGGACCATTGGCCGCACCAGTCCACGGCGATGAACGGCTTCGGTTTCGTCCAGCTTGTCGCACGGCTGGAACGCCCCTCGATTCTCCACCGGCTGCGCCACGATCGCGCAGGCGCCTGCGCAAGGCTCCTGCTGCGGCAGGCGGAGCGCGTCCAGGAACCCGGCACGCTGCTGCTCAGCGCCCACCCCCGCGTGCGTGCGCAAGTCCCAGCGGAATGGGAAGCCGAGCTTGCCCGACGCACCGGGCGCACCCTGCGCTGGCATGAGGATACCGGCCTTGCGCTGACGGGCGGATTCGCGCAGGCGGTCTCGTCATGACCCTGAGCAATCGCAAATGCCCGATCTGCGGCAAGCCGCGCGTGGCTGAACACACCCCCTTCTGTTCGAAGCGCTGCCGCGACCGCGACCTTCTCCAGTGGCTTGAGGACGGTTACGCCCTGCCCGGACCGGCCGCCCCGCAAAACTATCCACAGGACGATTGAAATCATCTCGTCATTTTAGGGTTGCCAAGCAGATCGCGCTTCGCCATAGGCCCGCCACCGACAACGAGACGGTCGCTTCGGCGGCCACTCTAGCAGAGATGCCCGGGTAGCTCAGTTGGTAGAGCACATGACTGAAAATCATGGTGTCGGCGGTTCGATCCCGTCCCCGGGCACCACTCTTCGAAAGAAGGGTGGTGCCTTTTTCTTTGCCCCGCTCCCTTGCGAATCCCTCCGGAAAGACGTGCCTGGATAAGTGGGAGGATAACGCCTTGCTGCGTTACCTTGTGAACACGCCGGGCAGTATCTCTGCGAAAAAACCGCCCGAAGCCGCGAAAAATCCGCAAAAACGGGGTTTTTCAGCAGGGTCCTGTACGTATAAACACGATATTAACCATTAGTTGTCAGTTCTCTCCGGGCAACAACGGGGATTGCCATGCGCATTGATGCCAGGAACCTGCTGGACCGACTGGGCCGCAACGAGTTCGCCTACAAGGAATTCGAGGATCGTTTCACCGACCTTGAGCTCTGGCCCATTCTCGAAGCGCTGCTGCGTGATCCGCGCCTCCAGACGCTCGACCAGACGGTGCCCGAAACCCCCGCGGTCGAAACCGCCGAGGCCGGGATCGAGCTGGCCGCCGAGCCGCTCAAGAATCTTTTCAGCCGCTACGAACAGACCGCTTCACCATCGATTGCAAAAGCAGTTGTTGAAGAACCCGTTCGCGATGTACGAGCAATGCTGCGCCATCTGTCGGACCTTGGCGCCCGGGGGGAAATCTGATGCCGATGATCGTCTGCCACGGTCCCAAGGGGGGCGCCGGGAATACTTTCGTGGCCGCGCACCTGGCGATGGGCCTTTCCGCCCAGGGTGCCGAAGTCACGGTGCTGACGCTGGCCCCGCGCGATTCGATGCCGCTGCACTTCGGCCTCTCGCCCGCAACCTCTCTGCCCGCCCTCACCGCGCCGGCTGACGAAGCCGTTCTCGTCGGCGGGATCAACCTGCGCAGCTGGCGCCGGGCTTCCGAAGACCTGGACTTCGTGCCGATGCTGGGCGATCTCGGATATCTCCAGCCCGGCAAGGACCGCGTACTGGTGGTGGACGTGCCCTCGGGCGATACCCGCGTGGCGCGCCGGCTGATCGAACATGCCTGCGCCCATGTCTGCACGATCAATGCCCAGCCCGATACGCTGGCGATGCTGCCGCAGGTCTTCGGGGAAGCCGGCGTCGAAGGTCTTGCCCGCACCGCCTTCGTCATCAACGCCCTCGACGAGACGCGCCGCCTCGGCCGCCACGGCGCGGCGTTCATCCGCGAACTGGCCGGACCGCGGCTGATCGGCCGCATCCGCCTCGACGAAGCGGTGCCGGAAGCCATGGCCATGCTGCAGCCGCTGAGCCGTTATGCCCCCGCCAGCGTCGCGCTCACCGATGCCCAGCAGATCGCCGAAGCCGTGACGCCCTCGCTCGAATCGACTTCGCGCGCATGGATCGCCCCTGCCGAGAGCCGCGCCGCATGATCCAGAAGCTCGTTTCGCACCGCGCCATACCTTACCTTGCGATCCTGCCGATCGCGCTGATCGCCGCCATGGTGATCGGCGTACCGCTCGACAACAACGCGCAATGGGTGTTCGCGGGCGTCACGATCTTCGGGACCCTGATCCTCAAGCGCTGGCCCGGCCGCAAGGGCTCGCTGGCGCTCGGCCTGCTCGCGGTGCTGATGTCCACGCGTTACATGTTCTGGCGCACGACGCAGACGCTGGCCTTCGGCACCTTGCCCGAATTCCTGTTCGGCACCGGCCTCTACCTCGCCGAACTCTACGCCTGGGTGATCCTGATCCTCGGCTTCATCCAGACGAGCTGGCCGCTTGACCGGCCAGTCATCGAACCGAAGGGCGAACCCGAGACCTGGCCCACGGTCGACATCTACATTCCGACCTACAACGAAAGCCTCGACATCGTGCGCAACACGGTGTTCGCGGCGATGGATCTCGACTATCCGGTCGACCGGTACCGCATCTTCATTCTCGACGATGGAAAGCGCGCGGAATTCCGCGCTTTCGCCAAGGAAGCGGGATGCGGCTACCTCACCCGCGACAACAACCTGCACGCCAAGGCGGGCAACCTCAACGCGGCCATGAAGAAGACCGACGGCGAACTGATCGCCATCTTCGACTGCGACCACGTTCCCACCCGCGCCTTCCTCCAGCTCACCGTCGGCTGGTTCCAGACCGACCCCCGCCTCGCCCTGCTGCAGACGCCGCACCACATGTATTCGCCCGATCCGGTGCAGCGTAACCTCGCCTCCACCATGGGCGACATGCCCGGCGAGGGCGACCTGTTCTACGGCCCGGTGCAGGGCGGCAACGACTTGTGGAACGCCACCTTCTTCTGCGGTTCCTGCGCGATCATCCGCCGCGAGGCGCTGGAGGAAACCAACGGTTTCGCGGGCGAAACCGTTACCGAGGACGCCCATACCGCGCTCAAGCTCCAGCGCACCGGATGGAACACCGCCTATATCAGCGCGCGCCTGTCCGCCGGGCTTGCCACCGAGCGCCTCGTCCTTCACGTCGGCCAGCGCATCCGCTGGGCGCGCGGCATGACGCAGATCCTGCGCATCGACTGCCCCCTGCTCGGCCGCGGCCTGACCTGGCAGCAGCGCCTCTGCTACCTGAACGCCATGCTGCACTTCCAGTACCCGCTGCCGCGCATCGCCTTCCTGACCAGTCCGCTCGCCTATCTGATCTTCGGCCAGAACATCATCCAGGCCTCGGCCTCGCTCATCTTCGCTTATGCGATGCCGCACCTGTTCTGCTCCTCCGTGGCGAACGAGCGCACGCAAGGCGGCGATCGCCGGCCGTTCTGGGGCGAAGTCTACGAAACCATTCTCGCCTTCCATCTCGTCAAGCCGACGCTGATGACCTGGATCCAGCCGCGCAAGGGCAAGTTCAACGTGACCGACAAGGGCTCCCTGCTGGACAAGACCTATTTCGACTGGGCGATCGTGCGGCCGCACCTGATCTGCATCGGCCTGCTCGTGGGCGGCATCCTGCTGGCCGTCGTGAAATGGGCGTTCTTCCCTTACATGTTCAACATCCAGACCGATACGCTGGTGCTGAACTGCGCCTGGGCGACCTTCAGCCTCATCATCCTGCTGGCCGCCGTATCGGTGGCGCGCGAAACCCGGCAGGCCCGCCAGGACATCCGCATCCCGGTTCCCCTGCCGGTGACCGCCTATCTCGATTCCGGTCACGTCCTTTCGGCCACCACGATCGACATCTCGATGGGCGGCGCTGCCCTTGCGCTGCCGGCAGAGCTTCCCGTTCGCGACGTGAATGTCAGCCATATCACTCTGGCGATGGGCGACGAAGTGCTGTCGATCCCGGTGGAAACCGTGCGTTCCAATGGCAGCAATGCCTACGTTCGCTTCGAAAAGCTGGACATGCTGGCCGGACGCCACCTCGTGCGCGCGGTCATGGGCCGCGCAGACGCCTGGCAGCCCACCGGCCCTCATGCCCAGGTCAGCGGCCTGCGATCTCTGGCTGACATCATCCTTGTCGACATGGTAACGATCAAGCGCATGTTGCGTCTCAATTTTTCCGAACGTCGGGCCATGGCCGCGATCGCCGCCCGCACCCCTCCCGCGCCAGCCGAAAAGCCAGCGAAGAAGGAAGCGAAGAACCGTTCGCTCGTCCCGCTCGCCAAGGCCGCGGCAGTGGCAGGCGCGCTGGCGCTCGGCGTGGCGACGATCGTGCTGGGCAGCAGGGAAGTCCACGCGGCTCCCGTCGCCAATGCCGCAGTCACAGCCGCTCCCGCGTCCGGCGCGGATGCCGTTGACGCCCCCCGGGGCGGCATCGGCGAACGCCTTACGCTCAAGGACATGCGAATCACCCGTCCGATTCGCCTGCTCGGCACGCAGGGTGAAATCGGCATCCCCTTCGGCATGCGTCAGGACCGCATCGTCACCTCGGCGGTCCTGACCCTGCAGATGGCCTGGTCGCCGATGATGCTCGACGACATGACTCACCTCGTGGTGATCGTGAACGGGGAAGTCGTGCAGACCCTGCCGCTCACCCGCGCCGATTCCGGTGGTCAGGTACTGCGCATTCCGGTCAACGCGGCGCTTCTGCTGCCAGGCGACAACCAGCTGAACCTGCGCCTCGTCGGCCATTATGCCCGGGACTGCGAAGATCCGTTCAACTCGGTGCTCTGGGCCAATATCAGCAACACCCGCTCGTGGCTCGATCTCGAGTACCAGCCGCTGACGTTCCAGCCGGACCTGTCGCGCCTGCCTCTGCCCTTCTTTGACAAGGGCCAGAACGTGCCGCTGCGCATGCCCTTCGTATTCGCCGGGCAGCCGCACAAGGGTGAACTGGAAGCGGCGGCGGCAACCGCCTCTTGGCTCGGTTCGCTGGCCTCCTATCGCGGGTTCTCGTTCAAGCCGGTCTTCGGCGCGCTGCCCAGGGGCAATGCCGTGGTCTTCCTCAAGGCCGGCCAGTCGATCCCCGGCCTCGACATCGCCGCCCCCACCGGCCCCACCGCGATGGCCTTGCGCAACCCCGCCGATCCCAACGGAACCCTGCTGGTCCTCACCGGCCGCAACGACGCCGACCTGCGCGTGGCAGCAGGCGCCGTGGCGCTCGGACGCGGCGTGTTCGGCGGCCAGCGCATGTCCTTCGACGGCGTGCGTATCCCCGCCTGGCCGCGCTACGGCGCCCTGCGCTGGATTTCGACGGACAAGCCGGTGCAACTCGGCAAGATCATGCCCGCCTATGCTCTTCAGGGCATGGGCTTCCGCCCCGGCGCGCTGAGTGCCAGCTTCCGCGTCGCGCCAGATCTGTTCTTCTGGCCCCGCGAAGGCGGCCGCCTGAACCTGGGCTATCGCTATCCGGTGGCCCAGTGGCTGGACCAGCGGGCCTCGCGCCTCGATGTCTCGCTGAACGGCCAGTACCTCAAGACGCTGCCGCTCAGCTCCACCTGGTGGGGCAACCTGTTCGGTTCTTCCGGTGCGAAGAACCAGGATTCCACCGCCACGGTCGTGCTGCCGCGCTATAACCTGTTCGGCCAGAACGAGCTGACGCTCGACTACAACCTGATCATCGCCGACAAGAAGAAGTGCACCGGCACCCTTCCCGAGAACGTGCGCACCTCGATCGACCCCACCAGCACGATCGACCTGACCTCGGCCTATCACGCCATCATGATGCCCGACCTTGCGACATTCGCTGGCGCCGGCTTCCCGTTCACGGCGGCACCGGACCTTGCCGAGACGACCGTCCTGATGGCGGCGAACCCGTCGTCCGCCTCGGTCGAGGCCTTCCTGAACCTGATGGGCCGATTCGGCGATTCCACCGGCGTTCCGGTCACCGGCATCACCGTGACATCCTCGGTCGATCCGGGCGATCTGCAGGACCAGGACGTGCTCGTGGTCGGCGGCGTCGAACTCGCCTCTGCCGGCTCTCTCTTCGAGAAGTCGCCGGTGCGCTACGTGAACGGCCACCTCGAAGTCACCGAACGTTCGCCGCTCCAGTATGCCACCTCGTTCTTCGGCGGCACCGAGCACGACGATCCGATGGCCGCCGCGCCGCTGGTCTACAACGCACGCGGGTTCTCCGGCATCGTCAGCTTCCGTTCGCCGTTCTCCTCGGACCGCACCGTCGTTGCCCTGATGGCCGACAATGCCGCTGCCCTGCCCGCGCTCGTGGACGGCATGTCGGACGTGAAGATCAACGCCGCCATCCAGGGCGACCTCGCGGTCACCAAGGGCGACGGCATGACAAGCTTCGCCATCGGCGACCGCTACTGGGTCGGCTCGCTGCCGGTCTGGATGAAGCTGGCCTACTGGTTCAGCCAGCGTCCGATGCTGATGGGCCTGTTCTCGCTCCTGCTCGCGGCGATCCTCGCCGGTCCGACCTACCTGTACTTCCGTCGCCAGGCGCAGCGCCGCCTCGGCAACCAGGACGAAACCGCATGACTTCCGCGATGACGACCCGCCTGCGCCTCGTCGCGCTCGCCCTGCTCTTGTCGACGGCGACGACGGGTATCTCCCACGCACAGGCGGCGGGCGTCGATGCGCTGCTGCAGCAGGCGAAGTACTGGCGCTCGAAGGGCCGCGAAGACCTTGCCCAGCAGGCCCTGCGCCGCGCCAAGGCGCTTGATCCCGGCAGTGCGGCGGTGTCTCAGGCGATGAACGCCGCCCCTGCCCCGGCGCCCAGGCCGGCTCCCAAGCCTGCGGCCAGAACCGCCACGGCAACAAAGCCCGCGCCCGTGCGCTCCCAGGCTCCCGCACAGAGCCAGCCCGCGCGGGTCGCGGCCGCACCGGCGCGCAGTGCTCCGGCGCCCACCACTTCCGCAAATCGCGCCGGTCAGGCCCGCGTCGCCGGTTTCGACGCGCTGGAAGACGGCAACCTTGCGTCCGCCGCCAACCAGTTCCAGCGCGCCCTGTCCGTCAATTCGCGCGATCCCGACGCGCTGGGCGGCCTCGGACTCGTTCGCCTGCGCGAAAGCCAGTTCGCCGAGGCCGCAAACCTGCTCGAACAGGCATCGCGCTACGGCAAGGCAAGCCAGTGGGCCGAAGGGCTTTCCTCCGCCCGCTTCTTCGCCGGCATGGCCGATGCCCGCAACTTCGTGGCCCAGGGCCGTCTTGCCGATGCGCAATCCGTCGCCGAGGGACTGATCCGCTCGGGCTACAAGGAACCGGCACCCGCTCTCGAACTGCTGGCGGACGTTTACGAGAAGCAGGGCCGCTACGCCGATGCCGCCGACCTCTACCGGCAGGCCAGCCAGGGCGGCGGCTCGGACGACAGGCGTCTCCAGATGCGCGCCGCCCGCGGCCGCGCACTTGCCGCTGCCGCAAACGGCGATGACATGGGCGCCACCCGCGAATTCCAGAACGGCCTCGTGCTCGACCCGGAAGATCCGTGGATCCGCTACGAATTCGCCGAATTCCAGATCAAGCGCGGCCGCATTCCCGAAGCGGAATCGCTGCTCCGCTCGCTGGTCAACAAGGGGCAGCCGGACGCGCTTTACGCCGCGGCCCTCATCAATGCCGACCTCGGCCGCTCGACCGAGGCCGCCCGCCTGATCGACATGATCCCCGAAACGCAGCGCACCGCGCCGATGCGCAGCTTCGCGATCGGCGTGAAAACAGACAGCGCGATCGCCCGCGCCAAGGCGATGGCCGCGCAGGGCCAGCAGGCACAGGCCCTCGCCTCGCTGCGCCAGCTTGGAGCGATGAACGCTGTCCCGGTCGGCAAGCAGGCAGCGATCGCCAATGCGCTCTACGATCTGGGCGATGCGCAAGGCGCAGCCTCGGTCGCGGAAAACGCGATGCAGGGGCAGGTCTCCGGCATCGACGATTACGAGGGGCTCATCGGCGTGCTCGCCCGTGTCGGGCGTGACGATCTGGCGCAGCAGGCGCTGCAACGCGCGAGCACGCTGGCCGGCAGCTCGGCCGAAGGGCAGCAGGCCTATGGCCGGATGAACGCCGCGCTGCTGGTCAGCCAGGCCGACCGTTCGCGTCAGGCCGGCCGCTTTGCCGAAGCATTCGATGTCCTGCAAAGCGCCTACAGCGCCGCGCCGGACAACATGGAAGTCCTCGCCGGGCTCGCCCGCCTTTACCAGAGCGGCCAGATGCCCGCCCGCGCCGCGCAGACCTGGCAGCTCGTCCTGGCCCGCAAGCCGGGCGACAAGGAAGCGCTGCTGGGCCTCGCCGACACGGCGCAGGCGGCCGGTGACGGCGATCTTTCGCGCCGCGCCCAGAACGACGTGCTCCGCGCTTTCCCGCAGGACTACCAGGTTCGCCTCTCGCTCGCCAATGTCGAGCGTGCCCGCGGGAACGACCGCGCCGCCATGAGCATGCTCAAGGACGCGCGCAATCTCTATGCGCGCAGTCAGGGCGGAACCTCGATCGACGGCCTGGCCGGCGGCAATCCGTTCGCGGCGATGACCCCGGCCGGCGGTTCCAATCCCTTCCGGGACAGGGCGCCGATCGCACCCCAGCAGGTCAATCCCTTCGCTCTCGGCGGCGGCACCCGCCTTCCCGCGGCCCAGACCAGCTACGGCGCTGCCGGAGCGCCTGCCGCTTACGGCGCACCTGCTGCCTACGGCGCTTCAACCGGTTACGCCGCCGCTCCAAGCTATGGCAGCGCGCCAGGCTACGGCAGCACGGCGAACTACGGCAGCGCTGCCATGGCCGCGCCCTCGGCGCCATACCCCGTCACCGGCGGTTACGGCGATGCCGGGATGGACGCGCCCACCACGACCTATTCCGCCGATCCGGTCATGGCGCAGATCCAGTCCCAGATCGCCTCGCTGGCGCAGGATTCCGGCCCCCGCGTCGATGTGGAGACCGGTTATCGCCAGCGTTCGGGTGAAAAGGGCCTGAGCCAGCTCGATGAGATCAAGGGTTCGGCCCGTTTCTCCACCGACGCACCCGGCGGCCGCTTCTACGCCAAGGCGGAAGCCTCCGTCATCGATGCCGGAACCCCCAACCGCTCGGGACAGGCCCGTTTCGGCCGGAACGCCACGATCGAGGCCCAGGCCATTGTCGACGAAGTGCCCTCGGTCTTCCCGACGACCGAAACGCAGAATGCCTCCGGCGTGGCCTTTTCGGCCGGTTACGAGAGCGACAGCGTCCAGGTCGAGGGCGGTACCACGCCGGTCGGCATGGGCAAGACCAAGCCGACCTTCCGCGCGGCGGTCTCCCCGAAAGTCGGCGAGGCGCTTCGCCTGACCGCCTTTGCAGAGCACAAGCCGGTGACGGACAGCATCGTCTCCTACGCCGGCACCCGCGATCCGGTTACGGGCGAGCGCTGGGGTCAGGTCATGCGCACGGCAGGCGGCGCGGGCATGTCCTACGACCATGAGGGCAGCGGTGTTTACGCAGAGGGCCGCTATTACCGCTTCCGCGGCACCAATGTCGCCCGCAACGACGGTTTCGAGGCGAATGTCGGTGGCTATCTGCGCGCCTATCGCGGCCAGCACTCGGCGCTCACCGTCGGCCTCAACGTGAATTACCAGGGCTACGACAAGAGCCAGAACTACTTCACGTTCGGACACGGCGGCTATTTCAGCCCGCAGACCTTCATCAGCGTCGGCTTCCCGGTGAACTACACCATGGAAGACGACCGGATCGACCTGCGAGCCTCGTTCACGCCCGGTTTCCAGAGCTACAGCCAGGATCAGACGGCGCTCTACCCGCTCGATCCCACGCTTCAGGCCCAGCTTGACGCGCTCAAGGCCGAAAACAACGACGTGCGTTCGTATTATGACAGCATCAGCAAGACCGGCTTCGCGCTGTCGAGCGATGTCTCGCTGTACTACAAGATCAGTCCGACGACCCGCATCGGCGGCGAGGCGAGTTACAATACCTTCGGATCTTATGACGAGTTCCGGAGCTTATTGGGCGTGAGACAGAATTTCGGGAGCACCGGCCGATGAAATTGCAGGCATTTCCCTCGCCCAAGCAGGAGGGCGAACAGATCGGCGCCGGCGGCCTCGCGCTGTTCGCCGCGATGGCTGCGGCCGAAGTGTGCGAAGGCGCGCCCACCGCTCAGGCACGCGGGTTCTTCGCCGCGATCGGCAAGCGCATGGCCGTGCTCGAACCGCTCGAAGGCGTCAGCGACGCAGCCGTGCTCTGCGCCCGCATCAACGGCTTCTGGCAGGATCTCGGCTGGGGCGAGGTCGAACTCGCCGTGGGGGACGATGCGATCGTGGTCCATCATCGCAACCTTCCCAAATCGATCACCCCCGATCCGCAAGGCCATTGGGGCACGATGATGCTCGGACTGCTCGAAGGCGCCTACGACGGATGGTTCCGGGTCCTGGGCAGCGGCCCCGCCCTGCACACGACGGCCCGCTGGCAGGGTGACGTCGTCGAACTCCGGCACGGCCGCTGAACGGTAGGGAACCGCACGTCATGAGCATTCTCGGCTCCGGCCACGCGATCGACCGCCGCAACTTCACTCTGGGGCTCATGCTGGCGATGACGGCTGCCTGCAACACCGATGCGCAAAGCCGCTCTCCGGCCCACGATGCGAACTGGCGCAGCTATCGCGACATGTACATGAGGCCGGAAGGCCGGATCGTGGATACCGGCAACAACGGCGTCAGCCACAGCGAAGGCCAGAGCTACGGCCTCCTGCTCGCCTACAAGGCCGGCGACGCCGAAGCCTTCGAGAAGATCGCGAGCTGGACCCAGTCCTACCTCTCGCGCACCGACGTGGCGCTCCATGCCTGGCGCTACGATCCCAATTCGCCCAACCCCGTGGCGGACCAGAACAACGCCACCGATGGCGACCTCGTGATCGCCTGGGCGCTCGGCATGGCCGGACAGCGCTGGAACCGCGGCGACTACAGCGCGCGCGCCGCGCAGATTCGCGCCGCCATCCGCAGCCGCTGCGTGATCGAGCGCCACAACCGCCGCCTGCTGCTGCCGGGCCTCCAAGGGTTCGTGAACGGCACCGAAGTGACGCTTAACCCGTCCTACTTCGTCTGGCCCGCGCTCGACGCTTTCGCCAAGCTCGATGGACAGTCCGTCTGGGGGCCGGTGATTACCGACAGTGAGGCGATCACCCGCCTCTCCCGTTTCGGAACCCACCGCCTGCCGTCCGACTGGATCGTGGTCAGCGCGCCCGATCAGGTCGCCCCCGCCCGGGACAAGCCGCCGCGCTTCGGTTACGACGCGATCCGCGTGCCGCTCTATGCCGCGCTGGGCGGCAGGCAGGCGCTGGTGCCCGATATCGCGGCATACTGGCGCGCTTGCCTGGCGGCGAACAAGCCGATCCCGGCGTGGGTGGACGTGGTCACCGGGGAAGAGGCGAACTACGCGCTCTCGGCCGGCGGAGCAGCGGTAGCCGGGCGGCTGCTTGGCACGGCGCAGCCTTCGCAACTCGTGAACGACTACTTCGCCGCCTCGCTGCAAATGCTGGCACGCTACTGACAGATGTCGGGCGTTCTCCGGTGGAGGGCGTTTGACGTATAGGACAGGCAGATTTCGTCCCAAATCTTCGTTTTTAGTCGCAAATTGTCGCACTTGCGAAAACCCGGCTTGCGGGCGGCAACAATTGGCTGAATAGCAGCGCCGATGCGATTTCAGACGGTGCGCGACTTGAAAATCACGAGTTCTTCCCTTGCGGCAGGCCCCCTGCTGCGTCAGACCGGTCTGGTTCTGGCATCCGTTGTCTTTCTCGCTGCCTGTTCGGGCGGAGAGAAGAAGGATGACAAGCGCCCAGCCGCGCAAGTCGGCTATATCGTGGCCCAGCCTTCCGCCGTGCCGCTCGCCGTCACGCTCAGCGGTCGCACCGTCGCTTTCGAAACCAGCGAAGTCCGCCCACAGGTCACCGGGGTCATCGTAAAGCGCCTCTTTACCGAGGGGAGCATGGTGCGCGCGGGACAGCCGCTCTACCAGATCGACCCGAGCCTCTACCGCGCCGCCGTGAACCAGGCTCAGGCGGACCTTTCCAGCGCCCGCGCCACCGCCGAAGCCGCTTCGGCCAAGGCCAACCGGTACAAGCCGCTTGCCGACATGGAAGCGGTTGCCCGGCAGGACTACATCGACGCGCTCGCCACCGCACGCTCGGCCAGGGCCTCGATTGCGCAGAACGCCGCCACGCTCGATACGGCGAGGATCAACTTGCGCTTCACCACCGTGCCCGCGCCGATCAGCGGCCGCATCGGCCGCTCGCTCTCGACCGTGGGCGCGCTTGCCAGCGCCAGCCAGACCGATCCGCTGGCGGTGATCCAGCGCATGGACCCGATCTACGTGGACATGCAGCAATCCGCCGCGGACATCACGGCCCTGCGCCGCAAGCTCGCCGCGGGCGGGGTCAATCCCGGCAGCACCCAAGTTCACCTGAAGTTCGACGACGGCACGCAATATGCCTCGGCGGGCACCGTCCAGTTCTCCGAAGTCACCGTGGACCAGGACACCGGCACCGTAACCCTGCGCGCCAGCTTCCCCAACCCGGACGGTCTGCTGCTGCCGGGCATGTTCGTTTCGGCCGTGTTCGACCAGGCGACCGATCCCAGCGCCTACCTGGTGCCGCAGAACGCTGTCCAGCGGGACTTCGACGGTTCGGCCTATGTCATGGTCGTCGGCGCGGACAACAAGGCCGCACGCCGCAAGGTCAGCGCCGATCGCACGCAAGGCACGAACACCGTCGTGACGTCCGGCCTCCAGAAGGGCGACAAGGTCATCGTCCAGGGCCTGAACGGACTGAAGCAGGGTGCCGATATCCAGCCGGTAGCGGCGTCGAGCCCGCAGAAGGTCGTCCCCTCGTCAGGCAAGGCCGGCGAAGGCCAGTCTTCCGGCAAGGGTCGCTGAGCCTCCCATGTCACGCATCTTCATCGACCGGCCGATCTTCGCCTGGGTTCTCGCCATCATCGTCATGCTGGCGGGTCTTGGCGCGCTGGCCTTCCTGCCGAACGAGCAGTACCCGGACATCGCGCCCACGCAGGTCAATATCCGCGCCACCTACAACGGCGCCTCGGCCGAGACGATCGAGAACAGCGTCACCCAGATCATCGAGCAGCAACTGACCGGGATCGACGGCCTGCTCTACTTCAGTTCGCAATCCTCCAACCGCGGTCAGGCGACGATCAGCGCCGTCTTCGCCAAGGGCACCGACCCGGACATTGCGCAGGTCCAGGTGCAGAACAAGGTGCAGTCCGCGCTGTCCCGCCTCCCGCAGGCGGTGCAGAGCCAGGGCGTCACGGTCACCAAGTCCAACCCCGACCAGCTCCTGCTCGTTGCCGTCTATGACGAGACCGACGGCCGTTCGAACCAGGACGTTTCGGACTACCTCACCTCGAACATCCAGGACCCGCTCTCGCGCATCGAAGGCGTGGGCGACGTCAACGTGTTCGGCGCGCCGCACGCGATGCGCATCTGGCTCGATCCCACCAAGCTCGCCGCCGTCGGGCTCATGCCCAGCGACGTGACTTCTGCGATCACCGCGCAGAACACCGAAGTCGCCGCCGGCGAGATCGGCGGCCTGCCCGCGCCGCAGGATCAGGCAATCGACGCCATCGTCACCGCCGGTTCGCGCCTGCAGACGGCCGAGCAGTTCCGCAACATCGTGCTCAAGACCAATAGCGACGGTTCGGCGGTAACCATCGGCGATGTCGCCCGCGTGGAAATCGGCGCCGAGAACTACAGCTCGATCAGCCGGATCAACGGCCACCCCGGCGCCGGCATCTCGATCTCGCTTTCGCCCGGCGCCGACGCGCTGGCGACCGCCGAACTGGTGAAGGCGGCCATGAGCGAGCTGGCGCAGGGCATGCCGGACGGCCTCGGCTATACTTACGGCAACGATTCCACCTCGTTCATCAAGCTCTCGGTCGCCGAAGTCGAGAAGGCGCTGTTCGAAGCGATCGTGCTCGTCGTCATCGTGATGTTCGTGTTCCTGCAGAGCTGGCGCGCCACGCTGATCCCCGCGATCGCGGTTCCGGTCGTCCTCCTCGGCACCTTCGCGGTGTTCTATGTTGCGGGATTCTCGATCAACACGCTGACCCTGTTCGGGCTCGTGCTCGCGATCGGGCTTCTGGTCGATGACGCGATTGTCGTCGTCGAGAACGTCGAGCGACTGCTTGAGGAAAATCCGGGGATGTCGCCGCGCGAGGCGACCATCAAGTCGATGGAGGAAATTCAGGTCGCACTGGTCGCCATCGCCCTCGTGCTGTCGGCGGTTTTCCTGCCCATGGCGTTCTTCGGCGGATCGACCGGCGTGATCTACCGCCAGTTCTCGCTGACGATCGTGGTCGCCATGGTGCTTTCCGTGCTCGTTGCGCTGATCCTGAGCCCGGCTCTGACCGCCACGCTGCTCAAGGCGAAGTCGCACGAGGAAGCCGGCCCCAACTGGATCGAGCGTAACCTGCCCTGGCTGGCAAGGCTGTGGGAACGCTTCCACACCGGCTTCGACCGCGGCTTCGAGCGCATGACCAATGCCTATGCGCACCGGGTGGAGCGCGTCGTCGAGCACAAGTGGCGCTGGCTTGCCCTGTTCCTGATCGCCTGCGTCGCCACTTTCATGCTGTTCCAGCGCCTGCCCACCGGCTTCCTGCCTAACGAGGACCAGGGCACGATCATGGTCCAGTGGCGCCTTCCCGCCGGCTCGCCGCGCACGCGCACGGAAGAAGTCCAGCGACAGGTCGAGAACTATTTCAAGACTTATGAGAAGGCCAATGTCGCCAGCATGTTCACGCTCTCGGGAGGCGGACAGGGTGCGGCGGGGCAGAACACCGGCCAGGCCTTCGTCACGCTGGTCGACTGGGAGGAGCGGCCCGGTTCCAAGAACACGGCCGATGCCATCGTCCAGCGGGCCAACGGCGCATTCCGCAACTTGCGCGACGCGCAGGTCTTCACGCTGGTTCCGGGCGCGATCCGCGGGCTGGGGTCGTCCTCCGGCTTCACCATGGAATTCCAGAACCGCAGCGGCATGAGCCGCACCGAATTCCAGAAGGCGCGTGACGAACTTCTCGCCAAGGCGACCGCCGACGATCGCCTGACGAACGTGCGCCTGAGCGATCTTCCCGACGTTGCAACGCTGAAGATCAACTCCAACACCCGCGCGCTCACGACTTACGGCCTCACCGCCGCCAATGCCAACTCCACGCTGCAGACGGCGTGGGGCGGCACTTACGTCAACGACTTCATCGACAAGGGCCGCGTGAAGCGCGTCTACGTTCAGGGCGACGCCCAGTTCCGCTCGCGCCCGGAAGACCTTTCCAACTGGTTCGTGCGCGGCACGAGCGGCCAGATGGTACCCTTCTCAGCTTTCTCGACGATCAGCTGGTCCACCGCGCCCAGCACGTCCTCGCGCTTCAACGGTCTCCAGGCCTATGAATTCTCGGGCAGCCCCTCGGCAGGCGTGAGTTCCGGCACCGCGATGGACGTGATGGAGGAACTCGCCAGCCAGGTGCCCGGCACCGCCGTGGCCTGGGCCGGTTCCTCCTATCAGGAGCGGCTGTCCTCGGGCCAGGCACCGCTGCTCTACGCGCTTTCGCTGCTGGTGGTGTTCCTGTGCCTTGCCGCGCTTTACGAAAGCTGGTCGATCCCGATCGCGGTCATCCTCGTCATTCCGCTCGGCCTGCTGGGCGCGATCCTCGCGGTGACGCTGCGCGGGCTCGAGAACGACGTCTATCTCCAGATCGGCCTGCTGACGACGATGGGCCTCGCCGCGAAGAACGCCATCCTGATGATCGAATTCGCCGAACAGGCCGAACGTCAGGGCAAGCGCGTGATCGAAGCCGCGCTCGAAGCCGCGCGCATCCGCCTGCGTCCGATCCTGATGACGAGCTTCGCGTTCATCTTCGGCGTGGTTCCGCTGGCCGTCGCAAGCGGTGCCGGCGCCAACAGCCGCATCGCCATCGGCACCGCCGTGGTCGGCGGGATGCTGACCGCCACGCTGCTTGCCATCTTCTTCATCCCGCTGTTCTTCGTCCTCGTGCGCCGCGGCGTGCGCGACGGCATTGCCGCCGTCCGCCAGCACCTCCAGCAGCGCCGCGAACGCAAGGGAGACACTGCATGAACCGCCGACTTCGCGCCCTGAAGCTGGCGGCTTGCGCCCTGCCCGCCATGGCCCTCGGCGCCTGTTCGATGGCGCCGAAATACGTGGCGCCAACCCCGCCGGTCCCGGTTTCGTGGCCTGTGGGCGATGCCTATCTCTCGCAGAGCGAGGCCGCGCTGCCGCTGGTTTCCTATTCGGAAATCTTCCGCGACCGCCGCCTGCAGTCGCTCGTCGAACAGGCGCTGATCAACAACCGCGACTTGCGCGTCGCCGCCGCGAACGTTGCCGCCGCCCGTGCTCAGGTTCGCGTCACCCGCGCCAACCAGTTCCCGGCGATCGGGCTGTCGGGTTCCGCAGCCCGCACCGAGGCAGGCGGCGGTTCCTCGGGCGACGGTTCGAACTATTCCCTGCAAGGCGGCATTTCTAGCTTCGAGCTGGACCTGTTCGGCAAGCTCGCCAATGCCACGCAGGCCCAGCGCGACACGGCCCTGTCCACCGAAGCCGCGGCCCGCACCGTCCGCCTTGGCCTTGTTGCCGACCTCGCACAGGCCTGGGCCAACTATGCCGCCGACCGTGACCTGCTCCAGATCGCGCAGGCCACCGCGGCCAATGCCGAACGCGGCGTCGCGCTCACCGGTGCCCGCCTCAAGGGCGGCGTCGCCCCGCGCACGGACCTGCGGCAGGCGGAACAGGTGCTCGAAACCGCGCGCGGCGATGTCGCCTCGCAGACGACCGCCCTCGCGCAGGACGTGAACGCGATCCGCCTGCTCGTCGGCGCCGATTTCGACGAGAGCCTGCTTCCCGGCAACATCGGCGAAGTGAACCAGTCGCTGGCGGTCCTCCCCGCCGGCACCAGTTCGCAAGTTCTCCTGCGCCGCCCCGACGTGGTGGAAGCCGAATACTCGCTGCGCGCCGCCAATGCCGATATCGGCGTGGCCCGTGCCGAGCTGTTCCCCTCGATCTCGCTGACCGGCCTGCTCGGCTTCGCCAGCGACGCCCTGTCATCGCTGTTCGACAAGGGCGCCTTCGCCGCCACCGGCACGGCATCCGCCACCTGGTCGATCTTCAACGCCGGCGGCCGGACCGCCAACGTCGAAGTCGCCAAGGCGCAGCGCGACGCGGCCCTGGCAACTTACGAAAAGGCCATCCAGACGGCGTTCAGCGAAGTGGCCGATGCGCTGGCCGATCAAGGCACGCTGGCCGAGCGGGTACGCGCAGCCTCCAGCTACACCGAAGCCGCCGCCGATACCGCGCGACTGACCGAGGCCACCTACAGGCAGGGCATCGCCAGTTCGCTCGACAACCTCGATGCGCAGCGCAGTCTCTATACCGCACGGCAGCAGGAAATCGCGGTGCGACTGGCGTTCGCAAGCAACCGGATCACGCTCTACCGCGTGCTCGGCGGGGATCAGGCCACCCCGGCTCAGGACCGATAGGAACGGCAGGCAGGGGTTCGCCCTGCCCGTCGATTCCGTCTAGCTGTAGATCGGCAATATCTGCGGCAGGTCCGCGGTTGTCCGTATCCCCGCAGGGGCCGCGCAAACCGCCGGGATGGCGTTCACCGGCCGGTGTGCGGTCAGCCCCGGCGTATAGGCCGCATAATCCTCCTCGGAGACCGGGAAGGTGATGTCGACCTTGACCGGCGTGTCGCCCTCGGTCGTGATCCGCCAGCCGGATTCCCGCAAGTCCCACGCATCGTCGATATCGGTGGTCACGTACCAGTTGGCCCGGAACCGCATGACCGGACGCCCCCCGCTCTTGCAGGTGATGGTCGTGCGCATGGCGCCCACCGTGCCCGCCGGTACGGTCCCGGCCGCGATCGTCAGGTCCTGCCGCGTGGGCGAGAGTTCGCCGACCGCCTCGATCTCGTCCACCTCCAGCCCCACAGCATCGGCGATCTGCGAGAGGGAGCTGCCGAAATCGCCCTTGAGGTGTTCGGCCCGCCGCTGGTCGAAGGGGGCCATCGGGGCGGCGAAACCCATGACCTGGAACAGCATTTCCGGTGAATTGCGGCTCGACACGTCGGCATATTCGTCGATCGTGAGAAGCCCGTGCGAACGCTGGAGCGACATCAGCGGAATGGCCAGTGCCTCCGTCACGAAGCCGGGGCTGGAGCCGGTGCTGTAGATCGAGGCATTGCCCGCCTCGCAGGCCGCTTCAACCCGCGCCCGCAGTTCCGGGTCCATCCGGGCGGGATTGTGGAAGTCTCCGCGCGTGGTGACGACGTTCTTTCCCGAAGCCAGCAACGCACAGATATCGTCCCAGTCCGTGCCCTGCTGCATGTAGAGCACGCAGTCCGCATCCAGCGCCACGAGTTCGTCGCGCGAATGGGTCGCCCTGATGCCGGTCGGCGGCAATCCGCACAGTTCGCCCGCATCCTTGCCGACTTTGCCGGGAGAGCTGACCCAGAGGCCGACGAGTTCCATGCGCGGATGTTCGATCACAGTTCGCATCGCGCGGCTGCCCACGTTGCCCGTCGCCCACTGGATCACCCGCCAGGTCTTGTCGTGCTCCACCCCGGCCTGTCCGGCCCCGACCTGCGCCATCGATCTTCTCCCGTTATCTTGTCCCGCGAGCAGGCCAGCGCCCCGTCCGCTCCGCAATCCCCGGATGGGAACAAGGCATGCTCCCCGTTCAGGGCGCCATCCAGCTCACCGTATCCTGTCGGGGGTCCAGCGAATCCGCCTTCCAGCGCACGGATCCGAACGGCCTTTCAAGACGTCTGCGGACACGGCTGGCATCGTGGGCGCGATGGTAGGAATCCGCTTCGGCCTGGATTTCGGAATCGGCCTGGGTGAAGCGGTCGCGCAGTCGCAGGTAATCGCCCCAGGTCGGGCAATGATAGCGTTCGGTCCAGAGCGCCGGATTCGCGATATCGCGCGCCAGCGACCAGTCGAACCCGCCGTTGCGTTTGCGCATCGACTGCATCTTCATCATGACCGCGTAGAAATCCCGCGCGCGCTCCGGATCGACGTCGTACTCGACCTCGATCACGACCGGCCCGGAACGCATGGTCAGCGCCATGCCCACGGCGGGCTCGTGGCCTAGCGGCACTTCCGAGATGTCCGCTTCCTGGTCCCTGCCGATCGGCAGGATCAGGCCGAGCAGCGCCGTGGCGCCCACCGCGATCCCCGAGGCGACCAGGGCGAAAGCTACGTCATGCGCGGCCGCCACCATCCCCCAAGCCCAGGCGCCAAGCCCGATCCCGGCGGTGATCGCGGAGGAAAACAACGAAAGTGCCCGCGCGGTCACCCAGCGCGGTGCGGAAAGCTGCACGGTCACGTTGAGCATGGCGATGGTCAGGATGTTGCACGCCCCCACGATCAGGAACGCCCCGCAGGTCAGCACGATCTCGTTGCTGAACCCGATGGTGACAAGCGCAAGGCCCGTGCCGACCGCAAATATCCGCACCGCCAGTTCGGTGGAGATCGTCTCCCGGATCTTGCTGACGAACAGCGCGCCCGCCACCGCACCCACGCCTTGCGCGCCGAGCAGGATGCCGAACGTGGAAGCGTCGCCGCGCAGCAGGTCGCGCGCGATCAGCGGGGCCAGCGCCGAAGCGGTCGCGGTGCTGAGGCCGAACACCAGCACGCGCACCAGCGCCGTGCGGATCGCGGGGGCATGAAGCGCATAGCGCGCGCCGCCGACGATGGCCCTGTCCATCCGCTCAGGCGGCAGACGCGAAGGGACGTGCTTTCGCCGCCACAGGAAGAAGGCGACGAGCAGCGGCAGGTAGAACAGCGAGGTCATGCCGAACACGGCCTTCGCCCCGTAGAGCACGACGATCAGCCCGCCGAGCGCCGGTCCGAAACTGCGCGCGACGTTATAGCTGATCGTGCCCAGCGCCACCGCCGCCGGGAGATGCTGGCGAGAGACCTGTTCGGGGATCGATGCCTGCCAGGACGGCGAATAGAGCGCCACTCCTCCGCCTATCAGCGCACAGAACGCCAGCAGCAGCCACGGCGTGACAAGGCCGAGGAAGGCGATCACCGCCAGCACCGCGGCGCAGAGGGCACTGAAGGTCAGGCCGGTCATGGCAATGCGGCGACGGTCGAACATGTCGGCGATGGCACCGGCCGGAAGCGTCACCAGCACCAACGGCAGCATCATCGCCGACTGCACCAGCGCCACCATGCTCGGCGAATTGCTGAGCCGCGTCATCTCCCACGCCGCGCCGACGCCGAGGAACAGCTGCCCGAAATTCGAGAACAGGCTGGCGGTCCAGATCCGCCGGAACGTCGGTTCGCGCAAGGGTGCGAATGCCCCGCCGGAATTCTCGTCGCCCTCCATGCCCTCCCTTTCATATTGCCATCTGCTGCGATCTTGTCGCGGCTGCGGCGATCGTCAAGCAGGCGCGCGCAATAGACCTGCGGATTGACCCCGGCCCCGCCGCCGCGATATACTTTCACGTGAAAGCAATCGCCAAGGCGATAGGAAACGGACCTCCAATTGCAATTCCCCGAAGGCACCAGCATGACCGCCGGCAAAAGGCGCCGCGCGCGCCGAGACCGGGAATTCGAGGAGACGAGACCGTGACCGAAGCCTATATCATCGACGCCGTGCGTACGCCCCGAGGCATCGGCAAGATGGGCAAGGGCGCCCTTTCGCAGATGCATCCCGAGCATCTTTCCGCCACGGTCCTCGCCGCGCTCAAGGACCGCAACGGGTTCGATACCGCCGACGTCGACGACGTGATCTGGGGCGTGTCGGCAGCGATCGGCCTTCAGGGCGGCGACATCGGCCGCATGGCCGCGCTCGACGCCGGATACGATTTCCGGGCTGGCGGCGTCACGCTCAACCGCTTCTGCGGTTCCAGCATCACCGCCACCAACCTCGCCTCGGCGATGATCATGTCCGGCATGTCCGACCTGATGGTGGCAGGCGGGATGGACATGCTGTCCTACGCCAATGCACACGGCATGAAGATGCGCGAAGCCGGCGTCGGCAGCGCCGGCATGGGCGCCGGCAATCCCCGCCTCCAGGCCAAGCACCCGCAGACCAACCAGGGCATCGCGGCCGATGCGATCGCCGCCATGGAAGGCATCAGCCGCGCGGAACTCGAAGCCTTCGGCGTCGAAAGCCAGCGCCGCGCCGCCGCCGCGATCGCGGAAGGCCGCTTCGACAGGTCCACGATCGTCGTGAAGGACGACGAGGGCAACATCATCCTCGACCATGAGGAATACCCCCGCCCCGACACGACGGCCGAAGGCCTTGCCCAGCTCAAGCCCGCCTTCGAGATGTTCTACAACATGCCCTCGGCACCCGGCGGCAAGACCTATGTCGAACTGATAAATCAGGTCTATCCCGACCTCGAGGTCAAGCCGATCCACCACGTCGGCATCTCCTCCGGCGTTGTCGACGGTGCTTCGGCGATCCTTCTCGCCTCGAAGGACTATGCGCAAAAGCATGGCCTGAAGCCGCGTGCCCGCATCGTCGCCATGGCGGAAATCGGCGATTGTCCGACCCTGATGCTCAACGGCCCGGTACCGGCTGCGAAAAAGGTTCTCGCCAAGGCAGGTCTCACCAAGGACCAGATCGACGTATGGGAAGTGAACGAGGCTTTCGCCGTCGTCGTCGAGAAACTGATCCGCGACCTTGACCTTGACCGTGCGAAGGTCAATCCGAACGGCGGCTCGATCGCGCTCGGCCATCCCATCGCGGGAACCGGCGCAATCCTCATCGGCACCGCGCTCGACGAGCTCGAACGGACCGGTGGGCGCTACGGCCTCATCACCATGTGTGCGGCCGGCGGCATGGCGCCGGCCATCATCATCGAACGCGTCTGAAAGCGTCAGGCAAGGAGCATTGAGTGGCAACCGAGGCGGAAGAAAAGTTGACCGGCAAACTGGGCGAGGCCCTGAACGACCGCGACATCAGCACGCGGCGGCAGGTGGGGCTGCGCATGACGGTGATCTCCCGCCTCCAGCGCAACAATTTCGATCGCAAGGTGACGACGCTGAACGTCACCCGCTCGCAATGGGCGATGATCGCGGTGGTTTCGCGCTATCCCGGCTCCACCCAGCGGACCATCGCGGAATACCTGGAGATGTCGGAAGCCTCGGCCGGGCGCCTGATCGACCGGCTCTGCGCCGAAGGACTGCTGGAACGCCGGGACCGCGTGGACGATCGCCGCGCGCGCGCGGTGTACCTCACCGATGAAGCCCGCCCCTTGCTCGACCAGCTCGGCGAGATCGCGAACGAAAGCGAGGAACGCATGTTCCACGGCTTTTCCGACGCCGAGGTGGAGCAACTGCGCGACTATATGAACCGTATCTACGACAACGTCAGCCGGGGATGAAAACAGGGGCGCTTCCGCCCCTTTCTCTCATCCCGGATACGATACGAAAAAGGGCGGCACCGGGGTGCCGCCCTTTTCTGTTTGAAGCCCCGAAAGGCCTGCTTCGCGAAGCTTACTTCGCCGAAGCAATGTCCTTCTTGGAGAGCGAGGTCGTGAGCTTGCCGTCAACGTTGGCGAGGCTCGAAGCCGGAACGGTCACGAGGCGGCCGTTGAGGATCACCTGCGGATTGCCGTCGGCAGCAACGCGGTAGATCGGGGCCAGGCGATAGCCGTTGGCGGCATAGAGCATCTTGCCGGCGGTCAGGTCGACCGGAGCGGCAGCTTCCTCGGTGACGGCGCGGACCGACTGGGTGGTCTCCGCGAAAGCAGCCGGAACGATGGCGAAAGAGGCAACCGAGGCAGCAGCGGCAAGGGCAACGAACTTCTTCATGAGGTATCTCCGGAATTCTGTCGTTCTGTTGAGGTCCTCTCAACTTACTAACCTAGGTTAGGAGTTGCTGTACAAAGAGTCAATTGCGTTTTGCGCATGCAGCAGAGGATTTTTCGCAACCATCGCTCCGGCGCGGAATGCGGCGTGCGGGCATGCTTCGCAGTGCAGCATGAGGTCATCGCACCGGCGTACCGAGGCGGCGGCGCGCGGCATGATCGTGGGCACGATGGCGCGCGGGTTGCCAGTCTCCGGCTTTGCGCTCAAATCGGAACCAGCCTCGGCGGGGCGCGGTTTCCTGCCTTACGAGACCGAAAATACAGATCAGATCACAAGAGAAAAACGGGGACAGGCAGCAGATGTCGACAAAGGTCATGCAGGGGGTTCGCGTCCTCGAAGTAGCGCAGTTCACCTTCACGCCGGCTGCCGGCGCGATCCTCGCCGACTGGGGCGCGGACGTCATCAAGATCGAACATCCGGTGCGCGGCGACACCCAGCGCGGTTTTCTCAACATGGGCGGCGTGCAGCTCGATCCCCTCCGCCACACGCTGTTCGAACACCCCAATCGCGGCAAGCGCAGCGTCGGCATCGACCTTTCCACCACGGAAGGTCAGGAACTGCTCTACGAACTCGCCAAGCAGTGCGACGTGTTCCTCACCAACTACCTGCCGCAAGCGCGCCAGAAGAACCGCTTCGACATCGAGCACATCCGCGCGGCCAACCCGAAGATCATCTACGCGCGCGGCAGCGCCTGGGGCGACAAGGGCCCCGAACGCGAAAAGGGCGGTTTTGACGGCACGGCCTTCTGGTCGCGCAGCGGCATTGCCGACTGCATGACGCCGCCCGAATTGCCCGGCCCGCTTTCGCAAGGCATGCCTGCCTTCGGCGACTCCATCGGCGGCATGTTCATTGCCGGCGGCATTTCCGCCGCCCTGTTCCACCGGGAAAAGACGGGCGAAGCCGCCGAGCTGGACGTCTCTCTGATGAGCACCGCGGCATGGGCCTCGGGCGCCAACATCGCGCAGGCCGTCGAAACCGGCGTCATCACCAGGAACTCGATGCCCAGCTCCGGCGGCAGCGCCAAGAACCCCTTCATGGGCAACTTCTGGACCTCCGACGGACGCACGATCAACTTGTGCATGGTCAGCCCGACCGGCCTGATCCGCGATACCTTCGAACACATCGGCCGCCCCGAAGCGGCAGATGACCCCCGCTTCCAGGATGTGCTCAGCCTGATCGAGAATTCGAAGGCCGCCAGCGAGATCCTCATCGAAGCTTTCGCCAGCAAGCCCTTCGCCTACTGGCGTGAACATCTCAAGACGCTGAAGGGCCAGTGGGCGCCGATCCTCAACCTGCTCGAACTCGCAGGCGACGAACAGGCGCTCGCCAATGACCTGCTGGTCGAAGTCGAGGCTGCCGACGGCGGCGAGCCGCTCAAGCTGGTGCGCGGCCCGGTGCAGTGGAACGGCGAGGCGCTGGAGACGACGCGTTCTCCGCAGGCCTCCGAACATACCGAAATCGTGCTCATGGAAATGGGCGTGGAGTGGGACAAGATCGAGGAGCTCAAGGCCAGAGGCGCGATCGCCTGATCGCCCTCGCCCCGCCTCCAAGCATACAAAGACAAGGAACTGCGACAATGAAGCCTGGAACCCGTCTGAAAAGCGCCGCCTGCGACACCGAGGTCATGGTGATCCGCTGCGCCGACGGTACGATCGAATGCGGCGGCGCCCCGATGGGCGAGGCAAAGCCTGCCGAACCCGCCCCGCTCGCTGCCGATTTCTCCGCCGGCACCCTGATGGGCAAGCGCTACGTCGACAGTGACGGCAAGTACGAACTGCTCTGCGTGAAGCCCGGCAAGGGATCGCTCTCGGTCGATGGCGTGGCCCTGGTCGTCAAGGACGCCAAGCCGCTGCCGGCCTCCGACTGACCCCGGCCAGCCTCCCGCAAGCGCTTCAAGGCACGAACGACCAGATGAACATCGCTCTCCTTCTCGAAATGGCGGCAGAAGCCGCGCCCGACCGCGTCGGCCTCGTCTGCGAGGGCAAGCGCTGGACTTATGGCGACCTGCTCGCCGCGGCCAGGGGCGCCTTCGAACTGATCCGGCAAAGCGAGGCCGAATACGTCGCCCTGCTCGACGAAAGCAGCGAAGCGGCGGTGATCGCGGTGTTCGGCGCAGCCCTCGCGGGCGTGCCCTATTGCCCCCTCAACTACCGCCTGCCCGACGCCGACCTCGCCGCCCTGCTCGGCCGCATCTCCCCCGCGCTCGTCATCGGCGATGAAGAGCGCATCACCCGCATCGGCGGCGACCAGCAGCACATCGTGCTGTCACGCGAAGAGTTCGCGCTCAAGGCGCAGGAAACCGTTCCTGCCGACGATGCACGCGAATACGATCCCGGCGCCGACGAAGCGGGAAGCGGCGTGGCGATCCAGCTCTTCACCAGCGGTACGACGGCGGCGCCCAAGGCGGCGATCCTGCGCCACTCCAACCTGCTGGGCTACATCCTGGGGACCATCGAGTTCGGCTCCGCGGACGAAGCGGATGCCGCACTGGTCGTGGTGCCGCCTTACCATATCGCGGGCATCTCCGCCCTGCTCTCGTCGATCTATGCGCTGCGCACGATCGTCATGCTCCCCGCCTTCTCGCCCGAAGGCTGGCTGGAACTGGTCGCCGGCGAACGCGTCTCCAATGCCTTCGTCGTGCCGACCATGCTCTCGCGCATCATCGAGGCCATGGAGCGCGCGGAAAAATCCGACGTATCCAGCCTGCGCGCAGTCGCCTATGGCGGTGGCAAGATGCCCATCGAAGTCATCCGCAAGGCTCTGGACCTGTTCCCCACGGCGGGCTTCACCAATGCCTATGGCCTTACCGAGACCAGTTCGACCGTCGCCCTGCTCGGCCCGGAAGACCATCGGGAAGCGCTGGCTTCGCAGGATCCGAAAGTTCGCGCCCGGCTGACCTCGCTCGGCAAGCCTATCCCGACGGTGGAGATCGAGATCCGGGGTGAAAGCGGCGAAGTTCTTCCCGCCGGCGAACCGGGCGAGATCTACGTGCGCGGCGAACAGGTTTCGGGCGAGTACAAGGAAAAGAGTGCGCTCGATGCGCAGGGCTGGTTCCCCACCCGCGACGCCGGCTACATGGACGAGGACGGCTACCTGTTCCTCTCCGGCCGCGCGGACGACGTGATCGTGCGCGGCGGCGAGAACATGTCGCCCGGCGAAATCGAGGACGTGCTGCTGACGCATCCCGCCGTTGCGGATGCCTGCGCCTGCGCGATCCCCTCGATCGAATGGGGCGAGACTGTGGGCGTCGCCATCGTCACCCGCGATGGTCATACGGCGCCGGCCGAAGCGGAAATCAAGGACCTCGTCCGGGCCCGCCTGCGATCCTCGCGCGTGCCGGAGAAGATCGTGTTCGTCGCCGAGCTGCCCTATAACGAGATGGGCAAACTCCTGCGCCGCAAGGTGAAGGAAGTCCTTGCCGACTGACGCCGAAGCCGAAGGCCCCGCGATCCCACTGGCGCGATGGGCCGACCGGCAATTGGCGGCGCTTGCCCGCGATCATGGCCTGCCCCGTCTCGGCGGCGCTACGCTGCTTGGCGAACGGGGCGCCAACGGCGGCTATCGCATTTCCGGCAAGGTATCGGCGGGTCTGGGCGGCAGCCGCCTGCTGCCCACGCGCGACGGTGGCTGGTTCGCGCTCACCCTGATCCGCGAAATCGACCGTGAACTGCTGCCCGCGCTGTTCGGCAATGCCGACCTGGCAGTAGAGGACAGCGATGCGATCGCCGCAAACGTGGCGCGGCATGATTGCGCAGATCTTGTCGAACGAGGCCGGTTACTGGGCCTGCCGGTCGCCAGCGCGGACGAGGTTCCTGCCTCCGCCCCGATCGAGGTTCTCGAACTCGGGCCGCACCGCAGCCGCGCTGCCGGGCATCGTCCGCTGGTGGTCGATCTCTCCGCCATCTGGGCCGGGCCGCTCGCCGGACATCTGCTCTGGCAGGCAGGGATGGAAGTGGTGAAAGTCGAAAGCCGCACCCGCCCCGACCTCATCCGGCGTGACGATCCGGCCACCTTCGATCTCATCAACCAGGGCAAGGCAAGCGTACTCGTCGATTTTGGCTGCAGCGCCGAAAAGGCCCGGCTGATCGACCTGATCCGCCGCGCCGATATCGTGATCGAAAGCGCCCGGCCGCGCGCGCTCCTGCAACTCGGTATCGATGCGAATGCGCTCGTGCGCGAAGTGCCGGGGCTGGTCTGGCTCTCCGTCACCGGCCACGGAGCGCGGGGGGAGCCTGCGAACTGGGTCGGCATCGGCAACGACTGCGGGGTGGCCGGCGGCCTCGCGCGCGCCATGGCCGAAGTCACCGGGGAAATCGGGTATGTCGGCGATGCCATTGCCGATCCCCTCACCGGGGTGACTGCCGCGCGTGAAGCCATGCGCGCACTGGAGGAAGGACAGGCGCGTCGCATCGGCCTGTCGATGAGCGCGATCGTCGCCATGGCCCTTGCGGAAGAACGGGCGCACGATCCCGCGATGCTCGAATCCGAACTCCACGGCTGGGGAACCGGTATCGGACGCCCGTTTCCGGCATGCCCGCGAAGGCCTTTGACCGCCCCGGTCCATTCCCTCGGTGCCGATACCGCAAGGATCCTGCGCGAGACGGTGCAATGCTGATCCGCGATGCCGAAATCCAAGGCGAAGGCCGCGCCGACCTGCGGATCGACGGCCACCTCGTCACCGCCATCGGAACGCTGGAGCCGCGCGCCGGCGAACCTGTCATCAAGGCTCATGGCGGCGCACTGCTGCCGGGCCTCCACGATCACCACATCCACCTTGCGGCATTGGCGGTGCGGGATGCATCGGTGCCTTGCGGCCCGCCCGAAATCACGGATATCGGGGGGCTTTCCGCCGCACTTTCGCAGCCCGGAAAAGGCTGGCTGCGCGGTATCAATTTTTGCGAGAGCATAGTCGGCGGCACCCTTCCGGATGCGCGGATGCTTGACCGGATGGTCCCTGACCGTCCCGTCCGGCTGCAACATCGCACCGGACGGATGTGGTTCCTCAACAGCGCCGCGCTTGCCGAACTGCTGGACCGCGCCGCTCCGCCTCCGGGGCTTGAGCGAGAGCATGGCCGCTTTACCGGCCGGCTGTTCGATGAGGACCGCTGGCTACAGGATACGCTGGGAAGCACCCCGCCCGATTTCGCGGCCGTCAGCGCCCGGCTTGCGGCATTCGGCGTGACCGGGCTCACCGACATGTCTCCCGGCAACGATCCCGGGATGGCGCGGCATTTCGGCCAAGAGGTCGCCGCCGGGAAACTCAAGCAGAACACCGTGCTTGCCGGAGCGCTCTCGCTGGCGGGCGCTGCGCAGGAAGGGTGGCGGCTGGGACCGGCCAAGCTTCATCTCCACGAATCCGCGCTTCCCGATTTCGACGAAACCTGCCGCTGGATTTCGCAGGCCCATGCCCAGGGACGAGCGGTCGCCGTTCACTGCGTGACGGAAGTGGAACTCGTCTTCACGCTCGCACTTCTGGAGGCGAGCGGCAGTCTTGACGGCGACCGTGTGGAACATGCCTCGATCGTTTCTCCCGATCTCGCGGCAAGCATGGCGGACCTCGGGCTTCATGCCTGCGTTCAGCCGCAATTCGTCCATGAGCGCGGCGATCGTTATCTTGCGCAAGTCGAGCCGCGGCACCACCCGGACCTCTATCGCCTGCGCAGCCTGCGCGATGCGGGAATTGTCCTCGCCGGAGGAAGCGACGGACCTTACGGCAGCGTCGATCCATGGGCCGCGATGAAGGCCGCCGTGCGCCGCCTCACCCGTTCCGGGACGCCCTTCACCCCTGACGAGGCGCTGACCGCCGAGCAGGCACTGGCGCTCTATCTGGCCGATCCGCTGGATCTTTCCCGCCGCCGCCGCATTGCCGTTGGCGAACCGGCCGATCTCTGCCTGCTCGCACGCCCCTGGCATGAAGCGCGAGAGCGGCTGGACAGCCATGATGTGCGGATCACCGTGGCTTCAGGACGGGTCATCCACCAGCGCGTCGACCAGCCCCCAGTCGAGCGCTTCGCCCGCACTGAGACGGCGACCGCTTAGCACCATCAGCAAAGTCCGCTGGCGCCCGATACGGCGGCTCAGGGAAACGCATCCGCCCGCTCCCGGCAGGATGCCCATCGCCAGTTCCGGCAGCTGAAACCAGGAACGGCGCGTGGCGACGATGCGTGCGGCGAAAGCGGCCAGTTCCAGCCCGGCCCCCACGCAGGCGCCGTCGATAAGGACTTCCATCCGATTTCTGCAATGCACCGCCTCCCGCGCCGGCAGCGTCATGCTGCGGATCGCGTGAGCCATGGCGGGATCGGTGGTCGTTCCGAATTCCGAAAGTTCCGCGCCGAGACTGAACGCCTTGCCCACGGCGCGCAGGACCACTTTCGCGATCGTGGAATCGGCATTGGCGAGGGCAAATGCCTCGTGAAGAGCATCCCGCATCGTTCGGTCGATGGCATTGCCGGCCTCGGCACGATCCAGCGTGACCGTCAGCACATCGTCATCGCGCGACAGTTGCACCCCGCCTTCGCGAGGAACGACTTCGGCGCGAGGTCTACGGGAAATCCACAGCCGATGCGCGTCACTTCCCTGCAGCGCCGCGTAAGCGAGCGATTCGGCCGCCAGCGCATCCTCGTCCGGCAAGTGCGGCACAAGGCGCAGCAACTGCGTGACGATTCGGGCGGCAAGCGGTTGCGCGGCGATTGATCGCACGATCGCCCCGGCATCGAAACGCGGTTCAATCAAAGTGTCGAGTCGCGCAGCCAGGGCATGATCCCGCGAACCGATGCCAATCACCGGCACAGACGGGAGTCTCACGCCTGAAACATCATCCGTTTCCGAGCCAAGATCGACAAAGACGAACGGACGGTCCCGCACATCCCCGACCATAGACAAGTCACTGATTGGAATGGATATATCTTGAGACATCATGCGAGAAATTCAGCATTTCCACGGCTCGTTGGGCTTCGGTCATGCATGGACCCGGCGCCGGACTATGGCCAGCCCGCCGCACAAAAATTACGCCTGAACGCAGAGTTTCGTCCAAAAATGCGCAGATTTCCAAGGTTCCCGCATTTCCCGTGCGAGTGATCCTCCATCGCGTGTGCGAAGCCTATTGAAGCATCACCAGCTTGATGATAACCAAGCTTAGCAAAAAACGAGTCAGGCTCAGTTTTATAGAGACCGACTCGCGGAGAGAAGTGAGTTCACAGCAACCACACCTGAGGGAGGAGAGACCTCATGCCTGGAAAGACGACGTCATCGAACAAGGCGAAGATCGCCCGCCGCGTCATCGAAGTGCTCGAATATTTCGACGATGCCCACCGCGAAGCTACCGTCATGGATATCGTGCGGCGCTACAACCGCCCGCAATCGAGCACTTCCGAATTGCTTTCTAGCCTTGTCGAACTGGGACTTCTTCACAAGGACCCCTATTCGCGCGCTTACAGCCTCACGCCCCGCGCCGCGCTGATCGGCACTTCGGGACAGCCCGAACTCGTGCGTGACGGCCGCATCGTTCGCCTGATGGACCGACTGGTGGCACAGACCGGCCTCTCGGTCGCCCTCACCTCGATGGTCGGCCTTGACGCCCAGATCGTCAACTGGCGCCATGGTCCGCGCGCACTTGCCGCAACCCGCGAACTGGCGGGCGGCCTCAAGGAACCGCTGGCACGCAACGCCGCCGGCATGCTCATGCTTTCGACGATCACCCGCCAGCGCTGCGAAGGCATGGTGCGCCGTCTCAACGCCGAAGCGGACGAACAGTCCAAGTTCCAGTTCTCCGACATGATGGCCCGCATCGATGCCTGCCGCGATCCGCGCTACCTGTTCGGCGTTGCCGGCTTCGGCAGCGGCGCGGAAGCCCTTTCCGGGCTGGTCCCGCGTCAACCCGAAGGGCACCCGCTGGTCATCAGCCTGATCTACGGCAAGGACGACAGGGTGAACCCGGAGGCCCTGCTGCAATCGCTGAGCGATGCCATGCGCCACTGCCTGCCCGATCCCGCTGTCGCCGCCGAACCGGAACAGCTTCCGCACGCCGCATGATGCGCGCCTGATCGGGTCGCACCATCAGAACCGAAGGCCCCGCAAGTTCGCTTGCGGGGCCTTTTTCTCATGCCGATTGCAATGCCTGCCCTGCGGGCTTCAGGCCTTCTGCATCCTTGCACTGCGGCCCGTATCCTCGTGGCGCATGAACATCTTCATGATGTCGCCCGAGGTGACGGGGCGGGTCTCGTCCGCATCGACAGGACGCTCGCCCGCGGAAGACTTCGGACGGGTATCGACACCGGCCGCCTTCGCCCTTTCGCGCAGCGCGCCCACGGTCAGTTCCTCACGCGTGAAGTGTTCGAAGGGATCGAAACGGAACCAGCGCATGGCGTTTCCATGCGTGATCTTGTCGATCTGCGTCTCGGTCAGGTGGTTGATCGAGGGCCACAGGTTTTCCGGCACTTCCGGCCAAAGCGTATCGGAATGCGGATAATCGCATTCGTAGGCGATATTGTCCTCGCCGATGAAGCGGATGTTCTGGAGACCGAATGCATCGTCGATAAAGCAGTTCAGGAAGTGACGCCGGAACATCTCGCTCGGCTTCATCTTCTGGAACCGGGAATTGGTCCAGGCCTTGTGCCGCCAGTTCGAGAAATCCGCGCGTTCGGTGAAGTAGGGCACCCAGCCGATCGAGCCCTCCGAAAGGGCAATTCGCAAGTCCGGATATTCGTGCAGCGCCTCAAGCTGGAGCCAGTCGGACGCGGCATAGGCGATCGACATCGGCATGGTGGAAATCCACGCCTCGATCGGCGTTTCCATCGAGGCATGCGGTGCCGGATTTCCGCCGCCGATATGGAGGCAGATCGTCATGTCGAGATCGTTGATCGCCTTGTAGAACGGATCCCAATAGGCATTGTGGATGCTCGGCAAGCCCTGGCAGGTCGGGTTTTCGCTGATCGAGACGGTATGGCAGCCCTTGTCGGACACCCGCTTCATTTCGGTCAGGGTCGCATCCATGTCCCAGGTCGGCAGGATCGCACAGGGGATGAAACGCCCCGGATAGGCGCCGCACCACTCGTCGATATGCCAATCGTTGTAGGCACTCATGTGCACCCTGGCGAGATCGCGGTCCGCCACCCGGTGAAGGCGCCCGCCGGCAAAGTCGAACACGCTGCCGAAATTGAGCGATGCGGCAACGCCGTTGACGTCCATGTCCTTCACGCGCTCATGCACGTCATAGCAACCGGCGCGCAGCTGATCGAGCGAGGTCGGCTCCATGCCGTATTCCTCGAACGGGCGGCCGACCACGGCATTGAGCCCCACGGACGGGAATTTCTGCCCCTGATAGACCCAGAGATCCTTGCCATTCTCATCCTGGACCAGCTTCGGAGCGCTTTCCAGCGCGGCACCCGACAGGTGGTTGCGAAACATGTCCGGCGGCTCGCTGATGTGATCGTCAACGCTGATCAGCACCATGTCGTTCATCTGCATTTCAGCACTCCCGTCCTGATTGCCGGACCGGATCGGTTCCGGCGGGCGCATCTTCACGGCGCCTTGAGCATGGAGCGTATGCTTCCCCCTTCCCACCGGCCAGCGTGATCGCAGCGCGTCCGGATGAGGCCGCCAGCTATCGCGCGTGCGATTGCATAGCCGCACCGATTGAATGCAGCCGCGAGGTATGATGAGGACCGGGAAACACCAAAAACGAAAAGCCCCGGGGAAAGCCTGAAATGAACTTCGACCTCACCGACGAACAGGGCATGATGCGCGAAACCTTCGCGCGCTTCCTCGACGAGAACTCCAGCGCCGCCCATGTGCGCAAGGCACAGGAAACGCACGGCTTCGACGCCGCGATGTGGGCCGGCCTCGCCGAACTCGGCGCGTTCGCCATGCGCGTTCCCGAAGAAGCGGACGGCATGGGCCTTGGCCTGTTCGATGCCGGCCTGCTGATGGAAGAAGCCGGTCGCACGCTCGCCTCCGGCCCGCTCGCGGAAGCCCTGGTGGCAACCCGCCTGCTCGGCCTGCTGGGCGGCCAAGATGATTTGCTTGCAAGCGCAGTCGGCGGCGAAACGGTCGTGACCATCGCCATGCAGGACATCGCGCAGTTCCCCAGGCAATGGGTCGCGGGGGGTCTCGTTGCCGGCGCGGTGATTGCCCGCAAGGGGGACGACGTCGTTCTCGTCACAGTGCCCGACGAAGCACGGATCGCCGAACCCAGTCTCGCTTCCACGGCGATCGCCGAACTCGACCTTTCGGCTCTGCCCGCAGCGGTGCTGGGCAGCGGCAAGGACGCCCTGGCGCTCTTCGCCGCCGGCCTTGAGGAATGGAAACTGCTGATGGCGCTGGCACTGTCAGGCCTCAGCCGCGCCGCGCTGACGATGGCTGCGGAATATGCGGGAGAACGCAAGGCGTTCGGCGTGTTCATCGGCACCTTCCAGGCGCTGTCTCACCCGATGGCCGATCTCATCTGCGAGATCGATTCCGCCAAGTTCCTGGCGTGGAAGGCCATGCGCTCGATCGCCGACGGCGAAGCCGCAGCCGGCGCGCAGATATCGCTGGCCGCATGGTATGCGGCAGGCGCGGCCGGGCGCACCGTGCGTCATGCCGTACAGACCTTCGGCGGCATCGGCCTCACCACCGAACACGACGTCCACCTCTACAACTTGCGCGCCAAGGCCTGGCCGCTCGTTGCGGGCGACCCCGAGGACTGGCTGGCCGAAGCCGGGCGCCGTCTCTACGCCGGCGAAGCGGCCAGCCTGCCCGACGTGGGCGATGTGCCGGTCGAATTCGACCTGGGCGAGGATGCCCGCGCAATCCAGCAGGAAATCCGCGAATTCTTCGCCAAGAACGTCACCGATGAACAGCGCGAGAAGTTCCACTTCTCATGGGAAGGCCACAATCCCGTCATCCACAAGCAGTTGGTGGAGGCCAACCTCGCCTACCTGCAACTGCCCAAGGATATCGGCGGGCGCGGCCTCAGCCCTTATGCGGTTACCGCCGCGCGCGATGCCTTCGAGGAAGAGCATTGGAACAATCCGGTCGCCAATGTCGCGCAGATGGTGGCGCTCATCATGTACCGCTTCGGCACCGACGAACTGAAGCGCGACGTGCTGTCCAAGGTCATGGCCGGCGAGGCGATCTGCTCGCTCGGCTATTCGGAGCCCGGCTGCGGATCGGACGTGTTCGCCGCGCAGTGCAAGGCGACCCAGCTTGACGACGGTTCCTGGCGGATCGACGGCACCAAGATGTGGACCAGCGGCGCCAACCTCACCGACTATGTCCTGATGCTCTGCCGCACCGATCCCGATGCGCCCAAGCACAAGGGCCTGACGATGTTCATCGTGCCGCTGAAGGCTGAGGGTGTCACCGTTCAGGGTGTCCACACCTTCATGGACGAACGCACCAACATCACCTTCTACGACAACGTCCGCATTCCCGACACCTGGCGCCTGGGCGGCATCAATGCCGGCGGCCGGACCATGGCGGCCAGCCTCGAACTCGAACACGGCGGCGGTTTCGCCAAAGTGCAACGGGCGATGCTCGAAAACGCCGTCGAACTCTGCAAGGAAATTCCCGTGGCCGGCGGCGGCAAGCTGATCGAGACCGCCAAGGCGCAGAGCAGGCTGGCACGCACTTACGCGAATGTGCTGGCCTCGGAACTGATCGCCTACCGCGCGAACTGGACGCAGGTGCACGGCAAGGGCAACGGCGCTTATGGCCCGATGGCGAAGATGTTCTCGTCCGAACTGTTCATCACCGACTCGCGCGACCTGCTCGACCTGACGGCGCCCTATTCGCTGTCCAAGCGCAAGGGGGCCGCCAATGCGCTCAACCTCGCCTATCGCCACGCGCACGGGACGACCATTTACGGCGGCACCAGCCAGGTGCACCGTTCCATGATCGCGGAAAAAGGCCTCGGCCTGCCGCGCTCGCGTAACTAAGGCGCGGAACCGAAGGACATACGATGACCGAAGAAGCACCGCACCTTCTGACCGAGGAACAGGACGGAATCCTGATCGCCACGCTCAACCGGCCCGACAAGCTCAACGCCATCAGCCGGCAGATGATGGATCTCCTCACCGAGGCGGTCCTGCACTTTCGCGAGACGCCCGAACTCAAGGTGATGCTGATCCGCTCGGCAGGCCGGTATTTCAGTTCCGGCGCGGACCTGCGCGGCGGCAACCAGAACATCGTCTCACCCGTCTCCACCGGCGGCAGCGCGCGCGGCATTCGCGAGAACCACCGGCTCAATCTCAACAACATGCAGCAGTTGTGGGATGAGATCGAGCATATCGAAAAGCCCTTCGTTGTCGCGCATCATGCCATGTGCGTCGGCGGCGGACTGGAGATGAGCCTCTCGTGCGACTTCCGCCTCGCCGCGAAAAGCGCCGCCTATGCCTTCCCCGAAGGCCTGTTCGGCGTACTTCCGGCGTCCGGCGGGGTCTCGCGCCTGACACGCATCTGCGGGCCGCATTGGGCGCGCTGGCTCATCATGGCGAACAAGCCCGCCCCGGCGGACATGGCCCTGACCATGGGCCTCGTGCATCAGGTCTATGAGGACGAGACGTTCGAGGACGACGTCATGGACTTCTGCCGCCATCTTGCCAAACAGAACCCGGAACAGATGGGCGCGGCGAAAGTCGCGATCGAGCTTTGCGCCGAAGTGGGGCGCGATTCTGCCCGCCATGTCGAACGCATGGCCAACAGTGCTCTCATGCTCAACCCGGACTACATCCGCGGGATGGAGCGGTATCTCAAGGGCGTTGGCGGCAAGGGTGCCGGCAGCAGCGGCAAGGGCTGAACTCCAGCCCTGATCCGGAGAATGCAGGCAGGGCGGGAGAGCGATCTCCCGCCCTGCTTGCATTCGCAACCGTAAATCGCGAAAACAGCCTGCTTCTCAGCCTTCGGCCCTCGCCCGCTCCCGCGTATCGCGGATCGCCAGTTCGATGAGCCGCGCATTGATTTCGAGCAGGCTCTCTTCCCGCCTCCCCGGCAAGGTGCCGAGCACGCGGTGGAGTCTTCTGTCCGTGGCCAGGGTGATCGAACGTTCGATACCCGTCATCAGCGTGGTCGCCATCAGAACCGCTGTGTCTCCCAGCACGCCGCGAGGGTCCATCTGCGCCACCATCAGCCCGATCAGCGGCCGCGTCGAATTGACGCGCTGGTGCATGATGCGGATGTCGAACTGGTCCGCCATCGAGTTGCGCAAGTGGAGCAGCCCCGTGTGGCGCGACCAGAAATCGTGGTAGGACCGCACGAACGTCATGGACGCCGGTCCCAGTTCGTCGTCCGCCCAATACGGCCGCACCAACGCGAAGTAGTCTTCCTGCGCCGTCCCCATCACCGGTTCGAGCACCGCCAGCAGCAGTTCGGTCAGGTCCGTAAAGTAGTTGTAGAGCGAGGTCATGCCGAGCCCCACCGCGCGCGCCACCGCACCCAGCGTGACCGGCTCGTCGGAGTTCTCGACCAGTTCAATCGTCGCTGCGAGAATGCGTTCGCGCGTGATCCGGCCTTTCCGGCCGAGCTTCTGACCGTGGAGGTTGTGGCTCACCGCGGCGCTGGCATCGGTCACCGCGGCGGCGAGCCGGGGCGGCAGGGCGATGATGCCCTGCTCCTGCCCGCCTTCCGAAACCGGCACTGCCGGCTCCGGTCCGGACTCTTCCGAAAGAGGTCCCACCGAAGCCGGGCCTATGACACCGGGTTTCGCGACGTCAGGCCGCCTGGACCTGGCCGACCGGCCAGGCGAGGATCTTGACGTCGGTGAACTCCTCAATGCCTTCGACACCCCATTCGCGACCCATTCCGCTGGCCTTGTAACCGCCGAAGGGAATATCGCCGGCAATGCACATGCCGTTGTTGATGCTCATCGAGCCCGTGCGCACGCGCTTGGCGATACCAATCGCCCGATTGAGATCGCCCGAGCTTACACCGCCGGATAGGCCATAGGAGCTCTGGTTGGCAATGCGCACCGCGTCATCGTCGTCCTCATAGGGGATCACCACCAGCACCGGACCGAAGATCTCTTCCTGGGCGATGCGCATGTCATTGGTGACGTCTGCGAAGCAAGTGGGCTCCACGAAGTAGCCGCCGCCCTTGTCCGGACGGATATTGCCTCCCGCGAGCAAGGTTGCGCCTTCCTCCTGGCCGAGATCGATATAGCTCTTCACCCGCTCCATCTGGCGGCGGGAGATGACAGGGCCCATGATGTGCGCCGGATTGGCGATATCGCCCCAGTTGTCGCCGAAGTTGCCGTAGGCTCCCTTGAGGATCGCCTTGGCCTCTTCGTAGCGGCTGCGCGGAACCAGCAGGCGCGACTGCACGGCGCATCCCTGCCCGGCATGGAACACCAGCATCGCCATGCCCACTTCCATCGCGAAGTTCGGAGCATCGTCCAGCACGATCTTGGCCGACTTGCCGCCCAGTTCGAGGAACACGCGCTTCAGCGTGGGCGCGCCCTGCTCCATGATGCGCTTGCCGACGCCGGTGGAGCCGGTGAACGAGATCAGGTCGACGCGCGGATCGGTGACGAGCATTTCACCCGCCAGCGCCGGATCGGCGCCGAACACCACGTTGATGACACCATCGGGGAAGCCGGCTTCCTTCGCGAGTTCCCCGAAGATCGCGCCCATGCCCGGCGTGTCCGGCGCGGGCTTGAGGATCACCGTGCAGCCCGCCAGCAGCGCGGCCACCATCTTGCCGATGTTGACATAGAGCGGAACGTTCCAGGGCGTGATCGCGCCGACCACGCCGATCGCTTCACGCACGCCGACGCGCTTGTGAACCATGCCGAAGGCGGACTTCTCGCCGTAGTCCTTTTCCCATTCGAGATTGTCGAACACGGCCATGTAATCGTCCCAGCCGTCCATCGCCATGCCGACATGGGCGCGGCTGACCGCACCCTGCGCCGCGCCGGCTTCGTTGATCGCCAGTTCGGCAAGACGCGGACGAGCAGCCTCGAACAGGTCGCGGTACTTCTTCACCAGCGCCACGCGCTTCTCGATGTTGGTCGACCAGTCGCTCTCGTCGAAGGCGCGGCGCGCGGCGGCGATCGCGGCATTCACGTCGTCGGCCGTGGCGTCGGCCGCCTTGCCCACCGGCTCACCGGTCCATGGGCTGACGACGTCGAACGTCCCGCCATTGCTGGCGCCGCGCAGTTGGCCGTCGATAAAGAGCTTGGCTTCGGGAAGAATGGTCATCGTCTGATCCTTGGCGGAAATAGGGTCTTGCAGAAGCTGGGCGTCGTTCATGGGTGTCTCGCTCCGACCGACACGTGGGTCACGCGCACGTCGGCCGGCAGGTCGATCACGGAGCGGAACACACCAGTCACGTTCTCGGTATTCGAGATCGGGCGGGCGCGCAGGTCGATGCCGTTGGCCGCGCATCCCTGGTGGAAGCGCATGGCCGCATCGGGGTTCCATCCGGGCGCGGTCTTGCCGGCCTCGTACATCGGCCCGGCGCGCACGGTGGTCACGCGGATGCCGGCGGGTTCCAGTTCCTCGACCAGGGCCTCGGTAAAGCGTTCGAGCGCCGCCTTCGTGCACTGGTAGAGCGAGAGCATCACGAACGGCACGGCGATGGATTCGCTGCCCACGTTGATGATCTGGCCGCCCTTTTCCAGCATCGGAATGGCCGCGCGGCAGCAATAGATCGGGCCGTTGAGATTGGTGGCGATGATACCGTCGATCTGGGCGTCGGTCGCCTCGGCTACCGTGAACGGCTCATAGATCGCGGCATTGTTGATCAGCACATCGATCCGGGGGTGCTTTTCGGCAATGGCGACAAAAGCCTTGCGCACGGAATCGGCGGAGGCGACATCGCATTCCACCGCCATGGCAGTGCCCCCGATCTCCTCGGCCAGTTCCTTCACCTTGGACAGCGTGCGGCCCAGCAGGATCACGGTTTCCCCTTCACCGGCGAAACGCCTTGCCAATGCGCGGCCAAGCCCCGCCCCGGCGCCAGTGATCACGATCGTCTTACCCACGCATCCTCCCAGATTACGGCTTTCGAGTGCCGATCCTTGCCGGCACGATTTCCTGAACACTAACCCTTGCGCAAGCCGCCGCCTATCGCGGCCACGATGGTTCGACGGGAGCGTCCCGGCGATGCCTTCGCGCTGCCCTGTTCACCCTTGGCCGGAGGCGTCCGACGCGCGGTTGCGCGTCAGGTTCAAGCGCATCTTTTCCAGCATTTCGAGCATACGCTCCTTGTCCCCTTCGGGCAGTCCCTCCAGCGCCAGATCGGCGGTTTCCTCCGCCAACGGCTGGAGCTGTTCCAGCAGTTCGCAGCCGCGCGCGGTGAGATAGAGCCGCCAGGCCCGCCGGTCCGCCGGATCCGCCCGGCGTTCCACCAGGCCGCCATCCTGCATGCGATCGATCATGCGCCCGGCCGTGATCGGTTCGACTTCGAGAATTTCGGCAAGGCCGCCCTGGTTGATGCCTTCCATGCGGTGCAACACGCTGAGCACCTGCCACTGCGGACGGGTGACTCCTATCGCCCTCGCCCGCTCATCGAAAGAACGGCGCATCAAGCGCGCCACTTGCGAAAGGACGGTGCCGATCCTGCGTTCCATCGGCAGCAAACTAGTAGGCGTGCTTAGTATTGGCGAGCGAATTCATGCAGGCCTGCAATCGACCGCCCCGGCGCTACATCCTGCCGCTACACCCCCGGCGACGCGGCCATGTCCACGATCAGACGCGAAAGCGTTTGCCGGGCAATCTTCCAGCCGTCCGGGGTTCGCACGCAGGTCTCGTGATAATGGCCATAGCCCGTCAGGGCAAAGTCGCCCTTGATGACACGGTCCTGCATGGCCCAGACGACTTGCGCGATATCACCGTCGATCGTGATTTCGGGCGAGTGAATCTGGTGTGCCGTCTTTGCATCGGATAGCGACTGGCGCACCATACTCACGAAACGGTCCCGCCCTTCCTCGACGGTGCCGCCGGCCGGCCTCGTGTCGATTACGCAGTCCTCTGTGAAAAGGCTTGCCCAGCCGTCCCAGTCCTTGGTGTCGAGCAGGCGGCAGTACAAGGCCTTGAGATTGCAGATTGCCAGCCAGTCGGCGAAATCGGGTGCCTGCATTGCCATCGCGTCTTTCTCCGGTTCAGCCCAGCGCGCCTTCGGCCTCAAGTCGTTCGGCGGCGAGCTTGCGCAAGTCGGCCGTCTTGATTTTCGCGCTGCCGGTTGTCTTGAGATCGCTCTCGGCAACGAACAGGATGCGGCGCGGCACCTTGTAGCTGGCGAGCTTTTCCTTCGCGAAATCGCGGATCGAGGCACCTTCGGGGTTGGTCCCTTCCACCGGAACGATGCAGGTGACGACAAGCTCGCCCAGCAGTTCGTCCGGCACGCCGACCGTCTGCGACACCTTCACTTGCGGATGGGCGCGGATAACCTCGTCGATCTCCAGCGGGGAGACGTTGGCGCCCCCGGTCTTGATGATGTCGTTGAGGCGGCCTTCCCAGAACAGGCGTCCCTGCGCATCGATGTAGCCGCCGTCGGCCGTGCGCAGGAAGCCTTCGCCGTCCAGCGTCTCGTCGAGCGGCACGCCGAGATAGCCCAGCATCAGCGTGGGGCCCTTCACGGCGATCTCGCCGCGCTCGCCAAGCGGCATCGTCACCCCTGTGAGCGGATCGACGACCTTGATCGTGGAGCCCGCAGTCGGCAGTCCATGGGACTTGCCCGCCACTTCTTCCGGTGTGCCCGAAGGGAAGACGGAGATCAGGGTGAACGTCTCGGTATTGCCGAAAGCCTGCGCCGGCTCGCGCCACCGGGTGTTGATCGTGGGGTGCTGCGCACAAGGTGTAGCAGCGTCGATGTAGTGCATCGCCGAAAGATCGACGCTCTCGTAGTTCGGCGCGGCGATGAGCTGGGCCCACTGATGCGGCCAGGCGAGCATCATCGTGGCCCGTTCCGCTTCCATCAGGGTCAGCGCTTCCGCCGCATCGAACCAGCGCTGGAGCACCAGCGACCCGCCCGATCCGAGCGTTCCGCCGAGCGCCATCGAGAAATTGCCCGACCAGAAGAAGCCGTTGGCCGACCATGTGCGCGGCGGCTCGGTAACGGCGTACCACTGCGGCCAGCGCCAAAGCTGCAGGCAGACCCCGCGATGGGCGGAAAGGATGCCCTTGGCCTTGCCGGTGGACCCGGACGAGAAGAACAGCACTCCGGGATCGCTGGGCTGAACGGAGGCGGCAGCCGCATCGACAAGCGCGGGATCGATTGCATCGCCGCGGGCAAGGAACGTGCTCCAGCCCTCGATCGCACCGAGCCCCTCATCGCTGTCGATCACCGCGAGATGACGCAGGAACGGGAACCTTGTCGAAGCCACTTCGCCGGGCGCGGCCGAGCCGATCTGCGGTTCGAGATCGACGAGGATTTGCGCGAAGTCCTTCTTGAGGACGCGGCGTTCGAGCAGCAGGACCGAGCATCCGCCCATCTGCAGCACGGTTTCGAGTTCGGCCGGGGTGAAGAACGTGCTCACCGTCATGGCGACGCCGCCCGCAAGGGCCGTCCCGAACACGCCTGAAAGGAATTCCAGCCGGTTCGTTGCCAGTACGCCGACGCGCGTTCCCTTGCCGACGCCGCAAGCCATGAGCGCGCGGGCCACTTCCATCGATCGTGCCCAGAGATCGTCGTAAGTCCAGCGTTCCACCCGGTCTTCCAGATGGATGACCGCCGCTTCCGCCGGACCATGGCGTGCGGTCACTTCGCGAACGAAACCCCCGAGCGTGAGCGGGCCGATGCCCTGTTCGTCCTCGAGCGCGATCCCGCGCGCGATGGACAAGCCTTCCGTGACCTCGACCATGCCGTCCTCGTCGTATCCTGCGGAAAGGCGCATCGTGCCCCCTTCCTTCTCCCATGAAGGTCGGAACGGCGGCCGGTTCCCTCAAACCGGCCGCCGTTCCGGGCTGCGTCAGGCGTTCACGTCGACGATGTAACGGCCCTTGACCTCACCGGACATGAACTTCTTCGCAGCCTCGATGGCGTCGCCCAGGGCAATGGTCTGCCCGATGGTTTCGAGCGCGGAAGGGTCGAGATCCTTGGCGAGGCGATCCCATGCCTTGAGGCGCTTGGCCTTGGGCGCCATCACGCTGTCGATCCCCAGCAGCGCAACGCCGCGCAGGATGAAGGGCATGACGGTAGCCGGCAGGTCGAAGCCCTGCGCCAGGCCGCAAGCGGCAACCGCGCCGCCGTACTTCGTCTGCGCGCAGGCATTGGCCAGCGTGTGGCTGCCGGCAGTGTCGATCACACCGGCCCAGCGCTCGCGCTGGAGCGGCTTGCCCTTTTCGGCGAGTTCCGCACGGTCGATGATCGTTTCGGCGCCGAGTGCCTTGAGATAGTCGGCCTCTGCCGCCTTGCCGGTCAGCGCTGCAACCGAGAAGCCGAGCTTCTTGAGGATGGCGATGGCAACCGAGCCCACGCCGCCGGTGGCGCCGGTGACAAGCACTTCGCCCTGATCCGGCGTCACGCCCCAGTCCACCAATGCATCCACGCAAAGCGCAGCGGTATAGCCGGCCGTACCGATCGCCATGGCCTGCGCCGGCGTGAATGCCGAAGGCAGCGGAACCAGCCAGTCGCCCTTCAGGCGGGCCTTCTGCGCGAGGCCGCCCCAGTGCCCTTCGCCAACGCCCCAGCCGTTGAGCACGACGGTGTCACCGGCCTTCCAATCGGCGTGGCTGCTATCGGATACGGTGCCGACCAGATCGATGCCCGGCACCATCGGGAACTTGCGCACGACAGGCGAAGCGCCGGTGACGGCAAGGCCGTCCTTGAAGTTGAGCGTCGAGAATGCAACGTCGATCGTCACGTCACCTTCGGGCAGCGAAGCTTCGTCGAGCTGCTGCAGAGTGACGGTCTGGCCCTCATCGTTCTTGTCGATCACGATAGCGGAAAACATGGCAAACTCCCTGTCAGTCCGGGCGGCCATGCATGGCGGCCCCTGCGACGTTTCAGGTCCAAGCTGAAAGGGAAAATGCCGCCCTGCGTCAATGCCGCCAGGGCACGGCATCGCCTTGGCGAAGTCACATCACGGGCAGGGTATCATGGTCTCACGAACCGGCCGACACCCCTTGCGCGGCCAGCAGATCGGCAACCTTGGGAAAGGCTCGCGAACGCATCGCGCCATACATCGAAAGTCGCAGAATTTCGCGGGAATAGCGACGTGAAAGCTCGCGCCGTTCGGCTTCCCCGCCCGCACTCGAGCGCGCCAGGATCGGCCAGAAGAACACGCCTGCCAGATTCACCACCGAGAAGACCTCGAAATCGATTCCCGGCTCGGCAAGATCGGTGGCGGCGAAACGGCCCAGCGAGCCGCAATACTCACGCCAGAACGGGTCCTGGCTCGGGTCCGGCGAGGCCAGCACCTGCTGAAGCCAGACCCGGCAGATATCCGGGTTATCCATCGCGAAATCGGCCAGTCGATCCGTAAGCGCCACGGGATCGACTTCCTCCACCCGCCGTTCGCCGATCGTTTCAGGATCACCGAAAACGGCGCGGAACAGCTTGTCAGACACCCATTGAATGGTCGCCTCGACCAGTTTCTCGCGCGTTTCGAAATGCTGGTATGCCGTCCCGCGGTTGACCGCTGCAAGATGGGCCACGGCAGAAAGACTGACGCCCTCGGGCCCGTCCTTGGCCAGCAGGTTTGCCGCGGCGTCGAGAATAGCCCCGCGCGTGGCGACCGGGTCGCGCGTCCTTCGTACTCTCGCCTCCATGCTCACCCCTTCTGCTGTTGAACGGGCGAGCATAGCGGCGACACTACTAAACGACAATGTTGATCAGCTTGTCCTCAGAGGAAGTCCTTGACCTTCTCCAGCACCAGCGCCGCGTGTTCCTTGCGGCAGATCAGCAGGTCCGGCATATAGACGTCCTCCTGATTGTAGACCAGCGGGCTGCCGTCGATGCGCGAGACATGCAGGCCCCAGCCCCGTGCAACGGCCGCCGGCGCGCAGCTGTCCCATTCGTACTGACCGCCGGAGTGCAGATAGATATCCGCCTCCCCGCGCAGGATCGCCATGGCCTTGGCTCCGGCCGAGCCCATCGGCACCAGTTCGGCGCCGATGGCTTCGGCCACGCCGGTCGCTTCCCTGGCGGGACGCGTGCGGCTGACGACCATGCGGAGCACTTCCGGCGCCGCAGGGATCTCACCCGGCTGATCCGAACGCAGGACCACCCCTGCGCCCGGCAGCGCCACCGCGCCCAGCACCGGCACGCCGTCCACCGCCATGCCGACATGAACCGCCCAGTCGGCGCGCTCCTCGCCATATTCGCGGGTGCCGTCGACCGGATCGACGATCCACACCCGCTCCTTGCTCAGGCGCTCGGCATTGTCCTTCTCCTCTTCGGAGAGCAGCCCGTCCTCGGGCCGCTGCTCGCGAAGGGCGTGGCAGAGGAACTGGTTGGCGGTCTGGTCCCCCGCCTTGCCCAGCGACTTGCCTTCGAACAGGCCGGAAGCCCGCACGTCGAGCAGGATCTTCCCCGCCACTTGCGCCAGATGCGCGGCGAGATCGCCGTCGTTGGCCACCGTCATCAGGCGTCTCCCAGCAGGGTGTCGACGATCAGGTTGGCCGCATCTTCCGGCGAGATCGCCGTGGTGTCGATGCGGATTTCCGGATTGCGCGGCGCCTCGTAGGGGCTGTCGATGCCGGTGAAGTTCTTCAGCTCGCCCGAACGCGCCTTCTTGTAGAGACCCTTGACGTCGCGCGCCTCGGCCACCTTCAGCGGCGTGTCGATGAACACTTCGAAGAACTCGCCTTCCGGCAGCATTGCCCGCACCATCTCGCGATCCGCCTGGAACGGCGAGATGAAAGCGGTGATGACGATCAGGCCCGCGTCGGTCATCAGCTTCGAGACTTCGCCCACGCGGCGGATATTCTCGATGCGGTCGGCCTCGGTGAAGCCCAGGTCCTTGTTCAGGCCATGGCGCACGTTATCGCCATCGAGCAGGAAGGTGTGCCGGTTCATCCGGTGCAGCTTCTTCTCGACGAGGTTGGCGATGGTCGACTTGCCGGAGCCCGAAAGGCCGGTGAACCACAGCACTGCCGGGCGCTGGTTCTTCAGGCCCGCATGCTGCTTGCGGTCGATGTCCACGGCCTGCCAGTGCACGTTCTGCGAACGGCGCAGCGAGAAGTGGATCATGCCCGCCGCCACCGTGGCGTTGGTCATCTTGTCGATCAGGATGAAGCCGCCCAGCGTGCGGTTGTCGGCATAGGCCTCGAACACCAGCTGCTTGTCGGTGGTCAGTTCCGCCACGCCGATCGAGTTCAGCTCCAGCGTCTTGGCCGCCAGCTTCTCCATCGTGTTGACGTTGACCTCGTACTTCGGCTCCTGAACCGTTGCCGAGACCATCTGCGTGCCGAGCTTGAGCCAGTAGGCACGCCCCGGAACCATGGCCTCGTCCGCCATCCACACGAAAGTCGCCTCGAACTGGTCGGCGCTCTGCGGGGGATTGTCGGCTATGGAGATCACCGATCCGCGCGAACAGTCGATCTCGTCCGCGAAGCAGACGGTGACGGACTGACCGGCCACCGCTTCGTCGAGATCGCCGTCATAAGTGACGACGCGGGTGACCGAGCTGGTCTTGCCCGAGGGCAGGACGCGGATCTTGTCGCCCGGCTTGACCGAACCCGTGGCGATCAGGCCAGAGAATCCGCGGAAGTCGAGGTTGGGACGGTTCACCCACTGCACCGGCAGGCGCAGCGGCTTGTCGGCATCGACCGAGGACAGCACTTCGACGGTTTCGAGATGCTCGACCAGCGGAATGCCCGCATACTGCGGCGCCTTGTACCACGGGGTCTTGTCCGAGAGCGTGGTGATGTTGTCGCCCTTGAAGCCCGAGATCGGCAGTGCGGTGAAGCTCTCGATCCCGATCGACTGCGCGAACTCGGTATAGTCCGCCAGGATCTTGTCGAAGACTTCCTGGCTGTAGTCCACCAGGTCCATCTTGTTGACCGCAAGGACGATGTTCTTGATGCCGATCAGGTGGCACAGGTACGAGTGGCGGCGCGTCTGCACCAGCACGCCCTTGCGCGCATCGATCAGGATCACCGCAAGGTCAGCGGTGGAAGCGCCGGTGACCATGTTGCGGGTGTACTGTTCGTGGCCCGGGCAGTCGGCAACGATGAACTTGCGCTTCTCGGTGTTGAAGAAGCGATAGGCCACGTCGATGGTGATGCCCTGCTCACGCTCTGCGGCAAGACCGTCGACCAGCAGCGCGAAGTCGATCTCCTGCCCCTGCGTGCCGACCTTCTTGGAATCCGACTGGAGCGCGTCCAGCTGATCCTCGAAGATCATCTTCGAATCGTAAAGCAGGCGCCCGATCAAGGTGGACTTGCCGTCATCAACGCTGCCGCACGTGATGAAGCGGAGCATCGTCTTGTGCTCGTGCTGGACGAGGTAAGCGTCGATATCGTCCGCAATCAGCTGGTCGGTGACGTAGACGGCTTCCTTGGTGGCGTTCTGCACCGTTTCAGTGTCGCTCTGTCCCATCAGAAGTACCCCTGCTGCTTCTTGACTTCCATGCCGGCACCGCCGGCGTCCTTGTCGATGGCGCGGCCCTGCCGCTCCGATGTGGTGGTGAGAAGCGTTTCCTGGATCACTTCGGGAAGCGTCTTCGCCTCGCTCTCCACCGCGCCGGTCAGCGGATAGCAGCCGAGCGTGCGGAAGCGGATCGAGCGTTCGACCGGAACCTCGCCGGGCTGGAGCGGGAAGCGCTCGTCATCGACCATCAGCAGCATCCCGTCACGCTCCACCGTGGGGCGCTTGTCCGCGAAGTAGAGCGGCACGATCGGAATGTCGTTGAGGTGGATGTACTGCCAGATATCCAGCTCGGTCCAGTTGGAGATCGGGAAAACGCGGATCGATTCGCCGCGCGCCTTGCGGGCATTGTAGAGGTTCCACAGTTCCGGGCGCTGGTTCTTCGGGTCCCAGCCGTGCGAGGACGTGCGGAACGAGAAGATACGCTCCTTGGCGCGGCTCTTCTCCTCGTCGCGGCGGGCGCCGCCGAAGGCCGCGTCGAAGCCGTACTTGTCGAGCGCCTGCTTCAGACCTTCCGTCTTCCACATGTCGGTGTGGAGCGCGCCGTGGTCGAAGGGATTGATGCCCTTCTCGGCCGCTTCGGGGTTCTGGTAGACCAGCAGTTCCATACCGCTTTCACGCGCCATCTTGTCGCGCAGCTCGTACATCGCCTTGAACTTCCAGGTCGTGTCGACGTGGAGCAGCGGGAACGGCGGCGGCGAGGGATAGAAGGCCTTGCGGGCAAGGTGCAGCATGACGGCGCTATCCTTGCCCACCGAATAAAGCATCACCGGCTTTTCAGCCTCGGCGACGACTTCGCGGATGATGTGGATGCTCTCGGCTTCGAGACGCTCCAGATGCGTGAGTGTTTTCATCAGGTCTTCCTCTGCCCTGGGCATGTGCCCTGTTGGCTGGGTTTCAAACTGTCCCGATTCCGAATCGCAGGGATGACATTCGCGCGAACCTCCCATATGGGAGGGCATGGCCCTTACCAGCAACGACGAGACCGATCTCCTGATCCCGCTCTTTCAGGGAAATGCCGAAAATCCGCGCTTTTCGACATTTCTGGAAAGAGTGCGCCGGCGCACCCAAGCCGATTACGTCAGCCTGATCCTTCGCATGGGCGATGGTCCGCACGCCGCAATCGTCGATAGCTACGCCGGAATGGACTTGCGCAAACGCGCCCGCGAATCGCAGTTGCAGGGCCCGTTCGATCTCGACCGCTACCTCTATGACAGCCTGAGGCCGGGCCGGGTCTATTCGATTGGCGAAATGATCGATCACGACCCGGCAGCACGGGCCGATCGCAACCGGCGCATGGCCAAACTGGGCATCGGCGACGAACGGGTGGTGCGGATCGCCGGCGGAGAACACTATAGCGCCTGGCTGCTGATGGCCCGCGCGCGCGATTGCTCCGCAGCCGACGGCGCACTGCTTTCCAACCTCGCGCCTTATGTGGCGATCGCCGTGGAGAATCTCGTTTCCATGGACCGTGACCGGCTCGCGGCCCGGATCAACGCCATGGGGCTGGAGCGAACCGGAAAGGGCTGGATGCTGCTCGATGCGGAAGCGCGCGTACTGGCGGCCGATCCGGCGCTTACCGAATTCTGGCAGCGGCATTGCGGCGCCGTGTTGCGCCCCGGCGAGCGTGTGCTCGGGCTCGACCTTGCCGCCGAACGCAGGCTCGCGGCAGCGGCAACCGAGATGGCGCATGATCGCTTATTGCAGGCGCGGCCGCTGCTGCTGCGGGAAAAGCCGCATGTCGAAGCGCTGCTGATGCCGGCCGAAAATACCGAGGCACTCGCGGCTCCCGCGCTGGTGGCGCTCTGCACCCTGCCCCAACCGCACTCGGAGCATGGCGCCGAACGGCTGGCCGAGATTTTCGACCTGCCCCGACGCGAAGCGGAACTGGCGATGGCGCTGGCGGACGGCCACTCCATCGCCGAAGCGGCGGAGCGGATGAATCTGACGCTTGAAACCGCGCGCAACTATTCCAAGCGGCTCTACGCCAAGCTGGGCGTGCGCGGGCAAGCGGAACTGGTGCGGCTGGTCTATGAGAGCAGCGCAGTGATGGGGTGAGGCCTGTCAGGTATCTTGAGGCGAAGGTCTCAAGTGCCCCACATTCATCGTCATTGCGAGCGTAGCGAAGCAATCCAGGGCCGCCTCGCGCCGCTCTGAGGAGAAACAGCGCCCCTGAAACTCCCGCCCGATCAATCGCCGAGCCTGGCCTCCATTGCCGCGATCTCCGAACGCAGCCACATCGTTTCGGACAGGTTCTTGCCGCCAGAAGCCGCCAGCAGCGCCTCATGCGCCGCCTTGCGCACAGTAAGCACCCCCGCATTGTCCGGCTCGGCACTGAGGGCTATGTCGGTCAGGTGCACGGCTTCCAGCGGAGCGCCCGCATCCAGCTTCGCCTGCGCCCGTTCGGCCAGCCTGGCCGCGCCGCCAGCAAGTTCGACCAGATCGGCATCGACGCTGGACCGCGGCACGCCGTAGAGAGCGGTGGTGCCGTCCTCATAGTGCAGCCAGCCCGAATACTCGCGCCAGATCGACTTGACCGCCCAGGCGGCCTTGCCGTGGAATTCGCCGATCTCCAACCCCTCTGGCCAGGCGAATTCGCGCATCAGGGTGTGCACGTCCTTACCCGACTTCATGCCTTCCAGCGTGTAGTCGCGAACATGGCTGACTGCGGCGTGCAACTTGTCGAGATCGGCGCGGATGCGCTCGGCCCCGCGAATGGCCTCGCCGTGCCCGGTGACGATGATCTCGGCACCGAGGTCGCGGATCGTCTCCAGCGACTTCAGGTAATTACGCACCAGACGCGGCTTGTCTCCGCGCAGGGTGTTCAGGAACGGCATCGAGAGCCAGACCGGCCCGAAGACATTGCCGGTGAAGGCGATCTTCTCCTTGGGCATCCAGACCGTGAGCGAGTCGATCGTCTCCCCCTCGGGCGTGGAGATCAGCTCGAACGTCCGCCCGCCAAGGTCGATGGTCAGACGGCGGTCGACCAGAATATCGGGCACCACATCCGGCGCCGGCTTGGGCGAACCGCCGCGCTTGAGCGTCGACCCCCAGAGCTTGCCGCTCCTCGGTCCGAAAAAGGGCTGAAGGCGCATCATGTCCGAGAGCGCTTCGTTGAAGCCCGGCCCGCCAACGACTTGCGTACCCTCTTCCAGAAATTCCGGCACGCCGCCGAAGTGATCGGCATGGCTCTGGGTAAGGATGATGAAGGCCAGCGGGCCGGTGCGCGGCGGGGTCAACAGGCGCTTGGTGCGCTCTGCATTGTCCATGAAGCCGGTGTTGATCAGGACATCGCCCTCGGCGGTCGTCACGAGATAGGCATTCGAGATGTCGTTCGCCTGGAACACGAAATCGGTGATCGCGATGGCTTCGGCCTGCTCGTCGCCCGAGCGGACGAGCCCTGCCAGCTTCGGCCCGGCGTCCTTCACACTGTCAGCACTTGGGCTCATCTCAAGACTCCTCGATGCCGATCATGACTTTGGCGGACTGCGGTGTCGCCGCGATTTCCAGGCCTTTCATGATCTCGCTGAATGGCAGCTTGTGGCTGATCATCGCCGCGATCTTGTCCTTCAGGCGCGGCATGGCAGCGATCACCTCGGGCATTTCCGTGGGATAGCCGACCGCCGTGGTGATCGTCATCTCGCTGGTCAGCATGCGGCCGACCGGGAACTCTATGGGCCGCATATAGGCGGCCGTGATAACCAGCTTGGCATGAAGCTTGGCCATCATGATGACTTCGGTGAGGATGTTGGGCGCGCCCGCCGCGTCGATGAAGGCGTCAGTGCCCACGCCCACCCGGCCATAGCTCGGCACTTCACCGTGAAGCCGTGCCAGTTCCGCGCGCAGATCGACCTTGCTGGGATCGAGCGCCGCCTGCACGCCCAGTGCCCGGGCGCGTTCCAGCCGTTCCTCGGACAGATCCAGCGCCACCACGTCGGTCACGCCGCGATCGATCAGCCAGAGCAACATGCCAAGGCCGATCGGCCCACAGCCGAACACCACGACCTTGTCGCCGGGCTTCACGTCGGCACGGTTGACCCCGTGCATGGCGACGGCCAGCGGCTCGCACATCGCGGCCACGTCATACGAGATGCCCTCGGGGATCGGCAGGATCGAATCGCCAAGCCGCGCCTCTCGCACCAGCAGTTCCTGCGTGAAGGCGCCTTCCGGGCCGCCCGAGCCGATGTTGCTGGGCGTCATCATCGGATTGACGATCACCGGATCGCCCACCGCAATTCCCGCGACGTCGGCGCCGACCTCGATCACGTCACCCGCGCCTTCATGGCCGAGCGCAGTCTCCACGCCGGGCGGAATTCCGCCCATCTTGATGTAGGACAGGTCCGATCCGCAGATACCGACCGACTTCATCCTGACGACCACGTCCTTCGGCCCGGCTGCCGGACGTTCGTAAGCATCGACGCGTACATCGCCGACCCCGTGAATCTTGAGCAGTTCCATCGCCTGTCTCCTCTCCCGGTCGCTCAGGGGCGAACCATGTAGCCGCCGTCGATCGTGACCGTCTCGCCGGTCATGAACGAGCTGGCGTCAGAGCAAAGGTAGGCCCCGATGCCCTCGAAGTCCGCCGGATAACCGGTGCGCTTCATCGGGATCGTCGGGGCGAAGTGCGCGGCAACTGCATCGGCCCGCGCGCCCTCGCCCATCATCGGGGTGATGACGAGCCCCGGAGCGACCACGTTGGCGCGGATGCCGAGCGGCGCCAGTTCGATGGCAAGGCACCGCACCGCAGCGGCGATCGCCGCCTTGGACGAGGCGTATTCCATCTTGCCCGGCAGCCCCTGGAACAGCGACAGCGAACCGCAGGCGACAAGACTGCCGCCGCTCTGATCACCCGCTTCCACCCGCTCCTTCATCAGCCGCGCGCCTTCGCGCAGGGTGAAGAAGGCGCCATGCAGCGCGGTCTTCTGGAATTCGTGCCAATGCTCCGTCGGCATCTCGAACGTGGAATTGTAACGCGGCGAAGCGCCCGAATTGGCGAAGACGCAGTCGACCCGGCCGAAATCCGCCATGACCTGCTGGTAGCCGGCGATAATGTTCGCCTCTTCCGAAACGTCCACCTGATAGGCGATCACCCTGCCCGCGCCCGCCGCTTCCAGTTCGGCCTTGGCTTTGGCGCTCTTTTCCGCATTGCGCGCCCAGATCGCGAGATCGCCGCCCATTTTCGCGACGCCCATGGCAAAGCCGAAACCGATGCCGCCGTTGCCGCCGGTCACCACCGTCACTTTACCCGTGCAGTCGAAAAGGCCCTTGGCCATCATTCTCTCCTCGATCCCGTTGTCATTACGCGGGCTTTGTCCGCCCGCGCTTTCGTTGGCGCGATGTTTCCCGTGCACGGCTTGTCCCGCAACCCCGCCAGGAATAGAATTCGGGCCTTATCTTGGCATCAGGGACATAATTCAGGCCCGCCTTTCACAAGAGGCCCGAAGCCCCTGGGGAGAACGATGCGATGCAAGCGAGCGAGGCAGCCCACCTGCCTACCATGATCGTCGACGCCGAACTGTCGGCACCGGGCATCTGCGCACAGATCGTGCGTTTCGACATTCCCGAGCCGACCGACACACGCCACGCCCTGGGCGAAGGCTATCACGTCAACATGTGCCTCACCCCGCGCCCCCTTGAATCGCGTGGCGGATACCGCGAACGCTGGGGCCCGCACCGTTTCGAGCGACTGGGTGACATCTTCGCGATCCCACCGGGCGAATCGCTCTACATTCGCGGCGGACGCGGCAGGCAGGCCTCGCTGGTCTGCACGATAGACGCCGCCATGGTCCACGAGTTCATCGGACAGACGCTGAACTGGGACGATGCGCATCTCGCCGCCGCGCTCGACATCGCCAGTGCGCAAGTGCGGGCGCTGCTGTTCCGCATCACCGCCGAAGTGCGCCACCCCGGCCTCGCTTCGCGCCGGATGCTCGAACTGCTGGGCGGAGAACTGTCCATCGAACTCGGTCGCTACGGCCTCGAAGTCTCGGAGCGCCCGATGACCGGGGGGCTTTCCGGCTGGCGGCTGAGGCTGATCGAGGAACGGCTGGCCGGAGACCTCGCCGCCCCTTCGCTTCAGGAGTTGGCAGACCTCTGTTCGCTGTCGGTGCGCCAACTCACGCGCGGCTTCCGGGTGAGCCGTGCCTGTTCGATCGGCGACTATATCGAGCAGCGCCGGATGGAAGCCGCCAAGCGCATGTTGATGGACGGCGACAGCGTGAAGACAGTCGCCTTCGCCATGGGTTTCTCCTCTCCTTCGAGCTTCACTTTCGCCTTCCGGCGCGCCGTCGGCGCCAGTCCCAGCACCTTCCGCCAGCGGCAAGGCCGTGCGCTGGGATCGATGCACTCCGTTGCCGCATAACGCTCCTGTCCCCATGGACGGGTCTTGACCGGGATTCGATATAACGGCTCGATCTGACGCGTCTGCCGCATTGCCAATGGGCCCTGCGCACAGGCTAACTCGTGCCCATGAGGTCGCCGCAGCGGCCCACTCAAAGACACGGGAAAGAGGATCACGAAATGACCGAGCCACTCACGGCGGACAAGCTCGTCGGCGACGCTCTCGTCGAACAGGCGATGAAGGACACCGGCATCCGGGACTTCGACAACGACACCTGGCACGAAGGCTTCGACGTCTTCGTGAACGACTTCAACGCCGGGATCGCGCGCGGGCAGTACACAGAGGGAGGCATCGCGCGCGGGACCGCCGACACGCTCCACTATCTGCGCGGCCGTCTGAAGATTTCGGACTACCTGCGTCAGAACCCCGAACTTCTCAGCCGCCCGGTCGAGCGGCCGGTCTTCGTAATGGGCGTGCCCCGCACCGGCACCACGCTGCTTTCGAACCTGCTGGCTGCCGATCCTGCGCGCCGTTCGCCGCTGACCTGGGAAATTGACGATCCGGTGCCGCCGGTCGCCTCGGCCGACCTGCTGACCACCGACCCACGCGCACAGGCGCGTCTGGCGCAGGAAAAGGCTATGCTCGAAGCCAATCCGGCCATGGGCAAGTACTATCGCGGCTCGGCCGTCTATCCGAACGAGTGCGTGTTCTTCATGGCGCACGACTTCAAGACGCTGATGATCGATTCCAAGGGCAAGCTGCCGGAATACAAGGAGTTCATCTTCTCCTGCGACATGACCAGCGCTTACGAATACCACAAGAAGTTCCTGCAAGTGCTTCAGCAGAACGCGGGCGGCGTGTGGAACGTGAAGAAGCCCAGCCACGCGCTGTGGCTGGAGACGATCTTCAAGGTCTATCCCGATGCCCGGGTCCTTTGGGCGCATCGCGATCCCTTCACTGCCACGGGCTCGCTCTGCTCGGTCATCTCGCTCAGCCACATGGCGCACATGGGCAAGCCGGACACCGCGTGGCTCAAGGAAAACTACACCTGGCAGGCCGCCGAGCACGCCAACCGCATCATGGATTTCCGCGACAAGCACGGCGAGGACAAGGTGATCGACGTCCACTACGCCGACATGACCGCCGATCCGATCGGCACGATGAAGAAGGTCTACCAGCAGCTTGGCGACGAATGGACCGCCGAGGCGGAGGCCGGCATCCAGCAGTGGGTGAACGACAACCCGCAGGACAAGTTCGGCAAGCACGAATACAAGCTCGCACAGTACGGCATAGAGAAGGCGGAGCTTGAGCCGCTCTTCGAACGCTACCTTTCCCGCTATGACGTTGCGCGCGAAGGCTGAGAAAGCACACGCCGCTCCTGTCGCCCGTCACCCCCGCTAACGCGCATCCAGCGCCCGCGGGGATGACGGGCAAATTACCGCTTCGCCGGCGGCAAGCCGGCAGGGAGAGATCGATGTTCGAAGGCCGTCATTATCAAAACGCCTATGTCTGCGACAATCTGGAAGCCGCGATCGACCTGTTCCGTGGCCGGGGGCTTACCCGCGAGCCGATGATCATCCCGGTCGACCAGCAAGTGCTGACCCCGCAGGGGCTCAAGCGCCAGAAGGGGCGCATCTGCTTCATCTGGGTCGACGAACTCCAGATCGAACTCATCGAAAACGAGATCGACGAGGCAGGCATCTACGCCAATTGCCTGTCGAACGGCGGCCCCTTGCGCTTCCACCACATCTGCTTCGGCGTGGACAACTGGGCGGACTTCCGCTCGCGCGTGGATGCGCAGGAGCTTCCGCTGGCGATGGAACGCCAACCGAACGACGATCCCAATGGGTTGAAATTCCTGTACCTCGATGCGCGCAAGGTGGTTGGGCACTACATCGAATATACCTGGATGCCCGATGCCATGTGGCAGCAGATCAAGGCCATGTGAAACGCGGTCGGGGGGTGGCGCCGGCCGGCGCTCCCCGATCCTCCCGTTCTTCAGGCCAATTCCAGCGGAACCTCGCCGTAGAGCGTCGTGCGCTGTCTCAACCGCCGGCCCACGCTTTCGGCAGCCTGGCGCAATTCCTCTATCGTCACGCCCTGTCCGTGCGCTGCGCCTGCCGCGCGGCTGATGCTTTCGTCCATGAGCACCCCGCCGAGGTCGTTGGCCCCCGCTGCAAGGACCGCAGCGGCACCGTCCATCCCGAGTTTCACCCAAGAGCACTGGATCGAGTTGATCGCACCGTTGAGCGCAAGCCGCGCCACGGCATGCATCATCACCGCCTCGCGCCAGGTCGGCCCTTTACGACATTGTCCGCGTCGATAGAACGGCGCCTCCATATGCACGAGCGGCAGCGGCACAAACTCGGTAATTCCGCCCGTATCGAGCTGGAGATTGCGCAAGGCCAGCAAGTGGCGAGCCCAGTGCCCGGTGCCTTCAAGGTGGCCGAACATCACCGTCGAGGTCGTGGGCAGACCCACGCGGTGAGCACTGCCGACCACGTCTAGCCATTCCTGCGTCGTCAGCTTGCCGGGGCAGATCTGCTCGCGAATATCGTCGCACAAGATTTCCGCCGCGGTGCCGGGCAGAGAGCCCAGCCCCGCATCCTTGAGCATGGCGAGGTAATCCCCGACCGGCATGCCCAGCGTGCGAGCGCCCTGGCTCACCTCAAGCGGTGAAAAGGCGTGAACGTGCAGATCGGGGCAAGCCTCCTTCACGGCGCGCACGATCGAAAGGTAGGTATCTCCTGTATAGCTGGGGTGGATGCCGCCCTGGAGGCACACCTCGGTCGCCCCGCGTGCAACGGCTTCGCGGGCACGCCCGGCGATCTCGCCGAGATCGAGGTTATAGGGCTTGTCGCGGAACCCGGCCTTGCTGCTGGTTTTCGAAAACGCGCAGAACGAACAGGTGTGCGTGCAGATATTCGTATAATTGATGTTGCGGTTGACGACATAGGTTACCGTCTCGCCGCTGACTTCGGCCCGCAGGGCATCCGCGGCGTCGACCACGGCCTGCGCCGCAGCGCCCCGCGTTGCGAAGAGTGCCACGATATCGTCCTCGCCCAGCGTCGCCCCGCTGGCCGCCCGCTCAAGGATACGATGGAGGGACGCGGCCACCGGACCTTCGTGCTGGCGCCCCAGCGGCGCGTGGACGTTGCCCGGCGCATGCTGGCCTGCAAGGCCTGGGCTCCAGACGCTGTCACGCGCCAGCCCTTCGGCATCGGCATGACGAAGAACGGCTGGACGGATCGCCGGGTCGATCCATGAACTTTCTTCGGTCGTGATGAAACGCGGATAGATCGTCAGCCGCTCGACCAGCGGCAGCCCCTTGCCCGCGCAGATCGCGCGCAGCCGCTCGACTTCAGGCCAGGGCGCTTCCGGGTTCACATGATCGAGCGTGACAGGGGAGATGCCGCCCCAGTCGTCGATCCCTGCGTCGATGAGTTCTACCAGTCGCTCATCGTTGAGATTGGGCGGCGCCTGAACCGATACCTCGTCAGGCAGGATAAGGCGCGCGGCAGCGACTACGCGCAGGAAATCGTTTTCGGTGGCTTCGGGCGCCTCCGCCATCTTCGTACCGGGTTTCGGGCAGAAGTTCTGGACGATCACTTCCTGCAGATGCCCATGCTCGCAGTGCAGGTCTCGCAGTGCAAAAAGGCTGTCGAGCCGCTCTTCGGCGGTCTCGCCGATTCCGATCAAGACGCCGCTGGTCATCGGCACCCTCGCCTCCCCGGCGGCCGCCAGCGAGGCGAGGCGAAGCGCCGGCACCTTGTCCGGCGAGCCGTGGTGACACATGCCCTTTTCCAGCAACCGCTCGGAGATGCTTTCCAGCATAAGCCCTGCCGACGCAGCGACCGGGCGCAGCATCGCGTAATCCTGCTGCTCCAACAGCCCCGCATTGACGTGCGGCAGAAGCCCGGTTTCCCCAAGCACCAGTTCGGCGCAGTGCCGCACATAGTCGACGGTGCGGGCAAACCCGCGTTCGGCCAGCCATTCGCGCGCGGCGGCGTAGCGGCGTTCGGGGGCATCACCCAGCGTGAACAAAGCCTCACGGCAACCCGAAGCGGCACCGGCGCGGGCGATCGCCAGCACTTCGTCAGGCGTCAGGTAAGGCGCTTCAAGCCGCGAGGGCGTGGTCGCGAAAGTGCAGTAGTGGCAGACGTCCGCGCAGAGGCGCGTCAGGGGGATGAACACCTTGGGCGAATACGTCATCCGTGCCGGCCCGCGCGCATCGCGCCGCGCTCTTGCCCGCGCGGTGACCTCTTCCAGCGGTGCGGCCAGCAGCCACGCCTTCAGTTCATCCGCTGACGATTGGGCGGTTTCATCCTGCATCTGCTCACCCTTCAGGCACCTGCGAGGGCAAGCACCTCCTGCGCGAGCCTTGTCCTGTCGGCGGCTTCGCGCATCATTGTCTTCGTCACGGTGACCTGAAGTCCCCGCGCCTGCAAACCAGAGACATCGGCCTCATCGGCATGGTCGATCAAGAGGTGGTCGAGAAGATCGCCGTAGTGATCAGCGATGGCCGCATTGCCCACCGCCTGCCCCATCCCGGCCAGCAACTTCGCCAGCGGCCCTTTCACGGCAGCACCGCCTACCAGCGGCGAGACTGCGATCAGCGGCACGCGCCGTGCCGCAACCGCTTCGCGAATACCGTCAACGGCAAGGATCGGATCGACGCTGAGGTACGGATTCGAGGGACAAATCACGATTGCCGCCAGGTCCTCACGGCCCAGCGCCGCGGCCAGACCGGGCGAAGGCAACGCGCCCGGCACACCCTCGAAACGGATCGCGGAGACAGCCGGGCCGCACTGCTCGCCGACGAACCACCGCTGGAAGTCCGTCCATCCCGCCACCGTGCGAACCTGGGTGCGCACCGGCCCGTCGCTCATCGGAACGATCGCGTGGGCGATTCCCAGTTCGCCGGCAAGCCGCGCAGTCACGTCTGAAAGGCTTTCACCCGCGCGTAACCGCCAGCTCCGCGCCAGATGCATCGCGAGGTCGCGATCGCCGAGATTGAACCAGTCCTCCTCGCCCATAGCGCGCAGCATGGCCATGGCCTGCCACGTCTCATCCTTGACGCCCCATCCGCGCTGGATGTCGTTGAGACCGGCAAGCGCATAGATGACGGAATCGATGTCGGGGCAGATGGTCAGGCCCAGGTGTTCGAAATCGTCGCCCGTGTTCACGGCGATGGTGAGGTCGGACGGATCCATGACCGCAGCCAGGCCAGCCGCCAGCTTGGCCCCGCCGACACCGCCGGAAAGCGCAAGGACATGACGCCCGCTCATCGAAACATGTCCTGCTCCATGGGTCTCAGCCCGCTCGCCGCACCGGGCCCGTCCTCGTCCGTCACCCAGCGCGCGCCGCCGCGCACAAGGGCGACAGGCGTGCCCTCGTCACCCTCGCCCATGGCCAGCCCAGCCATCGCGGCGAGCGAATCCGCAATACCGATCACCGTTGCCTGCAAGGTTCGTCCATAAAGGTCCGTGGCCCGCCCCCGCCGGTCTTCCAGCACGGCTATCCCGGCGCAGCCGATCGCCGTGCCCAGCGTTCCGATCCGCCAGGCGCGGCCCATCGAATCCGCGATCACCACGCCGATCCTGACGCCATTCTCTGCCTGCAATGCGCTGCGCAAGGCTCGTGCGGAGCCATCGGGGTCCAGCGGCCAGAGCAGAACCCGGCCGGCGTCTCCCCCTTCCACGTTCGATGCGTCGATGCCTGCATTGGCAAGGACATGCCCGGTGCGATGGCAAGCGATCACGGCCGCGGGGTTGCTTCGCAGGATGTGCGAACTCTCGTCCAGAATGGCCTGCATCATCGGCGCATCGCGGCCGGTATCGCGTGCAAGGCGCTCGGCCTCGGCACCGGGTGCAATGCGCGACAGATCGCGCGTGCGGCCCTCCGCCTTGGAGACGATCTTCTGGGCCACCACGCAGATATCGCCGTCACGGAACCCGTCGCCGGAAGCGGCCATGGCAGAGCAAATCGCTTGCGCTACCGACATTCCGGCGGCGAACATGGGCATTCCGGCCAGCGGTCGTACGGTCAGTTCTGGAATTCTGTTCATTGGCCCTCCCGAACGCCTGTCTACGTCCGCAGCGCCGCAAACCACAATCATGACGAACAAGAATTCGCGGGAGAGATAATCAATGGCAGCGATCGCAGTGATCGGCGGAACCGGCGCTCTCGGCAAGGGCATTGCCCGCAGGCTGGTCCAGGCCGGTCACGAAGTGACCATCGGTTCACGCACGGCAGACAAGGCACAGGTGACGGCCGGGGAACTGGGTGCCGCCGGCCACGCTGAAAATGTCGAGGCCGCGCGCGGCAAGGACGTGGTGATCGTGGCCGTTCCCCATGCCTCGCAGGGCGACACCCTGCGCCAGATCCGCGACGCGGTCGGCAATGCCGTGGTTGTCGACACGACCGTGCCGCTGGTCCCGCCCAAGGTCATGCGCGTACAGCTTCCCGCAGAAGGCAGCGCCGCCATGCAGGCGCGCGAACACCTCGGGCCGGATGCGAGGCTGGTCACGGCGTTCCACAATGTGTCGGCCCATCATCTCGACAGCGACCACGCTATCGATTGTGATGTGCTGGTCTTCAGCGATGACGTGGAGGCGCGCAACACCGTGGTCGGCCTGTGCCCCGGAATGGGCATTCGGGGCCTCTCCGGCGGGGCGCTGGCCAACTCGGCGGCGGCAGAGGCTCTGACCTCGATCCTCATTTACATGAACAAGACCTACAAGGCAGACGGGGCGGGCATACGCTTCACGAACCTTGCCCAGGCTCCGCTGGTCCCGTGAGCTGCTGGGCGCTCATCCCGGTCAAGGCGCCGGGCCTCGGCAAGACGAGGCTGGCCCGGGCACTTGCTCCGGATGAGCGCGAAGCCCTCGTCTGCGCGATGTTCCGCCATGTCCTGGCAACCGCACGCGCCTGCGCGGCAATCGACCGGATCTGCATATTGGGGCCGTCCCGTCCCGGTCTTGGCAAGGGCCTTGTAAGGTTGCCTGACTCCGGATCCGACCTGAACCGGGCGCTGGGATCGGCGCTTGGTGCGATCGCCACGACCGGCCCGGACCGCGTCGTGGTGCTTCCCGCAGATCTTCCCTGCCTGACGACCGCTGACATCGACCGGCTCGCGAGCCTGCCCGCAGGTGTAGTCGGCGTGGCGCCCGATCGGCATGGTACGGGGACCAACGCTCTCTCGCTGACGTTGCCCGAAACCATATGGTTTCCTTTCTCCTTCGGTGAAGAAAGCTACTCAAGGCACTGCGATGAAACGAAAAAACTTGGACTGACCGTGGAGACGATCCTCTCCGGCGGGCTGGAAAAAGATATAGACGAGCCCGCCGATCTGCCAGATGCTGAACATCTGTTGAGCGCCGTATCCTTATTGCGGCAGCCCATCGCCAAAGGCCGAAGACGGCTGGCATAAGCGGGAGAACGGGTGTGGACGCCGGCATCATCGACCTTACGGGACAAGTTGTGTTTGTTACCGGCGGCGGAGGCGGGATCGGCAGGTCGATCGCACTGAACATGGCGGACATGGGCGCCGATGTCGCCTTGATCGAGGCGGTGCCTGAACGCTGCGAACAACTCACCGATATGATCGAGGCGCGCGGCCGCAAGGCGCTGTGCATCCCCGGAAACGTGATGGACGTGGAGGCCCTGCAACACGCCATTGCCGCCGCTGCCGAGAAGTTCGGGCGCCTCGATGTGCTGGTGAACAACGCAGGCGGCGTAACGCGCCGGGGCTTTCTCAATCTCGCCGAGAAGAACTGGCGGCGCCACATCGATCTCAACCTTGTTTCCAACCTCGCCGCCACGCAGGCTGCACTGCCAGTCATGATTGCGGGCGAGCGGGGTGGTTCCATCATCAACGTCACCAGTATCGAGGCGGCCCGCGCAGCACCGGGCTACGCGGTCTATGCCGCCTGCAAGGCCGGCGTGAACAACCTGACGCGCACGCTGGCACTGGAATTCGCCGAACACGGCATCCGGGTGAACGCCATAGCGCCCGATTACACGGTAACACCCGGTACGCGCGGACAGTTCACCGGCCCCGTAGATGAAGCCATCTGGCCCAGGCCCAGCGCGGAACAGGAAGACGTGATCCGCCGCCGCATCCCGCTCGGCCGTGCCGGGATCGACGAAGAGTGCGGCCGCGTGGCGGTGTTCCTCGCCTCACAGATGGCAAGCTACGTCACCGGCACGATCATTCCGGTGGACGGCGGAACCTGGGCCTCGGGAGGCTGGGTGCGCAACCGCGACGATACCTGGGTTCTTCCCCCCGAACCGAATCCCTGAAACTCATCGCCTGAAATCCACTGCGAGAAATCCAACGATTGAAAGAACTTCCGGCATGACCTTCACATTAAGCACCAGCCTTCCGTTCGACCATATCGATCGCCCGGAGGAATTCGGCACCCTTGACGCGCTCCAGGAAATCGCCCGCACCGTCGAAGCGGCGGGCTTCTACGCCGGCACCGTCACCGATCACCCGGCGCCCTCAGCGCGCTGGCTCGATGCCGGAGGGCACTATGCGCAGGACCCGTTCGTCCTGCTCTCGATGCTGGGTGCCTCGACGACGAAACTGCGCCTCCAGACCAACATCCTGGTCCTGCCCTATCGCAATCCGTTTCTCACCGCCCGGGCCGTGTCATCGCTTGACCACTTCACGAATGGGCGCGTGATCCTTGGCCTCGGCGCGGGCTACATGAAGGCTGAGTACAAGGCGCTCGGCGTGGATTTCGATACCCGCAACGACCTCATGGACGAATATATCAATGCGATGAAATTGGCCTGGACCGGCGAGGATTTCACGTTCGAGGGCACCGGCTATACCGCGCTCGGCAACCGCATGTTGCCCACGCCTGCACAGACACCGCACCCGCCCCTGCTGGTCGGCGGCAACTCGAAGCGGGCCCTGCGCCGCGCGGTCGAACTGGGTGACGCCTGGCACCCGTTCTTCGTACCCAAGAGCGTTACCGACACTGCGCGCACCGCCAATCTCGAAGGAGACGACGATATCCTCGCCGCGATCGGATACATGGCGGATCACTGCGGAAAAGTCGGCCGTGCCGAGCCCCCCAAAGTCATCGCCTCATCGACTTACGCTGTGAAGGATGGTTGGAGCGCACAGGAAGCGCTCGATCACTATGCCAACCTCAAGTCGCTCGGAGTCCATGGCTCCGGTGCGACGATCCACGCCGAAACACGCGCCCAATATTGCGACATCGCACTGAAGTTCGGCGAGGAAGTTATTGCGAAGATTGATTTTTAATTAAATCGCCGCCAGCACGCTTCCACCAGCACTGTTAAGGGCAGGGAACCGGCCCCTGCCCTGATCCCTCAGCCTTCGGCTTTCATCGCCGCAGCCATGGCTTCGTGAAAAGCCTTTACTGCCGCCACTTCGTCTCCGTTCCAGACCGCGCCCGAAACCGCGAGGAAGTCAGCGCCTGCCTTCACCAGCGGCCCGCAGTTCTCCGGCGTGATCCCGCCGATCGCCACACAGGGAATTTCGAAGATTCCCTGCCACCATTCGAGCAGATCGAGCCCAGCAGTATGCTTCACCTGCTTGGTAGTGGTCGGGAAGAATGCTCCGAACGCCACGTAATCCGCGCCTTCTTCGCCAGCATCCATCGCGAGGTGGCGGCTGTCATGGCAGGTCACGCCGATCTGCGCATCGCGGCCAAGCGCATTGCGCGCCTCTTCCACTGTCCCGTCTTCCTGACCGATATGCACGCCGTCGGCTCCAAGCCGCTTGGCGAGGCTGATCGAATCGTTGACGATGAAGGCGACCTCCCGCTCTGCGCAAATCTTCTGCAGGGGCTCTGCAAGACGCGCAGCCTCGTGCTGGTCCACGTCCTTGACCCGGAACTGGAACGCCGCGACAGGCGCGGCATCGAGTGCGCGGGCAAGCCGTTCGGGGAACGTGCCGCCCACGTCCAGCGGCGAGATCAGGTAAAGCTGTGTCGGTTCGCGTTCGATGTCTTCCATATGCGCGCACCTAGCCTTTCATGGGGCCGAGGAAAAGAGTTCCTCTTCAAAGCGCGCGTCGTCGCGTTCGCGGTTCACCCTACCCAGCGCTCCTGCCGCGAACAGGAGGATAGTCAACCTCATCACCGCGTGCAGGGCGTCGGCCGCAGTATCGGTATTCCAGCCCGGCGCGGTCGAAGCCAGGTACATCGCCTTGGCAGCCGCGACGCTGACGCCCCCGGCCATGATCGCCACCAGAACCCGCGAGGGCCGCCAGAGGAGAAGTAACGGCAGCAGGAAACCGGCGAGAACATCGACCAGCATGGCCGCAGGCAGCGCATCCGCCTCCATCAGGAGCCAGGCCGTTTCGCCCAGGAGCAGCGCCATTGCCCGTCGCAACATGGGATCGTATCGGGGACGCAGCCACGCGATCAGCAAGGTCGCCACCAACGCACAAAAGATGGGCGGCACCACCAGCCTGATAACGGCAGGCGGCAACAGGGATGGTGCGACGAACACCACCACTATGCAAGCGAGCCAGATCTTGATCGGCCCGTTGATAGCAGACCAATATTGGGAGAATTTCATTGCCGTCCCGTCTATCGGCATAAACACTAACGCTCCCGCGCCTCCGCGAAAAGCGCATTCGTTCGGGAGAGGTTCAGCCCGCGCCGCTAGTCTCGCCTGCGGCAAATTATGAACCGGACATCCGTTCACGCCAAGGGGAGGAACATGAAACGACCCGCCCGGACACTCGCCCTTGTGCTGCTCCTGGCGGCCACCGGGATCGCCGGATGCCGCATCATTCCGGAGGGTTCGGCGCCGCCATCCGTTACGCCCGCGCCAGCTTCGCCTTATGCACCCCCTGCCGAAAGCCCGGATCAACCGCCCTTCTATACGCCGCAGGACACGGCGCCGGGTGACCTTGTCCCGAGTGGGCCTGCCCCAAGCGGCCCGTCATCCCCCTCTCCGGAACCCTCACCTCCACCGGCTTCCTATAGCGGCCCTCCGCTTGCCTATACACGTATCGGCGAGACGATTCATGTCGATGGGCCCAGGGTGACGCCGCTGGCCTTGCTGGAAGACAGTCGCTGCGCGGTAGGCACCCAGTGCGTCTGGGCCGGCCGTCTGCGCGTTCGTGTTCGCATCGATCTCGGCTCCGGTCCTCGCGAAGTGGAGATGACCCTTGGTCAGCCGATCCAGATCGCGGATGGACAACTGGAGCTTCTCGACGCGCTCCCCGCCCCTGTTGCCGGAACCCGGCCAGCGCCCTTCGCCTACCAGTTCGGGTTCCGTTTCATGGGCGGACTTTGAGAGAAGAACGCGTCAACGAGAAAGGGCGGCACCTTTCGGCACCGCCCTTCCCTTCAAGCGAAATCCGCGACGGGATCAGGCAGCCGCCGCTGCGTCCACCTTCTGGGTCGAGCCCTTGAAGATCTCGTCGATGGCATCGGCCAGCGCAGCATCGAACTCTGCATCGCTCATCTGCGAGCGCAGGTCTTCAAGCAGCGCACGGCTGAAGCTGGCGATGATGCCCTTGTTCTTCGCCAGTTCGGCGCAGGCTTCGGGACGCTTGTAGCCACCCGACAGGGCAACGACGCGCAGCACCTTGGGGTGCGAGACGAGCGGATCGAAAGTACCCGGAACGATCGGCAGCGAGAGCTTGAGCATGACGCGCACGCCATCCGGCAACGCATCGAGGTTCTTGAGAATCTCGGCAAGGAGCAGCGTGTCACACTCGGCGCGGGTCTCGCTCTTGATGTTCACTTCGGGCTCGATGATCGGCATCATGCCGTGCGAGAGCACCTGCTGACCGATCTCGAACTGCTGCTTCACTACGGCAGCGATACCCTCGGCATTGGCCGACTGGATCACCGAACGTTCCTTGGTGCCGTAGACGCCCAGTGCCTTTGAACGCGCGAGCAGCGCGTCCAGCGTCGGCATCGGCTTCATCAGCTGCACGCCGTTGGCTTCGTCTTCAAGGCCCTTGTCGATCTTGATGAAAGGCACCACGCCCTTGGCGATCAGGGCCTGCGGAGTGGGCACGCCGGTGACTTCACCATCCATGGTCCGCTCGAAAAGGATCGCGCCGATCACCTTGTCTCCGGTGAATGCAGGCGAAGCGATGATGCGCGCGCGCATCTGGTGGATCAGGCCGAACATCTCTTCCTCGGAAGACCATGCGCCTTCCTCGATGCCGTATCCCGCAAGGGCCTTCGGGGTTGAACCGCCGCTCTGGTCGAGCGCGGCGATAAAACCGTTCCCGCCGGCCATTTTGGCCGTCATCTCTGAAAATTCCATGGTTTCTCCTCCTAAGTTGTATCAGCAACCTGAAACGGGCTTATTCTCCGGAGCTCCGTTTCGCAACTGCGGCAAAAGGCTATCCATCGGCCGGATGATCCGTTCCAACGAAGACGCGCGCTTGCCGCCGCCGGCGCAATATATCGGACAGCAGAGTGCGTGCCGGCACGTCGATCCAGCGAACGCAGAACCAGGCGACGGCCAGGCAGGCACCGAGAAACACGAAGGCCATCAGCACTTCGTTGTAGTGCAGATCATCCTTGAAATAGCGCATCGGCTCGATCAACGCCCAGTGCACGGCATAGAGCGCGAAGGATACCTCTCCCACGAACCAGGCCGCAGGTGCCAGCTTTCGCGAGGGTTCCACGCGCGATCCGAACCAGACAAGCAGCGGTGAGACCAGCAGCGTGCAGGCCAGATCGTAATGGGTTACGGCGATCCACCGGGGGTCGGCCAGCAGCATGACCGCAATCGCGGCGAGGCAGGCGATGCCCCCCAAAGTCGCCGGGCGGTGTGCAGGTTGGCGCAGCCGGGCGATGAGCATACCGGCACAGAACGAGTAGAGCGTCCGCGCCAGTGCTACCGACCATTCGCTCCAGATCGCGCCGATATTGCCCGAGCCGTTCTCAAGAACCGCCGGGGCGAACCACCATGCCGAGGCCAGACAGACGACCAGCAGCAGAAGCCGCGGAAGGCGGAAGAGCACGACGATCATCACCAGATTGGCGATGAGCTCATAGAACAGTGACCATGCCGGGACATTGAGCGGAAACAGCGTGCCTGTCAGCGGCGATGGCAGCATCAGAGCGTTCAACGCCGTGCTGATGGCGATCGTCGGCAGGCTAAGCGAGGTATCGCCGCCGGTATGATGCCGCACGAGGCCGACCGTGGTCGTCAGCAGCACACCGACGAGGAACAGCGGATAGAGACGCACGAGGCGCTTCGCCATGAAAGCGCCGGTACCCATGCCGCCCTGCCAACGAGACAGGTAGCTCGTGCAGAGCACGAAGCCGGACAGTGCGAAGAAGAAATCCACCGCAACATACCCGTGCGGCGCCTGGGAAATGTTGAAATGAAACAGCGCGACGGCAAGCGCGGCGATCCCGCGCATGCCGTCAAGCGTTACATATCTGCCGTGCCAGGGCAGTTGCCGTTCGGGACGAGCGGCAGGCATCGATCTGTTCATGCTTGCCGCCCCTCCCCCAGCAGATCGGCGGCTCAGGCCGAAAGTGCGGCCACGCCGGGAAGTTCCTTGCCTTCCATCCATTCGAGAAAGGCACCGCCTGCCGTCGAAATGTACGAAAAATCGTCCGCCACGCCTGCGTGATGCAGTGCCGCGACAGTATCGCCGCCGCCCGCGACCGAAACCAGCGAACCTTCGCGGGTCAGCGCAGCCGCAGTTCTGGCCAGAGCCACGGTAGCGGCATCGAACGGAACCGTCTCGAATGCGCCGAGCGGGCCGTTCCATACGAGCGTGCGGCAGGTCTTGAGCACGTCCCCCAGCGCCTCCACCGCGAGCGGGCCAACGTCGAGAATCATCTCGTCAGCAGCCACTTCGTGGACATTGCAGGTGCGCAGGCTGGGCGGATTGGCGGCGAATTCCTTCGAGACCACCACTTCGTAAGGCAGATGGACAGTGCAGCCCGACTTGTCGGCCACGTCGAGGATCTCGGTCGCAGTGCCGGTCAGGTCATGTTCGCAAAGCGACTTGCCCACGTCCACGCCCTTGGCGGCGAGGAAGGTATTGGCCATGCCGCCACCGATGATCAGGTGATCGACCTGCGTGACGAGGTGCTTGAGCACGTCGAGCTTCGAGGAAACCTTGGCGCCGCCGACCACGGCCGCAACCGGCTTTTCCGGGCTGCCCAGCGCCTTGTCGAGCGCTTCCAGTTCGGCCTGCATCGAGCGGCCCGCATAGGCAGGAAGGACGTGGGCAAGGCCCTCCGTCGTCGCATGGGCGCGGTGCGCTGCGGAAAAGGCATCGTTCACGTAGAAGTCCGCGTTCTCGGCAATCGCCTTGACGAGTTCAGGGTCGTTCTTCTCCTCGCCCTTCCAGAAACGGGTATTCTCGAGAATGGCAATGTCGCCGGCGCGCAGGATGCCGACGGTCTGCTTGACCACGTCACCGGCGATCTCGGGGACGAACATCACTTCCTTGCCGAGCACCTTCTCGACCGCGCCGACCACCATCGACAGCGACATGCTGGGCACGCGGTCGCCCTTGGGGCGGCCGAAGTGAGCGAGCAGGAGAACCTTGGCGCCCTTTTCGGCAAGTTCCAGCACTGTCGGCACAGCGGCGCGAATGCGGGTATCATCGGTGACGACGCCGTCGTTCATCGGCAGGTTGAGGTCGACGCGCACGAGCGCAACTTTCCCCGTCACGTCACCAAGGTCATCAAGGGTCTTGAAAGCGCTCATTGCTCGATCCTTATCTCGACGGCGGCGATAGCGCCGTCCTGCGGGCCCGCGCCGGGCCCGCCGCTCGAAGGCACGGCGTACAGGTCCGCGCCGGTTCAGTTTCCCGGTTCAGGACCGGGAGCATTCCTCGATGTTCCGGCCCGCGAGACGGGCTCCGGACGCACCGCGCCGCGAAAGTCCGGTATGGACTCCCGCGGCGACAGTCGGGCGACGGACCGCCGTTTCACCGGCGCATACAGGCTCCTCCTCCCGCACGCTGCCGACGAGACGGCCCGTCTCCATCAGGTCCTCAGAGCAGGCCCGCCATCACGCCGGCCGTGTCGACCATGCGGTTGGAGAAGCCCCACTCGTTATCGTACCACGACAGGACGCGGACCAGCTTGCCTTCGAGAACCGAAGTCTCAAGGCTGTCGATGGTCGACGAATGCGCATCGTGGTTGAAGTCGATCGAAACCAGCGGTTCCTCGGTGTAACCAAGCACGCCCTTGAGCTCGCCCTCGGCCGCTTCCTTGAGCAGCGCGTTGACTTCCTCGGTGGTCGTGTCGCGCTTCGGCACGAAGGTCAGGTCGACGACCGAGACGTTCGGGGTCGGCACGCGGATCGACGAACCGTCGAGCTTGCCCTTGAGGTCCGGAAGAACGAGGCCCACGGCAACGGCAGCGCCGGTGCTGGTCGGGATCATGTTCATCGCGGCGGCGCGGGCGCGGCGCGGGTCGCTGTGGATCTGGTCGAGGATCTTCTGGTCGTTGGTGTACGAGTGGATCGTGGTCATCAGACCGCGCTCGATACCGATCTTCTCATGCAGAACCTTGGCGAAAGGTGCCAGGCAGTTGGTGGTGCACGATGCGTTCGAGACGACGACGTGCTCGGCGGTCAGTTCCTTGTGGTTCACGCCGTAAACGACGGTGAGGTCCACGCCCTTGGCGGGGGCCGAAACCAGAACGCGCTTAGCGCCGGCGTCGATGTGCTTGGAGGCCGCTTCCTTGTTGGTGAAGAAACCGGTGCATTCCAGGACGATCTCGATGCCCTGCGCGGCGTGCGGCAGGTTGGCCGGATCGCGCTCGGCAGTGACGTGGATACGCTTGCCGTTTACGATCAGGTCAGTGCCGTCGACTTCCACAGTGCCTTCGAAAGTACCGTGGACGCTGTCACGCTTGAACAGGAGGGCATTGGCCTTGGCGTCGGCAAGGTCGTTGATCGAAACCAGTTCGAGGTCGTGGTCCGTGCGCTCGAGAATGGCGCGCGCGACGTTGCGCCCGATACGTCCGAAACCGTTGATCGCAACCTTGGTCGCCATGTGCAATTCTCCTGTTTACACGCTGAGTTTATTGAGAATCTTCGGAACGATCGCATCGACGGTGAAGCCGAAGCGAGCGAAGAGGTCCTTGGCCGGAGCCGAGGCGCCGAAGCGGTCCAGACCGATATTCAGGCCGCCGTTGCGGCTCTGCGCGGTATAGCGCTCCCAGCCCATGGTGACGCCGGCCTCGATCGAGACCTTCAGGATCGACGGATCGTTCGGCAGAACCTCGTGCTGGTAGGCTTCGTCCTGAGCGGCGAAGAGCTCCATGCACGGCATCGAGACCACGTCGGCGCCGATTCCCTGCGATTCCAGCTCGGCCTTCACCTTCACCGCCAGTTCGACTTCCGAACCGGTGGCGATGAGGATGACCTTGCGGTCGCCCTCGGCATGGCGGAGCGTGTAGGCGCCGCGTGCCGAGAGCATGTCGCCCGTCTTGCGCAACTGCGGCAGGTTCTGGCGGGTAAGCGCCAGCACCGAAGGGGTGTCCTGCGATTCCAGCGCGATATTCCAGCATTCCGCCGTCTCGATGACGTCCGCGGGACGGAACACGTAAAGGTTCGGGATCATGCGCATGGACATCACATGCTCGACCGGCTGGTGGGTCGGGCCGTCTTCGCCAAGGCCGATCGAATCGTGGGTCAGCACGTAGATCGCGCGGGTCTGCTGCAGCGCCGAGAGGCGGATCGCATTGCGGCAGTAGTCCGAGAAGATCAGGAAGGTGCCGCCATAGGGGATCACGCCGCCATGCAGCGCCATGCCGTTCAAGGCCGCGGCCATGCCGAATTCACGGATGCCATAGTAGACGTAGCGGCCGCCGTAGTTGTCCGGCGTGAACGGTTCCTGGCACTTGGCCTTGGTGTTGTTCGAACCGGTAAGGTCGGCAGAACCGCCGATCATCTCGGGGATCGCCGGGGCCAGCACATTCAGCCAGTTTTCCGAAGCCTTGCGGGTGGCCACGGTGGAATCGCCTTCCAGCCATTCGGCCAGCTTGGCACGGATCGCGTCGGTCTCCGGCAGTTCGCCGGCCATGCGGCGTGTGAACTCGTCAGCCTTGTCGGAAGCGGCAAGGCGGCCGAACCAGTCGGCATGAGCCGTGGCACCGGCCTGACCCAGCGAGCGCCAGTCGGCCAGGATTTCCGCCGGAACCTCGAAGGGAGCCGAGGTCCAGCCCAGGTATTCGCGGGCAGCGGCCACTTCGGCCTCGCCCAGCGCAGCGCCGTGAACGTCGTGGCCGCCCTGCTTGTTGGGGGCCCCCTTGCCGATCACGGTCTTGCAGGCGACCAGCGTAGGCTTGTCCGAAGCGGCAGCCTCGGCCAGCGCGCGCTCAATGTCGGCGAAGTCATGACCGTCGCACTCGAACACGTCCCAGCCCGAAGCGCGGTAGCGCGCCGGGATGTCTTCGCTGGTCGACAGCGAGGTGTCGCCGTCGATGGTGATCTTGTTGTCGTCCCACAGCACCTTCAGGCGGCCCAGCTTGAGCGTGCCGGCAAGACCGATGGCTTCGTGGTTGATGCCTTCCATGAGGCAGCCGTCACCGGCGATGACCCAGGTCTTGTGATCGACCAGATCGTCGCCGAAGGTGGCGTTGAGCTGACGCTCCGCCATCGCCATGCCGACCGCCATGGCCAGACCCTGGCCGAGCGGGCCGGTGGTGCATTCGACGCCTTCGATCAGGAAGTTTTCCGGGTGACCGGCGCAGACCGAGCCCAGCTGACGGAAGCCACGGATGTCGTCCATCGTCGGGCTGGCATAGCCGGTCAGGTGGAGCAGCGAGTAGATCAGCATCGATCCGTGACCGGCCGACAGCACGAAGCGGTCGCGGTCGGCCCACTTGGGCGCGGCGGGATCGAACTTGAGGAACTTGGCGAAAAGGACGGTCGCGACATCGGCCATGCCCATGGGCATGCCGGGGTGGCCACTGTTGGCCGCCTGGACCGCGTCCATCGACAGCGCGCGGATGGCATTGGCCATCGGCGCGAGACGGTCAGCAGCAAGGGTCATCGTGAGGCTCCGGAAACGGAAAATGGGACGATTCGAACTTGCCGACCCCCTTTAGGGCGAGGCCGTCTCCCGTCAAGTTCGCCTAACGTCCATTTAGGCCTCCCGTACATGGGGGCTTGTACATATGTGTGCCAATCACATGGTGGCACAATCGCCTCGGTTGATCGAAAGGATTGTGAACAAGGGCCGCCAATTGATTGCGTTTTGGCTTTTTCACTGTAGCCACTCGCCCATGAACGAAGCGACCAGCAAGGCGACGAACGAAGCAGCGGCCCAGACGGCGATCGATCGGATCGAAGCCGCACTTTCGCGGCTGGAACGTGTGGTATCGCAAACCCGCGCCCTGCAGGACCGTCATGGCAGGCTTCGCGGCACCGTGGAGGAAGCGCTCGGCGAGATCGACGCGCTCCTCGCGCAGCGCCGGTCCTGATAGCAGCCATGGCAAACATCACCCTTACGATCGGCGGGCGCGAATTCATGCTCGCCTGCGCAGACGGCGAGGAAGCTCACGTCACGAAGCTTGCGGCGATGATCGACGAGAAGCTCGGTCATGCCGGCGTCGTGGGACAGACCGAACCCCGCATGCTGCTGTTTGCCTCACTGATGCTGGCAGACGAACTGCACGAACTTCGCCAACGCCCCCCGGTCCAGGCACCCCCTCCCCCGGCTCCCGCCGAGCCCGCGTTTCCGCCCGCCTTCGCGGAAAAACTCGCAAAGATTGCCGATCATGTCGAAAATCTCGCGCAGCGCCTTGAGGATGGCTCGCCGAACGCCTAACTAAGGGGGGACGGGATCTGCCCGGCACGTGCCGTTCGAACATCCCTGAGGCTATAAGCAATCCATTGGGGGCTGTCCCTGCCCGGACCGTGGTCCGACGCATATGGTCCCCACCTGACGTCGAGGCGTCAGAGGATTTCTAGGAAACGACCCATGGTGGACCCGTCACCGTTTTTCAAAGACTTAGCCTCATAATTCCAACATTTCCAATGTTGGAATTCCAACATGGGCCCGGGGCTAACCGCCTTCGGGCCCTGTTTTGTTGGCGCGTCAGCTTCGATAATTCAGAACATATGCAGAACAAATCCCTTGACCCGACTCGGAGCGAGAGCGCTTTGTTCGTGAATGGCCGACATACTTTTCCACCGCATTCGATCTACCTGGCTGGCGCTGAACCCAGAGCCTGAACGGGGAAGCAGCCCGTGGTACAGCTGGCGCGCCGAGCTAAACGGCTTGGAACGCATGCTAGACTGTCAGGCGTCAGAGAGTGCGCTGATCCGTTATGTGTTTGGATCGTCGGGCGGCTCAGTGACCTGGGACGCTTCAGGTGCCACCGCCTCAACCGGGAACGGCGAGGCGATCGGCTCCGGCCGGAGCCCAGGCGAAGCGCTTCTCATCGCAGCGAAAACCGCGCTGGGGGACCGTAAACCAGGAACCATCAAGACAAGGGCGCCTCATCATGACGGGTGACCAACTCACGCTGCCTCTCACCGATCACGACCTGATGCGACTGGCCCAGCACCGATACGACCAGGCCGAGCGCGAAGGCGCCAACGCCGAGGATATAGCGCACCTGCTCGACATCGTCCCAGCGCTTATCCAGCGGCTGCGGAGTAAGTCCTAGACGCATCTATAATAGGCTCAGCAAGGTAGAAGTTTCTGCTCCTTCACCCTCTTTACGCCGCAATGGTTCTATATTCGGTACATCCCATATGAGCACTTGGCATATTCTATCTACGTGCTAACCGGCGAATCATGGGGGTTGATGATAAGCTCGAGGATGCGGAGAAGGCTTCGAACTTCGTTATGGCGCTGTTGGATGCGATGGTTTCGCATCCCTGGGCGTTCCTATGCGTTGTACTCGCGATAGCCTTCGTGATCTGCTGCTTGCCGAATGGCGTAGTTAAGCAGATAATTGTTCATCGCACGGAAATGCGAAAACTGGACGAACGTGTAGGCCAGAGCAGGAAAAAGTTAACCTCCAACCGTCAAAACCGGCGCAACTAGGAAGGGAGCGCGACCATGTACATGATTGCCATCGCTGCCATAGTTCTTGCCGCACCGTTTGCGGCTGCGTGGTATTTTCGGCGCGCCGCCTCAAGGCTACGGCTAGCCGACGCCGTTTGGGGTAGCCTGGAATATCACGCAAATCAGTTACTTCAGGACAAGACCGTTCCGGTAGTCGTTGGCGATTTCGTGGAATTCGTAGTGTGTCGGGCTGGCGATGGCATGATGACCCGCACTTTCCTTGCGGGCCTGATGTCGCGGCCGCGCGCGGATAGAGACACCGCGCTTGCCCAGGCTATGCACGCATTGTCGCGGGGACAAGACCAGCAGTTCAACAGGTTCGTCATCGACGCACTCCTGTATGATAGCCTTCGCACGGCAGTGTCGGGGTTTATCGTGCGGCGCGCCCTGTATTGGCTCGTCACGACCGCGAAGGACGAGAAGCTGCCGGTAAACGATGCGCAAGCCTACCCCATCGCGCGGGCAGCCAACAAAGCTTATGGCCGCGCCTGCGCTGCTTAATGCACATCACCGATTGATACATAACCGGTCATAAACCTGGTTGTGCGCGATCACCTCGGCGAAGGTTTCGTCCGTATCGAACCTGTTCCCAGGATCATCCTGTCCGGCCGCCGGTGCAGGCTCAGCGGTCAGTCGCTTGCTCACGAGGCAGAAATCGCTCGCAGTTCGCGGGGGTTCGGGCTGTCCGCAGGCACTGGTCATAGACAGCAGTGCTGCGGCCATCGCCGCGGTTGAAGGCATCCTGGATTTCCACACGCGCCGCATTTCCCTGCTCCGCCCGATTGATGGTTTCGCGCAGGTCACCCTCGCGCTGGGCGGAAGCACCCGCCGCCTGTTGCTTTTCGTCATGAGATCGCGCCCAGAGCCACAGGAGCGCGAGACAGGCTGCCGCCAGGGCAAGCGCCGCGAGGACGCGATGAACGCGCCCAGTGAGGCCCAGGCGGTTCAGGAGTGCAATCATACTCCCTGTTCCGCCATCGTGGTTCCGGATGCCTTGTCGATCGAGCGCGCGGTGGCAACGTTGCGATCCTTCACCGCCACCGCCACCGCCGTACCGCCGGCGACGATCGCCAGCCCGGCCGGGAACAGCGTGCAGTATCCGGCAAGGTCGAATTCGCGCTGGTGGGCCAGCATGTCCCAGGCGATGAAAACATGGGCGCCGGCAATGTAGGCCATGCCGCCGATGAAGCCGACCACGCGGTTGAGCTCGATCTGGCCGCCGGCACCGCGAAGGGCATTTGTCCAGCTCACGCCGCACCCCCGGCATAAAGCGCCGCCTCATCCGCGCGGCGACGCTTCAGCCCCTCCATCACCGCACCGTCGTTGTAGATCCACTTGCCGAACTCGGCCGCCGCCCCGGCATAGTCGCCGGCGATGTGGCGCTTCGTCAGCGTGGCCTTGCCGATCGCGCCGGTGTTGTAGTGGAACGAAACCAGCGCATCGAACTGCGCCTGCGTGGTGGGAGAACTGCCGATCGCCGCGCGCACTTCCTTTTCGTATCGCACCAGGTCGTTCACGAACCGCGCATCGCACTGCGCCTGAGACCATACCGTGCCGGGGCCGATACCGCTGCCGGTGGAACCCCACCCGATCGTCCAGGGCTTGCCATCCTTGCTTCCGGGATCGGGATAAGCCTCGAACTGGCCATCGCCGCGCTTGCGCGCGCAGCCCTCCCACTTGTGCATCAGGGCGATGCCGGCCGCGCTGGCGCGCAGCTCGGTCGCAAGCGGCCGCGCCACGCCGAACGCATCCAGCAGGTTGTCCAGCGCCAGCACATTGCCGGCATCATTGAAAAGGCCCTTCGGCGCCGCACCGCGCACGGCATCGAAGATCGGCTTGCGAACGTCCATCTCAGTTCCCCTGTTGCCGCGCCGCGACCCGCTCGGCCGAGACGATCAGTTGTGCATGTTCCCGCGCTTCGCCGAGGCCCTGCCGCTGGGCGAGCAGCTGGATCACCTTCGCTTCGGCATTGGCGTGCGCCTGCCGGCATTCCGCCACTTCGGTTTCCAGCGTGGTCACGCGGTCGAACAGGCGGGCCACCTCGGCCTTCAGGTTCTCGATCACGAAGCGCGTGTCCTGATCCAGCGCAGCCTCCCGCGCGTCCGTCCGTCCGGCGATGAATTCCAGCAGCCACTTCACGGCAAAGAACCCGCCGCCAGCGCCGAACCCGCCGGCGGCCCATCCGCCAAATGCTTCGAGGATATTCGTCATCAGTATGTGCACCCCAACTTCAACCGCTCAGAATGAAGAAAACTAGAAATCATCTGCAAGTTAGGTGTGTCGCCCATCTCGAGCCTTGGCCCTCGCATCAAAGTCAGATATCGTCCTGAAATGCCTCTGCTTATGCTCATTCGACGTGTCCTAGGACTCATCCCAAAACCCGCCCACAACTGTTCCCACGGCATTGCGCGTTGCACTGAGGCGCAGCCGTGCGCAGATTGCTACAAGGACGAAGCCTGGTAGGCTCAGAGAGCCGCATTAAGCCTGCACCTGCAGGACAATAATTTTCATGTCGAACTGAGGCGCCATGTGGGGTTCTGAGTAGGTTATCCCACTGATGGCTGTGGTATTTCGCGTGCTGTCAGTGATGGGGCCGCCTGCAGACGTACCGAACGTCGAAATGCTGGATTTATAGTCGCAGCCATATCGCACGATCGGATTGGTCGTCAGTGGTCGATCGAGAGTGATCACAACCTCATCACCGCCCGTGCTAATCGCAAAGCCCGATACAGCGAGCGTGCCCGTGTCATCGGTGACCTTGAAGCCCATATCCGTGAATGTGCCGAGCAATGCAGTGTTGAGGACGAGCGGGAACTTCGGAGCCCGGAACTTCACACGCAGCGTTGTCCCGCGCGCGAAAGCGGAGATCGGCCAGATACAGTCCGGCTTGTTGCCATCGACGAGCAGTTGCTTGCCTGCCCGGCCATAGCGCCTGCCCATCCGAAGCTGCGACACGTTCGTCTCATGCAGCGTGTCGGCTGTGGTCTGGAGGTGATGGGTCGGCCCGACGAAATGGATGCGGCCGGGATTGGCATTGCAGGCGTCGAACTGCGCCAAGACGATCTCGCCGTATGCAGCAAGGGTGGCACCACTACCAGACTGGTTGAACAGCATGTGGACCGGTGCAGTCTGCGCGGCGAAGCCTCCCGCAGTCAGGATCGGATTGATCCCGGCAAGAATGTCTGCGGAGATATCAGACTGCAACTGAACCATCGCCGCAGCGTAGGCTGCCCGGGTCGTTCCGGCACCAGCGTCATTCACGCCAAGGCGAAGCGGGACGGCGAGGCAGCGATAGTTTTTCCCGGCCGCAACTGCTCGCGCAGCGGCCTCCTTCGCGTGGTCGATCAGATTGTTATACCACGATGCACCCTTCTGGAGCTGGGACATGCGATAGCCGCCATGCCCGGCAACCGATCCGAATATGATGAACTGCGTGGGCAGGATGTCGTTCTCGATCGCCGCGCGCTCCACCATGGTCGCGGCCATGCCCGACATGATCGTCTCGCCGTCGGTCGTATGACCATCGGATGCCGGGGCGCCCGAGGACGCATCCTCTTCGATCAGCGGTTTCGTGGTCGATGTGCCTGGCGAAGTGTTCACCGCTCCGTAGGAGTTGCCGGGCTTGCCAGAACGCACACCGCTGCCGAACGTCAGGTTATTGTAAGGCTGCGTGGTAGACAGGGCTGGCTTGGCGTAATCGGCCATCGACAGGCTTTCCCCATAGGGAATGATCCCGATCCAACCGGCCGAACCGAGCAGGGTGTGCTTGTCGGCAGTCGCCAGGGGGATCGGCGCGCTGCCGCCATAGCTACCCTCCGCAATCTGCGCCTGAAGGGTGATGATTTGAGCCTGTGCGACGGTGAGCTTCGCATTTACGTCCGCAAATGACGCATCAACACGCGCTGCAGTTACCGACTGTCCAGGCACAGCGTAGTTGTACCGGATCTGGAACAGGAAGTTGTTGCGTGCCGTGCCGCCAGACACCGGCCCCGTCAGAGTTTCCGTTCCGCCAAGGAAGCGGTAGGAACTGTCCATCGAGCCAGAGAGGTAAGCAACGATCGTGTTGGCCGAATAGAAGCACAGGTACTCCCCTGCTGCTAGCGGCAACGAAATTGGAATGTTGACCTGCCCAACTGTCGGGACCACGGCAGAAACGATTCCAGTGCGGGTGAACTGCCCTCCCGATAGCGACCAGGTTGAAAAATAGATTGTTCCCGTACCCACTGCAAATAGATCGACACTGGTAATCGTCGTCGAAACAGGCGCCGGGATATACGCGAGATAGTTGTTCGCCACCGATCCGGAGCCAGTGACAAGAGTCGCGCCGATTGGGCGACCGATGGCTGTCGCAACTGTGCCCTGAAGCAGTGCAACACCTGCGGCGGCGGTCTTGGAGTTGGTCGTGTTACTTACGAAATCGGGAAGGTTCACCGACATGGAGCAAATGAACTGGACCTCCAGGCGGATGTTTGAACTGCTAACCGGAGTTGCCGTTCCGCTAGCTGGCAGATCCGCTGTGAACTGGTTGAGCGGCGCCTCGGTGGGATTGGATGTGAAACCCAGAACCCCGTTAGCGTAGATCGCGAGATATTCTCCGGGGTTTACCGGGAATAGGCCGAAATCCTCAGTTGTTAGAGTTTTCAACCCTGCCGATGCGATAACTACAGCGTTCGATATTGCGAGACGAGTGCCGCCTGTAGCAGCTGTGTATCGGGCAACCTGGACGGTCCCAGGGCCTCGCGCATAAAGCTTGATCTGTCGCAGATTATTCGCCTGCCCAATGGCAGTCCCAAAGACATATGCGAAGTTGCCAGCGGTTGCCCCGTTGACAGGGTCACTGGTCCGACCAATGATGGGAGCATCGGCGCTCAATGATGCTACGACAGCGGCGGCGTCGTTGGCATACTCTTTCGCGAGGCTGCTCTCCAGCGGACCCAGCCACCTCCAGCCCGCCGGGCTCAACGAATAGCTGTACTGCCCTGCGTTCGAAACAGTGCCTCCAACAACTGGATCGGTATGAGTGCCGGTGTCGCTGGCAAGAACTGCACCGATCTGCCCTGCCGTGCCGACCACGGCCGCCAGCTCGGCATATGTGGCCTTCTGCAGCATGCCGCCCGTGGCCAGCGCCGCGTCGCGCGCTTCCCTGGCGTCGTCCGCGAAGCCGGAGGAATTATCGGCTGCCGTTTCCGCATCGGCCAGCGCCTGCTCTGCGCCGCCCTGCGCGTCCAGCGCCCCGTCCTTGGCGGCTTCGGCACCGGCCTTTGCCGCCAGCGCCGTGGCGGCGCTATCGGCTGCCGATGCCGGATCGTTCGTCACGCCGGCGATCTCGCCGCCCACCAGCGCCAGCACCTGGCCGTCAGCCACGGCGCCCACGACCAGGCCGGTTCCGCCGCGCCGCACCTTCAGCGCCCGGCTGATATCGACGTCCTGCTCCTGGTCGATGAGCCGCGCCTTGTCGAGCGCGCGCTCGTGGCTCTGCGCGGGGAAGCGATCGGCGGTGGTGTAATCCGCGTCCTGGTCCCGCGTTGTCTCGCGCCAGGCATGCAGCTTCACGCCTGCGGCCGCCGGCGCCGTAACCGTCAGCGTGCCGCCGGCGTCGGTATCGCCGCCCGCCACGGTGAAGTTCACGCCATAGACCAGATCCACCAGCGTACCGTCCGCCAGCTCGCGCTGCGCCAGGATCTCGTTCGGGTCCAGGAACCGGAACGGCAGCGGGAACGCGGTGGAAACGCCGTCCTCGATGTAGTCGACCGAAGGGGTAAGGGCGGCAACCGTCATCTCAATTCGCTCCTGCCACGTTGGAAAGGTCAGGCGCGCGCTCGGGCGAACTGTCGCCCGGCGCCCACCAGTAATCGGTGCCCTGTTCGTCGGCCCACTTTTCCGCACGCCGCCAGCTGCGCCGGTAATCGGGATCGATCTGCTCCTGGATCTGGTCCGCCACGGCCCGGTCGAACGCGGTGCGCAGGTACCAGAGCGTGCCGCCGGGCACTTGCGACTGCGCGAACTTCAGCGCGGCACCGGCGTGGTTCTTCGAAGTGGCAATCGCCGCCAGGTTCTGCGCATCGCCCACCAGCGGGCCGGCCAGAGTGCCGGCAAACCCGCCGTCTGCACGGCTTTCCGCGCTCTGGATGAAATCCCCGAAGATGCCGAAGCCTCCGCCCTGGATAAGGGCCTGCCCCCAGAATTCCGGCCGGTCGGCCGCGCGCGGATCGCGCCCGGCCGCGATGTCCTTCAGCCAGATCGCCAACCCGCCCATTGCCGTGGTGCCGATCACAAGTCCGCCGACGTATCCAAGCCGATTGGCCGGGGCGAGCTGCATGGCCCGGGCGCCGTGCTGCATCAGCAGCGATATCCCGAACGACTTGAACAGGAACGCGCTCTTGACCATTTCACCGTGCCAGGTACCGCGCGGCGCCACACTGGAAATCAGCGCCCGGGTGGCAACGTCCGGGGTGGGCACGGCGAAATCCGCTTCGCGTGCGGCCATTTCCAGCAGCCGGTCGCCCAGCTGGCGGTCCTCGACATTGGCCGGGAAGATCCAGTCAACGCCGCGATCACGCTCCACCGGGGTCGCGCGGATCTTGTCCCACTCCGCCGAACCGATGCCGTAACGATCCAGCAGCCGGGCAAATCCTTTGTCCAGCTGGCCGAAGGCCTTGCCGCGCGCATCCGTGATCGCGCCCATCAACTGCATGCCGTGCGCCCACCGCCCCGCCTGCGTCCAGCGCGCCAGTCCCGAAGCGCGCAGCACACCCTCGGCAAACCGGCGGCTGACTTCACCGGTCAGTTCCTCACCCAGGTAGCGGCCCTGCGCTGCCGTGCGGTTGCTCCATTCATCCGCGATCAGGCCAAGCCGCACAGCCAGGCGCTGGTCCTCGATCGAACCGGGCTTGAACAGCTTCACATAGTCGCCCAGCATCCTGCGCACCGGCAACCCGTTGAACGCGCGCGTGGTGGCGCCGAAGCCCAGATCGGTCACGGCGGAAAGCATCGCCCCGCCCAGCTTGGTGGCGGTCTGCCAGCTGCGCAGATTAGAAAAGCGAAGCGCCAGCGTGCGGTTTTCCGGCCGCTGGCTCGATCCCGTGATTTCCGCCGTCAGCCGGTCCATCTGGCGTGTCGCCTTGTGGGCCGCGTCCGGCGCCTTGCTGTTCGCTGCAGCATCCTCGGCCGCGGATTTCGATATAACGTCCTTCAGCCAGCCCAGCGTGGAACTGGGATTGGGGCCAAGGATCTCCAACATGGCGATATCGCGCGCCATGCCGTCGATATGGCCCATCATCGCATCGAACGCCGTCGCCGCGCCGAAGCGCTGCTGGTAATCGGTCCAGTCGTCGGCGGACTTGAACACAAGGAACCGGCTTTCCGCGCGGCGGTTCGCCAGGATCGACGTGCCCTGAATTCCGGGATCGCGGTTGCTCCACCCATCGGAACGGATCCGGTCGAAGGTTTCGCGCAGCGCGCCTTCGAATTCCGCATCGTTCAGCGGCTTTCCGGTTTCCACGTCCAGGATGCGCGCCCGGTCCAGGCGATCGGCGATCGCCGCGCGCCAGCTGTCATAACCGGCTTCGCGCACCAGGCGCGGATCATGGTACTGGGGCAGCCCCCAGTCATCCAGCTTGCCGATATCCCCGCCCGCCGCGTTGAAGCGCTGGCGCAGCATCTCGGCCGTCTGCGTCCAGGCGTCGGCCAGCTCGCGCGCGGAAAGGTTTCCGGTCGATCCCGGCTTGAACAGTTCGCGCACCACATCGGCCAGCTCGGCCTTGTTGCGCACGCGCCCTATCAGGTTCGTGGAAAATCGGGACAGCACGCCGTCCATCATCCCATGCGCTCGGCCGCGAACGGCCCGCATGCGGCCATCCACGCTGGAAAATCCCGCCCGGTCACTGGGCGCCAGGAACGCAGGCCCGGCACGCGGATCTATGGTTCCCCCTCCGCCTGCCGGGCCGCCCCCCCGTCCGCCGTTGAACGAAGCGATATCCGCCTCGATCCGCTGGCGGGACGTAACCGCCAGGGCGGCAAGCTGCTTCTTCCGGTTCAGCTGCGCCTTCAGCCCCGCGATCGTCCGCTCGCTTGCAAGCGATGCGGCCGCCATCATCGGCATGTCACGCTGCAAACCGGCCAGGTGCCGGGCATAGAGGCGGTCCGCCTCCTGCGCCTGGCCCTTGGGTATCTTGCCCTCGGCGATCAGCCCGGCAACGCAAACGGAAATGCTCATGCCCCGCCTCCCGGAGGAACGGGCAGCAGGCAGTTTTCGATAATGGAAATGGCGTCCTCGTCGGCTTTAAGTTCGGCCTCGATCTCGGCGATGGACCGTTCACCCTTGCCGTCGCCCAGGTCGAAGGTCAGCTGTTCCGGCGCAATCCGCGCAGCAGCGGCCATCTGCGCATCATGCCAGGCAAGATCCGCCACGCGCCCGATTTCATCGCTGCCCGGTTCATCGAATACCTTGCCCGCCTCGGCATCGGCCACCACGGGCCCGGCAGCACCCCGGGCTTCCAGCTCATCGCGCAGCGCCCCGTGCGATAGCGCCTCATCCCGGCTCGGCGGGGCCAGCGTCTCCACCCGCCCGCCCTCGATGCCGGCGCGCTCCAGCTGCCGCTGCGCGCGGGGCCGCGTGGTTTCCCAACCGCGCACAGTGCCGTCCCGATCGACCAGCGCGTGAACGGGGCGAAGCTTGCCGCCCTGCGCCAGTTCGCGATCCCACCACCGGCCGAAATCGCCCACACCGTCACCCAGCTGGACGCCCGCGCGCGAAAGCGCTATATCGCGCATGGCCCCGGCGGTGGGGGAGGCCCCCGCTAAATCGCCCGCACGCATGTTCTCCGCTGGTGACGGGGCCGCTTCTCCACCACTCCGCATCCTTGGCTCTTCGCGCTGGAACGCGGTCAGCAGCCAGTTCTGCGCCTTGTCATCCCAGTCAAGCCGGACAACGGCCGTGTGGTCCATGCTTTCCAGCGTCACGCGGCCCTCGCGGCTGCGGTCAACGATCTCCATTTCCTCAAGGCGCGCAGGCAGATCGTCCAGCACTTCGGGATGCTTGGCCGCTATCTTCTTCAGCCCCGCGCCGTCATCGCCCCACTTCAGGTCGATCGCGCCCAGCTCGGGATGCCACAGCGCGCCCTGCACTTCGCCCTGCCGGTCGGCCAGCAACCTGTCGCGCGCCTCGATCCAGATCGCCTGGCGGCCGCCGGCGGGATCGGTGCCAAACCGCTCCGCGTCCAGTTCGGCCTGGGCGCGCTGCCATTCCTCGTCACTGCGAAACCGCTCGCGGTCCAGCGCGGGCAGATCGCCCCCCTCAGCCGCATCAACCAGCGGCCGCTCCGCATCCAGCTCGGCCGGGCGCGCCGATGCAACCTCGGCATCAAATCCGGGAACATCGATCGGTTCGCCATCCCCGATGGCCGTGCGCCGCCGGAAGTTGGCAACATAGCCGCGCGTCTCTGCCGGAAGGAACGATACCCATTCGTCAGGCACCCCGGCGCGCCGCGCCCGGGCCATGGCGCCGCGCACGCCGGTACCACGCCGGGCACTGCCGGCGCCGGCGTTGTAGGCGGCGGCTGCTTTCACCGGATCGCCATCGAACTGGCGAAGCATTTCGCGGTAATAGGCCTGCCCCAGCGCCTCGTTATAGGCATGGTCGCTCCGATACCGGGTCTCATCCCACGGCAGCCCGGCAAGCCGCGCGGCCTCCGGCGCGGTGCCCGGCATGACTTGCGCCGGCCCGATCGCACCGGCGGGAGACGTTCGAAACGATCCGTCCCGCGCGGTGCCGCCCTCGATGCCGATGATCGCGCGCCAGGCAGTGCTGAAATCCGCGCGCAGCGGCGCGCCTGCGATCGGGCCTGCCCGCCGTGCCGGCGCAAGCGCCTGCGTGGCCGATCCCTCCGGCCAGCGTGACATGGCGGCAATCGTTTCGTCGATCCGCCGCGCGTGCGCTTCAAGCCCCTCATAAGTCCCCGCGAAGGGATTGGAGCTGTCCACCTCGAAACCGCGATCGATGATATGCAGCGCAGCCGCCTGGTCGGGCGTCAAGGCATAGTCCGGGGTGGAACTGCGCAGTGCCATGGCAGCGCGGACGTCCAGCGGCACCTTGTCCAGCGCCTTGACCGCAAGCTTCCCGCCGCCGATCTCCAGCCCCTTGAACGCCGCGCCGCCCGCCGCCGCGAAACCAAGGTTCATGGCGATTTCCTCGCCGGTCAGTTCGCGGCCCTGCTTCTTGCGCTCCGCTGCGGTCAGCGGTGTTTCCACACCCTCGATCACCGCGTTGATCCCGGCTTCCGCCAAGATGCGCCCGGCAACGCTGGTACCCCCAAATCCGCCCGTCAGCACCATGCCGCCCACGTTGATCGGGTCGGTCAGGCTGCCGGCAAGCCCGCCGGCCAGCGTGCCCAGAAATCCACCGCGCTGCATTGTGTTTGCATCGCGCGCCTGCCGCGCCGCGAAGCGCGATCGCCATCCTTTTTCGAAAGTCTCCCGGTCGCCCAGTTCCTTGAAGGCATCGGGATCAGCCTTGCGCGCCGCGCCGATATCCCGCCACACGGCATCGTAATTGACCGGCTGCGCGCCATAGGGGTTCACATAGCGCCGCACGTCATAACCGCGCTCCTGAAGCGCGGTAACAACCGGCCCGTAGGCGCCCTGCCTCTCTTCGTCGGTATGGCCCGTCTGATCGTCACGGGCATAGCGGAACCCCGCTGCCGCCGTTTCGAAGAAGCCCGGATCCTGCCGGGTGTCCGCCTGCCCCTGCGGCCGAACTCGGCCATCATCCCATTCAAGGCTATCGGCAACGCTCATTTCGCGATCACCGTGCGCACCCAGGGCTTGCCGTCCTTGCCCATGACCACGCGATTGCCGACCATGAACTGGTACCGCCCGCCGCCCAGCGCCAGCGGCTTGGCAAAGCGCAGATCGGCGGGCGATCCATCCGGGTTGACCGGCGGGTTTTCCTTGTGCTCGCGTACATAGTTCGTGACGTGCGCCTCGAAACCAGCCTGCGTCACACGATCGGGCAGCAGGTAGATCTTGCCACCCCACCAACCGAGCCCGCCCTTTTTCGCGGCGCCGCTGCCCGTCGCCCCCAGCGCGGCATCAAGAGACCTGGCCAGCATGGCTGATGACATCTGCTCGCTCAGCATGCCGTTCTGCTCAAGGTTACGCGCCGCGATCGCCTCTGCCACCTGCATGATCCCATCACGCTGCGATGCCGGCACATTGCCCAGCGCCATCGCGAACCCGGCACGCAGGCCGCTCACCTGGGCGGCCATGTCGTCATCATCCTTCGGGGTTCGCAAAATGCCGGTATTCGCCTTCAGCGCCACCTTCCCGTCCACCGCCTGGCGTTGAACGTTGGGCGATAGCGCAACCAGCGTCTGCGCGAACCGATCGCTGGGCAGAACCTGCCGCATGGCCTGCATGGCCGTGCGCGGGGAAAACTGCGAAAGCGTGGCCAACACGCCGCGATAGCCGACATCGCCCTGCTCTGCGCGCTCCTGAAGCGCCCGCGCCTCGCTGGCGCTCAGCGGCTGCATGCTGCCGTATGCGCCTGCGGCCTCCCGCATCCACTGCTCGCGCGCGCCAAGCTCCGGCCGGGTCCAATTCGCGATCGGGGGCGGCCCCTTGCCCTGCGGCGCCGTCTGCGCAGCGAACCCAACGGGGTCATTGTTGAACTGGCCGTCCAGCGAGCCCTTCTTGTCGTCCAGCCACTTGAGCTCGGCCTGCTGGCCCTCGGTGCGCTTCGCTTCGGGGATGCCGCGCAGCACCGCCGCCCGCTGGTCGCGCGCGAGCGGCGGCATCGCCCCCCACGTCTTTGCCAGGCCGCTCTCGCGCTGCAGGCCCTCAAGCTTCGCCACGGTCGAGCTATCGCCATAGCTCTCCGATTTCGCGATCAGTTCGGGGAGCTCCGCGGAAACATCGATCCCTTGTGACGCCTTCTCGGTCACCGTCGCCACCTGCTCACGCACAGCGGCCTTTTCGACATTGGCCGCCTGGACCAGCTGGGCCTCGGCACGCCGGATCTCCACCTGCGAACCATTGCGCAGCTGATCGATTTGCTGGGGTGAAAGCAGGGTGTCGAATTGCCCCGCATCCAGCAAAGCCAGCGCAGCCGTGGGATTGGTGTCGTTCAAATGGTTGACGAAGGCGACCGCGTATTCCTGCTCGCCTTCGCGGCGGATCGCCTGCTTTTCCGCTGGCGTCAGCCGCTGCAGCCCATCAACGTAGCTATGCCAGTCCTGGAGTTCCTCCGTAAATTCAGCGCCGTTCTCGGAGCGACGAACCCGGTTCGCGCCCAGCTGCTTCACCGCCTGGGCATCAAGCCTCGTCTTGGCGATCTGCTGCCCCTCGGCGAAGTCACCTTCAGACCCCACCAGACGGGTACGGAAATCGTCCAGCTGGGCGGCCGCGCGCCGGCGCACACTATCTTCCGTGATGCCGTCCAGCAGCTTCTCGCGCGCGTCGTCGTCGGCCTTGGCAACCCGCTCCACATGATCAGCATAGTCGGCCGCTGTGGGGCTCGCGCGGATCTCGCGAACCGCTTCATCCATGGACTGTTTGTGCAGGGCGAACCGATGCGCGAAATCGCTGCTCTCCTGATCGGCCGTCTGCTGGCGCCGCACCTGGTACGCACGGATCTCGCGCTGGTGGACGTCCTGCGCCACCTGCCCCACCGTGTCCGCCAGCTCGGCGCCGTAAGTGCGCGCGCTGGCCATCGGCAGCGGCGCCGCCGCCGTAGGCATCACCCGCGCCTCGTATCCGGTTTCCTGCGCCATCAATAGATGACCTGGAAGTTATCGGGCATGGATTGCATCGAAGCCTGCGACTGGCCTTGCCCGGCCTGCGCCCAGTCATCGCGCATGCCCGAAACCGAACTGGCAGAACCCAGCAGCCCACTCGCAAGCGAGAACCAGCCTTCGGTCCGCTTCATCTTCGCCTCGTATCGCAGCGATTGCGCCTTGGTGCCCGCGTCGCGGATCACCGTCATGGCATCAAGCGCGGCGTTCACCTGGCTTTCAGTCAGCGCGTCCAGCGCCGATCCGGTGCCGCCCATGAACCCGTTGGAACTTTGCGCCGCCAGCTGTTGGCCGATCACCTTGCGCGCCTGCTCGCGGATACGCAGGCTCTGCGCGGCGCCGGCGTTTTCTTCCTCCCGCGCCTGCCGCTTCAGCGCCTTCGACTGCTGGCGGCTTGCCACGAAACCGCCGATGCCCTTGGTGACGTTGGCCGCCGCCGATGCAATCTCAGCCATGGTCCGCCCCTCTGCCGCTTGCCGGGCCGAACCATTCGAACAGCATGTGGGTATCGCCATCGGGGCCGTAGCGCTTCAAGACATGCGCCGGCGTGAAGCCCAGCATCACCGCCCACCGGCATTCCGGGGAAATGCGCGCCGGGCGCATCACCCATTCCACTGCCTTGTCGCCCTGGAAGGTGAAGGGAACTTCAGCCGCGCGCGCAATCAGCTCCACCCGGGCAAGCCGCGATCCCTGCAACTCTCCGCGAATGCGCCGGGTCACCGCCAGATGCGCCGCGCCCATTTCCCCCAGGATCGACCAGGCCACGCCGTGCCGGCCTTCATGGTGCTCGCCTATTCCGAACAGCGCGATCAGCCGCCCTTCGCACCGCGCCGCCCAGGCAACGGGCTGGCCGGCCAGGACTTCGGCCGTGTCCCAGTCGATATCGCCGGGCTCCGCGCCCAGCACGCGCGCCTGCGAAGGCTGGCGCTCGATCTCGAACAGGTCACCGGCGCGCAGCCGTTCGAACACGACATCAGGCATCGGCTTCATCCAGTTCCAGCGACATTGCCGCTGCGTTGATCGTTGCAGGCAGCGGATCGGAAGAGATGATCTTGATCCGCCCGTCCCGTGTCATGCTGGAGGAAATCGAACCTTGCGTGTCGCCGGTGAACAGCGGGATCGCGGCGTCCATGCTGTCCGTCGTCGCGCGCTCGATCGGCTCGTCCATCTCGCCTTCCACAAGGTCCGCCACCGTGATGCCCAGCGTTTCCAGCACGCGCAGAACCACCTTGCGCACGCGCTGCTTCAGGCCCTGCGAAGGGCCGTTGCGCGTATCCAGATTGGGCCGCAGCGTCACCGCCAGCGCGGTGAACGGCAGCCCCACGGTCAGCGTGTAGGCGCTGGGCGGGACAGAGGTTTCCGGCAGCGTGAAGGAACCGTCGGCGGCCACCACCACGCCCGGCACCACACCCCCGCCTGCCAGAACGGCAATCTGCTGGCCCGCCAGGTGCACGAACCCGGTGAAGGTCCGCTGGCCGCCGGCGGCCGCAAACTGCGTGCCCCCATCCACGAAGAAGGCAAGCCGTTGGTCATCGCCCAGATCGCGCCAGGTGCTCTGCCGCCAGATCTCGCGCTTCACCCCGTCAGCCCGGGTGCGCTCGATCAGCAGCCACAATTCGTCGGTCTTGCCATCCTCGCCAACGATCACTTGCCCGCTCAGCGCCTTGGCGCCACCGCCCAGCACGATCCGGGCAAAGCCCTTCACTTCCAGCAAGGTCTTGGGATGGACGATCACCTGGCCGTCGCCGCGCCCGGCAAACATCGTGCCGTAAGGCACGCGTTGATAGGCCAGCCAGGAAACCCCCGACTTGGTGATGTGGCGCGCCGCGGCCGTCAGATCCTGCGGAACATAGCGATCCTGCCCGATGTCGAAACCCACGGCACGGATGCGGCGGCCGCCGCGCTCCACGGAAATTATCTGCGTGCCGATCTGCAGCGGCCACACCGGCTCGCTGCCGTAATAGCTCTGCGGCTTCAGGCTCACGTTGTCGCCGGCAACCGCCTGGGCGGAATTGATCGCGCCCACCACGGCCTCGCGGTCGGCGGTGCCGATGTACAGCTTGCTGTCCGGCGCGAACCACAGCGGCGGATTGTCAAGCGACATGGTACGGCGGAACGCAAGGTCGGCCGCCAGCACGCCCGAACCGGTATAGCTCTGGAAGTTCACGCGGCCGCCGCCATAATCGCCCACCACGCTGGCCGCGAATTCGAACAGGCGCTGATGCACCTGGCGCCCTTCCCAGTTCGTCACCAGCGATGGCCAGCCTTCCACATCGGAAAACAGCGCGTGGGACCAGCGATACGTCCCCACGGTCATCACCTGGTCGGGAAGACGGCGCACCACGGTTGCCGTGCAGCTCAGCCCGCCGGCGGCAACAGCGGTGATGCGCACCTGGCCGAACCGATCGTGCAGGTACCGCCATCGAACGCCGTATGGGCCCTTGTCGTTGATGTCCTCCTTGCCAAGGCCATCCCATTCGGAACCTTCGGTATGGATCGGCGGATTGGTGCCCGTCTTGCGGCCGCTACCGTTATTGTCGCACTGGTACACCTTGCCGTCGGACCGCACCTGGTCGCCTACGGCCACGTCCTTCATCCCCGCTTCCCACGCGGTGACGCTGGAATAATCCTTGGCCTCGATCTGGAAAAGCGCGCCCACATGCCCGGCCTGGAAGATCGCGGCCGTCGCGCTGATCGTGGTGGAAAAGCCCACGGCAACCGCGCTCGCCGTCACCGTGATCGCCTGGTCCGTGTTCATATCCTTGAACGGGCCGCCCAGGAATTGCTGCTCCGCCCAGGTGAACGTCACGGCGCTGGTGCGCAGGAGCGATGCCGGGCGGTAGCTGCCATGATCGATGTAAAGGCGATCATAGCTCTGCTGCGTCGAAAGGCGCGGCGCGGCCGCCGCCGCATAAGGCGTCGCCACCTCATAGGCCACGCCGGGCGCCGTCTCGATCCGGCCGCCGTTGGTATAGAACCGCGCCTTCAGCTCGCCCCACTCGATCAGGTATTCCTGCGTGATCGAAAAGCGGAACGCCCCCAGCCAGGTGGAGGACGGATCGGCATCGCAGATGTATTCGAACCCGGGCCGCTTCACGATCGGCCCCTCGTTCGTCGGCACGAAGTTCTCGCAGGTCGTCAACCCGTAGGCATAGTGGTCCGTCTCGACCCGCCCATGCATCATCGGGTCTATCTCACCGGCCAGGAACGCCGTGATAAGCTTGCGCAGCCCCGCCATCAGGAGATTTCCCAACCGGGCAAACCGGCCGTGGGGAAGCCGCCGGTAATGCGCGCTTCTACCCAGGCGCTTTCCTCAACCTCGATCGGCGGGTTTTCCAGCGCGTCTGTCTGCTGGGCGTCGGCCACGGCTTCCCGGTAGCGCTGCATGGTCAGCGCCTTGTCGAACGCCGATCCGGCAATGCGATTGCCGCAGGTCAGCGCCAGGTTGCCGGCAAACTGGATAGCGGCCAGCGGATCCCATTCGGCAATTTCCGCGATATCCATCAGGCAACGCACGTAAAGCGGACCAGGGCGGGCCGTCAGCACGCTGCGCCCTTCCAGCTGGTAATCGCTCGCGGTGTACTTGCCAGAAGCGTCGAACACTTCGATCAAGCGGATCGCCTGCGCCGGCAGGCGGAACGAATGGGTAAATGGCGGCGAAACCGTGATCGCTTCGGCCGGCAGCGCTGCGCGGCGCGTCGCCCAGTTCCAGGAATAGCGGCGGATCAGGCCTTCCCGCAGGATATCCCACACCGCCTTCAGAGACCGCGCGGCGTCCTTTTCATCGTCGATCGAAAGCAGCCGCGTCTCTGTCCCGATGAACATCAGCGCCAGATTGGCAACAGAGGTCTGGGAAGCCATCGCGGCGCGGCCCGGTGCGGCTTAGTTGACCGGCCACCTGGCGGCGAACACAGCCGCCTTGATGTTGTCGATCGCGATCAGGGCCTCGCCCTTGGTGATCTTGTCGGCATCGATGTTCAGGCTGATGACATCGCGCCCTGCCTCGGCCGCACCGGCCGTGATCGCGATATCGCCGGAACGGGGCTTGCCGCGCGTGAAAGTGAACTTCGCCGTGAAAGCCATTGTCTCGCTCCCGATGGAGGGCCGAAAGAGTGATGCAGGGGCGCCGCCCGATGTCGCCGCGAATGGCGCCCCTGCGGCGACCGGTCAGGAAGGACCGGCCGCCAAAGCGTCAGAGCCCGATCAGTTCGAGCTCGAAGCTGAGATTGACCGCGCCGGCCACACCGGCGACGGCGAACGTCGCGTAGATATCTTCCTCGGCCACCGGCTGATCGGCCGCCAGCGTGCTCGCCAGCGGGCCCAACATGGTGGGCACGTTGGTGGCGGTAAGCGTGGCGGCGTTGACGTACTTCGCCGGAGCCGCAAGCGTGCCGATCGACACGGTTGCAGTGGCGAGGCTGGTATCGGTATTGCCGCGAACACCCACGATCTTGTCGCCGGCCTTCTTGGTGCCGAGGTACAGCTTGTCGGCGGCGGCCAGAGCCTGGCCTGCGGGTTTCGTCGCGAGGATCTCGGAACGTTTGGCGTTGACCTCGCGGCCGTCCGCCTTCTTGACCGGAAATACCGTGCTGTCCGCGACGCCGATCTGCTGCTTTGCATAGTAAGTTGCCATTTGCTGCTACTCCATCGAGCCAAAGAGCGACGGCAGAGCCCGGGGGCCCGCCGCCCCGGCGTCAGCCCTTGAGGTTGCGGATGATGCCGGACATGCCGGGCTGCGTGCGGGAAGCCGCGCAGGTCGTGCCGGCGAGGTATCCGGGCATGAACCGCTTTTCCGGGATCTTGCCCACCTCGGTGCGCAGCGCCTGCCAGAAGTTCAGCACGACACCGGGCTTCACCCAGAACGGGTTGAGCCGGTAGCTATTGGCGTCGGTCGCCAGAGCCGGGATCGTGTTGAGCAGCGGGTTGTCCAGCTCCAGATGGATGAACTTCCACCCCAGCAGGCCCATGATCTTGCCGTCCTGGAACGTGCCGCCATAGGCGCCCTTGAAATCGGAACTGGTCGCCGGGATTTCGGTCAGCAGCGCGTCATTGTCGTCGGCGGTCAGCACCATGAAGCGCTCGGCTTCATCCGGAACATAGGCCTGCGTCAGCATCTTGTTCGCGCCGCGCAGCTTCGCCGTGTTCATCTTGGCGGCCACGGCTGCGCCCACGTCCACGGCGATGATGTTGCCGGCAGGAAACGCAGTGGTGACCGTCCCGGTCTTGCCGGAAATGATCGGGCCGTAGAAGCCTTCGAGAATGCGCTGCGTCTTGGCACGATTGATGACGCCGCGACCGGACATCACCGCCGAACCCTGCAGGTCGATCGCCGTAGCCAGCTTGTCCGAATTCTCGATGATCTCGGCATCGTAAAGCTCGTTCGGCTTCGGGATCCACACGCCATCGAACTGCGTGTTGTTCCACTTGGTGTTGCCGCCGCGCTCATCGTCTTCCTGGGGAGACTTGTTGCCGACGATATCCTTGATCTTGATCTTCTCGGCGCTGGCATCGCTCTGCACGGTTACAGCGGCTTCGAGGGGGGAGGCCTGCAGCTGCAGGGCCATTTCCAGATTGTTCTGGTACTTGAGCTGTGCGGTATTCTCGACAGCCATGGCCTGGCGCCCTTCTATCAAACAAAACGGATGGGTTTGCTTGCGAAGGGCTAAGGGGCGAAACCGCCCGGCCACTCTACCGTAACAACGCCACGGATCGGCGGTGCATCCACACAGGGCCCGGGGCGTATCGAGGCTAGGCCGGGGCTACCAGGCGTCCGGGAGGACAGGCGATGAAGCCAATCGCTCCCGGGGCTTGGTTGCGGCGAAAATGAGTCAGACGACTCGTGGTGTCAAGCCGGTTTCAGCCTGCCGCCTGCTGCTGCTGTGCATAAGCGGTAGACTGGTTGAGCAACCGGTTCCAACGCGCATTTTCCGGTGTGCCGGGAGTGCCCACCGCCTTCGCAAAGACTGGATCGGACCCCGCCTTCACCTTCATGGCATCAAGCTCGCCCTGCGCCTCGCGTCCATTCACGCCGAAGCGGCCGGCGCCGCCCGGGTTGATGATGGTATCCTCGGCCAACCCCTCACCAAGGCGGGAGAACATGTCCAGCGCCCGGCTCACACCGTCCGCTGCCGTGCCGCCCTGGTCGATCGATGCGGCTGCCATCGCGTTGCGGATGGCAACCAGGTCGTTCGAATAGAGCCCCAGCGCCCGGATTGCGCCGTTGATAGCCACTTCCTTGGCCTTGGCCTGCGGTCCCTGCGCCTTTACCCATGCCTCGGCCGAGGATTTCAGGTCGGCATCGAACTGGGCCGCCTCGTCCATCTGCAGCCGCACGTACTCTGCCACCAGCCCGTTCATTGCCGGCGCCGGCACGCCAACCTCCAGCGCCTTGGGCAGCAACTTGCCCAGCAGGCCCTGGTCAAGCGGGATCACGTCGCCCCTTGCATCCTTGACCTCGGGCAGGCTGTAACCGTCTACCGCTTCCGGCACACCGATCGCCCGGTGGAAACTTGCGATTTCCTCAGCGGAAGCACCATCACCAGGCACCTTCACGCGGCCGCTGTCACGAAGCGCCGCCTGGTTGTCCCTGGCCACCTTCACCAGACCGTTCAGATCCTTGACGCCGGTGGATTTCACCCAGTCGCGGTGCGAAGCCGTCTCGCCGTCCGCATCGGCTGACAGTCCGCCCCACCAATCGGGGTCGGCGCCAAGCGAAGGATCGGCTCCGCCCTGCCCGCCATCCGCCGCCGTTGCTCCGCCCTCTCCGGCCGGGGCCGACGATGCACCGCCAAACAGGTCGGACGCACTGCCGAGGCTGCCACCCTCACCGCCGGCGCCGGCACCGCCCTCGCCATCAATTGCCATCGTCAATCTCCATGAGTTTCTGGACCGTATTTTCGTCCAGGTTGAGGAAATACTGTATCCGCGCGAACACCTCGCGCCGCCCTTCGCGGCGCGCCATCACCAACGGATCCTTGTCAAAAGTCGAAACCATGGGCCCCGCGAAACAGAACTTGCGCAGATCGCCCAGCACCAGCTCGCCCACCGGGTTCACACCGCCTGCAGGATCATCGAACAGCCAGCGGTAAAGCCGGCCGGTCGGTATCAGGGTCCGGAACACGGTCTTGTAAACCTGCGAAGTCTTGATTGCCCAGGCACGGACCTGGTTCTGCACGCTGGTCATGCCGCCTCCGAAATCTGCCCAGCCTTCGCCAGGTTGAGCGTGGCTCCCGATGCCTGCTGCAGCAGGTCGGCCTGAAGGACTGCGTTCTGCTGCTCCTGCTCCTGCCGAACCAGCTCAGCCACTTCCTCATCGCTGCGCAGGTAGCTGGGCTTCACGCCCATTTCCTCGGCCATGCCCACCGCGATCGCGTCCGCATTCACGCGGTGGCGAACGCGCGGATCGAATTCGTTGAGAACCGGCAGCGCCTGGACATAGCGGAGCGTCTTTGCCGTGCTCTCCGCGCGCGCCATTGCAGCCAGCATGTTCTCGTATTCCACCTGGGGCCAGGCGCCCGCCTCAAGCACTTCCGGTGGGAACGGCTCCAGCTGGTTGTTACGAATACACAGGTCCAGTTCGCGCTGCGAAATCGGGTTCTGCTTTTCGGTGGCGTACTGGCTTGCGAATGGCCGGACGAGAACACCCTGCTTCGCCATGACTTCCAACACTTCAGTTGTCGTCATGCGGTTATTGGGATCGGTCAGGATCTTGTAGAATTCCTCAAGGAAGTCCGTTCGAATAGTTTCCTGCTCGCCGTTCATCATCTCCATCGCATAGGGCAATCCAGCCTCACCGCCGGGCATGCGATGGACAAGCACATTGCCCGCCTCATCAACCAACCCGGGGTTCATCCCGCCCGGACGGGACACCAGCTTTGTCACCCCGTTGTCGCTGTTGAACAGCAGCGCCGGATCAACAGCCTTGTGCCCTGCCCGCAACGTCGTGTTCTTCATGGTGTTAACGCCGTGGATTGTCGGCATCTGGTCGATACCGGGGGATCGGCCATAGATTTCACCGGCGCTGGTCGTGTTGCGCGAAACCGCGATCGGCATCGAATAGAAACCCCGCCGGCGCAGGTAGATCTTCTCGTCCAGAGCAAGATACCGCGAAACGATTGGCATTCTCCGCCAATCCAACTTTTCGCGATCCCAGTCGGTGTTCGGCACCACCAGGTGCAGGATCTCGAATTCCTCGTGGTCCTTACCGGGGGTTTCCAGCGCCTTGCGCATCTTGGGCGTCAGGCTGTCCTTGTCGAACTCCTGCGCCAGTTGGCGGGCCGTCCGCTTGTAGCAACGGTGCACGGTGTCCACGAGGCCGGCGTAATCGACATCGATGTAGACCTCCGAAAGGTGCAGCGTGCGGTAATACATGCCCCGCCCTGGTCGCCCGTCCACCAGCACGGGCGACGTACCGTATCGGCCCAGCTGCCCCCAATCCTCATTCACGGCGGTGCCGAAGCCAGTGCGTGCCGCGTGCCGGATGAAATACATGCGGCGGCTGTTCCGCTCACACCACAGAGCCACCCGGCGGATCTTCATCAGGTCATCGTTGATGAACCTGATCCGGATGTAATCCTTTTCCTCGGGCGTCGTGATCGCGACGCCGGCGGCCGCAAAGCGCTTCAATGCCGTGATATGGGTGGTATCGAAGTTTCGCGTGCCACGGATCTGCCCTGGCGTCGTCTGCATGAAGCCGCCCGCGCCACTAGGGAAACGCTCGTCCACTTCCTGCCAGGTGCCCTCCCACACGCTGCGGATTTGCTTCAGCCGGTCATGGTCGCGGATATCCGCCTTCGCCAGTTCGTCGTCCTGGATCTGCTCGTTCATCGTCTCTCACTCCACAAGGCGGATCGCCCGGCGCAGGCAGGAATAGGAAAAACCGCGCCGGCCATGGGGCCAACCGACGCGGGGGTGCGATTGCGGATCAGAAAATCACGTCGCTCGCGAGATTGAAGGTCTGCCCGGCGCCGATCGTCAGCTGCCCACCGCCCTGCCGCTCGCACCAGGCCGAAAGATCGCCATCAAGGAACAGCGCCCACCCGGTGATCCGCGCGGGCCCGGATACTTCCCAGCTCGCCAGCCCCAGCACGACGCCGGAACTCACGACGCGGAAAGCGGCAGCACCGCCGCTCACGCGCAGCGGCAGGATCGCGACCTCTTCGGTATCGTCCGCGAAGGCCACCACTTCAACCGTCTCGGCAGCATCGATCAATGCCAGCAACGCGGCCTGGTCATCCCGTGAAATCACCGGGAGATCGGCGGGCAGCTTGCGTGCCTTTGCCTGCGGATCCCGCGCGATGGCCTCGGCCAGCTCCGCACGCGCCTTGGTTGTCTGCCCTTTTTGGGCGGTAAGCTGGCCTTTCAGCGCCTTCGCCTCACCCTGCGCCGCCGCCAACTGCTCAGCCTGGCCCTTCAGCGCCGCGATCGCCACATCCACGGGATGCTCGCCGTCCTCGCCCTGAACCCTCATGGCGGCCAGCGCCTCGCCCAGTTGATCGATCTTGGCGTGGGCCGGCTCGGCCGCCGCAATCACGGTGTTGGCCTGCGCCAAATCTGCCGCCAGCGCATCCCGCTCGGCGGTCAGCTGGGCCACATCGATCGAACCGGCGCCCACCTGGTCGCCCGACGAATTCTGTTCCTCATTTCCGGACATAGTTCAGTTCCCTTCTCAGCTACCGGGCACGAAGCGGCCCGTCGTTCCCAGCGCCGCTTCGGCGCCGGTAGACCCGTTGATGATGTCGGAAGCCGCGCCTTTCCGGCGGCGCAGCTCATCCTCGTTCTCGATCTGCGCCAGCGCATCGTCGCGGGTCGGCGAAGCCAGCGCCGACGGCGCCTTGCTCTTTCCCGTGAGCCCCAGCAGCCCGCCGACCACACCGCCGACCAGGAACTTCCCCACGCCCTTCAAAACCTTGCCCATCTCAGTAACTCCTGCTGAAAACGTCAAAATCGCTATCGTTCACGAAGACCTGGCCACCCGATCGCGGTCGGCCGCGTATGTCGGAAATGACGTGTTCACCCTCGACAGCGGCGTACTGCTCGGCGTCACAGACATGGGTGTGGATGGTGTCCGCAATTTCCAGATGCCCTCGCGTACCCCCGCCGCCGGGTATGTCGGCATTGCGATAGCGGTAGCCGCCCAGGTGCCCGCGAATGAGGTGCTTTGCCGAAGGGTCCACGGCATATCCGTCGCGCTCGGCCATCGCCCGCCAGATCGCCTCGTTTCTCAAGGCCTGGCGGTTGGTCTTGCCCTTGTAGACCCGGTGACCCAGCCCTTTCTGGAAGGCCAGAACCCAGTCATGCTCGCTATCCTGGCGATCGCGGGCAGACCATGCCGCCGGATCGCCTACGACGCGCAGCATTCCCGGATCGAGATTGGGGAACCGTGCGGCGATCATCGAACGCACCATTGCGCCGGCAGCCGTCGGCCCGATCTTGGCCAGCGTCCTGCCGTCCTCACGAAACATCACCGCCTCGGCCAAAGTGCGAAACTCGCCCATCGACAGCCGCTGACTGGCGACCGCCGCCGCGAACAGGCCCTGGTCGAAGCCCACCAGCAGCGGCAGCCTGGGGTTAAGATCCAGCGGCCGCACATGGGCACGATAATCGAACTGGGGATTGACCGGCTGCCCGTGCTGCATCGGCACGAACTTGTTGTCGATCATTCGCGCCACGTAATCCGGCCGGTGCTTGTTCAGCGCCGCCTGGATCGCGTAGTACCCCTTGGGCAGGTTGTGCAGGTTCTCCGCATCGGGCTCGCGGCCACCGGGCTGAAGGAACACTTCCATCAGCGGGCGATCACCCAGAGCTTCCATCAACCCCGGGTCAAGCAGCTCACCGAGGTTCTTCTCGATCGCCAACCCATAGATCCAGTTATCCATGTAGGGCGCGTTGAGCGAAAGGATGATCTGCTGATCGACCACCAGCGAAGGATCGAGATCCGAAGCACGCCCCACACGGCCCGATAGGAACGCAAGCAGGTCGGGCGGCTGCAAATCCGCCTCGTCGATCATCACCGCCACGACTTCCCAGCCACGGCACGCCTCTTCCACCGAACGATCGCCGATCGCGCGAAACTCGATCTCGAAATCGCAGACATCGTTGGGGCGGCCGAACTCGTCATGGCCAAGGATCAGCGTCAGCTTGTGGGTAAACGGCGCCTTCCAGGTGAACTTTCCATCCGTCTCCGGATGAATGCGAAACCAGGAGGGAAGCGTGTTCTTCTCGATGTTCGGGTACGTCTCGCGGATCACGCCTACGCGCGCCTTGCGCCGCAACACGCCGTTCGCATCCCGGCGGCCGCCCTGCCGGGTGCCGACGCGCCGCAGTGCACGAAGCGCGGTTATCGTCTTGGCAGAGCCGACAGGACCGATGATGATCTTCAGGAACGCCCGGGACAGCAGGAATTGATCCGAGATCGGCCCGGGCGAATTGAGCCGGCGGATTTCCATTTCAGGCCCGCTCATCGCTCGTCCTCACCGTCAGCGGGATGCGCCACGCCAAGGATTTCGCCGTCGATCATCGCGCCCCGCACGGGACGAACCTCGCCGATTTCCTCCTGGACGATCACACCCCGGATCGTCGCGTCGATCGCCACAGGTTTCTTGCTATGGATGAACGGCATAAGCGCTTCCGCACATCGCGTGCGCAGTGCGGTTGCGGCCTCGTAAGTCATTTCCTCAGTGAGCTCGACAACCCGCGCGCTTTCACCCTTGCCGATCACCTTTTGCCGAACGCGCCGCGATCGGGCCATGTGCACCTCTTCCGGTGTCGACTGCAGCTGCATGAGCGTTACGGCCGGATCCTGGCCGAACTGCGCGATGTACCGCGCGAAATCGTCAGATCGCTTGTTCTTCGCCCCTTTAGGACGACCCCGCCGCGCCTCGCGGGCATGGCGCATCACCGTGAGCCCACCGGCATTCGGGCCGAGGTCTTCGCGAGCCTCCGCCAGTTCCTCAGGTGTCAGTGGATCAAGAAGCTCAAGCTGTTCCTGCTCATGCTGTGCCGTCTCGTACAGTGACTTGGCGCTAGCGATCATGCCGTCGGCCTCCTGTTTTCCACCGGCCTCAGTTGACATGCGCGCCTCCAATCGTACCGTGCAGCCGTCGCCGCGGCTTTCCCCGCACCTCTGCGCCTTCTCCCCGACCCGGTATTTCTATTCGGGCCGCGCGCACTGCAGCCCCCAACCCCGACCCGATCGTGCGCCTCACAGTTTGGCCGCTCTCGCCCAGCTCGCGCACCGGTCCGAGACCGAAGGGGGTAAGGACGATCCAAATTTCGACGCGCTCGTGCGCCGAGGTGCTCGGGGGCTGCGCCGACGCGATGGGGGCAAGGGGGGTGCCGAGGGCTCGGCGGGACCCCCGGGGGGCGGTCGAGGGGGTGCCGCGCATAAGCCTGACAGGCATCCGACGATGCCCGCGAACCCACGCATTTCCGCGCCTTTCAGCCATGCCTTCCAACATCGCCCTTCCAACACGCGCCGAAGCGACGTGCGAGAACCGCAGAATTCCGCCATTCTGCCCGCACCTGGTCGCGGCATCGGATCCGCCCAGGTCGAGCCCCTCGATCGGCCCGGCCGAGCCCACCCCGCCGCCCGCCCGCGCGCCAAGCCCAAAAGTTTTCGCCGCCCTCCCGTCTATTACGGTGCTGGAGGCCCCCTGGCCGATGGCGACGGCCAGCCCGGCCGAATATCCGACCGCTATTTTATTGGTTTCGCTAGGTTTTCCGCCATTCCGAGCCCAAGCGGTGGAAGCCGGTTCCAGATGGAACCGCCGTGGAACTGCAATGGAACCTCTATCTATATGATTTATATAGATAATGGTTAGCGGTTCCACGGTTCCACTATTTGGCGACCCCTCACATGTGTGTGTGCGCGCATACGTGCACACGCGCACATGTACGCGAGGCGCAAAGTGGAACCCGTGGAACCGCTCGAAAAGTCCAGCAATGTCAGTGAGTTGAAGGTTCCACCACGGTTCCGCAATGGTTCCGCTTGGAACCGCGATCCCTGCCCCGTTCGGGCACCCGGAATGGCCAGCCATGATCTTGGACTGTGAGCGGGCCGGGGTCAACGGTGAGGATGCGCTAGGACGCGCCACAGCGCTCCCGCACAGGCCACAGGGCGCCAGCGGGCCGGGGTAGCGTCGGAAGGAGCGGCCGCGCTCCGCGCCCGCTGCGCGGTCGCTGCGGCCGCACGTCGGCGCCAGGCCGAACGCCTTCATCCCGGCACGCTGCCAGGCGCTCAGCGGGTCGGGGAGCGCATCATATGAGCGATCGCGCACCGCTTCGGCTTCGCCTCCGCTGCGATCGCAGGCAAGTCCGCGAAGGCGCGGAGAAGTCATTTTCTGCAACCTGTCAAGGCCCTGAATTGGCACGATATTTAGGACCGCAATAGCGGACCTATTTCCCTCGCTCATGCCTCGCCCTCCAACTGCGCTGAAAGCCACTCGGCAAGGCGATCGGGATGGCAGCTCTCAGGCAAATCCTCTTCGTCCAGAACGGCCGACAGAGGCACCAGCACGGCCCGCACGGAAACACCTGGGGAGAACTTCACCTTCACCCCCTCGATCGCGCCCTTGTTGCGCGCCAGGGCCTGCTTCCACACGCCCCCGTTCCACTTGGAGCCTTCGAACAGGCGTCCCAGGCCGTTGTGCTGCCCGGCAACCGCAAGGAAGCCCGGTTCGTCCTTCTGGAAGGCGCTGGTGCCCCAACGGGCCGGGGAAACCTTCCCGCCCTCGATCTTCTCCGGATGGCGCACCGCGTTCACCAGCTTGAGGCCCAGCTGGTGCAGGCGCTCGTTCGCCTTCTCCGCCTGGGCGAAAGCATCACCGTTCTCCACCAGCACCGGCCGCATGGCATGGCTGATGGATCGGCCTATCCAGGTGCCCACGGCCTCACGCTCATCACCGCCGCGCGATTGCACCAGCGAGGTGAGCATGTACTGCACGCAGGCAACATGGTCCGGCGTGGTATCGGTGATCTCGGCCAGGCGCTGCGGCCGGCACTTGTCCGCCCAGAACGCAATTTCCTCGTCGTCCGGCAGCCGGTCCTCGGTGTCGTGGTCGTTCAGCACCACGTCGGCAGCCGCCAGCAGCGTGGCGAACTGGTCGCACGCTCGCGGAGAGTGGCCCGCCTCGGTCATCGCCTCGTGGAACTTCAGCTTGGTTTTGCCGAACCGCGCCCAGCCATCGATCATCCGGCGGGTCAGGGCCGCGCCAATCGCCTCGAAATCATACTTCGCCAGGTCCAGCGGCGGCGTGCCGTCCGGGATGGGATCAAGCTCCAGGATGGCGAAGCGGCTGCGGTCCGCCGGTTCCATCGGCGGAATGTTGATCGAAGAAAACCAGAAGCAACTTTGCAGCGTGAACTTGGCCGCATTGTGGTCCGATCCGCCGCGCGTAAGTTCATCGCCGCTGGATGCAATACGCGCCAGCGTGATGACTTCCTGCACGCGGTCGTTATTCTTGCTGGCTTCGAACTCGTCGATCATCACCGGCACGGTCGAATTGCGCAGGCTCTGCCGCACACCCGCCGCGCTGGTATCGGCGGTGCGGAACACGCCGTTGCCGAATACGCGGTGAACCACGCCGTCCTTGCCGTTGAGCGATGACTTGCCGGTCCCGGCGCCGCCCGTCACATAGATATGCGGGCGCCACGGGCTGGCGCCGCCCACCGGCCCCAGCGCGATCGCGCCCAGGGCAAAGCGGGCATCCAATAGCTTGCGCTTGAATTGCCATGTCTGCAGCAGGCCCAGCAGCTGCTCGGCCGCGCCCGTACCGCATTTGTCGTGATGCGGCCGCGCGATCGGCTCGGCCGCCTGGTAGACATAGCGCTCATGCAGACCGGCATCGACATAGAGCCAGTCCTTCACCGTCCCGTCCACCCGCTGCACAGGCGTCAGCAGCACGTCTCCGCAGTGAAGCACCAGGCCCTCGCCCCGCGCCGGCTTGTGCGCGCCGCGCCCGCGCATGCGCCCGGCAGGATCGAAGATCCCCTTGCGCACGCATTCCTCGATCAGCGCCCGGCTCGCCTCGGCCTGGTCGAAGCCGATCGGCTTGCTCTCCACGATGGTAACCCACTTGCCGTCCACGCGCTCGCGCACCGGCTTGGACCACATCGTCCAGTTCGCCTCCAGCCAGTCGGACTTCGGGCCGAACAGCGCGATCAGCGAATTCTTGCCGTGCCGGTTTCCGGCCTCCAGCCCCACCAGCTGGCCGTTGACGTCGAGGTAATAGCACTTCTGGGATCCATCGATGGAACTCGATATGCCCAGCGCCTTCACCGGGCAGCCCAGCGGGAACATCGGCCGCTCGTATTCCCCCACCTCGGGGCCCACGTCACCGGCCTGCGCGAATTCCGGCGCCGGTTGCGGATTGGCCAGTGCATCCTGGATCGGATTGCTCATAGCGCCGCGTCCCTTGCCGCCGAAGAAGCCCGCCGCGCGGCAGGCCCCTTCGGCAGCGCCACGGGGGCGGGGGGTGGGATTACACCCGTGGATCCGGTTGCAGGGGCGGGACTTGAACCCGCGACCTTCGGGACATGACCCCGACGGGCTGCCGCTGCCCTACCCTGCGAAGTGATTTCTGAATGGCTCACGCCGCCCCTTTCCGCTGGCGCGCACGGCTTTTCAGCCACGCAACCAGCCAATCGTTCATGTCTTTCACGGCCTCGCCGTCGTGTTCTTCGGGTGGCATCACCATGCGCACTTCCAGCCCGCGCGCCTGTTGCTGCGCGATGGATCGCTCCAGCTGCTCCTGCGCTTTCAGCTTGCTGTCCCGGTCCGCCACGATCACCAGGCGCCGCGCCGCTGCCGGCAGGCGGATGGCGCCGATGTTGCCCAGCGAAATCGCGGAAATGATCCGCGCGTCCGGCATCATCATCCGCACCACCAGCGCGTCCTCGATCCCTTCCGTCACATAAACCGGCTCGCCCGCAGGCATATCGCGCATGGACTTGCCGCTGGATCCCTTGCTGATCGGGATGAAGCCGCCCCACATCTTGCCCAGCACCTTCTTGGGCTTGGGCACCTGCAGCTTGATCCACGCCATTTCGGAATTGCGGTGCAGATAGGTGCGGTGGGTCGCCACCTGCTCTCCGCTGGCGAGGTAGACGGCAGCCAGCATCGCCGGCACTTCCATCTTCCGGTGCTCGTCCTGGTACCAAACCTTGTCGCGGAACCGCAGGACGCCGGGCCATTCTTCGCAGAACAGCGAACGCCCCTTCAGGTATTCCTCCGCACCCGTTCCCGCGATCCGCACACCGCCCAGGTACAGGCTCTTCGCCCGCTTCGCGGCCTTGGCGCGCTCGGCCGCTGCCTCGTCTTCCCGCCGTTCTGCCCGCTCCTGCGCCTCGCGCGCCCGGCGTGTCCGCTCTTCCGGCGGCAGCAGTGCCGGCTTTCCCGGCTTCCAGTCGTCCACGATGCCCAGGCGGATCTTGGCCTCTTCCACCGCCGCACGCGCATCCGCCAACCCCAGCTTCAGCCGCAGCAGGTCCAGCATGTCACCCTTGTCTTCGCCGGCGGCGGCATTGCCGTAATCGAACCACTTGCCCTGCTTCGTGCCTGCCAGCTCCACATAGGCACTGTGAGACTTGCCGGTGTCCGCGATGCCGGAAAAGTGCCAGCGCGTGCGGTTGTGGTTGTACTGGCCGTTCGGCAACAGATCCGGCGCCAGCTCGCGGGCCAGCCCGTTGATCTTATCGGCGATCTCGGAGACGGAATACACAGTCATATCCACGCCTTCCGCCGGCCCGCCTTGAAGACGGACCGGCTTCCGGCCATCGTGTCAGCGCCAACTCCAACACGAAAGGGACGGTTATGGCTGAAACGAAAGACGACGGTTCGAATTCGACTTACGGTGTCGCCTATAAGATGTGGAAAGACGTCCGCTACACCTACAGTCAGCCCCAAAACCTTGACGAAGATCTTGAGATTTTCATCAAGTGCCGACGCGCCGTTATCCGGGGCGAACTTCGCTAGAAACCATCTGGTCGCGAGACCAGCCTGAACCATCCTTCCCATCGGCAGCGTTTCTGCCGTTGACGAAGGCCAACATTTTCCGCGCCTCGTCGACGTTACCGTTGGCGAGGCGTAAGCATTCGAGCGCAACGTACTTTTCGTCGTCAATAGGCCGCATAGAAACGCTCCTTCCTGATGAGTGCTGAAAAAACCTGCCATCAGCCCAGCCCCGCGTTGCCGTCGATCAGCTCGGCGGCGGTGGCGATATCGGCGGCCAGCTTGGCGGCATCCTCGCTGGTCAGCTCGGCCAGCACCACGGCGCCGCGCAGCAGCGCCACGCGCCAGCCATCCCTATCGCGGCGGCCCACGGCATAAATCGTGCCCAGCCCGGCAGTAGCCTCGAACATTCCCGGCCGCTGGTCGAAGTGCCCCCCGCGTTCCATCACTGAAGACCGCGTTTGCTATATTTGTTAACCAAGTCGAGAAACTTGGGACATACCAACCACTTGCCCGAAAGCGCTCTTGGGGCAGAGCCAACCGTAGGGGAGATTAGATGCGCCATCGCCGCTCAAGCAGCTTCATTGAGGCTGGGGAAAAAATCGTCGGCAGATACCACCCCTGCGGTCAACTCACGCACCTTGGGCATGAAATGACCATTAGGGCGACGGCGCCGGCGCTCCCAATCTGACCAGACCATACGTGATGTGCCGACCGCTTCGGCACACTGTTGAAGCGTCAAGCCCTTGGCTTTCCGCCACTTTCGAAGTGGGTGCTCAGATGCCTCGCGTGTCATAACGCCAGCATGTAAGCAAGATGGTTACACTTTGACAAGGGCAAGTTAAGGACTATAGCGGCTATCCATGTCAGCGGACATCTTACATTTTGTGCCCATGGACGAGGCACCCAACCGTATCAGAGAGTTGCGCATGCAAGCGAAGCTCTCACAACAAGCCCTCGGCGATGCCGTGGGCGTTTCCAAGATGACAATCAGCGATCTGGAACGGGGCAATATGCGCCTCGACACCGAGTACCTACGCCGGGTTGCCAGAGCGCTTGGCGTCCTGCCGGCAGACCTTCTATCCCTGAGCGACAACCCGGGTGCCCTGACGATCGAAGAGCGACGCTTCATCGAGCAGCTACGAAGCGCTAGCCCCGAGCAGAGAGATCAACTCCACAAGGTGGCTGACGTAATCGCGCCATATAAAGAGGCCGAAGATGCCCAGCCCTATCGCTCAAAAAAGAGCGCCTAGTTGGCCTGGGCAGGCGAATTCGGCGCAGGCGTCACCGCAACCATCCTTTCACTGATTATGCTGGCCGCCTCGATCTGGATCGGGATGAAGATCAGCGATCGCGTTCTCCCAAAGAACTCAAGCGATGAAAAAGGCTGCCTGGTAGGCCTGCTTTTCGCCGCACTCGCATTCGGAGTACTCACGCTCGTTTTCGCGCCCGCGATCCATGTACTGAAAAGCTACTCCTGCAGAAGCGCCGGAGACTATGAAATGTGCATGGACCCGCCGGCCTCCGATCCGATGTAAGCGTATCTCATACATTTTAGATTGACAGGCTAAGCATTACGCTTACAAATGGCCCCGTTCACACGAACGGAGGCCGCTTTGTCCTTACGTCACCATCTCTCCCTGCCGGACGATCGGGCCGAAAACACGGTCGATATCTGGTATCTCCGCCGCCGCCTGGGCGTCACCCAGTTCAAGAGCACCCGGCTCAAGCGCTACCTTTCGCTGCTCATCAGCGAAAAGAGCTTCCCGCCCCCGCTGCCCGCCATGGTCGGCCACGTCCTGCGCAATGACGTAACCGTCACCAGCCAGTGGATCCGCAATTCGGTAGAGGCGTGGCTGGACAACTTCCTGCCCCCTGAAAACGCCGCGCAGGCCGATCAGACCGCCATGCGGGCCGCCGCGCTCGACATGGACGCCAACGCCGGAAACCTCCGCCTCATTCGCGGGGGGAAAGTGGCATGATCGGCCGTGAAACTGCACGCTTGCAGATCCGCAAAGGCCTGATCGAAGCAGGCTTGCCGGCCGCCGACGCCAATCAGATCACCGATGTTGCCATGCACGCGGTTGACCAGGCGATCGACAGCCTGTGCCGGACAACTGATATGCTCAATGGCGGCAATTGGTTCACCTGCCACACGATCGCACTTCAGGCGCTTCGCGACATCGCCAGCCACCTCCACCAGCAAGCAATCACGGAAGCCAACGCCCTCGGCCTTCAGTACAAGGCTACCACTACCGTTCGCGTGGATACGCGCGCATGATCGCCCGGGGCGCCCGCCGGCCGCAGCGGCCTATCCAGCTTTCGCCCGCTCTGCTTCAGCAGCAGTGCGACGACTTCAACGCCCGGTTCCCGGTCGGCCAGAAAGTCACCGTCCGCAGGGACGACGGCGAAGGCGTCATCACCAACACGCGCTCGCGCGCAGAGGTGCTGTCAGGCCATTCGGCCGTGATCTGGCTCGATGGCATTTCCGGATGCTACCTGCTCGATCGCGTCACCCCGCTGACGGAAAACGCGGCATGAGCCCCCGCCGGGTCTTCTGGCTGCTGGAGCGCCTCGCCTCCAACGATCCTCGCGCCATCGCGCAGGCCCATCGCCTGCAGGCCGCTGCCGGCGGCTTCGCGGGCGCCGCGATCGGGCTGGCCTTTGCCTTCATCCTGCTTCCGGCGCTGGCCCGGGTGCTGGAACTTGCCGGGTATGGCTGGCGATGAGCCGCGGCCTTGCCCTCTACCTGCTGGCTCTGCCGGCGGCTGCGGCGCTGGGCGCCCTGTTCGCCGCGGCGACGGCCGGCGTTCAGATCGGCAGCTGACCATGTTTCACGATTTTCCCGTCTCTGGCGCAGGCAACTCGCGAGGTTCGTCTCTGGAAACGGCGGGGAAAGAAGGTCCGGAGGGCGGCGCGTCAGCGCTCTCCGGATCGACCCACGAATTCGATACCGTCCAGTCCCCCATGCTGGACGGCCGCGCGCCGGCGGAGGCAATCCCCCCCGCCGAAACCGGCGCGCAAACCCTTCACCAGACGCCCCTCGGGTCGCACCAGGGCGGGGGCGCGTTCGCCCCGGTAGCTGATATCCCCCAACCGGCTACCGGGCCGCAGGACGCGCCCCACACAACTTTCGGCGGCGTCCCCGTGCGGGCCATGGAAGATGTCATGGCCTGCCGGGCGCAGCAGATCTTCACGCACGGCCACACGCCCGAGAAGGATCGGGAGGGCGACTTGTGGAGCCCCCGTGAATTCGGCGCGGGCGGCCGCCGCAGCATCATGCGCCAACTGGCGCGGCAGCTGGCCACCGCCACCGAATACGCCAGCCTCGGCCGCGCCAAGCATGACGTCTGCCGCCGCGCCCTCGTGCGCCTGGCCGCGCTCTGCCTCGCCGCGATCGACTGGATCGATGCGGAGGAAGCCGAAGACCAGGTGCAGCCGTGAACGGCCGCGACCGGCTCCCGCCCGAAGCGTGGACCATCACCCTCATCATCGCCGGCACATGGATCGCCGCGATTTTCGCCTGAGAGGAAACCATGGCCGAACCTGACACCGAGAAGCTGCGCAAGATCATAGCCGAGATTGACGTGATGCTGGGCGATGGCGTCGAACATGCCGATGTGATCGCTCACCTGGTCGCGGACCATGATGGGAAGCTGAACACCACCAGCCACACCTACACGCTGCGCCTGGCGGGCGTCACCGGCACTTGCACCTATTCCGCCTCCACCGGCCTGCTGGCCAGCTGGCGCCGCAATGCGGAAAAGCGCACCGGCCCGGGGCGCAACACCGATGACGGCAATGTCCAGGGCACGGACGACCGCCTTCGCCTTCTGGTCGAACGCATCGAGCGCCTGGAGGAAGAGGAAAAGGGCCTGAAGGACGACAAGCGCGACGTCTACAGCGAGGCCAAGGCCGTCGGCTACGACGCCAAGATAATCCGCAAGATCATCCGTATCCGCAAGATGAAGCCCGACGATCGCCGCGAGGAGGAAATGCTCCTCGACACCTACAAGTGTGCACTGGGGATCGACTGATGGGCCGCGTCGCCGAGCACCAGGACAGTGCGTTCATCGCCGCACATGTCGCGATCGAAGCAGCCTCGGAGCTGCTCCGGTTCAAGCGCGAAGGCTTTGCGATCGGCCTCCACCCCTTCGGGGACCCTGAGCCGGTCGCCCAGCTGGCGGAAGCCCTGCTCCGCACCGCCCGCGTGGAAGCGGATCTCTTCCCCGGCCGCGACGGGGAAGACCAGAGCTACCGCGAGGCGCTCGGGCAGCTCGCGTCCGCCTGCGCCAACTTCCTCTACGACCAATGCCCGGGATCAGCGCTGCTGCTCGCCGGCGGCCCGATGGAAATCCCCGAAAGCGAGGTTCCCTACTGATGGCACAGCAGCCCGCTCCGAAACTCAAGCTCAACAAGCCGCTCGGCCGCCTGCCGGTGCTGCAGTTCCTGCCCCCGTCCGAACTGGCGGTGGATGCCTGCTATCAGCGCTCGGCCGCAGGGGCCGATAGCCAGCTGCTGATACGCCGCATCGCCCAGAACTGGGACTGGGATCTGTGCCTGCCGCTGGTGGTCGCCCGCCGCATCGATGGCGAAACGGAAGCGCACTATGTGATCGACGGCCAGCACCGCCTGGAAGCCGCAAAGCTGCGCGGCGATATCGGCCAGCTGCCCTGCGTCGTGCTCACATATGCCGACGTCGCCCGGGAAGCCGCCAGCTTCGTGAAACTCAACCAGGAGCGAAAGCCCCTGAAGAAGCTGGACCTGTTCAAGGCCGCACTGGCCAGCGGCAACCCGGAAAGCTGCGCCATCGCCCAGGCCATGGCCGATGCCGGCCTCTCGATCGCGCCCCATGGCAATCACAACGCCTGGAAGCCGGGCATGGTATCGAACATTGGCGGCATAGAGGCAGCCTGGCGCCGGCGCGGCGCGGAGCAGACCGCCACGGCACTGCATATCCTCTCGCAGGCCTTCGCCGGCCAGGTGCTGCAATACGCCGGCACCATCTTCCCCGGCATCGCCCTCGTCTGCGCTGTCCAGTACAAGCGGGACGGCAGCTTCACCGGCGACCTGCTCGAAAAGTTCATTACCATGCTGGCCATCCGCAGCCAGGATGACTGGCGCAGCGAAGTTGCCCGCGCCCGCGTGGACAACCCCGGGCTCAACTTTTCGGACGCCGCCGGCGCCGTGATGACCGCAGCCTGGATGCGCGCCAAGGGTAGCCCCCTCGCACCGGCACCACCCCCCCAGGCGCCAGCGCCAGCGCCAGCGCCAGCACCGTCACCGGCACCCGCCCCCGCGCAATCCCGCACGCCGCCGCCCACCACCTCGCCGCGATCGGCCCAGCCCTTCACCGGCAAACGCTGGTGCGACCAGTGCGACCGCAACGTGGACCTGCGCGAAGCCGGCAGCTGCACAGACAAATTCTGCAAGCAGAAGGTGGTGGCCTGATGCGGCAGCCGTTCTCTCGCCCCCGCCTGATGAAGGAAGGCCGCGATGCCATCATCGCGGAACGCTTGGGCGGCGGCCCCCCGGCCAAATGCCCTTACCGGCCGCAAAGCCAGAGCCGATCCTACTGGCAACGCGGCGCCCGCCGCGCCCAGGACGCGATCGACCGTCTGATGAGGATCGGATCATGAGCACCGTCACCTTCCACACCGCCGAAACCACAAAGCAGAGGCCGCGTGAAAGCGAACTGGCGTGGGCCAACCGCACTTACGATCCGTGTAACTGCGGCATCCATCTGTGCGGGGCAGACCATGAGCAGAACCGCGTGTTCACGATCGCCAATTTTCTTACCGAAACCGATGGCGCCGCCCAATTGCTATGGGATGCCGTAAAGGCGGAATGCGAGGTCGAGAAGGAGGCGGGAGACTTCCTCGTTGATCTATGTCTCTCGGACGGGATCGAGCGTGATTTCTGGTGCTCCCGGCAAATGCTTCCTTCACTTGAGCGGATCGCGAGCGGGAAGGAACCGCGCCGATGACCGATATCGACACTGACAAGCTGCGCGCGCTGGATGAAGTTGCAACGTCGGGACCGTGGGAAACAGACCACGAGGCGGACGAAATCACCCGTAGCCATGACTATTTCGTCGGCGCGGAGGTGGGCGGCAAGTGGCGCACGCTGATGGACACCGTCAACAGCGACCATAAGCTGATCGAGGATGACCGCGACGGCGAAGGCGGGATGGCGTGGGACGTTATCGGCATGGCAAACGCCGAACTTGTCGCCCACCTCCGCAACCTCGTCCCCGCCATCCTCGCAATGGCAGAGGAAAACAAGCGGCTGCGGGAGGCGTTGGAGCCGTTCGCGGAATGCTGCGACCAGATCGCAGACACCGAAGATGATGGGGAATGGGCGAAGTTCCGCCTTCTCGTCAGAAACTATCGCACTGCCCGCCGTGCTCTCGGAAAGGAACCCGAGGCATGATCGCCCCCGATCGCATTCCGCCCCATCACGCCTTCCCGGACGTGTCCTGGATCGACCTGCAGGCAGAGCTGCGCCGCGAACTGGCGCGCCGGCGCGAAGCGTTCCCCGCGATGGTCCGCAAGGGCCAGATGACGGAACAGGAGCGGCAGCACCAGACGGACCTGTTCAGCGCCTTGCTGGAAGACGCCCAGCGCTTCCAGCAGGCCATGGCCCCGCTGGATCAAGGCAAGCCCTGCACCAATCCGCTGAAGCTGCACAAGCTGCACGGCTACACCTGGCACCAGCGCCGGGCCGCGATCACGCGCGAACTGGATAACCGGCAGCGGCTCTACCCGCTCTGGATCCGCAAGGGCCAGCTCACCCAGCGCGACGCGGATCTCTTCACCCGCCGCCTCACCTGCATGCGCGCGATCTACGAGCTCGGCTACGACTGGACCCCCAGCAACGGCGCCCGCTGCCACTTCGCCAGCGCCGCGCCCTCCCTGGCCGAACGGGACGCCCGCGAACAGTGGCACATCATCGAAACCGAAATCGCCGCCCGCGACGGGCAGGCACAGGAGGCAATGGCGCTATGAGCAGGGCCCGCATTCTTCCGCCCGTGGTTGATATGCTCACGCACGAGCAGGGCATGAAGCCCTGCCTCGTGTCGACATCAACCGCCTTCCACACCGTAGCCCTCAACAGCGGTAACTTCGCTGCGATCGTCTTAAACGATCCCGGCGCGCCAATCGGCGCCGTGGCCTTCCTCGATCGAGAGGAAGTTGAAGCCCACATCACCTTACTGCGCAACGCGATCGACGACGCCGAGCGGCTCGATCGCGGCCAAAGCCCCATCCACGCTTCCCCGAGCATCGTTCGGCAATGAGCTATCCGCGCCGGCCGGTCGCCGGCATCATCACCAGAGGTAGATATGACCGACGCCATCCATCCCGCACCGAAGGAATTCAGTGTGGACCAGCTGCAGATCGACCCTATCCTGCGGTACTTCCATTACAGCCATCTGCCGGACAAGCTGCAGGGCGCCTCAAGGCCGTTCTGCGACCTTGCCGGCCACATCGTCGACACGCTTCCCCGCAACCCGGAACGCACCGTAGCCCTGCGCAAGCTTCTCGAAGCCAAGGACGCTGCCGTTCGGGCGAACGTGCAGTGAACGCCCCTCATGTCGAGCGCATGATCGTCGAGGCGCGAGAACTGGCAGCCAGAAGCAACGCACTCACCACGTTTCTGGAGGGCCAGGTGTTCAGCACGCTCGAACCCACCGATCAGCAACTGCTCCGCGCCCAGTACGCATCCATGGGCGCCTACCTCACGATCCTGAACCTGCGCATCGCCCGGGCGGACGCAATCTGAAACCCCAACCATGGCGGGAGCTAGCCTCCCGCCTACACGGCGCGGCGGCCAACTGGGCCCTGCCATGGTCAACCGAGGACCGGCTACATGCCCCAATTCCCCGATATACAGATAGAAACGTTCTCGGCCGCCGTGACGGCCCTGGGCGGCCAGACCGTCACCGCGCGGATCCTGGACGTCACCCCGCGCGCCGTCCGGCGCTGGCTGACCGGCGAACGCCCGCTCCATGATGGCATCATGCGCGAAGTCGGCCGCGCGCTCATCCGCCATGCCGATCACTGCCGCAAACTGGAACGGAAGATCTCGCCCGCCTTCGCCGGCAACCTCACCGAACGCCAGCTTCAGCGCATGGGCAAGCCCGACGCCCGCCGCGCCGATCAGAGGAAGGGCTGACCATGGCCAAGATCCGCATCCCCCTCCTGGTCGGGAAAACAAACAAGGCCGGCATCACCAGCTGGTACTGGCAGCCCAGCAAGACACTGGCCGACGCCGGGTGGAAACCCATCTCGCTCGGCAAGGATGAAGGTGCTGCCCTTGCGGCCGCGCGCGCGGAAAACCGCAAGGTCGAAGAATGGAAGGCCGGCGGCGATCGCCCGGCCGGCATCGACAAAAAGCAGCAGAACGGCACGTTCGGCGCGCTGATCGAACGCTATCGGCGCGAACGGCTGCACGGCGTGAACGCATCCGGCCGGCCGCTGCTGAAGCCGAACACCGTGAAGACCTACAAGCCCGCCCTCCGCAGGCTTGAGGAATGGGCTGGCAAGCACCCCGTCGCTTTCGTCACCGCCGCCCGCGTCACTGCCCTGCGCAAGGCGGTGGCCCGGCCGATCGCCGATGGCGGCCTCGGCCACGCCGGCGCCCATCACCTGCTGAAAACACTGCGCCTGGTCATGGCCTTTGCCGAGAGCGAAGACATCATCCCAAAGGGATCGAACCCTGCCACCAGCTTCGGCCTGGGCGCCCCGCCCTCCCGCAAGGTAATCTGGACGCCCGAGGATGACGCCGCATTCGATGCCGCCGCCTATGACCTCGGCCTGCCCTCGATGGCGCTCGCGCGCGAGCTGGCGCTGTTCACCGCCCAGCGTGAAAGCGATCTCATCGCCTTCACCGAAGGCCAGCTTACCGAACTGGAGATCTTCGATCGCGGCACCCGCGAACTGCTGGCGGGCGAAGACGGAAAGGTGATGGGCTGGACCTTTGCCCAGGAGAAGACCAGCGACGACGACGCCGACACCTGGATGGAAATCCCGATCGAACCGAAGCTCCTGGTCAAGTTGAACGCCGCCCTGCGCCGCAACCGTGCGCGCGATCGCGCGGCGAAACCGCGCCGCCTGCTCTCCTATGTGATCGTTGATGAGGACAACGACGGGATCCCGTTCAACGAACGCCGGTTCATCCGCCGCTGGAACAAGGTGATAGACCATGCCGTGAAGACAACCGGCCGCAAGAGCATGGAGAACCTGGTCTGGCACGACCTGCGCCGCACCCGCGTCGTCCGCCTGCGCCGGCGCAAGATGCCCAAGGAAATGATCGCGTCGATCACCGGCCACTCCCTCGCCGCGATCGAGGCTATGCTGAAAGTCTACGGCCCGGTAGACCCCACGATCACCGCCGCCGCGATCGCCAGCTCACTGGACACGCTGGCAGCGACGCCGATCGCCGACGAACAGGAGAAGAGCGCATGAGCCTCGAAGGAGGCGCACCTGCCAGGCTCTCGATACCACTAGTTTCCATGAAGGATAGGCAGCATAATTCCCTCAAGAGCCTGCACAGCACCCGCTACTTCTCGGCCAACCCTGTTGAGCTCATCTGCCTCGCCATGATCCCATATGTCGTGGGTGGCTTGGTCATAGTCCAACCCGCCATTTTCACGCCTTTGAGCATAAATGTCGGCAGAAATTCGTATCTGAAGTAGTTGGCGCCACAAAGTCTGCAACGCAGATTCCGCGTCTTCACCAAACAAAGCCCTCGCAATCGGCATCTGCTCAAATATTTGATCCCAATCATTCTGGTATCGCACCGCCCGTCCGAGCGTAATTTGTCGTTGTTGCGCAAGGGTCTTCTCGAATTCGTTTAACCCTCCATACCATTCGGTATTTTGTATCTCTTCAATTGCAGCGTTCAGCTCATGACCAAGGGCTCCCATGGCTCGCACAGCCACGAAAGCCCGCCTGACCTTGTACGCCAGCGTCAGCACGCTCTCCGCAGCAGCCATCCTTCGCTCATGAGCCTTCTGTTTGCGAAACTCGTCGAAGGTGTTCGCTGCCTTACAAGCTGCATAAAAAACAGCACCAGCACCCACCCAGGCGCCAAAGCCCGAAATCATTGAACCAGTCGCCGCCCAATCAACGCTGCAGCCGATAGCCATCTTGCACTTACCCCGCGAACACCTAAGTGACGAAAAACATATCGTTCCAACAAATGCGCCAGAAAGACAGCGTGTTGGAATGATTTTCCACCGCAAGCCCGCAGAAATGCGTTGTCAGCATACTTTCTAGGAAACGACCCATGGTGGACCCGTCACCCACTTCATCAGCATAGAGGACATCGCCCATCCTCGACCTTCCGATGGGCACTGACCTCACCGGGGGCTCTTGTTGTTCCCGCAGCCCCTGACGCGCCGGCATTCATTGCCGGATTTCCGACATGCCGCGAGAGACCTTCGGTGGTATTGTTGCGGCCCGATCATCCAGAAATGGGACTCACGGTGGATTCGTCGCCTCCTCTCTCCCCTACGAGCAAGAAAATCGCGCTGCGCAAATCGCACCGGGCTGCCCGCGCGGAGCATGTCGCCTCGCTGCCCCAGGGCATGCGCGCGCTCGTGCTGAACCGCCCGCCCGCACCGGTCGCGGAAATGATACCGGAGGGGCTGACCATCGGCCTCTACGCACCGGTTGGCGATGAGGCACCGGCCTTCGGCTGGGCGCGGTGGCTTTCCGAACATGGGCGGAATATCGCACTCCCCTGGTTCGCCGCCCGCGAAAGCGCGATGGAATTTCGCGAATGGGCAAACCCCTTTGACGAGGAACAACTCACCCTGGGGCCCTGGGGGGCACTGCAGCCGCTCGCCAGCGCCAAGGCCGTGGTTCCGGCCATCCTCGTAGTGCCCCTGCTCGCCTTCACGGCGCAGGGTCATCGGCTCGGCCAGGGCGGCGGCCATTATGATCGCTGGCTCGATGCCAATCCCGACGTTCCCGCCATCGGCCTTGCATGGGACTGCCAACTGGCCGAAACCCTACCGGTGGAAGCGCACGACCGGATACTGGATGCCGTGGTAACGCCGACGCGGATCTACGAAGGGGAAATCTGACCTTGCGCGAAACACCGACCTGGCGGATCCCGTTCGGCGTATTGGGGCTGCTGCTTGTCCTGTGCGCCTACGGGCTGCTGATAGCACGCTACGTCGCCCCACTCATGTCGGATTGGCATGTCCTGCTCCAGACCCCCATCTACCTCTTCATGGGGGTAGTATGGATCATGCCCTTGCGGCGATTCCTGATCTGGATGGAGACAGGGCGCTGGGGATGATTCCCCGGCGCTTTCATTTTTTCCGCATATCGCAGGCAAAAGAAAAGGCCGGGATTTCTCCCGGCCTTTTTCATGATATTGCTTTCCTCTTCCAGTCAAGGAAGTGGCGCGAGTGACGGGGCTCGAACCCGCGACCTCCGGCGTGACAGGCCGGCACTCTAACCAACTGAGCTACACCCGCGCAGCAATATATGTGAGGTTTTCAGACTACCTCAAGTCGCTGGATTACCAGCATTTTCCCCTGCCTGTCACAGACAGGGAATTCCCAAGTGGCGCGAGTGACGGGGCTCGAACCCGCGACCTCCGGCGTGACAGGCCGGCACTCTAACCAACTGAGCTACACCCGCGTTCTTGCGGTTGCGTCCGCTTGGGAGGCCGCCCTCTATGTCAGCACCGGGTGGCTGTCAACGCACTATTCCAGCCCAAGAGAGATTTTTACGACCACGCCGCGACTAGCCTGTGGACAGTTTTGCCGATGGCACGATTCAGTCGATGTTTTTGCGATTTTCACCTCTCGAAAACACCTCACGGGTGGGCCGGCCGAAGGAAAACACGCGAAAAAAATTTTGAAACCAGGCCGATCCACCGCCCTGCCGCGTCCCGCGCAAGACGTCAGGCGTTCCTGCGGGGCTTCTCGTACTTCCAGTTGCGTGTCTTTCCCTCGGCGATCCACTCGGACGCCTGTACCATGCGCTTGTCCCGCGTGGCGGCAGTCTTCGCTTCGGTGATCCATTCAAGATAGTCGCGGCGCTGGGAGGATGTGAACCGGCCGAAGGCATCCTGCGCCTCAGGCGTTGCGGCCAGCAGGGCCGCAAAATCATCCGGCATCGGTATTTCGGGACGAGGCTTGCGTGTGCCGTCGATCCGGAGTGCGGTACCCTTCTCCAGCACCCGGTCCAGAGCCGCCTGAAGATTCGCGGTCAGCACGGCTTCGTCCGGCAGGTCGGCGATCCCTGTGATTCGCCCGAACTGGCCCATGGCGTCGCCTTGCCGGCCATCGCCATGAATCACGAACGTGCAATGCGCCTTGAACGCCGCCATCCCGGCCACGTTCTTCCCGCTCACCGTGAAGTGCGGCATTCCCCACTTGATCGCCTCCTCCGCCCCGGGAAGCGCGCGGTGGGCCAACGCCCGCAGATGTTCGAGGATAGGGCGGGCAAAGTCCGCGGCTCCCTCGATATAGTCATCGACGCGCGGATCCCTGCCCATTCCCTTTCTCCCGTTACCCCGCAAGAATGAGCGCGGGAGCCTCGATCAGCTTCTTGAGGTCCTGCGCGAAGCTGGCAGCATCCCAGCCATCTACCACGCGGTGATCGCAGGACATCGAGATATTCATGATTTTGCGCTTCTCGATGCGCTCCACGCCAACCGCACCCTTCACGAACATCGGTCGCTCGACGATGCGGTTCGGCCCGATGATCGCCACTTCGGGACGGTTGATGACCGGCGTGGTCGCCACCCCGCCCATCGGCCCGAGCGAGGTCACGGTGATCGTCGATCCCGAAAGCTCGGACGACCTGGCCGAACCGTCCCGCGCAGCCTGTGCCAGACGCCCGATCTCGGTGGCCAGTTGCCACAAGTTGCGGCCCTGCGCATCGCGGATCACCGGAACCATCAGCCCCGCCGGGGTCTGCGCCGCCATGCCCAGATGCACCGAGCCGTAGCGCGTCACCACGCCAGCCTCGTCATCATAATGCGCATTGAGCATCGGATACTTGGGCAGCAGCTTGCAGATCGCGGTGATGAGGAACGGCAGCATCGTCAGCTTCGGCCGGTCGCCCCGCCCTGCGTTAAGCTGCGCGCGGGTTTCCTCCAGTGCCGTGACGTCGAATTCCTCGACATAGGCGAAGTGGGGTATCTGGCGCTTCGACGCAGCCATATTCTCGGCGATGCGGCGGCGCAGGCCGATCACGCGCACCTGCTCGTCCTGCCCCTTGCGCCCGGCGGGCTGGAACCCGCCGGAAGCATTGTAGGACAGGAAGGCGTCGAGATCCGAATGACGCAGGCGGCCATCTTCGGCCGGGCGCACTTCACCCAGATCGATGCCGAGATCGGCTGCACGCTTTCGCACGGCCGGGCTGGCCATGACCTTGGCGTGGGGGGCAGTCGGTTTTGGCGTGGGCGTGGGTGCGCGGGATTCGACGGGCTCAGCCTGAGCGGGGGCCGGCTTTGGCGTGAGAGCTGTGGGGGCGGGGACAGGCTTCGCCTCCGGTGCCACCGCGCTTTCCACGCGCGCCACATCGCCAGCATCGGGCGTTTCCGCCTCGATCCGCTGCTCGACCACTTCGGCCTTCGGCGCAGGTGCACGGTCGACTTCGTTGCCAGCGCCCTCAACCTCGATCACCACCAGCGGCGAGCCGATAGCGATCACGTCGCCCGCTTCGCCCGCGACCTCCACGACCACGCCCGAAACCGGGCTCTCCATCTCGACCGTGGCCTTGTCGGTCATCATGTCGGCCAGGCGGCCGTCTTCCTCGACCGTATCGCCGACCTTGACGTGCCAGGCGACGATCTCGGCCTCTGCGATGCCTTCGCCGATGTCCGGCAGGCGGAATGTGAAACGACCCATCGGATCAATCCTTCATGAGCCGATCGACCGCCTCGCCAATGCGGACGGGACCGGGGAAATAGGCCCACTCGAGGCTGTGCGGATAAGGCGTGTCGAAACCGGTCACGCGCTCCACCGGGGCTTCGAGATGATAGAAGCAGCGCTCCTGCACGAGCGTGACGAGCTCGGCGCCGAAACCGGAAGTGCGGGTCGCCTCGTGTATCACCAGGCATTTCCCCGTCTTCTCCACCGACTTTTCCACAGTATCGATGTCCAGCGGGACGAGGCTGCGCAAGTCGATGATTTCAGCGTCGACACCCTTCTCGGCCAGCACCGCCTCGGCAACGTGGACCATGGTGCCGTACGTCACGACCGTCAGCGCGGCACCTTCGCGCACCACACGCGCCTTGCCGAGCGGAATGCGGTAGTAACCCTCCGGAACCTGGCTACCCGGCAACCCCTTCCAGGGCCGCGAGGGTCGGTCGTAATAACCGTCGAACGGGCCGTTATAAATGCGCTTGGGCTCGAAGAAGATGACGGGATCGTTGTCCTCGATCGCCGCGATCAGCAGGCCCTTGGCATCGTGAGGCGTCGCCGGGATCACAGTCTTGAGACCGGCGACATGGGTAAACAAGGCCTCCGGGCTCTGGCTGTGGGTCTGGCCGCCGAAGATGCCGCCACCGAAGGGCGAACGCACCGTGATCGGCGCCACGAACTCGCCCGCCGAACGATAGCGCAGGCGCGCCGCTTCCGAGACGAGCTGGTCGAGGCCGGGATAGATATAGTCCGCGAACTGGATTTCCGGCACCGGGCGCAGGCCATAGGCCGCCATGCCCACGGCGGCGCCGATGATGCCGCACTCGTTGATCGGCGTGTCGAACACGCGGTTCTTGCCGAACTTCTTCTGAAGGCCCGCCGTCGCGCGGAACACGCCGCCGAAGTAGCCGACATCCTCGCCCATGATGACGACATCAGGATCGCGCGCCATCATGATGTCGAGCGCATCGTTGATCGCCTCGATCATGTTCATCGGACGGCTTGGCGCGTCGTGGAGGCTGACGGGGTTTTCCTCGATCATGGTCCTCACTCCTTCCACTCCGGCCATTTGGTCTGTCGCTCTCGGATCGCCTGTTCGGCCTGTTCCTGGAGATGCCAGGGCAGTTCCTCGAACACGTCCTCGAACATCGTATGGAACGGGTGATGAAGCCCATGCCCGAGGATGCCGTTCTTCTCGGCCTCCTTGGTGGCGACCTTGACCTGTTCGGCCAATTCACGGTCCATCGCCTCGTGCTGCTCCTCGGACCATTCGCCCAGCGCGATCAGGTGCTTCTTGAGCCGCGTGATCGGATCGCCGAGCGGCCAGTCCTCGGCCTCGCGCGCGGACCGATAGGCGCTGGGATCGTCCGAGGTGGAGTGACCTTCGGCGCGGTAGGTGAAGTGCTCGATCAGGGTCGGGCCCTTGTTGGCGCGGGCACGGTTCGCCGCCCATTCCATCGCCGCATAGACCGCCAGGATGTCGTTACCGTCGACACGCAGCCCGGCAATGCCGTAACCCGCCGCACGCGCTGCAAAAGTCGTGCGCTCGGCCCCGGCAAAGCCGGAGAAGCTGGAGATCGCCCACTGGTTGTTGACCACATTGAGCACGACCGGCGCGTTGTAGACCGCCGCGAAGGTCATCGCCGCGTGGAAATCGCCCTCGGCGCTGGAGCCTTCTCCCACAAAACTGGTGGCGATGCGGGTATCGCCCTTGATCGCGCTCGCCATCGCCCAGCCCACCGCCTGCGGGAACTGGGTGGCGAGATTGCCGGAAATCGAGAAGAATCCGTAGTCCTTGGCCGAATACATGATCGGCAACTGCCGCCCCTTCAGCGGGTCGGCGCGGTTCGAGTAGATCTGGTTGACCATCTCCACCAGCGGATAGCCGCGGGCGATCAGGATGCCCTGCTGGCGGTAGCTGGGGAACACCATGTCGTCCGCCGCAAGGGCGTGGGCACAGGCGATGGAGATAGCCTCCTCGCCGGTGGACTTCATGTAGAAGCTGGTCTTCCCCTGGCGCTGGCCGCGATACATGCGATCGTCGAAGGCGCGGGTGAGCGCCATCGTTGCCAGCATCCGGCGCAAGGTCTCGGGATCGAGGCCGGGATTCCACGGGCCGACGGCGCGATCGTCGTCACCGAGGACGCGGATCATGTCCAGCGTGAAAGGCCAGGTTTCCCGCGCCTCACAGGCCTCATCCGGCCGGGCCAGAAGGCCCGGTTCGGGGATTTCCAGGTGGGTGTAGTCGACCGTATCGCCGGGCCGATATCTCGGCTCGGGGACATAGAGATCGAGTGGCGGCAGATTACCGCGTGACTTGCCTGTACGAACCGGGCCTTCGGCCATTCTGGTTATCCTCTCCCGCCTTTCCGGGCCGTGAGAAGCCGAACCGCGCAAGGAAAAGGGACGAACCTGGCGCGTTTCAAAATTCCACGGTCAGGTCATAATATTTCAACCATCGGCAATGTCAATCCACACAGAAAGGCACCAGAACGACACCTAAACGGCCACAGAAGCGGCAATATGCGCTTGCGGCGCGTAGCCTTCGACCACGAAATCCTCGATCCGGTAATCGAAGATCGAATCGGGCTTTCGCGCGATATCGAGACGCGCTTCGCCTGCCGGCTGCCGCGCCAGTTGCTCTTCGACCAGCGCGGCGTGGTTGAGGTAGAGATGGACATCACCACCCATCCAAACTGCCTCGCCCGGCTCAAGGTTGCATTGCTGTGCGAACATCCGCGTCAGCAGCGCCAACGACCACATGTTGAAAGCAAAGCCGAGTCCGAGATCGCAGCTCCGCTGATAGAGCGCGCAGGACAGCCGGCCGTCGGCGACGTGGAACTGATAGCTCTTGTGGCACGGCGGCAGCGCCATCGAATCGAGTTCGGCCACGTTCCAGCCCTCGATGATGTGGCGGCGGCTGCCCGGATTGTTCCTGAGGCTCTCGATCACTTGCGCGACCTGGTTCACGCCTTCCGCGCGCTTGCGATAGAGGCCGCCCTCCGCCGCTTCGTAGACCGGCCAGTCCACCCACTGCTTGCCGTAGACCGGCCCGAGATCGCCCCACTCCTGCGCAAATCCGGCATCTTCCACGATCCGGCGGGAAAAATCGGCGCGGGAAATTTCCAGTCCGGTTTCGCGGCGATAGCGGTCCAGCGGCCAGTCGGTCCAGATTTCCACGCCTTGCGCGCAAAGCGGGCGAATATTGGTTTCCCCGGTCAGGAACCAGAGCAGCTCGCGCGTCGCCGTCTTCCAGTAGACCCGCTTGGTGGTGAGCAGCGGCATCGCGCCGCCAGAAAGATCGAATCGGATCGTCGCACCGAACACCGAGCGCGTGCCGATGCCGGTACGGTCCACCCGTTCGTCGCCCTCGTCCCAGATGCGGCGCATGAGGTCGAGATATTGCCACTCCCAGTGGCGGGCGGTGGTGGAGGCGGCGGAATCGGCAATGAGCGTTTCGGTCATGGCCCGAAACCTAGACCATCGCGCCCGCGAAGGAAAAGGGCGGCCACCCAACCACCCAGCAAAAGCGTGACAATCTTTTAAGCACGGACGGCCGCCGCCGTTAGCTAATGCTCTGCGCAAATGGGGTTTTACAGGGGGCTGTAAATGAACTGGCTGATTTCCGCCGCGCACTGGCTGCGCAAGCATGTTTCCGTGCCCGCCCGCTGCGCGCAATGCCCGCCGGGCGACATGTGCGAGGATTGCCTGGGCTTCTGGCAGGTGCGCTGAAAAAGGAAGCTTCGGTCGCTCCGCCGTTGCTCGTCCAGCGGCGGAACCATGGCATCGACGGAAACATGACCCAGACAGCAAAAAGCCCGGCGTAAAACGCCGGGCTTTTCGTTGGTCGGGGAAAGAGGATTCGAACCTCCGGCCCCTGCCTCCCGAAGACAGTGCTCTACCAGGCTGAGCTATTCCCCGACCGGGAGGGCGTTCCGAAGACCGCCCTGGGCAGGAGCGCGCCTATATAGGGCGACTCCGGGGGTGGCAAGAGGCCTTTCGGTTTTTTGTTGCCCCCGGCCCGACCACGCACCCCACCTCCCTCCCGGACGCCCCGGAAATCCTGACAATTTCCAGAGAAAACAAAGTTTTCCACAGGCCGAATTTCCGGTTTGAACCGGCATGCACCCCTCTTTGCAAAGCACATCGTGAACTGCGCCAGGCGCGGAAAACCGCCGGTCCACCCCTGCGAATCCGATCCTACCCCTTTCGGCCAGCACCCTTGCCCCGCCTCCCGCGCTCCGGCAAAACCTTCGCAGGGATGCGCCATGTAAGGGAATGCCGATGCGCCCTGCCTCTCTTCCTCGCCTTCTTTTCCTGCTTTCGGCCCCCACGCTGGCCGCCCTGCCCGGCATCGCCGCCGCATCGCGTCCGGCACCGGACACTCACCGGGCCACCGGCGCAGATAGTGCCGCAAGCCTGACGCCGATCACGCTCGCCCCCGGCGTCAACCCCATGCCCGACATTGCCGGAACCGATCAGGACGGTTCGATCGCGCAGCTCTGGCGGCAGAACAACAAGATCCGCGGCCAGCACGTCTTTCTCGTCAAGGTGGGAGATGCGTCAGCCACGCTCGAGGGGCGCGAATCCATCATCGATGCGCCCGACGTGGGAGACGACATGATCCGCTCTGTCCGTTTCGCTCGTGGCAACCACGAGGGCCGGACGACGCTTTACATGCTGATCGCCAGCCGCGACGTGGAGAAATCGCCCTACAAGGCTGCAACCACGCATATCCAGTCGTTCGCGCTGGTCAGGAACCACGAAGGCTTCGCGTTCACCCCTGTGCTCGCCTTCGTTCCCGCCGCGAAGTACTGCCATGCCGATGCCGCCCTGCTGGCGGAGCTGAACTTCCCACTCTCGCCCACTTACGCCGGCCGCGTCACGCCTACGGGATGCTAGGCGAAGGACGAATTCAAGGATCTGCAGCGGCGGCGGCTATCTGGAAAATTTGTCTGAAACCCGCCATTCCGGGCACGCCCATTGTTGCCATTTAGCGATACGCTTAATGGTGCTGAAAAACGGACATTCCACGCTTCTAATTGGCCAGATACTGTTCATTGCAATTTACGCGATAAAATTACCGACTATCTATGGCCCGCGATGTACGCTGCAGCTTTATCGGTCATGGACACCCTTATGGCTGACTGAATTTTTGGTGTATAATCGTTCAACCATTGCGCCATCGTTTTATCCAATTCTGGATTGAAAAAATTTAGCTTCTTGTACACGCCAGATGTTGAAAATTTTTGAAGCGCTTGGTCTACTGAAGGAGGGACCTTCGTTTGAGCGAGCGCGTTGCCCAAACGTGAAAAATCTCTTTCTGTAAGTTCTCCCTCACCAGCCTTTGCTTTCATATCATTCGTTCCTACCGGATCTCGCGGATCCCGAGTGATAGCAAGTGCTGCTGCGGCTGCTTGCTTTGCTGTGGGGCTACTATAAAATGCGATGAGTTCACGTAGTTCCGAAACTGTAAACGATCGCGCGAAGAGATCACGCTGGCGGCTTGCCAAGTCTTGACAGGCGTTATCGATTAAAGGCTCTACGGCTGCCATGCCCGCAGCTTTCATAGCGCCCGAAAGGCCGGGATAGGCTATTTCTGCGGCTGGTAAGTTAGGATCCCTCGCAAGGCCCTGATCGATAGAAGTTTCTGCACTATGGCGCGCATTCTGTCGCATCACATCCGGCGGCGAAACCACCGCGACAAGATTTGCCGCTAAGCTTTGCACTACGCTGGAATACGGCGCTTCGTTCGCAGCCGCCTCGACAACGCCTGAATTGCTCATTGTTACAAGCAGCGTGCCGGTAGCAATAGCTATGACGCGCATAGTTCTTCCGTACATATCGTCACCCCCTTGAAGCCTGTCATCTACACATTTTCATGATCTCGGCAAGAATAGGCGGCAGCTGCGACCCCAGGACAATCTCGACGGCCACTCCATCAGAGGAGCAGCGAAATGCAATGAGAAGCAGAGAAAACGGGTTGTGCTGAATTTACTATAGATCGCCTCCAAACCTGCCATTCCGCAAACCACCCCTTTTCCGCCGCTAATAAGTGTCTACCCCATAGCGGAAGTCGATTCATGCCGGATCACCCACCGCGCAGAAGCTGCACGCCCCAGTCGCGCTCGAACAGGTAGAGCAGCAGCCGTGCCGCCTCTCCGCGCGGTCCGGCGAGGCCGCCGTCGCGCTCGATCAGCAGGCGCGCATCGTCGTGAGCGAGCGGCAGCAGCTTGGTGATCTGTTCGAGGCTGGCGATGCGGAAAGGCGTGTCGCCCGATTGGCGGGTGCCGAGCAGTTCGCCGCCGCCGCGCAGTTCCAGATCTTCCTCGGCCAGCCGGAAACCGTCCTGCGTCTCGCGCATGAGGGCGAGGCGCTGGCGCGCGGTTTCGCTGAGTTGCTGGCCGCGCAGCAGCAGGCAGGTCGATTTCTCGCTGCCGCGCCCCACCCGGCCGCGCAACTGGTGAAGCTGGGCAAGGCCGAAGCGCTCGGCCTGCTCGATCACCATGAGCGTGGCATTGGGCACGTCCACACCGACCTCGATCACCGTCGTCGCCACCAGCACCGCCGCCTCACCGCTGGCGAAACGCTCCATGCCGGCGTCCTTGACCTCGGGCTTGAGCTGGCCGTGGACAAGTGCGACGCGGTCTCCGAAGCGTTCCTTCAGCGCCGCGTAGCGTGCCTCGGCCGCGGCGAGGTCGTCGTTCTCGCTTTCGCTGACCATCGGGCAGACCCAGTAGGCCTGCTGCCCGGTCTCGATATGGCGGGCGATGGCGCCGGCCACATCGTCCATGCGCTCGACCGAGACGACGCGGGTATCGATCGCCTGCCTGCCGGGCGGGAGTTCATCAAGCTTGGACACTTCCATCTCGCCGTACTGGGCCAGAGTCAGCGTGCGGGGGATCGGCGTGGCGGTCATCGCCAGGGTATGCGGCGTGCGCCGCCCCTTCCGCGCGAGCATGAGACGCTGGCCGACGCCGAAGCGATGCTGCTCGTCGATCACCACCAGCGCGAGATTGCGGTAGGAGACCGTATCCTGGAAGATCGCATGGGTGCCCACGACGACATCGATGGCGCCGCTCACCAGCCCCATCAGGATCGCCTCGCGGGCCTTGCCCTTGTCACGCCCGGTCAGCAGCGCGATCTCTACCCCGGTTCCCGCGAGCATCCGCGCCAGAGTCTCGTAATGCTGGCGGGCGAGAATCTCGGTCGGTGCCAGCAGCGCCGCCTGCGCGCCGGCTTCCACCGCGATCAGCATGGCATTGAGCGCCACCACCGTCTTGCCCGCGCCGACATCGCCCTGAAGCAGGCGCAGCATCGGCGCGTTCTGGCCGACGTCGCCCTCGATCTCGTCGATGGAACGCTTCTGCGCGCCGGTCAGCGCGAAAGGCAGCTTCAGTTTCGCCCGCAGCGAACCGTCGCCCTTCAGCGGCGTGCCCGATTGCTTGCGGTTGCTCTCGCGCACCAGCATCAGCGCCAGCGCGTTGGCGAGCAGTTCGTCATAAGCCAGCCGGTCCCGCGCCTGGGCATGGACGCCGCGGTGCACCTCGCGGACGGCCTCGTGCCAGACCGGCCACTTCATGCGGTCCACCAGGCTGGCCTCGGTCCATTCGGGCAGTTCCGGCAGGGCCTTGAACGCCTGCTGCACGAGCCCGGCGACGCGCCCCTGCGTCAGCCCTTCGGAAAGCGGGTAGATCGCCTCGCAAAGCTGGCCGACCGGGGCGGCGCTGTCCTCTGAGACATGCTCGGGATGGACCATCTGGAGCATCTGCCCGTACTGGTCGAGCCGCCCGGCCACCCAGCGGGTCTCGCCGATCGGAAGCTGCTTGCGGGCGGTGAAGGACGAGCGACCGAAATAAGTGAGCGTGCAGACGTTCCCGGCGGCATCCTCGGCCAGCACGCGAAACGGGCCGCGCCCGGCCGGCGCGCGGTGATCGCGCACGGTGAGTTGGACGATCACGTTCTCGCCCACGCTCGCCTCGTCCAGATCGGTGATCGCGCGGCGCTCCACGAAGCGGTCGGGCAAGTGGTAGATCAGGTCGCGGATACGGGTAAGCCCGAGTTTTTCCAGCGGACGCTTGAGCTTGGGGCCCACGCCATCAAGGGAATCAGTCTCGGTGAACAGGCAATTCAGTGCTTCGGGCCGCATGAGCAGCCTCTTAGCGCGAGAACGGCTCGTTTCGCCAGACCGGCGGGGAACGGATTTGCGGACAGCCACGTTGCCTTGGGTGTTCCCACCCCAGCATAGGAGAAATGCATGCTTCTTCCGCACGGAACCGTGTTCGCGATCGTCGATGGTGAAAACTTCGAGCTCTATCGCAACTCGGGACGCGAAGCCGCACCAAGGCTCACTTCGCTGGAGACGCCCGATCTGGAGGCGACCAACTTCAGCGCCGGTTTCCGCCGGCATGATGCGCAAAAGCGCCATCAGGCCCGCACCGGCGACGGCAGCAACGATGCCCTGGACGAAAGCGCCCATGCCGCCGCGGTGGCGGGCTGGCTCAACCAGCAGGTGCTGGAGCGCGAGATCGATCAACTGGTGATCGTTGCCGACCCGCGCTCGCTGGGCGAGATGCGGCGGCATTATCACAAGGAGCTGAAGGGCGCCCTCCTCACCGAAGTGCCCAAGACGATGACCGGGCGTCCGGGTGACGAGATCATCAAGGTGTTCCAGAGGTAGGCACCCAAAACTTGCTCATGACCGCGCCGTATCGTAACGGCGCGGTCATGACCGAACTCACATCCCAGGGGCAGGCCCGGCTGGCCCGCCTCAAGTTCCGCGCCTGGCATCGCGGCACGCGCGAGGCCGACTACATGATCGGCTGCTACTTCGACCGCTTCCACGCCGAATGGTCCGAAGCCGAGATCACCCTCTTCGAAACGATGATCGAGGAAGAGGATGTCGACATCATGGCATGGGCGCTCGGCACGCAGAGCATTCCCGAAGAATATCGCGGCCCGCTGCTCGACCGCATGATGAAGCTCGATTACGTCGAGATTCCGCGCTGATGCTGCGATTCCCCGACACGTTCGGGACTCTGCATGGGCGGAGAATGAAGCACACTCCCGAACCCGCTCAGCCCGAGCCTGTCGAAGGCCCCGCACGACAAGCATGATCGACCTCAATCGCATTCTCGCGGCGACCACGCCCCTTACGCTCTCGTCGGTAACGCGGGGTGCCCAGCCGCTGGTCATGGCCGACATAGCCCGGGCGGCGGACGCTTCCGCGAAAGCCGGCCGCGCGGTCTTCATTGCCGACAATGAAAGCGCCATGCGCGCCGTGGCGGATGCCGCCCAGTTCTTCGCGCCGGAACTGGATGTGGTCGAATTTCCCGCGTGGGACTGCCTTCCCTACGACCGCGCCAGCCCTGCCCTTTCGGTCAGCGCCCGCCGTCTGGCCGCGCTGCACCGGCTCCAGCTGAAGCGCACCGGCCCGCAGCTGCTGGTCACCACGGCCAATGCCGTGCTCCAGCGCGTGCTGACGCCGTTCCGCATCCGCGAATCGGTGCGGTTGCTGAAGCCGGGCCTCGATATCGGCCACGAAAGCCTGATCGCGCTGCTGCGCCGCCAGGGCTACCAGCGCAGCGACACCGCGATCGACGCGGGCGAATTCGCGGTGCGCGGGTCGATCTTCGATATCGTGCCTTCGGGGCTGAATTCCGAAAACGGTTCGGGCGGCCTGCGGCTGGATTTCTTCGGGGACGAGCTGGAAACGCTGCGCCTGTTCGACACCGGCACCCAGCGTTCCACCGGATCGGTGCCCGAACACCTGCTGCTCCCGGCAAGCGAGACGCTGGTCGACGATGACAGCGTCAAGCGCTTCCGCAGCCGCTACCGCGAGATGTTCGGTGCCAATGCCACGGCGGACCCGCTCTATCAGGCGGTCAGCGACGGCCGCCGCCTTGCGGGCATGGAACACTGGCTGCCATTGTTCGAGGACCGGCTGGTCACGCTGTTCGATCACCTTTCGAACGACGACCTGCTGGTGATCGACAGTCCCGCGCTCGGCGCCGCGGACGAGCGTTTCACCGACATTGCGGACTATCACAAGGCCCGTCTCGAAACCTCGGGCCAGAAGGCGGGATCGTACCGCCCGCTGGCAACCGACGCGCTCTATCTCTCGCGCGAGGAATTCGAACAGGCGGTATCCGCCTTCCCGGTCCACCGCGCCGATCCTTTCGCGCAGCCGGAAAGCGCCAAGGTCATCGATTTCGGTTTCGGCAATGCCCGCGACTTCACGCCCGAGCGTGCGCGCGGCGACAATGCCTATGAAGCGGCGTCCAGGCATCTCCATGCCGTGGCGAAATCGGGCCGCAAGGCGATCCTCGCCGCCTATTCCACCGGCAGCCGCGCGCGTCTCGTCTCGATCCTTGGCGAGGCACAGGGCCCGGAACCCAAGCTGGCGGATACCTGGCAGGAAGCGCTTGGCCTTGCCGTGCAGGGCCGCAGCGCCGCGCTGGTGCTGCCGCTGGAAACCGGCTTCTCTAGCGATGCCGTCGAAGTCGTCACCGAGCAGGACATTCTCGGCGACCGTCTCGTGCGCCGCAAGAAGAAGCGCAAGGATTCCGACGCCTTTCTTGCCGAACTGGCGGCGCTGACGCCCGGCGACCTGATCGTCCACATGGACCACGGCATCGGCCGCTACGAAGGTCTCCAGTCGATCCCGGTCGGCAAGTCGCCCCATGACTGCGTGATGCTGACATATGCGGGCGGCGACAAGCTCTACATCCCGGTCGAGAATCTCGACGTGCTCTCGCGCTACGGCAGCGAGAGCGAAGGTGTCGCGCTGGACAAGCTGGGCGGCGAAGCCTGGCAGAAGCGCCGCGCAAGACTCAAGGAACGCATCCGCGAGATCGCGGGCGAACTGATGAAGACCGCCGCCGAGCGCGCCTTGCGCGTCGCTCCGGCGCTGCTGCCCGAAAAGTCCTCCTACGACCAGTTCGTGGACCGCTTCCCCTGGCAGGAAACCGAGGACCAGGAACACGCCATCGACGACGTGCTGGGCGATCTGGCCGAGGGCAAGCCGATGGACCGCCTGGTCTGCGGCGATGTCGGCTTCGGCAAGACCGAGGTGGCCCTGCGCGCGGCCTTCGTGGCCGCCATGGCCGGCCAGCAGGTTGCCGTGGTCGCGCCGACCACCCTGCTCGCGCGCCAGCACTATTCCGGTTTCGCCGAACGCTTCGCGGGCTTCCCGCTCGAAGTAGGCCGCCTTTCGCGCCTCGTGCCCGAAAAGGAAGCCAAGGCAACCCGCGACGGGCTGACCGCAGGGACCATGGACGTGGTCTGCGGCACCCATGCGATCCTCTCGAAATCGGTGAACTTCAAGCGCCTCGGCCTTGTCATCGTCGACGAGGAGCAGCGTTTCGGCGTCAATCACAAGGAGCGCCTCAAGCAGCTGCGCGCAGACGTTCACGTCCTCACCCTCACCGCCACGCCGATCCCGCGCACGCTGCAGATGGCGATGTCGGGCCTGCGCGAACTCTCGACCATCCAGACCCCGCCGGTGGACCGCCTCGCGGTGCGGACCTACGTGATGGAATGGGACGACATGGTGATGCGCGAAGCCCTGCTGCGCGAACACCATCGCGGCGGCCAGAGCTTCATCGTCGTGCCGCGCATCACCGACATGGCCGAAGTCGAGGAATGGCTGGCCAAGCACGTCCCCGAGGTAAAGGCCATATCCGCCCACGGCCAGATGAGCGCCGGCGAGGTGGAAGAGCGCATGAGCGCCTTCTACGAAGGCAAGTACGAAGTCCTGCTGTCGACCACCATCGTCGAAAGCGGGATCGACATTCCGCGTGCCAACACCATCATCATCCACCGCGCCGACCGCTTCGGCCTGGCCCAGCTCTACCAGCTGCGCGGCCGGGTGGGCCGGTCCAAGCTGCGCGCCTACGCCTATCTCACCACGCCCGCAGGCCGCGCGCTCTCGGAAGTGGCGGAGAAGCGCCTCAAGGTGCTGAGCGACCTCGATTCGCTGGGCGCGGGCTTCCAGCTTGCCAGCCACGATCTCGACATTCGCGGCGCGGGCAACCTGCTGGGCGACGAACAGTCCGGCCATATCCGCGAAGTCGGCTTCGAACTCTACCAGTCGATGCTGGAGGACGCGATCCTTGCCGCCCGCGCGGGCGGCGTGGGGCTGGAGAAGGACACTTCGGGGCTGTCTCCGCAGATCACGGTCGAAGCGCCGATCATGATCCCGGAGGAATACGTTCCCGACCTTGCGGTGCGCATGGCGCTCTATCGCCGCCTCAACGATGCCGAGGGCAAGGACGAGATCGAATCGCTCTCGGCCGAGATGATCGACCGTTTCGGCCCGCTACCCTCCGCCACGTCGAACCTCGTGAAGCTCATCCAGATCAAGCGGCAGGCGATCGAGGCGCATATCGCCAAGATCGACGTCGGCCCGCGCGGCACGCTGGTCAGCTTCCACAACGACAGCTTCCCCAACCCGATGGGCCTCATCGCCTATGCCGAGCGCCTTCAGGGAACGGTGAAGCTGCGGCCGGACAACAAGCTGGTGGTGCAGCGCGCATGGGGCGATCCCAAGTCCCGCCTCAACGGGCTGCTGCAACTGACGAAGGGCCTCGCCTCCATCGCGCGCAAGGCCTGAGCCTCAGGCGCCCGGTATACGATTTTCGGGAAAACCGGCGTTTTCCCTGCGGCGAAGCCTTGCCCGCGTGAGGCGAGCCGTTAGGAAAAGCAGCTCGGTTCGCGAAAAAACAAAGGAATTTCGATGAGGCTTCCCTCGCCCCTGGCCCCCGCAACCCTCGCTTTCGCTTCGCTGATCGCGCTGGCCCAGCCGGCGCTGGCCCAGAAGTCCGACGCTCCCGACGCTGCCAAGCAGCACGCCGAGAAGACCGCCGAAGCGGTGGCCGCGAACTGGGCCAGCGCCCCGGTCGAAGAAGTGACGAAGACCAGCAAGGGCACCGCCCGGGTCGACGGCAAGGCGATCGCCTATACCGCCACCGCTGGCACCCTCACCATCCGCGACGCGCAGGGCAAGCCCACCGCGAGCGTGTTCTACACCGCCTATACCGCGCCGGGCAAAAACCGCCCCGTCACCTTCTTCTACAACGGCGGCCCCGGCTCGGCGAGCCTCTGGCTGCGCATGGGCAGCTTCGCGCCCGACCATGTGCGCACCGGCAACCCCGAAGCCGTCCGCCCCGCGCCCTTCGACGTCGGCCCCAATCCCGACAGCCTGATCGGCAGCACCGACATGGTCTTCCTCGACGCGGTGGGCGCCGGCTATTCGCGCGCCCTGGGCGATGCCAAGCCTGCCGATTTCTACGGTGTGGACCAGGACGTGGATGCCTTCGCCAAGGCGATCATCCGCTACACCACCAAGAACGCGCGCTGGGGCAGCCCCAAGTACATCTTCGGCGAAAGCTACGGCACGACCCGCTCGGGCGCGCTGGCCTACCAGCTTGAGGATCGCGGCATGGCGCTGAACGGCGTGGTGCTACTTTCGTCGATCATGAACTACGGCATCCGCCAGAGCGGCTTCGACAATATCTACGTCGGCTACCTGCCCACCTATGCCGCCGTCGCCTGGTATCACGGCCGCGTGGCGGATCGTCCGGCGACCGTGGACGAGTTCGTCGAACAGTCCCGCCAGTTCGCCAACGGCGCCTATGCCGCCGCGCTCGCCAAGGGCCAGGACATCACCCCGGAAGAGGAAGACGCCGTAGCCCGCCAGCTCAGCCGCTTCACCGGCCTTTCGGTGGACTATGTGAAGCAGGCGAACCTGCGCGTCGATCTCGGCCGTTTCCGCAAGGAACTGCTGCGCGGCGGGCGCGAGACGGTGGGTCGCTTCGACGGCCGCTACAAGGGTCTCGATGCCGATGCGGCCGGTGAAAGCCCCGAGTACGACCCTTCGGACACCGCGATCAGCGGCCTCTATGTCGGCAGCTTCCTTGACCAGCTGACCACCACGCTCGGCTACAAGACCGATCTCGACTACCGCCTGAGCGCGCGCGAGGGCGGCCCGGTGGACTGGGACTGGACGCATGAGCCGCCCGCCGGACGCAAACAGAACGTCGCCGACGTGACCGCAGACCTCAGCACCGCGATGCGCATCAACCCGCACCTGCGCGTGCTTTCGCTCAACGGCTACTACGACATGGCAACGCCGTTCTTCTCGACCGAGCGCGACCTCAAGCACATGATGCTGGCGCCGGCGCTGCGCCAGAACCTGCAGTTCAAGTACTATCCGGCAGGCCACATGGTCTATCTGAACCCCGAGGCGCTGCACCAGATGCGCCTCGACATGGAGCGCTACTACGCCGAGGGCGCGCGCTGACATCCTCTTGCGGGGCGGCGACGATCCGCCGCCCCGCTCTCCCCCCGATTTCCCTCCATCCCGAACGCCGCGGCGGTGACTGGCGCATGGAGGATTGCCCCCGCCCGCATCGCCCGCTACCAGCGCTTCCGCCCGGATTCGTCTGACGAGCCGGGCGAATGATCGCGTCGGTGCCTCGAAAGAGGCTTAATAGGGAACGCGGTGAGAGGGCTTTGCCGCCTTCGAATCCGAGGCTGTCCCTGCAACTGTAAGCGGCGAGCGCGATGTACATCACGCGGCGGGCAAGGCGCCCATGCCGCAGCCACTGGGCCGGACGCTAAATCCTGCGAGGCCTGGGAAGGCCGTGCATCAAGCGATGACCCGTGAGCCAGGAGACCTGCCGGCGTCCGGTCGCTCTTGCTTTGGTCCAGGGGATGGCCGGGGCACGGTGATTTCTCCGTCTGAGCGACGAACGAGCGGCAGGGGCCGCACGGTGCGCTGAACGGTCGCCTTTCCATGGGCGCCCGGCCGGTCGGTGCGCCGGCCGTTCGCAAACGGCAGTCCCCTGCTTCGGATCGCTGGCGCCCGGCAGGGGAATGAAGATGAATTTCGCAAAGGTTTCGCACGCGGCGCTTGCCGCGGCGCTGGCGCTCGCCTGGAGCACGCCGGTTTTCGCCGGGGAACGCGCCGACGGCGACGGCGAGGACGGCGCCATCGTCGTCACCGGCCAGAGCCTTGAGGAAACGCTGCCGCAGGAACTTTCCCGCTACGGCAACGACATGGCCGTCGTGGAGGGCAGGCAGATTCGCGACAGCGGCGCAGTGGACGTGGTGAAAGCGCTCGATTCGGTGCCCGGCCTCTACATTCGCGGCCGCAACGGGCCGTTCACTTACGTCGATGTCTCGCTGCAGGGTTCGCGCACGCAGGACGTGCTCTGGACGATGGACGGCATCCGGCTGAACAACCGGCTCTACGGCAGTACCTCGCCCAACGACACCCTGCCCGCCAGCATGATCGAGCGGATCGAGGTGCTGCGCGGCGGCGAGAGCCTGTTCTACGGCACCCAGGCCTCGGCCGGGATCATCAACGTGGTGACGCGCGGCTTCACGGACGACTTCAACGGGCAGGTCAACGCCTCGGTCGATTCGTGGGGCGGCACCAGCTTCGACGGCTACCTGCGCGGCGCGGCGGGCGGGCATCGGTTCGTGGCCTATGCCTCGCGCAACCGCTCCGAGGGATACATGCCCTACAGCGCCTACCAGCCCAGCCTTACCGATCGCCGGCTCGGCTACGACTTGTGGTCCGCAGGCCTCAAGTACCAGTACGACCTCGCCCCCGATCTCGCGCTCAATCTCCAGTACCAACACACCGAGGCGAAGCTCGACAACCTTTCGCCCACCCGCATCCGCGAGAGCCGGAACGACCGCAACGAGGAGATCGCCAGCGCCCGGCTGGACTATACCGGCAGCGACACCGTGCAGTTCTTCCTCAAGGGCTATTTCCACGACTGGAAGACCGCCTACATCCAGATCCGCAACTCGCTTCCCGATCACGATCCGCAAGTGATCTACCCGGCAGGCACGTTCTGGGGCTACCGCGACTGGGGCGGTAGCGCGGTGGTCAAGCTGCATCCGCACCGGGGTTTGGAGTACCTGCTGGGCTACGACTTCCAGAACTTCTCCGGCCGGGACGACGTGCTGCTGATCGCGCCGACCAGCGAACAGGTCCACGCCGCCATCGCGCAGATCCGCACGACCGACGAGATATCCTCGAAGGGCCGGATCGCCGCCGGGCTGCGGCATAACCGCACGGACGGCGCAAGGAAGACGATCTGGAACGTCTCGGGCCGCTACGATTTTGCCGAAGCGCTTTATGTGGAGGCGAATGGCGGCACCTCGTTCGTCCTGCCCGACGCCTCCCAGCTCTACGGCAACGACCCCTGCTGCGAAACCGGCAACCCGAACCTCAAGCCCGAGCACAGCGTGAATCTCAACGCATCGCTGGGCGGCGCGGCGACCCTGCCGGGTGTCCGCTTCGGCTGGAAGGCGACCTACTTCAACCGCAGCATCACCGACCTCATCGATTCGACTTACGACGATCCGGCCTATCCCAACGGCACCTACATCAACGTGCGCGACAAGGTCCGTTCGCAAGGGGCCGAAGCGGAAGTGACGGCGCAGCTGGAAAGCGGCTGGAGCCTCGCGGCAAGCTACACTCATGCCCGCGTCCGCAATGAGGGCAGTTCGGTCCAGCGGGACCGCAATCCCGCGCAATATGCCAAGGGAACGCTGGCCTATTCCCCGGAAGACCGGCCATTCGGCGCCAACCTGGCGGTCAACTGGATCGGCGATGTCTGGTCCACCGCATCGGGCTTCGGGCGGATGAACTACGGCAACTACGTACTCGTCGATCTCGGCGGCCACTTCTACGTCGACGGCGAGGCGCGCCGGAATCGCTTCGGCGTCAATGTCGAGAACCTGTTCGACAAGGCCTATGCCACGCGCGGCTATGCCTCCGCCGTCACCGATGCCGGCACGCTTGACGGGAGCAACAGCCGCTTCCTTTACTTCAACCGTGGTGTGCCGCGCACGCTGCGGGTGAGCTACGGGTTGAGCTTCTAGGCCATGCCCCGCGCTGTCCTGATCGCGCATCGCTGGCTCGGCGTCTTCGTCGGCCTGCTGATGACGCTGTGGTGCCTGTCCGGCTTCGTGATGATCTACGTGGATTATCCGAGGCTCGAACCCGGAGCGCAGGTGCGGGGGCTCGCGCCCCTGCGCCTGCCGGCGCAGGCCGCCTTGGGAGCGGTGGATATTCCCGCAGACCTCCCGATAACTTCGGCGCGCGTGGAAATGCGCGCCGGTCGCCCGGTGCTGCGCGTGGTTCCGGCCGCATCGGCGGCTCGCCCGATCCCGCAGATGAGAACCACGCCCGCCGCCTTCGACCTGGAAACCGGCCGCCCGCTCGGGCCGCCCTCGCCTACCGAATTGCGCCGGATCGCCGCCGACTTCGCGAAAGGCCACGGGATCGCCTCGTCCGCCCAGCCCCCGACCGAAACCGGGATGGACCAGTGGACCGTCCAGACCTATCGCCGCAACGCCCCGCTCTACCGCGCCGATTATGGCGATCCGGCCGGAACCGAAATCTACATCTCCGGCACATCGGGCGAAGTGGTGCAGCGGACCACGCGGTTCCAGCGGTTCTGGGGCTGGCTGGGCGCGGTGCCGCACTGGCTCTATCCCACGATCCTGCGGCAGGACGGCGCCTTGTGGAGCCAGGTCGTGATATGGACCTCGCTGGCCGGATGCTTTCTCACCATGACCGGCATCTGGGCCGGTATCGTGCGCGTGCGGCGGCGGCGAGACGGCACGATCGGATCGCCCTACAAGGGCCTGTGGTGGTGGCACCACGTGTTCGGGCTGTTCTTCGGCCTGCTGACGCTGACATGGGCGGCGAGCGGACTGCTATCCATGAACCCATGGGGCCTGCTCGACAGCATGGGCGGCTTCGCAGAGCGCCAGCGTCTTGCCGGCACGCCGCGCTGGAGCGAGATGCGCGGCGCCCTTTCCGCCGCTACGAAGGTCTCACAACCACTGGCCGGTACCGCGGTGCGGATCGAGACCGCGCCGCTCGGCGGGCGCATGTTCCTCCTCGCGGTGAACGCCGATGGCGAGACCCGCCGCTTCGACGCGAAGGGAACTGCCGCGCCCCTGCGCGAGCAGGAACTGCGCGCGGCGCTGGCGGGCACGCCGCAGCTCGCCTCGCTGGACCTGCTGGCTGAGGAGGACGCCTACTATTACGGCCGCAAGTCCCCCGCCCGCCTGCCGGTCTGGCGTGCGGTGCTGAAGGACGGCGAACAGACGCGGCTCTACATCGATGCCGCCTCCGGCCAGTTGCTGCGCGCTTTCGATCGCAACGGGCGCAGCTACCGCTGGCTCCAGGACGGCTTGCACAGCCTGGACTTCCCGGTGCTGCGCAAGCGTCCCTGGTGGGATCTCGTGGTGCTTCCCCTGCTGGCCGCCGTCACTCTCGTCTGCGCGACGGGGACGTGGATGGCATGGAACAAGGTCCGTCGCGACTGGCGCCGCTGGCGCCGGCGCAGACGCCCCGCCGGATCTCGCTAGGCTTCCACCCGGGCGAGCTTGGCGAACATCGCCGTCGACATCGGCTGCGCGCGCAGGAACCCCTGATAATAGGCGCAATGCTCACGGGCGACGACCTTGCGCTGGGCCTCTTCCTCGATACCCTCGGCGATCACTTCGAGGTCCAGCGCCTTCGCCATGGCGACGATGGCGCGCAGCACCGCCACGTCGCGCTTGTCGGTGGTGATGCCGTCGATCATCGCGCGGTCCAGCTTGAGATAGTGGATCGGCAAGACCTTGAGATAGCGGAAATTGCAGAAACCGGCGCCGAAATCGTCAAGCGCGATGCGGATACCCTGCGAGGAGAATTCCGCCATCATCTGCGCCGTCTGGGTAACGTCGGCGATCAGGGACTGTTCGGTGATCTCCAGCGTCAGCCGCCGGGGGGGGAAACCGCTTTCGCGGATCAGGTCCAGCATCTGGCGAACGTAGGTGCCGAAGGCGAGGTCGGCCGGGGTGACATTGATCGAGAGGCGCAGGTTCCCCGGCCAGCCCCCTGCCGCCGCCAGAGCCTTGGCCGCGATATGGCGCGAAAGCGGTCCGATATGGTCCGCCCGCTCGGCAATGGCGAAGAGCGCACCGGCACCGATGCGGCCGAGTTGGGGGTGATTCCAGCGGGCCAGGGCTTCGGCCCCGGTCAACGAATCGTCGATGAGGCTGAACTGGGGCTGGAACAGGATCTCGATCTCGTCCCGGTCGATCGCGCCGAGCAGGTCCGCTTCGAGCTGCGCCGCCGAACGGCCCGGCGGCGTCACTTCGCCATCCGCCCAGCCCAGCCGCGTGGCGGTCTGGTCCTGCGCATCGTGAAGCGCGTGGCCAAGCCGGTCGAGCATCGAATCGACGCTTTCCTCCGTAAGCGCGCGGATCAGCGCGATACGGGGCGAGAGGCGCAGCACGCCGGTCGGCAGCGCGATCGGCCGGGCGATGGCATCGGCAAGCTGGTCCGCCACCAGTTGCCAGCGTTCCCGGCTGCACGCCTCGTTGGCGACGAGCACGAAGGAACCGCCGCCCGCCCGCGCCAGCAGCCACGGGCCGTCCAGTTCCTCACCCGCGAAATGGGCCACGCGGTTGGCCACTTCCTCAAGCGCGCCGTCACCGGCCGTTTCGCCATAGGCCATGTTGATGGCGTCGAGCCGGCGCAGGGCCAGCAGCATGGCGTGGACGTGAGCATGTTGCGGCGCGCTTTCGGCATCGGCGCGCCATGCGTCGATCCGTTCGCGCACGGCATCGAGCCCGGGAATTCCGGTCAGCCTGTCCTCGAGCCTGCGGGCATGGCGCTGCGGCCGCCCCTTGCGTCTTTCAACCATCGCCCCCGCTATAGCCAAAGCCCTTGCCAAACGATGCAAAATTCGAAAGGTCCGCAGCGTGAAAAACCGCATGAAAATGGGACAGGTGCCCGCAATCCGGGCCTTGACCGATCCCGCCGGACGAAATGTTGCTGGGGAATTCGATGGCTGACGAACCGAAACTGGCGCTTATCGTGTCGGACAGCGCCAAGGCCCAACTCGGGTCCGCGCAGCTTCGCCGCTCGCACCCCTGGGTTGATCCGGTGGAGGCGGACATTCTCGTCGTCGTCGGCGGAGACGGCTTTCTTCTCCACGTCCTGCACGAAATGCTCGACCGCGACGTGATAAAGCCGGTCTACGGCATGAACCTGGGCACGGTCGGCTTCCTCATGAACGGCCCGCATGACGGGGTGGCCATCGCCGAGCGCATCGCCGAAGCTCACGAGGTTCCGGTGCGCCCGCTGCAGATGCATGCCACCAGCCACGATGGCCGCGAATTCGTCTACTACGCGATCAACGAGGTCTCGCTGCTGCGCGAAACCCGCCAGACCGCCAAGCTGGAAGTGACGATCAACGGCAAGGTCCGCATGGAGGAACTCGTGGGCGACGGTGTGCTGGTGGCCACGCCCGTGGGATCGACCGCCTACAACCTTTCCGCCAACGGCCCGATCCTGCCGCTGGGATCGCGCATGCTGGCCCTCACCCCGCTCAGCCCGTTCCGGCCGCGCCGCTGGAAGGGCGCCATCCTGCCCGAAAGCGCCGAAGTGGAATTCCGCATCCGGGAACCCGGCAAGCGCCCGGTCGCCGCCGTGGCCGACCAGAAGGAAGTGCGCGACGTGCGGACCGTGCGCATCGTCGCCAATCCCGAGAAGGAACTCACCCTGCTGTTCGACCCCGGCTTCACGCTGGAGGAACGCATCTTCGCGGAGCAGTTCCAGGTCTGAGGAATTGCCCGAATGGGGCGCCTGCCCTGTGGAAAAGTTTTCTCGACATTTTCCGCACAGAGCGCTTGCCAACCCGGAGGACCCCTTTTATAGGCGCACTCCTGCCCGGCGGTGGAAACACTGACAGGCTGCTCCCCGATAGCTCAGCGGTAGAGCATTCGACTGTTAATCGAATGGCCGTAGGTTCGAATCCTACTCGGGGAGCCACTTTCTTCTCCTTCCACGGAAGGCATGAAGAAAGGGCTCGGCGCAAGGCGCGCGTATCAAAACGTTTCCCACACATCACTCCGCATTGACGAACGGCTTCTCCGGTGAGAGCGCTGATTTCGGGCGTCGCCGCAGATCGCGTATAAGAATCGGGCGCTCTGCGAGAGGAATGGTGTTGCCGCGAATCAGTTTTCCGCGTCTTGCGGTTCTAGCCGCCGTGGTTTTCCTGTCGCTGGGCGTGGTCCAACTCGTGGGCAGCCTGCTGCTCTACCAGGCCATCGACCGCCAGACCCTGCGCGCAGACCATGCCCGCCGAATCGCCGAACTCATCGTCGTCAGCGATCGCATCCACGCGCTTCACCCCGATCTTGCCGCACCGATCATGACCACCGGCCACCTCAAGGCCGAATTCGCCCCCGCACCCGCCGTTTCCGTCACGACGGATTCGGACACGCTGGAGCGAATCGCCGGGCAAGTCATCGAATGGGAACCCTCGCTCGCCGCGCGGCAACTCCATCTCGCCACTTCCGACGCTCACGGCGGCAAACGCGATCTCGTCGGCTCGATCCGCCTCGCCGACGGCAAGTGGCTGAACTTCCGCTCGCGCGACATCACGTCCATGTGGCCGATCGCCCTGCGCGCCAGCGTGCTGATGCTCTGCACTGCGCTGGCCTGCATCGCCATCGGCCTCGTCGCGCTGCGGCTGCTCACCAACCCGCTCCGCCGCCTGACCCAGGCCGCCGATGCCATCGGCCACGGCCAGCGCGTGGAAATCCGAGAGAGCGGCCCGGAAGACCTGCGCGACCTCGCCCATTCGATGAACATGATGCAGGAGCGCATCGCGCGCCTGCTGGAAGACCAGGCCCGCTCCTTCGAAGCGATCAGCCACGACCTTCGCACGCCCCTCTCCCGCCAGCAGATCGCCACGGACCTGATCGAGGACCGCGAGATCGCCGACATCATGCAGTCCAGCATCGACGAGATGGAAGGCCTGCTCGCCTCGCTCCAGGGCTACCTGCGCGCGCAGCACCTCTCCTCGGAACCGGAACCTGTGGACCTGGACCAGCTCGCCGCCGCCGCCATCGCCCCTTACGAGGATCGCGCCAGGCTGACTCCGGCAGGCGGCGCCACGGTGGAGACATTCCCGGAACCGCTATCGCTGGCGGTCGGCGCACTGGTCGAGAATGCGATCCGCTTCGGCGGCCGCGCAGACCTCACCGTCCGCCACGAAGATCGCGGCTGGATCATCGAGGTGGAGGATGCCGGTCCCGGCATTCCGCCCGGCCATTTCGAGGATGTGCTCACCCCGTTCTTCCGGCTCGACGAGGCGCGCACGCGCGATACGCCGGGCTTCGGGCTGGGCATTCCCACCGCGCACCGGCTGATGATGCGGTTCGGCGGCCAGCTTTCCTTCGCGACATCGCCCTGCGGCGGCCTCATCGCGCGGATCCGGGTGCCGGTGGCCTAGGCAAGCTCGCGCGACGGATCCTGTAGGCGGAAACGATAACGGCCCGGCATCGAGCGATGCCGGGCCGTTATCGTTTCATCGTCACAGGTCAGGTCCGAAACGGCGACAGATTCGCCGCACCGGAGCCTTCACCGCCTCAGGCGAGCGCGCCGTGGCAGTGCTTGTACTTCTGCCCCGAACCGCAAGGGCACGGCGCATTGCGGCTGATCGGCAGGTCGGCATAGGGGTTCTCCCCGGTGCCACCGGCCCCCACGCCGACACCGGCCTGCGGGCTGCCCGCCAGCGAACCGAACAGTTCTGGCATGAAGGCCGAACCGTCGCCGTCGTTCGAATTGTCGAGACCGGTCAGCGGGTCGATGTGGCCGGTCAGGAAGTCCGGCAGTTCGGGCAGCGCGGCCGGTTCCGGGATGCGCAGTTCGCTGACCGACAGGATGCGCGTCACGTCTTCGCGAATCTGGTCGAGCATGCGCTCGAACAGGCTGAAGGCCTCGGTCTTGTACTCGTTGATCGGGGTCTTCTGGGCATAGGCGCGCAGGAACACGACCTGACGCAGCGCGTCGAGGGTGGAAAGGTGCTCCTTCCAGTAGTGGTCAAGACGGTCGAGCAGGATCGACTTCTCGACCTGGCGCCAGATCGCCGGATCGTCCTGCAGCATCTTCGCGTTCATGTGCTCGGCGGCCATGGCGGCCACGCGCTCTTCGACCAGCTCGGGATCGACGCCGCTTTCCTCGATCCAGTCCTCGATCGGCACTTCTATGCCCAGAACGTCGAGCGACTTGGCCTTGAGTGCCTCGACGTTCCAGTGCTCGGGATAGGAGCCGGCCGGGCAGGCATCGGCGACGATGGCGTTGACCGTGTCGTTGCGCATGTCGACGACGACTTCGTCCACCGTCTCGGCGTCCATGATGTCCGCGCGCTGTTCGTAGATGACCTTGCGCTGGTCGTTCATCACGTCATCGTATTCGACGACCTGCTTGCGGACTTCGTAGTTGCGCGCCTCGACCTTCTTCTGCGCGGTCTCGATGGCCTTGGACAGCCACTTGGAACCGATCGCCTCGCCATCAGCAAGGTTGCTGTTCATCATCTTGGCGAAGAGCGTGTCCGGGCCGAAAATGCGCAGGAGGTCGTCCTCCAGGCAGAGGTAGAACTTCGAAAGGCCGGGGTCGCCCTGACGGCCTGAACGGCCGCGCAGCTGGTTGTCGATGCGGCGGCTTTCGTGGCGCTCGGTACCGATCACGCAGAGGCCGCCGGCTTCGAGCACGAGACGCTTCTGCTCGGCGACTTCCATCTTGATGCGGGCGATGGCCTCGTTGCGCTCCGGCCCCTCGGGCATGTCGCGCAGTTCGTCCTCGACGCGGAACTCGACGTTACCGCCAAGCTGGATGTCGGTGCCGCGACCGGCCATGTTGGTGGCGATCGTCACGGCGCCAAGCGAACCGGCCTGCGCGACGATATGCGCTTCCATCTCGTGGAAACGCGCGTTCAGCACCGAGTGCTTGACGCCTTCCTTGTTGAGGAAGTCCGACAGCAGCTCCGACTTCTCGATCGACACGGTGCCGACGAGGACGGGCTGGCCGGTTTCGTAACGCTCGCGGATGAGCTTGGCGATGGCGCCGAACTTGTCGTGGGTGTTCTTGTAGAACTCGTCTTCCTCGTCCACGCGCTGCACCGGCACGTTGGTGGGGATGGTGACGACGTTCATCTTGTAGATGTCGTAGAATTCCGGCGCCTCGGTGGCGGCCGTACCGGTCATGCCCGAAAGCTTGGGGTACATGCGGAAGTAGTTCTGGAAGGTGATCGAGGCGAGCGTCTGGTTCTCGGGCTCGATGCGGACGCCTTCCTTGGCTTCCACCGCCTGGTGCAGGCCGTTCGACCAGCGGCGGCCGTCCATCATGCGGCCGGTGAACTCGTCGATGATGACGACCTTGCCGTCCTTGACGATGTAATCGATGTCGCGCTTGAACATGACCACGCCCTTGAGGCTCTGGTCGAGGTGGTGGACCACCTGCGTGTTCTCGACGTCGTAGAGGTTCGAGCCGACGAGCAGGCCGGCGGCTTCGAGCATGCGCTCGGCCTTCTCGACACCGTCCTCGGTCAGGCTGATGCTCTTGGTCTTCTCGTCGGTCTCGTAGTCCTCGGGAACGAACTGCTTAACGACCGCGTCGACCTGGATGTAGAGCTCCGACTTGTCGTCGGTCGGGCCGGAAATGATGAGCGGGGTGCGCGCCTCGTCGATCAGGATCGAGTCGACCTCGTCGACGATCGCGAAGTTGAAGGGGCGCTGCACCATCTGGCTGCGCTCATGCTTCATGTTGTCGCGCAGGTAATCGAAGCCGAACTCGTTGTTGGTGCCGTAAGTGATGTCGGCGCCATAGGCTTCGCGGCGTTCGTATTCGTTGAGGTTCGGCACGATCACGCCGATCGTCAGGCCGAGGAAATTGTGCAGCTTGCCCATCTGCTCCGCGTCGCGGCGGGCGAGGTAGTCGTTGACGGTGACGATGTGCACGCCCTTGCCCTCAAGCGCGTTGAGGTAGGTGGCGGTGGTCGCCACCAGGGTCTTGCCCTCGCCCGTGCGCATTTCGGCGATCTCGCCGCGATGGAGCACGATGCCGCCAATCATCTGCACGTCGAAGTGGCGCATGCCGAACACGCGCTTCGAGGCTTCGCGCACGGTGGCGAAGGCTTCCGGCATGATCTGGTCAAGCGTGCTGCCGTTGGCCAGCAGTTCGCGGAACTTGACGGTCTGGCCGGCCAGTTCCTCGTCGCTATAGGCTTCCAGCACGGGCTCGAAGGCGTTGATCTGGCCCACGACCTTATCGAGCGACTTGACGTAACGGTCGTTGGACGAACCGAAAATGGACTTGGCGATGGCGCCGAACATGGCGGGAATCCCTGTTTTCGTGAAGGCTTATGTCGGATGAACGCACCCGCATGACGCGCGGGCACGTGAAAAGGTTTTCGCGAGGTTGCGAATGCCCGGCGCGCTTATTCGCGCGCGCGGTCTATCCCGGTGAGCACCGTGGGCACCGCCGGCGATTCCGGCACCGCGACAAGCGGCGGCGCATGGCGGCGGGTATTGCGCAGGCCCGGTTCGGGAAGCTGAGCAAGGGCGACCGGCGCGCGCGGTGCCTTGGCGGCAACGGCGGCTTCGATCAGCACGACCTGCAGGCTGGCAACCTGCGACGCGCGCGCGTCGGCAGGGCCGATCTGCGCGGCGAGGCCCGTCAACAGGGCCAGCAGGGTCAGGAGCAGGCGGTTTGCCATGGCGGATCAGATAGGGGGCGCAGGATGAATAGTCCACAACCCATCGCGCATCGCCGGATTTAGCGCACAGCCCGCGGCGTAAAGCCCAAAACGCCGCCTTAACGATTGGCGCGCTATTCCGCAGTTGCAGGTCCATCACGAAGCGAGCGCAGTGAAAACCGATCCGGGCGAAAGACTCTTGCTGCTTGACGGACTGCGCGGATTCGCAGCGATCGGCGTGCTCGTCTTCCACGCCCGGCTTTCCGCCCCCTTCCCCGCCTTTACGCGCGGCTACCTTTTCGTGGACCTGTTCTTCCTGCTTTCCGGCTTCGTGCTGACGCTGGCATTCGAACCCCGGTTCGGCGCGGGAATCGACGCGGTCACGTTTCTGCGCCGGCGCTTCCGCCGTTTTCTGCCGATGGTCGCGGCCGGAGCGATTCCCGGCGCCTTCGCCCTGTTCGGCGCGACCGGCAACGGCGGCCTCGCGCTTGCGGCCTTCGTGCTATCCCTCGCCATGGTCCCGATGCTGACCGGCGGGATGACGTTCCCCGCCAATACGCCGCAATGGTCGCTGTTCGCCGAACTGGCTCTCAACCTGCTTCATGGTATGAAGCTTCATCGCCTGACCGACGCGAAGCTTGCGCTTCTGGCCCTGGCCTGCCTGGCCGGGCTGGTCATGCTGATGGCCCGCGCGGGTGACGGCGACCTCGGCGGGGACCTGCGCCAGTTGCCCGCCGGATTGCTGCGAGGGGGATGGTCCTACCTGCTGGGCATCGTCATGGCGCGGCGGTGGCGCGCCCGCAGGCCCGCAAGCGCCGCCGACTGGCGAATCGCGCTGCTCATGCCGATCGCCCTCGTGGCGCTGCTGCCGCTTGTTCCACTGCCGGTCTGGATCGGCGACGCCCTTGTGATGTCGCTCGGGTTTCCGCCGCTGTTCTGGATTGCGGCGACCGCCACACCACCGCGCATCGCCGAGCGGCCGCTCGCCCTGCTCGGCAGCCTGTCCTTCCCGCTCTATGCCGTTCATTTCCCGATCCTCATGCTGGCCAGCCAGCTCGGCGGCGGCGAGCGAGGACGGCTTTTCGGGATTTTTCCGGCTCTGCTGGCGGCAGGCATCCTTGCCCTGTCATCCGCAAGAAGCCGCAGGACGGCACCCTATCCTCGCGCCAGCGCCAGGGACGAAACGCGCCTCGCCTAGAGCGAAAGCGCCACATGCCCGGGAAACTTGCTCTCGATTGCCGCACCCTTGGCGTCACTGCCCGGATCGAACCGCGCGCCGCGTCACTGCCCGGCAGATCGCCTCAAACCATTCTTCCGACGCTTGACCTGTCACACCCACGCGCTAGTCGCTTTGCCCATGGCCTATCCCACTTCACCGCTCGCCTCGCCCTTCCCCGCCATGTCGCCGATCGCCGGCGTCACGCCGCACGTCGTGCGCGCCGGGTACAAGGACTGGGGCCGATGCGACCTGACTTATGTGGAGCTGGAAGAAGGCACCGCGGTTGCGGGCGTGTTCACCCGGAACCTGTGCTGTTCCAGCGAAGTCGAACTGGGCCGTGACAACGTGAAGCAGGGTTTCGCCCGCGCGCTGGTGGTCAATGCAGGCAACTCCAACGCCTTCACCGGCTACCGCGGGCGTGAGGCGGTGGAGCAGATCATGGACCAGGTCGCAGCGCACATCGGCTGCCCGCGCGAACAGGTCTTCGTCTCCTCGACCGGCGTGATCGGCGTGCCTCTGCCCAAGGACAAGGCGCGCGAAGGCGTGGAGAAAGCCCTCACCGCCGAGCCCTGCTCTTGGGAGGACGTTGCCAACACCATCTCCACCACCGATACCTTCGCCAAGGGCGCGACGGCCACGGCGATGATTGGCCAGACCAAGGTGACCCTCGCCGCCGTCATCAAGGGATCGGGCATGATCGCGCCGGACATGGCGACGATGCTCGGCTACATCTTTACCGATGCCGCCGTGGAGCCTGCCTTCCTGCAGGAATGCCTCTCCGCCGCGAACTTCCGCACGTTCTCGTGCATCACCGTCGATTCGGACACCTCCACCAGCGACACCGTGCTCGCCTTCGCCACCGGCAAGGCCGGCAACGCGCCGATCTCGTCGATCGCCTCGCCCGGCGCCCATGCCTTTGCCGCCGCGATCCATGACGTCTGCCGCCAGCTCGCGCACCTCGTCGTGCGTGATGGCGAAGGCGCGCAGAAGTTCATCGAGGTCGCCGTTACCGGCGCCGTATCCGACGAAAGCGCGCGCAAGGTCGGCATGGCCATCGCCAACTCGCCGCTGGTGAAGACCGCCATCGCCGGGGAAGACGCCAATTGGGGCCGCGTCGTCATGGCCGTGGGCAAGGCAGGCGAACCGGCGGACCGCGACAAGCTCTCCATCGGCTTCGGCGGCACCTGGGCCGCGCGTGAGGGCCTGCCGCTCGCCGACTATGACGAAGCGCCCGTCGCCGCGCACCTCAAGGGGCAGGACGTCACTATCGAGGTCGACCTCGGCCTTGGCGAAGGCGCCGCCACCGTGTGGACCTGCGACCTGACGCACGGCTACATCTCGATCAACGCCGACTATCGGAGCTGACGATGGCCGGGCCGCAATTCACCATCTGGGGGCGCCTCAACTCCCACAACGTCAAGAAAGTCGCCTGGTTCGCCGAGGAACTGGGCCTGAACTACGTGCGCCACGATATCGGCGGTTCGTTCGGCTATACCGAGGAGTACCTCGCCAAGAACCCGAACCGGCTGGTGCCGATGATCGAGGACGGCAAGCTCGTCCTCTGGGAATCGAACGCGATCCTGCGCTACATGGCGGCCGAATACGGCGGCGATCGCTGGTTCCAGCCCGATCCCATCGACCGCGCGCTGGCCGACCGCTGGATGGACTGGCAGATCACCTATGCCGACGCCCAGCGCCTGCCCTTCCTTTCGATGGCCCGCACCCCGCAGGACCAGTGGGACATGCCCGCTATCGAGCGTGACGTGAAAACCTGCGCCGCGCACCTTGTCGTGCTGGAACGCTACTTGTCCGAAAAGCCCTGGCTTTCCGGCGGGGAGTTCGGCCTGGGCGATATTCCCATGGGGGTATACGCCTATACCTGGTTCTCGCTCCCGTTCGAGAAGCCCGAGTTTCCCGCGCTGGCCGAATGGTACGCCCGCATTCGTGAGCGCAAGGGCTATGCCCGGCAGGTCATGATCCCGCTCACCTGATCCTCCGTCAAAAGGCCTCCTGCATGATCACCTCCACGCTCAACATCGCGGTCGAAACGATCATGCGCGAAGTCTCTCGCGATGTGATCCTGCCGCACTACCAATCGCTGTCGAGCGAACAGATCGTGAGCAAGGCGGTGAACGACGTCGTCACCGTGGCCGACCGTGAGAGCGAGGCGATCCTGACCGAGCGCCTTACCGCCCTCCTCCCCGAGGCTTCGGTCGTGGGCGAGGAAGCGACGTTCGCTGACGAGAACGAACTGCTCAAGCTCAAGGACCGGCTCTGCTGGATCGTCGACCCGCTGGACGGCACCAACAATTTCGCCGCGGGCAAGGCCCCGTTCGGCATGCTGATCGCGCTGGCGGACCAGGGCGAGACGCTGGGCGGCTGGATACTGGACTGCCTGACCGGCCGCTTCTGCCGCGCCTCGGCGGGCGGCGGCGCCTGGGTAGAAGGCGAGCGCCTCACTGCCCGCGCCACGGGCGAAATGCCGCCCGTGGCCGCGATCTCGCTGATCTTCACCGAGGAATCGCGCCGCGAACGCCTGCGCACCGAAGTCGCCCCGCATTACCGCATGGTGGACATTCCCCGCTGCGCCGCAGAGCAATACCCTCGCCTCGCCCTTGGCCAGAACGACGTCGCGGTGTTCGAGCGCACCCTGCCCTGGGACCATGCGGCGGGCGCGCTGTTCCTCAACGAGGCGGGCGGGAAATGCGCCCGCCCGGACGGCTCCGCTTACCGGGTGGACGAAATCGGCCGCAAGGGCCTGATCGGAGCGGCCTCGCCCGCCCTGTTCGAAGCGCTGGCCAACCGCCTCACTGCACTGGAAGACTGAAGCTTTTCAGCGGCCTGCCAGCCGAAAGCGGGCGGTGGAGAACGCTTCACCGTGCCCGCACGATTGACCTCGGATCGGCTCTGCCGGGAGATCGGCAGGAATGCCGCTCAATCCCCTGCGAGCCCTATTCCGGCTACCCGACACCTCACACCACCCCTGCGCAAACGGCCCGCCTTGCACGCGGGCCGCTTCGTCGATCCGGCGGGAACAATTCAGGAAATTGCTCCAGGCTTTAAATTCAACGCTTTAAGAACTCGTGCGAGATAATTTCCATTTAAATCAATACTCGCCAACCAAGACCACGCCAAACAGAGTTCATCGCGACAATACATCGGGACAGATAGGCCATACATCGCGCCGTGCGATGGATCACCGCCCTTCTATCCATCAACTCACCGCACAGGAAACTCGAATTACCGGCACGGCACTGCCGGCGCAAAACATGTTCATGCAGCGGAAAGGTGAACCTGAACACGCAGGCTTTCCATGAAGTTCAAGTGCGGCAGATCTGCCGCATGCCATTGAAACGAGATGGAGGGGGTTCCGACGGTGGCCAGGCTTTTTCGAAGCGGCTGCGGTCGGACGAAAGCTGCGATCACGCAGGCCTGACAGGTCGAGTTTTAAGGAGTCGCCGCAATGAGTGTCATTACCAAAAGCCCCAAAGTCCTCCTGCTGGCCGCAATGCTGACCGGCACCGCTTCCGCCAGCCTGGCTGCGCAGTCGCAGGAACCGCCCGAAGCCGACGTTTCCGCCAGCTACAGCGCCCCCGCGCCGGAAGCTGCCGAGATGACCGAAGGGCCTGACGTCGAAGGCATCATTTCCGCGCGCAGCGGCGACCGGATGCAGGTTACCGCCGCCGATGGCACCAACACCGTGATCGCCGTGAACGACGCCACCCGCATCAGCGCCAGCAAGGGCCTGTTCGGGCTCGGCCGCAACAAGCTGGTCGCCAGTTCGCTGCTGAACGGGCTGCCGGTTTCCGTAAAGACGATGCAATCCGGCGGCGGTCTCGTGGCCAGCCAGATCAAGCTGCAGAACAAGGATCTCAAGACCGCGTCGATGATCCACAACGGCACGGACCAGCGCTTCGCCGAACAGACCGCTGCCACCGAAGCGCTGCGCGGCCGCATGGGCGACATCGACCAGTACAACGTCAAGGGCACGACGAACGTGAACTTCGACACCGGCAAGGCGGCACTGTCCCCCCAGGCGAAGAACGACCTCTGCGCCGCGGCCTCGGCCGCCGAGGGCATGGACAACGCCCTGCTGCTCGTGGTCGGGTACACCGATTCCACCGGAAGCCCCGATTTCAACCAGACGCTCAGCGAAAAGCGCGCCGGCAGCGTCGTCAACTATCTCCAGCAGGCCTGCCACTGGAAGCCCTACCGCATGCTGACGCCCACCGGCATGTCCGAGGCAGACCCGCTGGCGGACAATACCACCCCGCAGGGCAAGGCGCAGAACCGCCGCGTTGCAGTGAATATCCTCGTCAGCAAGGGCCTCGACGGCCTGTAAGGCCGCCTGCCGCGCCGACGGAAAACCTGCCCAAGACGCACGAAAAAGCCCCTTCCACCTTGATGGTGGAAGGGGCTTTTCTTGTTCCTGCCGGAAAAGCGGCCTTGCCGGACTGGCCGGTTCAGGCCCCCGGTTCAGGCCGATGCGAACCTCAGAGTTCGCCTTCGATCCAGCCCTTCAGCGCGCTCTTGGGAGCAGCGCCAAGCTTCTGGGCGACCGGCTTGCCGTCCTTGAACAGCACCATCAGCGGGATCGACTTCACGCCGATCTCGGCGGGGATGCCGGTGTTGGCCATGATGTCCATCTTGGCGATGGTCACCTTCTCGGACAGCTCGTCGCTGATCTCTTCCAGAGCCGGGCCGATCATCTTGCAGGGACCGCACCAGTCGGCCCAGAAATCGACGAGCACCGGCTTGTCGGACTTCAGAACGTCGTCTTCGAAGCTGGCGTCGGTAACAGCGATGGTCGCCATGAATTGAAACTCCTCGGGTATCTCGGTTGAACGCAATCTAGGGACGAATTGTCTCGAGGCAACGCCTGCCCCGGCATAGCTTTACTGGGCCGGGGAAAAGTCCGGCTTGTGAACAGCCAGCACTTCGGCGGGAACCTCGATCAGGCGCGGCACCGTGGTGTAGAGCAGCGCCACTTCCACGGCGCGGCCGGGAAACGCCACTTCCAGCGCGGCGGCATAGGCCCCCATCTGGCGCAGGACGCCGCGCGGCACCTGCTCCAGCCGTTCTGGCGGGCGGCGCGCGGTCTTGTAATCCACAAGGCGGATACGCTCAGGCTCGACCACGAGACGGTCGATCGTGCCCGCCACCACCTGCCCGCCGACTACGGCCGCCACCGGCACCTCGGCAAGGCTGGCCGGGCCGAACAGTTCCGCCCAATCCGGGTTTGCAAGCACCGCCATCGCGCTCGCCAGCATGGCCTCGCGCGTGTCTTCCGGCAGGTCGGCAGCATTGCGGGCCAGCCATTGCCAACCCGATTCCTCGCGCATGTCCGCTTCCACTTGCGGCAGGCGTTCAAGCAACTTGTGAACCAGCGTGCCGCGCCGCAAGGCATCGCGCCCGGCTCCCGGCGGGAACGGCGGATCGGGCGCATCGTCCTCACCCAGCGAGGACGGCGCCAGCGGGCGCGGCGGGCGCGGTTCGGCGGGCGGGGCCCGTTCCAGCCAACGCGGCAGCGGTTCGCGGAGCGGCAGTTCCACCGAACGGACTTCGGCGGGCAGCGGCGCAGGCGGCGGGCCATGCTCGCACCGCGTGCCCCAGATCGGATCCTCGACTTCGGCCTCGGCCGGGAACAGCGCGCGCAAGTTCGCGTACCAGCTCTTCTCCGCAGGACCATCCCTGTCGCGCCGACCGAGCGCGCCGCCGATGAACAACGCTTCCTCGGCGCGGGTCATGGCGACGTAGAGCAGGCGCCAGTGTTCCTGCTCATCCCCCTCGCGATTGGCGGCGATCTGCGCGGCGATGCGGCCGACCTTCTCTTCCTTCGAGAGCGGAGGCAGCGGCACCTTGCGGCGTTCATCGCGCGGATCGGACAGATCGAAACCCCGGTCGCGCGCGGCTTCCGGGTTGCCGGTGGCGTCCGCCAGGATCACGATGGGCGCCTGCAGCCCCTTCGAGCCATGCACCGTCATCACCCGGACCAGACCGGAGGCCGCATCCGCCTCGCGCTTCAGCTCGCCGTCGCCCGCGTCGAACCAGGCGAGGAAGCCCGCAAGACTGGGCGTGTCCGTGGCGACGTAGGCTTGCGCGGCGTTGACCAGTTCGTCGATCGGGTCATTGGCCTCGCTGCCGAGCCGTGCGACCAGCTTGCGCCGCCCCTGCCAGGGACCGACCAGCAGCCAGTGCAGCAGCGCCAGTGGCGGTTCGTAATCCGCCAGCGCCAGCAGTGGCCCAAGTTGCTGGAGAACGGCCGCGATCTCGGGCCCGGATTGCGCCCGCAGATGCTCCCACAGGCGGCGGTTCCTGTCCCGGTAGCCATGTTGCAGCAACTGGGCCTGGCTCCAGCCGATGAGCGGTGAAACCAGCAGCGCGGCAAGGTTGAGATCGTCGAGCGGCTGCACCGCGAAGCGCAGCGCGGCGATCAGGTCCTTCACCGCCAGCGGCGCGCCCAGACGCAGACGGTCGACGCCCGCCACCGGCACGCCCGCCGCATGAAGCCGCGCAACGATCAGCCCGGCAAGCTCCTTGCGCTGGCGCACCAGGACCATGATGTCGCCCGCACCTGCACGGCGAGGACTACCCTTGTTCAGCGTGAAGCCCGGGCCGGATGGATCGAGCCATTCCCGTACCTGCTGCGCGATGCGCTCGGCCATCTGGCGGTCCGGTCGCGAAAGCCAGTTGGGCTGCTGCCCGTCGTTGTCGTCGTCTTCGAGAGGCTCGTCATCGTCTTCGCCGATCTGCTCGGAGACAGGCTTCCACAAGGCGACGTAGCCCGGCCTTTCCTGCCCGACATGCCGCCCGGCCGGACGGTCGAGCCCGAAGCTGGCATGGCCGATGCCGGAGATGGCCTGATCCACGAAATCGAGGACGTGCTGCGCGGTGCGGAAGCTGCGGTCCAGCCCCAGTTCCATGAGCGGCCGCGCGGCTATACCGCTGCGCAACATATCCGCATTGTCGGCCGCCTCACGCATCTTGCCGCGCACCCGGTCCGCGGCCCGGCGGAAGTTCTCGGGGCTGGTGCCCTGAAAACGGAAGATCGCCTGCTTGTAATCGCCCACGACGAAGAGCGTGCGCATGAGGTTCTGGGGATGGCCTTCGCGCTGCCCCTCGCCTGCCCAGAACTCCTCCGCCATGGCGAAGACGATATCCCACTGCGCGGCATTGGTGTCCTGCGCCTCGTCAACCAGGATATGGTCGAACCGGCGATCCAGTTTGTAGCGGATCCAGTCGGCAGAGGCCTGTCCGCGCAACAGATCGGCGGCACGGCGGATCTGGTCGTCGAAATCGATCAGCCCTTCGCGCTGCTTGGCCTCGTCCCAGGCGAGCGCGAAGGCACGGCCGAGCCGCAGCGCGGGCACCAGCCTCTCGGCAAGGCCCAGCAGCGCCTTGGTCTCGCGGATTCGCGCAACGCTCTCGCCTACGCGCACGGCATAGCCTTCGTAATCCGGATCGCGCTTGGACAAGTGGTTGAGGCTGCGAACGCCATCGTCCTTGGTGAACAGCGCGGCGTGGAGATCGTCGATCCCCTCCGCCCGCTTCGCCGGGCTCCAGGTGAGCCACGGAACCAGGACGTCGGTTGCCTTGTGCGCGGTGGCGGTGTTCCATTCGGCCAGAACCTCGCAGCATTTGCGCAGCGAGCGGACGTCGAAAGCATCGTCGCTGCACATTTCGGCGAGCAATTCGTCACCCGCTTCGTCAGGCAGGTCAAGCAGGCGCAGGACGTGGCTGCGGATATCGCCGGCCTGCCACGATCCCGGTCCGAACCAGGCCTCACGTGCGCCTGCACAGCGGAGCAGGAAATCGACCACCGAGTCCGGCCCGTGACGCAGCGAAAGCTGCGCGATGGCACCCAGCAGCCCCGGCCCGTCGAAAGGATCGTTCTCAGCCGAAACGAGCAGATCGGCAAGCACCTGCCGGGCCAGCAACGCCCGTTCGCGGTCTTCCATCGGCCGCGTGCCGGGCACAAGCTGCGCTTCAAGCGGGAACGTCGCCAGCAGCCACTGCGAGAAGGCGTGGATCGTGTCGATCCGCAGGCCCCCGCCCGGACTGTCGAGCACGGCGGTGAACAGGGTGCGTGCACGCGCTCTCGTGTCGGGATCGGTCGGCGCGCCGATCGCGTCCAGCCGCTGGAACAGCAGGGTGTCCTCAAGCCGCACCCATTCCGCCAGCGTGCCGTTGATGCGCGCGGCCATTTCGGTGGCGCCCGCCTTGGTGAACGTAAGGCACAATACCTGCGAAGGCTCGACGTTCTCCTGCAACAACAGCCGCAGCACGCGCGAGGAAAGCACCTGGGTCTTGCCGGTGCCGGCCGAAGCCGAAAGCCACACGGTATCGCGCGGGTTCACCGCCAGCATCTGGTTGCCGTGCAGCGGATGGACGGCGGCGGGACCGCTCATGCCTCATCCTCCCCGCCCGCGCGTTCCCGGCCGCCGAGCGAGGTGATCCATTCGTCGAGACGCATCAACTGATCGTAATCCGCATAAGAGCCGAGTTCGGGATTGAGGCGCGCGGTGAAGGGTTCGTTCCCGAGAATCCAGCGGTCGAGCGCATCGTTCAGGTAGCGCTCGGTCTCGGGCAGGAAATCGTCCGGTTCGATGCCCGAGCGCCGCTTGCCGACCTTGAGCGGCGTGGTGTCGTAACCGATCCGCCCCTTGTCCTTGGCCATCGACCAATATTCGAAGCCGCTGGCCTCGCCCGCGATCTCACGGCCCTGCATGTCCTTGAATCCGCCGCCTTGTGCGATCAGCGCGATCAGGCCGAGCTGCAGCGCAAAGCCTTCCTCCACCCGGCGCGCCGTGGGCGGCGATCCGGTCTTGTAATCCACCACCGCCAGCGAGCCATCGGCCAGCCGGTCGATACGGTCGGCGCGGCCATGGATGCGAATGTCGCGGTGGCGCATGTCGCCCCATGCCTCGCTGGCTATCACCTTGCGGCCCGCGGTCTTGTGTTCGAGCACCAGATCCCGGAAGGTATCGAGCGCAGCGGAAAGGCGCGGCCACCACAGGGCGCGCATCAGCGGGTGCGCGTTCTTCTCGGTCAGCACGGCCTGTGCGATCGCGTGAAGCCCGTCCACCGGTTCGCCCGCCTTGTGCCAGTCCTCCAGAATCTTGTGCGCGACTTCCCCCTTCCACGCCGCGCTCGGCTCGGCATCGAGCGCGTCGAGCTTGCGCAGGCGCAGCACGGCATTGGCGTAGAATTCGTAAGGGTCTCCGCGCAGCCGGTCGAGCCCGGTCACGGCCAGATCGACACGGCGCTGTTCGGCCGAAGGCATCGGCTGCGGGCGCGGATGCGGCGGCACCGGTACGGCATCGTCAAGCATACGGGCCAGACGCAGGGCCTCGCTCTCGACATGGCGGTCGCCCTGTTCGCCAAGCAGCGCCTTCACGCGCAGCACGAAGCGCGAGGGGATCACCGGCCCGCCCGCATCGCGCAAGGCCCAGCTCAGCACCACTTCGGGCGCCCCCAATGCCGCTGCAAGATCGTGCGCGGCCAGCCCGATGCGGAAGTCCGCTCCGGGAACGCCAAGCGCGCGCAGCACGGCAGGCGGCAGCAGCGCGTCCTGCGAGGGCGAAGCCGGCCAGACACCTTCGACGAGACCGCCGCAGATGACGAGATCGGCGCGGCTCATCCGCGCTTCCAGCAAGCCGTAGATCGACACGCGCGGATGCCCGCCCCAGGGCGGACGCACTGCAGCACGGTCCATCACGTCGCGCAGCATGGCATGAAGTTCGCGCGGGTCGAACAGCGTGCCTGCGGAACCCGCCGCCGCGCGCAGTTCCTCGACCATGGCGCTCAGCGCGCGGCCATCGGCGCCGGCCCAGATCGCCTCGCCGCACAGTGTCTCGGCAGCATCCACCAGCTTGCCAAGGAGGAATTCGAGCGGCTCGGCCTCACCCAGAGCGAAGAGCGGCGCGAGCACGGCTTCGACTTCGGCCCACCACTCGCCAAGCTTTTCCTGCTCCGCCAGTTCGGCGAGAGGGGCAAGACCCGCGCCGGGACGCGGCCCCCGCAAGGCAAGATCGAGCTTGCGGGCACTTTCCAGCCAGCGCGGACGCCCTTCGCCGCCGCCAGCCAGCGGATGCACCAGAAGCGCCATGAGCGGCACCGGCGCCGCCTGTTCGGCCAGAACTTCAGCCAGCAACAGCATGAGCCGTCCTGCGGCTGTCTGGGCGAGCGGACGTCCCGCCGTATCGTCCGCGGTGATGCCCCAGCGTTCAAGATGGGCGACGACCCTCCCGGCAAGGCCGCGATCCGGGGTAATGAGCGCCACGCGCCGTTCCGGCACTTCCAGCGCCTCGCGCACCATCACGGCAATGGCCTGCGCTTCCTGCTCGGGATGCGTGCTTTCCATCAGCCGCACCCCTGCCAGGCGACGTTTTTCGGCGGGAAGGCTGACCCAGGCCGCCGAAGCGCGCGGCGGCAGGAACAGGTTCGATATCACCGTGCTGCGCTCGGCCGGAGAGGCGCCGTAGCCGGAGCGATGCCAGGCCGCGACCTCGTCCCGCGCGATCCCCATGCGGTTGAGCAGGAGCTTGAGGTGGTACTGCGGATGCGTGACCGCATCGGCCCGGCCGAACGGAGGATCGTCCGGTTGTTCGGGCTTGCCTGCCGTGCCGAGTTCGTCCCAGACTTCCGGCGGAAGCGCCAGATCGAAGTCCGGCAGGACGACGCTGCCGCCCGGCAGCTCGCTCACCACGCGCAGCATTCTTGCCAGCGACGGCGAAGCGCTGGTCACGCCGGCGGCGACGACAGGATATGCGGGCGGTGTAGCCTCCCATTCGCGGGCGGCGTGTTCGAACAGCAGGTTGCGGCGTTCAGGCGCGTCGATCTCGCCGCGTTCCGCCAGTTCCGCGATCCAGTATTGCTGCACTTTCAGGAAGGTGCGCGTATTGTCGGTCCAGTGACCGGCAAGATCGCCGACGATGCCGATCACGCGCTCGCTGATGAGGTCGATCGGCGCGATGCCCTCTACCAGCAGCCTGTCCATGGTGCGGCCCAGTTCCCAGGCACGGCGCAGCAGGGCGGCCCCCTTTCCGGCCTCGTCTCCCTCAACCTCGCGCAAGTAGTGGGCAAGCCGCAGCCAGCGGCGCGTCGGATCGGCAGCAGGCGCGATTTCGGCCGCGCCGAGCGGATCGAGCAGTGGGCCCAGCGTTTCGTCGAGATCGAGATCGCCCACCACGACCATGCGCGGCAACAGCATCCCCGGCCGATCCGTCGTGCCCGAATGGCGGACGAACGCCTCGGTAACAGTGCGGATCGCACGGCGGCTCGGCAGCAGCAAGGTCAGCCGCGCGAGGCCCAGTTCACCTTCGGAATAGCGCGGCACCAGCCCCGCGACCAGGGCGTCGGCGAAACCACGGTGCGCAGCAATGGAATAGATTTTCGGGCCGTGCCGCTCAGGCACGGGGCAGCCATTCCTCGGTCGGCCTGATCGCGGAAGGTTCGCCCACCTCGAACCAGAGGCCGGTATGCGAGATACCGTAGAGGCGGCCCTCCTCGATCGCGCGGCTCCACAGCAGGTTGGTCGAGAACGGGCCTTCGGGCGCATCGCGCAACAGGCGCTTCGACACGATCTGGATGCCGGAATAGATGAACGGCGCGACATGGCCGCGCTTGCGGCGCGTCACCCGGCCCACGGGATCGAGATGGAAGTCCCCGTCGCCCCGATAATTCATCGCGCGCGGATGCGGCACCATGAGCAGCAACGCGTCCATCCTTCCGGCATCCCAAGCCAGCGAAAGCTCGTGGAACACGTCCACCGGCCCGTCGAGCCAGATGTTGTCGCTGTTGAGACAGAAGAAAGTCTCGGGCAGCAGCGCCTCGGCCTTGACCATGCCGCCGCCGGTTTCGAGCAGGCAGTCACGCTCGTCCGAGACCGTGATCGCGGGGCCCTTGCGCCGCACCTTGAGATGGCCTTCCAGCGCGTCGGCAAGGTAGTGGACGTTGACCACCGCCTTTTCGATGCCCGCCGCATCGAGCTTGTCCAGCGCGTGGTCGATCAGCGACTTGCCAGCGACGCGAACCAGCGGCTTGGGCTGGGTCGCGGTAAGCGGGCGCATGCGCTTGCCGAGACCGGCGGAAAGCACCATCGCCGTGTCGCTGGCGAGCTTCACCTCGTTCATGCAGCGTAGCTCCCGCCATTGGCCTGGCGCAGATGCGCCGGGATGTTTGCATCGAACCAGCGCGCCACCGGTTCCAGCGCCGGATGGGCGAGGTCGCGTTCGAGCATGGCCCAGACGCGCGGGATGAGATCGAGATAACGCGGCTTGCCGTCACGCCGCCAGAGACGCACGAAGATACCGATGATCTTGGTGTTCCGCTGCGCGCCGAGGCGGGCGTAATCGGCAAGGAAGGTCTCGGGATCGACGCCGGTGAGCTGGAGATAATGGTCGAACATCTCGGCCTCCAGTTCGGGCGAGACATCGCGGCGCGCATCCTGGAGCAGCGAGACGAGATCGTAGGCCGGGTGGCCGATCAGCGCGTCCTGGAAATCGAGCAGCCCCTGCTTTTCCAGGGCGCCGAGCAGCATGATGTTCTCTGCGTGGTAGTCTCGCAGCACGGTCACGCCGGGGCGCTGGCGGGGGAGCAGTTCGCCCATAACCGCTTCCCATGCGGCAACGAAACCGGCGGAATCGACGTAGAGGTTCTGCGCGGTGCAGTACCAGTCCACGAACAGCCGTACCTCGCGCTGGTACTCGCTCATCGAATAGTCGAGGAACGGTCCCGGCGGCAGTTCGCGAAGCTGCGCCAGAACATCGACCGCGCCCTTGTAGACGGCGGTTTCGTCGTCCGGCCACTGGTCGAGATAATCGCGCATCCGTGCGTGGCCGAAATCCTCGATCAGCACGAGGCCGCGGTCCGCCCAGTCGGCAAGGATGCGGGGGGCCCGCAGCCCGTTGGCATCGAGCCAGCGCGCGGCACGCAGGAAAGGCGTGGGATCCTCGTTGGGCGGCGGGGCATCCATCAGCATCGCCGTCTGCCCGTCCGCGCGCGTCACGCGGAAGTAGCGCCGGAACGATGCGTCCCCGGCAAGCGGTTCTACGGCGGCGCCAGCCCACCCCGCCTGGGCGAGGAAGGGTGCGAGGTCGGCGGGAAGGTCTGCGAGGTTCGTGCTCATTTCGGCTCCCGCCCTAGCCAATCAGCCCCCGGCTCGACAATGGCGATCCGCCCCTCATCCGCAACTTCCAGCGCGATTGAAAGGCAGCCCGGCTCATGTGAGAAGCCTCCGGCATGATCCGGCCATTCGGCGAGCAGCGCAGCGCCCTGCCGATAGTCGTCAAGGCCGATCTCGTCGGCCTCGGAAGGATGGGACAGGCGGTAGAAGTCGGCATGGACCAGGGGCAGGCGCACGCCCGATTGTCCGGGAGGGGCCGGATCATAGACCTCGACGATGGCAAAACTCGGCGAGGGCACTTCACCCTCATGCCCCAGTGCGGCGATGATTGCGCGCGCGAGCGTGGTCTTCCCGGCGCCGAGGCCGCCGGTCAGCGCCACCACGTCATCAGGGCGAAGCTGTTCGGCGATGGCGCGGCCGAAACGCTCCATCGCGGCGAGGTCGGGCAATGCGATCTTCACGGAAGCTCCACCAGGGCGCTGGTCCCCTTGCCCGGTTCGGAAACGAGGCGCAGCGCGCCGCCATGCGCTTCCACCAATTGACGCGCAAGCGGCAGGCCCAGACCCTGGCTGCGCTCCACCGACTTGCCGTCGGCACTCGTCTTCATGCCGTCAAGCGCAAGGGCGACGCTGCGGGTATCCATGCCCTCGCCCTGGTCCTGCACCAGAATCTGGAGCCACTCCCCGTCGCCCGATTTGCGGCGGCCGAGTTGCACGAGCACGCGCTGCCCCCGGCGCGAGGCGGCAATGGCATTGTCCACGAGATGCCCGACCGCGCGAGCAAGTCGCTTGCGATCACCGGAAATCGGCCGCAGCAATCCGCTGGCCTGAAGATCCAGTACCAGCCCCGCCTTCTGGAGCCGCGAGGCGCGCTCCTCCACCACGGAGCGGATGAAGGGCATGGGGTCGATTTCCTCTTTCTTGAGCGGAAGCAGCCCGGCCTCACCCTGCGACAGGTCCAGCAGGCTGTCGATGTGATCGCCAAGCTGTTCCACCGAAGTCAGGATCGCGCCGACATATTCGCGCCCGCTGTCGGAAAGGTCGCCGCCGACGCCCGCCTCCAGCAGTTCGGCAAAACCGCCGATCGATGTCAGCGGCGTGCGCAATTCGTAGCTCATCTTGGCAAGGAAACGGGTCTTTATCGTGTCCGCCTCGATCAGCGCGGCATTGCTTTCGCGAAGCGCGGCCTCGGCCTTCTGGGAATCGGTAATGTCGAGCACGGCGAGCAGCCCGTTACCGTCGGGCAGCGGCACGCCCGCGAATTCCAGCATGCGGCCATCGGCAAGCGCGATGCGGCCGCCCTTCTGCGCGCGGTCCAGCGTCGCGGTGCGCACCACGCCGCCGACCGTCTCCGCCTCCGCCGGGCGCTTGAGGCGCGGCGCGATCTTCTTGAGCAGATCCTGCATGTGCGGGTGCGTGTCTAGGAAATCGCTGTCCAGCCCCCAGTCGGCGGCGAAGCGGCGATTCCAGATTTGCATCCGCCCGTCCGGCGCGAACACCGCGATCGATTCGAACAGACTGTCGAACGTGGCGGTGCGCGTCCGCAGCAGGGTGTCGCGCACGGCGGAAAGACGCAGTTGCTCGGTGCGATCCTCAGCGATCAGCATGAGCCCGCCGTCCGGCACCGGCTGGGCAACGATGCGCAGATGAGTGCCATCCGCCAGGGTCCAGGCCTCCTCGCTCGCATCCCCAGAGGCGAACCAGGCGGCCTTCTCCCGCCGCCAGGCGGGGAAATCGCGCGCTTCGGGCACGCGCCCGGCATCGCGCGCGGCATCGAGCAGACGCTCAAACGCGGGCAAATCCTGCATGGTGTGTGCCGAAAGCTTGAACAGGCGCTGGAACGGCTGGTTGGCAAAAGTCAGCCGCTTCTTGGCGTCGAACTGGGCGACACCGGCAGAAAGCTGGTCAAGCAGGCCGCGCTGCGCCTCGCGGAACGCGCGGAACGAGCGCGACATTTCCTCAAGGTCTTCGATATCCACGGCATAGCCCGCCACCCCGTCTTCGCCGAGCGGCAGGTCGCTGACGCGCATGGCGCGGCGCTGGCCGTTGATCGTGGTGGAGACGATGCGCTGGATCGGCGCACCCTTTTCGGCAGCGACGCGGGCGACCTGCGCGGGGGTGAGCCCGTCGACGTTCTCGATCAGCTCGGTGCCGCTGGCGACCACGCCTTGCGCACTGTCCCCGCCCACGGCGGCGACATAAGCGGAGTTGACCAGTTGCAGCTCGCCATCCGGGCGGCGGAACCACATCGGCATCGGCGCAGCCTCGATCAGGGAGACCAGCGCAGTGAAGTCCCCCCTCGCCCGTGAGGCTTCGTCACGCAATCGGGTAAGTTCGGTCTCGCTGTCGGAAAAATCGAAGACCCAGACCAGCGCAGCGCCGCCCGGCGAGACCTGCGGATCGGCGAGATGGCCGCGCAGCGCCAGCGAACGGGTGGACCCGCGCGGCGTAAGGACCATGCGGAAAGGTGCGGCGGTCTTCTGGGTGCGGCGAACCGCTTCTGTCAGTTCTTCCAGCTTTTCCGCCGGAAGGCCGCGTTCGCCGGTATCAAGTTCGGAAAGGAACTGTGGCACCCCGTCCAGTCCGAGCCACTGCGCCAGGCGCGGGCTGGCCTCGATCCTGCCGTCGGAACGGACGAGCAGCGGCAGGGCGGGCGATTCCTCGACCATGCGGCCGAGCCGGCGCGCGGAACGAAGCTGGTTCTCGGCCCGCTTCTGCCGGCTGCGCGCGGAGAGCACGGCCCAGGCCGCCGCCAGCATCCAGACAGCGAGCAGAAGACCGATCAGGAGGGGTACGAGGCGATCCTGGTCCATTCACCAACGGCTATGATGCGGGGACGCGTTAAACACAATGGGGAGACCACCATTGTCGGTGCGCTCGTCACATCCGTGACGAACTTGCGGCACCGGCCCGCTCCCTCACCCGACCTCCCATCAAGGGTTCACTCGTGGAAGGTCAGGTGAGGGAGCGGGCCGGTGCCGCATCGGGAATGCCCGGATGGGCATTCCCGACCAAGCAAATCAGTAGCGGTAGTGGTCCGGCTTGAACGGCCCTGCTTCCGGCACGCCGATATAGTCGGCCTGCTTCTTCGAGAGCTTGGTGAGCTTCACGCCCAGCTTTTCGAGGTGCAGCGCGGCAACCTTTTCGTCGAGGTGCTTGGGCAGCACGTAGACGCGGTTCTCGTACTCGTCGTTCTTGGCGAAGAGTTCGATCTGCGCGAGCGTCTGGTTGGTGAAGCTCGACGACATGACGAAGCTGGGGTGGCCGGTGGCGCAGCCCAGGTTCACCAGGCGGCCCTTGGCGAGCACGATGATCTGCTTGCCGTCCGGGAAGGTCACGAGGTCGGTTCCGGCCTTCACTTCCTTCCACTCGTAGTTGTCGAGCGCCGAGATCTGGATCTCGCTGTCGAAGTGGCCGATGTTGCAGACGATCGCCTTGTCGCGCATGGCTTCCATGTGCTCGCCGGTGATGACGGCTTCGTTGCCGGTGGCGGTGACGAAGATGTCGCAGCGCTTCACCGCGTCTTCCATGGTGACGACTTCATAGCCTTCCATGGCGGCCTGCAGAGCGCAGATCGGGTCGATCTCGGTGACCATCACGCGGGCGCCGCCGTTGCGCAGCGAAGCGGCCGAACCCTTGCCGACATCGCCGAAGCCGGCAACGCAGGCGACCTTGCCGGCCAGCATCACGTCGGTTGCGCGGCGGATCGCGTCAACCAGCGATTCCTTGCAGCCATAGAGGTTGTCGAACTTCGACTTGGTGACCGAATCGTTCACGTTGATCGCGGGGAACGGCAGCTTGCCGTCCTTGGCGAGGTGGTAGAGGCGGTGGACGCCGGTGGTGGTTTCTTCCGAAACGCCCTTGATCGCGTTGACCGAGCGCGAGAGGTAGCCCGGCTTGGCCTTGAGGAAGGCATTCAGCGCACGAACGAACTCGATTTCCTCGGCGTTCGAGGGTTCGAACAGCGGCTCACCGGCTTCGACGCGGGCGCCCCAGAGCGCGAACATCGTGGCGTCGCCGCCGTCATCCAGGATCAGGTTGGCGGTGAGGTTGGGATCTTCGTCGGTCGACCAGTCGAAGATCTTGCCCACGTAGTCCCAGTAGTCGGCCAGCGATTCACCCTTGATCGCATAGACCGGGATGCCGGCGGCGGCGATGGCGGCAGCGGCGTGATCCTGGGTCGAGAAGATGTTGCAGGTGGCCCAGCGCACTTCGGCGCCGAGCGCGACCAGCGTCTCGATCAGCACGGCGGTCTGGATCGTCATGTGCAGCGAGCCGGTGATGCGCGCGCCCTTGAGCGGCTGCGACGCGCCGAATTCCTCGCGCAGCGCCATCAGGCCCGGCATTTCGGTTTCGGCGATGGCGATCTCGGTACGGCCGAAATCGGCCAGCGAGATATCGGTAATGGCGTAGTCCTGGGCGGCGGTCTGGGCAGTGGCCACGGGAAGCTCCTGATGCTCTGGATATTGCAAGTTGCAGGGAGACGCCGGGCCGGGCCGCAGGCCCAGGCCCGGCGTCTCGAATGCAACGTCCCTACCCGGTCAGCATTCGCGACGCAAATATAAAGATATCTTTATATGCCTCGCCGAAGCCTTGGCAGGGCAATCCGCAGCCCCCGTTTCAGTGCAGATCGAAACGATCCGCATTCATGACCTTTACCCAGGCGGACACGAAATCCCCGAGGAACCTCTCCCCTCCATCGGCGCAGGCATAGACTTCGCTGAGCGCGCGGAGCTGAGAATTGGAGCCGAACACCAGATCCGTCCGCGTGCCTGACCATTTCGGCTGGCCCGAAGCGCGATCGGTGCCCACGAAGGTTTCGTCTCCCGCATCGTCCACCTGCTTCCAGGCGGTACCCATGTCGAGCAGATTGACGAAGAAGTCGTTGGTAAGTTGCCCCTCGTGGGTCGTGAAGACACCGTCCCTCGTCCCGCCGTGGTTCGCACCCAGCACGCGCAGCCCCCCGACCAGCACCGTCATTTCGGAGGCGCCGAGGCCCAGCAGTTGCGCGCGATCGATCAGCAGTTCCTCGGTCGGGACAGTGAACGGCACCTGGAGATAATTGCGGAACCCGTCGACGCGCGGCTCCAGCACGGCGAAGCCCTCGATGTCGGTCTGCGCCTGAGAGGCATCGGTCCGACCCGGCGCGAACGGCACTTCCACCGGCGTTCCGGCGTCGGCCGCCGCCTTCTCGATGCCGACACCGCCGCCCAGCACGATGAGGTCGGCGATGCTCACTTTCTTCCCGCCTGCAGCCGAACTGTCGAAATCGGCCTTGATACGCTCGTAGACGCTCAGGATCTGCGCCAGCTTATCCGGCTCGTTGACGTCCCAGTCCTTCTGCGGCGCAAGGCGAATGCGTGCACCGTTGGCGCCGCCGCGATGGTCGGACCCGCGATAGGTCGATGCCGAAGCCCAGGCGGCGGAGACAAGTTCCGCAACCGTCAGGCCGGAGGCCCGAATCCTCTGCTTCAGGTCCGCCACGTCCCCGGCCTCTATCGCCGGATGGTCGGGCGCGGGGAGTGGATCCTGCCAGAGCAGGTCTTCTGCCGGAACCTCCGGGCCGAGGTAGCGGGATTTCGGCCCCATGTCGCGGTGGCAGAGCTTGAACCAGGCACGCGCGAAAGCATCGGCGAAGTGATCCGGGTCGGCCCGGAAACCTTCAAGAATCCGCCGATATTCCGGATCGACCTTGAAGGCCATGTCGGCGGTGGTCATCATGGTCGGCACGCGCCGCTCGGGGCTGTGGGCGCCCGGCGCGAGATCCTCCAACCTCTGCCCCACCGGCTGCCACTGCTGTGCGCCCGCCGGGCTGCGGACCAGTTCGTATTCGTAATCGAGCAACATGTGCAGGAAGCTCATGTCCCACTTCGTCGGCGTGGGCGTCCAGGAGCCTTCGAGGCCCGACGTGATCGTGTGGTCGCCGAAACCGCTTTCATGACCGCTCTGCCAGCCGAGACCCTGCTGCGCGATGTCCGCGCCTTCCGGTTCCGCGCCGACCTTGGCGGCATCGCCCGCGCCGTGGCACTTGCCGAACGTATGTCCGCCCGCCGTGAGAGCAGCGGTTTCCTCATCGTTCATGCCCATGCGCGCAAAAGTCTCGCGAATGTCGCGGGCCGAGCCGACGGGATCAGGCTCGCCGCCCGGCCCTTCGGGGTTGACGTAGATGAGACCCATCTGGATCGCCGCCAGCGGGTTTTCGAGGGCCATTTCCCGCTCCGGCTGGATGCGCGTTTCGGCGCCCTGCCCGACCCACTGCTCCTCGGTGCCCCAGTAGACGTCCTTCTCCGGTTCGAAGATGTCCTCGCGCCCGCCACCGAAACCGAACGTCGGCCCGCCCATGGACTCGATGGCGACATTGCCGGCGAGGATCAGCAGGTCCGCCCAGGATAGCTTCGCGCCGTACTTCTGCTTGATCGGCCAGAGCAGGCGCCGCGCCTTGTCGAGATTGGCGTTGTCAGGCCAGGAATTGAGCGGCGCGAACCGCTGGTTGCCGGAAGAGGCCCCGCCGCGCCCGTCGCCGGTACGGTAGGTGCCCGCGCTGTGCCAGGCCATGCGGATGAAGAACGGGCCGTAATGGCCGTAATCGGCGGGCCACCACGGCTGGCTGTCGGTCATCAGCGCGGTAAGATCCGCCTTCACCGCCGCATAGTCGAGCGACTTGAACGCCTCGGCATAGTTGAAGCCAGTGCCGAGCGGGCTGGCGCCGCTGACGCCCAGGATGTCGAGGGAAAGCTGGTTGGGCCACCAGTCTCGGTTGGTGCGGCCCAAGAGCGATCGTACCGGCTCGCCGTGCATCGGGCAGCCGCTGGTCTTCGCGTCCATGTCATTCTCCTTCCGGTCGGTCCTGTCAGTCCGCCCTGTTCACCGGGCGGTTCCAAAAACTCCGCATTCGGCCACGGGCGCTGTTCGGCGCATCGCAGGAGGCCTGTCGCGGCTCCGGGAAGCTTGCCAGATGCAGGCGCGCGATCAAGGGCGAGGAACATCGTCGCTGACGGAAATTTCCGATCATCGACCGGGATGAAACTGATAAGGCTGCGACGCCGGCCCACCAAGGAAGCAACTGATTATTCCGCCTCCTGCCACGCTCGGTGGGGGGATATGGACAGGAGGCGGAATTGGCTACGGAAGGCCTAAAGCCCGCCGTTGCACATCTTGAAGGAGAGCCCTGCTCTCCTGAATGGCTGCGTGAACGCCTGGCCTGCTCGCCCTGCCAGACAGGACACCGGAGCCGCGCGGCTGCGGCGCATCATGGGATGGAAGTCAGCCATTTCAGTCTCACCCTTGAGCGTTCCGCTTGTCATGACCGGACACGATATCGCTCAGCAATATTGCACAAGCAAGACACAATACTCAATACATAATAGGCAACCCGCCCAACCTGGTTACTGATTCACTTAACCATAAACAGGATGAACGATTGCAGCAATTTTCGCAGACATTGAAACAGAAACGAAATTTTGGGAATAAGTTCTGACGATCCTCACCACACACAGCACGGATTTCAGCCCATCGCCCACTGTGCGGCAAGCACGATAACCCCTCCCGCCGCCGCATAAGCCAGGCAAACCGGTGCGGTGCGGGACAGAGCCTCGCCCTCACGCCCCACCAAGCCGACTGTCGCGGTGCCTGCCACGATATTATGCGGGGCCACGATGTTCCCGATCGCCGACCCCACGCTCTGCCCGGCAAGCGCCAGCCAGTGGGGCAGGGTAACCGCATCGGCGGCGGCGATCTGGAAGTTGGCGAAAATGATGTTCGAGGCCGTTGCCGAACCGGTCACGAACGAGCCCAGCGCCCCCACCAGCGGGACGGCCAGCGGCCAGGCCTGTCCGAACAGGCCTGTCGCGCCGACGGCCAGCGCGTCGATCATGCCGCCGTGGACCATGAACCGCGCGAGCGTCAGCACGGAAACCAGCGCGATCGCCACTTGCGGCAGTCGCCTTGCCGCCGCCGTCATGGACTGGGCAACGAGACGCGGGCTGGAGCGATTGACCATCGCGGTTATCGCAAATGCCAGGACCAGCATCGTACCGGGATGATAGAGCGGCATCAGCGTATCGCCGAACCCGTTGCCGTAGGCCCAGTCGAACCGATGAGCGCGCAGGCTGATGCGAAGCGGGTCGATCAGCCGGGTCGCAAGGATCAGCGTTACCAGTACGGCATAGGGCAATGCCGCGGACAGCAGCGCCCTGCCCGCAATTCGCTCGGTCCGTTGCACCGGCGGCGAGCCCCGTCGCAACCAGACGATGAACAGCCCTCCGCCCAGCAGGGCGCCGCCCAGTGTCGGCAATTCAGGCCCGGCCACGCCAGCAATGAGCGCCGCCGCCGGAAAGAAGCAGGCAGCCGCCATGACCGCCACCTGCCACGAAGCCGCACCGTCCAGCCGCGCCCGCACGCTGCCCTGCCTGACGACGATCAGCGCCAGCACCCAGCCAAGGCAGGCATGGATCAGCAGTATCGCAAGCGAGAGCCTGCGCTCATCGACGTATCCCGCTTCGACGAGCGGCACCATCGGCGCCCCCACCGCCCCGAACGATACGCCCACGACATGGCCCATCAGCGCGACCAGCAATGCGCGCGCAGGGGGAACGCCCAGCGAGACCAGCATCGGCGCAACGATCGCCACCGGCGTCCCGAACCCGGAAGCACCTTCGAGGAACATCGCGAAGAACCAGCCCACCAGCAAGGCGGTTGCCGCAGGGTCGGAAGAGACCGACTTCAGCCAATCCCCGATCACCTCGGTCGCGCCGGTCCGCATCTGATACTCGTGGATCGAAAGCGCGGGGAAGATGATCCAGAGGATCGTCGCCGCCGTGAACATCGCTTCTAGGCACGGCCCTGCCAAGTCAGCCGGTGTCTCTCCGAACTGGAACGCCGTCACCGCCACCACCGCGGCGATCACCGCCGAAACTGTCCCCGCCGCTGCCGCCGACCAGCGCAGCACGGTCATCAGCAGCACCAGCGACAGGATCGGGGCTATCGCCAGCCCGGTCACGGCATTTAGCCCCGTCGCTCTACCTGGACGGGATAGAGAGGCGCGCCCTCTTTCTCGAAGGCGGTGATGTTGGAAATCGTCGTGCCGGCGATCGCGGTCATCGCCTCTCGCGTGAAGAAGCCCTGGTGGCCGGTGATGAGGACGTTGGGAAAGGTCATGAGCCGCACGAAAACGTCATCACGGATGACCTGCTCGGACAAGTCCTCGAAGAACAGGTCTTCCTCCTCCTCGTAAACGTCGAGCCCGACATAGCCGACCTTGCCGCTCTTGAGCCCGGCGATCACCGCGCGCGCATCCATCACCGCGCCGCGGCTGGTGTTGATGAGCATGGCTCCGGACTTCAGCTTGGCGATTGCGTCCCGGTCTATCAGGTGGCGCGTCGCCGGCGTCAGCGGGCAGTGCAGGCTGATGATGTCGCATTGCGCCAGCAATTCGTCGATCGGAACGTATCGCCCGCCAAGCGCGCCGAGTTCCGGCGCCTCGAACGGATCGCTCGCCAGCACCTCGCAGCCGAAGCCCCTGAGAATGCGGGCGACGTTGATGCCGATCTTGCCGGTGCCGATCACGCCCGCGACCTTGCCCTTGAGGTCGAACCCCAGCAGCCCTTCGAGTGCGAAATTGCCTTCCCGCACGCGGGCGTAAGCCTTGTGGATCTTGCGATTGAGCGAGAGGATCAGCGCCACCGCATGTTCGGCGATCGCATCGGGCGAATAGGCGGGAACACGGCCGATCCGAAGGCCCAGTTCACGGGCGGCATCGAGATCGACATTGTTGAAGCCAGCGCTGCGAAGGGCAATTAGGCGCGTGCCGTTGGCGGCGATGATTTCCAGCTCCTTTCGCCCCAACTGGTCGTTCACGAAAGCGCAGATACAGTCATGGCCGGCAGCAAGATGGGCCGTATGCGAATTGAGGCGCATCTCTAGATAGAACAATTCATGCCTGGAACCGCTCAGCTCGTTCGCACCGTCAAGGAATTCACGATCGTATGGACGGGTGCTGAAGACCGCAACTTTCAAGGAAGCCCTCCTGTCGTCGGGATAATTTCAGAGTACCACGGGATGACGGCAAGCTGCGAAACCGGTCAGCCCTACCGGAGCACGGATAATCGCTTCACGGGACGGGATTGACTGCGTCGATCACCGTGAGCCTTTCGAGCGGGCCGTCGGCCACGCGTGAATTGGTCACGAGAATCGTGGTGCCGGGCTTCAACTGGGCCTTCACTTTCTCGTAGAACGGACGCGGCACCCGCAAGCGGTTGATGACCGCCTCGTCTACTATGGCCCCCTCATCCTCTCCGTGGCCTGGCAGGCCGACGTAGACCCACTCCGGCTTCCCGCTGCGCGTCGTCAGGGTGATGACGTGGGAACCGGGATCCTTGTCATTGACCTCGGCCACGCTGCGACCGATCTCGATCCCGTTGCGCAGCACGACGACACGCTGGTCGAGCTTGGAAACGATGATGGAAAGCGGCCCGGAACGGGCAAGCTCCGGCCGCCAGCGATATTGCTCGCCGCCGCTCAGCGGATGTCGTTCGACCACCTTTCCGGTAGCGTCGAACGGTGCCAGCAGGCTGTTGTCGCTGGTGCGGACATGCGCCTCGGCATTGCCTTCGACGACGACCGTCACGCCGAGCTTGGTAATCTCGAACAACTCGCGCGCGAAACCGTAGGGCAGGTGAACGCAGCCGTGGCTTTCGGGGTAGCCCGGCAACCCTCCCGCATGAAGCGCCACCCCGTCCCATGTCAGCCGCTGCTGATAGGGCATGGGAGCGTTATTGTAGGTGCTCGACCGGTGCTTGGCATCCTTCTGAAGGATGGTGAAGACTCCGGTCGGCGTCGCATAACCGGACTTGCCGCTGGACACCGTGGTCGCCGCAATCCGCACGCCGTTGCGATAGACGAGACCGATCTGCCGCGAGAGATCGACATAGATCAGCACCGGCCCACTTGGCGCAACGGACGGCGCCCAGACCCATTCCCCCGGCTTGAGATGCTCGACCCTGCGGGCAAACTCGGGCGGCGAAGTTGCCCGGGCTCCCTGCGCCACGGCGGGCACCGCCGTGAACGAAAACACCCCGAGAACCAGCGCCGATATCGCCGATCGCGCCGCCAACATGCCTGCCCGCATGAAAATCCCTGCAATATCTGCGAGAACCGAAAGCCGCGCCCGCCTGAGCCGAAGCGCAGCGCCTGTCGATCAGCGCACCCGGCCGTGTTGCACCAGGTTGACGATGGCCAGCAGGATAACCGCTCCGAGGAAGGCGACGATCAACCCGACGATGGAGAATTCCTGGACCGATCCGACGATGCCGAACCGATTGGCCACGAAATTGCCGATCACCGAACCGACGCAGCCCACGACGATGTTCCAGATAACACCCATCGAGGCATCGCGGTTCATCACGAGACTGGCCAGCCATCCAGCGATGCCGCCAACGATCAATGCGATAATCCAGCCCATAACGTTCTCCCGACCAATTGTCCGCATGGTGCGGAAACAAAATGCAATGTCGTATCAGCAAACCTGAAGTGGAATGACATTCACCGCCTGAAGCCGTTCGTCGGCAATGCTGCGCCTGCTGCCGTTAAAGGTCAACCGGCACATGCGCAATTCTACCTAATATCCCTGCCTAGGCTCGACTTATTCATCGCCCGGCGTGGAATAGAAAACTCACATGATGCGTGGCGATGCAAAGTATCCGGCCATTTCCGGACCACATGTCTTGCCTAGGGTCAGGACCCATTAATCACGCCTGCGAGGTTTGAATCAAAATGGCTCAGAGCGAGGAAGGAAGGCGTAGTAATATGTCTATATTTCAAGCCTTTCTGACGCTGCACTGGGCCATTTTGATCAAATCCCTCCGGGACACCGGAATGGCTTCCATCTCGAACCAAAGCGGCTTTGGACGGGCAACCAGCCCGCCCGGCAGCCGCTTTGGCCCGATATGTTCGCCATTCCGGTGCCTCGCAGGCGTGATTAATGGGTCCTGACCCTAGCCGCCGGGATGCCCGTCGGCGGCCAAAGCACCGGCTCCGCCAAAAAACCTAGGCCGCTTCCCCGCGAACTATCAGCGTATCGGGCCGGATCGTGGTCAGCAAGGATGAGGAGAGGCTGCCGATCACCGCTTTTCGGAACCCGGATTCGCCATGCGCGGCGAGCACCACGAGATCGGGGGTTTGTTCATTGATGGCGCGATCGATGCAGCCTTCGGGTTCACCGTAGCTGATCCAGCCTTCCAGTCGCGATGTCCCTAGCTCGGCAAACCGAGGGTCGGCGAGGAACGCATCCATCTGCGCTCTGGCCTCGACTTCTGTCTCATCCCGGACATGCGCGGAAACGCCCCAGCCCTCGAAAGCGACGTGGAAGGCATGAACAACGTCGATGCGCGCCTTGGGAAAAAGCCGCGCAGCCGCCAGGATTGCCGCTTTCGAGTTCTCGGAAAAGTCGGATGGCGCAAGAATTCGCGCATAGGGACGGCGAAGGCGCTGCTTCACCACCAGCACCGGCGCTCGGGCATGGTGCACGAGATAGTCCACTGCCGTGCCCAGGGCATAGTCCGTGACACGATTGAAGCGCGCTACTCCCACCACGATCAATGCGGCGCCCTGTTCCTCGGCGACGCGGGCAATCGTGGCGGGCGGAGAGCCCACGGGCAGGAAGATTTCCGCGCCTTCGCTCTGCTCCGGCAACGTGTCGCGAACCTCCTGGTCCAACGCCCGCGGGGGCAGCCGGGCATCCCCTTCCGCCTTGAGGACATGGACCACCTTGACCTGCAGCCCCAGATCGCGGCCCAGCGCGAAGGCACGGTCGATCGCCCGGTCGCTCCGCGCGCTGAGGTCGGTCGCGGCGATGATGGACCCTTGCAGCATGAGCGGCTCCCGCTGGAAAAATGGACCTTATGCGAGTGGCCTATCCCAAGTCTCCGCCAAGGTCACGCTTGCAAGTGCAGGGAAGGAATGCTTGCATCCATACGGCGAAATACCTGAAAAAGCCGGCGCATATCGTGCCAGACATTGCCGCATGGGAATCTCATGACCGATCCAGAGCGCGACAGTTCGCAAATCCCGCCGCCGGTCGGCCGCAAGCAGGCGCTGGTAACTTATGCGATGCTGGCCGTCATGGCCTTCGAACTGGCGACGCTGCTATGGACAGGACGCTGGCCCCATGCCGTGCTTGTGCTGGGCCTGATGGCGATCATCGGCCTGCCGGTGTTTCACCGCCGCGGCGTGATCGCTCTGGTGCCGGTCGAAATTCAGGTCTGCGCCGTGATCTTCATCTTCGCGACGCTGTTCCTTGGCGAGGTTCGCGATTTCTACATCCGCATCTGGTGGTGGGATCTGGTACTCCACACCAGTTCCGGCGTACTGCTGGGGCTGCTGGGCTTCCTCATGCTCTACCTGCTCAACGAGAGCGAAACCGTCGGCTTTGCGCTGAGGCCCGTGTTCCTTGCCTTCTTCGCCTTCTGCTTCAGCGTGGCGCTCGGCGCGCTTTGGGAGATTTTCGAGTTCGCGATGGACCAGATCTTCGGGATGAACATGCAGAAGCCGATGCTGAACGATCCATCCGGGCTGACCGACACGATGTGGGATCTCATCGTCGATACGATAGGCGCGCTCTTCGCCAGCCTTGCCGGGCTGCTCTATCTGCTGCGTGCCCGCAAGGAAGGCCGCAAGGACTGGCTCCAGCGTTTCGTCGAACGGTATCCCAGGGTGTTCGGGGCGGATAAGTCCTAGCACTACTTTGGCAGAACGTTGATTTTTAGGATTCCCTTGGCGTTGAATGCGTGATTCATGAGGAGCCAGCTTTTATGGAGGCTGGCGATGGACGAGGACTGGCAAGCAGATCTGGAGCGTTGGCTTGAGCCATATCTGGGAAGTCTGGCGAACAAGACGCGGCGGCGGATGTGCCCGGCCTATATTGCCGGCTTGATTGGGCCTGGCGATCGCAAGAGCATTCAGCCCATGGCAGCTCGAACTGATGCCATCCCTTATGACCGGCTGCATCATTTCATCGGTGCCGGCCTGTGGGACAGCGCCCCGCTGGAAGCGATCTTGTGGAGCCAGGCAGATCAATTGGTCGGCGGCAACAAGGCCTGGCTGATCATCGACGATACGGCCTTGCCCAAGAAGGGCAAAGCTTCGGTCGGTGTCGCCCCGCAATATGCAACGGTGCTCGGCAAGAATGCGAATTGTCAGACGATGGTTTCGGTAACGCTCGCATCAGGCGAAGTACCCATCATGCTGAGCCTGCGCCTGTTCCTGCCGGAAAGCTGGACCGACGATGCGGCGCGGATGACCAAAGCTGGCGTGCCTGAGCCTTTGCAGAGCTACCGCACAAAGCCCGAGATCGCAGTGGAGGAAATCGACCGCGCAATCGCTGCCGGCGTTCGCTTCGGCTGCGTCTTGGCCGATGCCGGCTATGGGCTCTCGGCGTCGTTCCGACAGGCACTCACCGCCCGGGATCTATGCTGGGCGGTCGGTATTCCCCGGCACCAGAAGGTCTATCCAGCCGATGTGCAATTGATTTTCCCGGTAGCGACACGGGGCCGGCCACGTGTCCGGCACGTGCCTGATGTCAAATCCCGAGCGGCCCATGCCATGCTCGAGGATGCGAAATGGCGACAGGTCAGTTGGAGGCGGGGAACGAAGGGGATGCTGAGCGCCCGCTTTGCCGCCATGCGCGTGCGCATCGCCGATGGCGCGCCCCAGCGGATTGGCTCTGCAGGAGCCCAGCATATGCCCGGCGAAGAGGTTTGGCTGGTGGGCGAGCATCGCTCGAACGGCGAGCGCAAATACTACCTCTCCAATCTGCCCGCAGGAACCTCGATCCGCGAGCTAGCAGGCGCGATCAAGGCCCGCTGGGTTTGCGAACAGGCTCATCAGCAACTCAAGGAAGAACTTGGCCTCGATCACTTCGAGGGAAGGTCATGGACGGGGCTGCATCGACACGCGCTCATGACAATGATGGCATACGCGTTTCTACAAACACAAAGGCTCGCTCAGGCGGGCCGGAAAAAAAAGAGTCTCCGGGCCGCCACCTCAGCCCAGTTTGCCAGCAGTTCGCCAAGCCATCCTTGACCGCTTGTCGCGCTCACCGCCAAGACATTGCCCTCATTGCGGAGGGGCGCTGTTTAAACCATCTAACCAAATTCTGCCAAAGTAGTGCTAGTCGGCGTGGACGAATTCGGCGTAGCCCACGAACATCCGCGGATCGGCTGAAGTTCCTATTCGTGACGAAGGGCGTCGATGGGATTAAGACTGGCCGCGCGCCGGGCCGGGAAATAGCCGAAGACTACACCGATCACCGCCGAAACCACAAAGGCCCCGAGGTTGACCGCCGGATCGAATATCCAGGGCAGATCCATCAGCGGCGTCGCCACGCCCACCACAAGTTGAGCAAGCAGCAGTCCGATCAGCCCGCCCAGACACGACAGCACGACCGCCTCCACCAGAAACTGCATCAGCACCTCGTTCGCCACCGCTCCGATGGCGAGGCGGATGCCGATCTCGCGGGTTCGTTCCGTCACCGAGACCAGCATGATGTTCATGATGCCGATCCCGCCCACCACCAGGCTGATCGCGGCTACCGCCGCCACGATCTGGGTGAGCATCGTCGTCGTCTGGGTCAGCGTATCGGAAATCTGCTTGGTGTCGAAGATGTTGAAATCGTCGTCCTTGCCTTCCGTGATGTGGCGGCGCTCGCGCAGGAGGGTGGTGAGGGTCGTCTGGACCTGCTCGGTGGAATAGTTGCCGTCCACCCCGACGAGGATCGTGCGGATCGAAGTCGTGCCGAGGAAGCGGCGCTGCACCGTCTTGATCGGCATGATGACGATATCGTCCTGGTCGCCGCCGAAACCCGCCTGTCCCTTGGTCGTCAGCAGCCCGATGACATCGCAGGATACATCGCCGATGCGGAAACGCTTGCCGATAGGATCGGCGCCGCGAAACAGGTTGGTGCTTACCGTGGTGCCGATGATACAGACCGACTTGCCGGCGCTTTCCTCATCCCCGGTGAACAGGCGGCCCGATTGCAGCGGCCAGGGCTGGATCCGGAAGTAGTCGGAAGTGGTGCCGTTGATCGTCGTCGACCAGTTGGCACCCTCGTAGATGGCAGTGCCGCTCGACGAAGCCTGCGGGGCCACGGCCGTGACGCCGCCCACCTGCTGGCGGATGGCGACGATGTCGGATGGGTCGAAATCGCGCGGCGAAGGTCCGCCCCCCCCGCGCCCGAAACCCTGACCGGGGCGGACCTGAAGGATATTGGTGCCGAGAGCGGCGATCTGCTGGGTTACCGCCGCCGTGGTCGCCTTGCCCAGCGTCACCATCGAGACAACGGCCGCCACGCCGATGACGATCCCCAGCATGGTCAGCAGGGATCGCAGAACGTGGCGCCGGATCGAGCGCAGCGCGAGAAGGAAGGTCGTGCCCAGCATCAGCCGATATCCCCGGAATGCGCTGAAGCCGGAGCCGGAGCCGCAGCCGCAGCACCGTTGCCCTGGTCGATCCGGTCTATCAGACCATCCTTGAAGTGGACGATCCGCCGCGCATACTCGGCCATGTCCGGCTCATGGGTGACCATCAGCACGGTAATCCCGGAATCGCGGTTGAGCACGGAAAGAAACTCCATGATCTCGACCGAGCGCTGGCTGTCGAGATTGCCGGTCGGCTCATCGGCCAGCAGGACTTCCGGATTGGTGACGATGGCGCGGGCAATGGCGACGCGCTGCTGCTGCCCGCCGGAAAGTTCGCCCGGCGTATGGCCCGCCCAATCGGCAAGCCCCACCTTGTCCAGCGCGGCCATGGCCTCCTTGCGCCGGTCTTGCTTGCTGTCGCCGCGGTAGAGCAGCGGAAGTTCCACATTCTCCAATGCGGAAGTGCGCGCCAGCAGGTTGAAGCCCTGGAACACGAAGCCGAGGTACTTGCGGCGCAGGAGCGCGCGCTGGTCCCGGTCGAGGTTTTCGACGTGGTGGCCATGAAACAGGAATTGGCCGGCGGTAGAAACGTCGAGGCAGCCCAGGATGTTCATCATCGTCGACTTGCCCGAACCGGACGGCCCCATGACCGCCACGAAATCACCCGACATGATATCGAGATCGACGCCCTTGAGTGCGCGGAAAGCCGTCTCCCCGGTGCCGAACACCTTGGTGATCCCGCGCAGCGAAATGATGGGCGAGGTGCCGGCCATGCGCCCCGCCTCAGCTTCCGGCTGTGGCAAGCTGGCCGGTCACGACCTGCATGCCGGGCCTCAGATCGCCGGACACCACCTCGGTCTGCTGGCCGTTGGTGCTGCCGGTAACGATCTGGATCGCCTGCGGCGTTCCGTCGGCGCCGAGCACGTAGATGGTCTGGCGCGTGCCCCGGTCAAGCGTCGCGCTCTTGGCCGCGCGCTGGCCGCGACGCGGCGGGCGGAAGCTGATCGCCGCGGTCACGCCGCCGCCCTTCTTCTTGGCCGCGGCCTGCGGGGTGAAGGAGAGCGCGGCATTGGGGATCAGCAGGACGTCGTTCTTGTCCGAAGTGACGATATCGGCCGTGGCGGTCATGCCGGGGCGCAGCTTGAAATCGGCATTGGCGACGGAAAGGTCCGCCGCATAGGACACGACCTGCCCGCTGGTGCTGGTCGTGCTTGTCGACGAACTGGATGAACTCGCCGAGGAGGCGGTAAGGTTGGACGCGATCTCGACACGGGTGATCTTCGCGGGGAAAGACTTTCCGGGGAAGGCATCCACCGTGAAAGTGGCGCTCTGGCCTTCCTCCACGGTGCCGACATCGGCTTCGTCTATCGCGACTTCCAGCTTCATTTCGCTGAGATCCTCGGCGATCACGAAGAGCGTGGGGGTGTTGAAAGAGGAAGCGACGGTCTGGCCGGGATCGACCTGCCGGGCCAGCACCACGCCCGAAACCGGAGACACGATCATCGCCCGGGCGCGCTGTGTCTGGTTCTGCGCCAATGACGCTTCGGCAGCGAGCACATTGGCCTGCGAGGTCTTGAGCGCGGCGGCAGCACGCTGCATGTCGGCGCGGCCCGCCTGAAGTTCGGTCTTCGAGGGAACCTTGCCGCCGGACAGTCGCGAGACTTCCTCGAGGCGGGCAAGCTGGGCCTGCGATTCCGCCAGCGTCGCCCGCGCCTGGTCCACCTGGGCGCGGTTTGCCGCGAGTTGCGCCTGGCTTTGGCGGATCTGATCCTCGATCTGCTCGGGGTCGATCTCGGCAAGCACCTGCCCGGCCTTGACCCTGTCGTTCACGTCCACCAGCACCTTGGTGACGAGGCCGGAAAGCTGCGAACCCACCGTCACCTGATTGGTCGGGGCCAGTTTTCCGGTGGCCGAGACACTGGTGACGAGGCGCCCTTTCTCCGCCTTGGTGGTGGCGTAAGCCTGAGGCTCAGTGCCACCGAAGCACCGCACAAGCAGCACTGAAAGCGACACAAGCACCACCAGGCCGGTCCAGAACACCCATTTGCGCTGCCAGACCGGTTTCTTGTCCGCTCCGAGGAATTCGTCGAGTTTTTCGTCGGCCATCTCAGTTCGTTCCCCGAGGCTCGGTTGCCAGCACGGTGTAGTCGGAGGAAGGGTCCCAGCCGCCGCCGAGCGCATCGTAAAGCGCGATCAGCGCGGTCGCCCGGTCGGACCGGGCCTGCACCAGTCCGTTCCGCGCGGAGATCAGCGCGCTTTCCTGCGTATTGAGCGTTGTGAAGTCGGTCAGGCCGCTGCGGTACTGTGCCCGCGCCAGCAGCGCCGAGTTGTTCGAAGCGTCCAGCGCGATGGCGAACTGCCGCTCGCGCTCCTCGGCCGATTGCAGCGCGACGACCGCATTTTCCACGTCCTCAAGGGCGGTGAGCACCGAGAAGCGGTATGCCGCGAAGGCGCCGTCCACCGCGGCGCGGCTGGAGCGGACCTGCGCGTTCAGGCGCCCGCCGTTGAAGATTGCCTGGCTGATCCCGCCGAACAGCCCGCCGGTGATCGTGTCGAACAGGCTGTTGAAATTGGTGGCATTGGTATCGAGGCTGCCGCTGATGTTGAGCTGGGGCAGCAGCGCGGCCTTGGCCACGCCGATCTGCGCCGTCGCCGCCGCGAGCTGGCGTTCGGAGGATCGCACGTCGGGCCGCTGGCGCAGCACATTGGCGGGAATGCCCGAACCGACCTGCACCGGCCCTCGCGGGATCGGCCGCACTGGCGCGAGCAACGGCTTGAGCGCGCCCGGCGCCTGTCCGGTCAGTACCGAGATGCGCGAGACGGCGGCGTTGTACTGCTGTTCGACCTGCGGGATGCCCGCGGCTGTCTGCGCCCTGCTGGCGCGCGCCTGCTCCTGGTCCACCGAGGAGACCAGCCCCGCCATGACCCGCCACCCGGCGATCTGGAGATTGTCGTCCTGGATCGCGAGGCTCGCCTTCGCGTTTTCGAGCTGCGCCTGATAGGCCCGGGCCAGCACATAATTGCGCGCGACTTCGCTCTGCACCGTGAGCAAGGTGGTGGCATAGTCGAAGCCCGAACCTTCGAACTGGGCCCTGCTGGCCTCCACCGCGCGGCGATTGCCGCCGAACAGATCGAGCTGGTAGCTGGCGTCGAGCCCGAGCGAGAAGCTGGTCCGCCCTCCTCCGCCCGTGGTCGTCACCGTGCCGTCCGGCAGGGTCAGGGTCGTACCGCCGCCCTTGAGCGTTTCGGTGCGGTTGACGCTGCCTGATCCGCTGGCCGAAGGCAGCAGCGCTGCCCCGCTGATGACGAGCGATTCCCGCGCCTGCCGCAGCCGCGCTATCGCCTGTTCGAGATCGAGATTGGTCGCGGCGGCCTGTTCGACCAGCTGCGTCAGCACCGGATCGTCGAAATTGCGCCACCAGCGGGTGAGGTCTTCGGCCTGTGGCGGCGCACTGACCGACCATTGATCGGGAACGCCCAGCTCACCGGCACTGCGCGCCGCATAATCGGGACCGACCGCACAGGAGGCCAGCAAGCCTGCCGCGAGCGGGACGAACAAAAGGCGATCTAATCCGGCTCGCAAGATCATCGGATTCCAGGGTGATCCCTCGACTTGGGTCGTAAACCTTTGGCGAAGATGATCCGGGTTGAGGGGAAAGGTCAAGAAGAAGCGTCGGCGATTACAACGCCTTGGCGAGGAGGGATGTTCCCGGCTCTGCCCGCGGATCAAAAGGAAATGGCCGGAAAGCTCCCGCTTTCCGGCCATTCTCATCGTTCGGCGCGCCCCGATCGGGGCACATGACCGGTCAGGCGGCGGCTTCCAGCGTCGCCATGTCGATCACGAAGCGGTAATGCACGTCGGACTTCTCCATGCGTTCGTAGGCATGGTTGATCTCTTCCATGCGGATCATCTCGACTTCGGGAAGGATGTTCTTTTCGGCGCAGAAATCGAGCATTTCCTGAGTTTCGGCGATGCCGCCGATCAACGATCCGGCCACGCGGCGGCGTCCGAAGATCAGCGGCGTGGTGATCGGCTCTTCCACCGGGCCGATCTGCCCGACCAGAACCAGGCTGCCGTCCACGTCGAGCAGCGGCAGGTAGGGATTGAGATCGTGCTTCACCGGCACGGTGTCGATGATGAAGTCGAAGCTGCTGGCGGCTGCCTTCATCGCATCGGCATCGCTGGAAATCAGCACGCGGCAGGCGCCCAGTTCGAGCGCGTCGGCTTCCTTGCCGGGCGAGCGGCTGAACACGGTGACGTCAGCGCCCATTGCCGCCGCCAGCTTCACCGCCATGTGGCCCAGACCGCCCAGGCCGATCACGCCCACGCGGCTGCCCTCTCCCACGTTCCATTCGCGCAGCGGCGAATAAGTGGTGATGCCCGCGCAGAGCAGCGGCGCAACCTTGGCCACATCCAGGTTCTGCGGAACCTTCAGCACGAAATCCTCGCGCACGACGATATCGCGCGAATAGCCGCCCTGCGTGATTTCGCCGGTGATCCTGTCCTTGCCGTTATACGTGCCGACCCAGCCGTTGCGGCAGTAGTTCTCCAGATCGCGCTCGCACTGGTCGCAATGCTTGCAGCTGTCGACGAGGCAGCCGATCGCCACGACCTCGCCCACCGCATGGCGCCCCGCCTCGGGGCCCACCGCAGTGACGCGGCCGACGATCTCGTGCCCCGGCACGATCGGATACACGGTGCCGCCCCAGTCGTTGCGGGCGGTGTGAAGGTCCGAGTGGCAGACCCCGCAATAGAGGATCTCGATGGCGACATCGTTTCCGCGCAGTTCGCGGCGGTCGAATTCGAACGGCGCGAGCGGCGTTTCGGCGGACTGGGCTGCGTAGCCGATGGTCTTCATGGGAGTTCCTCGTTCTCGGGATGGCACGGTGGGACAGACATGCTGCAATGCAACACCCGGCGCGGAATATATGTTCGCAAGGTGCTAACAATTAGGGGAGGCCACGGCATGACTGTCATGATATGGCCTCATGAATGCAACGCGAACATCTCGCCGATCTCACCGCCTTCATCGCCGTCGCCGACGAAGGCAGCTTCACGCGCGCCGCCGCGAAGCTGGGTTCGTCCCAGTCCGCGCTCAGCCACACGATCCGCCGCCTTGAAACGCGGCTGGGGGTGCGGCTGCTTTCGCGAACGACCCGCGCCGTCTCGCCCACCGAGGCCGGCGCTCGGCTGCTCGCCACCCTGCGCCCGGCGATGGACGAGATCGCCATGGGCCTGGCCACCGTCAGCGAACTTCGCGACAAGCCAGCCGGCACCGTGCGGCTGACGGCATCGGAACATGCCGCGAATTCGGTGATCTGGCCCGCGCTGCGCCGGTTCCTGCCCAACTATCCCGACATTAACGTCGAAGTGAACATCGATTCCGGCTTCGTCGATATCGTGGCCGAACGGTTCGACGCCGGTGTCCGGCTTGGCGAATCCATCGCCCGCGACATGATCGCGGTACGCATCGGCCCTCATGCGCGCCTCGTGCCCGTGGCAGCGCCGGAATATATCGAGCGCCACGGCCTTCCCGAAACCCCGCATGACCTTGCGGCCCACCAGTGCATCAACTTGCGGTTCCGCACGCGGGGCAGCATCTATGCGTGGGAATTCGAGAAGGACGGGCGCGAACTCAACGTCCGCGTCGATGGCCAGCTCACTTTCGACAGCATGGCGATGATCCTGCAGGCAGCGCTCGACGGCGCCGGGATCGCCATGATGATGGACACTTACGCAAGGCCGCACATCGAATCCGGCGCTCTGGTCCCCCTGCTTGACGACTGGTGCCAGCCGTTCTCCGGCTACCACCTCTATTATCCCAGCCGCCGGCAACCTTCCGCCGCATTCCGCCTGCTGGTGGACGCCCTGCGCTATCGCGGGGATTAGGCGGCGCGGATCAAGCAGCTTTCGTAAAAGAAACGGCCGGAGGGGACCGGCCGGGTCCGGTGCCCCGCGAATGTCCGTCTGGCGAACGCTTGCCAAATTGCAGCCTTGCGTTACGCAGGAGAGACCAGACCGGGAGAGCTGGAGACCATGACAATGAAAAGACGCACCCTGATCGCCTGCGCCGCCCTGGCTGCTTCCGCATTGACCCCGCATGTCGCCGCTGCCGCAGCGCCTGCCGGCCCGGCGCAGTTGGACTGTGCCTTGCGGGATGCCCCGTTCACCGCGGATTCGCCGCTCATCGACCTGCTGCTGAGCCCCGATGCGAAAGCCATCGTCTCGCGCGAGATGGGGCCCGCGCTGGACCGCGCGCCGCCGCGCTTCCTGGGCACCGAAGCCCCCACTTTCGCCGCCATCCTGACCCTGCGCAAGGCCGCCGGATTCTTCGGAATGCCCGCCGAAGCCGTGGACCGGGCCGATGGCGAACTGCGCAAACTCAAGGTCACCGAGGCCGACCGCGTGGCTCGCTGCGCCCGCTATGACGACACCCCGCTCGACCTGCCCGTGCAAAAGGGCAAGGACAGGAACGGTGCTCCGAGCCTGCTCGTGTTCGAGAAGATCAACGGCTTCAAGGACACCCCCGGCTTCGACGCTGCCCATGCCCTGATCATGGACCTTGCCCGCGAGAATGGTTGGAACGTGGTCGCCACGGACAAGGGCGGCGCGATCCGGCCAGAAACCCTGCGCCGCTTCGATGCGGTGATCTGGAACAATATCAGCGGCGACGTGCTCACCCTCACCCAGCGCAAGGCGCTCCAGGGCTATGTCGAGGGCGGCGGCGGCTTCTTTGCGGTTCATGGCTCGGCCGGCGATCCCGTCTACTTCTGGGACTGGTATGCCGATACGCTGATCGGCGCCCGCTTTGCCGGGCATCCGATGGCACCGCAGTTCCAGGACGCCCGGATCAGGATCGAAACCCCGTCCTCGCCGCTCGCCGCCGGGCTCCCCGCCGAATGGACGATGAACGACGAATGGTACTCGTTCAGCACCAACCCGCGAAAGGCCGGAGCAAGCGTACTGGCCACGCTGGACGAGACGACCTATTCGCCGAAGGGCATCGGTGGCCAGGACCTCCACATGGGCGACCATCCGCTTGTCTGGAGCAATTGCATCGGCAAGGGCCGGATGTTCTATTCCGCCATCGGCCACCGCCCGGAGACTTATTCCACGCCGGAGTATCGCACTATGGTGAAGAACGCCCTCACCTGGGTTTCTCAGCGAAAGGCGTGCGAGCGCGGGCAATGATCGCCCGCGCCGGGATCATCGCCGGAGTTGCAACACCCCCTTGTTAGCGCTAACTCGGTTTCCGCCCAAGCCCGCCGCAAACCGGGAAGGTAGAGCCATGGGAGTGGACCGGAAGCGATGATTATCGAAGCGCAAGGCTATCGCCTCGAACTGGCCCCCGAGCGCGGCGGATCGGTGTTGCGGCTGGACTGGCACGGCGAGCCGCTGATGCGTCCCGTCTGCGGGAACACGATCTTCGACGTCGCCAGTTTTCCGCTGGTCCCCTTCTCCAACCGCATCGCGCGGGGGCGCTTCAACACCGGCGCGCGCAGGGGCACGATCGCGCCGAATTTCCCCGGTTCCGATCACCCCCACCCGCTCCACGGCTTCGGCTGGCTGGCCGCGTGGCAGGTGGCGAAACAGGGAGAGGACCACGCGGTGCTCGAACATGTCTATCCCGGCGGGGAGTGGCCCTGGCCATACCGCGCGCGCCAGACCTTCCAGCTCGGCGCCGGGGGGGTGGTTACGAGCATCTCGGTTACGAACCTCGGCGATGCAACGATGCCGGCCGGTCTCGGTTTCCACCCCTATTTCCCGCGCGATGCCGCCACCGTCTATCGCGGGTTTCACCGGGGTGAGTGGTACAACACGCCCGACTGCCTTCCCAGTTCGCTGGACGAACAGGACGAGGCGATCGACTGGTGGCAGGGCGAACCCGTGGATGCCCGCGCGGTCGACACCGCCTATACCGGACGCGAAGGCGCGCTGGAGATCGACTGGCCCACGCGCGGCCTGGGCCTGACTATCCTGCCCTCGGACGAACTGTCGACCACGGTGGTCTTCTCCCCGAAAGGCGAGGACTATTTCTGCGTCGAGCCCGTCACTCACGCCACCGACGCGATCAACCGCGCACCGGAAACGATGGCCTGGCTGGAACCCGGCGAAACCGCCAGCGTGAGCATGACGATCTCGGCCCGCCAACTCGCTTAGGCGCATCCGTAAGTCGGAAACCTGCGTTCTGAACGCTGGCCGACCCGGACACGCACCATAGCCGACGCCAGGCCGAGCCGGATTAACGACTGCCCTGCGCCCAACCTGGGCCTGGGGCCATCGGCTCGCGGCGGAACACCCCGGCAGAGCATCAATGCTGGCCCATGATGAAGCGCGAAAAGGGCTGCCGCAGGTAAACCGGCGGCAGCCCTTTCCGGTCGGATCAATCGCCGTGCGTCAGTCGCGCGCGGCCTGTTCCTTGAACTTGTCGATCATCTTCGAGAAGTCGGCCGACATGGCTTCCTGCCGGGGCGGGAATTCCTGGAAGGTCATCACGTGCTTGGTCATGAAGTCGACGATCGGCAGCAGCACCCAGCCCTTGTGTTCGGCCAGCTTGCGGTTGACGTCTCCCCACTGGCGTTCGAAGGGATCCATCAGGATGTTGGTGATCATCGGGCGACCCAGGTGGACCAGCGGATTGTCCCACTTGCCTTCCATCTTCGCGGCGATCGTCACCTTCCATGGGCCATAACGCACGCCGGTCAACTCGGTCTCGTCGTAATAGAAATAGTACTTGCGCGTGGAGGGGCCGGTGCCGGTGAACAGCGCGGTCTGATCGTAGCCGTCGAGATGGACCTTGTAGGTCTTGCCGTCGTGCTCGACCCCCTTCTTCAGCTTCTCGCCGATGTCGGGCATGCCGACCAGCGACGCGAAGGTCATGAAGAAGTCCTCCATGGCGACGATGTCCGAGCTGACCTGGCCTGCCGGAATTTTGCCGGGATAGCGCACCACGCAAGGCACGCGCACGCCGCCCTCCCAGGTCGTGCCCTTGTCGCCGCGGAACGGTGAGGTGCCGCCTTCGGGCCACATGTACTGATAGGCGCCGTTGTCGGTGGTGTAGACGACGATGGTGTCCTCGGTGATGCCCAGTTCTTCGAGCTTGGCCAGCAGCTGGCCAACATGGCCGTCATGCTCGGCAAGGCCATCGCCGTAGATGTCGGCCTCCGACGCCCGCGATACGCCGCGCCGCTCGTCAAGCATATGGGTGAACACGTGCATGCGACTGGCGCAGTGCCAGACGAAGAACGGCTTGTCGGCCTTGACCTGCCGCTCCATGAAATCGGAGGTCTTGGCGACGATCTCGTCGTCGATGGTCTTCATCCGCTCGGTATCGAGCGGGCCTTCGTCCTTCGTTTCGCCGCCGGCGGTACCCGAGACCAGACCGCGCACCTGCCAGCGATCCTGGAATTCCTTGCTCTGGGGACGGTCAGGGTCTTCGGGATCCTCGTTCGCATTCAGGTGATAGAGGTTGCCGAAGTATTCGTCGAAGCCGTGGCGGTGGGGCAGGTGCTCTTCGCGGTCGCCAAGGTGGTTCTTGCCGAACTGGGCGGTGGCATAACCCGCCATCTTGAGGATCTGGGCGATCGTGGGATCCTTGTCCGACAGGCCCTGCGGCGCACCGGCGGCACCCACCGTGGTCAGGCCGGTGCGCGCGGGCATCTGCCCGGTGATGAACGCCGCGCGCCCCGCCGTGCAGGACGGCTGCGCGTAGAACGAGGTAAGCTTGATCCCTTCCTTGCCGATGCGGTCGATGTTGGGCGTTTCGACACCCATCGTATCCCCGCCAAAGGAACTGATGTTCCAGTAGCCGATGTCATCGCCAAAGATGACGAGGATGTTCGGTTGCGACTTGGGCATGACGTTCTCCAGCTTGGCTCTGCCATAGGGCCATCCGCAGGCAACCTAGAAAGGCAAGTCACACGCGCACATCGGGATTAACCCTTGCATTAATCGGGGAAAGCACGGGTGCTCTCCAGCAGCGCACCATCAAGCGCGGAATTACTTGAACTGGCCGACAGCCGATACGGCGTAAACGTCAGCTATCGCCGCGCCCCGGCCCGGGACCGGACGTTCGCCAATCGGCCCGGTGGGCGTATGAGATGGGTAAGTGGACAGACTGCACCGGGGAACGGGAATTCGACCGCTGAACGACCGATAAGGGTCGCGAGCCGCTGCAGAACCTATCCTTGTCAATTTCTGGTAGCATTAGTCTCGGGAAGGCGCTTCTGGCGTAAAGCACGATCCCGGCTTTTGCGCCGCGGCAGCCAAGGCATCGATCACGATGCGCAGGCGCGGCTGCTCATAGCGGGAGCTGGGCCAGACGAGGTGGATCGGCATTTGTGCGCCGGCAAATTCCTCCAGCACCGGCACAAGAGCGCCTGAAGCAAGCTCCTTGCCGATCAACCAAGTAGGGAGCTGGGACAGGCCTTCTCCCGCCAGAACGGCCGCGACGATCGCTTCGCCGTCGCTGAATTCATGGCGTACCTTCACTTCCTGAGCGATCTCGCCACCGGCCTCATCCTTCAGCAACCACACCGGTCGGGGAACGCGCCTCCAACCGATGATGCAATCACGCTGTGTCAATTCCTCCGGAGTTGTCGGGGCGCCATGGCGCGCAAGGTAGTCCGGGGAGGCACAGATCAGGAGCCGCTGGGTGCCGAGCCGCCGCGCGGTCAGGTCCGCGTCGTTACCGAGCGCGCCGATGCGCACGGCGAGGTCGATGCCCTCATCGATGACGTTGGCCGTGCGCTCGGTGAACATCACCGAGAGGTCGAGGTGGCGGTACCGGGCCGTGAGATCCAGCAGGATCGGCATCACGTGTTTGCGCCCGAACGCCGCAGGCAGGTTGAGATGAAGCGTCCCTACCGGCGTGTCCCGCCCCGACGCCATCGCCAGTTCGGTCCCTTCCAGGTCATCGATGATCCTCTGGCACGCATCGAGGTAGAGCTGGCCTTCGGCGGTCAGGGTCAAAAGCCGCGTTGTCCGGTGCAGCAATTTGGTCCCGAGGCGCGCCTCCAGGCGCGTGATACTCTTGCCGACCGCGGAACCCGTGACACCCAGCTCCCGGGCGGCGGCCGCGAAGCTCCCCTGGCGCACGGTCGTGACGAATTCCATCAGTCCGGAAAATCGGTCCTGTGTGTCCATTCGGGAATTGTGGGATCGGCTGGCTGGAATGGCAAGGGGATTATCAGCCCTCAGTTCCACTCTAATTAGGAGCAACGCATCGCTCCAATTCCAAACCCGTACTGTCCAGGATTCCCATGACCAAGCTTTTCGAGCCCTTCGACCTCTCCGGTCTCCAACTGCGAAACCGCGTCGTCATGGCGCCGATGACCCGGGCGCGGGCGCTCGACACCGTGCCCGACGACCTGACCGTGAAGTACTACAGCCAGCGCGCTGGCGCAGGCCTCATCATCAGCGAAGGGGCCCCGGTCTCGCTGGAAGGCTGCGGCTACTTGTTCAATCCGGGCCTCTATACGCACGAGCAGGCCGCAGGCTGGCGGCGTGTGACCGACGCGGTTCACGCGAAAGGTGGCCGCATGTTTGCCCAGCTCTGGCATGTGGGGCGTGTCTCGCACACCTCGATCCTGGGCGAGGAACAGTCGCCGGTTTCGTGTTCATCAAGCGTGGGCGAGAACGTCTGGGCTTTCGGGCGCGACGAGAACGGCACCGCCAAGACGCTCGCTGCCAGCCCTCCGCGCGCGCTTGAGACCGAGGAAGTCGCCCGAATTACCCACGACTTCGTGCGGGCGGCGCGCACGGCCATCGATGCCGGTTTCGACGGCGTCGAGCTTCACGGCGCCAATGGCTACCTCTTCGAGCAGTTCGTCAACGGCGCGCTCAACAAGCGCGAGGACCGCTATGGTGGCTCGATCGCGAACCGCCTGCGCTTCATGCTCGAAACGCTCGACGCGATCAGCGCGGAGATCGGCAGTAACCGGGTCGGCGTGCGGGTCTCGCCGTTCGGCCGCCTGTTCGGCATGAAGCCCTACGAAGACGAGGCCGAAACCTGGGTCACGCTGGCGAGCGAGTTCGAGAAGCGCAGCCTTGCCTATGTGCATCTCAGCGATCAGCTGACGATTGGCGCCGAGAAGATGCCCGAAAACTTCGCACGCGATTTCCGTAACACCTATACCGGCATCCTGATTGCCGCAGGCGGCTTCGAGAAGGACACCGCCGAGGCGGCCCTGCAGTCGGGCGAGCTCGACCTCATCGCCTTCGGCCGCCCGTTCATTGCCAACCCCGACCTGGTCGAGCGCATGCGCGCCGGCCATCCGACCAACGCTGCCGACCGCGCCACCTGGTACGGTGACCTCGGCGCGCGCGGCTACACCGATTACCCCACCTGGGAGGAAGAGGAAGCCGGCAAAAATGGCTGAACCAAGCACCAGGTCGTAAACTCATAAACGGCACCATCGAGGCGCCCAAATGGCGAACAGCTCGGGCCGAAGGTGCCGCCGGGCGGGCTGGTTGCCCGTCCAAGGCAGCTTCGGTTCGAGATGGAAGCCATTTGGACGTCCCTTCGGGATTTGACCAAAATGGCCCATCGCTGCGTCGGGAAGGCTTGAAATATCGACATATTCCATCGCCCTCCCTCCTGGCGCTGAGCCATTTTGCCTCAAACCTCGATGGTGCCGTTTATGAGTTTACGACCTAACCGGGAGCAGGCCGGCGACACCGCGTCGCTGCGCCTCAGCCTGCCGTCCTCGCTTTGCGTCGCCGTTCGCGACGACGTTCGCGAACCTCTCCCCACGATCCAGCCTCTCGGGCCAGCCTGATCCTTACGACAAGGTGTACGAAAACATGCAAGACAAGATCCAAGCCTTGCTCGACAAAGACGAGATTCGCAACCTGCGTATCCGCTATTCGCATCTTCTCGACGGAAACCGGATCGACGCTCTCGACCAGGTGTTTGCCGCCAATGCGGTGGTCGAAGTGACGGTGGGGCGGATGGAAGGGCTCGAGGCGATCAAGGCCGGGCTCAAGGATGCCTATGCTCTGTTCGATCGCGACCGGCGGGACCACTATCCCTTCATGCACCCCATCGCCAACCACCTGATTGAGCAGACCGGCCCGGACAGTGCGACCGGCTCCTGTTATCTCATCGACTTCGAGACAGCCTCCAAGTCCGATCCCAATCCCCTGCTTCTGCTGGGCCTCTATGCGGACGAGTATCGGCGCATCGACGGCGCTTGGCGCATCACCCACAGCCGGCTGGATGTCGTCTGGCCAACTTCCGAAGCTCCGCCACAGAGCAAAGGCCAGGCGTGAACAGCGCCCCCGATACCGGTTTCCACCTCGCCCCTCCTCCCCCTCACGAGGAGGCGGAGACCGGCACAGTTATAGCAGCAGTCTCATGGTTCGGACACATTCAGTGAGAACTCTGATCGCCACCACGCTCTGTTTTCGGCGCTGTTTATGGCCCTGTTTCCGGCGCGCGCCAGCGACGGAGTCGAGATAACCGAAACGGCGCGGGGCAGTCTTGAAAGCCACCCTAACTGCTCCTGTAGATCATCCCAAGAAATCCCATGGCTCTCGCCATTGATTTCCCATCGCAAGGTGGCTTGCTGCTGTTCAGTTGCCGCCGAAATGCCGACCAGCCCGTGACACAGGCCGTTCCGAACATCGAGAGGCTTTTGCAGTTGGCCGCGCAACGTCGTGGCGAGAAGCGGCCCCAGTGAGGCCTCTCATTCCACCAGCAAGCCCTCCTCAACGCCCCGCCGGGACCTGCGCTGAACTGAGGCATCTCAAGGAAGCATCCGACAGGTCTATTGTGCGAGGCGGCGTGGATCTCTCAGGCCTCGCGGCGCGCCGACGCGCCCGGTCCGAAATGTGCCGTCAGTTCATAGGCACCGGCGACGAACTGCTGGCGCACATAGGTGATCGGCTCGAGGCCGCGCCAGGTCTTGCGCTCCACGCAAAGGCAGGGCGCTCCCGGTTCGACGGCCAGCAACCGCGCTTCGGCCGCACTGGCCCCGGTTGCGGTGATCCGGGCATCGGCCTCGGTCCAGGGGACGTGCTCCAGCAGCCATGTGCCGGGCGAGGAGCCGGTGAAATCGGCATCTAGTATCTCGGAAACGGCGGCGACATTCACGAAGCGGTGCTCCAGCGCGAACGGCGCGCCATCGGCGAAGTGTATGCCTTCCAGTTCGAGCAGCGGCACCGAACTGTCCACCTTCCACTCCAGCCGCGCCTGTGTCGCGCGCATTTCGCGGCGCAGCGAGAGGTCGAAGCGATAAGCCTGTCCGCGCTCCGCCACCTGGGCGCCGAGATCCGGGATATCCATCGCCATCGAATGCACGCGTGGCCGGGCGACGAAAGTGCCGGCTTTCTTGCGGCGGTCCACCAGCCCCGCCGTCGCCAGTGCGGACAGCGCCTTGTTCACCGTCATCCGTGCGCAGCGATAGAGTTCCATCAGTTCCTGCTCGGTCGGCAGGCGCGCGCCGGGCGCGAGCGCGCCGGACAGGATGCGCGTTTCGAAATCCAGACGGATGCGTTCGTGGAGCGGTGTGTTCACCCGATCAGCCTGTTCAACGTCTCTGTATAGCGCCGGACGACCCCGTCCCGTGCATGATGTCGGCCACCGCTTACCACCTGTGCGCCGAAGCGCCAGACGCAATCCACCGCGCTCCGCCCCGCGGCGAAAACCAGCCCGTCGAGCAGGCGATCAGCCCCGCGCGCCGCCAGTGACGGATGGCCGAGGTCGAGCGAGAGCGCGTCGAAGGCCAAGCCGATGGAAAGCCCGCCCTTTGCGCCGAGCGCCTGCCCGCCGCCGTCCAGCGCACGCCGCCAGACCGCCTCGCCCGTGGAAGGCGTGGCAGCATCCGCCAGCAGATTGCGGCCGCGCCGGGTGAGCCGCTGGCCATATTCCAGCAGGCGCAATTCCTCGGCCGCATCGATCAGCACGTTCGAGTCGCTGCCGATGCCATAGACGCCGCCTTCGGCAAGGAACTCCTCGGCGGGGAACAGACCGTCGCCCAGGTTGGCCTCGGTTATCGGGCAAAGCCCCGCCACGGCGCCGCTGCGAGCCACGGCGCGGGCCTCGCCCTGCGTCATGTGCGTGGCGTGAACGAGGCACCAGCGCCTGTCCACGGCCGCATGATCGAGCAGCCATTCGACCGGACGCCGACCGCTCCAGGCAAGGCAGTCCTCCACTTCGCGGACCTGCTCGGCGATGTGGATGTGGATCGGCCCCGCGCCGGCACCAGCCCCGGCCCCGGCCATACTTTCGAGCGCCGCGAGCTGCTCCGGCGAAACCGCCCGCAAGCTGTGCGGGGCGAGACCGAGCACTGCCTCGTCCAGTCCGGCAAGGGCGCCGCCCGCACCTTCGAGCAAGCGGGCGAAACCGTCGAGGTCGTGGAGGAAGCGCCGCTGCCCCTCGCTCGGCGGCAGCGCGCCGAAGCCGGAATGGGCGTAGAACACCGGCAGCAGGGTGAGGCCGATGCCCGTTTCCGCCGCCGCGCGGGCAATGGCGACGCTCATTTCCGCCGGGTCGGCATAGGCCCGCCCATCCGGCGCGTGATGGAGATAATGAAACTCGCCGACGCGGGCAAAGCCGCTTTCCAGCATCTCCAGATAGGCCATCGCCGCCACCGCATGGAGATCGTCCGGCGTCATCCGGTCGAGGAAGCGATACATGACCTCGCGCCAGGTCCAGAAGCTGTCGTCACTATGGCCGCGCCGCTCCGCAAGACCGGCCATGCCGCGCTGGAAGGCGTGGCTATGGAGGTTGCCCAGTGCAGGGATGACGCAGCCATGGCGCTCGTCGCCCGCGCGCACCGCCGTATCGCGCTCGATGCCGGAAATCCGCCCTTGCCGGAGTATGATCCGCACGTCTGCGGCCCAGCCGTCCTCCAGCAGGGCGAGGTCGGCAATGATCGCACGGGGAGAAAGGTCGGACATCGCTTTCGTAGCTCCTTCGCTATTTTGTCTATACATTAAAAACGACCGATGCAATAACCGGGGCAACCAAGGAGGATCGACTCGTCATGCGCTGCGACAGGCTCTGGAAACATGCCCGTTTGGCAACGATGGCGGGCGAGGGACTCGGACTGGTCGAGAACGGCCTCGTCGCATCGCAGGACGGCGCGATCTTGTACGCCGGTCCTGAAGCCGGGGCTCCCCCATTCGACGCCGCCGAAACGATCGACTGCGCGGGCCGCTGGATCACGCCCGGCCTGATCGATTGCCACACCCATCTCGTCTTCGGCGCAGACCGCTCGCGCGAGTTCGAACTGCGGCTGGAAGGCGCTTCCTATGAGGAAATCGCCCGCGCCGGGGGCGGCATCGTCTCGACCATGAAGGCCACGCGCGCCGCCAGCGAGGACGAACTGGTCGCCTCCGCCCTGCCCCGCCTCGACGCGCTGATTTCGGAAGGCGTTACCACCGTCGAGGTGAAGTCAGGCTACGGCCTCGACCTTGCCAGCGAGATCAAGATGCTGCGCGCCGCACGGCGGCTGGGCGAACTCCGCCCCGTGCGGATCGTCACCACCTTCCTCGGCGCCCACGCCCTGCCTCCCGAATTCGCAGGCGATGCCGATGGCTATATCGGCCACATCTGCGAGCTCATGCTGCCCGCCGTCGCACAGGCGGGCCTTGCCGATGCGGTGGACGCCTTCTGCGAGGGCATCGGCTTCTCTCCCGAGCAGACCGAGCGTCTTTTCGTCGCCGCCAAAGCGCATGGCCTGCCAGTGAAGCTCCATGCGGAGCAGCTCTCCAACCTCCACGGCAGCGCCCTGGCCGCCCGCCACGGCGCGCTTTCGGCGGATCATCTCGAACATCTCGATAGCGAAGGCGTGGCCGCCATGGCCGCTTCCGGCACCGTCGCCACGCTGCTGCCTGGCGCCTACTATTTCTGCCGCGAAACCGTGCTGCCGCCGGTCGCCGCCCTGCGCGCAGCCGGCGTGCCGATCGCGCTGGCGACGGACTGCAATCCCGGCACGTCGCCCCTCACCTCGCTGCTGATGGCGATGAACATGGGCGCAACCCTGTTCCGCCTCACCGTGCCCGAATGCCTCGCCGCCGTGACGCGTAACGCGGCGCAGGCGCTGGGCCTTTCCCACCGTCTCGGCACGCTCGAACCCGGCAAGGCCTGCGACCTTGCGATCTGGGACATCGAGCGCCCGGCCGACCTCGTTTACCGCATGGGCTTCAATCCGCTCCATGCGCGCATCTGGAGTGGACAATGAACGACATCCTCCTCACGCCCGGCAACGTTTCGCTTGCCCAGTGGCGCGCGGTCTATCGCGGCGCGGGCGTGACGCTCGACCCGGCCTGCGCGCCGCGCGTGATCGAAAGCGCCGCCGCCGTCGCCCGCATCCTCGCCAGGGGCGAGCCGGTCTACGGCATCAACACCGGGTTCGGTAAGCTTGCCAGCGTGCGCATCGGCGACGAGGATCTCGCCACGCTCCAGCGCAACATCGTGCTGAGCCATGCGGCGGGCACGGGTGAGCCCTCTCCGGTTCCCGTGATCCGCCTGATGATGGCGCTCAAGCTTGCCAGCCTCGCACAAGGCGCCTCGGGCGTGCGCCCGGAAACCGTCGCCCTGCTCGAAACGATGCTGGCCAAGGGCCTGACGCCGGTGGTGCCCTCGCAAGGTTCGGTCGGCGCCAGCGGCGACCTTGCCCCGCTTTCGCACATGGCCGCAACGATGATCGGCGTGGGCGAGATCATGTTCGAAGGCCAGCGCCTCCCCGCTATCGAAGCGCTCACCCGCGCCGGTCTCGATCCGCTTGAACTCGGGCCGAAGGAAGGCCTCGCACTGCTCAACGGCACCCAGTTCTCGACCGCCAATGCGCTGGCCGGCCTGTTCGAAGCCGAACTGCTGTTCCGCTCCGCGCTGGTGACGGGGGCACTTTCCACCGAAGCGGCGAAGGGCTCCGACACGCCGTTCGACCCGCGCATCCACGCCCTGCGCCGCCATCGCGGCCAGATCGAGGTGGCCGACGCCCTGCGCGGCCTCATGGCGGGCTCCGCGATCCGCGCCAGCCATGTCGAGAACGACGCCCGCGTGCAGGACCCCTATTGCCTGCGCTGCCAGCCGCAGGTCATGGGCGCCGCGCTCGACGTGCTGCGCCAGGCGGCAACGACGCTGGAGATTGAGGCCAACGGCGTTTCCGACAACCCGCTGATCTTCCCGGAAGCGGACGAGGCCCTCTCCGGCGGCAATTTCCATGCCGAGCCGGTCGCCTTCGCCGCCGACATGATCGCGCTGGCCGTCTGCGAGATCGGCTCGATCGCCGAACGCCGCATCGCCATGCTGGTGGACCCTGCGCTGTCCGGCCTGCCCGCGTTCCTGACGCCGCGCCCCGGCCTCAATTCGGGCTTCATGATCCCGCAGGTCACCGCCGCCGCGCTGGTCTCCGAAAACAAGCAGAAGGCCTATCCGGCATCGGTCGATTCGATCCCCACTTCGGCCAATCAGGAAGACCACGTCTCGATGGCCGCCCACGGCGCGCGCCGCCTTCTCTCGATGGTGGAGAACGCGACGGCGGTGATCGGCATCGAACTGCTCGCCGCCGCCCAGGGCATCGAGTTCCACGCCCCGCTCGCCTCCAGCACCTGGCTCGAAGCCGCGCGCGGCGTGCTGCGCGCGGAAGTTCCGGCGCTGGACGACGACCGTCATTTCCACCCGGACATGGAAGCCGCGAACGTGCTGATCCGCTCCGGCGCGCTGGCCGACACGGCGGCGGACCTGCTCCCGGCGATTTCGTGATGGCCCGCCTGCCGTCCACCCCCACTTTCGTCATTGCGAGCGTAGCGAAGCAATCCAGAGTCGCGCAGAGCCGTTCCGGATTGGCGCGTCGGCTTCGCCTCCTCGTAATGACGAAGATGGAAACGGGAACGACGGTCGGTACGGAGCGAAGCACATGAACCTGCCCTTCACCCTTCATCGCGGGGAGGCGCCGCTCATCGTCGCCTTCCCGCATGTCGGCACCGACCTCGCCGACGTCGGCCCGGCCTTCCACTCGGACTGGCTGGCACGGCGCGATGCCGACTGGTGGGTGGACGATCTCTACGCCTTCGCCCGCGAGCTTGGCGCGACGACGATTGCTGCGCGCGTCTCGCGCAGCGTGATCGACCTCAACCGCGATCCATCGGGCGCCTCGCTCTATCCGGGGCAGGCGACGACGGAACTCTGCCCGACGACCACCTTCGACGGCGAGCTGCTCTACAAGGACGCTGCGCCGGACGAAGCCGAGATCGCCCGCCGGCGCGCGCTCTGGTTCGATCCATACCACGCCGCGCTTCGCTCCGAGATCGAGCGACTGCGCAGTGCTCACGGCAAAGTCGTGGTCTATGACGCGCACTCGATCCGCAGCCACGTGCCGCGCCTGTTCGATGGCGAATTGCCGCAGTTCAACATTGGCACCAACCTCGGCCAGACCTGCGATCCGGCGCTTTCCGCCGCCGTGACCCAAGTCTGCAAGGCAAGCGGTCTGAGCCACGTTCTGGACGGCCGCTTCCGTGGCGGCTGGACCACGCGGCATTATGGAGAGCCTGCCAGCGGCGTCCACGCGATCCAGATGGAACTCGCCATTCGCGGCTACATGGATGAGCCCGAAGTGCCGAGCGAAGCCAACTGGCCCTTGCCCTATTCGGCGGCGCGTGCCGCCACCCTCACCCCGATCCTGCAAGACGTGCTGAAGGCCGCAATCGCCTTCGCGCAATCCTGACCAGAGGAAATACAATGACCCGCCTCGACAACAGCCGCGTCATCAAACCTGCGACCGGCACCGAACTCAGCGCAAAAAGCTGGCTCACCGAAGCGCCGCTGCGCATGCTGATGAACAACCTCCACCCCGACGTGGCCGAACGGCCGGAGGAACTGGTGGTCTATGGCGGCATCGGCCGCGCCGCGCGCGACTGGGAAAGCTACGACAAGATCGTCGAGACCCTGCGCCGCCTGAACGAGGATGAGACGCTGCTGGTCCAGTCCGGCAAGCCGGTCGGCGTGTTCCGCACCCATGCCGATGCACCGCGCGTGCTGATCGCCAATTCCAACCTCGTGCCGGAATGGGCGAACTGGGAACACTTCAACGAACTCGATAAGCGCGGCCTTGCCATGTACGGCCAGATGACCGCCGGTTCGTGGATCTACATCGGCACGCAGGGCATCGTTCAGGGCACCTACGAGACGTTCGTGGAGATGGGCCGCCAACACTACAACGGCGACCTTTCGGGCAAGTGGCTGCTGACCGCCGGCCTTGGCGGCATGGGCGGCGCGCAGCCGCTGGCCGCGGTGATGGCCGGCGCTTCCTGCCTTGCCATCGAATGCCAGCCCAGCCGCATCGAAATGCGCCTGCGCACCGGCTATCTCGACGTTGCCGCCGAGACCATCGACGAAGCCATGGCGATCATCGAAAAGGCCAATGCCGACAAAAAGCCGGTCTCCGTCGGCCTGCTCGGCAACGCGGCGGAACTGCTGCCCGAAATGTTCGCGCGCGGTATCCGTCCCGATTTGCTGACCGATCAGACTTCCGCCCACGATCCCGTCAACGGCTACCTCCCCGCCGGCTGGACCGTTGCCGAATGGATCGAAAAGCGCGAGCGAGAACCCGAAGCCGTCGCCAAGGCGGCCAAGGCCTCCATGGCGGTCCACGTGCAGGCCATGCTGGACTTCCAGGCGGCGGGCGTGCCCACCACCGACTATGGCAACAACATCCGCCAGATGGCGAAGAACGAAGGCGTGGAGAACGCGTTCGACTTCCCCGGCTTCGTGCCCGCCTATATCCGCCCGCTGTTCTGCCGCGGCGTCGGACCGTTCCGCTGGGCCGCGCTCTCCGGCGATCCCGAGGATATCTACAAGACCGACGCCAAAGTGAAGGAACTGCTGCCCGACCACGCGCACCTGCACAACTGGCTCGACATGGCGCGGGAGAAGATCCAGTTCCAGGGCCTGCCCGCGCGCATCTGCTGGGTCGGTCTGGGTAACCGCCACCGGCTGGGCCTCGCCTTCAACGAGATGGTGGCGAACGGTGAACTCAAGGCCCCGGTCGTCATCGGCCGCGATCATCTCGACAGCGGCTCGGTCGCCTCTCCCAACCGCGAGACCGAGGCCATGCGCGACGGTTCGGACGCGGTTTCGGACTGGCCGCTGCTCAATGCGCTACTGAACACTGCGTCGGGCGCGACCTGGGTTTCGCTGCACCACGGCGGCGGCGTCGGCATGGGCTATTCGCAGCATTCGGGCATGGTGATCGTCGCCGACGGCACCGAAGCTGCCGCCAGGCGTCTGGAGCGCGTGCTGTGGAACGACCCGGCGACAGGAGTGATGCGTCACGCCGATGCCGGGTACGAAATCGCGCTGGATTGTGCGCGGGAGAAGGGTCTGGACCTTCCCGGCATCCTCTGAAAGCTGGCGGGAGCGATCGCCGCAGCCGGTCGCTCCCGCCCTGCGCTCAGCCCAGCTTCTGCCGCTCGGCGATGCGTTCGTCCACGCGCTTGTCCAGCATCGAAAGCGGCATCACCCCTTCTGCCAGAACCGCATGGAACCATGGCAGGGTGAACTTGTCGCCCAGGGCCGCCTGCGCCCGCTGCCGCGCCTTGACCCATGCGGTGTGGCCCATCTTGTACGAACAGGCCTGGCCGATCATCGTGCAGTAACGCTCGACCTCGCGCAGGGAACGCGGACGCGCGAATCCCACCGTCTCGACCATGTAGTCCGCCGCCTTCTCGCGGCTCCACTTGTAGTGGTGGAGCCCGGTATCGATGACCAGACGCGCGGCGCGGAACAGATAGCTCTGGAGATATCCCGCGCGTTCAAGGCCGCTGTAACCTCCCAGCTCGTCGGCAAGCTGCTCCGCATAGAGCGCCCAGCCTTCGCCATAGGCGGAGATGAAGCTGTTCCTGAGCAGCATCGGCAATTCGCCCCCGGTCTGGGCATAGCCGCCCTGCAGGTGATGCCCGGGAACGCCCTCGTGGTAGGTGAGCGAGGGCAAGGTGTATTTCGGCCAGTCCCCCACGTCCTTGAGGTTGATCCAGTAGATCGCCGGACGCGACCCATCGAGAGGCGCGCGATAATAATAGCCGTTCGAAGCGCCGTCCTGAATCTCGGGCGGCACGCGGCGGATTTCGAGCGGCTGCTGCGGTGGGTTGTCGAAGACCTGCGGCAGCTTCGCATACATCTGCCGGATGCCGTCGTTGAGGGCGGCGATCAATTCGGTGCGACCGGCATCGGTGTTCGCGTAAAGCTGGTCCGGCCGCTTGTTGAGCGCATCGAGACGCGCGCCGACCGGGCCTTGCGTCAGCCCGGCGGAGCGCAGGATCGTATCGAGCTGCGCTGAAAGATCGGCAACCTGTTCGAGGCCGATCCTGTGGACTTCCTCGGGCGAATACTCGGTGGTGGTCGCCTGCTTGAGCGCCTCGGCATAGATTTCGTCGCCGCGCTTGAGGCGCCACGCGCCGTCGCCCGCCGCGGTGTTCGGGCGCTGCGCCCTCAGCAGGGCGATCTGGCGGTCCAGCGCGGGATGAACCTCCTTTTCGAGTATGGCCGATGCCCGTGCCGCCCAATCACCCGCGATGCCCTTGGCCGCCGCGCGCCTCGCCAGTGAAGTGACCAGACCGCTCTGCGCGGCAGGCGTGTCGCGCAGCTTCGCCATCTGGCCGAGCGTCAGGTCCAACGACCAGCCCGGCGCGACCACGCCGCGCGCGCCATATTCCTTCTGCAGGTCCGTCTCGTCGTCAAGCGAGGTCCTGAAGGCGGAAAGGCGCGAGAGATAAGCCTCCGCATCGTCCTTCGTCTCGATCGTGTGGCGGCTGTCGAGGAAGTCCGGCAGCGAAAAGTAGGCGCCGCCCTGCTGGGTTATGAGATAGGGCCGCTGCGCGCTTTCCAGATCGAACCGGTCCTGCGCCGCCACCCGCTGGCGAAGCTGGTAGAGCGAGAGTTCGCGGTTGCGACGGCCGGTTTCGCTGAGCGGCGCGGGATCGACTTTCTCGACTTCGGCGATCGCCTTGTGGCCAAGGGCGAGATCGGCCTCCCGTCCCTTGCGGCTGCCGTCCGAAAGGCGGGACTTCAGCGCCGCATACTTGCCCTTGTCCAGGCCAAGCGAGGTGGCCATCTCCGGGCTCTGCGCCAGGCTTTCATAGAACAGGCCGTCCAGCTTTGCATAGAAAGCGGTGTCGGCACCGTTCGGCGCGGTCGCCGCAGCCATGGCGCTGCGGGATGAAAGCAGGCTCCAGGCCAGTCCGGCCCCAGCCGTAGCCATGAATTCGCGGCGCAGCATTCTGTTATCTCCATCAAGAGCACTGCCGCGAACGTGCCGATCCTTTCACGCCTCCGCAACGCAAGTGTACTGGTTCAAACGATTAAATTCACAGCCGCGCAAAAATCCGATCGATCAGGCGAGAAAGCACGGCAGGTTCTCTTGCCAAACTGGATCGCAAGAGGAATGAAAGAAAACCAGATCGGTTATATGACAGGACATCCCATGATTAACCGCATCCGCGACATTCGCCTTCAGAAAGGGCTTACCCTGGCCGATGTCGCCGCCGCCTGTGAACCGCAGACCACGCCGCAGACCATCGGCCGTCTCGAAACCGGGATGCGCAACCTCTCCCTCGTCTGGATGAACCGGATCGCAAGGGCGCTGCAGGTCGAGCCGGAAAGCCTGCTGCGCAGCGAGGCGAACGCACCGGCCATGATCGTGGCGGTGCTGTCCGAAAGCGGGGCCGAGAGCCCGCGCACCCGCCGCGAAGCCGTGCTGCCCAGCGACCTCGCCGCCGAAACGCCGTGGATGGTGATGGAAGTCGAAGGGTCCTGCGGCGAGTATCGCACCGCGGATCAGGTATGGCTCAGGCAAGGTCCTGCGCAGGACGCCGCCCGCCTGCTGAACCGCGACGTGCTCGTGCCCCTTCCCGGCGGCCGGTTCGCGTTCGGCCGCCTGATCGAGATAACCGGAGAGACGCTTTCCCTCCTGCCTCCCGTCAGCGGCCAGCGGCCGGTACCGGTGGAACATCCGCAATGGATAGCCGTTGCCGAAATGCTCGTCAGGAAGCTCTAACCTTATACAGCCAAAGGCAAACCCATGCGCATCCTGTCCATCGCCACGCTGTTTCCCAATCCTGTCAGACCTTCGTTCGGTATCTTCGTCGGCAACCAGATGCGCGCGATCGTGGCGAGCGGCGAGGTGGATCTGACGATGATAAGCCCGATCGGCATCCCGCCATGGCCCCTCGCCCCCCGCCATCCCTACGACAAGCTGCGCCATGTTCCCGAATGCAGCGATGCGTCCGGATTCGAGGTTCACTATCCCAAGTTCACCCTCATCCCGAAGATCGGGGGCGACAGCAATCCCGGACGAATCGCCACGGCCGTGCTGCCGCTGGTGCGCCGTCTCCACGCAGAGAAGCCGTTCGACCTCGTCGACGCCCAGTTCTTCTTCCCGGACGGGCCTGCCGCCGCCATCGTCGCACGGGAACTGGGACTGCCGCTCACCATCAAGTCGCGCGGGGCGGATATCCATTACTGGGGCCAGCGCCCCGCCGCGCTGAAGCAGATGCGACAGGCCGCGCATCAGGCGGCAGGAATGCTCGCAGTGAGCCGGGCCCTGCGCGAAGACATGATCGCCCTGGGCATGCCGGAAGAACGGATCGGCGTTCACTACACCGGGCTGGACCACGATCGCTTCCACCCCATCGAGCGCGGTGCCGCGCGCGCGCTGGTTTCGGCCATGCCCAACCTCGGCATCTGGTCGGTCGGTCCGCTGATCGTCACGCCCGGCTCGCTGATCCCGCGCAAGGGCCAGCGGCTGGTCATCGAGGCCCTGGCCCTCCTGCCCGGCGCTAGGCTGGCGCTGGCCGGCGCCGGCGAGGACGAAAAGCCGCTGCGCGACCTTGCGCAGCGGCTGGGCGTGAGTGACCGGGTGCAGTTTCTCGGCCTTGTCGGGCATGACCTGCTTCCCCACGTCCTGTGCGCGGCCGACGTTCTGGTGCTCCCTTCGACCAGCGAGGGCCTTGCCAATGTCTGGATCGAGGGGCTGGCCTGCGGCACACCGATCGTCATCCCCGATATCGGCGGCGCACGGGAAGTCGTGAAGGACGACAGCGCCGGCCGCATCGCCTCGCGCACACCGGAGGCGATTGCCGATGCGGTGAGCCGGATTCTCGCCGATCCGCCGAGCCAGCAGGATGTTTCGGCCAACGTCAGCCGTTTCTCATGGGGCGTGAACGCGCAGAATCTCGTTCACTTCTGGCACGGTATCCTCGCGGGCGACCCCGTAAACACCGGAGCATGAATGAAAAAAGGGCCGCTCCCTTCCGGGAACGGCCCTTTTTCTTAAAAGCCCAAAGGCCGATCAGGGCTGCGCGCCACGCTCGCGGGCGAGGCGGTCCTGACGGTCAATCTCGCTTTCCTGCTTCACGAAGGTATCCGACTTCACGCCCAACCAGACCAGGATCGGCGCGGACATGAAGATCGAGCTGTAAGTGCCGATGAAGATACCCAGCGTGATGGCGGCGGTGATGCCGAAGATCACATCGGGACCAAGCGCCAGCAACGAGACCAGCATGATGAGAACCGACAGCGAAGTCGCGATCGTGCGCGACAGCGTCTCGTTCACCGAGAGGTCGAGCAGTTCGTTCATCGGCATGCGCCGGTGCTTCTTCATGTTCTCGCGGATACGGTCGTAGACGACGATCTTGTCGTTCAGCGAGTAACCCAGCAGCGTCAGCAGAGCCGCGACGATGTTGAGGTCGAATTCCATCTGGGTGAGCGAGAACATGCCCACGGTCAGCAGGATATCCTGCACCAGCGCGAAGAGCGCGCCGACCGCGAACTGCCACTCGAAGCGGATCCAGATGTAGATCGAGATGAACACCATGGCGAGACCGAGCGCCAGCATACCGGTGTGGAACAGCTCGCCCGAAACCTTGCCGGAGACCGAGTCGACACCGTCGACGCGGGCGTCCGCGAAGTCCTGACGGACCTTGGCGGTGATCTTGCGGGCCATGCCGTCAGCCAGCTTCGGATTGTCCTCCGAACCTTCCGGCAGCTTCATGCGGACCGAGACCTCGTTCGGCTTGCCGAAAGTCTGGATGACCGGCTCGCCGAAGCCGAGCGAATCGACGCTGTCGCGCAGCTTGGCGACCGGAGCGGTCGCGCTCTGTTCGAAGGTCACGCGGATCATCTGGCCGCCGACGAAGTCGACGCCCAGGTTGAGCCCGTATGTGAACAGCAGAACGACCGAGGCGGCCATCGCCAGGATGTTGGTGATGAAGAACGGCCACTGCCAACGAAGGAAGTGGATGTTCGTGTGATCGGGAATGAGCTTGAGGAGCTTCATGCGCCAGTACCTTTATACGTTCAGGTCGCTGGGACGGGTGCGACGCAGCCAGCCCGCAACCCACATCCGGCTCATCGTGACCGCGGTGAACACCGAGGTGACGATGCCGATCATGAGAACGACGGCAAAACCGCGAACCGGGCCCGAACCGAAGGCGAACATCAGCACGGCGGCAATGGAGTTGGTGATATTGGCGTCGAAGATGGCGCGGCTCGCCTCCTTGTAACCCAGTTCCACCGACTGCACGACGCGGCGTCCGCGATGGCGTTCCTCGCGGATGCGCTCGTTGATGAGCACGTTGGCGTCCACCGCAGCACCGATGGTGAGCACGAAGCCGGCGATGCCGGGCAGTGTCAGCGTCGTTCCCAGCACGGCCATGATGCCCAGGATCATCAGCACGTTGAAGATCAGGGCCAGGTTCGCATAAGCGCCGAAGCGCCCATAGGTCAGGAAGATGAACAGCATCAGCAGCACGGTGCCGACGCCCATGGCGACGACGCCCTTCTGGATCGAATCGGCGCCGAGGTCAGGCCCGACGGTGCGTTCCTCCACCACGGTGAGGTCGACCGGAAGCGCACCCGAACGCAGCGCAATGGCGAGCTGGGTGGCCGACTGGACGTTGAAGCTGCCCGAAATCTGGGCGCTGCCGCCAAGAATCGGTTCGTTGATGCTGGGCGCGGAAAGCACCTTGCCATCAAGGATGATGGCGAAGCGCTTGTTCACGTTCTCGGTGGTCAGCTTGGCGAACTTCTCGCCGCCCTGCTGGTTGAACGTGATCGAGACGACAGCCGCGTTGGTCTTCGGTTCGAAGGCCTGCTTGGCGTCGGTCAGTTCGTCACCCTTGATGCCGCCGAGGCGCTTGACGGCCAGGACCGGAACGCCGCCCGAACCGGGCGCGCTCGGATCGGCCCATGGCACCAGTTCGTCACCCGGGGGCACGATGCCCTTGGCGATGTCGCTGGGCACGGCGGTCTCGTCGACCATCTTGAATTCGAGCTTCGCGGTCTGGCCGAGCAGGTTCTTGAGCGCCTGCGGGTCCTGAAGGCCCGGAACCTGCACGTCGATGCGCGTGCCGCCGAGGCGGCGGATGTCGGGCTCCTTGGTGCCCAGCGCGTCGATACGCTTGCGCACCACCTCGACCGCGGTTTCCATCGCATTGCTGATCGCAAGGTCGATACCCGCCTGCGTCGGCACGAGGATGAAGCGGGTGCCGTCCTGAACCGTGATGTCCCAGTCACGCTGGCCGGTAAGGCCTGCGCCGGAGGTCAGCGGCAGGATCGCCTCGCGCGCCGCATCGACCTGCGAGGGATCGCGCACGGTAAAGGCAAGCTGGCCGCCGGTGCTGGAGAAATCGCCGATGGCGATGGCCGGGGAGGCCTGGCGCAGGCGCGTGCGCACGGATTCTTCCATGCCTTCGAGGCGCTGCTGCACGACCTGCTGGCGATTGGCCTCCAGCAGGAGGCGGCTTCCGCCGGCAAGGTCGAGGCCGAGATTGATCTTGGGCTCGGGCAGGAAACTGGGCCAGCGCGCGTTGGTCAGCGAGACCAGCGAGGGCACGGCGCAGAGGGCGATGACAATCGTCAGGCCCCAGTACCAGAGCTTCTTCCAGGTGGGAAATTCGAGCATAGCCTGTGGCTTCTCTCCGAAAAGAGCGCCCGAATGGCGGGGCGCCCTATGTGATCGGACCTACTGTGTGATCGGACCTAGCAAACGGGCATCGCCGGCAACACCCGGCGATGCCGGAAACTCAGTCGTTCGCGGGCTTCGAACCGGCCGGCGGGATCACGTCGACGATGGTCGACTTGACGGCCTTCACGATAACGCCCTGTGCGAGCTGGACGTCGGCATAGTTGTCGTCGATCCGGACGATCTTGCCGACGAGACCGCCACCGGTCAGCACTTCGTCGCCCTTCTTGAGCGCCGACAGCTTGTTCTTGTGCTCCTTCTGCTGCTTCATCTGCGGGCGCAGGATGAGGAACCAGAAGATCACCGCCATCGCGACGAACGGCAGGTACTGAATCCATGCCGGTGGCGCGCCGGCGGGAGCGGCGGCGGCGAGCTGGTTGAGAATCGAGCTTTGCATTGAACTGAAGGGCCTTCTCGTCTTTTCATCCCCGGCGCGAAACGCGCACCGCATCCGATCTGCGACACGCCTTGCCGGGAAAATCCATTCAAGGACTTTGCCGAATGGGCGCGGTTAGCAACAAAGCGGAGAACTGGCAACGCGCGGCCTTGCTGCCGAAAGCCGCCCATCCCCCGCGACCTGCCCGCAGATAGGTATCCACAGGCTCGCTTCAACCGGCATGAAGAAAGTCTCAATCAGACGCTTGCGCTCTCGAAAAGACCCTCCTATAGGCCGCGCTCCGGTCGGGACGTAGCGCAGCCTGGTAGCGCATCACACTGGGGGTGTGGGGGTCGGAGGTTCGAATCCTCTCGTCCCGACCAATTTTCCAAGACATCGTTGGCAGAGAATTTCCCCTCCCGGGGACACGGCATTCTCTCGCGGTCTTGCTACCCATTTTCCTACAGGGCCGGTTTTGGCTATCTGGTTGCGGGCCACCATTCCGGGAGTGCCCCAAGAATGCCACTGCTCGATTCGATTCTCTCGCCCGTATCGAAGATCATCGACAAGGTGATCCCCGATCCCGAAGCGCGCGACCGCGCCAAGCTCGAATTGCTCAAGCTCGAAAATTCCCAGGAACTCCAGATGCTTCAGGCGAGCCTCTCGCCAATCGTGGCAGAAGCGAATTCAAGCGATCCCTGGACCAGCCGTGCGCGGCCAAGCTTCCTCTACGTCATCTACATCATGATTCTCTGGGCCTTGCCGATGGGCCTGATCGGCGCGCTCAGCCCGGCGACGGCCCATGCCATCGGCGATGCCATGACCGCTTACCTCAACGGCATCCCCGAGCCCCTCTATGCCCTCTTCGGCACCGGCTATCTGGGCTACTCGGCAATGCGCCAGTGGGGAAAGACCAAGGGTTCCGACCGTTAAGACAAAGCCAAGCCTTGACCGCTAAGCCTCCTTGCAAGAGCGCGCGCCATGCCCGCCCTTGCAAGGAGCAACTGGTGTTTCGGATTGTCGCGCGCATCGTGCTGGCCACGACCCCTGCCCTGGCGCTGGTCGCCTGCGGACCGAGCCGCGAAGAGGAGCTGGAAAAGCAGCTGGCCGAGGCCAAGGCATCGGCCGAACAGGAAGCCTCCGCCCGCAAGCAGGCCGAACGGGAAGCCTCGGCCGCGCGGCTCAAGGCGAACGACGCGGAACTCGCCCGGTTCTACCAGGGTGACGGCGGCGCGGCGGGGGAACCCGAAGCGGAAACGCCTGCCGACACGGCGCCCCCGCCCGAGGGGACTCAGGCCGATGGGCGCCCTGTCGCCGACGAGATGCCCGCTCCGCGCTGACCGTGCCGGCATCTCGCCCCGCGACATGTTTTGCCGCATTTTCCGGCGGGCGGGCGATTCCACCTCGCCTGAAAATGCTCTAGAGCCGCGACCGGAAAGCAACCGCACCGGGAATTCGCGAAATGGCCAGCAAGCTCGTCTACGTCCTCAATGGACCGAACCTCAACCGCCTGGGCAAGCGCGAGCCCGGCATTTACGGCTCCCAGACGCTGGACGACATCGGCGCCATGCTGGTGGAACGCGGCCAGGCGCTGGACTGCACCATCGAAATGCGCCAGTCGAACCATGAAGGCCACCTCGTGGACTGGCTTCATGAAGCAGAGGACGAAGGCGCGCACGCGGTGCTGATAAACCCCGGCGCCTACACGCATACCTCGGTAGCGCTGCATGACGCGATCCGCTCGATCAAGGTGCCGGTGATCGAGGTCCACCTTTCCAACCCCCATGCACGCGAGGAATTCCGCCACAAGTCATGGGTCGGCATGGCCGCCAGGGCGACCGTCGCCGGCTTCGGTGCGAAGGGCTACCTGCTGGCGCTGGAGGGTGCCGCAGCGCTTTGAGCGACGATGCAATCCAGCGCCTTGCCCCGCTCATCCCTTACCGAGACGATATGCTGGATATCGACGTAGACCCCGCCGCGCGTTCCGGGCTTCATGCCGTCCGGAACGACGGCAACGTCGCAAATTGACGCCCGCGCAAGATCGAGAAGCATGGGCCGCAGTTCCTGCGGCCCCTCATCCGCGGCGATGGCGATGGCAAGGTAGGAACGGGGCTTGAATTCCGAGATAACGTCGTCGCCATGAAAGGGACGGACGCGATCGCCGATCGCAGAAATGGGCCGCCCCCGGTCGCTCCAGCCGCCGTGAACGACATCGAAGCGAGGAAGTGACGGAAGGACATCCGCCGTAATCTCCACTTGCTCCCATGTCGTTCCAAGCACGAAGTCGGGCTCGGGCGCCTGCTTGCCGCGCGTGAACCACCAGAGGTTCCCTCCAGCCAGCAGCAACGCCGCGCCGACCAGCAGGGCACGGCGCGTTCTTGCCATCATCGTCACGCGCGAATCGCTGTCAGGTTTCGAGCGGCACGCCCGGCACGCTCTTGGCAGTGCGGATCGTCAGCGAAGTCTTGACGCTATCGACGTTGGGAGCCGGCGTCAGCTTGCTGGTCAGGAATTCCTGGAAGCTCTGAAGATCGCGGCTGACGATCTTGAGGATGAAGTCGATCTCGCCGTTGAGCATGTGGCACTCGCGCACCTCGGGCAGACCCTTCATGTGGTCTTCGAAGGCCCTCAGCGATTCCTCGGCCTGGCTCTTGAGGCTGACCAGCGCGAAGACGGTGATCGTGAAGCCCAGCTTCGAGGCATCGAGGTCGGCGTGATAGCCCTGGATGATGCCCGATTCCTCCAGGCTGCGTACGCGGCGCAGGCACGGAGGGGCAGTGAGACCGACACGCTGGGCCAGTTCGACATTGGTGATCCGGCCCTCCTCCTGCAGCTCGGCGAGCAGGCGGCGGTCGATGTCATCGAGATTAATCATGCGAAACTTTCCTTGCGGGCGCGCAGCGTCATCCGACATGCAATATCCACACGAAAACACTGACGCCCCTGTAATAATATTATCCCATAGCGTAATCGTCCCGCATTGCAACGCCTACAATCTACCGACTTCCGCTGTCTGCACAGTTTGCTAGGCCATGAGTGACGCGGGTTTAACCTCTATCGGGCCATACTGTGCCGGATATGCGGAAACGGCAGCTTCGCAATGGTTTGCGGGTCGCCTATGGAACGGAAATGCACTTCGACGATCGCCTTGCCACGGTACTGCGCCTGCCGTCCTCCGCGGACACGCTGGCCCGTATCCAGTACAGGCAATTGATCGATATCCTCGGCCGCCTGCCCGCCGACGCCCAATCCGCCGCGATCGACGCCGGATTCGCGCGCGTCGTGGAACTGGGCGCGGTGATTCCCGCCGCCGATCGTGCCCGCCTTGTCCGCCAGCCGCTTCAACCGCTGACCAACCCCCGGTTGCTGGCGATTTTTGCCGAAGCGGAGCCCGAGGTCGCGACGGCGGCAATCGGCACCGCGAGGCTCGATACCGAGGCGTGGGTCGGCCTCGTTCCCGCCCTGCCCGTGCGGGCGCGCGGCATTCTTCGCCATCGCCGCGATCTCGGCCCCGAAGTGGAAAGGCTGCTCGAAAGGCTCGGCATTCTCGATCGCGGACTGCCGCCTTGCGAATCGGCCGAGGCGGTCGACGAGCCGCTCGAACCCGAACCGCTCGATCTGCTCGACGAAATTGCGCCGCCCGAGCCGGCCCAGATCGAGCCCACCCAGATCGAGCCCACCCCGCTCGAACAGCCGCCGATCGGCGCACCTGCAAGCCACCCCATTCCCTTCGCCGAGTTCGAACAGGCTGCCGCCTCGCTCAAGGCGCCGCCTTCTCCGACGACGAACGAAGCGGGCATCGGCGCCATCGTCCGCCGGATCGAGGAATTCCGCAAAGCGCGCGAGAGCCATGCGAGCGACGCCGCGCCCCGCCTGCCGCTTGGCGATTCGGCTGCTGCCGTCTTTCCCGCCGCGATGGACTTCACCACCGATGCCGAAGGACGAATCTGCTGGGCTGACGGCCCGCATGCCAGCGCGCTGATCGGGCTCAACCTTGCAGCGCATGATCCGGCCATGGCCGAACCGCATCATGCGCCTGCCCCCCACCCCGCCGCGCATATGCCCGGCCTCGCGCTTTCGATGCGCCACCGCCAGCCCCTGCGCGCCGTACCCATCGAGATCGCCGGCGCTCCGGCCGTCAGCGGAGACTGGCAGGTCGATGCCGTTCCGCACTTCGATTCGGCGAGCGGCCGCTTCACCGGCTATGCAGGCCGACTGCGCCGTCCCGGCAAGGTTGCCGCTGTCGATGCAGTGCCCACCGCCGAGCCCAGCGAAGCGGACCGCATGCGCCAGGTGCTTCACGAACTGCGCACCCCGGCAAACGCCATCCAGGTGGCCGCCGAGATCATCCAGCAACAGCTCTACGGCCCGGCCCCGCATGAATACCGCGCGCTGGCCGCCGCCATTGCCGGAGACTGTGCACACATTCTCGCCGGATTCGAGGAACTCGACCGGCTGGTGAAGCTCGAATCGGGCGTCCTCGGGATCGAATCGGGCGAGTGCGATCTCGCCTCGGTTCTGGAAGAGACCGTTGCGCGCCTCAAGGCCTGGACCGAACCGCGCCGCAGCGGGTTCGCCCTGCCCGAAGGTCAGGCTCCCGGCCTTCTTCTCGCGATCGACCGCACAGAAGTCGAACGCCTGGTATGGCGGATATTCGCCGTGCTGGCGGGCATGACCGCGCCGGACGAAATACTGCGCCTGACGTGGACCTGCGAGGGCGGGCGAATCGGACTGCGGATCGCCCTGCCCACCCTGCTCATCGCCCGCACCGCACAAAGCCTGTTCGAAACGCCGGCCAGCGAACGTGGGCAATCGCTCTCCACCGGCATGTTCGGCATCGGCTTCACGCTTCGCCTAGCGGCGGCGGAAGCGACGGCGGCCGGCGGCGGGCTTCTGCGCGAGGACAACGACCTGAAACTCTGGCTTCCGGCTTTGACCGCGAGTGCAGCAACACACAGCCAGGGAGCCTGAATCCGCGTTCTCCGGGATGCCCCGCCTTTACCGAAGCGGAACGTTTTACCGCCTATTCTCGTTTCTGCCGCAAGCATCGAATCGCAGGTTCTTCCCCGATCCGGGCACGGTTTTCATTGTCGCCACCCTGTCGGATGCGACCCGATCGAGGGAAAAGTTCTTTCTTGCAGGGGTCAAATCTCCTCCAGCCACCGGCAACCGATGCGCTCGCACGATTTCGCGAGGGCTTCGGGCAGCGTTTCATCGTCACGGTCGACACCGAGGAGGAGTTCGACTGGGACGCCCCGCTCGACCGTAGACGGCACAGCACGCTGACCCTGCCCGCCCTGCGCAAATTCCAGCAGTTCTGCGAAGGCTTCGGCGTCGTCCCGATCTATCTGCTGGATTATCCGGTTGCCGATTCGCCCGATACCGTTGCCGCCATAGGGGACGCAGTGGACGCTGGCCGCGCCGAAGTGGGGGTCCAGCTCCACCCCTGGGTAAGCCCTCCGTTCGACGAGGACGTGAGCGAGTTCAACTCCTACGCCGGCAACCTCCCCTACGAACTGGAGCGCGAAAAGTTCGCCCGCCTCCATCGGCGAATCGACCGAGCCTTCGGCCAGGCCCCGCGAATCTATCGTGCGGGCCGTTATGGCCTCGGGCCGCGCACCGCCGAAATTCTCGCCGAATTCGGAATGGCCATCGACACTTCGGTACGCGCCCGGTTCGACTACAGTTCAGCCGGCGGCCCCAATTACCGCGAACACCCGCTGCACCCCTACTGGGCCGGGGGCGAGCACGCCCTGCTCGAACTGCCGCTGACCACCGTTTACTGGGGCCCGCTGCGGCAGATGGGCAACGTCATCTACCCCCACCTCTGGCGCGCACCGCAAGTGCGCGGCGTACTGGCGCGGGCCAGACTGCTGGAGCGCATTCCTCTCACGCCTGAGGGAATCACCGCCGAGGAAGCCCTGCGCGGCGTGGATATCGCGATAGACGAGGGCCTGCCCGTGCTGGTCTTCTCTTTCCACAGCCCCTCGCTGGCCCCCGGCCACACGCCCTATGTGCGCAGCGAGGCCGATCTGGACGCTCTTTACGACTGGTGGCGCACGCTTTTCGCCCATCTGGCGCATCGCGGCGTGCGTCCCACCCATGTTGCCGACATCCTTTCCAGCGTAGTGCTTGCCTAGACGGCATTGCCAAGCTAACGGGCTTTTCGTCCGGCCATCGTCGATGGGGTCGGGCATGGCAGTTGGGGCCTGTAGCTCAGCGGTTAGAGCTGGCCGCTCATAACGGCTAGGTCGCGGGTTCGAATCCTGCCGGGCCCACCAACGGCCACCAGGGCACAGGCCTTGGATACATCATCGACGACCGAAGGGTCGGGGAGTGGCGCAGCCCGGTAGCGCGCTTGCTTTGGGAGCAAGATGTCGCAGGTTCGAATCCTGTCTCCCCGACCATTTCGTTTTTCCAAGACATCCCAGAGCCTCCCAGGAGGTCCCAGCCGCCTTTTCCAAGGCGCTGTTTTTCATCGATTTTTCGTCCCAGTGCATCCCAGGGGGTGGACTTGCAGCCCAACGCCGTTGTTGGCTGATTGTTGGCTGGAAAACGCGCCAGCCAACAACCAACCAACAACCTTGAGAGGCGCTATGGAGACTGACGATGTTGACGGACGTAGCGCTCAAGGCGCTCAAGCCGCGAGAGAAAGCCTACAAGCAATCCGATAGCGGTGGGCTATTCTTGGTCATCCACCCTACCGGCCGAAAATCCTGGCAGTTGGCCTACAGGGTCGAATCAAAACAGAAGTTCGCATCTGGGGGAAGCTATCCAGATGTAAGCCTCAAGCAGGCGCGAGACTGGCGCGACACGATCAAGGCTCAACTTACGCTCGGCATGCAGCCGACAGCGAAGCCCGATCCGGATGGCTACCGCATCAGCGCCCCCGTTGTGGTCGCCCCTTCGGAGACTTTCGAACAGGTAGCACGCGAATGGTACGCGAAGCGACTTCCAGGCTGGACGCCTCGCTACGCCGGCGTGATCATGAGACGCCTCGAAGCCGATATCTTCCCGTACGTGGGCCGCGAAGCGATTGCAGCAATCACCCCTCGGCAAATGCTCGAGGCTTTCAGGGCGATCGAAACGCGCGGGGCCGTTGAAATGGCCCACCGCGTCAAGAACCACTGCAGCGAGGTATTTCGCTACGCCATCCCTGACGGCCGCTGCGTCAGCGATCCATGCCGGGACCTTGCCCCCGGTATGGGACGCCCGAAACCCGTACAGCACTTGAGCAAGGTCGCCGCGAAAGACCTCCCTGCGTTCTTCGCGAAGCTCAACCTCGATCAAGGCGACCGAATGAGCCACCTCGCGCTTCGCTGGACGATGCTGACGATGGTTCGCACCCAAGAGACCCGATTCGCCGAGTGGTCGGAATTCGAGGATCTCGACGGCGAAGAGCCTATTTGGCGCATCCCCAGCGATCGAATGAAAATGAGATCGGAACACCTCGTTCCGCTACCCCCTCAAGCGGTCGAGCTGCTGAAAGAAATTCGGCGGAGGAACGTCTATCTCGCCGCCGGCAATATGCAGCTTGGGAAATATCTCTTCCCTGTCGCAAACTCCAAAACTCAGACGATCAGCGAGAACCGAATGCTCGACATCATGTACCGAATTGGCCTGCGCGGCAAAGCGACGGTTCATGGTTTTCGAGGTCTTGCCAGCACCGTGCTAAATGAGAGCGGCCTCTTTGAACCTGATTGGATCGAGCACCAGTTAGCTCACGTATCCCGCGGCGTAAGAGCAGCTTATAATTCCGCACGGTATCTTTCCCATCGACGCAAGATGATGATTTGGTGGGCGAACTACCTAGAGTATGCGGAAAACGTTGATCGTGACTTTTGAATGAATCGAATCTCTCGGAAGAATATTTTACCTTCCGAGAGATTTTGATGATCCATATCGTCAATACACCATCACGATCATACCGGTAATACGATATTTGAATTGCACTTGATTACTTATTAAAGTAACTAAATCATTATTAGAATCTCTCAGCACCTCGAAGCGGCTGGAGCTGCGCGACTAGACTTGCGGGATCCATCCCATTTGCGGCGTAAGCCGCCATTGCGTCTTCCCGCCAAAACAGATCTCCTGGCCCCGGGTAGGTTGTTCGCAAGGTGCGTATCGCAGCCACCGCATTAGACGCCCATGTTCGAAACTCGTCTGTCCGCCAGAATGCAACTTCTTGCAAGTGCACCGCAGCCTCCGGTGCTGCTCCTGAGATTCCACTGACAAGCACAGGCAAGACCTTCGCATCGGAACTCATACCGAGACGCTCACGCAGCCACGTAGGATGGGTGGCAACCTGACGTGCCTTTGTGACAGGCAAGAGCGTGGTGGGAAGCGCTTCAGTAAAATCCTCAAATACTATGGCGAAAGAATCGTCCGCCACCCACCAAGGATCCGGCGCTCCGTCAGTTTCAACGTTACCAGCTGCAAACCCAAGCAAGAGGCCGAGCTCCTTCTGAGCGTTCTCGAACGCAGCAAATTCATCCGTCGCGAGTCCATCTAGAATTATTCGTTCAACGCGAGCGAACTTTTCATCATGCCGAGTGCCGAATTCAGCAAAACGCAATTCCAGTCGCTCGATTAGCGGCGCCGCAGTCGCTCCCGGTTTAGCATCTTCCAGGACCTGGGTTTCACGAAGGCCTGCAAGTTGCCTGAGCCATGGAATAGCCGGCGCGGACTTTGCTGCAATTTGATAGTAATCACGGGCTTGGCCACTCAGATCATTGCCACCACTGCGCAACGATTGACTTGCTGCTTCGCCAGCAAGGTAGTTCCAAAGACCCCGATAACCCTTAAGTCCCGAATCTTGAAGTGAAGTAAGCACCTTTCTAGCGGCTTCGAGTGCAGCGGCAATATTACGATCCCACAGGGCATATTGATAGGCAACTTCGTGATCTGCGGCCGAGCGAAGTTGATCGAGCGCCGGCAGGATAGTCTGGTCAGCCTGGCCTCTCAGTCGCCTAATCTCATTGTCGGCGCCCCTCCAGTCATCGCCACGGGCATAGAATAATCGGAGGTTGTCGAGCATTTCTTCGCTCGTCCCAGACTGCTGCATACCGAATGTCAGTTCCGCCTGAAGTTCGGGATGAAGTGACGAGCGGGTCTCCCGCTTACTAATGTAAGTGTGAAGATCCTCGCCAAGTAGGATGACCGCTGAGTAATCGGTGGCTGAACGGGTGCATCGACCAACAGCCTGTACGACCCGAGTGCGAACTCGGTCCGCGAGCAGCAAACCAGCAGACATGCGAGAACCCAGAAACCTTTCCTGCAGGTTCGCCGCTGAAGGCAGCCCTCTCATGATGAGTAGCCGACATTGTTCATCTGGAAAGTCCATCCCATCGTAGCGACTGGCAAGCACAGCAACCGCTTGCGGAGCGGCGACGAATCCTTGCTTTGTCTCCTCGAGTTGGCTCGCAGCAAAGACGGGGAATTGAACCGTAGCAGCTATCTCGCCTTCGACAGTCGCCGCCGTCTTAAAGTCGGGTACCAGGACGACTGCCTTCTTGGCCTCCTGAATTGCTGCGCATTGCATTGCATGTTGTTCATCGAGCGCGAGTGCGCGACCCGGCATAATGAAGAAACGGCGACCGACTCCTTGCGCACTAAAGTCCTCTGAAACGCTGAGCCGTTGGATACGAGGCACGCCAGTCACACGCTCTAAATCGCCTCCCTCGCCCAGAGTTGCAGACATGAAAATCCGCTGAGTGGCATTAGCAAATGGGCGATAGCGCAAGGTTAGCGGGATTAATGGCCTAAATACAATTCCGCTCGTACTAATGTATACTCGACAGGCGTTGAGATGACCGCGCAATTCTTGCCAGCGCCATTTAAGATCATCGTCCTTCAAGTGCTCGTCTAGTGCAGCGACTAACTTCTCTTCAAGGAGTGCAATAAACTCGCCCGGCACCATGTCCACCCATGACATGTCCCAATGTGATTGCGCGTTGTCACGAAGCCGTTTTGAATCAAGTGCCGATAACACTGGGGTCAGGATTGTGGTCAAAACGCTGAACAAAGTTGAATGACCTGCCCGATCAACTTCCAATGTCCAATGCTGCGCCATGTAATTTTCGGCAGCATGAGCGTCGTCGAATATCAGACAATGGGGCTCATCAAAAAAGGTCCGAGCATTGAATAGGCCACCATACGTTGTGACAGCGACAACGTCTCCCGACTGGAAACGCCCTCTATCGGATGGATTGTAATCTGCCTTTTTGCCAACAAAGGCCGCAATTGAGTCTCGCATGCCATACTTAGTGCGAGCCTCCTCAACAACTTGATGAGCTAGCTGGCGGGTTGGGCAGACGTAAACCACCCGCTCCTGCATCCTGCGACGTCGCCATTCGGCGATGAGCGTACCGACCAATGTCTTTCCACTGCCAGTGGGCAGTTTGATCGCGATGTTGCTCGCGGTCAGCGCTTTCTCTTGGTACTCAGTGAGAACATGCCCTTGGTGGGTGAGAAGGCCGTTGAACGCACGGTCACTGAAATCAAGAAACATCTTCTCTGGGCTATCGAGAGAGATGCTTGAAACCCCATCAAATTTGAAAGCCACCTATAACCCCCGCTCAAATCCACCTGCAAAAACGAGACTAATAGCAGGCTTATTGCGAAATTCACTAGCCACGGCGCAATAACAAAGGATTGCAAATGCCGTGAATTATTCGAGAGGTGGATAATTGGTTTTTGTCTTCGGCAGGCTGCTTGCGGATCTCTGCGGCAAACCGGATATTCATTCGAGATCTCTCTGCTCATAGAATATCGGATTACCGAGCCACTCGACTATGTCTCTTTCGCGCCAGCCGCTGCACCGCGCGGCAATCCGGATTTGCCGGGGAAATGTGCCTTCGTGGATTTTCCGGTAAAGAGTGGATCTAGTCAGCCCTGTGCGATCAAGCACAGCAGCTAGTCGGAGAATACGGTCGGGCGCAACCGCCTGATCATCTTGCCGTCCGTCTCCCGTTGTCGGCGGAACTTCGAATTTCCTGATAATCAATTGCGTGCTCTTTGACGTTGAAACCCACGATCCCCTTCCAGAAAGGCACTCAGGATCGCCGGGACCAGTTCCGTAACGGGCACATCAAGCCCGTAGGTGGTTGCATAGGCAGCTGCGTAATCCTGCAAGCTTTGCTGGAGATCCGGTGTCATCATAATCGTGAGTTTGATCGGCGTCTTGTCAGGTAGCTTCGCCAGCTTGATCGTGCTCATCGCGATCCCTCCCCATTCCACGGTGCCAAGACCAAATCCTGCCGCACCACCAGGCGCACCGGAGCGCCCGGGCGAATGTCGATGGTCGGCTGAACATCGACATTGCGCTGGGTGATCTGGTCCCCGGCCCGCGACACGCTGGTCTGCGCGGACTCGCGGATCGCCTGCACCAGATCGCTTTCGCCGGTAATCGAAAGCTCGGTCCCCACGCCCAAGAGCGTGGCAATCGCGACGCCCTTCAGCAGCCGGCCCGTATGGAAGTTCACCTTGTCGGATAGTCCGGAATAGCCGGAGGGATCCGTCGCCGGCATGTTATCGAACCGCAGCGACGTCCCGTCAGGCATCACCAGTCGCTGCCAGATAACCAGCGCCCTGCTCTGCCCATAGGCAACGACGCTGTCGTACTTGCCGACGAGCCGGGCGCCTTGCGGGATGAGCATGATCTGCCCGGTAGCGCTGTCGAACACGCTCTGGGTGACCTGAGCCACGACCATGCCCGGCACATCGGAATTCACGCCCGTGACGAGGCTCGCGGCAATCACACTACCGGCCATCAGCATGTAGGGCGAGGCAGGCGCTGCCAGACCATGCGGGTTCACATCGCCGCGCTCGTCGAGCTTGTCGGCGAACTGGCTCTTGCGATCTGCGGCCGCAGATGTGGATGCTTCGCCAGACCCCGTTTGGCCCGCATCAATAGTCGCTGCCGACAACGCAGGGGCGGCGGCCACGTTCGCTCCCGCCGCTGGATGCGCACCTTGAACCAGCAGCGAAGACTGCATCGCCGCCTTGAGCTCGGCCGCGCGCTGTTGCTGCGCCGCGTCGACCCCCGGCGCGGCAACAGGTGCATTGCCATCACCGGCCAACTGACGCTGCTGTGCCCTCAGGATAGGCCGGCCCAGGTCGCCGGGAAGCGGAGGGCCAAGTTTCGGCACGTCCCCGTAGCTCTTGGGCAGACCTGCCAGCGCCTCATCCGAAGGCTTCCGGTCGGGCTGCGACATTGTGCTACCAGCGATGATCCGGCCAGCCACTCGGGGTTGGAGCGCGATCCAGGCGACGCCGATCAGCGCGAGCGCGGCCAGGATGCTACCACCGATGACCACTTCCTTCCTGAACCGCGTGACCCGCGGCGTCCTCGCCCGGATCGCCAGCGTTTCGGGATCAAGCTTCGCCGGTGACCGCACCTCCGCGTCAGTTGGTTCTGCAGCATTCGCGGACGATGGCGAGGCGGGAGCGGCCTCGTCCGGATTGGGTCGTGCCGTTGCTTCGTCGCTCATCGCCGCGCCCTCCCCTCGCCGCCTCGGGTGATCCGCACGACCTGCTGTTTCCTGGTGCCAAGCCGAAGCTCGGCGACAGCAAAGATGCGGTCCACCTCATAGAAGCGCCCCTTCATGCGGTAATTGACCAGTTCGGCGGCGCCATCCGCGCCAATCAGAAACAGCGGCGGCGCTTCGTCCACACCGATCGAGGCGGGAAACTCGATGAAGGTCTGCCTGCCGTCATCGAAGGCGCGCAGCGGACGCCAAGTCGGCATGTCGCCGGTAATTACATACCCGAAGTAGAGCTGCTCAACGCCAAGCCCGGCCGCAACCGGCTTCGCCAATTCGGCGGCAGCCTGCGCCGCCTTGACCGCCACCAGCTCATCGAGCGGGTAGTTCCACGAAAGCGCCGACATTCCCGCGTTGGCCTGGCTGGTCAGCAACAAGTGATACGTGCGCCGATCGGTCGTGATGACGAGGTTGGTCGCCAGCCCAGTGCTGAACGGCTTCACCAAGACATGCGTGCGCTTGTCGTCGCCAGTGCCGCTGGAGGTGTCGCCGATCACCCAGCGCGCGGTGTCGCCGGCAGCGACCGCGATCAGCCCCTCGCCCGTCTGCAACGCGATATCGGTGATCATGCCCGGTTGCGTATAGGCATGGTACACGGTGCCATCGGACCAGAGATAGACTTGCCGGGCATTGACCCAGGCGTTGGATGATGGCTCCGCGCTGCCGCGGCGCATGGCGCTCGCGGGCACTTTTGCGCTCGCCGGCAAATCCACCGGATGGACACCCACGGCAAAGGCCGCCGCGGCCAGCAGCGAAGTCTTCATGGCAGAACCTCCTTGGCTTCATCAGGATTGGAATTGGAAAGCGTCGGCATGGTCGCCCCAGGTTCCTCGCGGACGGGGCTGGCACTCGGATTGGATGGCGATGGCGAACCAGCTGCCGCAGGTGCAGGCACATCGAGCTCCCGGCTCCAGTCGATGGCATCGACGTAGATGCCGAGCGGGTTCTTGCGCAGCGTCTCGCTGTCCCTGAGCGGCTGCTGGACGATGGTCAGGATCGCCGTCCAATGGCTGGTCCCCGACGCACTGCCGCGCTCGAACGCGTTTTCGATCCACTTGACCTGGAAGCTGGTGTCGGAAGCCCGGACGACGCTGGTCACCTGGACCGACACGCTGCGTTCGCCGAGCCCCGTCAACGCTCCCGATGCCCGTGCATATTCGCTCAGGAAGCGGCTCCCGCGCTGGGTCGAGAAATCGTAGGCTTCGAGCCAACCCTCGCGCATGACGATCGGATCGAGCGAGACGCCCCGTACGTGACCAATGAACTTGGACAGGGCCCAGGCGATCTGCGGATCGGTCGGTTGGTAGAGGGCCTCAGCCTCGCTGACCGCACGCGGCTCCCCGAGCCGATCGACGGCAACGACATAGGGCACCACACGGCTTTGGAGTGATTGCCAGATGAGGCCGCCGGCCATGCTGCAAGAGAGCCCGAGGCAGCCGAAGGCCATGATCCGCCAGTTCCGGGCCTGAACCCGGGCCGAGCCGATCCGCTCGTCCCAGAGCTGCGCGGCGCGTTGGAAAGGTGTCTCGGGAAGCGGAGTGCGCCCATAGAGCTGGACGCTGCGTTTGAAGCGCATGGGTCAGTCGTTCCTTTCGCTGATGTCAGGTGTGGTGGAGCCGCCGCCGCGATCGCCCTGCTGCACGGCATGGATCGCGACATCGCGGCGATGACGGGCGGTCTGTTCGGCCCGCAGGGTCTTGGCCCATTGCGGCGTTCCCTCGCCGCTTTCGGCCGTCGTGTCCGATGGCGATGAGGAAGCGTTCGAGTTGTCGGATTGCGAATTCGGGGAGGAGGTACCCGCAGAGGACTGCGGCGCTGATGGCCCTGACTTCGATGGAGCAGCGGGATGTCCTGCCCCTCCAGACGGAGCCGAATGGCCGCCGCTCGGCCCCGCATGGCCCGGGCCACCGTGACTGCGCGATCCTGCGACCGATGCGCTCGCACCCATTGACGTGCCGGCCCGGATACCTGTCAGCGCAGTGCCAGCAAGACGGGCACCCGCGACCGCACCGCCGCCTGCCAGCATGGCAACGCCGCCAGCGCCCAGCACCGTACCGGCGGCCGCGCCGGCTCCCAGCTGCGGCGCCCCCGACGCCAGACCGCTGGCGACCGATGGCGCGAAGATACCGAGGCCGAAAAGTGCAAGGCTCGCAAGCACAAGGCTCATCGCCTGGCCGACATCGGGCTCCTGCCCTTGCAGCGCCTGCGTGAACTGATCGAAGAAGTTCGATCCGATGCCGACAATGACCGCGAGCACCATGACCTTGATGCCCGAGCTCACGATATGGCCCAGCACGCGCTCGGCCAGAAAGCTGGTCCGGTTCCACAGCGCAAAAGGCACCAGGATAAAACCGGCAAGCCCCACCAGCTTGAACTCGATGATGCAGACGAACATCTGCACGGCGAGGATGAAGAAGGCGAGGATCACCAGCAGCCAAGCAAGCAGCAGCACCACGATCTGCAGCGCGTTCTGGAAGAAACTGGTAACGGTGAGCAGCTTGCCTGCCTGCTCGAGCAGCGGCCATGCCGCAGAAAAGCCGGTCCCGGCCAGGCGCCCGGGCCGCAGCAGATCGTCGGTGGTGAGCGAGCCACCGCCGGCAGTGATCCCGGCCTGCGCAAACGAGCGAAAGATGATGTCGGCGAGCGCCGAGAAGCTGTTGATGATGAACGCAAAGGCGCCGACGTAAAGCACCTTGCGAATGAACCGGCCAAGCACATTGTCCTCGCCGGCGAGTGCCCAGAACAGGCCTGCCAGCGTCACATCAATCGCGATCAGCGTCGCGGTCAGGAACCGGACATCGCCGCCCAGCAGCCCGAAGCCGCTGTCGATGTAGCGGATGAAGGCGGTCATGAACTGATCGATGATGTTGAGGTCGTCCACGTGCGTTCATCCTGTCTGGCTGCGTGAGCTAGGCGCGAGGCATCACGCTCAGCGCAGCACTGAGTTGGAGGGTGTCGCGGGGCACGGCCGGGGATGGGAGCGCGTGCCCCGCGACGCGGCGACGGGAGAGGCAGTCCGCCGCCGCTATCGGGTAGGAAGTTCGGGCGGCAGCCTAGTTCGGGGTGTAAGCCGAGCCCGTACCGAGGAATTTCGTCATCGCGGCCTGGGCTTCGCTCTCGGCCTGCGCGCGGTTGGCATCGCCGACCGACTGGGCGCGGAACTGGGCAGCCAGCATCTGCTCGATCTGGAACTGCTGCTTGGCGGTCAGTGCGAGTAGCTGGTTGGTCACCTGCAGTGCCTGCAGCGTCCCCTCTGCGCCCTGGCTGCGCTGGACCAGCGCGTTCATCGTGGTCGCATCGGCTTCCACATTCTCGGCGATCTGCGCCTGCATCACCGCCGTGTGGCGATAGGCGGTGACTTCGGTGTCGAGCCGCGATCGCGCCGCCGTCACCTGATCGTCGAGCTTCAGCGACTGGTTGGAAGCGCCCGGATAGAGCCGACTGAACTCCTGATCGACGCTCGCGACCTTGAACTGGATGTTCTGCGCCTGCCCCATCAGGGTATCGATCTTCTGGAGCGTCTGCGTCAGCGCCTGCAGTTCGGGGAAGCTCACCGTCGAAAGGTGCTTGGCTTGATTGACGAGGCTTTGGGCCTCATTCTGCAGCGACTGGATCTGGTTGTTGACCTGCTTGAGTGCCCGCGCCGCCGTCAGCACATTCTGCGCATAGTTGCTCGGGTCGTAGACCACCAATGCATGGGCGGGCGGACTGGCAATCATCACATCGAGCGCGAGGCCGCCGGTAGCCACGAGTGCCACCACGGCAACATCGGTGCCTAACCTACGGATCGGCTTGGCCGGAAATGGGTGAAACGATATCTGCATCATCATTCTCCTTCAGGTTGGTGTCACAGGCTCCAGGCGCGTGGGCCGGGGTAGGTGCCGATCAGATCGGCCGCCCAGGCAGCGTGCGTACCCTCGAGGAAGCGCGCGAAGAATTCGTCGCGGCCATGTTCGGCGAGCACCGCATCGATCCGCGCCTGCGTCATCGGATCGGAACTGCCGCACAGCGCCAGCGCCACATCCCCCAGCCCCAGCTCGAACAACCGGTTCCCTCGGGCGGATTGGAGGTAGTAGTGGCGCTTCGGCGTCGAGCGGGCGATCAACTCGATCTGCCGTTCGCTGAGGCCGAAGCGCTCGTAGATCTCGCGACTTTGCGGCTCGATGGCACGGTCATTCGGCAGGAGGATGCGCTGGGGGCAGCTTTCGATGAGCGCGGGCGCAATCGGCGAGCCGGCGATGTCGGCCAGGCTCTGCGTGGCGAACAGCACCGAGACGTTGCGTTTGCGCAGGACCTTGAGCCATTCACGGATGCGGGCCGCAAACAGCGGGTGATCGAGGAAGATCCACGCCTCGTCGAGCACCAGCAAGGTCGGGCGCCCATCGAACCGCTCCTCGAGCCGGTGAAACAGATACGTCAGCACGGGCCCGACGACCGAAGCGTGGCCCATCAGCGCCTCGGTCTCAAAACATTGCAGGTCCGCGAGGTGCAGCGGGCTCTCCGAGGCATCGAGCAGACCGCCATAGGCCCCGTCGATCGTGTACGGTCCGAGTGCCGTGCGCAGCGCCTTCAATTGCAGCAGCAAGGTGAGGCCCGTGATTGTACGCTCCGCCGGCGGCGCGCTCGCCAGGCTCCCCAGCGCCAGCCAGACCTGATCTTTCACCTCCGGGGTGACGACCACGTTCTCCTGCGTGAGGATGGCACTGATCCAATGGGCTGCCCATGCGCGCTGCGCCGGGTCATCGATCTGGCGCAAGGGCTGGAAGGCCAACGCGCCTGCTTCACTGCCAAGCCCAAGCGCATGATGCGCGCCGCCGCAGGCGAGTACCGCCGCCCGAGCGGAGAGGCCTTTGTCGAACACATAGACCTGCGCGCCGGGATATCGGCGGAACTGCAGGATCATCAGCGCCAGCAAGACGGATTTGCCCGCGCCGGTTGGCCCGGCCACGAACATGTGCCCGACATCGCCGGCGTGGTTCGACAGCCGGAACGGCGTCGATCCCGACGTCTTGGCATGGAGCAAGGCCGAGCCACGCAGATGATCGTTGCCAGCAGGTCCGGCCCAGACCGCCGAAAGCGGCATCAAGTGGGCAAGGTTCAAGGTGTGAACCAGCGGCTGGCGGACGTTGGCGTAGACGTGACCCGGAAGCGAAGACAGCCAGGCTTCGACCGCGTTGACGCGTTCGCGGATCGTCGTGAAGCCGAGACCACCCAGCACACGTTCAATTTGTCGCATCTTGGCTTCGACGGCGCTGCGGTCGGTATCGCTCACCGTGATCGTCGTCGTCAGGTAGCCGAAGGCGACATGGTCACCCCCGAGCGCCTGAAGCGCGAGATCGGCATCGGCGACCTTGTTGTCGGCATCGCTGTCGAGGAGCTGCGCAGGCGTGTTGTACATCACTTCACGCAGCATGGCGGTGAGCGACTTGCGCTTGTTGAACCATTGCCGCCGCAGGCTGGTCAGGACCTTGGTGGCCTCCGCCTTGTCGAGCGCGATGAAGCGGGTGACCCAGCGGTATGCAAAATCCTGATGATTGAGCGCATCCAGGATGCCAGGCCGGCTGACATTGGGAAATCCAAGTACCGAGATCGTGCGGATGTGCCGGCCTCCCAGCATCGGTTCGAGCCCGCCAACCAGCGGCGTGTCAACGAGTAGGCCATCGAGATACATCGGCGTTTCGGGCACGCGTACCGGATGCCGCTGATCCGAGATGGTCGTGTGCAGATAGGTCAGGAGCTCTGCGCTATCGAGCGCGCGGATCTCGGGCATAAAACCCTCGAAAAGATCGAGCGCGCGGTCGGTCTCGGCGATGAAGCCTGCGAGGGAGGCGCGCCAGTCGCGGCCCCTCTCATCGTCCGCGCGCTCGACAAGCCGGCGCCCTGCCGCATCCTCGCTGTCGCCTGGCGGCAGCCAAGTCAGCGTCAGAAAATAGGCGCTCTCGTAATGCTTGCCCTCGGCGAGGAAAGCGGCACGGCGTTCACGGTCGACCAGCCAGCTTGCCGCATCGGGAAAGGGATCGTCGGGATAGACAGCCGCTTCGCGGCGCTCCGCCTCGAAAAACACCGCCCAGCCCGAGCCGAACCGGCGCAGCACATTGTTGGCCCGCGCCGCGATCGAGACGAGTTCGGCTTCGGTCGCCGATTCCATATCCGGGCCGCGGTATTCGAGGACCCGCAGGAAACTCCCGTCCTTGTTGAGCACCACGCCCGGCGCGACTAGCGCGGCCCAGGGCAGATGGTCGGCAAGGCGGCCGGCCTTGCTGCGATATTCGGCGAGGTTCAGCACGCGAGATATCCTTTCTGGCGCAAGTGGCGGAGCAGGACAGGCGCAAAGTCGGGATCGCGCCGCGCCGCGAGGACGGCGAGGCTGTGCCCCGCTGCCCAGATGAAGAGGCCGGCCAGCCACTGCTGGAGCCCGAGGCCGACGGCCATGGCGAGCGTGCCGTTGACGATGGCGATCCCGCGCGGCGCGCCGCCCAGAAGGATCGGCGCGCCGAGGCTCACATGGATCGGGACCTCAAAGCCCTCGATGTGCTGGCCGGCCGCCATCATGCGATCAGCGCTCCGCCGCCAAAGCTGAAGAACGAGAGGAAGAAGCTCGAGGCGGCAAACGCGATCGAGAGGCCGAAGACGATCTGGATCAGTCGGCGGAAACCGCCCGAGGTCTCGCCGAACGCCAGCGTCAGGCCGGTGACGATGATGATGATGACCGCAACGATTTTGGCGACGGGGCCCTGCACGGATTCCAGGATCTGCTCAAGTGGTTCCTCCCAGGGCATGCCGGAGCCGGCAGCCCAGGTCTGCGCGGAGATTGTGAGAGATGCAGCCATCGCGCTCGCCGCGAGCAGTACTGTCCATGGTTCGAAGCCCAGGCCAAAACGGCCAAGTCGTGACGTCTTCATGGGGTCATTCTCCTTTGCTGCTGGAAGGGAAGCGGGTGGTTGGGAAGCACAGCTCGTGCAGGCGGTACTCGCCGCTAACCGCATCGAAGCCGTCGAGGCTGGCAATGGCCGAGATCCGGCGGGCAAGGCCCCGCCCCGAGATGACGACGACGAGGTCGATGGCTTCGGCAATGAGATGGCGTGGCACCGTGACGACCGCCTCCTGCACCAGCCCTTCAAGCCGGTGCAGCGCGGCGGACGCGCCATTGGCATGGATCGTTGCGATCCCGCCCGGATGACCGGTGTTCCAGGCCTTGAGCATGTCGAGCGCTTCAGGTCCGCGCACTTCGCCAACGATAATGCGATCGGGGCGCAGCCGCAGGGTCGAGCGAACGAGGTCGGCGATCGTCGCGACGCCCTGGCGAGTACGCAACGCGACCGTGTCGGGCGCCGGGCATTGCAGCTCTCGCGTGTCCTCGATCAGCACCACGCGCTCATCGAGCGCGGCCATCTCGGCCAGCAGCGCATTGGCAAGCGTCGTCTTGCCGGAACTGGTGCCGCCGACGACCAGCACGTTCCGGCGATCCAGTACGGCGGCACGCAGAGTTTCTGCTGCGTCCGACGTCATGATCCCATCCGCGACGTAGTCGGTTAGCGTGTGGATGCGCGCGGCGGGTTTGCGGATGGAGAAGCACGGCGCCAGCGAGACCGGCGGCAATACGCCTTCGAAACGCTCGCCGGCGCAATCGCCGTGCGGGGGTAGCTCGGCCGATACAATCGGGCTGTCGGCGTGGACTTCCGCGCGGGCGTGGCTGGCGACCAGGCGGATGATGCGTTCGACCTGCTCGGACGCAATGCGCACGTCGGTATCCACCCTGCCCTCGCCGAGCACATCGACCCTCAGCGCGCCATCAGGATTGACCATGATCTCGATGACGCGCGGATCGCCGAGCGCCGCCTCGATTGCCGGGCCCATGGCGGTACGCAGCATTGCGCGCCGGCGCGCGGCGGTTGCATCGCCGCTCATCGCCCGACCTCATCACCAAGTGTGCGTTTTCCAAGCGCCACCTGCCGGGCAACCTGGGACAGGAATGCCTCGAAACGCAGGCTCCCGGCAGCCCGCCCCGCTTGATCGTCTTCGGCAAGCGGCGGGCTCACCGTGAGAACGTAGCGAATGAAGAGAGCCAGGGTCTCGAGTTCGATTGTGCTTTCGCGGACCAGCCTATCGAGCTTGTGCGTCATTGCGTCGAGCCTGCGGCCGAAAATCACGTCCAGTTCGGAATACGCAGCCCGATCGAGCCAGGCGACAAACGCCGTAGCAAGAAGATCGGACTTGCTGACCCCCTTCCCTGCCGCGAGATTGGCGAGCCTGTCGCTGACGGGCTGTGTCAGGAAAACCTGATGTCGGACCTTCCTGCTCATTCTCCGAGCCCCAATTGAAGCTGGTCGGCGCGTTCGCCGGCATTGAGCGCATAGGTCGCGCGAACCAGTCGCTGTTGGGCTAGTCGGTCGAGGGCGCGCTTCTCGGCAGCGAGATCATCGATATCATCGGGTAGCCCCAGGGCGTCAGCTGTTGCAGGCTCATCGACGGAGACAGGCGGCCCGGCTGCTTCAGGCTGACGGGCCTGATCGAGGCCGTCATCGTCTTCATTCCCCTCGCCCACCATTTCTGCCAGGCGATCATCGACCGCGCGAATGGAGCCGGACCAATCGTTGGGGCTCGCCGGTGGCACATCCCGATATCCGTCCTCACCTGACTGCGGGGGAGTATGTACACAGCCGGCAAATGTCGGATCGCTGTAGTAGCGCAGCTTGGAGGCGCGGATTGGGCGGGTGCCGGAGACGAGCACCAGCTCCTCGCTCGGCTCCAGCTGCATGACTTCGCCCGGCGTCAGCAGCGCGCGGGCCGTCTCCTGGCGGCTCACCATAACATGGGCGAGCCACGGCGCGAGTCGATGCCCGGCATAGTTGCGCATGGCACGCTGTTCGGTCGCAGTGCCCAGGGCATCGGAAATCCGCTTGGCCGTGCGTTCGTCGTTGGTCGCGAAGGCTACCCGAACATGGCAATTGTCGAGGATCGAGTTGAATTCGCCGTAGGCTTTCTCGATCTGGTTTAGGCTCTGCGCGATAAGGAAGGCGCGGACTCCGTAGCCCGCAAGGAAGGCAAGGCTGGTCTCGAAGAAGTCGAGGCGGCCGAGAGCCGGGAACTCGTCGAGCATCATCAGGATTTGGTGACGCGACGGCTTGGTCGAACGCTGACCCGCGACCGGCTGGCTTGGCAACTCCTCAGTCAGGCGGCGACCGATCTGGTTGAGGATCAGGCGAATGAGCGGTTTGGTGCGACTGATGTCCGAGGGCGGAATGACCAGATAGAGCGAAAGCGGGTGCTTGCCGCGGACAAGGTCCGCAATGCGCCAGTCGGACACTGCCGTCACCGCCGAAACCGTGGGATCGCGATAGAGCCCCAGGAACGACATTGCGGTCGAAAGGACGCCTGAGCGCTCGTTTACCGACTTGTTGAGGACCTCGCGAGCAGCTGAAGCAACGACTGGATGAACCCGCGGCGCTTCCTTGGAACCCAGATGGTTCGTCGCCATCATGACATGCAGGGTATTGGCGAAGCTGCGCGAAGGATCCGAAAGGAACGTCGCAACACGCGCGAGGGTCTTTTCCTCCTCGGCATAGAGCACATGGAGAATGGCGCCCACGAGCAGGGAGTGACTGGTCTTTTCCCAGTGGCTCCGGCGTTCCAGCGCTCCTTCGGGATCAACGAGGATATCGGCGATGTTCTGAACGTCGCGCACTTCGTGAATGCCGCGGCGCACTTCCAGAAGGGGATTGTATCGCGTCGAGCGCGGATCGGTCGGGTTGAACAGCAGGCAATGCGAGAAACGCGACCGCCAGCCGGCGGTCAGTTGCCAGTTTTCGCCCTTGATGTCGTGAATGATGGCAGAGCCGGTCCACGCGAAAAGCGTCGGCACGACAAGCCCAACGCCCTTGCCTGAACGGGTCGGCGCAAAGGCCATGACATGCTCCGGACCGTCATGGCGCAGGTAATTCCCGTCAACATGACCGAGAAAAACACCTTGGGAAGCCAGCAAGCCAGCTTTGCGGATGTCGCGCGCATTTGCCCAGCGCGCCGAGCCGTAAGTCGTGACATTCTTGCCCTGCCGCGCCCGCAAGACTGAACCGGCGATGGCAACGCCACAGCCAACAAGCCCGCTGGCCGCGGCAATGGCCCCTGCTTCATCGAAGATGGTCGGCGCATAAGCATCAAAGTGGTACCACCAGACGAAGATCGACCAAGGACGAAATACGGGAAGATCGCCAATCCAGAACCAGGCTGTGCCTAGTTCAGTCTGATAGGCGAGTTCGGCCGCGGCCCATTGCGTTGAGAACCAGACGCCGGCGACGACGATCGCCAGGACGAGCAGGATCTGATCGATTAGCAGTCGGGTCGGGGTCATGGAGCACTCCGGCGCACCGAAGGATGATCCTTCGAAGCCACAGAAGAGTCCCGGATTTCGCGACCACGAAACAGGTACCGATAGTGCCCCTTAGCGCCCCTTCAGGGGCACATTCAGCCTCTTGCCCATTCGATTCCGGTCGATTTCACTTCGGCATCAGCTCTTCGTCTAGCGAGTCGTAGTCACCGGCAGCAAGGTCTGCTGCGGACTGTCAAACAAGTGCTTGGAGGGCTACGAAATTGCGGTTCGACGTCGATGTTAGATGTCACAGCGTGGCTATGTCGGGGGTTGGGGCATTCCCGGCTATCGGTTTCGGGGTGAAAATCTGAGGATTTGGACATTCAGGGGCGACATGCGGTGATGAACGTTGACCATCGCAACAGGGATGTTCGAAATCCCAAATCGATCCGGCTCCCACTTGATTGGGCGGCGGTGGCGGTCAAAAGCTATCAACGCGAAATGAAGTGGCACCGAGGGGGTGGGCGATCGGATGACGTTGGACGGTTTTTTGACGGTGCTAGCGCTTTTGGCGGCAATCTATGCTGTGCTGCCTGCGGTCCAGCGCCTACGGCTCGGGCTCGCATGGAAGAGCCAGGCGCTGCTAGGGATCGTGGCGGTCACTTTCATTCTTGCTCTGGAACTCTATGAGGTACGGCCGCCCACTTGCCCATCTGTGTTCGGCGGCGGCTGTCGATGGCTTGTTCTCCCGGAAGGCGAGATCAGTGTGTCGCGCAAGGTCGCATTCCTGGTTGCGTTCGCGTGGCTGGTTCTTGCAGTGGTGATTCACAATCGTTCGCGCCCGTCCCTTGGGAGCGTTCCCACGTTCACACAGCTCGCCCAAGATCTTCTCGACGAAGAGCAATTCGGGGATGCGCTCAAGCTACTGGAGCCAAGGATAGATCTGCTGGCGCGAGCAAGCCGGAGGCGCTGCTGGCAGCAAAGGTTGCATGATTGGTTCGAGGAATTCGGACCCACTGACCCGAATTCATGGGCCGCGTTGGCGCGCAGGCCGGGCGATCGGCGATTTGCGGGAGAGTCTTGGCCGGCCTGGGCCGCGCGGCCAATCCGTCTGCTCGCGCGCATTGTGCCACATTATCAGCGCGCCGAATCTGCGGCAAGCGACATGCTCCAGATGCTGTTCAACTCATCGAAACTGCTCGACTATGTCACCGAACGCCGGCCCTATTTTGGCGTCGCTCTCATCAGGCACCAAGTCTACGGGGCTGCCGATTTCAGCGAACGGCTCCTGTCCCGTCTGATCGCCAGCCCGGGTAGCGCACTCTATCATGAACTAGCGACCAATCTCGTCACGGATGAGCCTGGGTCACCGCCATCCCTGTACGAAGTCCCAGATCGCGCGCTGGGTCGCTCACTGCCGTCAAGGCACGGCGGCGACCTTCCAGACCTGCCAGGACGAACGCGGCGTCAGGCGGCGGTGCTTGTCGCCCAAGCCTGCGCCGCAGCCGGTCGATCGGCCAGGTTGGCAGGAAGAGCGAGACGACCTGTCGCATCGCAGGATTCCAGAAGGAAATCGGCGCTCTCGCCAGCCCGGCACCGAATGAGCTCGACGAACCAGCGCGGCCGCCCAACGCCGGGGACCGGCAAGGTTTCGGACGGCACAGCCGTCACCCGCCAGCGCGTTGCCGCCGCAGTCGGTTGGCCAAAGTCGGAAGCGTCCTCGCGCCTGCGCCAGCGGCGCAGCGCTATGCCGATCGAACCGCTGTTTTCGGCGGCGAGCAGCAAGCAGCGAGATACCGACATCGAAAGACGTGATACCTCGGCAACGACGCCGCCTAATCCCCCATGCCGTAGGCCCTCCTCAAAACAGGCCAGCAGCGACGTTTCGTCCTGCGCTTCGAGATAGATCACTCGGTCGGGATCAAGCCCTGCCTGAGCAATCGCCGGCGCGAAAAGATCGGCCTTCGTCATGCACCAGAGTATTTTCCCTTCGGTGCGTGCCATGACGCCCGCGGCGAACAGCGCAGCAGCAGCCCCATCGGTTACGCCTTGCGCTCCGCCCGCCACTTCATGCAGCGAGCCAAGCGCGAGCCCGCCACCCGGCAGCTTAGCATCGATTGCCTCGAGGCCGAACGGAAGCACGTCGCGGGCGCGCCTGTCCCCGCCCTCGATCTCGGCGATCCGCGCGCGTAAGGCATCGATACGTGAGGGCGACCCTCGCTCCGTCATGAAGGGCCTCCTGTCGGCTCTGAGATGGAAATTATGTTCCCATTTTGTTCTTTATCGAGGTGGAGTCAATGCCCTCGGTAATCCCCTGCCCTGCGGCTCTCTTCAAACCAAGGAATTGCTGGGACTTTTCCCGTTGGAAACCGGCGGCTGCGACGTGCCCGCGCTCCTCTGAACGACGGCATCAATCGGGCAGACCGCGAATCGCCAACTGGCGTCGCTCTTGGCCGCAACTTCCTGATCGCTTACGTTCGGCGCTGGACAACGGGAAAGGAATGGCACCATCTGCAATCTGTATCGATTGACGACGCCCGCCGACGCCGTTGCCAAGCTCTTCGACGTTCAGCCCGCGCCCGGCGCCAACTATGCCGCAGAAGTCTACCCCGGCTATCCTGGACTTGTGGTCGCGGATGGGAGCCTCCAGGCCATGGCCTGGGGCTTCCCTCGAAAGAACGTGAGCAAGAAAACCGGAAATCTCCTCAAGCCCACCAAAGTCAACAATGCCCGCGCGGACCAGATCCGCGGGAACCCCATGTGGGCCGAAAGCTTCCGTGAGCGGCGCTGCCTTATCCCGGTCAGCGCCTGGGCAGAAGCAGAAGGCGAAGAGCGCAAGATGACGCGAACATGGTACTCGCTTCCAGACCACGATGCGTTTGCCGTGGGAGGCATCTGGCGGTCGACCATAGAATGGGGCAATTCCTACTCGATGGTCATGGTCAACGGCTGCGAGCAGATGTCCGACGTTCATGACCGCATGCCGACCATCCTCAGACGCGAGGACTGGGATCAATGGACCTCCGGTACGCCCGAGGAAGCATTCGCCCTCTGCCGGACCTGGGAGGGCCCGCTGATCGTCGATCGAACCGATGTCCCTTGGTATAAGCCCAAGGGGCAGCTGCCGGGGCCTCTTCTCTAGGTGAGCCCAATCGGCATGAGCTGACAGGCAGCGGGGTTGGGCCGACCTCTGGACCTGCTCTACAATCAGGATATCCCCGGACCGGACCGCCCTCGCCCAAACTCCCAATTGATGCCGCTCTCGCGCATGATGCCACCGGCCTGTTTCCCGACCTGCTTTTCCATGACCGGGCGCCACGGGACGAGTGTGAATTCCCGGCTTTTTTCGAGGAGTGCAAAACGCCCGGAAACGGCATCGATCCGCCGGGTCAGTTTGCCCTCGATCCTTTGCCCGGTCTTCGCTTCGGCAAACGTCTTGCCGAGTTCATCGGCGAGACCTTCCGAAATCAGCAAGAGCTCGCGTCGCTGCAGGACCGCCAGCACGCCGCGATCGATACGCCCCCGCCCTCCCTGCACTACCCGCTCTTCCACAAACCCCTGTTCGATCAGCCATTGTCGCCGCGCGTTCAAAGCCTCGCGAACCTCGCGCCCGAAACCGGAATCGCGCATATCCCTGCCCGCGGGGCCGGCCAATTCCCGATCCAGCCACGATGCGCCCTCGACGGAGGCCAGGTGCTCTGGTCCGCCAGAAGCCAAGACCTCGACATCGACAGGACGGGCCCGATGCCGCCGCGCCTCGTACTGCTCAACGAGAGCGAGGTGATCCGGTCCAATCGACCAGGTTCCATCGACCTCACGCGTCAACTCGATACCTGACCGGCGCATCGCCTCGAGACGGCGCAAGTGGCCGTCCGCGTACTCGGCAGAAACTGACGGATCCTGAGCGCGATGGATGGCCGAGGAGTACCGCCCAGCGTTGGCCTGTGCGACCGCGAAAATGGTGCGATCCATTTCCCGCACCCGGGCCGGTCTCGCCGTCACCCTGACGGTTGCTCCAGCCGGAAACGGCTCGACCGATGTGGCGTTGCCGATCTCAACATAATGCGATCGCCCGTCCGTGCCATCGACCAGCAGGTAGTGGCGATCCCGATGCTCATCGGAGAGTCCCCGCTGAACTACCTGCCCAATCAGCGGACCCGAGGCGGGCGTATGTATTTGATGATCCCGCCTGTCGATGCGCGCCCGCGTCAATTCGCGCTGCATGAGCCGGATGATATCGCCGCGTTCACCCAGGCCCCTGAGACTGTCTTCCATCCCTTCCGCCAGCCGCCAGGAACCCTCACCGACCTCCTCCGCCAATCCCATCTTGCCGAGGACACTGAGGCGTCCCGTCTCGAGCGACTGGAAAAATCCGTCCTCCCGCTGCGGTGCGACGATCCGATCCGGCCCAATTCGCGCAAGCAAGCGACGGTCAATGACCGTCAGCCTTTCCTGGGTGACGTCGTGCCGAAGCCGCTCTTCAATCTCGAGATCTGTTCGCGGTCCTAGATCGCGAGTCATGATCTCCGCCGCGCGCTCCCGAAGGCCGTGCGAGATGTACTCGCGCGCGATCACCAGATCCTTGCCCTGCTCGTCGATGCCACGCAGCACGATGTGGCTATGCGGATGGCCGGTATTGAAGTGGTCGACGGCGACCCAATCAAGCTTGGTCCCCAGGTCTTGCTCGACCTGCTTCATCAGGCCTCGAACATAGGGCTTGAGATCACCGTAACGGTCCCCGTCTTCGGCCGAGACGATGAAGCGGAATTGATGGCGATCGTCCTTGCTGCCCTCGAGAAAATCACCGCCCGAAACTCTGTCCTCGGCGGGCCCGTAAAGGACACCCGGCTTGCCCTCCCTAGTGACGCCGTCACGCTGGATGTAATGAAGGTGCGCGCGCGCAGCGGCGAAGCCCTTTCCGCCAAGCTTTGCCAGGCGCGTTTTCACGACAACGCGCCGACTACGCAGACCGGAAATGTCCTTGCGGGTGGACAGCAGACGCCCGACCGCCGCACCCCGTCCGATCCGGCTTCCATCGAACCGGCCCGGCCGCCCCAGCGAACGCTTCGCGTTCAGCCCTGCCGCTACAGCAATGCGCGCCGCATAGCGCTGGGGCCTGTTTCGCCCGGCCCTTCCCTGCCGACCGAGGCGAGGCTCGAAATCCTCATCGTCCGGCATCAGCGTCTCCCATCAAAATGAGGGCCTCGCAAAAGGCCCGCGAATGACGCCAGAGGCTCGCGGTAACATGTTGTGCAGACCCGGAAATTGCAGGGCCGCGAGGCACTGCTTCTATCTTGTTCTCCGCGCCCTTGCCCCTCCACCAGCCTTTCAATCCGCAAAATCCAGGGGGCAGCGCCGAACGGACGCCGCCCCCAGAGTATCCGAGCGTCAGTGCGCCCGGGCATAGGCCTGTTCTGCGGCTCTGCGCCTCGCAAAGTCGCGGCGTGCGATGAGACCAACCACCTCGCCGTCGCCATTGACGATGACCGTGGCAGCGAACCAACGACGCCCCAGCCGACCGACGACAGCGACCCGGTCCAACTCGATCCCTTCGTCGGCATCGAGGCATTCGTAGCCTCCGAGCCAACGCTCGGAGACGCGTGCATCCCAGAGGAAGTCACTTTCCTCGGCCTCGATAAACCGCTGCGCAAGCGCTTGGCCCGCACCCTCTCCGAACTCGATCTCGAGCCCGTGAACGAGACTTGCAAAGACGCCGCTATGCGTGCCGGCGATGGTGCGATCGATCTGCATGTGAAGCTCCTCAAGTGACCGTTCCCGACGATGAGAACTGCCCCTCGAAGACGGGCGGCGGGCGGTCTGTCAGGGCCGCAGGGCTTCAGCCCTGCGCCGCGAAGCGGACGTGGGGGGAACCGATTTGCGCAGCAAATTGGGGGGTACCCGCGGGCCTTGATAGACCGGTCGGCGCCCGTCACACTTGGAATTCTCAGACGAGCATTAAACCTCTCGTCTGGGCACCACCTCTCAATGAGCATCGTGACGAACCGCGAACAACGGATCGACGACCGCAACCCCGCTGCCCTTCGAAGGCGTATCCGACATCACGACGTCCGGCCGGGCGACGAACAACGGGGGCGATGCAGACCTTCCGACTGCACCTCCACCGTTCCCTACTGCTGCAAGATATCCGACGGTCTCGGCCGGCAGCGGCGTGCCTGAGAGATACTTTTCGTATCGCCCGGGCCCCGCGTTATAGGCTGCAAAAAGCCCTGGATAACCGTAGCGATCGTAGAGCTGACGCAGATAGAACGTACCGGCCAGGATGTTGTCCCGAGGATCGTCGGGATTGCCGCCGAGACCGAGCCGTGCGCGTATTTCGGTCCAAGTTCCAGGCATCAGTTGCATGAGCCCCATAGCGCCTTTTGGACTGCGGATCGGACGTCCATCGATCTGCGCGCGCCCCCGACTTTCGGCATGCATCACTCGCGAAATCCAACTGGTCGGCACGCCGAAGCGCTGCGACGCCTCGGCTATGAGCGGATCCCAGCGTGCAACTTCATCGGCGGCAGTGGCCGGCGCTGCGATGAGCGCAATGACGGCGATAAGTCCCCTCACCGCGCCCATAGAAGCCTCGCTGGGCCAACAATCTCCGAGCCGGCAGTGACACCGAAATAACGGCCGTCGAACGAGTCGGGCGAGCCCTTCATCAGCAAGAAGAACTGTCCACCCCGCAGGCGCCGACATCCCTCCCACCAGGGCATCAACCTGCCATGGCCATCCCTTTGACGGCGGCTCGCAACGGGCATGCCTTCCACGAATATGCGAGCTCCGATGGCGCAGACTTCATCCCCGGGGCCAGCCGCGACACGCTTCACCAGTGGAACATTGGAGGGCAGATACCGTCTGGTCGCTGCGAAAGCGCGCGATGGTTCCGGCAGCGTGGCTATCACCATATCGCCGGTCGCAACCACCGTGCCAGGGGAGACGGAATAGAGTCCGATCGGCGCGCTCGCACTGGCATTCCAGACCAGCCGCGGGGCCGGCTGGAAGCCGACGGTCCAGCCCACTGCGCTGACCAGAATGCCGATCGAAATCGCCGCGCGCCGGATGCGCCGGCAATGCAACCGGGCTTTGCGCAATGCTGCGCCCCAGGCGTGCAGCGGCGCGTCGCCGCGCGAGGTCCTGAGGGCGCTCATCGGCCCACCTTCCGGCCGAGGTTTTCCTCGCTCCAGATGTCCAGGTCATCGATGTGATATTGCAGGTACTTGCCGTGTCGGCGGTAGTTGGGACCTTTCCCGGACTGCCGCATCCGGCGCAGAACCCGAGGCGTGAGTTTCAGATAATCGGCGGCCTGAACCGGGTTCAGGTAGGGCGAACCATGCTTGGCCCGCTGGGCCCGTTCGATGTCGTGAGACTTGTCCATGCCGGGGTGCCTCCCTGACTGCGGACGACCCTATGTCGCCGCATGGACACCTCATCTGTACGGAAAAAAGCTCTCGCGGCAGGGTCGAAAACGGGGGGTGGCGATATTCGACCCCATCCCAGATTGCGCGGAAATGATGCGCGCGGATCACGACCCAAGAGTTTCCGAAGCTCAGCCGCAAAATGCCTGATCAACGGCCGGAATTTGCCTCAGATGTTGGAGATGCGCTTCTCGGCCAGCGCCTGCACTTCGGCCTGTAGCAATTCGACGCGCTCAACGATCCATTCCAGTTCGATGTCGCGGATCGTGTAATGAGGCGAGTAACGAGCCTTGATGTAGGCTTGGTGCAGAAGCTCGAAACAGCGCCGCGTGAACTTGGCATCGCGCGGCCAGATCGGGATCAGATCGCGCGCGATATCCTCCGCCCGACCGCGCAGGAAATTGAGGTTATGCGAGCGCGGGCTGTAGAGCGTCTGCACAAGCAAAACGGTGTGATAGAAGTGCTCAGTCGCCTGATGCAGCTGGAACGCTGCGTTATTGCTCTTCCCAGCAGCAATTGCCAACTTTGCCACATCCAGGAAGTCGCTCGCGCTGTTGAACCATTGATCATAATGATGCTGCGTTTCAGCGCGAAGTTCCTCGCTACTGAGCAGCTTCGGCGTCTGGAACGGTGTTGCACCGAGCTCATAGAGCATGATGCCATCTCGCAGCAGATCGACGAAGAATGGGCGCCCCCGCGAGAGCTGGTAGTTCACGTCGTCCAGCGAATGAACGACAATATTTGCGGGGGCCGACAGACGCTCGAATATGGCGTACTCGCGCATGAGCGTGTCCTTGGCCCTGCCCCAGTATTCGATCTCGTCGGCAAGTCTTTCGTCGCTGACGACAACGAGTAAATCGTAATCCGACTTGTAGCCATTGATGTTGTCGTCGACCCAATCGCCGCGTGCATAGGATCCGTAGAGGATCACTTTCAGGATCCGGCCCTGCTTCTTCCAGCCCTGGGTCGCAAGCGCGAGAACATCGTCGAATTCGGTGAAGATGATCTTCATCGCATGCGAAAGGTCGCGGCGCTTCCTGTCAGGCAGATGTTCAAGATCGATCTTCATAATCACCTGATTCTAGACGAGTTCGGGAAGAGAACAACACCCGCATTGTTCCTGAGCGGAAGAAATCCCCGCGCCGTCTCCGGCGCGGGGATGAGCAGTCAGTCGGCGGGATTCCAGATGATAGCGAAGCTGTCCTCGTCGTCCTGGCCGGCGGCGCGGCCCAGGTTCGCATAGAGGCGCCGGGGTCCGAATTCTGGGGCCGCGAGAGTGAGTGACACGTAATCGTTGCCGGACGCTTCGCTGCGACGGAGCCAGCCTGCGCCGACCTCGACGCCGCTGGAGGTGACCCGGTAATCCGGATGGGTGTCGGACGTCTTGCGGGGGTTGGGCGCGATCTCGATTTCGGCGCGGATTGAGAGGGTGCGAAGCTGGCCCTTGAAGCTGCGGCCTTCGCGGGTGACATATCCGATTGCGGGCATTTCTCGTCTCCTTGAACGGTTCGCCCGAACCATTTCCGGGCGATGGCCCGAACTTCAAGGACGGTTACAGCACCCCTTCGAACCGACAGGCCGAAGCCTTGGCGAAGGACCGGAGGCGTCGGTCATATTTGAGAGCGAAGCGGCCGCGAGGAGCCCGCTCTGGCGGGCGGGGAAATATGCCGATCGGCGATGGTTTCGAAGAGGTGCGACCGTTCCAGGTCGGTGGCCGGGAGCCGGAATTGGCTTGGCGTCCTACTGCGGAGACAATGCTCCCCCAAGCGGGTTCTCACCCTGCAAAACCGCGTTTCCGGGAAAGCTACCACTAACTGACGCCGCCGGATGGTTGTCCCCAAGACCAACCTACCGATACCCTCATCCTAACCGTGGTAGCTTCAGTCGCGTTTCGCGAGGGACGCCCCAACCGAGCGGCTTACCGACCGGCGCCCGCAGAGGCTGATTCGGTTACTGCCGCGTGATGGAATGGCCATTATTCACGATCATTCCGGCGCAATTGCGAATGCGGAACCATTCCTGCACCTTGTCGTGTTGATTGCGAACTCGCGCCAGTTCGAGCTGGGTTTCGAGATACGGGCCGACGCCCTCTCCGAGTTCCTCGATCAGATCGCGCGCACGTTGAAAGTAAGCCGCGTCGTCAGGCGCGGTCGCGATCTGGATGGCGCGAAGGATCGCGGCTTCCTCCTCGCTGTCCATGTCTTCCATTTCGTCCATGGGCGGGAGTGTACCCGGCGCAGAATTTCTCGCCAGCTGTTTCAACTTCGGCCCGGGTGAACCCACGCTTCTGCCCATAAGCATTAGCGCGCAATGTCTTTGATCGGCAGCGGCACACACATGATATGAGGCTTGCGGCAAGTCGAAACCTGCGCGCCGCAGGGACTGGCTTTGCAAGCCCACAAAAGGCAGAATTCTCTGGACCACAGCACGACCAGGAGAGGCCAATGGATGAGGATGCCGTGTTCGCTTTCGGCAGCGCGCTCGCCGCGATAGCCGGGCTACTCGAGGAAAAGGGCGTCTGCACCGCGACCGAAGTGTCCCAGTCGCTTGGGCATGCCGCGATGGTCCACCTCAAGGCGGGCGATCAGTACCAGACGCGCGGTCATTACCTCAGGGCCTGGGCCGTCTCGGTGAAGGCCGCAGCCGATGGCCGGACGGCGCCGACACGCAACTAGCGAGCCGGACCGTCTCTCCGGACAGACTGCTACCCAGGCCCCACGCCGGCTGCGACATTTTCGCAGACCGCGATAGTGTATCGCCGGCCCGCGCAGGCGCTGCATGACAGCAAGCGTTCATGGGCGATCCTCTCGATAAGCGGCGCGGGACGCGACGCAGATCGAAGGAAAACCCATATATGATATCCATCATTCTCCGGGCCCTGCGCTGCCGGTTCGACCGGCATCGCCCTGAGCAGGGCAAAGAGTTCTGGGACGGCTTATGCTATGTCGGGCGGTGCGAGAATTGCCGGGCGGCGATCCGCCGGGCAAGCCGGACGCGCTGGCATCGGGACGAACTCGGAAACGGTCCCGGCCTGGCTTAGACTAGGGCTTAGGAAACGCACTCCATCGTGAAAGCGGTCCTGTGACGGCGCTTCAATGACGCTTTGTGACGAGGCGGATTTCCCCACACAGACTGCATGTGTCTTTCCGGCGTTCGAAACCATTCGAACCAGCCAGCTCGCGCGCCGCATGGTCGGCGTTTTCGAGCGGCGAAAGACCCAGCGTCTGGGTGATGCAGTCGTCGCAGACCGGCTCGGGTGAGAGCCGGGAGACGAGCTTTTCGATGGCTTGAAGTTCGGTCATGGCCCTGTCCCTCGTGATGCCGCATCCAGGAATGCGGTGGCGTGTCGGGCAGCGGCAGGCAATGAACTTTTAGTGTTAGCGGCGGGGCCGCGCCTTTCAAGGCGCGGCCCCGCCGCAGATTTTTCCAGTCCCAGCAGGTAGATCGACCGGAGGCGGAATATCCGCCCCCGGTCGAACTTTTCAGGCCGCCAGCCTATCGCCCTCGCCGTCCGGCTCCGCTGCGGCCTCGCAATCAGGGTCCGGCCTCAAGCCACCTTCAGCCGATTCGCCGCCCTCGCCATCACAGCCTTCGGCCTGCTGCGGCTCGTCGTCCTCGCTCTCGGGGCTGGCAAACGCCCGCGCGTGCGCCGCCACCGTCCCGACGCCGCCGCGCTGCGTGTAAGCGGAAGGCGGGAATGCCATCCAGCGCGGAACCCAACCCTCGCGCTTGGTTCGGCCGTCAGCCCCTGCAAGATGGCTGCGGATTATCGTCCGCAAGGTCTTCGCCTTCTCGCCCGCGTTGGCCTCCGCGACGAGTTTTCCGGCCACCTCGCACACCATCGCGAGCAGGACTTCGCGGTCGCGCAGCGTATCGAGGAAGGCATCGTCCGCCTCCCACCACTTGGCCATGTCCACGCCGATTTCGGTGCCGACGACTTCAACCGCAGCACTTCCCGCCGCCAGCCCTTCGCCCATGACGAGGGTCAGCACCTCCATCACCGTGGTATCGGGAAGTTCGACGAGTCGGGCGAACAATCGGCACAGCTCCCGGCCTGACCCGCGCATCCCGTAGCCGTTCCCACCGATCAAGGCGGGTTCGTCGTCGGGCAGCTCCAGCAGCGCCAGAACCGCGCGCCGCCGCTCGTCAAACACGGCCTCGGCCCAGCTGTCATGGACGCTGGCCTTGACGGCATCGCTCTTGGCAGTCTGGGGCTCAGGCACGATCCGCCAGAGGGACGAACCGGCAATGGCATGCGCGACCATGAGCCGCAGCGCGATAGCGGGCCGATCGATCATGGCGGCGCGAACTGCGGCGTGACGGTGCAGATCGATATAGGTCTGGGTCACCGAAGTCAGTTCGGGCCGGTCCGCGTTCACCGAAAACGACGCCCCTTCTCCAGCCGCTTCCGCCTTGGCGAGCCGCGCCGCCTCCTTGCCGGATAGGTAGCCCTCGTGGATCACGACTTCACCATTGCCGCGCACGTCGAGATAGACCCGCCCGCCCTTGCGCTTGGCGGTCTTCTCATGCTCCCACGAATGAAAATGGGTTTCGGGAGGGAGGATGACCGCGTCCGCCCAACCCGCCTCGAGGAACTCGGCCCGCTTCGCATCGATGGCCGCGTTCTGGGCCGTCCAGAACGCCTGCCCATCCACGAAATAGGCTTGCTCTCCGAACAGGTCCGCGACCGTCACAAGGCCGCTCGCCTCGACATCGAACAGGGCGTGACCGGTCGGTACTGACTGCCCGCCGAATAGAAACGATTTGAGCTGATGCCCGCGCGGCGCGTAGGCATCGGGATCGTCCATGAGGCCAAGCCACGCCTTCTGCTGGCTCTTGGATGCAAGGGTCAGGTGGCGGACGGTAGCCGCGTCGATTTCCTCGGCACGGTAGAGTTCGCGGATGCGCGGCAGGAGATTGCCAAGGGCCAGGATGCGCTTCACGGCGAGGTCCGGCAGGCCGAAGGTCAGGCCGATATCTTCCACCGAGCGTCCCTCCTTCACCAGCCGGGTAAAACAGGTCCAGCGCGAAACCTCGTCCGGTTCGAGCCGGGCGATGTTCTCGATCAGCGAGGCTTCGATGGCGCTGGCATCGTCGGCGTCGTCCAGAATGGCACACGGCAGCATGGCCGCCTCGGGATCGGGCTCGCCTGCCTCGGTGCACGCGGCCAGCCGCTCGGCAGCGACGGCTAGCGCCGCATGAAAGCGGCGGCATCCGGCAACGATCTCGTAACGCGGTGCGCTTTCGTCAGCCCCACCTTCTTGGGCTCCGCCGCATGGCCGCACGAGAACCGGCTGGATCACCCCGCGTGCCCGGACGGTCGGCAGAATGTCCGAGATATCGGGGGCCTTTCGAGCATAACGCATATTCGATTTGCTGACGGCAAGGTTGCTCAAGGCGATGAATTCGAGTTTCATGGTAGCGCTCCTGATGTGAGTGCCGGTCCACCGAGTTCGTGATGGGATAAGGTGGACCGGCTTATGTGCGGGCAGGAAACCGCCTGCCCCTCTCGGTTCGGCGGCAATTGCCGCCAGCGTCTTCGCCCGTACTCTGGGCGAAATTCCTGTCAGGTCGGGTTTGCCGCAGCACGATCAGCCGTGCTGCAAGCGCGAACAAAGCGCTTGCTCGAAAAAGCAAGATCGCGTTTCATGGCGAGGTACCTTTGGGTCGCATCGACGGGGGCAGGTCCATCGCGATTGGCGGAGCGATGGACCTGTATTGGCTTGGCGGAAAACGCCTGCCTTGCGCCTTGGATTCTCATCGCCGCGTCAGGCGAATGGCGTCCGGGTCTTCGCGGGAGAGACGATCCAGCAGCAGTGCCGCATCGGGTATCGATCCCGCCAGCCGCGCCGCCTCGGTCCAGACAGAAAGCCGGTGCCGGGTCGAAAACGCGATGTCGCGCTCGATTGTGAGCCCCATCGGCAGACGGATCGCCTCGATTTCCCGAAGCGAGGAGATGCCGAGTTCCGGACTGCCAAAGCCAAGATCGGCCAGCCCGAATAGCGAATCGTCATCGGCATAGAGCTCGGTGACCAGCCAGACAGCACGCCCCATCGGATTGAACAGGCGGACCAGCGGCAGCGGATCGAACTTGGGGTTTTCCATGCAATGCTCGAAATTGGCATTCAACATCGAGCGGATGGAGCGGGACAGGAGAGTCACGACACGATCCTCCCGGTTTCCTCAGGCCTGCCGCCTTCTTCAGGCCTGACGCTTTCTTTAAGCCTCCCGCCATCTTCCGGGCTGCCACTATCTGGCAAGGCGGGCGATTCCGGATCGGGTTCCGAAGATGATCCGAGGCCCATTTCCCGCGCGATATCCTCGGCCATTTCCGCCTCGGCGGCGGCATGCCGTGCCAGTAGCCAGTCTGCGGCCTTGCTCGCCATGCTCGCTGCGCGGAAGATCGCGCGATTGTCCTCGCGCAGCACTTCCAGCCATGCGCCGATGTAATCGGCATGGCGCACGGTAGGCACGATTCCAAGCGAGGCGCACAGAAACGCAGAACCCATTTCCGCCACAAGTTCTTCGCGGGCGTAGTCCTTGGAACCGAAGCCATTGCTAAGATTTCTGCCGAGTCGCGAGGCATGGCCGGTTGCATGGCAAAGCTCGTGAAGGCAGGTGCGATAGTAGTTCACCTGATCGTGAAAGGCAGGCTGCGGCGGCACCTGCACGAAGTCGGCCCCGGGCGCATAGAACGCCTTGTCCCCGCCGATCCGAAACGCGATCCCGCTCGCGGCAATGACCGCCTCGGCTACCGGCACGATCTCGCGTTCAGGCAGCGCGATGGGCTCGGGCTCGAAATCGTCGGGCAGGCCCTCGCACTGCGCCACGTTGAAAACGGTGAAGCGCTTGAGGAACGCAAAGGATCGGGCATCCCCGCCATTCTCGCGCGCCCGCTCCTTCTCGGCTTCGGGTGTGAAACGGTCGGCATAGACAACCTGCGTCCCATGCTCGCCCTTGCGAACGTTCCCGCCAGCCGCCAGCGCCTGACGGAAGGTCACCCAGCCTTGCGACGCCCAGCCATTGGCAATCACCGCACCCCATAGAATGAGAACGTTAATCCCCGAATAGGTCCGCCGGGTCTGCGCGTTGATGGGGAGGCCCGCGACCGGAGCCCCGCCGCCCTCCAATCGTGCGACCTCGCTGCTCCACGGCTGAACCCATGGAATGCGTCCCGCTTCAAGCTCAGCGATGATGCGGGCGGTTACCTCGTCATAAAGCGAAGCCCTGCCCGCAGATTCCTGTCCTGCGCCCCCATCGCCTGCCTCCTTGCCCCCTGTTTTCTGGCCCCCTGCATTTCTGGGCCCTGCATTTCTGGCCCCTGTGTTCTGGGCCCCTGTGTTCTGGGCCCCTGTGTTCTGGGGGTCTGTGTTTCGGGGGCCTGTGATCTTGGCCCCTGCATTTTGGGGCCCTACGTTTTCACTTCCTTCCAGCTGCGGCTCGCGCCCACGCGAAACCTCTCGATTGCTGCGCATGATGTGCCTCCAAGCCCGCCCGAAAACCCACCATGGGCCTCCCCGGAAAGACGGGGGTGGGCGGCAAGGACGACCGACAAGGCCCGCTTCCAGGCGGGGCCTGCACCCGTCAGGGCCGTAACGAAGTGGAGGAGCCGCATTCATGCGGCTTGCAGTCACCGGCGGCGGGCCTAGACGGGCGGCGAGCCCACCCCCGGCTTTGCCCGGGAGAGGCTCACAAATAGCATCGCGGACGGCCAAAGGACGCCCGCGTCAACATGCGGGTGAGCGTGCTCGCCCGCCACCCGCGCCAGTGATCGAAACCGGCATGGACGAGACCCGAATACGGGGCTCGGTGCCGCTCGAACCGGCTAAGGGCGATTAGCCCTTGGCGAGCGGCATGGAGCACGATCGCGCCGGATGGCGCGAGGCGCACCTGTTGTCCTGCTCAGGGCCGAAATCCGAACTATCCGACGTAATTTCGTCGGAGCGCACGCCCAGCTGTGGCCGCACGGTCAGGCGGTCACGCTCCCCCTGCTTCGAGCTTTCCAGACTTTTCGGCACCCCGTTCCAGGAGCGGTAACAGGCGGTTCCATTCGGACAGGACAGCCCTTTTCGCCGGCATGGCAAACAGGATCGCGATCCGGCTCCTCAGTTTCCCTCGCGCCGCAGCCTTCTTCATGATCCGGCCAACCTCGATTTCGTCCCAAGGCTGCCATTCCCCCGCGATGGACAGGAGATTGGGGCCGAATACAGGGAGGAGTTCGCCGAGCAGAATGCGTTCCAGCGTATCGATGTCATAGGGTGACGCTGTCAGTACATCCGCGATCCGCACGATGTCGGAAAGCGAAAGTTCGGTATCGAGAAACAGGCCGCTGAGCGCCGTCCACACGGGGAGCCGGTCATCGAAACAACTATCCCGCATCACCGCCTATCCATGCCATTCAGCCCCGCTACCACGGTCGCTGCCTACCGACTTGCCGATCATCCCATTTGACGGTTGCCCAGCGGCCCGTCTCGTTCATAGTGGCCTCCTTCGTCAGAAGGGAAAAGGGGGCCGGAAGGTGCGACCCGATCCCGGCAGCGGCGAACGGCCTAACGACCCCCGGCCGTCGCCGTCCCTAACCTTCTGGGACGAACCGTGCACGTCGCGGCAGACATCGTTCGCATCGACAGCACTGTCAGACAGGAGCGGCTATGAGCGATCCGGAACCGTACAAGAAGACGCCGATATTCGACGCCGAAACCCTCCCCGACGCCATCCGGAAAGCCCACAGCACCAAGGCCGGAGTATGGGGTCTTCTGCGCGTGCTACAGGGAAGCGTGGACCTGGTTTTCCACTCGCCGCACGCGGTGCGTGAGGTCACGCCGAACAATCCCGCACAGATCAACCCCGAAGACGTCCATCACGTGGAAGTGGGCGGGCCGATGCAGATGCAGGTCGAGTTCTACCGCGAGCCGCCACTCACAGTCTGACCGACAGCGTCGCCGTCGCCTTCACCGTCACCGTTACGGGCGCCCACAAGCACCGCAACAAAGCGGAGAAAACGCGCGCGCTAGAAGGCGAAGCAAAGCTGGTCGGGATGCACAGCGCGCCGGCGCGTGCCCCGTTCGCGGATGTTATCGTGATCGACCGTTCCGAACACGACCTTGATCATCGTCAGCGCCCGCGAATTCACGCGGCACGACGATTCAAGACGGCGCACTGCCCGGGCCGGATCGCGGTAGCCGATCGCCTTGCCGAGTTCCGTCTCGGAAAGTCCGCGGTTCTTGCGGGCAACAGCAAGCTCGGCGCCGGTCATCAGATACTCCGTGGATTGCGCGTGTGACGACAAGCGCGGTGCGCTGACAGCGCCCGCCATGCCGAAGGGCCGCGCGCTCTAGGCGGTTGGCGAATCGAGTTCCAGACCAGGAGCACCAGTTATCCACACGCTGCCCACAGCTTGCCGACATCTTAGGAACAGAGTTTGCCACACCTCCCGAAGAGCCCTCCGGACCGCCCAAAGCACGCGGAAAGAGGACACGGGTGTCCGCCCGGAATGCTTCATTTGTCAGCTTTTTTGAGAAGCACTTTGGTGGGATGATCGAGGCATCGAACCCCCCGATGAAAGGAGACCGGCTATGCTCATACCCATCGTATCATCGCAGGAGACATCGCAGGCGACCGGCGAAGCCACCTCGCCCCAACGTCTCGACCCGGTCGATTTCATTCGGGCTGCCGCGAGCGTCGCGGCGAACCATATCACCAGGCCCCTAATGCTGCGGTCGGCCAAGGCGGAGAAGGGTCTTGCGAAGCAGCTTGAGCGCGAGTTTGCAGCGAGCGTCGCGTACTGGGAACTCTACTTTGCCAGCGGCGGTGACCGCGTCGTGAAGGCGACTGACAGGCGGCGACCCAGGGGAGCCGGCAATCCCAAGCTACTCCCGCACAGCCCAATCTAAATAACCCAATCGGTCGAACGCTGCGAAACTGAACTGCTCGCTTGGCTAGAATAGGTGGCCACGACTGCAAACGCCCACGCAATGGAACGCTACGATTTCACGGGAAGACGTTGTTTGTACGGACTTTACACGCGCAAGAGAAAAACTGCATACGTTTGCACGGGCACAATAAGGGTAGCAGGGCAAAGTGATCCAAGAAGAACTTCTCCAACTTACTTCCGACATCGTTTCCGCGCATGCCGGCAACAACCCGGTCTCCGTCGATGCGCTTCCGCAGCTGATTGAAGCGGTCTACGGTTCGCTTTCATCGCTTGGGAAAGAGCCGGAACCTTCCGAGGCGCAGCAAAAGCGCAATCCTGCGGTTTCGATCCGCGCTTCGGTCAAGGCCGACGCGATCGCTTGTCTTGAGTGCGGCGCGAAGCAGAAGACGCTGAAACGTCACCTCACCGCCCAGCACAATCTTACTCCCGAAGAATACCGGGCTCGCTGGAAACTGCCTGCCGACTATCCGATGATATCGGCGGACTACGCGGCAAAACGAGCAGCACTGGCCATCGAGATTGGCCTTGGCAGCAAGGGCGGCCGCAAGAAGAAGGCACCGGTGCCTGCTCAAGCAAAACCCGCTGCCGGCAAGCCCGCCTCGGCGAAGGCTTCCGATCCGATCGGCGCGCAGGGGGATGAAGTGCCTGCAGCCCCCAAGGCCAAGCGCGCAGCGGGGACCAAGAGCACTGGCAAAAGCACGGGCAAGACCCCGAGCAAGCGCAAAACCAAGGCTGGCTGATCGGCTCGGCGACCGAAGGAGAATGGCGGAGGCCTACCGGTCTCCGCCATTCAACAATTGGCGATAGGTCCCTCGCGCAAACTGACGGGCGAGGCGAATTCGGCGCCTGACGCGGGAGCGAACTGCATCGGCGGCACCCTCCCCGCCACTCTCGTGGGCCACGAACCCGAAAACGACCTGCGCAATCTCGCGTTGACTGGCCCGCCCCTGAAGCGCGTCATGGACACGCAGGATCTCCAGCAAGTGCTTCATCCTCGGATCTCCCGGAAAGAGCGCAACGACGAACCTCCCGCCCCTGGAAAGCGCTTCCAACCGGCGCAGCGGCAGGAGTTTGGCTCCAAGCGATGCCATGCCCTCCAGTTCGAAGCGCAGGACGACCGGCCCGCTGCGCAGCGTTCCCGAAGTGACGTCGAGCCGGATCCGGCGCGTGCCGTCGCTCAGCACGGCATGCTCGTAACCATCTCTGCTCTGGACCACCGTCAGCCACCGCGTGAGCGCCGCTGGATCGAATGCTTCGGGATCGTCCCGCCGCGCCGGAACGGCCGCAACCCTGAGCGTTCCAGGATCGATCTCAGCATGCCAGATGAGCCGCGCCGCCGGCGCCGGCGTGCATGGATCTTCCGCGAAAGTGGAGCCCCCACCGCAGCGCGGCCTCCGCATCATGCCCCTTGGTCGCTTGGCCCGCGCACCGATACCATTCGATGTAATCGGTATCGCGGCGCAGCCATTCCCACATCAGCCCGGCACGATCGATGCCTTGTAAGTCCTCGTAGAAAGCTGCGTCGCGCCACTCGCCCATACCGGGCGGCGGGGACCGTTTCATATAGCCCCGCCAATACGGCGGAATAAAAATGACACTTTAATGACATTTAGGCGATTGCGCGCTAAAATGAATGCATTACAATAGACTAGCGACCAAACCGCATCGCCCTGCCGGAATGAAAGTCGGCATTGCGCATGCACCAAGTGACGAAGGACGGCCCGGAACGAGTCTGCGGCATGGAACGCCGTGACGGGTTGGTGCAGCCAATGCATATTTTCGACACGTTCAGCGCCTTCATGCGCTCTGCAAACGACGCCGCAAATCTTTTCGACCTCAATCAGGTGCTGGCCCATACGGCCCACGAACTGGGCTATGACTACTTCGCACTTACCCATCATGTCGATTGGCGCTGCCGAGTGCCGGGAGCCGTGCGCCTGCACAATTATCCCGAGGCGTGGGTCCAGTTCTTCGATTCCAGCGGCCTTGGAGGGGCCGATCCGGTCCAGCGCGCAAGCGAGCGTGCCGGTTTCGGGTTCCGATGGCACCGGATCGGCGATTTCATTCCCGTCAGCGACCAGGATCGCCATATCTTCAAGATGGCTGAGGAGCATGGGATCGGCGATGGCTTCACCGTTCCGTTCCACCTGCCCGGCGAACACATGGGATCCTGCTCGTTTGCCGTAAAACCGGGCCGGACCATGGTGGCTCCCAATCTCCTCCTGGCCCAATTGATCGGGCTCTATGCCTTCGATGTCGCGCGGCGATTCCTCGATCCGCAGGTATTCCTGATGTTGCCGCGTGCACCGCTTCTCACCAACCGCGAAGCCGAGATCGCGAGGCTCGTGGCAGCAGGCAAAAGCAACAAGGAAGCCGGCAAGATACTCGGGATCAGTCCGCACACGGCAAGGCAGCATGTCAGCGAAAGTTTTGGAAAGCTGGGTGTCCATGACCGGGCCGCTCTCACCTATCGCGCATTGCGCAGTGGAGAGATCAGTTACGCCCAAGTACCCATCTAACTGTATCCTACACCTGTAGGATACAGTTAGTTCCAACCCGGGTTCAGTCTCGAGCCTCCAATCCATGGAGGCCCAAGTGATCCACGACATTTCCCAATTACCAAACGCGATGGAGCATTCCGTCCTGCGAAGCATGTTCGAGGCGCGCAAGCGCGTCTTCATTGATCTCCTTGGGTGGGATGTTCCATCTCTCGCAGGACGGTACGAACTGGATCAATTCGATACACCGGATGCGAAGTATATTGTTCTTGCTGACAGCAAGCCGCTGCATCGTGCCTCGGCGCGCCTGCTTCCCACCGAGGCGCCGCACTTGCTCGATTCCCTGTTCCCCTGGCTTTGCGAAAACGGCGTACCCCGAGGTCCGCATTGCCAGGAGATATCGCGCTTCTGCCTCGACCCGAGGCTCTCCAGCGCAGAGCGCCGAGCCGTCCGTGACGAACTCGTCCACGCGCTTGTCGAACATGCGCTGGCCAACGGAATCACCCACTACACCGGGATCGCCGAGGAGGCGTGGCTCAAGCAGATCCTGGTCTTCGGCTGGCGGTGCCGGCCGCTCGGCCCGATCTGGCGTTCGGGCACGACTCGCCTCGGCGCCCTGATCATTGAAATCGACGAGGAGACCCAGGGCCTCCTCGAACGCGGCGGTGTCTCGCCAATCAAGGCCGCCAAGGAGATTGCACATGTCCACTGACCTCGCCCCCGCGATGGCGCAGCACCTCTCGCCGATGATAGCAGCTGACCTCAAGGCGCATGGCTATGCCGTGCTGCGGGGCATTATCGATCCCAACATAGTGGATGCGCTCGACCGGGATCTCGCTCCGGCATTCGAGACCACGCCATTCTGCAACGGCGAGTTCTACGGGCCGAGGACCAAGCGGTTCGGCAGGGTCCTGCTGCGCTCGCCGCTCGCCGAGCGTTTCGTTCGCCATGAGGCCATCCTCAGCGCCGTTCACCACATCCTGTCCCCCTGGTGCGATACTATCCAGCTCAACCTCACGCAGGGCCTCGCGCTCCACCCCGGCGCGCCTGCACAGTTTCCGCACCGCGATCAGGACATGTGGCGCGGCGTCACCGGCGAAATCGAATACCTCGTCAACGTCATGTGGCCGTTCACGACCTACCACAAAGAAAACGGCACCACCCTCGTCTGGCCCCGCAGCCACGGCGCCGCCGCACTTCAGGCAAACCCGCCGCAAGATCCCGTGGCGATCGACATGCAGCCCGGCGACGCCCTGCTGTTTCTGGGCTCGCCGCTGCACGGCGCCGGGACAAATCGCAGCGAGATGGTCCGCCGCGGCATGATCGTGAGCTACTGCCTGGGTTGGCTCAAACCCTACGAAAACCAGTGGCTTGCCTATCCGCCCGCGATAGCCCGGCGCTTCTCGCCCGAACTGGCGGCGCTTGTCGGCTACACCCAGCACCGGCCCAATCTCGGAAACTACGAGGGCCTGTGCCCCTCGGTTCTGCTCGGCCAGCACCCCGCTGATCTCCCTGGCGCGACCGATGCGCTGCGGCCGGATCAAGAGGAGGCCCTTGCGGAGTGGTCGGCAGATCAGGGCCGATCGACATGAATGCCGGAACACGAGCTGAACTTGCCTATGAAGAGGTCAAGCGCCTGGTCCTGTCGGGGGCTATCGCCCCCGGCCAGCGGCTCGATCCAGTCAAGCTCGGCGCAGAGCTCTCGGCCGGCGTGACACCGGTGCGCGAGGCACTTCTTCGTCTTGCTGGAGAGCGGGTTGTCGAAATGCGCAAGAACACCGGCTTCCACCTGCCGGTCATGACGGAGGTCATGTTGATGGACCTCTATCGCTGGAACTTCGAAGTGCTTCGCTTGGCGGTGGCCTCACCGACCTGGAAATACAGCGACGACGATACGCGTCGAATTCCGGCGAATGCCGCCAACGATGCAGCGTCGCTATTTGCCGCCATTGCGCAAAAATCGGCTCGCCCGGAGATCACAGCACAGATTGCCTCTGCCAATGACCGCCTGATGGTCGCTCGCTCAGCCGAAGCGCAGGTGCTTGGAGACCGACGTTCCGAAATCAAAACCATTATAAGCGCCACCCAGCACCCTCGATCCACCCTGACCGGTGAATTGCGCAAGTATCATTCACGCCGCCTAAGCAACGCAAGAAAGCTGGTTACATCAATTTACAAGATTTCCGACAGATCAGACAATACTTCTGAAAATCTATAATCTTATTATAAATTTTTTATATTCTGTAAACCGGGTCATCCTTTCGTGCCGCATTTCCGCGGCAGATAGCGAGGAGAATGACATGGAACGCGAAGACGACACGATCGAACTGGGCGCCGCCAGTATCGGAACCAAAGGCTCGCTCGGAGAGGGCGGCGACATGGTCCTGTGCCAGAACATGCCGGGCTTGTCCGACGACTGACGCGCCAGGATGCACGGCCCCGCCGTGCATCCGACCGCCCGATTCTCGACCTTCCCTGACGGCGCGGATGATTGGCAGCCACTGCCTCGCTATCGATGGGAAGCTTCTTGCATTGGCGGCAGGAAACACGCTCCGACAAGATTGAGCGCCCCCTCCCCCACCAACAGTATACAGACGATGGGCAGTCGGATGGAGGAGTGGGCTGGTGCCGCAAAATTCGCTTTGGCGAATTTTCAAACGGTCTCTTCCAATTAGAACTGAAGGCACGTTTTCACGCAGCCTCGGTGGGGAGCGGACATGCCGAGACGTCTAACAGGCTGCGGAAAAAGGCGCCGCAGTGGTCACCGTCGATCTGCGTTCGAAGGAGGGGGACTGGTCTGTCGCTCGTTTCAGGGTGAAATTCGGAGATACCGACCACGTTGGCGCGGTCGTGGTGACGTGAGCGACACGATTAGGCCGCGGCCAGAAGTTTTGGCAGTCTGATGAGGTTGTAGGCGGCAGCGGTGAGCGTAAAGGACCATCCGACGCGGTCCTGGCCTCGATGGCGGGTCTTTCGCATGGTGCCGCAGGTCTTCGTCCATCCGAACACCTCCTCGATCCGCTTGCGGATTTTCTGGGAGAGGCCGTAGCCGGGATGGCGTGTCGTGCGCCTGTCGATGGCGGAGCGCCGGTTGGTGTTGTTCTGGGCTACGTGCGGGGTGACCTCCATCTCGCGCAGCGCCGCGACGAAGGCGGCGGTGTCGTAGTTCTTGTCCGCGCCCAGTGTAATCCGGTGGCGTCCTTCCATGCGGCCCAACATGGTCAGCGCGGCCTCGCGTTCGGCGGTGCCGGTGGCGTGGGTGAGGATCGCATCGACGACGAGGCCGTTGCGGTTCTCCATCAGGACATGGCCCATGTGGCACAGCTTCGCTGCCTGGCCGCGCGCCTTCTTGAATAGTCGGGCATCAGGATCTGTGGTCGATGCATGGGTTGCATTGCTGCGCTTCTCGCCGCGAAAATCGCGTTCGGCATTACGGTCGGTCGGCGCTGTTGCCTGCTCGCTGCGGCTGGAAGCCAACCCGGCGTCATCGTCATCTCCGGGGCCGCCTTCATCCTTGGGTCTGAAGCTTTTCGCGCTTGCCCACGCTTCGATCAACGTGCCGTCCACCGAGAAATGATCGTCCGAAAGAAGAGCCTGCACGCGTGGCTGGTTGATGATGGCCGACAGGAGCTTGGCGGCAACGTCCCCGGACAGCAGCCTCTCGCGGTTCTTGGTGAAGACCGTGACATCCCAGATCGGCGCATCCATCGCCAGGCCGACGAACCAGCGAAAGAGCAGGTTGTAGTCCATCTGCTCCATCAACTGGCGTTCCGAGCGGATCGAATAGAAGGCCTGCAGGAGCAAGGCCCGAAGAAGTTTCTCGGGTGGGATCGACGGCCTCCCGATACGAGAATACAGGCCGTCGAAGTCCGCGGACAGCACTTCGAGCGCTTCATCGACAATCGCCCGGATCGCGCGAAGAGCATGGTTCGCCGGCACCCGAGCCTCGCAACTCACGTACGAGAACAGCCCCTCGCTCCGTTCATCACCGCCGCGCATCCCGATCCCTTCAACATCCCTCGACGGGATCCTGGAATCAGCAATGCCACATCAAGGCAAGCGCCTTTTTCCGCAGCCTGCTAAAGCTGGACAGCAGCGCATCTACTTGGCGCTGCGCGCTGGTAGAGTCTGGCGGACGAGCTGGTTGCGCCGCGAAGTGCCTGTTGAACGTGGCGAAATCCGAACGCATTCCAGTCAGCGTCAACTACGCTTGATTTTTGTCCATTACCTCCACCACGGCGATCAGCCGGTTGTACAAGGTGTTGCGGTCCAGGGCCTCGTCCAGCCGGTTCAGCCGGGCGGCAACGTCATCCGCCTCGCGATTTAGGGCCTCAGCCTCGCTGTTCATGGCGAGCCATAGGGGGGTCAGGCGAGCAACCAGCGCCTCGCCTTCTCCAGTCAGGGATTGTCTGCGACGACGCGCGTCCAGGGGATCGGGCAGCGCCCGCACATAGCCGGCCGCTTCCAGTGAGCGCAGCGACTGGCTGACCGAGACGTGGGTCACCCTCAGGGCGGCGGCGAGATGGCCCACCGTCATCGGCCCGTTCTCGACGATCTGGTTCAGGACCCCGAACCATCGCTGCTCGAAGGTGATGCCCAAGTGCTTGTAGACGCGGCTCACATCGCGGTCGATCCGCTCCGACAAGCGGCGCAGTTGGGCGCCTATGGTCGCGCCGTGGCCGCCCTTCAGATCGGTCATGTCGGGGGCTCGGCGATAGCGGCGATCGCCATGATCCGATCAGCGCCGGCCGGATTTCCGCGATGGCGGGCTTTCGCCGCCTCGACCTCGAAGACCGAGCTTGGTTTCAGGCCCTGCGGCCTCGTGTCGAACAGGGTCCGGGCGGCGCCCACGCTGACGTCCCTTGCCGCCACGGCCATCGCCATGCCCAGATGATAGGCGTCAGTCGCCGGGCCGGGTCCGCACAGGATATCCTTCGCCGCAACATTCATGGCCCAGTACCCATCGACCTCGCCATTGGACAGCATGGCGAAGGTGTAGCCCAGATTCTGATAGCCCCAAACCTCGCCGGCGATGCCGAAATGGCCGCCGGTGTTGCCCACCATGCGGTGGCCGTTGACAGTCTCCTCCACGAACCCCAGGCCGTAACGCCCGCGGCCCCGATCGAACAGGCCAGCGGTCGCGGTGGCGCGCATCTGCGGCGACAGGAGCCGACCGTCGCCCAGAGCGGCGATGAAGGTCGACAGGTCCTCGACGGTCGAATAGCCGCCGCCCGCCGGACCGCCCCGGAACTGGTTGACGAAAAGGTTGTTGCGCCAAGCGCCAGGGACGGCCTCGTCGCGTGTGTAGCCGTCGGCCCGGTTAGGCACCACGAGATCGAGTGGCCAGTCGCCGCTGCCGCTCATGCCAAGGGGCTCGAAGATCGTGCGCCTGATGTGATCTGCGTAGACTTCGCCGGTCAAGGCCTCGACGATCAAGCCCAGGATCACATAGCCGCCGTTGGAGTAGCCGAACCGCTCTCCGGGCGTGAACTCCAGTGGCTGGTCGGCGATCAAAGGCAGGAAGTCGCGAGTCTCGACGAAGGCCTGGGACGGCTTCTGCGCGATCGCCTCCCAGTAGTTTCCGATGCCAGAGCTGTGCGACAGTAGCTGACGTGCCGTGATCCGGCCGGCGATGGCTGGGGCCGGATAGTCGGGCAGATAGCGGAGGACCGGGGCGTCCAGGTCGACTCGCCCTTGTTCGGCCAGACGCAGGATCGCCGTGGCGGTGAACATCTTGCCGATGGAAGCGACGTTGAATCGCGCGGCGATGCGGTTCGCCACGCCGAACACCCGATCGGCCTGCCCCACTGCGCGCTGATAGACGACCTGGTCGCCGCGTTTCAGCATCAAGGCGCCAGAGAAATCTGCATCTATTATCGCCTGTTCCACGGCGGCATCCAAACGAGCGGCGATGGAGCCTCCGGCGCCCGCTGCGAGACTAGGCCCGCCCCAGCTCAACACGCCCAGTCCTACGGCTCCGCCCATAACCCCCCTTCTTGTCATGCGACCGCTCATCGAAACCACCCCGCTCATGTAGGCGCCTACATATGTGGTCGTCAGATGAAGAACAAGTCCTGAAGAGCGGCCCTTGTACAGGTGCAACAAGGCCTACGGTAAACTGCGAGGACAAGGGTTTGCAGTGGACAAGGATCGTCTCGAACGCCTTAGAACGACCGCCTACTGCATCAAGCACAACGACCGCGAGTTGTACGACCATCATCCTGTGATGTTCGATCCCGACTGCGTCCCGGAGGGCAGGGCGATTTATTCCAGCAGTTGGAGCGAGGCCCTAAGGCTTCACGATGCCGACATTCTCGATTTCTTCGACGCCGTGCGCAAATCGGCGACAGTGAAAGAAGGCGCAAACCGGAAGGTAACGCGGCGACGCAGCGACACCATTAGTTAAAATGACAGATCCTCATAGTCCAAAGCTCAATAAGTATAGCCTAATCACGAACTGCGACGCATTTATCCAATTAGCTAATGCATTTTTCGAACTAAAAGCAGATTTAGCGAATAATATAAAGTTATTATAAATTTTTTATAATTCGCGAATCGCAGCATCATTCCTCTGCCGCAATATCGCGGCAGCAAACGAGGAATGTGACATGGTACAGGAAAGCGATACGATCGACCTTGGCACTGCCAGCGTCGAGACCAAGGGCCCGATCGGCACCGGCGGCGACTTCGTCCTTGCTCAGAACCAGCCCGGCCTTTCGGACGACTGACGACGAGGATGCGCGGCGCATGCCGCGCATCCTTCCGCCCTGATCGCTCCTCGCTTCCGGGATTACCTACATGACCACGTCTCTACGTGAGGGTCTCACATTCTGCCGGCTGGCTGATCGGATCGTATTCCTCGACATTCCAGCCGACCGTTACTTCTGCCTCTCGCGCGAGGCCGAAAATGTCTTCAGCAGAGCCTCCGCTGGCGAGCCTATCGCCGAATTCGAGCGTGCCATTCTCGCAAAAACGGGCATCGTCAGACGGGCGGCAAGCCCTTTTGTCTTCCGCGAATGCAGCAAGAAGCCAGCACTTCGCAGTGCGCTTGAGCAGGATGCATCCTCGGGCGGTCGGCTGGCTCTCGCCCGGATGTGCGCCCGTTTCCTTTACGCCCAAAGCAGTTTGCAGCGCCGTGGCCTCGCCCAAACGCTTGCCTCGATGGTCAGGATAAAGCCGACAGAGGACCAAGCCGATCTCCTTGCGGTCGCAGTCATCGCCGACGCATATCGCCGATGCATCGGGCTAATCGGGTCGCACGACCGATGCCTTGCCTATGCAATTGCGGTCGCGCGAAGCCTCTATGCCGCAGGCGCGGCTGCTGACGTCGTAATCGGTATCGGCATGCCGCCGTTTAGAGCTCACGCCTGGGTGCAGTGGCGAGACGTCCTGGTGAACGAACGTCTCGAGATCGCAGCCCACTACACACCGATCGCGGTGCTGTAATGGCTCAGCGGTTCACAATCGGCATCAATCTTGGGCAGGAAGAGCAAGCAAGGCTGAGATCGCGTTCAATCGTGGCCGCCTCTCCTGCCCCGATCGATCGCCCCGGCCTATTCGCTTGCGCCTCTCATGGTGTTGAAGCGATACGACTGCTCGATGCAGGCTTGATCGTCGGCGCCGTTTACTGCCGCGACCGGATGAAACGGATTACCGTTCTGCCCCCGCAAGAGTGCGACAAAATTCTGCAGACGAACGGCCGCAGGCTGATCGAGCGCTACTGGGGTGATTGGGTTGCCGTAATCCGCGCGCAGGATGCGGCATTTCTGCTTCGCAGCCCTTTCGGCGCCCTGCCCTGTCTTTACCGCAGCAACGCGGGCGCTACCATCGTTGCCTCCGACATCGATACGCTCGCCTGGGCCTCCGACATGGCAAACTCGGTTGATTATGGCGGAGTGGCTTTCCAACTCTATGCGGGCGACATGCGCAGTGCCGAAACCTGCATCACGGGGGTTCACGAAGTGCGAGGCGGCGAGGTTGCCGTATTCTCCGGCAAGAGCGCAACGCACGAGACCTTGTGGTCACCTTGGATGGTTCCGCAGAGTTCAAGGAGGGCCACAGCCGCAGACCTCAATGAGCAGATTCTTCGCGAGCTCGCGATCAGCTGCGTTGCCGCAAAGACCTCGAGAACCAGCAATCCACTCGTCATGCTATCCGGCGGCCTCGACTCCTCGATTCTTGCGGCTTGCCTCGCCGCACGCGGCCGTGAGTTTGCATGCCTCAATCTCGTGGCGCCCGCTGCTGCGGGCGATGAGCGAAACTACGCACGCGCAGTTGCGAGCTTTGCTGCCCGCGAGCTGACAGAGAGGAATATGCCTGATCAGGCACTGGGCCTCGAGAGTCTCCCAGCCTCCCGCCTGCCGCGCCCGGTGGCGCGAGGTTTCGAGCAACGCCTATTCCAGGATGCGCAGACCGTAGCCGCTGAGCTTGGATGTGACGCAATCGTAGATGGCGGAGGCGGAGACAATGTGTTCTGCTCACTCCAGTCTGCATCACCAGCCGCCGACTGCCTTCTCGGCGGACACAGCCTCACCGCCTTTTGGCGAACATGTCAGGAAATCGGTGAAATGGCCCACGCATCGGTCTGGCACGTCGCGTGGAAGGCCTTGTCTCGAGCCGCCCACAGATCCCGCCCGTATCGCTGGTCCACCAGCAGTAGTCTGCTACCGCCCGCAGCAGTGCAAACGGCGCGCAATAGGAAATTGCATCCCTGGCTTGCCGACAATGAGGAGCGCTTGCCGGGTCGTGCCGGCCAGATCGCTCTCCTGGTAGCTGCCCAGAGCTTTATCGAGGATGGTCCCGCCGGAACCAAGGATAAGGTTGTTTCCCCGCTCGTCTCGCAACCGCTTATTGAGCATTGCCTCTCGATCCCAAGCTGGCACTGGTTCGAGAACGGCTGCAACCGTGCCGTCGCTCGGCGCGCATTCGATCGAAACCTACCGCATGAGGTCGTTTGGAGGCGCGGCAAGGGAATGCCCGACAGTTTCGTAGTTCGAATGTTCGAAGCCAATCGGTCTTACATCCGCGACAATCTGCTCGATGGCCTTCTCGCCAACGAAGGCGTGATATGCTCGTCCTCGGTGCTCAGGATACTGGACGATCCGGCCCCATTCCAGGGGCAGGAATTTGGCCGGATCGTCAGATTAATGGACGCCGAAAAATGGGCCCGAGAGATCAGGGACTTGTCGTCGCCACCGCCGACTTGGCCTTCGCGCGGAGGATATCCCAACGCGCATACTGGCCTCGCTTCTCCGGCGCAGGATCCCGATAGTCGCTGAGCCAGAACCTGAACCAGTCGATATCGCGGTCATAAATCGCCAGCCGGTGCGCAGGCTGCCACTTGTTGTGGTATTCATCATCGAAGACGAAAACCTCCAGCGGTTTGTCGGCTTCTACGAGCGCGCCCATCGCCGGCAAACCGAGTGATGCTTCTCGATCGGCAACCTGCATGAGGATGGGGGTATCGATCTTTCGAGCGTTGATCGAAAGCGAAATAGGCTTCCAGTATTCGCGATCGTTATCGACGGACGCGGGTATCCCGCCGCGCCGGTTTTCCTCGCCCCAGGCAAATCCTCCCAAAACGGTCTGCGTGAGGAGATCGTCGCAACAGGTGCTCATCGCTGCCGCCTTGAAACGCCGAGAATTGACCAGCGCAAACTCTACCGTCGACGCTCCGTCACTCAGACCGCTGATTCCAATGCGCTCCGGATCGATTACGCCGGTAGCTATCGCGGCATCGATCCCGTCTTCCAGCGCCGAAAGAATGCTTCTTCGGTCAGCCCAGTTTCGCCGGCTGGCAGCGCGGTTCTCTTCCCAGGTTTTCACCGAGGGATCGCTGTCGGCAACGTCCGGCGGCCGATTGAAGCTCAATACCGCCAGCCCCTTCGCTGCCATTGGAAAGATCGGGTAATCGTCGCCCACCCCTCCCCTCAGGAAGCTTCTGCTCTGATACTGCACGATGACGAGTGGCAGCTTGCCCTTACCGTCATAGTCAGGCGGGAGGACAAGATCGCCCCAGGCAGGTAGTCCGGCGGCACTCGAGAATTTGAGCCGGGTGACTCTGCCCAGTCGGAACGCAGCGAATTCCGGGTTGGGGTCGAAGATCACGCGGCTCCGCCCCGACGCAAGGTTTACCCCCACGATGCGCCGGGGCGTGGTGGCGTTCTCGCGGCCACATATGAGTTCTGAACCTGCAAAGATGCAGCCCGTAAGCGCATCGGTTGTCCGCAGAATGGTGGTGAGACGACCAGTCTTGGGAAACCAGCGGTGGAGGACGTATTCCTCCCTGTCCCAGCCCTCAAGGCCAAGGTAGACCACCGACTGCCCGCCCTTTTCCCAATAGAGTCTGGAAATCCTGCCGTCGCATCCTTCTCCCTTGCAGGGAATTTTTGCACCGTCGGGAAACTGCGCCCACACCTTGCGATCGGCGGCGGGATGCGTCCCGACAGGCGCTGTCCATGCCATGCTGCCGGCTTCGTTTGTGACGCTCATTTCGTACGGCGCGCCAGGCGAAGGAGGCACGGTGACCGCCTTTTCCTCCTCGGGGGAAGCGGGCCGGATCGCGCCCGACGACAGGTCCGCCACGAAGCTCTTGCGCACGAGGTCCGAAGCCCAGGGTTGCGGCTCCCACGATTGCATTGGCAGGATGCTCTTGTCGTAAAGCCAGCCCGAAGGCGCTTCCCGCGCTATCTTGTCCTTCGCCAACTGACGGCCTGGCCGCGTGAAATAGATCAGGCGCGCGCTGTCAGCCGACCAGACGAAATCCTCTACGTTGCTCGTTTCGTGCGTGGCCACTTGCGCGCCGCTGCCGTCGGCACGGGCTCGCGCCAACTGAACAACCCCATCGATCAGCTTGCGGTAAGCGATCGACTTGCCGTCTGGAGACCAGATCGGAACGATAAGCTCCGGAAAGCCCGTGGTAATGTAGAGATTACGAAACGGAGCGGACATTCTGGGGATGGCACCACCCCGGTCGAGGATCCGAGCCGCGCCATTGCCGCTGATCGGCATGACGACCAGTGCCGAGCAGTACTGGTTCGATTTAGGATCGCCCCGCGATATCACGAACGCTATCGACGTCCGGTCCGGTGAGAGGGCGTAGGGACTGCTGGCGTCGCCGGTGGCGTCCGGATACCCAATGTCCCGGAGCCGAGCCAAATCCATCGTCGTGATGGTTCGGGGCTTGGCTTGCGTGTCGGCAGCGGTTGGAAGCAAATCGTCGCAAGCGGCATGCGCCGGATTCGACAAGACGAAAGCGCCCGCCAGAGCGAGCCCACCAGAGAACAAACTTACCATTTCTTGGACACCGTGAGGCTGAGGACCCGGCCGTAGGGCGAGTAGTTGGTACTGTCGTAAGGCGTGTCGTAATACGACGTGATCGCGATCGAACTGGGCTTGTCGTTGAAGGCATTCTGGATCGAGGCAATCAGATCGATGCCGGAGAGCGCGCCCTTTGCGTGATCGAGAGAATAGCGAAGCGTAAAGTCGACGGGCACCATGCCCGCGACCCGAACCGAGGGCGTGGAACGTGTGTCGCGGACCGGGCCGATGTAGTTGAAGGCGCCCAGCAGCGAGAGTCCGTCCCGGCTCCACGAAATCTCGCCGCGTCCCCGGAAATGAGGGGGATTGAACAGCGTTCCAGCTAACGGGGTGACGGCTTGTTCCGCACTCAGCTGCTGCTTGCTGTCGATATAACTCCCATTGATGGCGGAGCGCAGCGTTCCTTTGCCGAGCGCGAATTCATAGCTGGCAAGGACATCCACGCCGCGAACGGTTTGCCGCCCGGCGTTGACGTTCGAATTGTCGACGATGGCAACGACCGTGCTCGGATTGTACGCGCTCCCTGTATAATTGGTGAAGGTCGCGCCCCTGGCGATGGCGGCCGCCTGTTCGACAGCGCTCGGATCAAGCGTTATGTAATCGGCATAGGCAGGGTTCGACAGCGACTGCGACGCGTAGGTGATCGGCGAGACGATGCGATCACGGTAGTGAATGTCGAAATAGGTGATCTGAAGCTTGGCGCCCGCCAACCCCCGCGGATGCAAGTCGAGGGTCGCTGACCAGTTGGTCGACCGTTCGGGTTTGAGGTCAGGATTGCCACCCGACACGTAAATTGCGGTCCCACCGCCGGTGCCGCCGAGTGTCGAGGCATTATAGAGCAGAGTCGTGGCGGGCCTGAATTGTTCATAGAGCGTCGGCGTCCGGAACGATTTTCCCCAACTTCCCTTGAGCGAAACGTCCGCGCTAGGCGCATAGATCAGCCCCAGTTTCGGCGTCACCACGGAATCGACATCGGGATAGCGCTCGTAGCGCGCCGCGAGACTGAGATCGAGACTTCGACCCAGCGCCGGTGCCTGCCCGGCACCAAAGACCGGCACGCTCAATTCTCCGAAAGCGTAGTAACTATCCTGCGACGCATCGATAAAAGCACTCGCGCTGGAACCTGAGCGCTGGAAGGTGCTCTTTCGATAGCCGACGCCAACAGCCGCCTTGATGTCGCCGCCCGGAACCGAAACAAGTTTGCCGTTGCCCGACAACTCGATGTTGGAAGTCTCGTTGCGGTAGATGCCGGACGAAGCATCGATTTTGGTGGTCCCATAGACGTAAGTCCCACCGAATTTCGAGCGGTTCCAGCCATAACTGCCACCAAGGGTCACGAGCCAGTCAGCTGGCAAAGCCAGGGTCAGCGACGGCGCGGCGCTCCAGGATTCTGACGGGCGCGTAAAGTCCGCCCTGCTCACCGACAAATCGCCGGCCGCGTTGAGCGGGATCGTCTGCTCCCACCATCGCCTGTTATAGAGCGCGTCGAGATCGAAAGTCAGGTTGCCCAGCAGGTTCTGCCGCAGCACCAACGAAGCGTTGTGATGCCGCAAGTAAGGCGAAAGAGTCAGTCCAGGAACACGGTCTTCCGCATAGGATCGCTGATCCGCCTCGATGGCCGTTGTGCGCGCGTATTCGTAAGCGAACGTCGCGCTCCTTGAATTCCAGACTTTACCGGCAGTGACCCCGTACTGCTGCTGGAAATTGCCGCCATCAGTCGATCCGCCGATCCGCGCGCTGGCATCGAGGCCATCGAAACCACGCCGCAGGATGATATTGGCAACGCCAGCAACGGCGTCAGAGCCGAACAGTGCCGAAGCTCCGTCCGGAACGATATCGATCCGCTCGATCGCACCAAACGGTATCGCTGAAACATCGACCGCCTGTGCAGCACCGGCGTAGCTCATCCTGCGACCATTCAGCAGCGTCAGCGTCGCATCGCTACCGAGCCCGCGCAAGTTGATCGAAGAACCGCCATCGAGGTCGGCGCCACTCGCCGATGGAACGTTGTATCCAAGCCCGGCATTTTGTCCGCCCCCGAAGTTCTGCGGAATGGCGCGGATGACATCGGCGACCGACGACTGACCGGCGTCGCGCATCTCCTCCCGATTGTACGTCAGCGTCGTCGATGCGACGGGCGCGCCGCGAATGTGAGATCCGGTGACGACGATGGTACCATTGTCGCCCTCGTTCTGCGCAAGTCCATGAATGACCGCCCCGCCTTGCGAGGAATTGGCCTTGAGGCCACTTCCGGCAAGGACCGCAGCCAAGGCTTCCTCGAATGTGAGATTACCGTCGACAGCAGCGGCTTCCCGACCTGCCACAGCCTCTTCGTCGACACTCACATTGCGCCCGAACAGGCGACCGACATCACGAAGCGATGCCGCCATTGATTGCGCTGGAAGATGAACTTCGATGCGCGCCTCGGCTCTGGCCGAAACAGGCGCGCAAAGGGTCGTCGCGGCCGCAGCTATGCTGCAGCACGCCAAATATTGGTAACGCACTTATGAGCCTCCGTCCCCGGGATCCGCGCTCAGCGAGATCCTTCAGGACGGAGACACCAGGTTTGAAAAATCACCCTCCGCTGGTGATCATTTTTTTTCGGCCTCCCCATCGACCAACGCAAAACTGCCATCGAGACGCACTCGGACTGCAAGGTCGAATGTTGCGGCGAGCTGTCTCGCGAAGCCTTCGGGATCGGATCGGCGGAACGCTCCCGTCACCCTCATGGGGCGGGCAGCTTCGAATTCGAGGAGGACAGGAACCGGCGTCGTTCTATTGAATGCCGCGACCGCGTCGGCAAGATCCGCGCCGTCCAGAACGAGCATGTCATTCGGCCAGGCGCGATCAATTGGCGGTGTGCTGGTCGGCACACCCAGCACTCCACCGGCGATAGTGACCCTTTGGCCTGCCATCAGGTCGAGCCCCCTCACCGCAGATACCTGCGTTCGACTTTGCACCTCGACTGCTCCCTGGATGAGCGACACATTCATTCGCGCCGGCAAGAGCTCGACATCGAACAAGGTGCCATGAGCTGTCACGCTTCCTTCACCTGCCTCGACCACGAATGGACGGTCCACCTCGTGCGCAACCGCAAATCGCGCTCTGCCGGCCAGGAGACGAAGGCGCCGCTGGCTTGCATCGAAGGATATCTGGATCCGCGCCCCGCGGTCCAGAGTGATGGCCGAGCTGTCAGGAAGCACAAGTTTTCGAGGCTGCTCCTCAAGCGACGCCACTTCCATGCGAGAGTAGAGCTGGCGCCCAGCAGACCAGCGATGTCCTCCTACAAATGCGACCGTTCCAATAAGGAGCCCGCAAACTGCCAGCGCGCCAACTAACTTTCCGGGTGTTCTCAGCAACGCCGGCTTGGCGATGGCGAGACGTCGGCGCCTTCCGGTCGGTGTGTTGGTGATGAACTTGATTGTATCCCATGACCGAACCCTGCGCTCGTAAGCTGCAGCATTCTGCGGTTCCGCATACCAATCAGCGAAAGCCTCTCGAAATCGTTCGGCCTCCGGACCGCGCATCCGCGCGAACCAGTCATCAACCTCTTCCTCGAAGCTCATTCCACCACCACGAAGATACAATCCCCCATCACGGCTCCAGATGCCGGGTCACGTGCCCGATCGCCCGGCTCATATGCTTCTCGACGGTCTTCACACTGAGACCGGTTCGCGCCGCGATCTCGCCATATGTAAATCCGTCGATCCGGTGCGCGAGAAATATCTCGCGCGTACGCGGGGCCAATCCTGCAACGATCGCTTCAAGCCGTGCAAGCATGTCCCGCGCCTCGTAGGCAGCAACGGCATCTGTTCCTATCAACGGGACGTCATCGGCGCAGACGTGCAGATTGACGGAGCGACGCTCCGCATAGCGCGCATCATTGCGGATCAGATTGATAGTTGCTTGCCGCAAGTAGGCGTCAGGCCTTTCCACTTTCAATTCCCCGTTTTGCCTGGTGGCAAGGCGCAGAAAGAGTTGTTGAATGACGTCGGGCGCCTGGTCGGGACGGGTATGCCGCCGCGCGAAGCGCAGGAGCTTGTCGCGCTGCGCCCGGTAAAGGCGGTCAAGCCAATCGGACCTGCGAGGCAAGACGCGATCTTCAGGCGGCAAGGGATCGCCTTCGTCAATTCCGGTAGGACCGCACGAGTAATCGTCATCTATCTTCAGGCGCATGTCGGCACCTCGGCGGTTACACGACAAACGGTCCTGGCGTGCGGTGCGCACACGCCCATATCGCCCAACACCATGGGCTTTCTCCAATCAAGGAGGCCGCTGGACACTGCCCAGTCGGTGCCATTTCACCCCAGTTCGCTTATTGCCGCCTTTAGCTGACGCCTGGACATTCGCGGCAACGGCCCGGCTCAAGTCCGAGCTGCAGTAACCCATCGGTGTGGCTGACTTGCCTCGGCGCGATCCTCGTCGCGCCGCCCATTAGGCTACGGATAAGTCCGGGACTTGCAAGCAAAACAAGTCGGAAAATTGCCGGGTGTGAAAGACCAGCTTCATGGCAGCTGGGCCGATACCTTTAGCCACAAGAGGACCTGTACATTCGCCTCGGCCACCCGGCATTATTGAATATCGCCATCGAACGTCAAAGACTGTTGCAGAATACATTGCACTGAGAGCGAGCGCTGAATTTCAGTGGCCCTCGCAAATCCAGCTTATTGGATTGCCGCCACAATCAAGCACACCTTAGCTGCACCAAATCGAATTCGGCTGTTAAATTTTTGAATTCGCCGAATTGGGCAGAAGACAAGGATGCCTCAGAAGCACTTTTTATTGACCAACGACATCCTGACTCAGGACGCCTGCGTTGGGGCGACAGCGTCAAGCTCCTGTTCGAGCTTTGCGCGAAGCTTTGATAGAACCTGGCTCGCCAACCGAATTTCAGAGATCGTCATGCCGTTCGCCAGGGTATTTACCCTGGGATTGTATTCGGCCAGCGCGGCAGCATAGGCGGATTGCCCCTTTGGGGTCAGCACCACGAGATTGGCTCTGCGATGATGAGGATTGGGCTCGAAGGTGACCAAGCCTTCCTTGTTGAGATCGTTGACGATCCGCTGCACGTTTTGCCGGTTCGATCCCAAGTCCCGTGCGATCCATGCGACAGGCCGAGCCTGATCTGAAAGCGCGATAGCGCCAAGTATCTGCCAGCGCGCACTTGTGAGACCAAAAGGTGCGACGAGCCTGTCCCCCCAAGTCAAGGTGACATTGTTGGCCCGCATCAGCCCCAGGATCAGCTCGGTGAAAGCTTCTCCCCTGGCTTCTCGATTTCGTTCGTTCACTGTCAGCACCAACCTTCGTTGACATCATCATGTCAAATTTTTACTCTGCGTGCGTAGCAAAGCGACCGGGCATTTTCAACGCAACCATATCGCGGTCCGACAATCACGACGTCGGCAGTGCAACCGTAAAGGGCTCGTCATGCCACTCATTTTCAAAATCCTCGCCGTCACGGGCAGCGCCATGTTCGCCGGCGTCATGTTGGCAATCGGTGTGATCCTGGGGAGCTATTGGAAAGGCCTGCCGCCCGCGATCTTTCTCGACTGGTTCGCCGCCAACAATCACCTGGTGGCTCGCGCGATTCCGCTCGTGCTTTTGCCGGCGCTGGTAGGCATCGCCGGAATGCTGGTAATCGAATGGAGCAATCCTGCCGTGCGCAACATTTGGCTCGCATCGGCCGCATGCCTACTCATCGTACTGCTTTTGACCGCCACGCTATTCGTTCCAGCCAATTCCGCATTCGCCGCAAAAACCGTGCCGTTGGATCAGGTTCGCCATAAACTCGACGTCTGGCTTGGCCTTCATACTGTGCGGATCGCATTTGCCTGTATTTCTGCCGTGCTCGGTGTTTGGGCCGTCAGCCGGTAACGGCTCGCTCCCTACAAGAAGGTCGAGCTCATCGTCGACGACGCGGCCCCGGAAATGACCCTTGCGCTAACCTGAGGGTCTCGATTTGCTCTGCGCTACATCCCGCGCCGAGGCCACGAATTCTGCCACGACCGCAGATGAGGCACCGCGCCGCCACGCCAATCCAAATGCCACGGACGTCAACTGCGGAGGCATACCAGTGCCGTCGAGCGGACGGAACGCCACGCCGCGCATCCTCAGTCGTTCTGCCGAAGCGGGCACAATCGCAACGCCCTCCCCGCACGATACGATCCCGACTACCGCCTCGGTAGAAGGTGCCTCATGCACGACGCGAGGCTCGAATTTGGCGAACCGACAAAGCGCGTGCAGGTCCGACTGAAAGTTGAAGCCGCGGCGCGCCTCGTACGTGACGAACCTGCTGTCCGCGAGCGCGGAGATTTCGATAGCTCCCGATGTCTCGAGCAGCGGATGCTGGGACGGCAAGGCAACGGCCAGGGGTTCTTCGTAGACAGGTATTGTCTCAACAAGTTCGTCCAGTACCGGGAGACGGATCAGGCCAGCGTCTATGGTGCCGCCGCGCAGCGCCTCAAGCTGTTCAAGAACAGGCATCGCCTTGAACACGATGTCGACATCCGGCGCCTGCGTCTTGAAAGCACGGATCAGTCGCGGCCAGAACGAATAGACTGTCGATCCGCCGAACCCGACCGTCAATGTTCCGCGCAAACCAATGGCCACTTTGCGCACTCGATCACCGGTCTCTTCCAACAGTTCGAGAATGCGCCGGGCATCGCCTGCAAGACTGGCCCCTGCCGCAGTTAGCCGAACATGATGCGTGTCCCGCTCAAAGAGCGTTGCCCCAAGTTCGCCTTCCAGCTGCCGGATCGCACGGCTTAGCGGCGGCTGCGAGACGTTGCAGCGCGCTGCGGCGCGAGTGAAATTCAATTCGTCTGCGAGCGCCACGAAGTAGCGAAGTTGCCGGACATCCATGGTTATATCGATAAGGTATCACCAAGCGGACAACAATATATTTCCGTAACACCTGAAAGCGGCTCACTGACTCCACCGACACAATAGGAGGTAGGAATGTCGGAGCGGATCAGCCGGCTCGAATTCGAGCAGCTCGCACCGCCGGTACAGGCGGTTCTGGGCGCCAGGGTCAAGCGGCTTGGCTACCTCGGCGAGTTCTTCCGCTGCACCGGCCATCAGCCGGGCATTCTCACGCCGTTCATGGAGATGACAGAGGCGCTCAAGAAAGCGCTTCCCGACCGGCTGACGGAAGTTGGTGCGCTCACCATCGCTACCCTCGTGGACAATGCCTACGAACGCCATCAGCACGAGCGCCTTTCCGAGAAGCTCGGTTTCGGCAGGGAATGGATCGCGGCCGTCGAACGCCTTTCGCCGGAAGAGCAGGAATTGCTCGCACCCGATGAGCGTGCAGTGCAGCGCCTCGTCATCTCGGCCGTCGAACGCCGCGGCCACGGCGTGAGTCCCGAGCTGGAAGCAGTGATCGAGGCAATCGGCGCCGATGCCGCAGTTGCACTGCTGTTTCTGGTCGGTCGCTACATCACCCACGCCATCATCGTGAATGCACTCGAACTGGCACCTCCAGTTCCATCGATTTTCGTACAGGAGCCATCGTGATGAGCGATCCGATCTGGATCACCGAACAGGACGTCGTTGAACTGCTTTCGCTTCCCGAAGCGATTGACGCACTGAGGGTCGGGCTTGCCGAAGAAGCGGCAGGCCACGCCACCAACATGGTGAAGACGCATGTCATCTGGGGTGGCCACGCCACCCTGCACGCAATCGGTGCCGTATTTGAAGGCAAGGGTTTTGCCGGTACCAAGACCTGGGCCCACACAGAGGGCGGCGCGATGCCCCTTCTCGTGCTGATCGACAGCAACGACGGATCGGTCCGCGCCATCATTGAAGCGTTCGCGCTCGGCCAGATGCGCACGGGCGGCATCAGCGGCGTCGCCACTGACCTCCTGGCACGACCCGATGCGCGCCGAATGGCGATGATCGGTGCCGGCAAACAAAGCCTCGCCCAGATTGCGGCGGTCGCCGCAGTCCGTCCTCTCGATCGCGTCGCTGTGTGGAGTCCGACACCGGCCAAGCGTGAGGCGCTTGCCGCCAAGACCGAGGACGCGCTCGGTATCGAGACAATCGCCGCCTCGACGCTCGGCGAAGCGCTCGACGGTGCCGACATCATTACCGCAGCAACTCGGGCAACTGCACCGTTCCTGACGTCGGAGATGCTGGCTCGCGGTGTCCATCTCAATGCCGTCGGCGCGATCACTCCAGAGCGCGCCGAGTTCGATCCGGCACTCTTGTCGCGCGCGACCGTCACAGCGGCCGACAGCGTACCCCAGGTCCGCAAGCTCTCGCGAGAATTCATCGAAGCCTACGGCAGCGATGAAGCGAAATGGCAGGGCATTCGCTCGCTTGGATCGCTGGTTGGAGATGCGGCCAGCCGTCCAGCCGACGCCGACCTCACAGTTTTCAAGGCAATGGGAATGGGAATTTCCGACCTGTCCCTTGGCCTTGCGATTTTCGAGCGGGCCGTCGCGCGGGGGCTCGGACGCCCCATCCCTCGCCCGACCCGCGCCGCACCGCGCCTGAAGCGGTAAGAGACAACAGGAGAGTATTACCATGACCAACAGCATTTTCGTCGAAGGTACCGGCGCACTCCCCGAGCGCGATGAACCGTGGGAGCCGGTCGTCATTCCCAAGGAAGACATCGACGCCGAAATCGCCCGCCTGGCCGCACTTCCGCGCCCTGCCAACGGGCGGCGTCGCTCCTACTTCGTGCATCCGCGCAACAAGAAGTCGCGCGGCCTGGCCCCCGGCATCGAAGTGGCGCTCGACGTTCTCCTGCCCGGAGAGGAAACGATCACTTTCCGCCAGAATTCGACCCAGGTGAACTTCGTGATCCGCGGTGAAGGGGAAACCGAGATCTCAGGACGTCTTCGTTCCACGAAGCTTCACGACGTATGGAACACGCCGTCGATGCGCGTTTATCGCCACCGCAATACCGGCGACGACATCTACGTGCGCCTGACCTATTCGAACGGCGCGCTGCTCGACATGATGAACATCCACATCGTCGAGGAAAACCCGGCACCCGCGCCGCGTGCCAGCCATGACGAGAGCGAAGGTGAAGTCGAGGACGCTCGCAAGAAGAGCCCCTACGGCACCTTCCCTCTCAACGACGAGGGCGCATGGATGATGCCCTACGAGCTGCTGATCAATCCGCCATCGGTCCAGAGCCCCGCGCTCTACTGGCCCTGGGACGAGGTCAAGGAGCATCTCGACAAGCTCGAAGCCCTCGGCAAGGATTACATCGGTCGTCGTCTCTATCTGCTCTACAACCCGATGACCGGCCGCACCAACGGCACCACGCCGAACTTCTTCGCGACCATGACGGTTCGCCCGCCGAAAATCGTCGATCGTCCGCACCGCCACTCTTCGGCAGCGGTAAACTACTATTTCTCGGGTTCCGGCCGTTCGACCGTCGAAGGCAAGACCTACGAATGGAAGTCTGGCGACCTTATGCTTTCGGCGCCTGGTTGGGCCGTTCACAACCACGCTTCGTTCGACGAGCCTGTGTACGAGTTGACCATCCAGGATCAGCCGCTCAACATCGCGATGGAATCGTTGCTCTGGCAGGAAAGCCTCAAGGAACCGCCGGCATTGCTGGGGGCAGAGGAAGGCTTCGCCACCAATCGCGCGGATGCGGCGGCCTGACGATGGTCGCGCCTGCTCCATCAGCAGCAGCTCACAAGCACGGCATCACCCTCTCGGATGATGCCGTGCTCCGAGCCGCTCTCGCGCTCGAAGAGGCCGAGCGCAGCCAGGTTCAGATCCCGCTTCTCAGCGAGGATCATCCGGGCATGACCCTCGACGATGCCTATGCGATCCAGTCCGCCTGGATGCAGCTCAAAAATGAGTCCGGCGACGGTGTCGTGGGGTGGAAGATCGGCCTGACTTCCAAGGCCATGCAATCGGCGCTTTCGATCGACATCCCGGATTCGGGCGTTCTGCTCGAGAGCATGGTGTTCGGAAATGGCGCCGACATCGCGGCAGACCGCTTCATTCAGCCGCGTATCGAGGCGGAAATTGCGTTCGTGATGAAAGCGCCTCTGGTCGGCGCCGAAGTGAGCGCGGAAGAGATTCTTGCTGCGACCGACTATGTCGCCCCCGCGCTCGAAATCCTCGATACGCGGATTACCCGCAAGGACCCCCGGAGTGGCCAGCTCCGCCGTGTCTTCGACACGATATCCGATAACGCCGCGAACGGGGGAATCGTCCTGGGCGACCCCGTGCGCGATTTCCATAACCTCGACTTGCGCTGGGTCGGCGCCATCGTCTCGCGCAACGGTGAGGTGGAGGAAACCGGGCTCGGCGCCGGCGTGCTCGATGACCCCTTGCTTTCGGTGTCCTGGCTTGCGGCCAGACTGGCTGCCTACGGCGGTCGTATCGAGGCAGGACAAATCGTTCTGGCAGGCTCGTTTATCCGGCCGGTCGAGGCTCCACCCGGCAGCAAGATCGTCGGCGACTTCGGTACGTTTGGCCGGGTCGAGTGCAACTTCCTGCCCTGATCCAATCAGGGTCCTGTCCTCCAGTACGAGGCATGTCATGAACTCTTTCAAAAATTCGATCGCCAATCACAAGCCGCAGATCGGCTTCTGGCAGGCACTAGCCTCGCCCTACACCGCCGAGATCAGCGCAGGTGCCGGCTTCGACTGGCTGCTGATCGATGGCGAGCACGCGCCCAACGACATTCCGCTGATCCTTGCGCAGCTCCAAGCAGTGGCCCCCTACCCGGTCGAAGCCGTAGTTCGGCCGCCGGTTGGCGATCCGGTGATCATCAAACAGTTGCTCGACATCGGCGCGCGCAGCCTGCTCGTCCCTATGGTGGAGAGCGCCGAGCAAGCTGAGCTGATCGTACGCGCGACGCGCTATCCCCCACATGGCATCCGGGGCGTCGGCTCGGCAATCGGTCGCGCCAGTCGGTGGAATCGGCACGCCACCTATCTGCACGACGCTGCAGATGAGATCTGCGTTCTTCTCCAGGTCGAATCCCGTGCAGGCCTTGAAGCTTTGGACGCCATCGCCGCCACACCCGGGGTCGACGGCGTGTTCCTCGGCCCATCGGACCTGGCGGCTGCTCTGGGCCACCTCGGAAACCCGGCACACCCCGAAGTGCAGGAGGCGATCGAAACGGGGATCGCACGCATTCTCGCCGCAGGTAAAGCTGCAGGGATCCTAATTGCCGACCAGGGTCTGGCCCGACGCTATCTCGAACTGGGTGCCTCATTCGTTGCTGTCGGAACGGATGTGACGGTTCTCGCGCGCGGCGCGGAGGCGCTGGCACGCGCGTTCCAGATCGATGCGAAGCCCAAGGAAGCCACAGGAGCGCAAGTCTACTGATCGAACCGCGTGCGAGGCGCCATCGGGCGCCCCGCACGCGGTCCACCGAACATAATCAGGCAGCCCGGCCAGATCTGGCCGAGGGGGAGAGAAAACGTGTGCACGCAACCCGATACACAACACAGTCTCGCCGCGCTTCTGCGCACGCATCATGGGAAATTCGAGTTTGCTGAATGCGAGCTCGAAGCGCCCCGCGATACCGAGGTGTTGATCAGAATTGTTGCCACCGGCATGTGTCACACGGACCTCGCCGTCCGCGACGGCGTCCTTCCAACCCCCTTGCCGGCCGTGCTTGGTCACGAAGGAGCCGGCGTCGTCCTTGCGGTTGGCGACAAAGTCGAATCGGTCGCCCCTGGCGATCATGTCGTCCTGACCTTTCTTCCCTGCGCCAGCTGCCCGCAATGTCTGCGGGGGGCGCCGGCGGCATGCGAGAGGATCGGGCCGCTCAATTTCGGCGGTGCCCGCGCGGATGGCAGTCATGCCCTCACGCGGAATGGCGAACCCTTCTCCGACCGCTTTTTCGGACAGTCTTCATTTGCGACTCTCGCGCTCGCGGATGCCCGCAATGTGGTCAAGGTTCGCAAGGACGCACCGCTGGAGTTGCTTGGCCCCTTGGGCTGCGGAATCCAGACCGGCGCCGGCACGGTTCTCAATGCGCTTCGTGTTGGTCCGGGGAACAGTTTTGCAGTCTTTGGGGGCGGCGCGGTTGGCCTGAGCGCACTCATGGCCGCCAAACTTGCCGGCGCCACCAAGACCTTTGTCGTCGATCGTGTGCGGGCACGCCTCGATCTTGCCCGCGAACTGGGCGCAACCCACGTACTTCATCCGGACGACGGCGACGTAGCGGCAAGGCTGCGCGAGCTTTCGGACGGCGGGGTTGAATTCAGCCTCGATACGACGGGGCATCCAGCGGTAATCCGTACGGCCGTCGAGGTCCTGCGCCCAACCGGCACCTGCGCATTCGTCGGCGCTTCGCGGCCGGGCACCGAACTGACTTTCGATGCGAACGACTTCATGAACAACAATAAGCGCCTGATGGGAGTGATCGAAGGCGCCAGCAATCCGCAGCTGTTCATCCCGCAGCTCGTGGACCTCTACCTGCAAGGCAGCTTTCCCTTCGACAAGCTCGTGCGCTTCTATGACTTCCTAAAGATCAACCAGGCAGCGGCCGACAGCGAATCCGGCGAGACGATCAAACCGATCCTGCGCATGACGTCTAAGGGTAGCGAGGGAGCTCAGTGATGACGACGGTAACCTCCTCCTACGACGGCTTCGACGGGCAATTCATTGGCGGCCGATGGACTGCCGGACGGCTTGGGCGCGCAGCGACTATCCGCAACCCCTATACCCGCGAAACCGTCGCTGAAATCCAGCTCGCCAACTCCGACGATGTCGACGCAGCCTTTCGGGCCGCCAAAGCAGCGCAGGCCGCGTGGGCCAAAACGGGGCCAACAGAGCGCATCGATATGTTCCGCCGGGTTCTTGCGATCGTCGAGGCACGCCGCGACGAGATCGTGGGATGGATCATCCGGGAATCCGGCAGCACCTTCATGAAGGCGCAAGCAGAATGGATGGCCGTTCGCGGCGGGCTGATCGAAGCGCTCACCCTGCCCCCTCGCGTCGAGGGGCGGATCATGCCGATCGACGCCGCCGACAAGGACAGTTTCGTATTCCGTGAGCCGTTGGGCGTCGTGGGTGTCATCAGCCCATGGAATTTCCCGATGCACCTCTCGCATCGAACGATTGCGCCAGCTCTTGCTGTTGGAAACGCTGTCGTCGTGAAACCGGCGCTGGAGACACCGATCACCGGCGGATTGCTGCTGGCCAAAATCTACGAGGAAGCCGGCTTACCCGAAGGGCTGCTTAACGTCGTCGTCGGCGACGTACCCGACATCGCCGACACATTCGTCCTGCACCCGCTGGTCAACCTGCTATCGTTCACGGGCTCGACACCGACCGGCCGCAGGGTTGCGCAAATGGCTACCGCGGCTCCGCAGATCAAACATGTTGGACTTGAATTGGGCGGAAATGCGCCTCTCATCGTCCTCGCGGATGCCGACCTCGAGAAGGCGGCAAGTGCTGCCGTGTTTGCGCGCTTCCTCCACAGCGGCCAGATATGCATGAGCGCAAATCGATTGATCGTCGAAGCGCCGATTTACGACGACTTCGTCGACCTGTTCGTTGCCAAAACAAAGAAGCTCAAAGTGGGCGACCCAAGCGATCCCCAGACACTGATCGGTCCTCTGATTAGTGAGCGGCAGCGCGACGCGGCGCTGCAGCGGATCACCGAGGGACGTTCTGCGGGATTTGCAGAGCGTCTGAAGGGAGAGATCGACGGCCTCGTAGTACCTCCGCACGTATTTTCTGAGGTAGACAACGAGAGCGCGTTTGCTCAGGCCGAACAATTTGCGCCTATTGCCTCGATCATAAGGGCCGAGGACGAATACGACGCCGTACGGCTCGCGAACGCAACTCAATATGGACTGGCGAGCTCCGTCTTCACGGGGGACGTGTGGCGAGGTCTTCGGATCGCGCGCCACATCGAGGCAGGCATGACGCACGTCAACGACATCCCGATTCAGGATAGCCCCTTCAATATGTTCGGCGGTGAAAAGAACAGCGGGCTCGGCCGTTTCAACGGGGGCTGGGGGATCGAAGAGCTGACACGCGATCACTGGGTCACCTGCCGGACGACACCGCCTAGCTTCCCCGTTTGATGCAATTCCCATGCAGGTTGCCGCAAAGACCTGCCGCAACCTGCATGCGAGCCCTTCAAGTCGCACAAACTAGAAAACCAGACAGACAAACTGGAAGTTTGGCGGGCAGAGCTTGGGCCCCTGCCCAGTCGGACAATGGGCCTACAGCATAAACCGCGCTTTGGCGGCGGGGCCTAGGTCCTTTTGTCCCTTCACGGTCAAGGGACACCGCGGACCTTGAAAATGATCGCGCCGCCCAGCACCCCGATTACACCCGTCAAAGCGAACCAGATCGAAAATCCCCACCCCGGGGCAATCCAATTGCCGATGGGAAGCACGACTGAGCCAGCGACGAGAGGAGCGATGGTTCCCGGAAGCGTGTTGGCTATATTGAAGACGCCAAGGTCTTTCGCTTTCGTCTCAGGATCCGGCAAAACATCGATGCAAAGCGCGGCGTCGACCGAGAGAAACAAGCCAAACCCAAGCCCGGTGAACGTCTGGCCGACAAGCACCAGCGAGAGCCCCGCTTCTCGGCCGATGAGTGGCGACACGGCAAGAGACAGCACTCCCAGCCCGATGCATGTGCCGGATAATGCTACAAAAACACGCCGCTTGCCGATGCGATCGGACGCCCATCCACCAACGAATGACCCAACCGCCATCATCACGACGGAACAGACGGTAGTATATACGTTAAATTGAAGCTGCTGAGCCACATTCATGTGAAACGAACTTGCAAGGAACAGCGTCAAATACGAAGCAATTGAAGCAAAGCAAAACATGATCATTGCCTTACTTATCCACGTGATGCCGTAATCGCGATATTTCAAAGGCTGGAATGAAAAACTCCTGAAGACGTCACCGATATTTATTTTACTCCGGGTGCCGGTCAGCACGCGATCGTTCAGCATCAAAATGAAAATCAGGCAAAGGACGCCGCCGATTGCCGCCGGGACAATGGAACGGAGCAAGTCAGTCGGAAGAATATTCAACGTCAAAGCCGACAGCAGAAAAGCGCATGGTATCGCAACGCCGCCCAAACCCGAGATAAACCCTAGCCGATGTTCCGGAACCTGGTCCGCAACAACGGCATGCAGTGACCCCTGCACTACGTTGCTGAAAATTTGAGCCAGGCACCATAGCGGAACCAGAAGAAAAATGGCCTCAACCGGCCCAATCGCCGTCAAAGCCAACAGAAATCCGATTGTACCCAATAGGATCCAGGGCTTTCGCATGCCGAATTTGCTGTGGGTGTTGTCCGAGAGCTTGCCGATGATCGGCTGAGTGAACAGCGCGACAAGAGATCCGAGGCCCATCATCAAACCCAATATGGTCGGAGCACGCTCCACGCCGACCAGATTTTGTAGCTTGATTGACATCCCGCCAAGAGTCGGGGGCAGTATTGCAAAATAGGTGCCGAAATTTGCGAGCAAATACAGGAAAGCAAATCCTTTCGGCTCCCTCTGCTCATCAACTCGACCAACGGATTCCATTTTCACAAATCAACCCTCTCGTGAATATTGTTATCCGCCATGTTTTTCTGGCGGTTAAAACAGTGAAGACGGGAAGCCAACGAATCGGTTATTCGCACTGTAGGGAAAAGGATGCCGACAGAACGACTCCGCCGATTATGCGGCCAGAGCCCGGAATCCGTACACCCTTGAAACCCAATTCCGCCTTTCACCCCTAGCTTCGCCTGCCGCAAGGCAACGGTTTACAGCTAATGGGTCGATTGCGGCTTTCTCTATACGCCCATCTCCCGCGATGACAGCTCTGTAATATCGCGCGATTCGCCCGTTTCTACGAGAACCGATTTACGCGGCACTGGTAGTGGTTGCAACCTTCAATGTAACAGATTACACCAACCAGCAGCGATGAGTCGTCGAGCTTCGGCGGCATTTTCCGCGAAGCATCATTCCGGACAATCCACCATTCCAGCGACTTTGGGGCGCCGAAGTCAGGCCCGTATCCGGATCCACCAACAGGGCTCAAAAAAACAGAAATCAGGAGAGCAAGCGTGAATAGCAAAATTCAGGTATCGGCTTGGGGAATACGCCACAATCTCGGACCAATCAGCCTTCCCGTCCGGACTGCAACCGGCGAAATCCAATGGATTAAGGTGACCGAAGGCGAAAAAAACGTCCCCTTGACCAACGTTCCCAATCATCTCCGTGCGACATTTGGCGTGACGGGGATGGAGATCCCCGATTGGTTCCTCAGACAGGCGGACGCGAAGGAGCGCCGAATGTTCTCGGAGGCCCTCCTCGAAGAGGGCGTTACCTTGGGCAACGTGACGCTGGACGGCAGCTTCGCAGGCGACGGCAACGCGGTCTATCGCGCACAGGACCTGGTCGACCTCAAGCAATCGGTCGATCGCGTGGCCGAGGTTGGCGGCAAGGCAGCCCGCGTGAATCTTCTGCCACCTGGCATTGTCGATTGCGGGAGCGCGGCGACATTTCAGGAGGTCGTCGATGCTGTTCGCGATTTGCGAGACCACGCGTCCTCACGAGGTGTGGAGCTCTTGATCGAGAACCACTGCGAATTGACAGACACTGCCGAAAAGATCGCGCATTTCCGCGATGCGGTCGGCCCCGGCCTCGGTTTGATCTTGGACACCGGCAACATATCGCCAATTCAGGATGAAATCCTGCGAAGCTTCAAGACCAAGACCGAACCGCGCGACATCGAAGATACCGAAGAAGCTTTCGCATTTCTGGAGCAAATGCTGCCATTCGCATCACGCGTCCATGTTAAGACATATGGCTTCCACGACGATGGGCGGCCGGCAGTCTACGACCAGGAACGTGCGATCCAGCTCATCACCCGCAGCGGGTTTTCCGGCCCGATCGCGATTGAATGCGCGAGCTTTGACCCGCCGAAAGTCTACCCTGCGATAACGCGCACCGTGCAGATGCTGGAGGCAGAACTCGCATGACCGGCGCCATCACTATCGTAAGCACAGATGAAGCTCGTAGGTTCAACGCAGACGTAATCGTCGTCGGGTCTGGCGCCGGCTCCATGGCCGTGGCTGGCGAATTGGGCCGAAACGGCAAGAAGGTCTTGATCGTAGAAGCTGGCCCATTGCTTGACAGCCCTCCAGGGCGGCACAGGCGCAATGTCCTCAATGCGGAAGACTTCTTGTCAGAAGCAATCACGAAGCTTCGCCCGCACGGAAACTCGAGTGAAGCCCGGCCCGGCCTGGAGGGAGCGGCGAGCATCCACTCGGTTGGAGGCATGCTTTCGTACTGGTCCTATATGGTTCCCCGTCCCGACTTCAAATGGGAGTGGGACAATGCGATCTCGCGGGACGAATTCGAAAGCTACCTCGGCCGAGCGGAAGATTTGCTATGGGCGACAACCTCGCTGTTTGGAGACGGATCGCCCCGACAGCGCTGGATCATCGATGTCATAAATGAGCGCTTTGGCCCCGATTTTGTCCGACCGGCAGACCTAGCTGGCCGGGTAGGGGCAAACGGTGAGATCGATTTTGCAGCTGGAGACAACCTTCTGGCAGGCGGTGAGGCTGGACTGGCCCTGCTGCCGGATACTGTCGCCGTACGGCTACACCACGACGGTGGGCAGCTAAAGGGGCTCACGGTTCGCCATGGGCCTGAACGGACGGAGTGTTACCTCGAAGCGCCAATCTTTGTCGTAGGCGGCGGGACACTCGGGACGCCTCAGCTCCTCCACGGCTCCGGGATAAAGTTGCCGGCGCTGGGGCGTTACCTCACAGACCACCTCAATCTCGTGAGCCGTGTTCTGCTCAAATCAGGCGATGCACCGATCGATGGGCCCGACGATCCCCCGGTATGGCTTCGTATCCCGGTGGGTGAAGGGCGCGATTTCCAGGTAGGCATTCTGGATATTCCCAGCACCGCCCATGCCGGCATCCTCCAAGGAGCAGATCATCTTCGAACAACCGACATCGGGTGCTTCATCGGAACCGATCCGGTCTTCGACAATCGACTGAGCTTCGATGATGAGACCCTCGACGGGCTGGGGCTGCCATCAATTCGTGCTCACGTCGAACTCACCCAATCCGATCACGACAGAGTCACCCGGGCATTCGCTATGCAATACCAGTTGGCGCGCACGATCGGCGAGCCGTGGCAAGGTATGAGCCCCCTGCTCCGGCCATTCGGATCGAGCTTGCACCTGATGGGAACATACCGGGCAGGAGCGGACCCGGAGACTTCGGTGACAGACGGCGACTGCAAGGTATGGGGATTTGAAAACCTCTATCTTGCTGGAAACGGCTTGCTGGGCTCGCTCAACCATTGCAACCCAACTCTCACGACGGTCGCATTCGGCCTGCGTGCAGCCGACGCGATCGTGTCGCTCGCGAAATAGTGCTAATGACCCTGCTGCCGATCAACCAGGTGGTGCGGCAGCAGGGGCTGGCCCCGTCGAGGCACGCACAATCAAGTGGGCAGGATAAACCCGCTTCTGAGGCGGAGGATTCGAGCCAGACAGAATCTCGATCAGGAGCCTGGCCGCCTCCATGCCAATGTCGCTTGCCGGCTGCGCCACTGTTGTCAACGGCGGATCAAAGTGCCGCGCGAACTTTATATCGTCAAAGCCGATGACCGAAATGTCCTTCGGGACCTGTAAACCGCGCTGCTTGATCGCATTAATTGCCCCCAGAGCCATTTCGTCATTTGCGCAGAAAACGGCGGTAAATTGCTTTTGCTTCGCGAAGAGAGCGCCAAGTGCTGCGGTACCGGAGTCCACGGAATAGTCGCCCCTTACGATCAGATCCGGATCGGCGACCTCACCGGCCCCCGCGATCGAATGGACATACGCTGCCTCCCGCTCCTTGTTCGCAGAACTGCTTTCTGGGCCGCCAATGTAGGCAATTCGGCGATGGCCCAACGCTATCAAATACTCCATCGCTGCACACGCGCCGCGGAAATTGTCCACGCTGACGGAGGTGATCGACGGATCATCGACGCATTCGCAGGCATTGACGATAGGCGCCCTGCCCTCAGCGAATACCGATGGGATATGCGGCAACATCGTGATGAGACCGTCGGCCTGCCGAGAAGTGACCAATTTGGCGTAGCGCTGCTCACGCTGCTCGTCGAATTCCGTGTCGCCGAGCAAAACGGAATAATCGTTACGGTGGGCAATTCGCTCAATTCCGCGGACGATCTCCGAAAAGAATGGGCTCGCGATGTCCGGAACAAGCGCGATTATCAGCCGTGTCTGCGAGGTTCGCATGTTCTGCGCCTGCACGTTCGGGGTGTATTGAAGCCGCTGAATAGCAGCTTGGACACGCTCCAAAGTGTCCGCTCCAAGCCGTTCCGGTGAACTCAGGGCACGGGAGACAGTTGCGGTTGATACGCCGGCGGCCGCGGCGACGGCCCTAATGTTGGCCGGTTTGCCGAGTTTTTTCCGGGTCGCCTCTTCGGGCTCCGTCTGACGTTGCTTCGATGGCATATCAAACCTCATTTCCCCAAGATCCACGCCGCACCGGAAGCCTCTCGATTCGTGCGAACACAAAAATTGAGGTGCGTATGCAAATCCGACTTACCGCCGAAGGGTCGGCCTAGTGCCGGGTTTTTTCGATCCTGGCAATTTTCGACGTATGTCACTGAAATAGCGGAATTATCTTCGAACTTCAAACCTCAACACGACGACAATTGTCGCTTTGACAGAACCTTGACGACGCAATGTAAACTGTTACAACGATGGTGGCACAACAGAGAATCGCTCACAAGAGCAGTGCATTTGAGAAAACCAAAAAGGGTCACGCCGCCGGAGCCAGACCGCTCCGTGCCGCAAATCAGACACCTGAGGGAGAGGGAAATCAATGATGAACTCCGTGTCCGTCCGGGGCATAATGGCCGCTGGCGTCTGTAGCACTTTAATTTGCACCGCCGCGGCACATGCGCAAACTGTTTCACAGGACGCCAGGCAACAGACCAGCCCAGCCGGCGAACCTTCAGCCGCCCCAGAAACGCCCAGCACCGGCGATATCATCGTCACTGCGGAGCGGCGGACCAGCACAGTGCAGTCGACGCCAATTGCTATGGTCGCGCTTTCGGGGGATCTCATAGCAACACAGCGGATCGATACGGTTTCGCAGCTACCTGCCTTCGTCCCGGGACTGACTGTGGCCTCCCATGGATTTAGCGGGGGCCAAGCCGTTCTCGCAATCCGCGGTATCGGGAATGCCAATTTGATCGGCGACCCCACGGTTGCGTTCCATGTTGACGGCCAATACTTCTCCCTAGGCCGCGCCTTGAACGGCACGTTCTTCGATCTCGAGCGCGTCGAAGTTCTTAAAGGCCCTCAAGGGACGCTCTACGGACGCAACTCCACCGCGGGTGTCGTCAACGTCATCACTGCAAAGCCCGAAAATTACTTCGATGCAAATGCCACTCTCGCCTACGGCAACTACAATCACGTAGGCGTTCAAGGGATGATCAACGTCCCAATCGTTGACGAGAAGCTGGCCGCTCGCCTCGCGGTGAACTACGTCAGGCATGACGGCTACCAAAAGTCCAAAACGCCTGGTGTTCAAGACATCGACGACGCGAACGATCTCGCGCTCCGAGGAAGCTTGCGCTTCACTCCTACAGAGACACTCGCCATTCAACTGACTGTCGAGACGTTCAATATCGACAAAAACGGGTCGGGCTACCAGGCCCTCAACAATCCGTACGTCCCAGCCGATCAATTTGATCCATTTACAAACTACTTCAACACGAACGGCTACAATAAGCAGAAGAGCGCGAGCTATCGTGGAACCGTCTCTTGGGATATGGGCCGCGTCAGCCTCAACTCGCTCACGGCCTACAAAGTCGATCGTCTGGATCAGCTTACCGATCAGGACGGAAACAACGTCCAGGTCAGCACCGCCGAGAGGCATTTTCGACAGACGGCTTTCCAGCAGGAACTGAGGCTGACCAACTCCAACCCGGGAGTTGTCGATTGGCAAGTCGGGGCATTCTACTATCGCGAGAATACCCAGGAGAAATTCTACGTCGACACGGATCTGGTGCCCACACCAGGACAACCGCCAGTGCCTCCGTTCACGCTTATCAATCCGGCAGGTCAGATCGATCCGGCGTTTGCACTCAGAATTGATCCGCATATCGTCAAGAACGAAACGTTTGCCATTTACACGCATGACAAGGTTCACATCAACGACCAGCTGACCCTGACACTCGGCGCACGATATAATTACGATAAGAAATCGCGCCATCGGACCGACACTAATGGAACGGTAGACAAGTCCGCAAATTTCAACAGCTTCATCTGGAAGGCGGGAATCGACTGGCGCCCCGACCGGAACAATCTCATTTATGCGAGTGTAGGCACTGGCTTTAAAGCCGGTGGCACAAACGAAGGGGCGAATGTTCCTAACTTCGACCCCGAAAAGATCACTGCCTACGAAGTCGGGACAAAGTCGACTTTCGCTGGCGGCAGGGTGCGGCTGAATACCGCTGCGTTCTACTACGACTACTCCGACCTGCAGGTTTCGGTCATCCAGAACAACCAATCCCTGACGCAGAACGCAGCCAGCGCCAAAGTCTGGGGGTTGGAAATGGATGGCCACGCGTCCTTGACCGATCGGCTGTCGTTTGACGTCTCAGCGACGTATGTCCATTCAAAAATGGGGCAGCTTGCCCTTGCCTGCCCGATGACGGCCCCTCCGACATGCCCGGGAATCCCAGGCTTTTTCCCGACCGGGAACGGTACTATCGATGTGACAGGCAATCCCCTTGCACAGTCACCCCGGTTCACTTTCACTTTGGGCGGGAAATACGTCGTTCCGGTCTGGGACGGGAACCTCACGACGAGTGTCAATTACTCTCACTCTTCGACGGTCTTGACCCAAGTCTATGCCGACGTCCCGCCATTCACGCTGCTTCGACAGGGCCCTGTTGGGCAGCTGAGCGGCAGTGTCCGCTATGAGACGGGAGACGAGAAGTGGTTCGCCGAACTCTATATGGATAACATCACCGATGTCAGACAGCTCGGTGCAGGCTTCGTAGTCCCCCCTTCCGCAATCTTTGGCAGCTACGCACCGCCGCGAACCTACGGCGCCCGAGTGGGCTGGCGGTTCCGCTAACTCGACCCGGCCGAGGGCTATCGGCAGACGTCTGGTCGCGGCAAATCTTCCGCGACCAGACATGCGATCGGCGCCGAGATTACCGGATGGAACCTGAAACCGGACGTGTAGGAGAGCGCCTTTCGGCGCACCGGATCTGGGTCGGGCAACTTCGGTCAGAACAGACTTCTCAGTGTCGTCCGGCCTTCCCGGCTTCTTGGGAGATCGGCGCGCCGCACCTGAAGATCTGGGCTATCTTCGCCGCCAGAAACGATGATGGTTCGCGCCTGCCATGCCTGGGCCATTGTGCTGCGCAAAACCGACATTGCCTGTCAGCCTACGCGTAGCCAGCATCGGTCGGTCCTGCTGCCGCTTCGCCCCCGACAATGGGAGCTTGTGCTTAGAATTGGACTTTCTCGGCGCCTTTGAGCCCCAAAATGCTGCGAGCTTCCGCAGGGGTTGCTGGCTCGTGACCCATTTCCGCGAGAATTCGGACAATTTTCTCGACCTGCTGCGCGTTTGACGCGGCAAGTACCCCGCGTTCGATGAACAGGCTGTCCTCCAGCCCTACCCGAACGTGACCTCCCATGAGAGCCGCTTGTGTCAGAAACGGCATCTGGTGTCTGCCCGCGGCCAAGACTGACCACTGGTAGGCATTGCGGCCGAACAAACGATCCGCCGTCTGTTTCATGATTCCGAGGTTTTCGAGATCGCCGCCGATGCCGCCCAATACACCGAATACCATCTGTACGAAGAAGCCTTCGTGGATGAGACCACGGTCCAGGAAATGCGCAAGATTGTACAGATGTCCCACGTCGTAGCATTCGTGCTCGAAGCGTGTGCCAGCATCATTCATCGTCTCGAGGATGTGCTCAATGTCTCGAAATGTGTTGCGGAAGATGTAGTCGTCCGAGCCGCGAACGTAGCTCTCCTCCCAATCATGTTTCCAGGTCTTGATGCGATCGGCAGCTTGAAAGAACGCGAAGTTCAGGGAACCCATGTTCAACGAACAGAGCTCCGGCTTGAATTTGGCGGCAGCCTCGAGACGCTTGGACACCGGCATGGTCGTCGCACCGCCGGTGGTTATGTTGATCACCGCGTCCGTTGCCTGCTTGATGACGCCCAGGAACTGCTCATAGATCGCTGGCTCACCAGTTGGGCTACCATCCAGCGGATCGCGCGCATGAAGATGGAGTACGGCGGCTCCTGCATCTGCCGCCGCGATCGCTTGTGCTGCGATTTCCTCGGGCGTTATCGGCAGCGCATCGGACATGCTCGGGACGTGAACCGATCCCGTGACGGCGCACGTGATGATGACTTTTGCCATTTATGTTTCCAGTCTGAATTGGTTGTCAGGCGGGGCCCTGATTTACAAAAGGACGCAATCGTTCGCGGCGCAGCCCGGTTATTCGGCTTCGTAGTTATGGACGAAATCGAAGGGTACCGCCGGACCCCAGTTGGCCAGGCTGTCTGCCATCTCGTAATTTGTCGCCTGCCAGAGGTCATGGTCTTCGATGAAGTCCATGTCGGCATAGTATTCGAACCAGCTCCCCCACGGATCCTTGATATAGTGGAAGAAATTGGAGCCGATCGTATGCCGCCCAAAGCCCCAGTCTCCGCGTGCGATCTTGTCGCTCAGCGCCCTCCCTGCACGTCCCACGTCATCAGGATCGCCCAGTTGGAAGCTTGCATGATGGAAGCCGATGCCAGGTGACTTGGCAAACGCGAGGACATGATGATCGCTATCTCGGCGGGCGCACGTGAATGCGATTACGTCTTGTGCCCGATCGGCGAGCCTCATGCCTAGCGCGCGGGTCACGAACTCAACGCTCGCCAGGACATCTGGCGTGAACACGAGAACATGGCCAAGCCTCAGCGGCCGCGCTGGCTCGTAGGCATCGCCGGAGAGCATCGCAGACTTACCCGAACGCACGATCCGGCCTGGCGCGTTGATTTCGAACGGCAGACCCGCTTCGGAATCAGGGTCTGCCGGGCATTCGACCAGTCGAATTACCATGCCGTGCGGATCCTCGATCCACAGGCCATCGGACCACGGTCCGTCAGGGGGACTGATGATCCGCCCTCCATACTTTGGCACATTGCAGGCGATATCATCGAGCCCTGAGGCGCGAAGGGCGACGTGATGCATGCGCTTGTCGCCTTCGGCCGCCACGAGCGTCACGCAGTCGCGCGCCTGGTCAGGACAGCGCAATGAAGCGTACCCGTAAGCCTGCGTCGCGATCAGGCCTGCCGACCGATAGAATTCAATGCCGGCATCCACATCCGGAATGCTCAGGGCATACGAATGGATTCCCAGGACGGGCATATTTCCTCTCCCACCTAGCTGGTTCTCAACGTCCCGCGTTTTCGCGAGCAAACTCGCAATCAGGCGACTTCGTTTTCGATTGCACCGATGCCCTCTACTTCGCACCGCACGACGTCTCCGGATTTCAGGAAACTTTGCGGATCCATGCCGACGCCCACACCCTCGGGCGTTCCGGTCGCGATGAGATCGCCCGGCTCAAGCGTGAACGCCGTAGAAAGATAGGATATCTGCGCCCGAATGGGATGAAGCATGTTCTTGGTGTTGTTCGACTGCCGAACCTCGCCGTTCACCAGGCACCTGAGATCGAGAGACTGAGGATCCGTTATCTCATCCGCGGTCACTATCCACGGCCCGATCGGACCGTGGGTGTCAAAGGACTTGCCCATCGTGAATGTCGGCGTGTGCATTTGCCAATCGCGAGCGGAAACATCGTTGGCAACGAAGTACCCGAAAACGTGATCAAGCGCGTCAGCTTCGCTTACACCCTTGGCCGACCGGCCAATCACGAGGCCCAGTTCCACTTCATAGTCGAGCTTCTCGGTCACACCCGGTTCGATCTTGTCGAACGGCCCCGCAAGGCAACTCGTCTGTTTGTTGAACCACGTCTGGTAAGCTCTCCGGGCGACCCCGAGCCTGTCCGCTTCCTCGAGGTGCTTCTGATAGTTCATGCCGATGGCGAGATACTTCCCGGGACGTTCGATCGGCGCGAGCAACGTTACAGCAGCGAGAGCCAGTCCAGGGGCGGCGGTTTCATGAACATTCTTCAGTCGCTCAAGCGCTGCCTCGCCGGACTCGATAATCTGGCGCACACTGTCGAAATGAACTCCGGCGAATGCAAGATCGACGACCCCGTCGCCTTTGACCAACCCGATCCGCGGGCGAGAGCCGGCGACACTAAAACGAACAATCTTCATTCTGGATAAAGCCCTTGCGTTAAGTCCGGCAAATTCGATGCTCCGATGCAACTCGACGAAAATCCACGATGAGCTGCGCTGAAGCATCGCGTGCAGCTTCAGAGATCGCTGCGAATGCGAAAAAGGGATGGAACAGGTTCGCAAAGCGGTGAACCTTGACGACATTGCCTGCGTCCACGAGGCGCTCTGCAAACGCTTCACCGATCTGGAGGGTGGGGCAGTGGCCGGCCAAGCCAATTACCGTAGGCGGCATCGACGCGAGATTGGCAGCTCGTGCGGCAGAAATCGGAAAACGTTCGGCCGCGCCGACTTCGGCAGGCAGCGCCTTTCCCAGGATCGCATGGAGATCATGCGTCGAGAGCATCGGATAGTCGCCGGTAACGCAGGGAAGCGCAGCCAGCGCCGCGAGATCGGGCGCCGGCACGATCAGCAGTAGTCCGCTGAGATTGACACCCAGCACCTTCAGCGAAACTGCAGCGCTCGCGGCCAGGTTCGCACCTGCGCTCTCGCCCGCCAGGGCGACGCACGCCGCGCTTCCGCCCAGTTCCTCGGCATGGGCCCTCGCCCATTGTACGGCCGTCACCGCATCGCTGTGCGCGGCCGGGAGCCGGTGTTCAGGGGCAAGGCGGTAGTCAACCGAGACCACGACCGAACTGGATTGCTCGGCCAGAAACCGGGCCTCGTTATCCATCTCATCGAGGCCGCCGAGAATGTAGCCCCCGCCATGAAGAAACACCGTGGTCGCCTGTCCGGCGATTTCTGCAGGCCGATAGATCCTGACCGCAAGGTCGCCTCCCGAACCAGCGATCAAACGATCGTCAACCTGCATCCCTGCGAACTCAAAGCGAGGACTGTGGGACGCAATATTCGAGAAGATCGCGCGAGCCTCGCTCACATCCATCGTCAGAAGCGACGGCCCGGCCTTGGCAGCGGCCTCCGCAATTTCGGCAAGCTGGGGATCGAGCGGCGTCATGCGTCCACGCCCCGCCCCAGGATGCGCTCCTGCGACGCTGCGGCCTGCTGCCGAATACCATCGAGATCGAAGCCTACCAGCTCACCGCCTCGCTTCAGAATCCGGCCTTCCACCATGACGGTATCCACGTTGCCCGGGTGCGCACCGGCAACCACGGTAGCAACCGGCTCGGACATCGGAAAAAGATTCAGGTGCCGCGCATTGATCAGGATGATGTCTGCCGATTTTCCGACGGCAAGGGTTCCGACCTTGGAGAGTAGTCCGTTTGCACGCGCGCCCTCGATCGTTGCAAACTCGAGCACGTCTCGAGAGGCCAGGGTGGCCGGAGCATTCTTTTCCCGTGAATGGCCTCCGCCCATCCATGAGCGGTAGTGCCCGAGGGCGCCTCGCATCTGCGTGAACATGTCACCGCATCCGCAAGCTTCCGTGTCGCCGCTGAGACTAGGCCGAATGCCGCGAGCGAGGAGCCGATCGAGCGGAATATCGCCGATGCCCTGAGCATTCATTTCGACATTGATGCCGAGCGACACCGTGATGCCGTGATCAGCCATCATGGTCAGTTCTTCATCACTGCTGCAATTGCAGTGAACGAAAGTCAGATCCTCGCCCAGGGCGCCGGCACGTTGCATTTCTGCAATGGCCGATTTCTCGCCGTTGAACGGGAAAGCCCCCATGTGGATCGTCGATCGGATCCCCAGGCTACGCGCCAGCTCGAGGTCCGCCTTCCAGACGGATGACGACGCCATCTCCGGCCCTCTCGCTGCCATCGCCAGCGTGACAAGACCGTCGTCGGAAGCGAAATAGTCGCGGCGCAAGCGCGCGATATCCTGCGGGTGCGCCCGGTCGCTCTCGACCATCCAGGCGGCAGGCTCCACCAATGGCCAACCATGTGCAAAGACCGCCCGCATGCCGGATTCGCGTAGTGCCGCGATAGATGCGTCCGTATGTTCGGGCGAGTTCTGGATATGCGACCAGTCGAGCAGCGTCGTTATTCCGCTTTCGATGGCCGAAAGCGTGCCCATCAAGGTGCCGATCCGCACATCTTCGGGCGTATACCCACCACCGCGCGTAAAGAGCATGTCTTCAAAATAGGCCTGAGCACTGCAGTCCACGCAGCTGTAGCGCATGCAGCTTTGCCAGATATGCCGGTGCGTATCGACGAAACCCGGCATCGCGATCATGCCGTCCGCATCCAGCACCTGCGCATCCATCGGGCCAAGGTCTGAACCGATCGCCCGGATCTTTCCATGTTCGACCAGGATATCGCCGCGGGGAAAATCGCCGATGGTTGGGTCCATCGAGACGATAGTTGCCCCTCGAATGATGGTGCGTTCCGCCATCACACGAGTTCCGCAGCGAAGGTGGCAGCGCCGATTGCCTCGCGCATTTCCTGAACCGTTGGACGCGCATCGCTGGCCCAGGCCACGTAGCCATCAGGCCGGATCAAGATTGCCTGGAGATCTCGCTCATCAGCAGGAAGTCGGACGCCCTTGGCCTCAACAACCCGGACGCTGGCCGGCAGATGATCGAGACCCTTCGTGATCGAAACACCTGTCAGGTCCAAGAGGACAAACTGCCGAGCGTGGAGCTGTTCGTAGACTCGCGATGCAGTGCCATCGAGGAGAACGAGATCGAGATCCTTTGCCCGAAGACCAACGGTCGGATGCGCATCGGCTGAGCGCGGGTACGGCACGCCGATCCCGTTGAGTTCGAGACCCACTTTACGGTTCATCTCGGGTAGCGGAAGGAAGCGGGCTTCGAGGTCGCGCTTGTACGCCATGCCTTCTTCCGAGAAATCGAATTGCACCGCGCATTGCCGCTTGACGCTCTGGAGCAACTCCTGCGCAACCGCCATGCGCTCCTCGTTGTAGGTGTCGAGCAGTTCCGGCGCCGCATACCCGGAAAGAACGTGCGACAGCTTCCAACCGAGGTTGAATGCGTCCTGGATGCAGAAATTCATGCCGACGCCGCTTGCCGGGTAGTGAATGCGGGCGGATTCGCCGACGAGGAACGCCCTTCCCTTTCGAAGCGAGGGAACGATCCGCATCTGGTCTGTGTAGCGGGAAGCCCACGCCAGCCCTTCACACCCCAGGTCGCTGCCGTAAATGTCGGTGATGCAGCGTTTGAACTCGTCAAGAGTGACCGGCACATCGCGCGGCGTGCTGCGGCCTTCGGCGTGAACGATGCTGAAGCGAACGATCCGCTTTCCGAAAGGAAAGCAGCTGCCCCACCCCAACTCGTTGCCGACCATCTTCAATCCGCCCTCGAAAGGGAAGTCCATGATTGCGTCGGCAATGATGCCCGTAAAAGTCGGGCCATGCCCTTCGAAAGGGACCTCGAGGGATTTGCGGACCGTGCTGCGGGCGCCATCGGCGCCGACGACGTATCTTGCCGCAACCGTCACGGCCTCGCCTGACGGTGTCCGAGCGCCAATCGTAACGCCATTGGTGTGCATTTCGATCGACGTGACCTCATGCCCCATGCGGATGTCGGCTCCGCCCTCGCGGGCCCACTCCTGGAGCACTTCCTCGGTATAGTTCTGCGGCACCAGCAGGGTGAACGGATAGCGCGACTCAATCAGCCGCCAATCCACCGGCTGCAGCCCGGCCCAGATATGGTAGGGATTGAACGGCCAGTGACGAATTTCGCGGGCTTTGCGGATAAAGCGCTCTGCGACGCCGCGCGTGTCGAACAACTCGAGCACGCGAGGCAGCAGAGTTCCGGCGCGCGATTCCACCACATCGGTCCGCCGTTCGAGCACAACCACGCTATGGCCGACCGCGGCGACCTCCGCCGCAACCGTCAACCCGGAGGGACCAGCCCCGATTACGACAACATCTGCTTGAACTACCACAAAACTCTCCACGTTATTCGAGGCGACCCGATAGGGCTCAGAAGTCGAAGCCCAGACGCACACCGTACGTCCGCGGCGGGCGCAGGATTCCGACCGCGAAGCTCGTCGTGCTGAAAGGAGGCAGGAAGGATCCTGCCATCACGGTCCGGTTGGTTAGGTTGTTGACGAAAGCCGTGACGAAGTATCGGTTGGCTGGGGCGTGATAGGTCGCAGCCGCGTCGAATGTCGCGTACGCCTTCTGCTCTTCTTCGGGCAGAAACTCGAGCGATGTGAGCGTCTTCGACTGGTAGTGCATCCGCCCCGAAAGGACGACCCTGCCCTCATTCGTGAGGTCGATGGTCTGCTCGGCAGACAGGTTGACTGTCCACTTTGGGGCCTGCGGTGGGCGCCGGCCGCTACAGTCGACCGAATAATTCACGCCCGAGAGCGTGGAAGGACAGGTCGTGCTGGGCGGCGCGCCAAAGTCTGGCACCGAATAGACGAAATCATTGTACTTCGCGTCGAGGTACTGGAGATCGGCGGAAAGCAGCGTGTTTCGAGTTGCGAGGAACCGGATTTCGCCTTCCACGCCGCGGATCGTGGCCTTGCCGATATTTTCGGTCGGCAGGACAGCGCTACCCGCGGAATCGAGAGCCACATGGCTGATTTGCTGGTTCGCGTAAGTCCACCAGAAACCTTCGAGGTTCACCTGGAGGCGATTGGAGAGGAACCTGTTCTTCGAACCAATCGTCCAGGCCTTGATGTTCTCCGGCTTGTAGACGCCCTCGTCGTGCGTGAAGAAGAATCCGCCCGATTTGAAGCCGGTCTCGTAGCTCGCGTAAAGCAAGCTGTTTGGGCCTGCGTCCCACTCCATTCCGGCCCGCCAAGTAACGCGCTCGAACTTGGCCTTGCGCTTGACATCGATGAGCGTCCCGACCTGCAATGTGCCGTCGGAGCGCATCTGCGGAATGACCGCACCGTCTACGATTGTCACATCGGGTGCGCTGGTGTCTCCAAAGGCGAATGGTTCAGCGTCCGGGCAACCACCCATCCCGGCCAGACAAATCCGATCCAGGATGAGGTCCGTGCCATCAAGGTACTTCTTCTCGTGCGTATAGCGAAGCCCGCCGTTCAACCGGAACGTCGGCGTCACGTCATACGTCACGCGCCCGAACGCTGCGAGACTGGTCGTCCCGGTCTTGTACGTCTGGCGGGTGTAATCGAACTGATTGTTGACCAAAAACAGCGGCACGTCCGTGTCGGCATCGTAATAATATCCGCCGATCAGCACTTTTAGCGATCGCGCCTGGTCGGATGCAAAGCGGGCCTCAAGACTCTTTTCTTTCGTCGAATCCTTTTCAGTAATCAGGAAGCCGACCGTCGAATTCTGAGTGTCGATCTTGCTATGCCGATACGAGGGAAGCAGCGTCAGTGTACCGAGCGAGGTCTTCCAATCGATGGTCGCTGCAACCCCGTAAAACGTGTTGTTCTGGTACTGCACGCGAGGAATTCCGTAAAAATTGCGGCCTCCAAGCGTATTGGGCACGCTCTCGTAGAATGCCTGTCCCGCATCGGAACTCAGCCCATCGCGGTTGCCCAGACCAAGCGCGACCGGGGTCGATCCGGCGCCCGTTCCGCCCTGATGGACGTAGTCTGCCAGGATATTGATCTTGAGGTTGTCCGCCGGCTCTATTCGAAGCTGGACGCGCCCGCCGGCGTCATCCTGATCATCGGTACCGTCGTGCATGTATCCGTCGTGACGGGCCGTAAAACCTGCGACCCGCAAGGCCACGCCTTCAGATACGGGGATGTTGAACGCCCCCTGGGCATTGACTGTATCGTAGTTGCCCAGCTCCAGGCTGAAGCTGCCTTCGAGGCTGTTCGTCGGCGCTTTAGGAATGACGTTGATGGCACCGCCCGTGGCGTTGCGTCCATAGAGAGTGCCCTGCGGTCCCTTGAGGACCTCGACGCGCTCGATGTCATAGAAGAATCCCGCGGTGGAAGCAGGGCGACCGATGTAGACACCAGCGTAATTGAACGCGATCGCGGATTCCGAAAGCGGGTTGCCGTTCACGTTACCAACGCCGCGCAGGTAGAAGTTGAAGCTGCCGTTGGACGGAGCGATTTGCAGCGCGGGGACAATGGCAGTCAACTGCACGGGGCTGACCACAGATGCGGCGCGCAACTCGTCACCTCCAACCGAAGTTACGGCAATGGCCGCCCGCTGCAGGCTTTCGGACCGGCGCTGGGCCGTCACAACAATGTCCTGGAGCCCCTCGGCTTGGGGCGGTTGAACCGCCTCCTCGCCCGTGGCCTGCGCCGTCGCGCCGGACGGGTTGCTGGCGCCGGTAGATTGCGCTGCAGCTGGATTGAAAGGCAAAACGGCGAACGCCGCGACCGAAATCAGGAACCTGCTTTTCATCATCTCTCCCCGCCCACTCATTGGGGTCTCCGCCGCCTTTTCTGCGTTGCGGGAAACCGTGGGATCTGAGCTGAGATGTGCGGTGTTCAGGGCCTTGTTGTAAAATTTCTTCGCTGAATTGGAGCTATAGGTTCCGCTGATGATCCAGCCAATGGCACCGTCCGGAAAGCGGGAAACGCGACGGGTTGAGCGATCCCGAGCGAGGTCGCCTCGACCACCCCGTTTGGCCTTGAAGCGACACTAGGATCCCGATCGCACGGCGATGACTGACAGGGATCAAGGCAATCGAGCTAAGCCGCCTCGGATGATTTTGAGTTCTGCAGAATTTGCGCGGTCTCGACAATCGCGTTGCGCATCCAGACATGGCCGCGGTCCATGTCCGACATCGTGTTCCAGAGCAAAGTCTCGACCAGCTCGGGAATTTCGACCGGGCATTCGTGCAGAACGAAACCCCTGGCACCGCCGATAACCTGGGTGATGCGGGCCGGAAATGTGGCGATGTAATCCGTTCCAGCAACCAGCAGCGGCATGGCAACCAGTACGGAGGTGACTGCCCCGATCTTCGTGTCGAGACCGAGAGTGCTCTTCGCCTGGTCCTCCAACGAACGCACACCGCTCCCCGAGCGGTAACTCACATGAGGATATGCAAGATAGGTCGCCTCATCCATTCCATGCTTCACTGCGGGATGCTCAGGGCTTGTGGCCGTCACATAGCTGTCCCGAAAGAGATCTGCCCGCCTTACCTTGCTGCCGTCAGCGCTTGCTCCCATCAGGAAAAGGTCCTGCGCCGTGACACAGAAATCAAGGTTCCGAGCGGTAAGCCGCTCAAACGATTGGTCATTGAGGGCTTCGGCCTCGCACCGAATGTGCGGAGCAGAGACCGATAGTTTTTGAACGAGCAAAGGCATGAAAACGGCGGCGCAGTAATCCGACATCGCGATGCGGAACGTGCGCGTCGCGGTGCTCGGGTCGAAGCCGTCGGTAAGACCGATCAGCTGCTCGGTACGGCTGAGCAGGTCCTGCAAAGGCCGAACCAGCGCCTCGGCAACCGGAGTGAGCTTCAGCTCCCGGCCGGAGCGTTCGAGAATGGGGTCGTCCAGACGCTGCCGCAACCTCTGCAGCGCATTGCTCATCGCGGGTTGGGTAATGTGAAGCCGCGCAGCGGCACGTGTAACATTCCGCTCCGTCAGAAGCGCATCGAGCGCGACCAACAAATTAAGGTCGAAGCCGTTGAAATGCATCGAGACGCGAACCTCCAAGAATGATCCGGAAGTCTGCACCTCCCGGCCCGATACCGCCAGCGATACCGGTGAGGCGTTCGAAGCCTTACAGGGGAAGTTTTTCCCATGATAATAGAATGGCCAATTGCCGTTGAAGGCGGACTCAGGTGGTTTCTTGGCCCCGTTTGGCCGCCCGTACGAATACGGGCGGCCGGGGATTGCTCTTATGGTTTCGCGAACCTAGCTCAGAAGGACTTGGTCAGGCTGATGCCGTAAGTCCGGGGTTCGTTGAGGTAGAGCTGGCTGGTCATGCCGAAAAGCTCGGTATTCGTCGTGGTGGACGTGATGACAGTCTTGTTCGCGAGGTTGCGCACGAACAGCTGGGCCGAGAAATCCTGCTTCTCGCTGGCCGCAACGAACGAGAGATTGATGTTGTCCCAGCCTTTCAGGCGGTCGATCTCGGCATTGTAAATGCGAGCGTAGCTCTTGCCCTGGCGGTAGTAGTCACCCCGCAGAGTGAGCGACCAGTCATCGTTCACGTCATAGCGGTACTCTGCGCCGAGCGAGACCGTCCAGTTCGGAGCATCGGGAAGCTCCTTGCCCTTCAGATCAACCGGAATGCCATCCGACACCACGATACCCTGCGACGCGAAAGCTCCGCTGCAAACTCCGAGCAAAGCGGCTGAAGGGATTGCACCGGCATTGATGCCGCCCAGCAGACCGGCAATGCCGTTGGTATTGGCAACGCATCCCGTACCGTTGCCGTTCTTGACGAACGTCAGCGAAGGATCTCCCTGGGTACGGTTCAGGAGATCGATCGACGTCGAACCCTTTTTGATCGAGGTATCGAGCAGGCCGACATTGGCGTTGAGTCGGAGGCCGTGCACCGGCTGCACGATCGTCTCGAACTCGATCCCCTTGATGGTTGCATCGATGTTTTCGTTGGCAACCGTGAGGGCAACGACCTTGGAGACCTGATAGTCGACGTAGTCGTAATAGAACCCGGTGAGGTTCAGGATCACACTCCCGCCGGCGAGCGTATTCTTCGTTCCGATTTCGTAGGCGTTGACAAACTCGGGGGCGTACGTGGGCTGAACCCCGCCAACGCTGACCGACGAGGCCGGATTGAAGCCCCCTCCCTTGTACCCCTTTGCATACGAAGCATAGAACATCGACTTGTCGGTGAACGAGATTTCGGGATTCCACTCGACGTTGAAGCGCCCGGTCAGCTCCTTGAATCGTGCATGCTGCACTTCGGTCGTGACCAGTCCGCTTCCTGGAGTGAATAGAGCCACAGGAATGACGTCCGAAGTCTTGTCGTCATCCGTATAGCGCAGGCCGCCGGTCACGCGCAGGTTATCAGTCGCATCCCAGTAGACTTCACCGAACGCCGCTTTCGCCTTCAGGCGATATGGCGTCCTGTTGAACAGGTAGTTGTGTCCCGAACCATCCGGATCAGGGTTGGGGTCGATATAGATATTCGCGCCTTGCGCGTTGAGCTGTTCGGAGCGCGCCGTGAAAGCTGTCGAAGCGAGAATGAAGTCCTGGGTGGTCTTGTAGTCGAGATAGATACCGCCGACGTTGAAATTAATCGGCCCGTCGAAGTCGGACTGGATCCGCAGTTCCTGGGTCCACTGGCGATTGCGGTTGTCGACCTTCTGGTACGACTGGTTGAATGTCGTAGCGCCGAGCTGGGGGTCCACGAACACGCCGCCCGGCGAAAGCGCAGTGTTGTTATATCCGAGGTTCGGAATGAAACTGTCGGCGTCCTGCTTCGCAGAGCTGTAGTCCTTCACATAAGAGGTCAACGAGCTCAATTTCAGGCCGGCGGCGAAATCCCATTCGAGATTGAGTTCGACGACATCGTTACGCGCTATGTAGCGGGGATCGATCGCAGAAGCGAACCGGCGCAGGTTGCTGTCCTGTCGTACGCCGGCATTGGCATTGCCGGTGACCATGCCAGTGGTCAGCCCGACGATCCCGTTGACGGTGCCGAGGCTATTGGGCGCCCCCAGAGCTGCATCGTCATAAAGCGAACCGTTTGCGCAGCCCTGGCTAAGCAAACCCTGCGTCGTGGGATTCGTCGCCACACCGCCCACGCTGGTGGGGCCGGCATCGGGAGTGCAGAGCTGCTTCTGCGAGCGCATACGGCGATCATCCTCACGGAACCGCTCCCACATGAGCCAGCCGCTGAAGTTGTCGCTGGGTTTGAAACCAAGCGTCAGGCGGCCCGCCCACATGTCACGATCGTCGCCGTCACGGCCAGTAAACGTGTTTTGAGAGTAGCCATCGCGCTTGAGCAAGAAGCCAGCGGCCCGAACTGCGAAGATGTCTCCGAGCGGCACGTTCACATAGCCGCGAAGCTTCATCGTGCCGAAGTTGCCGACATCGGCCGTGACCGAGGAGGAAAAGTCATCCTTGGGCTTGGCTGTAATAATGTTGACGACGCCGCCGGTCGCGTTTCGCCCATAGAGTGTGCCTTGCGGTCCGCGCAGCACCTCGACACGCTCAACATCATAGAAGTCGGTATCGGCGATACGGCTATTGGTCAGCGGCGCATTGTTGATGTGCACGCCGACGCCAGTATCGGCCGTCGCGGTGGTCAGCTTTGCGCCAATGCCGCGAAGCTGGAAATTGACGCTATTCGTGGCGTTGCGCGAGAACGCCATGTTCGGAATCTGGGTTCGCAAGTCACCCGCGGAAGAAATGCCGCGTTCCTTGAGGCTATCTTCCGAAAAGCTCGAAATTGCGATCGGCACGTCCTGCATGCTTTCCGCACGTTTCTGAGCGGTAACGATAATCTCGGGTATAGCGTTGGACTGCTGCGTGCTTGCCTCCTGGGCTGCGGCCGGGACGGCCAGCGCTGCAAGCGAACATCCGCCAAGCAAACCGCACGCACTAATCTTGCGGATTTTCCTGCTCATTTCTTCCCCTCCTGTACCGGCTCGTGGCCGTCGTTCTGATTATTCAGGTGGAAATGGTCCTGCTGTCTGCGCCAAGCGCGCACGCCTGGGGACGGCTGGGCACCTCTCCTCAAACTTCATTGCGAGCGGGGGACCCTCCCCATCTACTGCAAGAATCAATTATTGTCGTTATGACAAAATACTGTCAGGTCGCTCACAGTCTGTCAAACTGGATCGATGCTTTTGTGGTGCTGGCGCCGGCCTTCACCGGCGCCAGCAGCCCCGTCCTTCACCCGCGTACCTGCGCTGGTATGCACGCGACCCTGGGCGCAGGCTGTGCGGCATTCAGCGTGCCGTCACAGCGGTCCGGGGCACAGTCAGATCTTGAGAATTCGGCGCCTCGCGCCCCCCTGTAAGATTGCGAACCGCAGCCGCGATCTGCGTTGCGTCGCCGGGGGCGAATGCAGCCATGACATATCGGTCGGGTCGGACCAACAGCATCATTCCATTGGCCGCCAGCAAGTCTCCAGGCGCCACGCCCTGCGTGATGACTTGACGCACGCTGGGGATCACCGCCGGATCCGCCGGAGCGTTCAAGGTGACTAGGTTGGGCGTCAACCGCGTCGTTTCAAAGGCCTTGGCGGCCCCCGCCAGAGCTGTCGGTGTGACGCCTACGCCGAAGAGCACGAAACCAGGCGGTAGCGCGTCGTCGAGGAGACGTTCACCATGGACCGCGTCGGCGATCACCGGCTGCGGCAGGAGACGACCGACCAAGGGCTGCGACGACGGAACAATGAAACCAGCCTCAAAGCGGGGCTTTGGTTTGTATTTCATCTCGCCAAAGTAACTGCGAAGCGGAGGCCAGATTCCAGCGACCCGGAACGCCGTTTGGGTCAACCAGCCGGACAACTTGCTGGACGGACCCATAATTCGGCCCATCCGCAGGGCGAGTTCGATCATCGCTGCCACATGGTCGCGCCGCTCAAGTTCATAGCTTTCGAGCAGGCGTTCCGGCAGGCGCCCGGAGGTAACCTCAGCCAGCTTCCATGCCAGATTGTGTGCATCGCGGACGCCGCTGTTCATGCCTTGCCCGGCAAACGGCGGCGTGAGGTGCGCCGCGTCGCCAGCCAGGAACACCCGGCCAACAGTCCACTTTGCCGCCAGCCGGGCATGGAAGGTATAGACAGTCTGCCGGACAATCCGGCTGCCCGGCGCGACACCGCGAGATTGGAGTAACCGTTGGACGTTGTCGGGCTGCAGAAGCGCGGCTTCGTCTTCGCCGCGGAAGAGTTTGAACTCGAAGCGCCGGGTCAGATTTGGCCCGGGAAGCGCGATGCATGGGCGCTCGATATCGCAGAACACCACCGTATCGCGCTCGGCAGGGGAGTTCTCGAGATCAACGATCAGCCACCGCTCCGGTATCGTCTCACCTTCGAGGGCAATGCCAAGTTGCTTGCGAACGAAGCTGCTCGCTCCGTCCGCGCCCACAAGAAAGCGGCCCTGGACCGCTCGCGTCTCGCCCTCACCGGAGATAGTGACTTCGACGCCCTCCGCATCCTGGTGGAAACTCTGGACTTCCCAGCCAAAGAGTGCGGTGATGTGCGGAAAGCGGTTTAGCCCTTCGCGCATCCGGCTTTCGAAATCAGGTTGCCGAAATGCGTTACGGCGCGAATGTCCATAGGGTCGGCCGCTCGGCAGGACGGTAAGGAAGCATTTGCCCTGCGGGGTCAGATAGCGCGAGCCGTAACCGGCCACGACACCGCCCATCACCGATTCCAACATCCCGGAAGCCTGCACCGTGCGGAGCGACTCATCGTCGATCGAAACCGCTCGCGGCTCTTGGACGGTTGTCGGATTGCGCTCGATGACCAGGGTCGAAACACCCTGGCCACCAAGCAGATTGGCCAATACCAATCCGGTCGGGCCGGCACCTACGATGATCACATCGTAGGGCCGACCGGTCGCCTGTTCAGCGCTCATCCTCGACCTCGTTTTGCAGGATCCCGATCTGGGAGACTTCGATCTCGACCTTGTCGCCGGGCTTCAGCCACACCGGCGGTTTGCGCTTGGCGCCGACGCCGCCCGGCGTGCCGGTCGCGATCACGTCGCCGGGATTGAGCGGGGTGAAGGTAGAGCAATATTCGATCAGCACCGGGATCGAGAAAATGAGCTGATCGAGACCGGCAGACTGGAGCACTTCGCCGTTCACACGGGTTTCGAGCTTCAGTTCGCGGTAATCGGTAATCTCGTCCGAAGTCACCAGCACAGGACCGAGAGCGCCCGTCCCCGGGAAATTCTTGCCCGGCGTGAACTGGATCGTGTGTCGCTGCCAATCGCGAACGCTTCCGTCATTGTAGATCGAATAGCCCGCGACATGGTCCATCGCCTGGTCACGGCTGATGTAACGTCCGCCCTTGCCGATCACGATCGCAAGCTCGCCTTCGTAGTCGAGTTCCGTCGACATGTGAGGACGAACGATCGGGGCCTTATGTCCGATCTGACTATCGGCAAAGCGGGTGAAGACAGCAGGATGGCCCGTCACGTCACGCCCCGTTTCGACGCGGTGCATCTCGTAGTTGAGACCGATGCAGAGGATTTTGGTCGGGTCGGGAATGACCGGCAACCAAGTGATGTCGTCGACACTGAAGCGCGGCACATCGGCGAGAACCGCCGAGATTCGGCCCGTCGCATCAGCAGCAATTGCAGTCCGCAGCGTGGGATATTCAGCCCCAAGCACCGCCCCGACGTCGATGGCTTCGCTGCCGTCAATCACGCCCCAGGTGGTAACGCCTGCATGCTCAAAACTAGCCAGTCTCATATTCGCTCTCCGTTGGCGGAATGGCGTGCCTACGCGGCGCACCCTTCCGATCAGTCAGTCAGTCAATGAAGATGTGAAACGTGTTCAGGTCCGCAGCGGAGCACTGCCCCACTGGTTCAGTGTGCGTTGAGCGTGCGGCCATTCGCCGACCGGCCGATCGGGCGTGACGATCTCGAGTTCAGCGGAAATTTCCAGCCAGTTGCCGTCGAGGTCGTGAATGAAAAGGAACAGATTGTTTCCAGGTCCGTGCCGCCCAGGCCCCCACTCGACGGCGACGTGCTGCGCCGCGAAATGGTCACCCCAATCGCGGATGAGAGACCATTCGCGCGCTTCATAGCAATGATGGTCGAAGCGATTGCTTGAGGCCTGAAACACGGCAAAGCTGTGGTGCTCTTCACTGCACCTCAAAAATGCCGTCTTGAGCGTACGATCCTCGTCGACGACATTGTCGGAGAGAGTGAACCCGAGCACTTCCTGGTAAAACAGCGACAACCTTGCCGCGTCCGTGCTCGCGACAACGACATGCTGGAGACGCGCCGGCAGCGCCCCCGGCACGGGGACATCTGCCGTCCGGCCAAGACCGAAGCGCATCATATTGCCATCCGGGTCGACGACTTCGATTGCGCCCGGGAGGAATTGCTCCGTTCCCTCAATCAGGCGATCGAACGTCCACTTGCGCGCAACGAGCCGCTGTTCGAGAGCGTCGAGATCGTCCTGAGCAACCACGGCAAACCCGGCGAACACCAGCGTCTTGGCGGCGCCGGGGACAAAGTGGACGCGGCGGCCGGGCGCGGTTCCAAGAAAACCGTCGCCTTCCGGCCGGATATCAAGACCCATCACGCGGTGGTGGAACTGCGCCAACTTCTCACAATCGGGCGATCCGAGCGCAATGTGGTGCAGTGTCGCCTGCAAGGGCTTGGTCAGCTCAGCGGTCATGGAATATGTCCTCTTGTTCCTGTCCCAGGTCATGGACCCACAGGTTCCACGCGCGATCGGCTTGGCCGATGGTCGTTTCCTCGCAGCTACGCGCTTCACCCGAGGAGAGATATTTTGGCGATCCAAGCTGGAGCGCTGCGGCCTGAACTTCGCAGTTGCGGACGGTATAAATCGCCCGAAACACAGCTTGCGCGACGCTGGCGCCTACTGTTGTGAAGCCATGGCCCCGCATGAGCCCAACAGCCGCACCGTCGAGGTGACGCGCGAATTCCGCGCCAAGTCCCTCATTGCGTATCAGCAGATCACTCGCGTCCCCTGCGTGGTCAGCGACATCGAAGGGCTGCGAGACACCTTCGAGAAATCCGCAGATATGGCAAATCGGTCTGACGGAGACATCGTGCACGACGGTGAAGGGAAGGACTGCTGCGGCGTGGCTATGAACGACCGCCATGACGTCTGGCCTGGCCCTGTAAATCGCCGCATGAATGAAACGTTCTAGAAACAGCGGCGGCGCGGAGGGCGCCTCGCAATTGCCTGCCAGATCGAGTTCAACAATGTCCCCTGCACGCACCAAAGCCGGTGCCAAACTCCGCGACATCAGAAACCGGTCGGGATTTGCTTCACAGCGACGGCTCACATGCCCGAACCCGTCGACAACCCCTTGGCGAGCCAGGATACGGCTCGCCAAGGCGATGGACGCATGGGCGTCGACGGTCTCCATTCAACCTGCTCCGAGTTCCGAGCGAAGCAGTGCCAGTGTTGCGGCGTCTGCACGCTCAGCCGCGCTTGCGTTGAACGGTTGGCTGTCGCGCCGGGCAAACGCATGCCCCACGCCGGGATAGCTCATAATTTCGATGCGATCGGCGGCGGCGTCAGCGGCCACGCGGATGGCCTGCTGAGCCTCCGGCGGACAAAGATGATCGTCTTCGGCAATATGCAGCAGCAACTTGGCGCGAACCGCCGGCACCCGGTCGAGCGCCGCCTGGATCATCACGCCGTAATAGGAGACAGCCGCATCGATACCAGGTTCGCCAGCGAGCAGAAATGCCAGCTTTCCGCCCAGACAATAGCCGACAGCACCGACCTTTCCGGTAACTTCGGGTAGTTCGCGCGCATAGCTTGCAGCAACCAGCGCATCAGCCACGGCAGCCTGCTGGTCGAGGCCCTTGAGGAGAGCGGTAGCCCGCTCGCGATCGCTTTCGCTGGCGGGGTTCAGTTCGACATTAGGCTCCTGACGCCAAAAAAGGTCGGGAGCGATTGCGACAAAGCCCTCGTCCGCAAAATCGTCGGCGATGCCCCGGATATTTGCATTGATCCCGAAAATTTCCTGAAGCACGACGACAGCCGCGCCGTTGGGCTTCGAAGGCCTCGCCAGATAGGCGGTGAAACTGCCACCGTCGGCGGCGGTCAGGGAAACGGATGCATTGTCCACGTCTCGATCCTTCTCAAGTAGGGTATATTGGTCGGCGAAAGATCAGCTCTGGGCGCTCTCCAGCCACCCTTCGATCCATTCGGCCGCTGCGTCTTCGGGATAGATTCCGCCGCGCGCATCGTGCTCCTGAAGATCACCGATGCGCTTCGCCCCGAGTTCGGAAAGCGCGGCGTCGAACTTCTTGCCGCCAAAGCAGAATGTATTGGGATAGACGCTGTCGCCGAGGGCAAACACGCCGTAGCGCACGGCACTGAGGTCAGGACGCTCTTCCAGCAAAGCCTTGTAAAAGGCCTGTCCGTTATCGGGAACGTCACCCGTTCCGTATGTCGATGAGCAAATGATCCAGGTCCCGCCTTCCTGGAGCTTGGCTACGGAAGCTTTTTCCATTCGCACGATGCGCGCTTCGCCGCCGGCATCTTCAATATGGCCGGCCAGTTCGTCGGCGACCATTTCTGCCGTGCCGCTCATGGTTGCGACCAAGATCGTTATCTTTTCACTCATGCTTCGACTTTCTTCGGAATGAACTGCCGCAGCGGGATGGCGGTATCGCCGAGGCTCGTCGCCGGAAGCGCGAGATCGCCTGTCACCAGCAATCGGCGAATGAGCGGCATCTCCTTGCCGCGGTTGAGCGTGACGCCGCCCACCAGGCGGCCCTCGCAGAACTGAAAAACGGTCACGCCGTCTTCGCCAGCCGGATCGCCGCGCAGCACGACGTTGTCGACGTTCTGGGGAGCGCCTGCCATCTGCAGATTGAGCCCCCCTTGATCCGACCAAAGCCACGGGATTTCGGCATATGCGGTCGGTACGCCAGCCATCGTTCTGCCGGCGGCTTCCGCCTGCAGATTTGCGTTCTGCCAGGATTCAAGGCGCAGTTGGCTGCCCAACAGCGGATTGAAGTGACGCGTTACATCCCCTGCTGCGAAGATGTTGGGGTCTGACGTCTGGCCGAATTCATCGACGACGATTCCATCAGTAACCGCAAGGCCCGCAGCCTGCGCCAGCGCGGTGTCCGGCATCACGCCCACTCCTGCGACAATGAAGTCCGCAGGAATGTGATCGCCGTCGCCCAGAGTCAGTAATCCGGGTTCGCCGCCTGCAATGGCTGCACTCAACCGCACATCGACGCCCACTGAAAGGTGATGCGCCAGCACCATTGCACTGGCGTCTGCGCATCCAAGCCTGGGGAGAAGCCGATCGGCCATCTCCACCACACTCACCTGACAGCCGTGCCCGGCAAGGGTCGCGGCGACTTCGAGCCCGATAAAGCCTCCGCCCACGATAGCGACACTCGGCTGACCGCCGATGAGCGCTTCTATGGCGCGGCAGTCATCGAGGCTGCGCAGATAGAGGATACGTTCAGGCGGATATCCATCGATGGCGAGAGTCCGGACCCTGCTGCCTGTCGCCAAAAGCAGCCGATCATAAGACTCCGTTGAGCCATCGGCGAGGGTCACGACCTGCCTTTCGCGGTCAATCCCGGTCACTGTCGCTCCGGTGTGCACCTCGATGCCCGCTTCTTGGTAGATACCGTCGGCAAAGACGAAAGGAACCGGCGTCGCCGGGTCCTGTAACAGCGTCTTGGACAGCAGAGGGCGCTCATAAGGCATGTGCGCTTCAGACCCGAAAACCTTGATCGAACCTTCGAAGCCTGCACCTCGCATCGCCTTGGCCGCGCGTGCTCCGGCCTGTCCGGCTCCCACAATGACAGCTTGCATGTCCCAATGCCTCTCACATCGGCAGCGGTGCCTAGCCCCGTTGCCTTTATTGACAAGGCTCTGTCATATGGACAAGTATGTGTCAATAAGGTTCAGTGTGCTGACCGCCCCTGAAAAGCCATTTCAACCGCAGGTGAAGGCCGACGTGACACAACTAGAATCGATCTATCCGCTCTATCTCAACAACAAGGCGGCGCAGCCGAACGCCGACCTTGAAGTGACCGACAAGTTCACGGGAGAAGTGGCGTTTCGCTGTGCTCAAGCCGACGCGCAGACAATCAATCAGGCGATCGCTGGCGCAGTTGCCGCCACCGAACCGATGGCACGTATGGCAAGCTACGAGCGCCAAGCTGTTCTTCAGCACTGCGTTGAGCAGTTTCGTGCCAGGTTCGACGAATTGGCATATGCGCTGTGCGTCGAGGCCGGGAAGCCAATCAGAGACGCGGAAGGGGAAGTCGGACGCCTGATCGATACGTTCAGAATCGCCGCCGAAGAATCCGTGCGGATGACCGGCGAGGTGCAACCGCTCGACATCTCTGCTCGTGCCAAGGGCTATCAAGGCATGTGGAAGCGAGTCCCGATCGGCCCCTGCTCCTTCATTTCGCCCTTTAATTTTCCGCTCAATCTTGCCGCGCACAAGATTGCGCCTGCCATTGCAGTCGGGTGCCCGTTCGTGATGAAACCGGCCAGCCGAACGCCGCTGGGCGCGCTGATCATGGGTGAAGTGCTCAGCCAGACGAATTTGCCTGAAGGCGCTTTCTCGATCCTGCCCGCGCACCGCGACGGAGCCGATCTGTTCACGACCGACGATCGGCTCAAACTGCTATCGTTCACGGGTTCCCCTGAGGTCGGCTGGGATCTGAAAGCACGAAGCGGCAAGAAAAAGGTGGTCCTTGAACTTGGCGGTAATGCTGCCGTCATCATCGACCGTGACGCCGACCTGTCGGACGCACTCGATCGCGTGATCTTCGGAGCCTTCTACCAGTCGGGACAGAGCTGTATCGGTGTACAGCGCATTCTCATTCACGATGAGGTTTACGAAGCGTTCCGCGACTTGCTGGTCGCGCGAACCAAGTCGCTCATCGCGGGCGATCCCAAGAACCGAGAAACTTTCGTTGGCCCCATGATCTCCGACTCCGAGGCCGGGCGCCTTGAAGCCTGGATTGAAGAGGCCGTAGGATTGGGAGCGACGCTCTTGTGCGGCGGTCAGCGCGACGGCCGCGTGCTTGCAGCAACTCTACTCGAAAATGTCGATCCCAAGGCCCAGCTCAACGTCGAGGAAGCGTTTGGCCCCGTCGCCATTCTTGCCCGGTTCTCCTCTTTCGACGAGGCCCTGGAGATGGTCAACGACAGCAAATTCGGCCTCCAGGCTGGGATTTTCACCCGCGATCTTTTCAAGATGTTTGACGCATGGGACCGCCTCGAAGTCGGCGGCGTCGTGATCAATGATGTGCCCAGCTACCGCGTCGACAACATGCCATATGGCGGAGTCAAAGACTCCGGACTGGGCCGCGAAGGGATCCGCTTCGCGATGGAAGACATGAGTGAAATCCGCAACCTCATCGTTCGGAGGAACTGACATGACAATGAAAGGCGACAAGCAGGGATACGGCACGCTTGCCGTAACCCTTCACTGGGTCAGTGCAGTGCTGATCATCATCTTGCTGATAACAGGCTTCAACGCCGCAGCGCATCCCGAAGCGGCCGAGAAAGCTGCGCTCCTGCGGGTTCACATTCCCGCTACGATACTCATGCTGCTTGCCACCCTCGCCCGGCTGATCTGGTGGGCTCTGGACCAGCGCCCAGAGGCCGTGGCAGGCCCGAAATGGCAGAAAATTGTGTCCAAGGCTACGCACATCGCGCTCTATGTCGTCATCATCGCCATGCTCGGGAGCGGCATCGCCTTGGTCGCGTTAAGCGGAGCAGCTCCGGACATCTTCGCGCCCGGCGGCACCACCCGCTTACCGAATTTTGATCTTTTCCCGCCGCGTATTCCACACGGTATCGGCGCGCGCCTGCTCGTTGCGCTCCTGATCCTGCATATCGCTGCAGCCCTCTACCACATCTTCCTGCTGCGAGACGGGTTGTTCTGGCGGATGTGGTACCGCACCAGCGGCGACGCCCGGAAATAACCGACCCAAAAGCTTCGAACTGAAAACAGCGAAGCCGCCTTGCTGGCGTATTCTACCCGGGAGAGTTCAAGATGCCCAAGCACATACAGGATACTCGCATAGCGGGGGACTTTCGTCCTACGCCCTATGCATTCGCGATACTCGCCCTACTGGTCGGGGTGGGAATGACAGAAGGCTACGATGTTCAGGCCATGGCGCTCGCCGCGCCGCTCGTCGCCAAGAATTGGCAGCTCAGCACCGGAACCGTCGGCTGGCTTCTCACCGTCTCGATTATCGGCCTGGTCATCGGCAGTTTTGCACTGTCCCCGCTTGGCGACAGAATAGGCCGCCGACCGAGCATAGTCATCGCCCTTGCCGTGGCGGGTCTCGGAACTCTCGCCGGTGCCTTTGCACCTGACCAGTCGTGGCTTGCACTGATGCGCTTTATCGCCGGCATCGGTCTTGGCCTCGCCCTACCAAACGTCATTGCTTTGGCCATGGAGCTGATGCCGCCGCGCCTGCGAACCCTTGCGGTGGTTCTGGTGAGTTGCGGCTACCCACTCGGAGCGGCACTCGGCGGCGCGATCGCCGGTATGCTTATCCCTGCTCATGGGCATTCAGCAGTGTTCGCAGTAGGGGGTATCGGCACTCTCCTTGCGATGTTCCTTTGCGTGTTGGTTGCGCCGGAGTCGCCGCTCTACATGGCTCGCCAAACGCCCCGAAAAGCTTCGCTCGAACGCTTGCTGACGCGCATCGGCGCATCCGCGGCCTGGGACGGCGCGAGCGCTGCTGCACCGGCACCAACTTCAGCTGCGGCGACAGGTGTCGCAGCACTGCTCACACCCGATCGGCGGCCCGTCACCCTTTTGCTATGGTTTATAAACTTCGCGAACATGGCCCTTGTCTATTACTTCGTGAGCTGGCTGCCTTCGTTGTTCGTCAGCAGAGGCCTGTCGTCGCAGTTTGCCGTCACTGCAGCTTCCCTCTTCAGCGGTAGCGGCGTCATCGGCGGGCTTCTGATGGCTTTCTTGCTTCCGAAGCTGGGTCCTGCACGGGTCTTGGGCGGCGCCTACGCTTTGACGATCGGTTCCGTCCTGCTGCTCAGCAGCTTCTCGGAAATCGGCCGAAATTTCCTGATTGTCCTGTCTTTCGCCGGGGCGGTCATCGTCGGTTCCCAATTCTGCCTGACCGCCGTGGTCAACCAATTATACCCAACTGCTATCCGCGTCACCGCTTCGGGCTACGCCACGGGAATGGGGAGACTTGGGGCCATCGCTGCACCGATGGTGGGCGCCAGTATTCTCAGCATGGCTGCATTGGCGGAACATGCCTTCGCTATCGCAGCAATCCCGGCAGCGGCCGCGTTGGTGGCCATTATTGCAGTCCAACGCCACACCAACGAAGTGAAAACCCCGGTCCGATAAAGGCTGCGCGCACCGCCTTTCACCAAGAAAGGGGGTGCCCTCCACCGCAACTGCGGTTATCGTCGGAGTGACAAGATATTGTCATCTGAAGAAAGAGAAATGGCGCCAAAATATGTCCGAAGCTGATGCGCAAGCCATATCGGTACCCCATACGCCCGAAGGCAGTGCCGTCACCGACCTCATAATGACGATCTTTCGAGCAAACGGTCGGCTGCTGCGCGGTGGTGACACGCTTTCAAAGGAGCTGGGACTAACGGCGGCGCGCTGGCAAGTTCTCGGGGCGATCGCGCAAACACCGAAAACCGTGGCGCAGATCGCTCGGGATTACGAACTGACCCGACAGGGTATCCTCTGGGTGGTGCAGTCGCTCGTGAAGGACGGCATGGTTGAGTTGGTGAAAAACCCGGATCACCGCCGCGCGAAGCTGGTGCGGAACACCGACAAGGGCCGCGAAACTTTCGAAGAGGTCAGTCGCCGTCAGCACATCTGGTCGAACGATCTCGGCCAGGCATTCAATACCGCAGAACTACAGGCTGCGGTGGACGTCGTACGACGATTGAGCGAAATGGCGAGAGGCACGGAGGAGGACGACGAATAAGTCGCCCACGGCATCTGAGATCCGTTTAAACAAAAGCCGGCGCCGATACCGTATCGGCGCCGGTTTTGCTTTTTATTCGTCGTCCGCTTCGAGCAGCTTTGCGGAGATAGCATCCCAGCGGAAAGCAGTCAGATCGACGGGCGGCAGTTCAGTGCCGCAACCGCCACAAGTCCGGTGTTTGACGTCGGCGTTGAACTCCTGGCAGGCCTCGACGTATCCTTGCTGCACAGGCGCCTCGTCGGCTTGCCAATCAAAGCGATGCACTTCGGCATCGCATGAGCTGCAGTACCAAATGATCGACTCATTGCCCGGCTTTTGCGCCTTGTAACGGATCACAGCCCCCGGTTCGACAGTCAGAATGCGGTGCGCATAACCCGCTGGCACATAGGCGAACTCGCCGGGAACCAGATCGAAGAACCGAACCGACCCGTCAGCGAAGATGACGCGGGACTTGCCGCTCATTTGCGCCAGCACCGTGTCCTTTTCGCAGGCCAGGTGAAATGGCTGATCCACGTCATTCTTGCTCAGGTGAACTTGAGGATCGACTTCCGGTCGAAGCATCGGAAATTCGTCGAAGGAGGCGAGCTTTTCCGCTTCACGATAAATGTTGAAGGCGTTCTTGCGCCGGGTCCGGACAGGTGCCGTCATCAGGAGATAACCTCTTCCATGGCGTTCCAGGCATTCTTCGCGATCCTGGTGTTGCGGGTATAGTTGCTCCAGCCCCAGATATAGAGCGGGAACGGCCTGCTGACGTGGCCACAGGAAGGGCAAGTTCTGGCTTCTTCGCTGGCATTGAAACCAAGCGCGGCAGCATCCGAACCCATGATCGTCGGCAAGCCTGCAAACGCGCCCTCGCCGCCTTCGTGTTCGTCGAACTCGTAGCGGTGAAGCACGGTGTTGCACTTCTCGCACTGGAAGCTCATCGCTTCCGTTTGCTCACCCTCATCAAGCTGGCGCTGGGTGATAACCATCACCGCAAAGAACGGCTCGCTCGAGTCGCCGCCCACGCCGTGTTCACGCGGACCGACAGCCATATCCCCGGTGCGTGCACGCCCGTTTGATCCCAGCGTCAGGGCAACCTCATCGACGGTATTTTCATGAAGAAAGTACCCGATGTTCGTCCCGCTGCCATCGCTTTCGAAGGCCGCAGAGCACGGCACGATGGCGCCGGCCCCAACGTATGGGAACAGCGGCAAAAGCTGCGAGTTGGAACCGCGCACGACCTCGAACGCATTGACCTTCAGGGGCACCCGCTCTTCTCGATGCCCCTCGGCACCTGGCATGTTCATCATCTCTCTCCTTGGCCTTATCAGCGCTGCGCGCGGAATCTCTCCGCCGGTATCGAAGCAACCGGCTGACCGACAGATTTTGTCTCTTTGACAAAACTCTGTCAATGATGGATCTCACTCTCGTGAGAGCCAGAGTTTCCATTTCGGATAAGGAGGCGAGCCGTGTTGTCCTTCCCAGCCGCAACTGCGCTTGGTTTAGGAAGTAGGCATGCTTACGCGCGTGCGTCCCGGGCGAACCCGCGTTTGAGCAGTAAATTGCTGTGGGGTCGCACGGACGCACGGCGCGGCGAGCGAGCCACGTGGACCGCTGCGCCAGCGACTGAAAATGCGAGCGACCGCCCTTATTTCAACAGGTCAGTCGATATCCGAAGATTGCCCCGGATCGCCAAGGCTGAAATCGAGCGCCTTCCGGATCAGGCGTACGGTATCGCGAAAGGCCGCAATCTGGTCAGGTGTCAGCGAACTGACCGCCGCCCGTTCGACCTCCAGCGCACTCTCGCGCACAAGTGCCTCGACCTCCTTGCCTCGAGCGGTCAGGCGGTAGACACTTTTGCGTCCATCATCAGCATCGCGGGAACGCTTCACGAGACGTTTCTCTTCGAGCGTGCGCAGCGCGGCCAAAGTCGTCGGCGACCTCACGCTGAGATAGTCGCTCAGCTCCTTTGGCGTGACCCCGTCGCGGTCGTGCATAATCGCCAGATACCGGCAAGTGTGGGCGGCCAGCCCGAAGCGCGCGACGCGCTCGTCGATGGCACGATTGATAGCGCGGTAAAGATCGCGCGCCATCAGTCCCATGCTGGTCGAAAGGTAGTCCTCCTCCGTTTCGGAATTCGGTGTTTCGAGTTCATCGAAGGCGGTAGCTGGAGACATAAACAAATCCCTGAATTCTGCGGACGAACGTTGGTCGCATGCCAGCGCCGTGTCAATCGCCGCCTATCAATCACATTTAGATAGATAGGCTACCTATTGACTCTTTCGTGACGTCAGATAGCTTAAAAACACGATCTCAGAAAAGAATCGGGAATGGGGAGATACTGAAATGCGATTCCAGCATAAGTGCGCCTGGCTTACGGCCACGGCGATCTATCTGCTTCCTTCGCTGGCAAGTGCTCAGGCAAACGACGCGCCTGCTGCCTCCGCCGAGGACACGACAACCACGAGCACCTTCGACATCGTCGTGACGGCTTCGCGCCGCTCGCAACGGCTCCAGGACACTGCTCTTGCAGTGAACGCAGTCTCGAGCGACGAACTCAATGCCGCCGGCCTCACCGACACCGCTTCGCTGCAGCGCGCCGTACCGAACCTCCAGTTTTCGACCACCGCCGGCTCCAGTTTCGTCTATCTGCGCGGCATCGGCAGCAACGTGTATGGCTCGTTCAGCGACAACAGCGTCGCAACCTACGTCGACGGCGTCTACATCCCCAACGCCAGCGCAGCGGTTCAGGAACTGTTTGACGTGGACCGCGTCGAAGTCCTGCGCGGCCCGCAAGCCACGCTCTACGGTCGTAACGCCACAGGCGGCGCCATACTCATCAACACAGCGCGTCCGTCGAACACGTTCACTGCTAGCGGCGACATGCAGATCGGCAACATGGGCGAGCAGCGCTATCGCGCGATGGTCTCAGGTCCTCTGATCGGCGATGTGCTTTCCGGACGAGTTGCCGTCGTGCGCCATCGTCACGATGGCTATTCGACCAACCTGCTGACCGGAGACGATTTCAACGACCAGGATTTCTGGGGTATCAGAGGTTCGTTGCTCGCCCAGGCGACCGACAACCTGACCCTCACCCTCATCGGCAACTACTCCAAGGAAAGCGGTTCGCCGGGAGCATCGAAAGCGATCAACCCGAACTCCCTGCCCTTCGCCGTCTTTCACGCGCCCTTTTCACCGGATCCGCGCGCGTCCTACCACAACCTGAAGGACAGCAGCCCGTCCAAGTCGTATGGCGTCAACCTGCGGATTGCCTGGGACACCGAAATCGGCCAACTCGCTTCGGTTAGCTCGTACAATCGCTATAAGCTCGGGCCGGTGTTCCTCGATCTCGACGACTCTAGCGCGTCGCTTCTCGAGTATCAGGGACAAGTCTCGGATACCAAGTTCTACTATCAGGACCTGACCTTCACCTCGAAGCCGGATTCTGGCCCGTTTGGCTGGATGCTTGGCGGCACCGCGCTCAAGCAGGACACCGACGGTATCCAACCAACCCTGACGCCGGGCGGCGTTTCACTCAACTACACCACCACGAAGGTTACTGGCTTTGCCGTCTACGCGCAGGCCGACTACGCGATCCTCTCACAGCTCAAGCTTGTCGCTGGCCTGCGCTACAGCAAGGAAACCCGAGAGGGTACGGCTCTCAGCAGCTTCAATGGCAGCCCGGCGTTTTTCCAGGAAAACAAGCAAAGCTGGGATGACGTCTCCCCGAAGTTTTCGCTCGAATACCGTCCGATCAAAGATACGCTCATCTATCTGAGCGCGACCAAAGGCTTCAAGAGCGGCGCCTTCGACCCGATCAACGTCAGCAGTTCGGCAAAGCCGGAAAACATCTGGAGCTATGAAGCCGGCCTGAGAACCGAACTGTTCGACCGCCGCCTGACCCTGAACCTCACCGCGTTCCATTACGACTACAAGGATCTGCAGGTCTTCAACGGCGTCGTGAACGGTTCGCAGGTTCAGACCTTCCTTCAGAATGCCGGCAAGGCGACCGTCAATGGCCTTGAATTCGAGCCGACTTTAAGGCTGATCAAGAACCTGCGGATCGGCGGCAACCTCTCGCTGCTTGATGGCAAGTATGCCGATGGAACTATCCTTGCCGATATCGCCAACGGTATCCCGGGCCGACCCGGCGTTCCGGCAGTCGTTCAGTCCTACGACGTGGGTGGCAACCCGATGATACAGGCGCCGAAGGTCACTGCCACCGCCTTCATCGATTGGACGATCCCACTCGCAGATGGTGGCTCGATCCAGTTCTATGGCGACTACTTCCACCAGTCGAAGCGCTACTTCACGGCCTTCAAGGACGAGTCGCTGAGCGCTGGCGGTTACGACCTCGCCAATCTGCGGTTGACGTACAACCTCGCAGGCGACCGCTTCTATATCGCAGGCTTCGTCCGCAACGTGGGCAACACCCTCGTCCGCAGCCAGGTCTCGCGCACTCCGCCCTTCGGAACGCTCGAAACCTATGCTCCTCCTCGCCTCTACGGCGGTGAAGTCGGCTTCCGGTTTTAAAATGCGATGGCCGCGTCAATCCGACGCGGCCACCTACTTATGGACATTTAGCTATGCCACTTGATGCAGCATCGACGCCTGAGACAATCGTACCTCTTGCTCGGTCGGGCGAGCACCTGCGCGATCTCGACCAGCTTCCGGCAAGCGCCGCTGAGCCGAGCCAGACTGTGAAGGAGCAGGTCCAGGCTTTTCTCGCCCATGCCGAATTGGTCGGACTTTCGACCGTTGGAAGCAACGGCTGGCCGGTCTCGCATTGCATGCATTTTGCGTCTGCGAACGGCCCCCAGATGCGACCGGTCCTCTACCTCTTCACACACGAGCACAAGCGCAAGCTGACCAATATCCAGGGTAATCCGCGCGTGGGTGCTTTCGTCCTCGAAGGCCGCAGCGACGGCGATCCCGCAACGGCGCCCTCATTGAAGATTCAGGGTCTCGCGACGCAGGTCACCGATCCCAAAGAACATCAGCTGGCGATGGAATGCCAGTTCCAAAAGGAAGGATACGAATTCGCCCGCTATCTCGGTCTCGAGACGCAGCCGGCACTTCGTATCGATGTCGTCAGCGCCGTTTGGCAAGATCCTGCCAACGGAATCGCGCCAGTCACCGTGGATTACAGCGACACCTTCTCAGCGCTCGACGCTCCAGAAGCTGCCTGATCGATCAAAACCGGAAAGCAAACGAACCATGGACGTCGCCTCCCCCTCTCAGCCCTCTCCGCTGCTCGCCAGCGCCCTCGCATCTGGCGATTATCGACTGGATCAGGAAGGTGCGCCGAAGCCCTATAAGCCGGCCGCCGACGCCGAGGTACGTGCAACGGTGCTCGAAGTTCTTGCAAATCTGGCACACGGTCACCTCAGCACTGTCACCGCAGACGGATGGCCGGTCGGGTGCGGCGTTCGCTACGTCTCTCTCGACGATGGTACCGGCCGTCCGGTAATCTATCTCATCAGCGGACTGGCACAGCGCGAACTGGTAAACATCGATAGGGACAGCCGCGTCTCCTTCGAAGCCCATTATGCAGTGGGGTTCGAGCGCCGGCGGGAAGCCAAAGGCGTCCAGCTACAGGGCGTGGCAAGTCTGGTTAGCGACGAGCAGGAGTTGGCGTTCGTCTCACCGCAAGCGCAGGCCAAGTACAACGATCCCGAAGTCATGCAGCGTAAACAGGTCGCTCGGATCGACGTCCTCAGCGCGGTCGTGTTCAACGCCTCCGGTCGACCGCAATGGGGACAATTCGACTACTTCGCCCAGCAGGACGGCTGACATGTCGGGCCATCTGGAAGTCATTGTTCGCCGGACTGAAAAGCTGTCTGGTGACGTCCACACTTTCGAACTGGTCGCCGCTGACGGCGGCCAGTTGCCGCCGTTCGAGGCAGGTGCGCACATCGAGCTGTTCATCCGCTCGAATCTGATCCGACCATACTCGCTTTGCAACGATCCTGAGGAAACTCATCGTTACAGGATCGGCGTATTGAATGACGCCAACTCACGCGGCGGCTCTAAGATCGTCTGCACGCAGTGGGCCGAGGGAATGCGCGCCCGTATCTCTTCACCCAGGAACCTCTTCCCGCTCGAGCCGGCGACTGGTCGCAGTCTCCTCATAGCCGGTGGCATCGGCGCTACACCGCTGATCGCGATGGCCCACGCCTTGGGAAGCCGAGGCGCTCCGTTCGAGTTTCACTATTGCGCGCGGGACCGCAGCAAAGCGCCGTTTCTCGAAGAGCTGCTCGCTGGCTCCTTGGCGCCGTCTGTGCAGGCACACTTCTCCGAGGACCGCCGCTTCGATTTCACGGCAGACATTGGCGCTCCGACCGGAGACGACCATATCTACGTGTGTGGGCCACAGGGCTTCATGGACCATGTCATCGAAGCCGCTCGCGGTCTCGGATGGCCCGACGCGCGGATCCACTTCGAGTATTTCGACGCCGAGACGGACACAAGCGGCGGGCCTTTCAAGGTCCAGCTTGCTGACGGAACGGAATTCGAAATCCCCGCCGGTCGCTCGATCGCCGACGTGCTGATCGAACAAGGCTGCGAGGTCGAGGTTTCGTGCGAAAAGGGAATCTGCGGCTCGTGCATTACCGACATTCTCGAGGGGCTCCCCGATCATCGCGATCATTATCTGACGGATGAGGAAAAAGCGCAAAACAACTGCATGGCTCTTTGCTGCTCGCGCGCTCTGTCACCGCTCATCAAACTAGACCTTTGACCGCCTGGGAGAGGACAAACCATGGCAACAACTCTATCCTCCGGGCAAAACGAAGATCGGGTCGGTCGCGCTGCGATCCGCAAGATCCACTGGCACATACTTTCTTTTCTCTTCGTGGTGGTGCTGACTAGTTATGTCGACCGCATGAACACCAGCTACGCCGCGCTCGCAATGAACCGCGATCTCGGCCTTACGCCCGGCATGTTTGGATTTGGTGCCGGCATTTTCTTCATTGGCGAAGCCCTCTTTGCCGTTCCAAGCAGCATGGCTGCCCGCCGCTTCGGAGTGCACCGCTGGATCCCCATCATGATGATCGGCTGGGCATTTTGCGCAGCTTTGATGGGTGCTGTGCAAGGCCCTAAAACCTTCTATGCATTGCGCTTCGCACTCGGCGTCGCTGAAGCCGGTGTCGTTCCTTCGATCCTGATCGCCTGCTCACTCTGGTACCCGCCTGCATACCGCGCCCGCGCTGTAACCCTGATCATGGCTGGTGCTGCCGTCGCCGCGATCGTTGGCGCGCCGCTTAGTGCGTTTCTGATTCAGTTTCATGGCCTCGCCGGCCTGGAGGGCTGGCGCTGGCTGTTCATTCTCGAAGGCGTTCCCATCGTATTCATGGGTATATTCGCTCTGAGGCTGATGCCTTCCGGTCCGCAAGCCGCGCGCTGGCTCACGGCAGATGAGCGAAAATGGCTTGCCAAGGCCTTCGATACCCAGGAAACAGCTCATGCCGCATCCTCATCGCAAGGAGCGCCAGCAAGCTACATCTCTGCCGCTGCCCTCGTGAACCTGACGGTGGCGGGCGCGGCGTCGACCATGGTCTTCTGGATTCCCAAGGTCGGTCACGACACTTTGGGACTGTCGCTCGCCGAGATCGGCAAGATCATCGTACCTCTGTTCGTAGGCGGGATCATCGCCTCGTACGCGGTAAGCCATTTCTCGGACGTCAGCGGCAAGCGCTACCCGTGGGTCATCGGCAGCGCTCTGGCCTCGGCTTGCCTAACCGGCATTGCCGGTATCGTAGCCCCGTCGATCTCGTTCTATGCTCTCGCACTCGCCTTTCTGATCGCGCGTTGCATCGGCGGCATCTTCATGGCGGCCCTGTCAGAAGATTTGCGCGGCAAATCCGCCGCAACGGGCTTCGCCATTGCCATGGTGGCGGCAGGCATCGGTCAATTCGGCGGCAACTGGCTGTTCGGCGTACTCAAAGGGAACACCGGATCCTATTCCGCGGGCTTGGTCATGCTTACGTTCGCCATGCTGCTTGCAGCGGGGCTGTCGACGTTCCTCATCGCACGCCGCCGGCATTTTACGCCGACTGGACCAGCTGTCGCAATGCACTGATGAACGCGCCCTGATGGCCTCAGGGCGCCCTCCCACTGGCCGGTCGGAACATGACATCCGACCGGCTTTTTTTTGTGCCGAACAGGCCCGCTTCCGACCACATTTCCTACCGCAGACCACACTTTCAGCTTGGGATGTGACAGCCGATCGCGACCTCGAATCCTTGACAGTGTATTTCCATTTTGACAGAACCTTGTCATTAAGTGCGCGAACAACACAAAAGATGGGAGAGTACATGCAGAGCCCGGGATCCCCCTCGATCGACCGCTCCGTCACCTTGAATTTTGTAGGCGACTGGGGCCAGGCCAATTTCCACCGGATTTGCTCCTGGCTCTGCCAGGAATTCAGCGATCGAGCCGGTCTGCGAAGCCGTGTCGCCATTTGGAATACGCGCGGCGGAGGCCTCGAAGGGCCGATTTCGGTTTTCGATGGTGAGGCACAGCTTTGCATCACGACGCCGGCCATGCTGGTCGGTGACGCGCTGGTTGGGGAAGGCATCTTTTCCGGCAACGCAATGCCGACTCTTCGCGCTCTTGGCGTTCTCCCGCAAAACGATCGCCTGGTACTGGCGATTGATCCAAAGTTCGGCGTTTCCACATTTGAAGAGCTGCGCGCCAAAAAGCCCAACTTGCGGATCGCCGCTTCGGTCGACGATGGCACCAACTACATTGGGTATGTCAGCCAGCGTTATATGGAAGCCCATGGCATTGACGAGGCGACCCTCAAGTCCTGGGGCGGCGAATATGTCGTTTCCCAGCGCCCAGAGCAGTCGATTGCCCGAATGGTTTCGGGTGAAGTGGACGCGGTACTCCAGGAAGCAATCATGACCCCCTGGTGGCGCGAAGCCATGAGTGTCCGCAATGCTGTCGCGCTACCGGCCGAAGAGCAGGCTCTGGCAGTGCTGAAGCAGAACTATGGATTTCGCCGCAACAGCCTTCCTGCAGGTTACTGGGACAATCTGCCGGAGGCGATCGACACGCTCGATTTTTCCGACTTCGTTATTCTCGTTCGCGACGACATGCCCGACGATATTGCCCATTTGCTGGCCTGGTGCCTTGTCGAAACCCGCGGCACCCTCGAAGCCCAATACCGCCATATTCCGCCGGAACGGAGCCCGCTGAGCTATCCGCTCGATCCATTCAAGATGGCCGATACCCCAGTTCCACTTCATCCAGGTGCAGAGCGGTACTACCGCGAGGCCGGATACATCTAAGCCAGATCCTATTCGTCTCCCTGCGGGGGTAAGGAGACGGACCCATCTTCCGCTCGCCGCGCAGCCGGCGGCGGAAGATGGGTTTAGCTTTTTATGGCGCTCACAAAAATAGCCGCAAAGGGTTGGCAACCCTATGCAGCTATGATGAGGTATCGTAACAATCTGTCCGCTTGAATGCCGCCTAACCTCCTGAAATCGCGGCCGCCAAGGTGGGAGCAAATCCGAAAATTTGCTCCCGACCTTTGATCACGATACGCAGATGTTGGGCACAGCCATCTTTCGGAACAGATGCGGAGATGCGCTCGTGCTGGAAGGATATGCGGCCAGCTTTTCCTGAAATTCAGGGTTCAGAAACGCGGCGCGGAAGGTGTTGATGTCCTGCCAGACGGCATAATTAAGGAACGTGCAGCTACCTGCAATTCCCCGGTGAAGCTGGGTTGAAATGAAGCCAGGCTGGCGCTTGAAATAGGCCGCATCGGCTTCCCAGGCGGCGATCAGTTCGTCCACATCGCCTGCATCAACGTTGAATGTATTGATCAACACGACGGACTCTGGGTTCGTGTCGCCAAGCTGCTCCCGCATCGTGACCACACGATCGAGCTCTTTACGTTCAAGCATACCGTCTCCTCTTTGATTCCTTGAGCAGGGCCATTCCCGCTTGCGGGTGATTGGAAGGTATCAAACACTTCGATTTTGTAAAGGCTTTGTCAGTTTGACAATTCCTTTCATTGGCGAAGATTTCTCCGATGCATCGAACCACAAACCCTTATACCTGCTAGATAAATTCAAACTTTCGGGGCTAAATCGTCGACCGGAAACATGCTCATTTTTTGACATCATCATGTCATTATGACATTGGTATGGGATATACCGGTTTCCGATCAAGTTCTCGTTTCGACGTGCGCTTCCGCCGCCTTCAAGGATTGAACATGAAGAGAATTATCCATCCCGTCGCAGGCGGACTCGCGCTCCTTACAATTGCGGCTTTCTGGGTTTCGACAATCCTGAGCGAGATTTTTGGTTCGGCCGCAACGATCGCAGTAGTGAAAACGACGATCCCTTGGGGATTTCTCCTGCTGGTACCGGCACTAGCCGCGACCGGCGGATCAGGTTTTTCGCTAGCAAACGGGAACCGAAAGGGATTGGTTGGCAAGAAAGCGCGGCGCATGCCGTTTATTGCCGCTAACGGCGTTCTCATTCTCATTCCCGCCGCGCTGTACCTATCCCACAAGGCTTCCAATGGCAGCTTCGATACCAGCTTCTATACGATCCAAGCGGTCGAGCTCGTTGCCGGCGCGGCCAACCTTTTTCTCCTGTCACTCAACATGCGCGATGGTTTGCAGCTGACCAAAGCAAAGCGGAAAGTCTCTCGCGCTTGAGATAAAATGGCTCATCTCTGGACCCGATTGAACGGTCGCACCCTTTCCACTGTAGTGACAATCTGTCACGATGACAGAATGAGCACTCTGAACGCGACCGTATCCGCTGACACAACCGCATCCGGCACTCCTCGCGAAGACCATCGGGTTCGCGTTGCGCGGGAGAAACGTGAGCGGATGCGCGCTCATCTCCTCCAATCCGTCCTCGCGGTTTGTGCAGGCAAGCGGCTTACCGGTGCCACAGTCATCGAGGACGTGGTGCGGCATGCTGACGTTTCGCGCGGCACGTTCTACAAGTATTTCGATTCCCTCGACGAGGCCGTCATTCAGCTGGCCTTTCAACTCGCCGAAGAGATGACGCAGGGCATTGCGAGCGTCTACGATGTCCTTGATGATCCGGTCGCGCGCACTGCTACAGGATTTCAGACATTCCTGGCCCGTGCCTTGATCGATGTGGAATGGGGTGGATTCCTGACTCACCTGGGACTGATGGACGGTGAAGCTGGGCTGATCTCTGCCAAAGTGAAAGGAGATATTCGGGCCGGCGTACGCTCTGGGGCCTATTCCGTTCTCTCGGTGGATTTGGCAGCGGATCTCCTGATGGGCGCAAAGCACGAAGCTATTCGCCGCATTGTTTCAGGTGAGCGGGATCCATCGTACATCAAAGGGATGACGGCTATGGTCTTGCGGAGCTTTGGAGTTCCTTCAGACGAAGCCGAGGTTGTCGTAGATCAGACGTTTGAGCGGCTTTTGAAAGAAGCCCCTGGCAAGCTCGCCTGGTGGCGTCCTCTCAGCTGACGTCAGTCTCACGGGACAAAAGCGCCCGCCTCTAAAATGGTGGGGGGCATCCGACAAAAGCGCTGCCGCACAGTTCATATCGAGTCACCCGCAACTGCGGTTCCATGGGAGCTGCAGGCTGCCCCCCCTTGGACTTAACCGCCCTGCCCCGACCCAAAACCGAGCACGAGAGTGCACCCCAAAATCTCCCTTGACTTCATATTATCATTTTTGTCATCATGACATTAATGATAATATGAAAACGCTCAGGGCTATAGCCCGGGCAAGGAGAGAGGGATGAACAACAACACTTTTGATGTGATTCTGATCGGTTACGGACCTGTCAGCGAGTCGCTTGCCTTGATGCTCTCAAGACAGGGGCGATCCGTCGCGATCTTTGAACGCTGGACGACACGCTATCGTCTTCCCCGGGCTGTGTGCGTCGACCACGAGCTATACCGTGTCCTCGCCGCGACCGGATTGCGTGAAGAGCTCCCTTCCCTCACCCACCCAGGGTCGCTCTATCAATGGTTCAACGCGCAGTGGCAGGAGCTTCTGGTAATTGACTGGGGCAAGCCGGCGATCTCCGGTGGGCCCGAAATCAACTTCGTCCACCAACCGACGCTCGAGACGGCGCTTGACGAAAAAGTTCAAGCCCAGCCAACGGTTAGCCTCAACCTGGGTTGGGAGGCGATCGAGGTCACCCAAGATGAAAATACCGCGCAAGTTACGCTAAAATCAGTCGAAACTGGAGAAGTGAAGCAGGTTTCGGCACGGTATATTGTCGGCTGTGACGGCGCCAATTCCCTCGTGCGGCGTTCGATTGGTTCGCAGCAAGAGGATCGAGGCTTCCAGGCCGATTGGCTGGTGGTCGACGTGCTTCTGAAAGATGGCGTAACCGTCGAAGGTCTAGGAATTCCGGAGGCCGGCCAATATTGTAACCCCGACCGGCCGACGACCATCGTGCCGGCCGGCGTGCGCGATGGAAAGAAATTCCGTCGCTGGGAGTTCATGCGGCTTCCCGGTGAAACTGTCGAGGATCTGGAACAGGAGTCCTACGTCTGGAAGCTCCTGGAAGCCTGGGCCGGGCCTGATGAGGTCGAATTGGTTCGGCACAAAGTCTACAATTTCAGGTCTCTGATAGCGGATCGCTGGAGAGATCGCCGCCTCATGATTGCCGGTGACGCAGCGCATGTCATGCCGCCGTTCCTGGGGCAGGGAATGTGCGCGGGGCTTCGCGACAGCTGGAACCTTGCCTGGAAACTGGGCCTGATCCTGGATGGCAAGGCAGACGACAGTCTCCTCGATAGCTACCAAATCGAACGGCTCCCACACGTGAGCCAGATTATCGATATGGCCATCTTCCTCGGCAAGATCATCTGCATCCCCGATCCGGAAGAAGCAGCAAACCGCGACCGCCTCTTCCTTGAGGGGCGTGCGCCAGCCATGCCCCCCTTCCCGCAGTTAATCTCAGGCTTGCTACGCCGAGATGGCGAAGGCCAGCTACAGGCCGGCGCCGGGCTGCTCTCGCCCCATTCCGTCATCAAGCAAGGAAGCGTGATAAGCCCACTGGACGAGGTCACCGGCGCCGGAAGTCACTTTGTCATTATCTCTCGCGCGCTTAGCGCCGAAAAACATCTGTCCGATCGCGATCTCCTCAAATTGGAGGAATTGGGCGTGGCATTCGTCAACATCGATGCGCCCGATGGCGAGCCGAGTTGGAAGGATGTGGACGGGCGCATCCATGCATTCCTTGATGCCCAAGGCTGGTCAGCAATGATCATTCGCCCCGACTTCTATGTCTTCGGCGGCGCCGTCGGCGCCTGCGATCTTCCACCACTGGTTGAAGCCCTTTTTAACGAACTCAGCAGCGCCGGCGTCAAAATCGACGATCGCCGCCCAATCGCACCGCGCAAGGAGAACGCATGAAACTCATCCGCTTCCAATCGGACCAAGGCGCCCGCATCGGCATCGTAGAGCACGATAACGTCCTGGATCTTACGACGACCAACATTCCGTATCGCACTATGACGGAGGTCATAGCGGCGGGCTCAAAAGGCTTGGATATTCTTCGGCAGGCTGCATCCGCAGCATCGGTGCGGCCGCTCTCCGAAGTTCAATTGCTTGCCCCCATCGAGCGGCCTGGCAAGTACCTCGCCATCGGTATGAACTATGCCAAGCATCTCGAAGAGGCCGACAAACTAGGCGTCGCGCGATCCAAGCACCAAGTCTGGTTCAACAAGCAAACGAGCTGCCTCTCCGGTCCCTACGACGGGATTGAACCGGGTATCACGGAAAAGCTGGATTACGAAGTTGAACTCGCAGTCGTGATCGGGCGGCCCGCCAAGGCCGTTTCAGAAACGGACGCACTCGATTACATCTTCGGATACACCGTAACCAACGATGTGTCGGCCAGAGATTGGCAGTTCCACTCACCGACCTTCACTATGGGCAAGTCGTTCGACACGCATGGGCCGATCGGCCCATGGCTGGTGACAGCTGATGAAGTCCCGAACCCGCAGGCGCTCAATCTGCGAAGCTATGTCAACGGGGAACTGCGGCAAAGCAATAACACTGGGAACATGATCCACAGCATCGCTGCCCAGATTTCCTATCTGTCCCAGGCATTTACGCTCGAGCCGGGCGATCTCATTGCCACGGGGACGCCTGAAGGCGTCGGAGTGGGTCGAGAGCCCCCTGTTTTCCTCGGGTCTGGCGACGTTGTCCGATGCGAAGTCGACGGCATTGGCGCAATAGAAAACAGAGTAATCTAGCGCAAAGACCGATTTGCGCGATTGAACAAATAAAAAATCGAGAGAGGATCTATCATGGCCGTCCAGGGAGTCATTTCATACACCCTTGAAGTTCCTGATATTTCACAAGGTATAGAATTTTATTCGAACGCCGGATTAATTGCCAATCAGAAGGGTAATATTGCAACGCTGACTTGCGAGGGACAAACACGTCCCTCAATAGTCTTGCTTGGAGGCTATCCAGCGAAACGGCTTCACCACATAAGGCTGCGAGCCAGCGAACTTGCTTCGATAGCAGACAAAGTGCCCGAACTCGGCGGGCTTATCGTCAATGCTCCCGAGGGATTCGAGGCCGAAGGCCTATGGCTTTCAGATCCACACGGAATGCTGCTTCACCTGGAGGAATGTTCGGAAGATGCCGCGCTAACGAAAGGCTCGCCCTTCTGCATAAACGCGCCCGGCGACATCGTTCGCATGAGGCAATCTGCGGTCCTGCCTGGAGATGACTACGCCCCTGTCCGACCGCTGCGGCTCGGCCACGTGCTCGTGTTCAGCCCCGATGTTCCCAAAAGCGTTCGTTTTGTGACGGAAGCGCTTGGCATGGGCCTCGCCGATCGCGCCCAGGATGTCATCGCCTTCTGCTGTGCGCGAGAAAACAGCGATCATCACGTCCTGGCCTTTGCACAATCACCGGGGACAGGTTTTCATCATGGAAGCTTTCAGGTCAGAGACCCCGACGAAGTCGGCCGTGGCGGGCGAGCCTTGGTGGAAAAGGCTGGTAAAGGTGACTGGGGATTCGGCCGACACACAATCGGGTCCAACTTCTTCCATTATATACAAGACCCGTGGGGAAGCTGGTTCGAGTATTATTCCGATATGGACTTCATTGATGATTATTCACTTTGGACTCCAACCAACTATTCAATGAAGGACAGCCTCGCCAATTGGGGGCCCGCAGTACCAACCGATTTTGTTCACAACTACGAAGTCGACGCTTCCCCCGAGCGTTAATTTACACAGGGAATGCCCAAATGGCTGAAAGCTGCTTCCGACACCTCCCGCCGACCAAGAGTGACGGAAGCAAGGGGAATTGTGCCACCAGCTACTGAATCGCATCGACCATCTAGGCGGCGCGCCCAAATCCCGGCGGTGGATTTGGGCAGCACCCGACCCAAATCTTGCCACCCAGCGATTGGCTCGTGAACGGCCGCTTGTGTCGGCAACGGCCATTCGCCCGCTTTGAGGCTATGGGAGCGTTCCAGAAACTCGCAATCGTTCCACAAACGGTCAATTGAAGGTCGGCGTTATGCCGCTGGCGATCGGCCGACGAGGAAATCGGCGTTGCTGCCGGCCGCGCTTTCTCCGCAGCCCCGCATGCGCAACAATGAAGATGAAAAGTCGCGGAGTTCGTGGCACAATTTTAGGCGGCATGTCGCGGCGGCGATGAGGGCGGAAGATAGTCGTCACACGGAGGCGGCACTTAGCTCGCCGTGAGTGCGTGGTCTTATTGCTCCACGTGCCTTTTGCGAATGGGGAGGCTTGGCGAGCTGAGATGCTGACAATCGCTATCCTAAAGTACTTAGGCTTTTTGGTGACCGCCTTGGCCGGCATTTGGAGCTTGGTAAGAAAGACAACGTTTGAAGACGCTGTTGGTCGAAAGCGGCTAACCGCATCCGGTCACGTGGCAATTGCGATTACGATAACTTCTGCTGTCATCAGCATGCTAGCCTTTGCGGTAGAGACGCTCAATACTCAGCGCGAGAGGGAAGTCGCACTTGGTCAGGCTGAATTACAAAAACTTCGATCCGCACAGCAGCGCCAAGCCGATCAACAGCTAATTGATAGACGGGAGGCGGATCGAAACGCGGCCGCTGCCCGACTACAGTTATCAGTGTTAACGAGCGCCGCCGAGCAGAAGAACAGAGATCTCAGGATCGCACGAGACGTTGCCGACGGAGCTCGACGAAATTTAGATGCAGTTACCATGAACTTGGCGCAGATTAAGCGATTGACACGGCCTCTAAAGACGCTGAATTTAAATGTTAGAGTGAAGCTAAATTCAGATATTATAGATGAGGGTGATTATCTAAGATCGAGACAGGGCGACAGAAAAATGGCTCTCGAAAGCCCCAACGAATGGCAGTCGGACGACGGAACCATCAGAGATATCGATGGAAGATTAACAATTCAATATTTCCCGGTCGATACCGGGTATCCGGCAAAATCAAGCAGACTTGGTAAGTTTCTGGCAAGGTTTGGCACGGGTGTTTATATCTACGCTTCCAGGAAATTAAGTTGCGACCCTCAATGGTCGATCAAAAGTGATGTGGATATTGGGCTTACGAATAGCTTTGAATCCCCGCTCACATACAATAAAGAAGATATTTTAGTCGTCCAGATTGATGTCAAGTCGAACGACTTATACATTTTAAACTATGGTGAACGCAAGGTAGAGCAGATCTCCTTGGGACAGACGGTCATCTCGGAATATGATCTTTCAGATGCGTTTATAATCCCATATGCGTTTGGAAGCATCGATGCGAAAGATGGTGAATCGCCGGCTCTAGAGATGACGGAAATAGGACTTGCGAGTGAGTCATTTGGTTGGCGCATTAAAGGGAAAGATTGGAGTAGGATGGCGTGTCGATCGTCACACAGCGCCTATGGACCATTAAGTAGGTTCGATGATCCTGGGCGGAGGCCTACATTCAGGTAGGGAGAAGCACTATCTCATGGCAGATGAACTACGCACATGAGCGATCTATGAGTTTGGGCACCCACGCCAGGTTTCGAGCTGCGTGCTGGCACGACTGCCGGACTGTATAGAACAACTCATCACAGTTGTAGGTCGACCATCTGGCCCTTTGGGACGAGACTGACGAGGACCGTTCCCGTCAGAAGCCGCCGTTCACGAGACGAAATGTGAATGACGGCTCTGTCCCCAATCCCAGCCATTTGGGCTGCCAGGTGCCGGAACCCCGAGATCGAAGGATTTTAGGATTAGTTTCTGAGCAAAGCGACGACCGCCATGGAGAGCATTGCTGCCTGCCAGTCATTGTCCGCTCAGCCGCTCCGAATCAGCTGCCCAGAATCACCCGCCTCGCCCGGTCAGAGGAATGTCATTCACGCACGAGGCAACGGAAGAAATTTCCTGACTGCCCCTTCCGATCTGTACCGAGGAAAGTTATCCACAGACCTCCTCAATTTGTCGCGTGGCAGAAACAGCTCATCGATTCACCGCACCGTCGTCCCAAATCAACCCATTAAAGCCCAATCAATGTTGGCCGAATCAGTTGGTCAAATTGCGTCAAGCGATAGTACAGCCCTTAAAATTCAATAGTATAGATAGGCTGGTCCACGCCTGTCTCCCCGACCATTCGTTTTTCCAGAACACCGGTACCTTCCAGGATCGAGGCCCGCTTTCGGCGCTGCGCGGCCGCTGGCAAAGCCATGACGGATGTTCTTACGCAGGTCCGCCCTGCCTCAAGGCCGATAGCGCAAGGTCTCGACCAGCAGGGCGAAGGCGGGAGAAGCGTGGCGACGGCTCGGGTAGTAGAGATGGTGACCGGGAAAAGGTCCGCACCAGTCTTCCATCACCCGGATCAGGCGGCCTTGTGCGATATAGGGCAAAACCTGATCCTCCGGCAGATAGGCAAGGCCCAGGCCATCCAGCGTCGAATTGAGCCGCAGGCCGATGTTGTTGAACACCAGTTGCCCCTCGATCCGAACATTGACTTCGTGCCCGTCCTTATCGAGGTCCCACGGGAAAATGCCGCCATAGGTGGGCAGCCGGATACCGATGCAATTGTGCCGTGTCAGGTCTTGCGGCGTATGCGGAACGGGATAGCGGGCAAAATACTCGGGCGACCCGACAACGGCCATGCGCAAATCTGGGCCGATACGAACTGCAACCATGTCCTTGGCCACCTGATCGCCCAACCGAACCCCTGCGTCATATCCTTCGGCCACGATGTCGGTCAGACCGTTGTCGACAACGATCTCGACGCGGATGTCGGGGTTATCGGGCAGGAATTTACGCAGCGCCGGCTGCAGGACCGCCAGTGCCGCATGTTCCCCCGCATTGATGCGGATGGTGCCAGACGGCTTGTCGCGCAACTGGCTTAGCGAGACGAGTTCCTGCGCGATCTCCTCGAAGCGCGGCGCCAGGGTGCCGAACAGGCGGTGCCCCGCCTCGGTCGGCGATACGCTGCGGGTCGTGCGGGTGAGCAACCTCAATCCCAATCGCTCTTCGAGCCCGCGGATCGTCTGGCTGAGCGCCGATTGCGAAACGCCAAGCTTTGCAGCCGCGCGGGTAAAACTGCGCTCACGCGCGACCATCACGAACGCTGCGAGCTCGTTGTAGTTCTCACCCGCCATTAATTAGCGTACCTTATAGTGACATGCCGATTACGGCGTCTAATCGCATTCCGGCTGCCAGACTATATCCGATCCGACAATTTTCCCGGCGGCCTGCGCCGTATTGGCCGGCAACCTGACGCGAACCTCGGGTAATCGCCATGAGTCAGGCTGAGACCGCACATGATCGCCGATCTGAACCAAAGGATGCCACATGCCCCAGTCCGTCCCCAATGTGACCCTGAACAATGGCGTGGAAATGCCGAGCCTCGGCTTTGGCGTTTTCCAGGTTCCCGACCCCGCTGAATGCGAGCGCAGTGTGCGCGACGCCATCGATGTCGGTTATCGCCTGCTCGATACCGCAACCTCCTATGGCAACGAGGAAGCGGTTGGACAGGCCATCCGCAATCATGGCATCGCGCGCAGCGAACCTTTCGTCACGACCAAGCTGTGGATCGAGGACGTCAGCTATGAAGGCGCCAAGGCGGCTTTCGAGCGTTCACTGAACAAGCTGCAGCTCGATTATCTCGACCTGTGGCTGATCCATCAGCCTTATGGCGATGTGTATGGCGCCTGGCGCGCCATGCAGGACCTGCACCGCGAAGGTCGCATCCGGGCTATCGGAGTGAGCAACTTCTATCCCGACCGGCTGCTCGATTTCGTGCTGCACAATGAAATCACCCCTGCGGTCAACCAGATCGAGATCCACCCCTTCCACCAGCAGCACGATGCTCAGGCATTGCTGGAGGAATACAAGGTGCAGCCCGAAGCCTGGGGCCCCTTCGCGGAAGGCAAGAACGGGCTGTTCAGCAACGAGTTGCTGGCCTCGATCGGACAGAAGCACGGCAAGACCGTTGCCCAGGTCGTCCTGCGCTGGCTGAACCAGCGCGGCATCGTCGCAATCCCGAAGTCGGTCCGCAAGGAGCGCATGGCCGAGAATTTCGCGATCTTCGACTTTGCTCTGGACGATGGCGATATCGCAGCGATTTCCGCGCTTGATCAGAAGGCCAGCAGCTTCTTCGACCACCGCGATCCGGCGATGGTCAAATGGCTCGGCACCCGCAAGCTTTGACCGGGAAAGCACATTTTCCGGCCTAGCGCTCCCGCAGCGCTTCTTGCGCCTTGTTGATCGGCTTCATCAGGTACTGGAGTATGGTTTTCCGACCGGTGCGGATTTCCACCGTAGCCACCATTCCCGGCATGATCGCATGCTCGCGCCCGTCTTTCGTCCGCAGGCTGGAATTGTGGGTGCGAACGTAGACGCGGTAATAGACCTGATCGCGGTGGACCTCGTCCTGCAAGGTATCGGGAGAAATGCGGTCCACCGTTCCCGGTAAAGTGCCGTAGATGGATGGATCGTATGCCGTGATTTTTACGGTGGCCGGCTGGCCGGGCCGGATGAAGGCGATGTCGCGCGGGGAAACCCGCGCTTCGATCAGGAGCTGGTCCTCCAGCGGCACGATCTCCATCAGCGAGCCGCCCGGCTGGATGACGCCGCCGATGGTCGTGACTTCCAGGTTCTTTACGATCCCGCGGACGGGCGAATGAAGCGTCGTGCGGTCAAGCTGGTCGCGCCTGCCGCCGATCACCTGGATCACCTGATCCAGTTCGGCGCGGGCCTTGGCATAGTCTGCACTGGCATCGATGACGTACTGGTTGCGCAGCGAATCAAGCTTGGCCTGGATCTCATTCTCCTGACGGCGAAGCTGGATCACTTCCACCTGATTGGCCGCGCCGAGTTCGACGAGCGGCTCCGTCATGGCAAGCTGGCGCCGGGTCAGCGCCAGCGACTGCCGCATGCTCGCGGTGGCGACGGCGAGGTTCTGCCGGCGCGAATGCATCAGTTCCATCTCGCGCGCGACGAGACCCGGTGTATCCTTCACCGCCTGCGGAAAGCGAGGCGTTCCGCCATTGATCTCGGCTTCAAGGCGGGCTGCTGATGCTTCGAGCGCGCGTGCCTTCGCTTCCGCTTCACCAAGCATGGAACTGAAGCGTGCACGGTCAAGCGTGGCCAGCTTCTGGCGCGGGCTGACGATATCTCCTTCATGGACGAAGATGCCATTGACGATCCCCCCCTCCAGACTCTGAACAATCTGGGATCGGGAGGGCGGCGTCACTTTGCCTGGCCCCACGGCCACTTCGTCAAGCACGCCGAAGTAGCTCCAGACCAGGAAAGCCAGGATGCCGATCGAAAGGATCGGCACGATGCGCAGACGCCCCAGGGTACGCAGCCAGCGGCTCTCCTCATCGCCGCCGAAACCCGCCGGCAGGCTCGCGGAAACCGGCATGGTCCGGTTCATGAGCGTTTCTCCTTCAGCGCAGCAGGCATCGCCAGTGCCGCGAGCACGGCCTCCTTGGCTCCGTCGAGCGCGACCCGCCCGCCGTCGATCAGCACGATCCGGTCCACCAGTTCGAGCAGCCCCGGCCGGTTGGTCGTCACGACAAGGGTCCTCCCGTTCAGCCACTGGCCGAGATTGGCCACCAGATTGCGCTCGCTGATATCGTCCAGCGGCGCGGAAGGTTCATCGAGCAGCAGGATATTGCCACCTCGCAGCAGCGCCCTGGTCAGCAGCAGGGTTTGCCGCTGCCCGCCGGAAAGCCCCGCCCCGCCCTCCTGAAGCAACAGGTCTAGCCCGTGCGGCTGGTTCTGGACGATCCCGGTGCCGCCGGTCACCGCCAGCGCCCGCAGTATCCGTTCGTCGCTGGTGCCGGGCGCGCCGATCAGCAGGTTTTCGCGAATCGTACCGAGAAAGAGCTGAGCCCCCTGCCCGAGATAGGAAATGTCCCGGCGAACATCGGCCGGGCTGATCTGCGCAAGACTGCTGCCGTCAAGCAGCACATCGCCGCCCGATGGCAAGGCCAGCCCCGCAAGGACTCGCAGCAGAGTCGACTTGCCGGCTCCGATCCGTCCCAGCAGGGCAATCCGCTCCCCGGCGCGGATGGACAGCCGCTCGACCTTGAGGGCCAGCGGCCCCTCGGGATCATAGGCATATCTCAGATCGTTGATCTCGTAGTATCCCTTGAGCACGGGGCGACGCAGCAGCCCCCGCTCGGGATCATGATCGACCGGTTTCCCGAAGAGATCCTCAAGCCCGCCAAGTGCGACCCTGGCATTCTGCCATCGAGTGAATATCTGGCCGAACGGAACGAACAGCACCAGCGCGCGGCTAGTCAGGATGGAGCAGGCGATAAGCGCGCCCATCGTCATGTCGCCGTCCATCACGCGAAATGCCCCGGCGACGACGACGACCGTATAAGCCAGTTGCTGAAGGGTCTGCGTCCAGTTGACGAAAAACGAGGACAGGAAACGCTGCTCCGCGCCGACGCGCGCACCCGTCACCGAGAGCCGCTCCCACAGCGACTGGAAGCGCGGCTCCGCCTGCGCCATCTTGATCTCGTCGATACGCTCGATCGATTCCACGAGGATCGCGTTTCGCAATGCCCCTTCCTTCATGCCCTCCGTCGCCAGCCGGGCAAGCGGCCGCTGTAGCAGGAGGCCTGGCAGCACGATCAGCACGGCAGCGCCCACCAGCACGAAAGTGAGCGGCCCTGCCAGCAGGGCGAACAGCATGAGGAAGAGAGCGACGAACGGGACGTCGATCAGGGCCGATACGGTGGTGGAGGTGAGCATCTCGCGGATCTGTTCGACATCGCGCAATTGCGCGATCAGGGCCCCCGTCGATCGCGGGCGGGCATCGTTGCGGATGTCCAGCGCACGGGCAAATATCCGCGAGGAAATGGCAAGGTCGGCCCGCCGCCCGATGCGGTCCACCAGTTGCACCCGCGCCGTGCGCAACATGAATTCGAATAACAGCGCCAGTCCCGTCCCCAGCGCCAGCACCCACAGCGTGGGAATGGACTGGGCGGGGATCACGCGGTCCCAAACCTGCATTGCGAAAAGCGAGGTGGCGAAAGTGAGCAGGTTGCCGAACACCGACGCCAGCAGCACCTCCCCGTAGCCGCGCCGGTCCGCGGTGATGATATCCCACACCCAGGAACGGGATGGCCGCCGCAGGAACTCCTCCAACCGGGCATCTCGCGATCGCGTGGACAGGGGTTCGACGAAGCCGACCCGCCCCGAAACCTGCGCGCGGAATGTCTCCAGCGCGAGTTCGACCGGTGTATCCCTGTGGAGCCATGGCATCGTGACGCGGACATGCCCTGCATCGCGGCTGTGGACGATGGCCGCCCCTTCGCCGCGCAGTTCGAAGATGGCCGGAAGCAGCATTTGCGGCACATCTTCAATGCCCATCGCCACGATCTCGAAATCGAGGCCGGACAGCCGCGCAGCCTCTGCCAGGCCTTCTTCCGCCCCCCTGCCCTCATTCCAGTAGAGCCGCCGCGCCAGTTCAGGCACGCCGACCGGCACGCCCTTCAATGTAGCGAGCGCCGCGATGGCGGCGGCCCAGGGATCGTGCAGCACTTCCGGACTGTCAGCCATGCAGGTCTTCTTCCTCGATGAGGCGCGCGGGAAGGCCCAGCGAGGGACGCAGCGTCCCGCAAAGGTTCTCGAACCGGACGCGCGCGCCCATGATGTCATGTTCGGCCACGATCCGGGCACTGGCGGCGCGGTAGATTTCAAGCTGGGTGTTGAGCAGTTCGGTCAGCGTTCGCTTGCCCAGCTTGTATTCCTCGAAGAAGATGCGGCTGGCGGTGATCGCCTGCTCTTCCTGATGCGAATAGGCGGCGATCCGCAAGTGGCCGGCACGGATTTCCTGCCGCGCGGAAAGAGCCTTGCCTCGCGCTTCCATGATGGCCGCTTCCCGCGTCGCGTCAGCCGCGCGGCGGTCTTCCTCGGCAGCTTGAACGAGATAGCGGTTGCCCCGGCGGTAGACATCGCCCGTCACCGTCACCAGCGCCGTGAAGGCATTGTCCCGTGTGTTGTAGGTGTAGTTGTTGCGGGTGTAGCCCATTTGCAGCCCAAGCCTGGGATAGCGTTCGGCCTTGGCCTGCCCGATCCGGGCCGCAGCGGCGTTCTCCGCTTCCTGCGCGGCGGCGATCGCGGGCAAGCGATCATAGTCCGGCTCTTCGTCCCCGGCTTCGAGGCGCGAAATCTCGGCAGATGGATCGGCATAGGTCAGGGCGACCCCGCCGATCAGGTTCGCCAAGGCCGCGCTCGCGATCGCAAGCGCGGTCTGTGCCTGGATCGCTTCACCGCGCGCGCTTTCCACTCTTACGTCGGCCAGCATGAGGTCGGACTTGTCGGATATGCCGGCGCGAACCCGAAATCCGATCAGTTCCCGCAGCCGCTCCAGTTCCTCCACCTGCCGCGCCGCTTCGGCCGACAGCTGCTCGAAACGGCGCACTTCGAGAAACGCCAGCGCACCCTGTTCGGCAAGCTGATCCGCCACCGATTCCAGTTCGAACCGGCGCTGGCTCGTCGTTGAACGGGCCGCGCCGATTTCTCCCCTGGATCGTCCGAAGTCCCAGACCTGCTGCTGCAGATAGACGCTTGGCCCGGCCATGTTCTGGTTGAGCCCGGAACCGTTCCTGTCCGTGAGCATGTTCGGCCCGAGATTGGCCTGGTAGGAAAGCTGCGGATACCAGGCCGCGCGTGCCGCGCCGAGATCGGCCCGGCCCCGCGCCAGCGCGGCATTGGCCCGGGCGATCTGCGGGTGCCGCGCCAGCGTCAGCGCAACGGCCTGCGCGATGTCGAGGTTGGCCGGAACCCGTTCAGCCAGTTCAGGGCCACCCGGTTGTTCGAAGTTTCGTGAAGCTCCTTCGCCATCTTGCGCTGCCAACTTCTCCGCCATCATCCCGGCCATAAGAAACACGGCCGCTCCGGCGATCCTGCGCCACGTAAAGGTCATGAGTCCCCTTCATGATCCGCTTCCCATATTCGACCGGCACGCTGGCCGGATGCGCTCTCCCCGGCGGCTCAAACCACGACGAGAACCGGGTGATCGACGAAGATATCCGTCGTTCCCAAAGTGTAGTGGTTGTAGGCTTCGCCATTGATCAGGGTTTGGCCCTGGAAGACCGCTCCGGTCATGGTGACCCGGTCGCTCCCGTCACCGGCGATCGTCAGTTGGTGGTTACTGTCGGTCGCGCGCAGGACGCCGGTCTCGGTCAGGGTGATCTGCCTGCCGGCATCCCCGGTTCCCAGATCAATGCGTTCGATGTTGCGAATGTTGCTCACCGCATCGAGATTGAGCACCTGCCCGGTTCCGCTATCGATCAGCAGCGTATCGCTTCCCGCACCGCCGTCGATCAGCGTATCGCTGGCATCATAGACGAGCGTGTCGTTGCCCGCGCCGCCGTTGAGCGTATCGGCACCCGCCCCACCGCGCAGCAGATCGTTGCCGTCATTGCCGTTCAGCACGTCATTCCCGGCAAAGCCGTAGAGGCGGTCGTTTCCGGTCGTCCCGCTGAGGGTGTTCGCGCCGGCATCGCCCTGGATCACGTTGGCCGAGCCACCGGAATTGAGCAGGCTGACATCGAGCAGCGAACCTGTGGCGGCACTGGCGGAAAGGCCTGTCGTATCGGTTGCCGTGATCGTCGTCGCGTTGAGCACGTCGAGGCCGAGAAGCGACAGATTCTGCTCGAAATGCACGGTGCCGAGCAGTTCGTTCACCGCCATGTTGCTCATCGCGCCATTGTCGATAGCGGTGATCGTCAGCGTGGAGGAAGGCGCCACGATGCCGAGGATGCCGGAAGAATTGCTGATCGAGATATGCAGCCCGAGTTCCGCCGCCAGCGCTGCCGAAGCCGTCAGCGTATAAGCGCCGAGAGCCAGCGACAGCACCGGGGCATACTTGACCTGCACCGTCTTGAGGTTGTTGTTGGGATCCACGGCGGTAAGCGACTGCGAGCCGAGGTCCAGCAGGTTCAGCGCCTCCACGCCGACCAGTCCCAGCAGTGCCGAATTGCTCGCCTGCACCATCGGTGCCTGCGCCGGAATGCTGGTTATGCTGATCGTCTGCGAGGCATTGTGACCCACGTTGCCTGCGGCATCGACGACGCGAACGGCAACGGCATGCGATCCCACGGAAAGGGTGCCCGGCCCATAATACCAGCTTGTGCCGGATACCGAGGCATTGACCCAGGTTCCACTGTCGATCTGGATCTGCACCTGCTCGCCCGTGCCGAGAGCCGAACCGAGAGTTCCGCTGATGGTGGGGCTGTTGTCCTGCGTGCTCCAGTCACCGACGGTGCCCGTATCGACCGACAGCGTAGTGATGGCGATCGTGGCGGAAGGCGGCGTCTGGTCCAGCGTCACGCCGTAAGTGTTGGACGCGGCGCTGGCATTTCCGGCCGTGTCCATGGCAACAGCCGTGAAGTTATGCGTACCGTCGCTCAGGCCCGAGGAAGGCGTGAAGGTCCACGCGCCGCTCGCATTGGAGGTGGTGCTGCCGATGACCACTCCATTGTCGTAGATCGCCACGGCTGTGTTGGCCGAAGCCGTGCCGGTCAGTTGCGGAGTGCCATCGTTGGAAACGCCGCCATTCGCGACGGTACCGGTGTTCGGCGCCACGTCGTCCACGATGCCGGTGATGACCGGCACTGACGGGGGCGTGGTGTCCACCGTGATGGCGAAGGCATTGGAGGTCGCTCCGGTGTTCCCTGCGGCATCCGTGGCGGTAGCGGTGAAGCTGTATGTCCCCTCGCCCAGCGCCGGCGATGGACTGAAAGTCCAGTTGCCGCTCGCATCCACCAGCGTCGTGCCGATCGACACTCCGTTCGCCAACAGCGTCAGCGTCGATCCCGCCTCGGCGGTGCCGCGAAGGAGCGGCACTGTGTCGTTGGTCACGCCGCCATTGGCGACCGAGCCCTGCACGGTGCCGACATCGTCGGTAACGCTGGAGATCGTCGGCGCGGCAGGGGCGCTGGTGTCGACCCGGATCGCGAATGGCGAAGAGGCAGGGCCAAGATTGCCTGCGGCATCCGTTGCCCGAACGGTAAGGCTGTGATCGCCCTGGGCAAGTGCGGCAGGAGGGGTGTAGCTCCAGGCGCCAGACCCGTTCGCGGTGGTGGTGCCGACCAGCGTGCCGTTGTCGTAGATCGAGACGGTGGCATTGGCCTCCGACGTGCCCGAAAGCGTTGGCCGGGTATCATCGGTCGCCGCGCCGTTCGCCAGCGCGCCGGTACGGCTTCCCACATCGTCTGTAACGCTGGCGATCAGCGGAGCCGAGGGAGGCGTGGTGTCCACGACGACGACATAGGCCGTGGACGATGGACTGACGTTGCCCGCTGCATCACGCGCCGTGACGGTAAAGCTGTGCGGTCCATCGGACAGCGGAGATGGCGGCGTGAAGCTCCAGGCACCCGCCCCGTTCGCCGTCGCAGTACCAAGCAGGACCGCACCGTTGTAGACCGAGACGATGGAGTTTGCCTCGGCGGTGCCGGACAGGAGCGGCGTGGCATCGTCGGTAACGCCGCCGCTGGCGACCGGCCCCTGCGTCGTGCCGACGTCATCGGCGGCGCCAGTGATGACAGGCGCTGTCGGTGCGCTGGTATCGACGGTAAGATTGAAGACGGTGGTTGCACCGCTCTGATTGCCTGCCGCATCCGTGGCCGTAACGGTCAGGGCGTGCGGTCCGGAGGACAAGGGGCCGGAAGGCGTGAAGCTCCATGCGCCGGAGGCATTTGCCGTGGTCGTGCCCACCAGCGTCGCCCCATCGAAGATCGATATCGTCGCATTGCCCTCTGCCGTTCCGGCAAGGGTCGGACGGGCATCATCCGTCGTCGCGCCGTTGGCGAGCGGTCCCTGGATCAGGCCGACATCATCCGTGACCGATGCCAGGACCGGCGTGCTCGGCGCCGTGTTATCCACCGTCAGGCTATAGGTGTTCGATGTCGCGCTCTGGTTGCCTGCCGGATCGGTGGCAACAGCGGTCAGGTTGTGGAGCCCGCTCGACAGCGGCGTGGAAGGCGTGAAGCTCCATGCGCCGGACCCGTTGGAAGTGGTGGTGCCGACCAGCGTCGCGCCCTGATAGATCGAAACCGTCACATTGGCGGGAGCGGTGCCGACCAGCGTCGGCCGCGCGTCGTCGGTTACCCCGCCGCTGGCGACCGGCCCCTGGATCGACCCCACGTCATCGGTGGCGCCGGTGATGACAGGCGTTGCCGGCGCCGTGGTGACGACCGTGACCGTATAGGCCGGGGAAGGCAGACTGACATTGCCGAGCGTATCGGTGGCAGTGATCGTGAAGCTGTGGCTGCCTTGTCCCAGCGGTGTCGTGGGCGTGAAGGCCCAATTGCCCGCGCCGTTGGCCGTGGTCGTTCCCAGCAGCGTTGCGCCGTCGTAGACGGTTACGGTCGCATTCCCCTCGGTCGTGCCGGAAAGCGTGGGCCGCGTATCGTCGGTCTGGCCGCCGCTGTTCACGGAGCCTGTCACCGGACCGACATCGTCCGTCACCGTGGCGATGGCCGGCGGCGAAGGAGGCGCCCGGTCGATCGTTGCCGTGCCGGGAGGCGAAGCGTTTCCGGCAGGGTCCACCGCCACTGCACTGACCACGGTCCCGTTCGAGAGCGGCGTCGGCGGTGTATACGTCCAGTTTCCGGACGGGTCCGCCAGCACCGAGGCATCGGTGTTGCTATCGCCATCGAAATCGAGATTGACGGTAGCGCCCGCCTCTGCCGTGCCTGTCAGGGTGGTGCCATTGCTGGCATTGACCGTGGGCGCCGCGGGAGGCACCGTATCGACCTCGAATGCGAGCGGCGGGCTGTTGAGGCTCTGCACGCCGTTGTCCGTAGCCGTGGCGGTAATGCTGTGTGCGCCGTCTCCCAGCGTAGGGGAGATGCTCCACTCGCCAAACGTATCGGCGATTACGGTGCCGATCTGGACGCCATTGTCATAGATGGTGACAAGCGAGCCCACTTGCGCCGTACCGTGAATCTCGGGAACCGGATCATCGGTAACGCCGCCCGGACCGATCGGCCCCTGCGTGGTGCCGACGTCATCCGCGATTACGGGTGCTGACGGGATCGGCGGCGGTGTCGTATTCATGCCGGTATTGACGATTTCGGAATCGCTGCCCGAAACGTTGCCGGCCGCATCGACGGCAACGACGGTGATCTCCGTGCCATTCGGAAGTGTGGGGCTGAAAGTGACGCTCCACTGCCCGAAACTGTCTACCGTGGCAGTCGTATCGGGAACGCCGATGGCATCGGTATGGACCTGGATCACCGCGCCGGCCTCTCCGGTGCCGGACACCGTTGTGCCGTCGGTCGGGTTCAGGGTCGGGTCGGCGGGAGCTGTCGTATCCACGCGAACGGTGTAAGCGACCGATTGCGGGCTGACGTTACCGGCCCGGTCGGTTGCCGTGACGGCGAAGTTGTAGTTGCCTTCAGGCAAGACGGGCGAGAACGACCAGTCTCCGTTGATGTCGGCAGTGGTCGTGGCCGGATAGGCGGACCCGTTGATATAGAGGGTGATCGTCGCACCGGCTTCCGCCGTACCGGAAATGACCGGTTGCGTATCGTTGGTGGAGCCCCCGCTCGCAACCGTTCCGGTCTGCGGCAGGACATCATCCGCAACGGTCAGGATCGTCGGTGCCGGCGGCGCATTCGTGTCCACGGAGAACACGAAGGGAGCCGAAGCCGTGCCGGTGTTTCCGGCTGCATCGGTCGCGGTGATCGTGATGCTGTGCGATCCCTGCCCCAGCGGTGCCGAGGGCGTGAAGGTCCAGTTTCCGGCATTGTTGGCCTGTACGGTTCCGATAGCCGATCCGTTGTCGAGTATCGTGACGGTCGCATTGCCTTCCGCCGTTCCGCTGAGCACCGGCAGTGTATCGTCGGTGGAGCCGTTGGCGCTGACAGCCCCCACAACCGCGCCCTGATCGTCGGTCACGGCGGTAAGCGCGGGAACCCCCGGCGCAACCGCATCCACGGTGATCGTAGTCGCGCCCGAGACGTTCCCCGCCGCATCCACCGCCGTAACCGAAACCGGCGTGTTGTTCCCCGGATTGCTCGGCAGGGTGTAGCTCCACTCTCCCGAAGCATTGGCCTGTACGCGCGTGTCGATCGACCCGTTGTTGCCGATATCGATATCGATGAAGGCGTTCGCCTCCGCCGTGCCGGACAGAATCTGCCCGTTACTGGGCTGGACGGAAGGTGCGCTCGGCGCGGTTGCATCGATGGTGAAGGCGAAGGGCGACGAGACCCCGCTGGTGTTTCCAGCCGAATTGGTCGCGCTGACGGTGATGCTCTGCGCGCCTTGTCCCAGGGTTGGAGTGTAGCTCCAGGCGCCGCTGCCATTGGCCGTCGTCGTCGCCAGCAGCACGCCATTGTTGAAAATGGATATCGTGGCATTGGCTGCAGAGGTGCCGCTGATGAGAGGCGTGGTGTCGTTGGTGAGCCCTCCGTCCGTGATCGGTCCGGTTATGTTGGGCGCGTTATCCGTCAGCGACGTGATCTGCGGCACCGGAGGAGGCACGGTATCGATCGTCACGGCATAGCTGTTGGAAAAGGCGCTGACATTGCCTGCGCCATTGGTGGCCATCGCGGTGAAGCTGGGTGTTCCGCTCAGGGCGCCGGTCGGCGTGAAGCTCCATGCCCCTGTTCCGTCCGCCGTCGTGGTGCCGAGCAGGCTGCCGTTCGCATAGACGGAAACCACGACATTGGCGGCCGAGGTGCCGGTTACGGTCGGCTTGCTGTCATCCGTTGTGCCGCCATTGGCGACCGTACCCTGAGTAGCGCCGATATCGTCGCTCACAAGCGTGATGACGGGTGCTGCCGGCGTGCTCGTGTCGAGCGTGACGGTATAGGCCGGGGAAGCCGGGCCGAGGTTGCCGGTGGCATCGGTCGCCGCTGCGGTGAAGGCATGCGGGCCGGACAGGAGCGGCGTCGAGAGGGTCAGGGTCCAGATGCCGGAAACGCCCGCCACCGCCTGCCCGATCGCGGCGCCGTTATCGTAGACGGTTACCGTCGCACCATGCTCGGCGGTGCCGCTGATGACCGGCAAAGTATCGTCCGTGGCGCCGCCGTTCGCGACGGTCCCGGTCTGCGGCCCCACATCGTCCGTCACGCTGACGATCGCCGGAGCGGCGGGCGCGGTGCGGTCAACCACGATGCTTTCGGGCGCGGAAGTATTGCCGGCCGCATCCGTGGCCGTGACGATCACGGTCACCCCGTCCGCAAGTTGGAGAGGCGGATTGTATGTCCATATGCCGGAACCGTTTGCAGTTGTCGTCACGTCTACCGTGCCGTTGCCGTCGAGATCGAGGTTGATCGTCGCATTCGGTTCGGCCGTACCGCCAAGGGTGGTTCCCGTGCTCGGATTGATCGTGGGATCAGCGGGCGGCGTGACGTCGACAACAAGGGTGAAGGTTCCCGAAGGCACGCTCACGTTGCCGGCCGCATCGGTAGCGACGGCGGTGAAGTTGTGCGGCCCCTCCGCCAGCGCGGTGCCGGGCGTGAAGCTCCAGATGCCAAGGCCGTTCACCGCCGCCGTGCCGATTGCATTGCCGTTGTGGAAGATGGTGACCGTCGCTCCCGGTTCGGCGGAACCTGCAAGCGTGGGAAGAATATCGTCAGTGACCGAACCGCTCGGCAGCGGCCCCTGAACGGTGCCGACATTGTCGTTCGCGCTACCGAACAGCGGCGCGGCCGGCGGTGTCGTGTCCACGGTGACAACGTAAGGCGATGACAGCGCGCTTTCATTGCCGGCCGCATTGATGCTCATCACGGTGTAGCTGTAAGTGCCCTGCGCCAGAGGCGCCGCAGGCGTATAGTTCCAGCCGCCCAGGGCATCGGCCGATACCGTGGCCACGGGAATACCGCCGCGCAGGATCGTGACGGTGGAGTTGGGGGCTGCCGTGCCGGAGAGGCTCGGCTGGGTGTCGTTGGTGATGCCGCCATTGACGACGGCGCCCTGCTCCAGCCCCACATTGTCCACTGCGATCGCGATTGCGGGCGTGTCGGGCACGGAATTGTTGATCGACACCACGTAGGCCGGCGATTGCGCGCTGACGTTGCCAGCGGCATCCCCAGCAGTGACGACGAAGCTGTGACTGCCCTGCCCCAGCGCCGAAACCGGCGTGAAGCTCCATGCCCCGGAACCGTTCGCCGTGGTCGTGCCCAGCAGCGCGCCGTTGTCGTAAACGGAGACGGTTGCATTGGCCTCCGATGTGCCGGTCAGCGTGGGGCGTGCATCGTCCGTGGTTCCGCCATTGGAAACAGGCCCCTGGCTGTCCCCGAAATCGTCGGCAATCGACGAGATGGCAGGCGCTGCCGGAGGGGTATTGTCGATCGTCAGAGTGAAAGGCGCGGAATTGGCGCTGACATTGCCTACCGCATCGGTCGCCGTAATCGTGAGTGTATGGGTTCCCTGGCTTAGCGGCGCGGTGGGCGTGAAGGTCCAGCTCCCCGCCCCGCTTGCCGTGGTCGTTCCCAGCAAGGTTGGGCCGTCGTAGACGGATACCGTCGAATTGGCTTCCGCCGTACCCGACAAAGCCGGCTGCCCGTCATCCGTGGACGAACCGCTCACCAGCATGCCCTGGCTCGCGCCGACATCGTCGGCTGCTGACGTTACGACCGGCGCAGGCGGCGGGCTGCGATCAATGGTGGTCGAACCCTGAAGCGAGGTATTCCCGGCGGCGTCCGTAGCGGTGGCGATCACCGTACTGCCATCGGCTAGCGGCGTGGCCGGGGTGTAGGACCACGAACCCGAAGGGCCGGCCTGCACCGTGGCATCCACGGTGCCATTGCCGTTCAGGTCCAGCCGAACCACGGCGCCTGCCTCGGCCGTGCCGGAGACCAGCGATCCGTTGGAAGGATTGATGACAGGCGCCGCAGGGGCCGTCGTATCCACGGTCAGGCCGAAGACAGGCGTGGCCTGGCTTTCGTTACCCTCGCTGTCGGTAGTGGTGAAGGTCAGGCTATGCGCGCCCTGTGCAAGGGTCGGGGTAAAGTTCCAGGCCCCCGAACCATCAGCGACGACCGTACCGAGGAGGTTTGCGCCGTCATAGATCGAGACCAGGACACCCGCCTCGGCCGTGCCCGCCAGTCGAGGTTGGGTGTCATCGGTCACCGCACCATTGGCCAGCGGCCCCTGCACCGTGCCCACGTCATCGGTGGCCGAAACCAGCACGGGAACCGGGGGCGGTGTACTGTCCAGCTCTGCATCCACGGTGGTGGTTGCAGCAGGCGACGGATTCCCCGCCGCATCGGTGGCGATCACACTGACGACGGTTCCATCCGCGAGCGGGGCGGCGAAAGTGACGCTCCACTGCCCACCGTCTCCGGCGACCACGCTGGCGTCCGGGGTTCCATCGCCGTTCGTGTCCACCGTAACGGTCGCCCCGGCCTCGGCCGTGCCGGACAGGGTTACGCCATCTGTCGGGCTGAGCGTGGGCGCGGCGGGTGCGCTGAGATCGATCGTGACGGCATATCCGGAAGAAGGCCCGCCTACCCCGCCCGCCTCGTTTACCGACGTGACGGCGAAGATGTGGTCGCCTTCGGGCAAGGCCGCCGCCGTGAACGTCCAGTCGCCCGATCCGTTCGCGATGGCCGTGCCGAGCAGCACGCCATTGTCGTACAAGGAGACGGTAGAGCCTGCTTCGGCCGTGCCGCCGATCGTCGGCGTGGCATCGTTGGTGAGACCACCGCTGGGCACGGTGCCGGTCTGCGGCGCGGCATCGTCAACGACCCGGAGAATGATAGGCGCGACGGCCGCTTCGATATCCACGACCACGGTCACGGGCGGCGAACTGTTTCCAGCCGCATCGCTCACCGTGATGCTGACGGTCGTGCCGTCGGGAATGTGCGTGGTGGGCACGAAGACCCAATCCCCCGCGGCATTGGTCAGCGCGGTTCCGTCGATCGTGCCGTCATCGCCGAAGTCGATGTTGACGACCGATCCCGGCTCGGCCGTGCCGGTCAAGGCCGCGCCGTTGCTGGGGTCGACCGTGGCGGCCAGGGGAGGCACGGTATCCACCGTGAACGCGAAAGGCTGCGACGGGGCGCTCTCGTTGCCGTCTCCGTCGCTTGAAGTGAAGGTCAGGCTATGGCCGCCCTCCCCCAGTGGAGGAGACGGGGTGAACTGCCAGTCCCCATCGCCGTCAACCGTGGTCGAGCCGATCAGCACGCCATTGTCGTAGACGGAGACGGTCGATCCCGGTTCCCCGCCAGACCCGCTGAATTCGGGCGTGGAATCGTCGGTAATCGCCCCGTTCGCGAGATTACCCTGGATCGCGCCCGTATCATCGTCCGCGCCGCCCACGCCCGGCACGGGCGGCGGGGTCGTGTCGATGTCGCCATCCACCGTGACGGTCGCTGCCGGCGAACTGTTCCCGGCCGCGTCTGTCGCCGTGGCACTCACCACCGTGCCATCGGCAAGCGGCTCATCCAGCGTCACGCTCCAGCTGCCGGTAGGCCCGGCAACGGCGGTTGCATCGGGGGTTCCATCACCATCGACGTCGATCGAGACAATTGTGCCCGCCTCGGCGGTGCCGGAAACCGTGATCCCGTCCGTCGGATTGAGCACGGGCGCCGCCGGAGAGGCGGTGTCCACCGTCAACTCGTAAGCCGGAGATGCCGCGCTGACATTACCGACCGCGTCCTTCGCGGTGATCGTGAAGCTGTGATGGCCCTGTGCCAGAGCGCTGGGCGGCGTGAAGCTCCAGGTGCCTGTCGAACTCGCCGTAGCGGTGCCGATCAGGGTGCCGTTGTCGTAGATGGAAACGGTCGATCCCGCTTCGGCCGTGCCCGATAGCGCCGGACGGGTATCATCGGTTGCGCCGCCGCTTGCGACATTGCCCTGGATGGCCCCGACATCGTCGGCAGCCGCGCTGATCGTCGGCACCGCGGGAGGCGCGGCATCGACCGTGACCGATGCCGGCGTGCTGACGTTCCCGGCAGCGTCCACCGCTCTTACTGTAACCGTGGTGCCGTCGGCGATCGGCGTCGTCGGCGTATAGGTCCAGCTTCCGCTTGCGTTGGCCGTCACGGTGGCATCGGTGGTGCCGTCACCGTTGATGTCGATACGCACTGTGGCGCCGGGTTCCGCCGTTCCGCTCAGGACAGTGCCGTTTGTTGCCGCCACGGTCGGCGCGGCCGGAGGTGTCGTATCCACCGGTTCGTCGGAGTGACCACCCCCGCCGCTGGCCGCAAGCGCGATCCCCCCGCCCACACCCAGCGCGCCAAGCGCGAGTAGAGCGCCCGTGCCGATCCCGCCACCACCAGCCGCACCCAGCGGCGACATGCTGAAATCGAGCGGTTCGGTCGAAGCGTCGGCAGGCGCGAAGCAGGCGGCATCTCCAAGATGGACGAGCCACTGTTCGCCGCTGCCCGGATCGCCGAAGCTGAGCTGACCGATATCGTCCGCCGGGCAGGCGAAGTAGCCGTCCAGACGAATGGTGGAGCCATCCGAGAACGTTATGACGAGATCGTCACCTTCGCGGACCATCGAGGACACGCTGCTGGGCGGCGCCACGACCTTCACATTGGAACCTGGCTGGACGGCGATCTGCGTGACGCCTTCCCGTGCCGTGGTGGTATTGACGGTCCGGGTTGTGCGATTGGTGATTTCGACACGCTTTTCCATCGAACGTCTCCCAGAAAGAAGGATCGCCTCGCCGCCTGGCGGCGCGTTTTGGGCAGCGTTCTGGAAAGACGCGTGCGCGCGGAGAAATATCCGCGTGTTAGCTCCGTCATATTACGGCTAAATCAGCGTTTATCCGGAACGTGCAGATCGTATTCCAGGCCATACGAACTTTCGTTACGTCATCATGGCCAGCAAAATTGCGATAGATATCGTGGATACTATTATGAGGGCACCACATCCCTGACAGGTTTATTCTATTTTTACTGAGTGCATCGATAGGTTCGCGACTCAATCGCGAACAGCACTTTCCCGTCCGCTTCGGATGGATTGCCCCAGTGAAATTGGGAATGCGGATCAAGAACTTCGGTCAGGAAGTGCGGCATCGGGCGCTGCCGGATAGGGATGCGCGCAGTATTGAACGCAAGGCGGCCCCTCATGGGCGGCATCTTCCCCGGCTTTGCGGGGTAACGCCGCAATGCGCCCGGTCATCGTCAAGTTACCGAAAATCCAGTCTTATGCGTCGTTTGCTCGCTTTCCGGATCGAGACTGCACAGCATATCTCCCCGGAAAAGTCGGTAATCGCACGGAACTGGATGAAACCCTTCGGAATTTCCTGCTCCGACCGGATAGCCCAAGCCTGCCGGTCAGAACGCCCGGCAATACGTCAGGTGCAGTGAGACTGCCCGCCGCTGCCGGTAATGCCGTCTGTCGAGCCGGTCGGATTGAGACTGCGGTCGTCACGGATCAGGAAGGCCGCCTCCTGGTGGAAGGTCGTGTTCTTGACGAACATGTCCCCGAACAGCGGCTGGTAGTGGAAGAAGACCTCGACATACATCACCGCCGAATTGGCGGTCGCGTAGATCTTGTGATCGGTCTGCCCCATGCCGTCGAGCACCTTGCCCGTCTTGCCGGTGCCCGAAATCCCGTAGCTTGACGCGCGATCAAGCTCCCCGCGGCACCTCTGCCAATGGATATACTGGCGATTGGAAGCGGAATCGATTTCCAGACTGGACAGGATGATCCTGCCGTTCGCGTTGAAATCGAAGGAAGCACCTTCCGACAAGGCCCCCCACATCACCGAATCGACCTGGGTTTCGGTAACGGTGGGCGTTACCGAACTGTTGTCGGTCTGGCCGAGCCGAGAGGCGTTGTCCGCCACCGACGTGGCGATCTCGCCGACCTGCATCTTTATCATCGACATGTAGGCCAGTTCGGTACCGTAAAGCCCCAGCGTCAGCAGGACCGGCAGGACGAGCGCAAACTCCAGGATCGACACGCCGCTCCGATCCCGGAGCAGTTTGCCAAGACAGGTGGCAAGCGGGCGCAGCAATGCAACTCGCCGGTTCATCTGCAGGTCCCCGCCGCGGAACCATAAGCCTGTTGCAGCGAGTAGGGCTGGTTCTTCTTGACCGCCGTTGCGCTGAGCGTGCGCGTGGCGTCGCGGTTGGTCAGGCCGGGAATGGGGAACAGTGGGCTGTAGGTGACATTGACCTTGTAGATCACGACATCGTTCGCGCCGCCGTTACCGCTTTTTCCGACGTCGGCATCCCACTGACCGTTCTTGTTCTCGTCCGTATAGGTCTCGCCGTTATCGCATATGCCGTTGTTGTTCTTGTCGTTCCACGATTCCGGCCGGGCAATGTCGGTAAAGTCGTAGTAGCTGGAGCGCGAGAATTCCACCACGGCACCGGGCGCGACGCCGCCCACGATCTTGCTGACGAACGCATCCTCCGTTGCCGTGTCGGCGGTTTCCAGCGTCGCGTTACGGGCAACCTGCTGGACCGCACCCTGAAGCACGGCCCGGACATAGGCCATGTGTCCGATGTCGAAGATTCCCATCAGGAGCATGATCAGCACCGGCGCCGCCAGCGCGAACTCAACGGCCGTCACGCCTTCCCGGGCGGCGCCGCAGCGGCGCAGCAGGGCCGCGAAGCGACGCACCGGGCGATGATGCCCGCTACGCTTCACTGGGTAATCCTGAGCTCGCCGACCTGCTTGGCGATTTCCTGGAAAGCGGAATCGAGTTCCGTGGAATTGTTCGCGGTGAACGAACTGTCATCCGAAGCGCAGGTCTGGAGATCGGTGGACAGGGCCGAGGTAAAGGCGATCACCCAGACCCGGATGCCCTTCGCCTTGATCGCCTCGCAGACCGAGAGGAAGCGCTGCGTGTGGCGTGCGTCCTCCTGGAGCTTCGAGCCATCGCTCGTCGTGCGGCGATCCCACCATTCCATCCCCCACGCGGTAGGCACGTAGTTGGCGGTATCCATGTAGCCGTCGGTCATGAAAATGATGTGGCGCGAAACTTCGCCGCCGTTCGACGGATCCTTGTTCACCACGGAACCGAAGATGCCGTCGGGCGAAAGCAGACGCCCACCCCAGATCATCCCGATATCAAGATAGGTTCCGCCCACCGCCGTCAGCGAATCCGCGTAGGCATTGAAGCTCTTCTGGTCCATTTCCTGGAGCAGTTGCGATTTTGCCGGGCAGTAGGTTCCAGCCGAAGCGCCTGTCGTGCCAGGATCGAGCGTGTAGGTGTTGGCGGCGCTTCCGGCGCGGCGATAGGAAATCTCCGGCCACAGCGGGGCCCAGCGCGTCGCATTGCCCGTTCCCGGCGCAGTATCGATATCCACGTCGAGCGCGCCGGAAGGGGACATGCCGGTAATGGATGAGTAAGAAAACTTATCGCTGTTGACCGTCTGGCGCTCGATGATGCAGCCGCCCCAGGTATAGGAAACCGACGCGCCGTTGGTTCCGTTGTTGACCGCGGTTGCGGCAAAGGTCTTGAACAGGCTCGTGTCGCGCGTCAGCTTCATGTATTCGAAGTGATCGAACGTATATCCCGACGTCGGCGCATTGGTCGTGGCGTTCGTGTAAGGCTGGGTCGTAACCTTGTCGCGCGTGTACGTATAAGTATAAAGGTAATACTTGCTCCCGGACTTGGCGCAGGAATACTCCATCTTGCGCTGCGGCTGCGTGGTCACGACGTTGACGACGACATTGGGGCTCGTTCCCGAAGTCGAAGTCGTGCTCGTGGCGGAACCGTAGTCCTTGTAGTCCGTATCGTTGGCCGAGAGCGCCGAATTGCAGGCGCTCGACGAATTGTAGCTCTTCGACGTGTTGCTGCTGCCCGCGTTCTTGTACTCGACCGTCGATGTGCCCTTCGTCCCTTTCGAGACATTGTAGAACACCGGCTGGCGCGACTGGTAGTCGGCGGAATTCGCCAGGAACGCCGGATTGAGTTCGGAAAGCAGGTGCCCGACGTTGACCGTGGAACTGTAGGGAACGAACCCGTAGCGGACGCGGGCGTTGGTATCGTTCGTCGCGGTGGAGAGCGTCTTGTAGAAGTTCTTCACGGCGGAACGCAGGGCGGCGATGCGGGTGGAACTGCCCAGCGCTTCCCCCATCGACCCTGTCGTGTCGAGCACCATCATGACATCCGCGTTGCCCACGCCCATCGAGGACGTGCAGTGAACGTTGACCGGAAACGTATCGTAGCCGACCAGTCGCATGATGAGCGTGTTGACGGTGGTGGAAGCCGTGCCCTTCACCGTCTGGCCATCGTCGTCGGACGTGGAGTCGAAAGTGGTTCCCGTGCTCTCGTGCACACCATCGTTGAAATTGGTCGCGAAATAATTCCTTGCGATCGCCTTCGACGCTTCGTCGAGTCCGTTCGTCGTCACCGAGCGACGTCCGGCGAGTACTGCCGCGTCACAAGCGGCCTGAAGCTGGTTCTGTACCTTGTAGGTGCGGCTGATATCGACCGCGGCACCCACCACGACGACCGCGACCAGCATTCCCACCGCAGCCATGGGCAGGATATTGCCCGAGGCATCCCGAAGACAGTCTCGCAACCAGTGATGGATTTGGCGCATCGGTTAACCAGTCTTTCGGCTAGGATTTTCCGCAGGATTTCAGCCGTCTCCTAGAGGAGATTGCTTAATGAAACCCTCACCGAGCGTGGACCGCCTTCCTTCACGAAGCGTCCCGAATTTCGGGAAACACAGGATTTACCACGATTTCTCCGGAACCAATCGCAACGCAGAGCGTTCAAGCTCCCGATCCGGGGACCGTCTCGAATTTTTGGGGGAAGATTCGGTCCGCCTGCAGCCGGCCTTTTCCCTTGAGATTCGTAATGTCGCCCAGCAAGGCTCTCAGTTCCCACGTCCAGCTTGCGCTTGTCATCATTGTCGTTCTGGGCCTTGCCCTCGTCATCGACATCACGATCCCGCTCGGCACCGGAGTCAGCGTCCTCTACCTGCTGCCCACGGTGATCGCCTTCGTCGCCAGGCGGCCGATCACGCCGGTGCTGGCAGCCATTGCCGGCGTAGGCTGCGCGATAGCCGCCTATTTCATCGCGCCGCAGGGACTCGGGCTGGAAATTGCGCTGACGAACCGGGCATTTTCGGGCGTGACCAATTTCCTGCTAGCGGCGATCGGCTTCGTCCTGATCCGCTATCGCAATTCCAATCGCCATGAACAGTGGCTGCGCGAGTGCGAGGCCGACCTTGCGCGCGCCACGGCCGGCAGCATTCCTCTGGGTGATCTCGGCGACCGCGCCCTCGCCTTCCTTGCGGAGCGCTTCGGCGCGATCGCCGGAGCGCTCTATGTCAACGACGACGGCGCGTTCCGGAAGATCGCGACATATGGCGTGCCCGCCGATGCAAGCGTCCCGGAACGCATGGAGCCCGGCGAGGGTCTATTGGGCGAAGTCATGCGCCACGGCCGCACCACCACGATCGCGCAAGTTCCCGCAGGCTACCTTTCATTCGGCTCCGCTCTCGGCCAGTCCACGCCCGCACGTCTCGTCCTCGGCGCCACTCAGGTGGATGACAAGGTCAACGCGGTCCTGGAACTTGGCTTCCTGGACACGGCCGATGCCCGCCCGGAAGATCTCGTCTCGTTCCTGGACATCGTGGCGAATTCGCTCGGCATCACCCTGCGCTCTGCGAAGTACCGCGCCCGGCTTGAACACCTGCTCGCGGAGACGCAGCAACAGGCGGAAGAACTCCAGAACCAGAGCGAGGAACTGCGCGCCACCAATGACGAGCTGGAAGCGCAGAGCAAGCTGCTGCTCAACTCGCAGTCCCAGCTTGAGGAACAGCAGGCGGAACTCGAACGCAGCAATTCGCAGCTTGAGGAACAGGCCCAGTCGCTCGAGGCGCAGCGCGACGAATTGACCCGCTCGCAAGCGCGCCTGCGCGGCCAGACCGAGGAACTCGAACAGGCCAGCCGCTACAAGTCCGAATTCCTCGCCAATATGAGCCACGAGCTGCGCACGCCGCTCAACTCCCTGCTGATCATGGCCCGCCTGCTTGCCGATAACCGGCAAGGCAACCTTTCATGCGAACAAGTGCGTTATGCCGAGACCATCGAGTCCTCAGGCAACGACCTGCTCACGCTCATCAACGACGTGCTCGATATCTCCAAGATCGAGGCAGGCAGGCTGGAACTGGACCCTCGCGACGTCCCGGTAGGCGCCATCCTCTCCAAGCTCGAAAACACGTTCGCGGCGGCGGCGTCCGGCAAGGGCCTGAAGCTCAGCATGAACCTCGCCGAAGGCGCGCCGGGAACGATCGAGACCGATCCCCTCCGGCTTGAGCAGGTTCTGAAGAACTTCCTGTCGAATGCGGTCAAGTTCACCTCGAACGGCGAAGTCTCCCTCACGGTCGGCGCGCTGGCGTCCGGCCGGGTTGCGTTCTCAGTCCGGGATTCCGGGCCCGGCATCCCGGAAGACCAGCAGGACGCGATCTTCGAGGCATTCCGCCAGGCCGATGGCGGCATTGCCCGCAAGTACGGCGGCACCGGGCTGGGCCTGTCGATCTCGCGCGAACTGGCGCACCTGCTCGGCGGTGCGATCACGCTTCACAGCACTCCCGGACAGGGCAGCACCTTCTCGCTGGAAATTCCCGAGCGCTTCGCGCCTCGCGAGGCGGGCAGCGCGCCCGGCGTGCCCGGCAAGGCCACGCCCACCCCGACCCCGGCCGCCACGCAAACGACTGCCCCGCAAAGCCGCCGCGGCCCCTCCCCGCAGGACGACCGTGAAACGCTGTCGGGCGATTCCCGCGTTATCCTGATCGTCGAGGACGACCCGGCCTTCGCGCGCATCCTCTGCGATCTGGCGCATGAAGTCGGTTTCGAGTGCCTGATCGCCGGCACCGCAGACGAGGGAGCCCTGCTCGCCCGGCAATACCTGCCGCAAGCCGTGATCCTCGACATGCACCTGCCCGATCACACTGGGCTTTCCGTGCTGGACCGGATCAAGCGCGATACCCGCACGCGCCATATCCCGGTGCACATCGTCTCGGCCGACCACGACGACCATGCCGCGCTCGCCAGCGGCGCCGTAGGCTACCTGTTCAAGCCGGTGAGCCGGGATACGCTGGTCGACATGCTCGAAGGCCTCGAGGCGCGGATGGACCAGCGCCTGCGCCGCGTTCTGGTGGTGGAGGACGATCCCCGGCAGGCCGAAGCGATCCACCTTCTCCTCGCCTCCCGCGATGTCGAGACGGTGGACGTGCAGAGTGCTGCGGATTGCCTCGCCCGGCTGGGCGAAGAGACGTTCGACTGCATGGTGCTGGATCTCAACCTGCCCGACATGTCCGGGTTGGACCTGCTCGAACGCCTCTCGCACGACGAGAGCGTCGCGTTCCCGCCGGTCATCGTCTATACCGGCCGCGAGCTTTCCGAAGAGGAGGAGATGCGGCTTCGGCGCTACTCCAAATCGATCATCGTCAAGGGCGCCAAGAGCCCGGAACGCCTGCTCGACGAAGTGACGCTGTTCCTGCACCAGGTCGTCTCCGAACTGCCAGACGAGAAGCAGCAACTGCTTGCCCGCTCGCTCGGACGCGATGCCGCGCTGGAAGGCCGCCAGATCCTCGTCGTCGAGGACGATATCCGCAACATCTATGCGCTGACTTCGGTTCTCGAACCGCACGGCGTACAAGTGCGCATCGCCCGCAACGGCATCGAGGCGCTGAACGAACTGGCCCGCGCGGCGGACAGTGACGGCGCCCCGGTCGATCTCGTATTGATGGACGTGATGATGCCGGAGATGGACGGCCTCACCTGCACGCGCGAAATCCGCAAGCAGGGTCAGTGGCATTCGCTGCCGATCATCGCACTGACGGCCAAGGCCATGGAACGCGATCACCGCGAATGCCTTGAGGCGGGCGCCAACGACTACCTGTCGAAGCCGCTCGACGTGGACAAGCTGCTCAGCCTCGTGCGCGTGTGGATGCCGCGATGAAGCCGATGTCACGAAGGTTGGCGGAGGCCGTCGAGGATATCGAAGTCGATCTCCTCGTCGAGGCCATCTGGCGGCGCTACCAATACGATTTCCGCGACTATTCCCGTGCCTCGCTTCTGCGCCGCCTGCAACGTGCCCAGTCCCATTTCGGCTATCCCCATCTCTCCAGCCTGCTCGACCGCATTCTCCACGATCCCGACAGCCTGAATGTCCTGATCGGGTTCCTGACCATCCAGGTCAGCGAGATGTTCCGCGATCCCGAGTATTTCCGGGCGATCCGCGAGCAAGTGATCCCGCACCTTCGCACATGGCCCTCCATCAAGGTCTGGGTTGCGGGCTGCGCCAATGGCGAGGAGTTCTATTCGCTGGCGATCCTCTTCCGCGAGGAAGGGCTGGACGATCGCACGATGTTCTACTGCACCGACATCAACCCGGCAGCTCTCGTCAAGGCAGAGGCCGGGGTCTACGAGATCGAGCGTATTGCAGGCTTCTCCCGCAATTACATGGAAGCGGGCGGGAAAGGTTCGCTTTCGGACTATTACACCGCCAATTACGGCGTCGCCCGGTTCGACCCGACATTGCGCAAGCGCGCGGTCTTTGCCGATCACAATCTCGCCAGCGATGCCGTGTTCTCGGAAGTCCAGCTTGTCTCCAGCCGCAACGTGCTGATCTATTTCGACCGGGCGCTGCAGGACCGCGCACTCGGCCTTTTCGCCAGTTCACTGCCGCCCGGCGGCTTCCTGGGCCTCGGTTCGAAGGAGACCGTCCACTTTTCCGCCGAGGGCGATAGCTTCGCCGACTTCGCGCCGATCGAGAAGATCTGGCGCCGCACCAAGCACGACGTGCAGGAGGCCGCCTTTGCTGAATGAGCCGCTCAAGATCCTTGCGGTCGACGATATCAGGGACAACCTTCTCGTGCTCGAAGCCGCGCTGGACCAGCCCGGCGTCGAACTGGTCACGGTTTCCTCGGGGTTCGAGGCGCTGGAAGCCATGCTGCGCGACGATTTCGCACTGGCCCTGCTCGACGTGATGATGCCGGAGATGGACGGCTTCGAACTCGCCGAGCTCATGCGCGGGACCGAGCGCACGCGTGCCGTGCCGATCATATTCCTCACTGCCCTGGCCACGGACGAGCGGCGCAAGTTCCTCGGATACGAGGCCGGCGCCGTGGATTACCTGCTCAAGCCGCTCGACATGGTCGAACTCAATTCCAAGGTCGCGGTCTTCGTCGAACTCGCCCGCCAGCGGCGCGAGATCGCCCGCCAGCGCGACGAACTCGGCCTGGCCCTCGGCCGCCTTCGCGCGCATGGCGACAACTCCCCCCTCGCCGTTCTGGAAATCGACGCCAACCTGCGAATCGTGAGCTGGTATCGCAGCGCCGAACGCGAGATCGGCTTCGCGGCGCAGGATATTCTCGGCCTCAAGGTAGAGGACGCCCCCTTCCTCCCCGTGGCGGACCGTCCGCGCTTCCTGGACGGGATGCGGGCCCTCCTCGGCGGTGAGGACCGCAGGGAGAAGCAGGACCACCGCTTCGTGCGCGCCGACGGTGCCCTTCGCGAAGGCGAATGGTACTGCTCCTCGCTGGTCGGCACCGGATCGCGCGGCGCCAGCGTGATGATCGAACTGATCGACGTGACCGAACGCCTGCGCGCCGAAGAGACCCAGCGGCTGCTGATCGGGGAATTGAACCACCGGGTGAAGAACACCCTCGCGACGGTTCAGGCCATCGCCTCGCAGGGGTTCCGGCACGCCCGGTCTCCCGAGGGCTTCCACCAGTCGTTCACCGGCCGCCTGCAATCGCTTGCCCGCGCCCATTCGCTGCTGAGCGCAACGACATGGGAGCCCGCCAGCCTGCGCCGCCTGATCGCCGATCAGGTTGCCATCGGCGCGGTCGGCGAGGATCGGCTGAAGCTCTCCGGCCCGGACGTGGACCTGCCGCCGGAACTCGCCCTGCGCTTCTCGCTCATCATCCACGAACTGGCGACCAATGCCCACAAGTACGGTGCACTCTCGAACGAGGCCGGAACGGTCACGCTCGACTGGTCGCTGAAAGGACAAGTGCTGTCGCTCGCCTGGAGCGAGCACGGCGGCCCTCCCGTTTCCGTCCCGGAACGGCGTGGCTTCGGGTCCACCCTGATCGAGAACAGCATGGCGGGTGATGGCGCCCGGATCAGTGCGGAATATGCACCGGAAGGCGTGCGCTGGCAGTTGGTCCTGCCGCTCTCAGATGCCGCCGCCGAAGCGCCTGCTACCGTCGAGGAATCGCCGCGTTCTGAGCCTGCCCCGGACGCCCCTCCTGCGGAAGCCGCGCCCAGTCCGCGGGCGCTCAGGGTGCTCGTGGTCGAGGATGAGCCGCTCGTGGCCATGGAGCTCATGATGGAGATCGAGGACTGGGGCGCATCGCCCCTCGGCCCCGCGACGTCGTGCGATCAGGCGATCCACATGATCCGAGACACCGTGCCGGACCTGGCCCTGCTGGACGGCAACCTCAACGGCGAGAGGATCGATGCCGTTGCCGACGAACTGGCCGCACGCGACATCCCCTTCGCTTTCGTCAGCGGCTACGACCGGCAGCACCTTCCAAGCGGCCACAGCCACAGACCGATGCTGGGCAAGCCGTTTCTCGGCACCGAGGTCTGCGCCATGGTCAGGAGACTGGCTGCCGAAGCCGGCGCCGTGACGCCCTGAAATGGCAAACGGCGGCGCAGCGGGGGAACCTTTCAGCCTTCCTTCGGGTTTCTTCGGGACGGAAGAAGGAGCATCGCCTATGGCCTTGACGCAAGAACGCACCTACCGATCCGAACGTATCTGGACGCCCCGCCCACCACTGGATCCCGGCCTCCGCCGGCGTTTCCATGGGCCGATCCAGCCGATGGAAGAGCCCACGTTCCTCGAGCGCCTGTTTGGCCGGCATTGAATGATCGTTTGAGAACGATCCTGCCCGGCGCTAGGCCGGAAGCATGTCTGCAACGCCTCCCCCATCCGTCCTGTTCGTCTGCCTCGGCAATATCTGCCGCTCCCCGCTGGCCGAGGCGGCGTTGCGCCATGCCGCGCAGGAAGCCGGACTGGAACTGACCGTTGATTCGGCCGGAACCGGATCCTGGCATATCGGCAAGGGGCCCGATCCGCGTTCCTGCGACGAGGCATCCCGGCACGGCATCGACATCACCCACTATCGCGCCCGGCAGGTCACGGTCCGGGATTTCGACCGTTTCGATCGAATCGTCGCGCTGGACGCCAGCAATCTGGCGAACCTCGAACGGATCGCACCCGCCAGCCCCCACGCCCGGCTTTCGCTGCTGCTGGACCATGTGCCGGGCATGGAGGGGCAGGATGTCGACGATCCCTACTTCGGTGGCCCAGAAGGTTTCGTGACGACGTGGGAACAGGTGAGCGAAGCCGCGCGGAACCTCGTCGCCGAATTTCTCGATGAACGCGATGGTCAAGGGCACTAATTCGCAATCCGGGACACGGACTTCCTGCTCGTTCAGAGCACGGCTCGTGGTTCGCCGGGCAATCCTCCGCAACGGCATGCCCCGGTCGCGGCCCGGTTCGATCCCCCTGCCTCAAGCCCTGTTTGCTTTTGGGCCTGCTTTCATTATATGCCCGCTCGAACGCCCCGGCCCGCAGTCGCCAAAGCGACTTCAACGTGCCGGGGCTCGCTCTTTTACAGTTTCAAGGACGAACACGCATGTCCCGTCGCCGCCAGATCTACGAGGGCAAGGCCAAGATCCTCTACGAAGGCCCTGAACCCGGCACCCTGATCCAGTACTTCAAGGACGACGCCACTGCGTTCAACGCGCAGAAGAAGGGCACGATCCAGGGCAAGGGCGTGATCAACAACCGCATCAGCGAGTACGTGTTCACGCGCCTCAACCACATCGGCGTGCCCAACCACTTCATCCGCCGCCTCAACATGCGCGAGCAGCTCGTCCGCCAGGTCGAGATCATCCCGATCGAGGTCGTGGTGCGCAATGTGGCCGCCGGTTCGATCTCGAAGCGTCTCGGCATTCCCGAGGGTGAGCCGCTGCCACACACGCTGATCGAATATTATTACAAGGACGATGCCCTGGGTGATCCGATGATCGCCGAAGAGCACATCGCCTGCTTCGGCTGGGCCACCAACGAGGAGATGCAGGACATCGCCGCGATGGCCATCCGCGTGAACGACTTCATGTGCGGCATGTTCGCGGCGATCAACATCCGCCTTGTCGACTTCAAGCTCGAATTCGGCCGTATCTGGGACGGCGACTACAGCCGCGTCATCCTCGCGGACGAAATCAGCCCCGATGGCTGCCGCCTGTGGGACATGTTCACCGGCGAAAAGCTGGACAAGGACCGCTTCCGCCGCGATCTCGGCGGCGAGGAAGAGGCCTATCAGGAAGTCGCCCGTCGCCTCGGCCTGCTGCAGGACGATAACGGCCCGAGCGAAGTCTTCGACCTGTCGAAGCACCGCAAGCTGCGCGGCAAGTAAGGCCCGCAGCGATGCTCCCGAAGGCCCGGCCGCCGCAAGGTGTGCCGGGCCTTCTTGCGTCTGGAGCATCCGCAAGTCCTCACAGTTCACCTCTCTCTCCCCTTGTTATCAAGGGACTGCTCGGGCACTCGCGCCATATGCGAATCGTTCTCATTACTGCGCTGGTCCTTGCCACGCCCCTTCCCCTGTCCGCCCGGGAAGCACCGCTCCGTACCGAGGAGACCCGTTGGGCCTTCGAAACGAGCGACGTGCCGGTCGATCCCGATTTCCGCTTCGGCCGCCTGGCCAACGGCATGCGCTATGTGATCCGCCACAATGCAACGCCCGCCGGAACCGCCGTGGTGCGGATGGAAGTCGCCGCCGGCTCGCTGGACGAACAGGAAGCCGAACAGGGCTTTGCGCATTTCGTCGAACACATGGCCTTCAACGGCAGCAAGCGCGTGCCCGAAGGCCAGATGATCCCCCTGCTGGAACGGGACGGCCTCGCTTTTGGGGCCGATACCAACGCCTCGACCAACTTCGAGCGTACGATCTACAAGCTCGACCTGCCGCGCAACGACGCCAAGTTGCTGGACACTGCGCTCATGCTGATGCGCGAAACGGCAAGCGAACTGACCATTTCACAAGGCGCGATAGACCGCGAGCGCGGCGTGATTCTCTCGGAAATGCGCGACCGCAATACTTTCGGCCTGCGCAACAGCATTGATTCCACGCACTTCTTCTATCCGCAGGCGCTCTACGGCAGCCGTTTCCCGATCGGCACGGTCGCCACGCTCAACGGCGCGAATGCGGCGAACCTGCGCGCTTTCTACGAGCGCGAATATGTGCCCGCACATGTCACGCTGGTCATCGTCGGCGATTTCGACACTGCCGCCGTCGAGGCCGGCATCACCCGCCACTTCGCTGACTGGACCGGCGGCCCGGCCGAGGTCCAGCCCGACCCCGGCCCGGTTGCCTCGAAGGATCGCGACCGCACCGGAATATGGATCGATCCGGCGCTGTCGGAACGCCTCGTGATCCAGCGCAACGGCGATTGGCTGGACGAACCCGACAGTATCGCCCAGCGGCGCGAGAACCTGCTGCGCTCCATCGGCTATTCCATCGTCAATCGCCGTCTCCAGCGCTTGTCGCGCAGCGCCACGCCGCCGTTCCGCGGTGCCGGGTTCGGAACCGGTGACGTTTTCGAGACCGCCCGCTCGACGCGCCTCATCATCGACAGCGTCGACGGCAAATGGGCCGATGGCGTAACCGCAACCGCACAGGAATATCGCCGCGCCCTCGCTCAAGGGTTCAGCGCGGCGGAAGTGGCCGAGCAAGTGGCGCAGCTCCGTACTTCGATGGTCAATGCCGCCGGCTCTGCCAACACCCGCAGCAACGCGGCGCTTGCCGGCATTGCACTGTCGGTGGTCGAGGACCGGGTCGTGCCTTCCACGCCCGCCTCCGCACTTGAGCGATTCGAAACCTTCGCGCCTGCCATCACGCCCAAAGCGGTGCTGGCCGCGCTCAAGCGGGAGGCGCTCGCTCTCGACAGGCCACTCATCCGTTTCGAAGGCCGCAAGGCTCCCGAAGGCGGAGAACAGGCCATCCGCGCCTCATGGCTCAGCGCGATGCGCGGCCCCGTACCCCGGGAAGCGGACCCATCCGTGACGGAATTCGGCTACACCGATTTCGGCACGCCCGGCACCATCGTCAGCGACAGGCGCGACCCCCTGCTCGGCATTCGCGAATTGCGCTTCTCGAACGGCGTCATGCTGAACCTCAAGCCCACCGAGCTTGAAAAGGACCGCATCCGCGTCAGCCTCTCCATCGACGGCGGCGACATGCTCGACACCCGGGAGAACCCGCTCGCCACCGAAATGGTGGGCTGGCTCGACAAGGGCGGCCTCGGCAAGCACAGCCGCGACGAACTCGATACGATCATGGCCGGCCATACGCTGGGCTTCGGCCTTGGCAATGGCGCCGCCAGCTTCGATGCCGAAACCGCGACCACCCCGCGCGATCTCGAATTGCAACTGCAACTGCTGACCGCGCTCATGACCGATCCCGGCTACCGTGCCGAAGGCGAAGTCCAGTACCGCCAGCAGGTCAACAACAGCTTCGCCCAGCTTCGCGCAACCCCGGCTTCGGCAATGGGCGCGGACCTCGGCAGGATCCTGTCAGACAACGATCCGCGCTTCAGCCTTCAGCAGGTGGACGACTATCGCCACCTCACTTACGGCAAGCTGCGCGACACCATCTCCGAACGCCTCGCCCACGGCGCCGTCGAACTGGCGCTAGTAGGTGACTTCGACGAGGACAAGGCCATCGCGGTGGTCGCGCGAACGCTGGGCGCCCTGCCCGCCCGCGAGGCCGCCTTTCGTCCCTACGCGGATCAGCCGCCGCGCACCTTCACGGCTGACCGCAAGCCCCGCGTGCTGCGCCATACCGGCCCTGCCGACCAGGCGCTGCTTCGCCTGACCTGGCCCACCCGCGACGATTCCGACCCGCTGGACGCGCTGAAGCTGCAAATGCTCGAACGCGTCGTCCGCATCGAACTGACCGACAGCCTTCGCGAAGTGCTCGGCAAGGCTTACTCACCCTCTGCCGGCAGTTCGCTCTCGCACTACTGGAAGGGCTACGGCACCTTCACGATCAGCGCCTCGATCGACGTGGCCGACGTGCCCGCAAGCCGCGAAGCCATCGGGAAAGTCGCCCGCGAACTGCGGCTCGCCCCCGTCAGCGATGACGTGCTGCAACGTGCCCGCGCGCCTCTGCTCGAAGCCTATCAGAATGCGCTCAAGGGCAACGGCGGCTGGCTTTCCCTGGTGGACCGCGCCCAGACCCAGGCCGACCGCATCGAACGCTTCACCAAGGCCCGCGACCGTCTGCTGACGATCACTCCGGCCGATGTCCAGGCCATGGCGCAGCGCTATCTCGATCCCGCCATGGGGCTGGAGGTCCTGGCCCTGCCCGAAGGCGTGGAAGCGCCCGCAAAGTAAGGGGCGCGCAAGCACGCGTGCGGAGGACGAGGCTTGATGGACCGCCCCTCAAGCCTCGCCTCGGTTTTTGTTCGCTTACCTCGCGTGATTGGGGCGTGTCGGCCGCCCCGTCCGCTCCGCCCATTCGACGATCAGATCGTCGTAGAGGTTCTGGTCGATCAGATCGTATTTCTCCGGGAAGTTGGTGAAGGCCGCCATCGCGCTCTTCACCGCGCCGGTCTCCATCAGTTCGCGCGCCATGGCGAGGTGGCCGACGGCCGCCGAAACCCAGCCCCAGCCGGTCGAGAGCGTGAAACCCGTATCCGGAAGGTTGAAGCCCAGCGTGCAGACCGGGATCGGCATGTGCGGGATCACTTCGGCCTGCTGCTCGGGCGGGGCGCTGGCGAAGACGATGGCATCGGCCCCTGCCTCGGCATAAGCCTTGCCGCGCCGGATCGCCTCCTCGATCGAGCCCGTACCGCCCCCGCCATTGGCGCTGGTATAGAGCTCGTCGCAGCGGGCGATGATGACGAGCCCGGAATCGCCCCGTGCCTTTACGCCGGCCTCGATGCGAAGCTGCATGTCCTCGATCGAACAGAGACCGTTGGCATGCTTGGAATGCTTGGGATTGACCTCATCCTCGACGTGATAACCTGCGACGCCCGCGGCCACGTACCTTCGCGTGAAATGATAGGCATCGGCCACGGTTTCGCCCAGGGTATCGGCATCCACGATCAGGGGAATGTCGATGGCCTGCGCGATCCGGCCAGACTGTTCGATCATCTCGACCTGCGAGAAGATGCCATTGTCCGGCACTGCGTAGTGGAAGGCGGAGCAGGCATGTCCGCCAAGATAGGCCGCCTTGAACCCGACATGCTGCACCGCGCGCCCGGTCAGCGCGGAATAGGCCTCGGCCGCCACGAAATGCTCTCCGCTTTCGATCAGCGCGCGCAGTTTCTCACCCGGTGTCGGCATCGTCCTCATCTCCCGTCCTCGCGGCCCGTTCCGAGCGGCGCCTTCATCGCAGAGGGCTCGCATGATCGGAGGGCACCGGCAAGCGGAGCGGGCATCGCCGCCGCGTTCATCGTTCCCACGAACAAGGCACGCGGCCGCGCCGAAGCCCAGCCGCGTGCAGTTTTGCAGGCAGGAACCTGCCGGCAGGCCGCGAGGGAGCGGCCTGCCGGAACCGGAGCGATCAGAAGTTGACGGTGCCCTCCACGCCGAAGGTGCGCGGCGGATTGAAGTTTCCGTACGCGCCCAGGGTATTCGCGTTGGCGTAGGATAGGCGATAGATGTGCGTTTCGTTGAGCAGGTTGCGGCTCCAGACGGAGACGGTCAGCCTGGTTCCGTTGTCGCTCATCGGAATATCGGCAAGCGCGATGCGGCCGTTCACGATGAAGCTGGACTGAGCCTTCACGGCCTCGTCCTCGAAGGTGTACTGGCGGCCGGAATAAGCTGCATCCAGATGGAACTGCACGCTCTCGTCGCCGCTGCCGACCGGTATCGTGTAGTCGATGAAGCCGGATGCAGCATGCCTCGGCGTGTAGACGATGAAGACATTCTGGTAGACCGGATTGGTAGCGGAACCGAGGAACGGGTTCAGCGTCTTGGGCACCTTGGTGTAAGTGTAGGCATAGGACGCGCCGAGCGAGAGGTTGCTCGTCGGGTGGATGTTCAATTCCGCTTCAAGCCCGCGGATCTTCGTGGTGCCCGGTGCATTGAGCGTCTCCTGCGTGTGCAGGTTGAAATACGGGCTGTTGGGATCGATGTTGACGTTGTCGAAATCGACCTGCGTGCCGTCACGGTCCATGATGTAGCCGGCAAGGTTCAGGCGCACCTTGCGATCGAGGAACATCATCTTGGCGCCGACTTCGTAGGAATTCACGGTTTCCGGCCCGAAGGCGTCAAACGTCTGCGAACGGTCGTTGGCGCCGCCGGCCCGATAGCCGGTCGCATACTTGGCGTAGAGGTTGATGTCCTGCGTGGCGTCCCAGGCCAGCGTGACCATCGGGTCGAAGCGGTCCTTCCGGTAATGGAAGCCGTAATCGACCACGGCGCCGTTCACCATGTCCAGCACGCCGTCACGCTTGTCATGCGTGAAGCGGCCGCCCGCCGTCAGGTGAACCTGGTCGAGACCGGCGGGCGTGTAGGTTGCCTGGGCGAAAGCGGCGATGCTCTGCGCCTTCGCGCGGCTGTCTCGCTGGAGGAACAGCGAAGAATCGTCCCAGCCCTGGTTGCCCGAGGTTACCGTGCCGGTGACGCTGGGGCTGAGGATGGTGTAGCCGCTGCCGTCCGCATTCCACTGGTTCGAGCTGGGCGTCGCGGCATATTCGCTGGCGTGTTCGTTGTAGTAGAAGGCGCCCGCCACGAAATCGAGATGCGGCAGGCTGCCGACGATCTGCAGTTCCTGGCTGAACTGGTTCTGGTCGAGGAACGAGAGCGAGTAGCGGCCGAACTTGGCATTCGGGAGGAAGACCGAGCGATGGGCACCGCCGGAATTGTCGTACTGGTCGGTATGAACCTCACGCCATGCCGTGATCGAGCGCAGCGTCAGGTTCGCCCCCAGATCGTAGCTGAGATTGCCCATCACGCCCTGTGTCTTGTCCACGCTGGGCTGCTGCGGCACGCCGATGTCGGCGGTCTTCATGCGCTTGTCGCCGCTGACCTGCACGAGCGGTGAAAGCGGGGCAATCGTGCCGCTGGGCAGCTTACCGCCATTGGCCGCGATCTGCGCCAGCGTGGCAACCGGCAGGTTGTTTGGATTGTAGTTGATGAGCTGGCTGTACATCGGCGTGTTGTCATCACGCGACTTGTCGAACGAGATGTTCGCGGTCAGCCCCTCGAACGGCTTCCACTGGGCCTGGATTCGGCCACCCACGCGGTCGTAGTAGTTCCAGCCCGTCTGCCCGGCGAGCGGGTTCTTCACCGTGGCGTCCTGGTGCTGGTAGACGCCGTCGACCTTGATCGAGATGTTGTGGAATTCGGGGAAGTCGATGTGCGCTTCGCCATTGCGCTGGCCGTAGTTGCCGATGCCGGCCTCCACGCGGCCGCCGAATTCGCCGGTCGGCGCCTTGGTGACGATGGACAGCGCGCCGCCTTCCGTATTGCGGCCGAACAACGTGCCCTGCGGCCCGCGCAGCACTTCGATGCGCTGCACATCGAACAGCGCCGCATTCAGTCCCTGCTGGCGGCCGAGGTATACGCCGTCAAGGTAGACGCCCACGCCCTGGTCACGCGCGGTCTGGTTTGCGTCGAAGGGCACGATGCCGCGAATACCGACAGTAAGCGCCGACTGGCGCGCCTCGAACGTGGCGACGCGCAGCGACGGCACGGTGCCGCTGGCAAGGTCGATCAGGCTCTGGACGTGCTGCTTCTCGATATCCGCGCTGCCGATGACGGCAATCGCGATCGGCGTCTTCTGGAGATCGGTCTCGCGCTTGGTAGCGGTGACGATGATCGGCACCGAGGCATCACTTTCGGCGGCCGCAGCGCTTGTTGCTGCTTCGTCAGCGAAAGCGGCGACCGGCGCCTGGCTCAACGCGACGATGCTGCACGTAGCCGCCAGACGGATGGCGTGGCGAATCATGTAAAACTCCCTGAAATGCTTTGCTTTCCGCCTTGCAGTCGCGGCAAGGGGCTCGCCCGTCGGGGCGACAGGGAGGCTGACTAAGCGCGGCCCGCGTCACATCCATGTTGCTTTCTTGTAATTTTTTTGACGTGATTGTGACGGCCAAACATGACAAATTTGACACGTGAATGGCAGCCGATGTGGCACTATGTGGGCGGATCACTCCTGTTGAAACCCGGGACACCATGATCAAATCTGGCGACATCGTGCTGACTTCGGGCGACCTTGCCCATGTCAGCGCCGTTCGTGACAGCTTCCTCTCCTTCGAGGCGGAAGTGACGAATGCCACCGACCTTTGCGTACGTATTTCCAAGGCACCGACCTGGGTCTTCCTGGACTGGCTTCTGCCTGAATTGTCGGGACTTCAGCTGTGCGGCCTGCTTCGTGACCGTATTCACGACCACCCGCTCCACGTGACCATGATCCTGCCCGAACCTGACCAGCGCGCCCAGGCACGCGCGCTGGATGCGGGGGCGGATGACTATCTGATTGGGCCGCTTACCCCGGCCGCTCTCGTTCAGCGCCTGCGAATCTACCAGCCGGCCGCAGCCGCGCGGAAAGAAACTCCGGCGATCCAGATCGGCGATCTCCTGATCCAGCCCGATTCGCATCTGACGCGCTACAAGGGTCTGGTCGTGCCCCTGCAATCCAACGAGCAGCGCCTGCTCAATCATTTCGCACGAAACCCCAACCGGGTGTTCACGCGCGGCGAACTGATCGGCGTGCTCGGCAAAAGCGTGGACGTCTGCGACGAACGCACCGTGGATTCGTGGGTCAGCCGCCTGCGCCGAAAGCTGCGCTCGATGCAGGTGCCCCACCTGCCCCGCACCGTCCGCTCGTTCGGCTACGTCTTCGACAGCGCAGAAGCCTGAAGCCCGACGCCGAACGACGTCAGAGGCTTTCGAGAGCCGGGATCAGTTCGTCGAAATGATCGATCACCACCGTCGCGCCCAGTTCGCTGGCCGGCTTGTCGTTGAAGCCGAAGCTGACCGCGACGCAGGGCAGCCCCGCCGCCGCCGCCGCGCCCGTATCGTAAGTGGTGTCCCCCACGAAAGCGGCCCTGACGGCACCGGAACGGCCGCTCCCCGCGCGCTCCAGCATGAGATCGATGAGGTCGGGTTTCGGTTTGGCCCGCCCGGGGCCCAGCGTGTCGCCGCCGATCACCGTGAAGAAATGATGAGAAAGCCCCATTTCCTCAAAGATTTTCACCGCCAGACGTTCCAGCTTGTTCGTGACGACCGCCAGCTTGACCCCCCGCTCCGCCAGTCCCCTGAGCATCGCTTCGCCGCCGGGATAGAGCCGCGTCTCCACGGCGATATGGTCGGCATAGTAAGCGATCAGTTCATGATGCAGTTCGTCGAGCCGCGCCTCGGAAACCGGGCCGCCGGTAACGTCCAGCCCCTTCGCGAGCATCTTCCTCGCGCCGCCGCCGACCAGATCGCGCACCTCGCTCACGGGAATGGCTGGCCGCCCCTCGATCGAGAGCGCATGATTGAGCGCCACCGCAAGGTCTCCAAGCGAATCAAGCAGGGTTCCGTCGAGGTCGAAACCGACGATGTCGAAGGGAAAGTCTGTCATCCCCTCCTCAGTGGCTTCCCGATGTGGAAACCGCAACAATTTGCTGGCAAGTGATACACATGGTCGAACAATCCACGCCTCTCGCAATCGTCGTCCTCGCCGCCGGCAAGGGCACCCGCATGAAGAGCGATCTCCACAAGGTGCTCCATCCCATCGCGGGCCGTCCCATGCTCGAACACCTGCTGGACAGCGCTGCCGCACTGGCACCGCAGCGGCAGGTCGTCGTCGCGGGCCATGGACGCGAACAGCTTGAGCGGGCTCTCGGCAGCCGCGCGACAATCGCCGTTCAGGAACCGCAACTCGGCACCGGCCACGCAGTGCAGCAGGCCGAAGCGGCGCTGGCCGGCTTTTCCGGCGACGTGCTGATCCTTTACGGTGACGTGCCTTTCGTCAGCACCGAAACGATGCAGGCCATGATCCATCGCCTTCATGCCGAGGATTCGCCCGCCGTCGTCGTGCTCGGTTTCGAGCCGGAAGACCCGCTCCAATACGGCCGCGTCCTCGCCCATGACGACGGGCGCATTGCCATGATGGTCGAATACAAGGACGCGAGTGAGGAACAGCGGGCCTGCCGACTGTGCAATTCGGGCCTGATGGCGGTAAAGTCCGCCGACCTGTTCGGCCTGCTTGCCCGCGTCGGGAATGAAAACGCCCAGGGCGAATACTACCTCGTGGACATCGTCAACGTGGCGACACTCGACGGGCAGTCGTGTGCGGTCATCGTCACCCCCGATCCGGGCGAAGTGGGCGGCATCAACAGTCGCGGCGAACTGGCCGAGGCCGAAGCGCGCTGGCAATCCCGCCGCCGTATCGCCGCCATGGCCGACGGCGCCACCCTGATCGCGCCGGAAACCGTGTTTTTCGCCTGGGACACGAATCTCGGCCGAGATGTGACCGTCGAACCCAACGTTGTCTTCGGCCCTGGCGTCACGGTGGCGAACGATGTGACCATCCACGCATTCTCGCACCTTGAAGGCGCCACCATCGAAACCGGCGTCTCGGTCGGCCCTTATGCGCGCCTGCGCCCCGGCACTATCCTGCGCGAGGGTTCGAAGGTCGGCAATTTCGTCGAGATCAAGAACGCCGAACTGGGCGAAGGCGCGAAGGCCAATCACCTCACTTACGTTGGCGACGCAACGGTGGGCGCCAGCGCCAATCTCGGCGCAGGTACGATCACCTGCAACTACGACGGCTATTTCAAGCACCGCACCGTTATTGGCGAGCGCGCCTTCATCGGCTCCAACAGCGCCCTTGTCGCCCCGGTCAGGATCGGCGCGGATGCCATCGTTGCCGCGGGCAGCACCGTCACCAGCGATGTGGGGGACGGAGAACTTCGCCTCGTCCGCGGCGAACAGCTGGTCAAGCCGGGTTGGGCCGACCGTTTCCACGATGCCATGAAGAAGAAGAAGGCCGAGAAGTCAGCAAGCTGATACGAAAACGGGCGGTTCAGCACCGCCCGTTTCAAGATTTGCGGTGATTGCGAATGGTCAGGCGCCGATGGCCTTCTTCTGGGCAATGAAATCCAGTTCGCTCTTGGCTCCGGCATTGGCGGGATCATATTCCAGCGACTGGCGGAACAGCTTCTGCGCTTCGTCAAGCTGGCCCATCTCGATCTTGTTGTAGCCCATGCCGCGAAGAGCGCGGGCGGCGACCGAGGCGTCGTCACCCTTGGTGTCCTTGTCGACGATTTCCCATGCATGGGAGAACAGATCGTAGGACCGTTGCCATTCCCGGCGCGACTTGAACAGTTCTGCATACTCGTTGGCGAAGTGGGCATTATCGGGCGCGAGTTCGGTAGCACGGCGCAGTTCGGCTTCCGCAAGGTCGCCGCGTCCAAGATCGACCAGCGCAAAGCCCTTTCCGAAGTGTGCATCGCAAACCGCGCTGCTCACGATGACGGCCTTGCCCGCAGCAACAGACCCTTCAGCCGCTTCCGACTGGCAGAGCCGCGGACGGACGTCACCGGTCAGCGCCTGTTCGCTCGCGAGGATCACCGAATCGAACATCTTTACCGCCTGCGCAGGCTTGCCGGCACGAATCAGCGCGAAGCCTTTGCTGACGCCGTTCTGGCTTTCGATGTGGAGCGCGGTGTTCACCACCGCCCCGCCGCCACCGATGTCGCGCGCGAATGCAGGTCCGCTGCTGGCCACGGCGGCAAGCCCGATGAAAACAAATGAAACCGACTTCATGGTGAAGTGCATCGGCGTTATCCTCTCCAGGAACACCGATCGCGCACCGATCTTTGCCGGGCGATTTTCGTCGGAACAGTGTTCGTCGAACTGCGTAGACTATCCAACGGACGCGGTTTGACAAGAACTTTCACGAAACCCAGATAGCGGTCACCGAATCTTTCCCGTCCCCCGGAGTATCCATGCCAAACAATCCCTGGAGCCACAGCCGCAATTCCGCGATCGCCGACGATGTCGACTTCGAAATCAAGGGTGCGGAACTCCAGTTCGTCGAGATCGAACTGGACCCGGGCGAAAGCGCGGTAGCGGAAGCGGGCGCGATGGTCTGGAAGGATTCGTCGATCGCCATGTCCACCGTGTTCGGCGACGGTTCCGAACAACAAGGCAGCGGCTTCATGGGCAAGCTGCTTGGCGCGGGCAAGCGCCTCGTCACCGGCGAGAGCCTGTTCACCACCGTATTCACGCACGAAGGACGCGGCAAAGCCCGCGTCGCCTTCTCCGCGCCGATCCCCGGTTCGATCGTGCCGATCAAGCTCGATGAGGTGGACGGCCGCCTGATCTGCCAGAAGGACGCCTTCCTCTGCGCGGCGCGCGGCGTCTCGATCGGCGTTCATTTCCAGCAGAAGATCATGACCGGCCTGTTCGGCGGCGAAGGCTTCATCATGCAGCGCCTCGAAGGTGACGGCTGGGTCTTCGTGCAAATGGGCGGCACCGTTATCGAGCGCACGCTGGAAGCGGGCGAGGAACTCCACATCGACACCGGCTGCGTCGCCGCCTTCACGTCCGGCGTGGATTTCGACCTGGTGCGTGCAGGTTCGGTGAAATCGATGATCTTCGGCGGCGAAGGGGTGTTCTTCGCCCGCCTGCGCGGCCCGGGGAAAGTGTGGATCCAGTCGCTGCCGTTCTCGCGCCTCGCCGGGCGCATGATGGCCGCCGCCGTACCCTATGGCGGACAGAACCGCGGCGAGAGCACGCTGCTCGGCCTCGGCGCCGTTGGCGGAATCGGGGCCCTGCTCAGCGGCGACGACTGATCGCTTCGGATTACATCCGATAACCCATCCGCTTTGCACACATTACCAAGCCTTCATGGTGGCGCCACCAAACGCCAACCATTATCGGTGTATGGGCAAGGCAGTTTCGGCTCGAACAAGGTAACGCAAGCGCAATGTGTGGAATCATCGGCATCGTCGGCAAGGAAGAAGTCGCGGATCGGCTCGTCGACGGACTGCGCCGCATGGAATATCGCGGTTATGACAGCGCGGGCGTCTGCACGGTCGAGAACGGCCAGCTGATCCGCCGCCGCGCGCAGGGCAAACTGGTGAACCTCGTTGACGAGCTGGCGCGCGATCCCGCGCCGGGCCTGATCGGCATCGCTCACACCCGCTGGGCCACGCATGGCGCGCCCACCGCCGTCAACGCCCACCCGCATGCGACCGAACACCTTGCCCTCGTCCACAACGGCATCATCGAGAACTTCAAGCCGCTGCGCGAAGCCCTCGAAGCGCGCGGTCGCAGGTTCGAGAGCCAGACCGATACCGAAGTTGTGGCGCATCTCGTTTCCGAGCAGGTCGAAGGGGGGCTCTCCCCGCAAGAGGCGGTGAAGGTCGCGCTGCCGCAACTTCGCGGCGCCTTCGCGCTCGCGATCGCTTTCCGCCAGCACCCCGACCTGCTGATCGGCGCCCGCCTCGGCTCGCCGCTGGTCGTCGGTTACGGCGAGGGAGAAACCTACCTCGGCTCCGACGCCCTCGCGCTCGCCCCGCTGACCCAGCGCATCACTTATCTCGACGAAGGCGACTGGGTCGTCATCACCCGCGAGGGCGCGCAGATCTTCGATGCCGACAATAATCCGGTGGAGCGCGAGATCGTCTCCTCCGGCGCCTCGGCCGTTGCCATCGAGAAGGGCAATTACCGCCACTTCATGCAGAAGGAGATTTTCGAGCAGCCGACCGTGGTGGCGCAGACCCTGCGCAGCTACATCCACCAGGTGGACCAATCGGTCGCCCTGCCGCAGATCGATTTCGACCTTTCGGCCATCAAGCGCATCACCATCGTCGCCTGCGGCACCAGCTTCTACGCCGGCATGGTGGCGAAATACTGGATCGAGACGTTCGCTCGCCTGCCGGTCGACATCGATGTGGCCTCCGAATTCCGCTACCGCGACCCGGTGTTGGAGCCGGGCGGCCTTGCCCTTTTCATCTCGCAGTCCGGCGAAACGGCGGACACGCTCGCCGCGCTGAAGCACTGCAAGGCGGCCGGGCAGACCATCGCCGTCGTCGTCAACGTGCCCACCAGCACGATGGCGCGCGAGGCGGACCTGCTGCTGCCTACCCATGCCGGCCCGGAAATCGGCGTCGCTTCCACCAAGGCCTTCTCCTGCCAGCTCGCCGTGCTCGCTGCCCTCGCGGCGCATCTGGCGGTAAAGCGCGGACGGATGGACCGGAATGAGGAAATGGAAGTCGTCCATCACCTCCTGCAGACACCCGCCAGCCTCAACGCGGCGCTCGCTTTCGACGAAGAGATCGCCGCCATGGCACATCTCATCGCGCCGGCCCGAGACGTACTCTACCTCGGCCGCGGGCCGGACTATCCGCTTGCCCTCGAAGGCGCGCTGAAGCTCAAGGAAATCAGCTACATCCATGCCGAGGGCTATGCCTCTGGCGAGATGAAGCACGGCCCCATCGCCCTTATCGACGAAGCCGTGCCGGTGATCGTGCTCGCCCCCTCCGGACCGCTGTTCGAGAAGACGGTAAGCAACATGCAGGAAGTGCGCGCACGCGGCGGCAAGGTCGTGCTGATTTCCGACGCCGAGGGCATCGCAGAGGCAGGCGAAGGCTGCATCGCCACGATCGAAATGCCGCGCGTCCACCCGCTGATCGCGCCGCTGGTCTATGCGGTGCCGGTTCAGCTCCTTGCCTATCACGTCGCCTGCGTGAAGGGCACCGACGTCGACCAGCCTCGCAACCTCGCAAAGAGCGTCACCGTCGAATAACCCGCGCGGCGGTGACCGCTTATGCTTTACCTAGTAATAACCCTTTGCCCGATATAGGCTGAAGGCGTGAATAAGCGGTCACTCCCCACCAAGGCCCTTCCCCGGGAGTTGCCTGTTCTCGCCGTTCTCGGTTTTACCGAACCGGCGGAAGGGGATTGGGCTCGTCTGCGTGGCATCCAGTATTCCAGCCTCGGCCGCGCGCCGCTTGCACGCGTCTTGACGCAGCTGGCGGCCATGGCTGCCGCGGCCGCCCTGCTTCTGCCCCATGTCCATCCGGCGGCGGTCGCCTGCTGGGCCATGCTGGTCTGCCTGACCACCTGGCACGGTGCCCGCATCGGACGAACGATGGCCGATGCGGATAGCCGTCCTCGCCACCGGGGAGAAGCTCGCGCGCAGATCGTCAGCACGGCTGCGAAGTGTCTGGTCTGGGCCATCCCGGTGTGCGGTTTCGGGCCGTTCGTCGATCCGCAAGTCCAGATCAAACTCTGGACCGTGCTGGCCATGCTGATGACCGCCTGTGCCGTACTGATTCCTGGGTTCCCGCTCACGACCCTGCTGTTCATCGCCATTGTCGGCGGTTCCGCCATCGGCTCCTTCCTTGCCGCCGGGCTCTACGACATCGCGCTTATCGCCTCGGCTTTCATCGCCGTGGTCGTTGCGGGGACGATCCAGTCCGCCAGGCAATACCTGACCGGCAAGCTGGCTGAGGCTGGGATGGTCGAACGGGACGAAGTGGTTTCGCTCTTGATAAGCGAATCCGAGAAAGGTCATGGGGACTGGGCCTGGCAGATTGACCCTTCACGCCGCCTCCGCGCCGTTTCACGCCGACTCGCCGGGGCGCTCGACAGGACTGCGGAAGAGCTTGAGGGCGTGCCGTTCCTCCAACTGCTGGCTGGTCCAAGCTGGGAAACCGGCGAATTTCCGGCGAGCCTTCACGAACTTGCCGAACGGCTGAAACGCCGTGAGAGCTTCTCGAACCTGCTCGTCCGCGTCTCGGTAGGCGGGAGGCCGCGCTGGTGGGACCTTTCAGGCGATCCCAAGCTCGACGCGAACGGCCGGTTCGACGGTTTCCGCGGCAACGGCACCGACGTGACCGAAGCTCGGGAGAATTCGGACAAGATCGCCTGGCTCGCGCGCTACGATCCCCTGACCGGGCTTCCCAACCGCCTGATGCTCACCGAAGCCCTGGATGGAGCGCTTGCCTACGCAGCGCAGTGGCGCACGCGCTGCGCCTTCCTCATGATCGACCTCGACCGCTTCAAGGCCGTGAACGAGACCCTGGGGCACCATGTCGGCGACCAGTTGCTGGCGCGCGTATCGGAGCGCCTGAAGGAACAGATGACCGATCGCGAGGTCTGCGGCCGTCTAGGCGGGGACGAGTTCGCGGTCGTCATTCGCGATGCATCGGACCTCGACTACGTGCGGCGCGTCGCGCAGCGCATCATCCAGAGCCTTTCCCAGCCATACCAGGTCGACCACCACACTCTCTTCGTGGGCGCATCGGTAGGCTCAGCGATCGGCCCGCGCGACGGCGCAACCGTCGAAACCCTGATGCGCAATGCCGATCTCGCGCTCTATCGCTCCAAGGACGAGGGCGGCAACGCACACTTCACTTACGAACCCGTGCTCCACGCCCATGCCGAGGAACGGCGCAAGCTGGAATTCTCGCTCCGATCGGCGGTGGAACGCAAGGAATTCGCGCTCCACTACCAACCGGTCGTCGATGCCGAAAGCGAAGCGGTCGTCAGCTTCGAGGCGCTCCTGCGCTGGAACAGCAAGGAGCATGGCTTCGTCAGCCCGGCCAAGTTCATTCCCCTCGCCGAAGATACGCGTCTTATCGTGCCGATCGGCGAATGGGTGCTTCGGGAGGCTTGCCGCGAGGCGATGAACTGGCCGGATCATGTCCGCGTTGCCGCCAATGTGTCGGGCGAACAATTGCTCGACGCCAACTTCGTCACCAGCGTGGTCTCCGCGCTGACGCAAAGCGGCCTTCCCGCTGCCAGGCTCGAACTGGAAGTGACCGAGAGCATCTTCCTGCGCGACGCCACGCTCGCCCGCGCCGCGCTGGAGCAGGTCATGGCACTGGGCTGCAAGGTCGCCCTCGACGATTTCGGCACCGGCTATTCCTCGCTCGGCTACCTGCGCAAGCTCCGCTTCTCGACTATCAAGATCGATCGCTCCTTCGTGCAGGGCGCCGCCACCGGCAACCCGGAAAGCCTGGCGATCATCCGTGCCGTCGTCGCCATGGCCGACAGCCTCGGCATGTCGACCACCGCCGAAGGCACGGAAACCGAGAAGGAGGTGGAGATGATCCGCAAGCTCGGCTGCCGCAAGATCCAGGGCTACTTCTTCGGCCGCCCGATGTCGGCCGCGGACGCCGGCGCGCTGTTCCGCAACCGCGCCTACTCCGCCGCCTGAAACTCCAGAAAGCCCAACGAAAAGGAGCGGGAAAGGCATGCCCCTCCCCGCTCCCGATCTTTCCCGAATGGGCAAACCTTCGATAGTCGGTCCGCCGCAGATCCGGCAATCGCCGGACCCGCCCTGGCGGCCGCTTAGGCGCCGACCATCCCGCGAATCGCGCTTTCGAAAAGCGCGCGGCCATCCGTGCCGCCGTGCGTCGCCTCGATCGCTCGCTCCGGGTGCGGCATCATGCCCAGCACGTTGCCGGCAGCGTTGAGCACGCCGGCGATCTGACGGGCCGAACCGTTGACGTCCTCGGCATAGCGGAAAGCCACGCGGCCCTCGCCCTCGAGACGGTCGAGCGTTTCGTCGTCGGCATGATAATTGCCATCATGGTGAGCGACCGGAACGCGGATATGCTGGCCGGTCTCGTATCCGGAGGTGAACAGCGACTGCGCGTTCTCCACCTTGAGCGACACTTCGCGGCACACGAACCGGATGCCCGAATTGCGCAGCAGGGCGCCCGGCAGGAGGCCGCTTTCGGTCAGCACCTGGAAGCCGTTGCAAACGCCGAACACCGGCACGCCGCGATTGGCGGCCTCGATCACCGCCTGCATGACCGGCGAACGCGAAGCGATCGCGCCGCAGCGAAGGTAGTCACCATAGGAGAAGCCGCCGGGCAGGCCGATGAAATCGAGCCGTTCGGGCAGTTCTGCATCACCGTGCCAGACGCGGATGCACTCGTTCCCCGAAACCTTTTCCAGCGCCACCGCCAGATCGCGGTCGCAGTTGGAGCCCGGGAACGTGACGACAGCGGAGCGGAAAGCCATCAGGCGACCTTCTCGATGCGGTAGTTCTCGATCACCATGTTGGCGAGGAGCTTCTTGCACATGTCGTCGATCGCTTCGTCGCTGACCGATTCTTCGACATCGAGTTCGAAGAGGCGGCCGGCGCGCACATCGTTGACACCGTCGAAGCCGAGGCCTTCGAGCGAATGGTGGATCGCCCGGCCCTGCGGGTCGAGAACACCGGGCTTGAGGCTGACGTGGACGCGGACTTTCATCGCAGGGCCTTTCGCTAAAGCAGCGCAGATTCGTTTCATGCGCCTATGGCCTCGCGAACGCTCCGGGGCAACCCGTGAGGAGGCCAAACCATGCCACCTTTGCAATTGAAGGGGCTCGCGCAACCTGCCATTCCCGGCTGATGCAGTCCTTCATCTCCTTTGCCGATCAGGTTGCCGTGGTTACCGGAGCGGGTCACGGTCTTGGCCGGGCCTATGCCCTCGAACTCGCGCTGCGCGGTGCGAAAGTCGTCGTCAACGACCTTGGCACGGCGCTTGACGGCTCGGGGCATTCCGATTCCGCTCTTGCCGTCGCCGAAGAAATCCGCGCGCTCGGCGGCGAGGCCATGGCCGATGGCGGGGACGTTTCGGACTTCGCGCAAATGGAAGCCATGGCCGCACGCGCCAGCGAGGCGTGGGGCGGCATCCATGTTCTCATCAACAATGCCGGAATCCTGCGCGACCGCACTTTCGCCAAGATGGACATGGCCGATTTCGAACGGGTCGTAAGGGTCAATCTGCTAGGCAGTGCTTATGCGACCAAGGCCGTGTGGGAAATCATGCGAGAGCAGAACTATGGCCGCGTACTCATGACGACGAGTTCCAGCGGCCTCGGCGGCAACTTCGGCCAGGCCAACTACGGAGCGGCAAAGCTCGGCGTTCTGGGCCTTGCGCGTACGCTTCGCATGGAAGGCGCGAAGTACGGCATCCGCGTCAATTCGCTTGCCCCCACCGCCGGTACGCGGATGACCGCGGACATCTTCCCCGACGAAGCCTACTCAGCGTTCCGCCCCGAAGCCGTCGTGCCCGCCGCACTGTTTCTCGTATCGAAGGACGCCCCCAATGACGCCATAGTCGGCGCAGGGGGCGGTGTCTGCCAGAGCGCCTTCGTCACAATGAATGACGGCATTCTGCTTGGCGAGGACAACCTTTCCGTAGAAGGGTTCGCCGAAGCCTGGCCCAGGATTGCCGACCGCAGCGGTGACAGCGTGCTGGAAACGGGCATGGAACAGGCCCAGCACGCTCTCTCCCTGCTGCTGAAAACCCAAGGTTAAATTCCCGAAGCCCAAATTGTAACCCAGTTGACGTCGCGCTTGCCGCAGGGCAGCCTCCCGTGAGGTGCGACGGGGGAATACTGGAACATGCGGGGGCATATCACGCCGCAAGCTAACGCGCGGCTGGCGACTTATTCGGTCTTCACACAACTGGCAGCAGCAGCTTATGTCGTTGCCCTGATCATCGCGATTTTCGCGCTGGCCTGGGCCGAATACAGGCGGCAAATCGGCTATATCGAGCTCGGCGAGCCGAAGATGGTTCCCTTCGTGATCGCGGGCTTGGCGATTATCGCCGGTCTGGTCACTTTCGTCGTAGCCATGATCGCCTTCCTGCTCTGGTTTCACAAGGCCATCGCCAACCTCCATGCCGTAGGGCTCGCCGGCCTTCGCGCGCGGCCGGTCTGGTCCGGCGCCAGTTTCTTCGTTCCGGTGGCACAGCTCTTCGTGCCGTTCCTGGCCATGCGCGAACTGTGGAACCGCAGCCACGGAGAAGACGAGTACCAGTCGCGCACCGGCGTCACGCAAGTGGCGATCTGGTGGATGAGCTTCGTCACCGGTTCCTTGCTGGTGTTCTTCGTGACCGGCCTCGGGCTGTTCAACCTCGTTTCGCCCGTGAAATTCATCTCGCCCAGTCTGCTCAACCTTTCGCTCATGCTATCAGGGCTTGTCTTCTGGTGCGTGGCTGCTGCCGGCCTCGTGGTGATCCTGCGCGCAATCACCCTCGCGCAGGCCACGCTCATGGACGAAAAAACCGTCTTTGCCTGAACGACAATCCTTCCCGAAAGTAGCTTCATCATGCCCGAAACCGCGCTTTCCGATGGAATCGCCTCGCTCGCCCGCCGTACGCTCGTGGTACGGGTTCTGCTGTGCTGCTACATCGGAACCACCGGGCTGACCCTCGCGGCCATCGCAGCTTCGCTCGCCAGCGGTGCCGTCCCGGAAAGCCCGCTGGCGGTTTTCGCCGCCACAGGTACCGTCGCCGTCCTGGCCGTCTATCTGGTCTGCGCAGTCGCGGTGTCGCTTTGGATCCACAGGGCCCATGCGAATCTCTTCGCGGCCGGGATGGAAGGCCTGGAATTCTCGCCCGGATGGTCCGTCGGCTACTTCTTCATTCCGATAGCCTGCCTGTTCAAGCCATTCGAAGCGATGAGAGCGTTGTGGAACCGGAGCCACCTGCATGGCCATGATGCAGACCAGCCTACCGATCCGCGCCTGGTCGTCTGGTGGACCTGCATGATCGCCGGTACTGTCGCAGGAACGCTCCTCTCATTCAGCATAAGCGCACCGCCGGCAGGCGCCGTGCTGACCTGCATCGTTTATGCCTTGCGAATTGTCGCCGCCGGATCCCTGCTTGCGATCGTCAACGGCGTCGCCCGCGCGCAGGAGGCGGATCTGGACATGCATCACGCATTCGCCTGACCGCATAGGAACCCCTGAGGCTCAGTCTTCCACCACTTTCAGCAGCTTGCGCTCCAGCGGGCTGAGCACGCCGGCCAATTCATGTCCGCGCTTCAGGATTTGCCCGGCCTCGCCGAACAGTGTCCACATTCCCTGTTTCGCACGCAGCGAAGGGCGCTTCTCGATGCGGGCCTGCGGACGCTCGGCAGCGCGGCGGAAGGCAGAGAAGTTGGCGGCCTCCTTGCCGAAATCCATCGCATAATCGCGCCACATGCCTGCTGCCACCATGCGGCCGTAAAGATCGAGAATGCGCTGGAGTTCGAGCCGGTCGAACCCGATCTGCAAGGGCGTGCGGCCGGGAAAGGCCAAGACGCTGCCGGTACTGGAATTCGCGCCTGCGGGGCCTGACACCATTCGGTTCAGACGCCCTTCACGGCCGGCTCGGCCTGCGGCTCATCTTCGCGCGCATGCATCAATTCAGCCACTTGCGCGCGCAGGGCGGCAATCTGCTCCTCCAGCTCGTCGATCCGCTGGTTGCCCACCGGCTCGCAGGGTTCCTTGCAGGGCGTGCCATAAGGCATGAAGTCCTTGGCGTAAGTTTCCGCCTTCACCAGCGTGGAGCGCGCCTTGACGCCGATCATGGTCGCGCCTTCGGGCACGTCCTCGGTCACGACGGCACTGGCGCCGACACGTGCGCGCCTGCCCACCGTTACCGGGCCGATGATCTGCGCGCCGGAGCCTACGATAACATTGTCGAGCAAAGTCGGGTGGCGTTTGCCGCCCTTGCCGTTGGTGGGGTTGGAACCGCCCAGCGTGACGCACTGGTAGATCGTCACATTGTCGCCGATCTCGGCGGTTTCTCCGATGACGGTGAAGCCATGGTCGATGAAGAAGTTCTTCCCGATGGTGGCGCCGGGATGAATGTCGATCGCGGTCAGGAAGCGGGAGATGTGATTCACCACGCGGGCCAGGAAGAACAGGTCCGCACGGAACAGGCGATGCGCGATCTTGTGAAAGAACAGCGCCCACACGCCCGGATAGAGCAGGACTTCCCAGCGTGAACGCGGCGCAGGGTCACGCGCGACGACGGAGTCCAGGTAGCGGACAAGATTACCCAGCATCGCGCGAATCTCCCATCAATCGGCCCGCAAGGCAAGCCGTCCGGTCAAGTGGTCTTCGAGTCGCCGCCTTTAGTCTCGATCAGAGCGTCGCGCCAGATCGCCAGAGTAGGCGGCTGCTTGCGTTCCAGACTGAGCCGATCAATGGCAGTGACCAGATTTTCGACGCCCAGATGGCTACGCACGACGCGCGGTACAAGGTAGTCGATCGCAGTGGGATCGAGATTGAGTGCGCGCATCTGGGCGTGGATCTCGATCAGGGCGGCCAGCATCTCGTCGTCCGGCTCGACGATCTCCAGTTCCAGGGCGGCGCCAAGCCGGGATCCCAGGTCCGGGAGACTGACCTGCCAGCGCCCTTCCCCGCTGCCGCGGCGGCGACTGGAGACGATCAGCAACGGACGTCCGGTTTCCTGCGCACGGTTCCAGCTGTGGAAGATCACGTCCTCCTCCATCCGGTCGGCATCATCCAGCGCATCGCCGTGACCGGCCTCGACGAACCAGCGTGCCAGCAGGGATTTGCCCGAACGCGGAGGACCGGAAAGGATCGCGCTGCGGAACGGCCATGCACCCGGCTCAAGCAAGGCGTCGATCGCCTGTGCGTTGGCACTGCCGACGACAATGCGCGGCGGGCTGTCGCTCGCGGCAGACAGTGGGAGGGCGATCTGCTTCATCACCGAGGAACCTAGCGGGTGATCCTCAGCGCACCGCCGCCGTTCGTCACTTTCCAGCCTTGCGCACGCAGCGCGGCGGCAAGACGCTCGCTACCGCCCTCGACGGTCACGCGCATGACGGACGTTCCGCCGACAGCAAGGCTGACGGTGGCGGCGCCGCGCACACCCGGAACGCCGCGCACGGCGGCAAGCGCCGCATCGACGGCTGCCGCATCGGGCGAAGCGAACTGTACGGAAACCGTCTCGGTCGGGACGACGACCGCCGGGACCGGTGCGATTGCAGGGGGCGCGATGGGCACGACATCCACCGGAACCCCGCCCTTGGGCATGAGCTTCTGGCGCAATTCGGCAAAAGCGCGGTCCAGCACCTGCCCGCTGGTCGTCAGCGTGGGATCGGGACGCAGCTCGCCGCTGGCGAGTGCATTCCGGTACAGGCCATCGATCCGCTCCACCGCCTGATTGAGCATGACAGGAAGGTCCTGCTCGCTGGCGGCATCGAGTTCGAAGGTGCCGAGGAAAGTGTTGTCCGGGCCATAGCGCGCGGTGAAAGTGCCGTGAATCGGGCCGCCGGGCCATTGCCGCTCAAGACGGGCGACCGGGATCACCACATCCGCAGCGTCGAACTGGTTGAGGATGTTGCGCCACCACAGGCGGCTGCGGCGAGAAGCCTGGCCGGCGGTGAGAATCAGCGATTCCCCCCCCGCGCCTACCGGCCGCACATAATCTATCGGGCTTTGCGAAGCCTGGAACTCGGCCCATGCCTTCTGCCAGGGCCCGCGCACTTCGAACACCTGCTGCACGCCGCCCGAGTACAGCACCGGCAGTACCAGCATCGGCGCCGACCGGATCGCCGCGCCGCCTGCGCCCACGTACTGCCCTGCACGCGCCTTGTTGAAGATGATGCCGAGCGTGGCGATATAACGGCGAGGCCCGACCTGCTCATGGCCGATCACGACCGACGAAACCATGGCATCGATAGCCTCAACCGGCATGTCCGGCCCGCCGAGCTTCTTCCAGGCGTCCTTCTCCGCCTGTTTCCAGCCTTCGAGCCGGGCATCGGCGCCGGTTTTGGCCGTAACATCGACCTTGATGCCGTTGACCTGGATATCCTCGGAATTGGCGAGCGGGGCGATGCCGCGATCGCCTTCCACCTGCGCCACGAGTCGGTAACCACCCACGGTGCCCAATGCGAGAAACGCCGCCCCGCCCAGCGCAAAGGCCAGGCCCCGCGGCGAACGGACGCGCGCCTGCCCAAAGGCCAGACCGCTGCCGGCCACGCGCCGGATTTTGTGGGAGAAGGTGATTGCCATTATCGAAACCGACCGGCCTTTTGCCCAAACGAATCCGGAAATCCAAGTCGTAAAGCGACGACATCCCCGGAAGGCGGGACGCACGATCGGCCAAGGCCCCGGAAATCCGGCGGAACGCCGCGCACCGGCGCCCCCTGCACGAATTTTTCCGCCCGAATTGTTCACCTGATTGCCGCCTCGGGCGTGACAGGAGAGCGTTTGCACACTATGCGCGCGCAATGTCCGACGATAACTCCCCGAAGAGCTACTCCTACGAGCAAGCCGGCGTCTCGATCGCCGCAGGCAATGCGCTGGTCAAAGCCATCGCCCCGCTCGCCAAATCCACCGCGCGCCCCGGCGCCGATGCGGAACTGGGAGGCTTCGGTGGCTTCTTCGACCCCCGCGCGGCCGGCTACAAGGACCCGCTTCTGGTCGCCGCGAACGACGGTGTCGGCACCAAGGTCAAGCTGGCCATCGACCATGACCGGCACGACCAGATCGGCATCGACCTCGTCGCCATGTGCGTGAACGACCTTATCGTACAGGGCGCAGAGCCCCTGTTCTTCCTTGACTACTTCGCCACCGGCAAGCTCGAGAACGGCGTCGCCGAACGCGTGGTTGCCGGAATCGCCGATGGCTGCCGCATCTCGGGCTGCGCCCTCATCGGCGGCGAAACCGCAGAGATGCCCGGCATGTACGCCGCGGGCGATTACGATCTCGCGGGCTTCTGCGTCGGCGCGGTGGAACGCGGCGAACAGCTCACCGGTGAAAAGGTCGCGGACGGCGACGTGCTGCTCGGCCTTGCATCCTCGGGCGTGCATTCCAACGGCTACTCCTTGGTGCGCCGCCTCGCCGAGGACAAGGGCTGGAAGCTCGACCGCCCGGCCCTGTTCGATTCGGACACCCTGCTGATCGACGCGCTGATCGCGCCCACGCGCATCTACGTTAAGAGCCTGCTGCCCTTCATCCGCGCCGGCCGCATCAATGCGCTGGCCCATATTACCGGCGGCGGCCTGCTCGAAAACATTCCGCGCGTGCTGCCCAAGGGCCTGCACGCCCGTATCGATGCCGGCGCCTGGGAGCAGCCGCGCCTGATGGCGTTCCTGCAGGCGCAGGGCAATATCGAGCCGGGCGAGATGGCGCGCACCTTCAACTGCGGCATCGGCATGGTGCTTGCAGTCTCGCCGGAAGAAGTCGCCGCGCTCAAGGCCGAGCTGGAAGCAGCCGGCGAAACCGTCTTCGTGATCGGCATCGTCGAAGAAGGCGACAAGGGCTGCACCGTTCAGGGCAAGACCGAGATCTGGTCCGCCCGCGAGGACTGGGAAGCCGTTCATCTTGCCTGACAAGGCAAAAGTCGCCGTCCTGATTTCGGGCAGCGGCACCAACATGGCCGCCCTGCTCTACGCCAGCCGCGCCGAGGACTGTCCCTATGAGATCGTCCTCGTCGCCAGCAACCGGCCCGATGCAGGCGGCCTTGCACTCGCCTCTGCCGAAGGCGTGCCCACCTTCGCGCTCAGCCACAAGGGGCTGAGCCGCAAGGAGCATGACGCCGCGATGGACTCCGCCATCCGCGGCTCCGGCGCGCAATGGGTCGCGCTCGCGGGCTACATGCGCATCCTGACCGGCGGTTTCGTGGGCAAGTGGGACGGCAGGATGGTCAATATCCACCCGTCGCTCCTGCCGAAGTACACCGGCCTGCATACCCACCAGCGCGCCATCGACGCGGGCGACAGTCACGGCGGCGTCAGCGTCCATCTCGTCATTCCCGAGCTGGACGAAGGTCCGATCCTCGGCCAGACGCCGGTTGCCATCGTGCCGGGAGACACCGCCGATACGCTTGCCGCGCGCGTACTGATTGCCGAACACCAGCTCTATTCACGCTGCCTCGCCGCGCTTGTCGTGCGCGAAACGAGCCCGGAATGGCTGCTTGAGCGCGTACGGGAACGGGCCATGGCCCTGCCCGAAGCGGACGAGATACAGAGCCACGGAATGCCCTGCTTCGGCGTGACCAAGGGCAAGAAATTCGCCTACTTCACGTCGAACCATCACGCCGACGGTCGTACCGCCCTGTTGGTGAAGATCAGCGGCCCGGACGAACAGGCCATGCTCATCGAGCAGGACGAGGAACGCTATTTCCGCCCCGCCTACTTCGGCGACGGCTGGATCGGCATTCGCCTCGATCTGGGCGAGAACGACTGGGACGCCATCGGGACGTGGCTGGCCCGGTCATGGCGCGCGATCGCCCCGAAGAAGCTGACCTCGCTCGTGGACGTGGCCGAGCAGTTCTGACGCGAAAAGGGCAGCGCGGCCGGCCGCACTGCCCTTTGTTTTCCAAGGGTTCAAGCCAGCCGCGTCTCGATCGGCAGGCCCGACTTCAGGGTCAGTGTAACCGGCGTCCGCTCCGCGATGTCGGCGAGGCGGCTTTTCTGCTCCTCGTCCAGTCCCGAAATGAGGAGCGTGCGCTCGACATGCATGTCATCCTTCGAGCCCCTCAGCTTCAGGTCGACATCGAGCGATTGCAACGGCCAGCCCTTGCGCGCGGCGTACATCTTCAGCGTGATCGCGGTGCAGGCGCCGAGACTGGCGAGCAGCAGGTCGTAAGGCGCGGGGCCGGCGCCCTGCCCGCCGAGCGCTTCCGGCTCGTCGGCAACGATCGCATGGCCGCCGACGACGATCTCGGTGCGCCAGGGGGTTTCGCCGATATGGGCGGTTCCATGTGCCATGGCGTGATGCTCCTCAGGCCGGAAGGGGAATGAATTCGTTTTCGTCGGGCACGCGGTCGAAGCGCTGTTCCTTCCAGTCTTCCTTGGCCTGCTCGATACGGTCGAGCGAGGAAGAGACGAAGTTCCAGAAGATATGGCGCTTCTCCGGCAGGGGTTCCCCGCCCAGCAGCATCAGGCGGGTGCCGCCCCTGGCCCTGAGCACGACTTCGGCGCCCGGCTTGAAGACCACGAGTTCGGTTTCCTTGAAGCTGCCGGTCTGGCCTTCGACCTCGACTTCGCCGCCGACGACATAGATCGCGCGTTCGACGTGCTCGGCCTTCACCTGATAACGCGCACCGTCGAGCATGACGATATCGGCATAGACCATGTCGGAGTAGGTCTTGAGCGGCGAGGTCAGGCCGTCGGACGTACCGGCGATCAGCGTCAGCCGGGTTCCGGCGTCTTCGGTCACGGGAATCTCGTCTGCCTTGTGGTGCGCAAAGGCCGGGGCGATCTCTTCCGCTTCCCTGGGCAGCGCAATCCAGGTCTGGAGCCCGAACAGCTTGCCGCCGCTGGCGCGGACTTCGGGAGAGGTGCGCTCGGAATGGACGATGCCGCTGCCCGCCGTCATCCAGTTGACCTCACCGGGGCGGATCGCCTGGACCGAGCCGAGGGAGTCGCGATGAAGGATCTCGCCTTCGACGAGGTAAGTCAGCGTGGAAAGGCCGATGTGCGGATGCGGGCGCACGTCGAGACCTTCGCCGCTGCGGAACACCGCCTCGCCCATCTGGTCGAAGAAGATGAAGGGGCCGACCATGCGGCGCTGCGCGGTGGGCAGCGCACGGCGGACCTGGAAGCCGTCGCCAAGGTCGCGGACGGGGGGAAGAACGACGAGGTCAACGCCTTCGATATCGGATGAATGGACGGTCATGGGGGCAATCCTTCCTTGCGCTTCTTTTGTGCGTTTGAGCGCCGGGGAAGAACGTCGGCGCCGATAAGGGAAAATGCAATCGGGCAATCTGGCAGAGAAGAGATGGGAGCGGGCGATTTCCGCCCGCTCCCCTTACTTCAGGCAGCGTCGACCAGAACGATCTCGCTATCCTCGATCGCGGTGATCCGCAGCACGTCGAGATCGCTGATCGCCACGCCGTCCCGGGCATTGGCGCGCACATCGTCGATCTGCACCGCACCGATGGCGGGAACGAGGTAGGCCTTGCGGTCCTTGCCCAGCGGGTATTCGGCGGTCTCGCCGGCCTTGAGCGTGGCGCCCACGACGCGGGCATTGGTACGGATCGGCAGGGCTTCGTTGTCGTTCTCGTAGCCAGAGGCGAGCGTCACGAACTGGCCCGAGCGGTCCCCCTTGGGGAAGGGCTTGGCGCCCCAGCTCGGTTCCTCGCCGTCGCGGGTCGGGATGATCCAGATCTGGAAAATCTTCGTCGTCACGTCCTCGAGGTTGTATTCCGAGTGCGTGATGCCCGTGCCCGCGCTCATCACCTGGACATCGCCGGCCTCGGTCCGGCCCTTGTTACCCAGGTTGTCCTGGTGGGTGATCGCGCCTTCGCGGACATAGGTGATGATTTCCATGTCGCGGTGCGGGTGCGGCGGGAAGCCGGTCTGCGGAGCGATCGCATCGTCGTTCCAGACGCGCAGGTTGCCCCAGTGGACGCGGGCCGGATCGTGGTAGCCGGCAAACGAGAAGTGGTGCTTGGCGTCAAGCCAGCCGTGGTTGGCACCGCCGAGGCTGTCATAGGGGCGAAGTTCGATCATGGCCTATCTCCTGAAGGGCGGCGGGGTTAGGTGCCGCCCTCTCTTGAAAACCCATATAGACCTCGGCTCATTTCAAGTTCAGAGGGATAAAATCGACCTGACTGTTCGAGGAGATTGAAAAGTGAGCAACCCCGGCACGCCGACCCTGGACCAGCTGCGCATCTTCCTGGCCATCGTCGACACCGGCAGTTTCGCCGCCGCCGGGCGCAAGCTGAACCGTGCGGTCTCCGTCATCAGCTATGGAATCGCCAATCTCGAAGCCCAGCTCGGCGTCATGCTGTTCGAGCGCGAGGGTACGCGCAAGCCCGTCCTCACCACGGCCGGGCGTGCGGTCCTCTCGGAAGCGCGCGGCGTGGCGGAAGGGATCGACGGATTGCGCGCCAAGGTTAAGGGCCTGCTCGACGGACTTGAGGCGGAAGTCGATCTCGCCGTGGACGTGATGTTCCCGGCCGAGCGCCTCGGCGTGATCCTGCGCGCTTTCGCCGCCGAGTTTCCCACCGTCCAGCTGCGTCTCCATGTTGAGGCACTGGGCGCGATTACATCGATGGTGCTGGACGGGAATGCCGTGATCGGCCTGTCCGGCCCTCTCTTCGCGGGCGTGGACGGGCTGGAAAGCGTGTCCGTAGGCTCGGTGGCGATGGTGCCGGTGGCCGCCCCCGATCACCCGCTGGGCCGCATGGACCCGATCCCGCCCGGCGCGGGGCGGGAATTTACCCAGCTGGTGCTCAGCGACCGTTCGCGCTTTACCGAGGGAAAGGACTTCTCGGTAATGAGCCCCAAGACATGGCGCCTCGCCGACCTTGGCGCCAAGCACGCCCTGCTGCGGCAGGGAATCGGCTGGGGCAACATGCCGCTGCCGATGATCGAGCCGGATCTCGTTTCGGGAACACTCGTGCGCCTGGCCATGCCGGATCATCCCGGCGGCATCTACCGCTTCGGCGGGATATGGCGCCGCGACGTTCCTCCCGGCCCGGCAGCGGCATGGCTGCTCGACCGTTTCGTGGCCCAGTGCGAGTTGGACAACACGTTTAACGAACTTCCCGATATCTGACACAGGAAGCGAAGTTTTCCGATATCTTTCGTATAATACCTTAGTAAAATTCCCTCTTCCACCTAGCGTAGCAAGATCGCAATCTCTGCCAGCGATTCATGTTCCAGCGGAAAATCGGGTTGTCGTTCCGAAATACTGTGCGACAATCCGATTCGCCGAGATTGGAGAGTTGGTCATGCTTCATGCGAACTTGAGCACGACAACAATAAAATCGGGACGGGATCTACCAGCTATTTTCGAAGACAGGGTTCACCCCGCCGGCATTTCGGCGGGAGAAAGGCCCGAGAACTACCGCGCCCTGTTGCTGCCGGTGGCTCCGCCGGCGGACCTGACATCCGATCCTTCGGCCAAGGGCGGCCTCGCCGGCTGGCAACTGCACAGGGTGGTCCGCCATGTGGACGACAATCTTGCTCACCCCCTCGCCTGCAGAGACCTTGCCATGGTTGCGCGGCTCAGTACCGGCCACTTCTGCCGGGCCTTCAAGACCAGCATGGGCGAACCGCCCCACGCCTATGTCATCCGGCAAAGGATCCGGCGGGCGCAGCGCCTCATGCTCCAGACCGACGATGCGCTTTCGCAGATCGCCTGCACATGCGGATTGACCGACCAGGCGCACCTGACGCGGCTTTTCCGCCGCGCGGTGGGCACCACGCCCAAAGTGTGGCGCAGCCGCTGGCAGCCCGTCGCACGCGCCAACTGATGCTTCGCGTCAACTCCGTACAAGACCCTGAACCGCGAAAGGCCTAGCTCGTAAACTCCTGTCCGGCAAAGCCATTGCCTGCCGCGACCGTATTCATTTGCAACCTTGATGCCAGCCCGGGCCGGGCCGTTAATCCCGCCTGCTTGGCAAGAGTTACGGGCTTGGCGGCGACTACGCCAAAGCCCTGTTCGGAGCCCGCACGGTCGGCCTGCGAACCCCTGAGGGACTGGCGGCGACTCCCCCCGCCCTGCCGCCAGTCCCATTTTCCACGATCTACCATTTCAACTTTATCGAACGTGAAGATCAATTTTATCAGGATTTCTGGAAATCCGATCTTCCGGCACTTCCCTGTCATCGAGGCGCCGCAGCATCGGCCGCATAACGCGGACTTACGGCTCCTCTTCAACGCAAATGCCAAGGGGAATCGCCATGAATACCGCAACCGCCAAGACCGCTCCCGCCACGCTCGACAACGGCATCGCCAGGTTCCTGCCGCTGATCGGACGTATCCTGATAGCCGCCATCTTCATCCTGAGCGGCGCATCCAAGCTTGCCGATCCATCCGGCACGATGGCCTATATCGCCTCGGCCGGGCTGCCGCTGCCGGCTGTTGCGCTTGCCGGCGCGATCATCGTCGAACTGGTGGGCGGTGTCGTCCTGATCTCGGGCTATCGCCTGCGCGCCGTGGCCGCGGTGCTGGCGCTGTTCAGCCTGGCGACTGCCCTCTTCTTCCACGCCCAGCTCGGCGACCAGAACCAGTTCATCCACTTCTTCAAGAACGTCGCCATGGCCGGCGGCCTGCTGCAGATCGTCGCCTTCGGAAACGGCCGCGACTGACGGGTTTGCAGACCGAAAACATCAAGGGCGGGCCGAAAGGCCCGCCCTTTTCGCGTCTGGAACAGAACGACACCTAAAGGCACCAGAACGGCACCTGGCATCACCCTGCCCGCTCGGGCTGCGCGATGACGTTGGCGAGGCGATCAGCCCGCCCGGATCAGATCCACCACCGCCTCGAACTCGCGCCGGATCGCTGCCCGGGACGTTTCGCCCTCCGCCCCGGCATGGTTGCGCGTCAAGGACGAAAGGAAGCTCGACAGCAGCGCCGCTTCGAGATTTCCCGCCTGACGCCGCCCCTGGATCAGTGCCTCCAGCAGCTTGCGCGAGGTTTGTCCGCGCAGATAGCGCAATTGCGCCGCGAACTGGTTCAGCGCCGGGTCGCGCGCCACGGCGATGTGCAGTTCATCCATGCCCCGGCCGCGCACGCTGTGGGCGATGAAGCCCACCATGTTGTCCAGCGCCTGCTCGATCGCGGCTTCGGCGGCGGTGTCGCTGCCGGGCAGGGCATCGGAGCGGAAGCGGGTCACGCCGCTCAGGTAGGTTCCCTCGAATGCGGCCTGGACCAGTTCCGACTTGGTGCGGAACTTGTGCGAGACCACGCCCAGCGTCAGCCCCGCGCTTTCGGCAACCGCGCGGTGAGTCAGCCCGCTGGCGCCTGTCTTCTCCAGCAAGGCGGCTGCGGCCTCGACGATGCGGGCGCCGGTGGCGTCGCGTTCAGGGAAGGCCGGAAGCTCGCGCAGAGCCTCGGCCCGGGCATAGTCGCGCCATGGCGCTTCCGGGATCGGCCTGCCCGACAGCCACGCCGCCAGCCCCCGCGCGAATTCGTCCAGCCCGGCGCGGTCCACGGTGCGGCGCCAGCGGAACATGTGCAGGAAGCTCTCGTTCTCGAAGACCCGCTCGACGACAATGGCCCGGTCCGCCAGCCCGAACTTTGCCGCCGCGACCTGCCAGAACCCCGCCCAGAGATCGCGCCACTCCCCCTCCGCCTGCAGGAAGGCCGGGCTGGTGGCGGCCAGAAGCTGCCCTTCCCGCCAGGCGAAGGCCAGCCCCCGCCGCTCGTTCGCCCAGCCATCGACGATCTGCGCGAAGAAGGCCGGGAAATCGCGATAGTCCCCCGCGAACCCCGAAACCTGCCCGAGCTGGTCATCGCACCAGAGCCGCGCCTGCTGCCGCGCGTGATCCTGCGCAACGACCAACAACTGTTCCAGAGAGCCGAAATGATGGTAGATCGACGATACCGGTATATCGGCAATTCCGGCAACCTGCCGCGCGGTGACCCCGCTGCCGCCAACAGCGGCCCATTGCTCAAAAACAGCCTCCAACAGCCTGTCATTAGAGGGTTTTCTAGGATTTTCCGGCATCAGGCCCCGCTCCGGTTCGGCATGTCGTCTGCCTGACAATAGCAAGCGATCCCGCCGATGGCGAGCATCGTGGCCACGATGCATGCCATGGAGATTGACGATACGGATGTCACACAGGATACATACATACGTTCTACATCGGCCACGATCAAATTCGCGCCGCCGGGCCTGTCGCCGCTACGTCCGTTCATCGCGGGCCGATCGGAAGCACGCTGCCCCCTGCGCCACTGACCGGGAATCCCAGAAATGACGCGCAAGACCACATCCATCGCCCTGATCGCCGCCATCACGGCGCTTTCCGGCACAGCCGCCACCGCGCGCGAAATCGCCGCGCTGACCCGGCTCGACGCGCAGACCGTCCAGCTCACCCGGCCGGACACCGCCCCGGTCGCGGTGTGGATCAGCGCCGATACCGTGCTCGACAAGGGCGACCGGCGCTTTGCCGCCGCCAGCACCGAGAGCACGCTCACCCTGCCCATCCCCGCAAGCGAGCGCCGCTACGTCATCCTCGAAAGCCGCAAGGGCAAGACCGCCGTGGTCGCCGAGCGGGTCCTGCCGCTCCAGCAGGGCAGCAACTTCCGCGACATCGGCGGCTATGTCACCCGCGACGGCCGCACCGTGAAGTGGGACAAGGCCTTTCGCTCGGGCGCGATGCCGCTGCTGACGGATGCGGACTATGCGCTGCTCGATCAGGTTCATCTGGGCGCCGTGGTGGACCTGCGCTCGATCGAGGAACGCGAAGTCGCGCCCGACATGCTTGACGACCGTACCGGCGCACTGTTCCTCGCCAACGACTATTCGCTGAAGCCCCTCTTCGCGAAGATGGCCAGGAGCGGCGGCGAGAACATCTACGAGGGCATGGAAATCATGCTCGTCCCGCAGTTCCGCGCCCTGTTCAACCGGCTCCTCGCGAACGAGGGCGCGGTGGTCTACCACTGCTCGGCCGGGCAGGATCGCACCGGGATCGCCACGGCCCTGATCTACGACCTGCTCGGCGTGGACCGGGAGACGATCCTCAAGGACTATCACCTCTCCACCACGTTCCGTCAGCCGCAGTGGGAAATGCCCAAGGTCGACCCTGCCGACTATCCGGGCAACCCGATCCTCAAGTATTACGCCGCCCGCGCCGATGGCCAGCCACCCAAGGCCGAACCGCTCTACACCCCCGGCGGCATCTCTCACCTCGCGCAGTTCTTCACTTATCTCGACAAGCAGTATGGCGGCACCGAAGGCTACCTGAAGCAGAAGATCGGCCTGACCGACGCGGATATCGCCAGGCTGCGCCAGAACATGCTCGACTGACCGGACCGAACGAGGCCGCACTTCGCGTCGCAATACGAAGCGCGGCCTCGCCAAGGGCCGGAAACGGCGCCCCCCCGGCCTGCGGCCGGCCCTTGCGGATATCAGGGCTTGTGCAAGGTCACCGCGTCGAGCGGCTCACCCGTCGCCGTATAGGCCCGGTAGGTCAGCGCGGCGGGGCTGACGTCGATCACCTGATAGGCCTGCGTGCGCGAGGCCGACTTGCGGGCCCAGGGCAGGCTGCCGACATCGTACATCTTCGGCCCGGCGACCGAGACGGCATAAGTGGTTCCGGCATCGTCCGCCGATGGGCCGTCCTTGCCGATCGCGCCGCGCGCATAGCCGTGATCGTGGCCCTGCAGCACGAGGTCGACATGATACTTGTCGATCAGCGGCTTCAGCGCGGCGCGGACCTTGGGATTGTCACGCCCCGGCTCGCTGGAGAACAGCGGGAAGTGCAGGAACAGCACCGTCCAGCGGTTCGGATTCTTCGCCAGCAGCCCGTCCAGCCATTTCACAATGGCCTTGCGCGCGGTCTCGTCCCGATCGACCTGCATGGAATCGATCGAGATCAGGCGCAGCCCCTGATAGTCGGTGTACCAGCTCGTTTCCCGGCTCGCCGGAAGCTCGGCCGGGCCGTTCTCGGGCAAGGTGAACTGGCGCCGCCACTGGCCGTTGATCGAGGAACCCGCCCGCGCGGCTTCATCCCTGACGTATTCGTGATTGCCCGGCGTCGGCATCTGCGGCGTCTGGGCATAGAGGAACCCGCCCGAGGCGAACCACTCGCCCCATTCGGCATCGCTGTCATGCCGGTTGATGAGGTCTCCGGCGTGGATCGTGAAGGCCGCGTCCCCCGCCTGGCGGAAGGCCATGCGCAAGGTGCGCGAGGCTTCCGACAGGATCTGGTTCTGCATGTCGCCCATGTAGATGAAGCGGAACGGCTTGCCCTCGCGGGCGGCGGTGCGGAACTGGAACCATTCGGACCAGTGCGCGCCGTCCCCCACGCGGTAGGCATAGACGGTATCGGGTTCGAGCCCGGTCAGCACCGCCGAGTGATAGGCGGCGCGGAATGCCGGGTCCTCGCGGACCGGCAAGGTGGCATCGTCGGTATTCGCCGCCACGGTGAGCGGCGCCTTCACGAAGTCGGGGCTGCTGGTCGCCTTCGCATATTGCACCTGCCCCGGCAGCCCCGGTGCCGAGCGCCAGGTCACGGCCATGCCGGTGGCCGGATCGGCAGTGAGATTCAGGATCACGCGCTCGGGCCGGACGGTGGCGGGCGCCAGCGGCTCCTGCTGCTGGGCCGGAGCATCAGCGGCGAAGGCGGGACACGGCAGGCACAGCGGCAGAAACAGCGGCAGGGCCGGGGCCAGCGCTCCCAGCAGGATGCGCGTCTTGGTCTTCATGGCAGGTATCCTCAGAAGATCAGGTTGAAGCCGAGCGTCATGCTGCGCCCGTTCTTGATGTAGGCGCGGCTTCCCCCCGTCCCCGACGACACGGTTTCCCAATAAGTGTGCGAATCGAAGAGGTTCTGGACCTGGAACTGCACCGAGGACTTCTTGAGGAAGGTCTTGCGGAAGGTCAGGTCCACGAAGCTATAGGCCTGCTCGTAGGGATTGTTGCCGAAGTCCTGGATGCCGCCGAGGAACCGCGACTGGTAGTTCCATGCACCGTAGATTTCCCAGCCCTTGCGCTCCCAGAACAGTTGCAGGTTGGCGATCGTCTCGGGCGTTTCCATCAGCGGCAGGGTGTAGCCGTCGGGATGCCACGAAAGCCCCGTGACCGCCTTCGAACGCTGCAGCGTCAGGTTGCCGCCCACGCCCAGCGAACCGAGCACGCCCGGCAGCCAGTGCAGGAGCTGCTGGCCACTGATCTCCACGCCGTAGACTTCGGCCCACTTGCCGTTGTTCGGCATCGAGATCGCCACGCCGGCAGGATCGACGTTCTCGCCCAGCGTCCCGTCGCGGATGTTGCTGGAGGAGGAGCGGAACAGGAAGTTGGTGATGTGCTTGTAGTAGAGCGCCACCGAATAGGCCCCGGTGCGGCCGGCATAGTGCTCCAGCGACATGTCGAGGTTGAGCGAGCGCATCGGCTTGAGGTTCGGGTTGCCCTGCGCGATCGAGGTCAGCACCCACTGCGAGACCGGGTTTTCCTCGCCGTCGCCATCGGGGTCGGTGTCGTAGCCGTATTCGCGCGCCGAACTCATGCGGGCGATGTCGGGACGCGCGAAGCTGGTCCAGACCGCGCCGCGCAGCTTGGTGCGGTCGTCCAGTTCGTAATTCACATGGACCGAGGGCAGCACGTTCACGAAGCTGGACTTGTCCGAGACGAACCGCTCGCCCTGGATCAGGTCCATGTTCCAGGCGTCGATCGTGTTGCGCGTCGCCTCCATGCGCACGCCGGCGATCACTTGCGCCCGGCCGAAGCGGGCCGTGCCCATGGCATAAGCCGAGATCACCCGTTCGCTGAAGCGGAAGCTGTCCTCATTCGAAAGCTCCGCGTCATTGGGATCGACCGCGAAACCGTCGAAGATCTCGCTCTGGCCGTCCTCGGCGCGCTGGAGTTCGGCCAGCATCTTGCGGTTGTCGATCGTGGTGCCGAGCCGGTAGAGCCCGCTATAGGCGCCGCCGAACAGGCTGTTCACGTCCTTGCCGTAGAACTCGGAAAAGTCCGCCAGCGTGCCGTCCGCCTCGAGGTTCAGGAACGAGCCCTGATAAGTGCGGCGGCGCGAATTGTAGAACTTGGCGCCGGTCTTGAACGATTGCAGCCAGGAATCGACCGGCTTCCATTCAAGGTTGAACTGCGCCTGCCAGAGCTTCTCGCTGCTGCCGCCCACTTCGCCTTCAAGGCTGCTGAAATCGTACTGCGACGGGTCCTGCACCGCTTCGAGCCCGGCGGAATTGAGCAGCCACTTCGGGAAGCGCGAATCCTCGCTGCTGCTGAACAGCACGCCCTCGTTGCCGAGCCAGCCGTACTTGTCGCTGCGGAATTCCAGCGTGTACCCGTCGTCGAGATTGTCTTCCGACTGCGAGTAGGAAACGTCGTAGTCGACCGTCAGCTCGCCCACGCGCGAGATTCCGCCGAGGTTGGCCGAGGCGAGGCTGCCGGTCTCGCGCGAACCTTCCCAGAAGCGGCGCAGGCGGAAGCCCTGCGGGTCCCACGTACCCGACCCGCCGTTGAGGCTGTAGAACGATTTGCCCTTGCGGTCCGCGTCGGTGATGATCCCGTCGCCGTCCTGATCCACGATCTGGTCGAGCGAATAACCGTAGATCCGGCCCAGCGCATCGTCGTACCCGGTCACGTTGTCGTCGGGCTGGAGCAAGGCGGTATCGGCGGAATCCACCTGCACCAGGCGGGTCGAGTTCCGGGCGGTGTCGTTGCGGAAGTTCAGGCGGTTGAGGAATTCGTCCTTGCGGTACTTGTTGTACTGCCCGCGGAAGTGGAAATCGTGATTGTCCGAGCGGTAGTCGATGCTGGTATTGGCGCCCCAGCGCTTCACGTCGGTTTCGCCGAAGCCCAGGTCCATGCCGCGCATGACGAAGCGGTTGGGGTCCCAGCCCAGCGTCTCGCTGTCATCGTACCAGGTATCGGGCTGGTTATCGCCGTCGACGCCGTTCTGCTCGAACTGCGACTTGCGGCGGCTCCAGTTCGCGGCGACGTATATGCCGAAATGGTCGCTGAACTGGCGCGAAAGCGCGCCGGAAACCTGGCCGGACTTGCGATGGTCGTACTTGTCGAGCATCCCGCCCTCGGCGGACAGACGCGCGTACATCGGGGTCTGGTCGAAGGCGGTCGGGGTGGAGATATCCACCGAGCCGCCCAGCGCGTCACCGTCGCGGTCGGGCGTCAGGGTCTTATAGACGGTGATCTGCTTGATACCGTCCGGCGGCAGGACCGAGAGGCGCACGCCGCGATAGAAATTGTTGTCGCGCGAACCGGCCCCGCCCAGGCGAACGCCGTTGATCGAGTAGTTGTTCAGCTCGGTGGAAAGGCCGCGCACGGTGATGCGGTCGCCCTCGCCCGTGGTCGGGCTGCGCACCGCGTTGACGCCGGGCAGCCGCGCGAGCGCCTCGGAAACATTGTTGGCGGGCAGCTTGCCCATGTCGTCGGCGCTGATCGTGTCGGAGACGGTGTCGTTCCTGCGCTTGATGTCGAGCGCGTGCTGCGCCGCCTCGATATAGCCGGTGACGACGATCTCGCTGTCTCCGCCCCCGGCAGGCTCTTCGGCAACGGCGGCGGCGGCCACCGGCGCGGCGCGGCGCGCCGGAGCGGTGACTGCGGCGGGGCGCGGCGTGGCCGCCCGCGCCTTCAGGATCACGGTGCCCCCGCGAAGCTGCGTCTCGACATTGGCGCCGCGCACCAGCCGGGCGAGCGCCTGCTGCGCGCTCATCCGGCCCGAGACGGCCGCGCTCCGGCGCCCCCGCACCGCATCGGGCGCCGCCGCCACCTGCAGCCCGGTAACGCGCGAGAATTCCTGAAGCGCATGGCCGAGGTCCTGTGCCGGAATGGCGAAGCTGTACTGCCCCGTGGCAGCCGCCTGCGCAGGCGCCGCGGCGACCCCGCCGCTCACCGTGGCCAACGCGATCGCCCACGCGGATACGCGCAGCAGGGCATTACTCGAACGAAACATCATTTCCCCCCTAGGATAAGGCATTCGGGGGGAAGACGTGCAGGCCCGGCCTAACCCGACAATTATTTTTTCTTACATTTTCATTACGTTATCAAGTATTCTTGATGACACCAAGAGCCTGCCGCCTAACGCGAAAGCAGGTAGCGGCCGCCTTCCCTGTGCCACTGGAGATCGTGGATCGCGGCCAGCGCATCCAGCACCATCTCCGGGTCCGACGTCTGGAACCGGCCCGTCACCGGAAGGTCGCCCAGGGCCGGATCGGACAGTTCGATCGGCCGCGAGGAACCCCGGTTGAGCCGCTGCACGAGTTGCCGCACCGATGTATCCTCGGCATCGAACCAGCCGTCGATCCAGCCGGGATGATCGCCCGGCACATCGCCAAGGCTGCGGACCTTACCGCCGCCCACCTCGATGCCGCTGCCCGCCGGCAGGCGCCATTGCCGCCCGGCACCGGCATCCACGCTCACCAGGCCGCGATAGACCCGCACCACCCGCGTCTGTTCGTCCACCAGATCGATGTCGAAGGCGGTGCCGAGCACGGTCACGCTGGAGCTGCCGGTATCGACGGCGAAATTGCGGACTTTCTCGTGCGCAACGTCGAAGAAGGCCTCGCCCTCGCGCAGGACGACCTCGCGCGACCATGGGGTGAAGCGCACGTCCATCCGGGTATCGCCGCTGAGGCGCACTTTCGATCCGTCCACCAGCTGGACATCGCGGGTTTCGCCGCGCGCCGTGCGGTAGCTCGCCTCGCTCACCAGCAGCCGCGCCCCCAGCGACACGACCACCACGAGGCAGAGCGCCACCGCAGTGAAGGCCGCGAACTGCTTCCACGCCTGCGCGGCCCAGTTCGGGGCCTCGCCGTCTTCCGGCAGGCCGGATTCGTCCGTACCCGTCCGGGTGCCGCCCGCCGCGCCGGGCCATGACCCGATCGCCGCCGCGCCCGTCCCTGCCTCCGCTGCCGTCAGCGCGTCCTGCATGGCCCCGGACTGCCAGAGCCCCTGCATCCGCGCATAGGCTTCCACGTGGCGGCTATCCTGCAGGATCCAGCGATCAAACGCCGCCGCCATCTCGGCATCCTGCAAGGGGCGGTTCATCCGGTCCGCCCATTGCGCGGCCTGACGGTCGATCTCGCCGAAGTCCTGCCGGTCGGGCATCATTCAGCCATGTCCCGCAAGGTCCACGCCCGCGCGTTCGAGCGCCCGCCGCAGGTCGAGCAGACCGCGCGTGATATGCTTCTCCACCGCCTTCGCGCTGATCGAGAGATCGTCACCGATGGCGCGGCAGCTTTCATGATTGAGGCGCCTGCGAATGAGCACTTCCCTGCGCAAGGGCGGCATCCGCCGCAGGCAGAGCGAGAGCACGTCCAGCGCGCGGCGTGAATCGAGAACCCTGTCCAGCGAGGGATCGTCGCTTTCCCATTCTTCGTCTGCTTCCCCGGACTGGCGCGACCCATGGCAGTAATCCTGGCGCATCTCCCGCCGCTGCAAGTCCACGATCAGGTTGTCCGCGATCCTGAAGCCCAGTGCAAAGAGACTGCCGATCTGCTGCGTCTGGCTGAGAGCGATCAGCCGCGCAAGCGTTTCCTGCGCCACGTCGTCGGCCACGTCGGGCCGCGTTCCCCGCGCCCTGAGATAGCGCACGAGCGCAGCGCCGACCGCATTCCAGTCCTGCGGCGGCGACGCGGGACGATCCATGGCATTCGACAACACGATTTTTCACCCAGCGCCCCGCCGTCTCGTGTCCGGCCGGCGGTCCCTAGGGCCTGTCCATGACGGTTTGAGGAATACCGGAAACTGCAGGAACGGCAGCGCCCGGTTGGGTATTCCTGCGGGCTTCCCTTGGCCCCGGCCCCACGCGCGGCGCTGGACCATTGACTCGGGCGCGGGCTGAATCTAACCGGCGCACTGTTGCGATTGATTTGCAATATACAGTTGGACGGTGGGAAGACGATGGCGAGAAGTGCCGCGAACGGCAGGACGACGGGGCGCGGTATCGGCCGCTGGAACGTGACCGCACGCATTCTCGCGGCGGTCCCCGCGAACTATCTCGTCACCTCGCTGGCAACGGCCTGCCTGGCCCGGCTGCTGGCGCACGGACTTTCCGTCAACCCGGCGGAGGCCAGCGTGGCGGCCACGCTGCTGTCCTTCGCGCTTTTCGCCACCATCGCGCTGCTGGCCTTCGGCCTGCGCTCGGCAGGGCGGCTCTGGCTGTGGCTGGCCGTTTCGGCAGCGGTTCTTGGCGGCGCGCTGTGGCTCTCGCTCGACATGGGAGGCCGGCTGTGAAGGAGGGCCTGCGCCAGTCGATGGCGCTGCTCCACACCTGGACCGGGCTGCTGCTGGGCTGGCTGCTGTTCGCCATGTTCGCCACCGGCACCTCGGCCTATTTCCAGGACGAGATCACCCGCTGGATGCAGCCGGAGATCACCGGCGATGCCGATCCGGTCGCCTCGGCGCAAGGCGCGGTGCGGTTCCTGCAGCGCACGGCCCCCGATGCGGCGAGCTGGTACATCTCGCTGCCCAACAGCCGCAGCGCCACCACGCAGGTCTACTGGCAGCCCGGCGAAGGCAGCGCGCCCGCAAACCGCGGCGAAACCAGCGCCCTGCTCGACCAGACCGGCAAGGAAGTCTCCACCCGCGAGACGCGCGGCGGCTTCTTCCTCTACCGCTTCCACTTCGACCTGCACTACATGCCGGTGCTCTGGGCCCGCTATCTCGTGGGGCTGGCGGCGATGTTCATGCTGGTGGCGATCCTTTCGGGCATCATCACGCACAAGAAGATCTTCGCGGACTTCTTCATGCTGCGCTTCAACAAGGGACAGCGCTCCTGGCTGGACGCGCATAACGTGACCGCCGTGATCGCCCTGCCCTTCCACCTGATGATCACCTTCACCGGGCTGGTCACGCTGGCGGTCATGTACATGCCCTGGGGCATCGCCGCCAACTATGCCGATCGCGCCACCTTCCAGGACGCCGTCTTCGGCCGGACCGAGGAAGTGGCCCGCAGCGGCAGCCCCGCGCCGCTGGCCGCCATCGCGCCGATCATGCAGGCGGCCTCCGCCCGGTGGGGCGGCAAGCGGGTGGGCTACCTCAACATCTCCAACCCCGGAGACGCCACCGCCAGAATCGGCGTGACCCGCGCGGCGGAAGGCGCCATCGGTTCGCGGGGCGAGGAAATCTCGTTCGGCGGCGTCACCGGCCGCCCGGTGGATGCCAGCATGGCCAAGGGCGCCGCGCTCGCCACCGAGAGCGTGATGATCGGCCTCCATGCCGGGCGCTACGCCCGGTACGGCCTGCGCTGGCTCTACTTCCTCTCCGGCCTCGGCGGCACCATCATGGTCGGCAGTGGGCTCGTGCTCTGGACGGTCAAGCGCCGGGCCAAGCTGCCCGATCCCGCTCGCCCGCACTTCGGGTTCCGCCTCGTGGAGAAGCTCAACATCGCCACGGTCGCGGGCTTCCCTGCGGGCCTTGCGACATACTTCCTGGCGAACCGCCTGCTGCCGCTGGACCTTGCGGAGCGTGCCGAGCGCGAGATCGACAGCCTGTTCCTCGCCTGGCTCGCGGTGCTGCTCTGGGCGCTGGTGCGCCCCTCGGCCCGCGCCTGGCCGGAAGCGCTCGGCCTTGTCGCCGCGCTGTTCGCCGCCGTGCCGCTGGTCAATGCACTGACGACCTCGCGCGGGCTGCCGGTGAGCCTGCTCGCGGGGGACTGGCTGTTCGTCTCGTTCGACACGGTCATGCTGCTGCTGGCGGCGGGCTTCGCGATGGGCGCGCGCAAGGCGGCCCGCAAACGCGCGGAGGGGCCCCGCCCCGCCCGGCGCAGGAACCAGACGGCGGTGACGGCATGATCCAGCTCCTTTGCATCGTCCTTGCCGGCGGCGCCTTCGCCGCGCTGGCCCTGTCGATGAAGCGCCACCAGCGCGACCTTGCCGGGCGGGCGCTGACCCAGCGGGAAACCCGCCTCGCCCGCATCGGCGGCTGGACGCTCGTGGTGCTGGTGCTGGGAATCGACGCGGCGGCATCGGGCTGGGGCTACGGCACGGTTGCCTGGGCCGGGCAGCTCACCGTGGGCGCGTGGGCCAATGTCGCCTGGCTGATCTGGCGCGGCCGTTCCTCGCGCGGGGCCTGAACCTTCGCAGCCCGCTTGCCCCGCCCGCATGTCATGGACATGTCGCCGCGCGGGAGCGATAGAGCGGCCCTGTCCATCCTTGCGGGAGCCTGACCATGGGAATGCTGATCGACGGCCAGTGGCACGATGTCTGGTACGACACGAAGTCCACCGGCGGCCGCTTCATCCGCAAGGATTCCGCCTATCGCGGCTGGATCTCCGCTGACGGCGCCTCCGGTTTCAAGGCCGAGGCCGGGCGCTATCACCTCTATGTCAGCCTTGCCTGTCCCTGGGCCCATCGCACCCTGATCGTGCGCGCGCTCAAGGGTCTGGAAGCGCTCGTCCCGATCTCCGTGGTGAACTGGGTCATGATCGAAAAGGGCTGGACCTTCGCCGATGCGCCCGGAGTCATTCCCGATCCCGTCAACCATGCCGACTATCTCCACCAGGTCTATACCGCCGCCGATCCCGCCTACAGCGGCCGCGTCACCGTGCCCGTGCTCTGGGACAGGCAGACCGGGACGATCGTGAACAACGAATCCTCCGAGATCATCCGCATGTTCAACGAGGCGTTCGACGGGCTCGGCGCCGCGCCGGGGGACTTCTATCCCGAAGCCCTGCGTACCGAGATCGACGCGGTGAACGCGCGGGTCTACGATACGGTGAACAACGGCGTCTACAAGGCCGGCTTCGCCACCAGCCAGGATGCCTACGAGGAAGCCCTCACGCCGCTGTTCGATTCGCTGGACTGGCTGGAGCAACGGCTCTCCCGCAGCCGCTTTCTGGTGGGAGACAGGCTGACAGAGGCCGATATCCGCCTTTTCACCACGCTGGTCCGCTTCGATGCCGTCTACGTCGGTCACTTCAAGTGCAACGTGCGGCGGATATTCGATTATCCCGCCCTGCAAGACTACCTGCGCGACATCTACCAGACGCCGGGCATCGCGCCGACGGTGAACTTCCAGCACATCAAGGGCCATTATTACGAAAGCCATCGCGGCATCAATCCAACCGGGATTGTGCCCAAGGGCCCGATACTTGACCTCGACACGCCGCACGGACGCTCCTGATCGGGACTCCCGCGGCAACTTTGGGCTGTTCCCTCTCGGGCAAATACAGGTAAGCTGTATTCCGATCCGCACTATCCCTCAGTTCCCAAGGAGGCGCCCCCATGCGCAAGGATGCATCCCTCTACTCGATCGATGGTTCGTCGCTCTCCGGTGCCTCCTCGGATGAGCCCCTCACCGACCGTCTGAACCGGGTGCTGGAGATGCTCCGCGCCGAGTTTCCGCACGCGGTGGACATCGGGCTGGAATTCGACGGCAAGCTCCACGCCCATATCGACGTGCGCGGCGGCGAGGAAGTCTGCGGGGTGGAATCGAAGCTGCCCAACCTGGGAGAGGGAATGTTCACCCAGATCGCCCACGGCGCCACGCCGCACCATCCCTTCTTCCACCGCATCAGCTCGGTCGTCGAAGGATAAGCGGCGGCGCGGCGGGGCGACCTGTCGCGAAACCATCATCAAACGGTGATCGTCCCGTCACTTGCGGAGCCTATCGAGCCCTGGGCGGCATCGAAGGCGCCGTGAGGGACGGCAAGGTCTCGATGCCCTTGCCGCTTTCGTGGTATCCTGCCGCATCCATCGTTCGAGCGAGGGGCAGAACATGATCGACGAACCGACCCGCCATTTCTGCGCCGGAATCGGGGCACGCCCATGATCTTCGCCGCGCTCGCGCTTGCCCAGAGCCTGGCTCTTGCCCTGCCTCCCGCTGTCGCGGCCTCCGGCGCGGCGCCCGGCGCGCCGCTTCCCGCAGCAACCGAACTGCGCCGCATCGCCGCCCCCGAAGCCCGGCAGGGCGCGGCCGGCGGCCATGGCTCCGTCTATGCCGTGGGCGATCACGAGGTCGCCCGTTATGACGCCGCGAGCGCCCGGCGCGTCGCGCACTGGAGCGGCGATCCGGTGATCTACCCGCATCTCAACAGCTGCGAACTGGACGGTTCCGAACTGGTCTGCGCGGCTTCGAACTATCCGCAGGTTCCGATGGACAGCCAGGTGCTGTGGTTCGACGCGGCCAGCCTGAAACCGCTGCGCAGCCATGCCCTGGGCCATGGCCACGGCTCGCTGACATGGTTCGTCCGCCACGAGGGCAGCTGGTGGGCCTGCTACGCCAATTACGACGGCAAGGGCGGCGAGCCGGGCCGCGATCACCGCGCCACCACACTTGTCAGGATGAACGACCGGTTCGAGGAAACCGGCCTCTGGACCTTCCCGGAGACCGTGCTTTCCCGCATGGCCCCGCGCAGTTCCTCGGGCGGTTCGTGGGGCAAGGACGGCTTGCTCTACGTGACCGGCCACGATCTGCCGGAAATCTATGCGGTCCGGGTTCCCAGGCAGGGCGGCGTGCTCGAACATGTGGCGACGATCGCCATGCCGACCGGCGGCCAGGCCATCGGCTGGGCCCCGGACGAGCCGCGGGTCATATGGTCTATCGAGCGCAAGACGCTGGAAATGGTGGCGAGCAGGGTTCCTCCGGTGAAGAGCGGAAGGAAGCCGTAGATCCGATCATCGCCCTGCCGGGCCGCCCGGCAGGAAACGGCGCAACAGGGGACGACCATGATCTTGCACAGGGGCAGGCGCGCAAGGGAGTTCTTGAAAGCATCGGTCCGCTGGACCGCAAGAGACCGCCGGCCGGTCTGGCTGGCGGTGCCGCTTGCCGCCGCGCTCGGCCTTGGCGGCGCCATCGGGGGGGAACCGCGCGATCCGGTCCCGATCACGGCGGCGCCGCTGCCGGAGCCAGCAACGGCGGGAGCAAGGGAGCCGGGCACGATTTCCATCCTCACCTACAACGTCAAGGGCCTGCCCTGGCCGCTTGCCAGCAACCGCCCCCAGGCGCTTCGCCGCATCGCCGAGCGGCTGGCGGGGATGCGGCGCGAAGGGCGCCAGCCACATGTCGTCGTCCTGCAGGAAGCCTTCACCGCCGATGCCAAGGCGATAGGGCGGCGTGCCGGATATCCCTTCGTGATCGAAGGCCCCTACGCCCGGCGCGCGCCCTCGCATTCAGGCGGTCGCGACTGGCATCTGGGCGAAACCAGCATGGCAGTGGTGGACAGCGGGCTCGTCCTGCTTTCCGACTTTCCCGTGCTGGGCGTGGAGCGCGCCGCCTTCCCGCCGGAGGACTGCGCCGGGTACGACTGTCTTGCCGCCAAGGGCGTGCTGATCGCCGAACTGGAAACCCCGGATCGCGGCCCCGTGCTGGTGGCGACGACGCATCTCAACTGCCAGAGCGCATCGGGAGCGCCCAAGGCCCGCACCACCGCCGCTTTCGGACGACAGGCGGCCTTCCTCGGCGCATTTCTCGCAAGGGCACATGCGCGCGGATTGCCGGTGGTGGTGGCGGGAGACTTCAACCAGGGCCAGCGCCCCCGCCGCGCGGCCCTGCTCCGCACGGCGCTGGGCGAGGTGAACGGACAGCCGGTGCGCGATGCCCTCAGCCGGAGCCTTCTCCCCGGCGCGTCTGACGATCCCGCCCGGAACGCCGATCTCGCCGCGATCCGCGAGCACGCACGCGATCTGCAATTCGCCTTCGACGGCACGAACGCGCGCATCGTGCCGGTGGGCGCGGACGTGCCCTTCGGCCGCGAACCGGACGGCCGGATGCTTTCCGACCACATGGGCTACACGATCCGCTACCGGATCGAGCCATTCCGGGCTTTGCGGCCCCGGATTGCTACGAACTAGGCCTGAGCAAACCTAGGGTTGCGGAGAAGACGAAGCGGCGGGTGCCGGATCGGTGCGGCGTGGCTGCACCAGTTGCTCGATGATCTGCCGCCCGTCGATCTGGAGCCCCTTCTCGTCCAGCTTCACGTCCACCGGAGCGCCGCCGATCTGGGTGGAGAGCACCGCTTTGCCCTCCTCCACGCGCAAGCTGGAATCGCCCAGCGGGATATCGCCGATATCCGGCACGTCGAGCGGCTGGACCGGGCCTTCGGGATCGGGGCTCCCGGTTGCACGGGGACGCGGCGCGGCGCGCTCGCCCAGCGCCTGCTGCATGAAATCGCGCCAGATACGGGCCGGAATCGTGCCGCCGGAAACCCCCTTGAGCGGCGTATTGTCGTCATTGCCGACCCACACGCCGACCACGAGGTCCTTGGCATAGCCCACGAACAGCGCATCGCGGTTCTCCTGGCTGGTGCCGGTCTTGCCGTAGTTCGCGGTTTGCAGCCGGGCGCCGCGCCCGGTGCCGCGATTGACGGCGCCCCGCAGCAAGGTCTCGATATCGTCGTGCTCGCTCTGCGACAGGCTGCGGCGGCCGCTGATGAGCCCGTCGAACCAGCCCTCCTCCTTGGCCTTGAACGCCGTCGGCGCGACCGGGAAGCGATTGCCGGCCACGCCCGCATAGGCCGCCGTCAGTTCCATCAGCGTCATGCTGGACGTGCCGAGCGCGAGGCTGGGATCGCCATGCGGCAGCGGCGCGGTGACGCCGAGCTTGCGCGCCATGTCGATCACCGCCTTGTCGCCCACTTTCTGGAACAGGCGCACGGCCGCCACATTGCTCGAATGGGCGAAGGCATCGGCCAGCGTGATCGTCTGCGAATAGGCGCCCCCGGCGTTCTGCGGGCGATAGTAGCCGATTTCGAACGGGGTGTTCTCGATCGTGTCGGTCGGCTTCCAGCCGTCATCGAGCGCGGCAAGATAGACGAAGAGCTTGAACGTCGAACCCGGCTGGCGCCGGGCCTGCGTCACGCGGTTGAACGGCGACTTGGCATAGTCGCGCCCGCCGACCATGGCCACGACCTCGCCATTGGGCCGCATCGCCACCAGCGCGACTTGCGCCTTGCCCAGCGGCGCATTCTCGATGGCGCGGCGCGCGGCGGCCTGGAGACGGGAATCGAGCGTAGTCTTGTAGGTCTGCGCGGCATAGCTCGCCTCGTCGAGCCCGCGCGCCTGCGGCAGCGCCCAGTCCGCGAAGTAGGTGCCGGTGGGCAGGTCGTTCTGCGAACGCACGTCAAGGCGCGGCGCACGGATGGCGCGGGCCTGCTCCGGCGTCATGTATCCCGCCTCGACCATGGACTGGAGCACCAGCTTCATGCGCTGCTCGGCAAGATCGTAGTTGTTGGTGGGCGCGAGGCGCGAAGGCGCCTTCATCAGCCCCGCCAGCATGGCCGACTGCGCGGGCGAGAGGTTCTCGGGCTTGCGGTGGAAGTAATGCATCGAGGCCGCCCGCAACCCGTAGGTATTGTCGCCGAAGTAGGCGTTCGACAGGTAGCGTTCGAGGATCTCGTCCTTGCTCAGCCAGGCTTCCAGCCAGAATGCGATCAGCACTTCGCGCGCCTTGCGCGTCAGGCTGCGTTCGGAGGTGAGGAAGGTGAACTTGGCGAGCTGCTGGGTGATCGTGCTGCCGCCCTGGGTGCTGCCGCCGCTCACGTTGCTCCACAAGGCGCGGGCGATGCCGCGCGGATCGATGCCCCAGTGGCTGTAGAACCGGCGGTCCTCGATGGCGATGAAGGCCTGCGTGACGTGGATCGGCAGCTTCTTCACCTCCACCGGCGCATCGACGATGGCGCCGTTGCGCGCGATCGGGGTGCCGTCCGCCGCCAGCAGCGTGACTTGCGGCGGCGAAATCGGCTGGAGCGACTTTGACAGCGGCGCCGTCACCAGCAGCCAGCCGATCAGCAGGAAGAACAGCATCAGCACGCCGACGGTCCCGCGCGAAATCCACCACCAGCGCGAACGGCCGCGCGGCGGCGCCTCGGCGGAAGGCGGCGGGTTCGGGGAACTGGGGGAATGGTCGTCCTGGTCCGGCCCGCCTTCCGGCAGGCTTTTCAGGTTATCCAACGTCAAGGCCATATCGCGGCTTCGCCTGCACTTCCCATCCAACAAGGCCCGCAGCGGGCCGGATTTCGCCAATACGGGGTTCCGTGGCGCCTTGCGAGGCAAATGTTGTCGCAAAATCGACAAACCGATGACCGGAACCGGCGCAGGTCCATCCCTTCCGGTACGGTGTGCGTGCCATCCCGTCTATCCGGCAGGGGTAGCCCCGTTCCCGGAGGGCTAGGCCATGCGTTCCGGCGCGGGCATTCGGGAGTATAAGGTCCTGTAGATACACGCCGTCCCACCCGCCCGGTAGCCTGCTTGCATATCGATGGCAGGAGAGATCGAGCGTGACGGCACATTCCAAGATCGAAGCCCGGATCGAGACCCTCGGCCCGGATGCGCCGGAAGACCGCAAGCTGCTGTCGCTGGAGCAGAGCCTCGCGCTGGACGGCGATGCGGCGATGGACCTCTATGCCGCGCACCTCAACAAGTACATGCTCCAGGTCTTCGACATCCTCGGCCTGGCGCGCATGGATATCGAAAGCGCGCAAGGCGCCGAGATCACCTTGCGCGACGGGCGCACCATCCTCGACTATTCGGGCGGTTTCGGCGTGCTCGGGCTGGGCCACAACCACCCGCGCGTGATCGCCGCGGAGCGCCGCTGCCACGAACTCAAGGTGCTGGACTGCATCAAGATCGCGCCGCACAAGCTGCAGGGCGCGCTGGCCTACAACATCTCGCGGTTCCTGCCCCGCCCGCTGGACGTCTCCTTCCTCGCGGTATCCGGCACCGAGGCCAACGAAGCGGCGATGAAGCTGTGCGAGCGCGTGCAGACCCCCAAGGGCAAGACCAAGTTCCTGTGCTTCCGGGGCGCCTTCCACGGCAAGACGCACGGCCCCCTCTCCCTCACCACCGCCACCGACGTGCAGAGCGGCTTCATCATGGGCGTTCCCCGGGAGAACGTCGTCTTCGCCACCTATGGAGACATCGAATCCGTGATCGAGGCGATCCGGCAGGAACGGACCGCAGGCGGCAACCGGATCATCGCCGGGATCGTCGAAACCATCCGGGGCACCTCCTGCGAAGTGCCGCGCCCGGGCTTCCTCACCGAATTCGCGGCGCTGTGCCGGCAGGAGGACATCCTGACGATCTTCGACGAGGTGAAGGTCGGCATGGGCCGCACCGGCAGGTTCTGCGCCTTCCAGCACGAGGACGTGGTGCCCGACGTCGTCACCCTCGCCAAGACGCTGGGCGGCGGCAAGCGCGAACTGGGCGCCATGGTCACCTCGCAGGCCCTGTTCGACAAGGCCTATGGCAACAAGCAGGACTGCAACCTGCACAGTTCCAGCTTCAGCGGCATGGGGGAATCCTGCGCGGTCGGCATCGAGACGCTCAACGTGCTCGCGGACGAGAAGCTGATCGAGCGGGCCGGACGCATCGGCGCTTACCTGAAAGCCGGGCTGGAACGCCTGCGCGAGAAGTATCCGCGCAAGATCGTATCCCTGCGCGGCAAGGGCTGCTTCCAGGCAATCGAGCTGAACTTTGGCCAGCAACTTGCTGAAAAAGCGATAGATATACGCAAGAACCCGCTTTTCGTGACTTACGAGACGGTGCTGATCGGCGCCGTGGCGCGCGAACTGTTCGAACGCCACGGCGTGCTCGTCCATTTCCAGCCCGGCGCCCGAGACCTGCTGCACTTCATGCCGCCCTACATCGTCGAGGAGGCACAGGTGGACCATCTGCTCGCCGCTCTGGACGACGTGCTGGGGCGCGGCGTGGCGGATGCCACGGTCCGCTTCGTCGCCAAGAACATCAAGCGCGTGCTGGGCTGAGCCGATGGCAACGCCCGCCGAGATGGCCCGCCCCTTCGCGGCCACCGCGCCCCGCCCTCCCCTGGGCCTTGGCAATGCCGCTTCGGTCCGGCAGGGCCGGATAGCCTGCGCGCTCCTGGTGCTGGGCTCGCTGGCATTGCTCCAGTTCAACGTCCACCACGGGCTTTCCGTCACCCCGGACAGCACCCGCTACATGGGGATCAGCCCGATCCCCTACGACGCGCCGGTCTACCACTGGATGCTCGTGCTGCCCCATGCGCTGGGCGTGCCGCTGCTGACGGCGGCCATGGCCTGGGCGATCGTCACGCTCTGCACCAATGTCGTCATGATCTTCGCGCTGCTCCGGCGGGCCGCGGGGGACTGGCGCCATGCGGCGGTCGGCACCGCCCTCGTGGCGCTGGCACCGCAGTTCGTCGCCCTTCATGCCAGCGTGATATCGGAGCCGCCGTTCATCTCCTTCGTGTTGTTCACGTTGTGGTTCGTGCTCGACTACTTCGAGCATGGCCGCCAGCGCGACCTGGTGATCGCCTCGCTCATGCTGGGCATGGCCACGCTTGCGCGGTTTACCGCCCCCCCGCTGGGCGCCGCCATCGTGCTGGTCCTGCTCACCACGCCGCGCCTGCCGCTTGCCCGGCGCGTGGCCGACAGCGTGCTGATGGCCGTCCCGGGGGCCGCGCTGTTCTTCGGCTGGGTGATCCTGAGCACGCTGACGGTGGGCCATTCCATCGGCCGCGAGATGCGCTTCTACGGCAACATGGGGCCGGCGCAGTGGCGGGCCAATCTCGAAACCACCGCCGCCTGGCTGTTCCCCGACAACGTGCCGCTGGCCTTCCGCGTCAGCCTGCTCGTCCTGCTGCTCGGCTTCGCTGGCTGGCAGTTCACCCGCCAGCTTGCCGCCTGGCGGAACGAGCGCGCCGATGCGCCCAGCGATGCGCGCACCGCCCTGTCGCTGGTCCTCGGGCTGTTCTTCGTGGGCTATCTCGCCTTCGTCTGGCTCTCGACGATGCTGGAGGCGAACCTTTCCTTCGTGGGGCGCTACGGTCTTCCCGCCTATCTGGTCCTGGCGATGCTGCTGACGCTTCAGGCAAGCGGGCTCGACCGCCGACTGGCCGCCCCCCGCGCCATGTGGTTCGCGCTGGCCGCGCTGGCGGCGGTGATCCTCGCCTCGCACACCGTGCGCACGGTCAGCCGCACCCATGACGCCTATCGCGAGGGTTCCGGCTTCCACGCCCGCATCTGGCGCGAATCCCCGACGATCGCGGCGGTGCGGGCGCTTCCCGCCGCCTCGCTGGTCTATTCGAACGGCCCCGAAGTCGTCACCCTGCTGACGGACCGCCGCGCGGGCATGGTGCCGATGGAGCGCCTGCTGCGCACCAACCGGCCCGATCCCAACGATCCGCCCGAAGCGCAGATCGCCCGCATCCGCGGCGAAGCGGCCGCATGGCCCGAGCGCCCGGTCTATGTGGTCGCCTTCGACAACATCGACTGGCGCTTCTACCTCGCCAGCGAAGACCGGCTGCGGCGCGCGCTCTCGCTGGTTCCCGTCGCCAGCTTCGCCGACGGACGCATCTACCGCGTGTCGCCCGCGGTGCAGCCATGACCCCGCCGCCGCCATCGGCATCCCCGCCCGCGATCGCGCCGCCCATCGCGGTGGCGCCAATCGCCTCCGGCCCGGTCGGCCCCCTCATTTCCGGAACAACAGCCGTTCCATCCGCATCCGTTTCACCGCCAGCCACCCCGCCCCCTCCGCTCCAGGAGAATCCCCCCATGCCCTCGACGGCCACGCTTGACCGCAAGACCGCGCGCCTGCGCGATTACCTGACCCTTGCCCGCTTCGATCACATCACCAAGCATGTGTTCATCATACCGGGCCTGATCCTCGCCTATGCACTGCGCGAGCCCTCGCTGCTGGACGCCCCGCAGCGCGTGGTCATCGGCTTCGTCGTGGCCATCGCGATCGCCTCGGCCAACTACGTCATCAACGAATGGCTGGACCGGGAATTCGACGCGCATCACCCCAGCAAGCACCACCGCAAGGCCGTGTCGCTGCAACTCTCGCCGGCGCTGGTCTATGTGGAATACCTGGCCTTCGCCGGGGTCGGCCTTTCGCTGGCGGCTTGGATGGGAGGCAGCTTCTTCGTCTTCTCGATCGTGTTCCTCGCCTCGGGCCTCGTCTACAACGTGCAGCCGATCCGCTCGAAGGACCGCCCGTTCCTCGACGTGATCTCGGAATCGGTGAACAACCCGATCCGCCTGACGCTGGGCTGGCTGATGATAGACCCCTCCAGCATGCCGCCCGTCAGCCTCCTGCTCGCCTACTGGACCGGCGGCGCCTTCCTCATGGGTTCCAAGCGCCTGTCCGAATACCGCGACATCACCGCCGCCGTCGGCCTTGAAACGCTGACCCGCTACCGCAAGTCCTTCGCCGGCTATACCGCCGAGAGCCTGGTGGTGAGCTGCCTCGTCTATGCCATGCTCTCCTCGTTCTTCCTCGGCGTGTTCCTCATCAAGTACCGGGTCGAATACGTCCTGGCCTTCCCGTTCATCGCCGGGCTGTTCGGCTGCTATCTCTGGCTGTCGATGCTGCCGGACTCGATCGCGCAGCGGCCGGAACGGATGTTCCGCTCCCGCCGCCTGATGGCGACGCTGGGCGTGACCGTGAGCGTGCTGCTGGTGCTCTCGTTCCTCGACCTTGCCGGCCTGTCCACGCTCACCAACCGCAGCTTCACCCCGGCGGACATGCTCCCCGGGCACCGCAAGTGAGGGCCGGAACGATGACGGAGTGGGGCAACATGTCCGAAGTGGGCTGGAAGAAGGTCGGGCTGGTCGTCTTCGACCTCGACGGTACGCTTTACGACCAGCCGCCGCTGCGCCGCGCCATGGCCATCGAACTGTGCAAGCACAGCCTGCGCCAGCGCAGCCTTCGCACCGTGCGCACCCTGCGCGCCTTTCGCCAGATCCGCGAACTGCTGGGCGAGGTGCAGGGCGACGACTTCACCCATGAACAGTTCAGCCTCACCTCGCGGCGCTGCGGCTGCTCGGAAGGGGAAATCCGCGCCATGGTGGAGGAATGGATCGAGCGCCGGCCGCTGGCGCTGCTCCCTCGCTACAAGGCGCGCGGGATCGACCGGCTGTTTTCCGCCCTGCGCGCCACCGGGCGGCGGATCGCGGTCTGGTCGGACTACCCGGTAGACGCCAAGCTCGCCGCGCTGGGGCTGCGTTGCGACCATACGATCTGGTCCGGCTCGGGCGGGGTCGGCCGCCTCAAGCCCAACCCTGCCGGCCTCCTGGCGCTGCTCGCCGAAACCGGCATGACGCCCGAGGAAACCCTCGTGATCGGAGACAGGGCGGATCGCGATGCCGCCGCCGCCGCCGCCATCGGCGTTCCCGCCCTCATCCGCACGCACGGCAAGACCGCCGAGCCCTCGGGCTTCCGCCGCTTCGACGATCCCCCCTTCAAGGCCATCCTCGCGGAGGGAGCCCATGCCTGAACCCGCCGCCACGCCCCATTCCGCCCGGGCCGGAGGCGGGATGATCCGATCCTGCATCGCGGCTCTCGTGGATGTCCTGGTGGAGGAAGTGCGCCCCGGCCTCTCGCCATCCGACCGTGCGACCGTGCGCGACTATGTGCTCGCCACCAGCGCGGCCATGCCCGATCACTTCCGGCTCGGCTTCCGGGGGCTGGCGCTGCTGTTCGAACTGTCGAGCCTGCCGGTCCATGGCCACCGCTTCTCCCGCCTTGCCCCGGGCGAGCGCACCGCCCATGTCCGCGCCTGGCGCGGATCGCGGATCGGCTTTCGCCGCTCGATGATCGCCTTCTATTCGACCTTCTCCTGCTACGGCCTCTATTCGCTGCCCCTGCGCGAGGAACAGGCCCGCGCGAAACGGATCGCGGCATGAGCGCGCCCGGCGAGATCCTCACCGAAGTGCTGATGATCGGCTCCGGCCCCGGCGGCGCGGTAAGCGGCACGCTGTTCGCGCAGGCGGGCCACCGGGTGACGATGGTGGAAGAAGGCCAGCATCTCCCGCTCGAAGCCGCGCCGCACTTCTCGCGTGAGGAGATGCTGCTCAAGTACCGCAATGCCGGGGTCGGCGTCGCGCTGGGACGGCACAAGCTGGCCTGGGTGGAAGGGCGCTGCGTCGGCGGCGGCAGCGAGGTCAACCGCGGGCTCTACCACCGCACGCCCGCCTATGTGCTTGACGACTGGCGGCGCCGGTTCGATGTGCGCGATCTCGACCTTGCCGGAATGACGCCCCATTTCGCCGCCTGCGAGGCGATCGCGAAAGTGGAATATGCAGGCACCGCCGCCTCCGACATGTCGCGGCGGCTCCAGCAGGGCGCGCAGGCGCAGGGCTGGTTCGCGATCGAGGCGCCCCGCCTGTACCAGTACGCCGCCGATGGACGCGGCGGTGAAAAGCAGTCGATGTCCGCCACTTTCGTGCGCCGGTTCCTGGAGGCGGGCGGCGAACTCCTGCCCGCGACGCGGATCGCCCGCCTGCGCCGCGAAGGCGGCATGTGGATCGCCGAAGGGTTCCGCCGCGGCGAGAACGGCCTGCCCCGCGCCGTGACCTTCCGCGCCGAAACCGTGGTCGTCGCCTGCGGCGCGGTGCAGACCCCTGCCCTGCTGCGCCGTTCCGGCATCTCCCACAATGTCGGCAACAGCCTGCGCTTCCATCCGATGGTCAAGGTCGTCGCGGAATTCGACCGCGACGTGAACCAGCCGGGCGATTTCGATCCGGTCCACCAGGTCAAGGAATTCGAACCGCGCTTCGGCATGGGCTGCTCGATCAGCAATCCCGCGATGCTGGGCGTGGCGCTGGCCGGGCGCGAGGGCCACTGGGAGCTCGTGGCCGAACGCTGGCGGCGCATGGGTATCTACTACGTCCAGTCGGGCGGCGGCGTGGCCTCGGTGCGCAACCTGCCCGGCTTCGACGATCCGCTGGTCCGCATCCGTTTTTCGAAAGGCGATCTCTCCGTGCTCGGAGAGGGGCTGCGGCGGCTCTGCGAAGCGCTGTTCGCGGCGGGGGCCCGGACGATCTACCCCTGCGTCACCGGCTACCCGGACCTGCATTCCCCCGCCGATCTCGCGGACCTTCCCGAACTGCTGGAAGCAGGCGACGGCAACGTCACCTCGGTCCATGTCTTCTCCTCGTGCCCGATGGGCGAGGACACGCGGCGCACCGCCACCGATTCCTTCGGCAAGGTCCACGGCGCCCAGGGCCTCTACGTAAACGACGCCTCGCTTCTCTGCGGACCGACCTCGGTAAACCCGCAAGGCACGGTCATGGCTCTGGCCCACCGCAACGCCATGGAAGCCATGACCCGCCGCTTCCATTAGGGGCCAAGGGGCCGGTAGGCGAATGTCCGGTTTGAAGGCGGGTTTCGAGGATAACTGACGCTCACGCGGCGTTGGCTGCCGACCAGAGCAGCAGTTCCCGCTCCCTCTGCCTAATGTCTAATGCCTGCCGAACCCCGATCAAGGTCCACGAACGGCAACGGCAAGGACTAACTTCCGGCCTCGCATTGTTGTGCTAGACTGACGCCGGGTGGAAGGGGCAAGAAATGATCGACACCATGAAAAGCGGCTTGGAATGGGCACAGGGGCTCACGTTCTTTCCGAAATTAGGATTGAGTGTCGCAATCAGTGCGGCAGCCCTCGCATTCTTAATTGCGATTTGGCAAAAGCCGCCGCCGAACGCTGTCGAACCAAGCCTTCCCCTTTCGATCAACCAATCCTCGACGGACGGAGCCGATACAGCACAGATTGCGACCACGGGCGATCATTCACCCGCCATCGGCCAACATAACAGCGGCGGGATCAACGTCGCGGGCGATAATACCGGCGTGATCGCCGGGACGTATTACGCCGCACCCGCTACGGCTGCGGAGCGGGCGCAGCAAGGCAGTCGGCTCAAGCAGGAGCTGGGAGATTTTGCTAACTATCCTGACAAGTTCGAGGGGAAGCCTAGAACGATCCTTGAGACGCACAGCACCACCGGCCAGCCCCTCGCCCTCTACTCTATTTTGTCGCGTTACTATAAAACGACAATTTCAGATGTCCCGGATGTCGGCGCTGACCTCCTGAAGTTCAAGCGGGACTATTACACTTTCTCAGGCTCCGAAGCGCAATTTGAACAACGGGCGATTCTCAAGGTAGGAACGCTGGTTGAAGGCCGGCTGCGGCCGGCGTGGGAGATATATTTCTACTATTTTCTCCTGCGAAGTGCCGAGCACTCAATTGATGCGGTCAAGGCCGGGGGCAATTTCCTCAACTATGGCATCACATGGGAGGACGCCGAGCGGGTGTATCAAGCCTTAAACACCGATGCCGAGATAAGCGGCGGGATGAAGAGAAATCTCGCTCAGATCAGCGAGCTCCAGCGGTCGACGGGCGGTCTGATCGCGAACATCAAGAAGCTAGACTTTTAGGTCCCCCCAAAGTCCCAGCACCGGTGATAAGCGGAATGTCCGGTTATGCGCCCGCAAATGCTCAATTGAACGGCAAGAAGGGGCGCAATCCAGTCGCTGTATCCAGCTCAGCCTGCTCTCAGCAGCCGCAGCGGGGAGCCGGTTCGTGCGGCTGCCAGCCAGCCGAGTGCGAACAGTGCGGTCGGCAGCCAGAGCATGAGATGCGCCAGCAGGATCGTCGCGGTGGCCTGCTCGGCGCCGACACCTACCGCCCGGTAGGAAAGCATCCCGAAGAATTCGTAGGAACCGAAATGCCCCGGCAGCGCCGGCACCAGCGTGCCCAGCGTGGAAAAGGCAAAGGCCACCAGCGGCCGCAGCCCCTCGGTCACGCTGCCGCCCAGGCTCACCCATGCCCCCAGCATGACGAGGCTTTCGAGCAGCCATAGCGCGAAGGACAGCAGCACCATCCCCGCGATCCGCTTCGGGCCGCCGCTTCCCCGCACCGCGCGCGCCACCGCCCGTGCCGTTTCCGCCAGTTTCGCGGCGGCGGCGAACGGCAGTTTCCGCTCGATCAGGCCGGCCAGCCCCTCGATCAGCGACGGCGAAAGCAGCACCGCTAGGCTCGCGATCACCGCGACCGCCAGCACCAGCCGGAACTGCGCCACGATCTCGGCGGGAAGCGTACTGTCCACCAGCATCAGGGCCACGCCGGCAACCATCAGGATCGACACGAGATCGAGCACGCGCTCCACCACCATCGCCCCCAGCACATGCCCCACCGGCAGTGCGAACCTGCGGTGAAACCAGTAGACGCGGAACACGTCGCCAAGGCGAAAGGGCAGGATATCGCTGATGCCGAAGCTTGCCACGAAAGGCGCCACCGTAGGCGCGAAGGGCACGTCCCGCCCGCCGGGATCGAGCAGCAGCCGGAACCGCCACGCCCGCAGCAGGAAGTCGAGCGCATAGGCCAGCAGCGCCAGCGCCAGCGGCGGCCATGTCGCGCGCACCAGCAGCGCGCCGACAGCGGCCATGTCCACCGTGGACCACAGCACCGCGAGGAAGGCCGCCCCCACCACCACGCCAAGCCAGAACCGCAGGCGGCCGCCTTGCGCAGCGGGTGGGGGCTGCGCAGCCATGGTCACTCCTGCTCGCTGCGCTGGGCCTGATACTTCACGAACAGCGTCGCCAGCGTGGTGCGGCTGGAAATGTCGAGCTTGCGGTAGATGTTGTGGAGGTGAATGCTCACCGTCCCCTCGGTCGACCCGAGCATCCCCCCGATCGCCTTGTTCGAGAACCCCCGGCAGACCAGCGCGCTGATCTCCCGCTCGCGCGGAGTGAGGTTGCCGATATCGGAGGCGATGTCCACGCCCCCGCCCCGCCGCCCCTTGGCGACCAGGTCCTCCGGCAGCCACTTGCGGCCGGACACCACCTCGCGCAGGCAGTCGAGCAGCGAATTGGCGGCATAGTCCTTGAGCAGCAGGCCCCAGACCCCAAGCGCGATGGCTTCGGCGATCTGCCGCCCGCTCATCGTTGCCGACAGGAAGATGACCCGGACCGGCCAGCCCGCCTCGCTGATCGCGCGCAGGATCGCGAGGCCGCCGACATCGGGCATCGACACGTCGAGCACCGCGACTTCGGGGCGCTTCTCCCTGATCACCGCCAGAGCGCGCGTGCCGCTGCCGGTGGCCTCGATCAGGTCCACCTCGCCCGTGCCGCGCAGCATGTCCGCCAGCCCGCGCAGCAGCAGGGGGTGATCGTCCGCAACCAGGACCCGGCAAGCGCTCGCGGGCATGTTCATGCGGCTTCCTCCAGCGGGATGACCATGGTGACGCGCAGCCCGGTTGCGCTGTCGTCCAGCGCGATCGAGCCGCCCAGTTGCATGGCCCGGCTGCGCAGCGAGGCCGGGCCGATCCCGTTCGCCGCTGGGCCCAGGCCCCGTCCGTTGTCGGCCACGCCCAGTTCCAGCGCGCTGCCGATCAGCCGCGCCTCCAGCGCGATCTGCGTGGCGGCGCCGTGGCGCACGGCGTTCGCGGTCGCCTCGGAAAAGAGCTGGATCACCTCGTCCACAAGGCTGCGCGGCAACTGCGCGGCGCGTCCGTGCCAGTCGAACAGAACGGTGACGCCCCACTTCTTTTCGAGAATGTCGGCCTCCCGGCGCAAGTCGGCCACCATGTCGGTGGGCGCTCCGCCGTCGCAATCGCGCTGGTCCTCCACGAAGCTGCGGATGCGCCGCTGCTGCTGGGTCACGAGTTCCTCGATGTCCTTGAGTTCGGCCGCCAGCTCCCTTGCGCCCGCCGGATCGCGCGCCGCCAGCCCGCGCAGCTTGAGCGTCGTGGCGGTCAGGTCCTGCAGCACGCTGTCATGCAGGTCCTGCGCGAAGCGGCTGCGTTCGTCGGCACGGACGCTGTCGGCATGGCGGGCCACCAGTTCGACATGCTCCAGTTCGGACCCCGTGCGCGCGGCGATGATCTCGGTGAGCGCCAGCGCGTCCTCCGGCCGCCCTTCGGGATCGACCAGGATCAGCGCCCCGCGGAACCGCAGCCCGGAAAAGCCGGAACGCACCGCATAGTCGTGCGAACGCGGACGCGGCAGGCCCAGCCCGCCGAGCATGAGCGTAAGCGCCAGCATCTCGTCCGGTCCAAGCTGGCTGGCCCGCGTGCGGTCCATGAAGTCGAGCCGCGCCTCGGAAAAGGCGCTGCGGAAATTGGCGCGGTCCAGCGGCCGCAGGTCGAGCCCCTGCTTGCGCCAATGGGCGATGAAGCCGGTCGGCTCGTCCTGCTCGCGCCAGATCAGGATCAGGCTTTCGCAGCCGGTGACGGTGGCGGCATGGCGGCACAGTTCGGACAGCCAGCCGCGCCGGTCGCCGAACCCGGCATCCATTGGCCAGCTCGCCAGCCGCGCCAGCCGTTCGCGGCTGCTTTCGCGGTAAGCCCCGAAATAGCCGAGCATCACCGCGCAGACCAGGAAGTAGGCCGCCCGGATGATGAGCACGTTGAGTTCGGATTCACCGTCGAGAATGTCGGGAATGCCGACCGCGAACAGCACCATCTCCAGCATGACCGCGCCGACGATCGCGCCCGCGAACCCCCAGCGCACCGCCATCGCCAGCAGCGCAAAGGGCAGAAACGAGAAGAACGGGCTGGTCAGTTCGTTGGTGAGGAACGCCAGCCAGCCGAGGATCGCGGTATCCAGGACGTGAACGGCGAAGTGGACCGGGCTGTCCACCGGCTTGCGGATCGGCACCGCCACCAGCAGGATCGCCATGACGAGGTAGATCGCCAGCACGTCCTGCGCCTCGTGCCGGTAACGGCCGGGCTGCGTGGGATCGAGATAGATCGCGATCACCGCGAAGATCGCGGTCATCAGGCGGCCATAGCCGATCAGCCGGTTTGGATCGGTGATCAGCAGCGCCTGGCGCGCCCGGCTCAGGCCGGATGATCTCGCGTCGAATGTCCGCCCCATGTTCCTAGCTGTCTTGCCGAACCGCCCGGCGAAGTGCCGGAAGCGACGGGAAAAACCTACGAAGGCCGGGGCTCCGCGTCGAGTCAGCCTTCCTGCTGATACCCCTGCTCGAAATCGCCGGAACCGTTCTCCGATTGATGGTCCGGCCCGTCTTCCGATTGACGGCGGACCGGGATCGGCCTAGCAGACGCCCCAGCATCAAGAGTCGGGATAATGCCCGGCACCAACCTGCTCCCGAGCAAGGTGGTACCTTCGCAGACATGCGAAGGGATGTGGCCGGACCGGCAACAAACGGGTTTTCCAGCTGCATCGCCGTCATTTTCCTCCCGGCTCGCCGAGCCCAGAAGGAAATACCGCATGTCCCAGATCCGTCCCGCCCCGGCCCAGCAATTCGCCAGCGACAATTATGCCGGAATCTGCCCCGAGGCCTGGTCCGCGATGGAGCTGGCCAATACCGGCTCGGCCACCGCTTACGGCGAGGATGAATGGACGCGCCGCGCCGCCGACGCCTTCCGCGCGCTGTTCGCCACCGATTGCGACGTCTATTTCGCCTTCAACGGCACTGCCGCCAACTCGCTGGCGCTTGCCGCGCTGTGCCAGTCCTATCACTCGGTGATCTGCTCCTCCTTCGCCCACGTCGAGACCGACGAATGCGGCGCGCCGGAGTTCTTCTCGAACGGGTCCAAGCTGCTGGTCGCCCAGAGCGCCGACGGCAAGCTGACGCCGGAGGCCATTCGCGCGCTCGCCACCGGCCGGTCGGACATCCACTTCCCCAAGCCGCGCGTCGTCACCATCACCCAGCCGACCGAGACCGGGCAGGTCTATTCCGTGGCCGAAATCGAGGCGATCTCCGCCACCTGCCGCGCGCTCGGGCTGAAGCTGCACATGGACGGCGCCCGCTTCGCCCATGCCTGCGCGGCGCTGGACTGCACCCCCGCCGAGATCACCTGGCAGGCCGGCGTGGACGTGCTCTGCTTCGGCGGCACCAAGAACGGCATGGCCGTGGGCGAAGCGGTCATCTTCTTCGACCGCACGCTGTCGGAAGACTTCTCCTACCGCTGCAAGCAGGCCGGGCAGCTCGCCTCGAAGATGCGCTACCTCTCGGCGCCGTGGATCGGCGTGCTCGAAAGCGGCGCATGGCTGGCGAACGCGCGCCATGCCAATGGCTGCGCCCGCCGCCTTGCGGATGCCTTCGCGGGTGTGGCCGGGCTGGAACTGATCTTCCCGGTCGATGCCAACGCCGTGTTCCTCTCCGCGCCCGAACCGGTTCTGGATGGACTGCGCGCGCGCGGCTGGCGCTTCTACACCTTCATCGGCGGCGGTGCCCGCTTCATGTTCGCGTGGGACGCCGACCCGGCACAAGTGGACCGCCTTGCCGCCGACGTGCTCGATCTTGCGCGAGAATGTGCCCGCCCCGTCGCGGCCTGAAGGCAGGAGCGGCGCGCCTTGCGAAGGTCCGCGCGCGCCGCTCCTGCAAACGAATGAAATCTCTGTTGCTATTGCAAGTTGATCGCATTAGCGAAGCTCCCTCGAGGGAAGACTTGCGAAAGTCCAGAGGCCGAACGGCACGCGCTTTCCCGAGGGGCCGGTGGGCGGCCCCGGCAAGATCAAGCGGGAAGCGAAGACGTGACGCGGCAGGTACTGTTTCAGATTCACTGGTTCCTCGGAATCACCGCCGGCTTCGTGCTCGCGCTGATGGGCGTGACCGGCGCCACGCTGAGCTTCGAGAACGAGATCATGCGCCTGCTCAGCCCGGGCATCGTCACCCTTTCCCCCGGTAAGGGCCCGGCGCTTTCCCCTGACGAGGTGATCGCCCGCGCCTCCGCGCAGCGCGCCGGTCTCAAGGTCGAGCGGCTGACCGCCGAGCACGACCCCGAGGCCGCCTGGCAGGTCCAGTTCGCCGCGCAGGGCAAGGAGCGGCGCGGCGAGCGCAGCTACGTGGACCCGCGCAGCGGCATCCTGCTGGGACAGCCCAGCGGCACCGGCTTCTTCCGCACGGTGGAGGACCTGCACCGCTGGCTCGCGCTGCCGGGCGGCGGCAACGGGATCGGCCGCCAGATCACCGCCTTCTCCGCGATCTCGCTGGTGTTCTTCGCGATTTCCGGCCTCTACTTGCGCTGGCCCCGCCGCACGTTCGACTGGCGCGCATGGCTGGTGCTGGACCTGCGCAAGAGCGGCCGCAACCTTTACCGCGCGCTGCATGCCGTGATCGGCGGCTGGGTGGCGCTCGTCTATCTGCTGAGCGCGCTGACCGGGCTCTGGTGGTCCTACGACTGGTACCGGCAGGGCGTGCTCTACGCACTCACCGGCAAGACCAGCCGCGAGGAAAGCGGGCATGGCGGCGGCGCGAACGGCAAGGAAGGCGCGAAGGAAGCCGCAAAGGAAACCCCTGTGCCCAGCCTGGCCCGCGCCTGGCCCACGGTGCTGGCCGCGATGGACGGCCGCTATCGGTCGATCTCCATTTCCATGCCAGAGGACGGCAAGGAAACGGCCACGTTCCGGGTGCTGCTGGAAGATGCCCGGCATGACCGCATGACCGACGACATCAAGGTCGATCTTGCCGACGGCAAACTGGTCAAGGCCGACCGCTACGACCGGCGCAGCCTGGGCAAGGTCATCACCACCAGCATGTACGAACTGCATCGCGGCGCCTTCTTCGGCATCGGCGGACGCATCCTGCTCCTGCTGACCAGCCTGACGATGCCGCTTTTCACCGTTACCGGACTGCTGCTCTACCTTGTGCGCCGCCGCAAGAAACGGTCGCTCAGGGAAGTGGTGGAGGCCCAGCCCGCCCTGTCCGCCGCTACCGGCGACCTGCTTGTCGCCTTCGCCAGCCAGACCGGCGGCGCCGAACGCCTTGCCCGCCAGACCGCCGCCGCGCTTGGCGGCGCCCGGGTCGTGCCGCTTTCGGCAGTGGACGATGCGCTGCTCTCCGATGTCGATCGCGCGCTCTTCGTGGTCAGCACTTATGGCGAAGGCGAACCGCCCGACCCGGCGCGCCGCTTCGCCCGTCAGGCGATGGCGACCCCGCCCGGCGCCGAACACCTCGAATATGCCGTCCTCGCCCTGGGCGACCGCGAATATCCCGAGTTCTGCGCCTTCGGCCATTCCGTTGACCGCTGGCTCCATGCCGGCGGCGCGCGGCGCCTGTTCGACATGGTGGAAGTGAACGGCGAGGATATCGACGCCCAGCGCCAGTGGCAGCAGCAACTCGCCGCGCTCGGCGCCGAACCCGACATGCCGGACTGGGAGCCCGCCGCTTACGAGAACTGGCAGCTTGCCGAACGCCGCCTGCTCAACCCGGGCAGCGCCGGAGGCCCTGCCTTCCTCGTCAGCATCAGGCCCGCTACCGGTCCGATGCCGTCATGGCAGGCGGGTGACATCGCCGAAGTCCTGCCCGGCGCCAACGATCCCGCGCGCATCGCCGCCTACCTTTCGGCCTGCGGGCTGGGCCGCGATGTCGAGGTGGAGGGCAAGTCCCTGGCCGATCACCTCTCCCGCGCGCTCATTCCCGACCACCTGGTGGAAAGCGCCGGGGAACTCGTGGCCGCGCTCCGTCCCCTGCCGCACCGCGAATACTCGATCGCATCGGTCCCCGGCGACGGCAGCCTCGACCTGCTGGTCCGCCAGGTGGAACGAACGGACGGCACGCTGGGTCTCGGTTCCGGCTGGCTGACGCATTTCGCTTCGCCGGGCGGCGCAGTCTCGCTTCGCCTGCGCGCCAACGAGGGCTTCCACGCTCCCGCCGGGGGGCGCCGCCTGATCCTGATCGGCAACGGCACCGGCCTTGCCGGGCTGCGCGGCCACTTGCGCCAGTCCCGCGCCGAGGGACGCGGCGGCCACTGGCTGCTGTTCGGCGAACGCAGCCGCGCGCATGACGCCCTGCTTCCGGGCGAAGTGGACGGCTGGCTGGCGGACGGCACGCTCACCCGCCTCGACCGCGCATGGTCGCGCGATGCGGACTGCGGGCGCTATGTGCAGCACCTGCTGGCCGAAGCCGAGGCGGACCTGCGGGACTGGGTGGAAAACGGCGCCGCGATCCTCGTCTGCGGCAGCCTTCAGGGCATGGCCCCGGCGGTTGACGACGCCTTGCGCCGTGCGCTGGGCGACGAAAGGGTGGAAGCGATGGCCGAAGCCGGGCTCTATCGCCGCGATATCTATTGAAGCCGTGATCTCTTGAAAGTTGCGGGGCTCCCTTCGCGGAGCCCCGCAACCTTTCCGATCAGGCCGAGGTGACCAGCCTGCGCGTGCGGGCATAGAGCATGTAGACCAGCGCGAAGAACAGCACCGTGCCGCCTGTCAGCGCCGGCCCGGCGAAACCGTCGCCCACCAGTGCCAGCGGTGCGTCGCTGCCCGAAGCCGCGACGATGCCCGCAAAGCCCACGCCCCAAAGGCTCTCGCCCACGATCAGGCCGGTGGCGGTCAGCACGCCCATGCGCTCGGCGAATTCCGGGTCGCGCTGCTGCCTGGCCCAGCGGTCGTAGAAGAAGCCCAGCACCGAGCCGATCACCGTCGGCAGGATCACGCTCATCGGCAGGTAGATGCCGATCCCGACGCCAAGGGGCGGCAGGCGCAGGCGGCCCATCAGCCCCAGCACTTCGTCCAGCGCGACGAACACCACGCCCGCCGCAGCACCCCAGCCAATCATCGTCCAGTTGAGATTGCCGCCCAGCACGCCCTTGGCCAGGGTCGAGATCAGCGCCGCCTGCGGCGCGGGCAGCGCATTCGGCCCGGCATTGGCCGCTCCGGCAAAGCCGAAGGCGGTGTTCAGCAGGTCCAGCACCGGCGGGATCACCAGCGAGCCGAACACCACGCCGATCACCAGCGCCACCTGCTGCTTCCACGGCGTAGCGCCGATGAGTTGCCCGGTCTTGAGATCCTGGAGGTTGTCGTTGGAGATTGTCGCCACGCCGAAGACGATGCCGGTGACGATCAGCGCATAGGCGACCAGCGCATCGGTCGTCTCGGCGCCCTGCCCCCGGCCGAACAGGCCGACCAGCATGAGCGAGGCGGCGACCACGGAAAGGATGCCGATGCCGGAAACCGGCGAATTCGACGCGCCGATCAGCCCCGCCATGTAGCCGCAGACCGCCGCGATGAGCAGGCCGATCACGAGGATGAACAGCAGCGCGCCAAAGATCAGCAGCATTTCCGAACCGGCCAGCGGCCCGCTGCCGATCACGCTCCACAGCAGCACCGCGATCGGCACCAGCATGGCCAGCGAGCCCACGAACACGATCGAGATCGGCAGGTCGCGCTCCTCCACCGCCAGCACCGTTCCGGCATGGCGCGCACGGCTGGCCGCCATGGCCGAACGCACGCCGCCGATCACCGGACCGGCGATCCGCAGCAGGGTCCAGACCGCCGCAACGCCGATCACGCCTGCGCCGAAGAAGCGCACATTCTCGGAAAACACCGTGGTCGCCCAGACTTCCGCGCCGCCCGGCAGCGGGTTCTGCGCGGTCAGCATCGGCAGGAGCACCCACCAGCCGACGACGAGACCGAGGAACATCGCCATGCCCACCGAGATGCCCACGAGGTGGCCCACGCCCATCAGCGCGAAGGACAGGCCCCCGGAAATGCCGGTGGCCCCCGGCCCCGCCCGGAACCAGAGCGAGGCTTCGGCAACGGCAAGGCGCGTCTGCGTGAGGATCGCGAAACCGGCCGAAGCCAGCGCATTCCACAAGAGCACCGAAAGGCCCTTGGCGCTTTCCTCGGCCCCTTCGCGCGATTCGGAACCCACGCGCAGCACTTCGGCAGCGGCATGGCCCTCGGGATAGGGAAGCGGCGTGTCGATCACCAGCGCGCGGCGCAGCGGCACCGAGAACAGCACGCCGAGAATGCCGCCCGTGCCGGTGATCGCCGCCGTCGTCCAATATGGGAAGCCCTGCCAGTAACCGATCATGACGAGGCCGGGCAGCACGAAGATGATCGCCGCCAGCGTGCCCGCCGCGCTCGCCACGGTCTGGACGATGTTGTTCTCGAAGATCGTCGAATCCTTGAAGCCGCGCAGGATCGCCATCGAGATGACGGCGGCCGGGATCGAGGTCGCGAAAGTCAGGCCCACCTTCAGGCCGAGATAGACGTTGGCCGCCGTGAACAGCAGCGTGATCACGCCGCCCAGCAGCACGCCGCGCAGTGTCAGTTCCAGCGGCGAGCCTGCTCGCGCGCTGCCTGTTTCTTTTGCCATGTCTTTCCGTTCGGGAAACAAAGTGATTGCCGCCCTCATCGCACGGCCGCCGCCTGCGGGGCAAGCATCGCAAGGCCCCGCAGGCGGCGGGGGAGGCATCGCAAGCCGCCCGATCGCCCTGCTTTTGCCCCGTTGGCGCAGGACCGGCGCCGTGCTAGCCGCTAGCGATGCTGACCATCAGGCAGATCGAGATCTTCCGCGCGGTAATGATTACCAAGACGGTGAGCGGCGCCGCGCGCATGCTGGGCACCTCGCAGCCCGGCCTCAGCCGCATGCTCGGCCACATGGAGGACAAGCTCCACTTCCGCCTGTTCGACCGTACGCGCGGACGGCTGGTGCCCACGTCCGAAGCCCGCGTGCTGTTCGAGGAGATCGAGCAGATCTACAAGGGCTTCAACGATCTGGAACACGTCGTCCGCCGCCTCGCCAAGGGGGAGGACCGCACGTTCAGGGTCGGCGCCTCTCCGTCGCTGGGGCATTCGGTGGTGCCGCAGATGCTCTCTCGGCTGACCGCCAATTATCCCGGCCTCACCATCCAGTTCGACATTCTCTCGGTGGAGCAGGCGGACGACTGGCTGGCACTTCAGCGCGGCGACTATGCGTTGACGGTGTTCCCCATCGACCATCCCAACGTGCTTTCCAGCCGCATCGGCGCCGGCCGCATGGTCTGCGCCGTGCCCGCCGGGCACCGCCTTGCCGAACGCGAGCGGATCACCGTGGCCGACCTCGGGGGCGAGCGCATCCAGTCATTCCGGGAAGACACTCCGCACGGCCGGATCATCGCCCGGATGTATGCGGATGCGGGCGAGGAACTGGACATCGCCACCTATATCCGTTTCGCCGAAACCGCCGTGGCCTTCGTGGCGCAGGGCATGGGCATCGCGCTGGTGGACAGCTTCACCGCCATGCAGCCCCACGCGGACACCGTGCGCTTCCTGGAATTCGAGTCGCCCGGCGTGCTGCCGGTCTACGTCAGCCGCAACCTCGACGTGGCGCGCACTCTCGTGGGGGAGACCTTCGAGGAGATCGCCCGCAACATACTGATGAACCTGCCAAGAGTTATAGGCCATAACATAACGCTATAAGTCACATCGTCGTGATGTCTGGCAATGCACCCCGGGATCAAACACCGTGAAGATGCCCGCAAGGTTCATACAGTCCCGGCGCCGGGCCGCCGGACGACAACAGGCGCAGCCAAGCGCCGCTGAGGATGGGAAAGGCGTTACCATGGCCAGCTATTCCGCCGCCGGATCGGTATCCGTGCGTCCTTACGTGACGGTGGGCGAGAGCGCCTCGCAGAACGTCGACGGCTGGACCGCGCGGCAGGTGCTTGTGGTCGCCATCTGCTTCCTCCTCAACATGCTCGACGGGATGGACGTGCTCATCCTGTCCTACGTCGCCCCCGCCCTTTCCGCCGACTGGAAGGTCAATCCCGAGAGCCTGGGCGTCGTCTTCAGCTCCAGCCTCGCCGGCATGGCCGCAGGCGGACTGCTGATCGCGCCGCTGGCCGACAAGTTCGGCCGCCGCAAGCTCATCATCGCCTCGCTGGTGATGATGACGGTGGCGATGTTCGGATCGGCGATTGCCGGCTCGATCGCCGAACTGATCGCCTCGCGCTTCCTGGTCGGCATCGGCATCGGCACCGTGCTGGCCAGCATGGCCGCGCTGACCGCCGAATATGCGCCTGCCAAGCACCGCACTTTCGCGGTGGGCTTCCTGCAGGCCGGATACCCGGTCGGCGCGACGATCACCGGTTTCATCGTCGCCCATCAGATCGACAACCACGGCTGGCAGGCCATGCTGCTGGGCGCCGCCACCCTCTGCCTGCTGGCGCTGCCGCTGGTCTGGGCGATGCTGCCCGAATCGGTCGATTTCCTGCTCGCTCACCAGCCCAGGGGCGCACTCGCCAAGGCCAATCGCCTGCTGGCCTCGCTTGGCCGCCCGACGCTGGAAGCCCTGCCTGAGCGCCGCGTCGCCGAAGCCCACTCCGTCGGCCTGCGCGGCGTGCTCGGCGAAGGCCGCACTTCGGGAACGATCCTCCTCTGGACCGCGACGATCTTCGGTTTCATGACGCTCTACTTCGTCATCAGCTGGATTCCCAAGCTCGCCGTCGAGGCGGGCCTGCCCGCCACCCAGGCAATCTACGCCGGCGCGGTCTACAACATCGGCGCCTTCATCGGCATCACGTCGATCGGCCTGATCGCCAGCCGCATCGACCTGCGCCGCCTGATCCTGCTCTACATGGTTCTGGCCGCCGTCGCCCTCGTCGTGTTCGGCGCGGTTTCCATGACGATCGCCGCGACGCTGCTGACCGCCTTCTTCATCGGCGCCTTCATCCAGGGCGGCTTCAACGGCTGCTACCCGCTCGCCACCAGCTTCTACCCGCCGCAAGTGCGCAGCACCGGGCTCGGCTGGGCGATGGGCGTGGGCCGTATCGGCGCGGTGATCGGGCCGATGCTGGGCGGCGTCCTGCTGGCCGAGAAGGTTCCGCTGGCGGCGATCTTCGCGATCTTCGCGGTCCCGGCGGTACTGGCCGGACTGGCCGTCACCCTGATCCGGATGCCCGCCGAGCGTTAAGCCTTCCTCCCTACCCAAGGACCAAGATCATGCTTCAGTCTCCCGTCGCCGTCACGGGCCCCGCGCGCTCGACCATTCTCTGCGGCCTGATCGGCTCCGGCATCGGCGGTTCGCGCAGCCCGGCGATGCACGAAACCGAAGCGAGGGCGCTGGGCCTGCCGCTGGTCTACCGCATCCTCGACAGCGACGTGATCGGCTTCGGCGCGGATGACCTCGGCACTTTCCTGAAGACCATGGCCGCCCTGGGGTTTGACGGCACCAATGTCACCCACCCCTTCAAGCAGGCGGTCGTGCCGCTGATGGACGAGCTTTCGGAAGCGGCCGCCAAGCTCGGCGCGGTCAACACCGTGCTGCTGCGCGGCGGCCGCCTGATCGGCGACAATACCGACTGGTCCGGCTACCGCGCCAGCTTCCTCGCCTCGCTGGGCGTGCTGCCGCGCAAGCGCGTGGCCATGGTCGGCGCGGGCGGCGCGGCTTCGGCGGTGGGCTATGCCCACCTCGACCTGGGCGCCGAGCGGCTGGCGATCTTCGACCCCGCAACGCAGCGCGCAGAGGCGCTGGCCCGGCGCCTTGCCGCGCTGTTTCCCGACGCGGAAGTGATCGCGGCAGGTTCGGCCGCAGAGGCGATCGCGGGCGTGGACGGCGTGGTGCAATGCTCGCCCGTGGGCATGGAGAGCCACCCCGGCCTGCCCTTCGACCCGGCCCTGCTGACGCGCGACATGTGGGTTTCGGACGTGATCTATTTCCCGCTGGAAACCGAACTGCTCAAGGCCGCGAAGGCCATCGGCTGCGCGACGCTGAACGGCGGCGGCATGGCGGTGATGCAGGCCGCGCACGCCTTCGCGCGCTTCACCGGGCGGGAGCCTGACACCGAGCGCATGCTCGCGGACTTCGCGGCGGCCAGTCAGGCAGTTTAAGGAAAAGGAAAAGCAGGGGAGCATAGCCCCCTGCACTATCCGGCCGCGCCCCCCTTGCGTCGGAAGACTTACTGGCTGCGCCGCAAGTAAATCGCGCGCGGCGCTGACATTCCGAGGGTCTGGGGGATAGCCCCCAGGACTTTGCTCTTACTCGGCCACCTCTTCCACCGCACGAAACCGGTTCTGCGCCGCCAGCCTGATCCCGGCATTCGGCGCGCCGTAGCCCGTGTAAGTCCCGCCGCGCTCGACGAATTCGAAGAAGAACAGCTTGTCGAACGCCCGGCTGTAAAGCTGGCGATAGGCATTGCCGGCGCCGTCCTCGTCATAGAGCACGCCGGCCTGTTCCATGCGCGCGGCGGCCTTGCCGTCGAACCCGAAGCGGGCGACGAGATCGTCGTAATAGTTCTCCGGGATATCCAGCATCGCCGCCCCCCGCGCGCGGACGACAGCCGCCGTGGCGAGCAGGTCGTCGCTGGCGAGCGCAACATGCTGGAAACCGCCGCCCATGCCCTGCGCAAGGAAGCGCGAGGACAGCGTCTCGCGCGCGTCCGAGGCGTTGAGGGTGAGGCGGAAGCCTCCGTCCGGCGATTGCAGCGCCTGGCTGTGGACGAGGCCGGAAGGGTCGATCACGTCGTTGGCGTCGCGTCCTTCGAGGCCGAACAGGGCGCGCCAGTAAAGCTGCCAGGACAGGAATTCGTCATTGTGGACCACGGCGGCAAGGTGGTCGATCGAGCGGGCGCGGGCATCGTCGGTGAGGTCCTCCACCGGCACCGCCTCGAACTCGCGCGCCCAGAGCGCCTCGGCGCCGTCATCCTCGACCAGATAGACGAGGCTGCCGCCGACGCCGCGCAGCGCGGGCATGGCCATGCGGCCGGGGCGGCCCTCGGGGCTATAGGCACGGATGCCGAGCGCGGCGGCGCGCTCCATCACCGCGGCGGCGTCCTTAACCCGCACCCCGATGGCACAGATCGAAGTGCCGTGGACGATGCGATAGGACTTGGCGAAACCCTTGGGCTCGGCATTGATGACGAGGTTGACATTGCCCTGCCGCCAGCGCGTCACCTTCTTGGTGCGGTGAGTGCCGATATGCGAGAAGCCGAGCGTTTCGAAAGTCTCGCCCAGCCGCGCGGTGTCGTCGCCGGTGGCGGTGAACTCGACGAATTCGGCGCCGAGCGGCGGCTGCGGTGCGGGCATCGTGGTCGGCTGGCCAAGCAGGCGCCTTGCCGCATCGCGCACGTATTCGAGCGAGCGGTGCCCGTCCTGCGCCACGAGGCGCGAGGAAATCGCGCGAAAGCGGTCGTTGAAGATTTCGAGCGAGAGCGGGCCGTCATAGCCGGTACGCAGAATTTCGGCGACGTAGCCCGGCAGGTCCAGCCCGCCCTGCCCCGGCAGGTTGCGGAAATGCCGGCTCCAGTAAAGCAGGTCCATGTCGAGCAGCGGCGCGTCGGCAAGCTGGACGTAGACGATCTTGTCGCCCGGAATGTCGCGGATGCTCTCGTTCGGGATACGGCGCGACAGCGAGTGGAAGCTGTCGAGGATGATGCCGACCGCCGGATGGTCCACCTGCCTGACGATGGACCAGACATCGCGGTGATCGTTGACGTGGCGGCCCCAGGCCAACGCCTCGTAGCCGACGAGGATGCCACGCGCGGCGGCCCTGTCGCCCAGTTCGCGGAAGTCGTCGACGATGCGCTGGCGCTCGCCCAGCGCATGGGGCGAGCAGTTGGAGCATACGAGAATGCGGTCAGTGCCCAGTTCGCCCATGAGGTCGAACTTGCGCTCGGCCCGGTCCATGGCACGGCCCCGCATCTCGCCGGGCATCCCCTCGAAATCGCGGAACGGCTGGTAGAGCGAACAGTGGATGCCGAGGTCGGTCATCAGCTTGCGCACGTCTGCCGGGCGCAGGGCCGAACCGATCAGGTCGTTCTCGAAAATCTCCACACTGTCGAACCCGGCGTCGGCCGCGGCCCTGAGCTTTTCCTCAAGCGTCCCGCGAAGCGAAACGGTGGCGATAGCGTTGGCGGCGGCGCTGGACATGGTGACCTTCCGAAGCTGTGATACGCCAGATATCGTACCAAGGCAGCGCGGATTGAAGCGCCGCCATCGCACTCAGCCATGCCTTGTTGTTATGGCAGAGGCCCTGCACGGTAGCGGGAGGCCCGCCTCAGTCACCGCCCCCTTGCGCCAGCACCAGCGAGAAGTCGCCCCCGGCATCGCTCCAGTGCTCCACCTCGCCCCATCCGCTGGCGGCGAGCAGCAGGCGGAGTTCTCCGGGGCGGTACTTGTGGCAATTCTCGGTATGGATAGTCTCGCCGCTTTCCATGTGGAAGCCTTGTCCCGCCACCTCGAAACGGATCGCCCGGCGCGCCTGCAAGTGCATCTCGATCCGGCTGGCATCCTCGTTCCAGCGCGCGACATGGCGGAATTCGCCGACCGGGATAGTGCCCCCAAGCTCGCGGTTGATGCGCTGGAGGAGGTTGAGGTTGAACAGCGCCGTCACCCCGCCCGCGTCGTCATAAGCCGATACCAGTCGCGCCGGGTCCTTGACTCGATCGATCCCGATCAGGAGATGCGCCTGCTCGCCCAGCGTCTCGCGCATCGAACGCAGCAGGTCCACGGCGGCGAAAGGCGTGAGGTTGCCGATCGTCGATCCCGGGAAGAACCCGAGCATCGCCCTGCCCTCGCGCCGCAGCGGCAAGGACACCGGGTTCATGAAATCGGCCTCCACCGGCACGATCCGCAGCGCGGGAAACAGCCCCTGCAGCGCCAGGCAGGCCTCGTCGAGGAACTCGCCGCAGATGTCGATCGGCACATATGTCGCGCGGGGCAGCGCCTTGAGCAGGATGCGGGTCTTGATCGAACTGCCCGAGCCGAACTCCACCACCGTGGCATCGGCGCCAAGCCTTTCCGCGACCGCCGCCACATGGGCGTGAAGCAGCGCGGTTTCGGTGCGGGTGGGGTAATATTCCGGAACCTGGGTGATCGCCTCGAAAAGCTGCGATCCGCGCATGTCGTAGAACCAGCGCGCCGGGATCGCCTTGCCTGCCTGCTCCAGCCCGTTCAGCACATCTTCGCGAAAGGCAGGATCGGGCTGGAACGTCCGGGGAGTAAGGCGCTGTTCGGTAAAGATCTCGTCGCTCCGGGGGGCCGTGAACATCTCAGAGACTCCTGGCAAGGCGCAGGCCGGTGAACTGCCAGCGCTGGTGAGGATGGAAGAAATTGCGGTAGGACGCACGCATGTGGCCGCGCGGGGTGGCGCAGCTGCCGCCCTTGAGGACGAACTGGCCCGACATGAACTTGCCGTTGTACTCGCCCACGGCGCCCGCCGCCGGGCGATAGCCGGGCCACGGGCGATAGGCCGAGCCGGTCCATTCCCAGACGTTCCCGAACAGCGAGGCGAAATCTCCCGCCGGCGCTTCGGCACGGGGCATGACCGCGCCTGCGGTGTCCAGTTGCACGCCGCCGCGCGGATCGCGGCCATGCGCGGCCGCTTCCCATTCCTGCTCGGTAGGCAGGCGGGCGCCCGCCCATGCCGCGAAAGCATCGGCTTCATAGAACGAGACATGCGCGACCGGCGCATCGGGATCGACGGGAAGCCAGCCGCCAAGCGTGAAATGCTCCCATTCATCGCTGCCGCCCCGCCAATAGAGCGGCGCCGCGATCCCTTCGCGCCGGGTCCAGTCCCAGCCGTCGGAAAGCCAGAGCGCGGCGGTGCCGTAGCCATTGTCGCGAATGAATTCCGCCCATTCACCATTGGTCACCGGCCGACTGGCCAGTGCATGGGGAGCCAGCCATGCGGGGTGCCGGGGCGTTTCGTTGTCGAAGGCGAATGGATCGTCCTCCAGACTGCCGATCCGGGCCAGCCCTTCCTGCCCTTCGATCCAGCGCAGAGCCCCCCCGTCCGGCGTGGCCCGGGAAGCGGATGCGGATGCATAGGCCGGGCCGAGCGGATTGCGGGAGAACAAGTGCTTGATATCGGTCAGCAGCAGTTCCTGATGCTGTTGCTCGTGCTGGATGCCCAGCTCGATCAGGTCGCCATGCCGCGCCAGAAGCTCCGGCAGCGCCGCGCGCATCGCCGTGTCGACATGCTCGCGATAGGCCATGACCTCGGCCAGGGCGGGCCGGGTCAGCAGGCCGCGTTCGGGCCGCGCCATCCGCTCGCCCTCGGCTTCGTAATAGCTGTTGAACAGGAACGGCCAGCGCGGGTCGAACAGGCGGTAGCCGGGAACGTGATCGCGCAGCAGGAAAGTCTCGAAGAACCACGTCGTATGCGCCAGATGCCACTTGGCGGGCGAGGCATCCGGCATGGACTGCACCGCCGCGTCCGCCTCGTTCAGCCCCAGCACGAGCTCGCGGCTGAGATGCCGGGTCGCGGCGTACCTTGCAGCAATGGCGTGGATGTCGTCGTCAGGTCCCCCATCGGGCATGGGATGCAGGTCCGCATTGCTTGGCCGGTGCGCCATGGCCTCTCCTTCTCGCTACCCGCGTGGGCACGCTTCGCCCTCGCCCGCCATCCCCGGATGCTATCGCGCCGCGACGGTCCGCTGAATGAGACGAAAGTATGGCTAGGTAGTGCGCGGGCGGCTCCGAGGTTCCGGGCAGCGCGAAAAAGGCCGCCGGAAACGCGCCCGCGTGCGCCGAGCGGCTATGGAAGCAGGCCTGTGCCGATGTCGGGTGCCCGATATCAGGCGGCCGATCGGGCCTCGATCACTTGCGAGGCACGGACGAGGTCTGGGACGGAGCGGAGCTGCATCTTCTTCATCAGGCTGGAGCGGTGGAGCTTCACGGTGATCTCGCTGATCTCCAGCTCCCAGGCGATCTGCTTGTTCATCAGGCCCCGCACCACGCCTTCCATCACTTGCCGTTCGCGCCCTGTGAGGGCCGCGAAGCGTTCCGCGACCGCGCGGTGGCGATGGGTCAGTTCCCGCCTGTCCCGGTCGAACGCGAGCGCTGCATCGACGGCATCGATCATCTGCTGGTCGCCAAAGGGCTTGGGCAGGAAATCCATCGCCCCCGCCTTCATCGCCCGCACCGATAGCGCCACGTCGGGATGGCCGGTCATGAACACGACCGGGATCTCGTCGCCCCGCCGCTTGAGCTGCTCGTACAGTTCGAGCCCGCCGATGCCCGGCAGGCGCACGTCGGCGATGAGGCAGCATTCGCGGTCGGGAAGCGGCGCATCCAGCACGGCCTGCGAGGATGCGAACCCCTGCGGGCAAAACCCTTCCACACGCAGCAGGCTGCCCAGCGCCGAGCGCATTTCGGGATCGTCATCGACGATCAGGACCGTGCCCGATGCCCTGTCGGCAATCGAGGCGGGCGTGGCGGGGGTGACGGGTTGGGGAACCACCTGGGGGGGCAAGGCGAGACCTCCGGTTTTTTGCGATGCACAAAAATGCCTCCAAGTGCACATATCGGGCAATCCCCCCATTCGGGGGGAATTGCCTAATCCGGCCATCGCGCTCAGGGTCTCCCCATGGACATGCCCGCTTCTGGCGAAACCACCTCCGCACCGGCAACAGCCCCGGAAGCGCCGATCCGCGTGCTCGTGATCGACGATCATCCGCTGCTGCGCGACGGCGTCATGGCGGTGCTGGGCACGCAGCACGACATGGCACTGATCGGCATGGGAGAGGACGGCGAGGCCGCCGTGGCGCTCTACCGCGAGCTTCGCCCCGACGTCATGCTGCTGGATCTCCAGATGCCGGGCATCGACGGGCTGACCGCGATGGCGCGCATCCTTGCGGAATTTCCGCAGGCCCGCGTGCTGGTGCTGACGACCTATTCGGGTGACGGCCGGGCCCTGCGCGCGCTCAAGGCGGGCGCCGCAGGCTATCTGCTCAAGAACAGCCTGCGGACCGAACTTCTCGACGCCATCCGCTGCATTCACCGGGGCGAGATGCATTTCGACGCCGGTCTGGTCAGCGCGGACGGTTCGAGACAGGCCGCCTCCGAAAGCCCCCCTCACCTCACCGCTCGCGAAAGCGACGTGCTGGAACTGGCGGCGGCGGGCAACTCCAACAAGCAGATCGCCGGCCGGCTCTCTCTCTCGGAAGAGACGGTGAAGGGATATATGAAGGCGATCTTCGCGCGGCTGGGGGCGATGGATCGCACCCATGCCGTGGCGATTGCCGTGCGAAACGGCCTGATCGAGCTTTAGCCGGTAGACAGGCGCATTCGCTCAGGGCCTGTGCGGCGCGGCGGAGGCCGGATCGCGGGCAAACAGCAGCGTTGCACCCAGCACGATGGCACCGGCCAGGATCAGCGGAACCGCCAGTCCGACATGGAGCAGCAGCGTGGCACCCACGGCGGCGCCGAGGAAGATCGAAAGCACGGCGGCGAAGCGGCGCAGGAAATTGGGAGAGCGTCCTCCCACCTGATCGGCGGCGATGCCGGTGATCGTCAGCGTCAATACGGTGGTGGTCAGGTCGGGCACCTTGAGCGAGCGCACGGTCGCATTGCGCAGACCCATGGCGAAACCGGTCAGCACGATCACCGAAAGCACCGCGATCTCCGGCGCCTGCGCGGCGATGTCGATCCTGGTGGAAATGGCGGCAGCGATCCACAGCAGCGCGGCTTCGACCACGGCGGCCCAGAGCAGCCAGCGGCGCAGCGGCAGGTCCACATGGGCGCGGGCAAGGCGTCCCGCCCCAAAGGCGCCCACCATGAAGGCCAGCAGCGCCATGACCGCCGGCACAACCTTGAAACCGGGCGTTCCCGCCGCCGCGAAGCCGAGGAACACGACGTTGCCGGTCATGTTGGCGGTAAAGACCTTGCCGAGACCCAGCACCGAAGCCGCATCGACCAGACCGGTGGTGGCGGAAAGCAGCAACAGCAGGCGCGGCAGGGTGGACTTGATGGGGGAAGCGGCGGGTGTTGCGGTCATGTCGATCTCCGGGATGGGGGGGATGCCGGTGGTCTAGGTCGGGGCTGCTATCTCAGGTATCCGAATAAGATCGTCCGGTTTGTTCGATGAAACTGAAATGCCGATCAGAACCGGAAATTGCTTTCGAGACCGAGCATATGGATCGTCCTGGCGGAGCCGGTCTCGCGGATGAAGGCTCCCGGCGCGAAGGCGGAAAGCGAGGCGGAGAGTTCGAGCTCCGCCGTCGCCTGCCAGGCCAGCGTCGCTTCCACTTCCTTGCCGACGAATTTCGCGCGGCTGTCTCCCGCGTCGCGGATCAGGTTGCCGGGAATGTCGTAGATGCCGTCCCCGCACGAGGCGCGCCAGTAGGCCATGGCAGCAAGGCTGGCCGAGATATCCGGGGCAAGTTGCAGGCCCAGCGAGGAATAGGCGTTGACGATGTTGTAGGGGCCGACCGGCGAAAGCTCGCCGAAGTATTTGCCCTTGGGGAACATCGCGTTGAACGTGCCGAGGCGATTGTCGGCCTTGTCCTTGTCCCCGCTCACCACATTGACGCGAACGGTAAGGTCGGGGGCGAGCGGTGCTTCCGGGAAGGCGCGGCCGAGTTCGGTGCCCAGCGTCCAGGCCGAGATCGGGCCATCCGCGAAACGGCCGAACTGATAGACGCCCTCGACGTTCCAGTGCCAGTCGTCGCGGCTGCCGTGCCAGCGCGCGCCAAGACTGTGGCGGGTTTCGGTGCCCCCGCGCGTGCCCCAGTGGGCGGCTTGGTTACGATAGCCGAGATAGTAGAGATCCAGTCCCGGCAGCGCGGCATAGGCGCCCCAGAGCGACTTGTCGGGCGAAGTGCGATCGTCGAAGTCGCCCCGGCGGGCCTGCACGGGCCTGACCGCCAGCAGGCTGACTTTCGCGGCGCCCAGCGTCACGTCCGCACGCAGGCCATCGAAGGCGAGCGGCACGTTGGGACCGTAGCGGGTGCCGATCAGCCGTTCGGTGCCGAGCGAGAGCATCTGCCGCCCGCCGCGCAGGGTTACGGGGCCGAGGTCAGCCTCGACGAAGCCTTGCAGCAGGTCGATGCCGGTGCCGTCCACCGGGCCCGGCGAAGGCGCGACGCTGGCCGATGTCGAGGCGATCGGCTGCACGAAGGCACGCACTTTGCCGACATGCAGGTCCGCATAGGGCAGCGCGCGCAGCCAGACGTAGCTGTCGTTCGGCGCATCCGCCCCGCCCCAGAGGTTGTTTTCGAGGTTCTCGTTCCTCACGCGCAGTTCGATGCCGGTGGAGAGCCAGACGTCATCGCTGATCGGGATGTACTTGAACGGCCCGGTCCAGTGGTGCGCGCGCTTTTCGGCGTCGGCAAGGTCGGACCAGTCCTCGTCGTAGCGGGTGATCGAGAGGGTCGGGGCCTGCCAGGCCTCGGTGGGTTCGGCATGGGCAAGATGGGGGAGAAGGGTTGCGGCAAGCGCCGCAAGCGGGGCCAGCCTAGGCACGTCGCTTCGCCCGGGAGGCTAGGATGGCCACGAGAATGAACCCGCCGACGAGGCCCATGTGTTCGAAGAAGGCATTCGTCGCCCCGAAGCGCTCGGGTCCGGCGGGCATGGCCCAGAAGGCATTGGCGACCGTCGCGGCGAAGAACGTGAACACGCCCAGCATGCCCGCGCCCAGCCAGACCAGGCGGTTCGTCAGGATCAGCAGCGGGCCGACGAGCTCCACCGCAATGGTGAGCGCCGCCCAGAGCGCGGGCGGGGTCAGGCCGAAGTGGGCCTGCTCCGCCACGGCGCCCTGCCAGTCGGTGAGCTTGGTGAGCCCGCCGACGAGATAGGCGCCCACCAGCAGGAGGCGGGCAAGAAAGCCCGTCGGCGCGAAATCCAGCACCGAGGCGACGAATTTGGGCGTACCGGTGCCGGACATGGTTCAGTCAACCTCACCGGAGTGGATCTCGGCGATGTAGCCGCCGGGGAAGCGCACGATGGCGGCCTGGCGCTTGCCTGTGCTGTAAGGCGCGACCAGCGTTTCCGCGCCTGCCGCCGAAGCCCTGGCGAGCGTGGCATTGAGGTCGCTCACCGCATAGCCGGTCATGTCGCGGCCATAGGGCCAGGGTAGCTGGCCGTCCGAAACGTAGACCACCATCTTGCCATAGCCGCTGGTGATCGACACGCGGCGGATGGTCTTGCCGGGCTCGCCGATCTCGGCGCCATTGGCGGCCTTGTCATCGGCGGTGATCTTGCCGTGGGCGAAGCCGGTCCAGCCCTTGATGAAGCTGTCGGCGGCATCGGCGGTCAGATAGACGCGGTTTTCCGGGACCGTCTCAAGCGCCTTGTAGTTCGGCTTGGCGGTGTGCCAGTAGAGCTGCATGTTCACGCCGCCCGGCCACTGGATCACCGAATCCCGGCCGATGGGATCGGGGAAGGTCTCCAGACGGCGCACCGCCCCGTGGCTGCGGGCAGACTTCACCGCCGCATCGAGGTCGGTCACCAGATAGCCGGTGCGCTCGTCGCCGAAGGGAACGGGGATCGGCGTCTTGAAGCCGAAGACCGAGACGGTGCCCGCAGGCGTCAGCACAAGCTGCGACTTGGTGAGGCTTTTCGTCGGCGTCACCTGGAATTCGCCCTGCTTGCTGGTGGTGCCGCCGAAGGTGGCGACGAAGCTGGAAACGAACGTGTCGAACTGGTCCTGCGGCACGTAGACATGGGTGGTGTCGTACTGCGCGCCGACGGCGTAGTCGGCTGCGGGAGCGGCGAAGGCAGGCGTGACTGCGGGGCTCGCGGCCACCAGGGCGGCCGCGATGATCAGGGTGAAGTGCTTCATGTCTGTGGCTCCGATGGGAGAGGGACAGTGCCGCTCGGTCGATGGTGCAGGCCCGGTGTAGGGGGCCGTCGGCTATCCATCGATCCGAATAATCTAGACTGGAATGTTCGAAATTATGGAAAAGCCGTGAATGCGGCCCCTCCTCGCCCGGAGGGGCCGCACCGGATCAGACCGCCCAGCAACCGCAGCCGAGCGAGCCCCAGAAAGTCTGGACATCGGCGGCGGGAACATTGGCGCCGAGCGCGGCGGCATGGTCGTGCCCGTGGACGCCGCAGGAACTGGCGCAGCCGCAGGCAGAGGCCAGCTTCTGCTTGGCTTCCGGCGTCTGGTAATAGCCGCCGAAGGTGGCGACCGGCGACCAGTCCGGCATCGGGCGCGGCAGCTGCGGCGCGAGCGGGCGATAGTCGCCCTCGCCGTGCACCACCTTGCCGCCCAGCAGCGTCAGGATCGAGCGGATGTGGACGATCTCGTTATCGGGGACGCTGAAGTAGTCGTCGGAAAGCAGCGCGAGGTCGGCCAGCTGGCCCGCCTTGATCTGGCCCTTCTTGCCCACTTCGTTCGAGAACCAGGTGTTCTCGTGCGTCCACATGCGCAGCGCCTTTTCGCGGCTGACGCGGTTGTCGCCGCGATAGAGCGAGAGGCCGCCCACGGTGCGTCCGGTGACGAGCCACGAAAGCGAGACCCAGGGGTTGTAGCTGGCGACGCGGGTGGCGTCGGTGCCGCCGCCCACGGGGATGCCGGCAGCCAGCATCCGGGCAATCGGCGGGGTGCGTTCGGCCGCCTTGGCGCCGTAGCGCTCGACGAAATCCTCGCCCTGATAGGCCATGCGGTGCTGCACCGCGATGCCCCCGCCGAGCGCGGCGATACGGTCGATATTGCGATCCGAAATGGTCTCGGCATGGTCGAAGAACCAGTTGATGCCTTCGAGCGGGATGTCGCGGTTGACCTTCTCGTAGACGTCGAGCGCACGGCCGATCGTCTCGTCATAAGTCGCGTGAAGGCGCCAGGGCCAGCGGTGCTCGGCAAGCAGGCGGATGACGGGTTCCAGATCGCCTTCCATGCTGGGCGGCATGTCGGGGCGTTCGACGCGGAAGTCCTCGAAGTCGGCGGCGGAATAGACCAGCATCTCGCCCGCGCCGTTATGCCGGTAGGTGTCGTCGCCCTGTCCGGGGCTGACCTGCTTCACCCAGCCCGAAAAGTCCGCCAGTTCCTCTTTCGGCTTCTGCGTGAAGAGGTTGTAGCTGATGCGCACGGTCAGCTGGTCGTCGGCGTGGAGCTTTTCGATGATGTCGTAATCGTCGGGATAGTTCTGGAAACCGCCCCCCGCATCGATCACCCCGGTCACGCCCAGCGCGTTGACTTCGCGCATGAAGTGGCGGGTGGAGTTGATCTGGTATTCGGGCGGAAGCTTCGGTCCCTTCGCCAGCGTGGAATAGAGGATCGTCGCGTTGGGCTGGGCCAGCAGCAGGCCAGTGGGGTTGCCATTCGCATCGCGCACGATCTCGCCGCCCGGCGGGTTCGGCGTGTCCTTGGTATAGCCGACGACACGCAAGGCAGCGGCGTTCAGCAGCGCACGGTCGTAGAGGTGGAGGATGAACACCGGCGTATCGGGCGCCACCGCGTTCAGTTCCGCGATGGTCGGCAGGCGCTTTTCGGCGAACTGGTGCTCGGTGAAGCCGCCGACCACGCGAACCCACTGCGGGGCGGGCGTGTTGTCGACCTGCTTCTTCAGCATCGCCATCGCTTCGGACAGGCTGGTCACGCCGTCCCAGCGCAGCTCCATGTTGAAGTTCAGCCCGCCGCGGATGATGTGCATGTGGCTGTCGATCAGGCCTGGGATCAGGCGGTGCCCCCTGGCATCGATAACCGTCGCTTCGGGAGCGGCGGCGCGCACTTCCTGCTCGCTGCCCACGGTCAGGAACTTGCCGTCGCGGATCGCCACGGCTTCGGCTTGCGGGTTCTCCCGGTCCAGCGTGGTGATCCTGGCGTTGACGATGATCGTGTCGGTCATGACGGCTTCCTTGGAACGTGCGGTTTGCGAGAGTAATGTGGGCAGGAGCGACGTGGCAGCCGCTCCGGCAAGTGTCTGGCGGCGGGTGATCACGCTTCCGCCTTGTGGTCGGCGGTGCGGCAGGGGAACTTGTCTCCCGGCAGGCGGCCGAGGACGTGCTTGCGGCAGTCCGTCTGGACGAAGTGGGCGATTTCATCGTCCGCCCAGATCCTCTTCGCCAGCGGTACGATCTGCTCGCCCAGCAGGATGCCCAGAAGCCCGAGCAACGCGATCATTGGCGGGGCCGGCGAACGCACGCCGAGGAGACTGTAGACGATACCCACCAGCAACCCGGCAGCGATCGAGAGAAGGTAGGCTTTCATCGTGGAGGCTCCCCGGCGTCTTGGTTCAGGCCTGCACGAAAGCGAGCAGGTCGGGGTTGATCACGTCGGCGTGCGTGGTCAGCATGCCGTGCGGGAAGCCGGGATAGATCTTGAGCGTGGCGTCCAGCAGGATCTCGGCCTGGAGCACACCGGCGTTCTTGTAAGGCACGACCTGGTCGTCATCGCCGTGAAGCACCAGCGTGGGCACCGTGATCGCCTTGAGATCGTCGGTCTGGTCGGTTTCCGAGAAGGCCTTGATGCCTTCGTAATGGGCCTTGGCGCTGCCCATCATGCCCTGGCGCCACCAGTTGTCGATCACCGGCACGGAAACTTCGGCGCCATCGCGGTTGAAGCCGTAGAAGGGACCTGCGGCCACATCGCGGAAGAACTGCGCGCGGTTGGCGGCAAGCCCGGCGCGCAGGCCGTCGAACACCTCGATGGGAAGGCCGCCGGGATAGGCCTGCGTCTTGAGCATGATCGGGGGGACGGCGCTCACCAGCACGGCCTTGGCGACGCGGCCCTGCGGAATGCCGTAGCGGGCGACATAGGCCGCGACTTCGCCGCCGCCGGTCGAGTGGCCGATGTGGACCGCGTTCCTGAGGTCGAGATGCTCTGCCACGGCGGAGGCGTCGGCGGCGTAGTGGGCCATGTCATGACCATCGCTGACCTGCTCGGAACGGCCATGGCCGCGGCGGTCATGGGCGACGACGCGGTAGCCCTTGGAGAGGAAGAACAGCATCTGCGTATCCCAGTCGTCCGACGAGAGCGGCCAGCCGTGGTGGAAGACGATCGGCTGGGCATCCTTCGGGCCCCAGTCCTTGAAGAAGATTTCGACGCCGTCCTTGGTGGTGACATATGCCATGATGCTGATCCTTCGGTGGGTTGGGTTGTCTATGCAGCGGCTTCGACAAGCTCAGCCTGAGCGGAGCTGGAACTGAGAGGGCTGTTTCCGCCCATCCTGAGCCTGTCGAAGGATCACGAACTCAAATCAGTGAGCGCCCTCGGACGCGCCGAACATGGTCTTCGCGTAATTGATGCCGATACCGTAGGCACCGCCCCACTTCTTGGCGATTCCGGTGGTGCTGTCGTAGGTCTCGGTACGGGCCCAGTCGCGCTGCAGTTCGAGCAGGTACTGGAGCGAGGTCATCGGCACCGCGCCAAGCTGGATCATGCGTTCCACGGCCCGTTCGTGCGCCTCGGTGGAAATATCGCCGCAGGCATCGGTGATGACATAGGCTTCGAAGCCCTGGTCGATGGCCGAGGCAACCGGGCCGACGATGCAGACCGAGGTCCACAGCCCGGCGAAGACGATGCGTGGGCGGGCGATGCGGTTGATTTCGGCGATCACGCCTTCGTCTTCCCAGGTGTTCATGCTGGTCCGGTCGAGCATGGCCTGACCTTCGAAGGCTTCGGTGATCTCGTCGAACATCGGGCCGGAGAAGCTCTTCTCGGCAACCGTGGTCAGGATGGTGGGAACGTCGAAGGACTTGGCCCCGCGCGAAATCAGCGCGGCGTTGTTGCGGAGCAGTTCGGCCGAGATCGACTTGGTTGCGAAGGCCATCTGCGACTGGAAGTCGATCAGGACAAGCGCATGATTGTCAGGCGAGATCAGCGACTTGCCGGGGGTTGCAGTGGCGGTCGGCGTGGCGGTCTTGGTCATTGGGAAGCTCCTGTCGTTGTCTGGTGAAGCTGTTTTCGCGTCATTTTCGCTTGCAGTGAAGCTGGATAAAATGACCATTATTGTTCGATAAACTTGAAAAGCCTGCCCGAGGCAGACCTGCATGGCCTGGCGGTACAGCCGAACGCCCGCCCACCACGCGCAGCACTTTTGCCTCGGTCGTGCCGGAATTCTAAGCCAACCATTGGTATGGTCCGGGCCGAACGGAGCGGCTTTTCCCAGGCCGGGCGGCGTGGAAGAATTCCGCATGGCCACGGCCGCAGCCCAAAGCCGCCAATTCAAGAAGGCGCGGCGACGGAATATGTCCGCGCCGCCTAGACTTGCATTGCATCGCAACGTAGTCCGGTGCGGCCGGCTGCTGTTTCAATTCTGTAAGCGCAGTTCTGCCAGAATTCGAATTGACGAGGGGCGAATATCGATGAGCCACATCAGGTACCGGCGCGATATCGATGGGCTACGAACGATCGCGGTACTGCCCGTCGTGCTGTATCATGCCGAACTTCCGCCTTTTTCGGGCGGCTTCGTCGGTGTCGACATCTTCTTCGTCATTTCCGGGTTTCTGATTACCAGCGGCCTTCTCAAGGATGCGAACGAGCAGAAGTTCAGCCTGCTGGCCTTTTACGACCGCCGCATCCGGCGTATTCTGCCCGCACTGCTGGCCGTTACCATGGCGACTCTGGCCTACGGCACGTTCGTCATGCTTCCCGGCGAACTCCTCGCCCTCGGGAAATCCGCGGTAAGCGTGGCCCTGTTCTCGTCGAACATCTGGTTCTGGTCGCAGCTCAACTATTTCGGGCCGGCGCCTTACGAGAGCCCGTTGCTGCACTCCTGGTCGCTGGCGGTGGAGGAGCAGTTCTACATCTTCTGGCCGCTGGTCGTGGCCCTGTTCACGCTTAAGCCGCTTCGCCGCTGGTTCCTGCCGGCGATCGTGGCCGCGATCGTCATCTCCTTCGGCCTCTCTGAATTCATCGTCCACAAATCGCCGAACTTCGCCTTCTACATGTTCCCCACCCGGGCATGGGAACTGCTTCTGGGCGCGGTGCTGGCGGTCGTTCCATCCCTGCGCATTCCGAACCCCGCCTTGCGCCTTGCAGCCGCCCTCGCCGGTCTCGGCCTCGTGCTGGTTCCCATGCTGACTTATACCGGGGCAACGCTGTTCCCCGGCCTTTCCGCGCTGCCGGTCTGCGTGGGCACGGCGCTGCTCCTGCTGGCCAATGCCGAACAGGACAACGTGGTGGCCCGGCTACTGGGCAGCGGCCCGATGGTCTTCGTGGGCAAGCTCTCCTATTCGCTCTATCTCTGGCACTGGCCGATCATCGCCTTCTTCTGGCTCCAGCGCGGTGCGGCGCCCTCGCCCGTCGAAGGCGCGCTGCTGGTGGCGGCCAGCTTCGTCCTGTCCTACCTCAGCCTGCGCTATGTGGAAGCGCCCTTCCGCCAGCGCAGCAGCACGAATATCGACACCCGCATCGTCCAGCGCCGCGTCGTCGCGTTCGGCGCGCTGGCGCTGCTCGCGATCGGCCTGGCCTCCGCGCCGCTGATCGTCACGCGCGGCCTGCCCGGCCGACTGCCGCAGCCCGCCCTGCTGGCGACCGAGTTCTCCCCCAAACCCTTCACCCCCGAAATCGGCTGCGCGCTCGGTGGTTCGAAAGGTATAGAGAACTGCGCGAAAGGCATTGCCGAGGATGACAGGTCGACAGTCGTGCTGTGGGGAGATTCGCACGCCCGCGCTCTCGGATTCGGCTTCACCAAGGCGACCGAACAGGCCGGAATCCCCCTGCGCACGGCCGTGAAAAGCTCCTGCTCGCCGCTGCCCGGCACGCTCGAAACCGACGGCACCCTCGTTGCCGACGACAGTTGCCGCCGGTTCAACGAAATGATCTTCGAGGCGATCAGGTCCAATCCGCATGTAAAGACCGTCGTCATCGCCGGGCGCTGGGCACGCTTCGTGAATGACAGCGCTCCCGGCAGCAACGAGGCCATCACCTCGAAATTCCTGCTCGACGAACAGGAACGCGTTGCCGGACCGGAACAGACCAAGGCGGTGCTGCAGCGCTCGCTCGAACGGGTGATCTCCCGGTTCGGCGCGGCGGGCAAGGAAGTGCTGCTGGTCGAACAGGCCCCCAGCTTCCCGGACAATGCCCGCAAGTGCGTGGCCCGTTCGCTGTGGCGCGGCAAAAGCGCGGAGGACTGCTCCGTCCGGGAAACCGACGTCCGCCGCCGACGACTGGCGCTGACCACCATGTTCGAGGATATCGCCGCGCGGCATGACAACGTTCGGCTGATCGACCCCCTGCCCGTCATGTGCCGGGGCGGCCTATGCCCGGCCGATGACCGTGGCCTGCCGCTCTACGCGGACGAGCACCACGTCACCGAACGCGGCAGCGCCCGTGAAGCGACATCGATCCCGCTGCGCGACCTGAGGTCATGAGCGGCTGCGAAGCTGCAGGATAGAAGGCCTGAACGGGCCGGAGCCCGGATCGGAAGGGTCCGCCTACAAGGCGTTGTAGCGGACCAGTTCCTCGCAGTCGCAGCATGGCGTTTCTACCGAACAGCCCGGAATCCTGTCCGGGCAGAAGTTCGATTCACCGATGCATCGTTTCAGCCACGCAAGAACCGCGTGGCCCCACCCTTTTCTCATGTCGCCCCCCGACAACGTAAACGCGGCGCTTACTATGCAGACCAAGGGTACACAAGGGTTTCACGGGCGGCCCGCTAGTTCGCACTCCGGGCCTCCTGCCAGCGGCGATAGCCCAGTACGGCAAGGGCGATCATCGCCGCATAGAGGCCCGCCGTGAGCCACAGCCCCTTGAAGGCGAACATGCCCACGTAAAGGATGTCCACCGCAATCCACAGCAGCCAGCTCGCCGCGTGTCGCCGCGCGGTCCAGTATTGGGCCACGAGACTGAAGCTGCTCAGGGCGGAATCCATCCACGGCAGCGCCGCGTCGGTATAGCGGCTGGTGAACCAGCCGATGGCGACGGCGCCCGCCGCGCCCGCCGCCAGTCCCGCCCATGCCTGCAGGGGAAGCAGCGGCTTCACCATGACTTCCCCGGCATCGCCCTTCCCTTTGGTCCAGACGATCCAGCCATAGACGATGGCCACGCCGAACAGCGCCTGCAGCACCATGTCGGCATAGAGCCGCACGTCGAGGAACAGCTTGAAGTAGAGCGCACAGGCCAGCAGGCTCGTTGGCCAGCACAGCAGCCAGCGCTTCGCGGTGAGCCAGATTGCCAGGAAGCTGACGACGACGGCAACGATTTCGAGTGCCGACATCAGGCCGCGTCCCCGCTTTCGAGTTGGTTCAGGAAGTCCCGCCCCGGCGGGGAGAGGAACCAGTCGGCATGGTCCACGAGATAGCCCTGCCATGCGAGCTTCGCCTGAGCGCCATCGCGCAGGATGCCCGCGAAATAGTCCACTTCCGAAAGCGCGAATTCGATATGGACGAGCGGCAGCAGGCGGACGACCGTCTCCACATCACTGCGGGTGAGCGGCAGCACCGTGCGGTAGCCGGCAAGCAGCGCCAGCGCCGCTGCCGAATCGGCGGGTCCGTCGCCCCGCCCTTCCGCAAGGTCCAGCCACGGAATGGCGGTGCGCTCGATCGCGGTGGCGAGATCGTGGTGCGCCGAGGTCCGCGCCGCCAGCCCGAAATCGAACACGGTGCGCACCGCGCCGTCCTCGCTCCAGAGAAGGTTCGAGGGGTGCCAGTCGTTATGGGTCCAGAGCCGCGGATGCCGGGCCAGACGCTCGGGCAGCCCGGTGCCCAGCGCGGCGAAAAGGCGCGCGAGTTCCTGCCGCCAGGGCTTGTCCTCAAGAAATCCGGCCAGCGCCGGACGGGCGGCGACATAGTCCGCCGCCGCCGCCAGCGGATCGCGGGAGGGCAGGATGGTGAAGCTGGCGACAAGCGGATGCGCCGCGCGATCCGGCGCCGCGTAACCTTCTGAGGCACGGTGCAACCGCGCCAGCGCCACGCCCGCCTCGAAGGCGTGACGGTGCGAAAGGAACGGCGTCCATGACAGCCTGTCGCGGTAAATATCCCGGCCCGGCGACCTTGCGTGAACTTCGTATGTCCAGTCACCCCGGGTGACGGCCCCGCCGCCCCCCTCCGCCGGCACGACCTCCGGCACCGGCACGCCGCCGGCCCGCAGATGCGCCATGAAACCATGCTCTTCATCCAGCCCCTCCGGCGTGCGGAGCGACTGGTGATGGCGCTTGAGGAAGAACGATCCCCGTTCGGTCTCGACCAGAGCCCCTGCCGAGAACGGTCGCGGCGAATGCCAGTGCAGCGCCGCCAGCCGCCGTCCGGCGGAAGGGAACCGGGCCAGGATCGCCTCGGCCTCGCCATGCGTGATGGCGGGCCAGGTCGGTGCCTCCAGCGCGGTGCCCATCCCATGCACCATGTGGCCGGGTTCGGTGCGGCCGGACACGAGACGGGGCACCGCGCCGCTCACGGTCAGAAGGCGCGCGAAAGCGTCGCCACGAAGGCGCGCCCGCTTCCGACGTAATAGGCCGGCGACGAGCCCGAAATGACGGTGCCGCCGCGCCCCGTCGTATCCAGCGCATTGGGCGTGATCGAATAGACGCCCGACAGCACATGCGGGTTGGTCACGTTGATCGCATTGAGCCGCAGGTCCATCCGCTGCGCGTCGATCAGCCCGGCAAGATGGACGCCCACGGACAAGTCGAGCGTGGCATAGCCCTTGATGCTCTCGTCATTCATGAAGGTGGCGTACTGGCGGCCGACGTACTTGAGCGCGCTGCTGCCGAACAGGCGGCCGTCGTCATAAGTGGTGCCCATGGCGAACTGGAACTCGGGGCTGGATACCGCGCGCTTGCCCTTGGTCGGCAGATAATCGCCGCCGATGGCCAGGTCGTCGTTCAGGCGCGTGTGCAGGTATTCGCCCGAGAGATAGACGCTGACGCCCCTCGCCGGGCGATAATCGATCTCGCCGTCCAGTCCGTAGGAGGTCTGGCTGCCCCCATTGATCGTCGAATTGACGAGCGCGCCGCCGCTGTCGATCACGGTCGCCACCTGGCGGTTGCGGAAGTGATAGTGGAAGGCGGTGAGCGAGAAGGACAGGCTGGGGCCGATGTAGCGATAGCCCAGCTCCTCGGAGACCGAATATTCGTTCTTGAGATCCCCGCTCCCCTGGCTGACGAGTTCGCCGCCGTAATAGCTGTTGTAGAGCGCGAACTCGTTCGGGGTGCGGAAGCTCGTCGTGATGTTGGCGAAAAGCTGCTGCCGGTCGTCCAGCTTGTAATGCACCGCGGCGCGGGGCAGCGCGGCGAAGCTGTCGGCGCGCACTTTCGACTGTGGGCCGGGCAGGTAATTGCGGCCGTTGCGCAGCACGTCCACGCCCTTGAAGCCCAGGTCGACGCTCAGGCGCGGCGAAACCGCGATGCTGTCGGCCAGGAAGAAGCCTTTGGTGACGGTGACGGTCCGCGCATTCTCGTAAGCCAGCAGGCGGCCGTCGGCCGTGCGGATCGCCTTGTCCTGATAGCCCCACTGGTCCACCGGATGCCCATCGGCGCCGATCGAGGTGTAGGACTGGGTAACACGGTCGGTCCCGTAATCGAACCAGAGCCCGGCGGTGAGCGTGTGGGCGCCCGCCTGAAGCGTAAGCTTGCTGACATCGCCGACGCGAAGCTGCTTGCCGGTCCAGTTGCCAAGCACGGTGGCCACCCCGTCCACCGCGCCGGGCAGCGCGATCGGCTGGGTCAATTCCTCGGTGCCGAGAAAATTGCCGGTCGTGGCAAGCTGCGTGCCGTAAGGCGCATTGCCGTGGCCGAGCTGGAGATAGGCCGAACTGTCGAACGCCAGGCGATCGCCCAGCTTCAGATGAACCGGCGCCGCCACGTAGAAGTTGCGGAACGGCGCGCGGTAGAGCCTCCAGTAGTTGGTATTGCCCTCGGTGTACTGCCGATCGTAGTTGAAATCGCGGCCGGAGGCTTTCCAGTCGGCCAGCGTGGGGCTCGGATAGCTCGATGTCTTGGCGTCGTTGTACGAGAAGGAGATGCTGGCGCGGTTCCCGTCGCCCCATTCGCGCAGCAGCTTCGCATCGATATGCTGGCGCTTGTCGTATCCGGCGCCCCGCCAGTTGTCCGCGCGGTTGTTCGAATAGGAGACGAAGGCCTTGAGCCCGCTCGCCCCCAGCGTGCCGGTGTCCAGCCGCACGAAAACGCGGCGGGCATCGTAGGAACCGGCAGAAAGATTGACGAGGCCGCCCAGCTCCGATTTCGGATCGTCGAGCGTCAGCGATAGCAGCCCGCCCGCCGCGGCGACGACGGGCGCGTCGATATCGGCGGCCCCTTGCGCCAGCGCGATCTGCCGCACGTTCTCGGCATCGGCGAACTGCGAGGGATAGGCGTAGAAATAGCCGATATCGTTTTGCGGCGCACCTTCCATCACGACGCCGATCTGGTCCTGACCCAATCCGCGCAGGGTCAGGCTGGAACCGGTGGAGAGGCCGTAGGGATCGCTCGAAGACACGTTCGCGCCGGGCAGGAGGTTGACGAGCTGGAACGCATTGAGCGTCGGCGCCTGCTTGAGGATGAAGTCCGCCGAAATGGCGCTTACGGCCTTGGGCGCGGTCTGGTCCGGCAGCAGCCCCTCGGGATCGGGATGCCCGATCACCTGGATGTCGGACGGGCCGGCATCGTCGGCCGCCTCCGCCATCGCCGCGGGCGCGGCCAGCAAGGCCGGCAGAACCAGCGCGGCACCACCGATGCCGGTCAGGCCGCGAAGACAGGAAAAGTTACGGAAATTGGGCAGATTAATGGGCATCGTCTTACTGGGCATCTTCTCGCGTCCACTCCATCTGGAGGGACAACGGACCTGCCGCCAGCCCTCCCTACGCCGGTGTCAACCGGATCAGGTTCAGCGGGTCGTGGTCTGCAGACCACCTCTCAGCCGCGCATAAGCGGCCCCCCGGGGATAGGGCGCCTCTAGGCGGTCAGATGCGGGCTGGGAAGCGTTATTGAGAGCAAGGCACACCATTACCGCCCCACCGGCGTCCACGCGCGAGGATCCTGATCCACAGTCTTGCGGCTCTTTGCCTCCGCGATTTCATCCCGCCGCCCGCGCACGGCCTCGATCTGGCCGGCAGCGTCACGCGCATGGCGACTTTTGCACCGAAGGGCCGCATCGATCTGGCGACGGTCGACAACGAAATCGCCAGACTTGGGCGCCTCTGGTCAGTCAGCAACGCCAGCAATGAGGATAAGCTGGCAGCATTCCTCGACGCGGAAAGACTGGAGGAGATCGATCCCTTTGACCGCGTCCAGCTGGCTTACGTCGTGGACACATGCCGCGAGAGTACCTCCCTGTCCGAAGCCGGACGGCACCTGTTCTCCGCCTCGCGCGCGCGACGCAACAGCACCAACGACGCAGACCGGCTCAGAAAGTATCTGCCTCGCTTCGGATTGGATTTCGCAACAATCCGATAACGCAGGTTAGTGATGCCTGTTCACCGCAGACTAAAACTTAAAAAACTTGATCTAAATTATGATTGTATAATTAGTCACCCATTCCCAGCATCGTTCCAATGCGACCACGGGATGTCGCCCGCGGCCCCATCAATTCACAACCCTTTTCGGACGATCATCGGTCACCAAGTAAAGTCGATGATTTTCTAACTTAGTATTCTACGGTTTAAGGGGTAGCCTATCAAGCAGAGTTCTGGTGATATGGTCGCCTATCAATACCTTGGGAGAGATGATGAAGGGTGGCCTTGCATGGCGATCAGCAGCGGCACTGTCCCTGCTCTTAGCCTGTTCCGGATCGACGCACGAGGTCGAAAGGGTGGGCATCTACTATCTCCAATCGGAGCGCCTCTCCGGCCCGGAGACGGTCAATGGTTACGGATCAGCCAATGTCGGCGTCCTGGTGACCATTGACGTGAAAGGCCATGTCATCGACGCTCGGGTAGGAGACAACTTCTACAAGCTCGACCCCAAGCCAGCTCTTGAAGCTGCGCGGAAGTGGACATTCAAGCCTCAGTCGTTCGACGGGCATCCTGTCCAGGCAGTTGGCTTCATAACGATCAACTACGAAGCCGCCGAAACTGCTCCTGACCCGAAAGTCCCGTTCCCGGAAGGTAGCCCTCAGGATACCGAGGTTACGCTGCGAAGGACCGCCTGTTACGGATCGTGCCCCGATTATGAGGTTTCGATCAGGGGAGATGGCCGCGTCCGTTTCTCCAGCAATTATCCTCGCTTTCCCGGAAGCGCCGCCGACGTGCATCGTGCATTCAACGGGTACAATGTACTCTGGCCCGGCCCTCATGAAACGAACGTCGAGCCTGAAGCGGCTGCCGCCTTGTTCCAGAAATTTCGAGATGCGCACTTCATGGGGATGAAGCCGGATTACACGGCCGGCGTCACGGATAGTCCGACCTATGAACTCACCCTGAGAGTCGGCACAACCTCCAAGGTGGTGGTCGATTACGTGGGCCGGTCTGTCGGCATGCCTCGGAGCATGACCCAACTCGAGGATGCCGTGGATACTCTGGCTCAGACAGATCGGTGGATTCGGGGCAACGGCGGTACTGTCGCTCTACTCAAGCAGCAGCGGTTCGACTTCACTTCTCAAGCCGGCGCAGACCTCGTTCAAAGTGCCATAAGGCTTGCGCAAGCCTCACTCGGAAGGAATGATCCGACAGACCTTGTCCGAGCTGCTCTTGCCTCCGGAGTTCGTTTGGACGCTCTCATTAAGGCCGGACCGCAGGATAATTCCCCTTCTTCGCTGGCTCTTGGCGTTCTGATCGCCGAATTTGCGGCAGAGAGGGGAGATCAAAAGCTGTTCGACCGGATGGCAAAGCAGGGCTATGTTTCACGGATACCCAAGGCACGGTTGACGGCTCTGCTTGCCGAGGGAGTCGGCTGCAACGCCCCGATAGCTCGGGCCCTGGTGAATGCCGGTGCCGACCCCAAAGGGCAGGATAATGACGGGAATGCCCTGCACATATTTCGCGGAACCTATGGGGCTTGCGGGAAGGCTTCCAGCCGGGACCGTGCTGCAATGGCGCGCACCCTGATCACGCTTGGCGTTCCACTGGAGGGACGCGATAGCCTGGACTGGACTCCGCTCATGGGAACCAGCGATCTGGCGGTGACGAAAGTTCTCATCGAAGCGGGGGCGAAGCTGGACGCCAAGTCCAATGACGGCACCACACCTGTCCTTTCAGTGGATGACGACCGCATCGCACTCACAATGTTGCGGGCAGGCGCCAACCCCCGCGTGAAGGACCCAGACGGAACCCTTCTGGCTGCCGCGAAAAGGCGTCATTGGCCTGCCACTTTGGAATGGCTCGCTGCGCATGGGATACAGTGAAATGGCGGGCCGCTTCCCCATCGGTCGCCGTGTGAACGTGTTCTGCCTGGTCCTGGGCTCGCTCCTCATGGTTCAGTGCACAGGTGGATTGTCATCTCCTGATCCGTCAGGCAGCGAGGATGCCGAACTGACGGAACCAGCAGGGGCTGCGCTAGCCTATGATGACGGCGATACCGTCTATGTCTCAGCGTCGACCCTTCGGACGCGCGACGCGCCTTCAACCAAAGGGCACATCACGGGAAACTTCCGCAGCGGCGATAACGTCGAGATCATCAAGCGGTCGGGCGAATGGCTCCAGGTCATGAAGGACGCCCGGCGCGTGTGGATCTCAGCGAACCATGTCTCCTCGTCATCACCTGTCACTCGCCAGTCCTTTGCCTCGCGCCCCTCATCGACAGGAGTATCAACTGACGACTCTGGCTCAGGCGGTGGATTTTCATGGTTCGGCAAACGCTGCAAAAAGGGAAAGCCCTGCGGCAACGCCTGCATTTCAGTCAATCGTGTCTGCCATAAGTGACAACGCCCCTCCCGAGACAATACCCTCCCCCAAGCTGCTCGAAGTCCCCGCTTTCGTAGCTGTTCGTGGGAGAGGCATGAAGTAGACTTTCATTACCTCTTGCCCCAACGCCACGCCTTCTGTTGATGGCGGGGCTCGAACACCCCACAAAACCGACCCATGCCGGTCGTTCAGCCACCGATGGCTCCCCCGGGAGCCGGGACCGGCAGCTCGTCATCGTCCTACCGGGAGGATGGGGGGCCAATCGGCTTCAGTGCGCAGCCACCCAATCCTTGAGGGCTGCATCGATCCGCGACTGCCAACCGGGGCCGCCGGATTTGAAATGCTCGATCACCTCGGGCGAAAGGCGCAGTGTGGTGCTGACCTTTTTTGGGGCCTTCTGCGGACCGCGCGCGCGAATCGTCTTTGCGAGGTCCGGGAAGGCCTCAGCGAAAGGCATTGCCCTCGCGAAGTCCTCGGCTGTCAATTCGGGGTTATTGCTGACCGCATCCATATCGGCCCTGGTGTATCCGGGAGCGGCGTGTTTCGGGTCGGTCATGGCAGGAGCGTCCATCCTTCGCAGGGATCACCAGAGCGGAGAGGAAGGACCCTTCGCCCACATCGGCAAAGTCGATCCCGTGCTTGACGAGGATCGCTTGCCGTTTCGGTTCATCCCATACAGCAATCATGGCTTTTTGTGGCTACGATTTGATTGGAGGTCAATCGCTTTTAGTAACTACAATTTGCTTTTGGCGGCGGGATCGATCTTCCAGTTCATCAGGCGTCACAGGCTCTTGAACATCTTGCCCAGCGTGGCGGCGGGCGAGGCGAGCGCGCTGGTCGAGCAAAGGCTTGCGCGGTTCCGTCGGCGAGCCGTCAAAAGGGCACGTTATCGGCCCTGCGGCTGAGGTTCGAGCGCTGACGGGCCGGTCCCAACTTGAGCGCAACGCGGCGGCGGTGGCCCAAGTAAGCAGCGTGAACACATGGCGTCTCTGGCTCGATCACGCCTCCGGCTTCCATCTTCACCGTCGTACCCAGCGATGGCACGAACCAGATCGGGAACTTCCTGCAGCGGCACGCGCGCCATGTGCTTCACTCGTGGGCGGGGCTTCAAGGCGCCAAGCAGGTGAACAGTTGGATTCTCGCGCTCCCACCCGTTGGCGATCGCAAACCGATAGACCTGGCTCACGCATTGGTTGGCGCGCCGGCTGATATCGAGAGCCCCCCCCTCGCCTCGATCTTTCTGATCATGTCCAGAATCTCGGGGACGGATATCTCAGTGAGAGGACGGTGACCGATCGCAAGAAAGACATCCCTTTCCATCCGGCTGATTACCCGCTGGGCGTGGGCGGCATTCAATCCGCTGGCGCGATTGGCGTGCCAATCGCGCGCGACCTTTTCGAAGGTACGCTCTGCTGCCCGCTGTTCCTCCGCCTGCACCGCCCCCGGATCTCGCCCCTCGGCAAGGCTGGCCCTTGCCTCGTCACGCTTGGTCCGCGCCGCGGCGAGCGGAACGTCGGGATATTTTCCGAAGCTCAGCAGCTTTTCCTTGCCGCCGAATCGGTACTTCATACGCCACAGCTTCGAGCCGTTTGGCTGCACGAACAGATGCAATCCGCCGCCGTCCGTCAGCTTATATGCGCGGCTCCGGATCGCCGCGTATTTAACTTCAAGTTCCTTGAGGGCCATCTGGGGGTATCGCCTGTTGGGGGTGCCGGCCAAAAATACCCCCAATTCCACCCCCAATTCAAATCGACGTGGGCGGTCTCGCATGGACGAGAGTGGGCGCCAGCGGATAACCGCGAACGCCGTAAATGCTTGAAATTATTTTGAAAAAAAATGCCCCGAGACGTCAACGGACAAATCTGGACTGTCTCGGAAAATGGGAAATGGTAGCGGAGGAGGGACTCGAACCCCCGACACGCGGATTATGATTCCCTACCAATAGACTGTTTTTACAGCATATTTTTCCCAAGTCCGGGAAAATTCGGTCGTGCAAAATCAATGGGTTAGGAGCAAAACTCCAACCGCCCCCACCACTGACAACAGCCATTCAATTTGCGCAACGGGCCATCATCGGTTCAGACCTTGGAGCCGTGAAAGCGCATGGCGTCGCAGCTACGACGTCGACGATTCGCGCGCTCAGGTTTCGACCATTTACTGGGAACCCACCGCGAACAACGCGAACATGTTCCAGTTCCGCGATGCCTATCGCGACACCGTGCTTGCCTACGCCGATCAGGTGCGCAAACCAGGCAAGACACTGCCAGTCTCGCTGAACGCATTGCAGGTCCTCAAGGCCGTCTTCGCCTTCATGGACGGCAAGACGGGGCGCTGCGATCCGAGCCTGGACAGTCTCGCCAAGCGTAGTCGCCTTTCCCGGCGCACCGTGGTCCGCCAGTTGGAGGTTCTCCGCAAAGAGAACCTGATCAACTGGGTGCGCCGCACGGTGAAAACCGACAATGCACCGGGCGAAGGCCCCAAGCGCCAGCAGACCAGCAACGCCTATTTCATCGATCTTGCGAAGCTGCCTATCGAGGTCGCCCGCACGCTGCGCCAAAAGCTCGGCGACAAACTGCGTGAAACGAGCCGCACGTTGGTAGGCTCAGGCCCAGTGCCGTCCCGCATCGCCGGTAAGACAGCCAAACTGCTCGCGAACATCGCGGGTTCTCTCTCAGCCCCCGGAGCCCGCGAGCGCGCCGAACGAAGCTCGCTCGCGGGCGGATCGATGGCAGATCGCATGGCACACATGTACCGGAACGACCCTGTCGCACTGCGGGAGCATGAGGAAATGCTCGGCCTTTCTTTTGGGGTGAGTGCGAGTGCCAACTTGGCATTGTACCCCTCCCCCAGAACAGAAGAGAGAAAGGACTGAAGGCGCTAGGGCGCCTTCAGGCGTAAAATTTGTATTGCCCCCAGACCTATCGGGAAGTTCCCCGCCTCCTTCGTAGCCTAAGCGGCAGCGGAGTGCGGGGCGGCTTGCGCCGCCCATGGCTATCAGGGGGGCAAGAGCAACGGCCGTGCCAATTAGCGGCCGTGGTGCAGGCGGAAATGGCACGCCCGGAGAAGGTGCTAAATCGCACCGCCAGGTGCATCAATCCGCATCAGCGATACTCGCCAGCTATCGTGAGGTCGGCCTAGGCTCTGGGCCGGTTTGCGGAACTCGGCAAAACGCATCAAAAACGACACGAAAAGTGCGCGGGCGAGGCGGGGGGAAAAGCCCGCGGCTAGGGGTGGTAACGGGTCGCGGCAGGAATGCCCGAGGGCCGCCCGCGGAGCCTCGCTCAGGGCCGATACAGGCTCCGGCGCGCCCCGGGGCGGACCTTTGCGGCGCATGTGCTATACGGGGCTTAAATCGGCCCTGACAGGCAATTACTCCCCTCGCCACCATGACCGGTTGCGAAATAATATTACACCCGCCCGACACCGGGCCGCCCGCCTTCCGTCACTTTTATATTGACACTTTCCGTGTGTCACTTATAAGAGACACATGGAAACGCAGCAGACCCCCGACTTCATCAACTGGTTTTCCTCGCTGCGCGACAGCAAGGCCAAGTCGAAGATCGCGGGCCGCATCGCTCGAATTCAACTTGGCCTCATCGGGGAAACCAAGTCGGTAGGGGATGGCGTTTCCGAAGCTCGTATCGACTTCGGCCCGGGATACCGCCTTTACTACACTCGCCGGGGCGAACGTCTGATCATCCTGCTGGTCGGGGGAGACAAGTCCACCCAGCGGCGGGATATCGCAAAGGCAAAAGAAATGGCGGCCCAGATACCCTGAGCCGCCACGAAGACTACTGAAACACCACTGCCATAGGAGTAACCATGGCTATCGAACTCACCCGCTTCGACGCGGCCGAACATCTCACTGAACCCAGCGACCAGGCTGAACTGCTGGCCGACGCAGTGGCCACTGGCGACGCGTCCGTGATCGCCAGCGCCATCGGCATCGTCGCCCGCGCTCACGGCATGACGGATCTCGCCCGTGAAACCGGCATGAAACGCCAGCAGCTCTATCGCGCATTCGGCCCTGACGGGAACCCGACGCTTGAGACCATGGTGAAGGTGCTACCTGCACTTGGCCTGAGAATGCGAATCGAGGCAGCGGCCTAAGCCGCCTTAACCCGCTCCCGGAACCGGACGGCCTCAATGCCGAGTACGTCGTTCAGTTCAAGGAACACGGACTGGAGCGGCTCGATCTCAAGTTCGAAGAACGCGTCGGTCGCCTTCGTCACGTCTCCGAAGCCGCCCGCATTGGCGGGCACGATGCCCAGCAGCTGGGGCGGCACACGGTGTGCAGCCAGCACATCGTCGCGCGTCGTGTTCTTGATGCCGAGGAACTCGTCCTTTGCGCCCACCTCCGCAATCGGCAGGATCTTGATCCCGCCGTCCTTGCCACCTGGCGAATGCACGAACAGGTTACGGAAATTGCCCGGCCCCTTTGACCGCTTCAGCGCGTCACGCATGCTGTCTATGTCGCCATCGGCGAACTCCCCGGTCGCGTAGAGGATATAGCCTGCGTGGCTGCCGTTCTCGTAATAGCGGCGACGGAACAGCGTCGCGTTCTCGTTGAGCAGCGCCGACTGCAACGCTGACAGGTATTCCGGCAAGCCATAGATCTCCTGGTTGACGTCCGGCGCCAACAGCTGGTGAACGGTTCCCGGCTCGAATTCTGCTTCCGGCTCCCCTCCCGGCACCCACCAGAAATGCCCCGCCTGCACACCGCGCCGCGTGTACTTCGCAAGCGAATGATCGAGGCGCAGCAAACCCCCCAGGCGATTGCGAACCTCCTGCGCGAACGCGTTCCCCATTACGAGATAGTCCTGCACCATGCCCCTGAAAGTGCCCCGGCTCAGCCACTGGGTCGGCTCAAGGCTCGCGGCCAGCATGTTGCGCTTCAGGATGATCGCACTCGAATGGTGAGGCGAAGCCCGGAATGCCCGGGCAAGGCCATGCAATGAGATCGGGGGCTCGTACCAGCGCTGGTTGTGATAGCACTCCAGCATGTCCAGCATCGTGGCCCGGCTCAGTACCGGTTCGGGATCGCCGAACGTGAAGGCCTGCACGGCACCGCGATTATCGTTCGCCGCGACAATAGCGCCCTTCGACGCCTCCGCCGATTCGCGGCGGCTCATGTGGCGTGCACGGTTGCGCTTGGTCATTCGATAATCTCCATCGTGCTCTTGGGCTTTTCCTTCCCGTCGAGCGGTTCGTTCATGAGGATGTGCATGGTCGCCCAGGCGAGGTCGGCGTGCCCGTCCTCACCGCCGCGCCCGGCCTTGAAAGTGACGTTTCGCCCGCTGGTGGTCAGCGTCTTCTTGATCGAGACGAAGGCAGAGACGAGATCAAGGTAGCCACTGTCGAACGCCAGACGCCCGCGCCGGATCACGTTCTGCGCCTTCATGATCATGCCCGCCTTCACTTCCAGCGAGTATTCGATCTTGGCGACGGAACAGCCCGGCAGCGCACCCGGCTTGGCCAGCAGCTGATAGACACCGGCGCCAACGCCGGTCGCGTCAACGCCCAGATAGGTGCAGTTGTACCGGCCCAGCATCGCCTTGATGAAGGCGGCCTGTTCTTCGAAGTCCTGACCGCGCAACGGGTGGCGTTCGAGGATACGAAACGTCCCGCCCTCCGACAGCGGCGGCGCGGCGATCACCAGCGCGGCGTTGTCGCCGGTCTCGCTCGACTGCGGATCGTATCCCGCCCAGACCGCGCGATTGCCATATGGCCGCGCCGCTTCCGGGTTGAAGTCCTCCCATTCGACCAGGCTATCGCAGCCGCACCCGATCAGGTCGTTGAACTTGAAAGCGGACAGGCTGTCGTCGACGAACTCGCACATGTAGAGGTTCGCGAACTCGTCGGCCGCGTACTCGTCCTCAAGCTCCTCGATATCGAACAGGTCGCAGCCCGCGAGATCCGCATCGCGGATGTTGACGATGTGCCGCCACACCCGGTCCGGTCCGACGCTGCCGGCGGCAAGTGCCTGGTGGCTGACGTCGATTTCGATCCGGTCGGCCTTTTTCCGGCGCTTGTTGCGGCGCTCGCCGGTCCAGTAGGGATAGGCGGGATGCGCGATCGTCGATGGCGTCGAGAAGTAGGTTTTGCGCCACTTCTTGTGCGTCGCCATGCCCGATGCGACCTTGTTGAGCTCCTCGAACGAATGGACCCAGAAGAATTCGTCGAAGTAGAAGTTGCCGCTGCGGCCCTGCGCGGTGCGGAAGTTCGTGCCGAGGAAGTGCAGTTCGGCCCCGGCCTCCTCCTGCGGGCGCAGATCCGACGAAATGACCATCGGATCGCCCGCCAGCGATACGCCCACCAGCTTGGCGAAGCTGACGATGTACGACCGGAACTGGTGGGCCTGCGCCTTCGACGCTGACAGAAAGATCTGGTTCCGCCCGGTCTCGATCGCGTCCATCAGCGCTTCGAAGGCGAAGAAATAGGTGGCGCCGATCTGGCGCGACTTCAGGATCATGCGGGTGCGCTGATCCTTCTCCTTCCACCAGCGCAGCTGATAATCGAAGCACCCGTCGAGGAAGATGCGCTTGAGTTCCTCGGCCTGCTCTTCGGTGAAATGGTTCTTTTTCGGCGCCTTGCGCGGCCCGGCGTTGCGATTGCCGACCTTCTCGTTGAGGTCACCGCTATGGCCGCCCGGCTGCTCGAAACGCCGGACGCGGGCCAGGCTCTCGATCGACCTGTTGAGCGCGTCCATCTCGACGAGGTCCGCGCTCGTCTTCTTTTCCTTCGCGATCAGCGTCAGCAGCCGGATTTCAAGGCCGTCCTCGATCTTCTTGATCGACGGCGCCTCGTCCCACTTGTCGCGCTGGCGCCACGATTCGATCGTCGGGCGGGGGATCGCCTTGCCCTGGTCGTTGGTCACGCCGTGCAGCGCGAACTCGTCCGCAATCTGCGTCACGCCCCACCCCCGCCAGTATAGGCTGCGGGCATGGCGGCGCGGATCGAACTTCCATGCGGAAGCCAGCGGGTCGGGAAGGGTCGCGTTTGTGCTCATGGCGGCGACCATGCGCCTCGTTTTTGCCGTCAATCACCGCTGTCCATTTGGCCCAGCGCCAGACCAAATGGACGCCCTTGAGAAGATGCGCCCCAGCGGTCCTTTTGGCCGGGTCAACACCGCTGCCGAACCCGCCGCACCCTCAAGGAACCGGACCGATCATGGCCAAGAGCAAGTTTTTCCGCGTCGCCGTCGAAGGCGCCACCGTCGATGGCCGCGTCATCGAGCGTGCATGGCTGGAGCAGATGGCCGCCAACTACGACCCGGCGACCTACACAGCGCGCATCAACTGCGAGCACATCGCCGGCTACAGCCCGGAAAAGCCGTTCAATGCGTATGGCTCGGTCCTGTCGCTCAAAACCGAAGAAGTCGAACTGACGATCGGCGGCGAGAAGAAAACTCTTCTGGCGCTCTACGCCGAGATCGATGCCAACGATCAGCTACTCGCGATCAACAAGGCCAACCAGAAGCTGTTCACCAGCTGCGAGATTCACCCTTCCTTCGCCAACACCAAGGAAGCCTACCTCGTCGGCCTTGCCGTCACCGATCAGCCCGCTTCGCTCGGCACCGAGCCGCTCAAGTTCGCTGCCATGTCGCGCCCGAACGTCTTCTCCACGGCGCACGAAACGATGATCGAGATCGAGCCGTCGCTCGACGGCGCAACCATCGCCGAAGCGACCAGGTCCGGTTTCATTGCCGCGTTCGCCACGCTCTTCAAGTCGGACAAGCCCAAGGAACCTGCTACCCCGCCCCCTGCCCCGGCTCCCGCCAACGACAACACTCCCGACATCGAACGCTTCGCCGCCGTGATGGGCGAACAGGTGGCCGCCGCCGTCAAGCCGTCGAACGATGCCGTGACGGCACTCGCCACCCGCTTCGACGCGCTGGAGGCGAAGCTCACGGCTGAAGAGAAGCCACACAACTTCAAGCGCTCCCCGGCCACCGGCGGCGGGAACGCGGTCGTCACCGACTGCTGACCGCCGCGCTCGTCCCCTCGCCTCCCCTCGCCCCTCAGGAGTTCCCTGCATGCGCCCCGAAACCCGCAAGCACTACAAGAAGTATGTCGGCCGTGTCGCCGAACTGAACGGCATTGACGCGGAAGACGTCGTCGCCAAGTTCACCGTCGCCCCGAATGTCGAACAGACGCTCGAAGCGAAAATTCAGGAATCGAGCGACTTCCTTTCGGACATCAGCATCATCGGCGTGCCCGAGCAGACCGGCGCCAAGGTTGGTGTCGGCGTCACCCGTCCGCTGGCAGGGCGCACCAATACCCGCGCCGGTAACCGCCGCACGCCGGGCGATCCGACCGATACCGGAGATAAGGGCAAGTATTTCTGCCATCAGACCAACTTCGATCACGCGATCCCGTACGTGAAGCTGGATGCCTGGCGGCACAAGCCGGAATTCCAGACGCTCCTGCGCGACGTCATCGTCGAACAGCAGGGCCGGGACCGCATCATGATCGGCTTCAACGGCGTCGAGGCGGCGGATGACACTGACCGTGACGAATTCCCGCTCCTGCAGGACGTCAACGAGGGATGGCTGCACAAGATCCGCACGTACGCGCCTAGCCGCGTGGTCGACGACGGCGATCTGAGCACCTACGTTCCGGCGGCCGGCAACGAACCCGCCACCGGCGCCAAGGCCATCTACGTCGCCTTCGGCGTCGAGGTCGTGGACGGCGCTGGCAGCAACACCGACACGGCCGAGGCTGATTACGCCAACCTCGACGCCCTCGCCTTTGATGCCCTCGACATGCTCGATCCGTGGCATCGTGGCGATACGGACCTTGTGGTCATCGTCGGGTGGAAGCTGGTCAAGGACAAGTACCTGAACCTGCTGCAGGCCGCCGGCGCTACCGCCACTGAAAACGAAGCCGCACACCGTATCCTGACCCTGCCCAAGCAGCTGGCAGGCAAGCGCGCGATCATCGTCCCGTTCTTCCCCGAAGACGCGATCCTGATCACCAGCCTCAAGAACCTCGCCATCTACTGGCAGGAGGAGACCCGCCGCCGGCTGATCAAGGACGAGCCCGCGCTCGATCAGATCGAAAACTACGAATCCGTGAACGAAGCCTATGTGGTCGAGGATTACGGCCGCTGCGCGCTCGTCGAGAACATCGTCATGGGCAAGAAACCCGCCTGATCGGCGACCGCTGCCTCTTCCGAAAACCACCCCACCCACAGGACACCACCATGAGCCTTGCTCGTCGTAAGCGTGATCGCATCCTCGCTGCCCAGACCATCACCGCAGCCGTTGCACCTGTGCGCGGGGTGGCGCTCGCCCCCGCTGCTGTCGCCTCTCCGGCAGCGGGGGCGAATACCGCATCGCCCGCCGATCGCGCTGCGGCGCAGATTGTCCTGCGCCTCACGCACGACCTGCGCCGCCTCAAGGAAATCAAGTCGATCGACCGCAAGATCGAGGCGAAGCGCGCAATGCTGCCCGAGTACGCATCATGGATCGAAGGCATCCTTTCCGCCGACGCGGGCGTCGGCACCGGTCTTGCTGCTGACGTCGTCCCGACCTGCATGGTGTGGATGATCGACACAGGCCAATATGGCCGCGCGCTGGATCTCGGCGAATTTCTGCTGCGGCACCGGGTGGAAATGCCGGGGCGTTACGAACGCGACGTCGCAACCATTATCGTTGAGGAAATCGCGGACGCAGCCGCCAAGATCCAGAATGCCGGAGAGGCGTTCGACGCATCGGTGCTCGATACGGCTGACAGCCTGACCCACGGCCTGGACATTCACGATCAGGTACGTGCGAAACTGCTCAAGGCCATCGGTATCGAGCAACTGCGCAAGGCCGAAGAAATGGCCGCAGAAGACAGCGCCCACGTACTGGCCAGCGCGCTCGTCAACCTGCGCGAAGCCCATCGCCTCCACAACCGCGTCGGCGTCACGCCTCGCATCAAGCGCGCGGACAAGCTGCTGGCGGCCGTCCACGCCGCTGCGGCCATCACAGACACCAGCGGCACCCCTGCCGCCTGACAAGCTCGCCCCCGGCGCTCAGGGGCGGATCGCGCGCTGCGGGAGGCCTTCGGGCCGCAGGGCCGCAGCTGACCCGATCCCCACCCCTGTTTGCCGCGCGCGGGAGATCGGAAGACATCATGACCTTTGTCGCCATCCCGCCCACCGCTGAGATCGAGCAGCCTGCGCAGACCGAACCGCCGGTTACCAACGACGGCTTCTTTCCGGACATCGATCCCGGCGCCGTGCGCGCAGCGGCACGTATCCCCGGCAGCATCACGCCCGCCCGCCTGCGCGCGGCGATCCTCGGCGCGATCATGACTGTAGCGGTCGACGTGCGCACCTATGCCACCGCGCAGATCGCCGCCGGACATGCCACGCTCGCCGCCGTCCCCGCCCCACAGCTGGATGGGCAGAGCGTGCAGCTGCTGCGCTACCACCGCGCCGTCGCACTCTACGCCAAGGCCGAACTGATCGAGCGCCACCGCGACTTCGACACGACCGGTGCCGGCGGCAGTCAGGCGGAAGAACTCACGCCCTCGATCGGCGAACTGCGCCGCGATGCCCAGCACGCGGTGCGCGATCTCACCGGGCGCGGCCGAACGGTCGTGGACCTGCTCTGATGGCGAAGGCCCAGCGCCTGATCGCCCTGCAGGGTGACATGCTCGATCAGCTTCTCGCGCGCGAAGCGGGTCTCGGCCCCGCTGACCTTTCCCGTGTGCGCGATGCCAATCCCGGCCTTGCCGCGCTCGAACCCATCCTTCCCCTCGGCACCCCCGTGATTGTCCCCGCCACGGCGGACACGGCGGCCACGCCCACGCTGCCGCTTATCCAACTCTGGAGCTGACCCATGGACCTGCGCACTCTCATCCACGCCGTATCCGAATGGGGGATCGACCTGATCGGTTCGCTTATGCCCTCGCTTATCGGCTCCGCAGTCGCCCAGGCGTGGAAGCCTAACATGCCGTGGCGGCAACGCGTCCTGCAGTGGGTCGTCGGCTCTACGGTCAGTTATTATGCCACGCTCGCGATCATCGCGGCCACGGACTGGAACGGGTTCGTCTCGCAGTCCCTCGGCTTCGGCATTGCCCTGCTTGCCTTCGATGCCACCCCAAGAATCGCAAAAGCCACCATCGACACGCTCGCCAGCATGCCGGGCCGGCTTGCCGATCGCTTCCTGCCCAAGAAGGACTGACCCCATGGCCACCGCTAACCGTTCTCGTTCGCTTGGGGACGCCGCCGCCTTTTTCGCCGCCGTGCGTCAGGTCACCGGCACTCTCACCCAGGCGCAGGTCAATATCCTGAACCTGATGCTGGTCGCTGCGGGCGGCGCTGCTTGGCCCATCGGTTGGCTGGCCTATGGGCTTGCCACCGCTTGGCATGAGGCGCGCTTTCTGCCCCAAGCCGAATGGGGCCTTGGCAAAGGCCGCCCCTATGCCGCCGCGGGCAAATACGGTCAGCCCCAGTATGGGCGCGGTCTTGTTCAGCTGACATGGGATTTCAATTATGAATGGGCCGACAAGGCGCTGGGCCTGAACGGTCTGTTGCTGCGCGACTTCGATCTTGCCCTTGATCCGGCCATCGCCACCCGCATCCTGATCAAGGGCATGCAGGACGGTGCTTTCACCGGTCGCAGGCTCGGCCAATACATCGTCGCGCGCGGAACCTCCGAAGCCTTCATCAACGCCCGCCGGATCATCAACGGCACCGATAAGGCCCAGCTGATCGCAGGCTATGCCGAGCGCTTCCAGGCAGCGCTGGACAAGGGGCGCTGGGCATGACGATCGGCATCGCGCATCTCGCGCTCTCCGGCGCTCTGGTCGCCTGTCTCACGGGCATTGGCGGCTTCTCCTATGGAGTTCGCATTGGCGCTGCGCAGGAACAGGCTGCCCGGAAGCGCGCAGACGATGCGGCGGATGCCCTCCGGGATCAGCTGCAGGGGAAGATCGACGCTTCCGCGCAGGCCCACCAATCCGCCGAATACACCCGGCAGGCAGACGTCAGGGAAATCTACCATGAATCGCAGAAAGTCATCGAACGCCCGGTCTATCGCAATGTGTGCGTTGATGCTGATGGTGTCGGCCTGCTCGACCGTGCAGCCGACACCGCCAACGCCGACCGTCTCGGCGCACCTCCTGGCACCGCCCCCGATGCTGCCGAAAGTCCGGCGCAGCGCTGAAGGGCAGATGACCGGCGCCGACGCTCAGACCAGCTTTCAGGCCGTCTACGACGTCGCCGGACAGATCCGCGCGGCCTTCATCGAACTGCAAGCGGAAGTGCGTCTGGCACAGGGAGGCGGTAATGCGAAAAGCCGATAGCCTCCGGCGCTGGCTTACCGCCTACATTCCAGACCTGAAGACACATCCGGACAGGCTGCAGATCTTCGTCGAAAGCGGTACGGTCGCATCAAGACAGTCGCGCACCCTGTCCTTCACCTACCAATATACGCTCAAGGTCATGATCGAAGAGTTCGCGGGCGACGCCGATGTGCTGATCGTTCCCCTGCTGGCATGGATAGAGAACGAACAGCCGCAGCTGCTGCGCCGGCAGGATAGCTCGCCCTTCTCGTTTGAGGCCGAATTGCTCGACAGCGAAACCTCCGATATCGAATTCTCTATCGACCTGACCGAAAGCCGCCTGGTCAAAGCGCGTGCCGGCGGCACCGGCTACGACATTGAGCGGCCCGCCGAACCACGCTTCGCAGACGCGTTCGAAGGCGTCAGCACATCGTTTTCCGGCCTGTTCGTGGGTGATGAAACTCTTCTGGCCGATCCTTCCGCATGACCGAAGATCTGGCCGAAATCGAACGCATCGCCGGGGCTTTGATCCGCGACCTGTCCTCGTCCGCCCGCCGCAAGCTCATGCGGCGGATGGCCCGCGAACTTGCGATCGGCCAACGCGAACGCATCACCGCGCAAAGGCAACCGGATGGAACACCATTCGCCGCGCGCCGGGAAAAGACGCAGCCCGTATCGGGGCGCGGCGCCGCGTCATTTCTCTATCCCAGCGGCGGCGGCGGGGAGCCGCGCCGCGTCATCATGAAAAGCTTCACCTGGGGCACCGGGCGGATGCTCACCGGTTTCGACATCGAAGCAGGCGCGATCCGCTCGTTCGAATTCGACAAGATCGTGAAATGGCTCCCGGTGCCGGAAGAGCATCGCAATTCGGGTGGCGGACGGCTGCGCCGTCGCGGCAGCCTGCGCCGCCGCGCCATGTTCAGAAGGCTTGCCTCGTCGCGATTCCTGAAAACGGGGGTGGACGATCAAGGCTTTTGGGTCGGCTTTACCGGCAAGGTCTCTCAGATCGCCGATGTCCACCAGCATGGTCTGCGCGACAAGCCTTCCCGGAATGCAAAGGCGGTATCCTATCCTAGACGCCGGCTGCTCGGCGCTACCCACGCCGACCGCGAAAGACTGCTGGATGTTCTCTACGACCATCTGGCTGCAGGATGACGAAACCGGCATTTGGTCAGGCGTCCAGCCAAATGCCGGGGGATAGCGCGCGCCCCGCCTCCACCGCGAGATGGCCGGCATGGCCGATCCCACCTTCACCGCTGTCGATCTCTCGCGCCTGCCGGCGCCGGATATCATCGAGACGCTCGACTTCGAGACGATGCTCGCGGACGCCATCGCGCATTTCAAATCGGAGATGGAAGATCTCGGCGTCACGATCGAGACCCGAGACAGCGATCCGGCTATCAAGCTCCTTCAGACTTTTACCTATCTGGCCCAGCTGCTGCGCCAGCGCGTGAACGACGCGGCCCGTGCGGTCATGCCCGCCTTCGCGGTCAAAGGCGATCTGGACAACATCGCAGCCACCTTCGGCATCATGCGCCAGACCGTCACCCCTGCCGATGAGGCCACGGGAACGGCTGCGGTCATGGAAAGCGATACCGAATTCCGGCGCCGCATGGTTCTTGCTCCCGAAGGCTATTCTGTCGCCGGTCCCGAAGGCGCCTATCTGTTCCACGCTCTTTCTGCGGACGCCGAAGTGCTGGATGCCACCGCTACCAGCCCGTCTCCCGGTGTTGTCCTTATATCCCTGCTTTCGCGCCTGGATGACGGGACCGCGTCCCAGCGGCTGATTGATGTGGTGCAGGCCTATCTTTCCGCCGATACCCGCCGTCCGCTCACAGATTACGTCATCGTCCAGTCCGCGCAGGTGATCCCTTATGCGGTGGACTATGACCTGACCACCTACAACGGCCCGGACGGTACGCTGGTCCTCGCTTCCTCGCTCACCAGCGTTCAGGCCTATGTCGATGAAAGCCACCGGGTCGGCCGCGATATCACCATGTCCGCGCTGTTCCGGGCCGCGCACGTCGAAGGCGTGCAGAACATCAGGTTCAACGCCCCCGTCGAAGATGTCGCCATCACCCGCACGCAGGCTCCTTTCTGCACGGGCGTGGCCGCGCGCCTCGCGGGCACCAACGAATGACCTATGCCTCCATCCTTCCCCCGGCATCCACGAAGCTGGAAAAGGCGCTGGAACAGGCGGCGGCCGGCCTGCTCGATTTCGCCGCGCCGATACGCGACGTGTGGTCGCCTGTCGCTTGCCCTGCGGGGCATTTGCCCTGGCTGGCATGGGGCCTCGCGATCAGCCACTGGAAGACATCATGGAGCCTTGCCCGCAAGCGGGAGGCCGTTGCCGATGCTATTCCCTATCACCGCCGCAAGGGCTCGCGCAGCGCCGTGGAAGAAGTGCTTGCCCGGTACCATCCCGCATTCCAGATCGTGGAATGGTATCAGGCCAACCCTCCGCGCGAACCGCACACGTTTGAAGTGCGGGCACCGGCCTCCGAAATCCCGGCAAGCTTCCTGACCTCTGCTCTGGCCGATGAAATCATTGCCGATGTGGCCGTCGCCAAGCCGGCAAGCGCGCATTTCGATTTCGTCCAGGCGCTGGAAGCTCAGGCCACCCTGTTCATGGCAGCAGGCGGGTTCGCCGGGGGCATGCACCGCGCCGACTACCAGGCGCAGCACGATGCGAGCCGCGACTGGTCGCTCGTCCTTCAAACCGAAATCGGTGAGCCCGTTCTGACCGAGGACGGGCTCGATTATCTGGAGACCCATTGATGGCCTCGCTTGCCCTCAAGCTGACTGACGCGGGCCTTGCCGCCGTGCAGGGCGCCGCCGGTTCCGACAAGGTGGTCCTCTCCCACCTTGGCCTCACCGCCACCCCGTTCGATTATGCCCCCACGCTCACCGTGCTGCCGGGTGAATTCAAGCGGATCGATGTGACATCCGGCCTCGCGGCGGCGGCAAACATCACGCACCTCACCGCCTACGACTATTCCGCCGATGTGTGGTCCGCCACCGGGCTTGGCCTGTTCATGTCGGACGGCGTGCTCTTTGCGATCTATACCGGCGCCGACGTGATCCTGAGTAAGGCGGCGCTGGCCTTCGCGCTGCTGGCTTTCGATATCTCGTTCGGCAGCGATGTGGCGGCAAACATCGAATACGGGAACGCCCTGTTCACGAACCCGCCCGCCACCACCGAAATGCGCGGCGTGGTGGAACTGGCGACGCTGGCCGAAGCCAAGGCCGGGCTGGACGAACTGCGAGCGCTCACGGCCGCTGCCGCCAAGGCATCGCTGCTCGATTGGCTGGGCTTCACGCCGCTCGATGCCGCTGCTTACACCGCCGCCGACGTGCTCGCGAAGCTGCTCACGGTCGATGGTGCTGCCTCGGGTCTCGATGCCGATCTTCTCGATGGCTACCACGGCTCCGCATATGACCGGATCGTCGAAAGAAGCCTGATCGAGAACGGCGGATATGAGGTCTACGCCTCGGGCAAGAAGGTGACTTGGGGGAAAGTCAATATCCCCCAGGACACTTACGTCACCTTCAATCTGCCGGTGGCCCACACCGAATGGGTCAATCCATCGCTCGCCGTCAGCACGGCGGGCGGCATCACCGACGTCCAGGACAACACCGGCATCACCGGCATCGTCGGCGCCCCGCCAACCGGCATCCGGCTTTGGAATGCCGACAACCGCACGATCACCGTGTGGATCCGCACGATCGGCGTCTGAAAGAGCGATACGATGACCAAGATTTCCCTGCTTCCCAATGCCGACACCGTGACCGGCACCGAACTCGTCCCGTTCGTGAAGGACGGCGCGATGGTGAAAGCACCGCTCGCGACCGTGTTCGGATCGCGCCAGCTCGATGCGGCGGCCACCTTCGATTCCGCGCTTCAGTCCCTGATCGAAGGGCCGCTGGGCGAAGTCCATCTGGCGGTGAACGCCAAGGGCGAAATGGTGCTGGTGGGCAACCGCAATCTGACGGCCGAACTGGACGGCATCGTCACCAGGTTCGCGGCCGTCGATAACCGGCTGAACGACAGCGCATATGCCGCCCTGCCGGACGGTAGCCCCCGCTTCTTCTGCGAAGACGCGCTGGGCATGGTGGTGGGGCCGAACGGCGAGGACATTCACCGCAAGGTGAAGCTGCCGAACGGCACCGCCGAAGACCAGCGCCGCTACAACGACATGATCGAGGGCCTGCTCTACCGTTCGCGCGAGTTTCCGGTCCTGTTCTCGTCCAACGCGCAGTGGCCCGCCTCCATCCGGGGCACCACCAGCTATGTGCGCATCCCCGCCTTCGCGGTGGGCAAGGACAAAGTGCTGTTCGTCGGCGAAGGCCGCGTGGGCGCCAGCAGCGATGCCGCCACCCGCCGCGTGATCGCCCGCGTGCTCACCTTCGAACAGGTGCGCTGGATCGAAAAGACGATCCGCACCGATCCCACCGCCAGCTTCCTGACGATGCTGGAAACCCTTTCGGCCACCAACCCGCAGTTCGAACTGATGCGCGAAGCGGACGAGGTTTCGACCCTTGGCTATGGCTTCGCGGATCCGGCGCCGGTCTATGACCCGGTGGCGGACGTGTGGTGGCTGATGGCGGGCCGCCGCATCCCGCAGCAGATCGTGGGCATCTACAGCGATGACAATCTGCTGACGTGGAAGGGGCAGGCCGATACCGCCTTGGCCCTGCCGATCAGCGGCGAAAACGCCAAGCAGATGCTGACGCTGGGTCAGGACAACCTGTTCTGCCCGGCGCACGGCATCGCCACGCGCGAAGGGCGGCTGTTCTATCCCATTCGCGGCAATCAGGGCCTGAGCCTTGCCACGCTGGACCGCGCCGACACCAGCGAGACGCCTCACGGCACGTGGAAGCGCTCGTTCACGATGTCCTCGGCCAACGCCGCGCTGGCGGGCATCCCCACGTCCGAACAGTCGATCTGTCAGCTTCCCGAGGATGCCGGGCGGCTCATGGTCAATTCCCGCTATGCGGACGGTCTGCGCTACACGATCATCTACAACGCCGAAGGCACGCAGATGCTGGATCATTACCCGGAGCCCTCGCTGCCGGACATCGTGGCGGCCGGGGCGATCCTGACCTTCGACGGCGGCGACGGCGTGCCGCGCGTGATCGTGTCCAACAACCAGGCGCCGCGCGTGGACGAAACCACGTCCGAGCTTCGCTACAACCTCACCCTGTCGATCAGCTACCGGTTGGGCGCGCAGGGCTCATGGCTGAACAACGGGCCGCTCTACCGGCCGTCCGACGTGGCGTACCGGGACGTGCTCAACCGCAACGACACGAACTCCGATCTCGCCCGCAACACCGGGTACAGCGATCTGGGCCAGCTCGACGATCGCATCCTCGACTTCAAGGAAGCCCGCGGCCTGTTCAGCAACGGCAACGCCGGCATGCACCACGCCTTCTTCCTCTCCTTCCATACCGTTCGGAGCCTCCTTGCATGAGCGTCCTGTCCAAGATCATCCGCAACCGCCAGATGCCCGTGGCGGGCGCCTTGGAAAAGGTCGGCCTCACCCGCTGGGAAATCGCCAATTACAAGGCCTCGCTCAAGACGGGCGTGCGCCTGGCGCTGGACGCTGGCTGGCGCGGCGATGCCACCAACATGGACATGTCCACGCAGATGCAGATGGCGGTCGATGCCGCCGCCGCTGCCGGGGATGCGCTGGCCAGCTGCTATGCCTTCGTCGATCCGTGGCTTTGCAATCCGAGGGCTGACGGCAGCCCGTACACCAAGAACATGTTCAGCCTGGCGCCCTACGCATTGCGGCTCGACCAGACGACCGAGAACCTGCAGCCGCAGCGGATTACTGCCAGCCAGCGGCCGGTCATCGACATGTCGGTCAGCGCAACCCAGTCTTCCGTCTTCTCCGGCGCGCTGCCCGGCGCGCTGGCGCTGACCAACGAATGCACGATCATGCTGGCCGTGAAGCCCAAGACCGCGATGGGCGCGAACCGCACGATGTTTGCCCTGCGCACCGGCAACGCCAAGGACTTCCTCCAGCTGGGCATCACCGCCGATGGCTCGACCTACTATGCCGTGATCCGGCGCTTGGGCGGCGGGACCAGCTGGACACTGACCGAAGCCGCGCCGGTGGCGCTGGCCAACCGCAAGTGGGGTATCCTCGAAATCGCGGTGGACTACCTGAACGACAACGCCACCCTGCTGATGGACGGCGTGGCCATCGCCACCGTGGCGGGCTTTTCGGCGACGCCGGGCGCGCTGGTCAATCAGGTGACCATGGACATGCTCTATGGCGGCAACGGCGGTACGGGCAGGGCGAACTGCCTGTTCTCCACCTTCGCGATCCTGCCCACGATCGATGCCGCCACCCGCACCGCCGTGCGCGCCGCCATCAGGGCCGCCAACCCGCAGATCGGAAGCTGAATTTAAAGCGAAGCGTCTTCACGCAGCAGAATTCCCCCTTTACGGAAGGGGGTCTCGGATGTTCCCGCATCTCGAAACCAGCGAGCCTGCACTCGCACTTTGACGGGCAGCGCGCCTGTCCCATCAAGTACCCTTCCGCGTCTCAGGCGCGGAAGGGACATCGTGCAGGAAATCCAACATGTCTACCCCTTTTGTTCTCATTTCCCCCACTGCGCCCGTCGCTGGCTACATCGGTGGAAAACGCAACCTTTCCAAACGCATCTGCGCCATCATCGAGCGCACGCCGCATACCAGCTATGCGGAGCCGTTCGTGGGCATGGGCGGGATTTTCCTGCGGCGCCGCCGCCGCCCGCGCGCAGAGGCGATCAACGATATTTCCGGGGATGTCGTCACCCTGTTCCGCTGCCTTGCGGAACACTATCCCTACCTTGTCGACATGCTGCGGTTTCGGGTCGCAAGCCGGGCCGAATTCGAAAGGCTTCTCGCGCAGGATCCTGATCGCCTCACCGACCTGCAGCGCGCCGTCCGCTTCCTTTACGTCCAGCGCCTGGCCTTCGGCGGAAAGGTCAATGGCCGCGTCTTCGGTGTCGATGCACGCAGCCCGGCGCGCTTCGATGTGGGGAAACTGGAGCCGATGCTCGCGGATTTGCACGATCGCCTGCAGTCGGTCACGATCGAGCGCCTGCCGTACGCCGACTTCATCCGGCGCTACGACCATGAGGGCGCGCTGTTCTATCTCGATCCGCCCTACTGGGCCTGCGAGAAAGACTACGGGAAGGATGTCTTCAGCCGCGATGACTTCGACGCGCTGGCCACGCAACTGGCAGGAATCAAGGGAAAGTTCCTCATGTCGCTCAATGACAATGAGGGCGTGCGCAGAACCTTTGGGGACTTCCATATCTCCCAGGCCGATACAACTTACACGATTGGCTCGAAGCCGCGCACTGCGCGGGAAGTGCTGATCAGCAACTACCCGCTGCCTGCTAACGACAATTGAATGAAAAGCCCCCCGCGTCCTTGTAACGGTGCGGGGGGCCTACGCCCACGCCGAACTCGACAATTCTAAGGTCTTCAGATGGCCTATTCCAGAACGACGGCTTGCGGGCCCAGATCGGCAGATAGCTGCCCGTCGCCTTCGGTGTGGCGCATCGTCGACAAAGGAGTTTTCCTGCCAGTCGGCAGACGCCCCGTTGCGGACGTTCCGATCTCGCTTGCACAGCCCGAAAAACAGACACTGGTTAAATGATACGAGGCACTCCCGGCTGGCGATCCGCGCAGCCTTCGCCAGCTATCAAGAGGTCCAGCAGCATCTCGAAGTCATTTGCGACGTGCAGTTTTTCGCGTGCAGCGGGGACGTGCTGCGCTTGGTTGCGGATCGCTCCGGAAGCTTCGCGCAGGCATTTAAGTATCTGCTTTGATATAACATACTCGTTGCGCAGTTCCTCGGCCTTCCGGCAGATGTGCTCGCGGAGGGCAGTGAAGGCTTCCGCATCGAAGATTTCCGACGCCAACAGCCGCAACGTCGCCCGACGTTGAAGCTCCTCAAGTTCAAGGTCATAGTCATTTACTTGCATGTAGCTGCCGTACTTCAAAAGTGGCGGTATTCCAACGCAACGCCACAAAAGCGGTAGGACAGCAAACCACCCATGCTCGCCGTTCCGAGGCGCCGATCGCTTCGTTTGGCGATGTAATGCTGCCCAACCGTTTCCAGGCAGTGCAGATCCGCCGCACGAAATCGACGTAGTTGAAGAGGAGCGTCTAAACGGGTGCTCCACGGATATTTGGAGAAGGCTCAGTCATGACGAGAACCCTAAAGTCTACAATCCACGCCATTCAAGGGGATAGCCACCACCGCCCCTGTTGCCGGTACCGATCCAAACAGTAAAATGCGGCACTGCACGACTTTCAGCGCAGCGTAACGCATGCCGTATTTCGAGACTTCAGGCCCACACATGACCACCCCCCGCAATCAATTTGCCGATGACGCTCCTAAGACCAGCCCGTGGCGCGACGACGTGCTGGGATTTGCGAACTTCTCCAGACGTCTCGCCGAGGCTTTGGTCACGCAGCACGCGCCCAACGGATATGTGGTAGGCCTCCACGGAGAGTGGGGGTCAGGCAAATCGACTGTCGTAAACTTCGTGAAATGCCATCTGCAAAAATGGAAAGAAGAGGACCGCCAAGAAATATCGAACCTGCAATGGTTCGACTTCGAGCCTTGGATTGTCTCGGGGCACCAAGATTTGGCTGCGGCATTCTTCAAGGTGCTCTCCGAGAGGATCGGAGATAGAGCGGAAAAGTGGTACAATTGGCGCAGAAGGACGAAGGGAGCCGTCGATGCGGGCGCGGACAAGCTGATCGATGCCGCCGCAAGCGTAGGTTTGGTGATCGATCATACGGGGGGAGCTGCTACTGCTGCAGGCGCCGTTGTCACCAAGGCTACCGTCAAGAAGGCCGCGGAAAAGTGGTTGGCGGAACCATCGCTCCAGAAGACTTACGGGCAATTAGTCGATCGGTTGAAGAAGGCGGATCGCCGCTTCCTCGTGTTTATCGACGACATCGACCGCCTGACTTCGGCCGAGATCAGGTCTTTGATGCAGATGGTCAAGACCGTTGGGCACCTACCAAACGTAACCTATCTTCTATCCTATGATAGGCAGATCGTCTGGTCGGCACTGAACAGTCTGGGCAACGCAGAAGGAGGGCGCTCGGGCTTCGCCGAAAAGATCGTTCAACATGAAATCGAAGTCCCGCTGCCAAGCGGCAGCGCCCTGATGCGCATGCTTGAAACCTCGCTTGTTGATATGCCGCCCGCTCCGCCAATGGGTATCCGTTGGCTGGAGATTATGAATTACGGGCTTCATCGCTGGATTCGCCACCCGCGCGACGTCGTGAGGCTGTCGAATGCGATGCGTTTCGCCTGGGCAGCGCTCAAGGACGAAGTCGATGCCTGGGATGTCTTGTGCATGGAGGCAATGCGCCTGTTTGACCGCAAGGCATTCGACTGGGTACGAGAAAACCGTGCACTTCTGCTTGGCGAGGGAGTATGGCCTACCGGAACCGACGAAGAGAAGAAGGCTGCTGCTCTCGAACTCTCAAGGTCGTTCGCCGAGGGAGCGAGGGCGGATCTCGTAAGGATGCTATGTGTCCTTTTTCCAAATAAAACGTCGCTTTTTGCAAATCATCACGGGCTTTCGAACGAAAAGTGGGGCGAAGTTGTTGCGCGCCGCGGCGTTGCGACCAATGCCGGTTTCGATGCCTATTTCAGCCTTGCCCCATCGCCCTTCGCGATTCCAAGACGCCTGATCGAGGAGGCGGCGACGCCGGGAACTACTCGCAGTCGCCACGCCCATCTGATTGAACAGTCTCTAGCGCTCTTCAACGAACGAGGAGGATCGCTCGCACGGGACTATTTCGAAGAGTTGTTCCATCGCGTGGACGGCTTCGGTCCGAAAGATCTCATTGCCCTCCTCGAAGCGCTGGTGGACTGCTCAATGCAGGTCTTCTCCGTCAGTAATGAAGAGGGCTCTGGTGGACCTGCACCAAGCCATCACCTCCTTGTCTGCAATATCTTTGCCTGTCTCGGTCCAAATTCCACGATGCAAGCTCTTGGTTCAATCTTCGAGCGGTCGGACGACGTCGGCGCGCTTTGCTCGGTCTATGTAGATCTTGGCCGTGCGCTCGGTCTAATAGAGAGCAACGGCTACGAGCGCCGTGAATTCATCGCGCAAGATGGCCTTGCTTCACTGGGCGCCGTCCTGCTCCCTAAAATCAGGGCGATGACGGAAGAGGAGCGCACGCGTTTGCCTCATTTTTACGAACTGGCCCGAGCTTGGGAGCATCTTGGAGACAGAGATGCTGCCCGCGCGTGGCTGGCACGAGAGGCGCGCCGCGACGGACATTCACTTGCAAAACTTTCCGCCGGCCTGCTGTGGTCGTCGACAGATCGCCCGCAAATCAGATATCGGGTCTTCCGCGAGATGGAGGTGGATCTCTACGACATTGATGCGATCGCCGAAGGTTGCGACCGATTTGGCGATGCTGCGGATTTGTCGCCAGCAGAACGTGCGAGGATCGAGGCGCTTGCTGGCGGTATCCCTGCATTGCGTGAAGCCCTGGCGGATCATTCGCCACAAGACGGCGACTGATCCGGAATCGCCTGCTTCGATTAACGAATGCGTATCGATGTAAACCATCACTTCCGCATTTGGCTGGACGCCCAGCCAAATGCGGCCCCGCGAAAGCTGATCGGTCTCGCGTCATGGTCGCACCATGGCGCGTTCCGCAGACATCGAACATCTCACCGGGGAAGTGATCCAGCTGGGCACCGTGGTCTCCGTCGATCACGGTGCAGCGACGTGCGCCATGGAAATTGGCGACCTGATCACCGGAGCGCTGCCATGGCTTGCATGGCGAGCCGGGCGCGTAAAGATCTGGGCGCCGCCGTCTTCCGGCGAACAATGCGCTGTGCTGTCGCCAGAGGGCGACTTGGCCAACGGCCTGGTGCTGCCGGGCCTGTGGTCCGATTCCAACCCCGCCCCTTCGTCCGATCCTGACCTGTTCCTGATCGAGTTCGATGACGGCGCACAGATTTCCTATCACTTTGCCACGCACACCCTGACTGTCACCCTCCCCGCTGGCGGCACCGCTGATGTGACTGCCCCCGGCGGCCTGACGATCAATGCTGACGTCACGATCAACGGCAACGTCACGATCGAGGGCAAGGCAGAAGCCTCAGAAGACGTCGTCGGCAGCGGCATCAGCCTGAAGGATCACAAGCACAAGGATGTCCAGGCGGGCAGCGCGCAGAGTGGGGGGCCGGTCTGATGGCCGGCATGTCCCGCACCGGCGGCACCGCGCTCGATGGCGTAGAGCATATCGCGCAGTCAGTGCGCGACATTCTCGGCACGCCGATCGGAACGCGCGCCGGGCGTCGAACCTATGGCTCCGAAGTTCCGCGTCTGATCGACCAGCCCCTGACGCAAGCCAACGTTCTGCGGATCTTTGCCGCGTCCGCGCTGGCGCTTTCCCGCTGGGAAGATCGCCTGCGCCTTACCCGCGTCAGCCTCGCCGCCGGTTCGCGGCCCGGTGCCGCAACCATCGTGATCGAGGGCGACCGTACCGACACAGCCGTCCCCTCCACAGCCCGCATCGCCACTTCGCTTTAACAAGGATCCGCACATGGCCTTCAAGCATGGAATCACCGTCACCGAGATCACCAGCGGCGCCCGCACGCTGACGGCGATCTCCACCGCCATCATCGGCCTCGTCGCCACCGCATCGGACGCGGACGAGGCCACATTCCCCGCCGACAAGCCGGTGCTGATCACCGACATCGAAACCGCGATCGGCAAGGCCGGTGTCGCGGGCACGCTGGCGCGTTCGCTGCGCGCCATTGCCGATCAGGCGCGCCCTATCCTTGTCGTCGTGCGCGTAGAGGAAGGCGAAACGGAAGCGGAAACCGCCAGCAACGTCATCGGCACCGTCACCGCCGAGGGCGTGAAAACGGGCATGCAAGCACTGCTCGATGCCAAGTCGCTGCAAGGCGTGAAACCCAAGATCCTCGGCACGCCCGGCCTCGAAACGCAGGCGGTCACCACCGCTCTTGCCGTGGTGGCGCAGAAGCTGCGCGGCTTCGGATACGCCCGTGTGATCGGTGATACGCATGCCGAACGGGCTGCGTACCGCGCCAACTTCAGCGCGCGCGAACTGATGCTGCTGGCGCCGGACTTCCTTGCCTGGGACACCGCCGCCGACGCCGCCGTAACCAGCTTTGCCGCCGCCCGCGCCATGGGCCTGCGCGCGCAGATCGACGAGAGCACCGGCCCGCACAAGTCACTGTCGAACGTGGTGGTCAACGGCGTGGTCGGTGTCAGCGAACCGATCCGCTGGGACATCGAAGACCAGTCCACCGAAGCCGCACTGCTCAATGCCTCGGAAATCACCGCACTGGTCCGCAGCGATGCCGGCTTCATCTTCTGGGGCAACCGCACCACGGCAGACGCGGAGAGCGACTTCGTGTTCGAGGGCACCGTGCGCGTGGGCCAGCTGCTTACCGACACGATGATTCAGGGCATGCAATGGGCCAACGACAAGCCCCTCACCCCCAGCCTGGCCAAGGACATCATCGAGACCATCAACGGCCTCGGGCGCAAGCTGAAGGCTTCGGGCGTCCTCCTCGGTTTCAACTGCTGGTTCGATGAGGCGAACAACGACGTCACCAGCCTCAAGGCGGGCAAGCTGCGCATCGAATACGATTACACCGTGCCGCCGCCGCTCGAAGACCTCGGCTTCAACCAGCGCATCACCGGCAGCTACTTCGCAGACTTCGCCGCCCAGCTGACGGAAGAGGTCTGATCCCAAGCCAGCGGGCGCTTCACCAGCGCCTGCACTTTCCCCTTACCGCTTTCAGGAGACCACCATGGGAATGCCTCGCACCCTCAAGGACATGATGATGTTCAACGAGGGCCTCGCCTATCAGGGCGATGCCAAGACAGTCACCCTGCCCACGCTCACCCGCAAGACCGAAGGCTATCGCGGTGCCGGCATGAGCGGCGAAGTCCAGATGGACATGGGTCAGGAAGCGATGGAATCGAAATTCGTCTGCGGCGGCCCCATGCGCCAGGTGCTGCGCCAGTGGGGAACGCCCACCGTGGACGGTGTCTACATCCGCTTCGTTGGGAACTACCAGGCCGACGATACGGCGGACATCGATAACGTGGAAGTCATCATGCGCGGCCGCTTCTCCGAGATCGAAATGGGCGATCAGGAAGTGGGCGAAGCCAGCGAGTTCACCACGACCATGGCCGTCGCTTACTACAAGCTGGTCTGGAACGGCCGCACCGAACTGGAAATCGACCCGCTCAACATGATCGAGATCGTGGACGGCGTCGATCTTCTCGCCGAGCGCCGCAGCCTCCTCGGCATCTTCTGATCCATCGGCCCGGCCGCGTGCCGGGCCGCCTTGCCATTCCCCCGTTCTCCGGAGTCCACCATGACCGACGCTACCGAAACCCGCCCCGAAACCGCCGTTGTCACCCTTGATACCCCGATCGTTCGCGGCGAAACCAAGATCGCCTTTCTCGAACTGCGCAAGCCCAAAGGCCGTGCCCTCAAGGGCCTCTCGCTCGTCGATCTGGGCCAGCTGAAGGCCGACGCGCTCCACCTGATTCTTCCCCGGATCACCACCCCCACCATCACACCTGCCGAAGCCATCGACCTCGACCCGGCAGACCTGCTCGCCTGCGGCGCGGAGATCGGCGGTTTTTTGCTGCAGAAGTCGCAGCGCACGGATGTCCTCGCACAGTAGACGACGCGATGGCCGATCTGGCGGTCGTGTTCCACTGGCCGCCTGCCGCCATGGACGAAATGGACCTGTCGGAAATCATGGGCTGGCGTGCGCAGGCCGCCCGCCGATCTCAATCCCCTGAAAAACCCGGAAAGAAGTAATGGCGGACAAGAACCTTCGGCTTCAGGTCATTCTTGAAGGGCTGGACCGGATCACTTCCCCCCTCAAGTCGATAACCGGCGCGTCTTCCGCCGCGCGCCGGGATCTGGCGAAGACAGGGGAGGAACTGAAAGCCCTGGGGGCGCTGCAGAAACAGATCGGCAGCTACAAATCGCGTGAAAGCGCGTTCGGCGCAGACACCCGCAAGCTGGAGGAAACCAAGGCCCACATGGCGGACCTGCGCGCCCAGATGGAGGCTGCGGAAGCGCCCACCAAGAAACTGGCCAAGGAGTTTACCCAGGCAGAACGGCAGGCCGCTGCGCTTGCCGCCCGGCTCGATAAAGGCGGCTCGGAACTGCAGGAACTTTCCTCGAAGCTGTCCGCAGCCGGTATCGACGTTGCAGACCTTGCCCGTCACGAGGACCGCCTGTCGGAAAAGACGGCAGAAGCGAACCGCGCCCTGCGCCAACAGACGGCCCAACTGGAAAAGGTCAATCAGGCGAAGCGAAATTCGGACAAACTGAACGAAGTCAGCGCCAAGGCTTCCGGCGTGGGCCTTGGGATGGTCGGGGCGGGCATTGCCACCGCCGCCCCTGTCGTCGGGGCGGTGAAGCAGGCCATGACGCTGGAAAGCGCCATGGCGGACGTGTCCAAGGTCACCAACATGACCTCGCCGCAGATTCAGCAGATGTCGAACGACTTCATCGACATGAGCGAGAAGATTCCAATGGCAGCCAATGAACTGGCAACCATCGCAGCCGCCGCCGGCGCCGCCGGAGTGGGCATGGACAAGCTGGGCAAGCCGATGGCGGACCAGCGCCAGCAGTTGCTGGAATTCACCAGCGACGCGGCCGAAATGGGCGTGGCTTTCGATATGACCGCCGATCAGGCGGGCGAGACCATGGCCAAGTGGCGTACTGCCTTCGAACTGCCGCAGGCTGGCGTGCGTGCGCTGGGAGACGGCGTGAACGCGCTGACCAACCGCTTCGGCGGAAAGGCCGCGAATGTCACTGACATCATCACCCGTATCGGACCTCTGGGCAAGGTAGCGGGCCTTGCCGCGCCGGAAATTGCCGCGCTCGGCTCCACCCTCGATTCCATCGGCATCCCCAGCGAGGTCGCCGCCACCGGCATCAAGAACACGATGCTGGCGCTGACAAAAGGTGCGGCGGCCACCAAAGGCCAGAGGCAGGCATTCGCGGACCTTGGGCTGGAAGCGACCGACGTCGCCAAGCGAATGCAGACCGATGCGGCAGGCGCGATCACCGATGTGATGGAACGGATCGGCAAGCTGGATGCAGACAAGCAGTCCGGGATCCTCACCCAGCTTTTTGGCTCGGAAAGCGTCGCGGCTATCGCGCCCATGCTCACCAATCTCGACGGGCTGAAACAGCGGCTGCAACTGGTCGGCGATGCCAGTTCGACCGCCGGCTCGATGCATGGCGAATTCCTCAACCGCATCGCCGTGACAGAAGGCGCTACGGGCCTCGCCATCAATGCTTTGTCCGGTCTCAACATCACCATGGGCAAAGCGCTTCTGCCCACCGTGAAAAAGGTGGCCGGCTATGTGAAGTCTGCCGCCAGCAGCATGCGCAGCTGGGCGCAGGAAAACCCTGCCCTAGCCAAGGGGATCATGATTTTCCTCGCCGTCGGTGCCGGATTGCTCATCCTGCTTGGCGGGCTGGCGCTTGCTTTCGCTGCCCTCACCGCAGCGGCCGCCCCGCTTGGCATCGCTCTTCTGCCATTGCTTGGAATCGTCGCCGCAATCGCCGCAGTCGCGGCAGCGGCGTACCTCATCTACAGTAATTGGGGGGCGATCAGTGCGTGGTTCGGCTCGCTGTGGGAAAGCATCAAGGCCGTGTTCTGGGATGCCTTGGGCTTCATCGTGAATGCCTTCCTGAATTTCACACCGCTCGGCTTGATGATGCAGGCGTTCGCGCCCGTGCTGGCCTATCTGCGCGGCCTCAACTTCGCGGACATCGGCCGCCACCTGATCGAAGGGCTGATCGGCGGCATCACCGGCATGCTGGGAAAGCTCAAGTCCACGGTCACCGAGACCGCCAGTTCCGTGGCGAACTGGTTCAAACAGAAGCTTGGCATCCACTCGCCCTCGCGTGTGTTTGCCGGGCTGGGCGGCTTCGTAATGGCAGGCCTCGATCAGGGGCTTGCCGCCAATACATCCGGCCCGATTTCGCGCATCACCGACCTGTCTGGCCAGATGACGCGCGCTCTCGCCGTTGGCGCCGGCGGTGCGGCGATGTCGGCTGCGCTTCCGGCCGCTGCCGCAAGCGGCGCTCCGGCCGCATCTTCAGCGGCCGCCCGCGCTGCGCCGGCTAACTACCACCTGCACTTCCACGGCGTCACCGGTGATCCCAAGGATATTGCCGATGCCGTGCGCCGGGCGCTTGAGGATATTGAAAACGAACGTCGCGGTCGCGGCTTTGGCGATGAGGGAGCCTGAACAATGCACCTGTTGGCTCTTGGCATGTTTCTCTTCGAACTTGGCTCGCTCCCCTTTGACGAACTGCAACGCAAGATGGACTGGCGCCACGCCCGCGCGCCGCGCGTCGGTGCCCGCGATGCCACGCAGTTCATCGGTCCGGGCGATGAAACGATCAGCCTTTCCGGCGCAGTCTACACCGAACTTTCGGATGGAAGCGTCTCGCTCGACGATCTGCGGGCGATGGCCGGCCAGGGAGAGGCATGGCCGCTCGTATCGGGCAGCGGCCGGGTCTATGGAAACTTCGTCATCACCGCGATCGACGAGCGGCATGCCTACCTCATGGCAGATGGCTCGCCGCGCCGGATAGATTTCGGCATCGATCTGCTGGGCGTGGATGATCCCGCCACCATCACCGCGCAGCAGGCCTCGGCATGACACCTGCGGTAAACAATATTCCGGACTGGCGCATCACGCTGGAAGGCGTGGACATGTCGGATCGCATACGCCCGCGCTTAATTTCGCTCACGCTGTCGGAAAAACGGGGCGACGAAGCCGATCAGCTGGATATCGTGCTGAGCGATCACGATGGCATGCTGGCCATTCCGCCCGAAGGCGCAGTGCTGAAGCTTCAGCTGGGCTGGAAGCAGGGCCGGGACGTAACGCCTGGCCTCATCGACAAGGGCAGCTTCAAGGTGGATGACGTCAGCCACAGCGGGCCGCCGGACCAGATCACGATCAAAGCCCGCGCGGCCGACTTCACCAGCGAGATCCGCAACCGCCGCGCGCATAGCTGGAAAGATACCACGCTGGGCGCCGTGCTGCGCGATGTGGCCGGGCGCAATGGCCTCACCGCACGCATCTCGCCGGCGCTCGCCGCGATCGCGCTGCCCTCGATCAGCCAGAGCCGGGAAAGCGACGTCGCCTTCCTGCGCCGCCTCGGCCGTGAGAATGACGCGGTGGCCACGATCAAGGACAAGCACTTGATCTTCGCGCCCAAGGGCGCGGGCCAGACCAGCAACGGACAGGCCCTGCCCACCCTCACCATCACCCGCCGCAGCGGCGATGGCCACCGCTGGCAGCGCCAGAAGCGCGACGGCCAGCAGGGCGTCACCGCGCAGTGGCACGATCGCAAGGGCGCAAAGCGCAGGACGGTCACCGCCGGCACAGCAGACGGCGCGAAGAAGCTGCGCAAGGTCTACCCGGACGAAGCCTCGGCCCGCCGCGCCGCGACGGCCGAGAACGCCCGCCTGCAACGCGCCCCGGCCACCTTCGATATCCGCCTGGCGCTCGGCCGTCCCGATGCCTTCCCCGAAGCCCGCGTCACCGTCGCCGGCTACAAGCGAGAGATCGATGGGACGACGTGGCTGATATCCGAAGTGACGCACAGGGTGGAGACCTCGGGCGGCTTCACCACGGATTTGCGGATGGAGACGGCGCCGTAACGGGGCGTACAGAGCCACCCGGCATACCGCACACGAAAGACCAGATACCATGGACGGATTTCATGATTGCCTTTGACGCCCGCTAGGCGCCAGTGTCAGTCACCGGATGCGGATTTCAGCGTTCCCGAAACCTGCCGTTCGTTCAGATTGCTCTGCCCACGCTCCGAATGAAAGGCTGCCGGGCAGCCGTTGACGCACGCGAGACAATTTCGACCGAACAACGAATGTTGGCCATAGGCTGCGCCCTCCCATCGCCGATAAGCAGGTCCATAGCATTCTCAACCATGGCCTCCAAAGGCTGCCTGACGGTCGTCAACGCTGGCCAGCAAGCCTGCGCAATATCGTCGTCATCGAATCCAGCCACGGAGATTCCTCCGGGTACATTCACGCCCCGCGTCAGGAAAAGTCCGATTGCCCCTGCGGCGAGTTCATCGCTTGCGGCAAACAGCGCTGTAGGCCTTTGCCCCGTCCCGAGAATATCAATCGCCATGCGTCGGCCTCCCTCCAGTCCCGGAACTGTCCAGTCGAACGGAAACTGCATGATTTGGCCGGGTTCCGCGCCCAATTTTATCAAGCGCTGCGCAAACGCCACTCCGCGCGTAAACCGCCAGAAGGCCGGGGGCTGTGCGATTGCAAAGGAACGGTGGCCGAGCGACCACAAGTGATCGGCAAGGTCGCGCTCCCCTTGCTCCTCGTCTGCATCGACGATGAGAGGGTGTGCCGTCGTGCGCGGCGAGATCGCGACCGAACGAACTCCCGCCTCTGCGATCAGCGTATTCAGTTCCGGTACGTCACCAAGACCGGGGGCAAGTACCAGTCCATCAAGGCTCATTTGGGAGAGGAATGCCTGTAACTGCGGCATATAAAGTTCTGCGGTGAGATCAAGTTGCTCGACAATCAGGTGATATCCCCGCTGTCCGCAAGCGCTGAGCACTTCCCCGTGCAGCCTGTTCAGATACGCCGACTTCATCCGGGGACTGAGCATTCCGATGATGAACGATCTTGTGGAGGCAAGCGAACGGGCTGCGGTATTGGGTCGATAGCCCAATTCAGCAATCGCCTGTTCCACCGCTTCGCGGACCCGCGCGCTGACATGCGGCTCTCTGTTGACGACACGAGAGACGGTCTTGGCCGTCACGCCGCATCGCTGCGCCACATCGTCAAGGGTTACCTTCTTCATATCCCTCTTTTGCAGCAGATTCAGGATCGGGCAATGCGCCGATGGGGCGAGTTTACCCCGTCATGGACACGGCCACAATGAAATTGTCAGCGCTGACAATTTACGGTAGGGCAAATCTGATCCCGGTGTGGGACGAGCGAAAAACCCAAAGGAGAGACGGTAATGGACTTGGGCAGACGGGAACTCTTGACCGGAGCGGCCACCTTGTCGGCAAGTGTCGCAACCGGAGCCTTTGCACAGGCTCTGTCGCCGTCCACTCCTTTACAGACCTCGTTCAAACCGGGGGAAATCTGGCTGGATACCGCAGGCAAGCCGATCCAGTGCCATGCAAGCTCCATATTGCAGCTCGGAGACACCTATTACTGGTATGGTGAGAATAAGGAGTTCACGACTGGCAAGACCGAAATATGGACATGGGGCGTTCGGTGCTACAGTTCCAAGGATCTCTATAACTGGACTGACTTGGGCCTCATAATCCAGCCAGACACGCAGGATAGAAAATCACCGCTGCATCCGGCGGCTGGTCTGGACCGTCCCCATATCCTGTACAATGCGAGCACGAAAAAATTCGTCTGCTGGATAAAAATCCTTGGCGACAACAAAATCCAGACGCGAACGGTACTGACGGCGGACAGGATCACAGGGCCGTACACAATCGTCGGGCAGGGCATCCATCCTGCGGGCATGAGCGGCGGCGACTTTGACCTCGTGGCCAGCCCAGACGATGGCAAGGCCTATATGTATTTCGAGCGCGTCCATACAGAGATGATCTGCGCCGATCTGACCGAGGATTACACGAACTTCACGGGCTATTATTCGACGCACATGCCGCGCCCGGGGCCGCCTTCCGTGCGCGAGTCTCCCGCATATTTCCGGCGGAAAGGTAAGCACTATCTCCTGACATCGGGAACCACCGTCTACTTCCCGAACCCCTCGGAGATCGCCGTCGCCGATTCCTTTCACGGCCCTTTCAATCTCATTGGCGACCCCCACCCTACGGACAAGTCGCGCACATCGTTCAACACGCAAATCTGTTCGGTCTTCAAACATCCGAAGAAGAAGGATTTGTATATTGCGCTTGGCGACAGGTGGATGGGACCGATGACTGACCCCTCATTCGAAAGCGGCGAAATGTCACGCCTCGTCCAGAGCGCATTCACAAAAGTCATGAGCATTCCGCGGCAATCGATGACGCCTGAGGAAATGAAAGCCGCAGGACCGGCGTTCTCGGGGAAGGTCAACACCTCACAGGCGCGCTATGTCTGGCTACCCATCAAATTCGATAAGGATGATCGGCCCACCATCGAATGGCGGGATCAATGGAGTCTCGATGAGTTTGCGTAGGTTTGGATTTGCGGTGCGCTGTTGGAGAACGGCGTAAAGCGATGTCCTTGACAGCAGACAGACCGCTTAATCCCTTCTACCCCCGGTAACGAGTAAGTCCGCAACCGGCCCAGATGCGCTGGACTGCTCCGTGCGAACCGGCCAATCAGCCCGACGCTGCCTCACATGTGAAGGCAGCGTCTCTAACAAGCATTTCAATCCATGACGCGCGGCGGCACTGTTTCGCGGACATAAGGGTCAATGCCGCCAGCTTCTTTTTTCAGTCGCGTCCACTCCGCCTTGAATATTTTTCGACCAGCTCTCCGAAGAACCTCATGGTTCTCCCGGGATGGGTCAAAATCGTAGTTATCCAAGGCGGCGATAAGTGCCAAGTGATCGCTCTCGGTATGGTTCAAGCGCATATCGATCCGGTCTCGCAACATAACTACTCGCCCGCGACCTTCCCTTTCCTCTCTCCGCAGCGCTTCCTGCCCAAGCTCAAGATAATTCTCAGCGTTCATCAGCATGGCCAGTTGCCCGCGCGCAGCGATGAATGACGCGACATCTTCTCGAATGGCATCGATCCAACGCTGACGATTTGCGCTTACGACCGTCGCGCGTGAACTCCTCGCCGCCGTCTGGATTTGCACTAGTCGCGCATCGTTCGCAGACTTCCTGGTTACGAGAATGGCGGTCCAAGCTGCGCAGGAACTGATCAACGAGATCGAGGTTGCTACCAAAGCGATCATTCCAGCCGGGGTCATCATGGCTCCTTAGCAAACGCTGCTATCGCATGATAATTCGAAATGGCAGCTTCGTCCCTGCAACACCCACGTCTGACGAACCGCTTCCGGCCAAAGTATCAAAAGTGGTCGCCACTACGGAATAGGAAATTTACCCACGCCCTTAACCAGCGTGCTTCTCAAGATATTCGCGGGCCAGCGCAGTCCACTCAAGCTCATCCAAATGGAGCGCGCCATCTGCTATTGTCACCTTGTCCATGCAGTTCAAGATAAGGCGTGAAACCTGCCTCGCCTCCGGATGTCGGCTGATACGCCCAAGGGCGGCGACCAAATCGTCGCCGTCAGGTGCGATCTTGCCGATATTCTTCAGGGCCGCCCCAAGCACGGCGTCATCCCCACCAAAACGCAGGACGTAGCGCTCCATGCCTTCGTGCACTGCATCGATCTCCAGCGGATGGATCGAGCCATCGCACTGCGACATGAAGACGAGGATACGCCCGAAATCGCTCATCGATTTGTCGATGACTTTGAGCGCCCCGTGCAAGCGCATCTGCTCGAAATGCGGTAGCGGATCGATCACTTCTCCGGTCTGCAGGCAGATCAATTCCTCGATCCGATCGATGCGGAAGCGGCGGCTTGCTTTTCGCTCGCAACAATAAGCGGCGATCGTCTCGGCCTGCCCATAACCTTCAACAGCCCGGCAGACAATTCGGCGCTCGCTCACTTCGCCATGGGTATCGACGTAGCGCATGAAACCCGCCCAGCTTGAACTGGCATCTCGCTGCGAAACGATGATGGCCTCTTCGGCGCCGGGAATGTTCGCAGCAGCCCAAGCCGGCTTAGGTGGTTCCACCGCCAGACCTGCGACTGCGCCAGCAAGATTGGTCAGAAGCTCGCTCATTGTGCCCCCAGCGTGCGTTCAACAATCCTGAACGTCTAAAATCGACACTATGTCGCTGTCCACACGAAACTTTTTCCAGCAGCGATTGTCATTTTTTTATACGCCTGGAGCCGCTCACCAAATGGCCAGCGCTTCGTTCACTTTGGCCTCAAGCCGAGAAAGCCAATCACTGACCAACGAACTTGCCGCATTTACCTGCAGCCTTCTCTTAATCCGCTCTAGCGGTTCGCATTGGGTTACTTGAGCAAGGCTCACGTTTTTTCGTGGCACCTGGCCAGAGACGACGTCAGTCATCCATATTTCATAGGCAATCTGCTCGGCATGGGCCTCAAATTCGTAAACGGTTCCATAGTATCCAACGATCCAGTCATGAGGACCAGCATTTTCTTCTTCATTCGCAACCCAATAATGTTGGATTTGCGTAGCCATCGCCATCGAACAAGGATTTCGCGCGCCTTGTTTCTGATGAACAAGTTCGTGGCAAAGTATTCCACTAAGCGTGCGCTCCGCATCAGTGATTTGACCTTTAGATCGATTGCCACCCACTGTGAGTGAGATAATGGACGGGCTCGCGGATGCCCCCATGACGCTAAGATCCGTGATCGGCGCGCCCCACCTCTTAGATACCGACAACTGAATCTTACCGAAGCGGAAAAGGCTCGGCGCCAATTCTGCATACGTCGAGTGAAGTCGGGTACCTTTTCCGGTAGCCATGTCATGCACAATTTCCTGACAGACTCGTCGGATCAACAGCAATTCGGATTTTTGTGTCCAGACCATCGTTGTTACCCGAGCAATGCGGACTTCTGTTGATCGAATTCCTCACGGGTCAACAGCCCCCTGTCCAGCAGGCCAGCAAGCTTCTCCAATTCCTCGGCCTTTGTGATCGCAGCTGGTGCGAATGCGGGCTTACGAGCGAGCCGAATACCAGCTTCCACATTGTCGCGGAGTTGTTCGAAGACCCGGTTCTGACGACCGCCTTTGAACAGCACACTATTCTCATCCTTGGTCGCCGCCAGCAACCCGCCCTTGCTCTCAACACCTCCGGCAATCGAAAACTGGATGTAACCGGACGTAAGCAAGTTTGCCGGCTTGAACTGGACCGCTGAAATGCTGGCGAAGGGAATGCGCTTTTCGCCCTTCAATCCATGCAGGGTGAACGAAGCCAGCCCCTTCCTGCGAATGACGATGCCATCGTCCTCGACCTGAACGCTCGCACCGTAACCTTCGTAAATGTGGCCCATTGATTCCCCTTTCGTGAATCGGGACTAACACATTTATCTTATTGGCTAAATCATGATCGGGCGCGCGATATTCGGCGGCCATGCACGCGGCGAGCCCGCCTTCCCGCCCACAATTTTCCCGTCATGACGAAAGGCACTTCCCTACAGGATTGCAATCCGCCAATGAGAACAAATGAGGAACAAAGGAGCGTTAGGTTGAGTGCGCGTGCCTTCCGGGTGACCCCAGGTTGCGAGTTTGGTTGTCCGAGTTGCTCCGTCAGGTGCGCGACGATGGTCCAGATTCGTGATGATCTGTGGCGTCAGCTGGAGGAGGAGTATTGCCTGCAAGCGACGCGCCCGCGCCCGGATCGGGCAGATAGGGTCCAATTCCTGCAAAGCCAGATGGAAGCCATCGAGCTAGAATTTCAGCGGTCTCGTCCTTGGTCGACCCATCTGGAACAAGAACCAAGAGACTGCGGAACATATCGCGCAGCGCAGCTTCACTAGGGAGCGCCACTTGAAGCGACACATACTGCACGGCCGGACGAGCAGCCTCAACCGCTCGGGCTTCAGGCGCAGCCTCTTCGTCGGTGAGTCCTGCCAAGAGCATTACCTCTGCCGGATCTACCCCGTGTTCCGCCAAAACCGCAGCCACCTTGCGGGTGAAGTCCAAGGGCAGGAACGACTTTTTGTAAGTGCTGGCACTTTCAAAGCGAGCGTATGAGCCAAATGGCATATCGAGCTCTTCCGCGATGCGGCGCACGCTCAGTCTGGGGACGGCGGCCTTGCGGAGTTCTTTGAGGCGAGTGGTTACAGGAAGCATCTCACTAGCATACGGAAATCCTGAACACCGTCCTGCTAGAGAATCTAGTTGATTGATGTTCAGCTTTCGCATACGTAGTTCGTATGCAACACCAAAACACCATCTTCACCATGTTCGGCGGTATTCGCCCGATGGCTCGAGCCCTTGGTGAAAGTCCGGCAACGGTCCACGGATGGAAACGCGAAGGTCGGATTCCCGCTCACAAGCAGCCCCACGTCATTGCCGTCGGGAACAGCATAGGCGTCCCTGTCACCGCCGAGCATGTCGTTTTCCCGCTTGGCCATCCTGCACCCGATGTAGCCGGTTCCGAGCCTTCCGTCGTTTGCGATGAGAATCCGAAAGTGCAACGAAAGGGCCGCTCGCAGTGACCAAGGTTCGCGCGCCCCTCACCTTCTCTCTTGCTGTCACCACGGTTGTCGGCCGCATTGGCTGGAAAGCTGCCGGCTCGATCACGCGCCGTGCGGTCCGCACTGTCCGGCACTGGAGCGAAAGCGACAAGCACGGCTCCCCCACGCTCGATCAGGCCATCGCGCTCGATCGCGCGTTTATCCTCGCCGGTGGCGGCTACGCCCCGATCCTTGAAAGCTACGCCCGCCAACTGGATGTTGCCATGGTCGATGCCTCTGGGTGCCGTGAAGCTCTGGCCGATGATGTCGCGCTGATTTCGCGCGAAACCGGCGATGCCATCAGCCATTGCATTCAGGCGCTGCAGCCGGGCGCTACGCCCGCGCAGATTTACCGCGCCATTGCCGAAACCGAGGAAGCGGACGCGATTTTCCCGCGCCTGATCGGTCGCTTGAAAGCCCTTCTGCCCGGCAATGGCGCCGGCCGCGAAGCCACGGGGGTAAATCACTGATGCCGGGTCGTCCTGCCCAACTGCCGCATGTCACCTGTCCGGCCTGCGGAGGCCGCGCCTTCGCACGGACTTCCGGCAAGACCAGCGTGCTCTATCGCGAGGTCTATTACCACTGCCGGAACCCGGATGCGTGCGGGCACACCTTCGTGGTCGCTCTCGAACCGATCCGCACGATCAAGCCCAGCCGCTACCCCAAGCCGCTGCATGAACTGCCCCTCAGCCAATGGCGCGATGCCGCCAATGACCGGGCAGACAACGACAACAGCCCGCCGCCCGAACCTGGGGCCAGTTCCCCCGGAGGCTGACCTGAGGGCCGCCCCGGCCTGACCTACCCCTAGCGCACTCCCCTGCCCGGCTCGCTTCCGGGAACGCCCCTGCTTTGCCCAAATTCGGAGCCCGCCCCATGCCATCCACTCACAAGGCCGCGCCATCGCTTCCGCTGCTCCGGGCCTTTTCCGCCATCTGCAGCTGCTGCGAAGCAACCGGAAACACCCTTACGCCTCACCTTCCGGCAGGCTGGGCCACGGAAACGATCAACGGCACGGCCTCGGCCTATTGCCCTGATTGCGCCATCGATCTGCCGAAGGCCCGCCGCCAGTGAGCGCGCCCATCGATCACCGCGAAATCCGCGCCATCATCGTGGAACTCAGCCCGGTCTGCCCGGAAACGCAGCGCCTCACGGCCTTCGCCCAGCGGGCAGAGAAGGTTGCAATGCGCTGCCTGCTCGCGGCGATCGCAGTCCTTGGCTCTTCCTGCATCGTCGCGCAGATCGTCATCCGCCTCGGCGCTGCGGGCTGACTGTCATGGCGGAATTTCGCTTCAACGACCTGTTCGCCGGCCCGCCGGATCTTGGCAAGATCGAGGAACTCGTGCGCTGCTGCGAGCGCCGAAAGGCCCGCGCGACTGAAAAGCTAGCTGCCGCCGAAGCGGAAACCGCCGCCGCGCAAGCCGCCTATGAACGGGCCGTCGCCGCCCGCGCTGATTGGATCGCGGCCAGCCCCGATCCGCAACTCCTCATGCTGTGAAGGGACCAACAATGGCCGAAACGACCGACGACCGCCTGCGCCTGCTGATTGAACGGGTTGAGCGCCTGGAAGAAGAAAAGAAGGACATCGGGGAAGATATCCGGGACATCTACAACGAGGCGAAGGCCGTCGGCTATGATGTGAAGATCATGCGCCAGATCGTGCGCATCCGGAAGATGAAGCCGGATGATCGCCGCGAAATGGACATGCTGCTGGATACCTACAAAACCGCGCTGGGGATCGACTGATGGTCAGCCGCCCGGCTTCCGCCCTCCACCCCATCGGCTGCGCCTGCAAGTCCTGCCAGCCGGCCGCCGCGCCTCGCCGCCGCGTCGCTCTCGCCCGTACGGCCACGCGCGTGCTGGTCATCGTCGCCGTCGTGCTGACGATCCCCTTCATCGTCGCCAGCGCCCTTTCGGGCAGCAAAGGCGACCGGCGCTGACCGGACTTCATCCGGTCAGCCTCCCATCCCAATGCACGGCAGTGACCTAGGCACGCATTGCGGGCCACCTGCCGGCGAAACGACAAAGGAACTCCAGTGGGCAGAGCCCCCTCAGCCTTCCGTCAAGCCGACGTGGTGCGCGCCGTCAAAGCCGTGCGCGCGGCCGAAGTGCCCGTCTCAGGTGTCGAGATCGCGCCCGATGGGACCATTCGGATTCTCACTTCCGCGCTACCCGAAGCGCATTCCTCCCCTTTCGACAAATGGAAACAAAAGCGCCATGCGAGTGCAGCTTAAGGGCATCAACCGGGTCACCAAGAAGAGTGCATCCGGCCAATCTGTCACTTACTATTACGCCTGGAAGGGTGGCCCGCGCCTTGAAGGCGAACCGGGCTCGGCCGAATTCATTGCCAGCTACAATCGCGCTGTCAGCCAGAAGCGCGCGCCCCGCGCCGATCTCCTCGTTTCGATTTTTGACGGCTATCAGGATTCGACGGACTTCGCCGATCTCGCCGAACGCACGCGCAAGGATTATCGCCGCCTGCTTCGCGTGATCGATAACGAGTTCGGCGATTTCCCTATCGTCGCACTGGAAGATCGGCGCACGCGCGGCGAGTTTCTCGCATGGCGTGAACGCCTTGCAGTGAAGTCACGCCGCCAAGCGGACTATGCTTTTGCGGTGCTGGCCCGTACTCTGTCGTGGGCTTACAATCGCGGCCTCGCCCCGATTAACCCGTGCGAACGCCCCGGCCGGCTCTACCGCGCAGCACGCAATGAAAACGTGTGGAGCGATGCGGACGAAAAGGCTTTCCACGCCAAAGCCCCCGCGCACCTTCGCCTAGCCCTCACGCTCGCGCTCTGGACCGGCCAGCGGCAGGGCGACCTTCTGCGCCTGCAATGGGCAGCGTTTGACGGCGCAACCATCCGCCTGCGTCAGCGCAAAACGAAGGTGACCGTCGCCGTCCCGGTCGGCGCGCCGCTGAAGTCTGCGCTGGATGCCGCAAAGGCTGAATACCAGCGTGAAGGCAAGCCGCTCCCGGCCACCATCCTCGCAACCGAACGCGGCACGGAATGGACCGAATCGGGCTTCCGCGCATCATGGCGCAAGGCGTGCATCAAGTCCGGCGTCACCGGCGTCACGTTCCACGACCTGCGCGGCACCGCCGTGACCCGCCTCGCCATCGCTGGCGCCACCGTTCCGGAGATCGCGGCCATCACGGGCCATAGCCTGAAGGAGGTCGGGACGATCCTCGACGCCCATTACATGCACCGTGATCCGGCACTGGGTGAAGCGGCCATCAGAAAGCTGGAGGGGAGAGCAATTTCTCCCAACTAAACGCCCAACCGCCTTGGGCGCGTCCATGTTCAATCAGGAAAAAATGCTGAAAAAACAGGTGGTAGCGGAGGAGGGACTCGAACCCCCGACACGCGGATTATGATTCCGCTGCTCTAACCAGCTGAGCTACTCCGCCAAACCAAGGCCGCCGCGTCGGGCGGCTCGATCCGGTGCCCCACATCACTGCCGGGCAGGTCGCGTCCTCTAGGGGCAAGGTCGGCATCGGTCAACACCCAAAAATGCGTTTCAGCCACGAAAAGGTAAAACGCGGATCGGGCGCCACAATCCGTCCTCCCAGGCATAAAGGCCAAAGCCCCGGAAGCGGAAGCTGATCGGGTGCAGTTGAGCCCCGAGCTGTGCCTGCAGCGCACGGGCGGCGGCCGGGGCGACCTTGTTCTGGATCGTCACGTGAAGGCGCAGTGGCCGGCTGTCCTGATCGGTCAGCAATCCATGCATGCGCTCCGCGATCACGGCATGGAGCCACGCCATGTCCGGTGATTCGACGGAGAGAGCGGTGCCGTTGTCCAGCTTCATCAGCCCGTCGATTCGCGCCCTCGGCGGCGCGCCGCGGGCAAGGTCGGCGAGGACGTCCACCAGTTCGCCTTCCACCGAGGGCGGCAGGGCATGAAACAGGGTGACATGGGCGCGCAAACGGTTGCGCTCGGGTGGGTAGTGGGCCTTGCGCAGGCCGTCGGCCCAGCCGAGCACGTCGGCGGGCAATTCGGCCGTCACCAGCAGCGGAGCGCCGCGCTTGCGATCCGCCGCCAGAACTTCACCTTCACGGTTCATTCGCCTTGCTCCCTGAGGCCGTCTGCCTTGCCCCTACGGTCAATTGCCAGAACAGGGACGCTGCGGCAAAGTGCCCGTTCGGCCGTCATGCGCGAAAGGGAGCGGGCATGCGCAAGTCCTGGATCATCGCCATCCTCATCCTGCTGTGGAACCTTGCCGGGGACGTGGCCTATCTTGTTCAGGCCAGCGCCGACCCGGGCGAAATCGCCCGCCAGGACCCGGTTCAGGCGCAGGCCTTCCGTGAAATGCCCGGCTGGGCATGGACCGCCTATGCCGTAGCAGTGGCCAGCGGCACCATCGGCTCGGTCATGCTGCTGTCCCGGCGCGGCTGGGCATGGATGCTCTTCGCGCTTTCCTTCGTTGCCGTGGTGATCCAGTTCGGCTGGAGCTTCCTCGGTTTCGACATGCTGGGTGCCAAGGGGCCGGCTTCGGCGATCTTCCCGCTGCTTATCGCGGGAATCGCACTGGCCTCCACGATCTATGCGCGGCGCAAGCGGGCGGACGGGACGCTCCGATAGCGGGCGCCCTTCCCTCCGTTCAGATTTCGCCGCGCTCGCGCCGGATCGCGAACCACTTCTTCACGTTGGCATTGTGCTGGGCCAGCGTGTCGGCAAAAGCATGGCCGCCGGTGCCGTCGGCCACCATATAGAGCGCATCGGTCTTTGCCGGATTGAGCACGGCGGCGATCGATTCGCGGCCCGGATTGGTGATCGGATGCTTGGGCAGGCCGACCATCGTGTAAGTGTTGTAGTCGTTGACCGCCTGGATCTCCGACTGGAGGATGCGGCGTCCCAGCGCCTTGCCCTTGGTGATCGGGTAGATGATCGTGGGGTCTGCCTGCAGCATCATCCCCTGCTTGAGCCGGTTCGAGTATAGCCCGGCCACCATGCGCCGTTCAGAGGGCTTGCCGGTTTCCTTCTCGACGATGGAAGCCAGGATCAGCGCCTGCTCCGGCGTCTTCACCACGAGACCCGGGGCGCGCTTTTCCCAAAGCTCCTTGAGTGTGCGGGTCATGGCCGCCTGCATGCGGCGCAGCACCGCCTCGCGCGGCTCGCCAGTCTCGAAAGCGTAGCTGTCAGGCAGGACCGAGCCTTCGTCGGGCGAAGCCACCTCGCCGCTGAGCTGGTCCTGCGCCTTCAGGCGTTCGTAGACCATGATCGAGGGCATGCCTTCCGGCACGGTGACGAAGCGGCGGATCACCTCGTCGCTCGAGAGGATCGCCAGCACGCGCGAAGGGCTGGCATGGGCGGGAATGGCGAATTCGCCCGCCTTGATCCCGCCGCCGCCGCCGAACACGCGGGCGCGCAGTTCGAAGCCGCTGGCCGAGCGGATCACGCCCTTGTCCTCCAGCCGCTGGGCCACAGCCGCAAGGCTTGCCCCGCCGGGAACGATGAAGTGCTGGTCCTTCGCCAGCGGGCCGGAACCGTACCAGCCGCCCACGAAGGACCATAAGGAGATCACGGCCGCAAGGCCGATGGCCGCGACGAGAATCCAGTTGCGCCGCGACATCATCGCCCCTTACGCCTTTCGCGATCAGTCGATCTTGCGCATCACCAGGCTGGCGTTGGTGCCGCCGAAACCGAACGAGTTGTTCAGCACCGCGCGCACTTCACGCTTCTTGGCGACGTGCGGCACCAGGTCCACGCCCTCGCAGCCCTCGTCCGGGTTGTCGAGGTTGAGGGTGGGGGGCACGATCTGGTCGCGCATCGCCAGGATGCAGAAGATCGATTCGACCGCGCCGGCGCCGCCCAGGAGGTGGCCGATGGCCGACTTGGTCGAGCTCATCGAAACGCTGCCGATGGCATCGCCGAACAGGCGGCGCACGGCGCCCAGTTCGATGGTGTCGGCCATGGTCGAGGTGCCGTGGGCGTTGATGTAGTCGATATCCGCCGGGGTCATCCCCGCCTTCTTCAGCGCCATCTGCATCGAGCGATAGGCACCGTCGCCAGTGGGTTCCGGGGCGGTGACGTGGAAGGCATCGCCCGAAAGACCGTAACCGATCACTTCGCAGTAGATCTTCGCGCCGCGGGCCTTTGCGTGTTCGTACTCTTCGAGCACGAGGACGCCGGCGCCCTCACCCATGACGAAACCGTCACGATCCTTATCGTAAGGGCGGCTCGCCTGTTCGGGGCGGTCATTGTAGCTGGAATTCAGCGCGCGCGCCTGCGCGAAGCCGGCAATGCCGATCGGGCAGATGGTCGATTCGGCGCCGCCGGCCAGCATGATGTCGGCATCGCCGTCCTTGATCATGCGCGCGGCATCGCCGATCGAGTGCGCGCCGGTCGAACAGGCGGTGACGACGGCGTGGTTCGGGCCCTTGAGGCCGTACTTGATCGAGACCTGACCCGAAATCAGGTTGATCAGGCGGCCATGCACGAAGTGCGGAGAGACGCGGCCCGGACCCTTTTCGGCCAGAACGAGCGATTCGCTTTCAATACCCGGCAGACCGCCGATGCCCGAACCGATCGAGCAACCGGTCATGAGCTTGTCTTCCTCGCTCATGTCGGTGAGGCCGGCATCTTCAAGTGCCTGCCCTGCGGCATCGATGCCGTAGACGATGAAGGGATCGACCTGGCGCTGGATCTTGTGGTCGACACGCTTGCCGGCATCGAAGCCGTATTCGTGATCGGCCGGCTTCACCTCGCAGGCGATCTGGCACTTCTGGTCCGAGGCATCGAACTTGGTGATCGGGCCCGCCCCGCTCTTGCTCGCAAGGATGTTGGCCCAGGTGGTCTCCACGTCAGCACCCAGCGGGGTGACAAGACCAAGTCCGGTGACGACAACACGACGCATTCATGCTCTCCGAAAAAGCAATTTGGCCGAAAACGCGGCTGGCACGAACCAGCCTGCAGAAACGGCAACAGGCCCGCCCCCTTAGAGGTCGAGCCTGTCGAGTTCAATCCGGTTATGAACCGGGATCACAGCCGCCCGCGCGCCGGCGCATGGCCGGACCGCGCGAGAGTAGCCGAAAAGCCGGGCTCAGCCCTTGTTCTCTTCGATGTACTTGATGGCATCCGAGACGGTGCTGATCTTCTCGGCAGCATCGTCGGGGATTTCGACGCCGAATTCTTCTTCGAACGCCATGACCAGCTCGACGATGTCGAGCGAATCTGCGCCCAGATCGTCGATGAAGCTTGCTTCTTCCGTCACCTTGTCGGCTTCGACGCCCAGGTGTTCGACGACGATCTTCTTAACCCGATCGGCGGTATCGCTCATTGAATAAACCCCTTCAAAAATTCGCGAGGTGTGAAATCTCGCCTGCCGCCCTAATGACTGGGGCGCGCGCTGGCAAGCCTCGCTCGCAAGATAGGATCACGACGCGAAAGCGCCATGGCCCGATTTATCCACGCCCCGATCCTGTTTCCAGAATGTTTCCGGGATCGTGAAGGTTGGGCAGCGAAGCGAAGGCCCGCTGCCCGGCGGAAATCTGGAAACGAATTCAGTTCTTCTGCGGTTCCACCACACGCATGTGCAGTTCGCGCAGCTGCCTGGATTCGGCCGGGCTCGGCGCGCCCATCAGCAGGTCCTCGGCGCGCTGGTTCATCGGGAACAGCGTGATTTCGCGCAAGTTCTGCGCACCGCACAGGAGCATCACGATGCGATCGACACCGGCCGCCATGCCGCCGTGCGGCGGCGCGCCGTACTGGAAGGCGCGGTAGAGGCCGCCGAAGCGATCTTCCACGTCCTGCTTGGTGAGGCCCACCATCTCGAAGGCCTTGACCATCAGTTCCGGCGACTGGTTACGGATCGAACCCGAGGCGATTTCATAGCCGTTGCAGACGAGGTCGTACTGATAGGCCTTGATCGTCAGCGGGTCCTGGCCTTCCAGCGCTTCCATGCCGCCCTGCGGCATCGAGAACGGGTTGTGCGCGAAGTCGACCTTCTTGTTGTCCTCGTCCCATTCGAAGAACGGGAAGTCGACGATCCAGCACAGCTCGAAGCGGTCCTTGTCGATCAGGTCGAGCTGTTCGCCGGTGCGGATACGGGCAAGCCCTGCCAGCTTGGCCGCCTGCTCTTCCTTGCCCGCGGCGAAGAACACGCCGTCGTTCGGACCCAGACCCAGCGCCGCGATCAGCGCGGCGGTCTTTTCCTCGCCGTGGTTCTTGGCGATCGGGCCGCCGGGGACGCCGTCCTTGATGTTGATGTAGCCAAGGCCCGAATAGCCCTCGCCGCGCGCCCAGACGTTCATCTCGTCGAAGAACTTGCGGCTGCCCGCACCGGCGCCCGGAGCCGGGATCGCGCGGATCACGCCGCCACCGGCCACGATGCCCGCGAAGATGCCGAAGCCCGATTCGACGAAGTGCTCGGTCACGTCCTTGATGATCAGCGGGTTGCGCAGGTCCGGCTTGTCCGAACCGTAGTCCAGCATCGACTGGGCGTGCGGAATGCGGCGGAATTCACCCGCAGGCGTCACCGGCTTGCCTTCCGCGAAATCGGCGAAGACGCTCTGGAGCACCGGCTCCATGGTTTCCCAGATCTCTTCCTGGGTCACGAAGCTCATTTCGAGGTCGAGCTGGTAGAACTCGCCCGGCAGGCGGTCTGCGCGCGGGTCCTCGTCGCGGAAGCAGGGGGCGATCTGGAAGTAGCGGTCGAACCCGGCGACCATCAGCAGCTGCTTGTACTGCTGCGGCGCCTGCGGCAGCGCGTAGAACTTGCCGGGGTGGATGCGGCTGGGCACCAGGAAGTCGCGCGCGCCTTCGGGACTGGAAGCGGTGAGGATCGGCGTCGAATATTCGGTGAAGCCGATGCCTTCCATCTTGCGGCGCATGTCCGAGATGATCTTCGTGCGCTTCACGATGTTGCCGTGCAGCGTGTCGCGGCGCAGGTCGAGGAAGCGGTAGCGCAGGCGGATATCCTCGGGATATTCCTGCTCGCCGGCCACCGGCATCGGCAGTTCCTCGGCGCGGCTGATGACCGTGGCGGAACGGGCGTAGACCTCGATCGCGCCGGTGGCGAGGTTCGGGTTCACGGTGGATTCGGTGCGGGCCTTGACCACGCCCTCGATCGTGACGACCGATTCGACGCGCAGCGAATCAAGCAGTTCCAGCGCCGCGCTGTCGGTGTCGGCAACGACCTGGGTCATGCCGTAGTGATCGCGCAGGTCGACGAAGAGAACGCCGCCGTGGTCGCGCTTGCGATGCACCCAGCCCGAGAGGCGGACGGTCTGGCCGACCTCGGCAGCGGTCAGGGCGCCGCAGGTGTGGGAGCGATAGGGATGAGTCATGGCGGGCTCGCGCTTCTTCTGATCGGAATGAGGTTGCAAGCCGAGCCCCCTAGTCGAGTGGCGCGGCGATTTCCAGAAGAGATCGGCCCGCAAGCACGCACCGGGTCGGAGAACCGGGCTGCAACGAGCCCCCGCCCCGGAATTCCGCTGCCCCCGCAGTGCGATCAGGAGATATCCAACGACGCGGCCTGGCGGGAAAAACGGACGTAGCCCCAGTTACCGCGATGTCGCACTTGGGTGGAAAGCAGACCTCGGTGGCGGAGATGCTCTCCGGCACCGAGACTCTGTTTGATTTGCGTGTAGCCCCAATTATCAGTCACAAATGTCCATGTCGCGAAAGCTTGCCAGCCCTGAAGAATTAGCTTTCTTCAAAAAGACAATTGAGAACGCGGAGAGGCTTGCTTCAGACGCGCAGCTGATGGCCGACAATGAGCGTGCCCCGTCGGCTATGATGCTCTCCATCTTCGCTATAGAAGAACTCGGGAAGGCGCTGATAACGTCATGGGGCGTCAAAAATCAGGCTAACTCCCGGCCCTATCCGACTCATATCGAGAAGCAAGCCGCTACTTTCGCGCTGCTATCTGCATATGAAATGACCAAGATTTCCAAGGCAAAGCTTCGCCGAAAACTGGCCGCTGACGGTTTCGACTTCACCACAATAGGGCCGCTTTCTGAGCAATTTGCCTTTGCCCGTTCGGGCTTTTTTGATGACGTGAGGATGGCTGTAACCTACGCTGATCAACTGCCGAAGATGCCGTTGCACGATGTTGAAGACGGCGTTCATGTGGATCTCGCCAGCGAGATTTTAGGCTGGTTCAGGCTAGCACGCCGCTCGATGTTCAATGTATCCGCTATGGAAATGGCATCGGTCCTTTTCGAAAACAATCTCGGACGCCTTTAGTCATGGCGGAGAAACCCTCCCGCACTTCGATGTCCGCAACGGGGCGAAACCCGACCTACCGGGCGACGCCCGGGCTCTCCGGGAAAGCTCCGGCCCCGGCATAAACCCCAAATAAACCAATTCGGGGCTATGCCGCTGGGCAAAACGGGTCTCGCCAATGGATTACATGGACAACGCGCAGGTTCCGGATGCCGTCACCATAGACGGCATGTCGGAAAATCAGTTCCGCACGGCGATCGAGCCGATGCTGCGCGAAGGCCGCGCCGACGAGGCGGCGCGCCGGATCAAGGACGAACTCGTGTTCCTCTGCGGCGAGGGCCTGCCTCTGCCCGCCCGCTTCCGCTTCATCGCTTCGCAGGACGTGATCGTGACCGGCTGGGACCGGCTGATCCGGCGCATCGCCGAACTTGACCGGCCCGGCGATCCCGTCACCGCCATCGCCATGGACATCTGCCCCGCCATCGCAGCTGCTTCGGCCGATCCGGGCCGCCCGTTCTACGAAACCGCCTATTACACCGATCGCGCATGGCCCTTCTCCACCGCTGGCCGGTCCCGCCTGGCGCAGGCCTTCGCCATGCCCGAGGTGCCGTGGCAGGGCGCTTTCGAGGACAACGACGACACGCTGGGCGTAACCGGGCTGGAGGATCTGCACGCGGTGATCGCGGCCATGCGGAAGCTTTGCACGGCCGGCATGGCCACCGCCGAGGAACAGCGCGCCTGCACGGTGGGCGCCTGCCATCTCGCGGTGCTGACGCATCAGGCCATTCGCGACAAGGCCATGGCCGAGGGGCTTCCCCGGCCCATGGCCGTTCTGGTGGGCGGCCATGGCGGCTACCCGGCATTCGAGGCGGCGGCCCTTGCCGCCGTCACGGACGAGAGATGGCCGGAAGGCGCTCCGGACGGACAAGCCGCTGCCCCGGCGCCCTCACCGTTTCCCGCGCCCTCGTTTCCCGCGCCCTCGTTTCCCGGGCCCTCGTTTCCCGGGCCCTCGTTTCCCGCACCTGCGTTTCCCGCGCCCCCGCTCGCCGCCGATGCCCCCGATGGCGGCCCGCCGCCGCGCGGTGCCGCGCCGGGCGACGACGCGGAAGCCTGGCACCTGCCTCCGCCCGGAATCCATGTGACCGGCACTCAGCTTCGCCGCCGGCTGGTGACGCGGGAAAGCATCGCCGCGCTGGAAAACGAGGCCGCGCCCAGCCTGCTCCAGACCCTCGCAAATCGATTGCTGACGCCCTTCCTGCGCAAGAAATAGGCAATATCGTCATTTGTCGGAGAATTTGACGGCCGGGAAACATTGATCCCCCGCCTTGTTCGCGTTACCGCCACGCTCGAAATGAAAATCCATCCGCTGATAACAAAGACCGAAGAGCTCGCCGCGCTGTGCGAACGCCTTGCGAAATCCGATTTCGTGGCCGTCGACACGGAATTCATGCGCGAGAACACCTATTGGCCCGAACTCTGCCTGGTGCAGATCGCCAATACCGAGGAAGCGGCCGCGATCGACCCGCTCGCGCAGGGGCTCGACATGACCCCCCTGCTCGACCTGCTCACCGCGAACGAGGAAGTCCTGAAGGTCTTCCACGCCGGCGGGCAGGACGTGGAGATCATCTTCAACCTCACCGGCCGCACCCCGCACCCGATCTTCGACACCCAGATCGCGATGATGGCGATCAGCCAGTCGGAGCAGATCGGCTATTCCAACCTCGTCGAATCGTGGATGGGCCTTACCATCGACAAGGGCGCCCGCTTCACCGACTGGTCGCGCCGCCCGCTGACCGAGCGGCAGATCGAATATGCCATCGGCGACGTCACCCACCTCTCCAAGATCTTCCCCAAGATGCTCAAGCGCCTGATCAAGACCGGGCGCGGCGAATGGCTGGACCAGGAGATGGAAAAGCTCGCCGATCCCGAACATTACCGCAACGACCCCGCACAGGCGTGGAAGCGGATCAAGGCGGCGGGGCGCAATTCCGCCATGCTCGGCAGGCTCAAGGCCATCGCCGAATGGCGCGAACACGAAGCGCAGGGCAAGAACATCCCCCGCGGCCGCATCGCCCGTGACGAAACGCTGGCCGACATCGCCAGCCACCCGCCCAAGCAGCAGGCCGATCTCGCCAAGGTGCGCGGCCTCTCGCAAGGCTGGAAGGACAACGACATCGGCAAGCGCCTGATGAACACCATCGCCCGGGCGGAACCGCTTTCGGACGACGAACTGCCCCCGCGCACCCCCAAGGGCGCGCCGCTGGGCAAGGAAGGTTCGCTCGTCGCCGACCTGCTCAAGCTGCTGCTCAAGATCCGCGCGCGCGAGATCGACGTGGCCGCCCGCCTGCTCGCCCGCAGCGAAGACCTTGAACTGCTGGCCGCCGGCGTGCGCAAGAAGCTGCCGATCCTCGAAGGCTGGCGCTACGAAGTGTTCGGCCGCGATGCGCTTGCCCTGGTGGAAGGCAAGCTCGCCTTCGCGGTGGAGAACGGCAAGCTCAAGATGACCCGCCTCGAAGACGAGCCGGTCGCCGGAGCCGACGACGATGCCGGCGACACCGACGGGGCGGCAACGGAAGAGTGACCGTCTACCAGCCCACGCTCAAGCAGCTCCAGTACCTCGTCGCCCTGCACGAACACGGGCATTTCGGCCGCGCCGCCGATGCCTGTTTCGTGTCGCAGTCCACGCTTTCGGCGGGCCTGCGCGACCTTGAGGCGCTGCTCGGCGTGACGCTGGTGGAACGCACCAAGCGCGCGGTACGCTTCACGCCGCTGGGCAATGCGGTGGTTGCCAAGGCCCACCGCATCCTGCGCGAGACCGAGGAACTCTCCGACCTCGTGCAGTCCAGCGGCAAGCCGCTCTCGGGCGAAGTGCGCATGAGCGTGATCCCCACGATCGCGCCGTTCCTGCTGCCCCGGATGCTGCCGCGCCTGCGCCGCGAACGTCCGAACCTCAAGCTGTTCCTGCGCGAGGAGCCGAGCCAGGCCGCCATCGAATCGCTGCACCACGGCCGCGCCGACTGCGTGCTGCTGGCGCTCCCCTATGCCACCGGCGAGGTCGAGAAGGAGACGATCGAGCTTGACGCCTTCTTCGTCGCCTTCCCCAGCGACGACCCGCGCAATCCGCCTGCCGAGGTCGGTCCCGAAGTCATAGACGAGCATCGCCTGCTGCTGCTGGAAGACGGGCACTGCCTCAAGGACCATGCGCTGGCCGCCTGCAACCGGCCGGAACTGCGCGCCTCGGCGACGATGATCGGCACTTCGCTGCACACGCTGGTGCAGATGGTCGACAATGGCCTGGGGCTGACGATGCTGCCGGAAATGGCGATCGACGCGGGCATCCTCAACGGCACCAATGTCGTCGCGCGGCCCCTGCTCTCGCCCAACGCCAACCGCGAGATCGCACTGGTCTGGCGCAAGAACTCTCCGCGCGGGGACGAATTCCGCATGCTCGCGGACGAGCTGCGCGCCGGTTAGCGGGAACAGGCGGCGCCTGGCGCTGCCTTACTTCTTCACACGCAAGGTCTGCAGCGCCAGTCCGAGCGCCGCGATTCCCGTGCCCAGCACCGTCACGCCGGTCCAGCCCCAGTTGTGCCATGCCACCGTGGCCGCGCCCGAACTGGCCGCGCCGGCGAGGAACATCGAGGCCATGTAGACCGTATTGATTCGCGAGCGCGCCTCGGGGCGCAGCGCATAGATGATGCTCTGGTTGGAAATCTGGCTCGCCTGGATCGCGAAATCGAGCAGCAGCACGCCGACCACCAGCCCGGCGATCGAGGTCCAGAACCCGAAGACCAGCCATGACGCCAGCGTCAGCACGCTGGCCGCCACGATCACCGGATGCGGGCCGCGCCGGTCGGCGATACGGCCCGCGATCGGCGCGGCCAGCACGCCCGCCGCGCCGAGCACGCCGAACAGGCCCGCCACTTCCGAGCCCAGCCCGAAGCGCGGCTCCTGAAGGTGCAGCGCGAGAATCGTCCAGAACACGCTGAACACGCCGAACTGGGTGCACTGCGTGAACGTCGCCAGCCGCAGCGCCGGGAATTCGCACCAGAGATCGCGCAGCGAGGCCATGAGCCCGAGCCAGCCGAGCCCCCCCGGCTGCGGACGGCTGCGCGGAAGCTGCCATGCCATCAGCCCCGCCGTCAGCAGCGCCAGCGGCACCGCCAGCCAGAACATCGCGCGCCAGCCGAAGTGCCCGCCCACGAAACCGGCCAGTGTCCGGCTGAGCAGGATGCCGCAGAGCAGGCCCGCCATCACCGTGCCGACCACCGCGCCGCGCTTGTCCTCTGGGGCCAGATTGGCGGCCAGCGGCACGATCTGCTGGGCGACGGAGGCCAGCAGGCCCACCAGCAGCGAGGCGGCAAGCACGGCACCCGCGCTCGGCGCCAGTGCGACCAGCGCCAGCGCCACCGACAGGGCCAGGCACTGCGTGACGATCAGCCGCTTGCGCTCCAGCAGGTCTCCCAGCGGCACTAGCAGCAGCAGCCCGGCGGCATAGCCGAGCTGCGTGGCGGTGGGCACATAAGTGATCGCGGCGCCGGGAACCTCGCGCTCCATCAGGCCGAGCATGGGCTGGCCGTAATAGATATTGGCCACCGTCAGCCCCGCCGAAGCCGCCAGCGCGAAGACCATCGCGCGGCCGAACGGGCGCTCGCTGCGCGGATTCGCGTCCGGAGAGGGCTTGCGGAAACGGGCGGTGAAAGGGCGAAGCGGCGCGGTAATGGGATTGTCCTTGATGAAGAGTCCCCCCCGAACGTGGCCCGCCCTGCCGCAGGATCACGCTTGCGCCAAACGCAACGAATTCACGTCAGACGGCGAATTTTGCAATGCAGCGACAGCATCGCGCCGCGAGGCCCGAACCGGCGAGCCCCCCGCCTCAGTCCATATGCTTGAGGCCGACGCGCAGATAGTCCCACCCGGTGATGAGCGTAAGCACGGCCGCGCCCCACAGGGTGGTCAGGCCGACGGTGTGCGGAATATTGATCTCGATCGCGCCCACGTCGAGGTTCCACCACGGGGTGGCCACGCCGAGAATCAGCGCGCCGAGCGAGATGAGCTGGAACGTGGTCTTCCACTTGGCGAGGCGGCTGACGGGAACCGAGACCTGCAGGCTGCCGAGGAATTCGCGCAGGCCCGATACCGCGATCTCGCGCACGAGGATGATGAGCCCGGCAATCACGTGCATGTCGCCCACGTAAGGTCCGGTCAGCACGCCTTGCGCCGTCAGCACCAGGATCACGGCGGCAACCATGATCTTGTCCGCGATGGGATCGAGGAAAACGCCGAGTTTCGAGACCGTCCCGCTCGACCGCGCGAGATAGCCGTCGAAATAGTCGGTGATGCCCATCAGGCAGTAGACGCCGAAGGCCAGCGCATAGCCGAACTCCCATTTCGGCCACCACAGCAGGAAAGCCAGGAAGGGCATCGTGACGATGCGCGAGAGGGTGAGAATGTTCGGCAGGGTCAGCATGCTTTCCTGCCCATAGCCGCGATGATCGCTTTTGAGAATGCGCTTCTGGCGAGGATATCGCCCGGCGGCGCGAAACATCATCCCAGCCGGGCCAGCAGCAGCCCGCCAAGAGCCGCGATCGCCAGCACCTTGATGACATTCAGCTTCAGCCGGAAGATCAGGATTGCCGAGAGCGCCGCCAGCAGTCCGGCACGCCAGTCGAAGCTTCCCCAGTCCGGCAGGTAAAGGCGCAGAGGCCCGATCCGCGCATCGCCCACCCGGCTGAAAAGGACATGGATCAGGAACCAGAGCGAGAGGTTGGCGATCACGCCGACCACCGCCGCGGTCAGCGCCGCCAGTCCGCCCCTGATGCGCCGCGCGTTCTCAAGCCGCTCTATCCACGGCGCGAAGGCGAAGATCCACAGGAAGCAGGGCGCGAAGGTCACCCATGTCGTCAGAGCGGCGCCGATCATGCCCGCGACCAGCGGCGTGAACGGCGCCGGTGCCCGGAAGGCGGCCAGAAAGCCGACGTACTGCGTCACCATGATCAGCGGCCCCGGGGTGGTTTCCGCCAGCCCCAGCCCGTCCGCCATCTCCCCCGCCGAAAGCCAGCCGTAACCCTGCACGGTCTGCTGGGCCATGTAGGCCAGCACCGCATAGGCCCCGCCGAACGTCACCACGGCCAGTTGCGAGAAGAACGCGCCGATCTGCCAGAGCACATGGCCCGTGCCCAGCGTGACCAGCACGGCGGCCATCGGCAGGGCCCAGATCACGCTCCACAGGCAGACGGCGCCGATGCTCTGCTTCCACGGACGCGGCGCGGCGGGCGCGACCTCGCCGTTCTCCCTGATCGCCAGCAGGTCCGGCCGCACGGCCGCTATGCCCATGCCCAGCGCGCCTGCCCCCAGCACCACCAGCGGAAAGGGAAGATCGAAGAAGAACAGCGCGATGAACGCCGCCAGCGCCAGCCCTTTCTTGACCCCGGTGTTCAGCGCCCGTCCGGCGATGCGCAGCAAGGCCTGCGCCACCACCGCCAGCACCGCCGACTTGATGCCCAGGAACAGCGCCGCAAACCAGCCGAGATGGGCGGCATAGGCGTAGAGCACCGAAAGCCCGAGGATCACGAAAGCGCCGGGCAGCACGAACAACAGTCCCGCCGCCAGCCCGCCACGCATGCCGTGCAGCTTCCACCCGATCCATGTCGCCAGTTGCTGCGCCTCCGGCCCGGGCAGGAGATGGCAGAAGTTGAGAGCGTGAAGGAACTGCTCCTCGCTCACCCATTCCCGCCCGTCCACCAGTTCGCGGTGCATGAGCGCGATCTGCCCGGCCGGTCCCCCGAAACTGAGGAAACCGATGCGCGCGAAGACCCGGAGAAGCTCGGAAAACTCCGGCCTGTTCGCGGAATGGGATTTCACGGAGTTCGTCATGGAGTTCGCCACCCTGCCCTGCGCCTTTCCGTCCGCGCAAGCACGGACAACAAGGCAACGCTTGGGCGGTGACGCCTGGTCGGGAGGTTGCTCGATCCCGCTGCGTTTTTCTAGCAAGGCCCCGCCGCCTTGCCAATAGCCCGGCCCTTCCGGCGCGCCCATTCGCATGGCCAGATTCCCGGGCCCGATTGTTTCCGGACGATTTCGCACCGGCGCGGAAGAACGCTGCCGGGCGGCAAAAAACGCCTCAAGGGGTTGTGCCCTCGCCCCACCGCATTAAGTGTCGCGGCAACGATGAAGCGAGGCCGCCGAATTTTTCCGACATGACAACGACGACCCAACTCATCCGGGCCAGGAGATTCCTGCCCTTGTTCGTCACCCAGTTGCTCGGCGCGTTCAACGACAACCTGTTCAAGAACGCCATGGTGCTGTTCGTGGTGTACGGCGTCTACAACTCGGAGGCCGCCGAGGCGCGGTTCAGCGCGCTCGCTTCCGGCATCTTCGTGATCCCCTTCTTCCTGCTTTCCGCGCTGGCGGGCCAGATGGCCGACATGCGCGACAAGTCCAGGATCATCCGCATCGTCAAGCTGTGCGAGATCTTCATCATGCTGGTGGGCGGCGCAGGCCTCGCGCTGGCATGGAAGGGCATTGCCCTTCACACCGCCGCCATCCCGCTGATGCTGCTGGCGCTGTTCGCGATGGGCATCCACTCCACCTTCTTCGGGCCGATCAAGTACGCGATCCTGCCGCAGCACCTGCGCGAAGGCGAAGTGCTTTCCGGCACCGGCCTCGTGGAGGCAGGCACTTACATCGCGGTGCTGGCGGGCACGATCGTGGCGGGCTGGATCAGGGTGGACATCGCCGCCGTCACCGTCGTGGTGATCGCCGCCATCGGCTATCTCGCCGGGCGACAGGTTCCCCCGGCACCCCCGCTCGGAAAGCTGGAGCCGATCGACTACCATGTCGTGCGCTCCTCCATCAATCTCGTGCGCACGACGATGCAGGATCGCCGCGTGTACCTGGCGATCTGCGCGATCAGCTTCTTCTGGGCCATCGGCACGGTGCTGTTCGTGCAGTTCCCGCCGCTTACCAAGAACATCCTCAACGCCAGCAAGGAAGTGGCCAGCCTGTTCCTGGTGATCTTCTCGGTCGGCGTGGCGATCGGCTCGGTGGCGATCAATGCGCTGCTCAAGGGCACCGTCTCGGCTCGGTGGTCTCCGCTATCGGTGATCGGCATGGGCGTGTTCCTGGTGGCCTTCCAGGAAGTCTGCTCGATCTGGCCGCCGCACGACGGTCCCGAAGCGCTGATGAACGTCGCGGTCTTCGTGGTCCAGCCGCTGGCGGTGCCACTGCTGCTGACGCTGCTCGGCATTGCGGTGTGCGGCGGCATGTTCGTGGTGCCGCTCTACGCGTTCCTCACCACCTTCGTCGACAAGTCGCAGACGGCCCGCACGATCGCGGCGAACAATATCGTCAATTCGGGTGCGATGGTGGTCGGCGCCATGGCCACGGGGCTGATGTCGCTGCTCGGACTGCCGGTTGTGTTGCAGCTCGTCGTGGTGGCGATCAGCTGCGGCGCCTCGGCCTGGCTCGGTTTCCTGCTCTACCGCGCCGAGCGCGCGGCCCTGCCGGCCTGAACTGCCCGCAGGTTCCGTTCAGCACCCTTCAGGTGCCGTTCTGTCCGGTCAGGCAATGAAGGCCAGTGCAGCCACGAAAGTGGCGCAATAGGCTGAGAGAAAGCGGCGCCAGTCGCCGCCGTTCATGCGCCACGCCTCAGCCGCCGCGACATTCTGCGCCGTCTCCGCAGCCTCGGACGTTACCGCAAGAGCCTTGCGCGGCAGGGACCGCCGGAAGGGATGGCCCGCACCCTCGCTGGTGAGGACAAGATCGCGTCGTGACATTCTCTGCATGAGACGCACCTTAAGAACTTGTTTACTCTTTTCCAGTCACCCGAAAGGATCATCTCATTTCGGGACGAAAGTGTTCTCGTGAACAGATGAAGGAGTTTTAACAAGCGACTGGTTTCCCACGAAAAAGGGCCGCCAGCTGGCGACCCTTTAAACGCTTGCGCCGATCCGGCGGAGCGCGGTGTTCCCGAGGGAACTATGTCAGATGCGGTCGCCCAGTGCGCCCTTGACCTTGCCGATGCCCTGCTGGACTTCGCCCTTGGTTTCCTGCGCCTTGCCTTCGGCCTGCTGGGCCGGATCGTTGCGGGCCTTGCCGATCACCTGCTTGGCATTGCCGGCGACTTCGTTGCCGAGGCCCTTCACGGTGTCCTTGAGCTTACCCATGGTCGATCTCCTTGCTTGTCCGGCGAAAGTCCGCCGTGTTCACGAGAGACAAACCCGCAGATGCCGCCGCAAGTTGCGTGCCTTCGCGCCGAGCCGTGCCGCGGCGAAGGCAAGACGAAAATCAGCCTCCCGCAAGAGTGAGGATGTAGTCCCATTCCTCAGGCGTCACCACCGCGACCGAGAGGCGCGAGAACTTGACCAGCTCCATCTCGGCCAGCCTGGGGTCGGCCTTGACCTGCTGGAGAGTGACCGGACGAGCCACCTTGCGCACGGGCTTGAGCTTGACCGCCGCCCACTTGCCTTCGGGATCGGTAGGATCGCTGAGGCCGGACTGGCTGATCGTGGCGATGCCGACGATCTCCTTGCCGATGTTGGAATGGTAGAAGAACACCTCGTCCCCCACCTGCATCGCGCGCAGGTTGTTGGCCGCACGGTGGTTGCGCACGCCGTCCCAGGTGCCCTCACCTTCCGCGACAAGGTCGTCCCAGCTGTAGGCGTCCGGTTCCGACTTCATCAGCCAGTAGCGCTTTGCCATAAATCGCCTTTCGATTTCGCCTTACGGCCAGAAACTTCTATGGGGGCCGCATAGCGATTCAATCGGCGGAGACAACACTGGTGATTCGGCGCCGTCATTCGCGCGTGCCGGTCACTGTCAGCCGATCCTTGTTTGGAAGACCATGATGAACCTTGCCCAGATTCCCGTTCTCAGCCTCGAAGGCGACCGCGCCGAATTCTCGCAGCACATCGGCGAGAGCTTTCGCACCTTCGGCTTCGCGATGGTCCGCGACCACGGCATAGACCAGGCCCTGATCGCCCGCGCCTGGGCGCTTACCGAGCAGTTCTTCGCACTCCCCGACGACGTCAAGCGCCGGTACTTCATCACCGGACAGGGCGGCGCGCGCGGGTATACGCCGTTCCGCACCGAAGTGGCCAAGGGCGCGACCGAAAAGGACCTCAAGGAGTTCTGGCATGTCGGCCGCGACCTGCCCGCCGGCTCGCCGCTCGCCGCCTCGATGCCGCCCAACATCTGGCCCGCCGAGATCGAAGGCTTCGAGGAAACCTTCACGGAACTCTTCGCCCAGTTCGACAAGGCCGGCGCCGAGATTCTTGCCGCCATCGCGGTCTATCTCGGCCTCGATGCGCGCTGGTTCGATCCGGCCATCGAAGACGGAAACTCGGTCCTGCGCCTGCTGCACTATCCGCCCGTGGGATCAGGTGCGGGCGGTGCCATTCGCGCCGGCGCGCATGAGGACATCAACCTCATCACCCTGCTGCTCGGCGCGCAGGAAGCCGGTCTCGAACTGCTTGGCAAGAACGGCGAGTGGCTTTCGGTCGCGCCGCCCGAAGGCGCGGTGGTCATCAATATCGGTGACATGCTCCAGCGCCTGACCAACCACTTCCTGCCCTCGACCACGCACCGCGTCCGCAATCCCGAGGGCGACCGCGCCGCGCACAGCCGCTACTCGATGCCGTTCTTCCTCCACCTGCGCAGCGACTTCCCGTTCAGGACGCTGGAACAATGCGTGAGCGAGGAAAACCCGGACCGTTATCCCGTCAGCATCACCGCAGACGACTATCTGCAGGAACGCCTGCGCGAGATCGGCCTCAAGATGTAAGACGACCGCGCGCGGTTCGGCCAACTTAACCAATATTTCAGTCCCCCTGCGCTAGCGATCCACCGGGGTTCAAGCGCAGGGGGACATCAGGTGAGCACAATCGGGGCCGCGCCAGACGGCGGCGACGGCGAGATTGCCGACCGTCAGGTCGACATCGTCGCGCTGGGCATCGTCACCGCGGCCATCCTGCTGTTCGTGGCGACGGGCAGCGCCATCGGCCCTTCGGTCGTGAAATCGCTGCTTGGCCAGGGTCCGGGGCCAGACCGATTCCTGCTCAACGCCTTCCTGCTCAACGTGGCGATCATCATCTTCGGGTGGAGCCGCTACCGCCAGCTTTGCGAGGAAATCCGCCAGCGCAAACGCGCAGAACAGCGCGCGCGCCACTTGGCCGAAACCGACCCGCTCACCGGCTTCCTCAACCGCCGCAGCTTCCACCGCGCGGTGGACGAGATGATCCGCAAGGCGGAGTTGCAGGGGCGCGCCGTCGTTCTGGCCATGATCGACCTCGACAACTTCAAGCAGGTCAATGACTACAACGGCCACAACACCGGCGACCGGCTTCTGCAGGAGTGCGCGCGGCGGATTTCCGGTTGCCTCCCTCACCAGGCGCTGATCAGCCGCATCGGCGGTGACGAGTTTTCCGTCGCCATCCCCTTCGACCTTACCCGCGTGGACCGGATCGACCGCATCGCCGCGTCGCTCGTGGAGGCGATCGGGCAAAGCGCCTCGGTCAATGCGATCAATATCGAAGTGACCGCTTCGATAGGGCTCGCCCGATCCGACTTTCCTCCCGCGCACGGCGATCGCCCCGATGCCCGCGCGCTGCTCGAAATGGCCGATGTCGCCATGTACCATGCCAAGCGGCAGGGCCGGAACAGCTACTACTGGTTCGAGGCCCCGATGGCCGCCGAGATGCGCTTCCGCAATGAACTGGAATTCGGGATTCGCCAGGGAATTCCGCGCGGCGAGTTCGTGCCGTTCTACGAACAGCAGATCGACCTGCACACCGGCGAACTGACCGGGTTCGAAATGCTGGCGCGCTGGAATTCTCCGCAGTTCGGCATCGTCGCGCCCGATATCTTCATCCCCATCGCGGAAGAGATCGGCGCGATCGCCGACCTCTCGGAATGCGTGATCGCGCAGGCTCTCGACGATGCCAAAGGCTGGGATTCGCGCCTTACCCTTTCGGTCAATATCTCCCCGCTGCAATTGCGCGATCCATGGTTCGCCCAGAAGCTGCTCAAACTCCTGCTGGAAGCGAGCTTTCCGCCGCACCGACTTGAGATCGAGATCACCGAATCCTGCCTGCACCAGAACCTGGCGCAGGTCCGCACGCTGATCACCAGCCTGAAGAATCAGGGCATCAAGGTCAGCCTCGACGACTTCGGGACCGGCTACAGCTCGCTGGCGCTGCTGCGCAGCCTGCCGTTTGATCGCATCAAGATCGATCGCAGCTTCGTTTCCAGCCTGACCGACAACAAGGACAGCGCCGCGATCGTCCACGCCATCGCCATGCTGGGCAAGGGACTGGACATGCCCGTAACCGCGGAAGGGATCGAGACCAGCGAAGTGCTCTCGCACCTCCAGCAATACGACCAGATCAAGGGCCAGGGCTATCTCTATGGCCGTCCTCGTCCTGCCGCACAGCTCGCCGAATGGCTCGAAGGGATGGAACTCGTGGCCGACTCGGAAGCGATCAGCGATCTCGAAGCGCTGCGCAGCCAAATCGAGGCGAAGCGCGAAGCGGAACTCTCCAGCGCCGCCGAAAGCACTGACGACCCGCAAGCCCGGCAGGCCTGACCGGGTCCTGTACGCCCGTCTTGCGGCTTTCTCTGGACCTGACGCGCCGCAGCGCATAAATCGCGCGCCATGCGGATCGATTTCACCAAGATGCATGGGCTCGGCAACGACTTCGTCGTGCTCGATGGACGCACCGGCGCGCTGCCGGTCGTGGATGCGGCGCTGGCCGCCGCGCTCGCCGACCGCCACACCGGCATCGGCTGCGACCAGCTGATCGTGCTGGCGCCTTCGGATCTCGGCGATTTCCGCATGCGCATCTTCAATGGCGACGGTAGCGAAGTGGAAGCCTGCGGCAACGCCACCCGCGCCATCGGCCTGCTCCATGGGCGTCCCGCCACGATCGAGACGCTGGGCGGAATGCTTGCCACCACGCCTACCGATGGCGGCATCAGCGTGGAAATGAGCAAGCCCCGTTTCGACTGGGATGCAATCCCGCTCGGCTATCCGATGGATACGCACCGGATGCCGGTGGCCTGGGAGGAGCTCGTCAATCCGATTGCAGTCAATGTCGGCAATCCGCACGTGATCTTCTTCGTTGAAGATCCATACCGGATCGACATGGCGCGCCTCGGCCCTCTGATCGAGACCGATCCGCTGTTTCCCGAGCGCATCAACGTCAATGTCGCGGCCGTCACCGCGCGCGATGCCATCAGCCTGCGCGTGTGGGAGCGCGGCGCCGGGCTTACCCGCGCCTGCGGCACCGGTGCCTGTGCGACTGCCATCGGCGCGATGAAGCGCGGCCTCGTGGATCGCAAGGTCACCGTCACCCTGCCCGGCGGCCCGCTCGCAATCGAATGGCGGGAAGACGACGAGATCGTCATGACCGGCCCCGCGACCGAATCGTTCCGGGGCTCGTTCGAAGCGGCGGACTACGGGATTCCAGATTGACCGTCGAAGTCCATTCGCTCGGCTGCCGCCTCAACATTTCGGAAAGCGAAACGCTGCGCGGGCTCTTGCGCGGCGTGTCCGACGCCGATGGGGATCTCGTGGTCGTCAATTCCTGCGCGGTGACGGCCGAAGCGGTGCGCCAGACCCGCCAGACCATCCGCCGCGCTCGCAAGGAACGGCCGGACGCGCGCCTGATCGTCACCGGCTGCGCCGCCGAAGTAGAGCGCGAGATGCTGGCAGCCATGCCCGAGGTCGATGGCCTGGTTCCGAACACCGCCAAGCTCGACCCACGCGCCTGGAACGTGCCCGCCGTACCTGCCCCCGCCGAACGCCGCGCCTATACGCGCGGTTTCGTGCAAGTGCAGAACGGCTGCGACCATGCCTGCACGTTCTGCGTGATCCCGCAAGGCCGCGGCCCCAGCCGCTCGCGCAGCGTCTCCGAGGTGCTGCACGACGTGGCGGTCCACCTCGACAGCGGCGTGAACGAGATCGTGCTGACCGGCGTGGACCTCACGTCTTGGGCCAGTGATCAGGGAAGTGATCTGGGAACTGATCGCGCCGGCGCCCCCCGCCTCGGCGCGCTCTGCGAAGCGATCCTCGCGCGCTTTCCCGCTCTGCCCCGCCTGCGCCTTTCCTCCATCGATGGCGCCGAAGTGGACGAGACCCTGTTCGAGCTGCTGGTCGGCGAAGCGCGGATCATGCCGCATGTCCACCTCTCGCTCCAGCATGGCCACGACCTGATCCTCAAGCGCATGAAGCGCCGACATTCCCGCGCCGATGCCATCGGCCTCGTCTCCAGCCTGCGCGCGCGCCGCCCCGAGATCGCCATCGGCGCCGACCTTATCGCCGGGTTCCCGACAGAGGACGAGGAGGCCCACGCGGCCAATCTCTCCATCCTGGGCGAACTGCAGGTCGTCCACGGTCACGTCTTTCCCTATTCGCAGCGCCCCGGCACCCCGGCGGCGCGCATGCCGCAAGTCGATCCCGCCGCGATCAAGGCGCGCGCCGCGCAGCTGCGCGACAGGATCGCCGAAATCAGGGCGAGCTGGCTGGCCGGCCTCATCGGCCACCCGCTATCCGTGCTTGCCGAAAGAGGTGGGAAAGGCCATGCGGAAAACTTCGCGCCCGTGCGCTTGCCTGCCCATGCGCAGCCCGGCGCGCTGATCCGCGTTACGCCCGCAAGGGTAGTCGAAGGAATACTGGAATCATGAGTACCGAAGGCCAGCAGGCTGAACGCGACTGGTCCGACCGCCTGTTCGGCGGCTTTCGCAAGACCTCCGAACGCCTGAGCGAGAATCTCTCCGGCATCGTCGGTAAATCGAAGCTCGACGACGCACAGCTCGATGCGCTCGAAGACGCGCTGATCATGTCGGACCTCGGCCCCCGCGCCGCCGCCCGCATACGCACCCGCCTTGCCGAAGAGCGCTTCGAGCGTGACGCCGATGAGCGCGCGATCATGGAAGTGGTCGCCCGCGAGATCGCCGAGATTCTACGTCCGGTCGCCAAGCCGCTCGATGTCGTCGCCTTCCCGCGTCCGCAAGTGATCCTCGTGATCGGCGTAAACGGCTCGGGCAAGACCACCACGATCGCCAAGCTGGCGCACTTGTTCCAGGAGCAGGATTATTCGGTCATGCTGGCGGCGGGCGACACTTTCCGCGCCGCTGCAATCGGCCAGCTCGGTGTCTGGGCCGACCGCCTCGGCATTCCGCTGATCAAGGGGCCCGAGGGCGGCGACCCTGCGTCGATCGTGTTCGATGCGGTCAAGGCCGCGACCGACCAGGGTATCGACGCTTTGATCGTCGATACCGCCGGCCGCCTCCAGAACAAGCGCGAGCTGATGGACGAACTGTCCAAGATCCGCCGCGTGCTCGGCCGCCTCAATCCCGAGGCACCGCATGACGTGGTGCTCGTGCTCGACGCCACCAACGGCCAGAACGCGCTCTCGCAGATCGAGATTTTCAAGGAAGTGGCGGGCGTCTCCGGCCTCATCATGACCAAGCTGGACGGCACCGCACGCGGCGGCGTCCTCGTCGCGGCGGCGGAGCAATACGGCCTGCCCATCCACGCCATCGGCGTCGGCGAGAAGATCGACGACTTGCGCCCCTTCAACCCGGACCTGCTGGCACGGGTCATCGCCGGAATCGCCTGATGAACGCCCACACCACCTCCGCGGAAAAGCCTAAGTCGAGCTGGGTCAACCTCGTCGTCGATTTTGGACCGCTGCTGGTCTTCTTCCTCGCCTACCGGCACTTTTCTCCAGCCGGCGAAGGCAGTACCATCGGCACCGTTTCCGCCGTCATCAAGGGCACTATCGCCTTCATGGTCGCCACCGTGATCGCGCTGGGCATCTCGAAATGGCGGCTCGGCCATATCTCGCCGATGCTCTGGCTGACGACGGTGCTGATCGTCGGATTTGGCGCGCTGACCGTGGTGTTCCACGACGCCTTCTGGATCCAGATCAAGCCCACCGCCGTCTACCTGATGTTTGCGGGCGTGCTGTTCTTCGGCCTGATGCGCGGGAAGGCCATGCTGAAGTATCTCCTCCAGTCCGCCTTCGAAGGTCTGACCGAGGAAGGATGGCTGAAGCTTTCACGCAACTGGGCCTGGTTCTTCCTGCTGCTCGCAGCGCTGAACACGGCACTGGTCTTCAGCGTGAGCTTCGAAACCTGGCTTCAGGCAAAGCTCTGGGGATTCACGGTGCTTTCATTCGTTTTCACCTTCTCCCAGCTTCCCATGGTGCTCAAGCACGGGATGGGCGAGGCCGCCAAGGAAGAAGTGATCGAGAATCCGCCGCACGACTGAGCGGGCCGCGATTCAGAATTCCGTTTCCGGCTCCACGGCATCTGCATCTGTCCGGGAGCCGGCCTGCGGTTCCATCGCGAACCTGACCCGCGCGACGCAACCCGTCGCGCCTTGCGGCGAACTTGCCAGCTTCGCCTGCTGCAGCATCTGGAGCGCCTGCCGCCCGAAAGCGTCGGAAGGCTGCGTCTGCACCACCCTGGCATTACCGATAGCGCCCCATGGGGCCACATCGTAGGCGACGATCGCCCAGCCTTCGATACGGCGGCGGCCATAAGCCGGCGGAAAACGCAGTGAAGGCGGAACGGCCCACTGCTTTTCCGCGGGACAGCTCGCGTTCTTCGGCTGATCGCCGGGGCCGGGCATCGGCGGCGCCGGGACCGTGGCGGGTTTCAGCCAGTAGGGAAAACGACAGGCCTGCCGCGCTCCCCCGGTAAACCGCGATCTGGCGACGGCTTTGACGGACTCTTTTTCGAGCGCCTGGTTGCCGCTGCCCGTCATGATGCGGGCATGGACCGACTTGCCATTTGCATCGAGGTCATAGGAGACCAGTGCCCACTCCCGCACACCGGGCTTCGCAGGTACTTTGCGAAAGTCCGGGTAGGCGCGTGTGAGAACCTGGGGCCGCGGACGCTCCATGCAGTCCCCCTCTCCCCACAAGCGGCTCCAACCCTGTCCCGGCAATCGACCTGAAATCGGGTCCATCGTATAAGCCGCGAGATCGGCGATCGTGGCTGCTGCGATCGGTATCTCTTTCGGCGTGAAGGTAATCGAGCACCCTTCGCGCGCCGCCGCCGGGAAATGGCTCGCCGCCAATGCCGGGCCGAGGTCGGTGCCGGGAGAATAACGGTCCTCGATCGAAATCGCCCGGCCCGAGGCGTCGATATCGAAGCGCAGGGTCACGCCTCCGCGCGCCATGGAATCGCGCCACAGACCCTTCAAAGGATGGACCAGCCCGGCCGTGTCAACCGGCGTGCCGTCGTTGCAGGTCACCGGTCCCGGCGCCCAGCCTGCAAGGCTCGGCCCTCCAGAAGCCCGCGCGCCGACCGTGTCGATCACGGGTAGCGGAGGCGGAACGAATCCCGCCGATGAGGGTGCGAGCAGCAAGCCAAACAAGAAGTTCATCGTCCCGGCTCCAGATCGTTTGCGCGAAAGCTAACACGATCAGAACACGGGATAATGACAAAATTCCCGTCAGATTTCGAGCTGACTGCCCAGTTCGACCACGCGATTGGTGGGCAGGCGGAAGAATTCCATGGCACTGGCGGCGTTGCGCATCATCCAGGCGAAGAGCTTCTCCCGCCAGATCGCCATGCCGGGCTTGGCCGAAGGCACCAGCGTCTGACGGGAGAGGAAGAAGCTGGTCTTCATCATCTCGAACGGGCCGCCGCACAGTTCGGAGTGGGCAAGCGCGGCCGGAATGTCCGTCTCTTCCATGAAGCCGTAGCGCAGCGTCATGCGATAGAAGCCCTGCCCAAGGTCGGTCACCGAGTAGCGCTCAGCAGGCTCGACATAAGGCACGTCCTGCACTTCGACCGTCAGAACCACCACGCGTTCATGCAGCACCTTGTTGTGCTTGATGTTGTGAAGCAGCGCCGAAGGCACACCGGCGTTGCTGGAGGCCATGAAAATCGCCGTCCCCGGTACCCGCGCGGCAGAACCGTGGGCGCTCTTGGCAAAGACGTTGAGCGGCAGCGCTGCCTCGGTCATGCGGTCGCGCATGAGGCGGCGGCCCTTGTTCCACGTCGTCAGCAAGGTGAAGGCGATGCCGCCGATCAGCAGCGGGAACCAGCCGCCATCCGGCACCTTGGTGGCATTGGCGGCGAAGTAGGCCCCGTCGACCACGAAGAAGGTGACGATGACGGGCACCGCCAGCCAAAGCTTCCAGCGCCACAGCACGATCAGCAGCACGGCCATGAGGCAGGTGTCGATCAGCATCGCACCCGTAACGGCGATACCGTAGGCGGACGCAAGGTTCGACGAATTCTGGAACACCAGTACCAGCACGATCACGCCGGTCATCAGGGCCCAGTTCACGAACGGGATATAGATCTGCCCGACCTCGTGCTCGCTGGTATGGCGAGTCGAGAGGCGCGGGATGAAGCCGAGTTGCATGGCCTGGTGGGTGATCGAGAACGCACCCGAAATCACCGCTTGGCTGGCGATGAAGGTAGCGCAGGTCGCGAGAATCACCAGCGGCAGGCGCAGGTTTTCGGGAGCGAGATTGAAGAACGGGTTCTTCATCGCCTCTGCCGCCGCAGAATCGTCCAGTCCGAGGATCATCGCCGCCTGGCCGAAGTAGTTTATCAGCAGGCAGGGCATGACCACGCCGAACCACGACAGCCGCAGCGGGCCGCGCCCGAAGTGGCCCATGTCGGAATAGAGCGCCTCGGCCCCGGTAACGGCCAGCACGACCGAGCCGAGCGCCAGGAAACCCAGCACCTTGTCGGTCATGAAGAACTGGATCGCGTACCACGGGTTCAGCGCCACCAGCACCGAAGGCATCTGCACGAGATGATAGATGCCGAGCACGGCAAGCACGGCGAAGTAGACCACCATGACCGGCGCGAAGAGCGCGCCGACCTTGGCGGTGCCGCTCTTCTGGATCACGAAGAGCGCGATCAGCAGCACCAGCGCGATGGGAAGTACCAGCGGTGCCAGCCGCGATTCGACCACGGTAAGACCCTCGACCGCCGAAAGCACGGAAACCGCAGGCGTAATCATCGAATCGCCGTAGAACAGCGAAGTCGCGAAGACGCCGAGCAGGACGACCAGCGGGCCATAGCGGGACTTGCGGATCGCGCCGGAAATCAGCGCAACAAGCGCGAGGCTTCCGCCCTGCCCCTTGTTGTCCGCCCGCATGAGGATACCGACGTACTGGACCGAAACCACCAGCGTCATCGACCAGAAGATCAGGCTGACCACGCCGAGAATATGGAGTTCATCGATCGCCAGCGGATGCGGGCCGACGAACGTTTCGCGGAACGCATAGAGCGGGCTGGTGCCGATGTCGCCGAACACGACGCCAACGGCGCCAAGTGCGAGCTTGGTTATATTGCCGGAACCATGTCCCCCGGCGGCGGGGGCTTTGCGCCCCGTCGCCGGATCGATCACCGTCGGAACGACAGCCGTGTCCGAACTTGCATCACTCATTCCAGCGCCCCGTAATGGACTTGTCGCGTCAGCATTTCACCGCCCCGACAAGCGCCCGCCGTTAGCAGCATGATAAGAGCCTAGCAACGACCGTTAGCGCTGCGTTCATGGGCGGGCCGACATGTCCTCGGGATTCTGCCCGGAGGACTGGCTGGCAATGAAGGCGTCCAGCCGCTGCAATTGCTCCGCCAGCGGGCCGCGCCAACCGGCATCGGCCGGAGCGTGTTCGAGAAGATCGGCCCAGAGCGCCCGCGCTTCCGGCAGCTTTCCGGACTGCGCCATGGCAAGGCCGAGGAAGTAGGGAGGCCCCGGCGCCTTCGGATCGGCCGCTCCCGCCTGGCGATAGGCATAGAGCGAGGCCGGTGTCAGTACGCCTTCCGAGTGGGCGACGAGCACGTTACCGAGCGCCAGCCAGCCCTCAGAATTCCTGGGATCGTCCTCGATCGCGCCGCGCAGCAGGCCGGCGGCGTCGATGTAGTGACCGTTGCGGGCAAGGCCGTCGGAAATCACCACCCAGCGATTGCTCGTCGGGATGCCCTCGCGGCTCAGCTTGCCGCGCGCCTCCACGAAGAATTCGCCGGCCTCGGTGTCCTGCGCCTCGGCCGCCTCCTTGGGTGCGCCGGGCTCGCTGGGGCGCCCCTGCGCGGCATAGCCCGCAATCCCCAGCATCAGTGCGGCAGCAATGGCCTCACGCCCGCCCCTCGGCGCCTTGAACACGAACACGATCAGCACAAAGGAAACGATCGCGAGCAGCGCGACGAAGACCCAGGTCACAGCGAATCTCCCGGCACCGGGCCGCCCCGTCGGAACCGTTTGCGTAGCAGCAATGCCGCCAGCGCCAACAGGAACAGCGGCACTGCAAACAACGGCCAGGTCAGCGCCGTCAGTTGCGGGGCATAACTGACATAGTCTCCGTAGCGTTCGATCAGCCAGCCGCGAATCGCTTCGGGGTCCTCCCCGGCGGCGATCCGCTCCCGCACGAGCGAGCGCATGGAACCGGCGATGGGTGCGTCCGAATCGGCGATCGACTGTCCCTGGCACTGCAGGCAGCGCAGCGTTTCCATCAACGTCTGGGCCTGTTGTTCCTTTGCGGGATCGTCAAGCTGGCGATAGGCATAAGGCGCGGTGGACTGCTCCTCCTGCGCCGCCGCGGGCAAGGCGGTCCACATGACCAGTGTCAGCAGCAATGCCGCGAAGAAACGGGTCACTGGCTCGCTTCCTTGAGCTTTTCGAGAATCAGCGGGATCTGGTCCGGCCTGATTTCGCCGATGTGCTGGTAGCGGATCACGCCCTTGCCATCGATCACGTAAGTCTCAGGCACGCCTGACGAACCGAGCGACAACTGCACCTTGCCGTCGTCATCCGCGCCGACCCGCTTGTAGGGATCGCCGTTTTCCTTGAGGAACCCTTGCAACGCCTCGGTGCTGTCCCTCACCGATATGCCCTCGATCGGGACTCCGGCCCGGGCCAAGGCTCCCAGTTGCGGCGCCTCGACACGGCAGGGAATGCACCAGGAGGCGAAGATGTTGACGAGATGGGGCTTGCCGTCAGCCATATCCGCACTGTTCAGTCCAGGCCGATCCGGCAATGCCGCGGGCAGGGAGAACGCCGGCATCGGCTTGCCGACAAGCGTGCTGGCCACGGTCTTGTCGGCCGGGCGATAGAGCCCGAGCATGACAAGCGCCACGAACGCCACGAACAGCGCCAGAGGCAGCCAGATCGCCCAGCGAGGCGCCTTGGCGGACGGTTCGCTCATGAGCGCTCTCCCAGCTGGGCCTGACGTTCGCGGCGGTACGCGATCTTGTCACGGGCGAAGATACGGCGAAGGTCGCTCGCCACGCGGCCAAGCAGGGCCAGGAAGCCGCCCAGCGCAATCATCAGACCGCCAAGCCAGATCATCGTCACGAAAGGTTTCCACCACAAGCGAAGCTGCCAGCGCCCATCCTCGGCTTCTCCGCCCAGAACCGCATAAAGCTGCCCGTTCCAGCGCGTCAGCAATGCCGATTCGCTGGTCTGCTGCGGCGGCGCCCAGAAACTGCGCGATTGCGGATCGATCTGAATCACCCGCCCGGTATCGCCATAGCGCACGAGCAGCCGCGCTTCGAGCGCCGTCCAGTTCGGCCCTGCCACCGGTTCCACGGTATCGAGTTTCACCTGCCACGGGCCGACTTCGGTAACGTCGCCGGCCTTCACCGCGACAAGCTTCTCGATCGAGAACGCGCTTTCGCAGCTCATCCCCAGTAGCGACACGGCAATACCGAAATGCGCCACCACCATGCCCCAGACCGGCAACGGCGTGCGGCGCAGGTTCCGCCCCTTGAGCGGCAGGACGCTGGCCCATCCCAGGCCGAGCGCCAGCGCGAAGCCCAGCGTCGACAACAACGAGACACCGCCGATCGCCACCATGGCAATCATTCCCGCAACGATCAGCATGGCCGGGATCACCAGAGTCTTGCCGATGCGCGGGAACGAATCGCGCCTCCAGCGCAGCAGCGGCCCCACCATCAGCACGATCAGCATCGGAACCGCGAAAAGCGCGCCCATCGGATTGAAATAGGGCGGCCCGACGGAGACTTTCGCACCCATCGCCTCGGCCACCAGCGGATAGAGCGTGCCGAACAGGACGATGCCGAGAATCGCCGAAAGCATGACGTTGTTGAACACGAGAGCGCCCTCGCGGCTGACGACGGCAAAGCGCTCGCCTTCGGTCACGGTCGCCGCGCGCAGGGCAAACAAGATGAGCGCTCCGCCGATATTGATCGCCAGCAGCGCAAGGATGAAAGATCCGCGCTCGGGGTCGACCGCGAAAGCATGGACGCTGGTCAGAATGCCTGAGCGCACGAGGAAAGTGCCGATCATCGACATCGAGAACGCCACCACCCCGAGCATCATCGTCCAGGCGCGCAGCGCATTGCGCGCTGCCAGCACGCTGACCGAATGGAGCAAGGCTGTCGCCGCCAGCCATGGCATCAACGAGGCGTTTTCGACCGGATCCCAGAACCACCAGCCGCCCCAGCCAAGCTCGTAATAGGCCCAGTAGGAGCCGGCCGTAATGCCGACCGTCAGGAAAATCCAAGCGCCGAGTACCCACGGGCGCATAGCCCTTGCAAAGGCAGGGCCGACTTCCCGGGTGACGAGCGCGCCGATCGCGAAGCTGAAGGCAACGGACAGACCGACGTAGCCGAGATAGAGCGTGGGCGGATGGAACGCGAGGCCGAGATCCTGAAGCAGCGGGTTGAGTCCATTGCCCTCCTGCGGAACCGGCAAGAGCCGTTCGAACGGATTCGAGGCGATCAGCAGGAAGGCATAGAAGCCGAGGCTGACGAAAGCCTGCCCCGCGAGCGTCGCCAGCATGGTCGGCTCCGGCAGCCGCTTCTCCACGAGCGCCACGAACCCACCAGCCACACCCATGACGGTGACCCAGAGCAGCATCGAGCCCTCGTGGTTACCCCAGGTTCCGGCGATCTTGAAGATCAGCGGCTTCATCGAATGCGAGTTCATCGCCACCAGCTTCACCGAAAGGTCGGTGGAAGCGAACAGGTCGACGAGGGCCATGAAGGCAACGAGAGCCAGAAGGCCCTGCACGACGGCGACGGGACGCACGATGCCCGCCAGCGATGCCCCGCGCGCCGTCAGCGAAAGAGCACCCGCGATCAGTTGCAGGCCAGCGAGTGCAGCGGCCAGCCAAAGCGCTGCAAGTCCGAGTTCCGCGATCATTTCGACTGGTTCATTTCGTCTCGCGCATGACCTGCTCGGCCTGTTCCCTGCTCATGTCCTGCATTTCACGCGGCACGTAGTTCTCGTCATGCTTGGCCAGGAGATTGTCAGCCTGGAAGGTTCCGCCCGCGTCCAGATGGCCCTCCGCCACGACGCCCGAGCCTTCCACGAAAAGCGAAGGAACGATGCCCTTGAACCGCACGGGAACATGCGCCTTGCCGTCCTGCACGGCAAAGGCAATCGTCACCCCATCGGCCTCCGTCCTCAGCGACCCCTTCTCCACCATGCCGCCAAGGCGCACTGCCCGGCCCGGCTCCGGCGGATTGGCCACGATTTCGCTCGGCACATAGAAATAGCTCGCCTGGTTGCGCAGCGCCCAGGCTGCAAGCAGGCCCGCACCGATCAGCACCACCAGCGCGATCACCAGCAGGATCAGCCTCTGATGTTTCGCCTTGATCCCCGACGTCTTTGGAATTCCCGAAATCGCGGCCACCGTCAGCGCTTCCTCGCTTCGTCGCGGCGCTTTTCCGCGCGCTTCATCGACAGCAGGGACCAGGCGACCATCGCCGCGGTCGCACCCACGCCGATTGCATAAGCGGCCATCACGAAAGCCCAGGGGTCCATCGTCTCGCGCATCAGTTCGTCCCCCTCTCCATCGTCTCAGTATGCCTCGCTCAGCGCCTTGCGCCGTAAGCGGGCCTCCGCCTGCTGGTTGGCCAGAATCGCCCTCATCCGGGCCAGTACGCAACCTGCGAAGAGCAAGGTGAAGCCAAGCATCGCGAAAAGCAGCGGCCAGAGGAACGCCCCCGACATGGCCGACTTGCCGACCGTGATCGATGGCGCCTGATGCTGGCTGTTCCACCAGATCACCGAATAATGGATGATGGGAATGTTCACCGCGCCAACCAGGCCGAAGATCGCCGGGGCGCGGTTCTGTCCGCCGTCGGAAGCCTCGCTCGCTTGCGAAAGCGCCATCCAGCCGAAATAGAGGAACAAGAGCACCAGCATGCTGGTAAGGCGCCCGTCCCACACCCACCAGGTGCCCCAGGCCGGCCGCCCCCAGAGGGAGCCGGTAACGAGGCAGACCGCGGTGAAGACCGCACCGGGTAGGGCACAGGCCCGCGCTGCAATCGCCGCGAGCGGGTGGCGCCAGACGAGTTCGGTGAAGCTGGCTGCGGCGATACCCATCCAACCGGCCATGCCGAGCCAGGCTGCGGGAACATGAAGGTAGACGATTCGCACCGTTTCGCCCTGAAGGCGTTCAGCCGGACCGAAGAACAGCCCCCATCCCAAAGCAGCCAGGGCAACGAGGATTCCCGCCCCCATGCAAAGCGGCATCAGCCAACGGGCGATGCGCAGGAAGCGGGCGGGATTGGCAAAGCCGTGCATGTCAGGAGGCTTCTATCGTTCGCGGTGAAAGGAGCAAGTGGCCTAAGTGAAAGCGCTGCGCTTTTCACCCGGCAAATGCCCCATGGCACGATGGATAAAAGATAAAATGGGGCGATCGATGGGGTTCGAACCCACGACCTCCGGTACCACAAACCGGCGCTCTAACCAACTGAGCTACGATCGCCACACGAGAAAACACAGGCCTTGCCGTGTCTTTCCGAAGCCCCGCGTCCGTTTCGCTGCGAAGCGACCGTTGCGGGAGCGCGCCCTTTGCACAAGGTTTGCCGACTTGAAAAGCAAAAAGTCGAGGTCGAGCGCAAAAAATCGGAACGAGGCCGATCCAATGCAATTTTACCGGCATGATCCCCCCGCTAAAGCAGGGCTCATGAATGCTCCCGGCGAATCATCTGGCCAGATCCTGCTCGCACGTTCCGGCGTGCAACGCTTCCCATCCTCGAGGCTCGACCTGTTCGTCCTGCGCGATTTCCTCAAGGAGGCAGAATGCGAAGAACTCGTCGCCCTGATCGAGGCGCGGCATCGCCCGTCCACGATCGCCAACTTCAATGGCGACAATGCCTTTCGCACCAGTTCCACCTGCGACCTCTCGCCCGATGTTCCCGCGGTTGCGGCACTGGCGGAGAAGCTGTCGAAACTGTCGGGGATCGACCCTGCCCACGCCGAGCCGCTGCAAGGGCAGCGCTACGAGGTAGGGCAGGAGTTCAAGGCCCACACCGACTATTTCGAGCCCAACAACGACGACTACAAGAAGTACTGTACGGTGTCCGGGCAGCGCACCTGGACCTTCATGATCTACCTCAACACGGTAGAAGCCGGCGGCGCGACGCGGTTCAAGGTGATCGACAAACTGGTCCAGCCGGAACGCGGCAAGCTCATCGCCTGGAACAATCGCCGCCCGGACGGCACACTCAATCCCGCAACGCTTCATCACGCCATGAAAGTGCGCAAGGGACTCAAGTACGTCATCACCCAGTGGTATCGCGAAAAGCCTTGGGGATGACGGTTCGAGGATGAGCGGCCGAGGAGTGGCGCGCCGCCGGTCCCCAGCCGCTTGGGCATTTACTTCGGCGCGCTGATCACGGCGCAGGCGATGCGGCCGCCGGCATTGCCCGCGGGCTGGCTGGTATAGTCGTCAGGGTCGGCATGGATCACCAGGGCCGAACCATCGGCATCCGCAAGAGACTTGGCGCCTGCCGCAAGGGTCACGCCCGTGTTCAGAACCTGTGCCTTGAGCAGACCGTCAGTCCCGACATGCTGGTTCGGCATGTCTCCGCCGTGCGGACCGCCCATGACCATGAGGCCGTGCTTGTGCTCGCCGCCGGTGAAGTGACCGCCCGCCGTCGTGAATTTCTGGGCAGGATCACACAGGCCCTTCTCATGGAAATGGAAACCGTGATCGCCGGCGGGCAGTCCCTTCAGGTCAGTCGTCACGAGGACGCCGGCAGGCGTGTCCTGCAGCATCACCATTCCAAGCGACTTGCCGTCGAGGCCGATCACGTCTGCATGAACCATCGGACCGCTCGCGGCGGCAGGCGCGGTATCCTGGGCAAGTGCCTGGCCGGCCACGACAGCGGCACCACATGCCGCCAGGATTTTCAGGGTACGGATCATTGCGCTTCTCCATTTGCGAGCCGGTTGACCGGCATCTGCGAACTTCCGCCGCCCTGCCCTTACGGATTTTCCGCAGGGCAAAGGCGCGCGGTGACTGACCGTTAACGATATTGGCCGAAATTGGCTCCGAGAACTCAATGGCCGAAAATCAAGCGGCCAGAAAATCCCTCGGGAAGCCAAGGACATCGCACAGTGAACGCACCGCTCGCAAGGCTCAAGGCCTGCTCTCCGCAAACGCGGGACGAACGGCGGCGGGAAGACCGCCACATAACGTGCCACGAGGCAACACTCGAATCGCTTCGTGGCGGCTGCATGGGCGTGCAACTCGCCGACGTTTCCGCCCACGGATGCAGCGTGCGCGGTGAAGCGACATGGCTGCGGCAAGGCGCCTTTGTTTCGATTCGCCTCGGCACGAGCGCGAAACTGGACGCCATCGTCCGCTGGGTGCGCGGCGACGCGGCAGGCATGGAGTTCCTGCATCCGGTCCCGGCCGACCGATTCGATTGGCACGACCTGATGGATTTCGGGTTCGAAGCCTGACCGTCAGGATGCCGCATCTGCAGCAGGCAACAAAAAAGGCGGCCTCGAAAGGCCGCCTTCTTCGTGTTCGTGAAGCTGACTTCGCGCTCAGTTCTTCTTGAGCGAAAGGCCACCGAAACGCTTGTTGAACTGGGCAACGCGGCCGCCGTCCTGCAGCTGAGCCTTGCCGCCGGTCCAGGCCGGGTGCGACGTCGGATCGATGTCGAGAACCAGCGTGTCACCTTCCGAGCCCCAGGTCGAGCGGGTCTGGAACGTGCTGCCATCGGTCATCTGAACGGTGATCAGGTGGTAGTCGGGATGGGTATCGGCCTTCATGTCGTATCTCTCTTCGCATATGGCCGGTTCCGACCGGCCTGCTTGGGAAAGCGGCGCCCTTACAGGGGCAGCCCCGAAATTGCAAGGATTAAGGGGAAGGCAAGCCCTCCCCCCATCCGTCAGGCGTCGGCGATCATGGCGGTGAAGTTGACCTCGCAGGTCACCTTTTCGCCGATCGAGGCCTTGCCCCAGAACTTGCAGACACGCGAACGCTTCTGAACGAAGCCGGCCCGCAGGTCGAGCAGGTTGCCCGGCGTCACGGGGTTACGGAACTTCGCTTCCTCGATCGCCATGAAGTAGACCAGCTTGCCGGTCCCTGCGAGGCCAAGCGCTTCAATCGCAAGAATTCCCGCCGCCTGCGCGAGCGCCTCGATCTGAAGCACGCCGGGCATGATCGGACGGCCGGGGAAGTGCCCCTGGAAGAAGTCCTCGTTGAAGCTCACGGCCTTGACCGCGTGGATCTCGTTCTCATCGAACGAGACCACACGGTCGACAAGCAGCATCGGGTAGCGATGCGGCAGCGCCGCCAGGATCTTCGCGGTGTCGTAGACGAACTCGGTCGAATCGCTCATCGCTCTACCCGCCGTCGCTCTTAGCGGCCCGAGGCCGCCGGAGCAGGCTGCTGCTGCGCCGGAGCGGTGGTGTTGATCGTGGTCAGCGCGCCGTTCAGCGCGGTCAGAACGTCGGTGGTGATGTCCAGCGACGGATCATAGGCCAGCGTCTGGCCCATCTCGACCAGCATGTTGGCGCCGCGCTTCTGCATCGCCGGCTTGTAGAGGTTCTGCAGCTGCGCCTGGATCTGCTGGCCGACATAGGCCTGGTTGCGCTGGATCTGCTGCTGCTGGCCCTGCAGTTCCTGGCCGGCCTGCTGTTCCTTCTGCTGGTAAGCCTGGATGCGGGTCTGCAGCGCGGCGTCGGGCTGCTTGCCGCCCAGTGCCTTCACAGCGGTTTCGAGACCCTGTGCTTCGGGCTGAAGCGAAGCCTGAAGCTGGTTGCGACGTGCTTCGAAGGTCTGGATCTGCTGCTGCAGCGCCTGGTTGGCGGTCTTGCAGGCGTTGCATTCGCGCGCAACGCGGTCAAGGTCGACCACGGCAACCTTCGAGGCGGGTACGGCCTGCGCCAGCGCGGGCTGGGCCAGAGCGACAAGCGCCAGGCCCGAGGCCAGAGCGGCGGACTTGAGAAGCATGTTCATCAGAATTGAGTTCCCACGTTGAAAGTGAAGGTCTTGGTGTTGTCGCCGTCGTACTTCAGCAGCGCCTTGGAGATGTCGATACGGAACGGGCCGAAAGGCGAGTTCCAGTTGACGCCGAAGCCGATCGCGACGCGGGGCTTCCAGGTGTTGCCGACGAAGGTTTCGTCGAAATAGGTGGTGGTGCCGTAAAGCGTGTTCGCCTCGCCGGTAACCGTATTTGTCGGGCTGGTAACGTACGAGATCGTCCCGTCCGACGCAGTCTGCTGGTAAAGCTGATTGCCGTCGGAATCGCGATTGCCGATGAAGCAGCCCGCCTTGCAGTGGCTCAGCTCGGGCGACTTGATCGCCCATACCGCGCCGGCATCCACGAAGATCGAGGGACGAAGGCCCATTTCACGAGCGCCGGAACCGAGCGGAATTTCAAGCTCGGCACGGCTCATGTAGTAGTAGCGGCCACCCAGCGCGTCATCCGAATCCGAACTTACTTCGTTGTTGGAGGCAGCCGTCGCGTCGGCGTAATAGCTACGCACCACGCGCGGACCGATGCCGCGAATGCCGAAGCCGCGAATCTGGGGCTCGCCCAGATAGAAGCGATCGGTCAGGCGAATATCGTCGCCGCCCCAGCCCTTGATCGCACCGCCCTCGCCCTGGAGCGAGAAGATGAAGCCACTGCCCAGCGGCCAGTACTTCGCGGCATTCGCACGCAGGCGCACATACTTCACGTCGCCGCCAAGACCGGCCACGTCGATGTTGGTCGAGATGGTTTCGCCGCGGGTCGGGCGCATGCGATTGTCGAGGTTGTCGTAGATCAGCGAGAAGCCGAGGATCGAGCTCAGCCGCTGGCCGATCGCGTCGCAGAGATAGCGTCCTGCGCGAAGCGGATCGCAAACGTATTCGCCGTTGGAATTGACGGAATAATACGTGCTCTTGGACAAGGTCACGTCGTCGTAGTTGAGCGTGTAGCGGCCAACCGCGGTGAGGTACTCGGTCAGCGGAACACCGGCACGAACCTGGAAGCCGGTGGTCGACTGCTGGTAGGTCGTGTTGCGGTCCGAGTTGTAGTACTGGAAGCTGTTGTAGTCGCGGCGATAGATGTCCACGCCCAGCGAGACGTTCTTGTCGAACAGGTAGGGCTCCACGAAGCTCGCTTCGACCGACTTCGAGTAGGACGAATAGCTGCCCGAAAGACCGATCGTCTGACCGCGGCCGCGGAAGTTGCGCTGGCGGATCGAGGCCTGGAAGATGAAGCGCTCAAGGCTCGAGAAACCGGCCGAGAGCTGCAGCTCTCCGGTCGGCTTCTCCTCGAGGTTGGCTTCGAGGATAATGCGATCTTCGGCGGAACCGGGCTTCTGTTCGACCTCGAACTTCTCCTGGAAGTAACCGAGAGACTTGATGCGGTTGGTCGAACGCTTGACCTGCAGCGAGTTGAAAGCGTCACCTTCGGCGAGACGGAACTCGCGGCGGACGACCTTGTCCTGGGTCAGGGTGTTGCCGTTGATGTCGATCCGCTCGACATAGACGCGCGGCGCCTCCTGGATCACGAAGGTCAGCCCCATGGTGAGGTTTTCCTTGTCGCGATCGTACTGCGGACGCACGTCGGCGAAAGCATAGCCGAAGGCACCGGCGGTGTCGTTCAGGCCCTCGATGGTGTCTTCGACGAGCTTGGCGTTGTACCAGTCGCCCTTCTTCATCGACAGGTTCTTCGCCAGCTTCTCGCCGTCGAAGTCGCGCAGCTGGCTTTCGACCTTCACGTCGCCGAACTTGTAGCGCTTACCTTCCTCCACCACATAAGTGATGATGAAGTCCTTCTTGTCCGGCGTCAGTTCGGCGACCGCCGAAACCACGCGGAAATCGGCATAACCCTGCGTCAGGTAGAACTGGCGCAGCTTCTGCTGGTCGAAGGCCATGCGATCGGGATCGTAGCTGGTTCCCGAGCTGAAGATGCGCGTGATGCGCGACTGCTTCGTCACCATCTGGCCGCGCAGTTCGCCGTCGGAGAAGTGCTCGTTGCCAAGGATGTTGATCTGGCGGACCTTGGACTTGTCGCCCTCGGTGATCTCGAAGACGATGTCGACGCGGTTCTGGTCGAGCATGACCATCTTCGGCTCGACGGTCGCGGCGTAGCGGCCCTGACGCTTGTAGAGTTCGATGATGCGCGCAACGTCGGCGCGGATCTTCGAGCGGGTGAAGATCTGGCGCGGAGAGACCTTGATCTCCGGCAGGATCTTGTCGTCCTTGATGCGCTTGTTGCCCTCGAGGATGATGCGGTTGACGACGGGGTTTTCCTTGACCTGGATGGTCACGACACCCTTGTCGTTGGTTACCTGCACTTCCGAGAACAGTTCGGTGCCGTAAAGATCCTTCAGCGCGGCGTCACCGGCAGCCTTGGTGTAGGGCTGGCCCACGCGCAGCTTGATGTAGGACATGACCGTCTGCGCCTCGAGGCGCTCGGCCCCGGTAACCTGGATAGTCAGGATCGTCTCGGCAGGCTCTGCCGCAGCGGCCGGCGCGGCTGCGGGAGCCGAAGACGCTGCTGCGTCCTGCGCAAATGCCGCATCTGGCACGCCTGCGAGGATCGTGGTTCCCAGGAGCACTGCTGCAAGCTGCGGCGCACGGCGGGCGTCAGTGCTGCGACCCATTACCAATCCCATCATTCTACGCAAATTCCCGTATTCGCTTTCGCGAGGACCCCGATCGATCCGCCAGGCTGCCTGTCAAAATGACAGACAATCGCGCCCATCTGCCCGATGGACGACGTCCAATCAAGCAGCCAATCCCGGCGGAAATGTGATCGCTGATGAATTCCTTCAGCCTATCCCCCGAAAATCGGGAGAGAAGCCAGATCGTTGACAGTGACGAACAGCATCAAGGCCAGCACGAGTGCCACCCCGGTGCGGATCGCCCATTCCTGACTGCGCAGGCCCAAGGGCTTCCGACGGACCAGTTCAGCCGCGTAGAAAGCCAGGTGCCCGCCGTCGAGCCCAGGAATTGGCAGGAGATTGATGAATGCCAAGTTAATCGAGATCATGGCCACGAAGCCCACGAAAGGCTCCCAACCAAGGGTGAACTGCTCACCGGAATACTTGGCGATCTTGATCGGGCCGCCCAGTTCCCGGACCGAACGGTCCCCGACGATGATCTGGCGGATTCCCGTGATCATGGTGCCCATGGTCGCGAAGCTCCGCTCCACGCCGATGCCCAGCGCCTGAACCGGACCGACAGCCTCCCGGCGGCCGAAGCCCGACTGAACACCGATGCGACCGATGGTCTCTGTGCGGCCATTGCTGCCTGTCTGCGTCGCGCTGCCGATCGTCATCGGCAGCACATGGGCTTCGCCCTTGCGCATTACCGTGATCGTGACCTTCTGCCCCGCCCGCGACATGATGAGCGGCGGCACCTGAAGGAAGCTCGTCACGCCGACGCCATCGACCGCGACGATACGGTCGCCGATCTCCATGCCCGCCTCCTCGGCAGGCGAATCGCCGAAGAAACCGCTGACCACGGGAACCGCAAAATCGATGCCGATGTCGCCGATCCGGGCCTTGTTGCCGAACCTGTCGCTAACTTCCTCGCCGGAAAGCTTGACGGGGAGCGTGACATTTCGCCCGTCGCGATCGACCATCACGTTCACGGTCTTGTTCGGGAAGTAGACTGTATGTTCGGGGATATCGGTGATGCTGCCGATGCGGTTGCCATCAATGGCGACGATGCGATCCCCGACCCGCAGCCCCGCCTGCTTCGCGGCCGACGATTCGGAGAAACCCGCCACTTCGGCATCGGCGATCAGGCGTCCGTTCGCATAGACGAAACCGGCCAGGATCAGCACGCAGAGCAGGAAATTGGTCAGGGGGCCGGCCAGAACGATCAGCGCCCGCTGCCAGAGCGGCTTGACGTGGAAGGTGCGCGCCCGCTCCTGCGGAGTCAGGCCGTCTTCCGCCGCGCTCGGCGCCGAAGCCGGGTTCATGTCGCCAGCGAACTGGACATAGCCGCCCAGCGGCAGCGCCGAGAGCTTCCAGCGAGTACCCCGCCTGTCGGTCCAGCCGGCGATCTCCTTGCCGAAGCCGATCGAGAAGGCATCCGCCTTCACGCCGAACAGCCTTCCGACCAGATAGTGGCCGAGTTCGTGGATCAGCACGAGCGGCCCGAGAACCAGCAGGAACGCGAAGATCGTCGTCAGCAGATTGGGCGATCCGGTCAAATCAGAGAATCTCCATCGGACCGCGTATCGTCACGCGGCCCCTGCGAGCATGCTTGCCCTTGCCCGCGCCTCGCCGTCAACAGCCAGTACGTCCGACAGGCTCGCGGGCGGGGCCGGCGAATAGGCGCCGAGCACGTCCTCGACCTGGGCGGCGATGCGGGTGAAGGGTATCCGGCCACCGAGAAAAGCGGCCACCGCCACCTCGTTAGCGGCATTGAGCACGGCGGGGATGCCGCCTCCGGCCTCCGCAGCTTCTCTGGCAAGACGCGTTGCGGGAAAACGCACTTCGTCGGGACGGCGGAAGGTGAGCTCACCGATTTCCGCAAGGTCGAGCGGCGCGCAGGGCGTGTCCATCCGCCCCGGCCACGCCAATGCCGAGGCGATCGGCACCCGCATGTCGGAAGGTCCGAGCTGCGCCAGTGTCGAACCGTCGCGGTATTCGACCATCGAATGGACGACCGATTGCGGGTGGACGATGATGCGGAGACGATCGAGGCCCACCGGGAAGAGATAGTGCGCCTCGATCAGTTCGAGGCCCTTGTTGAACATCGTCGCCGAATCGACGCTGATCTTCGCGCCCATGTCCCAGTTCGGATGCTTGACCGCCTGCGCCGGAGTGGCCAGCGTCAGCTTGTCGAGCGACCAGTCCCGGAACGGCCCGCCACTGGCGGTGAGCGTGATCCAGCGAACATCGTCGAGATCGTTGCCCTGAAGGCACTGGAAGATCGCATTGTGCTCGGAATCGATCGGCAGCAGCGTGGCACCGTGACGGGCGACGGCGGCCGTCATGACCTCACCGGCCGAAACCAGGGCTTCCTTGTTCGCGAGCGCAATGACGCGGCCCTGCTCGATCGCGGCCATGGTGGGCGCGAGGCCCGCGCAGCCGACGATGGCGGCAACCGTGACGTCGGCGCCGCGCGCCGCGGCCTCGACCAGCGCGGCCTGACCGCCTGCCGCCTCGATTCCCGTGCCGGCCAGCGCTTCGCGCAAGTCCGCGAGACTGGCCTCGTCGGCGACGACGGCGATTTGGGCGGAAAACTCCACCGCGAGCCGCGCCAGTTCAGGCACGTTGGCGTTGGCGGTCAGCGCCACGACCCGCCAGTCGGCGGGGCTGCGCCGCACGAGGTCCAGCGTCGAGGCGCCTATCGAGCCGGTGGCTCCGAGAACGGAAATGGTGCGCATGGTCGTCATCGCGGCTGGAACAGGATCATGAGGCCTAACACGAAAAGCACCGCGAGCAAGCCGTCGAGCCGGTCGAAGAAACCGCCGTGGCCCGGAATGAAGTGGCCCGAATCCTTGACCCCTGCCCGCCGCTTCATCCAGCTCTCGAAGAAATCTCCGGCCTGCGCGCAGACGGCGAGGAGGATGCCGGTCATCAGGCAGGTTGCGAATAGCGGCACCGGGTTTGCCGTCAGGTACCAGCAGGGCTGCATCCCGAAGCAAGCCGGACCGTCGGCGGCATTGCCCTGCGGATGGACCGAGATCAGCCCCTCCTGCCAGAACCTGGCGGCACCGAACAGCACCAGAGTGGCACCTAAAACGCCGCCAAGGAGGCCGGACCACGTTTTCGAAGGACTGATGGCAGGCGCGATTTTCGGACCCCCCAGTGCACGTCCGGTAAAGTAGGCGCCGACGTCGACTCCGATCACCGCGAGCAGCACCGTCAGCAGCGGCGCCAGGCTGAATGCGGGGTTGCGGAGGAACAGCAGCATGGCGGCGCCGATGCCGACGTAGACCATGCCGCCGAAGTTGAAGGCTGCCCGCTCCGCCGGGTTCTGCGTGCCGCCCCGCGCGAGCTTGACCCATTCCCACAGCACGCCGAGCGCCACCGCGCAGACGAAGGCGGTCCAGACCACGCCGCCGAGCCACAGCGTGCTGCCCGCGACCAGCAGCATGACTGCCGCCGAGATGCTCCGCACCTTGAGGTCGGCGTTCTTCTTCACCGGATCAGCGTCCGCCATAACGTCGGTCCCGCGTGGAGAAATCTTCGAGAGCCTGCCGCAAGTGTTCGGCGGTGAAATCCGGCCAGAGCACTTCGGTGAACATCATCTCGGCATAGGCGGCCTGCCAGAGCAGGAAGTTCGACAGCCGCACTTCGCCCGAAGTGCGGATCAGCAGGTCGAGCGGCGGCAGGTCCGCGGTATCGAGCTCGGCCGCGATGCTCTCGGGCGTGATCGGTCCCTTGGCGGCCGCCTTGGTGGCGGCGCGGGCGATCTCGTCCTGCGAACCGTAGTTGAGCGCGACCGCCAGCGTGGTCCCGGTGTTGCCGGCGGTGCGGGCGACCGCACCTTCGACCAGTTCCACGACGTCGGGCTTGAACGCCTTGTAATCGCCGATGATCTTGAGCCGCACCCCTGCCGCTGCGAACTCGTCGAGGTCGGAGAGGATGAAGCGCTTCATCAGGCTCATGAGGTCGGAGACTTCCTCCTCCGGCCGGCGCCAGTTCTCGGTCGAAAAGGCGTAGAGCGTCAGCGCCTCCAGCCCCATCTCGCGCGCGCCGCGCACCACGCGCCGAACCGATTCGACGCCGCGCTGGTGGCCCAGCGCGCGCGGCAGGTGGCGCTTCTTGGCCCAGCGCCCGTTACCATCCATGATGATGGCAACATGGCGCGCCGAGACGGGTTCACTCTTCGCCATCAGACATTCCTCCAAGCGGACCGCAAGGCCTCACTTGCCGAGGATTTCCTTCTCCTTGCGGCCGAATTCCTCGTCGAGCTGCTTGATGATATCGTCGGTCAGCTTCTGGACTTCGGTTTCGCCGCGCTTGCGCTCGTCTTCCGAGATTTCCTTCTTCTTCTCGTCCGCCTTCAGGTTCTCGATACCGTCACGGCGCACGTTGCGCACGGCGACGCGCGCCTTTTCGGCATAGGAGCTGGCGAGCTTGGCCAGTTCCTTGCGGCGTTCCTCGGTCAGGTCGGGAATGGGCAGGCGCAGGGTGTTGCCGTCGCTGATCGGGTTGAGGCCGAGACCGGCCGAGCGGATCGCCTTTTCGACGGGGCCGATGTTCGACTTGTCCCACACCTGCACCGAAAGCATGCGCGGCTCGGGCGCCGAAATCGTGGCGACCTGGGTGATCGGCGTGTTCGCGCCGTAGACGGTGACCATGATCGGTTCGAGCAGCGCCGTATTGGCGCGGCCGGTGCGCAGGCCCGAGAGATCGTGCTTGAGCGCGTCGATGGCGCCCATCATGCGGCGCTCGAGGTCCGCCTTGTCGTACTTGGCCATGAATCAGGCTCCTTTCTGGACGACCGTCTTGATGCCGCCACCCGCGAGAACAGTGGCAAGATTGCCCTTCTCGCGGATCGAGAACACGACGATCGGGATTGAGTTGTCGCGGCACAGGGCCACGGCGGAGGCGTCCATCACCTTCAGGTTGTCGGCAAGGACGGTGTCGTAGTCGACCGAATCATAACGCTTCGCGTCGGGATTGGTCTTGGGATCGCTGTCGTAGACGCCGTCCACGCTGGTGCCCTTGAGCAGGGCGTCGCAGCGCATTTCGGCGGCGCGCAGGGCAGCGCCCGAATCGGTCGTGAAATAGGGTGCGCCCACGCCGGCGGCGAAGATCACCACGCGGCCCTTTTCGAGGTGACGCTCGGCGCGACGGCGGATCACCGGCTCGCAGACCTGATCCATCTGGACGGCGGACTGCACGCGGGTTTCCACGCCCAGCTGCTCAAGCGCGTTCTGCATCGCGAGCGCATTCATGACAGTGGCCAGCATGCCCATGTAGTCGGCCTGCGCACGGTCCATGCCGCGCGCGGCACCGGCCATGCCGCGGAAGATATTGCCGCCGCCGATGACAAGGCAGATCTCCAGCCCGGTCTCCTTGGCCGCCTTCACTTCCCTGGCGAGTTCAGCGACGAAATCGGGGTCGATCCCGAACTGCTGGCTCCCCATCAAGACCTCGCCCGACAGTTTGAGAAGGACGCGCTTGTAGGGGGAAGAACTCATGGCCGCACAATCTCCTCTGGGCAGGACCGCCCGGCTTTAGGAGCGCGCGCGCGGATTGCCAAGGGGCGAGCTTGTGGATGAGCGCGGGCGACCCGCAGAAAAGGCCCCAGTTTGACTTGCCTAAGATGATAGGCAAGAAAAACACTATGGGGACTTCGTATATTGCTCGGCATCACCTTTCCTGTCTTGCGGCGATGACGATATTCGTCAGTTTGAGGGGCGATGCTCCGCCAACGCAATATGAATCATTGCCATCATCAGGCAGCGAACAACCGGCTACCTGCAAGCCCGAACTGCGGCCTGACGATCCGGCCCTTCTCACGCGCGAAACGCGTGGCTATTTTCCTAAAGAATGGACATCGCTGGGCCTGCAATGCAATCGTCACTGCTTACCGCTATTCTCGCCTTTTGAAAGAGAATGGTATTCCGATGCCCTCGCCGCAGCGGGGGAGCCATCCTTGGCTTCGGCCTCATTGTCCGATCGGACTGAACAAGAACAGTTTCGATTTACGTGGCTGCCCACTTTCCATCATCCGGTGGTCGTGCGTGTAACTTTCGACGCGGAGGGCGGCCGACTGGACGCCGTAGAACTTTCAGGCTCAGGGGGCTATGAGCCCGGCAAGATCGGCCGACAGATCCATCGCCCCTTGCAGCCGGATGAACTGGTTAAAATCAGGCAGGCATCGGCCGAGACAATGCTGTTCGAATTCCGCAGCGTCGAATGCGGCAAGGTCGGAATCGACGGATCCGAATGGCTTTTCGAAAAACGTGACGCCAATGGCTATCACTTTGGCAATTACTGGGCCCCGGAAAAGAACAGGGCACGCCGCACAGGCGAATTAATGCTGCGCTTGACGGGCTGGAAGTTCAGGAAAATTTACTGAAGCCTCACGCTCCGATCAGTCGTTCCCGCTCTCGTGTATCATAGGCACACTGCGCTTCTCCCACCATCGCCATGCGTCGCTCGGCCCAGTCGATCATTGCCTGAAGCGCCTCGATAAGTTCGCTGCCAAGCGGCGTGATCGCATAACTGACGGTGACAGGCACAGTCGGCACGACATGACGCGCGACCAGCCCGTCCCGCTCCAGCGAACGTAAGGTCTGGCTCAGCATCTTCTGCGAGATTCCGTCGATCCGGCGCTTGAGCGCATTGAAGCGCATCTGGCCCCCGCCAAGCGTCGTCAAAATCAGCACGCTCCACTTATCGGCAATACGGTCGAGCAGCTGCCGGGTCGGACAATTCGCGGCATAGACGTCCGGCTGCCTGCCGCCGGTTTCCTCCGGGTAACCCGGTGCGATGAAAGTGCCTTCTTGCATAGGCGCACCCCATGCCACACTTGGTCACTATTGGAAACTAGTGGAGTAATCGTAATGAAGATCGCAGTCCTCGGCGCCAGCGGCCGCGCCGGATCGGAAATCGTCAAAGAAGCCGCCGCACGCGGCCATGAAGTGCTCGCCATCGCGCGCAATCCCGAAAAGATCGCCGCTGCTCCGGGCGTAACCGCCGAAGCCGGCGACGCCGCAGACCCCGAAGCCCTCGCGGCGCTCATCGCCGGTAGCGACGCCGTGATCAGCGCCCTGCACTTCGACGTTCCGGCCGAAACCTTGCTTTCCGCAATCCGCAAGGCCGGAGTTTCGCGCCTGCTGGTCACCGGCGGCGCCGCCAGTCTCGAAGTGGCGCCCGGCAAGCGCCTCATCGATTCGCCCGACTTCCCCGAGGAATGGAAGCCCTTTGCCATGGGCGGCATCACCTTCCTCGACGCCCTGAGAAAGACGGACGACGTGGACTGGACGTTCTTCTCGCCCGCAGCGCTGATCTTCGAAGGCCCGCGCACCGGCTCCTATCGCCCCGGCACCGACCAGCTCGTCACGGACGAAGCGGGCGAGAGCAAGATCAGCTTCGCCGACTACGCCATCGCCATGGTGGACGAACTGGAAGCCCACAACCACAGCCGCGCGCGCTTCACCGCTGCGTACTGATCCGGCGCTACGGCACGCATAGAAAAAGGGCCGGGAAGCCAACGCTCCCCGGCCCTTTTCTTATCTCGGTATCCGCGAAGGATCAGCCGGCGACAGCGGCAGCCACTTCGGCTGCGAAGTCGGTGACTTCCTTCTCGATGCCTTCGCCGAGCTGGAAGCGGACATAGTCCTTCAGCACGATCTTGGCGCCGGCTTCCTTGCCGGCCTGGTCGACGACCTGCTGGATCGGGGTCTTGTTGTCCATGACGAAGACCTGCGAGAGCAGAGCGTTTTCCTTGGCGTACTTGGCGATCGCACCGTCGACCATCTTGGCCTGCACGGCTTCGGGCTTGCCCGATTCCGCGGCCTTTTCTTCGGCGATCTTGCGCTCGCGCGCGATCAGCTCGGCGTCGAGGTCGTCGGCGTTGAGGGCCAGCGGGAAGGCAGCGGCGATGTGCATCGCGATCTGCTTGCCGAGCGCTTCGAGAACGTCAGCCGAAGCTTCCGATTCGAGAGCGACGAGCACGCCGATCTTGCCGAGGTTCGGCGCAGCAGCGTTGTGCATGTAGGGAACGACGAGGCCCTGAGCGACTTCGACGGTCTTCAGGCGGCGAACCTGCTGGTTCTCGCCGATGGTCGCAACGTTGTTGGTCAGCGCGTCGCCAACGGTGCCGCCATTCGGGTAGGCAGCGGCCTTGAGCGCTTCCACGTCGTCACCGGCAACGCCGAGGGCGACTTCGGTGGTCTTGCGGACGAAGTCCTGGAACTGGTCGTTCTTCGCAACGAAGTCCGTTTCCGAGTTCACTTCGACGGCAACGCCCTTGGTGCCGGTGACGGCAACGCCGACCAGACCTTCGGCAGCCGTGCGGCTCGACTTCTTGGCGGCAGCGGCCAGACCGCGAGCGCGCAGCGCGTCAACGGCGGCTTCGAGATCGCCACCGGTCTCGTCGAGGGCCTTCTTGCAGTCCATCATGCCGGCGCCGGTGCGCTCGCGCAGGTTCTTCACGTCAGCGGCGGTGTAAGCCATCGCTCAAATCCTCTTGCTTGGTGGGGCCGCATTTCACGGCCTTTAAAATGCCCAGGTCGCCCTGCGACCCGGAAATGGAACGCGCGCCAGGCCCATTGGACCCGGCGCGCGACAATTCCATGACGAAAAGTCGTCGCCGGACCTATCAGGCCTCGACTGCTTCCTCGGCAACCGGCACTTCCATGGCGCCGAGATCGGCACCGCTGTTGACCAGCGCGTCACGGCCACCCTTGGTCGCGGCCTGGGCGACGGCGTCGCAGTACAGGCGCACGGCGCGGCTGGCGTCGTCGTTACCCGGGATCGGGAACGAGATGCCCTGCGGGTTCACGTTGGTGTCGAGCACGGCAACGACCGGAATACCAAGGACGTTGGCTTCCTTGATGGCCAGGTCTTCCTTGTTGGCGTCGATCACGAACATCACGTCCGGAATGCCGCCCATGTCGCGGATGCCGCCGAGCGAAAGCTCAAGCTTGTCACGCTCGCGGGTGAGCTGAAGGACTTCCTTCTTGGTCAGGCCGGTGGTGTCGCCCGAAAGCTGCTCTTCAAGAGCCTTGAAGCGCTTGATCGAACCCGAGATCGTCTTCCAGTTGGTGAGCATGCCGCCCAGCCAGCGGTGGTTGACGTAGTGCTGACCGCAAGCGCGGGCGGCCTGTGCGATGGGCTCCTGAGCCTGGCGCTTGGTGCCGACGAAGAGCACCTTGCCGCCGGCCTGGACAGTGGCCTGCACGAACTCGAGAGCGCGCGCGAACAGCGGCACTGTCTGCGAAAGGTCGATGATGTGGATGCCGTTGCGGGCGCCGAAGATGTACGGCTTCATCCGCGGGTTCCAGCGGTGGGTCTGGTGGCCGAAGTGAGCGCCGGCTTCGATGAGCTGCTGCATGGAGACGACAGGAGCCGCCATAGGTAATTCCTTTCCGGTTAGGCCTCTGGAAAGCAGGAACCAGGCGTGGGACGAACCCATGACACCAAGGCACCGGTATGTGCGCTTTCCATGTGGATTGCCCGATTCGCCAGATACCGCGAATTCGGTATCGTCCCTCGAGCGGGGCCGCCCTTAGCGCCGTTGCCGGAGAAAATCCAGCCTCAATTCGATCGCGTTCCGCCGTTCCGCAAAGGCATCTCGTCGCAGACACCTCCGCTTCCGATGCAACTGGCGGAAACCAAACGCCTTCCACCGTTTTTCCACAGGGTAATCCCTGTTATATCCACTGACGCGGAAAGGCAGAGGCTTCCGCTTTCGCAGGAGAAGAGCCGGGGACTTTCGTTCAATGCGCCCAGGGGGCAGGGCGCGAAGCAGGACACATGCAATGAGCCTCCTTCCACCCATCCTATTCGCGATCGGCGCCTGCGTTGCGATCAGGGCGATCTGGGGCACCTATCGCAGCACCCTCCCCGCGATCCGTGCCCTTCATCGGGCTTCCCACATCGCAGCCGCATCCGGCGACATCGAATGGTCCACGTTCGAGCGCCGCTCCACCACGCATGACAGCACCGCCCGCGCTGTTCGCCGCAACCGGCGCCCGATCCGCTCCAAACCGGCACCGCACCATCCGCAGCGCCCGGTGCGAGAACGCACCGCAGCATAACTCGTCGCCTCAAAAACGGACAGAGTGCCAACTGCGCCTCAGTGCAGTCGCCGCGAACCTTCCAGCCCGAATGCCTGATCGATCGTGCGATCATCCGCAGCCACTTCGGTTTCGATCACCTCATCCAGCAGCGGGCTCGTATGATCGATGATCGCCTGCATCTGCATCACCGCCTCCGCAATCGCCGCCGAAGAACGGCAGGACGGCATCAGGTCAACGATGATGACAAGCCCATGCTGCGAATCCACCGAGAAACGGCACCCCAGCAGGCGGTCGTGCAGCCTTGCCAGAGTCAGGCATAGCGCGGGCCCCGGTTCGACATCGTCCAGCACCAGCCCTTTCACCTGGATCCAGCCATCCACGCAGAACACCGACCAGACGCTTCCCGCTTCCTGATCGTTAAGCACCAGTTCGCTGTCGTCGATGATCTCGATCTCGAACTGGTTGGCCGCGCACCATTCGCGCAATCCTTCGAGTTCGCCAAGGCTGACGCGGGTTTCCTCGCTCATGCGGCGACTTTCGGGAACCGAGCCAAGCACTGGGCAGAAGCCTCCTCGCAGGTCATGCCTTTACGCTTGACAGCATGAGAACAAATTGAGAACAACGTCATCACAGGAACATTGATAGAACGATTCTCGGTTTTCCACAAGCTCTCCACAGGCTGGGCAGAGAATGTGGACGATGGTTCGAAAGGAACGATCATGACTGCATTTGCCGCCTGTCTCTTCGTTGTAGCCGCGCTGGTTTCCGCCCACGTCATCTGGTCGAACTGGCTTCGCCATGCCGATACGGTTCGCGGGCTGCGCACGGCACTGCGCCAATGCCCCGAAACGGTGATGCTGGAATGGAAGATGGTGGAGCGGGTGCCCCTGCCCACGCTCGCAATCCTCAGGAAGGACCGCATGACCCGCATCCGCCGTACCCAGTGGACGCCGGGTTTGGAATGGCCCTCCACGGAGCGCGCGGAAGGCGAATGGACTACCGGGGAACTCGCCGCCTGACCTTCGAGTAGCTGGCGATTCCTACGGGAATCAGCAGGATATAGGCGATGGTGATCACGGCCAGCGTGAACCAGGGCTCGGTCAGCAGCGCGGCCACTGTCAGGCCGACCAGCGCGAGAACGCCAAGACGCAGACTGGGCGGAGGCCGCATCTTTGCCCAACTGAGCGTAGGCAGGCTGGAAATCATCAGGAAAGCGACCAGCACCATCCACACGCTCACCGCGACGGGATTGGCGAATTCGGAAATTCCGCTGGCGATCCACAAGTACATCGGCAGGAACGCGAGCCCGGCGCCCAGCGGCGCGGGAACACCGGTCAGGAAACCTGCCTGCTTGTGAGGCTGGTCCTGCTCGTCAAGCCGGGAATTGAAACGTGCGAGCCGCAACACGCAGCAGATCGCAAACGCCAGCGCCGCGATCCAGCCAAGGCTGGGAAGCTGGTGCAGGGTCCAGAGATAGACGATCAACGCCGGCGCAACGCCGAACGAGATCGAATCCGCCAGACTATCCAGTTCGGCACCGAAGCGGGTCTGGGCCTTGAGCAGGCGCGCCGCGCGGCCGTCTATGCCGTCAAGCAGGCCGGCAAGGATGATGGCCTGAACCGCTCGCTCGTAGTCGCCGCCGATGGCAAAGCGAATGCCGGTCAATCCCGAGCAAAGCGCGGCAGCGGTGATGGCGTTGGGCACGAAGACGCGCATCGGAAGCCCGGCGGCCGCCATCCGGCCGCGCGCACGCGGGCCTGCGGCGTCGAAATCGCCGGTCTCGTCGATCCCGGCTTCATCGATCGCAGGCCCATCGTTCACTGGGCGATACCCTCGATCACGGGCGCGGAGCCGAGTTCGGCGAGAATCGTTTCGCCGGCCACGATCTTCTGCCCCATGAGCACCTTGGGCTCGGTTCCAGCGGGAAGATAGACATCCACACGGCTACCGAAACGGATCAGGCCCATGCGCTGACCGGCGGCAAGCATGTCGCCCGGCTTCACGAAGGGAACGATGCGGCGCGCAACCAGACCGGCAATCTGCGTGAAGCAGATGCGAAGCCCGTCGCCGCGCTCCACCAGGATGTGCTGGCGCTCGTTTTCTTCACTCGCCTTGTCGAGATCGGCGTTCACGAACCGGCCGGGAATGTAGATCACCCGGCGCACCGTGCCGCCAATGGGCGTGCGATTGATGTGAACGTCGAACACGCTCATGAAGATCGAGATGCGGGTGACCGGTTCGGTCGACATCGGCTCAGAACCGCTGCCATCCTCCACCGTCAGCTCACGGGGCGGCGATACCTTGCCGATGAGCGTGACCAGGCCGTCGGCCGGAGCGACGATATAGCGATCATCCTGCGGCGTAACGCGGACGGGATCGCGGAAGAAGGCCAGCACGCACAGCGTCAGGACCGCCAGCGGCCATCCCACCCACGGACCGAAAACGATCCATCCGAACAGCGCGATAGCTGCGGCGATGGCGCCGAACTTGCGACCCTCGCCATGGATGGAGGGCCAGTTCCAGGACGCTTCGCCGCGCCCCTGATTATCAAGAATTTCTCCGGGCATCACCATCCTCTAGTCAGTGTCCACCGCTCCCGCAATGCCGGGAAGCGAGCCATGTTCCCATTCAACGGGATTGTCGGAAAGACGGCGGGGGATAGTTTTCGGCGAAAAGCGCGACAGGACACTTGAAGCGGCGTTGCCGGCAAAGGCAAAACCTGGTCAGCCGCACCCCGAAGGGAATGTCCTGTTGAGGAAACCGGTGGTGGACAGGGCTGGATTCGAACCAGCGTACGCTTGCACGGGCAGATTTACAGTCTGCTGCCTTTAACCACTCGGCCACCTGTCCACACCAGTTATGGCGGGGGTCAAACTCTCGAAAGACCCGTTGTGTTGAGGCCCTGAAGTCAGAGCCTCGCTGCCGAGGAGCGCGCCTATGTAGAACCCGGCCTTGCCTGTCAATGGGGGGAATGGCAGGAGCGGCATAGTTTTTTCGAATAAGGACAATTTTCATGACCAATCGTAGCGACCGGCAAGAAGGCGACCGCGAAGGCGGACGCTCCGGAAAGGCGCTGCGCGGCCGCGCGGGCCGGATGAAGAACGGCCGTGGCAGCGGGCGAGCGAGCACGGGCATGATCCGGCTCTGGGGCCGGCACGCGGTAGAAGCCGCGCTGAAGAACCCGAATCGCAACCACCGCAAGCTCTGGGCGACTCGCGAGGGCGTGGAAGCGCTCGACGGCGAACTGCCTGCCGACTTCCCGGTGGAATGGGCACAGCCCGCCGACCTCGCCCGCCTCGTCGCCCGGGACGCCCCGCATCAGGGCCTCGTGCTCGAATGCACGCCGCTCGACGACATCTTCATCGACGACGTGCTCGACGGCGATCCGTCGCGGCCCGTGATCGTGCTCGACCAGGTGACCGACCCGCACAACGTCGGCGCCATCATGCGCTCCGCGGCAGCCTTCAATGCCTGCGCAATCGTTACCCAGGACCGCCATGCGCCCCCGGAATCGGGCACCTTGGCCAAGAGCGCCTCGGGTGCGCTCGAAACCCTGCCCTGGGTCCGCGTGGTGAACCTTGCGCGCGCGCTCGAAGAGATCGCCGAAGCCGGGTACTGGCGCATCGGACTTGACGGCGCCGCAGAATCCACACTCGGCCAGGCCCTGCCGACCGGCCCCGTCGCCCTCGTGCTCGGCGCCGAGGGGGACGGCATGCGCCACAACATCGTCCAGCACTGCGATTCGATCGCCAAGCTGCCCATCAGCGAGGCCATGGAAAGCCTCAACGTCAGCAATGCGGCAGCCATCGCCCTCTATGCCGTCGCCACGCGGTCCGAATAATCCGAAATCGAGAGGGCACTCATCATGAACCGAATCGAACGGCGTCCTCCGGGACGCCGCCTTCTCGCCGGGCTGGGCGTTACCGCCCTCGCCCTGCTTGCGGCGGCCTGCATCTTCGCGCCCGGCAAGTTCACCTCCACCCTGGACTTGCGCAAGGATCGCAGCTTCGCCTTCCGCTACACCGGCGAGATAGTGATGGTGCCGCTCCAGTCATCCAAACCGGCCGTGTTCGAGCCGGAGACCTGCCACGACGACGACTATAACGATCGCGCGTGCACGGACGAAGAACTCGCCCAGCAAAAGACCGACTGGGAAAGCTCCAGCAAGGAAAAGAAGAAGAGCGACGCCCAGGCCGCCCAGATGCTGCTGGGCGGGCTCGATCCGAGCGATCCCAAGGCAGGGGAGCAAATCGCCGAGAAGCTGCGCCGGCAGACCGGATGGAACAAGGTTACCTACATGGGCGACGGCAGGTTCGACGTGGACTTCGCCATCGCCGGAAGGCTCGACCATGACTTCGCCTTCCCGACCATCGAAGGCTTCGCGATGAGCAACCATTTCGTCCAGCTTTCGCTGCGCCGCGATGGCACGGTCCGCATGGATGCCCCTTCGTTCGGCCCGCAAGGCGGTTCGTCGGCCATGGGCGCAATGATGAGCGGTGCGCTCAACGACAAGGCCGGTGACATGGCCGACGGCAATACCCAGGCCGACGGCACCTTCACGCTGACCACGGACGGCGAAATCCTCGCCAACAATACCGACGAGGGGGCCGTGACCGCTCCTGGCGGCAAATCGCTGTTCTGGAAGGTCGATCCCCGCACACCGGCAGCGCCGACAGCGCTGGTCAGTCTGAAGCCCTGACGCGGATTGGCCGGGCCCGAAAGGTCCGGCCATGGCCTGCCTGCCCGGCAGGTCGTCTTCCGGCTTTACGAAAAGTCATGACTTCAAGGACATGACCTCAAACGAAAAACGCCGCGCCAACCCGAAGGTTGGCGCGGCGTAATCTTATCAGCCTGCGAGGCGAAGCAGGCTGCAAGGATGCTTAGTTGACAGCGTCCTTGAGGCCCTTGCCGGCCTTGAACTTCGGCTGAGCCGAAGCCTTGATTTCCATCGGTTCGCCGGTGCGCGGGTTGCGGCCGGTCGAGGCCTTGCGCTTGGCGACCGAGAAGGTGCCGAAGCCGACCAGGCGAACTTCGTCGCCGGCCTTCAGCGCGCCAGTGATGGCGTCGAACACGCTTTCGACAGCCTTGGTGGCATCGCTACGGGTAAGACCGCTCGAGTCGGCAACGGCGCTGATGAGATCGTTCTTGTTCATTATGGGTACCCCCTAACCTTTCAGTTGAATCGGATGTGACGGGAATATTCGGATTCGCCTCTGGACGGGGACGGAATTGAGCGGGTTTTGCGCGCGGTGTCAAAGCCTAAACAGAGCCAAAAGTGGCAGTTTATCGCGTTTTTCCGCCGTTCAGATGACGATTCCTGAATTGTGCAATGCAGCATTATGAAATGCAGCGCATCTGCTCCCCCTTTCGAGCGAGCCAATACGGTACTGCGCGTATGCCGCGTGCCGTTCCTGAGCCGATATCGAGCGATTCGTCGAATGGAATCAGCTCAGTAGATGGCGCAATAAAAGCAACTGCGCCCACCTGCCGCAAGGCGCAAAAAAGGCGGTCCGAAATCGAACCGCCTCTCAGGCTGCCCGCCCCTTTCGGGCCGGGCAATCGACCAGGGCTTACGCCTTGGTGTCGTTGACGCGGCGCTCGGCGATGCGGGCGCGCTTGCCGGTACGACCACGCAGGTAGTACAGCTTCGCACGACGCACGACGCCGTGACGAACCACGGTGATCGAATCGATGTTCGGCGAGTAGAGCGGGAATACGCGCTCGACGCCTTCACCGAAGCTCATCTTGCGAACGGTGAAGTTCGAACCCATGCCACGGTTCGAGCGCGCGATGCACACGCCCTCGTAAGCCTGGACGCGGGTACGGGTGCCTTCGACAACCTTCACGCCGACGCGGACGGTATCGCCCGGACGGAAGGTCGGGATATCCTTGGCGGCCTTGGCAATTTCCTCGGCCTCGATCTGCTGAATCAGGTTCATGAACCCAAATCCTCGTTTTTGCGCCGCGCACCAGAGGCAGACTGGCCCCGAACGTCCCTGTGACGTTCCCAAAGGTCCGGCCTGCGTGACCGTGTATCCTCCGCCGCCTGTTGTTTCCGCCAGGCAGCGATTTTCGCATGATCCCCCGATCGCAGCACTTCAGGGATCGTGCGCCCTTCCCACTCGGTGGGTCGGGTATATTGCGGGTATTCGAGAAGACCGTCCTCGAACGATTCCTCGGTCCCGCTGGAAGCCGCGCCCATTACGCCGGGAAGCAGGCGAATGCAAGCGTCAAGCAGCAGGATTGCCGCGGGTTCACCCCCGGAAAGCACCGCATCGCCGACGGACATCTCCTCGACCTGCCGGCCTTCGAAGATCCGCTCGTCGAAACCCTCGAACCTTCCGCACAGGACGATGACACCGGGACCGTCCGCGAGTTCGCGGACGCGGGCCTGCGAGATCGGCTTGCCGCGCGGGGTCATCGCGATGATCGGCGCATCGGGATTGATCGAACGTGCATGGTCGATGGCGGCGGCCAGGATATCCACCTTGAGAACCATTCCCGCCCCGCCCCCGGCGGGCGTATCGTCAACCGTGCGGTGCTTGTCCTTCGCGAAATCGCGAATATGCACCGCATCGATCGACCACTTGCCCTCGGCCAGCCCGCGCCCGGCCAGCGACAGGCCCAGCGAGCCGGGGAACATCTCGGGATAAAGCGTGAGAACGGTGGCGTTGAAAGTCATGCGCGCGGCAAAGCCCAAATCGGCCCCCGCGACAAGGGGCTGCGGCCGAAAAGTGGCTCAGAAAGGCTCCCATACTTCCGCCGGGAGGCTTCCCTTGTCCGCGGCGACCTCTTCCCGCAGCCATTCGCGCAGCCGCTCGATCTTGCGCAGGCCCACACGACCGTCCGGATGGACCAGCCAGTGCGAATTGCCCGGCATGTAGAGCGTCTCGAAAGGCTGGACGAGGCGACCGCTCGCCATTTCCGCACGCCAGAACAAGGGCGACATCAGCGCCACACCGAACCCGCTCATCACCACGCTGGCCTCGGGCAACTGGTTGTCCATGTACATCCCCCCGCGCTGGAGCGGCGGCGCATCCACCCCGGCCGCTTCGAACCAGGCAGACCACCAGGGATCGTCGGGCGTCAGGCGCTCGACCCTGAGCAGGTCTTCAGGCCTGCGGATGGCGTGCATTTCGAGGAAGGCGGGCGAACACATCGGCGCCAGGTGCTGTCGGAACAGGAATTCCGAGCGCATTCCCGGCCAGTTGCCCTTCCCTGCCCGAATCGCGACATCGAACGAGGACGCGGAAAGGTCGATCACATCGTTCGAAAGCGACAATCGCACCGCAATATCGGGATGGCGCAACTGGAACCGCCCAATCCGCGCGCCCAGCCAGGCCCCGCCGATCGAGGTGAGCGAGGTTATGGACAGGACTTCGTGATCTTCCTCGCGAATGGCCGCGAAGGCTTCCGCCATGCCGCCAAAGGCCGCACTTATCGCGGGAAGCAGGCGAAGCCCCGCCTCCGAAAGCCGGACCCGGCCCTTGCCGCGCACGAAAAGCGCGCGGCCGACCCGGTCCTCCAGCTGGCGGATCTGATAGCTGATGGCGGCCTGGGTCATGCCCAGTTCTTCGGCCGCGCGCGAGAAGTTCTCGTGGCGGCCCGCCGCCTCGAAGGCACGGATGGCGGTCAGGGGCGGAAGGCGGTCCATGCGCAGATCATAAGCCTGCCTTATACTCCATGCCAATCGTCTTGTTGGCGCTCCTGCTCCGGCAGGTTCATCTCACGGCCTTCGCAACAAGGATGCATGCCATGCAGGACGAACACTTCATGCGGCAGTGGAGCCAGTGTCACACCCGCTTTTCGAACGATGTGAACGATGGCCTTGCAAGAGTGGCAGTGGGGATGAGCGGACGGCGCATGCCAAAAGCCGGGCTTATCGCCTTTGTGCTTATCGGCATGCTGGGCGCCACTGTCGCGGGCAGTTTCGCGCTCGGCAGCGCCGCGCCGACGACACCGGCCGGTCAGGCCGAACAGCCCGCGCCCTGACCGCTAGTCGAAAATGGCAGGAAGATGCGCCGCGCCGTCATGACGCCAGCGACGCGCCAGATAGAGGGTGGCGGGCAAGCAGACGCCGCCTCCGATGAAAAGTGCCGGAAGCAGCGACGCGAAAGCATGAAGCACGCCGGCCTGGAAAGCCTCCGGTTCGCCCAGAAGAACCATGGCCCCGGCTACCACGATCGCACCCGCCAGAACGGCAATAGCCCCGCGCAGCAGGCCATGCATGCGCGGGGCTATCCGGCGTAGAAGCAGCAGGAGCGCAACGCAGGGCAGATTGGCGATGATCGTTATCGCCGCCAGCCCCACGAGGAAATCACTCATCCGCGAAGGCGGCGGCAATCACGATCCGCTCATGATCCCATTCGGGAACGGCGGTTTCGTTCATCGGCACCATGAAGCGGCGGCTTCTGGCGCTTTTGGCACCATCTTCGCCCTCACCCACCGGACGCTCGATCTCGATCACATCGCCGGCACCGAAGTTGTCGATCGCGATGCAGATGCCAAGCTCCTCGCCCGCGTCCGAAACGGCGCGCAGGCCGAGCAGGTCGGCGTGGTAATACTCGCCCTCGCCCAGTTCCGGCATTTGCGAGCGCGGAACGGTGAGCGCGGTACCGCGCAGCTTTTCGGCGGCGTTGCGGTCGGTCACTTCCTCGAAGCGAGCGATCGCGCCGCCCTTGCCGTCGTCGCGCAGCTTGGCGAGCGTCAGGGTGGAATCGTTGAAGGCGCGGTAGCGCTTGAGCGCGGCCACGCCTTCACCGAACAGCTTGAGGCGAACCTCGCCCGTCACGCCGTGCGCGCCGGTAACGGCAGCAAGCGTGACGGGGCGGTCTTGACCAGCCATTGTGGATTCGAACCTGAAGCTTAGGCTTCGGTCGATTCCTCAGCGGCTGCTTCAGCCGGAGCTTCCTCGGCCGGAGCAGCAGCTGCCGCAGCAGCGGCTTCTTCAGCTTCGCGCAGCTTCTCGGCCTTTTCCTCGGCGCGGTCCTTGGCCTTCTTGCCCGGCTCAGCCTTGTTCGGGTTCACGGTGGCGGCGCGTTCCTTGATGCCGGCCTTGTCGAGCAGGCGGGCAACGCGGTCGGTCGGCTGTGCGCCAACGCCGAGCCAGTAGCGAACGCGGTCCTCGACCAGACGCACGCGGTTCTCGTCTTCCTTGGCGAGGACCGGGTTGTAGGTGCCGACCTGCTCAAGATACTTGCCGTCGCGCGGAGCGCGCGAGTTGGAGACGACGATCTTGTAGTAAGGACGCTTCTTCGCGCCACCGCGCGACAGACGGATCGAAACGGACATTGCTCTACCTTTCCTTCAAATCTTCAAAAATTACTTTTTCAGAAACTTGCCGAGATCGGGACCACCGGCGCCGAGGCCGGGAAGGCCCGCCGCGCCGGGACCGAGGCCCTGGCCGCCAAGGCCCGGCATGGCAGCATCGAGGCCGCCCTTGCCGAACATCGCGGCCAGCCCCTTGAGGCCGCCCATCTTCTTGATCTGCTTCATGGCCTTGGACATTTCCTGGTGCATCTTCAGGATCTTGTTCACATCCTGCACCTGGGTGCCCGAACCGTTGGCGACGCGGATCTTGCGCTTGGCATTGAGCAGCGCGGGGTTGGCGCGCTCCTTCTGCGTCATCGAACCGATGATCGCGTCCATGCGCAGCAACACGCGGTCGTCCATGCCCGAGGCCTGCATCGCCGCCTTGGCCTTCTTCATGCCCGGCATCATGCCTGCCAGCGCGCCGAGGCCGCCCATCTTCTGCATCTGGCCAAGCTGCATGCGCAGGTCGTTCATGTCGAACTTCCCCTGCTCCATGCGCTTCGCCAGCGCTTCGGCGTCCTCGATCTTGACCGCTTCGGCGGCCTTCTCGACGATGGAGACGATGTCGCCCATGCCGAGGATGCGGTTGGCGACGCGGCTCGGGTGGAAGACCTCGAGGGCCTCCATCTTCTCGCCGGTGCCCGCGAACTTGATCGGCTTGCCGGTGACGGCCCGCATCGACAGCGCCGCACCGCCGCGCGCATCACCATCCATGCGGGTGAGCACGACGCCAGTAAGATCGACTTCGCCGGAGAACGACTGCGCGACGTTGACCGCGTCCTGACCCGTCAGCGAGTCGACCACGAGCAGCGTTTCACGGGGGTTCGAGATGGCGGCAACCGCCTTCATCTCGTCCATGAGCTGCGTGTCGACATGCAGGCGGCCCGCGGTATCGAGCATCAGCACGTCGACGGCCTGCAGCTTGGCGGACTGCATCGCACGGGTGGCGATCTCGGTCGGCTGCTGGCCGGCGATGATCGGCAGGGTGGCGACGCCGACCTGCTCGCCAAGGACGCGAAGCTGTTCCTGCGCGGCCGGACGGTTGACGTCCAGCGAGGCCATCAGAACCTTCTTGCCCTGCTTCTCGCGGAGGAGGCGGGCGATCTTGGCGGTGCTGGTGGTCTTGCCCGAGCCCTGAAGGCCGACCATCATGATGACGACCGGGGGCGCGGCATTGAGATCGAGTTCAGCGGTCTCTTCGCCGCCGAGCATCTCGATCAGGGCATCGTTGACGATCTTGACGACCTGCTGGCCCGGCGTGACCGAGCGCAGCACCGACTGGCCAACGGCCTTTTCGGTAACCTGGTCGATGAAGCGGCGCACGACGGGGAGCGCGACATCGGCTTCGAGCAGCGCGATGCGCACTTCGCGCATGGCATCGCGAACGTCCTGCTCCTTGAGCGCGCCGCGACCGCGCAGCTTGTCGAAAACGCCACCGAGACGATCCGAAAGGCTGTCGAACATGCCTAACTCCACTGTTGGCCGGCCAACGGGCCAGCCAGAACGCCAAAAACGCCGGTGGGCGAAACCTCGCTGACCGGCGTGACGGGACGTTATGCGAAAAACGCCGGCGGACGAAACCTCGTCAGCCAGCGTGTCGCGTTCCCGCGAAACTGCAATGATGAAATGGTGGAGCCTAGCGGGATCGAACCGCTGACCTCCTGCATGCCATGCAGGCGCTCTCCCAGCTGAGCTAAGGCCCCAATCATTTCAGCGGACCAGCCCCGGGAGGTTCGGTCCGTTCCCTTGCATCGGCTTGCGCCTCCGCTTGGGAGGCCGCCCTCTAGATTGGGTTCGCCGGGCTGACAAGAGGAAATTTTCACCGACCTGTCATTTTTAGGATCGGACCCGATAAAGAGAAAGGGCGCGACAGCCGAAGCTGCGCGCCCTTTCCTGAACCGATGCGTTCGAGACTTACTCGTCCCGGTCGCCGTCGTCGTCGCCCGCGCCGATGCCGAGATCGTCATCGCCGCCGAGATCGACGTCGTTGTCCGGCGAATCGCCGTCGTCGTCGATGTCCAGATCGTCTTCGGCGAGATCCGAATCCTCGGTCTCGACGACTTCCTTCTTCTGGATTTCCTCATAGGGAATCGGCTGCTTCGACTTCAGAACCGGTTCCGGCTGCCAGGAATTACCGCACTCGATGCAGGTAACCGGGTCATCCTTGCCCAGGTCGTAGAAGCGGGTGCCGCATTTCGGGCAGCCGTGCTTGGCGCCCCATTCAGGCTTTGCCATGAAATGTCCTCAATAATGGCCCGTCCGAAAGGCGCAGGCGTGAATTCCGTGTCTTGATGGGAGGGCCGGCGCGCAAAATCAAGCATGCGGGATCAAGCGCGCGGGTCGCATCAGGGCGCGCGCCTTGCCATAGGCCGCACCCGCTGTCAAAAGCCCCGCGATTTTGCGCCCCTTCCAGCCTCGAAAGAAGCCTTGCCGTGAGCCACGACACCACCACCGCCATGCGCCCCCGCCGTTTCCTGCCCGCAGGACCGCTGAAAGGACGCATCCGCGTGCCGGGCGACAAGTCGATCAGCCACCGCTCGATCATGCTGGGGGCACTGGCCGTGGGCGAAACCCGCGTGACCGGCCTGCTCGAAGGCGAGGACGTGCTGGCCACCGCCGCAGCCATGCGCGCGATGGGCGCCAGCGTGGAGCGCATCGGCGAAGGCGAGTGGCGGGTGAACGGCGTGGGCGTCGGCGCCCTGCTCCAGCCTGAAAGTCCGCTCGACATGGGCAATTCCGGCACCTCCACCCGCCTGCTGATGGGCCTCGTGGCCAGCCACCCGATCCATGTCAGCTTCACCGGCGATGCCTCGCTCTCCAAGCGCCCGATGGGCCGCGTGATCGATCCGCTCTCGGAAATGGGCGCGAGCTTCGAGGCGAGCGAAGGCGGCCGCCTGCCGCTGATCGTGCGCGGCGCCTCGCCCGCCGTGCCGATCACCTACCGCCTGCCGGTCGCCTCCGCCCAGGTAAAGAGCGCCGTGCTGCTGGCCGGCCTCAACACGCCGGGAATCACCACCGTGATCGAGCCGGTCCCCACGCGCGACCACTCCGAACGCATGCTCAAGGGCTTCGGCGCCGACCTCACCGTGACCGTGGAGGCCGACGGCACCCGCATCATCACGCTCAAGGGCGAGGCCGAACTCAAGCCGCAGGTCATCGACGTTCCGGGCGACCCTTCGTCCGCGGCGTTCTTCATCGTCGCCGCACTGGTCACGCCGGGCAGCGAGGTCGTGATCGAGAACGTCGGCCTCAACCCCACCCGCGCCGGCCTTGTCGAAGTGCTGCGCCAGATGGGGGGCCAGATCGAATTCCTGGACGAGCGCGAAGTGGGCGGCGAACCGGTCGCGGACCTGCTGGTGAAGCACTCGGCCCTCAAGGGCATCGAAGTGGATCCCGCCGTCGCCCCCGCCATGATCGACGAGTTCCCGGTCCTCTTCGTAGCCGCCGCGCTGGCCGAGGGTGTTACCGTGACGAGCGGACTCGACGAACTGCGCGTGAAGGAATCGGACCGGCTCTCCGCCATGGCCGCCGCGCTCACGCTGGCCGGCGCCGGGATCGAGGAGCGCGAGGACGGCCTCGTCATCACCGGCACCGGCGGCGCGCCCCTGCCCGGCACGCCGGGCGATGCCCGGGTCACGACGCATCTCGACCATCGCATCGCCATGTCCATGGCGATCGCGGGCCTCGGCAGCCGGGACGGCGTCGAAGTCGACGACACCCGCCCGATCGCCACCAGCTTCCCCAATTTCGAGGAACTTCTGGCAACGCTCGCCGGATAGGCGCATTTGGCTAAAGGAGGCGGCGCGATGCCGCCTTCCGCCATTCGGCCGGGAGCCTGCATGATCCTCGAACTGCCGGAAACGCTCAGCAACGTCCTCGGCTTCCTGGGAACGGCCTGCTGCATTCTCGCCTATGCCTACGTCACTTATGAGGACAGGCCGAACCGCTACCTCCAGCACGGGCTCAACCTTGCCGGCGCGGTGCTGCTGCTGATCTCGCTGATGGTGAACGTGAACCTGCCCTCGATCGCGATGGAATCGCTCTGGGCGGTGATCGCCGGATGCGGCCTCCTGAAGGCTCTGCTGTCACGCCGCAAGCGGTTGCGCCCGTCGGACGACACGACCTTGCACTGATCCCTGCCAGCGGCCATGAAGCCAGCCATGATCATCGCCGTAGACGGACCCACCGCCTCGGGCAAAGGCACTATCGCCAAAGCCCTTTCCCGCCATTTCGGGCTGCCTCACCTCGATACCGGGCTGCTTTATCGCGCGGTGGGGCGGCAGTGCTTCCTCGATGGCGGCAATCCTGACGACCCGGCCGCCGCGCTTGCCGCCTGCACATTCGCCGACGGGCTGCTCGAAGACCCCGAACTGCGCTCCGAAGCCACCGGCGGGCTGGCAAGCCGCGCCTCGGTGCATCCCGCCGTGCGCCAGGCCCTTTTCGAACGCCAGCGCAGCTTCGCCACGCAGGCCGGCGGCGCCGTGCTTGACGGCCGCGACATCGGCACCGTGATCGCGCCGGAAGCGGGGGTGAAACTCTTCGTCGTCGCATCCGTCACCGCCCGCGCCCAGCGCCGCTTCCTGGAGATGCAGGCGCAGGGCCGCACGGTCTCCCTTGAAGAGATCGAGGCCGATCTCGCCGCCCGCGACGAACGCGACCGCAACCGCAAGGACGCCCCGCTTGTCGCCGCCGACGACGCCGTCGTTCTCGACACCTCGGAACTGGGCCGTGACGAGGCGATCGCCGCTGCCGTGGCCATCGCCGGGAAGGCCGCTGCGGTCCTTCCCTGAACGGCCCCATTCTCCTTGCATTTCGGCGGCCAACGGCGTAGTGGCCGCCGGTCTGGAGAGCCATGCGGCTCGAAGGACGCCACGGCCGGCATCCGGCCACCGTGGCAGTTCGGCCCTTTTGGCCCGTTTCGCCTGCATGGTGCGGCAAAGCGGAGGAAAGACCGGCGGAAACAACCGCCTGGCCGGGAAAATGTTGAACAGGAAAGACCTTTAATGGCTACTTCTGCCAATCCCACTCGCGATGATTTCGCGAAGATGCTTGACGATCAGCTCGGCGGCGTCGCCGATGACGGCTTCGAAGGCCGCGTCGTCAAGGGTACCGTCACCGCCATCGAAAACGACAAGGCCGTCATCGACGTGGGCCTGAAGAGCGAGGGCCGCGTTGCCCTGCGCGAATTCGCCCGCGGTGAAGACGACCACGGCCTCAAGGTCGGTGACGAAGTCGAAGTTTACGTCGACCGCGTCGAAAACGCCGACGGTGAAGCGATGCTGTCGCGCGACCGCGCACGCCGCGAAGCCGCCTGGGACAAGCTCGAAAACGAATTCGGTGAAGGCAAGCGCGTCGAAGGCGTGATCTTCGGCCGCGTCAAGGGCGGCTTCACCGTCGACCTCGACGGCGCCGTTGCCTTCCTTCCCGGCTCGCAGGTCGACATCCGCCCCGTGCGCGACGTCACCCCGCTCATGGACGTGCCGCAGCCCTTCCAGATCCTCAAGATGGACCGTCGCCGTGGCAACATCGTCGTGTCGCGCCGCGCCGTCCTCGAAGAAACGCGCGCCGAACAGCGCAGCGAGCTGATCGACAAGCTGAGCGAAGGCCAGGTCATCGAAGGCGTCGTCAAGAACATCACCGACTACGGTGCGTTCGTTGACCTCGGCGGCATCGACGGCCTGCTCCATGTCACCGACATGAGCTACAAGCGCGTCAACCACCCGAGCGAAGTGATCGCCATCGGCGACACCGTGAAGGTCCAGATCATCCGCATCAACCAGGACACCCAGCGCATCAGCCTCGGCATGAAGCAGCTGGAAAGCGATCCGTGGGAAGGCGCAGCCGTCAAGTACCCGGTCGGCGCCAAGCTGTCGGGCACTGTCACGAACATCACCGAATACGGTGCCTTCGTGGAACTGGAAGCCGGCATCGAGGGCCTCGTCCACGTTTCGGAAATGTCCTGGACCAAGAAGAACGTCCACCCCGGCAAGATCGTCTCGACCTCGCAGGAAGTCGAAGTGGTCGTTCTCGAAGTCGATTCGGACAAGCGCCGCATCTCGCTCGGCCTCAAGCAGGCTCAGCAGAACCCCTGGGAAGCCTTCGCCGAGAAGCACCCCGTCGGTTCGCAGGTTGAAGGCGAAGTCAAGAACGCCACTGAATTCGGCCTGTTCATCGGTCTCGACGGCGACGTCGACGGCATGGTTCACATGTCGGACATCGCCTGGGGCATCTCGGGCGAAGACGCGCTGGCTCTGCACCGCAAGGGCGAGCAGGTTTCGGCCGTGGTTCTCGACGTCGACGTCGAGAAGGAACGCATCAGCCTCGGCATGAAGCAGCTTGAGCGCGGTGCTCCGGCAGCTGGCGGCGTTGCCGCAGCCGGCGGCGAAGGCGGCCTGCGTCGTGGCCAGGTCACCACCGTGACCGTCCTCGAAGTTCGCGACGGCGGTCTGGAAGTCCAGGCTGGCGACGATGGCGCCACCGGCTTCATCAAGCGTTCGGACCTCGGCCGCGACCGCGACGAGCAGCGCCCCGACCGCTTCCAGGTCGGCCAGAAGCTCGACGCCATGGTCACCGGTTTCGACCGTTCCAAGAAGCCCAACTTCTCGGTCAAGGCCCGCCAGCTGGCCGAAGAGAAGGAAGCCGTGGAACAGTACGGTTCGTCGGACTCGGGCGCTTCGCTCGGCGACATCCTCGGCGAAGCCCTCAAGAACCGTTCGTAAGAACGTTCCGGGTTTCACCGCGAGGTGAATCAGTAAAGGCCCGTCCGGAGAAATCCGGGCGGGCTTTTGCTTTTGCGGGAACGTGATAGGCTCCGCGCATGGCGATACGAGACCTGCTGAAAACAGTCCTCGAACGTTGGGGCGTACCGATCGCCTAGGCCTTTCTGTTGGCGGCCACCTCGATCCTGGATTTCGCCGGCTCAGCCGGCACATGCGATACTTCGCAATGCGAAGGCGGCTTCCCGATCGCCGATTGAGCTCCTAAATCTCTCCCTGAGGAGAGACCCCATGCTCGAAGTCCACCAGTTTCCCTGTCTCAGCGACAATTACGGCTACCTGCTGCACGATCCGGCGAGCGGCGAAACCGCTTGCATCGATACCCCGGATGCCGACGAATATCTGCGCGAGGCCGCACACAGGGGCTGGCAGATCACCCAGATCTGGAACACCCACTGGCACCCCGATCACGCTGGCGGGAATGCGGCCATCAAGGCCGTCACCAACTGCACGATCACCGCGCCGCAGGGCGATGCCGCAAGGATCGACGGCGTGGACCGCACGGTGATGCAAGGCGACGTGGTTTCGCTGGGTGACTGGAAAGCCCAGGTTATCGACGTGGGCGGCCATACGCTGGGCCACTGCGCCTACTACATTCCCGGCGCTCAAATGGCTTTCGTCGGCGATTCGGTCTTTGCGCTGGGCTGCGGGCGCATGTTCGAAGGCGATCCGGCCCAGTTCTGGGCGAGCCTCCAGCGGATCAAGGCGCTTCCTGCGGGCACGATGCTCTACTGCGCGCACGAATATACCGCATCGAACGCCAGGTTCGCGCTTCACGCCGACCCCGACAATGCCGAGCTGGCAGCCTATGCCGACGATATCGTCCGCGCCCGGGCGGCCGGGCTGCCCACTGTTCCGGCCAAGCTGGGCCGCGAACTGCTCACCAACCCGTTCCTGCGCGCGGACGATCCGGCGCTGCAGGCGCGCTGGGCGCCGGAAGGGTCACATGGAGACGCGGTGGCTACATTCGCGGCCCTGCGGGAAGCCAAGAACAGCTTCTGAGGCGGCAGGGGAGCGGCTCCCCTGCCCTCCCCTTATTCGTAAACGATGCGCACTTTCGCGGCGGCTTCCGCCGCGATCCGGCGTGCGCTGTCTGTATCTCCGGCGAGCGCCAGCGTCGCGCCCATCCGGCGATAGGGCCGCGTCGTGGGCTTGGCGAAAAGGCGCAGGTCCACTTGGCCGCCCGGCGTCGCCAGCGCATCTGCCTGGCCTTCGTAAGCGAAGGAATCGGACACCCGGTCAGCCAGGATCACCGCCGAGGCGCTGGGCCCATGCAGGGTGATTTCCGGGATCGGCAGGCCGAGAATCGCGCGCGCGTGGAGGTCGAACTCGGAAAGGTTCTGCGAGATGAGCGTGACCATCCCGGTATCGTGCGGGCGCGGCGAGAGCTCGGAGAAGATCACATCCTCGCCCTTCACGAAGAACTCCACGCCGAAAATGCCGTAACCGCCAAGATCGTCCACGACCTTGCGCGCCATGTCCTGCGCATCGGCGATGGCGGAGGGCGCCATCGGCGTCGGCTGCCAGGATTCCTGGTAATCGCCGCGCTCCTGTCGGTGGCCGATCGGCGGGCAGAACGACACGCCCTCGCGGCTGCGCACGGTCAGGAGGGTGATCTCGTAATCGAAATCGACGAACTCCTCCACGATCACGCGCGCACGGTCACCGCGCATGTTGGACACGGCGTAGTCCCACGCCTTCTCCAGATCGGCGGCATCGCGCACCGTGCTCTGGCCCTTGCCCGATGACGACATGACCGGCTTGATGACGCAAGGCAGCCCCGTGTGCGCGGCGCCGGCCATGACCTCATCCAGGTTCTCGGCATAGCGATAGCGCGAAGTCCGCAGGCCGAGTTCCGTCGCCGCCACTTCGCGGATACGGTCGCGGTTCATCGTCATCTGGGTCGCGCGCGCGGACGGCACGACGCAGAAACCCTCGGCCTCCACTTCCGCCAGCACCTCGGTGCGGATCGCCTCAACCTCGGGGACGATGAAATCGGGCCGGTGCTTCTCGATGGCGGCACGCAGGCGCTCGCCATCGAGCATGGAGAACACCTCGAACTGGTCCGCCACCTGCATGGCAGGCGCGCCCTCATAAGCGTCGCAGGCCACAACCTGACAGCCGAGCCGCTTGGCCGAGATCACGAATTCGCGGCCCAGTTCGCCCGAGCCGAGCAACAGGATCTTCGCGGTGAATGCCATGGGGCCGTCCTTTCGTCTGGTATCCGGCGACAAGGGATGGGTCGCCAATTCGATCATCCGGGCCTAGAGCAGCGTACCGGATAGAATGGCAAGCGCGATGGTGAAATAGATCACCAGCCCCGTGACATCCACGAGCGTCGCGACGAACGGGGCCGATGCACTGGCCGGATCGAAGCCCAGCTTCTGGAGCAGGAACGGCAGCATCGAGCCCGCCAGCGAACCGAACGTCACGATCCCTACAAGACCGGCCGAAACAGTGGTCGCGATCAGGATCCAGTGGCTGCCGTAATCATAGAAGCCCAGCGCCTGCCACGCGGCGATGCGCACGAAGCCCACCGTACCGAGGATGGCGCCCAGCACCATGCCCGCCGGCAGTTCGCGCAGCGCCACGCGCCACCAGTCGCGCAGGCGCACCTGGCCGACCGCAAGCGCCCGGATGATGAGCGAGGTCGCCTGGCTGCCGCTGTTGCCGCCCGAACTCATGATCAGCGGGATGAACAGCGTCAGCACCACTGCACGGGCCAGTTCGTTCTCGAAATGCTGCATGGCGCTGGCGGTGAGCATTTCCGAAACGAACAGCACGCTGAGCCAGCCCGCGCGTTTGCGGATCATCTCGAAGAAGCCGGTTTCGAGATAGGGGCGGTCGAACGCCTCCAGTCCGCCGAACTTCTGGACGTCCTCGGTATGCTCGGCCACCAGCGCGTCAAGCACGTCATCCACGGTGACGATCCCGAGGGGCCGCCCCTCGTCGTCCACCACCGGCAGCGCAAGAAGATCGTGCCGCCGGATGAGGTGAGCCACCTCCTCGCGGTCGGTGCCGGGCGTCACCGTTACCGGCTCCCGGTCCCGGGCAAGGTCGATCGCCGGCGAATCGGGCTGTGCGGCGATCAGGCGGCGCAGCGAGATCGTGGCATCGAGGCGGCCCCGCTCGTCGAGAAGGAACACCGAATAGACCGTCTCGCGGCTGCGCTCCACCGTACGGATGAGATCGAGAACTTCAGCCACGCTGGCCGAAATCCGTGCGGCGACGAACTCCGTCGTCATCATGCCGCCGGCGCTGTCTTCCGGCCATGCCAGCAGGCTGCGCAGCGAAGTGCGCACTTCGGGAGCAAGGGCGCCGAGGAGCTGGCCAGCCACGGCTTCGTCCATTTCGGCAAGCACGTCGGCAGCCCGGTCTTCCGCCATCTGCGCAAGAAGCTGGACGGCGCGCGGCTGCGGCAGCAAGGCCAGGACATCGGGAGCCGCCGAGAATTCGGGCCGGTCAAGCACAGCCACGGCGCGCACGTCGGCCATGCGGCCGAGCTTGGCGGCAGCGGCCTGCGGCGCCAGCGCCTGAAGCATCTCGACGATATCTGCAATATAGAGCCCGCTCTTGGCGGGACGGGCACCGGCGGTCACGCCGGCGAAGAGGTCGTTCACCATCATCACACCTTTCGTCCGCACGACCCGGGCGGACGACGGCCAGCGAGAACTAGCGGACGACCTCCGGGCGTGCGGTCCTACTGGAACTGTCGCTTGACATGTCCTCGCTTCCTGAAACACCGCAGCAACATGGGCTGCGCGGGCGTCGCTCTGATCCCAAACGCAGCGCCCGTCAACTCCCGATCACGCTCCCGCCGGACATGACCGGACGCGGGACACAAAAAAGCCCCCGTGCAGCGCACGGAGGCCTTTTGCTTCGCAGCCGATCCGGAAAAGATCAGATTCCGGCGATTGCCTGATCGACCAGCGCCTTGTCGGCATCCGCCGAATGGTTGGTCTTGATAAGGCCCCGCGCTGCCGCGGCAGCGGCGGCAGCGGCTTGCTGGCGCAGTTCGGTGACGGCGGCACGTTCGACGGCGCCGATCTTGTCCTGGGCCATCTTCTCGCGGCGGGCGATGACATCGGTCGTATCGGCCTGAGCCTTGGCGACGATGGTTTCCGCTTCGTGACGGGCATGGTCGAGCATGGCCGCGGCGTCCTTTTCGGCGCTCGCGATCTTGTCGGCATATTCCTTGCGCAGCGCTTCCGCTTCGGCGCGCAGAGTCGTGGCTTCGGCAAGCTGCGCCTTGATCTCGGCAATCTTGCTGTCGAGACCGCCGGAGATCATCTTCGGCAGCCCCTTCCAGAGCATGATCGCGATGAGCACCAGCATCGAGGCGCTGACGACCGCAACCGGCGGGGCGACGCCCAGCAGCAGCGGTTCGGCATGATGCTCCACGCCGGCCTGGGTTCCTGCCATCTCGGCGCCTTCGTGGGACGTACCCTCGGCGACGACGGTGTCCGTGGTGGACAGCTCAGTGTTCTCAGCCATGGACCAGGTTCTCCTTAACGGCGGAACGAACCGCACCGTCGTCAAGAGTCAGGCCGGCAATGCGGCTGACGATCTCGCGCGCGGCGTCGGCGGCGACGTCCTCGATCTCGGCGGCGGCCGAACGGCGTGCCTGCGAGATACGGGTTTCGGCTTCGGCGAGCGTGGCGTCGATTGCCACCTGCGCGGTCGCGAGGCGCTCGGTCGTGACGGCAGCGGCCTTGGCGCGGGCTTCCGCGATAAGGGCCTGCGCCTCGGCGCGGTTAGCGTTCTCACGCGTGCGCCAGGCTTCCTCTTCCGCATCGGCCGATGCGCGGAAGCGCTCGGCGGCGGCGAGGTCGTCGGCAATCTGCTTGTCGCGCTGCGCGACCGTATCCATGACCTTGGGAACCATTCCCCGTCCAACGACGAAGAACGTGAAGCCGAAGAAGATCAGCATCCAGAAGATCTGGCTGGAATAAGTCGCGGCTAGCTGTGCGATCTGAGGCATGGGTCCGCCCTGTCTCGAAGTGGCCGATAGAATTCTTGCATCCGGTGATCCGGCCGCCTCACCAAAGGGTTCGGGCAGCCGGACCGGATCAGTGGCGCGCGATCAGGCGAAGATCAGCAGCGCGGCAACGACGAACGACAGCAGACCGAGAAGTTCGGCACCGGCGAAGCCGATGAAGAGACGGCCCTGCTGGGCATCAGCGGCGCCCGGATTGCGCAGCGCGCCTTCGAGGAACTTCGCGAAAACGCTACCCACGCCGATCGAGGCGAGGCCGCAACCGATTGCGGCGAAACCAGCACCAAGCAGCTTTGCAGCTTCTGCGTCCATTTCAAAAACTCCCTTTGGAAAACTCGAGTGAGACTGAAAAATCAGTGAAGATTCTCGGCGTCGTTGAGATAGACGCAAGTGAGAAGAGCGAAAACATAGGCCTGGATACCGGCAACCAGCAGCTCGAGAGCGCAGATGCCGACCATCAGGATGAAGCTGGGCAGCCCGGCGATGGCGAAGAGGCCGATACCGGCATTGCCCGAGCTGATGACGAAGCTCGAAAGAACCTCAAGAAGGACGTGGCCGGCCATCATTGCGACGAAAAGACGCAGGCCGAGGCTGAACGGGCGCACCAGGAAGGAGATCAGTTCCACGCAGAAGATCAGCGGGATCATGATCACCGGAGTGCCGTGCGGCACGAACAGCGAGAAGAAGTGCAGCTTGTGCTTCGCGAAACCGACGATGATGACGATCGCGAAGGAAAGCACCGCAAGAACGCCCGTGGCCGAGAAGTGGCTGGTGAACGTGAAGGCATGGAGACCGATCACGCCCAGCGGCAGCAGGCCGAGGAAGTTCGCGAAGAGAATGAACATGAACAGCGAGAAGATGTACGGAACGTACTTCTTGCCGCCGGGGCCGACGTTCGCAGCCAGCATGCCGTCGATGAAGCCGGTGAAGGTTTCCACCGCCATCTGCCAACGACCGGGCACGAGCTGGCGCTTCATGCCGCCCGCAACGAAGAACGCCAGCGTGACGGCGGCAATCGCCATCCACAGCGTGCTGTTGGTGAAGGCGATGTTGTAACCGGCGATGCTCCAGCCTTCCGAGCCGAACAACGGCTGGATGCTGAACTGGTGCATCGGATCGACCTTCGCTTCGGCTGCCACGCGAATATCCCTGTCGCCAATGAACGACAGCGCCCTAATCCACCCCCCTTGGGTCAATCCGGGCGCCGGTTCGAATTCCTGATAATATTCCTGAAGGCAACGAATATTCCGAGGAACATCATTACCATCAGACCCCAGGGCGATGTTCCGGCAAAGTGATCAATCACCCAGCCAAGAAACAGACCACCGGCAACCCCACCGAGCAAGTCGGCCAGGACGCGGTTTCCGGCACGATAGGCATCGTCCGTTTCCGCGCCCGCGACCGGCTTCTGACGCTTCGCCTCCCGCTCACGAAGGGCTTTCAGCCGATCGTCCAGCGAATCGAGGCGCGCATCCTCGCCGACAGGTTCCCGTGCGGACGGCTCGTCGTTCATGTCAGGCTCCTCCTCTCAAACGAATAGGAACGTAATGACGCGTTCAACGGCTGCCCGCCGAGGGCGCCGCCCCCTTAGGGTGGGGCTATTCTTGAGTCAACCATGGCACGAGGCGCGCGGCAACAGTTGTTCACACGCGACGGCGTGTGTCCAAGTGTCGATCAGGCTGCGGAAGTGGTGCCTTGCGGACAATACCGCAAGGACGATGCCGAAGAAAATCCTCAAGAACGCGCCGAACGTCCGCCGGGATATTCAGCTCGGGAGGAAGCCCGGCCGCTCGCCTTCGCGAACGCGGCGCTCTTCGACATACGAAAAAGGGCGACCGGAAAACCGGCCGCCCTTTCAATGTTCATTAGACGCTGTCGATATCAGCGCCAGCCCGATATCAGGGGCAGCGTGCATCGCGCTCCGGCGCTCCGGCACCGCGAACCTTCCATGAACCATCGGGGGCCTGATACTTTTCGCCCGGCTGGGTCTGCGAGATCAGGCGGCATGCCGTGGCAAAGGCATATTCCTCGATCGTGCTCTTGCCCGCGGCCTTTTCGGTGTAGATCGCGCGCCGCTTGTTGTTGAGGTCACGAACCATGGCGCGAATATCGGCGGAAGGCGCTCCGATCACGCCGAGATAACCGTCCTTCTGTTCGCCCACCTGCCCTGCGGCACGGGCTGCGGCATAGGCCGGGTCGCGCCCTTCCTGCGCCAGCGCGCCGCTACCGGCACCAAGTGCCAGCGCAATCGCACCCAGATAGGCGACGGGACTGCTGAAACGGATCTTGCTCATCAGAATACGCCTTCGTTTTCCTTGATCGTGTTCTCCGCGTCCTGGGAGAGACGATAGATAACTTCCTGCCTGATGTTGATGTTGAGTTCGATCACTATCGGCTTGTCGGGCGCGCTCACATTCACGCATCCGCCCAGCATCGATCCCAGACCCATCACCACCATCAGGGCGCGAACGGCGCGCCTGCCGGACCGAAAGGGAACCTGCTGCGGGTTGTGGAGTGCCTGGCTCATCATCGCCGGACTTGTCGCAGCCGGAGTGCTTCCGGTCAATTCCAGGGCCTTCATGGATTATTCTCGCTGACTGGAGGCTGAATGGTGGCTGGGGCGGGACGAGTTGAACCGGGATCGCCCGTCGGGACCTGCCCCGGCACCGTGCTGAATATGCCGACCGCACGCGGATCGGTGACGTAAGTGGGATCGTAAAGCGAACGCATCGAGCCGAAGAGCTTGAAGAACGGCGCCTTGATCTTGACGACGAAGCGGATCGGCAGCTTCGCGATCTGCTTGGTGATGAAGTTTCGCTGCGCACTGGTTCCCTGGCTGAGCCCGTCGAAACTGATGCGCGTGAGAAGTTCGCCCGAGATCGAGCCGCCCAGCCCGATCTCCATGTGCCTGTAGTCCACCGACTTGAGCGCACCGAAGGCGAAATTGCCCATCGCCGAAAGGTCCTTGTAGGTCAGCGCGCCCAGATAACTGACATTGCCGCCCGGATCGCGCGAGGCGAGGTAGCCATCGACGATGCGCCCGCCCTGCTCATCGAACACCAGCGGCACTTCGCCATCGAAGACGCCGGTGGCATTGATGTTGGTGAGTTCGAGGTGCTGAACAAAGGTCGCCGCGTCGAGCCCGCTGACGTTGAGCTTGTAGTGCCGTGTTTCCGAGGCGCCGATGCGCATCGTCGCCGGGTCCAGCGTCAGCGTGCCTGACATGAACGGCCAGCGTGCTCCGTTCAGGCGCAGCAGGTAGCCGGGCTCCATCTGGAACGACAGCTCCCCATCGGTCACTTCCACGCCGGGATTGATCGAGGCGATCTTCAGCTTCTGGTCCGGCGCAGTGACGAAGCCGAGCAGGTCCGTGAACGCGATATCCCCGCTCAATCCCTTCACCGGACCGAACGCCGCCGCAAAATCGAGGCCGTCGGTGGCGAAGCGCCCGTGGCTGGTCACGCCCTGCCCGTTCCAGTCGATCCGTCCGGTGCCGTGGACGCTGCCTTCCAGGTTCGAGACGATGCCCAGCAGCAAAGGCGAGAGCGTTTCGGCCTGGACCTGCTTGTCGAACGTGATCCCGGAGACCGCGAGGTCGGCATGGCCGCTCGCCTTGCCGAGATCGTGGACCACGTCGGCGCGGACCATTTCACGGTCGCTGGTGGGCTCCCGCAGCACGGCCTGGGCGGTAATGACGTTGTTTTCCAGCCTCAGCGTTCCGTCGCGGGCGACGAGAGGCTGGAAACGCGGCGCCTGCTGGCGATCGACCAGGGTGAAGCGGGCCTTGTCGATGGCGAGCACGCCCCCCGAATAGCGCCAGTTGCCCGCGGTCTGCTTGAGGTCGAGCGGGACGGCGGCGAGCGAAATGTCCGCTTCATCGAACGCCCCGCCGATATCCTTGCCCACTTGCGCATCCAGCGTGGCGAGGCGGAACCGCGATGGCGCCTCCCGCGGACCGAGGCTGACATCGACCGCCTTCGCGGTCAGCGCGCCGGGCCTGCCGGCGAACTGCGCGTAGCCGAGCGGGCCGCTGGCGACGCGAATCGGGGTTTCGCCAAGGTGCCCGGACACGTCGAGCGCCGGAACGCCTGCGGCGATGTCGAACCCGCCTGCATGGCTGCGCAGGATCGAACCGCCGCGCGCCGGGCAGACTTGCAGGCTGCGCCTGTCGAGCGTGAGATTTGCAAAAGCGAGCCGCCCGAAGCCGATCGTCGTGCATCGCGGCCAGACCGCAAGCGTGCCGTCCGCGCCCCAGCGCCCGTCGATCGGCAGGACCAGATCCTGCGCCGCGCCGCCGGGCAAGGCACCGGAAAGGCGCGTTTCGCCGGTGAAGCTCATCGTGCCGTCAGGCGTCTGGCTCAGCGCGAAATGCGGCAGGGCCACGCGGGAATCGCCGGCGCGGTATTCCGGCATCTCGACCTGCAGCGCGAGATGGCCGCGTGCATCGCTTTCCATCCGCCCGGAAACTTGCGGCAACCCCTGCCCGCCACTTGCGAAATTGCCGGTGACCACGGGGCGGCGGTCGTTCGCCCCGAATTTCGCCTGCAGGCGGGACAGCGCCAGCAACGAGGCACCGCTGGCCCCGCGCCAATGGCCGCGCGGCACCACCAGGCTGAACCCGTCCTCGCCGCGTCTCAGGATGAGATTCGCGTCAAGCGTACTGCCCCGCGTCTCGCGGGCCAGCGCAGAGCGGACCTGCGTGGCGACCGGCGCGGCGAGCGTGCCCTCCCCGGCGCGCGCCGCCTCGACCAGCATGGCATCAACCGATTCGCCGATGGAGACGCCCTTGCCCGTCACGTCTCCGTCGAGATCGAATCGCGCAAGACCGTTTGCGGAGCGCAGGCTTCCATCGAACGCCAGTTGCCCCAGCCGCGCCTGCGGCGTGGCGAGGCCTTTCGCCTCCACGCGGAACTGAGCGGTGAGCGCCTGCCTGCGATAGGTGAAACGTCCCGAGCCGGTCAGGCCCTCCAGCCGGTTGGCCGCGAAGCCTGTCTCGCCGGCGTCTAGACCGATCCTGCCCTCGCCGCCGTCGAGCAACCGGTCGAGCGTCACGTCGAGCTGCGCGCCGCTCTTTGCCACCCGAAGCGACTGCTTCGGGCAGGCCAGACCGTCGAACCGCAGCGGGCCGGTGAAGCGGGGCTTGCCGCCGGAGATGCGGACCCTGCCATAGAGCGTGGTCCGCCCCGCCTCGCAGCCTTGCGCGGCAAGATGCGGAGAAAGGGCCGCGAGTTCGCCGTCGAACCCGCCGCGCAGCCCGCCTTTTCCGGCAAGCCTGGCGGCGATGCGGCCATAGTCGCTCTCGATCAGGGCGCGCCCGTCCTCCACCGCCACGTCGAGGTCGGGCAAGGCGTAGTCCTTGCTCGGCTCACCCGCGTGCAGCACTTTGTCGAGCGAGCCCAGGCTGAACCTGCCGCCGTGAAGGGTGCCGAAAAGGCGCGGGCGAACCACGGTGATTCGCCCGATGCCCGGCCAACCCCAGTTCAGCCGCGTGGCGACGCGGATTTCCTCGACAGTGAGGTCCGGCCGGCGGGGATCGCCGATCACGAGATTGCGCACGACCTGTTCGGAAGGACCGATGTTGACGATCTCGTAAGTGGCAGGGAGCCCCAGCTTGGCAAGCTCGCCGGAGATCAGGTTTTCGGCGATGTCCTCGCGCCAGAACCATGTGCCGGCCAGCCCGAGCGCGGCGCCCGTCAGCAGGACGAGTGCAAACGCCCTCCGGCGCTTGCGGCGCGGCGGGGGCGTTTCCGCCGGAGCGGTGGCTGGGTCATGCTCCTGAGGCATCCGGTCCTTCACTTGCGCTTGGCGTCCGGGAAAGGCAATTGTCTGTGCACGTTATGCCCGATCACGACAGTCTCTTCGATGAACCCGCCGAAAACTCCGGCCCGGATGCCGGTGGGGTTTCGGGTGCCCGGGATGGGCGCGCCGCGCAGACGGGGAACGATCCCAGCGGCCACCGGGCCCGGTTGCGCAAGCGGCTGGTCGAAGGTGGGGCGGAAGCTCTGGGGGATCACGAGGTCATAGAACTCCTGCTGATGCAGGCCGTTCCCCGGCGCGACATGAAACCCCTCGCCCGCAGCCTGATCCATCGCTTCGGCTCGCTGGCGGGCGTGCTGCAGGCGGATCCGCGCGCGCTGGCCGGCCACCCCGGCATGGGCGAGGCTGCCGTGGCCGCGCTGCGGGTGGTCACTGTCGCGGCGACCCGCCTCGCCCGCCAGAAAGTGCGCGAAGCACCGGTGATCGGCTCGTGGCAGGCTTTGATAGACTATCTGACGATCGACATGGCGCACCTCACGCGTGAGCGCGTGCGCGTGCTCTATCTCAATTCGAAGAACATGCTGATCCTCGACGACCTCGTGGGCGACGGTTCGATCGACGAAGCTGCCATCCATCCGCGGGAGGTGATTCGCCGTGCGCTGGACATTGGGGCAACGGCGCTGATTCTCGTTCACAACCACCCTTCCGGCTCGCCCCAGCCCAGCCGCGCCGACATCGAGGTCACCAACCGCATCGCCGAGGCCGGACGACTGCTCGGCATCTCGGTGCACGACCATGTCATCATCGGCCGGGAAGGCCATACGAGCCTCAGGGCCAAGGGACTGATCTGACGATGTGCGTTGCCGCCGTGGCATGGCAGGCCCACCCGGAATGGCCGCTCGTGGTTGCCGGCAACCGGGACGAGTTCCACACCCGCCCCACCGCCCCGCTCGCGCGCTGGGGTGACGGAAGCGGCATCATCGCCGGACGGGACCTGCTGGGCGGGGGCACCTGGCTGGGCCTCACCGAAGGCGAAACGGCAAGGACGAACCGATTCGTTCTCGTGACCAATTACCGGGTGCCGGAAGGCTCCGTGCCCGGCAGGCCTTCACGCGGAAAGCTTGTCACCGATCTGCTCGAAGGCCGCCGGTCCGAACCGGTCGAATCGATGAACCCCTTCAACCTCGTCGAAGTGGCGGCGGGCGAGGCGCGTTTCCTGACCAACCACCCCGCCCCCGAATCACGCCCGCTCTTGCCGGGCATCCATGGCCTTTCGAACGGCGGGTTCGACGTGCCCTGGCCCAAGACGCTCCAGGTCGAGCAGTCGATTGCCACCTGGCTGGCCCAAGGCGATGCTAACCCTGCAGACCTGCTCGCCGCACTGCGCGCCGAAACCCCGGACCCACGGCTCGCCAGTCCCGAAGACGGCCCGGAGCCGCGCTTCGCCCCGGTCTTCATTCGCGATCCCCTCTATGGCACGCGGTGCAGCACGGTGCTGGCCGTACAGCGCGGCGGCAAGGGCATGATCGTGGAGCGCAGCTTCGCCCCGGACGGCACCACCTTCGGTGAAGTGTGCATGGAATTCCAGTGGTCCACCGCCTGACCGCGCCGCCATGGACTTGCGATCTCGCAGGACTTAGGTCGCTGGCATGTATTTCCGCAAACGGATGAATGGTGGACCTGCTCTTTCCCGAAGCGCTGCGGGAATCGGCCTCATGCTGCTGGTCGCCGGCTGCAACACGGTGGCGCCCCCTTCGGCGCAAGTGCCATGCAGCGCCGTCCAGCCGCCCCCGATCACGCTGCTCGACGACGGGCAAACGGCCACCGCGACACTTTCGGTGCTGACTTACAATATGGAAGGCCTCTCCTGGCCCGCGCGCAGCGGCCGGGGGCCGTCCCTCTCGCAGATCGGCCAACGCCTTTCCGCCATGCGCGCTGCCGGAACCGCGCCCGACGTGGTGCTGTTCCAGGAAATGTTCAGCGATGCCGCCAAGCGGGCGGTCGCATCCACCGGCTACCCCGCAATCCACTCCGGCCCGCACCGCACCACCCGCGCCCGCGGCTCCACCAGGCAGAAGCTGCCGGGCAACTCCAATCTCCAGCGCGGCGAGATCGGCATTCATTTCTTCGGCAGCGGCCTTGCCATCGCCTCGCGCTACGCGATCGTCGATACCGCGCGGCGCGCCTATGGGCGCAAATCCTGCGCCGGGTTCGACTGCCTTGCCAACAAGGGCATCGCACTGGCGCGAATCGAGATTCCCGGCGTGCCCACGCTGATCGACATCTACGATACGCACATGAATTCGCGCGGGGCCTCCCGGGCCCCGGCCGCGCGGAATCTCGCAGCGCATGACCGGCAGGCGCTCGAAGCCTCCGAGTTCATCGACCGGACTCACGATGACGCAACGCCGCTGATCTTCGGGGGCGATTTCAACATGCGCCATTCGGAACAGCGCTGGGAGAACTTCTCCCGCTATCAGTCGCTCGATCTCGTCCATCGCATCTGCGCCGAGCCTGCCTCGGGATGCGACGTGCGCATGTCATGGGATGGCGATGAACCGTGGATGGACACGCAGGACCTGCAGTTCCTGTGGAGCGGAGACAGCGTCCGGATCCGCCCGATCCGGGTGGAGGCCCTGTTTGACGGACGCCCGGAAAGCCCGAAGCTATCGGACCATGACGGTTTTCTCGTCACTTACGAACTGCGCTGGAAGGCCTCGGCCACCCCTGCTCCGGCGTGCCGCCGGAACCCCGGCGCCCTGCCGCCGAGCCCGTAACAGCCCACGCGGCTTTCCTCGCCGGTCGATATCCGGCCTTCACGGCGCCGGGGCGCCCAGCACGTCCAGTAATTTCGCGCCGAACACCTCCGGCGCTTCCACTTGCGGCGAATGGCCGAAGTCCGGCAGTTCGACGATGCGCGCGGACGGCATCGCCGCAGCCGCCTGAGGGGCAATCGCCGGAATGGGCTTCAGCTTCGCGCGCACCTCGGCCGGCGCCTGCCCCTTGCCGAACACCGTGGTGTCCTTCATCCCGATCATCAGCGTGACGGGAACGGCGAGGCGGCCGAACTCGTGCGAAACCGGCTGGGTCAGGATCATCTCGGCGGTCTTAGCCTGTGCCAGTTCGGCGGCATCGTTGTCCGGCGTCGCATATTGGCCCGCCAGCATCGCGACCCAGCGGTCGTAGGCTGGCTTCCACTCACCGTGATAGTAGGTATCGAGCTGGTACTGCCGCATTTCGGCATAGCCCTTGGCCTTCTCGGCAGCGAGCAGCTTGTCGAGCGGGACATAGGGCACGCCCTCCTCCATGCGATCGACAAGGCCAAGCGGGTTCACCAGCACGAGCCGCTGCACCGCGCCGGGATACATCAGCGCGAAACGCAGGCCGAGCATGCCACCGGTCGAATGGCCAAGGATGATCGCCTTCTCCAGCCCGACTTTCTCCATCAGCCGGTGCGTCGCATCGGCCATCATCGCGAAACTGTACTGCGCGGAGGCGGGTTTGGACGATTTGCAGAAGCCGAGCTGGTCGGGAATCAACACCCGGTAGCCCGCGCCGAGCAGGGTGCGGGCGGTATCCTCCCACGTCGCACCGCAGAAGTTCTTGCCGTGGAGCAGGACGACGGCCTGCCCGTTGGGCTGGTCCGGCTGCACGTCCATATAGGCCATCGAGGCGCTTTCGGCGCCGACCTTCAGGTCCATGCGCTCGACCTTCCAGGGATAGGGGAAGCGTTCGAGATCGGTGCCGAATTCCTCCAGCTTCGTTTCCTCCGCCTGGGCCGCGGGCGCACCCAGAATGAAGGCAGTGGCGAGAAAAATCGAAAGCGCACGTCGCATCGCTTGTTCTTCCTGTTGTGACGAGGAGCCGCGAAAAGCTGTCCTCTCGATAGCGCATCTCGTGGAACATGGCTCCTTGAAGCCGGAAAAATCGTTTCCCCGCAAAGGTTGCGGAGCGCTTCGATAACCGTCCCGAACACCGCCCAGGCCGTGCAAACCTTGCACGCCCGCGCCGGAACGGCCGCGATCCGGCCTCAGGATTGCGAGAAGCGGGCCCACGCGCCCTTGCCTTTATCGCAAGCCCGCCCTAGCGGCTCTGGCGCAAGAGGCCCGGTCAGCCTGCCAGCGCAGCCCCGGTCGAGTCAGGTCACTCAAGGAGTCGAACATGGTCCCCCGTTACGCCCGCCCCGCAATGACCGCGATCTGGGAACCCGAAGCCCGCTACCGCATCTGGTTCGAGATCGAGGCGCACGCCGCCGTGAAGATGGGCGAGATGGGCACCGTGCCCGAGAGCGCCGGCAAGGCCCTGTGGGACTGGTGGGCCACCAATCCGACCATCGACGTCGCCGCGATCGACGCCATCGAGGCCGTGACCAAGCATGACGTGATCGCCTTCCTTGACTGGGTAGCCCAGCAGGTCGGCCCCGAAGCGCGCTTCATGCACCAGGGCATGACCAGCTCCGACGTGCTCGACACCACGCTGAACGTCCAGCTCGTCAAGGCCGCAGACATCCTGCTCGAAGACCTCGACGCCCTGCTGGCCGCGATCAAGCGCCGCGCCGAAGAGCACAAGTACACCCCGACCATCGGCCGCAGTCACGGCATCCACGCCGAGCCAGTGACTTTCGGCCTCAAGATGGCCGAAGCCTATGCCGAATTCTCGCGCTGCAAGACCCGCCTGCTCGCCGCCCGCGAGGAAGTCGCCACTTGCGCGATCTCGGGCGCCGTGGGCACGTTCGCCAACGTCGATCCGGCCGTGGAAGACTATGTGGCCGACAAGCTCGGCCTCGCGGTCGAGCCGGTCTCGACGCAGGTCATCCCGCGCGATCGCCACGCCATGTTCTTCGCCGTGCTGGGCGTGATCGCCAGCTCGATCGAACGCCTCGCCATCGAAGTCCGCCACCTTCAGCGCACCGAAGTGCTTGAGGCGGAAGAATACTTCTCGCCCGGCCAGAAGGGCTCGTCGGCCATGCCGCACAAGCGCAACCCGGTGCTGACCGAAAACCTCACCGGCCTTGCCCGCGTCGTACGCTCGGCGGTGGTCCCGGCGATGGAAAACGTGGCGCTCTGGCACGAGCGCGACATCTCGCACTCCTCGGTCGAACGCTTCATCGGCCCCGACGCGACCATCACCCTCGACTTCGCACTGGCCCGCCTCACCGGCGTGATCGACAAGCTGCTCGTCTATCCCGAGCGCATGCGGAAGAACCTCGACCGCATGGGCGGCCTCGTCCACTCGCAGCGCGTGCTGCTGGCGCTGACCCAGGCCGGCCTGACGCGCGACCAGTCGTATCGCCTGGTTCAGCGCAATGCGATGAAGGTGTGGGAATCGGACGGTCAGCTCTCGCTGCTCGAACTTCTCAAGGCGGATGAGGAAGTCACCGCCGCGCTGCCGGTCGAAGTGATCGAGGACAAGTTTAACCTCGACTATCACTTCAAGCAGGTCGACACGATCTTCGCGCGCGTTTTCGGGAACTAAGCTTCCAGCCGACACTTCCCATGCCTCGCAATCGCGCTTAGCATCGAGCGCGATTGCGAAGGTCTTGGTACACGAATTGCCGGAGGGAACATGCAGATAGTCCGCACGGTGCTGTGGATTGCGATCACCGCGATCCTGGTCGCTTTCATAGCCATGAACTGGACGAAGGTCCCGGTGAACTTCTGGCCGCTCGACGATGCCAATTACGTTCATTTCGAATGGCCGGTCGGCGTCGTGGCGCTGGTCTTCTTCGGCCTCGGCATGGCCCCGGTGTGGCTCTACCTGCGCGCGATGCGCTGGCGGCTCCAGCGCCGCATCGCCAGCCTGGAAAACTCGCTGCGCGCCAACAGCGTGCCGTCGGCCGTCGCTTCCCCGACCACCGTCGAAACCCCCCTCTCCACCCCAGAACCCTCGCCGGAACCTTGAGAACATGAACAGCAATCCCGTCTATCTCGCCCTCGACCTGCCCCGCCTAGACGCCGCAGAGGCGCTGGCGCGAAAGGTTTCCGGGCACATCGGCGGGATCAAGCTCGGTCTCGAATTCTTCTGCGCCCACGGCCATCACGGCGTGCACGAACTGCACAAGCTCGGCCTGCCGATCTTTCTCGACCTCAAGCTGCACGACATTCCGAACACCGTGGCCGGCGCCATGCAGGCGATCCACGTGCTCGAACCGTCGATCGTCACCATCCACGCCGCCGGTGGCCGCGCCATGATGGAAGACGCCAAGGCCGCTGCCGGAGAGAACTGCAAGGTCGTGGCGGTCACCGTGCTGACCAGCCTCGACGGCGGCGACCTGAACGCCATCGGCGTCAACGCCGAACCGCACGAACAGGCCCTGCGCCTGGCGGATCTTGCCCATTCTGCCGGGCTCGACGGCATCGTCTGCTCTGGCCACGAAGTCGCCGCCGTCCATCAGCAGTGGAAGGACGGCTACTTCGTCGTCCCCGGCCTGCGCCCGGACGATGGCCGCAATGGCGACCAGAAGCGCACCATGACCCCGCGCGCCGCGCGCGATGCCGGCGCCAGCGTACTTGTCGTCGGCCGCCCGATCAGCCGCGCCGAAGACCCCCTCGCCGCCGCGCGCGCGATCGAGGCCACGCTCTGAACTGAAATCCGCTGCCGGCGGTTGTTCGCGTCACCGGCCCGTTCGGGCCGGTGCGACGCCGCGTGGAACACAAACCTTTCATAGCGCAAAATGCACGGTTCAGCGCCGGGCAACCTCTCGCCAGCCAGATCGTTGATCCGGCCAATGAATGGCCAAATGGATAGAGAGTGCGACCTCATGAAATCCCTGAACCTGCTTGCCGTTACCACCGCCGCCCTGGCATCGACGATGGCGGTTCCCGCCCTTGCCCAGGACTCCGGCATGATCCCCGCGATTGCGGCGGGCCACACGCTGCTGACGATCAACGCCCAAGGCTCTTCCACCCGCACGCCTGACATGGCGGGCTTCTCGGCGGGCGTCACCACGCAGGGCGCCACCGCCAGCGAAGCGCTGAACAGCAATTCGACGCGGATGGGCCAGGTCATCGCCTCGCTCAAGCGTGCAGGCGTTGCCGACAAGGACATCCAGACCAGCAGTCTCAGCGTCAACCCGGTCTATGCGCAGCCCAAGCGCCAGCCTGACGGATCCTATGTCGACGGCCCGCGCGAGATCGTCGGTTACGAGGCCGGCAACACCGTCAGCGTTCGCCAGCGCAAGCTCGACGATATGGGCAAGGTGATCGACGCGCTGGTCAAGGCGGGCGCGAATCAGGTCAACGGCCCCAACTTCATGCTCTCCCAGCCCGACGCCGCGCAGAACGAGGCGCGAGTCGCCGCGATCAAGGACGCGCGCGCACGGGCCGATCTCTATGCCGGCGCCACCGGCCTGCGGGTGGCCCGCATCATTTCCATCAGCGAGAGCGGCGGTTATTCGCCGTCACCGATCATGTACCGTGCCAAGGCTGCCATGGATTCCGTGGCCGCCGCTCCCCCGGTCGCCGCAGGCGAACTGGAAACCAACGTGAACGTCACGGTGCAGTTCGAACTCGCCCCCTGATCCCCCCTCTGACTGCCCCCGGTCAGTTCAGCATCATATCCTGCGAATCGATGTTGTAGCCCACCAGGGTCATTCCGCCTCCGTCACCCTTGCGATAGACAAACTGCTCGACCCCGGAGCCATGCTCGAAGGTCGTCTGGTACGTGAGGGTGACGAAGCTGCCGCCGGTGGTGGCATTGGCATTCCAGCCGACCTGCTTCGCTTCGCGAACCTTGCCCAGCTTGCGGTGCACGGCATCGAGGAACTTCTCGAACTGCGGGCGCTGAGTCGTCTCGCGCAATTGCGGATCGGCCTTGGTCCAGACCTGCTGCCACTGCCCGGCATCGAGCGCCTGATGGAACTTGCCGACTTCGATCTCGGCATCCTTGAACGACTCCTTCACCCCGCAGCCTCCCAGCATTGCAGCGGCGGCAAATGGCATTAGATAGCGGCCCAGTCGGTTCATCATCGGTCCCCCTTCACATCGGGGACACAATCTAGGCCAGAAAAGCGACATGCCAACTGCGGCGATCAAGATCTGCGGGATAAGCACGCCCGAAGCGCTCGAAGCGGCGATCCGCGCGCGGGCGGCCCACGCCGGCTTCGTGTTCTTTCCCAGAAGCCCCCGGAACGTCACGCCCGCGCAGGCTGCCCTGCTTTCGCAGCAGGCCGGAAGCCGCATCGGCAAGGTCGGGCTGTTCGTCGATGCCGATGACGCGGCGATCGCCGAAGCCGTGGCCGGCGCCCGCCTCGATGCGCTCCAGCTTCATGGCAGTGAAAGCCCCGAACGCGCCGCGGCATTGCGTGATCGCTTCGGGATAGCGGTGTGGAAAGCCCTGTCCGTGGCCACCGCCGAAGATGCCGCCAGGGCCGCAGCCTATGCCGGTGCCGTGGATCTCGTGCTGTTCGACGCCAAGACGCCCAAGGGCTCGCTGCCGGGCGGAATGGGCCTCAGCTTCGACTGGAGCCTGGTGGCGGACTGGAAGGGGCCGGTCCCCTGGGGCCTCGCCGGCGGCCTTACGCCGGACAACGTCGCTCAGGCCATCAGGATGACCCGCACGCCGCTGGTCGATACGTCCTCGGGCGTGGAAAGCGCGCCGGGCGTAAAGGACCTCGACCGGATCGATGCCTTCGCCCGCGCCGTGCGCGGCGCCTGAGCAGCCGCGGCCTGCGCCAAAGAGAAAGGGCGGCCCCTCATAGACCGCCCTTCCCTGGCTTACGCTCCTTGCAGAGCGGATTCCCATCGTCCGGCCCCGGCCTGGCGAACTCGGTAGCTGCGCCAGGCCGAAGCGTTCGATCAGAACTTGTAGCCGACGCCAACCAGGCCGACGTCTGCGTCGGGGGTGTTGTCGCCAACCAGCAGGTGCTTGTATTCAGCCTTGGCGTAGAACTGGCTGCCGAGGCCCTGCTCGACACCGCCACCAACAGCAACGGCGCTGTTGCCGTACTTGCTGAACTTCGACTGCCAGGTCGAAGCGGCATAAAGCTTGGTGGCCGGAAGGACCTTGAAGCCGGCGCGGCCGCCGACGCCCCACGAAACGCGGGTGTTGTCGGTCAGGATCTTGTCCGCCGAACCTTCGACGCCCACGAAGAACTTGTCACCCAGGTCGTAATCGTAACCGACAGCGACGCCAGCAACTGCTTCGCTGTCGCTACCGTCCCAGATCACGCCGGTGCGCGCTTCAACGCGTGCTTCGTTGGCCAGGGCGGGAGTAGCAGCAGCCACGGCAGCAACCGCGGCGAGCGAAACGAGTGCAATACGCATATTTTTTAACTCCAGTGTGTCCCCGGCCCTCACCGGGGGAGGCCCCGCTGCTCCCCCTTACCTTTCGCCCAGATGAACAAAATTATTCATAATTACCCGAAACCGTCATGAAACTGCCGCTTACAGACATTATATTGCCAATGCATCCAGTGGTGTTGCATGATTTGCAATTGAAATCGGGCAACTCGTCCCCATGCAGTCTAATAGAGGCGAAGGCGCTGGACTTGGCCGCGCCGCTCTGCCAATCGGCCCGATCATGACCGCACAGACGCCCGTGAACAGTCTCCGCAGCCTGCCCGACGATACCGGCCACTTCGGCCAGTTCGGTGGTCGCTACGTCGCCGAGACCCTGATGCCGCTGATCCTCGATCTCGAGACGGAATACCGCAAGGCACAGGCGGACCCGGCATTCTGGGCGGAATTCGACGCGCTGATGAAGGATTTCGTGGGCCGTCCCAGCCCGCTCTACTATGCGCCGCGCATCACCGAGTATTTCCGCGCCCTTGCCCCGGAAGGCAAAGGCCCGAAGGTGTATTTCAAGCGCGAAGAGCTGAACCACACCGGCGCGCACAAGATCAACAACTGCATCGGCCAGATCCTGCTCGCCATCCGCATGGGCAAGAAGAAGATCATCGCCGAAACCGGTGCCGGCCAGCACGGCGTAGCCACGGCCACCGTCGCCGCGCGCTTCGGCCTGCCCTGCAAGATCTTCATGGGCGCCAAGGACATCGAGCGCCAGAAGCCCAACGTGTTCCGCATGAAGCTGCTGGGCGCGGAAGTGATCTCCTGCGAAAGCGGATCGCAGTCCCTCAAGGACTCGATGAACGACGCGCTGCGCTACTGGGTCGCGAACGTCCACGACACTTTCTACATCATCGGCACTGCCGCAGGCCCGCACCCCTATCCTGAACTGGTGCGCGATTTCCAGTCGATCATCGGCAAGGAAACGCGCGAGCAGATGCTGGAGAAGGAAGGCCGCCTGCCCGACATGCTGGTGGCAGCCGTGGGCGGCGGATCGAACGCGATCGGCCTGTTCCACCCCTTCCTCGACGATCCCGAAGTCGCAATGACCGGCATCGAGGCAGCGGGCCACGGCATCGACACCGACAAGCACGCCGCCTCGCTCACCGGCGGCAAGCCCGGCATCCTCCACGGCAACAAGACATACCTGCTGCAGGACGAGGACGGCCAGATCACCGAGGCTCACTCGATCTCGGCCGGGCTCGACTATCCGGGGCTTGGGCCGGAGCACTCGTGGCTGCATGAAAGCGGCCGCGTGAACTACGTGCCGATCACCGATACGCAGGCGCTCGAAGCGTTCCAGCTCTGCTGCGAACTCGAAGGCATCATCCCGGCGCTCGAAAGCTCGCACGCGCTGGCCGCGCTGCCGCAGCTGACGGCTCAGATGGACGAGGACAAGCTGCTCGTCGTCAACGTCTCGGGCCGCGGCGACAAGGACATCTTCACCGTCGCCGAAGCGCTGGGCGTGGAGCTTTAATCGATGACCCGCTTCGAAACCGCATTCGCCAAGGAAATTAACGGGAAAAGCCGGGCGGCGCTCGTCTGCTTCATCACCGGCGGTGATGGCGACACTGCCGCCAATCTCGACGCGCTGGTCGCAGGCGGCGCCGACGTGATCGAACTCGGCATGCCCTTCACCGATCCGATGGCCGACGGCCCGGCGATCCAGGAAGCGAACATCCGCAGCCTCGACGCCGGCACCAAGACCGCCGACATCTTCCGCATGGCGAGCGAATTCCGCGCCCGTCATCCGCAGGTTCCGCTGGTGCTGATGGGCTATGCCAACCCGATGATCGCGCGCGGCGCGGACTGGTTCGCGGACGAATGCGCCAAGGCCGGTGTCGACGGCGTGATCTGCGTCGACATCCCGCCCGAGGAAGATGCCGAGCTCGGTCCGGCCTTGCGCGCCAGGAGCGTCTCGCTGATCCGCCTCGCGACGCCGACGACCGACGCCGCGCGCCTTCCTGCCGTTCTCAGTGGCTCCTCGGGCTTCCTCTACTACGTCTCTGTCGCCGGTGTGACCGGCATGCAGCAGGCCGCTCAGGGCTCGATCGAGGACGCCGTGGCAAAGCTCAAGGCGGCCAGCACGATCCCGGTTGCGGTCGGTTTCGGCGTCCGTACCCCCGAACAGGCAGCGCAGATCGCCAAAGTCGCGGATGGTGTCGTGGTCGGTTCGGCTCTGGTCGATCTGGTCAAGCAGCACGGAACCGAAGCCCCGGCACATTTGCGCGAACTGACCTCGGCCCTGGCCGAGGCTGTCCACGCCGCCCGATAAGCACGGAATTCCGCCGATGCGCGACTTCGCGGTTTCGGATTCGCCCGAGGTTCAGGCCCAGCTCGACCGGCTCGGCGCGCTCGCCGTGCCGCAGGGTCGCCTCGGCCTCGAAACGATCCGCACGCTCCTTGCGCGTCTCGGCGACCCGCAAAAGCACCTGCCGCCGACCTTCCATGTGGCCGGAACCAACGGCAAGGGTTCGACCTGCACTTACCTGCGCGCCATGCTGGAAGCGCAGGGGCTGACGGTCCACACCGCCACCAAGCCGCACCTCGTGCGCTACAACGAGCGTATCCGTCTGGCCGGCAAGCTTATCGACGACGGCATGCTGGCCACCTTGCTGGCGGAAGTGCTCGATACCGGCGAAGACCTTGCTCCCAGTTTCTTCGAAGTGACGACGGCAGCGATCTTCCTCGCCTTCGCGCGGGTTCCTGCGGATGCCTGCGTGATCGAAGTCGGGCTTGGCGGGCGCTTCGATGCCACCAACGTGATCGAACATCCGGCCGCGGTCGGCATCGTCACGCTGGGCATCGACCATGAGGCCTTCCTGCTTCGGCCGGAGCCGGGAGTTCCCCAGGAACCGCTCGCCCGCATCGCCTTCGAAAAGGCCGGCATCGTCCGTCCCGGCGCTCCGGCTTGCACCCTCGCCTATCCGGAATCAGCCGAACTCGAAATCGAACGTGCCGCCATGACCGCCGGTGCGCCGCTGCACATGCGCGGGCGGGACTGGGACGCCAGCGTGGGCGAAAGGATCGAGTATTCGGACCGGCACGGCGAACTCGTGCTGCCGCTGCCCAGCCTGCCGGGCTCCCACCAGGCCGAGAATGCGGCACTGGCCGTCGCCATCCTGCGCCATCAGGACCGTGTTTCCGTCTCGCCCGAAGCGATGGCGCGGGGCATCGAGGCGGCACGCTGGCCAGCGCGACTGCAACGCCTGTCAGCCGGCCCGCTCACCCAATTCGCAGGAGCACGCGAAGTGTGGCTCGACGGCGGTCACAATCCCGATGCCGGGCTCGCGATCGGCCGCCACTTCACAGGGCAGCGCCTGCATCTCGTGATCGGAATGCTCGCGAACAAGGACCCTGGCGCCATCACCGATCCGCTCGCCGCGAATCTCGCGAGCATCCGCGCGGTTCCGGTGCCTGGCCACGAATGCCATGGCCCTGCAAGCTTTGGCTCCAAAGCCCTGGCAGCGCGCACCGTGGAGGAAGCACTGGCAGCCCTGCCCGACGACGGACTGCCCGTGCTGATCGCCGGCTCGCTCTACCTCTCGGGCGAGGTCCTGCGCGCCAACGAGGAGATTCCCGACTAGAACTCCCCAGGATTGTCCTCACCCGCGGTCCCCATCGCCTGATCGACAAGGCCGGTCCGGCACATCCACCAGAACAGGACGATGCCGGGCAGCGAAGCGACGGTGGTGACGAGGTAGAAGTTCACGTAGCCCAAGGCCTCGATCAGAGCGCCTGCCGTCGTACCGGTCAGGAAACGGCCGACGACACTGGCACTCGCCGAAATCAGGGCATATTGCGAGGCCGTATAGCGCAAGTCGCAGAGCGCCGAGAAATAGGCGATGACGACGACCCCGCCATAACCCGAAGCGATGTTCTCGAACCCGATTGCGCCGGCCATTCCCCAGTTGCTGTGCCCGGCGGCAGCCAGCGCCGCGAAGCTGAGATTGGAAATCCCCATCAGCACCAGCGAAACCATGACAGAGCGCTTCAGGCCCATCTTTGCGAATGCCACCCCGCCGATGAACACACCGATCAGATAGGCCCAGAAGCCCAGCCCCACGTCGTAGATGGCGATTTCGTCATTGCTGAAGCCAAGATCGTCGAACAGCAGGCGGAACGTGAGATTGGCCAGCGTGTCGCCGATCTTGTGGACGAGGATGAACAGCAGGACGAGAAACGCGCCGTTGCGGCGGAAAAACTCGCCAAACGGCCCGGCAATCGAATTCCAGACCTCCACGACACCGCGCTTTTCCACCACCACCTTGCGGCGTTCCGGCTCGCCGAGGAACAGCGCGGTGAGCATTGCGGGCAGCGCGAAGACCGCACAGGCCGCATAGCCCGCACTCCAGCCGTAACGCGCCGCCAGAATCAGCGCCAGCGCGCCCGCACCGGCAGAGCCGATGCGCCAGCCATATTGGCTCATGCCCGAGCCGGTGCCGAGCTGGTAGGGCTTCAGCGTCTCGATACGGTAGGCGTCGATAACGATGTCGAAGCTGGCGCCGGCAGCGCCCACCAGCACGGCGGCGATGACCGTCGCCCGGATACTGGCAGCCGGATCGACCAGCGCCAGATTGAGCACCGCGGCGATCACAAACACGCCGCAAACCAGCATCCACGAGACGCGCTGGCCAAGCCGGCCGATCACCGGAAGGCGTACGCCATCGATGATCCAGGCCCAGAAAATCTTGAGATTATAGACAAGGAAGGCAAGCGTGAAAGCGGTAACGGTCTTCTTGTCGATCCCGTCCTGCGCCAGGCGCGTCGTCAGCGTCGCGCCGATCATCGCATAAGGAAAACCCGATGACAGGCCGAGCAGGAATGCCGCCAGCGATTCCTTTTCGAGATAGGGCTTGATTGAATCCCAGACGCCGCGACGCTGTTCGATGCTTTGGGCGTCCACGCCTTACTCCCTGAAATTGCGATCCCGCGCCAACCTAACGCCGCAATGCTCGAAGGGAAGGCTGGATGAAGCGGCGATCAACAGGTATGGGCGGGCGAATGTCCAAACCTCCTTTCAAATCCGGCGGCCCGAAGCGTGGCGGCTCTTCCCGCGATGGCGGATCTTCTCGCGGCCCCTTCCGCACCGGCTCTGGCAACAGCTCAGGCAACGGAGGTCGGCGCGGCGCCGATAGAACCGGACGCGATGGCGCCCCCCGCAGCGACGGCCGCCGCGAAGAAGGCCGACGGGAGGAAAGCACCGGACGTGGCCGCGGCCCCCGCGACGGCCTGTCGCGCGATACGCGCCCGTCGCGGGATGATCGTCCGGCTCGTGCAGAGCGCTCCGGCCGCGACGACCGCCCGGCACGCGGTGGACGCGGCGATCGCGGCGAACTCTTTGGCCGCAACGAACGCCCGGTACGCGACGAGCGCCGCGCGCGCGACGACCGGCCCGTCCGCTCCGAACGCCCGGCACGCGGCGACCGGCCCCACCGGGACGACGCTCCGGCGCGCGGTGAACGCCCCGCACGTTCGGCCAGTGGCCCGCGGGACGGCGCGCCGCGCCGGAGCCCCGGCTCGCGTTCCGGCGAGTTTACACCTTCCGGCGGCGCATATGTTTCGCGCGGCTCGCGCCAGTCGGATTCGCGGCGACAGGACTCCCGGCCGTTCGACGGCGATCGCCCTCGCAGGAAACCGCCCCGCTCGGCCCCGCAGGCTGCCGCTCCTACGCCCAAAACGCCGGGAATGCCCGTGCGCGAAGGCGAACGCATCGCCAAGCTTCTCGCACGCGCCGGAATCGCCAGCCGCCGCGAGGCGGAACGGATGATCATCGAAGGCCGCGTCAAGCTGGGCGAGGACGTGATCGAAACGCCGTCTACCGTGCTGCACGATCTTCGCGGCGTGACGGTTGACGGCAATGCCGTCCGGGAGGCGGAGGAAACCCGCCTCTTCGTCTTCCACAAGCCCGCAGGCCTCCTTACTGCCGAACGCGATCCGATCGGCCGCCCCACGATCTACACCGCGCTGCGCAACGCCCTGCCCGAGGGCAGCGGCCGCGTGATGCCGATCGGCCGCCTCGACCTCAACACCGAGGGCCTGCTCCTGTTGACCAATGACGGCGAATTCAAGCGCCAGCTTGAACTGCCCGCCACCGGCGTGCCGCGCACGTATCGTGCCCGCACATTCGGTGACATTTCGCAGGACCAACTCGAGGATCTGATCGAAGGCATCGAGATCGAGGGCGTGGTCTACGGCAAGATCGACGCCAACATGGAGCGCCGCACGGGGCGTAACCAGTGGATCGAGATGACCCTTACCGAAGGCAAGAACCGCGAAGTCCGCCGCGTTCTCGAACATCTCGGTCTGCAGGTCAGCCGCCTGATCCGCACCTCCTACGGGCCGTTCCGTCTACTGGACCTGCCCAAGGGAATGGCGTTCGAGGTGGCTCCGCGCGATCTCGATAACTTCCGCCGCACGCTGCCGGGCAACGCCGCATGAAAGTGGGAGCGAAGGCCCCGATGAAAGGCGGTCCGATCAAGACCGGCCTGCGCATCGTTGCCGGTGAATGGCGCGGCCGGAAGCTGGCCACGCCGGAGGGGGAAAATACCCGCCCCACCGCAGACCGCACGCGCGAGACGCTGTTCTCGATGCTGGCCAGCCGTCTGGGCACTTTCGAGGGCTTGAAAGTGGCCGATCTCTTCGCGGGATCGGGCGCGCTGGGGTTCGAGGCGCTTTCACGCGGCGGGGCGCACTGCCTGTTCGTGGACCAGGATCCGGCAGCCATCCGCGCGATCCGCTCCAACATTGCCAACCTGCAGGCACAGGGCAAAAGCGATGTCCGGGCAGGTTCGGTAATGGCGCTCGGGCCTGCGAAGGACGTCCTCGACCTCGTCCTGCTCGATCCGCCTTACGAGACCGGGGCCGGGGTCGTCGCGATCGACAAGCTCGCGCGGCTGGGCTGGATTGGCGAGCAGACCTGGATATGCCTTGAAACCTCCCGCACCGAGGCCGTGTCCATTCGGGGCTTCGAGGTGGAATCGGCACGCGACGTCGGCAAGGCGCGCCTGCACTTCCTTCGCAAGACCGAATCCTGAATTCGCCGGCCTGAAGCAGTGCGCGTTGAAGCGCGCCGCTTCAGGCCGGAAGTCTTGCCTTCCTCAGACGCCGCCGCGATTGCGGCAATTGTCCGTCACCTTCTTGCTGCATACCGGATACGGCTTGTCCATCGCGGTCGCCGGAGGGGGCGTCAGCGCGCCCTTGTACGGGCCGCCCTGATATCCCTGATCGGCGGGCATCGCGGGGCGCACCGCCTGCTGCGCAAACTGCGGGTCGGGGACGCCGGTCGTGGGCATCCCCTCACCCGGAGGATTGGCCTGAGTGGGCGGCGTGGTCGGGGTCTGCCCGGCAAGCTGCTGCGATATGGAATTCCAGGCGATTGCCTGCTGCTCGGGCGTCATCTTGTAGATCTGTCCGCGCTGGTCCGGCGTGAGCGCCCAGTAGCCTTTCTGCTGCGGGTCCGTCAGGCTCCAGTAATAGGCCTGATACTCCGGCGACCAGGAATCGTAATCGGCACGCTGGGCTGCCGGCCACGAATCGTACATAGCCTTCTGTTCGGCAGACATTGATGCCGGAGAGATCGGCCTGGCCGGCGGCGTCCCGGAATCCGAAGGTGCTGCCGGCGGCGGAGGGGCTTCTGGCGCGGCGGGCATTTCGCCATTGGTATCCTGCGCCCCGATCGCTCCCGACATTCCCAGGAACGAAAGCGCGGCGGCTCCGGCAAGGAGATATTTTCGCATGATCGCTCTCCATGTTCTTGTTCGTGAACAACCGACGCCCCGTCCCTGGGATTGTTCCCCCGGTGCGACGAAGCGGCCTTGCGCCGCGACACCCCGTTCCCTAGATGTTCACGGGTGAACGATCTGCAATCCTCCATGCCCGAAGCCTCGTCGGACCCTCTGCTCGAAGGCCTGAATCCGCCCCAGCGCGAAGCCGTCCTGACCACTGACGGACCAGTGCTGATGCTGGCAGGCGCGGGAACAGGGAAAACCGCAGCGCTCACTCGCAGGCTTGCCAACCTGATCCGCAACCGGCTCGCATGGCCCAGCGAAATCCTCTGCGTCACGTTCACGAACAAGGCTGCGCGCGAGATGCGCGAACGCGTGGGCCATCTCATCGGCCCTGCCGTGGAAGGGATGCCATGGCTCGGCACGTTCCACGCGATTGCGGCGAAGATGCTGCGTCGCCACGCCGAACTGGTAGGGCTGCAGCCAAACTACACGATCATCGATACCGACGATCAGTTGCGGCTGCTCAAGCAGCTGATCCAGTCCGAAGGGCTGGACGAGAAGCGCTGGCCAGCGCGCCAGCTCGCCGGTTGCATCGATCGCTGGAAGAACCGGGGCCTCAATCCCGCCGACCTCGACGCTGCCGAGAACGAGACTTATGCGAACGGGCGCGGCCAGAAGTTCTATCAGCTTTACCAGGACCGCCTGAAAGCGCTGAACGCCTGCGATTTCGGCGACCTTCTGCTCCACATGCTCAACATCCTGCGCACCAACCGCGAGGTGTTGGAACAGTACCAGCAGCGCTTCAAATACGTCATGGTGGACGAGTATCAGGACACCAACCAGGTCCAGTACCTCTGGCTCCGCCTGATCGCACAGGGTCATCGCAACATCTGCGTGGTGGGCGACGACGACCAGTCGATCTATTCCTGGCGCGGCGCCGAAGTGGCTAACATCCTGCGATTCGAAAAGGATTTCCCCGGAGCCAAGGTCATCCGGCTTGAGCAGAACTACCGCTCCACGCCGCAGATTCTCGCTGCCGCCTCCGGCCTCATCAACGAGAACAGCCAGCGGCTCGGCAAGACGCTGTGGACCGAGCGGCACTCGGGCGACAAGGTGCGGGTGATCGGCGTATGGGATGCCCCCGAAGAAGCGCGCCGGGTCGGTGACGAGATCGAGCGCCTCGAACGCGAAGGCGCTCCGCTGGAACAGATCGCGATCCTCGTGCGCGCCCAGTACCAGACCCGCGAATTCGAAGACCGCTTCATCTCGATCGGCCTCAAATACCGCATCATCGGCGGTTTCCGGTTCTACGAACGCGCCGAGATTCGCGACGCTCTCGCCTATCTTCGCGTCATCGCCCAGCCCGCCGACGATTTGGCGTTCGAACGTATCTACAACGCCCCCAAGCGCGGGCTGGGCGCAAAGGCGCTGGAAGCGCTGCATGTCCTGGCGCGCCGCCGGAACATTCCGCTCGCCATGGCCGCGATCGAGATCGTCGATACCGACGAACTCCCCGCTCGCCCGCGCAATACCTTCCTCTCGCTGATGCGTGACTTCGCCCGCTGGCGCGAACTCGCCGGAACCGAGAACCCTGCCGACCTCATGCGCACCGTGCTCGACGAGAGCGGATATACCGATGCCCTTCAGGCGGAAAAGACGCCCGAATCGGCCGGACGCCTCGAAAACCTCACCGAACTCGCCCGGGCCATGGAAGAGTACGAGAGCCTGGGCGACTTTCTCGAACACGTCAGCCTCGTCATGGACAACGATGCCGCCTCGGACGAGGAAAAGGTCACGATCATGACCATGCACGGCGCCAAGGGCCTGGAATTCGACAACGTGTTCCTGCCGGGCTGGGAAGAAGGCGTGTTCCCCTCGCAGCGGGCGATGGACGAAGGCGGGCTCGCCAGTCTCGAGGAGGAACGCCGCCTCGCCTACGTTGCCATCACGCGCGCGCGGCGAAAGTGCACGATCCTCCACGCCGCCAACCGCCGAATCTACGGCCAGTGGACAAGCTCGATCCCTTCCCGGTTCATCGCCGAACTGCCTGACGATCACGTCGAGAGCGAAACGACATTGTCAGGCGGTGCTTCCCTCTGGCGCGCGCAATGGTCGGAACATGGCGATCCTTTCGCCGACGTCGCCCGGGCGCAGCCCGCGCGCACGATGACACGCGGCCCCGGTTGGCAGCGCGCCGCTGCCCGCGAGTTCGATCCCGCACCGCGCCGCATTGCCGAAACCACCCGTAGCGCCGCCAGCTTCGCCGCCAAGCCTCGCACCGACATCGAGATCGGCGCCCGCGTCTTTCATGAGAAGTTCGGATACGGCACTGTCGCCGCGCAGGAAGGCAACAAGCTGGAGATCGACTTCGAGCAGGCCGGCCACAAGCGGGTGATCGACAGCTTCGTCAAGCCAGCCGGAAGCGAATGAACCTCCCGGCCGGCTGAACGCGCTGGCTTGGCGGCGCCTAGATCCCGCTTTTGGCGGAGGCTGCCTCGATCTGCCGGAGCCACGGGTCAGCGCCGAATTGAGCGGTTCCGCCGGGCGAAAAGTCCATCAGCGCGGAGCCGTCTCCGGCACGTGATTTCCATTCCGGCAGGCCTGCGCCGTTAGGATTGCCGGTCTTCGCGAAATTCACGAGATAGCTGCTGATGGTGCGGCCCATTTCCCGATCCCGCGCGCTGGTCTTGCCGCCGTATTTCACGTCCTGCGTATCGAGGAAGAACGGTATGTCCGTAGCATGGCCGGCCCCTTTGCCGCCGCCTTCAATCGATGTGGCAACATAGGAAAAGCGGTATTCGTAGACAGGTGCGCCGCCGGCCGCCGCCAAGGCCGATATCTGCCGCGCCCCCGCAACCATGCTGCCCGAAATCCCGCCGATATCGTCACTTGTGGCACCGATCATCATCGGCACGCGATGGAACGTTTTCGCCTCGTAGGCATGGCGCTGATCCACCGCCAGCCTGCCGTCGCTGAACGGGCTGGCGAATGTGCGCGGCGCGCCGCTCGGACTGAAGAGAGCCATCAGGTTGAGCCCATCCGTCACCGCATCGGCAGAAAGGCCGCGCAATTTTGCAAGGGCCTGCGGATCATCGCGGGAAATGCCCTTCGCTTCGGCAAAGCGCACGCCGATCGCTTCCGTGGCGGCGAGATCGGGATTGGCAAGGCTCGTGCCATTCCCGCCCGACATGACGACTGCCTTGTCGAACAGCCCTTCGGCCATGGGCGAGGTCACCAGGTTGTTGACGGACATGCCGCCCGCGCTTTCGCCTATGATCGTCACATTCTCGGGGTCGCCGCCGAACGCCGCGATGTTCCGCTGCACCCAGGCAAGCGCGGCGATCTGGTCCATGAAGCCATAGTTGCCGACAAGCCCCTTGTCCTGCGCCGCGCGGGTCAGCGCAGGATGGGCGAAAGTGCCGAAACGGCCGACCCGGTAATTGAAGCTGAAGAACAGCACGCCCTGCTTCGCGAGTTCTGCACCTGCATAAGTCGGCGGCGATGCGCCGCCGTTCACGAAGCCGCCACCGTAGATCCAGACGATCACGGGGAGTTTCGCCTTGGCCTGCGCCGGGCGCCAGACATTGGCGTAGAGACAGTCCTCGGCGGGGGGCGTGCCCAGCGGCGCCGCATCTCCGGCGAAGGGCTTCTGCATGCAATCATGCCCGTAGCTTTCCGCCGAACGGACATCCTTCCATGCCGCAACAGGCTGCGGTGCACGCCAGCGCAGCGCGCCGACCGGCGGCGCCGCGAAGGGAATTCCCTTCCAGCTCACCACCTCGTCCTCGACGCTGCCGGCAAGCCTGCCGCTGTCCACCTGGACCACCGCCTGCGGTTCGGCCAGCGCCGCGCACGAGGAGACGAGCGCAGCGCCGAACGCCAGAGAATACCTGAATTTCATGGATAATCCGCCTCGCCTGCCTCTCGATAGGAGGCAGTCTGCACAGGGCGGCAAGGACAGGCAAGCACCATTGCCGCACCCTGAGGCGCGGCGATGGTGCCTGGCTTGAAGTAGGATCAGGTGAGAGCGGAAACGCTCAGGAATTCGGGGATCGGACCGTTCCAGCCGTCATCGGCGGGCTCTGCATCGCGGCGACGCGAACGATTGCCATCGGCACGGCGTTCGCGGCGCTGTTCGTCACCCCGGCTTTCGCGGCGCGGGGCACGCTCAGCGCGTTCCTCGCGAGGAGCTGCGCGTTCTTCACGCGGCGCGGCACGTTCTTCGCGCGGGGCTTTCGCCTCCGTGCGCGGCTCTGCACGCTCACGCTTCTCACGGCGGGGCTTTTCCGCACGAGCAGCAGCTTCGGGCGCTTCCGCAGCCGTTTCCTCGCCGCCGAGATGATAGACCGGAATCTTGCCGCCGGTCAGCTTCTCGACGTTCTCGATCGCTTCGGCATCTTCGGGCGCCACGAAAGTGAAAGCACGACCGGTTGCGCCGCCACGGCCAGTGCGGCCGATACGGTGGACGTAATCGTCCGGATGCCAGGGCGTGTCGAAGTTGAAGACGTGGCTCACGCCCTTCACGTCAAGCCCGCGCGCAGCCACGTCGGACGCGACGAGGATGTTGATCGAGCCATCCTTGAAACGCTGGAGTTCGGCAAGGCGCGCCGGCTGTTCCATGTCGCCGTGGATCTCGCCGGCTGCAAAGCCATGACCCTTCAGGCTCTTGGCCAGTTCACGCACGGTCGTCTTGCGGTTGGCGAAGATGATCGCGGTCGAGACGTTGTCGGTGCGCAGGAGCTGGCGCAGGGCCTCGCGCTTCTTGCGGGCCGGCACCGCCACCTTGTGCTGGACGATATTCGTGTTCGCGGTCGCCGGGCGGGCAACCTCGATGTACTTCGGATTCGACAGGAAGCGATCCGCCAGCTTCTTGATCGGCGGCGGCATCGTTGCCGAGAAGAGCAGCGTCTGCCGATTGGTCGGCAGCTTGGAACAGATGCTCTCGATGTCGGGAATGAAGCCCATGTCGAGCATGCGGTCCGCTTCGTCGATGACGAGCAGTTCGCAGCCGGTCAGCAGGATCTTGCCGCGCTCGAACAGGTCCATCAGGCGGCCCGGCGTCGCGATCAGGACGTCGACACCTTCCTGCAGCGCCTTGATCTGGTCGCCCATCTGAACGCCGCCGATCAGCAGCGCCATGCGCAGATCGTGGTTCTTGCCGTACTTCTCGAAGTTCTCGGCAACCTGGGCCGCGAGTTCGCGGGTCGGTTCGAGGATCAGCGAGCGCGGCATCAGCGCACGGCGACGGCCATGCGCGAGAACGTCGATCATCGGGAGCACGAAGCTGGCCGTCTTGCCGGTGCCTGTCTGGGCGATGCCGATCAGGTCCTTCATCATCAGGACCGGCGGAATGGCTTGGGCCTGGATCGGAGTCGGTTCGCTATAGCCAGCGGTTTCAACCGCTTGCAGCAATTCGTCAGACAGGCCGAGATCGGCAAAGTTCATAGACAGACAGGGCTCATAGGCAAACAGGTTAGCGAAAATCAGGCAAGTTAGCGAGAATCAGGCAGGTTAGCGAGAATCAAGGACGCTAAGGATATTCGCGGCGCTACGGCAACGACCGAATCAATCGGTCAGCACGAAGCCGATCGTATATCTGGCCGGGCCCTATGCGGGAAATGCCCCCAACGTCAAGGAAATCCGCGCAAAGGCCGCGATTCGACCAGGCCGACAATGCTCCAAATCAGGATTCGCGCGCCAACCGCGGCCAATCGCTCAACGACCCACGGCAACCAGTTGGCGAATGCGCGTCAACTTGCAGGTGGTGCCGCTGCGGGAAAGCAATTCGTCGCGATCGACGCAGAGCTGGCCATCGGATGTCCGTGACAGCAGGAATCCGGAATAGAAAGCCCCTGCCCGGCAACCCCTTTCCAGTTCGGCACCGATCACCCGCCGATCGCGCATGAACAGCAGGAGCCGGCTCTGCCCGTCGGGCTGCACCCCGGCGATGCCGGACATCGGCAGGCATTTGCCGATCTTGCGTTCGGAAAAGCGCGGGCCGTCGTCATCCCGCCCGGGCATGCCCACGAACATGTCTGGCGGGCTGGGCATCTGCGCGCGCGGGGTGACGCGAATCGTCATGCGCTGCTCGATTCGCACCTGCCAGGCATCGCCCGGCTCGACATGATCGAACGCCGATGCGGAAAACGGCCAGCCGCCCGGCGAATCGGGCAGCTCATCCGGCCACGCATAACTGCCGGCTTCCGGTTCCACGGAGACGGTCCCGGTCTCCGCCCGCTCGCTTCGGGCCGTGCGGCCAGCCTCCGTCGCGCCCACCACGGGTAGCAGCAGCGCAAACGGATAGAGCAGGACGGAGGCGAGATTCATCGAAAGAGTTGGTCCCCGGGCACAGTGCTGTCGCCTTAGAGCAAGAGCTTGAACCAGCGCTTAACCCGATACGATGCACGTTCCATGTCGATAGCGAGGCAAGACCACGGATGAAACCCGGTGAAGCCTGTGCCATATCGCCTTCATGACGAATACCGACAGCTTTCTTGCCGAAGCCACCGCCCTGCTTGGCCCTCGCGGCCTGACCACTGACGCGGACCTGCTTGCCCCCTGGCTCACCGACTGGCGCGGACGATATACCGGGAGCGCCGTGGCAATGGCCTCTCCCGCAAACGTCCCGGAACTGGCCGAGCTTGTGAATATCTGCGCCAGGTTCGGCGTTCCGATCGTTCCGCAAGGCGGCAACAGCGGCATGTCCGGAGGGGCAACGCCTGACGGCAGCGGAACTGCCCTGCTTCTTTCGCTGCGCCGGATGAATGCGATTCGCACGCTGGACGTCGAAGCGCGGCAGGCCACGTGCGAAGCCGGTGTCGTGCTCCAGACCCTTCATGAAGCGGCCGAAGCGCGGGACCTGCGCTTCCCCCTCTCGCTCGGCGGCAAGGGCTCGGCCACGGTGGGCGGACTGATTTCCACGAACGCCGGCGGCACGCAGGTTCTGCGGCACGGATCGATGCGCGCGCTTGTGCTGGGCCTCGAAGCCGTACTGGCCGACGGCCAGGTCTTCTCGATGCTTACGCCGCTCAAGAAGGACAATCGCGGGTTCGATCTCAAGCAATTGCTGATCGGCTCCGAAGGAACGATGGGCATCGTGACCGCGGCAACGCTGCGCCTGCTGCCCGCCATTGCCGAACGCGTCGTGATCTGGGCCGGCGTGCCCTCGCTCGGTGCGGCGCGCAAGCTCCTGCTCCACTGCGAGCGCTCTGCGGGAGAGGCACTGGAAGGCTTCGAGGTTCTGCCGCAAGCCTGCCTCGACGCCGTGCTCGATTATCTGCCCGACAGCCGCGTACCGCTTTCGGATCGCCACGCATGGCATGTCCTGATCGAGGTCGTGGCGGATCGCAACGCTGCCGCGACGCTGCGCGATCGCTGCGAATCGATGATGGCGGACGCATTCGAAGCCGAGCTTCTGGAAGACGCAGCCATGTCCAGCAACGAGTCCCAGGCCGAGGCCATGTGGCTGCTGCGCGAATCGATTTCCCCGGCCGAGCGCGCTCGCGGTCCGGCGGTGCAGCACGATATCTCCGTTCCCGTCGAGAAAATGCCGGACTTCGTGGAAACCACCGCCCCGATGATCGAGGCCAGGTGGCCCGGCACGGAAGCCATCGCTTTCGGCCACCTTGGCGATGGCAACGTCCATTACCATGTGATCGCGCCGGATGTGACCGACGGCCCCGCCTGGCAAGCCGACCAGGGCAAGACGATCAGCCGCTACATCCATGATCTCGTCACCGAATGGGGCGGCTCGATCTCGGCCGAGCACGGCATCGGCCAGCTCAAGCGCGACGAACTGGCCCGCCTCGGAGACCCTGCCGCGCTGTCCATGCTGCGCGCGGTGAAGCATGCCCTTGATCCCGCCGGAATCCTCAATCCCGGCAAGCTGATCTGACCCCGAACGACAAGCGCGCCTGCGCTTCGGCAGTGGCACTTACCGGGATCAATCGGGCGAGGACCCACGACTCGCCCAATATCCCCGTTTCGGCGGGCTGCGCGCTTGCGCCCGCCCCATGCAGCCCCTAAAGCGTCGCCTTCGAAATTTCCCAGTCTTGCGGAGAGTAACGCAATGGCCACCGCGCCGCAGAATCCTGCCCTGCCCCTGTTCTACAAGGACCTCGTGCCGCTCAACTCGCAGCAGCACGCCACCTGGAAGACGCGTTCCACCGACAAGGCCACCTGGCTGGTCGGCGTGAACTCGATCCCGCTGACCGTCGAGGAATTCCCGCAGGCGCAGCGCCACTTCCCGATCATCTTCACCGCTGGCGAAAATCCGGTGCCGCTGATCCTGATGGGCATGAACGAAGGCGTGAACGTCTACGTCGACGAAGACGGCACCGTGAATACGCCGGTCTACATCCCCGCTTACGCACGCCGCTATCCGTTCATGCTGGCCCGTCTGCGCCCGGATGCCGAAGAACTCTCGCTCTGCGTCGACCCCACCAGCGATCTCGTCGGTGAAGGCGAGGACGGTGAAGCCCTCTTCAACGAGGCCGAGCCGACCGAAGCGACCAAGAACATGCTCAAGTTCTGCGAGAACTTCGAGATCGCCGGCACCAAGACCGCCAATTTCATGGCGGAGCTGACGAAGCACAACCTGCTGATGGACGGCGAGCTGAACATCGACATCGGCACCGGCCAGCCCTTCACCTATCGCGGCTTCCAGATGGTCGACGAAAACAAGCTGCGTGAAATGCGCGGCGACGTGCTGCGCCAGTGGAACCAGAACGGCATGCTGCCGCTGATTTACGCACACCTCTTCTCGCTCGATCTGGTGCGGGACATTTTCGGTCGTCAGGTTTCCCAGGGCAAGGGTCCGCAGATCCTCCCCGCCGCCTGACACTCTGATTTCGTGAACTTTCGGGGCGGGGTTTATGACAATTTTGTCACACCCCCGCCCCATTATGCAGCACCATCCCAACGCGCACTTGCAAAAGGTATGTTGCATGCCCCATTCTAGGGGTTGAATGTGCGATCAGGCTTGCTATGTTAGGGCTACCTGATCGGCGCTACCCTCATGGCCCGGTCGGGTTGGTGCACATCGTGCACCTCCTCCCTGAACCTTGGCCACCTCGCGCATTGCGCGAGGTGGTTTTTTAATGTCCTGAGCAAAGCGCCGGACTTTATCCGACAATCGAACTTAGCTGCGGGCGACCTGCCGCAAAACCTGCGCTATTCCGCGGCCTGCGCCCAGCCCTTGCCGCCCGAATCCTGCACCAGATCGCAGACCGAGGCCGCCAGGCGGCGCACCAGTCCTTCCAGCAGTTCGGTCACCGCATTCATCCCGTCACCCGGCTCGAGCAGCCGCGAATCGAGATAGCTGCTCCGGTCGATCTCGATCTGCATCGCATGGACACCCTCGGACGGCGCGCCATGACGGTCGAGGACATATCCGCCCGCATAGGGCCGGTTATGAGTTGCCTCCTGCCCCTGCGCTGAAAACCACGAAAATGCCGAAGCGACCAGACTGCCGTGACAGGCGGCACCGAAGCGGTCTCCGATAACGAAACGGGCCGGCTCGCTTCCCAGCCGCACGGGCAGCGGCGGCATCGAATGGAAATCGAGCAGCAAGGCCGCACCCCAGCGGTCGCGCAGAGCCGTCAGCGCCTGCGACAAGGCGGAATGGTAAGGCCGGTGAACCCCCTCCAGCCGATCGACGAGCGCAGCGCGCTCAAGCCTCCCGCGCCAGATCTCCCCCAGACCGGGAAGGCGGCGCGGGACGAGTCCCAGCCCGCTGCGCGCCCGGCGACTCGGCAAGAGGCTCGCACCTTCCGGCCGCGAACCGCGCGGGACCATTTCCCAATCCACATCGTCTGGCGCCCGGTTGAGATCAATCATGGCGCGCGGAGCCTGAGCGACGAGCAGCCCCGCCCCCGTTGACCGTGCAACGCTTCTCGCGATTCGATCGACATAGCGATCTTCAAGCCGGACTGCGGCAATTTCAGGCTGACGCATCTCACGCAGGAGCGACGCCGGATAGGCCCGGCCCGCATGAGGAACCGCGATCAGCACGGGGATCGCGGAAGGCTCCGATCCATCGATCACATAGGCCGGAATCTCCGGCAAGCCCGGTATCCAGCCCCCGACCCGTTGTTGCGAATCATTCTCGCCCGAAGGTTTTGCCATGTTCGGAAACTGGCCTTTTCGACCACTCAAGTCAAAGCGTCCCGTTCCCGGTCAGTGGGGAAACCGGGCGAGAATTTTAACGGAATAGGCGCTATGGCTCGAAGCATAGACCGTCGCACCCATGCGTCAGAACAAATCTGGATAGAAACCCGATGATCCGCATCCTGCTTGCCGAAGACGACCAGGCCATGCGCACTTACCTTGCACGTGCGCTGGAAAACGCCGGCTACGACGTACTGGCCGTCGATCGCGGTACCGAAGCTCTCCCCCACCTGGAAAGCGAACATTTCGATCTGCTGCTCTCCGACATCGTCATGCCGGAGATGGACGGCATCGAGCTTGCCCAGCGCTGCGCCGAAGTTTCACCGATGACCAAGGTCATGTTCATCACCGGCTTCGCGGCCGTCACCTTGCGCGCCAGCCGCGAGGCACCGCACGCCAAAGTGCTCTCGAAGCCCTTCCATCTGCGTGATATCGTTATGGAAGTTCAGCGCGTCTTCGGGCTTTCCGAGCACGCTCGCCTCTGATTCCGGCTATCCACAGAACCGTCCACAGGCAGTTCGAGATTTTTGGAAAAAACGGGTTGCCAACCTCTGACACCACCGTTAGAGGGCCAATCCACCGAGCGGCACACCACGCCGCTCCGGACCGACCGAATGGTGTGGGCGTATAGCTCAGTGGTAGAGCACTATGTTGACATCGTAGGGGTCGCAAGTTCAATCCTTGCTACGCCCACCATTCGGACCGCCGGCCAGAGCTGAGCCGGCCCTCCCGAACATCGTTGAGCCGGCTTCGTAAAGAAGCACGCCGACAGAAGCGCAAGTCGCCATCGATTGCGCATCCTTCACTCCCCTTCGACATCGACCGTGCACGCGTTGCAACTCCGCCACCGCGCAAAGCGGCCGGCCGGCCCGCAACCTGCCTTGCCAGCGCTCCCCCGCCTGCCTAAGAGACGCCCAATTTCTCACCTCTGGGGAGTATTCAGGAATGGCGAAAATCAAGGTCAAGAATCCCATCGTCGAGATGGACGGCGATGAAATGACGCGGATCATCTGGGAATGGATCCGTGAACGACTGATCCTCCCCTACCTCGACATCGATCTCAAGTACTACGACCTCTCGGTCCAGAAGCGCGACGAGACGAACGACCAGATCACCGTCGACGCCGCCAACGCCACCAAGGAACACGGCGTTGCCGTCAAGTGCGCGACCATCACGCCCGACGAAGCGCGCGTCACCGAATTCGACCTCAAGAAGATGTGGAAGTCGCCCAACGGCACGATCCGCAACATCCTGGGCGGCGTCGTCTTCCGCGAGCCGATCGTGATCTCGAACGTTCCCCGCCTGGTTCCGGGCTGGACCGATCCGATCGTCGTCGGCCGTCACGCCTTCGGCGACCAGTACAAGGCCACCGACACCCTGATCCCCGGCCCGGGCAAGCTGCGCCTGGTGTGGGACGGCGAAAGCGGCGAGAAGATCGACCTCGACGTGTTCGACTTCCCGGCTCCGGGCGTCGCCATGGCGATGTACAACCTCGACGAATCGATCCGCGACTTCGCACGCGCTTCGTTCAACTACGGCCTGAACCTCAAGTGGCCGGTGTACCTCTCGACCAAGAACACCATCCTCAAGGCCTATGACGGCCGCTTCAAGGATCTGTTCCAGGAAGTGTTCGACACCGAAGGCTTCGCCGAGAAGTTCAAGGATGCCGGCATCGTCTACGAACACCGCCTGATCGACGACATGGTCGCCTCGGCGCTCAAGTGGTCGGGCAAGTTCGTCTGGGCCTGCAAGAACTACGACGGCGACGTGCAGTCGGACACCGTTGCGCAGGGCTTCGGCTCGCTGGGCCTGATGACCTCGGTTCTCCTCTCGCCCGACGGCAAGACCGTGGAAGCGGAAGCCGCCCACGGCACCGTGACCCGTCACTACCGCCAGCACCAGCAGGGCAAGGCGACCTCGACCAACCCGATCGCCTCGATCTTCGCCTGGACCCGCGGCATCGCCTATCGCGGCAAGTTCGACGAAACGCCGGAAGTGGTGAAGTTCGCCGAAACGCTTGAGCGTATCTGCATCGAGACCGTCGAAAGCGGCAAGATGACCAAGGATCTCGCGCTGCTGATCGGTCCGGACCAGAACTGGATGACCACCGAACAGTTCTTCGAGGCCATCGTCCAGAACCTCGAAGCCGAAATGGCCAACTGGGCCTAAGCGCCCGGCCTTTCGGATCTGAATTCGAAGAAAAACCCTCCGCCTTCAAGGGCGGAGGGTTTTTCTTTGCCTGCAAGCGCTCCGACCGCCGTACGATCCGGCGCAGGCGATCCCGGCAGAAGAAAGCCCGCCGGACACATCCGGCGGGCTTATGGAATTTGAAATCGGCTTCGGCGAAAGCTTATTCGAAGGGCTCTTCACCTTCGAGCTTGGTACGGTGCATCATGCGCCCGCAAGTCGGATCATAGGCTTCTGCCCGGTGCATGGTGCCGGTGTTATCCCACATCACGAGATCGCCGACTTCCCATTCGTGGCTATACGTGAATTCCGGGCCGGTCGCCCATTCGCGCAGGCCGTGAATGATCATCGCGCTTTCCAGAGCCGACTTGCCAACGACCTGCGCGGAAGTGCAGCCGATCACGAGGCTCTTGCGGCCCGACTGGTGCTTCCAGACCAGCGGCAGTTCCTGTTCGCCGATCTGGGCATAGCCCTGGAGCTTGGCCAGGCTCGGTTCCGGCTCGTAATAGAACAGGCTTGCCCAGGGACCATGAACGACGCGGTACTGCTCGTACTCTTCCTGCTTTTCGGCAGGCAGGCCCTCGAACGCCGCATAAGTATTGGCGAAGCCGGTGTTGCCGGTGCCGCGCGGGCTCGGCACGCGGCAGGAAAGCAGCGAGGCCAGGATCGGCACGTCATTGCGGGTGCCATCGATGTGCCAGTAGAGAGAGCCCTTGAGGTACTCCGCCGCCATGGGGTTTTCCTTGGCGTCGAGCGTGATCTTCGAGATCACTTCCTCGCCGCCCTTCCGCTCCGGCGCAAAAGTGCCCAGCGTCTTCGTGAAGGCGATCTGCTCTTCATCGGTGAAGTTGACCTGCGGGAACACCAGCACGCCGCGCGCTTCCAGCAGCTCCCGGATTTCCCTGGCGATTTCGCCGGACAGGAGCTCTTCCTTCGTGTTGAGCACACGACCGCCGATTTTCGGCTTGATATCTTCCGCGTTGAGTTTGGTCTGGGTTGCGACCGACATTTTCCGAACTCTCCCAATTCACTGACGAGAACGTCGTTCCTGCGATGCGCGAAGAACGAGGCCTGCATCAATCCGCCCATGGCGATAGTTGCGATCGGTATTGTGTTATCACGTACTGAACGCCCGTTCAAACAGGCGTGCAGCGGCGCGGCGATCAGTCGGCCCCGATCGGCTCCAGCCGGGACAGCCAGGTTTCCACGATGGCCATGGCGGCCTCATGGCCGTCCGTCACGCCCAGCGCCGATTCCATCACGATGGCCCGGCCGATCCCGGCCAGAACCACGGTGAGGCCGGCGGCGTCGAAACCTTCAAGCACCTTGAGGCGATCGCCCAGAATATGTTCGAGAATCTCGACCTGGCGCTTGCGCATGGCCATGCTGTGCTCCGCCATCATCTGGCGAACCGCCGGCCGATGGTTGGAAAGCGCCATGAATTCGAGGGACATCGCGGTCCTGCTGGTATCGACGAAGAAACACCAGAGCGCCCGCACCGGATCGTCGGAAGTCAGCGCCTCCTCAATCATGCGATCGCTTTCGGCAGCGCCCTGGCGCGAGACTTCGAGCAGGAGATCGTCGGTCGCGGGAAAATAGTAATGGACGAGCGAAGGCTTGAGCCCTGCCCGCGCCGCCACGCGCCGCGTGCTTGCAGCGGCATAGCCTTCGTCCCGAATGAGTTGGACGGTCGCCTCGACGATACGTGCCCGCGTCGCGGACGTCTCGGCTCCGATCCTGCGCGGTGCGCCTGCCATCAGATCTCCTTTGCCGCGCTGGCCTAGGGCCTGCGGCCGGGAAGATCAACCGGACCGCCGGGACTTGCCATTTGTTCCCTGTTTGTTCAAAAAGGCGGCATGAAGGTCCACAAGGGAAGAGGCGCCGTCAGCGGACAGGCCAGCACCCGCTTCAACCTCCCACAGCGGGAGGCCGATGGCGACTGGCTCGACAGCAGGGACGATGTCGACGGCCCTGCCCGCCATCCGGCCACGACCGTAACAGAAGAGCATCCCCGCTCGATCCTGTCTTTCAACAAATCTCCGGACATCCCGTTCGATCGCTCGATCAACGCCTATCGCGGCTGCGACCAATCCACTAACAGTTGTGTAGACCTAGAAAGAGGTGGATTTTCGAGATTTCGTTATTTACCCATTGCGAATGGATTGTGTGCCCACATTCAACTTGTCACGATTACGTGAGATTGGCTGGTCTCAGTGGGATCCAATTGGAATAGACGATCTTGATGATCGACCTGATGACGAATACGATGCGTACTTGACGCAGGCAGCTGCACGCCTCTCGAAGGGCGTGAGCACAGAAGATGTAGCCGCATACCTGATCGATGTAGAAACTAATTACATGGGCTTGGGCGCGTCAGCTAACGCTCGTCAGAGAGCGAACAAAACTGCTGCCGACATAGCCCATTATATCTCGGAGTTGCGCTCCCAGCCGCCGATTAAGGATTAGGGCAGCCGAAGAGAAAATGACTCGCACACCCCATTTGTTCCCTATATGTTCGATCTATGGAACGGATCAAGGGACGCGGCGCGACGAACAATCAAAGCAGCACTCGCTTCAACCTCACTAGTAGTGAGGCCGACGGCGACTGGCTTGATGAGGTCGATCAGATCGATGGTCCGCGCCCTAAGCGCGCGACGACAGTCACCATTCTCCATCCCAAAACGATCCTCTCATTCAACAAGTCCCCGGACATTCCGTTCGATCGCTCGATCAATTCGTACAACGGGTGTGAGCACGGCTGCATCTACTGCTTCGCACGGCCGACACATGCCTATCACGACCTCTCGCCCGGTCTCGATTTCGAAACCAGGCTCTTCGCGAAACCCCAGGCAGCCAGTCTGCTTCGCGAAACTCTGGCCAAGTCCGGCTATAGGCCCGCACCGATCGCGATGGGCACCAATACAGACCCCTATCAGCCTATCGAGGGGCGTTACCGCATCACCCGCGCCATTCTTGAGCTCTGCCTCGAAACACGCCACCCCGTGACGATCACCACGAAATCGGACCGCGTCCTGCACGATCTCGACCTGATCGCGGAACTGGCCCGGCTGAAGCTGGTGGCAGTGGCCATTTCGGTGACCAGCACGGACCCGCACCTGTCACGCCTTCTCGAACCTCGCGCCGCGACTCCGCACAAGCGGATCGCAGCGCTCGGCGAACTGGCCAGAGCCGGAGTGCCGGCCCATGTCTCGATCGCGCCGGTCATTCCCTCCATCACCGATCAGTTCCTGGAGGATATTCTGGAAGCAGCCTCCGCGCAGGGAATCCACGCCGCAACGTGGATCATGGTCCGGCTTCCTCACGAAGTCGCTCCCTTGTTCCGCGAATGGCTTGACGCTCATTTCCCCGACCGGGCCGGGAAAGTCATGGCCACTATCCAGTCGATGCGGGGCGGACGCGACAATGACCCGCAGTTCTTCACCAGGATGCGGCCGAGCGGCGTGTGGGCCGACCTTTTCCGGCATCGGTTCAGGGTTGCGATGAAGCGGATGGGCTTCGCGAAGCCGTCCATCGCGCTCGACTGTTCGCAATTTCGCCGTCCGTCGCTCGATGGCCAGCTCTCCCTGCTCTAGAGGCGTTTCAACACCTGTTGAAGCCACCTTTGGAATGCCCCCGAGAGGCAATTGTCCCGGCCATTGCAGACCTTGATCGCCGATCAGGAGAACCCGAGGATTCCTGTGCCATTCCAACCGGGGACGCCATGCAGGAACCCACCATTCTCGTAGATAGTCGCGGCGATGTGGAGATCCTCACTCTCGATCGGCCGCACGTCCTCAATGCTCTCGACGAGAACATGACCTTCGCGCTGCGAGACTATTTTGCCGGCCTGGCCGAGCGGCCCGAGGTGCGGGTGGTGCTGCTGCGCGGCGCAGGCCGGAACTTCTGCGCCGGACTGGACCTTTCCGGGTGGCAAAACGACGCATCTAGGGGCGAACTTCAGCACTTCTGGCGCCTGCAAAGGAGCCTCGCAGGGCTGCTGGAACTGATGCGCGCCTGTCCGCAGCCGATCATCGGCCTCGGCCATGGCGCGGCCTGCGGTGCGGGTTTTTCGCTCCTGCTGGCCTGCGATGTGCGATATGGCGCGCCGGACCTCAGGATGAATGCGGCCTACATCAAGATCGGCCTTGGCGGCTGTGATCTGGGATGCAGCTACTTCCTGCCCCGTATCGTGGGCGCTTCCGTCGCCACCGAATACATGCTCACCGGCCGCTTCATGGATGCCGGGAAGGCGCTGCAATGCGGCCTCCTGAGCGAGATCGCTCCGCTGGATTCCCTGCTGGATCGTGGGCTGGCGCTGGCCGGCGAAATGCTGGCCAATTCTCCGATGGGCCTGCGCCTTACGAAGGAAGGCATAAACCGCAATCTCGATGCGCGCTCCCTTTCGGACGCCATGGCGCTCGAAGACCGGCAACAGGTCATGATGTTGATGAGCGAGGATTTTTCGGAAGGACTGGCGGCCTTTCGGGAGAAGCGCCCGCCCAAGTTCCGGGATCGCTGAACGGGATCACGAAACCTTGCGCCGCTTTCACGCGTTTCCCCGTCCAACGATAAGACAGGACAGGAGGTCTGCATGACCGAAGAAACCGTTACAACTGAGCGCGCACCGGAAGCCCCCACCACCACGACCACGATCATTCGCGAGCGCGGCTCGTCCGGCGGGGCGACCGGGATAGTGATGGCGCTGATCCTGCTGGTCGCCGTAGTCGGCGGCATCTATCTCTTCAGCCAGGGTACGGAGAGCGAGACGGCAAAGGACAACGCGATCTCGGAGGCCGCGAACGAAGTCGGCACGGCCGCCAACAAGGTTGGCGACGCCGCCCAGGACGCCGCTCAGGACGTCAGCCGAAACAATCGGTAAGCTTGGCGCTTGCGCCGGCGGTCAAGCCGCCCGGCGCAAGCCCTCCGGGCCTCTTCTGGCGATAAGCGAGACATTCGAGAGGCCCTTGATGCTGGAGAGATGCTCGGCAAAGTCGCCGTCCAGCGCGAAATCGCGGCCTAGCCGCATTTTCTGGGTGCGGCCTTCGCCAAGGTGCAAAGTGGCGACAACCTCGCCGCAGCCGGGCGCCCCCGGACGCATGAGCATCGCGAGTTCCTGAACCGCTTCGATACTGTCTATTTCAAGCGACAGCAGCATCCGGGCATCGGCCTTGACCTCGTTCAACGGACGCGCGCTTCGCACCGTGACGCGCGGCGGCTCGTCGGGACTGGGGCTGTCCAGTTCGACGTTGAGCAGCACGCATGCCCCCTCCTTCGACCATTTGACGAAGTTCTCGACCATGCTCTCCTCGAAGCAGGAGGCCGAGAAGTTGCCGGACTGGTCCGAAAAGTCAGCCATGACGAAATCTTTGCCGCGCTTCGTCTTTCGCTTCTGGACGTTCTCGACCATCGCCGCCATCACCGCGCCGGTGCGGCCCGCGCCGCCCCCCGTCATGAGGCTGGAATAAGTGCGCGCGCCGTTGGCGGAAGCCACCGCGCGGAATTGCTCGACCGGGTGTGCGGCGAAGTAGAAGCCGAACGTTTCCCGCTCCTTGGCCATCTGGTCCATGCGGTTCCACGGATCCGCCTCGACGAAGCGCAAGCCCTGCTCGACGTGATCCTCACCCCCGAACAGGCCATGCTGGGCACTGTTTCGCTCACGGGAAGAACGGTCTGCTTCGGCCAGCAACGTATCGGCGTTGGCCAGGACCTTGGCGCGATTGGCCTCCAGCCCATCGAAGGCGCCCGCAGCCGCGAGGCTTTCCAGCTGGCGGCGATTCATCGATCCGGCCGGCGCGCGGCGGAACACATCGTCAAGACTGACGAACTTGCCGTTCGCCTCGCGCTCGGCAACGATTGCGTCCATGGCCTTTTCGCCGACGTTGCGGATACCGGCGAGCGCATAACGCACGGCGTGGCTGTCCGGCGTTTCCTCCACGCAGAACTCCGCTTCCGACATGTTGATGTCGGGCGCGGCGAGCTGGATGCCGTTGCGGCGCGCGTCGTCAACGAAGATCGCCAGCTTTTCCGACTGATGCATGTCGAAGCACATCGAGGCCGCATAGAATTCGTGCGGGTAATGCGCCTTGAACCACGCGGTGTGGTAGGCGAGCAGCGCGTAGGCGGCGGCGTGCGACTTGTTGAAGCCGTAGCCTGCGAACTTGTCGATCAAGTCGAACAGTTCGTTGGCCTTGGCCGCATCGATGCCGGACACTTCCTTGCAGCCATCGACGAAGCGCTGGCGCTGCTTGTCCATTTCCGCCTGGACCTTCTTGCCCATGGCGCGGCGCAGAAGGTCGGCGTCGCCCAGCGAGTAGCCCGCCAGGATCTGCGCGGCCTGCATGACCTGCTCCTGATAGACGAAGATCCCGTAAGTCTCGCCCAGAATGCCCGCCAGCTTGTCGTGCGGGTATTCGATCGATTCCAGCCCGTTCTTGCGGCGGCCGAACAACGGAATGTTGTCCATCGGGCCCGGACGGTAGAGCGAGACGAGCGCGATGATGTCGCCGAAATTGGTCGGCTTCACGGCCGCCAGCGTGCGGCGCATCCCTTCCGATTCGAGCTGGAACACGCCAACCGTATCGCCGCGCTTGAGCAGTTCGTAGACCGCCGGATCGTCCCAGCCGAGCGTGGACAGGTTGATCGTGATGCCCCGCCGCTCAAGCAGGTCGCAGGCCTTCTTCAACACGGAAAGCGTCTTCAGACCGAGGAAGTCGAACTTCACGAGGCCGGTGTCTTCCACCGACTTCATGTCGAACTGGGTCACCGGCATGTCCGAACGCGGATCGCGGTAAAGCGGCACGAGCTGCGCCAGCGGACGGTCCCCGATGACCACGCCCGCCGCGTGAGTCGAAGAGTTGCGCGGCAAGCCTTCGAGCTGGACGGCCAGATCGACCAGACGCCTGACTTCATGGTCTACGTCGTATTCCCGGCGGAATTCGGCGACCGGCGGATCCTTGGTCACGCCGTGCTGCTTCCTTCCATGCAGCGCCTCGGTCAGGGTCCAGGGATCGGTTGGATGGTTCGGCACCATCTTGCAGAGACTGTCGACACGGCCGTAGCCCATCTGCAGGATTCGCCCGCAGTCGCGCAGCACCGCGCGGGCCTTCATCTTGCCGAACGTGATGATCTGCGCGACGTGATCGTGCCCATACTTGCGCTGGACGTAGCGGATCACCTCGCCGCGCCGGGTTTCGCAGAAGTCGATGTCGAAGTCAGGCATCGAGACGCGTTCGGGATTGAGGAAGCGCTCGAACAGCAGGCCCAGCTTCAGCGGATCGAGGTCGGTCACGGTCAATGCCCAGGCGACCAGCGAACCCGCGCCCGAACCACGGCCCGGACCGACCGGAATGTCGTTGTCCTTGGCCCATTTGATGAAGTCGGCAACGATCAGGAAGTAGCCGGGGAAACCCATACCGACGATGATCTGCACTTCGAAGTCGAGGCGCTTGGCATAGTCGAGGAAGTCTTCGGTGACACCGCGCTCTGCGAGTTCGCGATAGGCTGCCTCCCGCTCTTCGCCCTGAAGGGCCATGGCGGCATCGAGCTCTTCCTCGGTCACATCCGGCCAATAGGGTGCAAGCCGCCGCGCCAGGCCGGCGCGCGAGTTGTCCGCAAGCATCCGCGCTTCGCCCTCGAGGTCGCCTGCAAGGCTGGGCAGCAGCGGCTTGCGGCGCGGAGGCATGTAGGCACAGCGCTGCGCGACGACGAGAGTATTCGCCAGCGCCTCGGGCAAGTCGGCGAACAGTTCCTGCATCGCCTCGACCGGCTTGACCCAACGCTCGGCCGAGGACCGAGGGCGCTCGGGCGCATCGACCTGTGTGGAATTGGCGATACAGAGCATGGCGTCATGCGCGGCATGGAACTGCGCTTCGGCATATTGCGCCGGATTGGTGCCGACGAGCGGAATGTCGCGCGAATAGGCGAGCGCGATCAGGTCTTCCTCGCTTTCGTCCTCTACCTGCTCCCCCGTGCGCGTGATCTCGATATAGAGGCGGTCACCGAACAGAGACTGCAAGGTATCGCAATAACTCTCGGCAGCCTCGAACCTGCCAGCCGCGAACAGCCGGGCGAGCGCGCCCTCGTCGCCGCCGGTAAGGCAGATCAGGCCATCGGTATGGCCGCGAAGCGATTCGAGCGGGACGTGGGGATCGAGTTCGAGCGGACGTTCGAGGTGAGCCCGGCTGACGAGATCGCACAAGTTGAGCCATCCCTGCTCGCTCTGGGCAAGAAGGGCAAGCCAGTCGATCGGCAGATCCTGCCCCTGCGCCACCACACCCGGCCGTGCCACTGCCAGGAACGTTCCGACGATCGGCTGAACCCCCGCCCCCTTGCACGCCTGCGCATAAGTCGGCGCGCCGTAAAGGCCGTTGCGATCGCAGATGGCGGCGGCAGGAAACTTGCGCTCCTTGGCGAGCTTGGCGGCCGCCTTGGGATCGATCGCACCGTCCAGCATCGTGAAACTCGAGAAGATGCGGAGCGGAACGAAAGGTGCATGAGCCATCGGCGGAATTTAGGCATTGCCCCACCCCTCAATCAAGGCGGGGCTGGGGATAAGCCGGGGGATAGGAGCAGGCGATATGCGGCCGCCAGGCACCGACAGGGGAACCGGAGTGAACGGAAGCGCCCATGTCGTTGATCGCACACGCAGCCGAGGCGCGGGCATCGACTGGCGCCAGGCCGGATTACCTTGAAAGCAGCAGGAAATCGCGCCATGCTCGATCCGTTCCTGTCCTCACCGGCTCTTCCCGGCCGGTTACTTCAAGAACCCGATGATTCATGCACAACCCACGCCGATCCGGCGTAATTTGTCGTTGCCCCGTTCACGGGCGGCACTGGAGACGTGTGAATGAAATTCGCCTATCTTGCCCTCGTCCCGTTCCTGCTGGCTCCGGAAAGCCTGCTTCCCACGGAATTTGCCGCCACGGCGCAACAGAGCCGGCCCGGCGGATCTCATGGGCAGGGCGCTAAGCCGCCCGGCGGCGGTTCGCACGGCCCGGGAACAAGACCGCCCGGCGCGGGATCGAACCGCCCGACGAATCCGGGATCGGGAAGCAACAGGCCTCAGCCGCAGCCACCCCGGCCGGGCGGGAACCACGTTCAGCCCTCTCGTCCCGGCGGAGGAAACCAGACGAGGCCGCCCTCGCAACCCGGCGGTAATCGGCCAGATCGCCCCGGGAACCACCGCCCGCCGGCCATCAAGTACCCCCATAGACCGGGTGCCGGCCGTCCCAGCACGTTTCGGCCCATGCATGCGCCGGGATATCGTTATCCACGCGGCTACGGCTACCGGCGGTGGTCGATCCACATGATCCTGCCGGCGATCTTCCTGTCCTCGACCTATCTGTTCCAGGATTATGCCATGATCGGCGTCGGGCCGCCGCCCCCCGGCTACTACTGGGTTCGCTACGGCCCTGACCTGTTGCTGGTGGATCGCCGGACCCGACGGGTCGTGGACGTTATCTATAGCGCATTCTATTGAGGAAAGCGGTCGAGGCGCTGCCGACTACAGCAGCGCCTCGATGTCCTTTTCCAGTGATTCCGGCTTATCGGTGGGGGCATAGCGGCGCACGACCTTGCCGTCGCGCCCGATCAGGAACTTCGTGAAGTTCCATTTCACCGACTTGCTGCCGAGCAGCCCCGGCGCCTCGGCCTTGAGCCATTTCCAAAGCGGCGAGGCATCATCACCATTGACGGCCACCTTGCCCATCAGGGGAAATGAGAGGCCAAAGTTGATGTCGCAGAATTCCGCGATTTCTTCAGCCGAGCCCGGCTCCTGAGAGCCGAACTGGTTGCAGGGAAATGCGATCACCTCGAACCCGCTCTCGCGGTACTTTTTCCAGAGCGTTTCAAGGCCCGCATACTGCGGCGTGAACCCGCACTTGCTGGCCGTGTTTACGACGAGCAGCACCTTGCCGAACTTTTCAGCAAGACTGACCGCCTCGCCATTCGGCAATATCGCTTCAAAATCCGCGATCGTTCGAGGATCAGCCGGTGATGCCATGTGGGAAGTCCGTCCTTCGATAGAGACGGCGAATGTCCCCGATTTCCAATAGCCTGTCACCATCCTTCTGGACGGCATAGCCAGCCTGATCCGCTTCAGGCAGATGCATGACATAACGGATCAGGTTTGCCACCGTATCCCGGCGGATACCCTTGAATACGTTGAACAAACCGCCACCGTCGGCCGTCTTGTGCAATTCGGCACCGTCGTTCCAGCCCGGGCTCTCGCCGGCAGGAAGGCCTTGGATGGTAGTAGGAAAGTCGCTCATACAACGCTCCTTTCGCGCGCTTTTTGCCTCTGGTGGTAAAACGCGCCGAAAGCCTGCGATGTTCCCTGTCAGAATGTCAGGTCAGCACGCCTTCGTGAAGTCTTACCACGCGGTCCATCGCCGCCGCGAGACGCTCGTTGTGAGTAGCCACAAGCGCCGCACTGCCCTGCCCGCGCACCAGTTCCAGGAACTGCGCAAAGACCTTGTCCGCCGTTTTCTCGTCAAGATTGCCGGTCGGCTCGTCGGCCAGCACCAGCCGCGGGCGGTTGGCAAGCGCACGGGCAACGGCCACGCGCTGCTGCTCCCCGCCCGAAAGCTTGCTTGGCCGGTGTTCGAGCCGCTGGCCCAGCCCAAGCGCCGCAAGCAGTTCGGTGGCCCGCTGCTCGCACTCTTCCCGCGACTTGCCGGTAATGAGCTGCGGCAGCACCACATTCTCGATCGCGTTGAAATCGGGCAGCAGGTGGTGGAACTGGTAGACGAACCCGATATGGTCCCGCCGCACGGCCGCGCGGCGGTCCTTGCCGAGCTTGGACGCGTCGATCCCCGCAATCTCGATGCGGCCGCCGAAACCGCCCTCGAGAAGGCCGATGGCCTGAAGCATGGTCGACTTGCCCGAACCCGAAGGGCCGAGCAGCGCCACGATCTCGCCGGGCTGAACGGTCAGGTCGACACCGCGCAGCACGTCGATGCGGACGCCGCCTTGCTCGAAACTGCGGGTCAGGTTGTCGAGACGGACTACGGGATCATTCATAACGCAGCACCTGCACGGGATCGGTGCTCGCCGCCTTGAAGGCCGGATAGAGCGTGGCAAGGAAGCTGAAGATCAGCGCCATCACACAGATCACCACGATTTCGAAAGGATCGGGACGCGAAGGCAGTTCGGTGAGGAACCGGATCGAAGGATCCCAGAGGTTCTGTCCGGTCAATATCTCGACCAGATGGACGATGGGCTGGCGAAAATACAGGAACACGAAGCCCAGCAGCACGCCCGCCACGGTTCCCAGCGCCCCGATGCAGAAGCCGGTCGTCACGAAGACTTTCAGCAACGAGCGCCGTGTCGCGCCCATGGTGCGCAGGATCGCGATGTCGCGGGTCTTGGCGCGCACCAGCATGATGAGCGACGACAGGATATTGAACACTGCCACCAGCACGATGATGGAAAGCACCACGAACATCGCCACCCGCTCCACGGCAAGCGCCTCGAAGAGCGATGCGTTGATCGTCTTCCAGTCCGTGACGATGGCGCGGCCCGCCAGCTTCCGGCTGAGCGGGGCGAGGATTTCGCCGACCTTGTCGGGGTTGGTGGTCGTCACCTCGATCATGCCGATGGTGTCGCCGGTGAGCATGAGCGTCTGCGCGTCCTGCATCGGCATGACCACATAGGCTTTATCATAGTCATAGACGCCGATCTCGAAGATCGCCGCCACACGATATGCGATTTGCCGCGGAACCGTGCCGAACGGGGTCGAGCGCCCGAGCGGGTTGATGATCGTGATCGTATCGCCGATCTGCGCGCCGAGGTTCTGCGCCAGTTGCGAGCCGATGGCGACATTGTCGCTCCCGGTCTTCAACTCGGAGAGATTGCCGGACTGCACCTTGTCCCGCAGCCGGCCGAGATCCTCGTTCGTATTGCCGCGCACGAGGATACCCTCGACCCGGCCGTTGAACGTCGTCATCAGCGGCTGTTCGATCAGCGGCGAGGCCTGAACGACACCTGGAGTGGCCCTAACGTCCCTGAGAACGCCCTGCCAGTCATCCAGACGGCTGCCATAGGCCTGAATGATCGCATGACCGTTGAGGCCGACGATCTTGTCGAAAAGCTCGGCGCGAAAGCCGTTCATCACGCTCATGACGATGACCAGCGCGGCCACGCCGAGCATGACTGCTGCCAGGCTGATGCCGGCGACCAGAGCAATGAAGCGCTCGCCCTTGCCGGGCAGCATGTAGCGCTTGGCGATGGTCCATTCGAAAGGGGATAGGATCAAGCGACGGTCCGTCTGTGATCGGGCAGATGGCCCGGCATTAAGCATATGTCTGAAAGCTGGCAAGCTGATCGGCGAATGCCGGTGACGCTGCGATGAACGGATCCGGCATTCCGGCAGAAACGAACGCTGGCCGATTCGGCTCCCTGCCCGCCGTCATTATGCAGTCACGAAAAGCGCGCAACGCCGCCACCTTGGCCATATCCTGTCGAGGGCCTTGCATTTGAAGCCAACACGCTCCAAATGCGCGGGCGATTTTGGCGCGCCAGCAGCCCGGACGACATCCATGAACATGACACATCCCTTTCGAGACGCCGATGGGGACAAGCTGCGCGAAGAGTGCGGCGTTTTCGGCGTAATCGGTTCCAAGGACGCAGCGAACATCGCTGCGGCCGGGCTCCATTCCCTGCAGCACCGCGGCCAGGAGGCCGTGGGCATAACCAGCTTCAGCGGGGCGGAATTCCATTCCCACCGCGGGCTTGGGCACGTCGCCCAGGTCTTCTCCCAGCGCGAGCTGGATACCCTGCCCGGCACCATGGCTTCCGGCCATGTCCGCTATGCGACGACCGGGGGGTCGGGCCTGCGCAACGTGCAGCCGCTCTTCGCGGACCTCGCCGCCGGCGGATTCTCCATTGCGCATAACGGCAACATTTCCAACGCGATGACGCTGAAGCGCGATCTCGTGTCGAAGGGTTCGATCTTCCAGTCGACCTCCGACACCGAGGTCATCATTCACCTCGTCGCGACCAGCCGCTACCCCACCCTGCTCGACCGTTTCGTTGACGCGCTGCGCATGGTGGAAGGCGCCTATTCGCTGATCTGCATGACCGCAGAGGGCATGATTGCCTGCCGCGATCCGCTGGGCATCCGCCCGCTGGTCATGGGCCGTATCGGCGACGCCACCGTCTTCGCTTCGGAAACCGTGGCCTTCGACGTGATCGGCGCCGAGTTCATCCGCTCGATCGAGCCGGGCGAACTGGTCCAGGTCGATCACAAGGGCACGATCTCCAGCCACCGCCCCTTCGGCAATCCGGCTCCGCGCCCCTGCATCTTCGAGCACGTCTATTTCAGCCGACCCGATTCGGTGATGGACGGCCGCTCGGTCTATCAGGTGCGCAAGCAGATCGGCATGGAACTGGCCAAGGAAGCGCCGGCCCCGGCCGATGTCGTGATCCCGGTTCCCGACAGCGGCGTGCCTGCCGCGATCGGCTATGCCCAGCAATCGGGCATTCCCTTCGAACTGGGGATCATCCGCTCGCACTATGTCGGCCGCACCTTCATCCAGCCGGGTGACGCGGCCCGCCATGCGGACGTGAAGCGCAAGCACAACGCCAACCGCGCCATCGTCGAAGGCAAGAAGATCATCCTGATCGACGATTCGATCGTGCGCGGCACCACCTCGATGAAGATCGTGGAAATGATGCGCGACGCAGGCGCCGCCGAAGTGCACATGCGCATCGCCAGCCCGCCGACCGAGCATTCGTGCTTCTACGGCGTGGATACGCCGGAGCGTTCGAAGCTGCTGGCCGCCAACATGGACATCCAGGCCATGGCGGACTTCATCAAGGCCGACAGCCTCGCATTCGTCTCGATCGACGGTCTCTACCGCGCGGTGGGTGAGGAAAAGCGCAACAAGAAGCGCCCGCAGTTCTGTGACGCCTGCTTCTCGGGCGAATACCCCACCAAGCTGACGGACTTCGCCGACCGGTTCGCCGGGGAGCTCAACGCAGCGTGAGCGACGGTACCGGCGGAAAGCCTTTCGAAGGTCAGGTCGCGCTTGTCACCGGCTCCAGCCGGGGGATCGGCGCGGCCACCGCGCTCGCCCTGGCCGAAGCCGGTGCGCATGTCCTGCTGACAGGCCGTGACACCAAGGCGCTCGAGGCCATCGAGGACCAGATCTTCGAGGCCGGCGGCTCGGCCACGATCGCGCCGGTGGACCTCGTCGAATCGGACGGGATCGCCCGCCTTGCAACGGCGGTCTCGCAGCGCTGGGGCAAGCTCGACATACTCGTCGTCAATGCCGCGGTCCTGCCCGAGCTGACGAGCGTGGCCGATATCGACCAGCGCGCCTTCAACAAGGCGCTCACCACCAACGTGCTCGCCACGCAGGCGCTGATCGCCAACTTCGATCCGCTCCTGCGCCTGAGCAGCGACGCCCGCGTCATCGGCATGACCTCCACGGTCGCGACCGCGCCGCGCGCCTTCTGGGGCGCCTATGCCGCGACCAAGGCCGCTTTCGAGGTCCTGCTGGACTGCTATGCGGACGAAACCCGCAATATCGCGAAGCTGCGTGTCGCCGTGGTCAATCCCGGCGCCACCCGCACCGCCATGCGCGCCCGCGCCTACCCCGGCGAGGCACCGGCTTCGGTGAAGCCGCCGGAAGTCGTTGCGGAACGGGTGGTTTCGCTTCTTGGCGAACCCTTCGAAACCGGCCACCGCGAAACCGTTGCCGCCGCGAATTAACCGCGCGGTAACCCTTTCCTGATTTCCTGCCCTTGAACGGCGCACCTCCTGCGCCATTCAAGGGTACGGGTCTCGGGAACATGACGACGAAATCCCCGCAGGACATTTACGAACTGGCCGCGCAGGAAGATCGCAGTGCCATTCGCCAGCGCATCTCCATTCCTGCCGGCTTCCGCGCATCCGGAACCAAAGGCTTCCAGACCGCGGTCCGCGACCTTTCGCTTTCCGGGTTCTCGGCCACGGCGATCAGCCGTATCCATGCCGGTACCTATTGCTGGCTGACGCTGCCGGGCATGGAGGCCTTGCCTGCCCGCGTGATCTGGTGGGAAGACGGTCTGGTCGGCTGCGCCTTCGAGCAATTGCTCAACCCCATCATTCTCGAAGCCGTGATGAACCGCTGGCGCGGTAGCGGATACTGACCGGCGATAGCCCTGCCCGCGATCCAGCAGGCGGACGGCACCTGGAGACTTTTCACGCAGCCCAGGCGGCGTAAACGAATTCGAGGACCCACAGCGGCGGCTATCTGGAAAATTTGTCTGAAACCCGCCATTCCGGACACGCCCCTTTGCAGCCGTTCGGCCTTGCAGTTAGCATGGCTGGATGGAAGTCACATCGATCATCAGAACCGACGCTTTGTTCATCGGTCGCCTCTTCGCTCAATTGGCGGCAGTGGCCCTGCTGGTTTGTGCCGCGCTGCTGCTGGTGAATGAGTCTAGCTTCTGGTCGCGATGGAACATGCTATGGGCGCTTGGCATCCCGTTCGCCGTCTCTTACGCGTTCAACCGAGATACTCGTAGGCGAGTGATCACAGGCCTTTGCCTTGTCCCATGGTCTCTGCTCTCTGTCTTCGTGGGGATCGCTTCGTTCGCTATCGAGCCCTAAGGCAGCTAACCACCCTTGCCTGCCGTTCAGCCAGTTTACGTGTCTACCCCATAGCGAAAGTCGATTCAGGCTGGGAATTCGTCCAGGCGGCCTAGGTTGCAGTCTTCACCAGCGTCACTTGCGCCACGTCGATGCCGCCGCCCATGAAGCCGCCTTCGCAATACATCAGATAGAACCGCCAGAGCCGGACGAAACGTTCGTCGAATCCCACCGGCAACCGCCCCTCTTCTACCGCTGCGTCGAAATTACGACGCCATTCGTAAAGCGTGCGGGCATAGTCGAGCCCGAAGCCCTGCCGGTCTTCCCACGCCAGCCCCCGTTCCTCGGCCAGGCGGCGGAATTCCGGTTCGTGGATCAGCAGGCCGCCCGGAAAGATGAAGGTCTGGATGAAGTCCGCGCTTCGGGCGTAAGCCTCGAAGAGATCGTCCCGAATGACGATGTACTGGATCGCCGCCCTGCCGCCGGGTTTCAGGTTTCGGGCCACGCAGTCCAGGAAATCGGGCCAGAACCGGCGCCCGACCGCCTCGACCATCTCGACCGAGGCAATCGCGTCATACCTGCCCGCAACGTCCCGGTAATCCTGCTTGCGAAAATCCACCCGGCCGCCGCTTGCCTCGATCCTGCCGCTCCAACGCTGGCGCGCGTAAGCGAGCTGCTCTTCGGAAAGGCTGATGGCATCGACATGGGCACCCTCGGTTTCGGCCAGGAAGGCGGAAAGCGTGCCCCAGCCGCAGCCGATTTCCAGCGCCCGGCCGCCCGCCGGCAATGCCAGCCGGTGGGCAATCGCGCCGATCTTGTTGGACTGCGCCATGTCGAGTTCGCTGACGAACTGGCTCAGCGCATTCGGGCCGCTTCCCGGCTTCGGGTAGATGCCGCTCGAATAGAGCATCGTTTCGCCCAGCCACTGCTCGTAGAAGTCGTTGCCGAGGTCGTAATGGGCGTGGATGTTGCGCAGTGCGCCCGCGCGGGTGTTGCGGTGGAGCCAGTGCACGAAGCGCGCCGCCGCGCGCCACGGGCCATGGGCGCGTCCCACGTCGCCGAGGCTGGTGGCATTGTCCATGAAAAGCGCGAAGATCGGCACCGGGTCCGCGCTGTCCCATTCACCCGCCTCCCAGGCCTGGTACCAGCCGACCGAACCTGCCGTGGCGAGGCGCAGCAAGGCGCGCCAGCTCCGGATTTCCACGGCGGCCTCGAATCCCGGGGCCCGGCCGCCGAGCAGACGCGTTTCGCCGCCGGGAAGCGTGGCCTCGATGGCCCCGCGCTCCAGCCCCCGGTCGATCCGGTCCAGCACTTTGTCCACCCCGCCCGACCAGAGCCTGGCCAGCCATTGAGGACCGACACCGATGGACCGGCCGCCCTCGACCAGTTCCTCACCCCTGCCTGGCGCATGTGCGTTCATGCTGCCGATATTATCCGGAAAATGGCCACGGGCAATTGCTTAGGTCGTGCCATCAATTGCCTTTCGAACGGGCCCAAGCGGCCAACGCACGCTCCCGTCCGTCGCGGTGCTCGACCAGCTTTGCGGGATAGCCTGCCGGGCGCCGGCCGGCGGGCGGATCGTGGATATCCTGATCGGACAGGTCCTTGAGTTCCGGTACCCATTCCCGAATGTAGGCCGCCGCGTCGAACTTCTCCGACTGCGAGAGGGGCGCCATGATCCGCACGAACATCTGCGCGTCGACGCCGGACCCTGCGGACCACTGCCAGTTCACCGCATTGGACCCGTAATCGGCGTCCACCAGCGTATCCCAGAACCACTGCTCGCCTTCGCGCCAGTCGATCAGGAGGTGCTTGATGAGGAAGCTGGCCGCGATCATCCGGACGCGGTTGTGCATCCAGCCGGTGTGCCAGAGCTGCCGCATTCCGGCATCGACGATGGGATAGCCGGTCCTGCCCCGCTGCCATGCGCGAAGGTCCGATTCGGCCCCCTTGCCGGTGCGCCAGTGCAAGTGGGCGAAGTCCTCCTTCGCCGGGCGACTGCCATATTCGGGCAGTTGCAGGATCACGTTCTGCGCATAGTCGCGCCAGCCCAGTTCGCCGAGAAAGGTTTCCACGGAACCGCCCGCTCCGGCGACCGCGTGCCACACCTGCCCCGGCGAGATCTCGCCGAAATGGAGGTGCGGGGAAAGGAAGGAGGTGCCTTCGACCGAAGGAAGGTTGCGCTGCGCCTCGTAAGCTGCGGCTTCTTCCCGGAAGGCATCCAGCCGCTTGTGCGCACCGTGCTCTCCCGGCTCCCACATGTCCCGCATGCCGCCCGCCCAATCGGGCTTCGCCGGCAGCAGGTTCCAGTCCGCCAGACGGTCCGACGCGGGCCATTCGTCCGGCGCTTCGAGCCGATGCGGACGGGGATGCGGCTCCACCGGCGGCAGGCGTTCGTGCAGCGCCCGCCAGAACGGCGTGTAGATCTTGTAAGGCCGCCCGGAACCGTTCGTCACCGCGCCGGGCGGAACCAGATAATTGCCGTGGTGGAGATGGAGGTCGATCGCCTTGGCTACCGCCTTTTCGGCGTTGCGCCACCAGGGCTCGTAATGGTGCAGCGCGTGAACCGCGGTGGCGCCGGTTTCCCGCGCGATTTCGGCCAGCACATCCTCGCTGCGCCCCTTGCGCAGGACAAGGCGCGATCCCTTTTCACGCAGGGCTGCATCAAGGCTTTCCAGCGAGTGATGCAGCCACCAGCGCGAAGCCGCTCCCATCCGGCGATGCCTGGGGGTCTCGTCATCGAGAACGTAGACCGGGATAACGGCCCCTTGGCTGGCGGCTTCGGCGATGGCAGGCTGGTCCGAGAGGCGCAGGTCGCGCCGCAGCCAGACGATGACGGGGGATTTCATGGAGCCGGAACGCGTATCACTCATGGGCGTTCCCTAGGCCAATGACCCTGTCTTCCGAAAGAACGATCGCTCCGCGTCACCGGATCGACCCGCGCAAGGCGCTGATCGCGGCGCTTGCCTGCTGGTCCACCTTTGCCCTGTTCGCCTGGGCCGTGCCGACCGGCCGAACCGCGCAGTTCGACCGGATCGGCCTGCTGTTCTGGCGCACCGAGGACCTGAGGCCGCTCGGCCCCACATGGCTGCTGGAATGGGTTCGCGACCTGACCGCGATGGGCGGCTTTCTCCAGCTCAAGCTCTACACGATCTGCGCGGTCGTCGCCCTGTTCTGGCTGCGCTGCCGCCGCGAGGCGGTGCTGCTGGCGCTGACGGTGCTGAGCGCCAGCCTCGTCAACATCGGGTTCAAGGCACTGTTCGGCCGCCCGCGCCCCGAAATCCTGCTTCGTCTCACCGAAGCGGGCGGCGCCAGCTTCCCGAGCGGGCACAGCTTCAACGCCGCCTCCACCTACATCGCCCTGGCTCTCGCCTTCGCAGCGCTGAGCCCCCGTGCAAGCGTTCGCCATACGCTGGTTGCCGCGGCCATGGCGCTCAGCCTTGCCGTTGCATGGAGCCGCGTCTGGCTGGGCGTCCACTGGCCGAGCGACGTCATGGCGGGCTGGCTGGGCGGAGCGGGCTGGTCGTTCCTTGCCAGCGCCCTGCTCTACCATCCCGCGCAGACCATGGTTCACGCCGCGGACGAGTTCACCGACCCGGACAACCGGGACCGTCCGTAGGAACTTCCGCCGAGGCGGAGAAACTGTTCTCGAAACGCGGCCCCTCGAAACGCGCGTCGCGGAAGGTCACGCGGGCGGTGCAGCCCCGTCGCTCGATCCCGGCCATCGGCAGGTTCGACCATGCCAGAAACCGCGCGACCTCGAGATTCGCCGCGGCAGCGCGGCGAACCAGCGGATCGGCCATGTTGTCCGGCCGCAACGGTTCGCGCGAAATCAGGGCGTCCGCCTTGCGCAACAGGTCGTATCTGCCTTTCCCGATCATGCCGCCCTCCCGCCAGATCACTTCGCGGCGCCAGAACGCCAGCGGCTCCGGCCCGGCGAATATCCGATCCGCCCTGACACCGGGCGCCTCATAGGCCAGCCGGGCGATGCCGATGTTCGCGGCGATATAGGCCAGGACGACCAGCAGCGAGGCAATCGCGGGCACGGCGCTGCCGGATCGCCTTCTGCGCCAGATGCCCAGCCCCAGCACGATCCAGACCCACGGGTCGATGATGAACAGCCCGTCGGTATGGAACCACGCCCCGCTCATCGGCGAGAACAACTGGACCGCATAGACGTTCTGGAGGTCCAGCAGGGGATGGGTCAGCGCGCCGAGGTAGCATAGTGTCACCAGCCAGCCGAAGTGCATCCGAGGCCCGCGTGCGAACACCTTGCCGCGCTTCGCCTGCCAGCGGTCGAACAGCCAGAGCAGCGCCGCGAGCAGAGGCGGCATGAGCAGCACGCCGCCGACGAGGCCATGAGTGAAGCCCCGGTGCATCGCCAGCGGTGCCCAGGAAGACCAGCCGAAGAATACGTCGATATCCGGCATGTTCGCCGCCAGCACGCAGGCCGCCAGCCCCTTGCGGCTCCGCCGCATGAGACCGGTCTCCGCCAGCGCCCAGCCGACAAGGCTGTGAGTGATATTGTCCAGAAAACGCGACCTCGAGAACGTGGATCAGGAAACCGTCCAAGTCTGGCCGCGCGCGAGCAATTTGCCAAGGTCTGCGGACTTTCCGGCGATCAGGCCCTCCCGCTCCGCGATCACGGCGCTTTCGAAAGTCGGCGCGGGATCGTCGTAAATCACGCCGAGTGCCATGGGAAACGGTCCGAACGGCATCTCGACCAGCATATGCGCAAGCCCGCGATTCCGGGCATTGTGGACCAGCACCCCCGCTGCCTGCCAGTCACCCCCGGCGACCTCGACGACTTTCAGCGAAAACGTATCGGAATCGAGCGCCAGGCCCTTGCTTTCCTTTGCGAAAAGCAGCGGCTCACCGTCCCGGCACTGGACCTGCATGTCCGCCGAGACCGCCTTGGCCGTGAAGTCGTCGAATCGGTCCTTGTTGTAGACTATGCAATTCTGGAAAATCTCGATGAAGGCCGCGCCCTTGTGGCGATAGGCCGCCTGGAGCACTTCGGGCAGGTCTTTCGAAACGTCGTAACTGCGGGCCACGAAGCGCGCGCCCGAACCAAGCGCGAACGCACAGGGGCTCGCCGGGCGGTCCACCGACCCTGCCGGCGATGTCGGCGAAGGCGTGCCGGTGCGGCTAGTGGGAGAATACTGGCCCTTGGTCAGGCCGTAGATCTCGTTGTTGAACAGCATGATCTGGCAATCGAGATTGCGCCGCAGGATATGCATCGTGTGATTGCCGCCGATCGACATGCCGTCGCCGTCGCCCGTCACCAGCCAGACGTCGAGTTCGGGATTGGCCAGCTTTATCCCGGTCGCCACCGCCGGCGCCCGGCCATGGATGGTGTGGAAGCCGTAGCTCTCGACATAGTAGGGGAACCGGCTCGAACAGCCGATGCCCGAAACGAACACGGTGTTCTTCGGATCGGCGCCCAGCAACGGCAGGGTCCGCTGCACCGCCTTCAGGATCGCATAGTCGCCGCAACCCGGGCACCAGCGCACTTCCTGATCCGTTTCCCAGTCTTTCAGCGTCGTCTCGATCGGGGTCATGTCGTTCATGAGGAAGTCTCCGTCCGAAATGCTCAGGGCTGTTCGATTTCGGGCGCGGGAAGCTGGGTTTCGTTGACCGCCACTTCGCCGCCTTCGTTTCCGGGCACCCCGTCGAAGAACCGGAAGATCGCCGTTTCGAGTTCGGCGATCGCGAAAGGCTGGCCGCTCGTCTTGCCCAGCGATACGGCATCCACGAGGAAGCGGTCGCGCAGCAGCGTCTTGAACTGACCGGTGTTCATTTCCGGCACCAGGATATGCTCGAACCCGGACAGCAGCTCGCCCAGATTTCCGGGCAGCGGCCAGATATGGCGGACATGGGCATGGCTGACGTCGAGCCCCAGCCTGCGGGCGCGCCGGACGGCCTGATGGATCGGCCCGAATGTCGATCCCCAGCCGATCACCAGCAATCTTCCCTTCGCCTCGCCCAGGCAGACTTCCTGCGGCGGAACGGTTTGGGCTATACCGTCGATCCTGGCCTTGCGCGCATCCGTCTGGAGCTGATGCACGTCTGGCGCATAGTCGATGTTCCCGCTGTCCACCGCCTTCTCGATTCCCCCTATGCGGTGCATGAGGCCGGGCGTGCCCGGCCTGATCCAGGGGCGGACGCCGCGTTCGTCCCGCTTGTAGGGCAGCACGCGGTCCCCGCCGTTCCTTTCCTCCAGGAAGCGGACGGGGAACGGCTCGAAGCTGTCGGGATCGGGGACTTTCCAGGGCTCGGACGCATTGCCGATATAGCCGTCCGTCAGCAGGATCACCGGCGTCATGTAGCGGGTGGCGATGCGGCAGGCCTCGATGGCGCATTCGAAGGCATCGGCCGGCGAACGCGCGGCAATCACCGGCAGCGGTGCATCGCCGTTACGGCCGTAGACGGCCTGATAGAGGTCCGATTGCTCGGTCTTGGTCGGCAATCCGGTGGAAGGACCACCGCGCTGGGAGTTGACGATCACCAGCGGCAATTCGGTCATCACCGCCAGACCCATCGCCTCACCCTTCAGCGCGATTCCGGGACCGGAGGACGAGGTTACGCCAAGCTGCCCGGCATAGCTCGCCCCGATGGCAGAGCAGATCGCGGCGATCTCGTCCTCGGCCTGAAACGTGGTGACGCCGAACTCCTTCATCTTCACGAGATGATGCAGGATCGCCGAGGCGGGCGTGATCGGATAGCCGCCGAAGAACATCGGCAGTTCGGCCAGGCGGCAGCCGGTGACCAGCCCCAGCGAGATCGCCTCGGCGCCGGTGATCGTGCGGTAGAGGCCCGGCTCGGCAGGCACGGGATCGATATGCAGCTTGCGAAGCGGCCCGGCGATTTCGGCCGTCTCCCCATAGGCGTGTCCGGCATTGAGGGCGGCGACGTTCGCCTGGGCAAGGACCGGCTCCTTCGCGGACTTCGCCGTAAGCCAGTCCACCAGCGGCTGCCGGTCACGATCGAACATCCACAGCGCGAGGCCAAGCGTCCACATGTTCTTGCAGCGCAGCGCCTCCTTGTTGCCGAGGCCGAAAGGCTTCACCGCTTCGAGCGTCAACGCCGAAATATCGAATGCCAGCACGTCCCATCTGGCGAGACTTCCGTCTTCCAGCGGGTTCTCGGCATACTTCGCCTTTTCGAGATTGCGCCTGCCGAACTCGCCCGTGTCGATGATGACCAGCCCGCCGGTCTTCAGCGCATGGATGTTGGTCTTGAGCGCTGCCGGGTTCATGGCAACGAGCACGTCCGGCGCATCCCCCGCCGTGGTGATCTCGCTCGAGCCGAAATTGATCTGGAATGCCGAGACCCCGAACAGCGTCCCTTGCGGTGCCCGGATTTCGGCGGGGAAATCCGGGAAAGTGGCAAGATCGTTCCCGGCAAGCGCCGTGGAGAGCGTAAACTGCCCCCCGGTCAGCTGCATGCCGTCTCCCGAATCGCCGGCAAAGCGCACGACCACCGCTTCCACGGCCGGTGCATCCGGCGCTCCGCCCGCCGCGCCGGAGAAGATGCCCTTATCCGATGAGCCCGATGAGCCCTTATCCGATGAGATTGTCGCCATCATCGTCCTCTCCCGGGAATGCCGGTCTTGTGCCGACGGCTTGTTTTCCCGTTCGCAAGACTATGCCCGCTCGGTATCGACGCAAAACGGAAAAATGCTCAGGGCCACAAATAGCCCCGCCCCCCAAATCGGTTACCGGGGATGGAAGCATAAATCGCACTGGCAATGCGAGCGCCCTTGGGCCATTCTGGAGTCATGCGATCCGCTCCGGTAATCCTGCCGCCGATTTCCGAATGACGCTTCTCCCAATCACCATGGAATCCCGCTCACCGATGAAAGACTTCGCGTCCCTGCCCTACCGCCCCTGTGTCGGCGTCATGCTCGTCAATTCAGACGGCAAGGTCTTCGTCGGCAAGCGGATCGACACCAAGGAAGGCGACTGGTGGCAGATGCCCCAGGGCGGCGTCGACGAGGGCGAAGACCTGAAGGCCGCGGCTTTTCGCGAGCTTTGGGAGGAAACCGGCGTCACCGAAAAGCACGTCACCATCCTGTCGCACACGCGGGAAGAGCTGCTTTACGACCTGCCGGACGAACTCATCGGCAAGCTGTGGAAGGGCAAGTATCGCGGCCAGCGCCAGACCTGGTATCTGGCACGCTTCGATGGCGCCGATGCCGACATCGACCTCGACGCGCACAAGCCGGCCGAGTTCTGCGAATGGAAGTGGATCGACGCCGAACTGCTTCCAGAGCTGATCGTGCCCTTCAAGAAGCGTGTCTATCGGGCCGTTCTGGAAGAATTCCGGGCACTGATCTGAATTTCCGGCCTGCCCGAACCGGGCACGCCGCAATTCCCCAAACTCAGTTTTCCGAAACGGCCGGCTTCGCGGTCACCGATTCGGCGCTGACCATGCGCGTCGACGGCCCACGGGCGATCGCTGCCGCCAGCTTCTCCGTCTCGGCGCAATCCTTGCCGCAGAGCGTCTGGAGGCGGGCGAGATTGCGATTCGCCTTCTCGGTCGCGCCCTTTTCGGCAAGCGCGATCCCCTCTCCGGCGATGGCCGCCACATTGCGCGGGTCAGTACCAAGCGCGACGCGGTAATAATGCAGGGCCTTGCCCTGGAGCCCCTGCCCGCGAGTGGCGTCCGCCAGGGCGAGAAGAACCGATACATTGCCGGGCTCGACCGTCAGCGCCGCCTCGTAGGCATCGATCGCACCGTTGAGATTACCCGCCTCGGCAGCCGCGCGGCCCTCTCCCATGAGCATTGCCGTGCGCGGGTCGAGAGCCGCGACGGGCGCTGACAGGATGGCGCTGGAAGAAACGGCAACAACAAGGGAAAGAGCAATCGCGGCAGGCGTGTAACGCATCAAAATGTCCTTGGCCGAGGGCTTCGTCCTCATCATGACCGCGACGCTATCACAGGCGTTCAAAACGCGCGACGAAAAAGCCGTCGGTACCGTCGTGCCACGGAGAGAGGCGCAAACCGGGGCCACGCGGCGTTCCGACGGGCAGGTCGGGCATCGCCGCAGACCAGTCCGGATGCCGCTTCAGGAAGCCTTCGGCCTGCTTCGCGCCTTCCTCGTCCAGCAGCGAACAGGTGACGAAAACCAGCCTTCCACCGGGCTTCACGAGCTGCGCCGCAATATCGAGCAGGCGCGACTGGGTGGCGACGTATCGGCCCAGTTGCGCCTCGGTGAGCCGCCAGCGCGCCTCGGGATTGCGGCGCCAGGTCCCGGTTCCGGAACAGGGTGCATCCACCAGCACCGCATCGGCAGCCCCTGCAAAGCGTTGCAGCGCCTGAAGTTCCTTGCCCGGATCGAGCAGAACGGTTTCGATGCCCGTCGCCCCGGCACGCTCCGCGCGAGGCGCAAGGCGCGAGAGGCGTGTCCGGTCGGTGTCGCAGGCCACCAGAGCGCCGGAATTGTCCATGGCTGCCGCCAGCGCCAGGGTCTTGCCCCCTGCCCCTGCGCACAAGTCCATGATCGTCTCGCCCGCACGGGCGGCAACCACTTCGCACGTGAGCTGGGAGCCGGTGTCCTGCACCTCGATCGCGCCCTGAACATAGGCTGCGGACTGTTCGATGCGGGTTTCCGGCGGATAGCGCCAGCCGTTGGCGGCCACCGATCGCTCGCCGCCCTCCGGCAAGGCAAGGCTTGCGGCCTTGAGCGTATTGACGCGGATGTCGAGCGGGGCCCGGTCCAGCAAGGCCGCCGCATCTGCCGCGGCGACACCGCTGGCGGCGAAGCGTTCCACCAGCCATTGCGGAGCCAGACCGGCCTCCGCAACGGGTTCTCCCGCCACGATCGTGGCCGGAGAATGGCCCGTACCGTCAAACAGGGCGGCAACTTCCCGGTCTTCCGCAGCCACCCGCAGCATGGCCGCCCGGCCCGTTTCCGGTACTTCGCCGCAGGCCCTGATCGCACGGTAGGCAAGCTCACGAACGGCGCGCCGGTCCTTGCTGCCTGCAAATCGGCGCGTACGGAACCAGTCCCCGATCAGGCGATCCGCCGGTGCGCCGTTGGCGCGTGCGGCGGCGATCACCTGATCGAGAATCTCGATCGCCGCCTGTACTCGTGCGCCCGGCGTCATCCCCCAGCCCTCGAACCGATGTCGAAACCTGCGGCGATCAGCGCGTCGGGTAGTTCGGCGCCTCGCGGGTGATCGTCACGTCATGGACGTGGCTTTCGCGCAAGCCGGCATTGGTGATACGGACGAACTGGGCGTTCTTGCGAAGGTCCTCGATGGTGGCCGAACCGGTATAGCCCATGGCCGCCTTCACCCCGCCCACGAGCTGGTGAATGACGTCCTTCGCGGGGCCCTTGTAGGCTACCTGGCCTTCGATACCTTCGGGAACCAGCTTCATCTGGTCCTTGATGTCACCCTGGAAGTAGCGGTCCGCCGAACCGCGGCCCATGGCGCCCACCGAACCCATGCCGCGATACGACTTATAGGCACGGCCCTGGTAGAGGAACGTCTCGCCCGGCGCTTCCTCGGTACCGGCAAGCATCGAGCCGACCATGATGGTCGAGGCGCCGGCGGCCAGTGCCTTGGCAGCATCACCCGAAGTGCGCAGGCCGCCATCGGCGATGACCGGGACGCCCGCCTTGTCGGCTTCTTCCGCGGCATCCATGATCGCGGTCAGCTGCGGCACGCCGACACCTGCAACGATGCGCGTGGTGCAGATCGAACCCGGCCCGATGCCCACCTTCACGCAGTCCGCACCCGCGTCGATCAGCGCGCGCGCCGCTTCGGCGGTGGCGATGTTGCCGGCGATGACCTGTGCCGAATTCGACATCTTCTTCACCCGCTCAACCGCGAGCGCCACGTCCTTGTTGTGGCCGTGTGCCGTGTCGATGACGACAACGTCGCACTCGGCCGCAAGCAGCGCCTCGGTGCGGGCGAAGCCCTTTTCGCCCACGGTCGTCGCAGCGGCGACGCGCAGGCGGCCGGCGGCATCCTTGGTGGCGTCGGGGTAAGTGACAGCCTTCTCGATGTCCTTGACGGTGATCAGGCCGACGCAGCGGAAGTCATTGTCGACCACCAGCAGCTTCTCGATGCGGCGGGCGTGCAGCAGGCGGCGAGCTTCGTCCTGATCGACGCCGACCCGCACCGTGGCGAGGTTCTCATGCGTCATCAGTTCGCGCACGGGCTGCGCCGGGTTGGCTGCAAAGCGCACGTCGCGATTGGTGAGAATGCCGACGAGCTTGCCCGAGTTCTCCACCACGGGAATGCCGCTGATCCGGTTGGCCTGCATGATCGCCTGCGCTTCCCCCAGCGTGGCATCAGGCGAGATCGTGATCGGATTGACGACCATGCCGCTTTCGTAGCGCTTCACGGCGCGCACGGCAGCGCACTGTTCCTCGATCGTGAGGTTGCGGTGAAGCACGCCGATTCCGCCGAGCTGGGCCATGACGATGGCCATGTCGGCCTCGGTCACGGTGTCCATCGCGGACGAGATCACCGGGATGTTGAGCGAGATATCGCGCGTAAGGCGGCTACGGGTATCGGCCTGCGTCGGGACGATGTCGGACTTCGCAGGACGAAGCAGTACGTCGTCGAAAGTAAGTCCGAGCTGGATATCCATGAGCGCCACCATAACCTTGTACCGGGGAGAATCGTGGCGGCCCATGTAATCAAAGGGGGGCGCTAGTGCTAGTACCTCATTTCACCGTCTTGTCGGCCGGCGCGGCACGCGTTGGCGCGGAGCCCGCCGGCACCCGGCGCAGATCGCCGAACCAGCGGCCGAGCGCGGTCAGCATCTTCACGTCCTCCACCGCGCCGCCAAGCTCCAGCGGCTTTGCCATATGGGCCAGGTCGTCGCTCGGCCGGTGATAGTCTCCATCGAAGAAGGCCCGCATGCGGTCGATGTCACCATAGGCCGTGGTAACCATCACCGCCGGAATATCGTGCTGCAACAAGGCCCAGCCGTCCTGGCGGCGCATATATTCGTTGGCGTCGTCATTGGCGCGCAGCTTGACCTTCTCGGCCTTGGCGACCTTGGCGATTTCCGCATCGAGGCCGGTCAGCCCGCGGCCGACGATGGCAAAGGGCGTGCCTTTCGGCGCGATCGCATTGGAATCGATGTTGAATGCCGCCACGATCTGGCCGGGCGGAAGCGGCGGGCTTTCCGCAAAGGCATGCGCGCCCAGCAGGCCAAGTTCCTCGCCGGTGGTCGCCAGGAAATAGACATCGCGATCGAGCTGCTGCCCGCGCGCAAGACGCCGGGCCACTTCGGTCAGCGCCGCGAGGCCGCTGGCATTGTCTATCGCGCCATTGCAGATCAGGTCCTCGGCCGGAGCCTCCCCGCATTCGCCGAAATGGTCCCAGTGCGCAAGGAACAGCACGGCCCCGGTTTCGGGACGGCGCCCCGGGAGCTTGCCGATCAGATTATGCGTGCGGATCGTCGTCTCGCGCGTGGTCGCCTCGAAAGACCCGGTCACATCAAGCGCCACCGGCACGAAATCGGGCTTGGCCGCCAGTTGCTCCAGATCGTCGAGCGAGCGTGACGTGCCCTTGAGCAGCGCGGTCATGGCCTCACGGGTGATGAAGGCTTCGAGATCGCCGCCGAGAGAATCGTCAGACAGCGCATAACCCGAACGCTGGCGCCGCGCGGCAACCTGATCGAGGCTGCGATCGCCGTCCAGCACCGTCAGCACGGCGGAAGCGCCAAGCGCGAGAAGGTCGTTCTGGCGTTCGCCATCGGGCGTATCGCCGTCGAGCACCACCGCCACGCGGCCGGCAAGTTCGGTGCGCGTATAGTCCCGCCCGCGCCCCTTGCCGAGGAACAGCAGCGGGACATTGCGCACGAGACTGCGCTTGCCGGAGGTCAGCACCAGAACGCCGTCGGGGGAAACGGTGCTTCGCGCGCCCTTGCGCAGGAACCGCGCCGCGGAAGCGGAAGGTTCGCGCGCGACCAGCGTGACCGGCGCGAACCACTCATGCCCCGGATCGTTGGTGCCCGATACCAGCCCGATATCGAACCATTGCTTGCCGAGATAGCGCAGGGTCTTCGCCTCGCCGTCGGTACCGGGTTCGCGGCCGTCGAAATCGTCGCTCGCAAGCACTTCGATATGGGCGCGCAGCCGGGCGGCCAGTTCCTGATCCGCCCGGGATATCGCCGAAAGCAGCGGATGCCCGCTGACCAGCACCGCGCCGAGCGCCGCCGCGCCAACCGCACGAGCCAGTCCTGCCTTGAATCCCCTGTTCATCGTGTCGATGCCTATACGACGGATTTCGGCAGGCGGTTAGCATTTCCCGCGCACGCACAGAGGCATGACAGCATTTGTGGCCGGATGGCAACGCTGGAACCTCACGCGCCAAAAGCGATTGAACAGGACTTGAGCCTGTGGCTACTCTCAACGGCCCAGGACGGCTGACGGAAAGGATCCTTCGCGATGCGGCTCGATGAGTTCGACCCCGACAATATCCGCGTCAGCCAGGGGGGAAGGAGCTTCCCCGGCGGGCGCGGCGGCAAGATGGGCTGCGGCTCGCTGGTGATCGTGCTGATCGGCGCGCTCGTATTCGGCGTAGACCCCGCGCAGATGCTCGGTACGCTGGAGAACGTACAGCAGCAGCAACCCGCGTCCGTCCAGCAGGACGTGCCGCAGGACACCACGGCGACCTGCAAGCAGAACGCCTACTCGCTGGAATCCTGCAATGCGCTCGATTCGCTCAATCGCACCTGGCAGCCCCTGTTCCAGAAGGCCAACATCGCGTTCGAGCAACCGATGCTGCGCTTCTACAACGGCACGGACAGGTCGGGATGCGGCGCGGCGCAAAGCGCGATGGGCCCGTTCTACTGCCCGGCGGATCAGGGCATCTATATCGACACCAGCTTCTATGACGAGCTTGAACGGCAACTTGGCGCCAAGGGTGACTTTGCACGCTACTACGTGGTCGCTCACGAATATGGCCATCACATCCAGCACCTGCTCGGTATCGACAGTCAGGTCCGGCAGGCCCAGCGCCAGAACCCGCAGCGCGCCAACTCCCTTCAGGTCCGCATGGAACTTCAGGCCGATTGCTATGCCGGCGTCTGGGTGGGCAGGAACAAGGACCGCATCGAGCCGGGCGACATGGAGGAAGGCATGACTGCCGCCAGTGCCATCGGCGACGATACCCTGATGAAGAACGCCGGCCAGCGCGTGAGCCCTGAGAGCTTCACGCACGGCTCCAGCGCCCAGCGCATGGAATGGCTCAAGCGCGGATTGGAAACAGGGAACGAGGACGCCTGCGACACGTTTAACGATATGAAATGATTTGAACCCCAGGCTGGCGCTTTCCCTCCCATCCGCATGGCTGGCGGCGATGCCGCCGGCTGGGCGGACAGGAGGACTCAATGCGCCATTTCATGATCGTTGCGGCTCTGGCGGGTACGCTCGCGGCGACTTCGGCCGAGGCACGCCAGGACAAACCTATCACCAACAAGGACCCGGATGTGGTGGATGTCGCCAAGACGCCGGTGACGGACCTCAACCTCGACAAGACCGAGATTCCGCCCACGCTGATCGCCGCATTGAAAAAGCCTTACGACCTTTCCTCGATGCGCGGCTGCAGGCAGATCAGCGCCGCCGTCTCCGAACTCGACCGCATTCTTGGTCCGGATCTGGACTTGCCCCAGGAAGCGCGCGACCGTGTGAGCACCGGGCGAGTGGCGAAATGGGTCGTCAGCTCGTTCATTCCGTTTCGCGGGTTGATCCGGGAGATTTCCGGCGCCAACGCCCAGGAACGCGCAGTCCTTGCCGCAATTCAGGCGGGTGTCGCAAGGCGCGGCTTCCTGAAGGGGGTGGGCGCGGAACGCGGCTGCAAGTACCCGGCCTCCCCCGCCACGCCCGCGATCATTCAGGCAAAGGCGCTGGAACGGCATAACAGCGACGAAGAGAAGAGCGATGCCAAGGCCGATCCCAAGCCGGCCGGGAAGGACGCGAAGGCCACTGGGCAGGGCGAGGTGACTTACACCTCGCAGCCCGTGGTCCAGCGGGTGCCCTGATACGGCCTAGATGCCCTCTTCGTTCAGCGCGGCCCGGCGGGTGTCGGCCATTTCCTTGTCCAACTCCGCAAGTATCTGGCTACGCACCATGCTGTCGAGATTGCGGTTAGCCGCAATTGTTGCCCGCGCCGATGCGATGGCCTTCAATGAAACTTCGGCGGTGTGCTTGGGTGCACCCGTGCAGATCAGCACCGAGGTGGAACGGTTTCCATTCCTTGCGTGGGCGGAAGACCGATGCGTGTCTGCCGGGCAGGTGCTGTCGAGCGTCATGGTGTTGCTGACGTCCCGCTTGCCGCTTTCGTCCGTGCTGACGATTCGAATGGTCTGGATCCGGCCGTCCGACGAGGTGGACTGCTCGACCTTCGGCACACGCCGCATGGCTCTGGCCATGGCGGCATCATGATCGGCCCGGGCAAGCGCACGGTCCGCCGCAGCCTGCCATGACGGCGGCGGAGGCGGCGGAGGAGGCGCCGGGGGTGCCGGGGGCACCGGGGGCGCAGAACGCACGGCCTGCGCGGACGGCCAGGGCGCAGCAACAGGGCGCGGCGATGCGGCGGACGGGAGAGGCTCGGCCGCTTCAGAGATTTCCGCCGGTTCAGAAGTCCAGGTGCCATGCTCTACTGCAGAAGCCGCCTGAGGCTCCGCGGGAGCATCGGGTACGACGGGTGCGCGCGGCGCCGCCGGCTCGGCCGCAGGCATTTCAGGTGCAGGCGGAGCCTCGGGCTCTTCCATCGCCGCATAAGTGACCGTGGCGGTGCAGGGCACGGAAACGATCGCAAAAGCGAAAAGACTACGCGCAACCACGCGCCTAGCCGGCGAGACCTCGGCCGAGGCAAGCGCCTTCAGGCGCTGAATGATCGGCTTTTCTCCTGCCAGCGTACCGGCGATCGGCGCCGCCAGCGTCAGCCGCGTTCCTGCAGCGAACGAGGCGATCACGCGGCCGTAACGCGCACGCATCTCGCGGTTGCACCCCGACATGACACGGGCGTCGCAGGCAGCCTCCTGATCCGCACGCAGCGCGCGCCATGCAGCCCAACCCAGCGGGTTGAACCAGTGCAGCGCGAACAGCGGCTGCAACACCATCAGCGCAAGCAGGTCGTTTCCGGCGTGATGTTCGAGTTCGTGCGCAATCGCGAAGTCGGAGCTTTCCGAATCGACCGTCGCCAGAAATCCGCGGGGAAGCGCCACGACCCTGTCCGTCACCCCGAACGCCAGCGGCGCCCCGGCTGCCGGCGTCTCGACAATGCGGATATCGCCTGCCCGCGCCACTTGCCGCGCATCGGCGAGCAGTTCCTGCTTCATCAACCGATAATTGCGAACCCTGAGCGCAAGGAAAATCACCGCTCCGGCCAGCCAGATAGTGATCGCCAGATTGCCCCAGGGTATCTGGGCCAGCACTCCGGGCTCGATAGCGGCAACCGGGACCGAAGCACCCGCATCCGCGACGGGCCCCGCGATTGGTGCCTTAGCATTGGCGAGCGCCGCATCAACGGCAGGAAGTGCGTTCGCCGTTGTCTGTTCGACCACGATATCGGGCCTGGTGAAGAGCCCCCGTGGCAGCGCCAGCGGCGGAAGAACAAGCCTCAGGACCGGCAAGGCCCATAGCGCATAGGCAGCGGCAGGACCGAACCAGCGCGATACCGGGCGGCGGACCAGCAGAACCAGCGCCATGAGCGCACCGGTCATGACGAGCGTATCGGTAAGCCATTCAATCATGACTTCAGCTCCTTCAAGAGCGCTTCGATCTCGGCGATATCATTCTCGGTCAATGCGTCCGCTTCGGCAAGATGCGCAAAGAGCGGTGCGGCCCTCCCCCCGAACAGGCGGTCGACCAGCCGCCGGCTTTCAGTGCCGACATAAGCCTCACGCGCAATGCTGGGAGAATAGAGAAAACGCTTGCCGTCGGGTTCGGTCGTCACCGCCTGCTTGGCGACCAGTCGCGAAAGCAGGGTCTTGACGGTCGCCAGGGTCCAGCCGCGCGGTTCGCAGACCTTTGCGCAGACTTCCGCAGCCGTAAGCGGACTGCGGGACCAGAGCGCCTCCATCACCGCATGTTCGGCATCCGAGATACGCTCGGGCGGCTCAGCCGACTGATCCGAATTGACCGACACTCTGGCCTCCATCGTTTACACACGTAATCGACTACGTTTGTAAACATGAATGCCAGATTAACGGGAGCGGTCAAGCCTGCGCCGACTTGCGCAGTGTGAGGGCGAGCATGATGAGGAACACACCGCGCACGACCAGACTGACCATGATGATTATCGCCAGGAAGGCAAGACCGATACCCGGTGAAGAGAACAGCAGGACAAACCCCAGCAGCACGTCGAGAACGCCGAGGAACAGACGCCATCCCTTGTCGTGCCGGGCCTTGAGCGCGAAGGCGATCTGAAATCCACCCGAAACGAGAAGCCACGCACCGATAGCCCAGACGAGCGAAAGCGCGCCCGCAACAGGATTGACGAGCGCAAAGACGCCCGCGATCAGCGCCAGCAGCCCCAGCAGGATTTCCACCCAGCGCGCTCGCTGCGAAAGCGATGTCCAGCCGGAAGCAATGGCAGCGATCCCGTAGATAACCAGAACTACGCCCACGAGCAGCCCGGTCGCCACTCCTGCAACAAGCGGGCGGGAAACCACCAGCAAGGCAATGAGCATGAGAAGAACACCGTAAGCCAGCACCCAGCCCCAGGCCTTGCCAGAGGCCTGCTTCAACGAACTGACGAGGGGATCGTTTTCCACGTTCGGTTCGAGCAACGGGTCCATCTCGGTTCGTGTCATGCGCCTGCCTCCTGCGTTGGCGGGGTCTCTGCAAGAAAATGCCCAGAAACCCGATCGGTTGCAACGACACGGGCAATTGTGAACGCAAAAGGGCGGCGCACCGGATGCCGGTACGCCGCCCTTTTCGATTTCAGCTGGCTTGGGAGAAGCTCAGTACACGCGGGCCTTGGGCTTGATGTACTGCACGTCTTCCGTGAGCGTGTATTCGTGGACCGGGCGGTAATCGAGACGGATTTCGCCGCCCTTGCCGCCCCAGCCGTTGAACCAGCCGACGGTGTGCTTCATCCAGTTCGCATCGTCGCGGTTCGGGAAGTCCTCGTGCGCGTGGGCGCCGCGGCTTTCCTTGCGCGCCTGGGCGCCGTGCAGAGTGACCGAAGCCTGCGAGATCAGGTTGTCCAGTTCCAGCGTTTCCACCAGGTCCGAATTCCAAATCAGGCCGCGATCGGTGACCTTGATGTCCTGCATGCGCTCATAGGTCTTGGCGAGCTTGTCCTTGCCTTCGACCATGAGTTCATCGGTGCGGAACACGGCAGCGTGTGCCGACATGGTGCGCTGCATTTCGGTGCGGACTTCCGCCGTCGGCGAACCGCCGTTGGCGTTGCGGAAGTGGTCGAGACGGCCCAGCGCGAGATCCGCCGAATCCTTCGGCAGTTCCGCCTGATTGACGCCCGGCTTGACGATCTCCTTGAGGCGGTGGCCGGTGGCGCGGCCGAAGACCACGAGGTCGATCAGCGAGTTCGAACCCAGACGGTTGGCACCGTGAACCGAGACGCAGGCCGCCTCACCCACCGCGAACAGGCCCGGCACCACGGTGTCCGGGTTGCCGTCCGGTCCGATGGTGACGACTTCGCCGTGATAGTTACAGGGAATACCGCCCATGTTGTAGTGAACGGTGGGAACGACCGGCAGCGGCTGACGGGTCAGGTCGACGCCTGCGAAGATCTTGCCGCTTTCGGTGATGCCCGGCAGACGCTCGCCCAGCACCTTGGGATCGATGTGATCGAGGTGCAGGTAGATGTGGTCCTTGTGCGGGCCGACGCCGCGGCCTTCGCGGATTTCCAGCGCCATCGAGCGCGAGACGACGTCGCGCGAGGCGAGATCCTTCGCGGAAGGCGCATAGCGCTCCATGAAGCGCTCGCCTTCGGAGTTGGTCAGGTAGCCGCCCTCGCCGCGCGCGCCTTCGGTGATGAGCACGCCCGCACCGTAGATGCCGGTGGGGTGGAACTGCACGAATTCCATGTCCTGCAGCGGAAGACCCGCGCGCAGGACCATACCGCCGCCGTCGCCGGTGCAGGTATGGGCCGACGTGGCGGTGTAGTAGCTACGTCCGTAACCGCCCGTCGCCAGCACGACAGCCTGCGAACGGAAGCGGTGGATCGAACCGTCATCCATGCAGAGCGCGATCACGCCCACGCACTTGCCGCCGTCCATGATGAGGTCGATGGCGAAGTATTCGATAAAGAAGTCCGCGTCGTACTTCAGCGATTGCTGATAGAGCGCGTGCAGCATGGCATGACCGGTACGGTCGGCAGCGGCGCAGGTGCGCTGCACCGGCGGACCTTCGCCCATGTTCTGCATGTGGCCGCCGAACGGGCGCTGGTAGATCGTGCCGTCGGCATTGCGGCTGAAGGGCACGCCGGCGTGCTCCAGTTCGTAGACCGCCGCCGGGGCTTCGCGCACCATGTATTCGATGGCGTCCTGGTCGCCCAGCCAGTCCGACCCCTTGACGGTGTCGTACATGTGCCAGGTCCAGTGGTCCGGCGAGTTGTTGCACAGCGAGGCGGCAATGCCGCCCTGCGCCGCAACGGTGTGCGAGCGGGTCGGGAAGACCTTGGTGATGCACGCGGTGCGAAGGCCGGCTTCGGCCGAGCCCATGGTGGCGCGCAGACCCGAGCCACCGGCGCCGACGACGACGGTGTCATAGGTATGGTCGATAATCTTGTAGGCAGGGCCCGAGGCGTTTTGGGTCATCAATGGGCTCCCAGCGCGAGACGAATGACGCAGAAGACGCCGAAAGCGATGCCGGCGCAGGCGGAAAGGTTCAGCGCCGCGATGCAGGCGAACTTGTTGGCGTGATCGTGGACATAATCCTCGACGACGACCTGAAGCCCGATGCGGGCGTGCCAGAAGGTGGTCACGACGAGCAGGATCATCGCCACGGCGGGAACCGGGCGTACAATCCACTCGACGACGGTTGCATAGCTCAGATCCGGCAGCAGCAGGATCGAGACCACGAGAAACAGCACCGAGAGAAGGTTGCCGATGGCGGTGAAGCGTTGCAGCAGCCAGTGGTGAACACCGGTCTTCGCCGAACCGAGGCCGCGAACGCGGCCGATGGAAGTTCCGTTACCCATATTTCCCGTTCCTCAGCGAAGCAGCAGGATCGCCCAGAAGGCGACGGTGAGGATCACACCCAAGACCGGCGAAAGGATCGACCAGGTCTTGTTGATCGTCAGCTCGAACCCGGCGCCGACGTCGAGGGCGAAGTGGCGAAGGCCGCTCATCATGTGCGTGAAGAAAGCCCAGGAAATGCCGACGAGAACGACATAGCCGATCGGCGTGGTCATCGCCCAGCTGAACGTCTCGTAGGCGGCAGGGCCACCGGCGAGCGCCCCGAGCCACCACAGCAGCACGGCGAGGCCGGCGAATGCCATGCCATCACCGGTCACGCGGTGAAGAATCGAGACGAACATGTGAGGGCCCCAACGCCAGATCTGGAGATGGGGCGAAAGCGGACGGTTCCTGGTGCCGTCTTTGGCCATGGCTCTTTCGAATCCCTTTTGCCTTTGCAGCAGCCCAAGGCTGCCCCTGTCGAGAAGTCCCCTTAGACAAATCGCCGCTTGGCGCAAGTTCCGCGAAGCACATCGCGGATGCATCGCACACAAGCGACTTTTCCGGAGCCTCATCGACAATCGGGCGCAGATGGTACGCGGGACGCCCCGTCCCACTGGCTTTGGCCGCCCCTCCGCACTAAAGCGCCAACCCATGAAGAGACCCATGAGCCGCCTGTCGAACATGCTCGCCCCCGCGTTTCTGCTGGGCGCCTGTTCCACCGCGCCCGGCAGCGCAGCACCTGCAACCGACAGCGCGGAGGCGCCCCCATCGAGGCTCGCCGCCGCCTGTGAAGGGCACGATGGCTGGGCCGATGCCGCTCCGCCCGCCCACCTTTACGGCAACACCTGGTATGTCGGCACCTGCGGCATTTCCGCTATTCTCATCACCGGCAAGCAAGGCCACATCCTGATCGACGGCGGCCTTCCCGAAGCGGCGCCGATGGTTCTGGCCAATATCCAGGCGGCCGGATTCAAGGTGAAGGACGTGCGCTGGATTCTCTCCAGCCACGAACACTTCGACCATGCGGGCGCTCTTGCGGAGCTGCGACGCGCGACCGGCGCACGGCTCGCCGCATTGCCTGCCGCCGCCGAAGTGCTCGAAACCGGCAAGGCCAACCCGAACGATCCGCAATTCGGCCAGCTCGACCCATTCCCGGCGGTTCACGTCGACAAGCGCCTCTCGGGCGGGGAAAGCATCACGCTGGGCGACATCACCGTCACCGCCCGCGCCACGCTCGCTCACGCTGCCGGATCGACGAGCTGGACATGGCAGTCATGCGGCAAAGACGGCAAATGCCTGACGATCGCCTATGCGGACAGCGCAAGCGCGATTTCGGCCAAGAGCTACCGCTTTACCGACCACCCCGACCGCATTGCCGATGTCCGGGAAGGGTTGCGCCGAATCGCCGCCCTGCCCTGCGACCTGCTGGTCACGCCGCACCCCGGGGCAAGCGATCTCTTCACACGGCTAGCGGGCAAGTCCCCGCTGGTCGATCCCACCGCCTGCCGTACTTATGCGGCTGCCGCCAATGCCCGCTTCGACCAGCGCCTTTCCGAAGAAGCCGCCGCCGCAGCGAAGGAGACCCGTTCGTGAGCTGGAAGATCACCGCTTATGCCCCGCGCACCGTCATCGAAGGCGCCCTTGTCGCTCACGAGGATGCATTCGACTGGGACCCCGACATCGTCCTTTCGGGCAGCGAGATCGCCGAAGACAAACCGGACGACTGGCAGCTTGAAGCATGGCTGGCCCACAAGCCGCGCAAGGCCGACAAGGACGCCGTCGCCGCCCTGTTCGGCGGCAAGCCGCCAAAGTTCATTGTCGAGGAACTGCCGGAAACCGACTGGCTAGTAACGAGCCAGCAGGGACTCGAACCGATCCGCGCGGGCCGCTTCCACGTCCACACGCCCGAACATCCGGTTTCGGACGATCCCGGCATAACCGATTTCACCATACCCGCCAGCCAGGCTTTCGGCACCGGCCAGCACGCCACGACCGCCGGCTGCCTCGCCATGCTGACGCATATGAAGGCGCAGGGGCTGGTCGTTCGCAACCACGCCGATATCGGGACGGGCACGGGACTGCTGGCCTTCGCAGCGATGTCGCTCTGGCCCCGAGCACTCGCGACCGCGAGCGATATCGATCAGGTCTGCTACGGCGTCGTGGAAGACAATGCCGCCGCGAATGGAGTCAGCCTCGGCGCGCGCGGCGGCGAACTGGCCATGACCATCGCGGACGGCATGGACCACCCCCTGCTGGCAGCGCGCGGCCCCTACGATCTCATCATGGCCAATATCCTCGCCGGCCCGCTGGTTTCCCTTGCGCCGGACTTCGCCAAGTCCCTTGCTCCGGGGGGTAGCCTCGTCCTTGCGGGCCTGCTGGAAACGCAGGAGGCCGCCGTGCGCCGCGCCTGTCGCCGGGCCGGGCTTCGTCTCGCCGCCAGACTGGTAAATGGAGACTGGTCGATCCTGTGGATGCGGGCGCGTCGCCGATAGCGCGCACGCTTCACCGCACGAACAACTCGCCCAGTCGCAACCGCCGTCATCTCCAAGAACAGCAGATGATCGTGGTTAAACCGAACTTAACGCAAGTCAACGAAAGTTAAATCTCCGAGGGAAAAAAGCCTCGGAGATTTACCCATTCATTTCAGGGAATTACCTGACAATTGGTTAACGGCGATTAACCAAGACCGGTTCCGAATAATTAAAGGATTCGGCCAAGAATTAAGGCCAAGGGGGGCTGGTAACAACAGCTCAAGAGGCCAAAAATGCTTCAATCTGAACTAGACAGGCCGAAGGCCGTCGTCGGACCCCTGGGTGAAGCGCTCGACAAGGGCAGCCTTCCGCCACGCAACACGTCTCGCTGGGTAGTTCGCCGTAAGGCGGAAGTCGTAGCTGCGGTCAACGGAGGGCTCCTGACGATCGCCGAGGCTTGCGACCGCTACGGCCTCACTCTCGAGGAACTGGCATCGTGGCAACGCGCCGTCGAGCGTGAAGGAATGGCCGGCCTGCGCGCCACCCGGGTACAGCACTACCGTCACATGCACGAAAGGCAGGGACGAAACTCCTGATAATCCGCTCGCCGGCGTTCACGCCGACGAGCGGCAGGGGGCCCTCCCTGGGCGCCCTGCCCTTTCTCAACCGGCGCTGCGCACGATCTCGGCCCACCCGGCTTCATCGATCACTTCGATACCGAGCTCGGCAGCCTTCTTGAGCTTTGAACCGGCACCGGGACCAGCGACCAGCAAGTCCGTCTTTGCCGATATGGACCCGGCCGCCTTGGCGCCAAGACGCTCAGCCTGAGCCTTTGCCTCGTCGCGGCTCATCGTTTCCAGCTTGCCGGTAAATACCACCGTCTTGCCCGCCACGACGCTTTCCACCGTCTCGACGACGTAAGGCGGGGGAGCGACCTCCGAAAGCAGGTCGTCCCAGACCTGACGGTTATGCTCTTCGTGGAAGAAATCGCCCAGCGCCTCCACCACGGCCGGACCGATGCCGTCGATCGACACCAGTTCGGCATAAGCCTCGCTACCCAGCGCCGCAGCCTCCTCGCCTTCCTTGGCATGGGCCTGTTCGGCCAGCAGCCGCAAGGCCGGCAACGTCTCGAACCGCTTCATCAGATCGCGCGCCGTGACGGCTCCGACATGGCGGATGCCGAGCCCGAAGAGCAGCCGGGCCGCATCTGGCGCGCGCTTGTTTTCCACTGCGGCCAACAGGTTGTCCACAGACTTGTCCTTCCACCCGTCAAGCGCGAGAATCTCGTCGCGGCGCTTGCGCAGACGGAAGATATCGGCCGGACTTTCGAGCCAGCCCCTGGCGAAGAACTCGTCGATAGTCCGTTCCCCCAGCCCTTCGATGTCGAGGGCTCCCCGGCTGACGAAGTGCTTGAGCCGTTCCGTCCGCTGGGCCGGGCAGATGAGGCCGCCCGTGCAGCGCACATCGACTTCCCCCTCTTCCGCAACCGCCTCGCTACCACATTCCGGGCAGTGATCCGGGAAGTGGAACGTCGCCCTCTCCTCGGCGCGCGTCAGGTTATCCACGACCTGTGGAATCACATCACCGGCGCGCTGCAGGACCACGCGATCCCCCGGCCGGACGCCAAGACGCGCAATCTCGTCGCGATTGTGCAGAGTGACATTGGTAACGGTCACGCCTCCGACCAGAACCGGCTTGAGCCGCCCGACCGGCGTGAGCTTGCCCGTGCGCCCGACCTGAACGTCGATCGATTCAAGAACGGTTTCGGCACGCTCTGCCGGAAACTTGTGAGCCATTGCCCAGCGCGGCGCCTTGGCCACGAAACCAAGCCGCTGCTGCCAGTCGAGGCGATCGACCTTGTAGACGACGCCATCGATCTCGAACGGCAAGCCGGGCCGGCCATCGCGAATGACGCGGTAGGCCTCCAGCACTTCCTCAAGCGTATGGCACAGGCGGAATTGCGGGGAGACCGGAAGCCCCCAGGATTCGATCCGGCGGATCACCTCGTGCTGGCTGGCCCCCGGCACATGGCTCGCGGCGCCCCAGCCATGCGCCCAGAAACGCAGCGGGCGCTTCGCGGTGACAGCCGCATCCTTCTGGCGCAGCGAACCGGCTGCGGCGTTGCGCGGATTGGCGAACTGGCGGACCTTGCCCTCGTCGAACACCTCGCCCCTGGCCTCCGCATGTGCGCGCGCTTCAGCCATCAGGGCCTCGTTCAGCGCCGCGAAGGCTGCCTTCTCCATGTAGACCTCGCCGCGCACCTCGAAGACTTCGGGAACATCCTCTCCCTTCAGTTCCTGCACGACATCGGCGATATGCGCGACATTGGCGGTAACGTCCTCGCCCACCATGCCATCCCCGCGCGTAGCGGCGCGGACCAGCCTGCCTTTCTCATACCGCAGCGAGCAGGAAAGACCGTCGATCTTGTCCTCCGCCGTCATCGCTACCGGCTCCTCCGCCGATAGCGAAAGGAAGCGCCGGACCCGGCCCACGAACTCCGCCACTTCCTCGTCAGTGAAAGCATTGTCGAGGCTCATCATGCGAACCTCGTGCGTCACTTTCGACAGGGGCGAGCCGGCCACTTCGTGCCCGACCTGATTCGATGGACTGTCGGAGCGGGCGAGATGGGGGAACGCCAATTCCAGTTCCGCATTGCGCCGCACCAGGGCGTCATATTCGGCATCCGAAATCTCGGGCGCATCCTCGGCGTGATAGAGGCGGTTGGCGCGCTTTATCTGGCGCGCCAGGCGCATCAGTTCATTGGCCGCTTCGGCTTCTCCGATCGCGGAAGCAATCTCGGGGCCGATCTCGGAGCGGGTCTCAGTGCTGGTCATTGCGCGGTAATAGGCCAGAGCGATGCGGGTTGGAATTCCCCCGACGCGTTAATCCCCTTCGATCGGATCGAATTCGAGGTGCAAAGCCGCCAGCGCGCGCAGGATGTAAGTCGGCTCGTAATCGAAATGCAAAGCCTCGGCGGGGCCATGATGGGCCTCGGACAAACGGATGTTGCCCATGCGGGCGAGCAGCCGCTCGATACTCGTCACCACTTCGCGCCGGGCCAGCGGAGCACCGATGCAGGTATGAGCGCCCCTGCCGAACGCGAGATGCTCCTTGATCCTCGGCCGGTCCATGTCGAACTGCCCCGGTTCCGCGAAGCGCCTGGGGTCCCGGTTGGCGGCCATGTGCGACAGCAGGACGGCGGTGCCAGCCTTGATCTCCACCCCGCCCAGCGTCGTCGTCTTCTGGCACATGCGCCCGCCGCTCTTCACCGAACCGTCGAACCGCAGCACTTCCTCGACGAAATCACCGATCCGAGCCCGGTTTCCACGGAGTTCCTGCTGGATATCGGGCCTCGTCGCGATGATCCGGAAGGCATTGGCAAGAAGCCGATTCGTCGTGTCCTGCCCGGCGCCGAAAAGGAAGGCCGCAAGGCTGGTAAGATCCACCAGCGAAGGCTTCCCGCCGTCGGGATAGCTCGCCGTGGCCAATTCGCTCAGGATATCCTCACGCGCCAGCAGGCCGTGCAAAGGCTTCATCAACGGATGGGCGACGATACGCCGCTGGGCGATCAGCCTGAACAGATCCTTCCCCACCCCCACCAGCGGGTTCTTGAGCATGTCCTCCTCGCTGGCATCCATCGGCACGGGTATCGCTCCCTCAAGCAAGGCCCTGAATTTCGCGCGGCTGCGTTCGGAAAGGCCCAGGAGATCGGAAATGACAAGCGCGCCATAGGGACCGCCGTATTGGCGCACGAGGTCGACCTTTCCGTCCCTGGCGAATTCGTCGATCAGCGATTCCGCCGTGGCGAGCAGCTTCGGCTGCAGATCCTTGAGGCGGCTCGGCGTAAACAGCCGCGCAATGATGGAACGAAGGTCAGCGTGGCGCGCACCGCCCTCGGTCACGATCTGATCGGCAAACGGTATCTGCCGGCGATGCGCCTCCAGCTTCTCCGAGATGTCATCCCCATCGGCTCTGAAAGGCAGGTCGGCGACCGGGCCGGTGACGGCATTGATCGAGGAGAAATGCTCCGTATCCAGCATGATCTGGACAGTCTCATCGTACCCCGTCACCGCCACGGCGTTGCGATATGGCAGTCGCACCACCGGGCCTTGCGCGCGCAGGTAATCGAAATAGGCATGTGGATCGTCGACGAGCGAGACGTCGGTATACCAATCGGCGGTTTCGTAGGCTTGTTGATGAGACACCCGTTGCTCTCCCGATTTTATGATCTCCTATGTATCATATATGGATGAGGCGTCATAGCCGGACTGTCCACGCCGCGGCGATGCGATCCCCTCCCCGATTGGCGACAGGCGCGCTATGACAAGGCCATGCCCACGATCATGCCGCCTGACGCGCCCGCCCTGCCCGCAGCGTTCGATATCCTTGGAATCGCCGTCTTCGCGCTGACCGGCGCCCTTTCGGCGGCCCAGTTGCGGCAGACTTTCGTGACCGTCGCATTCTTCGCACTCATGACCGGCGTGGGCGGCGGCACCTTGCGAGATCTCCTCATCGGAGCGCCGGTCTTCTGGGTTCGCGATCCTTTCGTGGCCCCCGTATGCCTCGCGGTCGCGACCCTCGCCTGGTTCACGCCGGTACGCTGGTGGCAGGGACAATTGCTGGAGTGGGCCGACGCATTGGGACTTGCGGTTTATTCGGTGTTCGGAACCATCAAGGCCATGGCCTGGGGCGTGCCACCGATTCCGGCGATGGTCATGGGCGTCGCCACCGGCTGCGTCGGCGGCATCGTCCGCGATGTCGTGGCCGGACAGCCTTCGATCCTGATGCGGCCGGAACTATACGTGACAGCCGCAGCCCTGGCAGCAACCGTCGCGGCGGCGGGTATAGCCCTCGGCATCGCCCCTCAACTGACCTGGGCCATAGCCGCAGCGGCGGGATTCGCACTGCGCGGAGCCGCTATCTACTGGTCCCTGGGGCTGCCCGCTCACGAAGGAACGGACAGCGAATCCTGAAGGGGCTCAGTCGGGAATCTTCAATCCCGTCCACCGCGCAACGAACGAGAGGACATCCGCGCCTTCCTCGATCGCCTTGTCGGTCGGCTTGCCGGAGCCATGTCCCGCCCGCGTCTCGATACGGATCAGATGCGGCTTGTCACCCAAGGGCGCGGCCTGAAGCGCCGCCGCATATTTGAAGGAATGCCCCGGAACCACACGATCGTCGGTATCCGCGGTGGTCACGAGAATCGCCGGGTAATCCGTGCCCGCCCGGATGTTGTGATAGGGTGAATAGGCCTTCAATATCCGGAAATCCTCTTCCCGGTCAGGATAGCCATAGTCGTCCACCCAATAGCGACCGGCAGTGAAGCGGTCGAAGCGCAGCATGTCCATGACGCCGACCTGCGGCACCCCGGCCGCGAAAAGATCGGGCCGCTGGTTCAGCACGGCCCCCACGAGAAGCCCGCCGTTGGACCCGCCCTGGATCGCAAGGCCATCCTTTGAAGCGATCCCTTCGGCCTTGAGATACTCTCCGGCGGCGATGAAGTCGTCGAACACGTTCTGCTTGTTGGCACGGCGCCCGGCATCGTGCCAGGCGCGTCCATACTCGCCGCCGCCGCGCAGGTTCGCCATGGCAAAGGCGCCTCCGGCCTGGACCCAGGCCATGCGACTGGCCGAGAAACCCGGCGTCAGGGAAATGTCGAAACCACCGTAGCCATAGAGCAGCGTCGGCACGGCCTTGCCCGACTGCACCACGTCCTTGCGCCGCACGAGGAACATCGGCACCCGCGTGCCGTCCCTCGACGTATAGAAGCGCTGCTCGACCACGACGTCCGAAGGGTCGAAATCCATCACCGGCTCCGCGAAGGGCTCGGACATGCCGGTATCGAGGTTCATCCGGAAGATCGCTGCCGGACGGTTGAAGCTCGTGAAGGAGTAGAAGGTCTCAGGGTCTCCGGGCTTGCCCCGGAACCCGGAAGCCGTCCCGATACCGTTGAGCGCAAGCGCACGGCCGGGCTTGCCGTCAAGCCCGACGATCTCGGCATGGCTCGCCGCGTCACGCATATAGTTGAGAACGAGTTGCTGGCCGACGATACCGGCCCGCTCCAGAATGTCCTCGCGCTGCGGGACGACTTCCGCGAAGGCCGGAGCCTTCGCCCCGAGATCGATACTGATGAGCCGGTAGCGCGGTGCACTTTCGTTGGTGACAAACCAGAGCTTCTGTCCGGCCCCTTCGACAAGCCGCCAGTCGTCCTTGAAACCCGTCACCACGGGCTTTGCGTCCCACCCCGCCTTCTTGCGCTTCGACAGGTCGATCACATGCACATCGTAGCGCGAATCCGTGCCGATATGCGAGGTGATGACAGCAAGCCGCCCGTCCTGCGTCACTTCGGCGGCGTGGCCGTAATCCGGATGGTCCGGCGTGGAGTAGACCAGTTCGTCGGCGCTCTGCGGCGTACCGAGCCGGTGGAAATAGATCGCCTGGTTGTAGTTCAGGCTCTGGAACGCAGCTCCTTCCTCGGGCGCCGGGAATCGCGAGTAGAGGAAGCCTTCCTCCCCGATCCACGCCAGCGCGCTGAACTTGACCCAGCGCAGTTCGTCATCCAGCGCCTTGCCCGTGGTTACATCCAGCACGTGAAGCACACGCCAGTCACTCCCGCCGTCCTGCACACTATAGAGCAGATAGCGACCTTCGTGAGAGGGCTCCCACGCATCCAGTGCCGTGGCACCGTCCTTCGCCCAGGCATTGGGATCAAGCAGCATCCGAGGCGCGCCGTGCAGTCCGTCGCGCACGAAAAGCTGCGACTGGTTTTGAAGCCCGGTGTTTCGGGTATAGAAGTACCGCTTGCCAGCCTTGATCGGCAAACCGAACCGCTCGAAGTTCATCAACGAACTGATCCGCTGCTTGAACCAACTACGCTGCGGCAGTCCTTCAAGGTACGCTTCGGTGAAGGTCGATTCCTTCTCGACCCAGGCGGCGACTTCCGGATCGTGCCGCACATCGTTTTCGAGCCAGCGGTACGGGTCCGCGATGCGCTCGCCGAACAGGGTTTCAACGAGATCGTCGCGGCGTGTTTCGGGATAAGTCATCGGAACCATCGTCTGCGCTGAAACAGGTACCACCGCAAGGCTGGAAGCGGTGGAAAGAAACACGGCCCCAAGCAGGCCCGACAGACGATACATCACGTTCTCCCGAAACAAAAAGAAAGGCGGCCGCGAGGTATTCCCGCGACCGCCCTGCAATCTCTTTGCCGGCTCCTCTACGAAGCCGACTGCCGAAAGGCGATCAGGCCTCGGCGTATTCCTCGGTGTCGGTGGTCACCGGGCCCGAGTCCTTGCCCTTTTCCGAAACGTCGCGGTCGACGAGTTCGATGATCGCAATCGGGGCGGCGTCCGAAGCGCGGATGCCTGCCTTGATGATGCGGGTGTAGCCACCGTTGCGGCCGGCATAACGCTCGGCCAGAACTTCGAAGAGCTTCTTTTCCTGCGCTTCGTCCATCAGGCGAGCGTGCGCCAGACGACGATTCGAAAGGCCGCCATGCTTCGCGAGCGTGATCAGCTTTTCGAGGTAAGGACGCAGTTCCTTCGCCTTCGGCGTGGTGGTCTGGATCTGCTCGTGCTTGATGAGAGCGGCGGCCATGTTGCGCAGAAGGGCGGCGCGGTGGCCCGAGGTGCGCTGCAGCTTGCGCTGACCATGCTTATGACGCATTTCATATACTCCGTTCGTCAGGCAGCCGTTCAAGGTACTGCCTGCCGGGCGATGTGGTTCGGCCATCGCCCAAAGCCGGTTCACTTACGTGTGAGTGGCGCCCTCAACCCGAAAACGGCGATGGAGTCAAGCCGGAACGGGCCTACTACTGCTGGACAAGCACCCATAACGGCGGACCCAGCGTCAGCACACCAATCAGCGCTGCCGCCAGAGAGGCGATTAGAACAGCCCCGGCCGCAATATCCTTGATCCGGCCTATGACAAGGTCGAACCCCGGTTCGATCCGGTCGCAAAGCTCCTCGATCGCCGTATTGAACGCCTCGGCGAGCCACACCATGGCCATCGCCAGGACGAGCCACCGCCAGTCGTTCATCGAAACTCGCAGCCAGATGCCTGCCGCCACGACGCTCAGCGAAGCGGCGAGGTGTATCCGCGCGTTATGCTCGCCATGAACAAGCCTACGCAGTCCGCGCCACGCATAGATGACACTCCTGAAGCGTGCGCCAAGACTGAAGCGAGTCCGCGCCGATAGCACGTCGGAAGGTTCGATCATGCCAGCACGCTAAACAGCCGCACGCAAATCGGCCAGACCCGATTGCACCTGCTGCCCAGAGAGCAGTTCCCCAAAGAAAAAGGCCCCGCATTCCTGCGGAGCCCTCTTCAATTCGGTATCGAAGTAACCGATCAGCCGAGCAGTTCCTGCTCCAGCTTCTTGGCCATTTCTTCGATGTTCTCGGGCGGCCAGCCCGGAATGTCCATGCCGAGGCGCAGACCCATCGAGGAAAGAACTTCCTTGATCTCGTTGAGCGACTTGCGGCCGAAGTTCGGCGTACGCAGCATCTCGGCTTCGGTCTTCTGGACCAGATCGCCGATATAGATGATGTTGTCGTTCTTGAGGCAGTTGGCCGAACGTACCGACAGTTCCAGTTCGTCCACCTTCTTGAGAAGGTAGCGGTTGAGCTGATTGGTATCGCTCTCTTCCGAGGCAGCAGCGCCGCCAGCAGCCATGCCGATCATCGGCGAGGCGCCAACCGGAGCGATGTCCTCGAAGTGGACGAACAGCGCAAGCTGGTCCTGGAGGATGCGCGCAGCATAAGCCACGGCGTCTTCCGGGGTCACGGTACCGTCCGTTTCCACCGTCAGATTGAGCTTGTCGTAGTCAAGCTCCTGACCGATGCGGGCGTTGTCCACCTTGTAGCTGACCTGACGCACCGGCGAGTAGAGCGAATCGACCGGAATAAGTCCGATCGGTGCGTCCACGGGACGGTTCGACACGGCGGGGACGTAGCCCTTGCCGGTGTCGGCGGTCAGTTCCATGTTGAGCGTGGCACCCTCGTCGAGGTGGCAGATCACGAGGTCCTTGTTCATGACCTCGATGTCACCCGAGACGGCGATGTCGCCCGCCTTGACCGCTGCCGGTCCGGTAGCCGACAGTTGGAGACGCTTCGGGCCTTCGCCCTGCATCTTGAGCGCGATCTGCTTGACGTTGAGGACGATGTCCGTGACGTCCTCGCGCACACCGGCCAGCGACGAGAATTCGTGCAGCACGTTCTCGATCTTGATCGAGGTGATCGCAGCACCCTGCAGCGAGGAGAGCAGCACGCGACGCAACGCATTGCCGAGCGTCAGGCCGAAACCGCGCTCGAGAGGTTCGGCGACGAAGGTCGCCTTCAGCTTGGGGTCGGGTCCCGGCTTGATCTCAAGGCTGTTCGGCTTCTTGAGTTCCTGCCAGTTCTTGATGTTGACAGTCATGGACTTCCCCTGGGAGTGATGGCGGTTACGCCCCGGAGCCTGGTGGAAAGGCTCGGGACGTTCCGAAGCCCGGACGACGACCGGTTCGTCGTCCGGATTAGCTCGATCAGACGCGGCGACGCTTGGAAGGACGCACGCCATTGTGCGGGATCGGCGTCACGTCGCGGATCGAGGTAATGGTGAAGCCGACCGCCTGGAGGGCGCGCAGGGCGCTCTCACGGCCCGAACCCGGGCCCTTGACTTCGACTTCGAGAGTGCGGACGCCGTGTTCGGCGGCCTTCTTGCCGGCGTCGTCAGCGGCGACCTGCGCGGCGTACGGCGTCGACTTGCGGCTACCCTTGAAGCCCATCATGCCTGCCGAGGACCAGCTGATCGCATTGCCCTGGGCGTCGGTGATGGTCACCATGGTGTTGTTGAAGCTGGCGTTCACATGCGCGATGCCGCTGGTGATGTTCTTGCGCTCGCGGCGCTTAATGCGCTGGGGTTCGCGTGCCATGTTCGTGTATCCTGTCGAAAAATCGCTGGGGAAAACCGGATGGGCCGATTGCTCGGCCCGAACGGCTTACTTCTTCTTGCCGGCGATCGGCTTGGCCTTGCCCTTGCGGGTGCGCGCATTGGTATGCGTGCGCTGGCCACGAACCGGCAGACCCTTGCGGTGACGCAGGCCACGGTAGCAGGCGAGGTCCATCAGGCGCTTGATGTTCATCGCGGTTTCGCGACGAAGGTCACCTTCAACCGTGTGATCGGCGTCGATGGTTTCGCGGATCTGCAGGACTTCGGCGTCCGACAGGTCCTGAACGCGGCGGCTGTGATCGATGCCGAGCTTGTCGGCGATCTCGAGAGCCTTGGTACGACCGATACCATGGATGTAGGTGAGCGCGATGATAACGCGCTTGTTGGTGGGGATGTTTACCCCGGCAATACGAGCCACTTAAATCTCCATGCTCCACAGGAGCGCCCTAGGGACGACCCCCATCTCAACGCTTCTCACCCGAAAGGCGTAAATGACAAAAGGTCCGGTTGGCGGCACGCTTGTTGCCAACGCCCCCGGACTTGCCGAAACCTTTGAGTGAAGGGCGCGCATAGGACGATTCGAAAGGCGTGTCAACGCCCGCGAACCGTGCCGCTCGATCACCGGCCCCGTGTGGGCGGCGAGAGCAGACCTTGCGCCAACTGTTTACCGCATCCGCGTACGGTAGTCAAAGAAAGCGAAAATCGCCGCGCAGGAAGCCCCGCGCGGCGCATCGTCACGGCAGCGCCACCGGCACGCATACCGCAAACGAGAACGGCCGGACTTTCGCCCGGCCGCATCATCAGGATTTCAGGACCGCTTCGATGGCTGCGGTGACATCGTCCATGTCAGCCATGCCATCGACTCTGGCAACGATTCCCTGCGCCTCATAGATCGGCAGGATCGGCGCAGTTTTCGCACGGTACTCTGCCAGACGAGTCCTAACGGTCTCGGCATTGTCGTCAGGACGGCGCTTGAATTCCGTCCCACCGCACTTGTCGCAGACCCCGGGAACCTTGGGTTGCTCGAACTTGTCGTGATAGCCCTTCCCGCAACTGGCGCAGGAAAAACGGCCGGTGATCCGCTCGACAAGCGCCTCTTCGTCGACTTCCAGTTCGATCACATGATCGAGCTTGCGACCACGTGCGGCCAGGATTCCGTCAAGCGATTCGGCCTGAGCCGCCGTGCGCGGATAACCGTCGAAAATCGCACCGGCACCGGACCCCATGGCGTCCAGTTCGTCTCCGATCAGAGCTGAGACGATCTCGTCCGAAACGAGCTCGCCACGCTCCATCACTGCCTTGGCTTCCAGCCCGGTAGGCGTACCAGCCTTCACCGCAGCGCGGAGCATGTCGCCAGTCGAAAGCTGGCGCATGCCATGCCGCTCGACCAGACGCTGCGCCTGGGTGCCCTTGCCCGCCCCCGGCGGGCCCAACAGGATGATATTCACGCCTTACCCCTCATTTGTCCCTGGCGAGCGCCGATCAGCGCAGTCTGCCTTTCAGTTTCGCCTTCTTGATCAGGTCGCCATACTGGTGTGCCAGCAGGTGCGACTGGATCTGCGTGATCGTGTCGACGGTCACGTTGACGACGATCAGCAAGCTCGTTCCACCCATGAAGAGCAACGGCAGACCGGTCATCGAGAGGAAGTACTCCGGAACGGTGCAGACGATGGTCAGGTAGATCGCTCCGATCACGGTGATGCGGGTCAGCACGTAATCGAGATAATTCGCGGTGTTCTTGCCCGGGCGAATGCCGGGAATGAAGCCACCGTTCTTCTTCAGGTTGTCAGCGGTTTCCTCGGGATTGAAGACGACCGCAGTGTAGAAGAAGCAGAAGAACACGATGCCCGCTGCATAAAGCAGCATGTAGAGCGGCTTGCCGTGACCGAGGTACTGGTTCAGCGAGACGACGATCTTGCCCCAGGTCGATTCCGGATTCAGCGATTTACCCGCGAACTGAGTGATGGTCAGCGGCAGCAGCAGCAGCGAACTGGCGAAGATCGGCGGAATCACGCCCGCCGTGTTGATCTTCAACGGCAGATGGCTGCGATCGGCCTGCATCATCCCGCGCTGAGTCGCCCGCTTCGGATACTGGATCAACAGACGGCGCTGCGCACGTTCCATGAAGCAGATCATCAGGATCATGGCGACGATCAGCACGATCAGCGCAATGATGAGGATCGAGCCCGTGTCGCCCGCGCTGTAGGCCTGTCCGACGTTCGTCGCGAACGTCGGCATCTGGGCGACGATGCCCGCCATGATGATGAGCGAAACACCATTGCCGATGCCGCGCGAGGTGATCTGCTCACCAAGCCACAGCAGGAACATCGTGCCCCCGACGAGCGAAATCACGGCACCGATGCGGAACACCAAACCAGGATCGACGACGGCCTGAAGCCCGTTCGAAGCGCCGTACGCCTCCAGGCTGACCGCGAGGAACCAGCCCTGGATCGCGCAAAGGAGAACTGCGCCATACCGGGTGTACTGGTTAAGCTTCTTGCGGCCGGTTTCGCCTTCCTTCTTCAGCGCCACCAGTGCGGGGTGGAGCGATGCGGCGAGCTGCACCACGATCGACGCCGTGATGTAAGGCATCACGCCGAGCGCAATGAGGCTCATTCGCGAAAGCGAACCGCCCGAGAAAGTGTTGAACAGGTCGAGAATGCCGCCCTGCGTCTTGCTGTAGAGCTGCGAGAGAATCAGCGGGTTCACGCCGGGAAGCGGAACGAAGCTCAGGAAGCGGAAGACGATCAGCGCACCGATGGTGAACCAGATTCGGTTCTTTAGCTCGGTGGCTTTCGAGAAGTTGGCCAGGCTCAGAGTGCTGGCGATATTGTCGGCGCGGGAAGCCATGACGATTTGTAAAGCCTCGATAGTCGGTTCGGGTCTGCCTTAGCGACTGCATGAAGGCTTGTCGAACCCCGGTTCTGGTCCGCTCATATAGACATTCGCGCCGGCTCTGGAAGACCTGTCGCCGAAAGGCAGTCTGAATGAAGAGAGGGCGAAGCGCATCGCGCCCGCCCTCCCCCTATGAGCATATCGCGGTTGCGATGGCTCAGGCTTCGGCGGCTTCCTTGGCAGGAAGAATCACCGAACCACCAGCCTTCTGGACCGCTTCCACGGCACCCTTCGAAGCACCGGCAACGTTGAACTCGACCTTGGCGGTCAGTTCGCCCTTGCCCAGCAGGCGGACGCCGTCCTTGCCACCACGAGCCAGGCCAGCGGCCTGGAGAACCGCGTGATCAACGGTGCCCGAGATGTCCAGCTTACCGGCGTCGATCGCCTTCTGGATCATGCCGAGGTTCACTTCCGCGTAATCCTTGGCGAACTTCTTGTTGCTGAAGCCGCGCTTCGGAAGGCGCATGTGAAGCGGCATCTGGCCGCCTTCGAAGCCGTTGATCGAAACGCCCGAGCGTGCCTTGGCACCCTTCTGACCACGACCAGCGGTCTTGCCCTTGCCCGAGCCGATGCCACGGCCGACGCGGATGCGACGGTGACGGGCGCCCGCGTTGTCGCGGATGTCATTCAATTTCATAGTCTGCACTCGCTTTCGCTTTTAGTCGCGCTAATGGGAAGGCGCGGCCCATAAGCGAACCGCGGCGCAATGTCACCCCCGAATCCGGAACTGCGGCTCTTAACTGCCTCGGAGGCGGATCATGAGCTTCCCGTTTCCGGGGATCGAACGGCCTTCAGCGTCTCGTGCGGGCTTCCATTTGAACACCTCGGCACCAAGCCGGCAAATATCCGCGTCGAACTCTGGTGAAACAGTTTTCGGTTCGAAAGAACAAGAGGTTACGCGCCCGCCAGCGTTAACGGTGAACTTCAATTCATGACGAGTGAGCTCGTCCTTATTAAAGATCGTGCCGTAACGATCGCCCAGTTTCGCCAGTTCGGCGTTGAACTGCGCCTTGTTTCCATCGGGCAAGGCCGGCTCTTCCGCGAGACCGGCATAATCGGCCTCAGGCACAAGCGCCTTCATCTTCAGGACCATCTGCAGCCAGCCCTGAGCTCGCGCAATCTGCATCGGCGAATCGCGGTCCATCAGCGCCTGACACTGCGCGCCCGAAGGGCTCGCCTGCCGTGAGAGCAGGAAACGAGCGGCTCCGTCACGATGATAGGCAATTGCCCAGGCAAGCGGCGTCATTCCGAACAGATCTGGGGAATCGATGGTCTGCGGCGCATCCAGCGCATCACCTGTCGGGTCGGCCGAAGGTTCCTCGTCAAGCATCCGCCGCAAAGCCGCAACATTGCCGCGGCGCGCTGCATCGGCGAGCGTGGCGTTTTCTGGCAACGGGCCGAGCTTTGCGTAACCATAAGCGCGCTCTGGACCCTTCGCGACGTCAGGCTCCTGCGCTGCAGCCCCCTTCTTCACAGCCAGGACGGGAACGGACCGGCACACGTCTCGATATGGATACGCCGGATTAGCGATCAGCGCTTCATTGAAAGTCCGTGCAAATGTCGCGAGCCGATCTTCGGTCTCACCGCTCGGCGCCTCACTGGGCGCAGGCGTCGGCAGCGAATCTTCACCGAAGTAGGTCACGACACGCGCCATCCGGGGAGATAGTCCTCCCCGTAGCACGCATTGAGCACCGAACTGGCTGGTGTCGATGCCGCCAAGCGTCACCGCAGCGACAAGCCGGAAATCTCCGGCCGCCGCAGCCTTGCGCGCCTCGGCAACCGGATCGGCCTGTCCGGATGCGAGAAGCGTCTTGAGCGCCTTGTCGGCCTCGCGATCACGCTCCAGCGTAGCGGGATCGGCGAGCGGATCGTTACAGGCCGGCTCGGCAGCCGGACTCTCCTGAACATAGGTTTCACCGTTATCGGGCGGCTCGCTGCCTTCACATCCCGAAAGAGCGAGAACGGCCAGAGACAGTGACGTGGCCGCGATGGTCCTGCGAAGCAAAGTATCCCCCGGGGAAATCCAGATCTCCGCGCTTAACACAAGTGGCACCAAAGGTGGAGGAACCGACACGGCTACGCACGGATTATGCGCAGCATCGATAAGACGCGGGATAAGGGAATGTAAAGCTCGACCGAAACGAGAAAGGCCCCGACGTTTCCGCCAGGGCCCTTCCGGTTATCGTGCCTGATACAGGCTGATCAGTCGATCACCACAACCATGTGTGGCAGCTTCGCGATCGCACCACGGACTTCCGGGGTGTCTTCGCGTTCGACGACCTTGTGCATCTTGCCCAGGCCAAGACCGATGAGGATCTTCTTCTGGCTTTCGGGGCGACGGATCGGCGAACCGATCTGCTTGATCTTGATCTTTGCCATGAGCCTTACTCCACGATGGCTTCGGCAGCGGCCTCGGCCTCTGCTTCGCTGACGCCACCGCGACCAAGCAGGTCGGCGACCTTCTTGCCACGACGCTGGGCAACCGACTTCGGCGAAGTCTGGTTGACGAGCGCGTCGAAGGTGGCGCGGATCATGTTGTACGGGTTCGAGGTGCCCACCGACTTGGTGACGACGTCAGCGACGCCCAGGCTCTCGAACACGGCGCGCATCGGGCCACCGGCGATGATGCCGGTACCGGCCGGAGCCGAACGCACGTTCACCTTGCCGGCGCCGAAGTGGCCCTTGCCGTCGTGGTGAAGAGTGCGGCCTTCCTTGAGCGCCACGCGGACCATCTTCTTCTTGGCAGAAGCAGTGGCCTTCGTGATCGCCTCGGGAACTTCGCGAGCCTTGGCGTGGCCGAAGCCGACACGGCCCTTGCCGTCGCCTACGACGACCAGCGCAGCGAAGCCGAAGCGCTTACCGCCCTTGACCGTCTTCGAGACGCGGTTGATGTGGACGAGCTTCTCAATAAGCTCCTCGCCCTGTTCCTCGTCGTTGTTGCGGCCACCGCGACGGTCATCGCGACGGCCACGGCCACCACGCTCACCGCGTTCACCGCGACCACGACCGCGCCCGCGACCCTCACGGGTCTCCTGCGCTTCGCCGCCCTGCGGCTGCTCAGCGGCGATCGGCGCTTCGTTGATGTTTTCGTCAGCCATGATCAGAACTCCAGCCCGCCTTCACGGGCGGCATCGGCCAGCGCCTTGACGCGGCCATGGAAGAGGAAACCGCCACGGTCGAACACGACCGAAGTGATACCCGCCTTCTTGGCGGCCTCGGCGAGTTCCTTGCCCACGCGGATCGCGGCGTCCTTGTCGGTGCCCTTGGCGCCAAGCGTGTTGGCGGCGGCCACCGTACGGCCCTGCGCATCGTCGATGATCTGCGCATAGATGTGACGGCCGGTGCGGTGCACCGACAGACGAGGACGGCCGCCCGAACGAGCCTTCAGTGCGGTACGAACGCGACGAGCGCGGCGATCGAAAAGAGACAGCTTGGCCATTACTTCTTCTTCCCTTCCTTGCGGAAGATGAACTCGCCACGGTACTTGATACCCTTGCCCTTGTAAGGCTCGGGCTTGCGCCAGCGACGGATCTCGGCCGCAACCTGGCCGACCTTCTGCTTGTCGATACCGGAAATCTCGACCGTGGTGTTATCCGGGGTCTTGATTTCGATGCCCTCGGGGACAGCGACGTCAACGTCGTGCGAGAAGCCAAGCTGAAGCTTGAGCGTCTTGCCCTGCGAATTCGCACGGTAACCAACGCCCTTGATCTCAAGAACCTTGGTGTAACCGTTGGTGACGCCCTCGATGAGGTTGGCCACCAGCGTACGCTGCATGCCCCAGTGGCTGCGGGCAGCCTTGGTCTGGTTGGCGGGCTGAACGGCAATCGAACCTTCCTCGACCGAGTAGGTCACGAGGTCCGACAGACCCAGCGTCAGGGTGCCCTTCGGGCCCTTGACGGTCAGGATGCCGTTATCGATGGCGGCAGTGACCCCGCCAGGGATCACAACCGGCTTTTTGCCGATGCGGCTCATTAGAACACCTCCGCCAGCACTTCGCCGCCGACGTTGGCAGCGCGCGCTTCGGCATCCGAAAGCACGCCGCGCGGCGTCGAGACGATGGTGATGCCGAGGCCATTGCGAACAACCGGGAGTTCCTTCGAACCCGAGTAGACGCGGCGGCCAGGCTTGGAGACGCGAGCGATGTGCTTGATAGCAGGCTCGCCTTCGAAATACTTCAGCTCGATGCGCAGCTGCGGATGAGCGCCGGTAGCGTCATCGCTGTAGCCACGGATGTAGCCTTCGCGCTGGAGAACTTCCAGAACGCGCGCACGAAGCTTGGATGCGGGCGAAAGAACGGTGTCCTTCTTCGCCTGCTGCCCGTTGCGGATGCGGGTGAGCATATCACCCAGGGGATCGGTCATAGCCATTGCTTCGTACCCTTACCAGCTCGACTTGGTCACGCCGGGGATCATGCCCTTGTTGGCAAGATCACGCAGCTCGATGCGGCAGAGACCAAACTTGCGGTAGTAACCGCGCGGACGGCCGGTGGTCGCGCAACGATTGCGAACCCGGGTCGGGTTGCCGTTACGCGGGATTTCGGCCAGCTTCAGACGGGCGATGAGACGCTCGGTTTCGTCGAGCGATTCATCATCGGCAACCGCCTTAAGGCGCGCGTACTTGCCTGCATACTTCTTAACGAGCTGCTTGCGGCGCTCGTTCTTGTTCACGGAACTCAGTTTCGCCATGGACTTAAGCTCTCTTCCTCAGCGGCGGCTCACGCCGCTTCCTTCTGTTCCGACTCTTCAGCCGGGAACGGGAAACCGAACAGACGGAGCAGCTCGCGCGCTTCCTCGTCGGTCTTTGCGGTGGTGGTGACGATGATGTCCATGCCACGCACCTTCTCGATCTTGTCGTAGCTGATCTCCGGGAAGATGATCTGCTCCTTAAGACCCATCGCGTAGTTGCCCCGGCCGTCGAAAGACTTCGGGTTCAGACCACGGAAATCGCGAATGCGGGGCATTGCGATCGTGATGAGGCGATCGAGGAATTCGTACATGCGTTCGCGGCGCAGGGTAACCTTGCAACCGATCGGCATGCCTTCGCGCAGCTTGAACTGTGCGATCGACTTGCGGGCCTTGGTGATCACCGGCTTCTGACCAGCGATGGCTTCCATTTCCGCAGCGGCAGTCTGGACCTTCTTCTTGTCCTGGCTGGCCTCGCCCACACCCATGTTGAGCGTGATCTTTTCGATCTTGGGCACTTCCATTGCGTTCTTGTAACCGAACTTCTCGGTCATCGCCTTGACGACGGCGTCGTCATAGCGGGTGCGCATGCGCGGAGTGTAATCAGCCATCGATGGTCTCCCCGGACTTCACGGCCACGCGGACCTTCTTGCCGTCCTTGGTTTCGAAGCGAACGCGCGTCGGCTTGCCGTCCTTGTCGGCGACCGCGATCTTGCTGATCGCCATCGGGGCCGGAATGCGCTCGATGCCACCCTGCGGGTTCTGCTGGGTCGGCTTGCGGTGACGGGTTGCGACGTTCACGCCTTCAACCACGACCTTGCCGTCCTTCGGGAGAACCTGAAGCACGGTGCCGGTGCGGCCCTTGTCCTTGCCGGACAGGACGACGACGGCGTCACCCTTCTTGATCTTCGAAGCAGCCATTACAGCACCTCCGGAGCGAGCGAGATGATCTTCATGAAGCCCTTGCCGCGCAGCTCGCGAACGACGGGGCCAAAGATACGAGTGCCGATCGGCTCCTCGTTCTTGTTGATGAGCACCGCCGCGTTGCTGTCGAAGCGGATAACGCTGCCGTCTGCACGGCGCACGTCCTTGCGGGTACGCACGATCACCGCACGGTGAACGTCACCCTTCTTCACGCGGGCGCGGGGCTGCGCCTCCTTTACCGACACCACAATGATGTCGCCAACGCCTGCGAAACGACGCTTCGAGCCACCCAGCACCTTGATGCACTGGACGCGCTTGGCGCCGCTGTTGTCCGCGACGTCGAGATTGGATTGCATCTGGATCATCGATCCGGGTCCTTCTCAACTGGCTTGCCGGAACCAGTCCGGCAGTTCCTAAAAAGACAGGCCCACTAGGGGCCCGAGTCGCCTTGACGGGCGAAGTGCGGGCCTTTGCCGCATTCTCCCGTCCAGGTCAACACTCTGCTTTCGGCCTGGAGGCCGAGGTCCTTAGACCTCTGCTTCCAGTGCCGTGCCCTTGCTCGCCTGAAGACGGTCAAGAACCTTCCAGGTCTTGGTCTTCGAGTAGGGCTTCGTCTCCTCGATGCGGACACGTTCGCCGGTCTTGAAGGCGTTGTCCTCATCGTGAGCATGGTACTTCTTCGAGCGGCGGATGATCTTCCCGTAGAGGGGGTGCTTCACCTTGCGCTCGACCAGTACGGTAACGGTCTTGTCGGTCTTGTCGGAAACCACGGTCCCGATCAGAATACGCTTGGGCATCGTGTGTCTCCTCAGGCCTGCGCCGCGCGCTCGGCCTGGAGCGTCTTGATGCGCGCGATGTCACGGCGGACTTCACGCACCCGCGCCGGGGCTTCGAGCTGGTTGGTCGCGGCCTGGAACCGCAGGTTGAACTGTTCGCGCTTAAGGTCGGCGAGGTCAGCGGTCAGCTGATCGTCGGTCTTGGCACGAAAGTCTTCGATCTTGTTTGCCATGATTCGACTTCCTTACTCGCCGCCAAGGTGCGAAGTGTCGCCGAGGCGAGCCACGACCTTGGTCTTGATCGGCAGCTTCATCGCAGCGCGGCTGAAAGCCTCGGCTGCGAGCGGGCCAGCGACGCCGTCCAGTTCGAACAGGATACGGCCGGGCTTGACGCGGGCCGCCCAGTATTCGACCGAACCCTTGCCCTTACCCTGACGGACTTCAGCAGGCTTCTTCGAAACCGGCACGTCGGGGAAGACGCGGATCCAGAGACGACCCTGGCGCTTGATGTGACGCGTGATCGCGCGGCGAGCCGCTTCGATCTGGCGGGCGGTGATCCGCTCGGGCTCGAGGGCCTTGAGGCCGTACGAACCGAAGTTCAGGTCGGTGCCGCCCTTGGCATCACCCTTGATCCGGCCCTTGAAAGCCTTGCGGAACTTGGTCTTTTTCGGTTGCAGCATGGTGCTTACTCTACCTCAAGCCTCAGCGCGCCGGACGGACGCCGGAGGTCTGAGCCTCCATCATCAGACGATCCTGCGCCATCGGGTCATGGCCAAGGATTTCACCCTTGAAGATCCAGACCTTGATGCCGATGATACCGTAGGCGGTCAGAGCCTCGGCTTCGGCATAGTCGATGTTCGCACGCAGCGTGTGCAGCGGAACGCGGCCTTCGCGATACCATTCCACGCGAGCGATTTCGGCGCCCCCGAGACGGCCACCGCAGGTGATCTTGATGCCTTCGGCACCAAGACGAAGGGCCGACTGAACGGCGCGCTTCATCGCACGGCGGAACGCAACACGGCGGACCAGCTGGTCGGCAATGCCCTGAGCGACGAGCTTCGAATCGATTTCCGGCTTGCGGATTTCGACGATGTTCAGCTTCACTTCGCTCGAAGTCATGGCCGAGAGCTGCTTGCGCAGCTTCTCGATGTCCGCACCCTTCTTGCCGATGATCACACCGGGACGGGCTGCGTAGATCGAGATGCGGCACAGCTTGGCCGGACGCTCGATGACCACCTTGGAGATCGCTGCCTGCGGCAGGGTCGACATGATGGACTTGCGGATCTTGAGGTCTTCCTCAAGAAGCTTGCCGTAGTCCCGGCCTTCCGCAAACCAGCGGCTGTCCCAGGTACGGTTGATCTGCAGACGCAGACCGATCGGATTGCTCTTGTGACCCATGGATCAGGCCTCCTCGACTTCGCGAACGACGATCCGCAGGCGTGAGAACGGCTTGAGGATCCGGGTGGACTTGCCGCGACCGCGCGCGTGGAAGCGCTTCATCGTGATCGACTTGCCAACCGATGCCTCGGCGATGACGAGAGCGTCAACGTCGAGGTTATGGTTGTTTTCCGCATTGGCGATCGCCGAAGCGAGGATCTTGCGGGCGTCCTGGGCCATGGCCTTCTTGGAGAAGGCCAGGATGTTCATCGCGTCCTCGGCCTTGCGGCCACGGATGAGAGCGGCGACGAGGTTGAGCTTCTGGGCGGAACCACGAATGGTGGTGCCAACCGCAAGAGCTTCCTTCTCGCCAACGCGGCGGGGTGCTGCCTGCTTGCTCATTAGCGCTTGCCCTTCTTGTCGGCGGCGTGGCCGGGGAACGTGCGCGTGGGCGCGAATTCACCGAGCTTGTGGCCGACCATGTCCTCGTTGACCGAGACAGGGATGAACTTGTGCCCGTTGTAGACCGAGAAGGTCAGACCAACGAACTGCGGGAGAATGGTGGAGCGACGCGACCAGGTCTTGATCGGACCAGCGCGGTTGCCGGCATCCTGCGCGACCTCGGCCTTCTTGAGAAGGTACAGGTCGACGAAGGGGCCTTTCCAGACGGAACGTGCCATCGTGTCTTACCTCTTCTTCTTGGCGTGGCGCGAACGGATGATCATCTTGTCCGTCTGCTTGTTGTTGCGAGTGCGAGCACCCTTGGTCGGCTTGCCCCACGGAGTGACCGGATGACGGCCGCCCGAGGTACGGCCTTCACCACCGCCGTGCGGGTGGTCGACCGGGTTCTTGGCAACACCGCGGGTCAGCGGGCGACGGCCCAGCCAACGGCCGCGACCAGCCTTGGCAAGGGTCTGGTTGGCGTTGTCGGGGTTCGACACGGCGCCAACGGTGCCCATGCAATCGCCACGCAGGTAGCGCTGCTCGCCCGAGTTCAGACGAACGATGACCATGCCGCGATCGCGACCGACGACCTGCACATAGGTGCCTGCCGAACGTGCGATCTGGCCGCCCTTGCCGGGCTTCATCTCGACGTTGTGGCAGATCGTGCCGACCGGCATCTGCGACAGAAGCATGGCATTGCCGGGCTTCACGTCGGTCTTCTCGCCGGCGACGACGACGTCGCCAACGGCCAGACGCTGAGGCGCGATGATGTAGGTCAGCTCACCGTCGGCGTACTTGACCAGCGCGATGAAAGCAGTGCGGTTGGGATCGTATTCGATCCGCTCCACGGTTGCTTCCATGTCCCACTTGCGACGCTTGAAGTCGATGAAGCGGTACTTCTGCTTGTGACCGCCGGCGATGCCACGCGAAGTGACATGGCCCTTGTTGTTGCGGCCACCGGTCTTGCTCTTGCCTTCGGTCAGCGCCTTGAGGGGCTTGCCCTTCCAGAGCGACGACTTGTCGACGAGGACCAGGCCGCGGCGGGCGGGGCTGGTCGGGTTGTAATGCTTCAGTGCCATCGGATCAGCCCCGTACGCCTTCGGTGATGTCGATCGACTGGCCTTCGGCCAGCGTGACAATCGCCTTCTTCACGTCGCTGCGGCGGTATTCCCTACCGCGCCAGCGCTTGGTCTTGCCCTTCTGGACCAGGGTGTTCACGCCAGTCACCTTGACGTCGAACAGCGCCTCAACGGCGGCCTTGATCTGGGGCTTGGTTGCCGCGTCGGCCACCTTGAAGACAACCGCGTTCTGCTCGGAGAGCAGGGTCGACTTCTCGGTGATGTGCGGCGAGAGGATCACGTCGTAATGACGGATGTCCACGTTGCTCTTAGCCATTGAAACGCGCCTCCAGCTTCTCGACAGCGGCGCGCGTCAGCACCAGCGTATCATGCTTCAGGATGTCGTAGACATTGGCGCCGACAGCCGGAAGCACGTTGACGCCGATGATGTTGCGGGCAGCCAGGGCGAAGCCCTCGTTTACCTGCTCACCGTCCATGACGAGAACCTTCTTGCCGAAGTTCGCCTTGGCGAGCTGACCGGCGAGCGCCTTGGTCTTGGCATCGGAAACGTCGAGCGAGTCGACGATCACGAGACCCTTCTGAGCCTTGGCCGAAAGGGCCATCTTCAGACCGAGAGCGCGGATCTTCTTGTTCAGCGAGACGTTGAACTCGCGGCGACGAGCACCGTGAGCCTTACCACCGCCGATGAACACCGGAGCCGCACGATCGCCGTGACGGGCAGTACCGCCACCCTTCTGGCGACCGAACTTCTTGCCGGTACGCGCGACTTCCGAGCGCTCGCGGGTCGCACGGGCGATGCCGCGGCGATTTTCGAGCTGCCAGGTGACGACGCGGTGCAGGATGTCCGCGCGCGGCTCGAGGCCGAACACGTCGTCCGAAAGCTCGATGTCGGCGTTAGCGGCCGAACCGTCGATATTGAGGACCTGAACCTTCATGATTAGCCCTCCTGGCCTTCGGTCGCTTCGGGAGCCGCCACGTCAGCAGGGGTCTCGGCAGCGGCCGTATCATTGGTGTTGGCAGCCAGCTTGAGGCCGGCGGGGTACGGAGCCTCGCCGTGACGGTCGACCTTGACGGCGTCCGAAACGGTGAGCCAGGCGTTCTTCGAACCCGGGACCGAGCCCTTGACGAAGATCAGGCCACGCTCGTCGTCCACGCGGACGACTTCGAGGTTCTGCTGGGTGCGCTGACGGTCGCCCATGTGGCCGGCCATCTTCTTGTTCTTGAACACCTTGCCCGGATCCTGACGGTTACCCGTCGAACCGTGCGCACGGTGCGAGATCGACACACCGTGGGTGGCGCGCATACCGCCGAAGCCCCAGCGCTTCATAGCGCCCTGGAAGCCCTTGCCCTGGGTGTGGCCGGCAACGTCGACCAGCTGGCCAGGCACGAAGTGCGAGGCAGCGATCGTCGAACCGACTTCGAGGAGGGCATCGTCGGCAACGCGGAATTCCGCGACGCGCATCTTGAGCGAAACTTCAGCCTTGGCGAAGTGCTCACGCTGCGGCTTGGCAACGTTCTTCTGCTTTGCTTCGCCCGCACCGAGCTGAACCGCGACGTAGCCGTCACGATCAGCAGTACGAACCGAAACCACCTGACAGTCTTCAAGTGCCAGGACAGTGACGGGCACGTGGCGACCGTCCTCCTGGAACAGGCGGGTCATCCCGACTTTCTTGGCGATCACGCCTGTACGCATGACCTTTCTCCTTACAGAGGCGTACGCAGGACCATCCCCCGTACGCGTGTCCAACCCTGGTTGTGATACGAACCCCGTCCGGGTCAGGTGTTCCCTGCCAGCCCATCATGGACCGCGGAAACGAGACGGGGGACGCATTCCCGACGCTTCCCGAAGGAGACGGCGGAGGTATCCCTTGTGTCCCCCGGCGGCTTGCCGCCCGGGGCGCTGTCTCTGCGGGTTTCTCCCCGCAAAGCCGGCCATCGGGCCGACAAGGACAATTTGGATCCGAAGATCCGAATTTCGCCTCGATCGTTTAAAGTCCGATCGGAAAGGACTTTCGGGGCAACCTTTCGGTCACCCCGCAAACCGGCTTAGGCCAGCTTGATTTCGACGTTCACGCCGGCAGCCAGATCGAGCTTCATCAGAGCGTCGACGGTAGCTGCGTTCGGCTGCACGATGTCAAGCAGACGCTTGTAGGTGCGGACTTCGAACTGCTCACGCGACTTCTTGTCGATGTGCGGGCCACGGTTGACCGTGAACTTCTCGATCTTCGTCGGCAGAGGAATGGGCCCACGAATCAGAGCGCCGGTACGGCGGGCCGTGTCAGCGATTTCGCCAGTAGCCTGGTCGAGCACGCGATGGTCAAACGCCTTGAGGCGGATACGGATGTTCTGAGCTTCCATTACCTACTACCGATGAGAAAGAGCCAAAGGGCCGAAGCCCCGTCAAATTCGAACCGCGCCACTACACGGTGATGCCGAGTCGAGCAAGCCCTGATTTCACGAAGTCCGGCAGGTTCCCGAAGGTCGCCAACGCGGTTCGTCGCATCGCCCCTTCCCTACCTCCGTTCCGCATCCTAGGTTGGCATGGCGACGCCTAGCAGAAGGCGCTTTCAATGCCCTCCATCACCACGACAATTTCCAGCACGCTTGCCGCGCTCACCCTTGCATGCCTGGCGCCCGCCACCGCAGCAGCCGACAGCTCCGGCTACGGCCCCGGCCAAACGGGCGTCCCCATCGACATCGACGATACCAACACGCTTTCCGCCCACGCCACCATGCCAGACGCCAAGGGCGCTGCCGTTGATGAGGCCTGCCGTGCTGCCGCCCGTGCCAGCAATGGCGGCAATGACGGCACGATCGTCGTCTGCTCCCACGGCGGCGATGGCACTGACCAGCGCGTCCCGGCTTCGAAATCCGTCGACGAAAGCACGCGTACGGGCGCGGCCTACCCGCCCGACCTCTGGGACCTGCCTGGCTGCCTAGGCCCCTGCATCACCATACCGTTCGGCCACGTGCCGGAACCTGTCTACTACATCGACCTGGCGTCCATTCCCGCAGCACCCAAAGGCTCGGATGCATGGAAGATCGGACAGGGCGAGTTGCGGGCACACTAGCCCTACGCCGGGGCCTCGAGCGCCACAAACGCCTTAACTCCATAAACGCGAAAAGCCCGGCGCCTCTTTCGAGACGCCGGGCCAATCACTTTAGCCGTAGCTGCAAGATCAGCGAATTACTTCGTGATCGTGGCAACGACGCCCGAACCGACGGTGCGGCCGCCTTCGCGGATTGCGAAGCGGAGACCTTCGTCCATAGCGATCGGAGCGATCAGCTTCACGGTCAGCGAAACGTTGTCGCCCGGCATCACCATTTCGGTGCCCTCGGGAAGGATCACTTCGCCGGTCACGTCGGTGGTGCGGAAGTAGAACTGCGGACGGTAGTTGGCGAAGAACGGCGTGTGACGGCCGCCTTCGTCCTTCGACAGAACGTAGACTTCAGCCGAGAACTCGGTGTGCGGGGTCACGGTGCCCGGCTTGGCGAGAACCTGGCCACGCTCCACGTCGTCGCGCTTCAGGCCACGAACCAGCGCGCCGATGTTGTCGCCGGCTTCACCCTGGTCGAGCAGCTTGCGGAACATTTCGACGCCGGTGACGGTGGTCTTCTGCGTGTCGCGGATACCGACGACTTCGACTTCTTCACCAACCTTGACGATGCCGGTTTCGACGCGGCCGGTAACAACCGTACCACGACCCGAGATCGAGAACACGTCTTCGACGGGCATCAGGAATGCCTTGTCGGTGGGACGCGGGGGCTGCGGGATGTAGTCGTCGACAGCCTTCATCAGCGCAAGGATCGATTCCTTGCCGATGTTGTCGTCACGGCCTTCGAGGGCGGCGAGAGCCGAACCCTTGACGACGGGGATGTTGTCGCCGTCGAAGTCATACGACGAGAGCAGTTCGCGCACTTCGAGTTCGACGAGCTCGAGGAGCTCTTCGTCATCGACCTGGTCGACCTTGTTCATGTACACGACCAGCTGCGGCACGCCGACCTGGCGGGCGAGCAGGATGTGTTCGCGGGTCTGCGGCATCGGGCCGTCAGCAGCGTTCACAACCAGGATCGCGCCGTCCATCTGGGCGGCACCGGTGATCATGTTCTTCACGTAGTCAGCGTGACCCGGGCAGTCGACGTGCGCGTAGTGACGGGCTTCGGTCTCGTACTCGACGTGAGCGGTCGAGATCGTGATGCCGCGCTCGCGCTCTTCCGGAGCCTTGTCGATGTTTGCGAAGTCAACGGCTTCACCGCCGAACGCTTCCGACATGACCTTGGTGATGGCAGCCGTGAGGGTGGTCTTGCCGTGGTCGACGTGACCGATGGTGCCGATGTTGCAGTGCGGCTTGTTCCGCTCGAATTTTGCCTTCGCCATCTTACAAACCTTCTTTCGCTTGAATTGTATCTGCGGGATGTGAGGCAACGCCCGCCGAAACAGGCGCCGCCCCTAGAATGATCTTGCCGTTTAGGCAAGCTTCTCCTTGACCTCAGCCGCGACGTTCGCCGGGACTTCGTCATAATGGGAGAAGAACATCGAGTAGTTCGCACGACCCTGGGTGAACGAGCGGAGCTGGTTCACATAGCCGAACATGTTGGCCAGCGGGACCATCGATTCGACGACCTGGGCATTGCCGCGGCTGTCGGTGCCCTGGATCTGGCCACGACGGCTGTTCATGTCGCCGATGACGTCGCCGAGGTATTCCTCGGGGGTAACGACTTCGACCTTCATGATCGGTTCGAGCAGCTTGATGCCGGCCTTCTGGGCGACTTCACGCATGGCACCGCGACCGGCGATTTCGAAGGCCAGGGCCGACGAGTCGACGTCGTGGTAGGCACCGTCGTAGAGGACGATGTCGAAGTCGATGATCGGGAAGCCGACCAGCGAGCCCGAGGCAGCGGTTTCGCGCATGCCCTTTTCGATCGCGGGGATATATTCCTTCGGAATGTTACCGCCCTTGATCTCGTCCTTGAAGGTGATGCCCGCACCGCGCTCGCCCGGCGTGACCTTGACCTTCACGCGACCGAACTGACCGGTACCGCCCGACTGCTTCTTGTGGGTGTAGTCGATGTCCACCGGCTTCGCGAGGTATTCGCGATAGGCAACCTGCGGAGCGCCGACGTTGGCTTCGACCTTGAACTCGCGACGCATGCGGTCGACGATGATGTCCAGGTGAAGTTCGCCCATGCCCTTGATGATCGTCTGGCCCGATTCGTGATCGGTAGTGACGCGGAACGAGGGATCTTCGGCCGAGAGACGGTTGAGCGCGACGCCCATCTTCTCCTGGTCGGCCTTGGTCTTCGGTTCCACCGACAGTTCGATGACCGGCTCGGGGAATTCCATGCGTTCGAGCACGATCGGCGCGCGTTCGGCGCAGAGCGTGTCGCCCGTGGTGGTTTCCTTCATGCCGGCAAGAGCAACGATGTCACCCGCGAAGGATTCGTCGATGTCCTTACGGTCGTTGGCGTGCATTTCGAGAATGCGGCCGACCTTTTCCTTCTTGCCCTTCACCGAGTTCAGGTACGAACCCTTCGAGAGCGTACCCGAGTAGATACGGATGAAGGTGAGCGAGCCCACGAAGGGATCGTTCATGACCTTGAAGGCCAGCGCCGAGAACGGAGCGTTGTCTTCCGGCGGACGGCTGTCGGGCTCGTCGCTGTCGACTTTGACGCCCTGGACGTCTTCGATGTCGAGCGGCGAAGGCAGGTAGTCAACGACGGCGTCGAGCAGGGGCTGAACGCCCTTGTTCTTGAACGCCGAGCCGCAAACGACCGGAACGAACGAGTGGTTCAGCGTGCCCTTGCGGATCAGCGACTTCAGCGTGGCGACGTCGGGCTCATTGCCTTCGAGGTAGGCTTCCAGAACCGCATCGTCCTGCTCGACAGCGAGTTCGAGCAGCTTTTCACGGTATTCGGCAGCTTCGTCAGCGAGTTCAGCCGGGATTTCTTCGTAGAAGAATTCGGCGCCGAGCGATTCGTCCTTCCAGATGATCGCGCGGTTGTGAACGAGGTCGACCAGGCCCTTCAGGTCGGCTTCGAGGCCGATCGGAATGTAGAGCACGGCAGGCTTGGCACCGAGGCGGTCGATGATCGACTGCACGCAGTACTTGAAGTTCGCGCCGGTACGGTCGAGCTTGTTGATGAAGCACATGCGCGGAACGCCGTACTTGTCAGCCTGGCGCCACACGGTTTCCGACTGCGGCTCAACGCCGGCAACGCCGTCGAAGCAGGCGACCGCACCGTCGAGCACGCGCAGCGAACGTTCGACTTCAATGGTGAAGTCAACGTGGCCGGGGGTGTCGATGATGTTGATGCGGTATTCCTGGCCCTCGGACGTCCAGAAGCAGGTGGTCGCAGCCGAGGTGATGGTGATCCCGCGTTCCTGCTCCTGCTCCATCCAGTCCATGGTCGCGGCGCCGTCGTGGACTTCGCCGATCTTGTAGGACTTGCCGGTGTAATAGAGGATGCGCTCGGTAGTCGTGGTCTTACCGGCGTCGATGTGCGCCATAATACCGATGTTGCGGTACATATTGAGCGGATGGCTGCGTGCCATGGTGAGAATCCTTAGCAGGAGTGTTCGGGGTTGGGACCGACCGTCAGATAGGCCCCCGCCCCCTGAATTAAAAGTGTGACGCCCGGATGACCGCCTCTGAAGGGGCCGATCCGGGCGACACCACGCACATTACCAGCGGTAGTGCGAGAAGGCGCGGTTCGCGTCCGCCATGCGGTGCGTGTCTTCGCGCTTCTTCACGGCGTTGCCGCGGTTGTTGGCAGCGTCGAGCAGCTCGCCCGAGAGACGCGCCGACATGGTGGTCTCGGGACGGTTGCGGGCGGCGGTGATGAGCCAGCGGATGGCCAGGGCCTGGGCGCGCTCGGGGCGCACTTCGACGGGAACCTGGTAGGTCGCGCCACCGACGCGGCGGCTGCGGACTTCGATCTGCGGCTTCACGTTGTTCAGGGCATCGTGGAACAGCTGGACCGGATCGGCCTTGGCGCGGGTTTCCATGGTGTCGAGAGCACCGTAGACGATCGATTCAGCGACCGACTTCTTGCCGTCGAGCATGAGGTTGTTCATGAACTTCGACAGGGTCTGATCACCGAACTTGGGATCAGGCAGGATTTCCCGCTTCTCGGGACGACGACGACGTGACATCGTTGGTATTCCTTGTTGTTTCGGGCGGGAGCGTGAGCATCACCGGCCGGTAGATCCAGTACCGTGCGGCAGAGAACGTCAGGCCCTCATGCCGCTACCAGCTTACTTCGGACGCTTGGCGCCGTACTTCGAGCGCGACTGCTTGCGATCCTTGACGCCCTGCGTGTCGAGCACGCCGCGCAGGATGTGGTAGCGCACGCCGGGAAGGTCGCGAACGCGGCCGCCGCGGATGAGCACGACCGAGTGCTCCTGCAGGTTGTGGCCTTCACCCGGGATGTACGAAATGACTTCGCGGCTGTTGGTCAGGCGCACCTTGGCGACCTTGCGGAGAGCCGAGTTCGGCTTCTTCGGGGTCGTGGTGTACACGCGGGTGCAGACGCCGCGCTTCTGCGGGTTCTGCTCCATCGCAGGAACCTTCGACTTGGCCTTCTGCGGTTCGCGACCCTTGCGGATCAGCTGGTTGATAGTGGGCATCTATACTCTTCTTTCAAATGGGAGTGCGATGGATCCGGGCCGGAGCATCTTGCCCGTCGAGACGGACAGCACCGGCGCGAACCCTTCGCACCCCAAGGGACCAAACCGACAACGGGCCCCGGAGCATCTGAAAGGATGAGGAAATTCGAGAGTCACGCCGAACGGTGAACACCCGGGCCGCACCTGCCGCGCCGATCCCGGATCGGGAACGATGGCGGTCTGCAACCTGGCAACCGTCGAACGTGAGCCGAAAAACACTCCACCCGGTCAGAAACACCGGATTACTTTGCCATGCGCACCTTCGAAAACCCCCTGCACGACTCGGCACAAGGTATTTCCGAAGAGACCTCCTCATGGCCAAGCCACGGAAAAGTCCCAAAAAATGCCGACATGACAATGTTCAGCTCTATGTCGTTTCCCACGAGCGAACCCGCAGGAGATGGCGGCCCTTAGGTGATCCGAGCCGCAGGGTCAAGTTCAGGCGCAATCCGCCTCCCCTCCCATCCCTATGCGGAAGCTGCGGAAGATAGCTTTGACGTCAGGAAGGGGTGGATTGCGGACGATCGGCTTTTGCGCTTCAGTGTCGACCTGAGCAACGTCAACCGAGGAGTGTGCTTTGCTGACGGAATTCTTTCTAGGCCGCGCTGACGATGGCGTCGCGCTCTCCACGGACATGGCTCGCACGCCCATCTACCGCACGAACAATGCTGATAACTCAGTTCTTGCTGCGCTCTGGAAAGCCGTGGATCAGAGTGCGGATGCTTCACGCTTGGCTGGAGAAGAGTTTTTAGTCGCGATTGGCTCGCCCGAGGGACCTTGGGTCTTTGCAATACCTGATGAGCTTGTCATTCGTTTGGATGAATTAAACGAGGACAGCTTTGCGAACGCGGCGGATCGATGGGCGCGATCAAAGGAACTTTCCTATCATGGTGTCTCCGGGGCGGACTTAATTGAACCCCTGAAAACTATGAAGGCGCTGGCGAGCGATGCCCGATCGACAGAACACACGCTCTTTTTGAGGATGGCGATGTAGACGCTGATGGGCCTTGAGACGGATCGCGAGGGCCGCAACGGGGGGGGAAGCTGTCATTAGGCGGGGCAGCTAGTCGGTTCCTTTGGCATTGCCTCAACGAACTTCGTTCCTATCCAGCGGAACGCCTGCTTCGCACACGCGCCAGTGTTGCTGCCGTCGCGCGACCCGTAGGTCACTTCCACGACATCGCTATCATGACTGGTCTTGATGTCCCAAATCATCTGTCCGTCACCCGCTTCGCCCGGAGCGGAAAAGACTAGCCCACTGCGGCGGTCCACAAACCAGTAGCTGCCGCATGCAGTGCCACAGGGAACGTAGGTAGTAGAGTAGTGACCTGCGAAGCTAATGTCTCCTTCGACCGCCAGTTGTATTTGCCTGAGAAGCTCAGGCTTGCTTTCCCCCGATGCGAAACGGCTTGGTTTAGCGTTTTCGTCTCCATCCCTTGAGCCATCGACCGGACAAACCGTGTTCGCGTCACCATCACGGCAAGCTGGCGTGTCAGAATACATGTCTTTGGCGCAAGCAGACCCAAGGCATAGCAGAAGTAGTGCCACAATTTTTCTTGTCATAAGGCTATGTTTAACCTCGCGCCTAATGTCCGTAATGGGGCGGTCGCGGACCGACAGCTTTTCTCGCGTAACATAGGGCGGCCTCGCCTGAACGAGCGGCCGCTTTCGATCAATGGAAGATACCTGCCGTCCGGCGGTAATGGGTGCAAGGCAGTCGCTGATCCGGCTCCGACCCGCTGAATTGTCCGCAATCGAGGCGTGAGGATCGAGAGACCGAAAAAGCGGCCGGAGGAATTGGGCCACGCCCCCGCGACGTCAGAAGAGCGAGAATCGACTCACGCCGTGAACAAGGGATTTTATTATTTTCTGTCCGGCTTGTGCGAACTCGTGCAAATATCTATCTAGGAACCATCGAAGAGAATTCCGTCTACAGGCAATGCTTCGACTGAGAGCTCCGTGCTCCCGCTTATGAAGTGGAGCAAGGCCATGGCTTTTCATCTCACCCGTTATTTCACGTCATCGGCATCCGCACGATGAGCCGCGCCATCAACGTGAACCTGCCCGAGGCAGACGTGATCGCGCTTTGCGACAAGTTCGCCGTGTCTATCAGCACCATCGAGCCCTTGCCCACGGGCGGGACGCATCTGGTCTGCACGCGGGGAGAAGGCGCGGACGAAATGCGGCGCAGGCTCAAGGGCCATATCGTCGAAGGCGTCGTCAGGCGCTTCCCCTTCTATCGCGCCCGGGGCCCCTGGTAGGCCCGGACGCGCCGACGCGAAGGACCGTCCGATGGCACCGCAACTCAACCTGATCGTCCAAGCCCCCATCCGCGAGGGCGCCCGGCCATTGGACCGCAGCAACGCGGCCCGCCCTGGAGTGCAGGGCGATGCACCTTCCCACTTCGACATCTTCCGCGCGGAATCCGTCAGCGTGACCTCCACCCTGTTCGCCGGGGGCGACTGGCGGTGGCGGCTGGTTTCCTGCGTGGGCACTGTGCTGGTCGAGTGCGGCGGCTATCGCAGCCAGGCGCTGGCGGCGGCGGCCGTGGACCTGCTGCGCAGCGAGGCCTGGTCCGCCACCGTATCCGCCCGGGCCTGATCTCGCGCAGGATCGAATCGGCCGAAGCGGCCTTTCCCCGAATTCGTACACGTCTTCGGGCGATCGGTGCTAGAAGCAGCCATCGCGGGAACCGGACACCAAGCCTCCCGCGGCTGAGGGATAAAACGCGCCCCCGCTTGAAAGCAGGAGCACGAACATGGCCAAGTCGCAGAAGCGCAGCACGCGGGAAATCCGCAAGCCCAAGGCAGCCAAGACCAAGCCCGCGCCTTCCCTGGGCCTTTCCACGGACTCGCAGGTCGTCACCACCATCCGCAAGCCCAGGGACAAGCTGTGAGGCCTTGACCCCCTGAGGCCCTGATCCCGCCCCTCCGCCCGCCACACCCCCGGCTGGCGGAGGGGCGCGGGGAGCATCCGCCCACCGGCGATCCCCGTTCGGCCAGTGCATTGCAGAGCCACGGCCCTCACGAAACATTTTCCTACACGCCGCCGACCGCGTTAAACCGGCCCGCCATGAAATGACGGGGATGACGGCAAGGATAATTGCTCCGGCCCCTGAATCGGCCCTGCAACCTTCATGAGGCCTGAAACGGCTTGAAAATCCCGCGCCCAAACCGGCGTAGAAGTGGCCGCAAACAGAAATCGATGCGCCGATGCAGCACGGAATAGCTTGCAATTTTGACGTTTAGACACCATGTGGCGGGTGCTGCGTCGCCTGCGACGGGATTTTGCCGGCTGGAACTTCAGCCCTGCCTCCCATTTCTAGCTGCTTGGCCTTGATGGCTCGCCTTTCGATGTGCGGACGGCGGGACCTGACGCAAATTGACTATGGACGGAACCGGATGGCCAAGGAAGAATTGCTTACTATGGAAGGCTACATCGAGGAAATCCTCCCCGATGGGCGCTTCGCCGTTCTGCTCGACAACGAGCACAAGATCATCGCCTACACCGCGGGCAAGATGCGCAAGTTCCGCATCCGCTCCGTCGTTGGCGACCGCGTACACGTGGAAATGACGCCTTACGACCTCACCAAGGGTCGCATCGTGTTCCGCGAACGCACCCCCGGCCAGGCCGGTGGCCCGCCGCGCAAGCGCGGCGGCTTCAAACGATAAACGCAATGCGGCCAAGGGCCGCTGATTCAGGGCGGCCATGAGCCGCGAAATTCAGGAATAGATGATTACAGATTTTTCGGGAGCGATCCATCGCTCTACCAATGCCTTCAATACACATCAGATCCGGCATCTCCCGCGCCCTGCGCGGGACGCCAGCCGGACCAGCCTGTCACGAGAGGATCTCCAGCGGCTTGTCGCCGCGATGGTCGACTGAGGTCGACCCTTCCTCCTGAAGGCACTTACCGGGCGGCGCGCAGGACGCGCCGCCTCGGGCAAAAACCCACAAACCGCAGCTTGCGGGGTAAGAACCGGGGTCGGCATATGCCGCGCCCCGGTTCTTCTGCAATCAGGCCGACTGCAGGTTCACGGCAGAAGCCTTGCCATTGCGGCCGACTTCGACTTCGTAGGAAACGCGCTGGTCCTTGTTCAGCGTCTGCATCCCGGCGTTCTGAACGGCGCTGATGTGGACGAAGCTGTCCTGGCCGCCGTCCTCGGGCGAAATGAAGCCGTAACCCTTGTCGGTGTTGAAGAACTTCACGGTGCCGATCGGCATGGGTGTTTCCTTTCAAGAAACGGTGTTTTCGGCCTGCGAGATTGCAGTCCGGTAGTGCGTCAAATCGTCAAGTGAAAGGAAATCGTCGCAGTTGAAGTTCGGATCGGAAAATTCCGGCCCGGACCCAATATTGCCGAAACCCGTCGCAAATTCGACGTCAGCGCCAACGGCTATATCACAACAGCGCCCCGGTCCCTAGCTGGAACTGTTCTCGGGCGGATGATCCCCCTTCGCCCGAGTATTTTCGCGGCCTGTTCTCCGAGTTCGCCACCACCTAGCCCTTAATAACCAAGGAAATCCGCCGTCATTTTCGTAACCTATCAGGTGACGAATCCATGGGCGTGTCAGCCATCGGCGGGGCGGTTTCCCCCCGAAGGCAGGGCGCCGGGTGGCAGGTCTTTCCAGGGAGGGCACCCCATATGTCGCACCAGTTATCGCGCCTGTTCCGTTTCAGGCACATTCTCGCGGCCCCGCTTGCCGCGACGCTCGCTTCGTCATTGATGCTCGGGGCATGTTCCTCGCCCACGGCATCTCTGCCCACGCTCGCATCCACGCAGGCAGGTCCCTACCGCGTGGGTGCGGGCGACAAGCTGCATATCGTGGTGCAGGATCTGACGACCGCCGACGGCGACTACATCGTCGAGGATACCGGCGCGATCTCGCTGCCCTATATCAAGCAGGTGAACGTCGCCGGGCTCACCTACCGGGAGATCGAACAGGGCATCGCCGCCACGCTGCTGCGCCAGGGGATCATGACCGGCGACCCGGTGGTCAACGTCGGCCCGGTGGAACTGCGCCCGTTCTATGTGGTGGGCGAGGTCAACCAGCCCGGCCAGTTCGCCTATCGCCAGGGCATGACCGTGCTGGCAGCGCTTTCGGCGGCGGGGGGCTACACTTACCGCGCGCAGACCGGCAAGGTGGCGATCACCCGGCAGGTCGACGGCAAGGACGTGACCGCGCAGGCGGACGAAACCACCATCATCCTCCCCGGAGACCGTATCCGGGTCTACGAGCGCTGGTTCTGACGCCGTGCGGGGGGCAATCGCACTGGCCGTCCCGGTCCCGCTCCTGCTGGCGACTCCGCAGCAGGCACTGGCCCAGGCACGCGACATCGGCTCGACCGCTCCGGCGGTCTATCCCAACGATAGGTCCTATCGGGAACTGCCGATCCACCTCGGCTCGATCGACGTCACCATGGGCGGCGAAGCCCGGATCGAGTACGACAGCAACGTCTACGCCGAACCCGCCAATGCCCGGGACGACGTGCATCTCGAAATCACGCCCGAAATCAGGGCCCGGACCGCGCCCGGCGTCGTCAGCGGCGAAGTGCTGGCCACGTCCACGATCCGGCGCTTCGCCGATCTCAAGACCGAGAATACCGAGGCCTGGCTGCTCCAGGGCTCGGCGCGCTGGTCTCCCGATCCTTCCACCTCGGTAACGGGGCGCGGGTTCTGGCAGCGCGCGGTCGAGGAGCGCGGCTCGCCGGAATCCCGGCAGGACCCGAACTCCGGCCCCCGCGAGATCGACAGCCTCGGCGGCGAACTGCGCGCACACCATGAGACGGCGCGCCTGCTGTTCGACCTTCAGGGCAACATTACCCAGTACGACGCGGTTTCCGCGGCGGACGCCAACCGGGACTTCACCGGCTACAGCGCCCTTACCACGGCCGGCTGGCGGGTATCGGGCATCACCTTCGTCACCCTGAGCGCCTTTGCCGTGCGGCGTGATTTCAGGATCGAAAGGACTTCCGAGGGCGACAAGCGCAACACCACCACCTGGGGCATGCGCGGAGGCATCCAGATCCAGCCGGGAGGCGTGCTGGAGGGCAATCTGTCGGCAGGCTTCTTCCGCCTCGAACCCGACGACCCGGGCACGCCGGGCCGCACCGGGCTCTCGGTCTCGGGCAACCTGACCTATCATCCCACGCGACGCACTGCGGTGATCCTCGACGCCTTCAACGGCGACGTCGCAACCTTCCGCACCGGCGCCCAGTCCCGCACGGACACGACCGTCAAGCTGGCGGTGCAGCAGGAGATCAGGCACAACCTGTTCGCAACGGTAGGCGCCGGCTATCGCCGCTCGCGCTACAACGGCTCGGGAACCAAGGAGCAGACCGTAACGGCATCGGGCGAGATCGAATATGTGATGTCGCGCAATATGTCGCTGGCCGGCTACGCCAATTTCGGCAAGCGGACCGGCGATGACGGCACCCAGGAGTTCGACCGCTTCCGCACCGGCGTCGCACTGCGCATCCGGTTCTGACCGGGCACCCCGCCGGCAGCACACACCCAGGGGAGCGCCCCGGGTGTGTGCTGCCGTGTGCGGGGTCGGCCCGTGCCGCGCGCCCTTCCCCTTCAGCCTCGCGCCAGTTCCTCGTAGACCGTGCTGACCTGACGGACGTGATTCTCCTTTGAGAAGCGCCGCCTGGCTTCGAGCCGTGCATGCCGGCGGATCGCGTCGATCCGTTCCGGATCGGCAAGCAGGTCGGCGGCCGCGCGCGCCATGGCGGCGGGATCGTCGAGCGGGCAGAGCACGCCGCAGCCGCCCTCCAGCGCCTCGGGGTTGCCGCCCGAATCCGTGGCGACGACAAGCGTGCCGACCAGCATCGCCTCCACCAGCGTGCGGCCAAGCGGCTCGCGCGCGGCGGGAACCAGCAGCAGATCGCAGCCCGCCAGCCATTCATGCCCCGGCGAGCGATAGCCCATCATATGGACGCGGGCATTGCCGGATACCCGCGCGATCCGCTCGGGCAATGCGTCTCCCACCTCGGTGTTGCGCGGATCGCCGAACATCAGGCCGACGACCGGACGGTCGAGCATGGCGCCCAGCCGCTCCACGGCCTCCACGAACTCCAATGGCCGCTTGCGCTTCACGAAGTTGCCGAACCAACCGCACAGCAAGGCATCGGGCGGACAGCCGAGTTCCTCGACGATCCGGGCGCGCATCGCCGCCCAGTCGGCGCTGACCGACGTGTCGAAGGGACTGTAGACGACTTGCGCGGCCCTGGCCGCCTCGCTCGATCCCTGCGGCAGGGAAAACCGCGAGACGGTGAAGATCCGGCTGGCCAGCAAGGGGGCGACGAAGCGCAGGCCGCGGGCATCGGGATCGCCGCGATGGTGCCAGACCAGCCGCGCCCCCGCCAGCCGCGCCGCCAGCGCCCAGCTCGCATGGCTGCGGCCGTCATTGCTGTGAACCACGTCGATACCATGCTCCCGCAGGAAGCGCGCCCGGCGGGGTACCCCTGCGAGCGCGCGCAGCACCTTGCCGGGACCGAAGCGCGCGCCGGGCACGAAGGAGCGGCGCGGCGCGGCGGGATCAGGCATCCGGGTAAAGGCGCCGAAGAACTCCGCAATCGTTCCGTCCGGCACTTCCGGCACCACCAGCAGGCGGTAGCGCGCCTGATCGAGGCCCTCCATCAGCCCCCGCGCCGAGACATGGCTGCCGCCCAGTTCGTCCCCCGCGAAGGGGAAGCAGATGGTGAGCGGCCCGCCGGTCCGCCCACGGGCCGGAATCTCGCCGCCAAGGGGAACCGGCGCAGCCAGGCTGTTCACAGGCCGAACCCCTTCTCGCGATATGCCAGGAATTCCTCGAAGTTCTCGATCCCGTTGCCGTTCCGGTCGCCCCAAGCGTCGTTCTTCGTGGTGTCGAGCCCGTTGGCGCGCTCCCAGGCGTCGTCCATGCCGTCCTTGTCGTTATCGGCATAAGGCGCGGCCGGAGGCTGGTAGGGGATCGCCGGGACAGGAGCGCCGATACGTCCGGTGATGCCACGCACGTCGGCGAGCACCTGCTGGTCGATGGCATCGCGCGGGAATGCCCCGGCGCGGGCGAGCACGGAGGAATAGGCGGCCGTCGCGGCCATTGGCTGGAGCGTCAGCGGGCACGGCGCCTGCTGGACCTGCGCGGGCACGACTTCCGGGCTGACATGCTTGAAATTGCCGCTGAAATTGTTGTCCCACAGATAGATCGACGCGGTTCCCGTCGATCCCACCGTCTCGCGGGCAACGCCGCGGCTGTTGGTGTTGGTGTTGGTCCCGGCGATGAAGCTGTTGCCGACGATGGATACCGGCGAGCCCCCGTAGCTCTCCCAGACTTCCGCGAACTCGGAGGCGGCGTTGTAGAGCACGTTGTTGATGACCTCCACGCAGGAGCCGCGCGGGAAGTTGATGTCGGGGTTGCGGTCTCCGTTGTGGGCGCAGACGTTGCCGATGAAGCTCAGCTTCTGCTTGTCCACCGGATCGCTGGCGAGCAGCGCGCACTTGTCATGCTTGGGGATACCCCAGGCGAAGATCGAATTGCTGATGGTGATCTCGTCGTTGTCGTCGTAGCCGTTGATCACCTCGTCGCGCGCCCAGGAGGCGCTGACATGGTCGATCACCACGCGGCTGCTCCGCTCGATGGTGATATCGTCCTCGCCGCCGGGATTGCGGCCGATGCGGTCGGTGCGCACGCGGATGCCGCGCACGACCACGTCATGCGTGTTCTTGATGACCAGCGGGGTCAGTCCGTTGGACCCGCCCGCATGGGCCAGCGTGATCCCGCCGCCGGGCGCGGTCTGGCCGGCGATCGTCAGGTAGGGGGTCATGATCCACGGCGGGCGCTGGGTGAAGCGGATCACCCCGTTGACCCGGAACACGCAGACGCGCGGACCGGTCGCGGTCACACAGGCGCGGTAGGAACCGGCGCCGGAATCGGCCAGCGTGGTGATGTAGATGATACGCCCGCCGCGCCCGCCCACGCTGGTGGCGCCGTAGCCCACGGCTGCCGGGAACGCCTTCTTGCCCGCGATGGCGCGCACCACGGGCGCCGCCGCCAGCACCGGCTCGCCCGCGGTTCCGGCAAGGCCGAGCACCAGGGCCACGATCGCCAGCACCGCGCCGCCGAACCAGACGGGACGCCAGTTCGCGCGTTTCCTCGCAACGGGGCGGGCTGTCCTCGAGGTGTCTGCCGCGGTCATGCCATATCTCCAGCCTGGCTCAGGAGCACTTTGCCCCCCGCCCCCCGCAAAGCCGTTTGCGGCAGGACCTTGATCCTCGCCCCCAGTGCGCACAAGTCACCAATTCGACTTAGCGCGGGACCGGCCCTCACCCTTTTGCGCTAACATCTATGCGCTGGCGGACTGCCCGGACTGGCCTTTGCCTTCGCCTCCCCCCCTGACCATGATCGCCGCCATGGCCGCTATCATCACACAGGCATCCCCCGAGTTTCCGGCGGGGCTTCCGAAGCCGGTTCCCGGCGTGATCCCCGACGCGGGGTGGCAGCAGCCGGCGAGACTTCCGGGCCATTCCGCATATCGGCCCGCGACCGCTTCGGTATCCCCATACGAACGCGTGATCGCCGTGCTGCTGCCTGTCGCCGCCTTCTTCCTGAGCTGGTGGCAGGTGGGCCGCATTCCCGCCTTCAACCTCACCATGTCCGACATCCTGCTTCTCGTCTGCACGCTGCTCATGCTCGCCTCGCGCGGGCTCAACGCGGCGATGATGGGGCGGATGTCGGCGATCTGGGTGCTGGGCCTGGTCATGCTGCTGGGCGGGATGCTGGTCGGCTCGGTCACGCACGGCGATTCCGAACGCTGGCCGGTGGTCGCCGGGCAATATGCCTTCGCGCTGCTGCTGATCCCGATGCTGCTGGCGAACTGCAGCCACGCACTGCTCCAGAAATGCGCGATCGCCTATGTGCTGGGCGTCGCCGTATCGCAGGCCATCGGCATCGCCATGGTCAACCTGCTGAGCCGCGCGGCGATCACCCAATACGTCAACAAGTACGTGGTGACCGGCAATGGCCGCCTCGGCGCGATGACGGGCGAGCCGAACTCGAACGGCGCGGTCTGCGTCTTCGCGCTGATCTTCCTGATCCACGCTGTGATCGACAAGCGCCTGAAGACGGTCTTCGCGGTTCCCCTCGCGCTCGTGATCGTGGCCGGGCTGGTCTATTGCGCCAGCTTCACCGCCTTCACCGCGACGATCCTGTCCATCGGCTTCATCCTCGCCTTCTCGCGCATCCGCACGGTCATCTCGATCGCGGTGCCGGTGCTGCTGGTGGTGACTGCCTATGTCGGCCTCGGCGGGCCGGTGCCCGCCGTGTTCGAGCAGCGCGTGGGCGACGCGGTGGTCACCGGAGATCCGACCAAGGCGGGTACTTTCGTCGGCCGCTCGGTGCTGATCGAGGAAGCCTGGCAGATGTCGGGCAACAACCTGCTGATCGGTCTCGGCAGTGACGGATACCGCAAGGCCAGCTCTTACGGGATGCCCGTGCACCAGCTCTACCTGCTGGTGCTCAACGAAGGCGGGATCGTCTCCTTCCTCGGACTCTTCGTCATGTTCCTCGCCATGCTGGTGGAGGGGTTGTTCATAGCCCGAAGAAACAAGGCGGCCGGCGTGTCCGCGCTCGCCAGCCTGGGAGTGTTCTTCATGTACGCCATGTCGTTGCCGCACATGTTCGCGCGGATGTGGAACGGACCGGTGGTGCTGATGTTCGCGCTTGCCGGGGCCGCCACTTTCACGGCGGCACGGCGGGAACGGCGCCCGAGACACGGGAGCTGGAAACCGGACGAACGGGAAGGCGACGAGCCCTCCCTCCGCCCGCAAACGATACGGACGCTGGAAGCAGGATGAACCGGAGAGAGAGTGCCAGCGAGGGCGCGGCGCCGATCTGGCGCCGTGGAGCCTCCTTCATCGCCCGCCAGCGCGAACGCTGGCAGGGCTCGGAGATGCTCCGCCCGCATCTCATGAGCATCATCCACCTGCTCTCGGGCAATTTCGGCGGCGTGATGATCATGATGGCGAGCCTCGCCATCGCCACCCGCGCGCTGGGCCAGCAACAGTTCGGCACCCTCGCCGTGGTGCTTTCCATCGGCAGGGTGTGCGAACGGCTGATCCGGTTCGAATCCTGGCAGCCGCTGGTCCGCTTCGTCGCCGTGGAGGAGGAAAACGGCGATGCCGGCAGAATGTCCTCGCTTTACGCCTATGGCCTGCTGCTGGACGTCGGCAGCGCGCTGGTGGCGGCGTTGATGAGCGTCCTGGTCGCCTGGCTGGCGGGCAACCTGATCGGCATCCAGCCCCATGACGTGGACCTCGTGGCGATCTACGCCTGCGCCATCGCCTGCAACCCGCGCGGCATGGCCAGCGCGGCACTGCGACTGGCGGGGCGCTTCCGCATCCTCGCCTATGTCCAGCTCGCCTCGTTCGTGGCTCGATTCGCGCTTTCGGCGCTGCTCTACGTACTGGGAGAAGGACTGGTCTGGTTCGTCGTGGTGTGGACGGTGAGCCAGATCTTCGATTCGGCGCTGTTCAACTACCTCGGTTTCCGGGCGCTTCGCGATACCGGCATTCCCAGCCCGCTCAAGGCGGACCTGCGCGACCTGCCGGGCCGCTTCCCCGGCTTCATGCGCTTCGCCATCTCCACCAACCTCTCCTCCACCCTGCGCACGATGACGCACGAGATGGACACCCTGCTGGTCAGCAGCTTCGCGGGACCGGCAGCGGCCGGGCTCTACTATCTCTCCCGCCGCATCGCCAAGGTGGCGCAGACCGCGGGCGACATGATCCAGACGGTGATCTACCCTGATCTCGCCCGGCTCTGGCGCAAGATGGGGCCGGATTCGATGGCCCAGCTCGTTTCCGTGCTGCAACTGGTGCTGGCGGGAATCGCGCTGGCCACGGTGGGGGCGTGCTGGCTGCTCGGCCGGCAGGCGATCGAACTGGTGTTCGGCCCCGGCTTTGCCGACAGCTATCCCATGCTGCTGGTCCAACTCGTGGCCGTGTTGCTGACGCTTCATGCCACCCCTACCCGCGCCGCGCTGCTGGCGATGAACCGGCCGACTTTCGTGCTGCTCTCCAGCCTCGCCGCCACCGTCAGCTTCTTCGCTTCCGCACTCGTGCTGATCCCGCATTACGGCGCGCTCGGCGCCAACATGGCCCATATCGCCTTCGGAATCGCCACGGTGGCCCTGCTCGACACCGCGTTCTGGCGCGGCATCCGCAGCGCCCGGCGCACTGCCGTCCCGGCATCCGATTCCCTGGGCTCCCTGCATCCGGCACCCGTGCCTACCCCGATGCCGGCGGATTCCCGGACATGACGGTTCATGCCCCCAGCGAAGGCTTCGCCCGCAGCGTCAGCCCGCCGCAGCCGCTCCGGGTCAGCTCGATCATCACCAGCCTGACGTCGGGCGGCGCCGAAATCCTCGTCACCAACCTCAACGGCGCGTTTGCCGCCAAAGGCGCATCCGGCACCGTGGTCGCTTTCTGCGACGCGGGAACGCTGGGCAATTCAGCGGAGATGGAAGCCGAACTCGCCGCGCAGATAGACCGCACCGGCTGCCGTTTCGAATCGCTCTCGCTCGGACGGCGGCGGCGGCTGCTGCCGGGAATCCTCGCCTTGCGCCGCCACCTGGCCGAAACACGGCCCGACGTGGTTCACGCCCATACCGTGCGCGCGGTGGCCATGCTCGCCTTCTGCGGCTACCGAGGGCCGGTGGTGTTCACTTACCACAACAGCCGCCTCAGCTTCCCACCCGGCCTGTTCACCCTGCTCGACCGGGTGGTCCATCACTACGTCGCCATCAGCAACGACACCGCAGGCATCTACCGGCACCTGTCGAAGCGGCCCTTCACGCTGATCCAGAACGCCCCCGCCGCGCGCTACCGCGCCGCCGGGCCGCGCCTCGTGCCCGAACGGCCCTGCCGCATCCTCAGCGTCGGCGCGATCTCGGACCAGAAGAACTATCCGCTGCTGATCGAGACCGCCCGCATCCTGCGCGACCGCGCGACCCCGGCCTGTCCCGCCCCGCTGCTGCGCGTGGCCGGTGGCGGCGAGGGGCTGGAGACGCTCCGCGCCCAGGTGCGCGAGCTGGGGCTGGAGGATGTCGTGCAGTTCCTGGGCGAGCGGCGCGACGTGCCCGAACTGCTCGCGCGCAGCGATCTCTTCCTCAACACCTCCCACTACGAGGGGTTTTCGGTGGCGATCCTTGAAGCCATGGCCATGGGCCTGCCGGTGGTCGCCACGGATGTCTCGGGCAATCGCGGGCTCGTGCGGCCCGCCCAGAACGGGCTGCTCTGCCCGGTCGACAGACCGCAGGCGCTGGCCGCGGGTATCATGCGGCTGATGCAGGATACTTCGCTTTACCGGCAGTTTTCCGCGGGCGCGCTGACCACCAGCCGCGAGTACACGATCGAGAACGCGGCCGCGCGCCATCTCGAACTCTACTCGTCCCTGCTGCGCCGCCGCGCCCCCCAAAAGGACTAGTCTCTATTAGCGGCGCCGTTCACGGATGCCCTTTTTGCCTGTCCCGCCTTTCACCGCATAGTCGAACATGGAAGGCCACCTGACCCGGCGGCACCTATCTTCACCTCGCAGGAGGGGCACATGTCGACTGCAATCGCGCCAAGCCAAATGGGCGGCGCGCCGGTACATTATCGAGGACCGGCGCTGTCGCAGGAAGGTTCCCAACCACCCGAACAGCAGGTCGGTCCGCGCGACCTGCTTCGTGTCGTCTACCGCTATCGCACGATGATGGCCCTGATCGTCGGCACGATCACGCTCGCGGTGCTTGTGCAGCAGTTGCTTTCGCCCACGCTCTATCGCTCCTCCTCCACGGTGCAGGTCGAACTGATCGACGAAGTCGGCACCAACCAGGCGGACGTCAATTCCCGCAACGCGGAACGCGTCGCCAATGCGGTGCGCCTGCACCGTTCGCGCTCCGCCGCCGAACAGGTGATCCGGGATCTCGATCTGGTTCACAACCCGGTCTTCCTGCGCGAACTCGGCAATGTCCCCTCGGACGCCAAGGTCCTTTACCAGGCCGCGACCAACAAGGTCCTGTCGATGACGACGATGAACTCGGAAACGGGTTCCGACCTCATCGAGATCGCCGTGACCGCGCGCTCGCCCGAACTGGCCGCCGAGATCGCCAACCAGATCCCGCCTTCGGTGCGCGCCCTGCGCACCAGCAAGAGCAACGAGCGCCGCGCCGAGCTGCTCTCCTCGCTGGAATACGAACAGCAGGCCCGCGCCCGCGCCGCCGAGGAAACCGCCAGGCACGTCGCCGATTTCCGCGAAACCCACCAGATGCTGGTGGGCGCGGGCGGCGCGGAGGACCTCGCCCAGATCAATCGCATCGCCGTGCAGAGCGCGGCAGCCACCGCCGCGCGTGACGGCGCCGCCGCCCGCAGCGCCGGCATCGCCCGCGCCAGCCAGATGCAGAGCACCGCGCTGGCCACCTCCGGCGCGCTTGACCAGCTCGAACGCCGCCGCGGCGAACTCGTGGCCGAAGCCTCCAAGCTCGGCACCAGCCTCGGGCCAAACCATCCCGACGTGAAGCGCCTCGGCTCTCAGCTTGCCGCGGTCGACAGCAGCATCGCCGAGGAACGCGGCCGCGTGCAGGCCGCCGCCCAGGCCGACGCTTCCGCGCGCGGCGCGCAGATGGCGCAGATCGCCCGCAGCGAAGCCGCCGGCGATTCCGCGCAGGCCTCGCGCCTCGAAGGCATCGTCGCCGGGCTCAGCTCGATGGCCTACCGCAACACCTCCAACACCGTGCAGCTCGAAAAGCTGGTCCGCGAGGCCACTCTCGCCGACGATGCCTACAAGGCGATCGCCGGCCGCGTCGAACAGGTTCGCGCGCAGATGCAGCTCGAAGGCGTGTCCTCCTCGATCGTCTCGCCGGCGGTTCCCAATTACGATCCGATCGCCCCGGCCCCGGTCAAGATGGCGATCACCGCGCTGCTCGGCTCCACCGTGCTCGCCTTCCTGATCGCGTTTGCCCGCGACTTCCTTGACGACCGCCTGCGCACCACCGCCCAGATCCGCCGCCTGTTCGGGCTGCCGACGCTGGGGATGCTGCCGCTGCTCAACCAGGACCTTTCGGAAGATCCGAAGGAAAGCCCGGTCATCCGCGAGCCGCAGTCGCTCTTCGCCGAAGTCGCCCGCTCGGCCTATACCGAAGTGCGTGCGCTCGACCGGCGCCCGCCGGCCCAGCGCAGCAACTCGCAGGTCGTGCTCGTCACCTCGCCGCTGCCCGGCGACGGCAAGTCCACCGTCTCGCTGACGCTGGCCGCCGCGGGCATCGCCATGGGCGATCGCACGGTGATCCTCGACCTCGACTTGCGCAAGCGCGGCGCCCTCCAGCGCCTCCAGAGCGACATGCAGGTGCCCGATCTGGTCGACATCGTCTGCGGTCGCGCCAATCTCGACAGTCTGGTGAGCCCGCGCTCGGCCAACCCCTATGACGGTCCGGACATGCCCGTGACGCTGGACGGCGAGGCCGGGGTGCCGATCCCCGTCGAAGCCGCCAGCCCGCACCAGATCGTGCTGCTGAGCGCCAAGGAACCGGTGGCGGAACCGGCGCTGCTGCTGTCCTCCAGCCGCCTCAAGACCCTGCTCGAACAGCTCCGCGAGCGTTTCGAACTGGTCATCATCAATGCCCCGGCCGCCCTGGCCGTGCGCGATGCGCGGGCGATGTGCCACTTCGCCGACCAGACCGTGCTGGTCGCCCGCTGGGGCCACACCACCGGAGACCAGATGCGCGCCGCGCTCGAAATGCTGGACGACAGCGTGGGCGGCGTGATCTTCGATCAGGTGGACTACGCCGAACATGCCCGCCGCCGCTACGGGGACTCGGTGCAGTATTATGCAGACTCGGCCAGCTACTACAGCTCGCCGGTCGCCGCCCGGGAGGCCATGGCCGCCCGTATCCGTCGCATGTTCCGGGGCCACTCCTGGCGGCCGGTGGAAGCCTGAGCGGGGCGCGCGGCGTGCAGAAGCTCCCCTTGCGTCTGCTCGCCGCGCTGCTCCTGCTGGCCGTGCTTCCGCTGCTGGTGGTGCTCGGGATCGGCGTAGTCCTGTCAATGGGTCGCCCGGTGCTGTTCCGACAGCGCCGGGCGGGCCTGCACGGACAGGCCTTCCCCCTGCTCAAGCTGCGCTCCATGCGCGAGGCCGCCGGAAAGGACGGCCAGCCGCTGCCCGACGAGGCGCGCGTCACCCGCTTCGGGCGCTTCCTGCGCCGCAGCCGGCTCGACGAATTGCCCGGACTGTGGAACGTGGCCGCCGGCGACATGGCCTTCGTCGGCCCGCGCCCCCTGCTCCCCGAGACCATCGCCGGACTGGGCCAGCGCGGCGCGATGCGCGGCGAGGTTCGCCCCGGGCTGACCGGCTGGTCGCAGGTCAACGGCAATACCCTGCTCTCGCTCGACGAGAAGATCGCGCTGGACCTGTGGTATGTCGCTCATGCCGGGCCGCTGCTGGACCTGCGCATCCTGGCGCTGACGGCCTGGGTCATGGTCGGCGGCGAGCGGCGCTCGCCGGATATCGCCCTAGCTTCAGGCGCGGACTGACGGTTCCAGCACGAGATCGTCCAGCGAATCCACCACATGGTGAGCGGCATGTTCGGGGGTCGGCGCGATGCAGGGATGGATATGCCCCTCGCGCAGGATCTGCACCGTCAGCCAGCCGCGCGCGCGCGGGGTGACGAAGTCCTTGGCCGCATTGTCCCCGATGTAGACATGTTCGGCGGCAGGACGTCCCGACCATTGCTCGACCATCGCATAAGCCATGGCATGGGGCTTGGCGCAGCCCTCTGGCAGGATGCCGGTGAGCACCACCTTGCCGATCCGCGCGTAAAGGCCGAGCGCCGCCACCTTGTTGCCCTGCGTCTGGCCGGGACCGTCGGTTATGATCGCGGTCGCGTGGCCGTCCAGCCGGTCGATCAGGCGCGCGGCGTCCCCGGCCAGCGCGATCTCGGGCGCATGGCCGCGATAGAGCGCCACCAGCGGGCCGACGTCGATCGCGGAAAGCCCCAGCGCGCCCAGCGCCGCATCGAACACGGTGCCGCGATGCCCCTCCTCGAACAGGCGCACGCATTCAGCGCCGTAGCCCGGCAGGCCGTGGCGTTCCTCGACATGACGGCCCACCGCCGCGAAGCCGCTCAGCGCGAAATCGCGTTCGAGATAGAGCGTATCGTCAAGATCGAGCACGACGACACGGCGCGAGATATCAACCACGGAACACGGCACTGTCGTAGCGTACCATGGTCACGCCCTCGCGCCAGTGGTCGCTTGCACATTCGGGCAGGCCCGCCACCCGCGCAAGCAGGCTTTCGGCGAAGCGACCGCCCGCCTGGTCGGCCAGCGGATAGCCGCCGCCGAAGCGGGCGTTGATCTCGAACACGCGGGGGCCGCGATCGGGGTCGTCGATGAGCTGGAAGCACAGGACGCCCTCCGCCCCCCGCCCCCGGCCCAGCGCCGCGGCCACGTTGGCGGCGATCTCGATCATGCGCGGATCGCGCACGGTGCGCCCCTTCTCGACTTCGCCCGCCCGCACCGAGATGCGCAAGTGCGGGATCGCCGAGCGGATCCGCCCGCGCGCGTCGAGGTACATGTTGATGGTATATTCCGGCCCGCGCAGCAGTTCCTGGACCAGCATCGGCTCGGGATAGTCTTCGCGGATATCGGCGGCGGATTCGAGCACTCCGATGCCCCGGCTGGCGCTTCCTCCCACCGGCTTCACGAACAGCGGGAAAGTCCAGCCCGAGGGATCGGCGCGCAGGGCCTCTATCCGCGCGGTGCGCGGAACCGGCACTCCCGCGTCGCGCAGCACGGTAATGGTGCGCTCCTTGTCTCGCACGACGTCGATGATCTCCGGCGCGCCGACATGGACCATCGTGCCCACTTCGGCGAACCTGTCCCGCGCGCGGGAGAGCACGTCCAGCTCGGTATCGATGGTCGGCACCAGCAAGGCGATCTTCTCGCGCGCGCAGTGGTCGAGCAGGCGGGCCACATAGTCAGGGTCGGTGCAGCGCGGCACCTTGAAGGCGGCTTCGGCCTCCAGGCAGGCGGCGCTGAGTTCGGGCTCCAGGTCGCAGGCATGGATTTCCGCCCTCATGCCGAGCTTTTCGGCAGCCCGGCGGAAACAGCGCGTCAGTTCGACACGGCGACCCGCCGAAGTAAAGAGAATGCGTACCACGTTCATCTGCGCGTTCCCGCCTTTCCAATGAGGGCCTTTGCCATGAGGGGCTTTCCGACGGGAGCCTCCCCGGCATGCCTGGCGGCTCCCCCCTCTCCATGCCCCGCCGCGCGGGACTGCGCCAGCCGCCGGTCGTCCGGGTGCCCCGCTTCGGAAAGCCCGTTCCCCAGCACCTGGTCCCAGTTCTGGAGTATCCGCTCCGGATGAAACCGTGCCATGGCCGTGCGCGCGGCCCTGCCCATGCGCATCCGTTCGAACGGATCGGCGATCAGCGCGGACATCGCCGCCGCCAGTCCCTCCACGTCCTCGCTGTCAACCAGCAGCCCGCTGCGGCCGTGCTGCACCATGTCGGAAGGCCCGAAATCGCAATCGGCCGCGACGACCGGCAAGCCCGCCGCCATCGCCTCGCCCAGCACATTGGGAAAACCCTCGTAGCGGGAGGAGAGGACGAAGATATCCGCCTGCGCCACCCAGGCCCGCGGCCGGGGCGTCAACCCGCGCAGCACGACCCGCCCTTCCAGCCCGGCACCGGCGATCAGCGCGGCAAGGGCGCCGTGTTCGGGACCCTCACCCCAGATATCCAGCCCCCAGCCCGGCCAGCGCGGCGCCACTTCGGCAAAGGCCCGCACCAGCAGGTCGAAGCCCTTCTGGTGCGTCAGCCGCCCCACCGCGCAGAGCCGCCGGGTATCGCCGGCGGCGCGCAGCACGTCGGGTGGCGGCACCGGGTTCGCAATCGTCACCAGCTTGCCGCGCACCGAGGCGGGGAAGCAACGACGCACCGCATCGGTCTGGCAGACGATGACGTCGGCGCGGCGGTAAAGCAGGCGCAGCAGGAGGTTCCACAGCGGGTGGGCGGCCTGCCGCTCGGGGTTGTTGCGCTCCGAACAGACCAGCCGGATGCCGGTGCCCGTGGTCGCCAGCGCAGCGATCAGGTTATTCTTGGTCAGGAAGGACACCAGCACCTGCGGCTGCCGCGCCGCAAGGACGCGCCGCAGCGCCGCCACCCGCCCCGCCATGCCGGCAAAGCCGCTCGAACCGCCCAGCCGGTGCAGCATCGCGTCTTCGGGAAGGCGGTGGAATATCGGATCGGCGGGACGGTCGAAGGCGATCACGTCCACCTGATGCCCGGCCTCGCACCAGTGGCGGGCCAGCTGCGCGATCACCTGCTCCGCACCGCCTGCCCCCAGACCGGAGGTCAGGATCGCGATATGCGTCGATGTCGGGAGAATTGCCAAGGAGGAAGAGCCCGTCCGGATGCCGCGCGAAGCGTGTGATCGATCGCCTCCAGTCTATCGAAAGGCCCGGCCGCACGGCAGGGTTCATGCGGTCTAACCCTTTATTGGCAAAGGCATCCATCCCTCGCCACCCGCCTCGCGCGCTGCCTTCATCCTGAGTGATTACGCCCTAATCGCGCTCACGCGGGGGGCCGTGATCCGCCAGACTTCCGCGCGGCGTCGGCAGCGCCGGCAATCGGGAAAGGGGCCTTCCGCGATGACGATGGGCGACGTTCTGCAGGAACGCGAATTGCAACAGGGCGAACGGCCCGAGACGCGGCCGCGCTCGCTCGCAAGGGTGGCGGGCTATGCGCTGCTCGGCGTGCTGTTCGTGGGACTCGCCGGCCGCCTGATGGACTTTCCCATCGGCCGCGACGAGAACCTGTTCATCACCGTCTCGCGCCTCTGGGGCAGCGGCGACATCTACCGCGACTTCGGGTTCAACCACCTGCCCTATCTGCCCTACCTGCTGGGCGGTCTCTACTGGCTGACCGGAACCGGCCATCTCCTCCTGCTCGGCCGCCTGCTGGTGCTGCTGGCCTGGGCGGCGGCAATCACGGCGCTATGGCTGATCGCCCGGCGCCAGCGCGCAGGCTTTCCCGCCTTCTTCACCGCCGCCGTCCTGCTCATGGGCAATGTGCTGCTGCTCGGCGGTCCGGGCATGATGGCCACCAACAACTTCCTGCCGATCCCCTTCGCGCTGTTCGCGCTCTATTTCCTGCTGTGCGGACTGGACCGCGAACGCCCTTCGTGGACCCTGTGCTTCGTGGCGGGGATGATGGTTTCCTGCGCGATCGGGCTCAAGGCGAACTACGTGTTCCTCGCGCCGTTCCTGGCGATGGCGACGATCCTGGCACCGGCGGCGCGGCCGCTGCGCGCGCGGCTGGTCTGCGGCGCCGTCCCGCTGGCGCTGGGCGGGCTGACCGCCGGGATCCCGGTGCTTATCGCGATGGCCACCGATCCCGAGGCCATGCTCGCCCACACCGTGCGCTACTTCACCGAGCTGCAGGCCGCCTACTGGGCCCATTCGACCGAGCCCAAGGTCGTCGGCCTTGCCGCCAAGGTGCTGTTCGCCGAGGATATCTGGACCTCGAACGCCTCCTTGCTGTCCATGGCCGCAATCGTCGCCCTCGTGGCCCTGCCGCTGCTGCGGCGCGGATGGCGCGACGGGCTGCTGACGGTCTGGTCATGGCCGGTGGTGCTGACCGCCGCGCTGGCCGCGATGGGCTTCGTCGTCGCCTTCGTGCCGAGCCCCTCGTTCCCGCAGTATTTCGTGCCGCCGATCCCGTTCCTGGTGCTGCTGGCGGTGCTGCTGCGCGCCCGGATGCTGAGTGAGAACCGCGTGGCCGCCGATGCCGTGCTGCTGTCTCTGGCGCTGCTGGCGCTGCTCTGCGCCGCCTCCCGGCTTGGACCGGGGCTGGTCTCCTTCGCCCGCCCGGCATCATGGGAAGGCGTGGCGGTCCACCGCGAGATGCGCGAACTCGTCCGCCGCGCCGCGGCTTCCTCGAGCGACCGGGTGGCGACGCTCTCGCCGCTGCTCGCAGTGGAGGGCGGGCTCACCGTGCCGCCGGAATTCGCGGCAGGCCAGTTCGTCTACCGCGTGGCCGAATATATCCCCCCGCGCGACCGGCCCTACTGGACCACGACCTCGCCTGCGCAGCTCACCGCCTTTCTCGACGCGGACCAGCCCTCGGCGATCCTGATAAGCGGCGAGGAACCGCTGGAACAACCTTTCGAGGACTATGCCCGCAGCCATGGCTACATCCTGACCCAGGGCACCGGGAACGGCGGCTATCCGCGTCTTTTCCGTAGGCCCGAACGCCCCTTGGAGGCACGCCGGTAACCCTTTGATAGCCGCATTGGCTAAAGCTGCCTAACCCGGATGACCATTTCTCCGACGGCAGGCTCTGCCCTTAACCTTGCCCCATCGACAGGAGAAATTCTCCTGAAAATACCGACGCCGGAGACACGATCATGAAAGTCGTCCTGCTTGCCGGGGGCCTCGGCTCCCGCCTTGCCGAAGAAACGGTTCGGGTTCCCAAGCCCATGGTGGAAGTGGCGGGGCGCCCGATCATGCTCCACGTCATGGATATCTACGATCGCTGGGGTCACAACGACTTCATCGTGGCTTGCGGTTACAAGGCCATGGCGATCAAGAGCTTCTTCCAGGACCTTCACCTCATGTCGAACGACTTTACGGTCGGCATCGGCAATGGCGAAATGGCCCTGCACCCCACCACCAAGGTCGACTGGCGGGTTTCGGTGGTCGACACCGGCCTCGCGACGATGACCGGCGGCCGCCTGAAGCGCCTGCGTTCCTGGCTCGACGACGAGACCTTTATGGTCACCTACTCGGACGGGGTCGGCAACGTGGACATCTCCGCCCTGCTGGAATTCCACCGCTCGCACGGCAAGCTCGCCACGGTCACCGCGGTCCAGCCGCCGGCCCGCTTCGGCAATCTCGAACTCGGCCAGTGCGCGGGCGCGGGCGGCGAGGTGATCGAATTCACCGAGAAGGTCATCAAGTACGAAACCTGGATCAACGGCGGCTTCTTCGTCTTCGAACCGGGTGTGCTCGATTACCTCACCGGAGACGAGGAGCCGCTGGAGCAGGCCCCGCTCACCCGCCTCGCCCATGACGGCCAGCTCATGGCCTACAAGCACAAGGGCTTCTGGCACCCCATGGACACGATCCGCGACCGCGACACGCTGGACAAGCTGGGCACGCAGACGCTGCCGCCGTGGATGGACTTCGAGAACGGACAGCCGGTGCTCAGCACCGACATGCCCACCAAGCTGCAACATGCCTGAGCAAGGCTCACTGGATCAGGCGTTTGCTTCGGTTTACCGGGGCAAGCGGATTCTGGTAACCGGCCACACCGGTTTCAAGGGTGGCTGGTTGTGCCTCTGGCTCAGGAAACTGGGTGCAGAAGTAACCGGGATCGCCTTGCACCGCCCCCCGCAAGGCCCTGACTTATTCCATACGGTCGACCTCGGGGGGCTGGTCGACCACCGCATCGCCGACATCCGCGATGCCGGGGCCTATGCCCGGGCCTGCGAGGGGCTTGAGCCGGACCTCGTGTTCCATCTCGCCGCCCAGGCCCTGGTGCGGCCTTCCTACGACGATCCGGTGGAGACGTTCGCCACCAACGTCACCGGCACCGCCGTCGTGCTCGATGCGGTGCGCCGGATGAAGAGCGTGCGCGGCGTCGTCGTCGTCACCAGCGACAAGTGCTACGAGAACCGCGAGTGGGAATGGCCCTACCGCGAGACCGACGAACTGGGTGGGGCCGATCCCTACAGCGCCTCGAAAGGCTGCACCGAACTGGTCGCCGCCGCGTTCCGGCGCTCCTACTTCTCGGACGCCGCCGGTTGCCAGATCGCCACCGTGCGCGCCGGCAACGTGATCGGCGGGGGCGACAATTCGCTCGACCGTCTGCTGCCCGACGTTGTGCGCGCCACGATCGCGGGCACGGCTGTGACGATCCGCAACCCGGCCAGCGTGCGCCCGTGGCAACACGTGCTGGAGCCGCTGGCGGGATACCTGATGCTGGGTGCGCGGCTTCTTGGAGAGGGTGCGCCGCGCTTTGCCGAAGCCTGGAACTTCGGCCCCAGCGCCCAGGGCTTCATCGACGTCGAGGAAATCGCACGCCACTTCCAGCGGGCCTGGGGGCCCGGCGTGGCGCAGATCGCCTTCGGTCGCCGTACCGACGATCCGCACGAGGCGGGAATGCTGACGCTCGACAGCAGCAAGGCACAGGCCCGGCTCGGCTGGCGCCCGCGCCTTTCGACCGAGGAAGCGGTGACCATGACGGCCGAATGGTACCGCGCCTTCGCGCGCGGAAACACCCGGATGCGCGCCTTCAGCGAGGCGCAGATCGCCCGGTATTCCCACGGGAATGCCGGGAGCACCACCGAATTGACCGAGGGGGAAGCAGCAAGATGCGCGTGAACTATGGCCAGACCGTCCACGGCGAGGAAGAGATCGCCGCCGTCCTCGAAGTCCTGCGGACCTCGACCCAGATGGGTCCGAAAGTGCGCGCCATGCAGGAGCAGGTCTCCGCGCTGTTCGCCAAAGACCACGGGATCATGGTCAACTCCGGCTCCTCGGCGAACTACCTCGCCATCGAGCTGCTGAACCTGCCCGAGGGCAGCGAGGTCATCACCCCGGCCCTGACCTTCGCCACCACCGTGGCGCCGATCGTGCGCTCTCGCCTCGTACCGGCCTTCGTGGATTCCGCGGTCGGCACCTACAACATCGACGTCGAGAAGATCGAGGCGATGATCGGGCCGAACACCAGGGCGATGATGATCCCCTCGCTGATCGGCAACCTGCCCGACTGGGACCGCATCCGCGAGATCGCCGACAAGCACGGCCTCATGGTGGTGGAAGACAGCGCCGATACGCTGGGCGCCACCCTGCGCGGCACCAGCACCGGCACCCGCTCCGACATTTCCACCACCAGCTTCTACGGCTCCCACGTCATCAATGCTGCAGGCAACGGCGGCATGCTCTGCGTCTCGGACGAGGCTCTCGCCCGCCGGGCACTGCTGCTGCGCTCATGGGGGCGCACCAGTTCGCTCTACGTCGATTCCGAAAGCATCGAGAAGCGCTTCAACGTCGCGCTCGACGGGATCGACTACGACGCCAAGTTCCTGTTCGACGAACTGGGCTTCAACGTCGAGCCTTCGGAAATGGGCGCGGCCTTCGGGCTGGTGCAGCTGAAGAAGCTCGATAACAACATCTCGGCGCGCGAACATAATTTCGCTCGCCAGTATGCCTTCTTCAAGCAGTACGAGGACTGGTTCGTCCTGCCGGAACAAATGCCGGAATCACGCACCGGCTGGCTGGCCTTCCCGCTCACCATCCGCGAGGACGCGCCTTTCACCCGCACCCAGATGCAGATCTGGCTGGAAGAGCGCGACGTGCAGACCCGCCCGGTCTTCACCGGCAACATCCTGCGCCAGCCGGCGATGCAGGGCGTGCCGCTCAAGGCGCCGCCGGAAGGCTGCCCGGTTGCCGACGCGGTGATGAAGGGCGGCATCCTGCTCGCCTGCCATCACGGGCTGACCGACGCCCATATCGACTTCATGCACGAATGCTTCGAGGCCTTCGTGCGATCGCTCTCCCCTGCAACGTCCCGCGAGGCCGCAAATGCCTGAATCGATGACCGCCGAGCGTACCCACGCCTCGACCCTCACGACCTGCCGTGCCTGCAAGGCGCCATCGCCTTACCTCTTCCTGCCACTGGGCGACCATGCCCCCGGCCAGATGCTGATCCGCCCCGAAGACCTCGACCGGGAACAGCCTTCCTTCCCGCTCAACACCCAGGTCTGCCTTGAATGCGGGCTGGTGGAGATCGCCGACCAGATCCCGGCCGATTTCTTCCGCCATTACCTCTACGTCCCCTCGGGCGCGGCGCGGATGCACTGCCACTTCTCCGATTTTGCGCGGGTGCTGTCCGACAAGGCGCGCGGCGGGCTGATCGTCGACATCGGCAGCAATGACGGCCTGCTGCTCGCCGCCTGCAACCTGCTGGGCTGCACGACGCTGGGCTTCGACCCGGCCGAGAACATCGCCGCCATGGCCGCCGAGCGCGGCGTGGAAACCCATATCGATTACTTCTACCCCGCCTCGGCGGAACTGGTGCGGGGCCAGCGCGGCGAGGCAAAAGTCATCGTCACCACCAACACCTTCAACCACATCGGCGACCTCCACACCTTCATGGAGGCGATCTGCATCCTGCTGGCGCCGGACGGGACTTTCGTGATCGAGGTTCCCCGCGCCAAGGAGTACATCGACCACACCGAATTCGACAATATCTACCACGAGCACGTCTCGGAATTCAGCCTGTTGTCGATCGCGAAGCTGGCGGCGTTCTTCGACCTCGAAGTGACCGACGCGCTTTCGCTGCCCGACATTCACGGCGGTTCGATACGCGTGTTCCTCAACCGCAAGGCCGCCGGCATCGCGCCCTCGCCCGCAGTGGCGGAAATGCTGGAGGACGAACTGTCCGGCGGCATGCTGGAGCAGGCCACTTACGACCGGCTGGCGCTCGACGTCGCGGCCATGGGCGTGGACATCCGCACCATGCTCGACGAAATGAAGGCACAAGGCCTGAAGATCGCGGGTTACGGCGCCTCGGCGCGGGGCAACACGCTCATCACCCATTTCGGGATCGACAGGCGCTATCTCGATTTCCTGGTGGACCGCAACACGCTGAAGCACGGCCTCTATTCGCCGAACACCCGCATTCCGATCCGGCCGGTCCAGGCCATCGAGGAGGAGCAGCCCGACGTGCTCTTCGTGCTCGCCTGGAACTTCTTCGACGAAATCTTCGAGCAGCAGGCGGCCTTCCGGGCGCGCGGCGGCAAATTCCTCGTTCCGCTGCCGATTCCCCGGATCGTCTGCTGACTCCAACACCGGAGGGCCTGAGTGTGCGCAATGCCGTCTCGCTGCTGACCGGCGCCGGGGGCTTCATCGGCGCACACCTGGCCCAGCGGCTCGTCGCCGCGGGCGACCCGGTCCATGTGATCGTCCGCCCCTCGACCTCGCTGGCGCGGCTCGCGCCGTTCGTGGACCGGCTGGTCGTGCACCGCATCGACCTTGCCGACCGCGCCGAGATCAGGCGCTGCCTCGCCGGGATCCGCCCGCGCCGGGTGTTTCACCTGGCAGCCGAAACGCGCCTGCCCGCCCAGCCCTCCTTCGCCGCAGCGCGGGCTGCGGCCGGAACCTACCTCCAGCCCGCGCTCAACCTGCTGGAACCGCTGGCGGAGCTAGCCGAGCCGCCGGACGTGGTGGTGCGGGCGGGCACCATCGCCGAATATGGCCGGGCGGAGCTGCCCTATTCCGAGACCCGCCGCGCTTTCCCCACCACGCCCTACGGCGCGGGGATGCTGGCCACTACCGACAGCATCGCGATGCTCGCCCCGCTCATGCCGTTCCCGGTGGTGACCGCGCGCCTCGCCCTCTGCTACGGCCCCGGCCAGGCCACCAGCTTCCTGATCCCGGCGCTTGTCGAGGCCTGCATGGCGAACCGGCCGATCACCGTACAGCGCCCGCTCGACCGGCGCGACCTGCTGCACGTCGACGATGCCGTCGATGCCCTGCTGCACATTGCGCGGATGGCGCCCCGGGATTTCGGCACCGTCAACATCTGCACCGGCATCGCGCCCACCATGGCCCAGGTCGCGCAGCGGATCGCCGCACTGGCCGGCTGCGCTCCCGGTATCGTGACGCTCCGCCCCGCACAGAGCACCGAGCCGGGAAGCGGCGGACAACCGACGGAACTGCGCTCCGATCCGGCACGGGCGCGAAGCCGGCTGCGGTGGGAACCGCTCATCGGCTTCGAGGAAGGGCTGCGCCGCACGGTCGCCGCCCACCGGCAACTCCAGCAGCAACATATCCAGATGAAGGCGGGGTGACGGGTGAGCAGCGAAGCGAAGACACTGGTTTCCATTCTTGTTCCCGCCTTCAACGAGGAACTCAACGTCGTGCGATGCTACGAGGCGATCGTGCGCACGTTCGAGAAGCTGCCCGAATACCAGTACGAGATAATCGTCACCGACAACCATTCGAGCGACCGCACTTTCGAACTGCTGGAAGAACTGGCCCGCCGCGATTCCGCGCTCAAGGTCATCCGCTTCTCGCGCAATTACGGCTACCAGCGCTCCCTGCTCTGCGCCTACAAGGCCGCGGCAGGCGCCTGTTCGATCCAGCTCGACTGCGACCTGCAGGACCCGCCCGAACTGATCCCCGAGATGCTGAAGCTCTGGCGGGTCGGGCATCAGGTGGTCTACGGCATCCGGCGCACGCTGGCGGACGGCTTCATGGTGGCCACGCTGCGGCGGGCCTTCTACCACTTCATCTCCTGGATCAGCGACGACGACCTGCCCGTGAACGCCGGGGAATTCCGTCTCGTCGACCGCCGTATCCTCGTGGAACTCCAGAAGGTGGACGATGCCTCGCCCTACTTGCGCGGGCTCATCAGCGCGATGGGCTTCTCGCAGGTTGGTCTCGAATACGACCGGGGCGACCGGGTGGCCGGCGAAAGCAAGTTCCCGCTCAAGTCGATGATCTCGCTGGCGGTGGACGGCGTGCTCAACCATTCGCTGATGCCGCTGCGGATCGCCTCGATCTCGGGCATCGTCATCGGCGTGCTCAGCCTGCTGCTGACGTTCACCTATCTGGTCGGGCGGGTGCTGCTGGGGCAGACCTGGCCGGCGGGTTTCGCCACGACCACGATCCTGCTGCTCATGTCGATCTCGATCAATGCGATCTTCATGGGCATCCTGGGCGAATATGTCGGGCGGCTGTTCCTGCAGGCCAAGCCCGGCACCAAGCCGATCGTGGAGGAACGGCTCAACTTTCCCGAAGTGATCTCTCTGGTCGCGCGCGAAAGACCGTGAGGCGGGTCAGCACGAAGAGCACGCCCGCGTAGACGCAGATCGCCAGTCCCTGCACCAGCGCGCTGCGTTCGAAGCCCGCGGCGCGGCCCATCGCCACCACTGCGAGATTGGCGGCATAGGACACCAGAAAGGCCGCGGCGTAGCGCAGCCCCTCGGCAGCGGTGGCGCGGTGGCGGGCGCGGAAGGTCAGGTGGCGGTGCAAGGCGTAGGAGATCGGCAACCCCATCGCGAAACCGGCAAGATTGGCGGCATAGTCTCCCAGCCCCGCATGAAGCCAGCCCAGGATCAGGCCATAGCCGATGGCGGTGTTCGCCGCGCCGACCAGCACGAACCGCGCGGCCGTGGCCGCTTCCCGGCCCCAGGCGGAACGGATCATCGGGCCTCGGTCCCGGCGGGCTCCACCGCATGGAATTCCCGGTACCAGTCGGCGAAGCGCTGCAACCCCTCTTCCAGCATGACGCGGGGATGATAGCCGCAGATCGCGTGGAGCTTGCTCACGTCGGCGAAGGTCGCGGTCACGTCTCCAGGCTGCATCGGCCGCATCACTTTCTCCGCCTTCCGGCCGAGCGCGGTTTCGAGCGCCTCGATCATGTCCATCAGCCCGACCGGGCGGCTGTCGCCGATGTTGAGCACGCGGTGCCCCGCGGCATCATTGTCGAGCGCGCCAAGAATGCCGTCGACGATATCGTCGATATAGGTGAAGTCGCGCGCCATGCGGCCTTCGCCGTAGACCTCGATCGGCTCCCCGGCCAGGATCTTCCGGGTGAAGCCGAAGTAGGCCATGTCAGGCCTTCCCCACGGCCCGTAGACGGTGAAGAAGCGCAGCCCGGTCTGCGGCAGGGCGTAAAGGCTGGCATAGGCCTCGCTCATCAGTTCGCACGAACGCTTTGTGGCGGCGTAGAGCGAGACGGGCGCCACGGCCGGATCATCCTCGGAAAAGCCTGCCCCTGCCAGCGGACGGTCGCCGTAGACCGAGCTGGAGGAAGCATAGACGAGATGCTCGAAGCCGGGAGCATGGCGGCAGGCCTCCAGCACCGAGAGATGGCCGGCCAGGTTGGAGTGCTGGTAGGCGAAGGGGTTCTCGATGCTGTAGCGCACCCCGGCCTGCGCGGCGAGATGGACCACCCGGCGCACCCCCCGCCCCCGCACGAGCGCAGCCACCGCCGCCGCGTCGGCCACGTCGATCCGGTGGAATTCGAAGCCGGCCATCCCCTCGAACGAGGCCAGCCGGGCTTCCTTGAGCGCCGGGTCGTAATAATCGTTCATCACATCCAGCCCGATCACCTGTTCCCCGCGTTCGAGCAGGCGATGCGCGGTGGCGTGGCCGATGAAGCCGGCGGCCCCGGTTACCAGGATCGGACTTTGGGCAGAAGCGATGGAGTTCAAGGGCTGATCCTCGTGCGCGGGCCGGATGTGGCCTTGTCCGCCGCGAGGGTGGGCATCCGCAGGGTGCTCGGCAATCACCCGTAAGCATGAACCGCGCGGTCATTCGGGGGTGCCGCAAGGTCCGTCCGGCTTAACGGCCCGCTGCGCCAAGCAGACCTACGTCATAACCTAGACTTTCGGGGGAGCCGCAGGCGATTCATGGCAATTGACCCATCCCCGCGCGCCATGTTCTTTCGTTAGTGTTCAGGGTGTTGTCCGGCAGGATCGCCCCGGGACCAGATAAAAGGGTCACTCCGCCGTCAGTCCGTTTTTCCGGCATTTCCGCGGAGCAAGCAGGGAGCGCGACGTGCAGGAATCGGGTACAAGACCACTTGTCCATATCGGATTCCACAAGACGGCCTCCACGCTGCTCCAGAACGCGCTGTTCGCCCGTCCGGACCTCGGTTTCGAGCGGCTGGAGAACGATCGCCACCACGTCCAGCTCGACTTCGTGAAGCAGGGTGCGTTCGACGGCCCCTCGCCCGACCGGATCGAAAGCTACCGCCGCCGCGCCCGCGAGGCGCAGCGGCGCGGCAATACGCTGGTGGTCTCTCACGAACGCCTGTCCGGCTATCCCGGCTCGGCCGGCTTCGATGCACCGCTGATCGCCGATCGCCTGAAGGAATGCCTGCCCGACGCGCGCATCCTGGTTTTCATCCGCGAACAGCGCTCGATGATCTTCTCGTACTATCTCCAGTACATCAGCGACGGCGGCTCGCTGTCTTTCAACCGGCTGGCCACGCCCCTGCAATGGACCCTGTACCGCAAGCCCGAATTCGATTTCCGCACGTTCGCCTACATCCAGTGCATCGAGTACTATCGCCGCCTGTTCGGGCCGGAAAGCGTGCTGGTCCTGCCGTACGAGGCGCTGCGGACCGATCCCGGTCGGGTGGCGCGGGAGATTTCCCAGTTCTGTGAACAGAACCCCTCGCTCGTTCCCCTCGACATCTTCGGGGAGCCCGCGAACGAGGGGATGCCGATGCTGATGCAGATCCTGCGCCGGCCGCTCAACGCCCTGTTCAACCGCAACCAGCTTGCCCCGAATGCCCCGCTGCTGTTCCCGCCGTTCGATCGCAACTACCGCAAGCTGCGCCCCCTCTTCGCGTTCACCCGCATGCTCGAGGGGCCGCTGCGGCGGCGGCTGATGCGCCAGATCGAACTGGCCGTGGGCGAACGCTATGCCGAGAGCAACCAGCAGCTGCAGCGCATGACCGGCTACGACCTGCGCCGCTTCGGCTATTGCCTGCCCGCACCTGCACAGCCCCAGCAGGACCTGCCCCCGATCGCCCTAGGCGGCAGGGCGAGAGCGCGCGCAGCGATCCCGGCGCGCGCCTCCCGGCCGGCATGACACGGCCATGACCGACGCTTCCGCCATTGCCCCGCCGCTGAACCGCACGGCCGCCGGGGAACCGGACCGCACCACCGGCACGGCGCCCGGCAAGAAGGCCGGGGCGAACTTCAATCCCACCGTCCACGGCCTGCGCGGCGTGGCCGCGTTCATGGTGTTCCTTGCCCATGTGCTCGGCGGGGTCGGCGAGAACGTCTATTCCGCCGATCCCGGCTATCTGGCCGCGACGACCGCGCCCTGGAATTTCGGACGCTGGGGCGTGTGGCTGTTCTTCGTGATCAGCGGCTACGTGATCCTGCCCAGCGTGATGCGCTACACCCCGCGCGAGTTCGCGCTGCGGCGGTTCTTCCGGCTCTATCCGCTGTTCCTCGCCTTCTCGCTCCTGTTCATCGCGGTCAACGCCGCCAGCAACGCCTTTCCCGACCTGAACAGGATCGGCACGATCATTCCCGCCCTGTTCATGGTGAACCTGCTGACCCATACCGAGCAGCTCACCCCGAACGCCTGGAGCCTGAGCTACGAAGTGCTGTTCTATGCCATGGCCTGCCTTACCGTGCATGCCGCGATCCGGCGGCGGGACCGGGTCATGACGGTGCTGCTGGTCCTGTGTTCGGCATGGCTGGTGAGCCGTTTCCCGGCCATGGCGTTCTTCCTGGCCGGGATCGGCGTGCGCCTGCTGGACGACCGGCATATCCACCTGCCCCGCGCCTGGCGCCCGCTGTTCGAGATCATCGCCTTCGCCGGATGCCTGGTGTTCGGATCGGTGCAGCACTACGACTTCGGCCTCAGGGACGTTGACAATCCGCTCGCCTACGGCACATTCCTGTTCACCGCCGCCTACTTCTACATGGCGATCGCGCCCGGCAGCCTGACCTCGCGCCTGCTGGATCGTCCCTCGATCTTCTACCTCGGCACGGTGAGCTACAGCCTCTACCTCGCCCATCCCTATACCTATTTCGCCACCCGGCAGCTCTTCGTCCACATGGGGTGGTTCGGGCCGAACTGGCCGCTGTCGCTGGTGTTGTTCTTGGCCGCGGCGATCCCGGTGACGCTGCTCTTCACCCATTTCGTCTACCGCGCGCTGGAGCGCTATCCCTACCGCTGGTTCTTCCACGAAAGGGTGTTCCACCGCTGAGCGCGGCGGACCGGAGAAGGTGGCCAGTCAGTTCGCCGGAACGGCCTGCCCCGGATCGCGGCGATCGACCGCGGCAACCACGCGATCCCGGCCTTCCTCCTTCGCCCGCAGCAGAGCCGCATCCGCCTTGGCGATCAGCGCATGGGCGGGCACATGCGCAGGATAAGTGGCCAGCCCCATCGAGACAGTCACCCGGCCGAGCGATGCGCCGTCATGGACGAGCGTCATCCCCGCTATACGCTCCTGGATCAGCCGTGCCCGCTCCAGCGCGCGCTCCTCGTCGAAACCGGGGAGCAGTAGCAGGAACTCCTCGCCGCCGTAGCGGAAGGCCACGCCTTCCTCGCGCACGGCATTGTCCAGCACGCCCGCCACCGAACGGATCGTCAGGTCTCCGGCATCGTGGCCGTAACGGTCGTTGAGCAGCTTGAAATGGTCGATATCCACCATCAGGCAGCTGAGCTGCGTCCGGGCGGCATCGGCCTGGGCAACGTGGCGGCGCAAGGTGTCCGCCAGCTCGTGGCGGTTGCGCAGCCCGGTGAGGGCGTCGAACAGCGCCTTCTCGTGCAAGGCATCCCGCAGCTTGAGATTGGCGAGCGCCAGCCCCACCGTCTCCGACATCAGCTCGATATAGGCTTGGATGTTCTCTCCCGGCCCGTGCGTCTCGGCCAGGTTCTCCAGCACCAGCAGCCCGATCGTCTCGCCCTGCGCGGTCAGCGGCACGCATACCGTTGCCGAGGCCGCATCGGGCGTGACGTGCTTGCACGGCACGTCCACGATATCCCCGCCCGGCATGTGCGCCTGCCCGCGCCGCAGCGCCCAGCAATCGTCCGGGGTGAAGGCGGCGTCGCTGCCGTGGGGCGATTGCCACTCGGACGCGCAGGCCATCATGCCCAGCCGGTCATCGAGGGTGTAGAGCCGCCCGGCAAGGTTCGGTGCGATCTTCGGTGCGAAAAGGCGCACCACCTCGAACAGGTCCGCCACGGATTCGCAGCCCTGGAGGCGCTGGGTCATGCGGGAAAGCAGGTCGCGCACATGCCAGTCCGCGTCGCGCTCCCGTTCCAGCCGCTGGCGCTCTATGCCGTTCTCGCGGAAGATGCGGATGGCGTGAGCCATGTCGCCGATCTCGTCGATCTGGGAAAGCTGGGGCGGCTCTACCGCATAATCCTGATCGGCCAGGCGGTTCACCACGTCGCTCAGGGTGGTGACCGGCTTGAGGATACGGCGCTTGAGCACGAAGCCCAGCACGAAGAGAAACAGCAGCGCGGTCACGCCCACCATGACTTCGGACACCGTGCGCAGCCGCTGCGAGGCCGTACTGGCATCCTCGATCGTGCGGTCGGATCGCTGGTCGAGCATGTAGCGGAAGCGGCCGAGCAGGAAGTGGACGCGTTCCAGCTCGCGTTCGTACTCCGCGCCAAACACGATCCGCCGGGCGGTGGCATCGTCGCCCGTCTTCATGGCGGCGATGGCGGCCTTCTGTTCGTCCTGCAGGGTTTCGGCCCAGCGCAGCCCTTCAGCCAGAGAGCGCAGTTCCTCCTCCTTCGCGCCATTGTCCTTGAGCCGGGCGACACGCTGCTCGACCGGGCCGAGCGCCGCGAGGGCGTGATTGTAGACGATCTCGTGGCTGGGGTTACCGGTTACCGCATAGAGCCTTGCCTGGTCGGTCAGCTGGGCCTCGTCGCTTTCCACCTCGAAGGCGAGCGCGTCGAACCGGTCGCGCTGGATCACTGCCTCGCGCTCCACCCGGTCGGCGTTGGACGCCAGGACCATTGCGATACCGGCGGCGATGGTGAGGCATACCGTCGCCCCATAAGCCCAGTTGGTTATCGTCGCTATGCGCATGCCATGATCCCGCCCCACCCAGCTGCTCCGCCGGTTCTGCTCCGTGATGATCCTAAGCGGACGAACTTGCCAGTCCGTAAAGCAAGATTTCCGTGAGAGTTCCCCGAGGATAGCTCCGGTCCGGAGGCGGAACATCGGCTCCCGTCCGGGCGTTTCGATGAAGAACACCGCAGGAGCCCTCCATGCGCAAGACTTTCACCGTTTTCGCCAACGCCGTCGCCGGAGCCGCGGGCAAGGCGCAGACTTTCATCATCGCGCTGCTGATCGTGGTTGTCTGGGCCTTTTCCGGCCCGGTCTTCAAATGGTCCGACACCTGGCAGCTGGTCATCAATACCGGCACCACCATCGTCACCTTCCTCATGGTCTTCCTCATCCAGAACAGCCAGAACCGCGATGCCGCCGCCTTCCAGGCCAAGCTCGACGAACTCCTGCGCGCGGTCGAAACAGCGCGGGACGATTTCATCGGCATCGAACACCTCAGCGTGGAGGAAATCGAAAGCCTGCGAAGGATGCTGGAAGAGCAGACCGGTGAGTGCAAGGACGGGCACAAGGCCCATGCCAGCGTCGAAAGGTTGCTCAGCCGTTATTGAGGCGGCGTGAGCAAGCGGGCTCAGGCCGGCGGAAGCGGCGCCGAACGCTTAGGGTGCTGCATCACCACCAGCGTCTTGAACGCCTTCACATGCTCCTCCCCGTGCAGCACGCGCCGGGCGAAACCGTCGTAATGCTCCATGTCCTGCGCGACCACCTGGAGCACGAGGTCATGGTCCCCGGTGACGTACCAGACATCGATCACCTCGCGCGCCTGCCGCAGCCGGGCCACCAGGTCGTCCACCACGCGCACCTTGTCGGTATCGAGCGAGACCAGCACGATCATCTTGACCAGCCATCCCATCGTCCGCGGCGATACCAGCGCCATCTCCCGCTCGATCGCCCCCTGCTCCCGCAGCGCCCGCACCCGCCGGTAGCAGGCCGGAGCCGAAAGCCCGACCGCCTCCGACAGTTCGGGCATGGAGATTCGCGCATCGCGCTGAAGCTCGGTGAGGATGCGCAGATCGAACGCATCGGGCATTTGCGGGAACTCCGATAAAGATTATCGCCGAACCCGCATCATAGACCGCATTTATCGCGCCTCGACGATAAAAATCCCGCCACCTCGCCATCAAGGGATTTCCATGGTCGTCCGCCGTCTCGCCGCCAGATCTTCTTCCAGCGACTTTGCACCGCTTGCCGCGGTGGCGGCGGCGATGGTCTCGATCTGCTGGGGCGCCTCGGTGGCCAAGACGCTGTTCCCGCTGATCGGCCCCGCCGGAACGACGGCGCTGCGCCTTTCGCTCGCCGCCGTGATTCTGTGCTGCGTGTTCCGCGTCTGGCGCCTGCCGTTCGACCGGACGATCCTGCGCGCGGCCCTGCCTTACGGCGTGGCGCTGGGCTGCATGAACATGCTGTTCTATTTCGCGATCCAGCGCATTCCCCTCGGCATCGCGCTTGCCACCGAGTTCACCGGCCCGCTCGCAGTGGCCACTTTCGCCTCGCGCCGACGGGTCGATCTGGCGTGGATCGCGCTGGCGGCAGCGGGTCTCTGCCTGCTCCTGCCCCTCGATTTCTCGCGCGATGCGGTCGATCCGGTCGGCGTGCTGCTGGCGCTCGGCGCTGGCGTGTTCTGGGGTGCCTACATCCTGATGGGCAAGCGCGCGGGCGAGGCGCTGGGCGCGGCCGCACCGGCCTACGGCATGACCATCGCCGCCCTGGTCGCCCTGCCGTTCGGCGTGGCGCAGGCAGGCGCGACCTTGCTCCAGCCGCATGTCCTTGCCGTCGCGCTGGTGGTTGCGATCTTTTCCAGCGCGATCCCCTATTCGCTGGAAATGTTCGCGCTGCGCCGCCTGCCGACCAAGAGCTTCGGCGTGCTGACCAGCGGCGAACCGGCCGTGGGCGCGCTGGCGGGCGCGCTGCTGCTGGGCGAGATGCTGCCTTTTGCCAAGTGGATCGGGATCGCCGCCATCGTTGGCGCCACCATCGGCACCACGCTGACCGCGCGCCCCGATGGCGATGATGATACGAAAGCTGTCGGTAGAGAGGGCTGATCCCGGCCCCACGGCTTGCGTGTGGGTGCGATTGCGCGCATTCGTCACTGCATCATGCCGCAAGCCCCCGATATCCAGCTCGCCATTTTCTCCCAGGCCGTCGACGCAGTAGGCGGCCAGCGCGCGCTGGCCCGTCACCTCGGCATCGCCGAACGCGACGTGCGCGACCGGATCTCGGGCGACACCCCGCTCGATTACGCGACGCTGCGCGAAACCGCCCGGGCCCTGATCGCCCATTCCGACATGTGCCGCCGCCTCGAACGCAAGCTGTCCCCGGCCTTCAGCGAAAACCTGACCGACGAACAGATCGAGGCGCTCAGCAAGTCCTGACGAGCCCGCCTTCCGGTCGGAGTTGCCGACGCGGGAGGCAATGGAACGACGAATAGGCAGCGGAAGCGGGATTTCCGTCGATCCGGCTCCAGTCCGAATTGAGCGGCACCCCGCTCCTCGGTAAATTCCCTTTATGTCCCGGACCCTTACCGCTCACACGCGCGCCTGATGCGCCGAATCGCCTCGATCCTCGGCTCGCTGGCCATCGGTCCGGTGATGGCGGCGGCGGGGATCGCCGGCCATGATCGCGCCCTGACGGTCGCGGGCGCCATCCTCTTTGGCACCGCATCGGTTCTATGGCTGTTCGTCTGGGGATCCGGGCGAGGTGCGGGCCGGAGCCCCCGGCGCACCGGCCCGGTCGCCCGCCTGTTGCGCAGCGCCACGCCCGAACGCCGCCTCGACGCGCCGGTCGCCCGCCTGCTCAAGCTGCGGATGCTGGCCGAGCTCGACAAGACCGGGCCCTGGGCGGTGGCGGGCATGGCGGGAGACCCCGAATCCTGCCGCTTTGCCGATGAGATCCGCGCTTTCATGGCCTTCAGCGGATTTCGGATGGCCCCGGATGGGCTCAGCGTCATCCTGCCCCCTTCCCCGGTGGTGGGACTGGCGATCGTCCCGCCTGACCCCGGCTCGGAACCGCACGGCCAATGCTGGTACTTCGTGGTCGGCGAAAAGCCCGGACCGGACCGCATCCTCCGGCACATGGCCCTGCGCCTTCTGAAGCCCTGAACACGGCACCGGCCGCCGCCGCGCCACTCCCCTGAGGGAGAACCGCGGGAACTCAGGCAAAATGCGCACCGGGCTCGGGGTTTTCCCCGATAGCTGACAGCCCCCGCCCCGGACAAAATCATTGCAATCTTCATGGGTTGGAGATGAGCGCAGCCGGTGGGCAGGTTCGCCGGACAGCGCTCAGGCTCAAGCAACAGGGCATTACGCGATGAAGCAATTCGCCGACTTCCGCAGAGGCATCGGACGCGCAGCACTGGCGCTCGCACTGGTCGCGGCAGCCGCCCCTATGGCACATGCCCAGTCGGGCGGCGGCGATGCCGGCCACCCCAATATCCTCATCATCTACCCCGACGATGTCGGCTGGTCGAACGTTAGCGCCTACGGCAACGGCGTGATGGGCTATACCACGCCCAATATCGATCGGCTGGCCAGGGAAGGGGCAATGTTCACCGAACATTACAGCCAGCCATCCTCAACCGCCGGCCGCGCATCGCTGATTACGGGGCAATATCCTATCCGCTCCGGCATGACCTCGGTCGGCCTTCCGGGATCGCCGCTCGGGCTGAAGGCCGGATCGCCCACCCTGGCCGAATTGCTGAAGGAACAGGGCTACGCCACCGGGCAATTCGGTAAGAATCATCTCGGCGACAGCAATTCCTCCCTGCCCACGGTCCACGGATTCGACGAATTCTACGGCAACCTCTACCACCTGAACGCCGAGGAAACGCCCGAACAGCGGGATTATCCCAAGGACGCTGCCTTCAAGACCAGGTACGGCCCCCGCGGCGTGCTTCACAGTTGGGCCACCGGCACCGATGACCAGACCGTCGACCCGCGCTTCGGCAAGGTCGGCAAGCAGAAGATCCAGGATACCGGCGCGCTTACGATCGAGCGCATGAAAAACATCGACCAGAACTTCATCGATGCCAGCCTCGATTTCGTGAAACGCGCAAAGGATTCGGGCAAGCCCTGGTTCGTCTGGCTCAATCCCAGCAGGATGCACTTGTTCCAGCATCTTACCGACCAGAACCAATATCTGGCGCAGGATGCCACCATGTCCGACGACATCTACGGATCGGGCATGATCGAGCATGACATGCAGGTCGGCGCGATGCTCGAAAAGCTGAGAGCGATGGGTGCGCTGGAAAACACCATCGTCATCTGGTCCACCGACAACGGCCCCTCGCATAACGCCCGCACTTACGGTGGCACCACACCTTTCCGGGGTGAGAAGATGACCACTTACGAAGGCGGCGTCCGCGTGCCGTTCATCGCCTGGTGGCCGGGCCACATCCCCGCCGGCCAGGTGAAGCAGGGCATCCAGGCCAACATGGATGTCTTCACCACGCTTGCCGCCGCCGCCGGCATCCAGGACCCCGTCGGGCGCGTCCTGAAGGAAAAGAACCAGGTGATCGACGGGGTGAACAACCTCGACTGGTGGGAAGGCAAGTCGGACCATTCCAACCGCAACAATTACATCTACTACGAAGGGAATGAGATCAGGGCCGTCCGCCTGAACCAGTGGAAGATGCACTTCGCGACTTCGGAAGGGTTCTTCGATGCCTGGAAGGAACTCAAGTTCCCGATGGTCATGAACATTCACTTCGATCCGTACGAAACGTTCGATACGGTCACTGATCTGACTTATGGAAACGAACGCAAGCAGTGGCTCATGGGGCCGATCCAGGATCTGCTAGCAGCCCATATAAAGTCACTGACCGAACATCCGCCGCTGCAGATCGCCCCTTCGTTCAATCTTTCGAAGATGACGGAAAAGCTCCAGACCGTCTCGAATTGAACGGCAAGCCATCAACGCGCATGGAGGCGCCGGGTCTGTAATGCTGCAATGAACAATCCGACGCTTGATCGTAACGCCCTGATCCCCGGATCGACCTATCGCTTCCACGCCATGGTCAAGCCGGGGGGGGCGGAGTGCAACATCGACTGTGCCTATTGCTTCTACCTCCACAAGACCGACCTGCTAGACCACCGCCCGCGCGCCCGCATGAACAGCGCCGCGCTCGAGCAGCACGTCCGCCAGTATATCGAGGCGCAAACGGGCGAGGAGGTCGTCTTCTCGTGGCAGGGCGGCGAGCCCACGCTCATGGGACTCGCCTTCTTCGAAGAGGTAGTCGCGCTCCAGCACAAGTACCGCAAGCCCGGCCAGCGGATCGAAAACGACCTTCAGACGAACGGCCTGCTGCTCGATGCCAAGTGGATCAGCTTCCTCAAGGCCAACGGTTTCCACGTCGGGCTGTCGATCGACGGTCCGAAGCACCTTCATGACCGTTTCCGCGTCACCAAGAACGGCAAGCCGACGTTCGATCTCGTCATGGCGGCTGCCACGATGCTGCGCGAGGCCGACATTCCCTTCGCGGCCCTGTGCGTCGTCAATCGCGAGAACGCGCTGCACCCGCGCGATGTCTATCGCTTCCTCGTCGACGAGATTGGCACCTGGCGCGTGCAGTTCACTCCAGCCGTGGAACCGCGCCGCTTTCGCAGCGAAGCGCCCGCCCTGCTCGCGGAACCGCCTGTGGAAGGCACCGCGCGCGCCCGGCCGGGTGCTGCCGATTCGATCGTCACGGACTGGTCGGTCGATCCCGACGACTATGGCCGCTTCCTGAGCGCCGTATGGGACGAATGGTTCGCGACCGATATCGGCCGCGTCCACGTCAACCTGTTCGAAACCGCAGTGGCCCAGGCGGCGGGAATGCCGGCGCAAATGTGTACCCAGGCCGAGTTCTGCGGCAAGGCGCTGGCGGTGGAGCATGACGGCGAAGTGTTCTCGTGCGACCACTTCGTCTATCCCGAGTACCGCATCGGCAACATCAACCAGACCCACCTCGGCAACCTCGCCTTTTCGCCCCGGCAGGAACAGTTCGCCCGCAACAAGAGCGCCAGCCTGCCCGGCAAGTGCCGCAGCTGCGAATATCTGCGGCTATGCTACGGCGAATGCCCCAAGAACCGCCTTCTCCGCACACGCAGCGGCGAAACGGGGCTCAACTACCTCTGCTCGGGCCTTTACGCCTTCTACGACCACATAGGCCCCGACCTCGTGCGCATCGTGCAGTCCCTGGGACGGATCTAGGCCGGGCTTTCCGCTGAGGCGCGACAACGCCCAGCGGAAAGCCCGCAGGCAACCCACCGCACCTCGCGAAAATGGATGAAAAAGGTGGTGAGCCCTGCTGGGTTCGAACCAGCGACCTACTGATTAAAAGCCCGGGTCGCAGCCTTTTGCAGGCGCCCGCAGATGCCCTAAGGCCACCTATTCTGCGGACTTTCGGCTCAGTCGTCTTTGCAAAATGCGCCCCTTCGCGCCTCATTGACGCGCACACACCCGCATCAACCCCGGGGGCATACGAGGGAAGCGGTGGGAAGCCTGTGGGCGCAAACCGAAGAAACGCCAACGCGATGTGTTCGCAGCAACATTCATTGCAAATCGCCTCGGCCTGCCGGTGAGGGAAGTGAGGCAACAGGCAAGGAGGTGGGTGGATAACGGCAAACCATCAAGCCATCTGCTGAACCAGTTTGACTGCACTCGCCGCAAGGCCCTTCAGGTTTTCCAAATTGAGTTCGCCTGACATCGGCAGGCTCGGGATCGAAACCATCCATCCCCCCCACGCCTTATCATCTACCCATTCGAAGCCACCCAGGTCCCCCTTAACGAAAACCCTGCTACCCTTTTCCAAGGAGAAGGCGCAGACAAGGTGCCTATCGCGAAGGCCCACGGAGGTGAGCAGTTGACGGCCTGCCACCTCATAATCCACGCGAAAGTATTGATCATTGAAGCATTCGCCGATTGAAATAACTGCATCCTCAATGTCTTCTCGTTTCCATCGCGCAGCGATTTCCATACCCCAAATCTGATTCCAAGCGATATGCATCAGTTCAACAAGGTCACATCGAACCGTCTCCGCAGCCGCCCGGGCACGGTAATAGCTAGGCAATTCGGCCCAGCTTATACCCGGTGGCAACTTGTTTGGTGAAATCGACAGAATTGCATCGACACCAGCCTCGACCGTTCTGTCAGCAAAATATGCTCGAACGCTTTCTGGAACGATTAAAGGCGAAGAGGTCATCTAATTACTCGCTCCCAGAGTATCTTACGAAATTCTACAAATGCGGGGGCGACATCGCCATTCTCAGCAAGAGATCGCTCGAAGCGCCGCAGCAACCCCTCCCAGTGAACAAAGCGCCAATCGCCATTTTTTTGGAGGTTACGCGTGGTGCCGCCATCACACCTCAGCCCAACAACGGCGAGCGCCACATTTTGGGATCGAGACGTAATACCCAGACCGTGTCCATTGCGCGCAAACTCTGCGTATTCCGCTAACGGGTTGCTTCCGCCTGTATGCCCGAATTTCAGCTCAATCACGCAGCCCCATCGCCTACCGGAAACATCTTGCGCACAGACGAGCAAATCAATGCGCCCTCCCCGCCCTGTTGGCTGATCGGCGTAAGCGCGAACACGGTAAAGCGTCTCTGGCCATCGGACCTCAGTATCCAACGCCTTGAGAAAGGCTAGCATGCGGTTCGGATTGCAACCGTCCAAGAAATGCGCAAGCCCTTTCGCCGCCTGCACCTCAGTCATATCCAGCCAAGGAATGCCCGGTTCGCTAAGTGGGTGGCCGGCCTGCTCGCTTTTGCCGAAGAAGCTGGTGAGGGCGGCCTGCGATGGCTTTGTCCTTGCGGCAAGTTCTTCAAATCCGCTCGCTCGCATCCAAGCATGAATACGCACGCCAACGTCACGCCCGAATCCTCCGAGGTCCTCACCTGAGTAACGGCGTTCCATCTCTGCAAGCGCTGGAAGAGCCAAACGCAATGCATTTATCTGATCCTGTTGTCGCACTCGGGCTCCAATTGCCAATGCGGTTTACTTTAACTGAGGCTACAGCGACTGTGCGATCACGCCCCCTGGTCGATCTGGACCGCCATCGATCGGGTGCCCCCTACCTGCCAATCAGCATGATGCGATGTCGACCTCTTCCCGAAGCTGAATGTGCCGCACCCGGACCTTTTCCAGCTGCGCCGAAACATCGTCAGGAGGCCCGGCGACGCATGAGAATGCCTCATAGTCATCCGGCGTGTCGAATTCTCCCAGCCCACGCTCGGCTCGCACGGCCTTGTCCCAACGCTCCAGAGCGCTACTGACTTGATCGTAGCCTGCGGAGTAGTGGATGCCGAGGAATTGGTTTGAACGTGACCCCGGGTAGGACAAGTCCACCGTAGGGTCCGCTGCATTGCCACAGCCTGAGAGACAACTGGCGATGTAGGTTCCTGAAGGCTGCTTCCTGTGGATCTGGCCATAGGTTGTCGATGGGGTGATTTTCACACCCTGGACGGTTGGTTGGCAACTCGCTGTGACGTCTGCGTCAATGCTGCTGACGGCATTCCCCTCGACCCCGTAGTCCACGCGGCAACCGCTTACTTCGAAAATGAGTTGGTGCTTCGTCTTCACCTTGGGAACGCCAAGACGTTGCTCCAAGTACGCTGGATTGGTTCCAATGGCCTCCGGTGAAACGGCAAACTGCAATGCCACGGCAGCACTGTCGCCGCCCGCCTCGCCTGCCTTCACAGCTTCGGCCAGACCGGTCTCGCCCGAATCACCAGCTACTGCGCTTGACGATGCCGTCGGCGCGGAAGAGGAAATCGCGCTTGGCGAGCCATGGCCCATTGCGACAATGGCGCCGCCGATCACTACTGCCCCCACTCCAGCTGCGGCGACAAACAGTCGCCAGCGCCCAGAGCCGCCTTGGTTCTCCCCTGAAATCAGCTTCTGCTTTTCTATCTCGAATTCAGCATCGGTCAGTGCCCCGCCTTCCCGCAGGCTCTGCAGCCGCTCCAATTGTTCGATATTACTCACCTGTCCCCCGTGTGATTCAGGCCAAAGGCCACAACTCACTGTGCTATAGGGAGATTTACCTAAATCTGGATGAAGTTTTTGGAGGGTGCGCACAGCAAGGTTCGGGATGGGAGGAAATTCCTCAACCTCCTCAACAGACTTCTCCTACAGGGTCATTTAGCATGCACAGTTTCGGACCGTCATGAACGGCTGGCAATTGCCTCCGTGTGCTTCTACCTCTTTGATGCGACTGGGGGTTTTCGGAATCGATGAGCAAGCGCACTCTGAGCGAACGGGACGTCTGCACCAAGTTCATCACCCCTGCCCTGCGCAATGCCGGCTGGGACGAGATGCTGCAGATCCGTGAGGAGGTCAGCTTCACCAAGGGCCGGATCATCGTGCGCGGCAAGCTGGTGACGCGAGGCCAAGGCAAGCGCGCGGACTACATCCTGTACCACAAGCCGAACCTGCCCATCGCTATCATCGAGGCCAAGGACAAGACGCATAGCGTTGGCGACGGCATGCAACAGGCGCTCGACTACGCCGAGACCCTCGACATTCCCTTCGTCTTCTCGTCCAACGGCGAAGGCTTCGTCTTCCACGACCGCAGCTCCCCCACCGGCGCCGGCGAAGTCACCCTCGGATTGAACGAATTCCCCTCCCCCGACGACCTTTGGCAACGCTACCTCTCATGGAAGGGTCTATCCCCCGAGGCCGAGGAGGTGGTGCTCCAGGACTACTACGACGACGGGAGCGGCAAAACGCCGCGCTACTATCAGGTCAATGCGGTCAACGCTGCCATCGAGGCTATTGCAAAGGGGGACAACCGCGTCCTTCTCGTCATGGCAACTGGCACGGGTAAGACCTACACGGCATTCCAGATCATCTGGCGCCTGTGGAAGGCGAAGCGCAAGAAGCGCATCCTGTTCCTTGCCGACCGCAATATCCTCGTCGACCAGACCATGGTGAACGACTTCCGGCCATTCGGTGCCGCCATGGCGAAACTGTCGTCTAAATCCAAGACGATCGAGCGAGCCGATGGAAGCACCACCGATGTTGCGCTGGCCGTCGACAAGAAGCGTCGCGTCGATACCGCCTATGAGATCTACCTCGGCCTGTACCAGGCCATCACAGGCCCGGACGACCGGCAGAAGCTCTACCGCGAATTCTCGCCGGACTTCTTCGACCTCATCGTCATCGACGAATGCCATCGCGGCAGCGCGGCCGAGGACTCGGCATGGCGGGAAATCCTGGACTACTTCTCGGACGCCACCCAGATCGGCCTCACGGCCACGCCGAAGGAAACCAAGTACGAATCCAACATCGGCTACTTCGGCAAGCCAGCGTACACCTACTCCCTGAAGCAAGGCATCCGCGACGGCTTCCTTGCGCCCTACAAGGTCATCAAGGTCCACATCGACCACGACGTGTCAGGCTACCGGCCGGAGAAGGGCCAACTCGACCGGGACGGTGAGGAGGTCGAGGATCGCCTCTACAATACCAAGGACTTCGACCGAAATCTGGTCATCGACGACCGCACTCGCATCGTGGCCAAAAAGGTCACCGAGTTCCTCAAGGAAAGCGGCGACCGGATGCAGAAGACGATCGTGTTCTGCGTCGATCAGGAACACGCGGCTCGGATGCGCCAAGCCCTCATCAACGAGAATCAGGACCTCGTCGCCAAGAACCACCGCTATGTCATGCGCATCACCGGCAACGATCCGGAGGGACAGGCCGAGCTTGGCAACTTCATTGACCCCGAGGTCGCTTACCCCGTGGTCGCCACGACCTCGCGCCTTCTGTCCACCGGAGTGGATGCCCAGACCTGCCGTCTGATCGTGCTCGACCGCGAGGTTGGGTCCATGACCGAATTCAAGCAGATCGTCGGCCGCGGCACCCGTGTGCACGAGGACACCCACAAGTACTATTTCACCCTCATGGATTTCCGCGGTGCGACCAACCACTTCGCCGATCCCGACTTCGACGGCGAGCCCGTACAGATCTATGAACCGGGCGACAACGACCCGATCGTGCCCCCGGATGACGAACCGCCCATCGACGACAATGGCAACCCGCTGCCAGACGAGCCCGGCGAGGACGAGGTGATCGTCGACAGGCCGGACGTGACCTTCGATCCGGACGACTTCAAGAAGAAGTCCAGGAAGGTCTACGTCGATGGAATCGGCGCCACCATTGTGGCCGAGCGTGTTGAGTACCTCGACGAGAACGGCAAGCTGGTCACCGAATCCCTGCGCGACTTCACCAAGAAGGCCCTGCGTCGGCATTTCGCCAGCCTCGACGATTTCCTGCGCCGCTGGCAAGGAACCGAGCGCAAGCAGGCCATCCTGGACGAACTGGAAGCCGAGGGCCTGTCGCTGGAAATCATTGCTGAAGAGCTCGGCAAGGACCTCGATCCCTTCGACCTCATCTGCCACGTCGCCTTCGACGCCAAGCCGCTCACCCGCCGCCAGCGTGTTGACAATGTGCGCCGCCGCGACGTGTTCGGAAAATATGGGGATCAGGCCCGTTCAGTTCTTGATGCCTTGCTGGCGAAGTATCAGGACGAGGGCGTCATCAACCTCGACGACACCAACGTGCTGCGCATCTCGCCCTTCACCAATCTCGGAACGCCGCTCCAGCTCATCAAGGCGTTTGGCGGCCGTGAAGGTTTCGAGCATGCCGTGCACGAGCTCCAAGCCGAACTCTATCAGGAAACTGCCTAGTCCATGTCCGTCCGCACTCTCGTCAAATCCATCCAGGACATCATGCGCAAGGACAGCGGCGTCGACGGCGACGCCCAGCGCATCAGCCAGCTCTGCTGGCTGTTCTTCCTGAAGATCATCGACGATCAGGATCAGGAGCTGGAACTCATGCGAGCCGGCTATCAGTCGCCGGTGCCGGAGAATTTCCAGTGGCGCACATGGGCTGCCGATCCTGAGGGCCTGACCGGCGAAGACCTGCTCGCCTTTGTCAACGACGAGCTCTTCCCGGCCATGAAGGGCCTTCAGCCCACCGGCCAGAAGGGTGACCGCCGCGTCGTCGTGCGCGACGTGTTCGAGGATGCCTTCAACTACATGAAGTCCGGCCAACTGCTGCGGCAGGTGGTCAACAAGATCAACGATGTCGACTTCAACGACCTGTCCGAGCGCCAGCATTTCGGCGACGTCTACGAGCAGCTTCTGAACGACCTCCAATCGGCCGGCAACTCGGGCGAGTACTACACGCCCCGCGCCGTCACCGCCTTCATGGTAGATCGAATCGATCCAAAGCCCGGTGAGGTCCTGTTCGACCCCGCCTGCGGTACCGGCGGCTTCCTCACCTGCTCGATCCGCCACATGCGCGACAAGCATGTGAAGCGCCCAGAGGACGAGGCGCTCATGCAATCGGGCCTGCGCGCTGTCGAAAAGAAGCCGCTGCCGCACATGCTCTGCGTCACCAACATGCTGCTGCACGGCGTGGAGGATGCCAGCTTCGTCCGGCACGACAACACGCTGGCCCGCCCCTACATCAGCTGGGAGCAGAAGGACCGCGTCGACGTGGTCCTCTCCAACCCGCCCTTCGGCGGCAAGGAGGAAGACGGCATCGAGTCCAACTTCCCGCCCCAGTTCCGCACGCGCGAGACAGCTGACCTGTTCCTGGCCCTCATCATCCGTCTGCTGCGCAAGGGCGGTGTCGCCGCCGTGGTCCTTCCCGACGGCTCGCTCTTCGGCGAAGGCGTAAAAACACGCTTGAAGGAGCATCTCCTGGAAGAGTGCAACCTGCACACCATTGTCCGCCTGCCCAACAGCGTCTTCAGGCCCTATGCCTCCATTGGCACCAACCTGCTCTTCTTCGAAAAGGGCGAGCCGACCAAGGAGGTCTGGTACTTCGAGCATCAGGTGCCTGCCGGCCGGAAGGCCTACTCCATGAACAAGCCTATCCGGCTGGAGCATTTCCAGCCTTGCATGGACTGGTGGGGCGGGGCCAACCGCGAAGGGCGCGTCGAAGGCCCGCAGGCGTGGAAGGTCAGCATCGAGGACATCAAGACCCGCGGCTACAATCTCGACATCAAGAACCCGCACAGCGAGGCAGTAGACCATGGCGACCCCGAGGAACTGCTCCAGCGACTCGACACGGTAGAAGAAGAAACGGCAAACCTGCGTGACCAGTTGAGGGCCATTCTTGCCGAGGCGCTGGCACGATGAAACAGGACGCACTTGCCCACCTGTTTGCAAAAATCGGCGATGCTCCGGAATGCGTCGCGCGATTGCGCCAAATTGTCGTCGCGCTGGCCATCACCGGAAAACTCGGCTTGGTGGATTCCACATCGAACCCAAGCGACATCCTAGCCAAAGTCGAGGAAGTAAAGACAAAGCTAGCAGCACTGCGCGCGATTCCTAAACCGAAGAAGCTAGCGCCTGTCACCGAGGAAGACCTTCCTGCATCGTTCCAAGATGCCAGTTGCTTCGCCTCCCTTGGCACTGTTGCGCGCATCGAGAAGGGACTTACTGGCATCAAGGATGCCCCCTCAGGCCCGTTCCCACTTGTCGTCACGGCAGCAGAACGTGGCAACTGCGATCATTTCGATTTCGAAGGCGCAGCGGCGATCATCCCGCTTGTTTCCTCAACTGGGCACGGGCACGCCAGTATTAACCGCTTGCATTATCAGGACGGAAAATTCGCACTGGGCTCCATTCTGGCAGCGGTGTTGCCATACGACCCAGCACAGGTGTCCGCTCGTTTCCTCTTTGAATACCTTTCAGCGTTCAAAGACGAGTTGCTGGTGGCGCGCATGACCGGCAGTGCCAACGTGACTCTGTCCATCGGCCGCATCGCGGAAGTTCCCGTGCCACTTGTCTGCCCTGCCGTGCAGAGGACGGTCGACGAACTCATGGCGCTGTGCGACCGGCTGGAAGAGGCGCGCAAGGAGCGGGAAGCCGCCCGCGACCGCATGACAGCGGCCAGCCTCGCCCGCCTGAACGCACCCGTTCCCGATCTGGCCACCTTCACCACTCACGCCCGCTTCGCGCTCGATAACCTCCCCGCCCTCACCACCCGCGCCGACCAGATCAAGCAACTGCGCCAGACGATTCTGAACCTCGCCGTGCGTGGCAAGCTGGTGGAGCAGGATAAAGCTCATGAGCCGGCATCTCTCCTGCTCCGCGACATTTTGTCAGAGCCTTGGGTCAAGCAAAGAGAAAACGTTCACTTACCTGACTTGGCGGACGATTCCGATTGCCCGTTTTCGCTGCCGACCGGATGGGTTTGGGCATCAGTAGAGTCACTGGTTAGGCCCAATGAAACGGTGACATACGGCATTCTTAAGCCCGTGTGGGTCGAGCATGGCATCCCCACAGTACGCGTAACAGAAATGAAAACTGGATATATTTCAGTAGAATGCTTGCCAAAGTGTGACCCTCAGCGGGCTAAGAAATTTGGGAAGACATCCCTAATCCCTGGCGATCTGCTGATTTCGAAAGATGGAACAATCGGCAAAACGGCATTTGTCCCGCCTGAACTTGCCGGTGGAAACATCACGCAGCATGTGTTGAGATTTCCAATCACGAGCTTGGTAGACAGGCATTTCGTGCGATTGGCCATTGACGCTCCATTCTGCCAATCTTGGATGGCAGGGGAGACCAAGGGTGTCGCACTACAAGGTGTTAATGTCGGCGATTTTCGCCGCATGCCGATCCCCTTGCCCCCACTCGCCGAACAGCGCCGCATCGTCGCCAAAGCGAATGAACTCATGGCGCTGTGCGGCCGGCTCGAAGCCAGCCTTGCCACCGGCGACGAAACTCGCCAGCGCCTACTCGAAGCTATCCTGCACGAAGCGCTCGAACCGGCGGAAGCGCGGGAACTGGAACTCGCATAACGATGCCTGAAGTCGACTGGGCAGAGGTTCGAAACCTGCTCGACTCCCTCTACGGTTCCGCCGAGCCCCTTGAAACCCTGTTCCCCGGCCGCAAGTTCACGCTCGACGGGCACCTCGTCGGCAGCATCGGAGAGGTCATCGCCGCCTATATGTTTGTCCTCACCCTGAATCCCGCGTCGACCATGGCACACGACGCGCTGTGCGCCGCCGCCAGCACACCTGACGGTGCTCGTCGTCGTCCGCGGCCCCTCTTATCGACTAGGCAAGGGCGCATTCCCCGCTCCTACAGGACAATTCGTCCCGCGAAATTGACGGCATCCCCTTCTCTACTTTTTTCCTTTCTTCCCTTCAGTCCTTCTCACTTTCTCAGAAACCGAAATCTTCCCCGACATCCAAGAGCAATCCAGCTCGACCGTATTCGGGCTTAAGCACGTAAATCCCTTGAGGATTTCCTGTACTGAGTGGGCCATCCTGCCCACAGAGTTGGTCCAGGACCTGACGGACCTTCATGCCTTTGCGCAGGCCCTTTGCAGACGCGACGCCGCTACGGATGATCTCATCATACACGCGCTTGGCTTCTGCCGCCGCGACCTCATTTGGACGATAGCCCTCAGCCAACGACTGTCGGCCAGCGACGAGAAGGAGCGGCTGCAATTTAAGGGCGAGATCGGCGGCGGAGTACACGCCTTGCGCAAGTACCCTGACGTGATCCAGCGCCACGCAGCATAGCGCTCCTGCGGAGTTGTAGAATTCAACGAAGATTTCCTCGATCCCATCGTCCGTACATTCGACGCTGCCTCGGCCGATGACCGATGCGATGTCGTCCCGCGATCCGCACGAGAGCTCGACCCGCAAGAGCTGGGATGCTTTGGGATAGATCTTGTAGGCCTCCCCGTTCTCCTTGGGCAGCCAATGGGCCACCGGGAGGCGGTTCTGGTAGAGCCGAGTGCGGTAAAAGTCATGCTCGGCGATACTCGTGCCGGCGACTGGCGAACGGGTAGCGGCGTGGGTAATCGCTATCGGGTCTTCGCAGGCCATGTCGTGGCAGACCTCCGCCGCGCGTAGCCACATCTCGCTCCCGAGCAGCACAGCACAAGGCGGCAGCCCGGAAGCGATGGCCGCGCAAAGCTTGCTGACGACCTGCCGGGCGAACTCCAACTGATGCTCGCATGCCACGTCAGGCACCGCTTCCGTGGGCCCTACCAAGTTACGCTTCCGATCCGAGCTGACGAGGTTGTCTGGCACGGCAAACCCCTCGCGCAGCGGCAGGAGCAGGTTGAAGCGCACCGAACTGCGGCGCGTCACGATCAGGACGCCATCGGGCCTGACCGCGAGATATAGCTCCGCGGTTGCCTTTCCGACTTCGACGCCATCGGCATTTTCCATCGGCAAGCGAAGAGTGACGCACCCCTTGCTGAGATCACGCGCATTGGCTCGGTAAATCCCGTTTGAGGCGAGTTTGGTCCTGAAACTCTGTGAAGGATCGATGCCCGCGCCAGCAAAGCGAAATTCCACGCCTAGCTCCACGCGGTCGAACAGCACAAGATCGCCGCCCTCGGCCGAACCATGCTCGACGATTGTAGAGTTACTATCCATTGATATCTCGAATGTCAGTCGGTGCTGGCGAAGGAAGCCAGCACCGAAATCGTCAATCATATGCCCAACATAGCCGACGTTAAGGCCCAGTTTTTGATCATATGAACGAAAAGCGCGCCCCAATGGCTGTCCCAGGTCAGGGCTTCTCCACCATACCACGGCAGTCGATACTTCGGAATGAAGCCGGAGATATCTTTCTCATCGAGTTTTTCTAATCGTCGAATTTCTTCGGGGGTAAAGTCCCCCCATTCGATGGCAAAATCATAGCCCATGTCAGGTCCATCGCACAGTTGAGGGCACCTCGGGTCCAACGGAATGTACTTGACGCCCGGAAGCGCAATCTTCGGCGGGATCACAAACTTGTGACAGAATTTGGCATAGGCAAACCCACCCGCGTCATCATCGGCAATCATTCCATCAAGCCATTCTTCGTAGCCATGATCGTCATTCGGGAAGCTGTTTTTGAACGAAGTTGGAAACTGCGCCTCAAAGTCATCGCGCGAACGTTGGACGCGAACGTCCCAGTTGAGTGAGAAGAAGACACAAGGAAAACCTTCGTTAATGAAGGCGAAATCATCGCGATCATCGGGAAACATCAGCTCCGAGTTGGTAAGATCATTGGCACAACCTTGATGAAAGATCATTCTAAATCCCTCTCTGTTTTACCGCCTTCTTGCGGAGAGGGTTCTCCTACTACTCAGATTTTCTAGGCTGCCAACAGCACTTGCATTCGTGCTGGACGAGGGGTTTCCCGGCACCCAAGGCTGAGAGGCATCCTTCGCGTGCCCCGACCCGCCCGCAATTTTGGGGCCGGCTCCGGAAAATTTTTTGCTGAATGGCGTTTTCCCTGCCCGTGAGGATTGTTTGGTGCAATTTTGCAACAGAAGTTGAACCGAGCCCATCCTTCAAGAGATCCAGCTACCGAATCTGCCTGTCCAGTCGCTCTCATATGATTCGTCCGCATTCACCTGCGGAGAACATCATGAAATCCTTCGATACCCTTGCCACCATGGCGGCTTACCTGCCCGCCGAAGCCTGCGCGCAGATGCGCGCCATTATCGCGGAATTCCCGGACCACTGGGACCATCCCGACATCGAGCAGGTGAGCTTCACCCTACTCATCGACAGCCCGGTTTTCCTCGTGGAGACTGTCGAGGACCTCGTACAGGTGCGCTCGCTCGACGAGGATGAGGACCAACGCCTTTCCCTTCTCCAAGCCGCATCCGGGTGGTTCGACGTTGCGGAGTGGCGATGCGACAAAGCCTACGCCGTATTTTGCGCCATCGACAGCACCAACGGCGGCGCGAAATTCTATGTCCCGCGCTCGATAGCTGATCGCGTCCCCCACGTTGCCGAGAGCATTCGCCTGAAGGCCGAAATGGACGATAGCGCCTTTCCGTTCGGAGGCCACGCATGAACCCGCTGGCGATGGGACTGCTGGGGGACATCCTTAGTGTCCGCAAGACTACAAGCGCATCCGGGACCAAGAGCGCGGCAGCAACCGTCAAAGTGCCGGTGCCGGGTAAAGCCGGCACCGACATCAATCTGGTGAAGGTCGTGGTCAACCTGAACTGGCGCTAGAGCAGCGCGCACAGACGCGCGCGCACGTACTGTTCCGGCCCTTTTGCGGAAAAAAGGCCCGCAATAGCCCATTGCGGCCCGCGATGATCGCCCGCCGCCGATAATCCTACATCGGAGAACCAAAAATGCCCGCAATCACGCGCGGGCTTGCGACGAACCCGCCGGCCGTGCCGGACGGGAAGGCAAAGCTGCGCCTGTTCGACGACAAGCTCACCGGCTTCATCATGGAGGTCCGGACCTCCGGGGCCGTCACCTTCTACGTGCGCTACCGCGACGCCCGCAATCGCCAACGCGAGGTGCGCCTTGGCAAGCTGGGCGACATCACCGTGGAGCAGGCGCGACGCCGGGCTCAGGAGCTACGCGCCGAGGCCTCGCTCGGCGGGGACCCCGCCGGGGACCGTGACCGCCTGCGGGCGGTCCCCACCTTCGCCAAGTTCGTCGAGGAGCGTTACCTGCCTTTTGCCAAGGAAAGGCTGCGCTCCTACGCCGATCACGAAGGCTTCTTCCGCCTGCGCCTCAAGGCTCTCTGGGGCAACCGCTCCCTGGACGAAATCCGACCGCAGGACGTCGCCGACCTGCAGGACCGCCTGCGCCGCGCTGGCCTGTCCAACGCCACCGTCAACCGCTACGTCGCCTTCGTGCGGCGGGTCTTCAACCTCGCGCTGCGCTGGGAGGCCTATGAGGGCCGCAACCCGGCCCAACACGCCGAGATGCGGCGCGAACACAATCGCGAACGCTTCCTCACCGAAACCGAACTCCGCGCGCTTTTCATGGCGTTGCGCGATGAGCCCAACAAATCGGCCGCCCACGCCCTCGCCTTCCTCGCTGCGACCGGCGCGCGGCGCGGCGAGGCGCTGGGCGCCAAGTGGGAACACATCGACTACGAACGGCGCCTCTGGACCGTCCCCGTGTCCAAGAGCGGCAAGCGGCGCCACATCCCGCTTTCGGATGCCGCGCTCGCCATCCTCGAACGCCAGCGCCCTCAGGCACCGGGGCTATTCATCTTTCCCGGTGCCGACCCGGACAAGGCGCTCGGTGATCCCACCAAGGCATGGCGTCGGGCCAAGAAGCTCGCCGGACTGGACGCGGGCCTGCGCATCCATGACCTGCGCCACACCTTCGCCTCGACGCTGGTTGGCAAGGGCCGCAGCCTCCACGAGGTTGGCACCCTGCTCGGCCATAGCCAGATCAGCATGACCATGCGCTACGCGCACCTCGCACCCGCAAGGCTCATCGAGGCGGCCAACGAGGCTGTGCCCGTCCTGATGTGAGCATCCAATCTGGTGAGCCAGGAGGCAAACCGTCCCACACGATCAGCCAACCTGCGGCCCTGCGGACTTGTCCCGGGGCCGTTTTCTTTTTTCCGCACGACACCGAGGAACCATGATGCTGAAACCGAACCTGCGCCGCTCGCTTCGCGCCGTACAACCCTCAGTCAGGGCCGACCGCCCCGAACCGCGCCCTGCCCCCAACGAAACATCGACGCAACTCCGCCCCGAGGTTTTGGACGCCGCGCTCGCGCCGCTCATCGCCGATCCGGCCGTGACTGTTCCCGCCCTGCTCACCCCGACACAGACCGCCGAGGTTCTGGGCGTTGGCATCAAAACCCTCGAACGCTGGCGCTCGATCGGCGAAGGGCCGCGCTTCGTGAAGCTGTCCCCCGGCACGGTGCGCTACCGCGCCGTAGACCTGAACACCTTCGTTGCCGAGCGCATCAAGAGCAACACGTTGCAGTAGGCCCCGGCGCCGCCGCCGACTGGAGGCAAAAGTATGTCCCGATCACCGTCAAGGGTGATCGGGACATACCTCTGCTTCCTTCCAGCAAAAAATTGTGCGCTGCGATCAGGCGCCAGCCAGCAGCCTGTCGATCGCAATGACCACCAAGTCATCGCCGCTCAGGCCGTGGGTTGCAGCGAGTGTGCGCAGGGCCACGTAACGCGGCTGGTCGAGCGTCGCGCTGATGCGACGGCGCGGCCCTCCAAAAATGCGCCTCGGCGGCGCGAGCGGTTCCGCAATCGGCCGCACATGCCCGCGCCCCGATAACGGTTCAAAACCAGCATCCATCATCGTTCTCCCAATCGCTCACGGATCTTAGCCCAGACGTTCCGAAGTTCCTGTGCTCCGGCCGAGTTCGGCTGCGTTTCCGTAAGGGTCAGACCGCTGCGAAGCGGCAGGTCCACACGGTGATGGACCGGAGGCAGCCTGTCCTGACCGTCCGCATCCAATCGACGGACAAGTTCCCCCATTGCACGGCTGCGAAACAGTCCGCCATTGGGTAGGGCCAGATACGGCTCCTCCCAGAAAAGCACCGTCTGCATCGTTCGTTGGACAGCCTTGTAATCGAGCTCCCCGGGGCGAACCGGAACGACAACGAGATGCGCCACGTTCATGGCCTTGGCGATGTACTCGCTGTGGCCGGGCGGCGTGTCGATGAAGACATATCGCACACCCTTGCGGTTGAGAGCGTAGAGCCTGAGAGCCAGCGTGCGCAGCATGGGAGCGACAAGGATCGGGCCGTCGCGCTGGCGGGCGTTGTACCATGCTGTGAGGCTGCCCTGCGGGTCTAGGTCGAACATGGCGACCTTGCCCTTGCCGAGCTCGCCTTCTTCGTCCTCGCAGTCCTGCTGTGCCAGCACCGCCAACGAGGCGGTCAACATCGTCTTGCCCACGCCGCCCTTGTGGGCGGCAAGGCTGGTTATCTTCATGTCGGGAACTCCGCGCTCGATTGCGCATCCGCACAAGGCGCGCGCAGATGATCAATCGAGTGTTCGCGACTTCCGTGGAAATATGGCGATCTTTTTAGCAGCCTACTTGACCGTGACGCCGTCTTGTTGCCAAGATGTTCGCACTGGCTCTAGCCGGTAGCCTGGCAGGCGGGATCACCGTCGGGACCAAGCGAACCTGCTACGGCGAGGCCACGGCGAAGGTCGCGACCTCGATTGTGCGGCACGGGCCGAAAGGTACCGCTGCGGATGTCAGGACCTACTCGTCCGAGGAAGTTACGTTAGCCGCAACCTTTACCATTCAGGGTACCTGTCAGGCGGCTAGTGGCATTATTCTGAAGGGCGGGCGGGAGCCGGGCGCAAGTCGCCCTTCGCGCTTGCCTAAGCGACCAAAAAGGTTAGGCTTTCGCTGAGGAGATGAACATGCGCCACACATGCAAAAACGTGCCAACTCGGCACGGGCCGGTCGGGGCGCCTCGCGCTTCCTGATCGGACTGGCTCTAGCCGGTAGCCTGGCAGGCGGGATCACCGTCGGGACCAAGCGAACCTGCTACGGCGAGGCCACGGCGAAGGTCGCGACCTCGATTGTGCGGCACGGGCCGAAAGGTACCGCTGCGGATGTCAGCTCCCCGTCGGACGGGTAAGGCGAACTGACAGGACCCTACAGACTGCCTGCGTCCGACCTCATGAGAGCCATTCGGAAACTCGACAACCTCGAGGCCGCATGGCGCGTCATCCAGCAGAATGGGCGCGCATCAAAATCGCCGCTAGTTCGGTTGGAGCTAGAGCGCTTTGCTGAGGACGCTCAGCGCAACCTTCGATCACTCCAAGGCAAGCTCAGTCGAGGAAGTTTCAGGTTCGAAAAAGCCAAAGGCGTGCCCATCCCCAAACTCGATGGGAATGGACGACCGACCGGCAAGATTCGCCCAATTGTACTTGCGCCTGTAGCAAGCCGGATCGTCCAAAGAGCCCTCCTCAATGTGTTGATCGACATCGACGCGTTGAAGCCGTTCGTCAAAACGCCCTACAGTTTCGGCGGGATACGTAGCCTCCGAAAGCGCGGCGAACAGGGTCGGAGTGAGGAAATCTCCGCAGTGCCCGCAGCGATCAAAGCTGTGCTCGACCAAATCGGGCAAGGCGCCAAGTTCATCGCCACTGCCGATATTCGCGCGTTTTTCACCCGCATTTCTAAAGATCGTGTTGTGCAGGTCATCGGCGAAGCTGTAGGCGATGACCCCAAGTTCCTGGCATTTGTGCGCGCAGCTATAAAGGTGGAACTCGAAAACATCGCGACGCTGAAGAACGCTGCCGGACAGTTCCCAACCGAGGAAATCGGCGTGGCCCAAGGCAATTCATTATCACCGCTACTCGGAAACATCGCCTTGGCGAGCTTCGACAAAGCTATGAATGACGGCGATTGTCGCTGCATCCGCTATATCGACGACTTCATCATCATGGCGCCCACACAGAGGGCAGCTAACGCTCGCTTGCGGAAATCCATCGGCCTGCTCGAAGAGCTCGGCATGGAGTTATCTCCCGAGAAAAGTTCGAAAGGCGGGTCTCCGGTGGAATTGGGTTTTGATTTTCTTGGCATCTCAATCTGCCCCGGCTTGATCCGGCCCGCCGAAAAGGCGCGAAAACGCTTCATCGATTCTGTCGGCACCGTCCTGCATCAGACGCAGAAAGCGATGATTGGCCTAAAGAACGGAAACCCGTTACCGAGCGAGCAATCGTTGGTAGCTACACTCAAACGTATTGACGGCATGATCGAAGGCTGGGGAAAGCACTACTGGTTTTGTAACGACAAACATGTTTTTGCCGGCATCGACAAGCAGATCGACCAACGCTTAGCCGATTTTTTGGGCAGCTATTCATCTGTGAGGAACGCTGTGCCCGCCAGCCATCACAGAAAACTGCTCGGCCTGGCCGAACTCACAGCGATTGACCGAACCCCCTTTGCCTACCCTAGCAGTTAGCATCCCGCTCTCGGTGCATAGGCACTAAGCAATGGCCCGCGCTTAATCGGGCCGCCCCGCCTCAAAGCCCGTCCGCTTGACCAGCATACTCGTGAGTTGCGGGTCGAGCAGTTCGACCATACGGTCAACCATGTCTGGGCCGTCGCGTCGTGGCGGCGGACCCTCGGCATACGCGTCGTGCGGCATCACGCCGCTGTAGGTTAGGGCGCCAGCACCCAGTTCAATGAGCTCGAGAAGGAACGGATCACTCTCGCGCCCCTGCAACGCTGGCGCGAACTTCGCGCCGAGCCCCGCGAGAACGTCGCAGAGCTGGATCGCTGGCGATGCGTGCGACGACGCCGACACCGTAGACCTGACCCGTAGCGGAAACTCGACCAGCGTGCCGTTGCCTTGCGGCATCGGCGGCGACACAAAATCATCGCGAAGCATGGTCCCCCACATATCGCGCTGGCGCAGGAAATTGCTCGACTCGTCGTGGACGAGGTCGAAGTCCTCCGGCCGGTGCTGCCGCCACCAAATAACGGAGGAAAAAACCGATGTGAGCTGGATCTCACTGGAGTCGCTGAAATCCTCCAAGCGCTCATTAGACGCAAGGAAGTCGTCGAGACCCGTCCGTGCCGCACGATATAGGTCGCGGAGCGGCGACGAGGCAGTCCCAGAGACCTCATCCAGCAGCGCCCGCAACGGTTCAATCGTTGCCATGGCGGGCGCGCGAGCGAAAGTGTCCCATGCCGTGACCGAACTGCTGTAAAGTTCGTCCGAGCCATAGCGCAAGATATCGCGATGCGCGGAATTCATGAAGCGCTGGGCGTAACCCCCGGCATAAAAGTCCCGCCCCGCGTCGTAGACCATCGGCTCTATCAAGTAATCGAGCATTTTGGTGAGCAAGCAGAAGCGCTTGTCGATGATCCAAAGGTAAACTTGATCCTGTAGCATTGGGATTTCGCGGGCAAGCGTGCGTAGACCATCGCGGTGGCCAGCGCGCTTCCAAATGTTGGAAAACTTGAATTCCGCGCCTTGGTAGCGGGGGAAGCAACGCCGCAGGAGCTCGGCCGCCTCAGCATCTCCGATCACGGACGAGGCTACCACGAAAAACGGCTGCTCGGGGTTGAGGAGATCGTCGCCGGTATAGCCGGACTCGTCGAGAAAGATCGTCGTCATTGGACAGATATGGACACCATGCCGCTTGCTGACCACTATGTCGCACGCATTCTCCCCGTTTATATGGGCACTTCGGACACGCCCAAAAAGGGAGTTCGCGGCGGCTAGGCCGCTTACCGAAACCGGCCGTTCGTTAAGACCTCATTTGGCTACTGAGGGGAGCGGAGCTGTCATCCAGCGGACCAATGCCGCCGGCCCGACAGCTCTGCAAGAAAAAGGGGAATACGGTGGGAAGCGCCCAACGCTTCCCGCTCACCTTTGCCGAAACTGTTGGAAAAGATGGTGAGCCCTGCTGGGTTCGAACCAGCGACCTACTGATTAAAAGTCAGTTGCTCTACCGACTGAGCTAAGGGCCCCCGTTACCGGGCGCAGCACGCGAAGCGGCTGCGGAAGGGGTCACCTAAGGGCAGGGCGAGGCTTGGTCAAGCGGGCATGAAGCTGATTAATCGTAAGACCTGTCAAAGGGTCACGCCAGGTGCCGGCAATTCGCCGGGCCGGGCCGAGCACGAAATCACGCGCGCGGAAGGCGGGGTGAGGCAGGACAAGGCTTTCCTCGCCCTCTCCGCCCGCCCAGGGGCCGCCGTTCCAGAGCACGAGATCAAGGTCCAGCACGCGCGCCCCCCAGGCCCGACCGAGGCGGCGGCGGCCGAACTTGTGCTCGATTTTACGCAATTTGTGCAGCATCTCGTCAGGCTCGCGCTTGCTGCGCACCAGCGCAACGCCGTTGGCGTAGCGGCGGCGCGAGGGGCCGAGCGGCGCGGTCTCGATCACCGGGGAGGCGGCGAGCACTTCCATCTTGCCCCGGCCCAGCGCCGAGAGCGCCGCGGCGAGCACCTTGCGAGGCCCGCCGTGGCGATGGTGGCGCATGTTGGAGCCGAGCGCGACGAGATACTGATGCTTGGCCAAGGCCGCTGCCCTCCCCCGATTATGCCGTAACTGCCGGGGCTTGTATCAGATATCCTGCGCGATGCGCGTATAAAGCTGCGGGCGGCGATCGCGGAAGAAGCCCATGCCCGCGCGGTGCCTGGCCGCACGCGCGAGATCGAGCGTGGAAACCAGCACGCCGGTCTCTTCCTTGCCGAACTCGGCGAGGTAATCACCCCATTCGTCGGTGATGAACGAGTGCCCGTAGAAGGTCTGCTCGGTACCGCATTCCGATTCGACGCCGATGCGGTTGGCGGCGATCACCGGCATGCAGTTCGATACCGAGTGCCCGACCATGGCGCGGCGCCACATGCGGCTGGTGTCGAGCGTGGCATCGTAAGGCTCCGAGCCGATTGCGGTGGGATAGAACAGCAGTTCCGCCCCCATCAGCGCCATCACCCGCGCGCATTCGGGGTACCACTGGTCCCAGCAGACGCCCACGCCGACTTTAGTGCCGAGCACGTCCCAGACCTTGAACCCGTCGTTGCCGGGGCGGAAGTAGTACTTTTCCTCGTAGCCGGGGCCGTCGGGAATGTGGCTCTTCCGATAGGTGCCGATGATCTCGCCATCAGTGCCGATCATGGCGAGCGTATTGTAGTAGTGGTGGCCGTCGCGCTCGAAGAAACTGGTGGGAATGACGATCTTCAACGCCTTCGCCAGCGCCTTCATCGCGATCACCGAAGGATGCTGCTCGGTCGGGCGCGCCAGGACGAAGAGTTCCTCTTCCTCCACCTTGCAGAAATAGGGGCCGGAGAACAGTTCGGGCGGCAGCACGATCTGCGCGCCCTTTGCAGCGGCTTCCTCGACCAGCGTGGAGACGGCAGCGATGTTTTCGCTCTCGTCGGCGGAATTGAGCGCCAACTGGAGCGCGGCAACGGTAATCTCGGTCATACGGCGCGCCCTTATCAGTCCCGCTTGCGGAACAGAAGGGTCATCCGGTCGCTCTCGCCGATCGCCTGATACTTCTCGCGGTCCTTGTCCTTGAGCGCCAGGGTGGGCGGCAGGGTCCAGACGCCGTCCGGCCAGTTGGCGGTGTCCTTGGGGTTGGCGCTGATCTCGGACTGGGCGACCAGATCGAAGCCGTTGTCCTTCATGAAGCGGACCACGTCGGCCTCGCGCAAGTAGCCCTTCGAGCCGTCGGCATAGTCGGCCGGAGCATCGGGACGAGCGCGGTGCTGTTCCACGCCGATCAGCCCGCCGGGCTTGAGCAGGTCGCGCATCGCCGCGAACTCGCTGCCGGCGATGTTCCAGCGCAGCAGGTTATGCATCATGCGCGGCACGATGATGACGTCGAACGTGCCCTTCTCGCCTTCAGGGATCGCGCCGAGCGTATAGGCGGCGAACCTGTCGGCGGGCATGCCGGTGAACTTGGCGACATCGGCCGGATAGCCCGCCGCGCCCTTGCGGATGCCCTCCTTCGTCTCGGGCTTGAAGGCCGGAGCATCGGGATTGAAGTAGAGTCCGACGAGATGGCCCTGCTGGCCGAGGTAAAGCCCGAGCAGGCGCGAGTACCATTCCCCGCCCGGCGCATACTCGCCCACCTTCATGGTCGGCGCGACGCGGAAGAAGCTCAATGTCTCCACCGGGTGGCGATACTTGTCGCGCGCGCGGTCTTCCTTGCGCGAGGGGCTGGAGGCGGCCAGTTCGAGCAGCGCCTCGCAGCCCTTGCAGGCTTCCGCTTCGGTATTCTCCTCGGCAGCCATGGCCGCGGTGGGCATGGCGATAACGCCGAGGAACGAGGAAAGGGCGATCAGGGCGCGGCGCATGTGATTCTCCCGTGGAACTCTGGTCGCGAATGAACCTAGTTTCCGGCCGCCCAATGACAACCCATCCAAGTGTACCTATCTAGCGACAAACTTCGCGCATTTGAGGAATTGAATCAGACATGGAAACGGCAATCGTGGCAGGCGGGTGCTTCTGGTGCACCGAAGCGGTGTTCCGCGACGTCATCGGCGTGAGCTCCGTGGAAAGCGGCTATATCGGCGGCACCGTGCCGAGCCCGACCTACAAGCAGGTCTGCGGCGGCGACACCGGCCATGCCGAAGCGATCCGCGTGAACTATGACCCTTCGGTCCTGTCCTACGGCGATCTGCTCGACGTGTTCATGGGCACCCATGACCCGACGCAGCTGAACCGCCAGGGCAACGACGTGGGCACGCAGTACCGCTCGGCGATCTTCCCGCTCGACGATGCGCAGGCTGCCGAGGCAGAAGCCGCCATCGCCCGTTCGAACGAGGACAACGGCGGCAAGGTCGTGACCACGATCGAAGGTTTCGCCGACGGCAGGCAGAACGACGAATGGTATCCGGCCGAAGACTACCATCAGGAATACTGGGACGGTGAAGGCCAGCGGAACCCCTATTGCCTCGCGGTCATTCCGCCCAAGCTGATGAAGCTGCGCAAGAGCTTCCAGAACAAGGTCAAGGCCTGACCTGAAGCGCGGCCCTGCCCGGCCCTTCCCACGGATGGGACAAGGCGAGACATCGCCCGCGTTAACCGTTCGCAAGGGATGACTCTTCGCCGTGTCTCACCATGAGACACGGCGAAACGGGCAGTATCCAAAACACACGGGACAAGTACTTAGCTCGCTCATTGCTCCGTTATTCTGGCGAGTCCCGCACATGTCCCGTCTCCGCAAGCTGTCACTTTCCGTTGCTGTTGCCGCCGTCGCCTTCGCGGCCAGCCCCGTGCTTGCCTCCTCGGGCATGATCGCCGGGATCGACGTGTTGAAGACCTGGAACCTCGTGGTGCTGGGCGATCTCACGTCCTCGTCGGAAGTGGAGGGCCGGACCTTCGTAGGCGGCAATCTCGACGGCAATGCCTCGAACTACCAGATCACCGCCCTGCCCGCCTCCAGCACCGGCACGCCGGGGCTGACGGTGGTGGGCGACGTCAACGGCGGCTACAAGAACCTCAACAACGGCTCCGGCGCGGTTGTCGGCGGCAACGTCAACAGCGGGCTCAACCTCAACGGCGCGGCACAGACGGTGCTGGTGGGCGGCACGATCAGCAACACCAACGTCAACAACAACACCGTGACCTCGGGCCTCGCCTCCAGCGACCCGCAGTTCGCCCAGAACCTCACCCAGCAGAAGAGCCTCATCGAAACCTCGATGGAGGGGCTCAGCCACTCGATGAGCACCGAGACGGCCAACAGCCAGCTCTCGATCAGCGGCAATACCGGCACGTTCAACGCCCAGCCCGATGCCAACGGCGTGGCCGTGTTCAACATCTCCGCCGCCGACCTCGACAAGATCGGCGAGATCAAGTTCAACCTCAACGGCGCCGACACGGCGATCGTCAACGTTTCGGGCACGTCGATCAAGCTGGACGACAACTTCCTCGGCGGCACCGCCAACCTCGGCGAACATGTCGTCTGGAACTTCTACGAGGCCGACGATCTTTCGCTGGCCACGGCATGGGGCGGCTCGGTTCTCGCGCCGGGCGCCAATGCGACGACCTCGAACTACATCCAGGGCTCGGCCGTGTTCGGCAATCTCGTGCAGAACGGCGAGATGCACGTGGGCACCTATACCGGCGGGTACACGCCGGGCGGCGATCCGGGCACCTCGACCAGTTCTGGCGGCAGCACTTCGGGCGGCAGCACCGACGTGCCGGAGCCGGGCATGGTCGGCCTGTTCGCGCTGGGTCTCGGAGCGCTGGTGTTCTGGCGCCGCCGCCGCGCCGTCGCGGCCTGAAACCATGAAGCCTGCGCGCCGCGGATAGCGGCGCGCCAATATCGATATGGCGAAGGTCCGGGGGATCATCCCCCGGAACTTCCCGTGCTTATTTCTGCCAGCGGCCAACGAAGAACCCGTCAAGCCCGCCGACCTCCGCCAGCATCCCCGGATCGGTCCGCACCCAGCCCTCGGCCGTGGGTACGAGTCCTTCGGGCAATTCGGAGGCCGTGACCGGAACCCTGGTGAGCGAAACCTTCTCGGCCTGTTCCTCGCCCTCTTCCAGCTCCATCGAGCAGACCGCATAGACCAGACGCCCGCCCGGCTTGAGCCAGCCCGAAGCGCGTTCCAGCATCTTCTCCTGAAGCGCGGTCATGTCCTCGATCTGGCGCTCGCCAATGCGGTGGAGCACGTCGGGATGGCGGCGCGCGGTGCCGGTTGCCGTGCAAGGCGCATCGAGCAGGATCGCATCGAACGCTTCTTCCGGCTCCCACGTCAGCACGTCGGCCTGCACCACTTCGGCTTCGAGCCCGATGCGCTTCAGGTTGTCGCGCAGGCGCTCGAGGCGGCGCTTGGAATTGTCGAGCGCGGTGACCTGCCAGCCCGCCGCCGCCAGTTGCAGCGTCTTGCCGCCCGGCGCGGCGCACAGATCGAGCACCCGCTTTCCTTCACCCGCGCCCAGCAGACGCGCCGGCAGGCTCGCGGCGAGATCCTGCACCCACCAGGCGCCGTCGCGGAATCCTTCGAGGTGCTCCACCGCCGTACCGCGCGCAAGGCGGACGTGGCCGGGCATCAGCGAGGTTCCGCCCAGGCGCTCGGACCATTCGGCGGTCTGTTCGGGATGACGCAGCGCCAGGTCCAGCGGCGGCGGCTCGGCCAGCCCCGCCGCGATCGCCTCGGCGCGCACGCCCCAGCGGCCCGCGACGTCCTCGGGCAGGGTCGGCACATCGGGAAGCTGCGCACCGCCCTTGGTTACGGTCGAGAACACGCCGTGCGCGAGCCGGCGCGGACCGCCCATCAACAGCGGCAGGCCGGTGGCGATCACCGCATGGCCGGGCGTCTCCAGCCGCAGTACCTGCGCGAGCATGATCTGGAGCACCGCGCGCGCCTTCGCGTCGGGCGCGAGCGGCAGGCGGGTGGCGCTGTCGATCAGTTCGTCGAGGTCGGTGCGCCAGCGCAGCACCTCGCCGGCAATGGCGCGGGCAAGCGCCCGGTCGGCGTCTCCGCCCACGCGGGCCAGCGCGGAGCCGCCCGCCTGGTCGAGCGTTTCGCCCCGCCGCAGCACGGCATCGATAAGGTTGAGCGCGGCACGGCGCGCGGGAAGGCCGGGAATGTCCATGTGCAGCCCCTATAGCGGATTGCGTTTTCGCGCTACCTCCACCACATGAGCTTCATGACACAGCGCGCCACCCAACGTCCCGAAGGCTTCGCGAAGCCCACCCACTGGACGAACGAGCCCGCCCCGAAACCGGCCGAGCAGAAGGCCGAGCCCGATCCGGACGGCATTTCGCCCACCCGCTACGGCGACTGGGTGCGCAACGGGATCGCCGTGGACTTCTGACCCCCGCCGCCTGCAGGCGGATGACGAAAACCCCCTAGCCGACCAGCGTAGCGGTTTCGGCGATCTGGCTGATGCCGCGCTTCCCGTCCTGGCGATCGAGCTGGACGACGATATCGATCACCGAAGCGGCATATTCCAGCGTCTCTGCGCGGGTCAGGCCGATTCCGGTCTGCATCGACATCAGCGCGATCTGCTCAAGTGCGCCGCGCGGCGTATTGGCGTGCACGGTCGAGAATGAGCCGGGGTGCCCGGTATTGATGGCGCGCAGGAACGAGACTGTCTCGGTGCCGCGCAGTTCGCCCAGCACGATGCGATCGGGGCGCAGGCGCAAGGCGGCTTGAAGAAGATCGTTGGCGGAGACCTTGGCCTCTCCCAGTTCGCCCTTCACCGCGATCAGCCCTACCCCGTTGGCGCCAGGCAGCCGCAGTTCGGCGGTGTCTTCCACCAGAACCACGCGCTCCTGCTGCGGGATTTCCGAAAGCATGGCGTTGAGGAACGTGGTCTTGCCCGTGGACGTACCGCCTGAGATCAGGATCGTGCGGCGGCGGCGGATCGCGTCGCGCAGGAAGGCGATGGGCTCGGCCATGGCATCTGGCGTGGGCTCTTCGGCGGGCGGCGTGATAGGGCCGCGGTCGTAGGCGTCCAGCGGCAGTTCGAGCAGGCGGTGGCGGCGGATCGCCATGGCCCAGTTGGCGCGTGTCGCAGGCGGACCCACGAGCTGGATGCGCGCGCCGCTCTGCCCGCCATGGGCAGGAAGCGTGGCGGAGAGCAGCGGATGCTCGCGATTGATGCCCTGATGGCTGATCCGCGCGACCTGCTCGGCCAGGCGCTGGAGCAGGCGATTGTCCATTTCCGGTAAGGCGATGCGCTGCATGCCCGCAAGCGCCGCGTCTTCCACCCAGATTTCGCCGGGCCGGTTGACGAGGATCTCCGTTACGCTCTCACGCTCAAGCCAGGGGCGCAGCGGCGCCAGATAGGCATCGAGGTAGACCGAGCGCGCAGCGACCTGCATAGGCTCGCCGTCAGGCAGGAGCACCCCGGACGGGGCGCCTTGCAGGGAAAGAACGTCAGCCATAACGCCTCACTGAACCTGACTGAAATCCAGGTCCTTGGCGGTGAAGACGCGAATCGGCTCCCCCTGCCGCACCCGGATCGTCGGGCCGACGCTGCCGCTCTGCTGGACCGCTGCCGCCGCCGCCGACTGGCCGCCGCCGACGACCACGCTCGAACCGCTGGTGGCCAGCGTGGAAAGCCCGCCCACGACGGAGAGCAGCATGGCCGAGCCGAACCGCTCGAAGAAGTGGCTGTTGACCTTGCCGGGAAGGCCGGTCTCACCGCCGAAGGCAATGGCGGGCGAACCAAGGTTTACCGAGACGCCGTCCGGCCGGATCACGCGGCTCCAGATCACATAGGCGCGCTTCTGGCCGGCCGTCAGGCCGCTCTTGTACTGGCCGATCAGGCGCGAGGAACGCGGGATCAGCGTGCGCTTCCCGTCGAAGCTGCGCACGTCGGCGGAGACGATGGCGCGCACGTAACCGGGCACGTCGGTGTCGATCGCGGTTTCAAGCACGGCCGGGATCAGCGTGCCCTGCGTGACCGTGGTGGTCGGGTCGAAAGTGCGCGCGGCAGCGGCGGTGCTGCCAGTGCCACCGATGCGCGCGGCGAAATCGTCATTGGCGTTGCCCGCCTTGGCCTCTCCCCCCGGACCGGCGGACGGCATGGACACGGCATTGCCGCCTGCATCGAACACCACCGTGGGATTGGCGAAGGGATTGGCCGAGGCTGCGGGATTGGCGCCGGGGTCTGCGGCAAGCACGGGCGCCGGAGCCGGAGCCGCCAGCGGCGCACCCTGTACGACCGGCTGCGCGGGGACTGCGGCGGGTGCGGGCACGGCCGGTGCGGGAGCGCCGGGCTGCGGAACGGCGGCGGCGCCGGGCTGCGCGGTCTGGCCTTCGGGCGAATTGCGCACCGAATCCATCGACCACAGCGTAAGGCCGCCCAGCGCGGCAACGATCAGCACGCCCGCGGCAAGGCCGAGGCCGTCCGCCTTCTTGCGCTGCGTCACCTGCGGCAGGACATTGCGGCTGGCGAGGTCGATGACCTGTGCGCCTTCACCGTCGCGCGGGTCGGCGGCCTCGGTGGAATCGAGCTTCTCACGCAGGAAGGAGTTGGGCGCCATGTGTCAGTTCCCGTTCGATGAAGCGGCGATCGTGGTGGAGGCCGTGGGGGCCGCTGCCGGTGCGGCCTGGGCGACGGCGGCCGTCCCGCCTGCCGCTGCCGGCGGCGCGGAGATGCCGGGCGCCGCTTCCGACCGTGCATTTTCAAGAGTGGCCACGGCCTTGCCCGAACGCAGGATGATCTGGCGCGGCACTTCGGCGATGACGATGGTCTGCCCGCGTACCGCGTAGTTCACCGGGCCTTCGTCGCCCTTCTCGTTCTTCACGAGGATTGCGGGAACGGCGGTATTGTCGGGCCAGAGCAGATAAGTCGAAATGCCGTCGTCATAGACCCGCGAGGGCTGGAGCTTGGCAAGACCGGTGCGCTTCCACGCAAAGTTGAGCGCGGCGGCATCCACCGGCGTCGCGGCCGGATCGCCCGCCGCCAGCGCCTGTTCGGCAGGATCGAGCCCGGCCATCGCCGGTGCCCCAACCGCGCCCGGCACCGCTTCGGCCGGTTCGTCCTTGTACGTGAAGCGCAGCATGTAGAGCGCGCGCGCCTTGGGCGAGGCCACGAGGTCGAAGAAATAAGTGTGGCGATTGGTCACCACCGTCATGTTGGTGCGCGCGCTGGCTTCCAGCGGCTTCACGAACAGGAGATCGGCACGCTTGTTCGGCGTGATCTGCCAGGTCTGCGAATCGCCCACCGCGACGTTCTCGATCGCCTCGTTTCTGCCGAAGGCGATGGTCGCCTGAACGCCGGTCTTCCCGTCGATCCGCACGACTTCGTTGTCGGTGAAGGCATGTTCGACGAGGCGCTCGTCCGCCTGTGCGGCAGCGGCCTGCACGAAGGCAAGGGCGGCGGCGGTCGCGGCCAGGGCGCGAATCATGTGAACTTCTCCTTGGCCGGTGCGCGGCCAGTGCTGTTTGATGCCACATCGTTGGACGGGCGGAACCGGCTGCCGATCCCGCGCGCACGCGATGCATTGCTCGAACCCAGCGGCTCGACTCCGCCGCCCGAGACTTGCGTTATCACGGTTCGCCGGTCGCTTGAATGCGCTGTCGTGCCCTGGTCCTGTCCGGGAACCGGCGCCATGGCCGCCGCGCTCGCCGCCGAGACCGCCGCCGTGCGGGACTGGCCGGCAGTCGGAGCAAAGGGCTGGACCTGCCCGCCGATGACGGAAACCGGTGCGGGAGGCGCCACGTTGTCGCGCCCTGTGCGCGAGCGTTCGGGGCTGGCGAGGCCGAATACCTGCCAGCCGGACACCAGCGTACCGGCGATCTTGAGCACCATGCCCATGAGCGCGAGATGGACGGCCGCCACCACGAACAGCGCCATGGCGGCACGGCCGTCGATCTCGCCGAGCTGCGCGCCCTGCACCAGCGCCGAGACGATCGGCACCAGCAGTTCCAGAGTGATGCCGCCGCCAAGCACGACGAAGAGCGGCGTCGTCGCGGTGAGCACGACACCGCGCAGCCAGCCGGCGGTAAGTCCGCGCGTGCCGCCGAACAGCGCCATGACGACGAAGATCGGCCCGAGCGCGAGCAGGATGGCCAGCGCGATGCGCGCTGTCAGCAGCACGCCGACGGTGCCGAGCAGCAGCATAAGCGCGCCCATCCACATCACGCTATCGGGCGAGAACAGCCCTGCGGCACCGGCCGCCTTGGCCGCTGCGCCGCCCTGAGCTGCACCCTGTGCCGCATCCCCGCCGTTCTGGCCCGCATTCTGGCCTACATTCTGCGAAGCTTCGGCAATGGCGTTGAACACCACGTCGATCCGGTCTCCGAAGATCTGCGTGGCCGATCCCTTTGCGCCCATCAGCAGCGACGCGATCCAGTCCGGGCCGCCTACCGCAAGCTTCCAGACCACGCCCTGATAGGCGATCCAGCTCGTCGCGAAAGTCAGTACGAGGCCCAGCGTCAACATGCGCGGGGTCAGTGCCGAGATACCGAGGCTGGAGCGCCCGGTCAGCAGCGAGATCGCGAAGAAGGCGATGTAGAGGGTAAGCAGGATGGTCAGCACCGGGGCCATCGCCCCCTCGGCGCCGAACAGGCGGCCGAACGCGGCCGAGGCCATCTCGTTGGCCACGCAATCGACGGCACGCAGCGCCGGGGCGACCCCGGCGGATGCGACTTCGGTGAGCTGTTCGCAGGCGGTGCTCATGGCCGGGTTACTCCGCCGCCTCGATCCAGGCGTCCTCGTCCTCGACCTCTTCGGGTTCGCCGGGCCACGGGAAACCGGTCAGGCGCGGATACCACGCCGCCGGATCGTCGCCATAACGCTCGCGAAGCTGGTCGAGCTTGCGCACCGTGCTCTCGCGGCCGGAAAGCACGGTGAGCACTTCGGGCATCCCTGACAGGTCGAGCCTGACCACCGCCGAGGCATCGGACTGGCGGACCAGGAAGCAGCGGGACTGCGCGGGCAGCGTCTTGATGACGTCCAGCTCGTGCTGCGACAGGCCGAAGCCCTCGCAGTAATCCTCATGCCGGGCGCGGGCATTGGGCATGAACACCATCGTCGCGGTCTGCTCGACCAGCGCGGTGGCGATCCTGCTGTCCAGCGCATCGCGCGCGGACTGGGTGGCGAAGCCCACCAGCGCGTTGCGCTTGCGCAGCGTTTTCAGCCAGTCGCGGATGCGGGCGGCAAAGACTTCGTCGTCAAGCGCCTTCCAGCCCTCGTCGATGAGGATCATCGTCGGCTCGCCGTCGAGACGCTCGTCGATGCGGTGGAACAGGTACATCATGACCGGCGTGCGCAAGCGCGGGCTTTCCAGCAGCGCCGTCATGTCGAAACCGAGCACGCGGGCGGAAAGGTCGAGACGGTCATGCTGGTTGTCGAACAGCCAGCCGTGCTCGCCTCCCCCGTTTGGCCCATGGCTTATCCATGCATCGAGGCGCGATGCGAGATCGCCCGGCTGCGGGCGCCGCGCGCCGGCCAGCAGTTCGCGGAAGTGCGAGAGGCGGCGCAGCGAGGGATCGTTGTGATAGGCCGCATCCACCGCGCCCGCGATCGTCGCCAGTTCCTCGGGGCCGCGCGCTTCGAGCAGCACGCCCAGCCAGTCGCGCAGGAAGGCGCGGTTGGCGGCGGTGTCGGGCAGCGAGAGCGGGTTGAACCCGGTCGGATGGCCAGCGGCAACGCGGCTGTACATGCCGCCGATGCCCCGCAGGAACACCTCGGCACCGCGATCCTTGTCGAACAGCACCGTGCGGGGCCCGAACTTCTGCGCCTGCGCGGCCAGGAAGTTCATGACCACCGTCTTGCCGGAACCCGACGGACCGATGACGGTGAAGTTGCCGAGATCGCCCTGATGGAAATTGAAGAAGAACGGCGTCGAACTGGTGGTGGAGAGCAATGTCACCGCATCGCCCCAGTGATTGCCGCCAGCCTGTCCCATCGCAAAGCCGTGAAGCGAACCGAAACAGGCCATGTTGGCGCTGGAGATCAGCGCGCGGCGCACGATGAATGCCTCGTTGCCGGGAAGCTGGCCCCAGAATGCGGGCTCCATGTTGACGTCCTCGCGCACCGCCACCGCGCCGGCATCGGCGAGCGAGGCGGCGCAAAGCGCGGTCGCCTCGTCAAGCGCGTCCAGCGTATCGGCACGCACGAGCACCGAGAGGTGATGGTCGCCGAAACCGACCGCGCCGGTTCCCAGCGCATCGCGTGCAGCCGACATCTCGCGGCGCTCGGCCATGGCTTCCTCGTCCGCCGAGCGCAGGCGGCGGATGGCAAGGTCGATGCGCTCGCGGGCGATCTGGCGGTCCGAAGGCGCGTAGCTCTCGGTCAGGACCAGTTCGCAAGGCAGGCGCAGCAGCGCATCGGTGAGCCCGGGCGCGGTGCTGTCGGGATAATCCTTGAGGCTGACGACCGAGGCGAACGAGGCGCTGGCCGCGCCGCGCAGCTCCAGCGCGTCCATGCCGAAATTGATGCGGCGGTAGGGCAGCATGTGGCCGATGTCGGTGCCCTCGGCCGGGCGGCGCACGGGGCGCATCTCGCCGTTGTAGAGCGCGGAAAGCAGTTCGAGCACTTCGGAGCACGCACCGGCCTGCCCTTCGTAGTCACCCAGCAGCCGCGCGCCATAGGCACCCAGCGAGGCGACCATGGCCGAGGCGGCCGCGCGCAAGGCCCGCACGTCGGCGAGATCGGCCTCGACCGGCGCGGAACCCTTGTTCCTGAGCATGCGCGAGAGCTTGTCCGGCCAACCTGCCTTGCCGCGTGCGGGGCGGCGGACCAGGGTGATGAACTGGTCGTTGACGAAGAGCGCACCGGATCCGGTGCGGGCCCGCCAGCGCGCGTCGATATGCGCGGCGAGCGGGTCCTCGAACTGGCCGCCCATCGCGATCTGCACACGTCGGCGGATCACGTGATGGTAGAGAACGAAGCGGGCATCCAGCGAGGATCGGAGCAGCACTTCGCGCGTGGCGACGTGCGCGTTGAGCTCATCGCTGTCGGCAGTCTCGAACGCAAGCCCCGGCACCATCAGCGAGAGCATGACCGAGCCGTCGCGCAGCAGCACGACATTCTCGTCCACCAGCGCCTGGTAAGGCAGCCGGTCTCCGACCAGCGTTTCCCTGGCTCCCCAACCCTTGAGAACCGATTTCCTGTTTCCGGCCATCGTTATTTCCCCCGCTTCCCCGCATCCAGACCCGTACCCGGGCCGGGATCAGGGCGCGTAACTGTTGCAGCCCCAGCGCTGCCAGTTCGGCACGCGCGGGCATTTGCTGACCTTGGCGATCCACAGGTCGAACACCCGGGGCTCGCGAAGACAGGCGAGGTATCCCGCGCCATGAATTGCGATCGCCGCCGGCACCGCCCAGAAGCTCTTGGTGATGAGGAATATCTCCGTCGTCACCGCAGCGTTGATGATGAAGAAGCTGTACGTCACGCCCCCGAACATCTGCGGGCGGGTGAGCGCGCGGTGCACCGGATAGCGGGCGAGGCTCATCAGCCGTCCTCAGCCCGCCGCCGACTGGATGCCGGTCACGATCGCGCCCGCGCCGAACAGCACGAAGCAGCCGATGATGACCGTGGCACCGAACCGCCAGTTCATGCGGCCGGTCAGCATCATGAAGCCGACCGCGGCAACCGCCATGACCGCAACCGCCGTGGCGACATTGCCGAGCAGCGTCCCCTGGAGCCAGCTGAGCGCGGCCACGATCGGGCCGGAACCGGCCGGATCGGCGCGCGTGCCCGCCTGTGCATGGGCGATTGCCGGTGCAAGACCGAAAGCAGCTGCAAAAATCGTGAAAAGACCGCGCATATTGCGGATCTGAAACTGAGCGTATCGAATCACCATGCCCTCCGTATGAGGGCGCAGTGCTCCATCCTGATGACAGAAGTGTGACGACAACACGGCCAAATCGACAGCCATGTTGCAATCGTCACACCCGATTTCCGTTCAGCGATCCCAGCCTGCGCCCATCCCTCTGCGCATGAGCCCTTATACTTCAGGGGTACTCAAAATGGCCAGTATCCGCCAATTCCTTGGGGAAAATTCGGTAGCTCCCGAAGTTAGAACGATTTAATTTCGAAATCGCCTAGCGAGACGCCCGCGCATTGGCGCGCAGCAGGTTGTTGAGCGCCAGCCGGGCAGCTGCACGCGAATCGACCCAGCTGCCGTCGGCCAGTTGCAGATCGTAGCGATCCGAGCTGCCGACAGCGGCGCGATAGGCCGCTATCGCCTTTTCGGTCTGCCCATTGGCGGCATAGGCCGTACCGAGATTTATCAAGGTGGCGGGATCGTCCGACCGGGCCGCGCCGGAGCCCTCCAGCTTGCGCACGGCAGCATCCGCATTCCCGGCCGCAAGCTCGGTATAGGCCACTTCCACGCGGTCGTTGCGCGGCACATCGGTCATCGGCGTGGCGGCGGCCTGGCTGAGCATGAGGGTGGCGGCAAGGGCAGTGAGGGACATGGCGGTTCTCCCGTTTCTCTATCTGTGGACTATCAGCAACATCCGCCCAGCCAAGTCGCTCCGCAAGAAAATGACGTTACTGTCATAAAACTGCAATGGACGTGTGAACCGGCCCGACAACCGCGAGTCGCACCCGCCGGGAGCCTCACTTGCCCCTCATGGTCACACTGTCGTCGTATAAGTGCAGATTTCTGTCACGGTATCGCCAACAAACTGTCACCCCTCAGCCCTAGACCCCGCGCTCAGCGAAGGCGGACTCGCCGTCTCGTTCCGACCTGACCAACGGGGGAATTCACGTGAAGACCATTCATGGCGTGCTGCTTCTGGGCTGCAGCGCACTCGCTCTCGCCGGCTGCGGCGCCGACGACATCTCCTCGCCGGGCGCCGGCTCGATCGACGTGGACATCAACAACCCGGCTCCCACGCCCACCCCGACCCCGGGCACCGGCCTGGTCGAGGCAGCGGCGGAGTGCCCCGGCACCGCGGCCACCGGCGGCCTCGTGCTGAGCAACGACGGTACCATCGAAGGCCCCGAAGGCAGCTGGCGCGTCTGCACCCTGCCCGCGCTGGTCAACGTCAGCTCGACGCTGCCCAAGCGCACCGGCGTGGTCTATCGCCTCAACGGCCGCGTCGACGTGGGCTGCGACGGCGGCTTCAAGGCGCCGACCGCAACTTCGACGTTCGCCACCACGACCGTCGCCTGCGGCGCGCGGACGCTCAGCGCCGACACGAACGTGACGCTGACCATCGCGCCGGGCGCGATCGTCTATGGCGACAGCACCTCGGCTCCGGCCTGGCTCGCCGTCAACCGCGGCAACAAGCTGATGGCGGAAGGTACCGCCGCACTGCCGATCATCTTCACCAGCCTCCAGAACATCCAGGGCTCGAACACCAACGATTCGATGGGCCAGTGGGGCGGCGTCGTGCTGCTCGGGCGCGGCGAGATCACCGACTGCTCGACCGGCATGGGCACCACCGCAGGCAACAACTGCGAGCGCGTGACCGAAGGCGCGGCAGATCCCGCGAACTTCGGCGGCCAGGACAACACCTACAACGCCGGCAGCATGAAGTACGTGCAGATCCGCTTCTCGGGCTATTCGCTCGCTCCGGGCAACGAACTCCAGTCGCTTACCGGCGGCGGCATCGGCAGCGGCACCCAGCTCGAATACATCCAGTCGGTGAACAGCTCGGACGACGGCTCCGAATTCTTCGGCGGTGCGCTCAACCTGAAGCACTACGTCGCCATCAATGCCGACGATGACAGCCTCGACCTCGACACCGGCGTCCAGGCGAACGTCCAGTTCGCCCTGATCGTGCAGAAGCCGAACGCCGGCGACTCGTTCCTCGAGTTCGACAGCAACGGCAACGAAGCCGACGATCCGCGCACCAAGATCACCGTCGCCAACTTCACCGCCGTCCAGACCAGCGTGGGCTCGGGCAACAGCGGCAACCAGGCCTCGATGCTGTTCCGCGGCAACTCGGACGTCACTCTCGTCAACGGCGTGGTCTACACCCCGACGAACGAGTGCCTCCGCCAGAACGGCACCACCGCAGGCGGCTCTGCCGCGACCTCCCTCACCGCCCACTCGGTGGTGATGACCTGCGGCGGCACCGGCGCCTTCCTCGGCACCGGCACTTACGACAATGCCGCCGTCCAGGCCGCATTCAACGCCGGCACCAACAACAACGCCGCCTTCACCTCGACGCTGACGAGCACGTTCGTCAACGGCGCCGGCGAAACCGCGGTCCCGGCTTACGCCAGCCTGTCCACGCTCTCGAGCTTCTTCACCAACGTCACCTATATCGGCGCGGTCAAGGACGCTTCGGACACCTGGTATCGCGGCTGGACCTGCGACACCACCAACGCGAACCTCGGATCGAACAGCGCCTGCACCGCAGTGCCCACCGTCTGATCCGACCGCCCGCAGCATAACAAAGGGGGGCGGTCCAAGCTGGCCGCCCCCCGTTCGCATCCGATCCGATCGCATCCGTTACGTGTTCCAGGGGGACAATCCATGATCAAGCCGCGGCTCGTCACGCTGCTGCTCTCCACCGCGTTGCTCGCGCCGACCGCGGCGTGGGCACAGGACAGCACTTCCGCTCCCGCCTCCGGCATTGCCGGCGCCGTTCCCACTCAACCGGCGGATGACGCGGCGGCCGGAGAAGAGGCGCCCGACGTCTCGATCCCGGGCGGTGCGATCATCGTTACCGGCCAGCGCAGCCGCAACATCGAGCGCACGGCCCCGCAGGTCATCTCGGTCCTTTCCAGCGAGCAGATCGCGCGCACCGGCGAAGGCGACATTGCCGGCGCGCTGGGCCGCGTCACCGGCCTTTCGGTGGTCGGCAACGGCTACGTCTATGTTCGCGGCCTCGGCGACCGCTACTCGCTCGCACTGCTCAACGGTTCGCCGCTGCCCAGCCCCGAGCCGCTCAAGCGTGTCGTCCCGCTCGACCTCTTCCCCACCAGCATCATCGCCTCGTCGCTGGTACAGAAGAGCTATTCGACCAACTTCCCCGGCGAATTCGGCGGCGGCGTCATCAACCTGACGACCAAGTCTATCCCGGAAGAAAGCTTCCTGACCATCGGCGGCGGCATCGGCTGGGATACCGAAACCACCAACAAGCTGGGCTACACCTATTACGGCAGCCAGACCGACTGGACCGGCTACGACAACGGCAACCGCTCGCTTCCCGCCCCGCTCAAGGCCTACCTGAAGAGCGACACCGTGATGGGCTCGGGCAGCGACCAGGCGCTTGAAATCGGCAGCACGCTGTTCCGGGGCCGCAACTCGGTGGTCCAGAAGGTCGACAAGATGCAGCCGAACTTCTCGGCCGATCTTTCGGCGGGTACGCGCGCCGAACTCGGCGACGCCACGCTGGGCGTGATCGCGGCGGCCGGCTACTCGAACAAGACCCAGACCCGCGATGCCGTGCAGCAGCTTACACAGGGGCTGAGCGCCAACCCGGACAATCTCTGGGAAGACTACCGCACGGTCAGCACCGACAACCGGATCATCGTCAACGGCATGCTGGGCCTCGGCCTCGAATGGGGCGACAACTCCATCCGCTGGACCAACCTCTACATTCACGACACCAGCAAGTTCACGCGCCTTCGCGCCGGCCACCAGGAGAGCAACCAGGACGTCGACTACATCTCGCAGAAGACCGCCTGGTACGAACGCGCGCTGCTCGACACCCAGTTCACCGGTGAGTTCAAGCCGGACGACAAGACCTCGATCGACGTACGCGCCGGCTTTGCCAACTCCAAGCGCCTCTCGCCGTTCGAGATCGACTCCGAATATATCCGCACCAACGACGGCACCCAGTTCGGCGAAAACTTCGTCAACACCATGGGCACCGGGGCGGTCGATCCCACCACGATCAGCTTCTCGCGCCTGAGCGAGGACGTGTGGTCGGCCGGCGTCGACGTCTCGCGCCAGTTCTTCGACGGCTGGCGCGGCACCGCCGGCTATGCCTATCAGCTGAACCGGCGCACCAACACCAACCGCCAGTTCGGCGTCTATGCCAGCGGCGACCAGTCGCTGATCCAGGCTTTCGGCCTGCTGCGGCTCGACGTGCTGCTGCAGCCGGGGATGTGGTATCTGAACGATGCCTCGGGCATCAACTACAACCTCGAACTGCGTGACCTGACCGCCAACGTCGGCCAGTTCGATGCCCGCCTGCTCAACCATGCCTATTACGGCAAGGTCGATGGCCAGATCACCGACAGCCTCTCGATCGACGCCGGCGTGCGCTGGGAATATGCCAAGCAGACGACCGTCCTTCGCCCGGTCGGCGGGGTGGCCACGCCGACCACCGGCCTCAAGAAGGAATACTTCCTGCCTGCCCTCACGCTCACTTACGAGCTTGAGCCCGGCATGCAGGTCCGCGTGAACGGCTCGAAGACGATCGCCCGCCCGCAGTTCCGCGAGCTGGTCTACCAGAACTTCTACGATCCCGACAGCAACCGCACCTATCGCGGCAACCCGTTCCTGAAGGACAGCCAGCTCACCAACGCCGAGGCCCGCTTCGAATGGTACTTCGCGCGTGACCAGCGCGTTTCGGTGGGCGGTTTCTACAAGCACATCAAGAACCCGATCGAATCGATCCTCGCCGGCTCCGAAAGCTTCATCACAACTTACGCCAACGCCCCTGCGGCGGACCTCTACGGCGGCGAGCTGGAAGTGCAGAAGAACGTCGATCTCGATACGATCGGCGGCGCCTTCTTCGAGAACCGCCGTCTCGTGCTGATCGGCAACTACACCTACACCAAGTCGAAGCTGAAGGTCGGCGCGGAAGACACCACCGACATCTACGGCGCCAGCACGACCCAGCTTGCCAGCGACTACTTCCAGAACGGCGCGCCGCTCACCGGGCAGTCGGAACACCTGCTCAACTTCCAGCTCGGCATGGAGGACACCTCCGGCCTCTCGCAGCAGACGATCCTGCTCAGCTATGCCAGCAAGCGTTCGGTCAGCCGTGGCCTGGTGGGCAGCATCCGCCAGCCCGACGTCATCGAATACCCCGGCCTGCGCGTGGACGTGGTGCTGCGCCAGGGGATCGCACTGGCCGGCAGGGAACTGGAACTCAAGCTCGAAGGCCGCAACCTCACCGGGCGAAAGCACCTCGAATACCAGACCTTCGAGGACGGCCGCGTGGACTTCAACACTTACGCCCTCGGCCGGGTCTTCTCGCTTTCGGCCACGGCCAAGTTCTGACGATCTCACCAGGGAGGCGCCTGCCCTCCCTACGGCAACTGACGGACCGGTCGCAGCGATGCGGCCGGTCCTTTTTTCTTTGCCAGCACCGGTCGCCCGCGCTAAGGGCCGGCTTGTCATCTGGGGAGTAGCCGCCTGCGCCCCCTTGCCCCGGCCATCGCCCGGACAAGACCAGCAGGACCTGTCGTCAACATACTTGGTCGAGAGACCATGGCGCACAGGAGGACGGAAAATCCGTCCGGGCGAGACCAATGGCGTTGCAGTTCCGTCCGGCCGGGCGGGTTCTGCCGCGCTATTGTCTTGTCTGTTGCCCGGCCCGGAGAATTCACTTGGAAGCCCTGCTGACGTCCACCGCCGTGGTCGCGCTCGCCGAAATCGGCGACAAGACGCAATTGCTTGCGATCGTCCTCGCCACTCGCTTCAAGCGCCCCTGGCCCATTGTCGGCGGCATCTTCGTGGCGACGCTCGCCAACCACTTCCTCGCAGCGCTGGTCGGCGAGCAGGCCTCCGCCTTCCTCGACGGCCAGTGGTTCCGCTACCTCGTTGCGGTCAGCTTCATCGCCATGGCCGCATGGACGCTGATCCCCGACAAGTTCGACGAAGACGACGAGCCCAAGCCCAGCCGCTTCGGGCCCTTCGTGGCCACCGCCATCGCCTTCTTCCTCGTCGAGATGGGCGACAAGACCCAGCTTGCCACGATCGCGCTGGGCGCCCGTTTCCAGAGCGTGCTCCCGGTCATGGCCGGCACTACCATCGGCATGATGCTGGCCAACGTGCCCGCGGTGTTCCTCGGCAACGAGATCATCAAGCGCGTCCCGCTGAACGTGGTGCGCACGATCGCGGCGCTGCTGTTCCTGGTGATCGGCCTCTGGCTTCTTGCCCAGACTGCGGGCCTGCTGGGCTGACGATCCCTGCGGTTTCCGCGCCCTCGCGAGGTAAATCTTTCGCCTTGCGGGGGACGGCGGAGCCGTAAAGACGCCGCCTCGGCAGCAGATGGCGAGCCCTCGGCTTCGTCCGGCAGCTCAGATCGCGTCGAAGACGTAGCCCAGGGAGCGCACGGTGCGCAGCGGATTGCCCGCACCCACACCCTTCAGCGCGCGGCGCAGGCGGCCGATCCAGACGTCCACCGTGCGTTCGTCCACTGGCGGCTCCTGCTTGCCCAGCGCGGCGATCAGCTGGGTACGGGTGAAGACCCGGCCCGGATGCTCGATGAAGTAGCGCAGCAGCCGCAGTTCGTTGGGCATCAGCGAGATCGGCCTGCCCTGCCAGCGCGCCTGGAACGCCGCGACATCCACCGACAGTTCACCCTGCGCGAGGACGCGGCCGTTGGCGGTGTCCTGCTCGCTGATATTGGCGCCCAGCACCCGGTCCAGCAGGGCCGAGCGGGTCAGCGGACCTACCATGTAGTCATCCGCGCCCATGCGCAGCGCACGCTTGCGATCATCGACGTTGTCTTCCTCCAGCACGATCGTGACATGTGCATGCGAGGTCAGACTGTCGGCCCGCAGGCGGCGGCACAGCTCAAGGCCCGACATTTCGGGCAGCACCCAGTCGATGAAGACCCAGAGCGCGCCTTCGATCAGCGGAAGCTCAGCAAAGTCGGTCCAGCGGTGAAGGAGGACGTCGAAATCGTCGTGCCGAAAGGCCGCATGGCCCCCGGAAAGCTCGCTCGCCAGCAATATGTCGATCCGCCGCATGGCCCCCTGCGCATTAGCTACGGGCGGCTACTTGCCGCGCCAGTGTGACGAACAGGTGACATATCGGTGACATCACCATGAAAACACGGGCCGAACCCGCCTGTCATCGAAGTGACCCGCAACCGTCACCGCGCCGCAACGCGAAAGTGGGAATATCCCGGCAACTGGAACGGGGGCGCAACCGATGCGGAAAGACGTGGACACCCTTCTCGAACGCACCACCGGCGACAATGCAGGCGCCTTTGCCGGCACCAACATTCCCGCCTGGCTCGACCTGCCGGACCCGAAAGGCTTCCGGCCCAAACGCAAGTACGAGACGATCTGGATCTCCGACGTTCATCTCGGCACGCGCGGCTGCAATGCCGAGATGCTGGTGGATTTCCTGCGCTCGGTGGAATGCAGGACGCTCTATCTCGTAGGCGACATCGTGGACGGCTGGCGCCTGCGCAAGGGGTGGTACTGGCCCGATGCCCATAACGAGGTGATCCGCCGCATCCTCAAGATGGCGCACCGGGGCACCCGCGTGGTCTTCGTCGCGGGGAACCACGACGAGATGCTGCGCGACTATGCAGGACTGACGTTCGGCGGCGTGGAACTGGTGCTTGAAGCGGTGCACGAAACGCTCGACGGTCGTCGCCTGCTGGTCACTCACGGCGACGCCTTCGACGGCGTGGTGCTCTACGCCAGATGGCTCGCGTTCCTCGGCGACAAGGCCTACGGCGCGTTGCTGCGGGCAAACATCGTGTTCAACGCGGTGCGGCGCAAGCTGAAGATGCCGTACTGGTCGCTCTCCGCCTACATGAAGAAGAAGGTGAAGAACGCAGTCCAGTACGTCTGCAGCTACGAGGAAGCCGTGGCGAACGAGGCGATCTCGCGCGGGTTCGACGGCGTGGTCTGCGGCCACATCCACTGCGCCGAGATCCGCCAGTTCGGCGGCATCACGTATTACAACGACGGTGACTGGGTGGAGAGCTGCACCGCGCTGGTCGAGGACCTCCAGGGTCATATCGCCATCGTCGACTGGATCGCCGAGACCGGCGGCCACACGGCGGATGGCGTGGAGGCGATCCGCGCCGAGGCGGCGGAGTGAAGCTCACCCTGGCGACGGACGCCTGGCTGCCGCAGGTCAACGGCGTCGTCCGCTCGCTCTCGGCCACGCTCGATGAACTGGTGCGGCTGGGGCACGAGGTGGAAACCCTCACTCCAGACCGGTTTTTCACGGTGCCGATGCCCGGCTATGCCTCGATCCGCCTGGCCATGGCACCGCGCTTCGGGGTGCGCCGGATGCTCGACAAGGCGCAGCCGCAGATCGTCCATATCGCCACCGAAGGCCCGATCGGCTGGGCCGCTCGCGGCTGGTGCCTTTCGCGCGGAGTGCCGTTCACTTCGGCCTTCCACACCCGCTTCCCCGAATATGCCGCCGTGCGCACCGGGCTCAGCGCCGAGCGGTTCTGGCCGATCATGCAGCGCTTCCACGCCCCGAGCCAGGCCGTGCTGGTATCGACCGACAGTCTCGCACGCGAACTCGCCGGACGCGGTATCTCCCACACCCGCCGCTGGAGCCGGGGCATCGACCATGCCCAGTTCCACCCGCATGGCACGCGGCACCCGGCGATGGCCGCCCTGCCCGGCCCGGTCCTGCTGAACGTCGGCCGCGTGGCGCCGGAAAAGAACCTCGAAGCCTTCCTCGACGCACCCGTGCCCGGCAGCAAGGTCGTGGTCGGCGACGGCCCCGCCCTGGAAAGCCTGCGACGGCGCTATCCGGACGTGCTGTTCCTCGGCGCGCTTTCGGGTGACGAACTGGCAAGCGCCTACCGCGCGGCCGACTGTTTCGTGTTCCCCAGCCTTACCGATACCTTCGGCCTCGTGGTGATCGAGGCGCTGGCCTGCGGCACCCCGGTCGCCGCCTATCCGGTAACCGGCCCGGTCGACATCCTCGGCCGCGACGGATGCGGGGTGGACGAAGGCCTTCGCGCTCCGGCAGGCGCGGTGGACGCGGTGCTGGAACGGGCGATCGCGGCCGCACTCACGGTCCGGCGCGAGGACGCGGCGCTGCTGGGCTCGCGCTTCTCGTGGCAGCGGGCGACCGGCCAGTTCCTGACGACGATCCAGTCCGCTCTCGAAGCCGCCGAAAGCCCGAGACGCGCGGCCGCGTAAAGCGCTGCGGCGCGGCGCTCAGCGAAAACCGAGGCTGCGGGAGATATCCGCCGCCTCCTGCTGCACCAGCCGCGCAAGATCCTCCAGCCGGCCCTGCGCGCGCGGGGTGGGCGCGGCCACGACCAAGGCGCCGAGCACCAGCCCCGCGGCATCGCGAATGGCCGAGGCAGTGCCGGTTACGCCGTCCGCCGCCTGATCGACGGTCTGGGCGACGCCCTGCTCCCGCGCATCGGCAATGGCAGCGGCCAGGGCCTTGCGATCCACCAGCGTTGCCGGGGTAAAGGCCTGCGCGCTCAGGCGGCGCAGGTAACTGTCGGTCGCATCCTGTGAGCATGTCGCCAGCAGCGCCCGTCCGCCCGCCGTCGCGTAAAGCGGGCGCCGGTCTCCGACACTGACCGAATAGCGCACGACGTTGCGGCTCTCTACCATGTCAACATAAGTGAGCTGGTCGCCCTCCCCGTCGCCCACGGCGAACAGCACGGTTTCGCCCGTCGCGGCGCAGAGGCGGCGCATGCCGTCTCGGATCAGATCGGAGCTTTGCAGGCGGCGGCGTGCCTCGGCCAGTGCACTGCCGAGGCCGAAGGCGCCGGGGCCCAGCCGCCAGGTGCCATCCGCGCCGATCACGAAGTCTTCCTCTGCCAGCCCGCGCAGCAGCGCCGCGAGGCTGCTTTTTGGCGTGGCGAGACGGCGGCTGAGGTCCGCCAGCGACAGCGGCTCGCTGCTCGCGCAGAGGGCTTCGAGCAGGCGGACCACGCGCGTCACCGATTGCGGCGAGGCCGCCCGCGCTCCCACGCCTTCCGCGGCCGTTCCGTCCTGCTCCGTCACCGTGCTCAAGCCTGCCTCACCGAAATGCCGGGATCACTTCATCCGCGAAGGTCCGGGCATAGGCAAGGAAACGCTCCGCCGGAAGGCCCGGCGGCATCATCATCGTGAAATGCTCAACCGGCGCCTTGTCGCGAAGGGCGCGGAAGCGGTCCACCGCCTCGGCCGGGGTAAGCACCTGAAGCACGCCGCTGCGCTTGAAGGTATCGAGGTCCATCGGCTTCATCGCCGCATCCTCGATCCCGATCGCCCGGTCCTCCGCCATCCACGCCGCATAAGTGTTGCTGACGTGATGAAAATAAGGCGCCAGTTCCTCGACCGCAGCCGCCTTTTCATGCGCGACGACCAGCATCAGTTCCTGCAGCCAGATCTTCGCAAGCGCCGGGTCCTTGCCCTGCTCCTCCAGCTTCTGGCGATAGAGCGGCCAGATATCGAGATTGCCGAAGTACCCGTCGCCATACCTCGCCACCCGCTCCATCGCCTTGGGCGCGAAGCCACCGATGTAGAGCGGCACTTGTCCCCGGCTCGACAGCGCCGAAACCCGCGCGCCTTCGAGGCGGAAATGGCGGCCCTCGAAGTCCACCGTCTCGCCCGCCCAGAGCCGCCGGACGATGCTCAGGAATTCGTCGAACCGCGCACCGCGCCGGGTGAAGTCGAGGCCGTGGGCCGCATATTCGCGCGCCCGGTAGCCGATGGCGAGCCCCATCGCCAAGCGCCCACCGCAAAGCGTGTCGAGCACCGCACAGTCCTCGGCGAAACGCAGCGGCTCGTAGAGCGGGCCAAGCGCGATGCCAGCACCGATGCGCATCCGCTTCGTACGCGCAGCGATGGCCGCAAGCGCCACCAGCGGCGAGGTCATGTAGCCGTCCCCGGCGAGGTGGTGTTCGGGCACCCAGGCCCCGTCGAAGCCCAGCGCCTCGGTTTCGGCAACGACGTCGAGAATTTCGCCATAAAGCGCTTCCGGCGCCCGTCGCCACGGGCCGGGATTGCGGAAATCGTAAAGGTAGCCGAAGCCGAGTTCGCCCATCGTGCCCTGTCCCGTTCGTTCTCGGGCAGGAGCCTAGCGGCCGGGGCCGAGGCGGCAAGGCGCGGGGGCGATGAGTTGGCGAAGCCCGCCCGCCGCCAGCCGCCGCAGGGCACCGGAGCGGCTCCCGGAGGAAGAGCCCTCCGGGAGCTTTCCTGCCTTACTTCTCCAGCTTGACCGCGCCGATCAGCCCCGAAGGTCTGAGCGGCGCATCGGCACGATAGGTCGGCATCGCCGTCCAGGTGATCGGCTTCGCGCCGGGCTGCGCATCGCCGACGAGGCGATTGACCCAGAGATTGGCCACCTTCACCTCGATGGTGTTGGCGCCGTTCTTCACGGCCTTGCCGATATCGATCCGGTAAGGCGCATGCCACGCCGCACCCACCGGCTTTCCGTTCACCGTGACTTCCGCCAGGTCGCCCACCTGCCCGAGGTCCAGCCAAAGCGGCTGCCCCGCTTTCGCACCCTTCGGCAGGTTGAAGCTGCGCGAATAGGTCGCCTCGCCGGAGAAGTACTTCACCCCGGCTTCGGCATTCTGTTCGAGCGGGGCAAGCTTCGGCATCTCGATCGAGGCGGGAGCGCCGCGGTCGGCCTGGAACCGCACCGTCCAGCCATCGTCGAGCGAAGCCAGCGCCTGCACCGGCCTGGCGGGCAGTATAAGGCTCTGCTTCGCGGCCGCCTTGCGGAACACCACGAAGACCGCGTCACCTTCGGCCAGCGAGAGCGGCACGACCGTCTCGCCATTCTCCATGCGGTAGCTTACCGGCTCGCTGGTTCCGGTTTCCGGGTGCCAGAGTTCGGGAGCCTTGCCGGTGACGCGGAAGCGCGCCTCGATGGACTGCGCGCCTTGCGGATTGGAGAGGTAGTAGATCTCGCCCTGCCCGTCGCGGCGGTGGACGAAGGGGATTTTCGTATTCGCCTCTGCTCCGGTGAAGGTGAAATCCGGTGCCACCGACAGCTTGCTAAGCGCGCCTTCCACGTCCTTGCCGGCGATCACGCGGCCCTTTCCGACTGCGGCGTCACCGCTGCCCGGCCAGAGCTTCGCCACCAGCGCCGACCATTCCGCGTCCTGCGGGCCCATCATGCCCCCTGCCATGCTGGGCGTCGAGACCGGCGCATCGCCGATCACCGTGGCGCCGCCCTCGACCAGCGCGGCGAGCTTCTTCAGCGCTCCCAATGTCATGCGCTGCGACGAACCACCGAGGTAGATCGCCCGGTAACGCGCGCCGCCGGGCGCGGCGACCTCGTTGCCCTCGTTGGTGAGCAAGCCGGTGAGCGCATCGTAGCTGAGGAAATCGTAAGCGTGCGAAACCGGCGCATCAGCCACCGGCTTGTCGCCATAGAGCCCGGTCAGCGGTGCTTCCTCGCCGTAGAAGTAGGCCACGTCGGCCACGTTCCGCCCCGCCTGAAGCAGCAGCGAGGAGCGCGAGATATAGTCCACCCAGGGCTTGGCCATCTCGCCCCAGCTTTCCATCCGGTTGAAATACTGGCCGAAGATGAAGAGCGAGAGGCCGGGCTTCTTGTCGTCCACCGGCACATGGACCGAGGTATGGACCACCGGGCGGTTGACGCCGTTGACGAACTCCATGTCGATGAAGCGCTTCAGATCCTTGGGCGCGAAGGCCCAGGGCGACATCGAGGCGGTCATCGATTCCGCCGCGACGAGGTTCTGGCCGTAGAGATGCGCGACCGAAGCCGCGCCCTTCATGTCGGCGATCAGGGTCTGGCGCGGGCCTTCCTCGCGGAAGGTCCACATCGCGGCCATCGGGATATCCGTGTGGCTGCGCATGGTCATGTCGTCGCCCAGCATCGGACGCTTGTCTTCCAGCGCCTCGCCATAGACCTTGAGGCCATTCTCGTGAGCGACCCTGGCGACGGTGCCGTAATGCTCGCTGGCCAGCAGGTCAGCCAGGGTGCGGCGATAGTCGTAGAGGAACTTGTCCGATTGCGCGCGCGTGCCCACCAGCACGCCGGTCAGCGCCGGCAGCCAGGGCCGCGCGTCATAGCCGCGCAGGCGCTGGAACTGCTCCAGCATCTTCGGCGTCCAGTTCGCCTCTCCCACCTCGATGGAATCGGTGAGCAGCGCACGCACGCCGCGCTGGCCGATCATGTCCGGCCCGGCGGCATCCTTGTACATGCCGATGTAGTGATCGAGATAACGGCGCACCGCGTCGCCATCGAACTTGTCCACCTCAAGCCCGGTCGCCTCGGGCGGTGCCGGGTGGTTGGTGGTGCCGAGCAGCGAATAGCCCATGCGCAGCACCCGCCAGCGCTGGCCCTTGGGCAACGCCGGGGCCTGCCAGTCGAGCGTGCCGTCCGCCTTGAGCTTGCCGGTGAGGTCGACAACGCTGGCGGGGGCGATACCGGCGGCACCGTCCTTCGGCTCCTCCAGCGCGTAATAGTCGCGGCTCATCACGAAGCCGGCCTTGGTCTCGAAACGGTCTACTTTCGGAGCGGCATCGAGCGTGAAGGTGCCGACGACCAGCGGCTTCTTCGCCAGCATCGCGCCGACGCCGTCGAACAATCCGTCCATGGCAATGCCCGGCGCGGGCGATCCGAGGCCGCCGTCCTGCTTGCGAGGATTGAGCACGACACGGAAATGCGCGGCGGTAACGGCGGGGAAGCTGACGGTCGTGGGTACGGCACCCAGCGTCAACGTGGCGATCGGCGTCCACGTGTTACCGTCCGCGCTCGATTCCAGCGCGCCCGTGAAAGCGGCTCCGGCGAAGGGAACCACCACATCGGGCACGAAGACCGTCGCGGTGGAGATCCGGGCCGGCTTCGCATAGTCGAGCCGCAGGCTGGGCGCCTCGCCTTCCTTGCGGGCCAGGGTTACGCCCTTGGCAAGATCGCCATCGAACAGCGCGGCAGCGGAGAGCACATTGCCCAGCCCATCCGCCGCGCGCGGCAAGGCGACTGCGGGTTCGACGGATTCGGGGTAAGCGAAGACGCCGACATCGCCGTAGTACGACGGCCCCGGAGGGGCGGGATGACCGGAGATCATCTCCTCGATGGACACCGCGGCACCCAGCGCCTGATAGGGCCCGGTCGCCGAAGGCGGCGCGGAAAGCTTGCCCGAGAAGCGCTGCCCGGCGGCTACCGGGGTCTCCGACCAGACCAGTTTCTTCAGGCCGTCCTGCGGCTGAACCCAGGGGCCGCCGGTTTCCGACCATCCGGGCGAGGCGGCGATGGCGAGTTCGAGCCCCTGCCGGTCCGCCTCGTGCGCGGCGAAACGGAAGGCGTCCTTCCACTCCGGCGTCATGTAGACGAGGCGCTTGTCGACCACTTGCGGGGTCTGAAGATTGGCGTCGAAGTTCTGCAATCCCCCGATGCCGACGCGCTTCATCCACGCCATGTCCTTGGCGATGCCGTCCTTCGAGATATTGCCGTTCATCCAGTGCCACCACACGCGCGGGCGGGCGGAATTGGGCGGATCGCGGAACTGGTCCTCAAGTGGAGCGGTAGAAGCAGCGGCTTCGGCGACGGGCACCTGTTCCTGCGCGGCGGCAGGCATCGCAGCCAGCGCCGAGGTCAGTGCGGTTGCAGCGCGCAGCACGGTACGAAACGATTGGATCGGCATAATTTCCCTCCCAAATCCAAATGGTTGTGTAGATTTTTTATTATTGCAGCAGTCTTGTCTTCACCTTGCCGCCGGGACGGGGAGTCCCGGCGAGAAGGGTTTTCCGGCAGGGCTTGTTACCCTTTGGTCCGGCAGTATTTCAGGATGCGAAAGAGATCAGACGATCCCGGCGCCGAGGCCCACGGCCTTGCGTTCCTGCGCTTTGCGGTCGCGCCAGCGGCTTTCGCGGTAGACGCCCAGCACGTCCGCCGCGCCGCCCGCCTCGACGCGCGCCTTGGCCAGAATCGGGCTGACATCGACATTGTAGGCACGGCGCAGCGCCTGGAAGGCCATCATCGTGTCGTTGGCTTCCTGAGAGAGATGCAGCGCCTCGCGGTCCACCAACAGCGCCTTGGCATAGCAGGAACCGATGGCTTCGGCGGAGGACAGCATGGATTCGATCGGATCGGTCACGTTGTGCGACTGGTCGATCATGTAGCTGGGCTTGAAGCCGTCACGCGGAGCCAGTTCGGCCTCGACCAGTTCGTTGAACACCAGGAACAGCTGGTGCGGGTTGATCGAGCCCGAATCGAGATCGTCATCGCCGTACTTGCTGTCGTTGAAGTGGAAGCCGCCCAGCTTGCCGAAGCGGTGGAGGCGGGCCACGATCTGCTCGATGTTCACGTTGGGCGCGTGGTGCCCAAGGTCGACCAGACACTTGGCCTTGGGGCCCAGTTCCTGAGCGGCGAGGATCGAGGAGCCCCAGTCGCTGATGACGGTGGAGTAGAACGCCGGTTCGAACATCTTGTGTTCGAGCAGCATCCGCCAGTCATCGGGCAGCGCGGCATAGACCTGTGCGGCGGCATCCAGATAGCGGTCGAGGCTGCGGCCGAGGTCCTGCTGGCCGGGGAAGTTGGTGCCGTCCCCCACCCAGACGGTGAGATCGGTGGAGCCGAGCTGCTGGCCGATCTCGATGCATTCGATGTTGTGCTCCACCGCCTGCTGGCGCGTCGCCTCGATGGTCGAGGAGAGCGAACCGGTGGAATAGCTGTGCGCCTGATCTTTCTGGTCCTGGAAGGTGTTGGAGTTCACCGCATCGAAGCCAAGGCCAAGGCTGGCCGCTTCCTCGCGCAGCGCCTTGTAATCGCTCACCTTGTCCCACGGGAAATGCGGCGAGACGCGGGAGGTCAGGCGCGAAAGCTGGTTGATGACGGCGCAGTCTTCCAGCTTTTCATGGATGTTGGTGGGTTCGCCCGCAATCGGGAATTTGGCGAAGCGGGTGCCGCCCCGGCCAGCGCCCCACGAGGGAACGGCGACCGAGAAGGCGGAAACCTTGTCCTTGATCGCATCGATGGCGATGCCAGAACGCTCCAGCTTGCGGCCAAGCGAGGCATATTCGTCCTCCAGCGCATCTGCCGCGCGGGCATTGGCTTCGGCGATCAGTTCATCGGAAATCGGCAGTCTGCTCATTCTCTTATCCTCTTCCGCATCCGGCACCGCGATGCCGGAAAGGGGAATGCGCCGGTTCGTGCATTCCCCCGAAAAACATCTCTTAACGCGTGAACGCCTGTGCGTTACCCGCATCGACATTGATCATGTTGCCGGTCGATTTCGCCGACTGGTCACCGGCCAGGAAATAGACCGCCTCGGCAATGTCGGAAGGCAGCACGTCGCGCTTCAGCATGGAGCGGTTGCGGTAGTGTTCTTCCAGTTCCTTGCCGGTGTCGATGCCGTGGGCGCCCGCGCGTTCCTTGCGCCAGTCGCCGTCCCAGATCTTGCTGCCCTTGATGACCGCATCGGGATTGACCACGTTGACGCGGATACCGTGCGGCGCGCCCTCCAGCGCCAGACAGCGCGCAAGGTGGTTCGCCGCTGCTTTGGCGGAAGCATAGGCCGAGGCATTGGTGGCCGCCGCGACGCCGTTCTTCGACCCGATGAACACCACCGAAGTGCCGCCCTGCTCCTTCATGCCCTTCAGCAGCGGCCATGCGGCGCGGCTGGTGAGAAAGTAGCCCTGCGCCAGCACGTCGTAATTGCGGTTCCACAGTTCGATCGTGGTCTCCTCGATCGGTGCTGACGAGGCGATACCGGCATTGGCAACCAGAATGTCGAGCCCGCCGAATTCGCGCGCGGCCACGGCGAAGGCTTCGGAGACTTGCGCCTCGTCGGTCACATCGCAAACGGCGGCGCGGACCACGTCCTTGCCGAACTGTTTGGCGAAACCGGCGCGGACTTCCTCCACGGCACCCGCATCGCGGTCAGCCAGCAGCACGCAGGCCCCGTCCGCCATCAGGCGTGCGGCGGTGGCGGCACCGATGCCGCCGGCGCCGCCGGTGACGAGCGCCACACGGCCGACCAAGGGCTTGGGTGCGGGCATGCGCTGGAGCTTGGCTTCCTCAAGCAGCCAGTATTCGATGTCGAAGGCTTCCTGCTCGTCGAGCGCGATATAGTCGCCGATGGCCTCCGCGCCGCGCATCACGTTGATGGCGTTGCCGTAGAATTCCCCGGCAAGGCGCGCCGTGGTCTTGTCGGTGGCGAAAGTGATGCGGCCCACGCCCGGCACGAGCACGACCACCGGGTTGGCATCGCGCATCGCGGGCGAGTTGGGACGCTTGCAGCGCTCGTAATAGGCTGCATACATGTCGCGATAATCGGCAATCTTCTGAGCCAGATAGTCCTGGTCCTGAAGACGCGTAGGGTCGAGGGTCAGGGGAGCGATCTTGGTGCGCAGGAAGTGATCAGGGCACGAGGTGCCGAGACCGGCCAGACGCTCGAACTCCGCCGAGTTCACGAATTCCAGCGCTTCGGCGTCGTCCGAGAAGTGGCCCAGCTTGCGGCGCGCGCCGGTCATCAGACCGCGCAGGCGCGGCATGAGATCGGCGGCGATCTCCGCGCGGTTCCCGGCAGTGCCATGGGCCGCGCCGCCGAAGGCAGGCTTCTCGCCCAGCTTGGCGTTGAGATAGTTCGCCGCGTCCGCGATCAACTCGACAGTGTGTTCGTAGCAGGACTTGGCGCTGTCGGCCCAGCAGATGATGCCGTGACCGGCAAGCATGACGCCCTCGACGCCTGGATTGGCCGCCACATAGTCGCGAAGCTCGACGCCGAGCGTGTAGCCAGGGCGCTTCCAGCCGAGCCAGCCGATCTTGCCGCCCCAGATTTCCTGCGTTGCCGCTTCGCCGCCCGAACTGGCGGCCAGCGCGATGATCGCGTCCGGGTGAACATGGTCGACATGGGCGAAAGGCAGCAGCGAGTGCAGCGGCGTATCGATCGAGGCGGCGCGCGCGTTCAGGTTGAAGGTGCAGTGCGGCAGGTAGCCGACCATCTTGTCGTCGTCTTCCGGCCCGGCATAGTGCGCCTCAAGGCCGAGCAGCTTGTCCTGATAGAGCGTGGCGAAACCGTCGAGCTTCATCGAGCCGATGTCGCCGCCCGAACCCTTCACCCACAGCACTTCCACCGTTTCGCCGGTGAGCGGGTCCACTTCCGCCAGCTTGGCCGAGGTATTGCCCCCGCCGAAGTTGGTGACGGTCAGATCGGAACCGAGCAGGTTGGAGCGATAAAGCAGCAATTGCTCGGGAGACAGCGTCGCGGCCAGCGAATCGTCCCAGCGGCTGGAAGGAACGGCAAACGGTATCGCAGCCGGGCGGGAAGCGGTCATGGTATCCATAGTCATCCTCTACCAATTCGTGCTTGCATGAGCAATCTGTTTCGCTACAAAACGATCACGTTCGATCATCAAAGTCAATCATAATTGGTCAGAGCGTGTTTGGGTTGGAGGATGGTTGGAGAGCCATGACGGGTACCGGTACATTCATCGTCGTCGATATCGGCAAGACCCTCAGCAAGGTGACGCTGTGGACGCGCGGCGGGCGCATGATCGACCGTCAGGTACGCCCCAACGTCCCCTGCGAGCATGACGGGCTGCGTGTTCTCGACGTCGAGGGAATCGGCCAATGGCTGCGCGCCACGCTGCGCGGCTGGTCCGGCCATCCGGTGGAAGCGATCATCCCCGTGGCCCACGGCGCGGGCTTCGCCGCTCTCGACGGCGCCGGCGGCAATGAGGGCCTGCTGTTCCCGCCGCTCGACTACGAACAGGCCGTCCCCGAAGACGTGATGGCCGACTATCGGCGCGAGCGTGACGCCTTCACCCTCACCGGCAGCCCCGCCCTGCCCGACGGCCTCAACCTCGGCACGCAAGTCTACTGGATGGCCCGCCGCCACCCCGAGGAGATGGCCCGCGCCACGCTCGTTCCCTGGGCGCAGTACTGGGCCTGGTTCCTCTCCGGCAAGGCCGCGAGCGAAGTGACCAGCCTCGGCTGCCACACCGATCTCTGGTGCCCCGCCGATGCGCGATTCTCGCCCATGGCCGAACGATTCGGCTGGGCGGAACGCTTTGCCCCCGTGGTCAAGGCGAGCGACATGGTGGGCACGCTCCGCCCCGAGATCGCCGCCGAGACCGGCCTTCCGGCCACGGCCCAGGTGCTGGCAGGCCTCCACGATTCGAACGCCGCTCTCCTCGCTGCGCGCGGCTTCGCCGAGATCGCACGGCTGGAGGCGACGATTCTCTCCACCGGCACCTGGTTCATCGCCATGCGCCTTGCTGCCGAGACCTTCTCCATCGCCGCCCTTCCCGAGGCGCGCGACACCCTCGTCAATGTCGATGCCTATGGCTGGCCGGTGCCTTCCGCGCGCTTCATGGGCGGGCGGGAGATCGAATCGGTAATTCAGATCGACACCCGCCGCGTCGACATCCGACCCGACCAGCCCAAGCTGATGGACGCCGTGCCGGGCCTGCTCGAACGCGGGACGATGATGATGCCCACGCTCGCGCCGGGTTTCGGACCGTTCCCTCACGGCAAGGCAGACTGGGTGGACAAGCCCGAGGAATGGGCCGGCACCTGGTACGCGCGGCGTGCCGCGATCTGCCTCTATGCGGCGATGGTGGCCGACACCTCGCTCGACCTGATCCGCTCGAAGGAGCGCCTGCTGATCGAGGGTCGCTTCGCCGATGCCGAAGTCTTCGTGCGCGCCCTCGCCGCGCTGCGGCCGGAAACCGAAGTCTATGTGGCGAACGCACATAACGACGTCTCGTTCGGCGCGCTGCGGCTGATCAATCCGCTGCTGCAAGCGCAAGGCGGGCTGCGCCGTGTCGAGCCGCTCGAAGGCGATCTCATGGCCTACCGCGAGAAGTGGCGCGCGCACATGCGGGAGCTTGCCTGATGATCACCGCCTCCATCCCCGACTTCCGCGAGGCCGCCCGCCGCCGCCTGCCACGCTTCCTGTTCGAATATATCGACGGCGGCTCCTATGCCGAGGCAACGCTCCGGCGCAATGTCTCCGACCTTGCTGACCTTGCGCTGCGCCAGCGGGTGCTGCGCGACGTTTCGCAGCTCGACCTCTCGACCGAATTGTTCGGCCAGAAGCTCGCCCTGCCCGTCGCCCTCGCCCCGATCGGGCTGGCCGGACTCAATGCCCGGCGCGGCGAATGCCAGGCGGTGCGCGCGGCGGACAAGGCGGGCATTCCCTTCACGCTCTCCACCGTGGGTGCCTGCACCATCGGCGAAGTGGCCAAGGCGGCGAGCAAGCCGTTCTGGTTCCAGCTCTACATGATCCGCGACCGCGCCTTCATGAAGGACCTGCTGGCCAAGGCGGTCGAGGCAGGCTGTTCCACGCTTGTCTTCACGGTGGACATGCCCGTCCCCGGCAGCCGCTACCGCGACTATCACACCGGACTTGCCGGAACCGGCGGGCTGAAGGGCGCGGCATGGCGCGCGGCGCAAGCGATGATGCGCCCGTCATGGGCCTGGGACGTGGGCCTCAACGGACGGCCCCACACTTTGGGCAATGTCGCCCCCGTGCTTCAGGGCCGCACCGGCATCGAGGATTTCTTCGCCTGGATGCGGAACAACTTCGACCCTTCGATCAACTGGCGCGATCTCGATTTCATCCGCTCGGAATGGAAGGGCCCGCTGGTCATCAAGGGCATTCTCGATCCCGAGGATGCGAAGGAAGCCGCCGAACTCGGCGCGGACGGGCTCGTCGTTTCCAACCACGGCGGCCGCCAGCTTGACGGCGTGCTTTCCAGCGCGCGCGCCCTGCCCCCCATCGCCGACGCCGTGGGAGACCGCATGACCGTGCTGGCCGACGGCGGCATCCGCTCCGGCCTCGACGTCGTGCGGATGCTGGCGCTGGGCGCCAGGGGCGTGCTGCTCGGCCGCGCATGGGCCTGGGCGCTCGGCGCCGGGGGCGAGGCGGGCGTGACCAAGATGCTGAAATTGATCGAGGCCGAGATGCGCGTCGCCATGGCGCTCACCGGCACGACGAAAATCGCAGAGATCGACAGAACGATCCTGGCGGGAGGGACCTGAAAATGACTGAAACCACGGGACAAGAGGACAACTGGCGCAATACCATACTCGCCGGCCTCGCCAATTATATCGACGCCGGCTCGATCGTCGCCGGCTCGGCCGCGCTCGCGCTCTGGCAGGAAAGCTACCACCTCTCCAACGACTTCGTCGGCCTGATCGCCGCCTTCGGCCCCAACGCCATCGGCGCGGGCGTGGGTGCGCTGATCGGCGGCTGGCTCTGTGACAAGCTGGGCCGCAAGAAGATCTACCAGTGGGACATGCTGATCTACGCGCTGGGCATGTCGATGCTGGTCTTCGCGGTAGCGCCGTGGATGATCGTGGTCGGCTTCCTGATCGTCGGGCTCGCCGTGGGCGCGGACATTCCCGCAAGCTGGTCGCTGATCGCCGAACAGGCGCCGGACAACAAGCGCGGCAAGCATTCCGGGGTGGCGCAGGCGCTGTGGTATCTCGGCCCGGTCGTGGTGCTGCTGATGAGCCTCGCGCTTACTTCGCTCGGCGTGCTCGGCGCGCGGATCGTCTTCGCGCACCTCGTGGTGATCGCACTCGGCCTTACCCTGCTGCGCTCGAAGATGAAGGAATCGGAGCGCTGGGTGGAAGCCCAGAAATCCGAGGTAAAGCGCCCGCCGGTCTCCAGCCTTTTCAAGGGCAAGTACCTCGCCTCGATCCTCGGGCTCGTGGGCATGTACGGGTTCTGGAACCTCTGGGCCGGTACCAACGGCTTCTTCTTCCCCTATATCCTGCGCACGATGGGCGCGGCCACCCAGGCCCAGAGCGTCGCCATTCAGGCGGTCTCGTTCTTCGTTGCCATGATCTCGGTGACGTTCATCTTCATGCGCCTGTCGGACAAGGTGAACCAGCGCACGCTGTTCATCGTCTCCGCGGTTATTCAGGTCGCGGGCATGATGCTGCTGGCGGTATTCCCGCTGACGATCCCGGTCGCGCTGCTCTATGTCTTCCTGCTGCAATTCGGCGGCGGCTTCGGCGCGCAGAGCTTCTTCCAGCTCTGGAGCTCGGAGATGTTCCCCACCATGCTGCGCTCCACCGCGCAGGGCGTGTGCTTTGCCATCGTGCGCATCTCGCTGGGCGTGTTCAGCTTCTTCGTGCCCATGCTCAACGCCACGGGCTTTACGAACCTTGCCTGGATTCTTACCGGGTTCCTTGTCATCAGCGGGATCATCGGCGCACTCTGGGCGCCGCGCAACGAAGGCAAGTCGCTAGAACAGCTCGAAGCCGAACAGGCCGATCCCGGCCGGACTCAAAAGGAAGCACAAGTCGCATGCACGCCGAGGAACGCGAACGCCTGATACTCGAGGCCGTCGCCGATACGGGCTTCGTGAGCTACCGTGCTCTCGAAGCCCAGCTCGACGCCTCGCCGGCCACGATCCGGCGCGACCTGACGCGGCTGGAGGAATCCGGCCGCATCCTGCGCGTCCACGGCGGCGCCAAGCTGCCCGAGGACGAGAAGCCTGACAGGCCCCAGGGTCTGGCAGGCACGCCCTTCGAGCAGTCCATCACCCAGAACCTGCCCGCCAAGCAGGCCATCGGCCGCGCCGCCGCCCAGCTCTGCCGCCCCGGCGAGGGGATCATGATCGACGGCGGCACCACCACGCTCCAGATGTGCCCCTATCTCGACGGGCTGGACATGCAGGTGCTGACCAACTCGCTGCACATCGTCCACACCCTGCTTCCGCAGACCGGAACGCGGGTGCTGCTGCCGTCAGGCACTGTGTTTCGCGAACAGAACATCGTCCTTGCCCCTGCGGGCGAGGATTCGATGCCGCGCTTCCACGCGCCCAAGCTGTTCATGGGCGCGGCGGCGGTCGGACCTCAGGGGGTGATGCAACAGGACGTGATCCTCGTCGCCGCCGAGCGCCGGTTCATGGACCGGGCCGAGGAAGTGATCCTCATGGTCGACAGCTCGAAGTTCCGCTCCTCCTCGGGCGCGATCGTCTGCGGGCTGGACGAGGTGGACGTGGTTATCACCGATGCGGGCGTGCCGCAGGATATGGCGGAACGGCTGCGGGATCTCGGGGTGAAGGTGATCGTGGTTTAAGGAAGGAAGGTCCGCTCCTTGCGGCGCAGCCAGTAAGTCTTCCGGAGCGCGGAACGCGGTTGGCCCGGCTGACCTCGACAGTATTGGGGGTGCAGGGGGGTGCTGCCCCCCTGCCTTTCCTCTTCCCCCTTTAAAGCGAATTGCGCTTCGCAATCCCACCCAGCACCGAGGCGCTCGGCTTGGGCGTCCGCACGAAAGTCGTGCGGTCCACGCTGCACAGGCCGAAGCGCGGCTTGTAGCCGAAAATCCACTCGTAATTGTCCAGCAGCGACCAGTGCATGTAGCCGAGCACCGGCACCCCATCATCCATGGCCTGCTTCAGCGCTTCCAGCGCGGCGGGAATGAAGCGCGCGCGCAGCGTGTCGTCCTCGGTGCCCACGCCGTGTTCGGAGACCAGCACCGGAACCTTCGTGGCAGCGTGGACATAGCGCACCGCGCCCGCCAGCGACGGCGCCCAGACTTCGGTGCCGGACCAGTTGCGGTCGGCGCCGTCGGGCGCGGGCAGACGGCCCTTGTCGTTCCAGACCGCGCGCTCGTAGTTCTGCACGCCGATGAAATCGTCACCCTTGGCGATCTCCAGCCAGCCGCCGTAAAGTTCGGCGCGGACCTTGTCGCGCAGGGAGTTCTTGCCGGCAGCCTGGTCATCCAGCACCGAGAGCGTGAAGCCCACCGGCAAGTCGCCGCGTACCGCCTTGATCGCGGCGCGTGCGGCCTTGTGCCCGGCCATCTGGCCCGCGACGATGGCGTCCACGTCCTCGCGACCGGCGACATTGGCGCAGAGGAAGCGCTCGACGCCAAGGCGCTTTGTGGCGGCGGCAAGGGTCTGGCGCTGCATGTCCCATACCGGCGGCGGCAGGATGTTCTTGAGAATGAGCAGGATATTCGGCTCGTTCAGCGTCATGGCCATGGCGATATCCGCACCGATCGCGCGGGCCACCTTATCGCAATAGCGGGCGAAGAGCTGTGCCGATTCCGGGTTGGTCCACCCCCCTTGCGCGCTGAACCAGAGCGGCGCGGTGAAGTGGTTGAACGTCACCAGCGGCGCAAGCCCGCGCGCGTGGCAGCCCTCGACGATGCGCTTGTAGTGATCGAGCATGGCCTGAGAGAACAGACCCTTCTCCGGCTCGATCCGCGCCCATTCCACGCCGAAGCGATAGGACGTGAGGCCCAGCGACTTCACGATATCGAGATCGGTCGCCCAGAGTTCCAAGCTGTTCACCGCGTCGCCCGAGGGCTCGGCGAAGACGGTGGGCTTCTGGTTCTCCACGAACCAGAGATCGGAGGAAACGTTGTTGCCCTCGATCTGGTGCGGCGCGGTGGCGGCGCCCCACAGGAAGCCTTTCGGGAAAGCCGGGGCCGGACGCTTCGAGGCCGCATGCGCCATGACCGGCGCAGCCGCTGCCAGCGCGCCCACGGCAAGCAGGCTTCGGCGGTCGAGATTGAGTATCTTGGTCATCGAGAAAGCCCCTCAGGAAAGATCGGCGAAAAAGGAAAGCAGTTCGTCCGACAGCCGGTGGTCCGACGTGCCGAGATGCATGGCCATCGAGTAGTGGTTGTGCCCGGAGGCATAATGCGCGCGCGGCAAGTGACCGTGGCGACCGAGGCGGGCTTGCAGGAGGCTGGCCCATTCGGCCTGGAAACGCGGCGGATCGAACTCGGCGCAGGCGACCATGAGCGGCAGGCCCGTGGCCATCACCGCGCCCATCGGCATGCGCAGGTCGTAGCAGTCCTGCGGGCCGTAATAGCGCATGTCGCGCTCGTCGAGCGGGGTGAAGCCATAGAGGCCCGAGAGCAGCGCCGCGCCGCGCACAAGTGCCGCGTGGTCTTCACGCGCCTTGAGGAAGGCGGAGACATGGACCGCGCCTGCCGAAGTGCCGAGCAGGAAGATCCGCTCCGGATCGCCGCCATGCGCGGCGACGTTCGCCCGCAGCCAGTCGACCGCGAGACCCACGTCTTCCGCGCCCGAGGGCCACATGTGCGCCGGGGCAAGCCGGTAGTTCATCACTGCGCCCACCATGCCGTTCGCCGCTGCCCAGCGCCCTACATGGGCATTCGCCCAGCCGCTTTCGCCGCCCTTGTCGCCGACAAGGAACCCGCCGCCATGAACGAAAAGGACGACGGGGCGCGGGCCCCCGGCCTCCCCCTCGCGGTAGAGATCGAGCCGGTTGCGCGGGTCCGGGCCGTAGGCGCAGTCCACCGACAGCGGCGCAATCCGGGCGGCCAGCGCCTGCTGCTCGGCATCGAACAGGTCCCGGCAGGCGGCCACGATATCGGGGCCGAGCTTCGTGCCCATCGCCGCGATGGCGCGCCCGGTTTCACCAGAGCTCATGCCGGTTCACTCCCTTGTGCGAACAGCCGGGTGAGCGCGAATGTCGTGCCGGCCACGCCCAGCGCGGTGCCATAGACCAGCTTCATGCCCAGTGCGACAAGCCAGCCGATCTCGCGCCACGGTCCGAACAGGCAGAGCGCGGCCAGCAGCGCGGCACTCGCAAGGCCCGCCAGCACCACGCTCAGCACGGTCCGCGCGATGAAGGCCCCTCCGCCGGTCCGCCCTCCGGACCTGCGCAGACTGCCGGAAACCACCAGCAGCGGCACCAGCGAAGACATCAGCGCGATCGCGGCGGCCTGCGGCAGGAAGTCGAGCGCCAGGTTGTCAGGTGCGGCGAAACGAAGGGGGCGGTTTTCCAGCCCGAACACGCCGAGGAAGAACGCCGCGCTCAGCACGAGGTTGATGACCCCGCTGGTGCGCTGCTCCCGCCGCAGCCGGGCTGCGATATTCATGGCCGGCACCCCAGGTCGAAGCTTTGCAGATCGCGGGCGAGATCGACCGCCCCGTGATAGCGCGCGGCGATCCCCGCGCGAATGGCCGGCTCGAACTGCGGCAGCGGGCCGGGCGGGACCGCGAAGTGCGTGAGCACGACCCGGCCGACCCCGGCCTGCGCGGCGATCTCGCCCACGGCCTCGGGCCGCAGGTGATGCGTCGAAAGATGGCGCTCCATCCCGGCCAGCATCTCGGGCGAGGCGTCCTTGCGGCGCGCGCGGATTTCACCGAGCAGAGCATCGAGCGCGATGACTTCGGAAACGAACATGTCGCTGCCCTTCGCCAGCGCGGTGACCGCGGCGCTCGGACCGGTGTCCCCGGTGTAGGTAATGCTGCGCGTGCCCAGCACGAAACGGTAGCTCAGCGAGGCGTTGTCGGGATCGGGCTTGCCGTCATGGTCGAAATGGCTGTTGGCGGCGACCTTCACGCCTGCGCCCGCGCCGAGATCGAGCGATTGCCCGTCCGCGAGTTCGATCACCCGCACCGAGTCCGCCGGACGCGGCGGCGGCGTACCGAGACCGAAGCCGATGCTCCCCGGCGTCGCCATGGAGGCGACGATGCCTTCAACGACGGCCCGCGTGCCGACCGGGCCGTAGACGGTCAGGACACCGGCAAACTGGTTCATCCAGCGCAGGCCGATCACTGCGGCGAGGCCGCCGGTGTGATCGAGATGGTTGTGGCTGATGAACACCGTGTCGACGGCGCCGAGGTCCAGCCCGATGCGGGCAAGCTGGTCCACGGTGCCGTCACCGGTATCGACGAGTATCCGCCGCTCGCCGATGGTGAGGAGATTGGCCGGCTCCGAACGCTCGGCGGTCGGGACCGGTCCGCCCGCCGTCCCCAGCGTCGTCCAGCGCAGCGCCGGGCAGCTTGTGGCCGCAAGCGCGGGAAAGGAAGAGATCGCCACTGCCGAGAGCGCCAGTGCCGTCATTGCGCGTTTCACCTGCATCTTCACCCTTGTTTCGGCGGCCTCTTGCGGGCCATTCGGAAATATGGCCGGAACCTTGTTCGCAAGGTTCCGGCCGGACACGATCAGAACTTCGTTTCGACCTGGACGCCGATGGTGCGGCGGCCTTCGCGGGTCAGCCAGTTCACATAGGCGCCCGAGTCCGCGAAGGGCAGGTGGATGACCGATGCGTGGAAGCGCTGGTCGAGCAGGTTGCGCACGAAGGCGCCGATCCGCCAGTTGCCGTCCGGATGACCGATCCCGGCGGAAAGGCCGATCGTTCCGTAACCGTCCTGATAGGCATAGGCATTGGCCACCGCGTACTGCACGCGGCTGCGGTAGTAGATGTTGGCCGAAGTATCGAACTGGAGGTTGTCGTTGATCGGCAGCTTCACGTCGGCGCCAAGAGTGGCGCTGTACTTGGGCGCGCCCGAAAGCGGCTCGCCCTTGGCCTGCACCAGGCTGGTGACGCCGTCCGCCGCCAGATAGCAGGCATATCCCGCCTTCACGTCCTCGGGGCAGGCAGTCACGTAGTCGGTGAACTTGGTGTCCGAATAGGTGAAGCCGCCGTTGAACGAAAGCACCGGGCTCACCCGCCAGGAAGCATCGATCTCGAAGCCCTTGGCGGTGAAGCCGCCGGCATTCTCGGTCACGAATTCCACGCCGTTGAACACCGAGGTCTGGAGGTTCTTGTACTTGTCGTAGAACAGGTTGGCGTTGAAGGTCACCGCACGGTCGAAGAGCTGCGACTTGATGCCCACGGTGATGTCGCGAACGGTCTGCGGCTTCACGTTGGTGCGCGTGCCGGTGAGGCCGGTGAAGGTCACCGTCGGGCCGAGATAACCACGCGCGATGGTGCCGAACAGCATGACGTCAGGCGTGATCTTGAACTCGGCGCCGCCACGGCCCGACCACGAACCCTTCTTGGTGCTGCCGGTCTGCAGCGCGGTGGGCGTATAGGGCAGGACGAAGCCGGAACCGTCTGCCGCTGGCGTACCCGGCGTGAAGTTGGGATCGAGGATCGAGAAGTACGAGGCCTTCACCCAGTCGTACTGATAGCGCAGGCCGCCGATCAGGCTGAACTGGTCGGAGACGTGGAACTTCCCGTCGAAGAAGGCCGCCAGCGAATCCGACCGCGTCTGGGTATTGCCCTGCCCGCCCGAGATACTGACGATGAAGCTGTCGAACGGGTTGGCCGGGCGAAGCTGGGCGCGGTTGAAGTCGTTGTCGTCACCCACCTTGCGCCGCGAGGCATAGACGCCGGAGGTGAATTCGAGCTGGCTGCCGCTGGGCGAGCTGATGCGCAGTTCCTGCGAAAGAAAGCTCTGGTCGGTGCCGGTCTGCTGGGCGGTGAAGACCGGGACGCTCGAACCGTCGATCGCGAAGACCTGCGGGCCTTCGTCAAGCCGGCGGTAGGCCGTGATCGAGGTCAGGTTATACTCGCCCAGCGCGTAGTTGATCTCCATCGAGGCGCCGTAGTTCTGCTCCGACGAATAGCCGCCGTAGTCCTCGACCGACTTGTTGTTGTCGAAGCCCGCCGTCACGCCAAGCGCCGAGAGGTTGCCGAAACGCGCCGCCATGAGCGGGTTGGCGAAGCTCGGCAGGCGATTGAGCGTCCAGAGCTGGCCCGGACCCTTGCGGCTGATCTTCGAATAGTCGCCGATCAGGTAGATCGACAGGTCGTCGCTGGGCTCGAACAGGAACTTGGCGCGGCCGCCGTAGCTTTCCTCGCCGCCCCAGGTCTCGTCACGGTAGACGTTCTTGAGGAAGCCGTCGTTGCGGCGATAGAAGCCGAACACGGCCAGCGCCGAGTTCTGCGAAACCGGCACGTTGACGCTGGCATTGGCGTTCACTTCGTTCAGTTCGGCGTAGCTCAGGAAGGCCTTGCCGAAGAAGTGCGAAGGGTCCGGCTTCTTCGTGGTGATGTTGATGACGCCGGACGAGGCGTTCTTGCCGAACTGCGTGCCCTGCGGCCCCTTCAGCACTTCGACGCGCTCCAGATCGCCAAGGCTGTTGATCGGGTTGCCGAAGGGAATGACGACGTTGTCGACCACGGTGCCGACGTTCTGTTCCGACGAACTGGAGAAGCCGCCCGCCGAACCCACGCCGCGCAGACGGAAGCCGGAATCGTTGGGCGAGGAACCGAACTGCACGCCCGAGAACTGGTACTGGATGTCGGTCAGCTTCTGGAAGCCGCCTTCGGTAAGCTGCTCGCCGCTAATGGCCGAGACGGCGATCGGCACGTCCTGCAGGCGCTCGGCCCGGCGCGATGCGGTGACGATGATGTCCGTGCCCGAAATCGCCGGTGTCTCGGCGGCCTGCGGCGCGGTGTCCTGCGTCGCTTGCTGAGCCATGGCCGGCGCACTGATCGCGCCGAGCGCGATACCGGAAAGCAGAGTGAACTTGCTGATGAAGGTGTTCATGTTGGTCTCTCCCCAAACGGATTGTTTTTGCCGGTGTTTCCCGGCTGTTTTTGCGACCCGTCAGGTCTCGTCGATGACGGGGTTGGTCAGTGTGCCGATCACGCCGATGGACACTTCCACCGTGTCGCCGGCCTTCAGGTAAAGCGGAGGCTTGCGCTTGTCGCCGACGCCGCCGGGCGTGCCGCTGGCGATCACGTCGCCGGGCTTGAGGTCGGTGAAAGTCGAGCAGTAGGCGATGACCGTGGGGATATCCCAGATCATGTCCGACACCGGCTGATCCTGCACCAGCTCGCCGTTGACTCGGGTCTGCACGCGCTGCGAGGCCAGGTCTTCCACATCGGCAGCGACAACCATCGACGGACCGAAGCCGCCGGTGCCGGGCCAGGTCTTGCCGGGCGTGAACTGGATGTTGTGGCGCTGCCAGTCACGGATAGACCCGTCGTTGAAAGGCGCGAAACCGGCGATGTGCTCCCATGCATTCTCGGGCGCGATGCGGCGGCCGCCCTTGCCGATCACGACGGCCAGTTCGCCCTCGTAGTCGAAGCGCTCGCTTTCGGGCGGGCGGACCATGGCGTCACCGTCAGCGATCAGGCTGTCGGCCCAACGGGTGAAGATCGCCGGGTGCTCCTTCTGCTCGCGGCCGGTCTCGGCAACGTGAGTGGCGTAGTTGAGGCCCACGCAGAGGATCTTTTCCGGGTTCGGAACGACGGGCAGCAGCTTGACGGCATCGGCTGCGAATTCGCCGGTCACGGCCAGCGCGGCAAGATCGCAGGCCAGCACGTCCTTCAGCCAGGCGTCACCGCCGGATGCGCCGAGATCGATCACCTTTTCCCCTTCGAGGCGGCCGAAGCTCTTGGTGCCATCGGGACGTTCGAAGCTGATGTAACGGTTCATGCGTATTCTCCCCTGCCCCGCGTGTCCTGCGGCGGCGGTCAAATGGTCAGAGCGGCGCGGCTTCCCAGTCGCGGCGGAAGCGGAAGCGCTCCTCGGCGCGGCGAAGCCCATCGAAATCCTTGTCCGAGATGCCCCACTGGTCGATGCGGTTCGGTGGCCAGGTCCAGTCTTCCGGTGCGCCGGCCTTGTAGTCCTCCGGCACCTTTTCGACCGCGGTCGAGAACTCGATCACCGGGCCGAACGGGGCGATGAAATAGGCGTAGACATTGGCGCCCGGGCCGTGGCGGCCGGGCCCCCATGCGGGGACCAGGGCGTGATCGCGCAGGCGGCCAATCCCGCGCATCACCGCATCCATGTCCTCCATTTCGAAAGCGACGTGGTTGAGCGAGGCAAAACCGGCACGGGCAAAGGCGGTGGAATGGTGGCTGTCGTTGCAGCGCACGAAGACCATGCCCTTGGTACGGTCGGACACGCGGAAGCCGAGAATGTCCTCCACCGCATGGCCGCAGGCTTCGGCATCGGCGGCGTTGAAGACCACATGCGTGAGCTTCACCGGCAGGTCGCGTCCGGTGATGGGTTCGACTTCGGCAGCGTCCACCAGGAAGCGCAGGATCGTGCCTTCGGGCAGTTCGACCAGCAGGCCGTGCCCGCCGCCGAGATCCTCGCTCACGGTCGGGCTAGCCATCCAACCGGCAGCCGCAATGCGCGCCTTCAGCGCTTCCAGTTCCCCGGCCGTGCAGACGAAGGTGGTCGAGCGGACGAACTCGTCATCCGACTTCTCGAACGCGACGAGGTAGGGGAACGGGCCGGAGCCGCGCAGGTAATGCGTATCGCCTTTCGTTTCGGCGTCGGCCATGCCCCAGATTTCGGTCATGAACGTGGCGGCCGCGGCCGGATCGGGCAGCGCCAGTTCGATGCTGCGCAGTTTCATGGCTTTTGCTCCTGAAGAAGACCCGCCGCGCGGATACCGGCGCGGGCACACTGGGCATCGCACTCGCCCGTGTCACCGCTGACGCCTACGGCGCCGATCAGGGTGCCGGTGGCATCGCGGATCACTACCCCCCCGGGCGAGAACGCGATGCGGCCGCCGACGGCAGCGGTGACGCTTTGAAAGAAGATCGGGTTGCCCTTGGCCCGCTCGGCCAGCACGGCGGTATCCGCGTCCATGCCCACGGCGCCCTCGGCCTTGGCCTTGGCAATGTCGAAACGGTAGAGGCTCGCCCCGTCCTCGCGGGCGAAGGCGACCGGGTGCGCGCCCGCGTCCAGCACGATCACTGCCAGCCTCTTGGCATTGCGTGCCCGTGCTTCGGCGAGGGTGCCGGTGACGATGGTCTGGGCCTGAGCCAGCGTGAGAGTCATGCGGCAAGCTCCTGATGGCTGGAAAGCTGCGCCGCACGGGCGGCAAGAAGGTCTTCGGCGCTGTGGCTGGCCGTGCCGAAAACGTAGTGATCGGGGCGGATCAGCACGGCATCGGCGCCATGTTCGTCGAGCCAGGCGGTGACCGCGCCATTGTCCGGCAGAGTGCCGACGGAAATGCGGGTGACGCCCTCTGCGCTGCCGGGCACCGCATCGTCGCGAACGAACAAGCGCCAGTCGCCGCCGGTCAGGTCGTCAAGCTTGCGGCCATCGGTCAGCACCGGCTGCACGAAGCGCACGCCTGCGCCAGAGGTCTGCGCGAGAACTAGGCCATCGGCGATGGCGGGGATCAGATCGTGCGCTGTCTCTCCGGCCTTCTGGCGCGCTTCCTCGCGGATGCGGGCATCGCGCGCGGCAGCCTCGACAGGATCGAGTTCGCAGATGTACCGGCCGGCAGCAACAGCCGCGCCGATCACCGCGCGGACATGCGGATCGCGCTCACGCTGATAGGTGCCCAGCACGGAAGGCGCGGCACCGTGATTGGCCACCGCATCCATCTTCCAGGCCAGATTGGCGACATCGCGCAGGCCATGGCACATGCCCTGCCCGAAGAACGGCGGCGTCTGGTGCGCGGCGTCTCCGGCGAGGAAGACGTTGCCGACCTGCCACTGATGCGCGACGAGCCCGTGGAAGCGATACGTGGCGGCGCGCACGATCCTGTGCGGAACATCGGCCATCCACGCACCGACCAGTTCAGCTACCTTTTCCGGCGCCATCATCGCGGTGTCGTCCTCGCCGGGGAGCAGCATGAACTCCCAGCGGCGATGGTCGCGGCGGCCGGGAACCACGGTGGCCGGGCGCGAAGGATCGCACATCATCACCGAAAGACGCTGGAGATCGGCCCCCTCGGGCACCCCGGAAAGCTGCGGGAAGGCAACCGGGCCTTCCACTTCGGCATCGACGACGAGCCAGGGCTCCTCGAAATCGAGATCGTCCAGCCCGACGCCCAGTGCCTTGCGGACAGAGCTGCGCGCCCCGTCGCAGGCGATGACCCAGCGGGCGCGGGCGCTGCCGGCATCGCCATCCTCGCTGTAGTCGACAGTCACGCCGTCATCGTCCTGCGTAAGGCCGAGGAAGGTGGCGCCCAGCACGAGTTCGACATTGTCCCTGTCCGCAAACCCCTCGCGCAAGTGCGCTTCGAGTTCGGGCTGGTAGAAGAAGTAATCGTTGGCCCACCCGAACGGGCGCGGCTTGCCCACGGTGCCCATGTAGCGGATCACGCCGTGGTCGGCGCCGACATGGAGGTGCCCGTCGGTGGCGATCATGTCGCCCTGCACGCGATCGATCACACCGGCGGACTGGAACAGGCGCATCATCTCGTGATCGAGATGGACCGCGCGCGGCAGCGGGTAGTGTTCCAGTTCCCGTTCGAGAACCAGTACCTTGAGCCCTTTCAGGCCGAGAAGGTTCGCGGCCAGCGCGCCCACAGGGCCGCAGCCTACGACAACCACGTCGTACGACATCATTTTAGCCCTTGGTTACTCGGTTGCTTCGATCTCGGCAGGCGCCTTGTGGAACGCCCCGCCCTTCATGATCATCTTCAGCCGGTCCTTGTCCTGCAGCACCGCGACATCCGCCGTGGGATCGCCGTCGACCAGCAGGAGGTCGGCCAGCCAACCCTCCTTCACCAGCCCGACCTCAAGTCCCATCAACTCGCCGCCGTACTGGGTGGCGGAGCGCAGGGCTTCGGCGGGTGTGAAGCCGAAATACTGCACGAAATGCTCCAGATCGCGGGCATTGCGGCCATGCGGATTGAACGGGAAACCGTAATCGCCGCCGGTCAGGATGCGCACGCCGCGCGCCTTGAGTTCAGGCACCAGCTTGCCTTCAAGGCCCATGCGCTCATGCGCGCTGGCCTTCATGTGCGTCATGTCTACATGCGGCGGCGGGTTGGCCTCGATGGCGGCCACCGAAACGCCGGGACCGGGCGCGTAGAAGAACTTGTCCTTGTCCGCCGCCATACGCTCCACGGTCGCCGCGTCCGCGAAGGAGCAGTGGTAGAGAATGCGCGCACCGGCATCGAGAGCAAGACCGATGGCTTCCGGCGAATAGGCGTGAGTGGCGATCCACATGCCCGCCTCGCGGGTCGCTTCGCCGGCGGCGAGCATTTCCTCACGGGTATAGAGCACCTGCATCGCCGAGCCGGGCTTCAGCGCATCCTCGCCGGAGACGACCAGCTTGATCGACTTTACGCCCTCGTCTTTGCAGTAGGACACGAACCGCCGCATCGCCTCGGGCCCGCGCCCGTTGAACACGTCTCCGGTCTCGACGCCTTCGTCGCCTTCCGGGCTGCGTTCGAGGGTGGAGGGCACCATGCGCGGCCCCGGCGTTTCGCCCGCGGCAATGGCCTGCGCCAGCTCCGGTTCGATCATGTCGCCCAGCGCACCGGCCGAATAGATCGAGGTGAAGCCGTGGTCCAGCAGCACCCGCGCATTGCGCCATGCCGCGACCTTCAACTCGTCAGGCGGGAGGATGAACTGGTGGTAGATCTTCTCGACCGAGGAGCCCCAGGTGAGGTGCGTATGCGCGTCGACCAGTCCGGGCATCAGGGTCATGCCGTGCCCGTCGATCACCAGATCGGCCTGCTCCTCCGCCAGCGCGTCGGCGCCGAAGGCAAGACGGGCGATCCGCTCACCGTCCACCAGCACCGAGCCGGTCTGGAGAGCGCTGCCGCTGCCGTCGAAAATGGAAACCTGGCGGATCAGGGTCCGCATCGCTCTCTCTCCCGGTTTTTGTCGTTCGGATTGAGAGTGGTTCTAGCGCTCTATCTGCCCTCAAGTAAAATAATGAGTTTTGGATTTGCCATAGCTAAAGACTATGGAATGGCCGGCAAGGCATGAAGCATGGCTTCGGCCAGCGGCGAAAGCCGCCGCCCGGCCAGGCGCAGCACCCCGACACTGCGTTCGAAAACGGCTTCCTCGATGGCGATGGCGCGGATCGAACCGTCCGGCGCACCGTCCAGCGCGACCGCGCGCGGCAGCACCGTGACGCGGTCGGTCTCCCGCACGATGGCCCGCGTCGTCAGCAGCGAATCGCAGCGGATCGTCGTGCGCGGCACCGAAACGCCGGCGGCGATGAACAGCGCGTCGACCTGCCGCCGGAACGCGCCGCGCGCCTCGGGCAGCACCCAGGGATAGTGCTCGACATCGCGCAGCGAGACACGCTCCCCCAGGTCGGCATGGCTCGGGCCGACGATCAGCGCGAAGGGATCGCGCGCGCAGGTCACTTCCGCGACGTCCGAAGGCACGTTCTGGATGCGCGTGGTGACGAAGGCCAGTTCGATTTCCCCCTTGCGCAACATGTCGAGCAACTGTTCGTCCGGCCGTTCGACCGCGCTGAGAGCGAAATCTCCCACCGCCTGCTCCACCCGCATGATCGCGCCGGGAAGCAGGGTGAGCAAGGCGCCCGGCGTTCCCCCGATCCGCAGCGGCCCGGCAATGCGGTGACGGGCATGCTCCACATCGCTCACCGCGTCGGAAAGCAGGCGCGCCATGGCCTCGGCCGGGCGGCGCAGCACTTCGCCTTCCCGCGTGAGGACGATGCCGCCGCGCCGGCGCTCGAACAAGGTCACGCCAAGGCGGCGCTCCAGCAGGGCGATGGTATTGGAGACGGAAGGCTGAGACAGGTTCAGCGCCCGCGCCGCCGCGCTGATCGAGCCGGTTTCGCAAACGGTGCGAAAGGTCATCAGCGCGCGGGGATCGATCGCGGGAAGACGCGCAAGCGGCTGCGACGTCGCTGTTTCATCCGCCATGCCGGTCCCGTCCCTCTCGTCGATCCATTCGCTTTCGCATCTGGAGGCAATCGGGGAACCGATCAAGCCGGACGAAGGACGCCAAAGCTAGATCTGGCGCTTTTCCAGCTTGCGGGCGAGCGTGCGGCGATGAAGGCCGAGGCGGCGCGCGGCCTCGGATATGTTGAATTCGCATTCCACCAGAGTGCGGTGAATATACTCCCATTCCAGCGTCTTGATCGAACTGCGCCGCCCGTCGACCGGGACGCTGGCGTCCCCCTCGATGCTGGTGAAGGCGGCCTCGATATCGTCGGTATTCGAGGGCTTGGCGAGATAGTGCGAGGCGCCGAGCTTGATCGCCTCCACCGCAGTGGCGATCGAGGCGTAGCCGGTCAGCACGACGATCCGCGTCTCGGGAGAACGGGCGTGAAGCGACTGCACGACCGCCAGCCCCGAGGACGCGCCCAGCTTGAGATCGACCACGGCATAGTCGAACACTTCGTCCTCGCTCAGCGTCTCGGCCTCGTCCGGGCTGCCGGCCGAGCTGACGCGATAACCGCGCCGTTCGAAGGAGCGGCGCAGGGTGCGTGCGAAAGTGGGATCATCCTCGACGATCAGCAGGCTCGCGCCGTCGGGATCGATCATTGCTGCTTCTGTCATGGCGCCCCGGCTGTGTCCTCGCCCTTCCTGGGCTCGTAGGCCAGTGTAGCAAGGGGAATGGCAAGTTGCACCCTTGCGCCGCCATCGGGCAGATTGTCGACCGCGACCTTGCCGCCCAGCTTGCGGATCACGTTGACGACAAGGAACAGCCCCAGCCCGCCGCCGTCGCGTCCCTTGGTCGAAGCATAGGGCTGGCCGACACGGGGCAGCATGTCCGCCGCGAAGCCGGGACCCCGGTCGCTCACGGTCAGCACCAGCCCGCCGTGCTCCACCCAGGCCTCGATCACCACGAGGTCGGGCGAGACTTCGACGGCATTGTCGATCACGTTGCCGATCACCTGCCTGAGGCCGGGATCGGAGACGATCGGGCGATCCTCGGCGATGCGGTCGATGAAGCGCAGCTCGCCGGGCATGCGCGCGCGCCATTCCTCGAGGATTTCGCCGATGAACCCGCGCATGGTCGTCACCGCCGGCGCCACCCCCCGGATTTCCCCGGCCGACATCAGGATGCCGCTGACGATGTTCTTACACCGCGCCAGTTCGCGGCGCACGTCGGCAAGGTCCGCCGCGAGGTCGGGATCGTCGGCGATGCCAGGCTGGTGGCTCCAGTCCCCCAGGATCACCGAGATCGAGGACAGCGGCGTGCCAAGCTCATGCGCCGCGCCGGAAGCGAGCAGGCCCATGCGGATGATGTGATCCTCCTCCACCGCCTGCTGGCGCAGTGCCGCCAGCTTGGCGTCGCTCTCGCGCCGGGTGAAGTCGAGCCGCGCCACGAAGACGATCAGCAGCACCGCTGCCAGCACGAAGCAGAACAGGCTGCCGTAGATATAGAGTTCGAAGGGATGCTCCGCATAGCGGGCGGGCAATTGCAGCGGAACGTAGAAGAACGTCAGCAGCAGCATGCAGAGGCAGGCGTTGATCGCGACCAGCGAACTCCATCCCAGGTCGAGGATCACCGCCGCGATCACGATCTGGAGCAGGAACAGGAAGGTGAAGGGATTGGTCGCGCCGCCGCTGTGGTAGAGCTGCCAGCACAGCGCGATCACGTCGACCATCAGCGCGGAGAACAACTCGCCCTGCGTGAAGTCCCGCCGGCGGGCAACCACGCTGGCCGATGCGAGATTGACGACGATCAGCAGCAGCGGCGCCAGCAGCAGCGGCGCCAGTTCCAACCTGACCCCCAGTCCCTGCGAGACGATGACGATGGTGGCGAGCTGGCCGAACACCGCCGTCCAGCGCAACTGCGTCAGCAGCACGACATTGGCCCGGCTCGCCGATCCGCCGGGCACGCCGTGCGGCGCGAACAGGGCGATCAGCCGTTCCATCGTCTCCGGCGCCAGACGAAGAGCAGCGCCATGATCGACATCGCCGCCAGCGCGAACCAGGTGAGCGCATAGGTGAGGTGATTGTCGGGGAACTGGATCTGGGTAAGGCCCGGCACCGGCGCGGCCACCCCGGGCACCGGAGCGCCCTTCTCCATTTGCGCATCGACGAAGACCGGAACGACCGCCCCCACGCCGCGCGCCTGCGCCATGGCGCGGACATCGCGCGAATACCAGCGGTCGGCGCCGGGCTGGTTGGACTGGAGCAGGCTGCCCCCCGCCTCGGTCGGGCGCAGCAGGCCGGTAACCTCGACCGGGCCTGACGGCGTGGTCGCCGCAGCTGCCTGCACCCTGGTTCCGGCGGGCAGGAAGCCCCGGTTGATCCACACCTGCCGCCCGTCGCCCAGTTGCAGCGGCGTCATCGTCCAGTAGCCGGTGCCGAGGCCGGTGGCCGCGCGGACCAGCACGGTGGCCTTGCCCTCGTAAGTGCCGGAGACGTGGACGCGCAGGTATTCGAGGTCCTTCGGCGCAATTGCCGCCAGTCTCGCCTCAGCCGGAAGCGGCACCGGCGCGGCATGGACGCGCGCGTCGACCCGGGCGATCAGCGCGTGCTTCCAATGCATCCGCTGCACCTGCCACACGCCCAGCGCCACGAAGCCGCAGAGCGCCACCAGCAGAAACGCGGCGAGCCCCCAGGGCCGCCGCGCTTCCGTTTGATCCGTTTCTGTCCGCATGTGTTCGGTCAGTTTCGCCTCGTTCATCGAACCACGATCAGGGCAGCTGGCCCGCCTCGTGGCTCGTCATCGGCATCATGTTGTGGTTGAGGTGGTACATCACCCACAGCGAACCGGAAAGCGTGATCACGAGGATGACGATCGTGAAGATCAGCGCCATCACCGTCCAGCCGTTCTCCGACTTGGTGTTCATGTGCAGGAAGTAGATCATGTGGACCACGATCTGCACCGCCGCGAAGGCCATGATCACGAGCGCCGTCGTCGACTTGTCGGTGATCGCGCCGGTCATCACCAGCCAGAACGGAATGGCGGTGAGGACGACCGAGAGGATGAAGCCGATCACATAGTCGCGCAGCGAACCGTGGCTGCCGTGATCGTCCTCGAGGTGGTGATTGGGGTGGACGTGCTCGCTCATCACAGCATTCCCATGAGATAGACAAAGGTGAAGACGCCGATCCAGATCACGTCGAGGAAGTGCCAGAACAGCGAAAGGCACATCAGGCGACGCTTGTTGGCCGGGATCAGGCCCTTCTTGCCGATCTGGACGACCAGCGTGAACAGCCAGATCAGGCCGAACGTGACGTGCAGGCCGTGCGTGCCCACCAGCGAGAAGAACGCGGTGAGGAAGCCCGAGCGCATCGGGGTCGCACCCTCATGGATGAGGTTCGCGAATTCGTAGAGCTCGATCGAGAGGAACGCGGCGCCGAACACGGCGGTCACGAGCAGCCAGAGCTGCGTCGCGCCCTTCTTGTCCTTCTCCATGGCGAGCATGGCGAAGCCGTAAGTGATCGACGAGAACAGCAGCATCGCCGTGTTCACCGCCACCAGCGGCAGCTCGAAGAGATCCTTCGGACCCGGACCCGCCGCGAAGCTGCCGCCGAGAACGCCGTAAGCGGCGAACAGCATCGCGAAGATGAGGCAGTCGCTCATCAGGTACATCCAGAAGCCCAGCATGGTGCTGCCGCCTTCGGGATGGTCGTGCTCGTCCAGGTCGTAGAACGCGGCCTGGAGCTGGGGCTGGGTCAGCGTCTTGGTCATTTCAGCAGTGGCAGTCATCGATCAGGCTCCCGCTGCTGCAAGCTGGCGCGTACGCTCGGCCTCGGTCGCTTCGACCGTCTCGACCGGGATGTGATAGTCGCGCTTGTAGTTGAAGGTATGGAAGATGGCGTAGCCGAGGATTCCCGCGAAGGAGACGGCTGCCAGCCACCAGATGTACCAGATCATCGCGAAACCGAGGACCGTCGACAGGCCGGCGAGAACCAGGCCGGTACCCGTGCCCTTGGGCATGTGGATCGGACGGAAGCCGGTGGTCGGACGTTCCACGCCGCAGCGCTTCATGTCGTCCCATGCGTCGATGTCGTGGACGATCGGCGTGAAGGCGAAGTTGTACTCCGGCGGCGGCGACGAGGTCGACCATTCCAGGGTACGGCCGTTCCACGGATCGCCGGTTTCGTCGGTCAGTTCCTCGCGCTTCCAGATCGACACCGCGAACTGGAGAAGCATGGCGCCAATGCCGCCCGCGATCATCACGGCGCCGAAGGCGGCCACGATGAAGAAGGGCTGGAGCGACGGATCGTCGAACACGCGCATGCGGCGGGTCACGCCCATCAGGCCCAGGATGTAGAGCGGCATGAAGGCGAACCAGAAGCCCGGAACCCACAGCCAGAAGCTGACCTTGCCCCAGAACTGGTTGAGCTTGAAGCCGAAGGCCTTGGGCCACCAGAAGTTGATCGCCGCGAAGATGCCGAACAGCACGCCGCCGATGATGACGTTGTGGAAGTGGGCGATCAGGAACAGCGAGTTGTGCAGGACGAAGTCGGCAGGCGGCACCGCAAGCAGCACGCCGGTCATGCCGCCGATGGTGAAGGTCAGCATGAAGGCGACCGTCCACATCATCGGCAGTTCGAACCGGATGCGGCCACGATACATCGTGAACAGCCAGTTGAAGAGCTTCGCGCCGGTCGGGATCGAGATCACCATGGTGGTGATGCCGAAGAACGAGTTGACGCTCGCGCCCGAACCCATGGTGAAGAAGTGGTGCAGCCAGACGAGGTACGAGAGGATGGTGATGACCAGCGTCGCGTAGACCATCGACGAGTAGCCGAACAGGCGCTTGCCGCAGAACGTGGCGGTGACTTCGGAGAAGACGCCGAACAGCGGCAGGATGAGGATGTAGACTTCGGGGTGGCCCCAGATCCAGATCAGGTTCACGTACATCATCGGCGAGCCGCCGAAGTCGTTGGTGAAGAAGTTGAAGCCGAGATAGCGGTCAACCGTCAGCATCGTCATCACCGCCGTCAGCACCGGGAAGGCGGCGACGATCAGGATGTTGGTGCAGAGCGAGGTCCAGGTGAAGATCGGCATGCGCATCATGGTCATGCCCGGCGCGCGCATCTTCACGATGGTCGCGATCAGGTTGACGCCCGATAGCAATGTCCCAACACCCGCGATCTGCAAGGCCCAGATGTAGTAGTCGACGCCGACCCACGGGCTGTACGCCAGGTTCGACAGCGGCGGATAGGCCAGCCAGCCGGTCTGCGCGAACTCGCCGATGAACAGCGAGGCCATGACCAGCACCGCGCCCGCGGTCGTCATCCAGAAGCTGAAGTTGTTCAGGAACGGGAAGCTGACGTCGCGTGCGCCGATCTGCAGCGGCACGATGTAGTTCATCAGGCCGGTGACGAAGGGCATCGCCACGAAGAAGATCATGATCACGCCGTGGGCGGTGAAGATCTGGTCGTAGTGGTGGGCGTTGAGGTAGCCCTCGTTGCCGTTGAAGGCGATCGACTGCTGGATGCGCATCATCACTGCGTCGGCGAAGCCGCGCAGGAACATGATGAGGCCCAGCACCATGTACATGATGCCGATCTTCTTGTGGTCAACGCTGGTGAACCACTCCTTCCAGAGATAGCCCCAGAGCTTGAAATAGGTCAGCCCCGCCACCAGCGCCGCGCCGCCGAGGGCGACGACGACGAACGTGGCGAGCACGATCGGTTCCTGTGGCATGGCGTCCCACCACAGGCGGCCCAATAGTGGGCTCCAGTGCGAATGGTCTACAGCTTCCATTGTTCTGTCAGTTCCGGGAAATCTGGGAGGAGTGCGCGTCGCCCATGGCAACGGGCTCGGTCTTCTTGGGCTCCGCGGCCTTCGGCTCGGCAAGAGCCTGCTCGCTCTTGCCGAACAGCGGCAGCGATTGCGGAGCCTTCATGCCGGCGCCGGTCAGCGAACGCAGGCTGTCGGGCGCCTTGACCGTATGGTCGGGCGCGGCGCCGGGCATCTGGCGGCAAAGCGCGCGGACCCAGGCCAACTCGCGCTGGATGGCGGCCGAAGGATTGGCGTTGGCGGAAGCAGCGGCTTCGCGGCCGCGCTTGTCGTAAGTCAGCATCTCGACATTGCGGATGCCGGCCTTGCCGAGACCGCCGCGCGCATCGAGCGCCATCATTTCGCTCATGCACATCTTGCCCGGCTCGACGCACATGTCGACGATGGCGTCATAGAGGTCGGGCGAGACCGAGGCGTAGCGGATGACCGAAACCTTCTCGCTCGGCTTTTCGAGCTGGAGGTAGGCAGTGCGGTCAAGCGTGCCGCCGGCAGTGCCGCCGTTGGCCGATTCGCCGCCGGCCTTCACGCCCTGCGCCCACTTCGCGAAGTCCGCATCGGAAACCGCGTGCGTGGCGAAACGCATGTTGGAGAAGCCCGCGCCCGAATAGTTGGCGGAGAAGCCGACCGTCTCGATCGGCTTGTTGATCACGGCGTGCAGGCGCGTTTCCATGCCCGGCATCGCGTAGATCTGGCCGGCCATGGCGGGCACGTAGAAGGAGTTCATCACGCTCGACGAGGTGATCTTGAACTGCAGCGGACGCCCGGTCGGGACGACCAGCTCGTTGACCGTGGCCACGCCCTGCTCGGGGTAGATGAACAGCCACTTCCAGTCGAGCGCGACGACTTCGACTTCCAGCGGCTTGGCATTGGCGGCGACCGGGGTGGTGGCGTCAATGCGGCCGATGGTGCGGTAGGGATCGAGAAGGTGCGTGGTAACCCAGGTCAGGGCGCCCAGGCAGATGATGATAAGGAGCGGCGCGGTCCAGATCAGCAGTTCGAGCTGGGTCGAGTGATCCCAGTCCGGTTGATAGTCGGCCTCCTTGTTCGACGCGCGATAACGCCACGCGAACAGGACCGTCGCGATCATGACGGGGACGATGATCAGCAGCATCAGCAGCGTGGAGATGACCACAAGGTCCCCCTGCTGACGTGCGACATCGCCGGCCGGATCGAGCACGACGGTGTTACAAGCGGAAAGCGCGCCAGTCAGGGACAAGGCGGCAAGGACTTTGGCGAGCGCGGTCAGCTGCCGCGGCTTCGGTCTGGACTCGGGTGGGCGCATGGGTGGAGCGCCTAGGCCGATGCCGCGAGTGCGAACATAGGACATTTTGTCCAATCCCCTTGAAGCCGGACAATGACGATACGCCCCTCATTATGTAGCCGGGCGTTTCGCGCGCCCGCCTTGATTCGTCCACGCGCGGAAGGCTGTATCAGGACCGGCCGCTCGCGGACCCGAAACGAAGGCCGCAGAATCGAAATGACCAGCACTCCCCAATCCGGCGAAGCCTTGGGCCAGTCCCGCGAAGCCTTGGGCCTGCCGACTTTCAAGGAGCACCATCAGCCCTCGCCCGGCGAGATCGCGATCGGTGTCATCATCGGGCGAACCTCGGAGTTCTTCGACTTCTTCGTCTATGCCATCGCCTCGGTGCTGGTCTTCCCGAAGCTGTTCTTCCCCTTCGTCGATGCGCTGACCGGCACGATCTACTCCTTCGCGATCTTCGCGCTGGCGTTCGTCGCCCGCCCCTTCGGCAGCCTCGTGTTCATGGCGATCGACCGCGCCTACGGCCGCGGCACCAAGCTGACGATCGCGTTGTTCATGCTCGGCGGGTCGACCGCGGCGATCGCGTTCCTGCCTTCCTACCAGACGGCAGGCAGCACCGCGATCACCCTGCTCTGCCTGTTCCGGCTCGGCCAGGGCTTCGCCCTCGGCGGCACCTGGGACGGCCTTGCCTCGCTGCTCGCGCTCAACGCACCTGAAGGCAAGCGCGGCTGGTATGCGATGATCCCGCAGCTCGGCGCGCCGTTCGGCCTGATCGTGGCCAGCGCCCTGTTCGCCTTCATGATCGCCACCCTCCCCGCCGAGGACTTCCTCGACTGGGGCTGGCGCTATCCCTTCTTCGTGGCCTTCGCGATCAACGTCGTGGCGCTCTTCGCGCGCCTTCGCATCGTCGTCACGGACGAGTTCGAAAACCTCTTCGTCAGCCGCGACCTGCAGCCCGCCGCCGTGTCCAGCACGATCAGCCGCGAATGGCGCACGATCGTGATCGGTGCCTTCGCACCGCTCGCCAGCTTCGCGATGTTCCACATGGTGACCGTGTTCCCGCTCTCGTGGGTGTTCCTGTTCACCGCCGATTCGCCGATCGGCTTCCTGCTGATCGAGGCGCTGGCCGCTGCCTTCGGCGTCGTCGCCGTGATCGCCTCGGGCCGCATCGCCGACCGCTTCGGCCGTCGTAACCTGCTCGGCACCTGCGCCGTGGGCATCGCGATCTTCTCGGGCTTCGCGCCGCAGCTGCTCGATGCCGGCCCGGCCGGCGAGATCGCCTTCATGATCATCGGCTTCGTGCTGCTCGGCCTCGCGTTCGGCCAATCCTCGGGCGTCGTCGCCTCGGGCTTCTCGAGCGAGCACCGCTATACCGGCTCGGCGCTCACGAGCGATCTTGCCTGGCTGTTCGGTGCCGGCTTCGCCCCGCTGGCGGCGCTGCTGCTGTCCAGCAACTGGGGCCTAATCGCTTCGGGCGGCTACCTGCTCTCGGGCGCGATCGCCACGCTGGCGGCGCTCTGGCTCAACAAGGAGCTGGCCAGCCGCAACTAACGGCAAGCCATCGCTTCGGAATTCGGGAAAGGGGGTGCTTCGGCGCCCCCTTTTTCTTTGCGCCACGGATCAATCGTCCGTGCGATCCATTTTCGCAAAACTCGAAATAGAAGGCATATTTCAACAACTTACCCGATGTTTGAGCGAGTGTTCAAATAACGCCATGCCGTAGTTTGGCAGAAATGAAGCCATTTCATTTGACAGAATCGGGGGTCAGAACGCACCCAAACTCCCAATCGAAAAGCAAAATATCCGGAGGGAGAGTAAATGCGTTCTTTCAAGCAGCTTCTGCTGTGCTCGGCAGGCTTGGCCAGTCTTGGCAGTCCCGCGTTCGCGCAGGAGCAGCCGGATGATTCCACGCACGTCAACGAAGCGAACGTCATCATCGTCCAGGCCCGCCGCCGCGACGAAGACGTGCAGGACGTTCCCGCCGTCATCGACACCGTCACCGCGGACGACATCTCCAAGCTGAACCTGCGCGACTTCCGCGAGGTTTCCACGCTCACCCCCGGTCTCCAGCTCGATACCAACGCCAACGGCATCGGCGGCAACGCCAAGATGCGCGGCGTCAACTTCGACGTGAACGCCAGCGGCAACAACCCGACCGTCGAATTCTACATGAACGACGCGCCGATCACCGCCGGCGTCGTGCTCCAGCAAATGTACGACATCGGCCAGATCGAAGTGCAGCGCGGGCCCCAGGGCACCCTGCGCGGCCGTGCATCGCCGTCCGGGTCGATCACCGTCACCACCAAGAAGCCGGACCTCTATTCGTGGGGCGGCGTGGTGGACATGACCGCCAACGACATCGGCACCATGAACTTCAAGGGCGCGCTCAACATCCCGGTGATCGAAGGCATAGCCGCGATCCGCGCCGCCGGCGTCTGGGACGAGAACGAGGTGGACCGCGTCCACTCGATCTACAGCAACCGCGATCCCTTCGCCCGCACCAAGAGCGGCCGTATCTCCGCCCTCGTTACGCCGACCGACTGGCTGCGCTTCGAAGGCATGTACCAGCGCCTTGATCGCAACCAGCGCAGCTACGACCAGATCGCCTCGTTCTCCGAGGTCAATCCCGATGCGATCGAGAGCCCGGTCTACATCTCCTCGAAGGACCGCCTCTCGAACTACGAGAGCCCGCGCCTCGTCAGCCAGGTGTTCGACGTCTACAACTGGCGCGCAGAAGCCAGCGGCTTCGGCCAGCGCCTGATCTACCAGGGCCAGTACTACACCCAGAAGATCCACTCGACCGAGAACTTCGACCGCGGCAACCTCTTCGAAGGTGACGTGAATCAGTTCACCGACACCCGCTCCACCTCGAAGTCGCACGAAATCCGCCTGCAGAACGAAGAACGCCTGTTCGACATGGTCGATTACGTGGTGGGCTTCTTCGACAGCCGCAACAAGCCGCACACCGATCTCACCAACCCGACCATCGTGGCCCTGCCGGAAGTGTTCGGCGGCGGTATCGCACAGTTGGTCCAGACCCCGATCACCAGCCAGGGCAAGACGCACGAACAGTCGTTCTTCGGCAACCTGACCGTGCACATCGGCGATGCCACCGAAGTCTCGGGCGGCCTGCGCCGGATCGACTACAAGGACGAAAGCCAGCTCATCGTCAACGGCATGACGATCTCGAACAACGTGCAGTCGGCCAAGAAGTGGATCTACAACGGCTCGCTCAAGCACAACTTCACGCCGGACCTGATGGTCTACGTGGGGACCGGCAGTTCGTGGCGCCCCGGCATCAATGTCGTCGGCGACTTCAACATCGCGCAGTCCGACCTCGAAAAGTCGTTCCTCCACCTGCCGGCGGAAACCTCGAAGTCGTATGAAATCGGCATGAAGTCCACGCTGCTCGACGGCCGCATGCGCTTCAACCTCACGGCCTATCACCAGAAGTTCAAGAACTACCCCTACCGCGTGCCGGGATCGGGCGTGTTCTTCATCAATACCGTTGCCCTGCGCGATTCGGCCGGAAATGTCACCGGCACCGCCCAGCAGGTCAGCAACTTCAACTTCGCCGGCGCCGTGCCGGTGGAAGTCAACGGCATCGAAGGCGATGTCTCGTTCGACGTCATGCAGGGCTGGACCCTCGGCGCGTCGGCCAGCTATTCGATGGGCAAGATCAAGGGCGGCACCGTCCCCTGCAACGATCTCAACGGCGACGGCGTGCCGGACGCAACGACCAGCGCGCCCTCGCTCGACGACCTGATCGGCGCCGTCGGTTCGAACAACATCGCCGCCTGCCAGGTCTCGCAGCGTTCCTCGTTCATGGCGCCCTTCTCGGCCACCGCGCAGAGCGAATACGCGTTCCCCGCCTTCAGCGGGACCGACGCCTACCTGCGCGGCATCGCGACCTATACCGGCAAGTCGAAGGGCGATCCGGGCAATGCCTGGGACAACGTCGGGGCCTATGCCCTGGTCAACCTCTTCGCTGGCCTGCGCGCGGATGACGGCGCCTGGGAAGTGGGCCTCTATGCCAAGAACGTCTTCGACACGACGAAGACCCTGACCCGTACCAACCCGCTGTTCACCTCGTACCAGCAGCTTGGCTTCGCCGGACAGTTCGATCCCACCACCGGCCGCCCGATCTTCACCGGACCGACCGCCGCCACGGGCACGAGCACGTACACCGGTGTGACCACCACCGCCCCGCGCGAGTTCGGCATCAACGTGCGCTACGCTTTCGGCTCGCGCTGATCGCACAGGCCGGATGAAAAAAGGGGGCGGCAAGGTCACACCTTGCCGCCCCCTTTTCCGTTTGCCTTGCCGGCGCGTCAGGTCTGCTGCCAGCTTCCACCAAGCGCCCGGAACAGATCGACCTGCGCGAAAGCCACCGCACGGGTCGCCGCTGCATAGTCCGCTTCGGACTGTGCAAGGGTACGCTGGGCATCGAGCACGTCGAGCGAATCGATCTGCCCCCTGCTCTCGCGCGCCAGGCTGACGTTGGCCGCGCGCTCCGCCGCATCGCGGGCGGAAGCGAGGCGCTCCTTGCGCAACAAGGCATTGCGATAGGCCGAAAGCGCGGTCTCGGTTTCTTCCAGCGCCCGCAGCACGGTGCCGTCGAACGTGGCGAGATCGGCCTTGGCATCGGCCTTCGCCCCGCCGATCCGTGCCCGGATCGCTTCCTGGTTGGGGAACGCCCAGGAAATCATCGGCCCGAGCAGCCAGCGCAGCGGGCCGCCGCCGAACACGTCGGTCGCGCCGACCGCAGTGGTGCCGATCGAACCGCCCAGCGTGATCTTCGGATAGAGATCCGCCGTCGCCACGCCGACGCGCGCGGTATCGGCGGCAAGACGGCGTTCGGCCGCCTTCACGTCGGGACGGCGCGCCAGCAGGGTCGCCCCGTCGCCAACCGGAATCGCACGGCTGACGTCAGGAGTCGTCGTGCGGGTCCGCGCCGCTTCCGGCAGGTCCTGCGGCGTCCGCCCGGTCAGCGTCGCGAGACGGAACAGCGCCGCGTCGCGGGCTGCCTGAAGGCTCGGGATCATGGCCGCCTGCTGCTCGCGCAGCTGGGTAACGCGGATCACGTCGAGCTTCTGGTTGAGCCCCCGCTCGAAACGGGCATTGGTGATCCGCGCAGAACGGTCGAGCAGGTCGACGGTTCGCTGGGCGACGCCGAGCTGGTCGGCGGCGCTGGTGGCATCGACATAGGCCCGCACGGTGTCGGCCACGACCGTCACCCGCACCGCGTCGGCATCCTCCTGCGCAGCGGCGAGATCGGCGCGAGAAGCCTCGATCCCGCGTGAAACCCGGCCGAACAGGTCCAGTTCGTAGCCCACCGAGAACTCGCCGTCGACGCGGCGACCTTCACGGTCGTAGCCCGGCAGGACCTGGCTTTCCGAAACCCGGCCATAAGTGCCGCTGGCATCGATGTTCGTCTGCGGCAGGCGGTCGGAACGCGATCCGCGCAGGCTGGCCCGCGCCTTCTCGATCCGGGCCACGGCCACGCGCACGTCGGTGTTGGCGGCGAGCGCATCGGCAACCAGACCGTCAAGCACCGGGTCGTTGTAGAGCCGCCACCAATTGTCATTGGGCGCGGCGGCGGTGACTTCGGCAGTCTGGACGCCCACGAAGGGCGCCGCTGCCGCGACCGGCGGCGTCGGCGCGACATAGTCGGGTCCGACGGCGCAGGCCGAGAGGGCGGTCGCGGTGAGAAGTCCCGCAACCAGGTTCTTGATATTCATGGACATCATCCGTCCTTTCATTCCGCCGGAACCACCGCGTGGCTCTGGTGATGCGGCGCTGCCGGGTTCCGGCGAAGCGCTGCTGCGAGCTTGCGGCAGACGACGTAGAAGGTGGGCGTGAACAGCAGGCCGAAGCCGGTAACGCCGGTCATCCCGAAGAACACCGCCGTGCCCAGCGCCTGCCGAAGCTCGGCGCCTGCCCCATCGGCGATCACCAGCGGCACCGTGCCGAGGATGAAGGCCAGCGAGGTCATCAGGATCGGGCGCAGGCGGGTGCGGGCCGCATAGACGGCTGCCTCCACCGGCGAATAGCCCCGCTCCTCTTCCGCCTGCTTGGCGAATTCGACCACGAGGATCGCGTTCTTGGCGGCAAGGGCAATCAACACGACCAGACCGATCTGGGTGAGGATATTGTTGTCCATCCCCCTGAGGTTCACGCCGGTCATCGCGGCGAAGAGGCACATCGGCACGATCAGGATGATCGCCAGCGGCAGGGTCAGGCTTTCGTATTGGGCGGCGAGAACCAGGAAGACGAACAGCACCGCCATGCCGAAGACGATTCCGGCGGTATTGCCCGCAGTGGCCTGCTGATAGGCGATGCCGGTCCACTCGGTGTCATAGCCGGTGGGCAGGGTTTCGCCCGCGATCTGCTCCATCGTCGCCAGCGACTGGCCCGAGGAATAGCCCTTGCCGTAGCTGCCGTCGATTTCCACCGCCGGGTGCAGGTTGTAGCGCACCACGCGGTAGGGGCCGGTCTGGTCCTTGAACGTCGCGACCGAGCCGACCGGAACCATCGCGCCCGATTCCGAGCGGGTCTGGAGGTTGGCGATATCCGCGGTGGAACCGCGATAGGCCGCGTCAGCCTGCGCGGTGACGCGATAGGTGCGTCCCAGCAGGTTGAAGTCGTTGATATAGGCCGAACCGAGGTAGACCTGCATCGCCTCGAAGATCTTGGCCGGAGAAACGCCCAGCATGTCCGCCTTGCGGCGGTCGACGTCGGCATAGACGCGCGGGGTGTTCATGGTGAACAGGGTATAGACCTGGCTCAGTTCGGGGGCCTGGTTGGCCTTGGCGATCAGCGCGCCGGCAGCCTTCTGAAGCTCGGCCAGACCGCGCCCTTCCTTGTCCTCCACGACCATGCGGTAGCCACCCGGGGGGACGATGCCGTTGATGGTCGGCGGCGGGATCAGCAGGACCTGCGCCTTGTCGTAACCCTGCATCGCGGCCTGGGCCTGGGCCATGATCCCTTCATAGGTCACGCCCAGCTGTTTGCGCTCCGCGAAGCTCTTGAACGGGAAGTAGATGGCGGCGGCGTCAGGCGCGGCCGTCTGCGAGGGACCGTGGAAGCCGGCGAACATCACCGCGCCGCGCAGGCCCTTGATCGGCAGGATGCGCTTGGCGACTTCCTGCGTCACTTCGTCCGTACGCGTGAGCGAGGAGCCCGGCGGCAGGAAGATCGCGGCAAGGAAATAGCCTTGGTCCTGGTTCGGGATGAAGCCCGCAGGCGTCGCCCAGAACATGCCAACGGTGGCGGCGATGAGCGCGGCATAACCGGCCATCATCTTCACCGGGCGCTTGACCAGCGTGAGAGTGAGGCGGGCATAGCCGTCGCTCATCCGGTCGAAGCCGCGGTTGAACCTGTCGGCGGCGCCTTGCAGCGTCCGCTTCCAGCGCGGGGCGCCCTCCGGCAGGGCATGGCGTTCGCGCAGCAGGATCGCGGCGAGCGCCGGAGACAGCGTGAGCGAGAGCACCAGCGAGATCACCGTGGCGGTGGTGATGGTGACGGCGAACTGCTTGTAGAACTGGCCCGACATGCCGGTGATGAACAGCGTCGGCACGAAGACCGCGCAGAGCACCAGGACGATGGCGATCAGCGCGCCGGTCACTTCGTCCATCGAGCGGCGGGCGGCCTCCAGCGGAGACATGCCCTCCTCGATGTAGCGTTCCACGTTCTCGACCACGACGATCGCGTCGTCGACGACGATGCCGATGGCGAGCACCAGCCCGAACAGCGAGAGGTTGTTGAGGGAATAGCCGACGGCCGCCAGCATGATCGCGGTGCCGACCAGCGAGACCGGGATCGCGATGATCGGAATCACCGCCGCGCGCCAGTTCTGGAGGAACACCAGGATGACGAGGACGACGAGGATCACCGCCTCGAACAGGGTGTGGTACACCGCGTCGATCGACTGGCCGATGAACTCGGTGGGGTTGTAGATGACGGAATATTCGAGGCCCTTGGGGAAGGCCTTGGCAACGTCGTCCATCTCGGCACGCACGGCCTTGGCGGCATCGAGCGCGTTCGAGCCCGGGCGCTGGAGCACGGCGATCACGACCGTGGGCTTGCCCGAGAGGTAAGTGTTGGTGGTGTAGTCCTGCGCGCCCAGTTCGACACGCGCCACGTCGCGCACGCGGACCTGGCGGCCTTCGGCATCGGTGCGCACGACGATGTCGCCGAACTGCTCGGGCGTGGTCAGGCGGCCCTGCATCTCGACGCCGACCTGATAGGCATTGCCCCGGTCATAAGGCGGCGCGCCGATCGCGCCCGAGGAGACCTGCACGTTCTGGGCCTTGAGCGCATCGACGATCTCGCCCGCGGTCAGGTTCATGGCGGCGGCCTTGGTGGGGTCGATCCAGATGCGCATGCCGTAGTCGCGCGAGCCGAACAGCTGCACGTCGCCCACGCCGTCAAGGCGCGAGAGCCGGTCCTTGACCTGCGTGAGGGCATAGTTCGACAGGTAGTCGCGGTTGAACGTGCCGTCGGGAGACTGCAGGTTCACCACCATCAGGAATTCCGGCGAGGTCTTGCGCGTCACCACGCCCATTGCGCGCACGGCGTCGGGAAGACGCGGTTCGGCAATGGCGACGCGGTTCTGTACCAGAACCTGCGCGGCATCGAGGTCGGTGCCGATCTTGAAGGTGACGGTGATCGTCACCTTGCCGTCGCCGGTGGACTGCGATGACATGTAGAGCATGTCGTCGACGCCGTTGATTTCCTGCTCGATCGGAGCGGCCACGGTGTCGGCGACGGTTTCGGCGGAAGCGCCGGGATATTGGGCGGTCACCGTCACCGTCGGCGGGACGATGTCGGGATACTGGCTGACCGGCAGGCCGAAGAACGCAAGCGCACCCACCACGGTGAGGATCACCGCGATGACGCCTGCGAAGATCGGCCGGTCGATGAAGAACCGGGAAAATCGCATGGGAATATGCCCCTGTCACGGGGAGCGGTCACTCAGGTCGAGGACCGCTCCCCCGATGGGTGAATGTCAGTTGGCGAGCGTGGCCTGCGCGGCAATCGGCGCATTGGGGCCGGAGGCGACATTGGCCGCCTTGGGGTCCACCGCGATCTGGCCGCGGCGGGTATTGACCTTGGCGCCGGCAATGGCGGCCTGGTAGTTGGAGATGACCACGCGGTCCGCAGGCGCAAGGCCCGAGCGGATGACACGCAGCCCGTCCACCAGCGGGCCGAGTTCGACCGGCTTGGCCGCGACCACGCCGTCCTTGCCCACCGTCAGCACGACCTTGCGCGCCTGGTCGGACTGGATGGCGTCGTCAGGCACCAGCATGGCCTTGACCGTGCCGCCTTCCGCCAGACGCATGTTGCCGAACATGCCCGGCGTCAGGAACCCGTCGGAATTGTCGAGCACGGCGCGCACGCGGATCGTGCCCGAGCGCGGGTCGAGGCCGTTGTCGGTGAAGTCCAGCTTGCCGTTCCAGCGGTACTGGGTCTCGTCCTGAAGGCGGACCTGCACGTCGGCGGCGCTCTTGTGCTCGGCCTTCTCGCGCTGGGTCTTGAGGAACAGCGCTTCGGAGGCATCGAACGTGAAGTAGATCGGGCTGACCGCGTTGATCGTGGTCAGCAGGGTGGCGCCGGTGCCGTTCTCACCCGAGACGAGGTTGCCCACGTCCACCCGGCGGTCGGAAATGCGGCCCGAGATCGGCGCGCGCACGGTGGCGAATTCGACATCGAGCGAACGCTGGCGCACGCGGGCCTCGGCCCCCGCCAGCGCGGCGGTGGCGGCGCGGACCTTGGCGCGAAGCTGGTCGACCTCGCTGGCGGCCATGGCCTCGTCACCCTTGAGCCCGGCAACGCGGGCATAGTCCGACCTGGCGAGGACCAGAGCGCTCTGGGCGGAGGCGACTTCGGCCTGCGCCTCGGCCAGGGCGGCGCGGTAGGGGCGCGGGTCGACGGTGAACAGCGGCTGCCCCTCGCGGACGAAATCGCCGTCCTTGAAGAAGAGCTGCGTGATCGCGCCCGAGACGCGCGGACGCACTTCCACCGATTTGCTGGGTGCGAAGCGGCCGACATAATCGTCCCATTCGGTCACGTCGCGGATCAGCGGGGTTGCGGCCTGAACGACGGCAGGCGCCATCGGCGCCGCGTCGGCCTGCGTATGGCTGAAGGTCTTCCAGCCGATGCCGGCCACCGCGATCAGCGCGATGGCGGCAATGGCGACGTGTCGTCCGCGGCGAGGACGGCTGGCCTGGCTGCCATCGGGCAGTTCGGCCTCCGTCGCCGTCGCGGCGAGCGTTTCTGGAGATACGGGGAAATTCACGCGGCAAGCCTCCGGAACGGGGCGCGGGAGCGCCCGATAAAGTCGATGACGGCGCCGATCTTGGCCTCGCTGTGGCCGGCCACGCGGGCTTCCTTCATCACGGAAGCGGGCAGCGTGTAGCCATGGTGCCAGGCCTGCACGGCCAGGCGGCGCAGCGCCTCCAGTTGCTCGTTGGCGAGCATCGGGGACGGCGGCTGCGGGCCGAAGATCAGGCGGGCGAACCAGCCGCGCTTGCGCTGCGGCCGGAGCGTGGCGAGGCCATCCTCGCGCGCCAGCTCCACGATCCTGCGCTCGAAGCGCGAAAGGGGTTCGGAAACGGCGCCGAAAGGAGTCTCGGCAGGAATGGGGCGCCCGGAAAAGGCGGAAGTTGCGGGCAGCGCCTGGAGCGCCGCATCGGTAAAGTCGATGAAGGCCATGTTTCGTGCTCCCTGAAAGTGCCCGGCGCGCGCCCTCGGGACAGGAGGGGGAAAGGGCGCGCGCCGGGGCGTTCCGGCGCAAGGGGCGTCGGAAAGTCTTCGGGCACAGGCGGACACCACACGAACATCCGATTTCCATCGAAGTCCTGCATGCCGACTGCACGGGTTCGTTTTTGTATGGAGCCACCTGCGGGGGGACAGGCAGCACCGAGGGCCGACCGGCATTCACCGGCCGCGGAAACTTGGCCCCCGAACTCCCATCAAGCGGCGAGTCGGGTTACCTCGTTCTGTACCAAGCGGTATATATTGCGGTGCGGTATCTCGTCAAGCGACTTTCTGTACCGCTTGGTAAGATTTGTTCGAAAGCGCCCTTTTCAAGGGCCTGAACGCCAGTTGAATGAACTTTTTTCAGGCGGCACGAAGGTTTTGCGAGCCACCGTGCGCCGTAAAGGTCCATTTTGCCGATCCGAAGGGAGAACCGAGTCGGAGCCCGGCTTTCCGGGAAGGTGGCCGGGACACGTGCCCCGAGGCGTTTACCGCCCGGGCCACATCGTCAGGTAGGTATCGACCACGCCCTTCAGCTCCTGCGCACAGGAGCCGCCCTGGGCCTTCACCGACATGCCCTGAAGCACCGTCGTCAGGCATTGCGCCAGGCAGCGGGGGTCGACGGTTTCGGGAAGGTCGCCCTCCTCCTTGCCGCGCGCGAACCGTTCGATCAGGGCGTCTTCGGTGGCGATGCGGCGTTCCGTCACGAAGTCGCGGATGGAGGGATCCTCCATCGTGCAGGTGACGGTGGACATCACGCCCAGGCACCCGTGTGGATCGCTGCCGCCGCAATGCGTGGTGATCGCGCCGTTCAGCAGCCTTTCGGCAACACCGCGCGCGGTGGTCGCTTCCAGTGCCTTGCCGACATAGGCCAGCTTGTCGCGCTCGTAGAGATCAAGCGCCTTCTTGAAAAGCGCTTCCTTGTTGCCGAAACAGGCATAGAGGCTGGGCTTGGTGATGCCCATGGCCTCGGTCAGTTCCGCCATTGACGCGCCTTCGTAGCCGCGCTGCCAGAACACCCGAAGCGCAGCCGTCAGGGCTTCTTCAGGGTCGAACTCGCGCGGGCGACCCCGAGTCGATGTGGGAGCTGAACATTTCATACCGGTCGGTATATAGGTAGCAGGCTGCTGTCCGTAAAGTGTCACGCTCGCTCACAGACCGAGCGTGACATGCAACGGCAAGGCGCCCTGTTCTCTAACCGACGCCCTGTTTACCGACGCCTTCTTAACCGACGAACGCGCGTTCGATGACGAAGTCGCCCGGCTTGGCGTTCGAACCCTCGGTGAAGCCCCAGGATTCGAGGTCGGCCGAGAAGTCCTTGATCATGTCCATCGAGCCGCAGAGCATCACGCGGTCGGTCTCGGGATTGAAGCGCGCATCGCCCTTCAGGCCTTCGAACAGGCGGCCGCTTTCCACCAGCGCGCCGATGCGGCCGGTGGTGTGGAACGGTTCGCGAGTGACGGTGGGCACGTAGGAAAGCTGCACCAGTGCCTGCTCGGCAACCAGCGGATCCTCGGCCAGCTGGCTTTCCAGTTCCTCGCGGTAGGCAAGGTCGCTGACGCGGCGGACGCAGTGGACCACCACGATCTCGTCATAGAGATCATAGACGTCCGGGTCGCGGATCAGCGACATGAACGGCGCAAGGCCCGTGCCGGTCGAAAGCATGAACAGGCGCTTGCCCGGCAGCAACGCGTCGGTGACGAGCGTGCCGGTGGGCTTGCGGCCAAGATAGATCTGGTCGCCCGGCTGGACGAGCTGGAGGCGCGAGGTCAGCGGGCCGTCCGGCACCTTGATCGAGAGGAATTCGATTTCCTCGGCCCAGGAAGGGCTGGCGATCGAATAGGCGCGCAGCAGCGGGCGCTTCTCACCCTGGAGGCCCAGCATGACGAACTCACCCGAGCGGAAACGGAACGATGCCGGACGCGACATCGTGAAGCTGAACAGGTGCTCGTTCCAATGCCGGACAGTAAGAACTTCCTCGACCGTCAGGGCGGCAGTGGGTTCAAGAGTGGGCATCACGGCCTGACCGTCGCTCATCAATTCATTCCTCGGGTGGTAGAGTGGCAAAGCCCAGACAGGCGCGAGCCCGCAGAGTCAAGGCAGTTTTCGGTGCGTTTCGCGGAAACGGCAACGGCCCGCGTGCTTGCGTAGACCGCAAGGCCGGCTTCCCTCCGCGCAATCTGCACGCGGTGTCCGCGCATAGCAGACGCATTCGCAGGCGCAAGCGCCCGGTGCCGGGAGGTGCCGAAATGGTTCATGGGCCGGAGGTTCCGCCTAGTAGCCGTCCCGCGCCGCCATGCAACGCAATTGCATTTTCACGGCCGAAAGCCAGACTTGGCGCCCGCGCGGCCATCAGCCGTCGAGCCGGTAGGTCATCGGCACGAGGAACCCGCGCTGCGAGGAGGAAAGGCCGCGCGGCGGGCGCGGATAAGGCACCGCCTCGCGAATCTGCTCCAGCGCCAGCGCGTCCAGCGCGGCATGGCCGCTGCTCCGGGCGAGTTCGGCGCGCTCCAGCCGTCCATGCTCGTCTATCAGGAGGCGAACCAGCGCGGTCCCTTCGCGGCCTTCGCGCGCGATCCGGCCGGGATAGCCCTTGTGGCGGCCGATCCACGTGAACACGCGGCGGGCATACGTATCCTCGCCCCGGCTGCCGCCGGATGCCGTCGCGGCGGCCTGCGCACGGCCTGCCCCCTCGCCGGACGCCGCGCCGCTAGCGGCGCCCTCGCCCGAAGAGGCGGAAACCGGGGCGGCGGGCGGCATCGCCGGCGAAGCTGCCAAGGCCAACTGCGACAACCGGATCGCAGGCGCCGCCACCGGCTGGACGGTCACCACCTGCGGACGGGCAGGCGCGACTGCCGCCAGTTCGGCTTTCGGAGGAGGCGCCAGCGCCGGACGTGGCGGCTCGCTTTGCGCCTCCTCCTTGCGCGCGGTTTCCTTGCGGTCCTCGTCCCGATGCGACAGGTCCACCGCGCGGAACGATACGAGCCCCGCGCCGCGGCCGGGGGCACCCACGGGCTGGCTCGCCCCGAAAGCACTCCAGGCGAGCGCGAAGACCACCGCGTGGACGGCGCCGGTCATCGCCAGGGAAAGAGGTCGTGAGGAAATCATTGCGCGCCGCCTAACAGTACTGCTATCGACTCGCAATAGCATACTAAGGAGCCCCGATGATTTCGCGCCGGTTCGAACGGGTCGCCCTCTCCGTCAATGCGGCCTTCGCGCTGTTCTGCCTGGCCAGTGTGACCAACCTGCTCTGGCTGGCGGGCCATCGCGGCAATGCGCCCGAACATGAACTGGTCGCGGGCCTCGCGCTGCTGACGATGCTCTGGCTCGCCAATGCCGCGCGCCTTGTGTGCCCGCTGCGCCGCCGCGCGCTGCCGCAAGCGCTTCTGAACGGCGCCGCGCTGCTTCTCGGCGTGCTCGGACTGCTGGTCGGCTTCGCGGACCCGGTAGCCTGGCTGGCACCGCTCGTGACCCTGCCGCCGGCCCTCACTTACCTCTGGGCCAGGCACGCTAGAGCGTCCTGAGAAACGCCGCCAGCGCGGCCTGTTCCTCCCGGGTAAGGTCAAGCCTGAACACCAGCGGATCGGGCCGGGGCGCAGGCGCCCTGCCCGGTTGCTGCGCCCGGTCCCGCCCTCCCCCGCCATTGTAGAGCGCCACCACGTGCTCCAGCGTGAGGAACAGGCCGTTGTGCATGTAAGGCGCGCTGCGGCTCACCCCCAGCAACGAGGGCGTGCGAAAGCGGCCGACATCGGCCGGATCCTGCGTGACCTCATAACGGCCGAGATCCTCGCGGGCGCGGCCGTAGAAGCTGATGCCGAGATTGTGAAACCGACCGTCGCTCAGCAGCGGGCCGTTGTGGCAGGCAGCGCAGCCTGCCTTGGTGCGGAACAGGTGCAACCCTTCGAGTTCCTGATCAGTCAGCACCGCGACCCCGCGTTCCATGACCCGGCTCCAGCGCGAGCGCGGCGGCCGCAAGGTCCGCTCGAAAGCGGCGATGGCAGCGGCGGCATCCTGCAAGGTCACGCGGCGATGGCCATTCAGCGCCTCGAAGGCCGACCGGTAGGTCTCATCCCGGTTGATGCGCGGCTCGATCAGGCGTGCGGTGCCCGCCATCTCCTTGCCGTCGAGCACGGGGTGGATCGCCTGATCCTCCAGCGTCGCCGCGCGGCCGTCCCAGAACAGCGGGGTCATCCAGGCGGCGGCGTAAAGCGACTGGGCATTGCGCCGCCCCCGCTGGCGGTCATGGCCGAACGCGGTGCGCAGCCCGTCGGCCATGCCCAGCTCCGGGCTGTGGCACGAGGCACAGGCGATCTGGCCGGATCGTGACAGCGCGGGATCGTCGAACATCCGCCTGCCGATCTCCGCCAGCGCCTTTTCGCGGGGCGAGGCTTCGGGGAGCCGGGGGAGCGGGCCGAACTCGGCGAAGCGGGCCCCCTCCCCCAGGCGCGGACGAGGCCAGGATTCCGGCTTCCCCGCATAGAGTGCCCGCAGCGCCCCCGCTGCCGGCGCTCCCTCCCCCACCGCTCCCTCCCCCACCGCCCCCTCCCCCGCCACCTGCTGCGCACGCCCGGCGACACTCCCCCCGATCACGAGAATCGCGAGCGTCATGACAAGGCGCGGCAGCAGCTGGAAACGGGACATGGAGCGGGTCAGAACCGGTAGTTGAGACCGACCCAGAACGAGCGCCCATACTGATAGGGCTGTGAAGTGGCCGTGCTGTTCGGCGAGGGTATCCGGTCGAACAGGTTCGCCACGCGCAGGTCGGCAGTCAGCACGCCGTAGCTGGAACGGATGAGTTCGGCCTGCGCATTGAGGTTCACGTCGATCGAGCGCGGATACTTCACATAGTCGTAGAGATCGTAGGCCGTACCGTCGATCGTCTCGCTGCGGCCGGTATCCTCGATGCGCTTGAACTTGTCGGTATAGCGCACGTTGACGTTGGTGGTGATCCGATCGCTCAGCCAGAGCACGGTCCAGGTCATGTTGGCCATGAACGGCACCGCCATGTCGTCACGCTGGGTCAGGCTGACGATATCGGCAAGTGTGACGACCTTGCCCTGGAACGCCACGAACGGGTTCTCCACCAGATCGTCGGAATCGACGAGATACGTGTCGTTGCTCGAGGTGGTCTTCGAGAAATTGGTGTTGAACGCGAAGGAGTGCTTGCCGAAAGTGCGGGTCCACTCGAACGAGAGCCCCCGGTATTTGCTATAGCCCTCGTTCGTGACGAAGTAGTTGGTATAGGTGGTGGTATTGCCATTGGCGAGAGTGGTCGTCAGCGTCTCGGCGGAACGGACGAACTCATCATTCCCTTCGCGGTAGATGCCCTTGACCCTCAGGCTTCCCCCCAGCACGCGCGCCGAAAGCGCGGCGGACAGTTCGTCGGAATAGGGCGTCTTCTTGTCGCCATCCGAATAGCTGGCGGAATGGCTGGTGGAATAGAGATACCAGTCGCCGTCAGTGTAAGTCGTGATACCACCGCTGGTCGTGCCGTTACGGCGATAGACGAAGTTATCGGGGTACTGTTCGCGCAGGGCATAAGCGAGCATCGAACGTCCGTAATAGCGGTTCGCACCCAGGGTGAAGCTCCACCCGTCCCACGGCAGGGCATAAGTGGCCGAAAGGCGCGGCGAGAAGTTATGATTGCCCAGGAAGCTCTCGTAATCGTAGCGAAGACCCGCGCGCAGCGAGAAATCGCCAAGATCGGCGCTGTATTCCGCCCAGCCCGCCACGCTGTCGAGGTTCACGCGGGCACGGTAGGCCGCATAGAGCGAATATTGCGTAAGCGCATATTCGCCGGCAACGCAGGTCAGGCTGTTCGCATCGCCGCACGCAATCGTGGCCGCCGCACTCTGCGCCGTTCCACGCGAATAGGCATAGTTGTCGGCGGGACGGCTTCGCATCGCCTCGATGCGCTGATAATCGAAGCCGATCGCCAGACGGCCCGGTCCCACGGGCGCCGACCACCGCCCGGTCAGGGCGTAGTTGTTCTGCCACTGGTCGACATCGCCGAATCCGCCGATGGTGCAGTTGGTACCGGTGCAGACGCCGCCGTTTTCGGTCCACGAAGGAATCGAATAGTTGTTGGCCGATGCATCGCGGCTGGTGTCGCTGTGCGAGAGGCTCGCCGAGATCGACCAGTTCGTGGTGCCCGACTTCGCGAGTTCCAGCCGGCTGGTAATGCCGCCGCCGTGCGAGGTCACCTTGTTGTCTATGCCGCTGGCCGAGGACGACTCGCTTTCATAAGGCGTATAGACGAACTGCCCGGTCAACTTCAGGTCGCCGGCGAGGTCTGCCTCGGCCTTGGCAAGGAAGTTATCGCTGACGCTGGACTGGCCATAGCGGGTGCTCCCGTAGTTCGCGCCCCGCGTGTATACGACATCGGCACGCGAACGGTTATAGCCCAGCAGCAGGCCGACATTGCTGCTTACCGGCAAGTCGACGGTGGCACCGAAGCGCCACTTCTCGAACGACGGCTTTTCGGGAAGATCGCCATCCAGCGACTCGCGCGAACCGTCCGAGAGCTTGTAGTGCGTGAGCGCATCCGAACTGTAGGAGACCGTGCTGGTGAAGCCGAACTCCTTCTTGGGAGACCGCGTCTTGATGTCGAGCGCGCCGCCGGTGAAACGGCCATATTCCGCCGAAACGTTGGAATCGCGCAGGGTGATCTCACCAATCAGGTTGGTATCTACCCAAAGCGACTGCGCGCTGGCGCCGGTCGGTTCGGCGAAGTGCTGGGGGTTGGACTGGGTGATATCGACGCGGGCATTGGCGTCGACCCCGTCGAGCGTGATGAGGTTCTCGTAATAGCGCCCGCCCGAGATCGAGATATCGGAAGGCCGGATATCCTGGATGTCCTCTTCGGTCGCCATGTACTCGTCGCGGCGGAACTGGACGGTCGGCAGGGCTTTCAGAAGCTGGTTGGCGTCGCCCGAACCCGGCGCACGGGCGCGGATTTCCTTTTCGGTGATGCGCGTGGTGCCCGCCTCCGCGCCGGTGCCCATGACATAGCTCTCATCGGCGCGCTCACCATCGGCGACGACTTCCGGCAACTGCTGTTCGGCAGCGCCGCCGACGGACTGGTCCTGCGCATGGGCCTGGATGGAAGGCACGGCCACAGCCGCTGCGAGCAGCGCCCGCGCGAGAGTAAGATGCATTGAGCGACCCCTGTTGTTCGTTGGGGGCGGCCTCTAACCAGACGCCTGCGTTATTGCAAGCGATTCTCAATATCATTTCAGGGCTATGCTTGCTCTTCCTGCATCAGCCCATGCGCTGCGCGCTCAACCGCCCCGTAACTGGGTGCGCAGCGCTTTCAGTTCGCGATTGAGATCGGCGATACGGTCTATCGAAACCCCGGTCGCCTCCACCAGTTCGGCCGGCACGCAGCGCGCCTCCGCCGCAGTGGCGCGGCCCTTGTCGGTCAGGGTGATCCGCACGACGCGCTCGTCCTCGGTCGAACGCCGCCGTTCCACCAGCCCTGCCGCCTCGAGTCGCTTCAGCAGCGGGGTCAGCGTGTTCGATTCGAGAAACAGCTTCTCGCCCAGTTCGCTCACCGTCTGCCCGTCCTTCCGGGCAAGACCGAGAATGGCGAGATATTGCAGGTAGGTCAGGCCCAGCCGGTCCAGCAGCGGCTTGTAGATCCGGTTGAAGGCGAGCCCGGTGGAATAGACCGAAAAGCACAGGAAATCCTCGAAGGGGTCGAGAGCGTCTTCCGGCGGCGATGAGGGTGTCTGGTCCATGGCCTCAATATAAATCGCGCGCGATTGAATCGCAATGCTTGACACTGGCACCCGACTCACGCATTTATATCGCACACGATCTAATCACTAACGATGTAAATGGAGGAACCCGATGTCCATCACCCCGATCTACAAGACCAGCGCCACCGCAACCGGCGGCCGCGACGGCAAGGCCCGCACGGACGACGGCGCTTTCGAAGTCACGCTCGGCACGCCGAAGGAACTGGGCGGCAACGACCTCGGCAACAATCCGGAACAGCTCTTCGCCTCGGGCTACGCCGCCTGCTTCCTCGGCGCGATGAAGTTCGCCGCCAGCCAGGACAAGAACCTCCCCCGCGTGCCCGCAGACACCACCGTGAACGCCACGGTCGGCATCGGTCCGCGCAGCGACAAGGGCTTCGGCCTGTCAGTCGAACTGGTTGTCACGCTGCCCGGTGTCGAGCGCGAAGCAGCCGAAGCGCTGGTCGCCGAAGCCGACACCATCTGCCCCTACAGCCATGCCGTTCGCGGCAATATCTCGGTGTCGCTCTCGGTCGCCTGAACGGCGCTCAGTCCCCTTTGTCCCAGTACCTTTGTCCATGCCGGGGAGCAGGTCTCCCCGGCATGACATTTCAACAATCTGGAACAATTCGAACCAACTTATCCCGATACCCTGAAAGCCTCGAAAAGAGGAAGAAGAGGCCAGCCCAGACGCAGCCAGGAAAGTCCCCCGCCATGTCCCGCTTTTTCGAACCCATCCACGACCGTGCCAGCCGCCTCGCCGACGCCGCCCAGCCGGTCATCATCGCCATGGGAACCGCGGGCCTGACCGGCGGCGCCATGGCCGCTCTCGCCCTCTTCACCGACCGTGCCATCCAGTCCCGCGCCGCGGCCAACGCCGCCCGCTGAGCAAACCCGCCACTCCTCGCATCCAGCATGAGGGCAGAGGCTTTCCCCGAGGCTGCGGACAGTCTATCTGTCCCCGCGAACAAGCCACCATGCCTCCGTCCGCGCCCTCTTCCCCCACCCGATCGGGTCTCGAAGCGACTTTTCTCGAGAATCGGGACAAGCTGCTGCACTTCCTGCGCGCCCGCGGTGCGGGAGATTCGGCGGAAGACCTGGTGCAGGAAGTCTGGCTGAAGATTTCGCGCAGCACCCCCGGCCCGGTGGCCGCCCCGCTTTCGTACCTGTTTCGCACCGCCGACCTGCTGATGATCGACCGGTTCCGCTCCGCCCGCCAATCCGGCCACCGCGAACGCGACTGGACCGATGCCAACGCAGACGAAGCCGGCGCCTCTCCCGAACCTTCGGCGGAACGCCGCCTCGCCGCGGCGCAGGAGGCCGGACGCGTGCTGTCCCTGCTGGAAAGCCTCGGTCCGCGGGCCTCGGCGATCTTCCGTCGCCACCGGATCGACGGGCTGGCGCAGAAGCAGGTCGCCGCAGAACTCGGCGTGAGCCTCAGCACGGTGGAAAGCGATCTGCGCGTAGCCTATCGGGCCCTCACCGAATGGAAGGAACGCAGCGATGAGGCCTGACGCCGACAAGGCCCGCGCCGATCGTCTCCGTCTTCGCCGCAGAAGGAGCGCGCGATGACTGAAGACGACAAGATTCGAGCCGAGACGCTCGATGCGGCGCTGGACTGGGCGCTGCGCACCGGCGATCCGGGATTCGAGGACTGGGAAGGCTTCACGCTCTGGCTTGGCGAGAATCCTGCCCATTCCCGCGCCTATGACAGGGTTTCGGCCGCAGTGGCGGAGGGCGCCGAACGGATCGCATCGGCCCGGCCGGCGAACGACGATGCCCTGGCCGCTCCCGCGGTGGCGCCGCGCCGCTCCGCCCGTCCGTGGATCGGCGGCGCCATGGCCGCCTCGCTTGCGCTCGTCGCGGGCCTCTGGATGTGGCAGGCGGGCAGCCGCGATCTCTATCGGATCGAGACCGCGCCCGGCCAGGTCCGCACCGTCTCGCTGGACGCGCAGACCCGCGTGGACCTTGCCGGCGGCACCGCCATGGAGTTCGATCGCAAGGACCCGCGCTTCGCCCGGCTCGAAAGCGGACAGGCGCTCTTCACCGTCCGCCATGACGAGGCCCACCCCTTCAGCGTGGCCGTTGGCGAGGACACGCTGGTCGATGTCGGCACCGTGTTCGACGTGCGCCATGACGGCGGCGATCTCAGCGTGGCGGTGTCGGAAGGCGCCGTTCAGTTCAATCCCAGGGCGCAGGACCTGCGCATCTCGCCCGGCGAAGTTCTCCAGCGGCACGGCAAGTCCGGAGACTACACGCTCGGCAGGATCGCACCCGAACAGGTCGGCGAATGGCGCGAGGGCCGGGTGACGTTCGACGAGGCGCCGCTGGGCAAAGTCGCCGCCGATCTCGCCCGCGCGACCGGCGTGGCCTATGCCGTCGCGCCCGGCAGCGCGGAGCGGAAAGTCTCGGGCTCCCTGCTCGTCGCCCCGCTGCGCAGCGATCCCGCCGCGCTCGGCCCGCTCCTCGGCGTCGCGGTTCGCGCCGAAGGACAACGCTGGATGATCGGCGTCCCCTGATCGTGAGAGGTGCGGCCTGGCTTCTGGCGGCCGTTGCGGCCATGCCCCTCCCCGCCCTCGCCAGAGAGGCGAGCGTGACGACGCGCGCCGGCACCGCAAGCGAAGCCGCGATCGACCTCGCCCGCCAGACCGGCACCAGCATCGTCATCGCCGATCCCGCCATCGCCCGCCGCTCGATCCCCGCACTGCGCGGGCGCATGGAGGTTTCCGAAGCGCTGAACCGGCTGGCCCGTTCCGCCGGCGCCCGCGCCGTCCCGGTCGGGCCTTCCGCATGGCGGCTGGAAGCGGCGCCCCCTGCCGTGGCGATCACCCGAACCCGCCGCGACGCAACCCGCCCGGCACAGGCGGCGCCGCCTGCCGAACCGCACGGCGAACCTATCGTGGTGCAGGCCACCAAGCGCGACTTGCGCATCGAGGACGTGCCGGGCCAGCTCGCCATCCTTGACGGCAAGGCCCTGGAAGCCGGCGGCGTCGGCGGGACCGAGAAGATCACCCGCCAGCTCGCCACGGTGTCCTCCACGCACCTCGGCAGCGGACGGAACAAGCTGTTCATTCGCGGCATCGCCGATTCCAGCTTCACCGGGCCGACCCAGGCCACCGTCGGCCAGTACCTCGGCGACATGCGGCTGACCTACAATGCGCCGGACCCGGACCTGCGCCTGTCCGACCTTGCCCGCGTGGAAGTGCTGGAGGGTCCGCAGGGCACGCTCTACGGCGCCGGATCGCTGGGCGGCATCATCCGGCTCGTGCCCAATGCCCCGGTCATGGGCGAAACCGGCGGCTCGGTCATGATCGGCGGCTCGCTGACGCAGCACGGCGCACCCGGAGCCGATGCCAGCGCCACCGTGAACCTGCCGCTCGCGGGAGAAAGCGTGGCCCTGCGCGCAACCATCGATTCCGCCAGCCTCGGCGGCTATATCGACAAGCCGGAGCTTGGCCGCAGCAACGTCAACCGCACCGATATCCTCGGCGGCAAGCTGGCCCTGCGCGCGCATCTCGCGCCCGGCTGGACGATCGACCTGATCGGCCTCTCCCAGTCCACCGAGGCGGACGACAGCCAATATGCCGACCGCGACGGCAAGCCACTGGAAAGCTCGGCCCGCGTGGCCGAACGCGCCAACGCGCACTACACGCTGGGCCAGTTCGTGGTCTCCGGCCGCATCGGCGATGTGAACCTGCGGTCGACCACCGGGATCGTCAGCCAGGACCTCCACGAACGCTACGACGCCAGCGAGCCCGGCGGCCCGCCGCGCCTGTTCTCGCAGGTCAACGAAACGCAGATGATCGTCCACGAGACCCGGATCTGGCAGCGTGAGCGCCGCGGGTTCGGCTGGCTGCTGGGCGCAAGCTACACACACAACCGCACCACGCTGAACCGCAGCTTCCAGACGCCGCTGCTCGACGCACGGACCGCCGCAACCGGCGTGGGCAACACCATCGACGAAGTCACGCTCTACGGCGAGGCGAGCCTGCACCTCATGGGTCCGCTGGCCGCCACGGCTGGCGGGCGTTTCACCCGTTCACGGCTGAGCGGCGACGGCGAGGATATCTCGCCCGCCAAGGCCATGGCGCTCATCGCCAATGGGGTGACCGCGCAGCGCTCGCTGAACACGTTCCTGCCCTCGTTCGCGCTCAATGCCCGCTTCTCGCCCGAAGATTCGTTCTACCTGCGCTATCAGGAGGGCTTCCGCCCCGGCGGCTTCGCGATCGAGAGCGACACCGTGCGGCGCTTCCAGAGCGACCGTACCGGCACTTTCGAGATCGGCGCGCGCCACGGCCGCGCGGGCAGCAGCCCCTTCGACCTTTCGATGAGCCTGTCCTACACCCGCTGGCGCGACATCCAGGCGGACTTCATCGACAATTCCGGCCTGCCGAGCACCGCGAATATCGGCGACGGGCGCGTCTGGTCCGTCAGCCTGTCGGGCGGCCTGCTGCTGGCACCGGGCCTGCGCGTGGAACTGGGCGCGACATGGAACGAAAGCAAGGTGGACGAACCCTCGCCCGGCCTGCTCCAGTACGTCGCGCTCTCCGCCGCCCAGGCCGCCAGCTACACGCAGGCCGATCTTGCGCGGGCCGTGGCGATGCGGGCCATGCAGGTGCCGAACATCGCCCGTTTCGCCGGTCATTCGGGAATCGCCTGGACGCATGAGTTCGCGGACGGGGACTGGGGCCTGACCGCCAATGGCTGGGCGAACTACCTCGGCCGCTCGCGCCTCGGCATCGGGCCGGAACTGGGCGAGCCGCAGGGCAACTACCTCGACAGCGGCTTCGACATCCGCTTCGGCACATCCAGCTACGGCGTGACGCTCAGCGTGACCAATCTTGCCGACGTGCGCGGCAACCGCTTCTCGCTCGGCACGCCCTTCAGCATCGGCCGTGATCAGGTGACGCCGCTGCGCCCGCGCACCGCCCGTATCGGCCTCGACGCGCGTTTTTGAATTTTTTCCAAGGCTGGCGGCCAGTGCCTCCGTCTCAGGTCTCGATATCGACCTGAAGGGACGAAGATGCCTCGCTACCTGCTTGCTTCCACCGCGCTCCTCGCACTGGCGACCGCCGCTCATGCCGAGGACGTGACCACCAAGAAGACCACGCCTCTCCTCACCTCCACGATCAAGAACGGCGCCGCCGACGCGATCAACATCACCAAGGACGGCTCGGTCGTGCTGACCTCCGGCACCGCGGTGACGATGGACAGCAACAACAACGTCGCCAATGCCGGCGCGATCACCATCGCCAACTCCAACGGCGCGCGCGGCATCGTCGCCAATGCGGGCACGACGGGCGACATCGTCAACACCGGCACCATCACGCTCGACGAACCCTACGCCCCCACCGACGATGACAAGGACGGCGACCTCGACGGACCCTTCGCGCTCGGCTCCAACCGCATCGGCATTCGCACCGAAGGCGATCACACCGGCAAGATCACCCAGAGCGGCACGATCGTCGTCGAGGGCAACGATTCCGCCGGTGTCTCGCTCGGCGGCAAGCTGACCGGCAACTTCACGCATGACGGCAAGACCAGCGTGCTGGGCGACAACGCAGTCGGCGTAAAGGCCGGCCAGATCGACGGCAACGTCCGGCTCGCGGGCACGGTGCAGGCCCAGGGCAAGAACGCTGTCGGCGCGCACTTCGGCGGCGACATCAACGGTGCCATGGTCGTGCAGGGCTCGATCGTCTCGACCGGCTATCGCTATCCCACCCCGCCCAGCGATCCCTCCAAGCTCGACGCCGACGACCTGCTGCAGGGCGGTTCGGCCGTCATCGTCGAAGGCAATGTGACCGGCGGCATCGTGCTCGCCGTGCCGCCCAAGGACAATGACGCCAACAACGCCGACGAAGACGCCGACGGCATCCCCGATGCCACGGAAGGCTCGGCCAAGGTCGTCACTTACGGCAAGGCCCCGGCCATGGTGATCGGCTCGGCCACCAACGACATCGCGATCGGCCCGGTCGCGGGCACCGCCAGCAAATACGGCCTCCAGATCGAGGGCGGCATCGAAGGCAACGGCCTTTACGCGGGGATCGACGGCAACGGCCTTGCCATCGGCGGTCTCGGCGGCGACGTCACGATCGCCAACGGCATCGGCGTCTCCGGCACGGTCGTGGCGACGTCCAAGGACGCCAATGCCACCGCGATCCGCCTCGGCGCGGGCGCCAGCACGCCGCTCCTCCAGAACTCCGGAACCATCGGCGCGGCGGGCGGCAACACCACCGGCGCCCAGACGACCGCCATCCGCATCGACGCCGGCGCCAGCCTGCCGACGATCCGCAACAGCGGCACCATCAAGGCCGTGGCCGCAGGTGAGAACGGTTCGGCCACCGCGATCAGCGACGCCAGCGGCACGCTCAACCTCGTCGAGAACAGCGGCACCATCTCCGCCACCGGCGCCAAGGCAGGTTCCGGCCGCAACATCGCGATCGACCTCTCGAACGCCAGCGGCAGCGTGACGGTGAAGCAGACCCAGGTCGGCGCGGGCTTCACCGCCCCCTCGATCGTGGGCGACGTGCTGCTCGGCGGCGGCAACGACACGGTGGACATCGCCGATGGCACCGTGACCGGCAACGTCATGTTCGGCGCGGGCAACAACACGCTCGCGCTGTCGGGGGATGCGGTGCAGACCGGCAACGTCACCTTCGGCGGCGGCACCGATACCATGACCCTCGCCGGAACCTCGCGCTTCGTGGGCACGGCGGACTTCGGCGGCGGTGCCGACAGCCTGACGCTGACCGGCACCTCGGTCTTCTCGGGCTCGCTGGTCAATTCGGGCAATCTCGCGGTGAAGATCACCGGCGGCACGTTCGACGTGAACAAGCCCGCCACGATCGGCTCGCTCGACGTGTCCAAGGACGGCGTCCTGGCCGTCACCCTGAACAAGGCGGCGGGCCAGGGTTCGGCCTATACCGTCGCCGGCACCGCCTCCTTCGAGGACGGCGCCAAGCTCTCGATCAAGCTGGCCGACGTCTCGACCGCGGAAGGCAGCTACCAGGTGCTGACCGCCGGAACGATCCTCGGCCGCGACAACCTCGAAGCCTCGACCGACCTGGTGCCCTTCATGTTCAAGGCCACCCTCGACGAGGACGCCGCCGCGAACACCGTGGTCGTCGACATCGCCCGCCGCACGGTGGCCGAACTCGGTCTCAACCGCTCGCAGGCGACCGCCTACAACGCGATCTTCACCGCCCTCAGCCAGGACGAGAAGATCGAGGACGTGTTCCTGGGCATCACCAACGGCGACCAGTTCCGCCAGACGGTCGGCCAGATGCTGCCCGACCACGCCGGCGGCTCGTTCGAAGGCATCAGCCTGGGCACCCGCACGCTCGCCCGCCAACTCATGGAACCGACCAACCCGGTCTGGGGTGAAGGCCGCTTCAGCACCACCATGAACCTTTCGTTCTGGGGCAGCGACAAGAAGGCCGGCAGCAGCGCCGCCTACAACCTCCAGGGTTACGCCATGTCGTTCGGCGCCGAGTACCTGACCGGGATCGGCCGGTTCGGCGGTACCTTCTCGTACCTGTGGAACCGCCACACCAGCGGCGGCACCAGCGAGATCAAGTCGAACTCCTTCGAACTCGCCGGCCACTGGCGCGGACAGTTCGGCGCCGTCCAGGGCTTCGGCCGCGCCTCCATCGGCCGTTCGAACTACGACAGCGAACGCCAGTTCATCGGCGCGATCGGCACCGAGAAGGTGAACCGCACGATCAAGGGCAAGTGGGACGGCACCTTCGTGACCGCAGCGGGCGGCGCTTCCTATGAGGGCGGCGGCAGCCACTTCTTCTATCGCCCCGCAGTCTCGGTCGACTACGTGCGCCTGAAGGAAGACGGCTACACCGAGAACGGCGGCGGCAAGGCGCTCGACCTGACGGTCGCCTCGCGCACCAGCGACGAACTCGGCGTCAACGGCGGCGTCACGCTCGGCGTCGACTTCATGGGCATGGAGCGCCGTGACGAGAACTGGTTCCGCATCGAAACCGAAGGCGGCTGGCGCGAAATCGTCAGCGGCGGCATCGGTTCGACGACCGCGCACTTCGCGGGCGGCCAGAACTTCACGCTCGACGGCGACGAAGCCACCAGTGGCTGGTTCGCCCGCCTCCGCGCGATCGGCGGCACGCTGGGCCTGACGATGGGCGGCGAACTCGCCGCCGAGGATCGTCACGGCCGGGTAGACCTCGCGCTTCGCGGCTCGGTGACGATCGGCTGGTAAGCCGCTCAAGGAACGGCTGGAAAAGCAACCGGACCGGCGCCCCAGCCGGTCCGGCTCGCTGCAGGAAAGCGCTGCCCCCCCACCCCAACCCCGCGCCACCCACGGCGCAGGCGCTTTCCAGCCCAGCCTCCGGCCCCGGTCGCCCCCAATGCGGCCGGGGCCGGGTCGTTTCCCGGGGCATGCTCGATATTGCAATCGGGCCGCTACATTCGCGCCCGCACTGAAATCTTCGCGCTAAACGGCGAAGGCAGACAGCCTTCCATGCGCAAGATCTCCCTCGCCCTCATGGCATCGCTCCTGCTCGTCCAGTCCCCCGCCCTGCTCGCGCAAGGAATGGGCGGCGGAATGGGCGGTGAAATGGGCGACATGGGAGGCGGCGGCGGAGGCGGCGGTCCCGGGGGCGGCCCGGATGGCGGGGGCCCCGGCGGTCCGGGCGGCGGCAAGCCCCGCGCGCCCAAGCCGGTCACCCGCAAGCAGTACGACAAGCTCGTCACCGCCATGTTCCGCGAGGCCGACGCCAATCGTGACGGCATCGTCACGATCGACGAACTGCACGCCGTCGTCGAAGCCCGGCGCGAGACCACCATCCGCAGCCGCTTCGCCGCCGTCGATACCGACCGCAACGGTTCGATCTCCCAGGCCGAATTCATGGTCTGGCAAAAGCAGATGGGTTCGGTCGCCTCGAACGAGGCCGGCGCCTTCGGGGACCGCGACGGCCCGATCGCCGACGCCATCCTCCCGGTCGCCGGGGATGGACCGGAGGATTACATGCTTGCCGCCATGATCGAACCGCTCAACGGGACGACGATCGCCCACGCCAACACAAATTACGATGCGGGCGTCTCGCTGGACGAACTGCTGGCTTACGAAGGCAGGAAGTTCGAAGCGGCAGACAAGGACCAGGACGGCGTGCTGTCCATGCAGGAACTGCGTCCGGCGGATCGCGGCGCCAAGGGGCCCGGAGCCGGGGAAGGCCCGGGACAAGGCCCCCGCTTCGGTGCGCCCGGCGGCAAGCCGCCCTGCCCTCCCGGCCAGACCTGCTGACCACCCTGCCGATCACGGCCCACGGCCCCTCCTACCATAGCGGACGCTGCTGAAGGGTGGCGCGCCGGTCACGCAAGATGGCCTCGCGCTGCTGCGGCGTGACAGTCGGCGTATCGGCCGGCAAAGCGCCCCGCAGATCCTTCAGCGCGATCTTGCGGGCGGCGGGCACCGGCTGGCTGGAACACTCCATCCACCGCCCTTGCACCACGCCGGTCCGGTAGCCCGAAGTATCGAGCCAGTTCGGTACGCCGGGATCCTTCGCCGCCACGACCACGCGCAGAACCCCGTCGCTGTCGAGGTGTGTCTGCGCACCGTTGAGGCTGCTCTGGTTATTGTACCAGTCGGTCGTCTCGTAGAGGTCGTTGGTGAGGATCAGTGACTGGTAGGTGCATTTCTCCGGCAGCTTGGTTTCGATCAGCAGCGCCTCATCATCCTTGAGATCGTAAGCACCCTCGAAATAGAACTGGCCCGCAAGGCCGCCCATCTGGCTGAAATCGACGGCCTTCAGCCTGTTCACATAGCCTTCGCCGCGCAGTTTCGCCGGCCGGTCGGCAAGCAGCGGTGCAATGAACCCCGCCGCCACCGGAATACCGCGCAACTTCTGCTCGAGCACCGCCGCCGCCGGGCGCGGACGCACCGCCGGAACATCGAGCCGCTCGATGGAAAGAGTGGGTTCCTTCTCTGCGTTCCAGTCCGATGCGACCATGCGAACGAGCAGCATGTTGGTGGTAGGATCGAGCTGCCACCAGTCCCCGACATGGCCCGGCGGACGCTCGGGACTGAGAATGACGTCGTAGCGCCCCTCGGCATCGACTTTGAGTGCGTTGATGTCGTGAACCGGCCTTGGCGCGCCGAGGTTCACGGAACCCGCCGTCTGCTGGGGCCGAGGGCCCGCCTCCGCTATGCGGGCCTGGTTCATCGAACCTCGCAGGCCCCTCAGGCGATAGATTCCTCCCGGCGCGATCTTCGCCGCGCGGTAATTGGTATCAGCATTGGGCTGGCCGGTCGTGATGTAGTTGTTGATCTGCGGGATGAAGGCCGGATGGTCGGGATCGGCTGCCAGAGCATCGATGGTCGCGGCAGCCACGGCGGAAAGCGCCAGCCTGCCCGCTTCCTGCCGGACCTGCGGATCGCTGCGCTGCTCTGCGGGAATGCGGGCCAGAATGCGGTCCGGCAGATCGCGCAATCCATCGAGAAAGTCGCTCCACCCGGGAACAGTGCTTGCGGGCGCCGGCACCGACGGCGCTTCGGCGCCCGCACCGCCTGCCTGCAAAAGCGCCGCACCCAGAGCGACCAGGGCCACCCCCTTGAACACGGGAACGATACGCATCGGCTGCTCTCCCAAACCCAGGATTAACATTCCCCGCCCCGCACAGTCGGCCAAACTCAGGGAAAGGAGCATCCTATTTCGGGGGACGCCAAGGCCAGCGCCGATATTTGTCGCGATCGAGACGCGCGACATGCTTCGGGACACGAACTGCGCCGCCTATAATGAGCACATGTCCCAAATCCCATGGAACAAAGGCCGTAGATTTAACGCTGTACTAACCATATTTTCGTATTACTGGGCGATGCCACGTTTCGCCGCTCCCGATTCCAGACATGCCGTGCGCGAAGCAGTCCTCACCGCGACAGCCTATTTTGTCTGCGCTTCCATAGCCTTGCAACTGACCCGCTTCGACGGCGGTGTCGCGATCATGTGGCTGGCGGGCGCGCTGCTCTTTGCGAAGCTCTGCGCCACGCCGCGCCGGCGCTGGCTCCAGATCACTCTGGCATGCGTGCCTGCCGGGCTCCTCGCGTCCTTCCTGTTCGGATTCCGGGGACCGGTAGCGATCCCGCTGCCGCTTATCTGCATCGCCGAGGCCCACGCCGCGGCCTGGCTCGTCAGACGATGCTTCCCCCGGTTCGGCCGGTTCGAATCTGTCCCGGAAGTTGCCCGCTTCCTCATCATTGCCGGCCTGATCGTGCCTGCCACCACGGCTTTCCTCGGAGCGCTGTGCGCGCATGTCGCGCGCGACATCCCCTACTGGTCCGCATGGCGGGACTGGTACGCCGGACATGCGCTCGGGCTCGTGGCGTTCGGACCGCCCCTGTTGTTCACCCTGCGCGGAGAAACCCGGCAGTGGATCGCCTCCGCCGGAAACCGGAAACGCGGAGAAGCCACCGGGCTTTTGCTGCTGGTCGCCTTGGCCTCGCTGCTGACTTTCGGCCAGAATCGCATCCCGCTGGTCCTGATCCCGTTCCTGCCGATGGTCGCCGCAACCCTCAGGCTGGGGCGCTTCGGCGCGGTCTCCTCCATCGTGGTCCTTCTGGCGATCGGCCTGCCCTGCTCGCTCGCAGGCAGCGGACCCACCACTCTGCTCCACGTCAGCATGACGCTGAAACTGCAGGTGCTGCAGATCTACTTTGCCTCTATCGTGCTGATCCTCCTGCCGCTGGCGGCCGAGCTGCGCGCCCGCCGCCGCCTGCTGGACCGGCTGCACGCGGTGGAGGCACTGCACCGGCTGGTGCTTGACCGCACGAGCGACATTATCATGCGCCTCGGCTATGACGGCACCCTGCGCTATGCCTCTCCCGCAACCGAACGCGTACTCGGCTATCGTCCGGAAGAGCTGACCGGCAAGGTGATGTTCCATCTCGTCTCGCCCGACGACCTGCCTTCCGTCCTCGATGCACGCCGCCGAGCCCTGGCCAATCCGGACGAAACGGCGATCGTGGAGTACCGGGTCAGTTGCAAGGACGGCGGAGTCGTCTGGGTTGAAAGCCATATGCGCGCCACCATCGACGATGACGGCCGGGTTATGGGCACCGTCAGCATCGTGCGCGAAGTCACCGGCCGCCGAAAGCTCATGGAAGACCTCGCCCACCAGGCCATGACCGATCCCCTGACCGGAATCTACAACCGCCGTATCTTCGACGAAGCCCTCCCCGCCCTGCTCGCCTCGATCCCGGCCGACGGAGTGCTGGGATGCCTTGCCGTCTTCGATCTCGACCACTTCAAGCGGATCAACGACCTGCACGGTCATGCCGCAGGCGACGTCGTACTGATTCATTTTGTAGAGATTCTTCGCTCGTCCGTTCGGGACGGCGATCTGGTCGCCCGGCTCGGCGGCGAGGAATTCGCCGTGGTGCTCGGCGGAATGGAAGCGGTTCAGGCTCGCGTCGTTTGTGAACGGGTTCGTATTCGCCTCGAAGAAGCCGCGATACCCTATGCCGGCGATACCCTTCGCGCGACGGTCAGCGTGGGCATCGCCTCTCTCGTTCCCGGCCAAAGCTGCGAAGAAGCACTCAGGACCGCCGACACCGCCCTCTACAGTGCCAAACAGGCCGGCCGAAACCAGTCCGCGCAAGCGGCATAAGCCGCGGCATCGGGCCAGCGCCTTATAGACCTTCGATCCGCTCGGGAGTGAGGCGACCTCTCATCAGATCGAACATGCCGATCCAGTTCCCTTTGGCCCGGCCCGCACGATCGACCCAAGGTTCGGGCCTCAGGCATTTGACGTGATTGGCCAGGACGTTTCGGATTATCAGCCGTCCGGCAAAGCGCTTCGACATCGTGCCCTTCTTCACCAGGTACGATGGATTTATCACTTGCGAGTAACCGAGCCTTACACCGGACGTGCGCCCGAACTTCACCCCGCGGTGCACACCGGCAAAGGCGAAAGTCTTCACCAGCCTTCCGTGACGGCTGATCGAAGCGGCGAAATCGACGTCTTCCTGCCAGCCATAAAGGCTCAGTCGTTCGTCGAACCGCGCAGAGCCGATGGCAGAGGAACGATAGGCCATGTTGCAACCGTAAAGACCGTCAAGACCTGTCACGATACAGTTCGGACTGAAATTGCGCTCCTCGTGCTGCTCGACCAGTTCCTGCGCATCCTCGAAAGAGATGCCGGCGCCGTTGATGCCATCGCGGATGACATTGCCCGTCGCGCCGACCACTTCGGGATGTGCTATAAAGAACTGCTTGATCTGCTCGATACTGTGCCTTGAGGGCACGAAATCGTCGTCATAGAAGACGACGAGATCATAGGCGCCCTTCAAGGCGTCGAGCGCGGTATTGCGTTGAGCACAGAGCCCCTTGCGCCCTTTCAGAAGCCAGACCCGCTCCGATTCCTCCAGGCCTTCCGGAACATCTGCATCTCCGACCACGGAAAAGACCAGCACGTCGGCCGGGCAGGTCTGCCGATCTATCAGTCCATGGATCTGGCCGATCAGTTCCGGCCGCCCGAGGCTGGCGACGACCACGGCCACCGTGAGATCGCTTCCAAGATCACCGATTATCGCGTTCATGCTCACGATCCTTCATCATGCCGGCCATACGCGCGGCAGTTAGAGCGCCGACGGCCGCTCAAGGTTGCTCGTCCACATGGCGCAGGAATCTGGCGGGAACGCCGCCCACCACGACTTTGGCAGCCACATCCCGCGTGACGACCGCGCCCGCCGCCACCACCGCGCCCCGCCCGATCGTGACGCCGGGCAGGATTATCGCGCCCGCACCGATCCATACGTGATCCTCGACCACGATCGGCGCCGTTACGGGGGCACGGCTCCGCCCCGGCGCGAAGTCCAGTTCGTGCGATCCGGTCTCGAAGGAAACGTTGGGCGCGATCTGCGCAAATTTCCCGATGGTGATCCCACCGCCCGCACCGAAGCGGACATTGGTGTTGAGAAAAGTGCGCGTCCCGATCACGATCATTTTCCCGGCCCCGGGCGGCATGACCGTGACCGGGCCCATGACGATGACTTTTCCCGAGAGTTTGAGCCCTGCAAGCTTCAAGGCGAAATATCGCGCCTTGGTACCGACCTTGCCCCGCGAAAAGTGGTTCGCAAGCCATACGAAGAACGCTTCCCGCATCATGACCCTCACATGGTTGCTGGCCGGGCGGAACGCCCGCCGAACGGCGCGTAGAGTGGCGGCCATCGCGGCGCGCGCTCAAGGCGGGGTGCATCCATTTCCGCTGCAAAACAGACCTTCGCCATTTCGTGCACCAGCTTCGAGAGCGAAGTGCCGCACCGCGGCGGCTACGGCGCGGCAGGGTCGCGATCCGCCGCGCTCGACACCGGTTGCAGCGGCGATCCGGTTTCGACCGCCCAGTCGAAGTCGGTGGAATATTCGAGCTGGACCGGCGCGGCGGCGACCCTGTCATTCTTGATGAGGCGATCGACAGGTTCGAGGATCGGTCTCAGCGGAAGACCCGCCAACCCCGCAATCGCGTGTTTCCGCGAATTGGGATCGTAGGGCCGCTCGCGAGAGAACATGCCGATCTGGAGCAATCCCGCGTCGCGCAGGACTGAAACGGTCAGGACGTATGCCTCGGCGCGTGCCTGAACCGCCGCCGTGCGAGCAGACAGCAAGTCATTCGTGACGTCCAGAACGTCTCGCAAGGTTCGAATGCCCGAAGTCTCCTGGCGCTTTACACCGTCCACCGCCCGCTCCGCGGCTTCCACGGCAGCTTCGTAGCGCGGCAGGGATTCCCCCGCAGCCTTGAGAGAGGTCCAGTCGGACGCAAGCCTTTCGCGCATGTCTCGGCGCGCTTGTTCCACATACTGCTGATCGGCCTGGTTCCGGTCTTTGGCCTCCCGAAGACGGGACGACATCTGCCCGCCGGAATAGAGAGCCATCGTCAGGTTCACACCGGCGGACACCGCCTCTTCACGGTACGTATTCTGGTAAGGCGTGACCGGAACCCGCGCCGCGGAGGCGTAGGCCCGGACCTGCGGCAGCATGTCTGCGCGTGCTTCCGCCACTCTCGCCCGCGATGCCGCTTCGGTGAACTTCGACAGGGCCAGAGCCGGGCTGTGCGTTTCCGCTTCGACATAGAGTGTTTCGAGAACCGGCAGCGCCGGCAAGGCCGGTAGCGGCATGAGGTCTTCGGGATAGTGGCCGACGAGATTGCGATAGCGCGCCGCGCTCACCTCCACGTTGGCGCGAGAGGAAATCACGCGGCCCGCTGCGAGTTCGAGACGGTTCAGCGTCTGATCGAGGTCGGGCGCGGTGGAATCCCGCAGCCGATAGCGTGAGGCAGTAACGTTGCGCTGCTGCAGGAGGAGATCGTAAATCTCCACCGCGACGCCGTAGAGTTCCATGTCGCGGCGGAGCGAGACATAAGCGGCAACCACGTCCGCGATAACCTGCTGGCTGACGACGTCCAGACGGGCCCTTACCGCCATTTTGTTGGCAGCCGCGAAGTCAACACCCGCAGCCAGCCGTCCGGAAGTGAGCAGCGGCTGCGAGAGAAAAAGCGAGGCGCTCGTGGCGAAACCATCCTGTTCCGATGGCAGGATATACCCCCGGATGCGCGCAGACGTGTATTCATGCTGCGCACTGAGGCTCAACGTGGGACCATAAGCCGCCCGCGCCTGCACCTGCCCTTCGTCCGCCGCGCTGGCCAGATCGCGCGCGCCCTCAAGCGAAGGATTATTCCGATAGGCTGCACCAAGAGCGTCCTCAAGAGTATCTGCATGAGCCCTCACCCCCGAGCAGAGGCAAGCCAAAGCGCAAAGCACGCGAATTCTGATCGAATTCACTAAGTAATACCCCCTATATTACGCGGAACTTTTCGGAACGTGCCCGGCGGAAAGCGCCAAAACTGATGCATCGGCCCTAGTTCTCTACAACCCGCCCTGATCTAATGCAGCGCGAGATTGTTCCAGAGAGGACGTAATCATGCAGCTTCACACGCTTCTCGCGATCAAATCGGATCTATCCGGAAGATCGCTTCCGAGGGGCCTTCGTCGCTCTCCGAATTCAATAAGGACATTCCCGTGATCCTTGCCGTCCGGCTCTCTTCCGAACTGAAGACCGCGGTCGCTCCGCTCAGACGTACGCTCCTGCCGATCCTGTTGATCAGCAGTGTCTACAACGTGCTTCTGCTTGCCGGCTCGTTTTTCATGCTGCTTGTCTACGACGACGTTCTGCCCAGCCACAGCGTGCCCTCTCTCGTGAGCCTGCTGGTGCTGGTGATGATAGCCTATGGCTTCCAGGCCCTGCTCGACGTCACGCGGGGCCGGATCATGGTTCATGTCGGCTCGATGTTCATGCGGTCGGTCAGCACGCGAATTCTCGACCTTGTCTCCGAGTTCGAGCTGAACCGCGGCCCCATGCCGCAGGGCACCCAGATCGTCCGCGATGTCGAGACCGTGCGCGGCTACCTCTCCGGCCCCGGCCCGCTGGCGATCCTCGACCTGCCGTGGATCGTGGTCTACCTCCTGATTCTCAGCGTTTTCCACTGGAGCATAGGGCTGCTCTCGCTAATCGGCGTGGCAGCGCTGGTCGCGCTGATGCTGGTCAACAATCGCCTTACCGCGCCGCTCGCGCAGGCAACCGTGCGCGCATCGGCCAGCCGCAGCAATCTCGCCGAAACCACCCGCCGCAATGCCGAAACCATAAAGGCACTGGGCATGGCAAGCGCCAGGCGCATCCAGTGGTCTGCCGCCGAAGCGGACTACCTTCGCGCGAACGACCGCTTTTCCTACATATCCAGCACGATGAGCGGCCTGACAAAGGCCTTCCGGATGTTCCTCCAATCCGCGACCCTGGCGCTAGGCGCCTTCCTCGTGATCGAAGGAGAGGCAACCGGCGGCGTGATCATTGCCGGGTCCATCCTGTCCGCGCGCGCGCTCGCCCCTGTCGAACAGGTGATCGCCAACTGGAAAGGTCTCATTGCCAGCCGTCTCGCGCTCGGCCGCATGCGCGATATCATGGAAGCCATGCCCGACCGGGTGGAGCCGATGGGGCTGAATCGTCCCGGCCGCGAGCTCGACGTCAAGGCACTTTCCTCTGCCCCGCCCGGCACCCGCAGGGTGACGCTCGCGGACGTGACTTTCAAATTGCAGGCCGGAGATGCTCTTGCTGTCGTGGGCCGCAGCGGTTCAGGCAAAACGACACTGGCGCGGGTTCTCTGCGGTGTCTGGCCGATCCTGCGCGGAACGGTGCGCATGGACGGGGCCACGATCGACCAATGGTCTGCAGACGAGATTGCGCGGATCATTGGATATGTGCCGCAATCGATCGAACTTTTCGAAGGAACGATCGCACAGAACATCGCCCGCTTCCAGACACCGCCAGACCGGGATGCCATCCTGAAAGCCGCGCAAGCCGCTGACTGTCACGACCTGATAATTCGTCTCGAAAATGGATACGATCATCTCATCGGCCCTCAGGGCGGAGGGCTTTCAGCAGGCCAGCAACAGCGCATCGCGCTCGCAAGGGCTCTCTATCGCGATCCGTTCCTCGTCATCCTGGACGAACCGAACAGCAATCTGGATTACGATGGCGAAGTAGCCCTCGGTGCAGCGATAGGCCGCGTACGCGAGCGCGGCGGCATAGTCGTGGTCATCGCGCACCGTCCCAGCGTCATTGCCAACGTCAGCCACATTCTGGTGATGAACCAGGGCAAGGTCGAACGCTTCGAGACGCGCGAGGATTTCGAGAAACGCATCCGCCCGCCCGCACCGATCGCCAAACCCGGTCGGCCCACCGGGGAGAGAAGGCAGACAGGGAAAAGTGACGCAGCAACTCAACAGCCCTCAGGCACACAAGCGCGTGAACAAGCCATGGACGACGCCGGCGAGCGAACCGATATTCCTGCGGAGATCAGGGAATGAACCAAGCGGTAGATTTTCTGAAGCCAGCCGAGACGACATCCACACTTGCCGAACCTCCGCCACCTCCGGCGGACGACGCAGGCCTTTCCCGACTGCTCCGAAGAGGAATGATCTCGGTAGCCGTTCTGGTGCTGGGCTTTGGCGGGCTCATCGCATTCCTGCCCATGGCTGGTGCGATCATTTCACCGGGTGAAGTAACGGTCGAAACGCACGTGAAGGAAATTTCACACCCATTCGGCGGCGTAGCGGCTGAAATTCTGGTCAAGGATGGCGACACTGTCCGCAAGGGGCAACCGCTGATCCGGCTCGACAACACAGTTGCCGGGGCCGTTGCGGAGTACACAGGCCTGAACCTGGACCAGCTTGTTGCAAAGGCCGCCCGCCTGCGGGCAATCCAGGATGGCGCGGGCGACGTGACGTTCCCTGCGGAACTGGTCAGGAAAGCAACTCACGACCCGGGAACCAGAGCGGCGATAGAGGATGAGCGGCGCAGCTTCGCCCTCGCCCGCAACGCAAGGCTCGACCAGATTCGCCAACTCCAGGCCCGTATTGCCCAGACCCGCGCGGAAGTGGCGACATTCGCAAGCCAGTCCAGCGCTTATCACCGTCAGGCCGATCTCGTGAGGCAGGAGTTACAACAGACCCGCGAACTCTACGAAGGCCGCCTGACAACTCTCGATCGGCTCAATGCGCTCGAAAGATCGGCAGTCGGCGTGGACGCGCAGCGCTCGACGGCACAATCAGGCATCGTCGAAGCGAACGCGCGAATTGCCGAACTCGGCACCCAGATGGCACTCATAGGCAGTGGCGCTCGAAGCGAGGCGGCGCTGGAACTCGCTCAGGTACAAAGCGCGATTTCGAACCTGCGAAAGGAGGATGCCTCCGCCAGCGATCAGAACGACCGAACAGTGATCCGTGCACCGCAGGATGGCATCGTCGACAAGCTTCAGGTCAGGACCATAGGAAGCGTGGTCCGCCCTGGCGACACCCTGATGGAGATCGTGCCCTTGCGTGATCGCCTGGTCGTTCGCGCACATGTCCGTCTGATCGACATCGACAAAGTCTCGAAGGGCCAGCCGGCAAGGCTGCGCTTCACCGCCCTGAATGCGCGCACCACCCCTGAAATCAGAGGAACAGTCAGCCAGGTCGCGGCAGACCGAACCGTCGACACCGTCACTAATTCCGCCTTCTATCCTGCCACAATCACCATTTCGGACGCAGAGTTCAGGAAGCTCGGAAATGTGCGAATTTCCGTAGGCATGCCCGTGGAAACCTTCATTCGAACCGACCAGAGAACCATCCTGCAATATATTATTAGACCGCTTTCGGACCAATTTCAGCGCGCACTGCGCGAATAGCCGATGTAGTAAATAGACATATTCCCTAAGTCGGTCATCGGACCTTCCCGTTATTCCATACTTATTAATCAAAGAAACGGATCAACGGGCAGCGAACGCATCTGACTGCGCCGGAATAGTAACTGATTTTTCTCATCCTGCATCGCCTTGGCCGCAGCAACCTGCTTCGCGGCGCCCGGGCGCCTGCACGCAGCCGAGGCCTGATCGATGGTTCGTGACGCTATCAGAGGATTGTTGACGTCAGGCATCGTCCTGACGCCAGCCACCTCGTTCGCACAAACCGTTGGCGCAGGCACAACGATCGTGATCGCTCCGGAACTGGATCGCAATGACGTTGCCGGTGCCCGCATCGAACCGGAATACCAACCCCGGACAATCAGGCTCGGCCCGTTTCTTGCGCAGCCGGCCCTGTCGCTGGCATCGGCCTATGCCTCGAACGTCTTCAACAAGGCCGATGCGCGCACGGATGCGGTGGCGATGGTCATGCCCGCGCTTGAGTTGACGGCAGACACCACCCGGCACGAACTCAAGATGACGGCCGCCGGAACGATACGCAGATTCGCACGGTATCAGCCGGAAAACAGTGAAGAATGGGACGTAACTGGGAAGGGGCGCCTCAACCTGTCGCCCCGTCACGCGATCACCGCCACCGCCGATTACGCCCACCTCATCGAACCGCGCAGCAGCGCCGGCACGGCCGCAGATGCCAAAGAACCCGTGAACTATTCGCGCGCCACCGGCAAACTCGGGACCGATCTGGAGTTCGGGAACTTCAGGCTTTCGCCATCTGCAGGCTATCAACAGGTCCGCTATGCCAGCCTGCCGCTTAGTTCCGGGACCAGGATAGACCAGTCGTTTCGCGATGCCAGAACGCTTCAGGGCGAAGTACGGATCAGCTACGATTTCTCCGGCATGGTCGCGGCTTATGCGGCTGCCTCCTATGGTGCCATCCACTCGACCTCCGCGCCGGCGGATATCCGGCGCGATGCCCGCAACACTATGGCCATCGTCGGTCTCAAGGGAGCGCTGAGCCCCGTTGTCACGGGAGAAATCGGACTGGGCTATCAGTCGCGCAGTTTCGAACTGCCCATCTATCGCGACTTTGCCGGATTCACGTTCAGGGCCGACATGCAGTGGTTCGCAACGCCGCTGCTTACCTTGCGCGCGCAGGCCAACCGGATCTTCCAGAACAGCGGCGACCGCTCCGTAGCAGGCATCCTGACCGACACCTTCCAGGTCAGCGCCTACTACGATCCACTGCGCAACTTCAGGATCGCGGCAAGCACCGCTCTCGAACGGGGCCGCTACCGTGAGGTCGATACACGGACCACGCGCGGAATGGCCCGCCTCAACGCCCAATACCGCATGAACCGGGGCATCTCGCTGGGTGCCTACGTCTCGCTCCTTCACCAGGAGGTCCGGGGGACCCCGCTGGTGAGCGAGTTCACCGCCCTCAACGCGGGGATCGGCATCACCATCACGCCATGATCAGGCGAACTCGAAGGAGTGCTCAATTTTGAACCTTCCCGCGATCTATGAAGCGTCCGGAGCGGTCCCGCAGGTCATCGAAGGGTCCGAGAGCTATCGCTATTCGGACGACCAGATGACTGTGCGCTATCTGATGGCGATGCTGCGCAGGCGCAGGGAAGTGCTTGTGCTGACACTGGCCATCTGTGTGCTTCTCGCACTGCTGTGGACCACGGCGCTGCCCAAAACCTACCTTTCCACCGCCGACGTCGTCATGATCACGAAATCGACCCAGCTCGTTCCCCAGGACAAGGATTCAGACACTCCAGGGCCAGTCCGCTCCGAAGACGTGGAAACGCAGATCCAGTTGATCGCATCGCGCGAAATGGCCGCCCAGGTCCTGGAAACAACCGGCTTGTTGAAGGACCGCGTTTTCCTGTCTGATGTCATAGCCCCGCGTTCCTTCCTGGACAATTTCCTGGCCTCGTTGGGGATCGACCGCAGCGACGATACCGCGCTCGCCAAAACAGATCGCGCCGTGCTGATCGAAAGGGCCACGACCTATCTCCTGAAGCACCTCAATGTCGCGCGGGTAGGCGAGTCCTTCAACTTGCGCATCTCGTTCACCGATTCCAGCGCGGAGAGAACGACAAACGTCGCCAACGCATTCGCACGCCTCTATACGACGGACGACGCCCGCGAACTTGCCAGGACAAATGCCACTGCAGCCAAAGTCCTGAAGGCACGCGTCGATGAACTGCGCAAATCCGCGAACGAGGCTTTCGCGGCCGTGCAAGACTATCGCATTCGCAAAGGGCTGCTCAGTTCCGCCGCAACAAGCCTCACCGAGCAGGAAATCTCGACCTACAACCAGCAGATCGCCGAGGCCCGTGCAGAAGCCGCCCGCGACGCCGCTTCCCTATCCAGCGCACGCCGCCAATTGCAGAGAAGCGGCGCAAACGGAGTGGGCGAGGCTGTCAGTTCCCCTGTCGTCACGTCCCTTCGCGCGGAACGCGCCCAACTCGTCATCCGCGAACGGGACCTGTCGCAGCGCTACTTCGACAACAACCCGGACCTCGTGACCACTCGCCAGCAAATTGCCGATATCGACCGGCAGATCGCCACGGAAGTCACACGATCGATCAAGGCACTGGAAAGCCGCTCGGATTCGTCCGGAAAACGCCTGTCCTCCCTGCTGTCCAGCCGCAGCGGAACCCGCGCCCAGCTCAGCACCGACAATACCGCGCTGGTAGCTCTGGCAGACCTGGAAAAACGCGCAGACGCGACCCAGCTGCTCTACCAGTCCTATTTGCAACGTTACAATTCGGTCGTTGCCGAAAGCGGCTCGGAGCAGCCGAGCGCTCGCCTGGTATCCGCAGCGACTACGCCTCTGCTGCCGATTTCACCCAACCTGCCGCTCAACCTGGCACTTGGCTTCGTGGTCGGGCTTCTCGCAGGCGCAACGCTCGCGGTCGTCTCTGAGCTTTCCTACCGCGGCTTCACAACCCTGGACGATATCGAGAACCGCCTCGGCATCCGCGCACTGGGCTTCATTCCCTCGCATCGCTCCGTCGATCCCCATGCTGCTACGCCCCTCGATACCGTGCGAGACCATTCCGACGGCGCCTTTTCCGAAGCCTTGCGCAACGTAATCGTCTCGGTCCGCCAGTCCGGCCCTTCGAGCAGCAAGGTAATCGCCATCACTTCGGCACTGCCCGGCGAAGGCAAATCGACAATCGCCTCTTGCCTGGCCCGTTCGCTTGCCATGGCCAACGAGCGGGTCGTCGTGATCGACTGCGATGTCATCCGTGCGCAGTTGAGCAAACAGTTCGGCTTCATCAGCGGCGAACAGGGTCTCTACGAGGCGCTGCATTCGGAAAGCGGCGCAATCGCCCAGTACACGGATTCCGATTCCCCGATGCGCATCATCCCGATCACCCGCCCCTTCGCGAAGGGTGAGCGGTTGACCGAAAGAGGCCGCCTCAACCGCGTCATCGCCCGCCTTCGCGAAGACTTCGACATTATCGTGCTGGATTGTCCGCCCATTCTGCCCATCGCAGAATCCCGTGAAATCGTATCGCTGGCCGACCATGTCGTCCTTGTCGTCCATTGGCGCAAAACCGTCGATCGCGTGGCCAAGGCTGCGATCCGGCAATTGCCGATCCGTGCCATCAAAGGCCTCGGCATCGTCCTCAACAAGGTCGACATGAAGAAGCAGGTCCGCTTTGGGGGAAGCGACATCGCCAGCTTTTACAAGCACTATCGCGGCTATTACGCATGACGCGCGAAGGCCTCCCATTCAAGCGCGTGGCGCTGATCCACTATTGGCTGGTTTCGATGCGGGGTGGCGAGCGCGTGCTGGAGCGCCTCCTGGATCTGTTCCCTCACGCGGACATCTTCACGCACGTCTACGATCCGGCCAGGGTTTCGCAGAAAATAAGGTCTGCCAACGTCCGCCAGACATTCGTCGGCGCCCTCCCCGGTGCGCGGCGTCACTATCAGAAATATCTTCCTTTCATGCCCATGGCCTTGGAAGAACTTGATCTGCGCGGTTACGATCTCGTTATCAGCAGCGAATCCGGTCCAGCCAAGGGCGTCATCACCAGCCCTGACACACTTCACCTCTGTTATTGCCATTCCCCCATGCGTTACTTGTGGGATCATTATCAGGACTATAAAGCGTCGGCGGGGGCCGTCAGCCGCATAATGATGCCCGCGATGTTTCACCGGATGCGTCAGTGGGATGTCAGCTCTGCCAATCGCGTCGACACGCTGGTCGCGAACAGTTCGTTCGTTGCCCGCCGTATCCGGAAGGTATGGGGCCGGGAAGCGCGGGTTGTGCACCCCCCGGTCATGGTCGATGCCTTCACACCTTCCGGCCAGATTTCCGACCGCTACCTCTGGGCCAGCCAAATGACCCCCTACAAGCGGGCGGATATCGCCCTAGAAGCCTTCAATCGCCTTGGTGTACCCGCATTGATGGTTGGCGATGGCGAGATGTTCAAATTCATCTCTGCCAATGCCGGCCCGAACGTGGAAGTGCGCAAACGCCTGTCATTCCAGGAACTCAAGGAAGCCTACGCAACCTGCAGGGCTCTCGTGTTCACGCCTGAAGAGGACTTCGGCATCGTCCCCGTCGAAGCGAACGCCAGTGGCCGCCCGGTCATTGCCTATGGTCACGGCGGCGTCACAGACTCAATTCTGGACGGGAAAACCGGGCTGTTCTTTCAGGAACAGACCGTTTCCGCTCTCTGCGAAGCGCTGCAGCGTTTTGACCAGTGGCTGCCCACCTTCCAGCCTGAAGACGCCATTCACAACGCACGCCGTTTCGCGCCGGAAGTGTTCGACAACGGCATTCTGGACGCACTCCGGTCATACCGCCCCATTGGCGAGTTCGCCTGAAGCTGCGCCTTACGAGCCTAGGAGAAATCATGATGCTACGCGCGATCGCTCTCATCCTCGGCGTTTGCCTGACCGGATGCACAACGGCAGCTTCCAACGAATTGCCAAGCGTCAACGTCGTGCAATATCGCCTTGCCGCCGGGGATCGGATCAAGATCGAAGTCTTTCGCGAGAAAGATCTCTCGGGAGAATATGTCATAAACGACGAAGGCCTGATCGGGCTGCCTATGGTCGGCAATGTAACGGCTGCGGGGAAAACCCCTGCCGAACTGCGCGGCGAACTTACTCGCCTTTTCGGCACTGAATATGTCCGTGACGCGAAGATCACGCTCGACCTTGTCAGCTATCAGCCAATTTATATCCTTGGCGAAGTTCAGAAACCGGGAGAATATACATATTCCGAAGGCATGTCCTTATTCGCTTTGATCGCGAAAGCTGGCGGCTTCACCTATCGGGCCAATGAGAAAATGGTCTATATCCGCCATTCCCGAGAGGGCGCGGAACATTCCTATAAGCTCACAAGCGGAGCAGCGGTTCTTCCCGGCGACACGATCCGGATCGAACAACGCTTCTTCTGATATTCAGACCAAGGCCGCACCCTTTATGCCAGACAAGATCGAGCGCGTGGTTCTATTCCACGATTACAGCGAAGCGCTGGGTGGTGCTTCCTATCTTGTGCAGGTTCTGATCGAAGAACTCCGGAGCCGTGACGTACCCGTCACCTTCTTCGCGGGAGACACCGGCACGAATTTCGGCAGAGATGATGTCGAGTTCATCCCGCTGAACGGGAAGTCCCTGCTGGACCGCTCCACGATAGGCGCCTTGACGAAAGGCCTTTTCAATCCGCCATCACTATTCCGCGTGCGAGACTGGATACGGAAAAACGATACGCCGGGGACGATCTATCACGTTCATGGCTGGACGAAAATTTTGTCCCCCGCGGTGTTCGGCGCTCTTCGCGATGTGTCGCTGCGCGTGATTCTGCATGGACACGATTACTTCAACAGCTGCCCCAACGGAGCCTTTTTCAATTATGTGACCGAGCAGGACTGTTCGCTTACCCCACTTTCGGCGGCATGCCTCAGCTGTCGGTGCGATAAATCATCATACGCACACAAGCTCTGGCGCTCAGGCCGGGAGGCTGTCCGGCGAGTGCAAACGGTAGGTGCGAATGCTAATCGCATGTTACTGATCCACCCTGGCCAGGCCCGAAATTTCGCACTTGGTCACTGGCCTGCCGAAAAATTGGTCGCGGTGCGAAACCCCGTCACCCCCCTTGCACCCCAGCGCATCGAGGCGGAACGAAACAACGGGATCATCTACATTGGCCGGATTTCAGCCGAGAAAGGCGCCGATCTCGCTGCCAAGGCTGCTGCCATGGCAGGAATTCCAATTACGTTCGTGGGAGACGGCAGCGAAGTCGATCATGTGCGTGCAATAAATCCAGACGCGATCATGCTCGGTCGTCAGGATCGTGCAGGCGCAGCAAAGGCACTGTCTCGCGCCAAGCTTGCCGTAATGCCCAGTCGCTGGGCAGAGCCCTTCGGGCTGGTTGCGCTCGAAGCCATCGGATCAGGTGTGCCGGTCATTGTAAGCAACCGCGCGCTCGTTGCGCCCGAGATCGAGCGCGCCGGGTTTGGGCTTTCCGCTAATACTGCAAATCTGGAAGAATTCGCGCGTACCCTGCTGGACCTCCATGCCGACAATGCGCGGGTCAAACGCATGTCCACCCATGGGCACAAGAACTATCTCAATCTGTGCAACACACCAGAGAGCTGGGCGAATACAATCGTGAATCAATATGAACAGGCATTACTCTGAACATTAAAATCCACGCCACATTTCCTGTTCGCACAAAAAAGGGGCACAAAGCCCCTTCCCCCCACTTCCCTGAAGTGCGCAGCTCAATATGATCCTCGGGCAAACATGACTGCCGGGAGAGTTTTTAAAAGCAGCCATGCATCTAAAGCGAGACCTTTTCGTTCAACATAAGATACGTCCATGTCAACGCGCTGTTGATAGGATGTGTCGCTACGACCGCTTGTCTGCCATATTCCGGTTAGCCCCGGCCTGACCTGACAGTAGTATTCGAAATATGGGCCATATCGAAGAACTTCTTGTTCAACTATAGGGCGAGGCCCAACGATACTCATGTCTCCGGCCAGAACATTCAAAAGCTGCGGAAACTCATCAAGGCTCAATTTTCGCACGATTGCCCCAATGGGTGTCACGCGCGGGTCTCGGCGCAGTTTCCGGGTGCGTTCCCACTCGAAACGCGCTGCGAGATTGCTTTGCAGATGCTCCTTCAGGATCGCATCGCCATCAACCTTCATCGTGCGGAATTTAAGACAGCCGAAGTAGCGTCCGCGGCAGCCGATGCGGCGATGCCGGTAGAATATGGGGCCAGGATCACCGAGGTAAGTGACAATGGCCAGGACAATCAGGAAGGGCAGCATGAACATCAGGATTGCGCTGGCCACCAGTACATCAAAAAGCCGCCAGAGCATCGCTTCCCCAAAGTTGATCGACCTGGGTTGTGCAACAGAAGGGCGTGCATTGCTTGGCCGAAGACCGTCAGCCAAGTACACATCTTCCTGCAGACACAATGTGCGTAGTGCCGTTTCCGCCACTCAATCACTCCCTCTGACAACGCTCAGGAAGCCTGACGAGCATCCTTACTGCTTGGTTAATCAGAGCTATCACCCCCCTCTTCGCATCCGCAACATGATCTGGCTCCACTTTGGACGCGTAAAACAAAACCCGCCAAAATAGCGACATGATGGTCATTTCTGCGCAAAATCACGTAGTAAAAATCCGAGAATTAGGCACGTAAAAGCAGATTCTCGTCAACGACGGATTATTCGTTGCTCGCTGCGTAGATCGACAAGCGCTCCGCTCTCCGAGAAAGATCTGTGGTCAGCAACCTGCGCCGAATTCGTCGAATTCAACGTGCGTCCGCCTTGCAGATTGCCTGAAACCCGGCGACATCAATCGCCGAAACGACCAAAATACGTCGTTGATAAGCGAAAATGCGACCCACGAAACCGTGTGGTGCGCAATCGTAACTCCGAACAATCTTCATCCAACTTGGGGGGAGTTTCACGAACGGAAACTTCGCTTGATGATAGGGTTAACCCTCACCAGCGATCGGAATGGCTTTCAGAATCAAGTCGAAATCGCTGCACGCCCCGAAATCACGCAGGACTATTGTCAATTGAATCATCCTCATGACAGCCTCCCGCCCTCGACCGTTCAACGCGAGCCAAGTCGTGGCAGGATCGGGAACGTTCCCACATGAAGAGCCGCCAGCAAACGCGGGTGCAAGGTGCACGTTCACCCGATAGGGCCCCAGCGGCATGAGCGTTGCGGTTCTGAGACGCGCCAACCTTCGGATCGTTCGCAATCGCGGTGGGTTCGCCTTGTTCGCGTTTTCAGCCCGTGCGCTGGAACAAGTCTCGACCCTGGTCATAACGCTCCTCGCAGCGCGATTTCTGGAGCCAGCCGATTTTGGGGTGTTCAGCCTCGCGAACGTCTTCGTCATTCTCGTTCAGACGCTCACTTATACAGGAATATTCCAGTTCGTCCTCGTTGCGAAAGCGGAAGATTCGCTGGTCGTATCAACGTGCTTCTGGCTGATACTTGCGCTGGTCGGGGCAGCATCGCTGTTCCTGGCCGCTATCGCATTTCCCCTGGAGTGGCTTTTCGGCGCCAAAGAACTCGGCCTTGTTCTGCTGCTGCTCGCAATGGCACAGCCCGTCGCCTCGATCGTTGCCTGGTCTTCGGCGACATTGCTGCGGCGGCAGGCGGTAGCACTTAACTTCAAGTTCGTCTTCGTAGAGAACCTGGTTGCGCTGATCAGCGGCGCAATCTTGCTGTGGTACTGGCATTCGCTCTATGCCTTGGTCGCCGCGCGCTATGTGCGCATTCTGTTCGGCGCAGTGCTGTTCGTCGTGGCGGGCCGAACCTGGCCGATGTTCCAGTTCAGCATGGCTTTGGCGCGCAAGGCCACGGCCTTTTCCAGCAATCTCTATGGATCGCGCTTTCTGGCGTTTCTAGCGCGATATGCCGGCGATGTGATGCTCGGCCTGTTCCACTCGCCCGCCGATGTAGGGCTGTACCGTTTCGGCAATCGCATCGCTACCGGCGCAACTGACATTCTGACGCAGCCGATGAGCAACTTCGCCGCAACCCAATTCGGCAATTCCGCGCGTCAGGAGCAGGATCTGGCCGGACCGCTGGCCCGGTTCTCGGGCACCGTCGCCTTGCTGACGGGCATGGCGGGTGCCGTTATCATAGTTTTCGGACGAGACATCGTTTCCGCATTCTTCCAACCTTCCTATCTTGCCGCGCTGGTCGTCACTTATGCGATGAGCCTGCGCGGCGTGGCAGGTGCGGGCCAGTTACTGGTTGAACCCGCCTTCGCGGCGCTGGACCGGACGCACTGGGTCATGATGTTCAATCTGATCGCTGCCGCCCTGTCCGTGGCGGCGATCCTCATCGCCACACCTTTCGGCATCGCGGCGCTCGCATGGTCGCAAGCATTCGTGGTGCTTATCACCACGATCTGGGGCTTTCATCTCATTCGATGGAAAGGCCATGTGCGCGTCGGCCCCGCGGTCAGGAAATTCATCGCCGCCGGCGCACTCGGTCTGGCCTATTTCCTGATGCTTTACGCGCTGCGCCACTGTGGGTTCCTCATAATGTCCGCTCCCCCCATCACCACACTTGTCATCGGCCTCCTCGCTTCCGCGATGCTGGGACTCGTGTTCCTCGCCATGGCCTACCGGCTGCGCATTTTCAGCCTGGAGGTCTTTTCCGGTTAAATTCAGACCCTACGAAGGAGATGAAACCGTGCTCTATATCCAAGCTGCCCGCCTGGCATTCATCCACATTCCCAAGAACGCAGGCCAAAGCGTTCGCAATGCTCTGGCCCAATGCGATGCGCTGTGTTTTGCCGCGATGGCCACGGACCTCGGCGTCAACGAACCGGAAGCGGAGAGACTCATGGAGGCCGGCGTAACCGGCATGCCGGGGCTGGGCCGGGTCCAGCCAGAACATGTGCCGCTCGCCTTTCTCGAAAGGCACTTTCCGGCGACGTGGTCCACCCTGGTAGGTTCTCGCAGCTTCATCCTGGCGCGCCCTCCACGCGATCGCTTCTTTTCGGCGCTCTTGCAGCGTCTTCGAGAACATCGCGGGATGACAGCACTGCGCGCGGACGACCCCATATTGAAAGAGGAGGCACGGCATGTGTGTGACTGGCTCGATGCCCGGGGGCACTTCTGCGACATGGAATATATCCACTTCTCCCGCCAGTGTGACTATGCCGAGTTGGGCGGCGAACGCATCGTGACCAAGATTTTCCCGATCGACCGCATCGATGCCGCCGCGCTTTGGGTGAAGACAGAGACCGGCCTCACGATCGACATCCCGCACGATCATGCCCGGCACGAGCCGCGAAAATGGGCGGGTCCCATCCAGCCAGCGGCCCGTTTCGTTGGCCGCAAGCTGCTCCCCCCATCCCTGAAGCAGGCGATCTATCCTTTCTGGATGAAAAGCGGCGCCTTCGCCAAGGCCGCGAACCGCTACGGCTCAATCACATTGGGCGACGAAGTGGAACGGTTTATCGCCGAATATTACGCCCGCGACGAAACGCTTTACCGGGAAGCGAAGGACAACGCCGAAGCCTTCTGCAAACGCAAGGTAGCGTGAAGCAATGGCCAGCATCGATATCAACGGCAAGTTCCTGGGCGCCGGCCTAAACGGGGTTCATCGTACCGCCGCCCATTACTGCGAACAGCTCATCAAGCGAACCGCAGGCGAACATGATGTTCGCCTGCTTTCGCCGTTTGCCGCAGCATCGGCCGCCGAATTTGCACATCTTACCCCCACGCAGGCTCGCGGGCGTTGCGGCAGCGGGCAGGGTTGGGAAATGCTGACGCTGCCGAAACTGGCGCGCAGCAACCTGCTGGTCAATTTCTGCAATCTCGCTCCGCTGCTTCATGGCAACAGCGTGGTCATGATCCATGACGCGCAGACGTTCCTCTATCCGCAAGACTATTCCGGCCGCCAGGCGGCTGCCTATCGCCGCATGCTGCCGTGGATCGGACGGCGGGCCCGCCGCATATTGACCGTATCCGCTTTCGCTCGCGATGCGCTGGCCGCACATGGCATCGGGCACCACGACAAGATCGATGTCGTGCATAACGGCACGGATCACCTGCTCGGCGTGCCCGCTGATAGCACGATACTGCAGCGGCTCGGGCTGCAATCGGGGCGCTTCGTCCTGACAATGGGTTCGATCAAGGGCTACAAGAACATGCGCAGCCTGTTCCGCGCCATGCACCAGCCATTGCCCGAAGGATATCGATTCGTCGTTGCTGGCGGACCATCCGGCGATCGGTACAGCATGGCTGGTTGGACGCCGCCTCCGGGCACGGTTTTCACGGGCTTCGTATCCGATGCCGAACTACGGGCGCTCTACTCCGCCGCCTCGGTATTCGTCTTCCCCTCCCTGACGGAAGGGTTCGGCCTGCCACCTGTCGAGGCGATGCATTGCCGCACCCCGGTTGTGGCCGCGCGCGCGGGAGCCATGCCGGAAGTCTGCGAAGGTGCTGCGGTGCTGGTCGATGCTGAAGATCCGTCGGCATATCGGCAGGCAATCAGCGCCATTCTGGATGATCCCATGCTCGCTGACGATTTCCGTGCGCGTGGCGCCCGCCGAGCCGCAGCGTTGACCTGGGACACTGCAGGAGAGCGCCTTCACTCCCTGATCAGCGGGCTGGTGTAACCTCCTGGCCGAGCAGAACTTCCCGAGCCTCGCGCCTGACGCTTACCTTCAGGGCCCCGCCGCCCAATTGCCAGCAAAGGGTCTCTGCGAAGGGACTTTCCCAATCCGCCACCGTCATATCCTCGCCATTGGATGTGACCCAGCGCAGATCTTCGGCTTGGCGCGCGAACTCGGTCCGGTTAGCCGCGCGGAATGCGGCCAATTCCGCGACGTGATCTTCCAGTTCGCAATCGCGCCGTTCCCAGTCGATCCAACCGATAGCGTTATCCTGGCAATAGGCATTGTTGTTACCGTGCTGGGTTCGCCCGAACTCGTCTCCTGCAGTGAGCATTATCGTTCCGGTGGAAACGAACAGCGTGCCCAGCATGGCCTTGATGTCGGCATGGCGGGCAGCAAGCACCTGCGGATCGTCGCTCGAACCTTCTACGCCGTTGTTCCAACTGAAGTTATCGCCATGACCGTCGCGGTTCTGTTCGCCATTGGCCCAGTTGTGACGGTTTTCGTAAGATACGGTGTCAGCCAGAGTGAAACCGTCATGCGCGGCCAGGAAATTGATGGAGCGGCACGCTTCATCGGGCGTGACCGGGCCGAACACATCGCTGGAGCCCGCCAGCCGCGTGGCCAGCTTGCCGATACCTTCCTCGGCCTTCCAGAAACGTCGCACATCGTCGCGGAAGCGATCGTTCCATTCAAGCCATGACGCTGGAAAATTGCCGAGTTGATAGCCGCCCGGCCCGATATCCCACGGCTCTGCGATCATCACGCGGGTGGAAAGCACCGGATCCGCCGCGATTTCCGCGAAGATCGGAGCGGCTGGATCGAAACCGGGCCCGCGCGCCAGCACCGGCGCAAGATCGAACCGAAAGCCGTCCACACCGCAGCGCGTGACGAAATGGCGCATGGCGTCCAGCGCGAGGCGCCGCACTGCGGGATTGGCGAAGTCCAGCATATTGCCGCAGCCGGTGTCGTTTATCAGTGAACCGTCAGGGGCATGGGCATATGCGCCATTATCGAGCCCACGCAGCGAAATAACACCGCCCGCCACGTCACTCTCCCCGCTGTGGTTGAACACGAGATCGAGCAGAACGCCGATGCCCTCGGCGTGAAGTGCGGCCACTGTTTCGCGCAGTTCGGCGATGCCGCCCGGACACAGGCCGGGGTCGAGCGCCATCATCGCCACCGGATTGTAACCCCAGGCGTTGACGAGCCCCAGTGGCGGCAAGTGCCGCTCGTCAATCCAGGCGACCACCGGCATCAGTTCCACCGCACTCACATGCAGTTTCCTGAGGTGCGCGATCACGGAGGGATGCGCGAGGGCGGCAACTGTGCCTCGCATATGTTCCGGCACGTCGGGATGAAGGCGCGTGAAACCGCGCACGTTGAGTTCGTAGATCAGCCCGCCGGGCGCGAAGTGCGGCGGCCCCGACATGAGCGGTTCGGCCGGAGCCGGGACAATGGCGCGAGGAACGATGTTCGCGGTATCCGACCCGAATTCGGCCAAAGTGCCATCCTGCACGAAACGCCGATCGAGTTCGACTGCATAGGGATCGACCAGCAGCTTCGCGGGATCGAACCAGAGCCCTTTCGGCGGCGCCCACTCGCCTGCCGCGCGGTAGCCGTAACGGCCGCCCGCCATTTCCTCCGGCAGTGTCAGAACCCAGTCAGGCCCGCTTCGCTCCATCGGATGGCGGACCTCATGCTCCCCTGCGAAAAGGCAGAGCCAGACCATGTCGGCGCGCGGCGCGCGCACCGCAAATCGCGTGCAGCCTTTCCCGACTGTCGCTCCCAGTGCGGTCATGCGATCAGGGAACGATAGAGCCGGGCATAGGCGGCCCCGCTGGCCTTCCAGGAAAAATCGCTCTTCATCGCGTTCTTCTGGATCGCCCGCCAGAGATCGCCACGTTCGTAAAGCTCCACCGTGCGGGTAAGTGCAGCCGCGAAGGCATCGTAGTTCACGCCATCGAACTGGACCCCGGTGGCCACACCTGCCGCCAAGGCCGCCGGGTTGGCATCTATCACCGTATCGGCAAGTCCGCCGGTCCGCGCCACCACCGGCACGCAGCCATATGCGAGCCCGTAAAGCTGGGTCAGGCCGCAGGGTTCGAAGCGTGAAGGGACGAGAATCGCATCGCCCCCTCCCTGCATCCGGTGGGAAAGATCCTCGTCGTAACCGATCCGCACGGCTATGCGCCCGGGGTGGCGCGCCGCCGCTTCGTGCAGGGCCCGTTCGATCGCGAGATCGCCGGAGCCCAGCAGCGCCAGTCTCCCGCCGATGCCGACGAGGTGATCCAGCACCTCCAGGAGGACATCCATGCCCTTCTGCCAGGTCAGGCGGGTCACGACGATGAACAGCGGGCCATCGTCGATTTCCAGGCCGAACTCGGCTTCGAGCGCCCGCTTGTTCGCGATCCGCTTATCAAGTTGGCGAGCATTGTAGGAAACGGCCAGCGCCGGGTCGTTCGCCGGGTTCCAGAGCGCGGTATCGATCCCGTTGAGAATGCCTGAAACCGCATGACCACGCGCGGCGATTAGGCCTTCGAGCCCCATGCCGAAAGCAGCCGAGCGGATTTCACGCGCGTAAGTGGGGCTTACGGTCGTCACGGCGTTTGCGCAGGCCAGCCCCGCCTTCAACATGCCGATGCCGCCGTGATACTCCACCCCGTCCAGCGTCCATGCCTCTGGCGGAAGGCCGAGGCGCGGAAAGACTTCCGCACCGAACCAGCCCTGGAAGGCCATGTTGTGGATCGTCACGACCGAGGGGACACGCCCGCCCTCACCGCCATAAGGCGCAAAATGGAGGTAGGCATTGGCCATCGCCCCCTGCCAGTCGTGCGTATGGACAAGATCGAAGCGCTTAGGCTTGCCCCGGCTGACCACGGCGCCGCCGGCGATATCGGCAGCCGCACGCCCGAGCGCGGAAAAACGCTGCCAGTTGTCGCCCCAGTCCTGTCCGGCCGTGTCGGCATAGGGCGCGCCCTCCCGCGCATAAAGCGCCGGCGCGTCAAGCACGAGCAGCGGATAACCGTCGATCCTTGCCGAAAGTAGCCGCGCGGGCGACCCTACCAGCGAGTCCCACGAATGGACGGGGCGGGCCCGGCCGATCGCCTTCATCACTGAAGGATAGCCCGGAAGCAGCGTCGTCATCTCCACGTCGTGTTCGGCGAGAGCTGCGGGAAGTGCCCCTGCGACATCGGCGAGGCCACCGGTCTTGACCAGCGGCACCGCTTCGGAAGCGACGGATAGAACCTTCAACGGCATTCGCTATCCAACCCGATCACAGGCCGAGCCGGTCGATCATCGGCTTGGTGATGAGACATACTCCGTTGTCGGTTCGGCGGAAGCGCCGGCCGTCCAGTTCAGGATCCTCGCCAACGACGAGCCCCTCGGGGATACGGACGCCGGAATCGATCACCACGCGCGAGAGGCGGGCATGGCGGCCGATGTTGCAATAGGGCAGGATCACTGCCTCGTTCACGGACGAAAAGCTGCCCATCTTGACCCCGGTGAACAGCAGCGAGCGCCGCGCGAGCGCGCCGGAGACGATGCAGTCCTGGCTTATCAGCGACGAGATCGCCTGCCCGCGCCGCCCCTCCTCGTCATGCACGAACTTGGCGGGCGCGGCGACGACAGTGTCGGTCCAGATCGGCCAGTCCCGATCGTACATGTCGAGCTTGGGAACGGTATCGGTCAGGTCCAGGTTGGCGTCGAAGTAGGCATCGACAGTTCCGACGTCGCGCCAGTACTCCTCGATTTCCTCGGCCGCGCGGATGCAGGAATTGGTGAAACGGTGGGCCTGTGCCTTACCGTGCCTGACGATGTAGGGAATGATGTCCCCGCCGAAATCGCGCCGGGAATCAGGATCTGCGGCATCCCTGCGAAGCTGTTCGAACAGAAACTCGGTGTCGAAGACGTAAATGCCCATCGAGGCGAGGCAATTGCCCGGGTCGCCCGGGATCGAGGGCGGATCGGCGGGCTTTTCGAGGAACGAGGTGATCACGTCGTTCTCGTCGACATGCATGACGCCGAAAGCGGTCGCTTCTTTGCGCGGCACGACGAGGCAGCCGACCGTGACGTCCGCCCCCGAATTGACGTGCTGTTGCAGCATCAATTCGTAGTCCATCTTATAGATGTGATCGCCTGCAAGGATCACCATGTATTTCGGGCTGTAGGAGGCGATGATGTCGATGTTCTGGAACACCGCATCGGCCGTGCCCTCGTACCACAGCAACTCGGATATGCGCTGGCTGGCGGGGAGGATGTCGAAGCTCTCGTTCCGCTCGGGCCGCATGAAGTTCCAGGCACGGTTCATGTGCCGGATCAGGCTATGCGCCTTGTACTGCGTGGCGACCCCGATGCGACGGATGCCCGAATTGATCGCGTTCGACAGCGCGAAATCGATGATCCGGCTCATGCCCCCGAAATAGACTGCCGGCTTGGCCCGATTGTCGGTCAGTTCACTAAGCCGGCTGCCGCGTCCGCCGGCAAGGACATAGGCCATGGCATCGCGCGCGAGTGGCGATCCGGTCGGCGTCCTCATTGCACTCACTCTCCTTCGTATCTCGTTTCAGCCTGCGTATTCGAGCATGATCGTTGCCAATGGCGGCAGTGTTACCATGGCTTGCCCGTCCGCGGCCTTGACTTGCCCCAAGTTGCCTTTGCCGGTCCCGCCATAATGACGGGAATCGCTGTTGAGGATTTCGTTCCATTTGCCGTCATGCGGCAGCGGCAGTCCATACCCCGTATGCATGGCCGAGGTCATGTTGGAGATCACCGCGATCGGCCTGGAACCGGGCGCCTTGCGCAGCCAGGCGAAGACGGAATTCTGCGCATCGTCCACCACCAGCCACTCGAACCCCTCGCCCTCGCAGTCCCCGGCGTGGAGCGCGGGTTTCTGGCAATAGATGCGATTGAGGTCCTTCACGAGATTGCGGATGCCCTCGTGCGCAGGCGCATCCCGCAGCTCCCAGTCGAGCGCGCGCTCCTCGCTCCATTCGCGGCGCTGCGCGAACTCCTGCCCCATGAACAGCAGCTTCTTGCCCGGATAGCCCCACATCAAGCCGTAGTAGGCGCGCAGATTGGCGAATTTCTGCCAGTCGTCTCCGCTCATCTTGTTGAGCAGCGAGCCCTTGCCGTGCACCACTTCATCATGGCTGAGCGGCAGGACGTAGTTCTCCGAGAAGGCATACATCAGCCCGAAGGTCAGATCGTCGTGGTGATAGCGCCGATGCACGGGATCGCGCGCCATGTAGCGCAGCGTGTCATGCATGAAGCCCATGTTCCACTTGAAGCCGAAGCCCAGCGCCGAAGCCCGTTCTCCCTCGGGCACGTCGTAGGCGGGCTGAGTGACGCCCGGCCAGGCCGTCGATTCCTCGGCGATAGTGAAGACGCCGGGATGCTGGGCATAGATCGCCCGGTTCGTCGCGCGCAGGAAGTCCACCGCTTCCCAGTTCTCGCGTCCGCCCTGGGCATTGGGGATCCACTCCCCTTCCTTGCGCGAGTAATCCCGGTAGAGCATCGAGGCCACCGCATCCACGCGCAGCCCGTCGATGTGATAGCGCTCTGCCCAGAACAGCGCGTTGTTGACGAGGAAGCTCGCCACTTCGCGCCGACCAAAATTGTAGATCAGCGTGTTCCAGTCCGGCTGGAAGCCAAGTCGCGGGTCCTGATGTTCGTAAAGCGCGGTGCCGTCGAAACGGACCAGCCCATGGTCGTCGGTCGGGAAATGGGCGGGAACCCAGTCCAGGATCACGCCGATTCCGGCCCGGTGCGCGCCATCCACGAAACGCGCGAAGCCCGCCGGTTCCCCGAAACGGGAACTGGGGGCGTAGAGCCCGGTCGTCTGATAACCCCAGGATGGATCGTAGGGATGCTCGCTGATCGGCAGGAATTCGATATGGGTGAAACCCATCTCGACGACATAGGGGATCAGGCGGTCGGCAAGGTCGTCCCAGTTGAGGAACCAGTTGAAGCGATCCCGCTGCCACGAACCCGCGTGGACTTCATAGATCGAGACGGGAACCTTGCGTGGATCGATCGAGGCCCAGTGCGCGCGGTGCGCTTCGTCACCCCAGTCCAGCTTGGCGGGGTGCGCGGTCATCGAGGCGGTGGCGGGCCGGATTTCCGACATGAAGGCGAAGGGATCGGCCTTGAGCGGCTGGACCATACCGTCGGCACCGATGATATGGTACTTGTAGGCACGGTAATCCGCGATATCCGGGATGAAGATTTCCCAGACGCCGATGTCGCTGCGATCGCGCATGACATGGCGGCGAGGGTCCCAGTCGTTGAAGTCCCCCACGACGCTTACCAGTTGCGCATTGGGCGCCCAGACCGCGAAGTGAACGCCGTTCGCGCCTTCGTGGCGGATGATATGAGCGCCGAGCTTGTCGAACAGCCGGAAATGCGTGCCTTGCGCGATCAGCAGGTCGTCGACAGGGCCCAGCACCGGGCCGAAAGTATAGGGATCGGTGACAAGCCAGTCGCTGTCCCGCGCCGTGCAGCGATAGCGGATCGGCTGGGGCTTTCCCACCAGCTTGCCTTCGAACAGGAACCGGTCATCGACCTTGCCCAGCATGCCCAGCCGGCGGCCGTCGAGGCTGAAGGCCTCCACCGTCTCTGCGCCCGGCAGGATCGCGCGGGCATACGTCCCGTCAGGACCGGAAAGCGCGCCGAGAAGCGAGAACGGGTCGGCGTTGAGGCCTTCCAGCAGGGATTCGATGGCGCTTTCTGGTGGTTTCACAGGACTTTCCAAATATCTCTGGCATATTCGGAAATCGTCCGATCCGAAGAGAACCAACCGACGTTGGCAATGTTCCTGATCGCGGCAGCGCGCCACCCGGCGACATCCTCCCACCGGGCGTCGATGGAGCGCTGTGCAGCGGCGTAACTGTCGAAATCGGCGGCGCACATGAACCAGTCATGCTCATGAATGCCGCGGATCAGGTCCTTGTAACGGTCCGGATCATCGGGCGAAAATACGCCGGATGCGATGGCGGTTAGCGCCTGGCTCAGTTCGCGCGAACCATCGATCACTTCGCGCGGATTGTATCCGTTGGCGCGCTTGTGGGCGACTTCCTCGGCGGTAAGGCCGAAGATCACGATATTGTCGTCGCCGACATGATCCTTGATCTCGACATTCGCGCCGTCAAGCGTGCCGATGGTAAGCGCACCATTGAGCGCGAACTTCATGTTGCCCGTGCCCGAAGCCTCCATGCCCGCGGTCGAAATCTGTTCCGACAGGTCAGCGGCGGGAATGATCCGTTCCGCCAGGCTGACATTGTAGTTCGGCACGAACACGACCTTGAGCAGCCCGCCCACTGAAGGGTCGGCATTGATGCGGCGCGCCACGTCGTTGGCCAGTTTGATCACCAGCTTCGCATTGTGATAGCTGGACGCAGCCTTGCCGCCGAAGATCTTCACGCGCGGCACCCAGTCGCGCTCGGGATGGCTGCGGATCTGGTCGTAGAGCGCAACCGTTTCAATCAGGTTCAGAAGCTGGCGCTTGTATTCGTGAATGCGCTTGATCTGGACGTCGAACAGCGCGTCCGGATCGAGACGGATCCCCATGGTCTTCTTGATGTAGTCCGACAGCACGACCTTGTTGGCCCGCTTCACTTCGGCCACCCGCTCGCCGAACTGCCTGTCGTCCGCGAAGGCGTTGAGGTCAGCGAGCCGGGCCGCATCGTCGAGGAAGGCATCGCCGATCGCCTCGCGGATCACCTTGGTGAGCCCCGGATTGCACTGTTGCAGCCAGCGGCGGGGGGTGACGCCATTGGTCTTGTTGTTGATCCGGTCAGGGTAGAGCTTGTGGAGATCGGCAAAGACCGTCTCCTTCATCAGCTCCGTGTGAAGCGCCGCCACGCCGTTCACCGAATGGGCGCCGACGAACGCAAGGTTCGCCATGCGCACGCGGCGCTCTCCGTTCTCGTCGATCAGCGAGATCGCGGCGATCTCCGCGTCGCTGCACCCCGCCTTGCGCGCTTCGCGAAGGACGCGGCTGTTGATCGCGTAGATGATCTGCATGTGGCGCGGCAGAAGCCGTTCGAACAGCGGCAGGGGCCAGGATTCCAGCGCCTCCGGCAGCAGCGTGTGGTTGGTATAGGACACCGTGCGGCGGCAGATGTCCCAGGCTTCGTTGAACTCCAGTCCAGTTTCGTCGACAAGCAGGCGCATCAGTTCGGCCACGGCCACTGACGGATGCGTGTCGTTGAGCTGGATCGCCGCCTTGTCCGGCAGGGTGCGGATATCGCCTTCGTACTGGATATGGCGGCGCACGATGTCCTGGATCGAGGCGGCCGTGAAGAAATACTCCTGCCGCAGGCGCAGTTCCTGTCCGGCGGAGCTGGAATCGGCGGGATAGAGCACGCGCACGAGACTATCCGCCCGCACCTGTTCCGACAGGGCACCGAAATGGTCACCTGCGTTGAAGGCATCGAGCTTGATTGGGTCGAGCGGGCTCGCCGTCCAGAGGCGCAGGGTGTTCACGCGCTTGCCGCGCCAGCCCACCACAGGGGTATCGATCGCGGTCGCCTCGACATGTTCGGCCGGATGCCAGAAAACGCCGTCCCCCTCGGCCACGACTTCGCCGCCGAAACCTATGCGGTATGTGCTTTCGAGCCGCTCGAACTCCCATGGATTGCCGTGGGCCAGCCAGGTTTCCGGCAGTTCCACCTGCCAGCCGTCGTCAATGCGCTGACGGAACATCCCGTTCACGTAGCGGATACCATAACCGTAAGCCGGGATGTCGAGCGTCGCGAGGCTCTCCATGAAGCACGCGGCGAGACGGCCAAGGCCGCCGTTGCCGAGCGCCGCATCAGGCTCCAGCTCCTCCAGCGCGGCGAGATCGAGCCCATGGGCGCGAAGGGCCGCCTCGAACTCGCGCGTCATGCCCATGTTCGAGAGGGCATCGCGCAGGAGGCGGCCGATCAGGAACTCCATCGAGAGGTAGTAGACCCGCTTCCCGCTGGAATCGTAGGTGCGCCGGGTGGAATCTATCCACTTCTCGATGATCTCGTCACGCAGGGCGAGGATCGAGGCGGTGTACCAGTCATGCTGCTTGGCGGCACGCTCGTCCTTTCCGACGCGCTGGCGAAGCACTCTGACGATATGCTTGTCCATTTCCGAGGGAATTGCAGCCTTGCTGCTGGCAACAGGATCGGTAGCCACGGGCGCACTCCTGATCTGGCCGTCGCAGGCGCGTTCGAAAAAGCCCTGCAATCAGTATAGTTTAGAGCCGGGATCCGAAGAGGTCGCCTCCGCATTTTCCCATGCTTTCATCCAATGGCTACCACAGCGCTGCCTTGCGGCAAGCATCATTGTGCAGCGCCGCAAAAAATTCGCGCAAGCGGCCGCTCGATGGTATGGGCGAAGGGCAATCCCATCGCGGAAGGTGTGCATGAGCCTGACCGAAACCGAAGATGCCCTGCCTGCGCCCGGCGCGTCCGCGGAGCCCTGCTCCGCCCCTGCCCCCGACATGCCGTGGTGGAAGGGCGCATCGATCTACCAGATCTACCCGCGCAGCTTCCAGGACACCAACGGAGACGGCGTGGGCGATCTCGCGGGGATCACGCGGCGGCTGCACCATGTTGCCCGGCTGGGTGTAGATGCGATCTGGATATCGCCCTTCTTCACTTCCCCGATGCGCGACTTCGGCTACGATGTGGCCGATTACTGCGGGATAGACCCGGTGTTCGGCACCATGGCCGATTTCGACGCGCTGGTGGCGCACGCCCATGCCCTCGGGCTCAAGGTCATCATCGACCAGGTCTACGCCCATACCTCGGACCAGCACCCCTGGTTCGCGGAAAGCCGCTCCGACCGCGGCAACCCGAAGGCGGACTGGTACGTCTGGAACGATCCGAAGGAAGACGGTACCCCGCCCTGCAACTGGCAGTCGGTGTTCGGCGGTCCCGCATGGACCTGGGACGGGCGCCGCCGCCAGTACTACATGCACACGTTCCTCAAGGAACAGCCCCAGCTCAACATGCATAACCCGGCCGTGCAGGACGCGGTGCTCGGCGTAGCGCGATTCTGGCTGGAGCGCGGGGTCGACGGGTTCCGGCTCGATGCGCTCAACCACGCGATGCACGACCCGCTCCTGCGCGACAATCCGCCCGCCCCCGCAGATGGCCGCCTGCGTACCCGGCCCTTCGACTTCCAGCTCAAGACCTACAGCCAGTCCCACCCCGATATGGTGCGCTTCGTCGAACGCCTGCGCGCGGTGTGCGACGAACATGGCGCGGTTCACACCGTAGCCGAAATTGGCGGAGATCATCCGCAGGCGGACCGGCGCGCCTATACCGAAGGCGAACGCCGCCTCAATAGCGCCTACGGGTTCGACTTCCTCTATGCGCCCGCGCTCACGGCGCAGTTCGTCGCCGACACGCTCCGGCGCTGGGAGCTCGCGCCGGGCGAAACCGGCGGCTGGCCAAGTTGGGCATTCGAGAACCACGATGCGCCCCGCGCCGTTTCACGCTGGAGCGCCCCGCAGGATCAAGCGCCGTTCGAACGCGTGAAGATGGCACTGCTCATGGCGCTGCGCGGCAATGTTATCCTCTACCAGGGAGAGGAACTGGGCCTCGTGCAGGACGAGATTCCGTTCGAACAGCTCCAGGACCCGGAAGCCATTGCCAACTGGCCCCTCACCCTTTCGCGGGACGGCGCCCGAACGCCCCTGCCGTGGGACGATGCCCCGCTGGGCGGCTTTACAGGCGGCGAGCCGTGGCTACCGCTTTCGGCCGAGAACCTCACCCGCGCGGTGTCTGTGCAGGAAGCCGATCCTGCCTCGCTCCTGCACTTCACCCGCAACGTCCTGGCCCTGCGAAATGCAAGCCGGGCGCTTCACCATGGCACGCTGGCCGAATGCACTGCCGATGGCGCTCTGCTCTCGTTCGACCGCGCAGAAGGTGGGGAGCGCGTGCGATGCCTGTTCAATCTCTCCGCCGATCCGATAGCCTTTGCCCTGCCCGCCGAGGGCGAGGTGCTGCTCGCGGTGAACGGGGCAACGAAGGCCGGTCTTCCTGCCTATGCCGCGCTCTGGCTTACGATATGAGATGACGTTTTCACTGGCCCGCAGCACGCTGCTCTGGCTAGAGGCGGGCCATGAGACCAGTCCTCCTCGCCGCTGCTGCCTCGCTCTGTGCGATCCTGATGCCGGCCCCTGCCATGGCTGAAGCGATCGTAGTCACGTCCCCGCAAGCGCTTCCCGCCGCTCATGACCGTCCGCGCGTGTTCCTGGGCGGAAGCATCGACATGGGTTCTGCCCCGGACTGGCAGAAGCAAGTGATCGCGGCTCTGCAGGACGAGAACGTGACCCTGCTCAACCCGCGCCGTCCGGACTGGAACCCGGCCTGGAAGCCCGAGGCGGACGAACCGGAGTTCCGCAAACAGGTGGAATGGGAACTCGCCGCGCTGGAAAGTGCCGACGTGATCGTTCTCTATCTCGCTCCGGGATCGCAGAGCCCGGTGAGCCTGCTCGAACTCGGCCTCCACGCACGGACAGGCAAGGTCGTGCTGCTCTGCCCGCCCGGCTTCTGGCGCAAGGGCAACGTCGACATCACGGGTGAGCGCTACGGCGTGGAGCAGGTCGCAAGCCTGGACGAGTTGATCGCCGCGACGCGCAAGCGCGTGGCACACGCCGCCGCGCGCCTCAAGGCCGCGAAATAGCCCGGCCCTTTACTGCTGGGTCCATTCCACGCGGTACAGATCGAAACGGCGATCCTTGAGATTCTGCACCGCGCCCGACTGGCGCGCGGTGAGCAGCGCGTCGAGGCTGAGGTCGGCGATGGCGATCGTCTCCGTGTTCGGCGCCGTATCCGCCGCCACCCCGTCACGCGCGAAGGGGAAGTCCGAAGGGGTCAGGATCGCGCTCTCGGCGTAGTGGACATCCATGTTCTCGACGTTCGGCAGATTGCCCACGACGCCCGAGGTGACGACGTAGCACTGGTTCTCCACCGCCCGTGCCTGACAGCAGTAGCGAACGCGCAGGAAGCCGCGCCGTTCGTCCGTGCAGAAAGGGACGAACAGCATGAGCGCGCCCTGGTTGACGAGGTGGCGGGAAAGCTCCGGGAACTCGCTGTCATAGCATATCATCACCCCGATGGGTCCGCAGTCGGTGGGGATCACATTGGCGCCGTAGCCGCCCTTGATGTTCCACCAGCGGCGCTCCGAAGGGGTGGGGTGAAGCTTCTGCGTTTCGTGCACGGCGCCGTCCCGCAGGAAGGTATAGGCGATGTTGCGGATCTCGCTCTTGCCCTGCCCCAGCTTCACCCTGGTCGGGTGCGATCCGCCGATGATGTTGATGTTGTAGCTCACCGCCATGCGCTGCATGAATTCGACGAAGCGCTCGGTGTAATCCGCAATCTTTTCAATGGCGGCGGCGGGTTCGAGCTTGGTCTCCTCGATCGAAAGCAGCTCCAGCGTGAACAGTTCCGGAAACACCACGAAGTCGCTCTCGTAATCGGCGGCCACGTCGATCCAGTATTCGACCTGCTCCTCGAACTGGTCGATCGCCTCGATCTTGCGCATCATGAACTGGACGGTCGCGACGCGCACGGTGGACGGCACGCGTTCCTTGAATCCCGGCACAGCCTTGCCGGTATCGCGCGGCGCAAGCGGGTTGGTCCAGTACATGATGACGGCATTGCCGCCGCTTTCCTTGTCGTTGGGGATGTAGTCCGGCAGAATCCCGCGCGGCTCGTAACCCTCGTTCATCTGGAACTGGATGACCTGATCGCGGACCTTCTTGTCCTTCACCGCCTGCACATAGTCAGCCGGGTTGGGATACTGGCGCCTGCGGCGCGAATAGCCCGGCATGCGTCCAGCGAAGGCGATGCCCTTCAGTTCGAAGTACTGGCACAGTTCCTTCCGCTTGCGGTAGAGCCGCTGGCCGATGCGCAAGCGCCGATAGTCGGGGTCGACGCAGACCTCGAAGCCGTAGAGCACATCCCCGTCGTCAGCGGGGGGGCGACCGTAGCCGCCGTTGCTGATCTCCTCCCAGCTATGCGGGCGAAAGGCCTGCTCCGCCGTGACGATCATCGTCGCACAATGGCCGACCACCCTGCCGTCGTATTCGGCCACGAACTGGCCCTCGGGAAAATTGATGATCTGCCCGCGAACTTCGGCGCGGGTGAAGGCGTCCGCCTTGCCGTAGACTTTTACCGAGAGCCTCGCGATGGCCGGAGCATCGGCGACGGTGGCGGCGCGGATGATGAGTTTGGCTTTGGTCTGGTCCATGGCCCAACACTACGCGCGGCGGGGCTCGGGGTTCCAGTCCTGAAAATGACTCTTTTCCCGTCGCTTGCGGGATATTTTTGCCAGGTCGCTCGTTATCCCTCTCGAAAGGAGAGAGATATGAGCGTCACACTCATTGCCCTCGCCCTGTTTGGTTGCAGCGATGATGGAGCGGCTTGCGAAAGATTGCCTGCTCCCTTGCAGACCTATGAATCGCGCGCTGCCTGTGCGGCTGGCATCGAAGGCGCCCTGGCCACCGATGCCGCGCTGAAGGCGGACGCTCCGACCGTTTATGCGCAGTGCCTGTCGAACAGCCAGCTTGCCGCTCTCGGCAAGGGAACGGTCGATCTCCGGCAGATCAACGGAGTTCAGTTCGCGGCAAGATGATGAAATACGTATCCCGGCACGGACCTTGGGAAATCGGTAGCCACGCCCTGCCGTCACCTGAGGGAAAGTCCGGGGGCACAGGGGCGTCGGCGCATGTCGGCGCCCCTGCTATTTGGTGAATTGGCCCACCCCGGCCTTGCGCAGAAGCTCCGGGCCGGAATTGGCCGGGGCCTTGGAAAGGGTCAGCCCCGGCCGCGGTAACCCTGTACGCCCTGATCCGGCACCCAAAGCCCTTCCGGGGCCGCGCCGGACTGCCAGAACACGTCGATGGGAATCCCGCCGCGCGGATACCAGTAGCCGCCGATACGCAACCAGCGAGGCTTCATTTCGTCGAACAGGCGCTGGCCGATGCCGACAGTCACGTCCTCATGGAAACCGTTATGGTTGCGGAACGCGCCGAGGAACAGCTTGAGGCTCTTCGATTCGACGATCGTTTCGCCGGGCGCATAGTCGATCACGAGATGCGCGAAGTCCGGCTGTCCGGTCACCGGGCAAAGCGAGGTGAACTCCGGCGCCGCGAAACGCACGAGATAGAGGCTGCCCTGACGCGGGTTCGGCACATAATCAAGCACGGCCTCCTCGGGCGAGGCAGGCAAGGCACTGTTCTGGCCGAGGTGCAGCGGGTTCATGGAAATGTCAGTCATGCCCGTCTTGATAGGAGCCGCGAGCCCGCGCTTCAACCCGCCCGGTCCTTGGGGAAAGCTGCCAGCGGCGCGATTGCCCCGCATGGCTTGTTTCGGCTATGATCGCCAACGTCTCGCCGCGCGGCCCAAGGGCATTAACTCGGGGTTCAGCGCGGAGCCCTTTTGGGGCTTGGGAGGATGATGCGGGGCACTGTGACTGAAATCGCGACCACTCTTTCACGCGCGGCACTGACGCTGGGTCTCTTGGCGGGACCGGTTGCAGTTCATGCGCAATCGACGACCTGGAGCCTGCCGCCCGGCGCGCAGGACAGCCAGAACCCGCCCCGCGCGCAGGGACCGGTCGATCCGCAGGTGCCGGTCGTTGCCCCGCGCGAAACCGCGCCTGACGCAGCGGCAACCCCGCCAGCCAGCAAGCCATCGGCGCGGCCAGGCCCCGTGCCCACGGTAACGCCGCCGCCGCCCCCCGCCGCGCGCGCCACCGAGCGCCCGCAGCCGCGCCCTGCTGCCTCGGCCACCCCGGCACGCCCGGCGATCGCACCCGAAACCCCGCCATCGGCGGGTCCCGAACCGGCAAGCCCTTCCCCGGAAGTCTCAGCCTCACCCGCAGCCATGCCGGCGCCCAGCGCGAGCGAACCCCCGGTTTCCGAAGGCAGTCCGGCAACGGCCTCCCAAGCTCCGTCGGAACCCGCCGCCTCGCCGCACTGGCCCGAATGGTGGCTGGCCATTCCCGCTGCGCTCCTTGCCGCTGCCGGGGGCGTATTCGTTCTGCTGCGCCGCCGCCGGACACCTGCGACCGCATGGGAAGAAGCCGGTCTCGAACCTGAGGCGGAACCCGAGGACGAACTTCTCGACGAACCGGCGAAGCCTGCCGCACCTGCCGCCGTGACCGCCCTTGAACCGCCGCCGACCGCTGCCCCGGCTGGCCCCGGACCCGTTCCTGTTACCCAGTCCTTCTCCGGTGAAGTTCAGGGCAACGACATCGAGATCGTCTTCGAGCCGGTCGCCCTGCGCCTGTCGCTGGTCTACGCCACGCTGCAATACCGCCTCGCGGTTACCGCACCGCCTGCGGGCCTGCCCGGAGGCCTTCGCATTTTGGCCGACATGATCTCCGCTCACGCCTCGCTCTCGCAGGCGGAACAACTCGCCCCCGATCCGTCGGCCCAGCCGCTCCGGCACAGCGTAGAGGCCCTGACAGCCGGAGAAACGCGCGAATTCAAGGGCGAACTGCAATTGCCGCTCAGCGCCATCCGCGTGATGCGGCAGGGACAGGCCAGCCTCTTCGTGCCGCTGGTGCGGCTGTCCTTCTTTGGCGAACATGGCCTTTCCGCACGCCGCGTCTTCACGCTCGGCCTTCCCGGAGAGGGACCGGGGGTGTCTCCGCTGCGTCTCGATACCGGCCCGCGCGATCATGCCCAGATTGCCTCGCGCGAAATCGAGGCAGCCCGCACGATGGGCGTCGATACTACCGGCCTCTTGCCTCTCGACCCGCGCCGCGCAGCGGTTTAAGCCTTTCCGCGCAAGCGGGCTCCTCCCCGCAAGAGTCAGTTTCCGATAGCCCCGCGCCTTGCGGAACTTGACGATGCCGGCCACACGAAAAATGCCTCCCGGGGCATTCTCGACCAGCCCCTAGCGGAGAGCACTTTGAGCGATTTGGACAATTTCGACGACCTCGCCACCTTCACCAAGCTGGTCGGCGGTGGCCGCCGCAAGGAGTGGACCGGAGCCGTCGTCAACCCGCCGGTCTGGCGGGCCAGCACGCACCTTTACGAAAACACCGCAGCGCTGGCCGAAGGCCCGCGCCGCAACGAGGACGGCCGCTTCTTCTACGGTCGCCGCGGCGCGCCGACGCAGTGGGCACTCTGCGAGGCGCTGACCAAGATCGAACCCGGCGCTCACGGCACGGTGATCTACCCTTCGGGCGTAGCGGCCATCGCGGGCGTCATGCTCACGCTGCTGCGGCCCGGCGACGTGGTGATGATCACCGACAATGCCTATGACCCCACCCGCTCCATGGGCACGGGAATGCTCGCCGACTTCGGCATCGAGACCCGCTTCTTCGACCCGCTGGACCTTGCCGCATACGAAGCGATGTTCTGCGAGCGCACACGCGCAGTGCTGATCGAAGCTCCCGGCAGCCTGTCGATGGAAGTCTGCGACGTGCCGGAAATGGCCCGGATCGCACGGAGCAAGGGCGCGGTGTCGGTGCTTGATAACACCTGGGCCAGCCCGCTCGGCTTCGCGGGACTGAAAAAGGGCGTGGACATCACCGTGATGGCGCTGACCAAGCATGTCGGCGGCCACTCCGACCTGATGATGGGCAGCGCCAGTGCAGGCGAGGAACTCTACGGCAAGCTGCGCGAACGCGCGCAGCAGCTTGGCATCGTGGTGTCTCCGGACGATGCCGCCCTCGCCTTGCGCGGGCTGCGCACGCTGGGCGTGCGTCTGCGACAGGAGGCCGAATCCGCCCTCAGGATCGCCCAATGGCTCGATGCGCGGCCGGAAGTGGCGCAAGTGCTCTGCCCGATGCTCCCCTCCTCGCCTGGCCATGACCTCTGGACGCGCGATTTCACGGGCGGCTGCGGATTGTTCAGCTTCGTATTCAAGGGCGGCACACTGGCCGACCGCAACCGCTTCATCGACGCTCTCAACCTCTTCGCGATCGGCTACTCCTGGGGCGGCTTCGAAAGCCTTGTGGTGCCGATCGAGCCTACCAGGCACCGCAGCATCATGCCCTGGCCGCCCCAAGCGCAGGACGAGGCCAACCGCTTCGGCGTGCGCCTCGCCGTGGGCCTCGAAGATACCGACGACCTCATTGCCGACATCGAGCAGGCGCTCGCGGTGATGGCGCAGGGATGAGCAACCCGGTCGCCCGCATGGTCATGGCCAGCCCGACGCCTTCGGCCACGGCTTCGGCGGCCGCCCATCGGCCGGTCGATCAGCCTCTGGCAGGGGCGGACGGGCTGAAGCACGCCGTGACCTCGCGCGGCGGCTTTCTCAGCGATTTCGTGGACACGCTGGACCGGCTGGCCGTGCAGGTCGGCTCCAGCCGCGTATCTGTCTGGGATCTCGTCGTGCTGCTGCTGGTGCTCGCGCTGGTGGTTTCCACGGCATGGTTCGCCAGCAGGCTCTCCAGCCGCCTGCTCCGCTCTGCCACGGGTCTGGACCAGACGCAGCGCCTGCTGGCGGAAAAGCTCGTCAGCCTGCTGATATGGACGATCGCGATCCTCGTCGGCATCGACGTGTTGGGCATCGACCTCACGGCGCTCACGGTGTTCTCGGGCGCGTTCGGCCTTGCCATCGGCTTCGGCCTGCAGAAGACCTTCGGCAACCTGATCGCGGGCATCATCCTCCTGATGGACAAGTCCATCAAGCCGGGCGACGTCATCACCATCACCGATGCCGGCGGCATGTCCACATTCGGCCAGATCCGCCGGATCGGCATCCGGGCCGTCTCTCTGACGACACGCGATCAGAAGGAATACCTGATCCCGAACGAGAACCTGATGATCAATCAGGTCGAAAACTGGTCCTATTCCAGCAAGAACGTCCGCATCCAGGTGCCGGTGGGCGTCGCGTTTTCGGCGGACATCGTGAAAGCCGAACAGCTCATGCTCGAAGCGGCACGCAGCGTACCGCGCGTGCTGGTCGCGCCGCCGCCCACGGTGTGGCTGGATTCCTTCACCGAGAACGGCGTCCGCTTCGTGATCCATTGCTGGATTACCGATCCGGAGGAAGGCGTCGGCAACGTGCGATCCGACGTCCTCAAGAAGCTATGGGAACTGTTCCGGGACCACGGGATCGAAGTCCCCTATGCCAAGCGAGACATCAACCTGCGCGACACCGACGCATTCCGCGCCCTGCTGGATGCCATGAAGAACCGCAACGAGGAACCGTCCCGCTGACCGGGATCACGAAGCCATGCGCTTCGGCTTCTCCATTTCCAGCCGGTTGCGCCCCTTGGCCTTTGCGCAGAACAACGCGAGTTCTGCCCGCTCGATAGTGCTGTCGAGACTGTCCGCAATGCGGGCCACGCTGCCGCTGGTGGTAATGGCGAAGCGGCTCTCGCCGATCTTCTGCCGCAGGTCCGCCAGAGTGGAAACCACGCGGCTGCAGATCGCCTGCGCCTGTTCCGGCGTGGTACGCGGCAACAGCACGGCGAAACGCTCCGAGCCGATCCGCGAGATGATGTCGTCCGAGCGAAGTATCTCGCGCAGCAGATCGGCAAAGACACGCAGCACATCGTCGCCGGTGGTCTGGCCGTATTTCATGTTGATGGTGCGGAAGAAGTCGATGCTGAACATCGCCAGGCACCCTTCCATGCCGGAAGCGATCATATGCTCCAGCATCGATATGAACGCCGCGCGATTGGTAAGGCGGGTCAACGGATCGGTGTAGGTCGCGGCGAAAAGCTGGTCGCGCAGTTCGCGGCGCTCATCGATGGAGCGCATCACCGCCAGTGCCCCGTAGACGGTGCCGTCGTCATTACGCAGCGGACGAATCTGCATCTCGAACCAGCTTTCCCGCGCATCGGCGGTGATGGCCGGGAATTCAACCCAGCGGTCGGGCTGCTCGCCCGCGATGGCCGCCTTCAGCGCGCGCGAGACCACACCCCGTCCGGTCTCCGCCACGAGGTCCAGCAGATGCGGCCCCATCGGCTCCGGCAGCAGGCGAATGCCGAGCTTGCCGATGCCCGGCGAAGCATGAAGGATCAGGCCTTCGCGATTGGTCTTCAGAATAATGTCAGACGTGGTTTCCGCCAGCAGCCCGTACAAAGCGGAACTTTCCTGAACGGTGAAATTCATGCCCATCTTGGTAACGCCCCGGATCCGAGGGATCGCAACTCGATCCAAAGAAGGTTCAGCCGAAAGGAACCCGGCCAAATAAATTCGACGCTTGGATCGCCGAACCTGTTAGCCAAAACCCCTCATTGAAATGAGAAAATCCAGCCATCCAACTTCCGAAATCCAGCGACCCTGCAATAACTTCGCAAAAAAAGAATTAGCCCCGTTATCTAACTCACTTTAATACAAAGTATTGTTATTTATGCATTTACCATCAGAGGATTGAGTCGGAAAGAGGCTTGTCCCCATCTATGGGAACTTGATCAATCCGGTGCTGATTTCAGAGTTCGATCATGATCCGGACCTTGTCCGGGCTGGTCTCCACGGCGGCGGCGATCTGTTCACGGCAGCGGGCGATGAGTTCGGGCAACCCGGCAACGGTGCGTCCGGGACGAAGCTCCGCCGCGGTTACGCCCAGTTCCTCGGCAATGGCGTCCAGACGCTCTTCGATGGGCCGGGCCCGGCCCTGCTCCCAGGCCCAGACCGTGGGTTTGCTGACGCCGAGGCGCGCAGCCAGCTCGCCCTGGGTGAAACCGCGCAGCTTGCGAAGCCGGTGAAGACGCTCTCCGAAGCTCTCCCCGCCGATTGCGGCCGGAGCACTGGTCATGGGAGAGGCGCCGAGATCGACCTCCTGCACTGCACTGCGCAGCTGCGCCGCACTGAGGACGGACGAGGAAATCGGGGCATCGAAGGCACAGCCGTACAGCTTGCCACTGGCCCATACGACGCGAGCCCGCGTGATACCGGCCTGCGGCAGCTCGACGTCGATGGTCTCGCCGATCTCCAGATCGATGCGGCTCTCCATCAACATCCCGCTTTCCGAGAAATTGTGGATCACCACCGGCATCTCCACGCCGGATGCCAGCGCACCCTGCGTTTCCAGGAGCAGGCGGCGGCGCTGCGCGCGCGGCTTAACACCCTGCTGGTCGCCCCTGGGACCGTTTTCAGCGAGATTTTCTTCAAAATGTGCCGCTATGGGCATGGCGCATTCTCCACGAGAATCGCAACGTGAGCGCAGGGGATTAAAATTCCGTTAGCAGAACAGCTAATTTCGGCACGCAAAAGCACGGAAATATGAGGCCTCGGGGCCACAGGTGCGACGAAATCGAGAATCCGGCGTTAAGGACTTTCTAACCGGGATATCCGTAGCTTTCCGGGCAATTAAACGGGGTTGCAGTGTTCGATATCTATCTTTGCATCCGCGATGGGCATGACCTGCGACTGGTCCTGCTCGCCGCCTTGATCTGTCTGCTTTCTTCGCTGACGGCGCTGCTTCTCCTACGCCAGGCAAAGCGCTGCGAAGGAGCGGTCCGCCGACGCTGGTGGACCATGGCGGGCGCCAGCGCGGGCTTCGGCATCTGGGCCACGCATTTCGTGGCCATGCTCGGATACGTCCCCGGCATGATCGTCGGCTATTCCCCGGCGCTGACGCTCGTGTCACTGATCATCCCGATCATGACGACCGGCCTCGCCTTCGCTCTGACCCTCGGAAAGCCCGGTCGCAGGACGGTGGCGTTCGCCAGCGCGATCTGCGGCTCGGGCATTGCCGCGATGCATTACACCGGCATGCTGGCGATGGAGCTTCCGGCAGCGCCGCACTGGAACACCGGCTATGTCGCAGCCTCTGTTGCCCTTGCCATCCTGCCGCTCTACCCCGCGCTGACGCTGGCACTGCGCGACGGCCGTTTGCGCAGCCTGCTCGGCGCAACGGCCCTGCTCGCCGGCGCCGTCGTCGCCCTCCACTTCACCGGCATGACGGCACTTTCGCTTACACCGGCGCGCGTCGTCATCACCGAACAGTCTATCTCCCCGCGCGAGATGATCGGCGCGGTCACCACCGTGACCCTGCTCATCATCGCGCTCTCGGCGATCTCGCTTGCCATCAGCCGTCGCACCGCAGCCGCAGTGGCGGCCAGCGAGCGCCAGTTCTCGTTCCTGGTGCGCGGGATTTCCGACTGCGCGATCTACATGCTGGACCGCGAAGGCCGGGTCGTGAACTGGAACGCCGGTGCCCAGCGCCTCAAGGGCTATGCCGAATCCGAAGCCCTGGGCCTGCCCGTCGCCACTTTCTACACGCCTGAGGACCGCGCCGCAGAGCTGGACAGGCTGGCACTGGAAACCGCGCGAACGGAAGGTCGCTTCTATGGCGAGGGCTGGCGCGTTCGCCGCGACGGCAGCCGCTTCTGGGCCCATGTCACGATCGAGCCGATGCTTGGCGAGCACGGCGAATCGATCGGCTTTGCGAAGATCACCCGCGACATGACCCGTTTCAAGGAGGCGCAGGACCGCATTGCCGAGGCCAGCCGCCAGCGCGACGCCGCCCTGGGCCACATGCACCAGGGACTTTGCCTGTTCGACGCCAAAGAACGCCTTGTCCTGTGCAACCCCCGTTTCCTCGAAATGTACGGATTGCCGGACGGCGCACTGCCCCCCGGCCTCCTGCTGGAGGAAGTGATCGGCCGTTGCAGCGTGAACCGCTTCGAGCCGCAGGCCGTCACCGAACGTGTCGCGCATGTCCGGCGGATGATCCGCGACAATCTCGCCGCACCGTTGCATCCCCCGATCCTCGCCCAGTATCCCGACGGTCAGGTCGTTTCTATCGCCAACCGCCCCATGCCCGATGGTGGCTGGGTCTCGACGTTCGACGACATCACGCGCCAGCACGAATCGGAAGCGCGCATCGCGCACATGGCCATGCACGACGGCCTCACCGGCCTGCCCAATCGCACACGCTTCAACTTGTGGATCGACGAGATGCTCGAACAGGCATCGCGCTACGGCAAGCGGCTGGGCGTGACCGCCATCGATCTCGACCGTTTCAAGGAAATCAACGACACTTATGGCCACGCCTGGGGTGATGTCGTGCTTGCGTAACTGGCCCGGCGGCTCCAGTCGGTGATCGGCGAGGACGAGATCGCCGCGCGCCTCGGCGGCGACGAATTCGGGCTCGCCAAGCTTTTCGACACCGACGAACAACTCGCGGACTTCCTCCGCAGGATCGAGCCTTGCTTCGCTTCTCCCGTCGAGCATGAAGGGCAGGAACTCGTCTTCGGGGGCAGCCTCGGCATCGCCGCCTACCCGCATGACGGCGCGAACCGCGAGACCCTGCTCAACAACGCCGATCTCGCGATGTACCGCGCCAAGCTCCAGATCGGCGAACGCATCTGCTATTACGAGCCCGGCATGGACGAAACCGCCCGTGCCCGCCGCCAGCTTGCCAACGATCTGCGGCAGGCCGTCGAGAAGCAGGAATTCGTCCTCCTCTACCAGCCGCAATGCCAACTGCGCAGCGGCGAAACTTCCGGCTACGAGGCGCTCGTCCGCTGGCACCACCCGCTGCGCGGGCTCGTCTCGCCGGATGAATTCATTCCCATCGCCGAGGAATCCGGCGCGATCCTCCAGATCGGTGAATGGGTGCTCGAAGAGGCCTGCCGGGAAGCGGTTAGCTGGCATTCCGAACACCGGATCGCCGTAAACGTCTCTCCGATCCAGCTCGTCCAACAGGATCTGGCGCCGATCGTCGCCCGCATCCTGATCGAGACCGGCCTGCCTGCCCACCGGCTCGAACTGGAAATCACTGAAAGCGCCATCATTTCCGACAAGACCCGCGCACTTCACAACTTGCGCCAGTTGAAGGAACTCGGCGTCGCCATCGCGATGGACGATTTCGGCACCGGCTATTCCTCGCTCGACACGCTCCATTCGTTTCCGTTCGACAAGATCAAGATCGACAAGTCGTTCCTGCTCGAATCGGACGACAACGAACAGGCCCGCGCCATCATCCGCGCGGTGCTCGCCCTCGGGCAATCGCTGCGCATCCCGGTACTGGCCGAAGGCGTGGAGACCGAGAGCCAGTTCGACCTCCTTATCCGTGAAGGCTGCGAGGAAGCGCAGGGCTATTTCCTCGGCCGCCCCGACCGCGCGCCCAGCATGTCCCTTTCGGAAAAATGGCAGCCAGTCGCGGCCGAAGCCGGCTAGGCAGCATCGCTGGATTGAAAAATAAAAACCCTCTCAATTACCCAATTGACGGAACGCATATTCGGCATATGTCTCGCATTGGGCATTTCACGAGGGGGAAATTCATGAAATCCGTAAATACCATCAAGGCTGCTTTCGCAGCCGTACTGTTGCTGCCTGCTGTTCCGGCACTCGCGGCAGACAAGCCTGCTTCGGCTCCCGCTTTGGTCAACGAGGAATTCGGCGTTCCCGTATTCCCCTACGACATGACCGACCGCCCTTACGAGGTCGTCGGAGAAGTGAAGGCCGGGGTCCGCAAGGCCACCATCTTCAGCAAGGCCCCCGATCAGGGCAAGATCTACCGCGAACTGTGGGAACGCGCGCAGAAACTCGGCGCCGATGCCGTGATCAAGGCCCAGTACGGCGACGCTCACGTCACCGCGATGAGCTGGGGATCCGTGACGGCCACCGGAGTGGCTGTCCGCTTCACCGACAAGCCGGCCCAGTAATTTCGTGGTTCTGGCACTGCTGACCGGAGCGGCGCTCGTCGCCGCGCCGGTTTCTGCCCAGCCGGTTTCTGCCCAGCCGGCTCCTGCCCAGCCGGCGCCGAGCACATCGGCAGAGTCCGTTCCGCCTGCAACCGCGACGATCGCTGTCACAGGCGGAGCCAGCGCTCAGTCGGTGCCGCCGGGAACCCCGGTTCGGCTCATGGTTCTGCGGGAAATTTCCAGCCGCACGGCCAAGGCGGGAGACCGATTTCTCCTGAGGGTCGACGAACCGGTCTACATCGACGGGAGGCCGGTCATTCCGGTCGGCACCAAGGCCTGGGGCGAGATCGTCAGCCTCGAAGGAAACCGCGCGGTCGGCAAGGGCGGACGTCTTGCCGCCCGTTTCGTCGAGCTTGAGCTGGCGGATGGCATGAAACTGCCCTTGCGCGGAGACATGAACGAGCGGGGCGCTGGAAACGGAGCCGGCGTCGTGCTCGCCGTTGTCGGTTTCGGGCTGCTCGGCCTGCTCACTGCGGGCGACAGCGCCCGCTTCAAGGGCGGCCAGACGATCACCGCCTATGTGGACAGGATCGCCGAGCCTGTTCAAACCTCGCTGCCAGCCACCCCTCCGGTCGGTCCGGGCACCGAGGCATCACCGCAAACCCTTTCGGAACCGCCGGAACCGGCCGCCTGAACGGCACCTAGCGGCAGTCTAAAGCCCCTCTTGCCCCGCACAAAGCCATTCTGGCTGGCAATCGGAAGCAAGGGGGATCATCTGCGCCACCATGCAAGCGAATCCCGCCTCTGTCGGTCGAGTCTTCCTGGTTGGCGCCGGTCCCGGCGATCCCGACCTCCTGACCCTGCGCGCCGCGCGGCTGCTGATGAATGCCGCGATCATCGTGCATGACGGCCTCGTCGATCCGGCGATCCTCGCCATGGCGCGTCCGTCTGCCCGGCTGATTTCCGTCGCCAAGAGCCGCGCGCGGCACACCATGAAGCAGGAGGAGATCAACGCCCTCCTCGTGCGCGAAGCCCTCGCCGGCAATGACGTCGTACGGCTCAAGGGCGGCGATCCCTTCGTTTTCGGCCGTGGCGGCGAGGAAGCCGAAGCCTGCCATGCCGCCGGCGTGCCGGTGGAAGTGGTGCCGGGAATCTCCTCGGCGCTGGGCGCTTCCGCTGCCGCACAGATACCGCTGACGCACCGGGACCATGCCTCGATCGTCACGTTCGTCGCCGGCCAGTGCAAGGGGCTGACCGATCAGGACTGGTCGGGACTTGCCGGCAAGGGCCGTACGCTGGTGATCTTCATGGGAATCGCCACCTCGGCCCAGATCGCGGAAAAGCTCATGGCCGACGGGCTCGCGCCCGATGTGCCGGTTGCGGTGATCGAAAACGCCACCCGTTCGCGGATGCGTGTGCTGCGCGGTCCGCTTGCGGGCCTTGCCGACCTGATCGCCGATGCGAAGGTGCAAAGTCCGGCGCTTATCGTTATCGGGCACGTCACCGCAGAACCCGACAACACCATTCGCGCCCTTGCGCTGGAGGCAACAAAGTGAAGATCCTGACGGGCAACGACCTGAAGACCGGAGCGGTCATCTGGTGGACCGGCGTGGGCTGGTCGCTCGACGTCAACGAATCCGCCGACGTGGGCGAACATGGCGCCGCGCTCCTCGCGCGCGAGGAAGGCGCCCAGAATGTCGTCGGCGGCTATATCGTCGATGGTGCGAAGACCGAGGAAGGCATTCGTCCCGCCCATATCAAGGAGCGCATCCGCGCCCTCGGGCCGACCGTGCGCCTAGACCTGACGCTCAAGCCGTCCGACCCCGAAGCCGTGAACTGGGTGATCTGATGTACAAGTACGACGAATACGACCAGCAGATGGTCGATACGCGCGTCGCGGAATTCCGTGACCAGGTGCGCCGCCGCCTTGCCGGTGACCTTACCGAGGACCAGTTCAAGCCGCTGCGCCTGCAGAACGGCCTCTACCTCCAGCTTCATGCCTACATGCTGCGCGTCGCCGTGCCCTACGGCACGCTGAACTCCGCGCAAATGAAGCTGCTCGGCGATATCGCGGACAAGTACGATCGCGGCTACGGCCACTTCACCACCCGCCAGAACATCCAGTACAACTGGATCAAGCTGGAAGACACGCCCGACATCCTGGCCGAACTCGCCAAGGTGGAGATGCATGCCATCCAGACCAGCGGCAATTGCATCCGCAACATTTCCTCGGACCAGTACGCGGGAGCGGCCGCCGACGAGATCATCGATCCGCGCCCTTACGCCGAACTGCTGCGCCAGTGGTCCAGCTTCCACCCGGAATTCCTGGTGCTGCCGCGCAAGTTCAAGATCTGCGTCATCGCCTCCGAAACGGACCGCGCGGCGATGCGCCTGCACGACATCGGCATCAAGATGGTGCGCAACGATTCCGGCGAGATCGGCGCACAGTTCTATGCGGGCGGCGGCATGGGCCGCACCCCGATGATCGCGCCGCTGATCCGCGAATTCGTGCCGCTGGACCAGCTCATCACCTATTCCGAGGCATGCCTGCGCGTCTACAACCGCTACGGCCGCCGCGACAACAAGTACAAGGCGCGCATCAAGATCCTCGTCCATGAACTGGGCCGCGACGAATATGTCCGCCAGGTCGAGGAAGAATTCGCGCACCTGCTGACCCAGCCGATCGAGCCCCCGCTCGCCGAGCTGGAGCGCATCGAGGCGCACTTCACCGGACCCGACTTCGAAGCCGGCGCTTCGAACGATCTGGACCTGTCCGATCCCGACTTCCGCCTCTGGGTGGAGCGCAACACGCACGCCCACAAGCAGGCCGGCTATGTGATCGCCACCGTCAGCCTCAAGCCCGTCGGCGGCATTCCGGGCGATGCCACGGCAGACCAGATCCGCCTGATGGCGCAGCTCGCCAAGGACTACAGCTTCGACGAACTGCGCGTCACTCACGCGCAGAACATCGTCTTCCCGCACGTGAAGAAAGCAGACCTCTACACCCTGTGGCAGGCGCTGGACGAAGCAGGCCTGTCCACCGCCAATCTCGACACCGTGGGCGATATCATCGCCTGCCCCGGCCTCGACTATTGCGCGCTGGCCAATGCCCGCTCGATCCCGGTGGCGCAGAAGATCTCCGAACGTTTCGGCAGCGCCGAACGCCAGGCCGAGATTGGCGAGCTGAAGCTGAAGATCTCGGGCTGCATCAATGCCTGCGGCCACCACCACGCGGGCCACATCGGCATCCTCGGCGTCGACAAGAAGGGCCTGGAAAACTACCAGCTCCTGCTTGGCGGCAGCGAGGGCGCGGACACTTCGCTCGGCCAGATCACCGGCCCCGGCTTCACCGAGGACGGCGTGGTCGATGCCATCGAGAAGGCCACCGAGGTCTATCTCGCCAACAAGCAGGGCGAGGAACGCTTCCTCGACACCTATCGCCGTATCGGCATGGCCCCGTTCAAGGAGGCGATCTATGGTTGACGTTCAATTCCGCTTCCGTGACGACGAGGCGGTCAACGACCCGGCCATCACGGTCGACGCCTTCTCGGAGCAGACCAACGCCACGGCCGTGCGCATCGAGCCGGGCGACGATGCCCGCGATCTCCTGCCGCATCTCGACCGGCTCTCCCTCGTGGAAGTGAGCTTCCCGGCGTGGACCGACGGGCGCGGATACTCCTCCGCCCGGCTTCTGCGCGAAGCAGGCTACCAGGGCGAGATGCGGGCCGTGGGCGATCTGGTGATCGACATGCTCTCGCACCTCAAGCGCTGCGGTTTTGACGCTTTCGCGCCCGACAAGGCACTCAACGCGGAAGATGCGCAGAACGCATTCGATCGCTGGGAAAACGTCTACCAGGCCACCGTCGTCGACGGTCGCCAGGCGATCTGGGCAAAGCGCCACCCGGCGTAACCGTCCTTCCGGAAGGGAACAATCGATGCCCCACACCGAAGTTGCACGTATCCGCGACCTGATCGACACCGGTCCTCGTTTCGACGAGGCCGATGCCGTTCGCCTCAACCGCCTCTTCCGCGGCACCGAAACGACCGAAATGCTCGAAACGGTGCTCAAGGAAGGCATGGCGGGCGATGTCGCTATCGTGTCCAGCTTCGGTGCGGAATCGGCGGTGCTGCTGCACCTCGTCTGCCGCGTCGATCCGGGCGTGGCGGTGCTGTTCCTTGAAACCGGCAAGCATTTCCCCGAAACGCTCGCCTATCGCGATCTTCTCGTCGAGCGGCTGGGGCTGACCAATCTCATCAACCTGCTGCCCGACGCCGAGGAACTGGCGAAAAAGGACGAGAACGGCCTGCGCTGGTCCTACGACCCCGACGGCTGCTGCGAGATCCGCAAGGTCAAGCCGCTGGAGAAGGCGCTGCTGGGCTATGACGCCTCCTTCACCGGCCGCAAGGCATTCCAGGCCTCCACCCGCGCCACCCTGCCGCGTTTCGAGGTGGACACGACCGACACACAGGGCCGCCTGAAAATCAACCCGCTGATCGACTGGTCGCCCGAGCGCATCGCCGCCTATATCGCCGAGCATGATCTGCCTCCGCACCCGCTGGTGGCGCAGGGCTATCCGTCGATCGGCTGCATGCCCTGCACCAGCAAGGTCGCCGAAGGCGAGGACCCGCGTTCGGGTCGCTGGCGCGGATGGAACAAGACCGAGTGCGGCATCCATGTCGCCACCCTCTCGGAACACACCACCAAGAACGCACCGGAGTTCGACCCCGGGCTCTGAACCGGAAGGCCTGCCCCCGATCAGGCGGGCCTTTCTCCTTTCCGGCAAGACCGGGACGGCCAGGCGCACGCCGGGGTTTCGGCGACGATCAGGGCAACACATTGCAACGAACGCGACAAGGCGTGCAAATATTGCACGGCCCGGCGGGTTGGCATTGCCAAGCGCTGGACTAGATCGCAGATGCCCCCAATATTGCAGTGCAACATGACCGATCAGCTCGATACTCCCCGCCACACCCACCCCGCGCTCGTCATTCTGGCGCTGGCGATGGGTGCCTTCGCCATCGGCACCACCGAATTCGCGGCCATGAGCCTCGTGCCCTATTTCGCGCGCGATCTCGGCCTGACGGAGCCGGAGGCGGGCCATGCCATCAGCACTTACGCGCTGGGCGTCGTCGTCGGGGCGCCGGTGATCGCCGTACTGGCGGCCAAGCTGCCGCGCCGGGCGCTGCTGATCGGGCTCATGGCTCTCTTCGCGGTGGGCAACGCGCTTTCCGCGATGGCGCCGACATATCCCCTGCTCCTGCTGTTCCGCTTCATCAGCGGCCTGCCGCATGGCGCCTACTTCGGCATCGCCGCGCTGGTGGCCGCCTCCATGGTGCCCGCGAACAGGCGAGCGCAGTCCGTGGCGCTCGTCATGTCGGGCCTGACCGTGGCGACGATCATCGGCGTGCCGCTGGCGAACTGGCTGGGACAGGCGTTCGGCTGGCGCACCGGATTTGCCATCGTCTCCGTGCTGGCCATCATCACCATGGCCCTCGTCGCGCTCTATGCTCCGCACCAGAAGGCGGCCGAAGGCGCCAGCCCGATGCGCGAACTGGGCGCCCTGCGCCGCCCGCAAGTCCTGCTGACCCTGCTGACCGGGGCCATCGGCTTCGGCGGCCTCTTCGCCGTCTACACCTACATCGCCTCGACCATGATCGAAGTGACCAGGGTGTCCGAACACCTCGTCCCTGTGGTGCTCGCGGTCTTCGGCGTGGGCATGACGGTGGGCAACCTGTTCTGGGCATGGGCCGCGGACCGATCGCTGAACAAGGCTGCCATCGGCGCCCTGCTGTTCAGCGCATTCGCGCTCGCCCTGTTCCCGATGGCCGCCGGCAACGTCTGGACGCTCAGCGTGGTCGTCGTCATGATCGGTTTCGCTGGCGGCCTCGGCACGATCCTCCAGACCCGCCTCATGGACGTTGCCGGAGACGCGCAGGCGCTCGCAGCGGCAGCGCATCACAGCGCCTTCAACATGGCGAATGCGCTGGGCCCGTGGCTCGGCGGCCTCGCGATCTCGGCGGGCTATGGCCTGACCTCGACCGGGTGGATCGGCATGGGCCTGTCGCTGGGCGGTCTCGCGATCTTCCTCGTCACGCTGGCCTTGCACAAGCGCGAGGGCGAAGTCGGCGGCCAGGCCGTTCCCGCCTGCGGCTGACCGGCCCTACGCCGCAAGAAAAAGGCCCGCGAGTTCGTCACTCGCGGGCCTTTTCGTATCCTGACCGGGGCTGAACGTCAGCCGATCATCATCAGGCTGGCGTTGCCGCCCGCTGCCGTGGTGTTGATCGAGGTAGACACCTCCTCCAGCAGCCAGACGAGGTTCGGCCCGGCCGAGGTATGGACCGGAACGATCGGCCCCGGCATCGCCGCAACCGCCTCGCAGGCCGCGCGAACCGCCTCGGCATCGCCTTCCACGAGACAGGCGGAGAAATGCTCGGCCGCATCCGGCGCGAAACGGGCGGCGACCGCCTCGGGCAGCCCGCCCGGAAGCGCCATGCCCACAACCGTCGCCGTATTGCCGCTGGCCAGCACCGCCGCCATCTGCGCGTAGAGACCCTCTTGCGTTGCCGGGCGCAGCAGCACGCGGCCGCGCGGGTGAAGGGCGTAGAGATTGGTTTCGCCCACGGGCCCCGGAAGGCTGACTTCGAGGCCCAGTGCCGAACCGCTCGCAAGCGCGCGCGCGGCTGCTGCCGAGGCCGCATCGCCCTGCCCGCTCAGCCAGGTCGCGAAAGCCTCGACCAGCGGAGCGGCGCGGGCGGGGGCATCCAGCACTTGCGGAGCCTGTTTGGCGAGGCGGCCGAGATAGAGCGGTCCGCCCGCCTTCGGCCCCGTGCCCGAAAGCCCGCGCCCGCCGAACGGCTGGACGCCGACGATGGCACCGATCGTGTTGCGGTTGACGTAGAGGTTGCCGGCGCGGATCGCGGAAGTGACCTGCTCCACCGTTGCATCGAGGCGGGTGTGCAGGCCGAAGGTAAGACCGTAGCCGGTGTCGTTGATGGCCGCGATCAGTTTGGGCAGTTCATCGCGCTTGAAGCGCACGACATGGAGCACGGGGCCGAACACTTCGCGTTCGAGCTGGGCGATGCTCGCGATCTCCACGATGGTCGGCGCAACGAACGTGCCGGCATCACATGCCGCCGGGATCGCCACCTGTTCCACCTTGCAGCCGCGCGACTTCATCCGCGCGACATGGCCGTCAATCGCGCCCTTGGCCTCGGCGGTGATGACCGGCCCGATATCCACCGCGAGTTCCTGGGTATTGCCCACGCGCAGTTCGGCAAGCGCGCCCTTGAGCATCGTCAGCGTGCGATCGGCCACGTCCTCCTGAAGGCACAGGACGCGCAGCGCCGAACAACGCTGCCCGGCGGAATCGAAGGCCGAGGCGATAACGTCGGCCACGACCTGCTCGGCAAGCGCGGAGGAATCGACGATCATCGCGTTCTGGCCGCCCGTTTCCGCGATAAACGGAACCGCGCGCCCGTCTGCCGAAACCCGGCCCGAAAGCTGCTTCTGGATCAGGCGCGCCACTTCGGTGGAACCGGTGAACATCACCGCAGCCACTTGCGGTGCCGCGACCAGAGCCGCCCCGACCCGGCCATCGCCCGGAACCAGCTGAAGCGCGTCCTTGGGAACGCCCGCCTCGTGCAGCAGGCGAACGGCCTCGGCAGCGATCAGCGGGGTTTCCTCGGCGGGCTTTGCCAGGACCGGGTTGCCCGCCACGAGCGCGGCGGCCACTTGCCCCGCAAAGATCGCGAGCGGGAAATTCCAGGGGCTGATGCAGACCACCGGGCCCAGCGGTGCCTGTTCGGCGCCGAAAGTCTCGCGCGCCTGCTTCGCGTAATAACGCAGGAAGTCGATCGCCTCGCGCACTTCGGCGATGGCATTGGCGGCGGACTTTCCGGCCTCGCGGATGACCAGGCCCATGAGCAGGCCGATCCGCTCCTGCATGGCATCGGCGGCAGCGTCCAGCATGGCGGCACGCTCGGCAACGGGCACACCGCCCCAACGGCTGATCGCGGCCCGCGCAACCGCAACCGCAGCCGCTTCCGGCGCGACCTCGATCACCTTGCCCACCACGTCGTCATGATCCGCCGGATTGAGAACTGCACGCGCCTCACCCTGTGCATTGGCGGGCATGGCGAACCATTCGCGCGCGGCGGACCGCCGCAAGTCTTCCGAAAGCGCGGCAAGCGCAGTCTCGTCGGCCATGTCGATCCCGTCCGAATTGCGGCGGCCGGGGTAGAGATCCGCGGCAAGCGGGATCAGGTCGTGACGGGCACCGGGATCGGGCATGGCGCGAACCACGTCCACCGGATCGGCCACCATGTCCGCCACCTGCACGGCAGGATCGGCGATCCGGTTCACGAACGAGGAGTTTGCACCGTTCTCCAGCAGGCGGCGCACGAGATAGGCCAGCAGCGTCTCGTGCGTTCCCACCGGGGCGTAGATACGGCAGGGACGGTCGAGATTGTCCTTGCCGACAACCTGCGAATAGAGCGGCTCGCCCATCCCGTGGAGGCATTGAAACTCATAGCGGCCAACCACGAAGTCCGGCCCGGCGAGATGGTAGATCGTCGCCAGCGTCTGCGCATTGTGCGTGGCGAACTGCGGGAACACGGCGTCCGGCGCCGCCAACAGCTTCTTCGCGCAGGCAACATACGACACGTCGGTATGGACCTTGCGGGTATAGACCGGGAAGTCGGCAAGCCCGTCCACTTGCGCGCGCTTGATCTCGGCATCCCAGTACGCGCCCTTGACCAGCCGCACCATCATGCGGCGGCCCGAACGGCGGGCGAGATCGATGATCCAGTCAAGCACGAAGGGGCAGCGCTTGCCATAGGCCTGCACCACGAAACCGAGGCCATCCCAGCCCTTGAGTTCGGGATCGAGCGCCAGCGCTTCGAGCAGGTCGAGCGAGAGTTCGAGGCGGTCGGCTTCCTCGGCATCGATGTTGAGGCCGATGTCGTAGCCCTTGGCCAGCACCGCCAGCGCCTTAACGCGCGGCAGCAATTCGGCCATCACCCTGCCGGCCTGCGCGCGGCTGTAGCGCGGGTGGAGGGCCGAGAGCTTGATCGAGATTCCCGGGCCTTCGTAGATGCCCCGCCCCGCGCCGGCCTTGCCGATGGCGTGGATCGCATTGACGTAATCGGTGTTGTAGCGTTCGGCATCGGCGGCGGTGGTGGCCGCTTCGCCCAGCATGTCATAGCTGTAGCGGAAGCCCTTGGCCTCCAGTTCGCGGGCGCGCTTCACGGCCTCGCCGATGGTTTCGCCGGTCACGAACTGCTCGCCCATCAGCCGCATCGCAAGATCGACGCCGCGCCGTATCACCGGCTCGCCCGCCCGGGCGACTAGGCGCGTCAACGCCGCGCCCAGTCCCGTGTCGTCGACCGATCCCACCAGCTTCCCGGTCACCACCAGGCCCCAGGTCGCGGCATTGACGAACATCGACTTGCCGCCGCCGAGATGCGCGCTCCAGTCGCCATCGGAAATCTTGTCGCGGATCAGCGCATCGCGGGTCGCATTGTCGGGAATGCGCAGCAGCGCTTCGGCGAGGCACATGAGCGCGACGCCTTCCTGGCTGGAGAGAGAGTATTCCTGAACCAGCCCTTCGACGCCTGTGCCCTTGTGATTGGCGCGCAGCGTGGTGACGAGCGCGCTCGCGGTCTCACGCACGTCCCGGCGCTGAGCATCGGGCAAGGTCGCCGCTTCGAGCAGAGGTGCCATGCAGGCGGCCTCGTCACGGCGGAAAGCCTCGGTGATGGCACGGCGCAGCGGGGTGGGCTCGCTGACGGCGGGGGCGAATGCGGCGAAGCGGGGCGTGTGGGTCATGAATCGCCAATATCCCAAGACCGCTTGGCAATCCGCCTTTTCACAGGCACAGATCGGACCATATGAACTTATATTTCGGCATCATGCAGGCCAAATGAATGGTAAATAGCCAGAAACAGGTCAATCTGGATGAGCTTGACCGCAAGATCATTGCCGCCCTGCGCGCAGATGGCCGCATGAGCGTGACCGAACTCGCCCAGGTGGTGGGCCTGTCAAAGACGCCCTGTCAGGTGCGGATGCGGCGGCTGATCGATTCGGGCGTGATCCGCGGCTTTCGTGCGGTCGTCGATCCCGCCACCCTCGGGTTCGACCACGTGGCCTTCACCGAAGTGAAACTGTCGGATACGCGCGAACAGGCGCTGAAGGAATTCAACGCCGCCGTCCGCCGCATTCCCGAAGTGGAGGAGTGCCACATGCTCGCCAGCCATTTCGACTACCTGCTGAAAGTCCGCACCACCGACATCCGCCGCTACCGCGAGGTGCTGGGCGAAAAGCTGTCGAACCTGCCCCACGTTTCCAGCACATCAACTTATGTGGCGATGGAAACCGTGAAGGATGCAAGCAGCTAGGCGGCAAGGACAAGCAGGCCATGCGCAAGATAGCCTTGGCGTCATGAGGGGGCCGGTTGCGGAATGGCGGCTCATCTTTGGGGGAAGGGCAGATGGCTGCCCGTCCGCTGACCAACTACCTTACTTCGATTAGGAAAAGCTGTCTGACGGCCTCCTCCCCCAAGCAGACATATTCTGTTCAGCGGTCCCGGACTTCATCCGGGACCGCTGAAGCGTCTTTAGGCTATAGGTTTCGATCGGTCGCTGCGACGCGGCGTTTTCACGCATCCGCGCGCGGCTTTGCCAGCGGTTCCCGATCAAGTCCGGGACGACGGCTTGGAGATGGTAGCTCTCCCCTATTAAGGACGCTCAGAGGGAAAATTCTCATTCCCGAATGAAGATAGTCTGCGCTCCATCTACGGATCCGCGATCGGTCAATTTGCACCAAATTATTATCGTTGTCAGAAGCGTTTGTTATCTGAGGAAGCGCTCGGCAAAGAACATCCAATTCATACAGTAACGCGCAAACCGCTTCGGAATTCAACGTTCGCGAGGTTGTCTCGGCGGAGGCCTTGGACTAGCAATTGATGCTGTGGCCGAGAACAAGTCCGAGGGCGGCATCTCGATCCAAAGTCTAGGGGGAATTAGATGAAGCGTACAGTCATTCTCGCGATGCTCGCGGGTGCATTCGCATTGGCGCCGCAGGCGGTCGCCGCGCAGGATAACTCGGAGGTAGCGTCGGCTCCCGCATCGGCTCTGCCGACGGCTGTCGTCTTTTCGGAAAAGGGCGCGAACGGGATGAGCGATCTGCCCATGGGCGTCCATCGCATCCCTGATAGCAACGTTGTCATCTCGGGGCATCAGGGTGGCGGCGCAATCGGGATGCTATTAGGCCCGGTCGGCATGCTGGTACAAAGTTCGATCAACGCCGAGAGCGGCACGGGCAAAGTCCACAATGTCGAGGATGACCTGCGCTTTGACGTCCGGGCAAAGGCGATCGAGATGACCAACACGCTCATGGCGAGCGACAAATTCCGGACTGCCTATACGCTCGCACCCCAGCCGGGCGGCAGCACGATGACGGTGACACCGTATGTCGTGCTTACGTTCGTCAAAAAGACCGAGGATGTTCGTCCCTATATCGTGCTGAAAACGAAGGTCGCGACCGACAGCGACTCCGGCAAGACGATCAAATATTTCTGCTGCGAAGGTAAGCCGCTTCCGCTCGCGAGCTTGATCGAAAATGACGGCGCCGGTCTGAAGGACTTGCTGACTCGCGAGCTAGACACCGCCATCAACGTGATGCTGCTAGATCGTTCGCAGCCTCTCCCTCGGAACGATGAAGCGAAGGTCGATACCAACGGCTTTCTACCGTTCGTCGGTAAGTCTTTGAAGTGGAGGGGATTCGATATGGGCCGTTATAATGATTACAGGCTGATCGAGTTCCGCGGCGGGATGATGGTCTTCTCCGGAGTGAATATCGTCGAGCCGGATGGCCTGGAAATTACGCCTGTGGTCAAGAAATGAGAGCCGATACCGAGATGGTCTGAAGCCTGATCGAGCGGTCCCGACATAGCTCGCTCCACGTTGGAAGGTCCGCTCATCACCTTTCTCAGCTGCTCATCGATCATGCCTGCACGGGGAAGCGGACGGTCGGCTCTCCGGCGGGTTCAATCGGCCCTGGCGCGACCGACTTGGGCGCAATGCTGTTGTTAATCCCACCAGCTCGGAAAGAGCCTGCTTCAGCCGGCCCGCTCGCCCGTCACCTTGGCCGAGCCGAACATGCCCATCTTGCACTTTCCTGCGATGGTGTTGCCGGTCACGGTCAGGTCGTATTTCAGGGTGATCTTCATCGGCTTCTCGACCTTGAGGTCGAAACGAACGCGGTTTTCATCGACGGTGCCACCCTCGAAGTCCTGCGTGCCTTCCGGGCTGGTGAAGCGGCCCGAAACGGCTGCGCCCTCGGTACGGAAGGTGACGACCATCGCCTGAGGCCCCATCGGGGTCTTGAGCACCATGTTCCAGTCACCGTCGAGCCCGGCGGGCGGCGCCTCGGGTTCGGGAACCGAGGCCGGCTCGGCCTGAATGACGGGCTCCATCGCCGGCACTGGCGCCGGGGCTTCTCCCGACACCATACCCGACTGCCCTCCATCTTTGCGCACGCCTGAAACATCGCGTTGCTCGATCACGTCGAGGATGCGGGCAGGCGTGAGCGGAAGCACCAGGTCCTCGATCTCGCCAAAGGGGCTGAGCGCATCGGCGATGGCGTTCACCAGCGTCGGCGGGCCGATGATGGCACCGCCTTCACCTACGCCGCGCATGCCGCCGATCGTCTGCGACGGGGTATTGGCATGGACGAACTCGAACACCGGCACGTCGCTGATCGACGGGAGGAGATAGTCCTTGAACGTCGCCGCCTGGGGATTGCCGCGCGCATCGTATGGCATCTCTTCCAGCAGGACCATGCCGATCGCCTGCGCCAGCCCTCCGGATATCTGCCCCTCGACGACGCCGGGGTTTATGACGGTCCCGCAATCCTCGCTCGATATCCAGCGCAAGATCTTCACGAAGCCGGTTTCCGCATCGACTTCCACCACGCAGGCATGCGCCGCGCTGGTGAAGGTCATCGGCGGGGGCTGGTAACGGAACTGCGCTTCCAGCCCGGCCTCGAAACCGGGTGGCAGACGGTGCGGTTCGCCATAGGCGATGTTCGCGATCTCACCCAGCGATCGCGACATTTCCGGGGCGCCGGCGATGTGGACCATGCCGTCCTCGATGGTCACGGTGTCGATTGAGGCGTTGTACAAGTGGGCTGCCAGAACCTTTACCTTGTCCGCCAGCAGTTCCGATGCACGGATCGCCGCGCCCCCACCGATCACCCCCTGACGGCTACCCGCCGCGCCGGGGCCGAAGCCGCCGCGCGAACTGTCCCCCTCGAACACGGTCACGTCGTCGTAAGCCACGCCGAGCCGGTCGGCGATGCATTGCGCCATGGTCGTGGCGGTGCCGTGGCCCTGGGAATGGGTGGACATCAGGGCGGCTACCTTGCCGGTCGGCTCGATCCGCACTTGCGCCAGTTCCCCGGTCATCGTCACCATACTGCCCGCCGAGCCGGTCGGCTCGATATAGGCGGCAACGCCGAGGCCGAGATAGCGCCCCTCCCCCCGCGCCTTCGCCTGTTCGCGGCGGAACGCGGCCACGTCGAAATGCGCAACGAGCTTTTCCAGACATTCGCCGGGCGTGATATCCTCCAGCGGGATGCCCATGCTCGACACCGCCGGCTGATCGGAAAGATAGACGAGATTGCGGCGGCGCAGTTCGATCGGATCGATGCCGAGCTTCCTCGCCGCCTTGTCCAGCAAGGTTTCACGAATGAGCGATTCCATCGCCCACGGCCCGCGATAAGCCGCCAGCCCGTTGGTATTGCTGTACCACCCGCGTGAGACAAAAGCGTAGGCGGGCATCCTGTAGGCCGCCCAGACGAACATATGGACGGCGATATTGCTGTCCGCCCCCTGAGGATAAGCGCCGTTGTTGCAATCATAGATGCCGTGGCTGGCGATCAGCCGCCCCTCGCCGTCAAACCCGGCCTGGAGGCTCATCTCCGCTTCCCGGCACTGGCTCGACGCGGTAAGCGCCTCGTAGCGATCCTCGGTCCATTTGAGAGGACGCCCCAGCAGCATGGCCGCGCAGATGACTGCGCATTCCTCCTTCCACGGTGTGTTCTTGAGCCCGAAGGAGCCGCCCACGTCCTTGGCGATCACCCGGATCGCGGCATCCGGCAGGCCAAGCGCCAGGCTGACCCAGCGCGCGATGTTGTGCGGGCTCTGGCAGGTGATCCAGAGGTTGAGCTCCTCGGGTCCGTCCCGGCTCGCCAGGATCGCGCGGTTTTCCATCGGCGACTGCGAGATGCGCTGGTGGACGACCTTCTGGCTAACCCGCAGCGCCGCGCCCGAAAGCGCCGCTTCCAGCTCCTCGTCAAGCTCCTCGTCGCCGATCTCCGCCGCGACATTGCTCTCGGTGCCCGGATGGATCGGCGCTGCCGCCTTCGCCTGGGCAAGGGTGACAACCGGTTCGAGTTCCTCGATCTCGACCTCGACGAGCGAAGCGGCATCTTCCGCCTGGGCGCGGGTCTCGGCCATGACCATCGCCACCGGCTCGCCCACGTATTGCACCAGCGTATCCGCCAATGGAGCGACCGGCACTTCCGAGGGCGTGAAGAAGAAGCTCATCATCGTGATCGGCCGCAGCGCCAGGTCGGCGGCGGTCAGCACCGCGTGGACGCCCGGCATCTGCACCGCTGCGGCGCCATCGATCGAAACCAGCCTGCCGCGCGCCACCGGACTGCGCACGAACGCGACGTGAAGCATGCCGGGCAGCACCACATCATCCGTGAACTGGCCGCGCCCCGTCAGCAGGCGCGCGTCTTCCTTGCGCGGAACCCGCTTCCCGATCCAGCGCGCAGCGCCAATGCCCGAGGGTTCTGCGTTCATGCCGCCTCTCCCGCGCCGGAGACGGATTGGGCCAGTGCCTTGGCCGCGCGGCGTATGCCCTGATATCCGGTGCAGCGGCAGATATGGCCCGACATCGCCTCGATCATCTCCTGCTCGCCCGCGGCGGCCTCTCCCGCCGTCAGCGCGGCAAAGGTCATCAGCACGCCGGGCGTGCAGAAGCCGCACTGGAGCCCGTGCGCATCGCGCATCGCCTGCTGGACCGGGTGGAAAGTGCCGTCAGGCGCGGCAAGGCCCTCCACCGTGGTCACCTCCGCCCCATCGGCCTGGACCGCCAGCATCAGGCACGATCGTACCGCCCTGCCGTCCACCAGCACCGTGCAGGCACCGCAAACCCCGTGCTCGCAGCCGAGGTGGACACCGGTGCAGCCCGCCTCCAGCCGCAGATAATCGCCAAGGCTCGTGCGCGGCTCGACGGTGGCGCTGCGATGCTGGCCGTTGACGGCGAATTCGATCCGCCATTCGCTTTGAGGCTCGCTCATGCCGCATCCCTCAGGTCGAGTGTTTCACGAAGCGTCCGCGCGAAGATCCTGCGGCCCACGGTCCGGCGGTATTCGGCGCTGGCGTGGTGATCGTCGAACGGTGCGGCGTCGGCCACGGCCAGTTCCGCCACGGCGCCGGGATCGATCTCGGAAAGGCTCCTGCCGATCAGCGCGGCTTCTGCCCCGCGCATTCGGATCGGGGTCGGGCCCATGCCGAACCAGGCCAGCCCGGCCCGGGAAACGACGCCGCCATCCAGAACCACGCAGCCCACCATGCCGACCAGCGCGAAATCGCCCGGTCGCTGCGCCACTTCGCGAAACAGCACGAGGTGGCCCTCGGGCCAGTCGGGATAGACGATGCCGGTCAGCAGTTCGTCACTCTCCAGCACAGTCATGTAAGGGCCTATGTAGAAGTCCGTGGCGGCAACCGTTCGACTGCCGCGCACCGAGGCGATCTCCAGCGTCGCGCCGAGCGCCACCGCCGTGGCCGGCATTTCGGCTGCAGGCTCGCCCAGCGCCACCGAACCACCCACCGTTCCCCGGTTCCGCGTCTGGTAATGCCCGACATGGCCAAGCGCCGTCACCATCGCCGGCAGATGGCGCGCCAGCGTGGCATCGGCCAGGGCATCGGCCTGCCTTGTCATCGGCCCGACGCGGATGCCGCCCGTGACGTGGGACACGCCGGTGAGTTCGGGAATGCGGTTGATGTCCACCAGGATGAAGGGCTGGCTCATCCTGAGATTGAGCAGCGGCATCAGCGTTTGCCCGCCCGCGATCACGGTTGCGCCGCCGCCGGCCTCGGAAAGTATGCGGCAAGCCTCGGCCACGCTGGATGGCCGGGCATAGTCGAAGGGAGCAGGCTTCATCGGCGCGCACCTCCAACGTTTCCGCGTCGCCCGGCCTCGAAAGCCGCTGCCGCAGTCACCACGAGCAGCATGAGCACCACCAGCATCTCCGCATGGAGGCCGCGCGCGCCCAGCGTGAAGCCGGCGAGCAGTGCCAGCACCAGTGCGGCGATCCAGCCCCAGATGGTGCCGCGACCAGCCGCCGCATCGGTAACGACGGGCCTGAAGGCGGCAGGTGCCGCTGCCGCTGCGGCTGCCTCAGGCTCTGCCTGTCCGGCGCCGGTTGCCTGCTCCCCCGCAGCAACCGGCGCCGGAGCGCCCCCCGTGACCACATCGCCGAACTTCGAAAAGAACTTCCCCGCAAGGTTTCTTGCCGTGGCGTCGATGATCGGACCGCCAAGCTGCGCCATGCGCCCGCCCACTTCCGCCTCCACCTCATACACAACCAGCGTACCGCCATCGCCGGTGTCGCTCAGCCGGACGTTCGCGCCGCCTTTGGCGCTTCCGGCGATCCCGCCGTTACCCGTTCCCGTGATCCTGTAGCCGTTGGGCGCATCGAGATCGGAAAGCTGCACCTGCCCTTTGAACCGCGCACCGATCGGCCCGATCTTCACTTCGGCCGCCGCGACGAAACGGTCTTCGCCATCGCGTTCGAGGCTCTGGCAGCCGGGAATGCACTGTGCGAGCACTGCCGGATCGTTCAGCGCCTCCCAAACCTTTCGGCGCGGTGCTGCGACCCTCTGCTCGCCATTCATCTGCATCCGCGCACTCCCAGATCGCTGCCGTCTTGCCCGCGGCCCATAGGCGCGGATGAAACGACGGGATGCGGTTCAATGCAAGAAGTATGAGCGACACTGTATCTTATTCCCCGGGGCGATGAGTGCCTCAGGCGCTGGCTAGACCTCCCGGCGCCCGTTACCACTTCGCCCGATGCCGAAGGAACGGCGCGAAAAGGAGAGGTCATGAGCGCAACCGTCATCATCACTGGTGCCGCCGGAGGCATGGGCCGCCCGGCCGCAACCCGTTTCGCCGCGCAGGGCTATTCCCTGCTCCTGTGCGATGTGAACGCCGAACGCCTTGCCGCGCTCGCATCGGAACTTCGCGCGGGCGGCACCGAAGTCTCGACCCTCGCCGGGGACATTTCCGCAGCGGAGTTCCCGCAGCAGCTGCTGGACGCATTGGGCGACGCCCCGCTGTTCGCGCTCGTTCACACCGCCGGGCTCTCGCCCACCATGGCAGAAGCGCCGCGCATTCTCGAAGTGAACTATTTCGCCACCGAAAGGCTTGTCGCCGCCCTCCTGCCCCGCTTCGAAGCGGGCGGATGCGCGGTGCTGATCTCGTCGATGTCGGCTTATCTGCTGGGCGACCCCGCCATGGTATCGGCTGTGCAGGACCTCGTCGCCGGCAAGGGCCGCGAAGGGGTGGACGGGCACGCAACCAATCCCGGCATGGGCTACACGCTTTCCAAGCGCGCAGTGATCGGCCTCGTCGGACGCGAAGCTGCAGCCTACGGTGCACGCGGCGTGCGGATCGTCTCGATCGCGCCGGGCTTCATCGATACCGAAATGAGCCGCGCCGAAGCCAAGGCCAGCGAACAGATGGTGCGGATGATGGGAATGACCCCGCTCGGCCGCCTCGGCGTGGGCGACGAAATCGCCTCGGTCGCGGAATTCCTCTGCTCTCCGGCGGCAAGCTACGTCAGCGGGTGCGACATCAAGGTGGATGGCGGAATCATGGGGCGGCTGGGAATCTGATCCCCCCGCCGGGGTGATTGCCCGCGGCTTTCACCCCGTCGATGCGCTTTCGTATTCCACCACCGTCGCGATCCGAAAAGAGGCGCGGTCGAACAGATTGCGCTCATCGGCAACGATCTCATCCGGCATCAGGCTGGTGGTGATATAGCCGAGCGTGGCGCGATAGATCGCCTCGTCCTCGAACCAGAGTTCGGTAATGACGTCCGGCCCATCAAGGAAGGCGCCGGTTTCGGGATGGACTTGCGGATCGACATAACGCCGGATGTAGCGACTGACCCCGCGCGAATAGCGTTCCGCCAGCGGCGCATGACGCGTCTCGTAATAAGCGCGGAACTGCTCGACCGTCAGATCGGGCCGACGCTTCATGAACAGCAGGATCTTGTGGAATGGCCCGGCCATGACGCATATCTCCCGTTCCACCGGTTCGTCCGGCGTTCGCGGGATGGCCTAACATGGCCTTTCTCCGGAAGGCAGGGCGGGCCGTGCCGCCACGGCGATAAGGGACGCCAGGCGGTCCGGCGTCCCTTTATTCTGTCAGGCAAACCATTCCAGCCGCCCGATCACCTCATTCGGCTTCGCCGAGCGGCGCGCCCCTGGCATCATTTGCGGCGGCTACGATCGGAACCGAAGCGGGCGCCTGCACCGCGCCCTGCACCAGATTCGCAAGCGAAGCACCGTCGAGCCCCAGTTCCTTCATCAGCCCGTCGATCACCGGCGCCTGTGCCCGATAGGCCAGCGCCGCGCTGACCGCGTCGTTGGCCAGATTGCCCGAACCACCTGCCGCAGCCGGGGAAGCTCCCGCGCCGCCCTTCTGGGTCAGCCCGTCAACCTGCACGATCTTGATCGAATCGATAGCCTCCAGCGGCCGCACGGATTCGCGCACGATTTCCGGCAGTACCTTGAGCAGCGCCAGCTTCATCTGGAGCGAGATCTGGTCGGACGAAAGGAGGTTCGCCGCCTCGTTGACGGCACGCTGACCGGCCGCCTCGACCTCGAAGCGCACGCGCGACGCTTCGGCGCGGAGCTTTTCCGCTTCGGCCTCACCTTCGGCGGCCAGCCGGAAGGCTTCCGCCCGGTTGGCAGCCGCCTCGCGCTCCGCCTCGGCCTCTACCTTGATGGAGATCGCCTGCCGCTCGGCTTCCTTGCTGGCCTCGATCAGTTCGATACGCTTGACGCGCTCCGCCACCTCGGTTTCACGGCTGGTGACGACCTGTTCCTCTGCGGCGACCGCCTTGGCGCGCGCCTCATCGGCCTCCGCCTTGGCCTGGCTTTCCTCGCGGCTCTTGTTCTGGATCGCGATCTGCTGGCCCTGCCGCGCCAGTTCGACGGCCTGCGCCTGCGCGATCTTGGCCTGCTGGATGGTGCGGTCCGATTCGATCTGCTGGGAATCGACCTGCTGCTTGGCGATGATCCGGGCTTCTTCCGCCTCACGGCTGCGCAGCGCCTGTTCGCGCGCCACTTCCGCGGCCTGTTCCGCGCGGCGCATCTCGATCTCGCGCTCCTGCTCCAGCTTTGCGAACTCGTTGTCGCGCTGGATCGAAAGCGAAACGCGCTCCGCTTCGAGGTTCTTCGTCTCGATCTGGACGCGGGTGTCCTGCTCGATGTCGTTCCGGGCCTTCTTGCGCAGTTCGATCTGCTCGGTCAGCTTGGTCAGACCCTCGGCATCGAAAGCGTTGTTTGCGTTGAAGTGTTCGATCGAGGTCTGGTCGAGGCCGGTCAAGGAGACCGATTCCAGTTCCAGCCCGTTCATCGCGAGATCGGACGAGGAGACCTGCTGCACCTTCTGCACGAAATCCGCGCGCTGTTCGTGAAGCTGGTTCATCGTCATGCCTGCCGCCACCGAGCGCAGCGCATCGACGAACTTGCCTTCGACGAGTTCCTTCAGCGCCTCGGGATGCATGGTCCGCGCGCCAAGCGTCTGCGCCGCCATGGCGATGGCGCCCGCATCCGGGCGGACGCGGACGTAGAATTCCGCCTTCACGTCAATTCGCAGTCGATCGAGAGTGATGAGCGCATCCTGGTTCTTGCGCTCCACCGCGAGACGCACGGTGTTCATGTTCACCGGCATCGTCTCGTGGAATACCGGCAGGACCAGCGCGCCGCCGTTCATCACGACCTTTTCACCGCCGAAGCCCGTGCGAACGAACCCGATTTCCTTCGAGGCACGCTTGTAGAGCCGCGCCAGCATGAGGCCGAGCGCCAGGAACAGGACCAGAGCGATGCCGGCCAGAATCGCGATGCCGACGAGGTCTTGCATGTTAAGAATTCTCCCGTTGATGCCCGCCCGAGAAAAATGGCGCGCGAGCATTGAATTTCACGGAAGTTCTTATCCGAAATTCGCAAAATCTTCCATAAAAACCGGGCCGGTTTGCTCGATTTTCAGTGCTTTAATCGAACCGATCCGGAGTTTCCCATCCTCAATTCAGTCAAGGCGCGGAAGATAGTGGTCGCCCCGGGCGATGCCCTTGAATACATCGCCATCGCGGCGGACCAGCAGGACCTTTTCGCCCTGCACGAAGCGCTGGCCGTGCTCGTCGGGCTCGACCATGACATTGTGGGGCTGCCCATGGAAATCCACCACCCGGCCCCGCGCGGGACTGCCCGGCGTTGCCGTGCCGACGAGAATCTCCGCCTCCCGGCCGACGAGGGCGGAAATGTCGATCGCGGTCGTCTCGTCCTGCGGGATGATCCGCCCCAGCCCGCGCGACAGCATGCCGCTGACCGGCAGCGAAGCGAGGCCGACGACCGGGGCGACCAGCCATGCACTCCAGGTGTGGCCCGTCAGCGAGAGCAGCAGTTCCTGCGCCGAAATGCCCACCAGCCCGAATACGGTGAGCAGCAGCATCAACCACATCAGGAACGGCACGCGGCCGATGCCGAGAACCGAAAGCAGGCCTGCGTCGATCCCGCCATGCGCATGGACGCCGGCATGGGCATCGACATCCGCGTCACCGCCCAGAAAGTCGCCCGCGCCCACGATCTGGAGCAGCGCAAACATCAGCATCAGCGCCAGCGCGACGGAGAACGGCAGGCTCCCCGCCCGCGTCAGCAGGTCAACCATCGTCGCGGGCGTCGATATACTTGGTTTCGAGAAAGCGTCCGCGCGTCGCCAGCGCGTCGAGATCGTTGCGCGACAGATCCAGACTCATCGTCTCGATCTGCCCGGCGATGACATCGAGGCCCTCGACCAGTTGCTGCGAAGGCGTGGTTCCCCCGGCATGGGGCTTGTTCCGCAGTTCTGCGGGAATCCGGGTATAGCTGTCCACCAGCGAGGGCAGGTGTTCGGACAGCAGCTTCCGCACCTCGCGCGCGGCGGGGCCGCTATCCTCCAGCGTGGCGAGTTGCGGCGCCAATTGCTCCAGGCGCACGCCGATCATGTCCACCGCGTCCACCGCGGCATTGGGCAGGGCGCGGCGGCGGCTTTCCAGCCAGAGTTCGGTCGATCCCGCCAGTTCCGGCAATGTCGCGCTGCCGAGTTGCTCGGCACGGGGCCGGGGCGAAGAAGGATAGATCGAGAGAACGATGAACACCGCAAAGGCAAGCAGCGTGGTGAGCACCGTCGTCGTGAAGGAAAGCCCGCCCAGGATGAGGCCCGCCGTCAACGCCACGATGAAGATGCCGAACAGCGCCAGGAACGCCCGACGAATGCGGCGCCAGCGGAAGTTCCAGCGCTCCTTGCGCGCGTTATAAAGCCGCGCCGCGCGCTGGCGGCGGGCGGCGCGGATGATTTCCTGGTTCACGGCACTGCGATTGCGGGGAGTGACGGGATTGGCCATGGCGGTCAGTCGAGCGCCTCCAGCATGGCTTTCGCCGCCTTGTCGCTACCCAGCGCGGTGCCTTCGGCCTGCCCCTGCGCGCGGGCGATATAGGCCTTGGACTTCGTGACCTCGCCTTCGAGCGATTGCACCGTCTGCTTCATCGAATCGAGCGCCTGCATCTTGAAGGTGTCGATCGAATCCATCGTGTCGTAGATGTTCTGGAAGGCGCGGCTGAGGGTTTCCAGCGGGATCGTGGAATTCGCCGCCTGCTCGTGGATGCGGGCGGTGTTGTCCTTCAGCATCTGGCCGGTGCCGTCGATGATCCGCGCGGTCGTGGTGTTGAGCGCGGTGATCTGGTCCAGCACCAGCTTCTGGTTGGCCATCGCCTGCGCCACGGTAACCGCGGTGCGCAGCGCGCCGACGGTGGTGGTGGAAGCCCGGTCCACGCCCTTGATCAGTTCGACGTTGTTCTTCTTGACCAGATCGAGCGCGAGGTAGCCCTGCACCGAAACCGCCATCTGCGTCAGCAGGTCCTGCGTCCGCTGGCGCACGTAGAACAGCGCGGATTCGCGCACCGCCTTGGCCTTGGCAGGGTCGGTATGGTCGAGATCGTTGGCCTTCTGCTCCAAGGTCTCGTCCAGCGCCTTCGACATGAAGATCATCTGTTCGAGCTTGCCCATCGCCGCCCAGAGGTTCTGCCGCTCCACGTCGATACCGGCATTGTCCATCAGCAGTTCGTCCTTGCCCCCCTGCAGGCGGGCGAGGATCGCGCTGATGTGGCCCTGCGCGCTCTGATAGCCGTCGAAGTAGTTGCGCAGCTTGTTGCCCATCGGGATGATCCCGAAGATCTTGCGGCGCGAGAGCAGGTCGCCCTTGGTCGAGGGGTCGAGGTCTTCCACCGTGCGGCGCAGCTCGGCAAGGTCGGCGCCGACGCCGGCGTCCTTGTCCATCGCCCGCACCGGACGATCGAGGAAGCGGTTGGACTGGCCGGCGGCCTCGGAAATCTCCTTGCGGCCCATGTTGGTAATCTGGTCGACACGGCGGCCGAATTCGGGCGAGTTAACGTCCTGGGACACCAGGTCGTTCACGAATTCATCGACGCGGACCTGCAACTTGGACTTCTGCTCGTCGCCCACGGGGACGAGACCGGCCGCCTTCTCTGGCTGGACCACCGGCACCGGATCGGGAGGCGTCAGCTTCAGCTCGCCTGTGGTCGCCTGATCGGTCGTAGTGGCCATGGAAGAAAGTCCCGTCCTTCAAGAAGTGTAGTCGTCGTCTGCGAATCTAGGATTGCGCGCGAATACTGCAAGCAAAACAGGAAGACGCCGGTTTACGGTTCGACGAGCCGCATGGCACGTTCGTCGGTCTCGTCGCAGTCGTGTACCAGCAGCATCGTATCGTCCCGCGCCACGAAGCACAGCTTCAGCCCCGCCGCCCGCGCCCGGCGAACGGCCAGGTCGGTGGGTGCGGAAATCGCGACGAGCAACGGGCAACCGGCGCGCGCGGCCTTCTCCACCAGTTCGTAGGAACAGCGCGAGGTGACGATCATGAAGCCCGCGCCCGGATCCATCCCGGCCCGGGCGAGCGCGCCGACCAGCTTGTCCAGTGCATTGTGCCGCCCCACGTCCTCGCGCACCAGCACCATGCGGCCGGACTCGTCGCAGAAGGCGGCGGCATGGGTGGCATGTGTCTCGCGCCCCAGCGCCTGCCCGGCCTGCAAACCGTCAAGCCCGCGCCGGATCGCCGCTGCCGTCGCCCTGCTCGGCCGCTTCAGCACCGGCAGCGGACGCAATGCCGCTTCCACGCCTTCGATGCCGCAGATGCCGCAGGAACTGTCTCCCACGCGCCGCCGCGCCCGCGCCACGATCGCGCCGATGCGCTCAGGCGGCAGGTTCACGCGGGCCACGTAGCCGGTGCCCCATTCGCCGTTCTCCACCCGGTGCACGGCCACTTCGCCGACTTCGTCCGCCTCGGCGAGCCCCTCGGCCATCAGGAAGCCGGTCACGAAATCCTCGATGGCGGTCGGAGTCGCCATCATCACGGCATAGGCGATGCCGTTGGTCTCGATGGCGATGGGCGCCTCTACCGGAATGGCGAAACGTTCTCCCGCGCGCAGGTCCGTCCCGTAAGCATTGCGGCGGACCGTGATCGTCTTTGCACCATTCATCTCGCCGTCCTAGCCTGCATGCCGGGCAAGGTCATCCGTCAGATTTCGGCCTTGATCTGCGCAAAGGCCAGAAGCGCGAACAGACCGGTGCCGCCGATCACATTGCCGACCAGCGTGGGCGCCAGATGGAGAGCGAAGGCATCGAGCATCGGTATCTCGCCGTGAAGGACGAGGAGGAACATCTCCGTCGATCCCGCCACGACATGCGCGAAGCCGCCCGCCGCGATCAGCCAGGCGAAAAGACCGACCACGAAAATCTCGAAGCCCTTGGAACTGGGCAGCATCCACACGAATGCGGCGATGAAGAAGCCCGCGGGAATGCCGTCCAGCAGCGCGGTCAAGCCGCTGGCCTGCGCGGCCTTGCGAGAGACATCGAGCATGCCCGCCAGCGTGGGATGCGCGGGATCGGCGAAGATGTCGATCAACAGCGCTGTCAGGAAAGTGCCCACGAGGTTGGCGGCGAGCACGATCGCCCAGAGCCTTGCCGTGCGCCATAGCCGCTCCACATTCGGCCCTGCCAGCAGCGGCAGCACGGCCGTGAGCGTGTTCTCCGTGAAGAGTTGCAGGCGTGAGAGCACCACCAGCACGAAGCCCATGGCATAGCCGAACGCGGAAATGAGTTCGCGCTGGGGGTGATCCGCGAAAGACTGGTGGAGCAGGCCCTGCGCGAAGACCGATGTGGAAATGCCGATGCCCGCGGCGATGCCGGACCACCAGAGCGACATGGCGGGGCGGTGGAGTTCCTCCTCGCCCTCGCGCCGGATCACCGAGAAGACGGTGATCGCCGAAAGCCGCAGGTTGTCCTTGATCTGGCCGCGTTCGTGGCCGGTCAGGCCGGATTCGTCGGCCTCGATCTCGCGGTCGGATTGCCGGCGCTCGGGATCGTCGTGCGAAAGATCGCTGGCGTCGTCGGTTTCCGGGTCGGTCTGGGCGGCATTGTCCATGCCGTCAGAACCGTCCCGGAGAGCCTATGTTCCGTCAGGGCTATCGGCCGGTCAGGCGTAGTCCTCGGTATCGATGGTCGGCTTGATCATGTCCGGGTAGCGATGGCCGGCAATGGTCTGCTGGTTCATCAGCGCGCCCGCCTTCTCCAGAACGGCCGCGTCGATTTCCAGCGCGGCGGCCGCGTGATTCTGGTCGAAGTGGGGAATCGAGCGGGTGCCGGGGATGGCATGGACGTGCCCGGCCTGCGCGAGGACCCAGGCCAGCGCCAGCTGCGCCGGGGTGACGCGGATCGAGGAGGCGAGAGCGTTGAATTCCTCGATCAGCGCCAGATTATGCGTCCAGTTCTCGCCGACGAAGCGCGGGAAATTGCGGCGCAGGTCCTTCTCGGTGAGCGTGTTCACATCGGCCAGCTCGCCGCCCAGCGCCCCGCGCGCGACCGGCGAGAAGGCGACGAGCGCAATCCCGAGTTCGCGCGTGGCGTCCAGCACGCCCAGTTCGACATTGCGCGTCCAGAGCGAATATTCGGTCTGCACCGCCGCCACCGGATGCACCGCGTGTGCCTCACGGATATGCGCGGTGGACCATTCGGACACGCCATAGGCGCCGATCTTGCCCGCCTCGATCGCGCGCACCATGGCGCCCACCGACTCGGCAATCGGCACCTTGGGATCGAAGCGGTGCATGTAGAACAGATCGATGTGATCGGTGCCCAGCCGCTTCAGGCTGGCGTCAAGCGAGGCGGTGATGCTCTCCGGCGCGCAGTCGATGCCGCGGCGGGCGCCGTCGATCAGGATGCCGGTCTTGGAGGCCAGCAGGAACTCGCCGCGCCGGTCCATGATCGCTTCGCCGAGGATTTCCTCGCTCAGCCCCATGCCGTAGATATTGGCGGTGTCGAAGTGATCGCAGCCCGCGTCCAGCGCGTGGCGGAACAGGCGGGCCGCCTCCTCGCGAGACGGCGGATTGCCGTAGGCCCAGGCCACATTCATGCAGCCGAGACCGACGGAGTGGACCGGACGGCCCGCGAGGAGGCGTTTTGCCATGATCAGGACCAGCCGTCCTGCGCTTCGAGGCTCTGCGCCAGTTCGCCGATCACGCGGTAGCAATCGAGCACCTTGCCGACCGACGAGTTGGGCTCACGCCCTTCGCGGATGGCGGCGACGAATTCGCGGTCCTGAAGCTCGATGCCGTTGTTCGACACGGTGACGCCGGTGAGGTCGATCGGCTCTTCACGGCCGTTCACCAGATCGTCGTAACGCGCGATGTAGGTCTCGCTGTCGCCGATGTAGCGGAAGAAGGTGCCGAGCGGGCCGTTGTTGTTGAACGAGAGCGAGAGCGTGCAGATCGCGCCGGTCTCAGCCTTCAGCTGGATCGACATGTCCATGGCGATTCCCAGTTCCGGGTGCTTAGGCCCCTGCAGCACGTTGGCAGCAACGATCTTGCCCGACTGATAGGCGAACAGGTCGATCGTGTGCGCGGCGTGGTGCCACAGCAGGTGGTCCGTCCACGAGCGCGGCTGGCCCTTGGCGTTCATGTTCTTGCGGCGGAAGAAGTAGGTCTGCACGTCCATCTGCTGGACGTTGAATTCGCCCGCGGTGATCTTGTTGTGCACGTACTGGTGCGAAGGATTGAAGCGGCGGGTGTGGCCGACCATGCAGACGAGGCCCGTTTCCTTCTGCTTCGCCACGACGGCTTCGGCATCGGCCCAGCTGTCCGACAGCGGAATCTCGACCTGCACGTGCTTGCCCGCGTTCATGCAGGCGATAGCCTGCTGCGCGTGCATCTGCGTGGGGGTGCAGAGGATCACGGCATCGACGTCGGGCAGCGCCAGCGCTTCGGCCAGATCGGTGCCGGAGTGCAGCGCGCCGTACTTGGCGGCGACTTCGGCAGCCTGCTCGGCCGAGCGGCTGATGACCGAGGCGATCTCTACGCCATCGATGTTCTTCAGGCCGTCGAGATGCTTTTCACCGAAAGCACCCGCGCCTACGAGGGCAATACGCATGGAAATCTCCTTGGAAACTCTATCAAGGGAAGGAGCGTGCCGGCGTCAAGCACCGGCACGCGGAATCAGTCTGCGAGATGCTGCGAGGCCGCGCCTTCGACGGTCGTCGAGGACGGCACGTCGCCATTCACCGGCTCCAGCACGATGTGGCCGACCGCCGTGTTGCTGGCAGGCACATGGTAGAAACGCCGCAGTTCGCGGGTTTCCTTGCCCAGCGCGCCGCGCATGATCAGCCACATGACCATCTCGATGCCTTCGCTGCCGGTTTCGCGCAGGTATTCGATATGCGGAATGCACCGCAGTTCCTGCGTGTCGCCCGACAGCTTGTCGAGGAACATGTTGTCCCACTCGGCATTGATGAGGCCCGCGCGCGGACCCTGAAGCTGGTGGCTCATGCCGCCGGTGCCCCAGACCTGCACGTTCAGGTCCTCATCGAAGCTTTCGACGGCGCGCGCGATCGCCTCGCCCAGCGCCCAGCAGCGGTTGCCCGACGGCGGCGGATAGGTGACGACGTTGACCGCCAGCGGGATCACCTTCACCGGCCATTTTTCCGGCTTGCCGAACATCATCGACAGCGGAACGGTAAGGCCGTGATCGACGTCCATCTCGTTGATGATGGTCATGTCGAATTCGTCGAGGATCAGGCTCTGGGCGATGTGCCAGGCAAGGTCCGGATGGCCTTCCACGTCGGGCACCGCGCGCGGGCCCCAGCCCTCGTCCGCCGGCTTGTAGCTTTCGCCGCAGCCGATCGCGAACGTCGGGATGATCTTCATGTCGAAGGCCGAAGCGTGATCGTTGTAGACCAGGATCACGACGTCCGGCAGGTTCTCCGCTTCCCACTTCTGGGTGGGCGCGAAGCCTTCCTGGATCGGCTTCCAGTAGGGATCTTCCCACTTGTCGAAGTCCGACGCGACGCCGAGCGCCGGGATGTGGCTGCAGGCGATGCCGTGCGTAATGCGGGCCATCTCAACGGTGCTCCTTGATGGAGCGCTGGCCCTCGGGCGAGCGGCCCCCGGCGATCATCATCGCCTGATAGTCTTCCAGCTTCATGCCGGTCATCGTCGAGACGGCCTGAAGGAAGCTCAGGCCATCGGTCGAGAAGACCTTAGCGAGGAAGTAGATGTTGCCGCCCAGATCGAGCAGGCGGTTGTAATCGCGGGTGAGAACGCCCTGCTTCTGGTCCTCGGTCATCGGCCATTCGTCGAGATAGGCGCGCTCGTCCGCCTTCCAGCGCTCGCGGTTTTCCGCCTTCATCAGGCTCATCGCGAACTGGTTCAGGTGATAGCCCTGCCGCGCGCGCTTAGCGGTGTAGACGCGCGTGCCCGGAATATCGTCGAACTCGCCGAGATAGGCGTGGATGTCGATCGGACCACCCGCATTCTCGCAAGGATTCTTGTCGGTCGGATTCTTGTCGGTCACAGGCCACGTTCCTTGAGCTTGGCGTCAAGGCGCGGGAAGACCTTGCGCACGTTGCCTTCGAAGATCGCGTGGCGCTCCTCGTCGGAGATGTCGAGCGCATCGACATAGCGCTTGGTGTCGTCGAAGTAGAAGCCGGTCTGCGGGTCGATCCCGCGCACCGCGCCGACCATTTCGGAGCCGAACAGGATGTTCTTGTTGTCGATCACGTCGGCCAGCAGGTTCACGCCCGGCTGGTGGTAGACGCAAGTGTCGAAGAACACGTTGTTCATGATGTATTCGTCAAGCGAAGGCTTCTTCAGCATGTCCGCCAGACCGCGATAACGGCCCCAGTGGTACGGCACCGCGCCGCCGCCGTGCGGGATGATGAAGCGCAGCTTGGGGAACTTCGCGAAAAGATCGCCCTGCATCAGCTGCATGAAGGCCACGGTGTCCGCCGCGATGTAGAAGCCGCCGGTGGCGTGCATCGCCGGGTTGCACGAACCCGAGACGTGGATCATCGCCGGAACGTCCAGCTCGCTCATCGCCTCGTAGATCGGGAACCAGTATTCATCGGTCAGCGGCGGATGCTCGAAGTGGCCGCCGCCCGGATCGGGGTTGAGGTTGCAGCCGATGAAGCCCAGTTCCTCGACGCAGCGGCGCAGTTCCTTCACCGAGGCGGAAAGGTCCGCCTTGGGGCTCTGCGGCAGCATGCACACGCCCACGAACGTCTCGGGGAACATGTGGACCACGCGGGCGATAAGATTGTTGCAGTGGACCGCCCATGCCTCGGACATGGCCTGATCGCCGACATGGTGCGCCATCGCGCTGGCGCGCGGGCTGAACACGGTAAGGTCGGCGCCGCGCTCCTTGATGAGGCGAAGCTGGTTGTCCTCGATGGTCTGGCGGATCTCGGCGTCCGAGATTTCCGGGTAGGGCGGCGCGGCTTCACCGGCCTTGAACGCGGCGATCTGGGCTTCGCGCCAGGCGTCATGCGCCTTGGGCAGGACGGTATAATGTCCGTGACAGTCGATGATGAGCGACATGCTCAATTCTCTCCCTTGAGTACGCCTGCCGCGACTGCCGCCGCGAGCTTGGCTTCGAATCCTTCGGGCGGCGGCACCAAGCCCAGCGCGCCCAGCGCCTGCTGCCAGGCAACGGTGTTTTCGGTCATGAGCGGCGGGATGCCCAGCGAACGCAGCATTTCCGCCGCCTCATCCATCTCGGCGGCGCGGCGGCGGCCGTGGACCAGCATACGGTCGAGATTGTAGTCCGCGCGGCTTGCCCAGGGAATGGTCTTCTCGCTGGCGTCGAGCGAGGACAGTACCTCGTCCGCCACGCCTTCGGCATGGGCGGCCATCATCATCTCGGCGGTCAGCGCCTCAAGCCCCTTGACCATGACCGAGCGCACCAGCTTGATCGCCGAAGCCCGGCCGACCGCATCGCCGACGACACGCACATTGGTGAAGCCCACCGCCGTCAGCGCGCTTTCCGCCTCTGCGGCATCGGGGCCGGACACCAGCAGCGGCACCTTCATCCGCGCGGGGTTCACAGGCGCGAGCACGGCCACGTCGACATAGCGGCCCTTGCCTTGAGCGATCACCTTTGCGGCCGCCCGCTTGGTGCCCGGCGCGACCGAGTTCATGTCGCAGAACAAGGCGCCCTCGCCCAGGAGCGGTGCGACCTGTTCCGCCACCAGCGGCGCAGCATCTGCGGTGACGAGCGAGAGCACCAGCGAGGCGCCCGCAAGCGCCTCGGCCGCGCTGTCGCAGGCGGTGATACCGAGTTCGGCCATGACGTCACGGCACGCGGGAAGAATGTCGAAGGCACGAGCCTGCGCCGACCAATCTCCTGCTCCCGCGAACGTCGATCCGGCTTCTCCAAACCCGATAAGGGCGATCGATCTGTCCATGCCTCCTGTCATGCCCCGATTGGCTGAAAGCGGCCAATTGGAACCACCCGGAAGCTATAAGCCCTGCCTAAAAGCAGCTCAGCGCGAAACCTCCCGCGCCGCCCATTCCAGATCGGCGAAAAATTCGCTCTGAACCTCGGTCGGACGCAGGGAAGCGCGGGTCGTCATGCCGATATGGCGGGTGAATTCGGCCGGAAGCCGCGATAACTCGCAGAGCCAGCCCGCTTCCAGTTCCACCGTCACCTGATCGGGCGAGAGCACAGTAAGGAAATCACCGCCCATCATCACTTGCCGGATCATCATCACCGATCCCGATTCGACCGGCACTTCCGGCAGCGGCACGCCGTGCTCCTCGAAATAACGCTCGAAACTGTCGCGCAGCGGCGTGCCGCGCGGCGGCAGCGTGAAGGGAAAGCGGGCGACATCGGCAGCGCGGGGGTTCGTACCTTCCAGCGGATGCCCCTTGCGGCCGTAGACCGCCGGACGATCCTCGAAAAGCGGATGCTGGATCAGGTCGCCCTCCACCAGCGGATCGCGCAAGGCGCCGACCATGAGATCGAGCGTGCCGTTGCGCAGCGGTTCGACCAGCTCGGCGCGCGATCCCTCGACGATGTTGAGCTTCACCCTGGGCCGCCGCGACAGGAATCGGGCCACGGCGGCGGGCAGGATGCGGGCACGGGAAAGCGGCATGGCGCCAATGGCGATGCGCCGCGTTTCCAGCCCGCGCAGCGCCTCGACCTCGGAAAGACCGGCCTCCAGTTCGACTTTCGCCAGGCGGAATTCGCGGGCGAGCTGGGTGCCGGCCTCGGTGGTGATCACGAACTTGCCCTGCCGCGCCACCAGCGGCCGCCGCAGCGCCAGCGCCAGATCGTTGACGGCGCGGTGGATCGAAGGAAGCGACAGCCCGGTTTCCTGTCCGGCCCCGGCATAGCTGCCCGTTTCCGCCAGCGCGAGCAGCGCCCGCAGGCGCGACATGGTGACGTGCGGGCTCTGGATATGGGAAAGCGCCGCGCCGATGCGGGGGGCGAGGATTTCTCCGGCCCGGGTCGGGATCATGCCATCGTGACGACGCTCGAACAGCGGCAGCCCTATCATTGCCTCAAGCCGCCCCAACGCCTGTGTTATCGCAGGCTGACTGAGGTTTACGGCCAGGGCGGCGGCATTGACCGTCCCCAATTCGGCGATCTTGGCGACTGCACGCAGATGCCGAAGGTTGAAGTTCCAGATGTCCATGGGGCCACTCTTAGCCAAATCCTATGGCGCGTCCAAAGTTTCTCTTTCCCCCTTCCCGCACGCTCCGGCAGGAAGCCGACTGCGGGACAAGGAGATGGCGTGATGAGTGCAACCGGGCCGGTCGAGCAGGGCGTTCGCTGCATGTGGATGCGCGGCGGCACTTCCAAGGGCGGCTATTTCCTCAAGAGCGACCTTCCCGAAGACACCGCGGCCCGCGACGCGTTCCTGCTTTCCATCATGGGCTCCCCCGATCCGCGCCAGATCGACGGCATGGGCGGCGCCGATCCGCTGACCAGCAAGGTGGCCGTCGTCAGCAAATCCACGCGCGAGGGCATCGACGTCGACTACCTGTTCCTTCAGGTCTTCGTCGATCAGGCGCTCGTCAGCGACCAGCAGAACTGCGGCAACATCCTCGCCGGGATCGGCCCTTTCGCCATCGAGCGCGGGCTGATCGAGGCCCGGGGTGACGAAACCGCCGTAGCCATCTTCATGGAGAATACCGGGCAGGTCGCCGTCGCCACCGTGCAGACGCCCGGCGGTATGGTCTCCTACAAGGGCGAGGCCGCGATCGACGGCGTTCCCGGCACCCATGCCCCGATCCCGCTGGAATTCCGCGACACCGCCGGTTCTTCCTGCGGCTCGCTCCTGCCCAGCGGCAACGCGGCCGACGAAGTGAACGGCGTGCGCGTGACCCTGATCGACAACGGCATGCCCTGCGTCGTCATGAAAGCCGAGGACGTGGGCGTAACCGGCTACGAGGACCGCGAGAGCCTTGACGCCAATACCGAATTGAAGGCCAGGATCGAGGCCATCCGCCTTGCCGTGGGCGAACGGATGAACCTGGGCGACGTCAAGGACAAGTCGGTTCCCAAGATGATGCTGGTCGCCCCGCCGAAGCACGGCGGCGCGGTGACCGTGCGCAGTTTCATTCCCCACCGCGCCCACGCCACGATCGGCGTGCTCGGCGCGGTCTCGGTGGCCACGGCCTGCCTGATCGAAGGCTCGCCCGCCGCCGAAGTCGCCCAGATCCCCGAGGGTCGCCGCAAGACGCTGTCGGTCGAACATCCGACCGGCGAGATGTCTTGTGTCCTCGACACGGACGAGGGCGGCGCCGTCAAGAGCGCCGCCCTCCTTCGTACCGCGCGCAAGCTGATGGACGGGGTGGTTTTCGGGTAAGCATCAAAAACCATTCGCTGCATGGCAACAACAACGGTTATCAAGCGCTTGGGACCAAGGCCGACGGGCAAACAAGTACGGCCTCCCCGCTTTTTGGAAGATAACTGCCAGGAGCAGCGACATGGCATCGAAGACCATCCTGACGACAACCCTAGCCGCATTTGCGCTGGCAGCCGCCATGACCGGCTGCAAGGGCTCCGAACCCGCCGCGACCACGACGAACGCCTCGGGCGAGCCGGTGGACGTTTCCGAGACGATCGAGGCGCGCGAAGCCAATTTCAAGGCGATCGGCAAGGCCAACAAGGCCGCAAAGTCCGCACTGGAGGCCGCAAGCCCCGACTTCGCCACGGTCGCCGCCTCGGCAACCTCGATCCAGACCGATGCGGGCAAGATCGTCGGCCTGTTCCCTGACGGCAGCGGCAAGGAATCGGGCGAGAAGACCGAGGCCCTGCCCACGATCTGGCAGAAGCCTGCCGAATTCAAGGCTGCGGCCGACAAGCTGGCAACCGCAGCCGGCAACCTCAAGGTTGCGGCCGACGCCAAGGACGCCAAGGCCGCGACACTGGCGATGGGTGAGATCGGCGGAGCCTGCAAGGGCTGCCACGACACCTTCCGCGAGAAGAAGCAGTGAGTTCACACAAGGGTGCGGCGACCGTCCGCACCCCGCTGTGGGACTGGCCCGTCCGAATCATCCACTGGAGCTTCGCCCTGTTGATCCCGGCGCTCTGGTGGACGGCCGAAAACGGCGAGATGGGCTGGCACACCAGCATCGGCACGATCCTGATGCAGTTGGTGGTGATACGCGTGCTCTGGGGTTTCGTGGGCAGTTCGACGGCGCGATTCTCCTCGTTCGTGCGCGGGCCGCGGGTGGTGCTGGGACATCTGCGTTCACAGAACGACACGCCGACCGCCGGGCATAACCCCGCAGGCGGCTGGAGCGTCGTCGTCCTGCTCGGCCTGATGGCACTGCAAATCGGGCTAGGCCTCTTTGCGGGCGATCCCGACGACGGCACGACGGGGCCGCTTAATCACCTCGTCTCCTCGACGGCGGCGAGCCGCGTGACCGACCTGCACGAAACGGTGTTCTACCTGATCCTCGCGATGATCGTGCTGCACCTTGCGGCGATCATCTATTACCGCGTCATCAAGCGCGACAACCTGATCGCACCGATGATTACCGGCGCCCGCGCCATGCCCGCCGGGACGACCAGCATGGTGAAGGCACCGGTCTGGCGGCTGATCGCCTGCATCGTCGCGGCCTGGCTGACAGGCTGGGTGGTCTGGGTCGGCGCGGCCTGAGATTGCGCTATAAAAAAGGGGGCGGGCAAATGATGCCCGCCCCCCCTTTTCATTTCGGCGATCCTGAACGCGCTACCTCAGAACATGTCCGCTTCGAGCGCCATCATCGAAGCCTTGCCCGACTTGATGGCGAAGAACGCTGCAGTGGCCTGTGGCAGCAGACGGTCGAAGAAGAACCGGGCAGTCGCGATCTTGGCGGTGTAGAACGCCGCCTCGCCCGTGCCTTCGTCCAGCCGCGCCTTGGCGATCAGCGCCGCCTTGGCGAAGCAGTAACCCATGGCGACAAGACCGAGCAGGCGCAGATAGTCGGTCGCGGCGGCACCGGCTTCCTCGGGGTCCTTCATGCCCTTCTGGGCAATCGTGCCGGTCGAGAGCTGCAGCGCACCGAAGGCCTTTTCCAGCCCCTCGATCATCTTGCCGAAGGTTTCGTCCGCCTTGTTCGCCTCGATGAAGTCCGAAACGGGGTGGAAGAACGAACGCAGGTAGCGACCCGCGTGCGCGGGCATCTTGCGGCCGACGAGGTCGAGCGCCTGAATGCCGTTGGTGCCTTCGTAGATCATGGCGATGCGGGCATCGCGCACGAACTGCTCCACGCCGCTTTCGGCGATGTAGCCGTGGCCGCCGTAGACCTGCACGGCAAGGTTCGCGCTTTCATAACCGCAGTCGGTGAAGAGCGCCTTCACCACCGGGGTCATCAGCGCGATGAAGTCTTCCGCGCGGGCCTTCACGGCGGGATCGGTCGCGTGCTTTTCGGCGTCGAGCGCGCGGCTGACCCAGGCGCCGAGCGCGCGGCAGCCTTCGTTGTAAGCGCGCGCGGTCATCAGCATGCGGCGCACGTCGGGGTGGACGATGATCGGATCGGCCGGGCCCTTGGGGTTCTTCACGCCTGACAGCGAGCGGCCCTGCACGCGGTCCTTGGCGTACCACACGGCGGACTGATAGGCCGCTTCACCCACGCCAAGCCCCTGAATGCCCACCGAAACACGTTCGGTGTTCATCATCTTAAACATGGCTTCCATGCCCTTGTTCGCGGTGCCGACCAGCCAGCCGATCGAATCGTCGAAATTGAGCTGGCACGTGGCCGAGGCCTTGAGGCCCATCTTGTGCTCGATCGCCGCGACCGAAACGCCGTTGGACGGGCCGGGCGTGCCGTCTTCCTTGGGAAGATACTTGGGCACGAGGAACAGCGAAATACCCTTCACGCCTTCCGGGGCATCGGGAAGCCGCGCGAGGACAAGGTGGATGATGTTCTCGGTCAGGTCGTGCTCGCCCGCCGAGATGAAGATCTTCGCGCCGGAGATCTTGTAGCTGTCGTCACCCTGAGGAACGGCCTTGGTGCGCAGCATGCCGAGGTCGGTGCCGCAGTGCGGTTCGGTAAGGCACATCGTGCCCGACCATGTGCCCTCGACCATCTTGGGCAGGTAGGCCTGCTTCAACGCGTCGCTGGCGTAACCCTCGATCGCGGTGGTCGCGCCGTGGGTGAGGCCGGGATAGAGGCTGAACGACAGGTTGGAGGAGCAGATCATCTCCTCGGTCAGCTTGTTCAGCGCTTCGGGCAGGCCCTGCCCGCCCCACTCGGGATCGGACGCCAGCGCGCACCAGCCGCCTTCGCGGAACATGTCGTAGGCTTCCTTGAAGCCTGCGGGAGTGCGGACCACGCCGTTCTCCAGCGTGCAGCCCTCGATGTCGCCGCTGCGGTTCAGCGGCAGCAGGACTTCCTGCGCCACCTTGGCGGCCTCTTCCAGCACGGCGTCCACCAGATCAGGCGTGAATTCGGCCAGGGCTTCGAGATTGCCGAAGCCGTCATCGTTGTGGAGTTCGTGGAGCACGAACTTCATGTCGCGCAGGGGCGCTTCGTAGACTTGCATGTCACTCTCCTCGCGCGCGCCGCCGGATCACCGACGGGCGCGCATTCATACCTTATCAGTTACGCAGCATCAGTTCCGCAGGGGCTTGCCGGTTTCGAGCATGTGCTCGACGCGGGCGACCGAACGGCCATCGCGCAGGCGGCCCATGAAGGCATCGCGTTCCAGCTTGAGCAGTTCGCCCTCGCTCACCGTGTCGACGAGGTCGAACTCGTCGCCGCCGGTCAGCACGTCGGCCAGCACGCCGGAGACGACCACGTCGTAGTCGGTCGCCATGCCGCGCTTGTGGAAGCCCTCGACAGCCAGACCAAGCGCCGTGCGGCCACCGGCGCCGGGCAGCTTGAACTCGGGTGCTTCGGGCGGGGTGTAGCCTTCCACCAGCGACAGCGCCTTCTGCTTGGCATCGTAGAGCAGGCGATCGCGGTTCATCGAGATGCCGTCATCCTTGCGCAGGATCATCATCTCGCGCGCCTGCTGGGCAGACTTGGAGACTTGCGCGGTGGAGACCATCTCGAACACCTTGGCCACCGCCGGCATCGGGCCCTTGGGCATGCCCGGGGCCTTGCGCCAGCGGTCGATCATCTCGCCATTGCCGCCCCAGCCCGGAACGAGGCCGACGCCGCATTCCACGAGGCCGCAGTAGAGTTCGGCATAGGCCTGGATCGCGTCGCAATGCAGCAGGATCTCGCAGCCACCGCCCAGCGCCATGCCGGCAGGCGCGCCGACGACGGGGAACGGAGCGTACTTCAGGCCCTTGTAGGCCAGCTGGCCGCCGGCAACGAGCTTCTCGATCTCGCTCCACGCCGCGATGTTCACCGCGAAGAGCGCGAGGCCAAGGTTGGCGCCTGCCGAGAAGGTATCGGCATCGTTGTAGACGACGAGCGCCTTGTACTGCGCCGCCACCAGCGGAATGGCCTGCCCGATCAGCTTCATGACTTCGCCGTCGAGCGCGTTCATCTTGCCGGTGAATTCAAGGCAGACGACACCGTCGCCAATATCCCAGAGCGCCGCCGAGGCGTTCCTGAGGATGGGCCTCGACGAAAGCTTCACGTCGGCAAGGCGCATCACGCCTTCGGGGCGGACGATGTCGCGGTATTCGCCGTCAAGGCCGAGGAACTGGCGCTTGCCGTTCTCGATCCGGTAGAACGTGCGGTCTCCCGCCACGGTCAGAATCTCCGGCACGGCCTTGCCTTCGGCGGCGAGGCGTTCGGCAAGATACCTGGCGCCGAGCTTGTCGATCATCTCGAACGGGCCGGCCTTCCAGTTGTAGCCCAGCTTCATCGCATCATCGACGGCAACCACGTCATCGGCGGCCGAGGGCACGAGGCTGGCGGCATAGGCCAGCGTGGCGCCGAGCACGGCCCAGGCGTAAGCGCCGATATCGCCCTTGCTTTCGACCAGCGCCTTGAGGTCGCCCTTGGCGGCAGCACCGCGCGGGCCCTGCGCGGTCACGGTCGGGCGATATTCGCCGGTCTGGAGGTCGATGGTTTCCTTGCGGCGACCGGCCTCCTTGTTGAGGCGGTAGAAACCGCCCTTGCCCTTGCGGCCGGTGTAGCCTTCGCCGATCATCTTGTTGATCAGCGGGATGTCGCGGGCAATGCCGTGATAGAGGTCGCCTGCGGGCAGCGTCGAGGTGAGGCTGGCCTGCAGGTGCGGCATCAGATCAATGCCGACCAGATCGACAAGGCCGAAGATGCCGGTCTTGGGCACACCCATCGGCTTTCCGGCAATGGCGTCGGCCAGTTCGACGGTGATCCCCATGTCGAACGCGGCGTTAAGGCCAAGCTGGATCCAGTAGGTGCCGATACGGTTGGCGATGAAGCCCGGGGTATCCTTGGCCTTGACCACCGTCTTGCCGAGCGAAATGTCGGCGAACCGTTCGACCCTGGCGGCAACGGCAGCGTCGGTGGCGGGGCCGGTGACGATCTCCAGCAGGCGCATGTAGCGCGGCGGGTTGAAGAAGTGGGTGATCAGGAAGTCGCGCTTGAACGCATCCGAACGCCCTTCGACCAGATTGGCAAGCGGGATCGTCGACGTGTTCGACGAAACGGCGGTGCCGTCGCGCTTCACTGCTTCGAGCTTGGCGTAGAGGCCCTGCTTGATGTCGAGACGCTCGATCACCGCCTCGATCACCCAGTCACACTCGGCAACCTTGTCCAGATGATCTTCGATGTTGCCGGTTTCGACCAGCTTGGCGGCGGACTTGCTCATGAACGGCGCAGGCTCGGTCTTCAGCATCTTCGCCACCGCGCCTTCGGCCACCACGTTCCTGTTGGTCGCGTCCTTTGGAACGATGTCGAGCAGCAGCACCGGCACGCCGGCATTGGCGACCTGAGCGGCGATCCCGGCACCCATGGTACCGGCGCCGATCACGCAGACTTTTTTGATGGTGTCGCTCATTCCACCGACTCCAGGATCGTGGCGATGCCCTGACCGCCGCCGATGCACTGGCTGGCGAGTGCATACTTGCCGCCTTCGCGCTTCAGCAGCGAGGCCGCCTTGCCGACGATGCGCGCGCCGGTGGCGCCCAGCGGGTGGCCGATGGCGATCGCGCCGCCGTCGATGTTCACCTTGGCAGTGTCGAGGCCGAGGTCCTTGATGCAGGCCAGCGCCTGCGAAGCGAAGGCTTCGTTCAGTTCCACCACGTCGAGATCGCCGGCAGCGATGCCCGCGCGCTCAAGCGCCTTCTGGCTGGAAAGGATCGGGCCAAGGCCCATGGTTTCCGGCGCACAGCCCGACACCGCGACCGACTTGATGCGGGCGAGGATCGGCAAGCCGTGGGCGCGGGCATATTCCTCGGTGGTGACGAGCACGGCGCTGGCGCCGTCCGTCAGCGGCGAGGAGGTGCCGGCGGTCACCGATCCTGCGGCATCGAACGCGGGCTTCAGGCCGGCAAGGCCCTCTGCGGTGGTTTCGCCGCGAATGGTGCCGTCTTCGCTGACGAGGCCGGTCTTGGTCTGGATCGGCACGATCTCGTCGGTCAGCTTGCCGGCGTCACGCGCGGCCGAGGCCTTCTGCTGGCTGGAGACCGCAAGCGCTTCCTGATCGGCGCGCGAAATCTGGTACTTGGTGGCGACGTTCTCGGCGGTCTCACCCATCGACATGTAGGCCGCGCTCTTCGCCGCCAGCGCCGGGTTGGGCAGCGGGTTGAAGCCCATCATCGGCACGCGGCTCATCGATTCGACGCCCGCGCAAACGAACACTTCGCCCGCGCCGATGGCGATCTGGCCCATGGCGTAGTGGATCGAGCTCATCGAGGAGCCGCAGAACCGGTTCACGGTCATGCCGCCGACCGAGATCGGCAGGTCTGCCAGAAGGCCGATGAGGCGTGCGACGTTGAAGCCCTGCTCGCCTTCGGGGAATGCGCAGCCGACAATTACGTCTTCGATATCAGCAGCTTCCACGCCGGTCTTCGCGATCAGGCCGCGAATCACCTGGGCGGCAAGGTCGTCGGGGCGGACGCGGGCCAGCGCGCCCTTGTTGGCCAAGTGGAAGGGCGAGCGGGCGTAACCCGCGATCACGACACTTTGCATGCACTCTCTCCGTGGGCGGACGCGCCTTGGGCTTTTCCCGAAGCTGCGTCGTCGTCTTCCCTAAGGGTGCAATTCTTTCCCTATACGTCAAGCAAATTTTGGGTTACGACAAATCAGCATCCCACCGTAAGGGCCCCGTCCCGCCGGTGAGAAGATGTCCGATTGGAGAGACGATGGAGAGGTCGCTCATGAGAAATTGGAAACCCGTGGGGCTGGCATTGGTTGCCGGCGCGGTGCTGCTCGCTCCCGGCATAAATCCGGCGTTCGCGGCCGGAAACGACTCCGTCGTCGGCAAGTGGCGCACGCCTTCGAAGCACGGCGTGGTCGAACTGGGCCGCTGCGGCGAATCGGTCTGCGGACGAATCGTCGATTCGGATGGGCTGAAGGCCAACCCCGACCTTCGAGACATCAACAACAAGGACACCACCAAGCGCACCCGCAAGGTGAAGGGCCTGCAGATCGTCGGCGGGTTCAAGGCCAAGGGGAACGAATGGGTCGAAGGACAGATCTACAACCCTGAGGACGGCGGCACCTACAAGGCGACGATAACGCCTGTCGGCGCCGACACCCTCAAGCTCAAGGGCTGCATCGTCTGGCCCCTGTGCAAGACCCAGACCTGGACGCGCATTCCCTGAGGCGCGCCGGGAAAACGACAGAGGTTCAGGGAATGAAGATGAATTGGGAGATTAGGGACATGAAACGCACTTCGGGCCGCATCCTTCTTGCAGGTACCGCATCGGCCATCGTGCTCGGCTTCGCCGGCTCGGCCCATGCACAGGCCTTCTACCTTCAGGAACAGTCGGTACGCGCACAGGGACGCGCCTTCTCGGGCGAGGCCGCCGATACCGGCGTCGACTCGCTCTGGTGGAACCCGGCGGCAATCGGCGGCCTCGATGGCGGCCAGGCCTCGGTCCACGCCAGCGTCATCCTGCCGCGCGGCAAAGTGGTGGACGACGGCACCGTGATCGTCCGCCCCGGCCAGGCTCCCGCCCCCGTCGGCGGTAACGGCGTGGCCAAGAACCCCATCAACAACGGCGTGCTGCCTTCGGGCTCGATCGCTTATGGCACCGGCAAGTTCGCCTTCGGCCTGACGGTGACTTCGCCCTATTCGTTCACCACCAACTATGATGCCGACAGCTGGGCGCGCTACTCGGCCGACAAGACCAAGCTGCGCACGATCGACATCCAGCCGAGCGTGGCCTTCCAGCCCTTCGAAGGCTTCTACGTCGGCGCCGCCGCCAATGTCGAATATGTCGACGCGACCCTCGGCAACTACCTGCCCAACCTCTCGCCCCTGCTCGCGGACGGCCATCAGCAGCTCAAGGGCAATGGCTGGGATGTGGGCTGGTCGGTCGGCGCGCAGTACCACAACGGCCCGGCCTCGATCGGCGTCGCCTACAAGTCGGCGATCAAGCACAAGCTCAAGGGCACGCTGACCATCGACGGACTGCTCGGCCCGCTCGCCCCGCAGAACACCTCGCTCGACGCCAACGCCGAATTCTCAACCCCGTGGCAGGCGATCATGTCCGGCCGCATCAAGGCGACGAAGCAGCTCACGCTCAATGCGCAGGTCGTGGCCTATGGCTGGAGCAAGTTCGATTCGATCGACCTCGGCGCGCCGATCAACCAGTCGATCCCCGAGAACTACAAGGACGGCTTCTCCTACGCGTTCGGCGTGGACTACGACGTGAGCCCGAAGTGGACGGTTCGCAGCGGCGTCCAGTACGGCGAGACCCCGACCTCGAACGGCAACCGCGATGCCCGCGTGCCTGACAGCAACCGCTGGAATTTCTCGGCCGGCACCACCTACAACATGAGCGAGAAGATCGCGATCGACGCGGCCGCATCGTACATCACCTTCAAGGATGCACCGATCGACCGCATCACCGCGGCCTATCCCGGCACCGCCGCGCAAACGCCCGTCATCACCAACGGCAGCCTCCAGAACGCTTCCGCTCTGGTGTTCTCGCTCGGCGCGCGGGTGTCCTTCTGATGGGCGCCGCGGCGACGATCGGCGGCCACTCCGTCCCGGAAACCTCCTCCCAACACCCGGAAGAGATGCCGCCGATCGCGCCGCGGTTGCTCACCGACCTGCTCGACCATGCCGTGGAAGCCCACGGCGCCTGGCCGGCGATCGACTTCATGGGCCGCAAGTGGACCTACAGGGAGATCGGCGACCTGTCCCGCCGCGCGGCGCGGGGGTTCCAGGACCTCGGCGTCAAGCGGGGGACGCGGGTGGGGCTGTGCCTGCCCAACACGCCCTATTACGTGATCTGCTACTTCGCGATCCTGCGCATCGGCGGGATCGTGGTGAACTTCAACCCGCTCTACACCGAGCGCGAGATGGCGCATCTGGTGGACGATTCGGGCGCGGAATTCATCGTCGCCTCCGACCTTGCGCTGTCGCTTCCCAAGATCGAGCCGCTCGTGGGGAAAGGCGCGCTGCGCCGGGTCGTGGTCTGCCCGATCGCCGATGCCCTGCCCCGGCTCAAGGGCCGCGCCTATCGCCTGCTCAAGCGCAAGGACATCGCGCATGAGCCGCATGACCTGCGCTTCCTGCGCTTCGCTGACCTCATCGCGCGCGATGCCGATCCCGATCCGGTGGAGCGTTCGCCTTCCGACCTTGCCGTGCTCCAGTACACCGGCGGGACCACCGGCGTGCCCAAGGGGGCAATGCTGAGCCACGCCAATCTCGCCGCCAATTCGGCGCAGATGATCGCGCACGTCGGCCACATGCCCGAACAGCAGGAGCGCACGCTCGGCGTGCTGCCGCTGTTCCACGTCTTTGCGCTGACCACCGTGCTCAACTACTCGGTGGACACCGCGGCGGAGATGATCCTCCTGCCGCGCTTCGAGATGAAGTCGTTCCTCGCGACCGCCAAGCGCACGAAGCCCACGCAGTTCTTCGGCGTGCCCACGCTCTACACCGCGCTCAACAACCAGCAGCTCCACGGCGAATTCGACCAGGTGCGCGTCTGCATCTCCGGCGGCGCGCCGCTGCCGCTGGAAGTGCGCCAGAAGTTCGAGCAGCGCACCGGCGTGCGCGTGGTGGAGGGCTACGGCCTGTCCGAAGCCTCGCCGATCATCGCCTGCAATCCACTGGAAGGCGATGTGAAGGACAACTCCTGCGGACCGGCCTTCCCCGGCACCGCGCTGGAGATCCGCGATCCCGACAATCCGCACCGGATCATGCCCCAGGGCGAGCGCGGCGAAGTCTGCGCGCGCGGGCCGCAGGTCATGTCCGGCTACTGGAACCGTCCCGAGGAATCGGAAAAGACCTTCATCTTCGGCGCCTTGCGCACCGGAGACGTTGGCTATCTCGACGAAGACGGCTATCTTTTCCTCGTGGACAGGATCAAGGACATGATCCTGTGTGGGGGATACAACGTTTATCCGCGAACGATCGAGGATGCGCTTTACGAGCATCCGATGGTTCACGAGGCGATCGTGATCGGCGTGCCTGACGCCTATCGCGGGCAAGCCCCCAAGGCATTCGTGGCGCTGCACCCGGGGGACGTCTTGGACCAGGATACATTGATGGCCTTCCTCAAGGAGCGGCTCAACAAGATCGAGATGCCCAGCAGCATCGAGTTTCGCGACAGCCTGCCCAAGACGCTCGTCGGCAAGCTCTCCAAGAAGGAACTGGTCGAGGAAGAAGCCGCGCGCCGGGCCGCGGGATCGGCCCAAGGGTCCGCTGCGTGACCGGAACCGGGGCAGCCTTGACACCTGAAGAGAACACGCCGGCCGCCGAGGCGGGCGGCGTGAACCCCGATATGCTCGGCATCCAGGAAGCGGCCACCGAGCTGGGCGTTACCATGCGCACCTTGCGCTTCTACGAGGACAAGGGCCTGATCGCGCCGCAGCGCGTCGGCACCACGCGGATCTACTCCCGCCGCGAGATGGGCCGGATGCAGCTGATCCTGCGCGGCAAGCGGCTCGGCTTCTCCATCCGGGAGATCAAGGAATTCCTCGACCTCTACGACGTCGACCCCGAGCATCACGAGCAAGTGCGCGCGCTTCTGGTCAAGGTCACGGATCGGGTAAACGAGCTGCGCCAGCAGAAGACCGCGATCGAACAGACACTGGAAGAATTGCTCTCGATCGAACGCCAGTCGCTCGCCTGGCTGAAAGGCACGCCGGTCGAACCGATCGAGGCCGCGCTCAGGGAAAACCATGCCGATGACTGATGACGCCCGCCTTGCCGTGGCGGAACTGCGCGGCCTGCTCTCCGTCGAGGAAATCGACACCGGCATCTTCCGGGGCGCCGCTTCCGCCGAGCAGCCCGGCCGGGTCTATGGCGGGCAGGTCGTGGCCCAGGCGCTGGACGCCGCCGCGCGCGGGATCGATCCCGAGCGGCAGGCCCATTCGCTCCACGCCTATTTCCTGCGTGCGGGCGATTCCGGCCGCCCGATCATCTACCGCGTCCTGCCCGATTTCGATGGCGGCAGCTTCTCCAACCGCCGCGTCGTCGCCATGCAGGGCGGCAAGCCGATCCTGAACCTCGCCGCCTCGTTCCACCGGCACGAGGAAGGGCTTTCCCACGCCGTGGCCATGCCGGACGTACCCGCGCCCGAGCAGTGCCCGGATTTCCGCGATGCGCTGGCCGCCGCCGGACAGAAACTGCCGCCGTTCCTGGTGGACCGCCTCGCCTCGTTCGACATCCGGCCCTGCCCGCCGGTTCGCGGCGGCGAGCTGCCGCAGCGCCACCAGTGGTTCCGCCTGGCGCACCCGCTGGATGCCGAGCCGGCGATGCAGCGCGTGATCCTTGCCTATGCGAGCGACTTCGCGCTGGTCTCCACCGCGCTCATGCCGCACGGGCTCGGCTTCTTCTCGCCCGGCGTCTCGGGCGCGAGCCTCGACCACGCGGTGTGGTTCCACCAGACCCCGCCGATGGACGACTGGCTGCTCTATACGATGGACAGCCCCTGGTCCGGCCATGCGCGCGGCTTCGCACGCGGGGCGATCTACTCGCGCGGCGGGATGCTGGTAGCAAGCGTGGCGCAGGAAGGGTTGCTGCGGGTGAAGCAAGGGTAGGACGAACACGAAAGCGCGCCGCGATTCGGCGGCGCGCAATTCAGAGGCAAGGCAGCGATTCCGCGAGTTCCGGGGGATCGCCCCCGGAAACGCTGTTGTTCTCAAGCCCCGATCAGTTCCCGCCCGATCAGCATCCGCCGGATCTCGTTGGTGCCCGCACCGATATCCAGCAGCTTGGCATCGCGCAGATAGCGTTCGACCGGCCAGTCCTTGGTATAGCCTGCACCGCCCAGCGCCTGCACCGCCTCGCCCGAGACGCGGAAGGCGTTCTCGCTCGCCAGCAGGATCGCGCCGGCCGCGTCGAAGCGGGTGGTCTGCCCGGCATCGCAGGCCCGCGCCACCGCATAGACATAGGCCCGCGCCGATTGCAGCGCGACGTACATGTCCGCCACTTTGGCCTGCATGAGCTGGAACGTGCCGATGGCCGCGCCGAACTGGCGGCGTTCGCGCACATAGGGAATCACCGTGTCGAGGCAGGCCTGCATGATCCCGATCTGCAAGCCCGCAAGCACCACGCGCTCGTAATCGAGGCCGCTCATGAGAACCTTCACGCCGCCGTTCAGCGGGCCCATGACGTTCCCTGCGGGCACGAAGCAATCGTCGAACACCAGTTCGCAGGTCGGCGAACCGCGCATGCCCATCTTGTCGATCTTCTGGCCGATGGAGAATCCGGCCATGTCCTTCTCGATCAGGAAGGCGGTGATACCCTTCGATCCCGCTTCGGCATCGGTCCGGGCATAGACGACCAGCACATCGGCATATGTGCCGTTGGTGATCCAGAACTTGGTGCCGTTGAGGCGGTAGCCGCCTTCCACCGCGTCCGCCCGCAGCTTCATGCCCACGACATCGGACCCGGCGCCCGCTTCGGAAATGGCCAAGCTTCCCACGTGCTCGCCCGAGATCAGCCCCGGCAGGTACTTCGCCTTCTGCGCATCGTTGCCCCAGCGGCGGATCTGGTTGACGCAGAGGTTGGAGTGCGCCCCATAGGACAGCCCCACCGAAGCCGAAGCGCGGCTGACTTCCTCCACCGCGATCACATGTTCCAGATAGCCGAGGCCGGTTCCGCCCCATTCCTCCTCCACGGTGATGCCGTGCAGCCCAAGCTCGCCCATGGCAGGCCAGAGCTCACGCGGGAACCAGTCCTCGGCGTCGACCCTGACGGCAAGCGGGGCGATCTGTTCGTCGGCGAAGCGGGCAACGCTTTCGCGGATCATCACGGCGCTTTCGCTCAGGCCGAAATCGAAATCGGGGGTGGCTTTCATCTCTCTTCCCAAACTTTCAAGGCCCGCCGGAGATGCGGGCCATCGTTGCCGGCAAGCTATCGAAACCCCTTCACGCAAACAAATTGAAACTTGCACGGCATTTGAATAGATTTTTCCAATGATAAAGCGCGCGCATATCCGCCATTTCCTTGCCGTTGCCGATTCCGGCAGCTTCAAGCAGGCCTCGGCGCGGCTGCATGTCACCCAGCCCACCGTCTCGACCAGCATAGCCGAACTGGAACGACTGGTCGGCACGCCGCTGTTCGTGCGCGACCGGCGCCATGTCCGGCTGACGGAATCCGGCGGGGCCTTCCTGCCGATCGCCCGCGACCTCGAAGCGGGTTTCCGCCGCGCCGACCAATTCGCCCGGCCAGTCCAGGAACAATGGCCGGGACTGAAGCTGGGCGTCATTCCCACCGTGTCCGGCGCGATGCTGGAGCGGGTGGCCCGCGAACTGGCCCGCGAATTCGGGATCGAACTGGTCGAGGGGGACGACCGGGATCTGCGCGGGCAACTTGCCAGCGGCAAGATCCACCTCGCGCTCACGCTCATGGCAGAAGACGAAGGAGCGTCGGGCGAGGTGCTGGAGGAGCCTTACCTGCTGGTCATGCCCGCCGCGCACCGCTTTGCCGGGCGAGGGGAGGTCGCTCCGCAGGAACTTGCCGGCGATATCATGATCGCGCGCCGCTCCTGCGAGGTGCTGCAGCGGACCAGCCGCTTCTTCACCGATGCCGGCGTCCGCCCCCGCTTCGCCTTGCGCAGCGAGAACGAGGACCGCTGCCTGAGGATGGTCGCAGCGGGGCTCGAGGTGACGGTGGCGCCGCGCTCGCTGGCGGGGCAAGGCACCGTCACGGCCGCCATCACAGGCTATGGGCTGCGCCGCCGGCTTGGTTTCCTGCGCGGCCCCGGCCTCCCGGCCGAGGCGGGAGAACGACTGACGGCAGCGCTGGAGATCGCCGCCGCCAGTCTTCCCTCCCTGGCTCGTGATCCCGCCGCTTATTCCGGCAGTTCGTCCTTGTAGCGATCCCAGTCCGCCAGCCACGCATCGACCACCTTCGAGCCGACGAGATAGAGGCTCTCGACCGAGGCCTGGAGCCCGGCGTAGCCTTCGTTTTCCCGCAGCAGATAGGAGGCCGCATCCACGCCGGGCGGCGGCATCGTGTAGTTCGAGCCCGCACGCAGCACGAGCACGCGGTCCTTGTCGGCCCGGCCGATCCGGTCGAGATACGTCATCGCCTGAAGCACGCCGGTGTCCTCCATCGCGGAAGTCACGAACTCGCCCTTGCCCTGTGTCCAGTAATGGACCCAGTCGTTGGCCCAATCGGTCAGCAGCTTGCCGTGCCAGAAGGTCATCGCGGAAAGCTGCTCCCCTTCCAGGACGAACGGCGGCTTCTGTGCATTGGGATATCCGGTGAAGCGCATGCGCTCGGCCCGGATTTCCGGGCTGTCGGGGATATTCACGTCCTTGGTCAGGTTGAAGGCCCAGCGCTCCAGCCGGGGGTTGATCTGGTAGACTTCGCCGCCCGAGGTATCGATCGGGGTGGTCTTGTCGTTCGGCCCCTTGAGGTGTCTGGGGAAGAAACCGCTCTTCCAGTCCTTCGGGATTTCGCGCGCATCGATCTCATGCGCAAGGTCGCCGTCCACCACCCAGCGCGCCCAGGCGGCCGAGCCGATCGAGGCATCCTGGGGATCGATCCCGGCAATGCCCGCGACGAGCCAATAGGACTTGGACAGGTCGAAACGCGGATCGAGGCCGAGCGCCATGGTCGCCGCGGTCGATCGTGCGGTGCCGACGCCGGTGACGACCCCCAGCACTTGCGTCTCGGGATTGTAGTAGAGATCGTGGAACGATTGCGGGAAGGGAATCCGCATCGTCAGCCCCCGCCGTTCCTTCCAGAGCTGGAACTCTCCGGCAGTGTCGCCCTCGTCCTTGCCGATCTCGAACAGGGAGACGACCACGACCTTGACCGGCAGCGGCGCGGCGCAGGGCTTGCCGGGCTCGCAGGCGGAAATATCGGGAACCGGCGCGGCGGCCTGGGCGGAGACGCCGAAGGCCAGCGAAGCGGAAGCACCGGCAAGCAGCACGGCGCGGGTCAGGAATGTCATCGCAGGATTCATCTTTTCGTCGATGGCAGCGGGGACGCCGGTAGGGAGGCGCCCCCGCCGCTTTGAGGTCAGAACTTGTAGACGATCGAGCCCTGCCAACTGCGCGGGGTTTCCGGCAGCACGATGGTCGAGCCGAACAGTTCGGTGAAGTTCGCGCGGAAGTAGCGTTCGTTGGTGGCGTTCTTCACCACCACGCGGAACAGCCACGGCCCGGTCTCGTAAGATGCCGAGACGTCGACCTTGGTATAGGCGGGCAGCTTCACGACCTGCGACTGGCCCGAATAGACCGAATCCACCTTCACGGCGCTGGCGCTGAGCGCGATGCCGTTGTCGAAGGCGTAAGTGGCCGTCAGCGAGTAGAGGTTGGTCGGAATGCCCGCGCGGCGCGAGGCGTTCTTGTCGGGGATCAGCACCAGGCCGATCGGCTGCCCGCCGAGATAAAGCGTGGGGTCGGTGACGTTGACCAGATCCTCGATGCCGAAGAAGCTGAACAGCGTGCCGTTCTCCAGCGCGGTCAGGTTGTAGACCTTGGTGCGGGTATAGCCGCCGGTGATGAGCAGGTGGTCGTTGACCGACCAGCGCGCCTCGGCTTCGAGGCCCTTGGTCTCCACCGACTGGTTTACCGTGATCGACTGGATGTTGTAGTCGGTACGCTTCTGCTTGTAGACCGACAGCGCAGCGTAGAGACGGTCGTCGAGGAAGCTGCCCTTGATGCCGCCTTCATAGAGCTTCGACGCCGAGATGAAGGTCTTGCCCGCGATGTCCCCGGCGTAAAGCTCGGCACCCTGCCCCGCGATCACCGTGGACTGGCGGGCGATCGTGGCATAGGGGATCAGGCCGAAGGGCAGCTTGTAGTTGGCGCTGGCCGACCATGACCAGGCACCCTTGCTGCCGCTGGCGCTGTAGAGCCCGCCAAGGTCGGCGACGTCCGCCGGGAGCATCTTCGTGATGTCGTATGTGGACTTGGCCTTCACGTAATCGTAGCGCGCGCCCACGGTAATCCCGAGGCCGAACGCGAAGTCGATGTCGGCAAGGCCGGCCATCGCATAGTCGGTATAATGGCCGCTGACGTAATTGTTGTAGCCGCAATCCGCCGCCGTATAGCCGGGCTCGTCGCTGAGCGGGCATTCGGTGGCCAGCAGGCGGTCGGAGGCGGCGGTGTAGCCCTTGGTCAGGTCCACGCGGTGGAAGTATTCGTAGTCGAAATCGTCACCGTGCTTGAAGTTGGTGTAGCGGATCGACGGCGAGAGCTGGAAGGCGAACTTGCCGAGGTCGTTCTCGAACTTCTTGGCGACGACGATCTTGTCCTCGAACACCCAGGAATCGTGGAACTGCGCGAAGCCGTAGCTGTTCTCGTTGATGTTCTCGTAGCTGTCGTAGAACGCCTGGTTCTTGACGCTCCAGTCGTCGTCGCCTTCCCAGATCAGGTCGGCATAGAGCGTGGTGGCGCGGGTATCGAGGCGGTCGTTCTTGCCTGCCAGCACGTCGCGGCGGCTGAGCTTGGCGGTGCCGGTATCGGTAAGCGCCATGAGCGGGTTGAAGGAACTGTCGGTGAAGGAGGAGGCGGGGACGCCGAACGGCCCGAAGTTGTTGCCGTGCGCGATGAATTCGCCCGCCGATATCTGGCCGTCGCCGTTGTCGTCGATCGATTGCGCGGAACCGGTGATGTAGGTGCCGTTATCGACGAGATCCTGCGTCAGGCGGTTCCAGCCGCCGTTCTGCACGCCCTTGAAGTTCTGGTACATGCCGCCGAATTCAAGCCGCAGGTTCGGCGTGAAGTCGGTATCGAACGCGGCCTGGAGGACGGTGTTCTTGGTGGAGATGTTGCGGTAGTAGCTGCCCGAATCCTCTACCTCGGCAAACAGGCTGTAGCCGAATTCCTGCGAGCCGATCTTGCCGGGGCCGCGCATTTCGGCCTTGAGGTCGGCCTTGTCCCACGAACCGCCGGTAAAGCTCACTTCGCCTTCCGGGTGGCTGAGATAGGAACCGCCCTTCACGCGCGCGGTCTTGGGAACGAAGTTCATGTAGCCGCCGGTCTTCGACGGGCCATAGATCGGCGAGGCCGGGCCGCGCACGATGTCGATGCGGTCGGAAGCGCCGATCGGGGTCGGGTAGTTGCCCGGATTGTCGAGACGGCGCATGCCGCGGAAGTAGACTTCGCCCGGCGTGCCGCGAATGTCGAGCGCGCCGCCGACACCGAAGAACGAGTTGGTGAACGTGCCCGGCGCCTGCGCGACGAGATCGTAGATGTCGCTGATGCCGAAGCGTTCGATCTGCTCGCTGCTGATCGTCGATGCCGAGCGCGGCGTCTCGGTCAGCGTCTTGTCGAAGCCGAAGACCGATCCGACATCGGCAACCGGCAAGGCGCCCAGCGAACCGGTGACGACGATTTCCTTGCCCTCTTCAGGCGCGGGTTCTTCTGCCGCCGCTTCCGCCGCGAAGGCGGGAGCCTGGATCGCCGTGCAGCACAGCAGCGTGGCGGCGAAACTCAAGGCGGATCTGCGCAAGGCATGACGCCGCGGCGCGGTACGGGATTCCATGTGCGTATCAATCGATGCGGCCATCGTGCCAGCCCCCTGAAACCGTACGGATAATCGCGCCCCTCGCGGTTCCGCCGGCCTGTTGTTGAACCCCGTCTCCCGTGAGGTTGTGATTGTTGCGGCGCACCGTGACCGGGCGCGCCGGGTACTCGAAACTATCCCTTGCCGCCCGGTGCGGGCATGAGCCGTTCAAGGCCCTGCTCGAACGCGTCGAGCCGCTGTTCCAGCGTGACCTGAAGCCGAGCCTTCTCGCTGCGCGCCAACAGCGCGCGGCATGGCGCGGCATCGAACCCGGCGGTACAGGCGGCGACCGGCTCACCGGGCACGCGCCCGCGCCAGAGGCTCTCACCGGGCACGAAGGCGAATTCGAGGCTGGCGCGCGTCACCTGCTTGAGGTCCGCATAATGCAGCCCCTGCTCGCGCGCGGCGCGCATGTATTCCTGGGTAAGATCGGTGCGCAGGATGCCCTGGTCATCGGTGGAAAGCGTCACCGGCACGCCGAAGCGGCGGTAGAGCTGGATCGGATGCTCGCCCCCGCGAACACCCAGGATCACGTCGTTACTGGAAAGGTTTATCTCCACCGCAACGTGATCGCGCGCCATTCGGCGCAGCGTGCCGGCGGCATCGTCCTCGTAAGCGATGGCCACCCCGTGGCCGATGCGCTCCGCCCCGGCATCGAGCGCCTTGCGCATGTGATTGCGGATACCGGCAGGCGGCACCAGTCCGAAGGCAAGCTCGCCCGCATGCATCGTGCGGTGGACGCGCGGATACTTGCCTTCGAGGAAGCGGAACATCGCCATGTGCAGGTCGTAGTCGCGCATCGAGACCGGCCAGTCCTCGGGCTGGACGATGTTGACCCCGACATAGCGCGGATCGGCATCGGCCAGCGCGAACGAGGCGATCAGCGAGCGGAACACCTGCGCGGGCGGCAGCGCGCGGAAGGCGCTGGCAAGATAGTGGACCGCAAGGCCGCAGGCTGCCTCGGCCGAGGACGTGCCGCAGCCCATGTCGGCCCGTACCTGCTTCTCGTCCCGGTCCAGTTCGGCGCGGGCCTTGGCGATCGCCGGGGCAAGACCGGCCAGTTCCTGCGCATAGCGCGCCTCAAGCCCCGTCTCGTCCAGCGGCACATCAGGCGCGGCGAGGATATAGGCCATCATCGCATCCGGATTGTGCATCAGTTCGAGGTACGTCGCGCTGTCGCCCGCGGACGTGCGCAGCGCGACTTCCATCGCCGGAACCGTATGCCCCGGCGCAACCGGGCCGAAGCGCTCGAAACTGATGAAGAACTGGGTGTGCCCGGAAACCTCGTCCCGGCCGATCCCCTTCTGCCAGCCGCGCGTGCCGAGGTGATCGACCAGCCGCGCATAGTCGAAGGGCCGTTCGGCGGCGATGCGGGTGATCCTGTCGGCATCGGCGCAGGGCGGCGGCAGCAGCTTGAGATCGCTTCCGGCGCAGAAGCCCGCCTTGCCCGCCCAGTCCAGCCAGTCCTCCGCCGAAGGGGTGCCGCCAAGGTGGTTGTGCAGGTCGCCGCCCTTGGGCATCGCCTGAAGGAACAGGCGCAGCATCGCCGCGTTGCCGGACAGTTCGTCGAACAGCGCCGAGGCTTTCGCCTCGCCCGCCGCATCGGCATGAGCGACCGACGCCGACGCCAGCGCCGCCGCCAGCACCGCCGCCGCGGCAAGCCCCCTGGCAAGCGCGCGTCTCGGGGCCGGCTTCACGGCCGGGGCGCTCCCGGAACGGTATCGCGATACTTCGCCCAGCCCGCCAGCAGTTCATGCACCACCGGCCCGCCAACGCGGTAATTGGCCTCATAGGCGACAAGCTGGCCGGGGCCTTCGTCACCCACGCTGTTCAGCGCATCGACGCCCGGCGGCGGCATGGAAGGGTTGCTGGCCGTGCGCAGCACCAGCACGCGCCGGGGATCGACGAGCCCCTGCGCCGCGCCGTTCAGCATGGCGCCCGCCATCGACTGGCTCTCCATGTTGGTCATGACGAAGCGGCCCTTGCCGCCGGTCCACAGCCTGACCCAGTCGCGCGCCCATTGCGTGCGGGCCGGGCCGTGCCAGTAGCGCACCGAGCCCAGCGTCTCCCCCATGAGCACGAATGGCGGCTTCTGGGCATTGGGATATCCGGTCCACGCAGCGCGCGCCCTGGCGAGATCGGCGTTGTCGGGGATCGGCACGGCTTTCGTCATGTCGAAGGCCCACTGCGCAAGCCCCTGGTCGAGCGTGACCGCCATCGACAGCGCGCCCGCATCGGTCATGCCGGCGAAACTGTCGGGATTGTCGGGAAGCTGGTTCGGAGCCTTGGCGCCGATGGCGAAGAGCCCGTAAGGCCAGTTCTTGGCCACCTCGCGGTCGTCGAACTCGCGCAGGGTATCGCCCGAGACCACCCAGCGCGACCAGGCCGCACTGCCGACCGAGGCCACTTGCGGATCGACCCCGGAGATGCCGGTGAACAGCCAGTAGGTCTTCGAAAAGTCGAAACGGGGATCGAGCAGCAGCGCGGTAAGCTGTTCACCCACGCCGCTCAGCAGCGAACCGGCATTGCCCCAGACGATGCCGTAGAGCCCATCCTTGTTACGCAGCAGTGGATGAAGCACGCCGCGCACGGCGATCTTCTCGTCCAGATGTTCGCGCTCGGCCCAGAGCTGGAATTCGCCGGGGGCATCGCCCTTGTCCTCGCCCGGTTCGAAATTGGCGACGACCACGACCTTCACCGGAATCGGCGCGATTTTCGGAAGCTGCGGCACCGGCGGTTGGGCAGCCGATGCCGTAGCGCATGGAACCGAACCGGCCATCGCCAGCGCAGCCAGAAGCCGCCCCCACCGGGGACGTTTTTCGCAAACCCTCATCATTGCCCTGAACCCCGCAAGCGGGGGCGCCTCCGCGTCGGGTGTCCCTTTTACAACCCTTCGCGGAAGATGCGCCCCCTACCGTCATGCGCTCGTGCACCGGCCGCCACCTCTTGGGAGAGGAGAAATCGCTGCCGGTGCCGTCGCACGTTTCGGTGTTGCCCATTGCGTAAGGGCTTGACACGGTGCGAGCAAACGCAATGAATTCGACACATCATTGCAAAAATTAGAGCGGGTCCAGAAACACCACCATGCCGGCATTTTCGCGCTTCCTGCGGTACTTCATGGCGGTGGGCCGCCTCGGCTCGATCCGCAAGGCCGCCGACGAACTGAACGTTTCCGCCTCGGCGATCGACAGGCAGATCCTCAACGTCGAGGCCGAACTGGGCCTGCCGCTGTTCGAACGCCTGCCCACCGGCCTCCGGCTGACGGCGGCGGGCGAGATGATGATGGCATCGGGATCGCAGTGGCAGCAGGGCATGGTCAGCCTGCGCACGCGGATCGAGGACTTGCGCGGGCTGAAGCGCGGCCACGTCGAGATCGCGGTGATCGACGCGCTGGCCAAGGGGCACGTTCCCGCCACCATCCACGCGATCCAGCAGCGCTATCCCGGCATCACCATCGGCGTGAAAGTGCTGGGCAACGACGCGGTGCGGCGCGCGGTGAGCGACGGCACCGTCGATTGCGGCATCCTGTTCGAACCGCATTCCTATCGCGACCTTTCGGTCCGCGCCTTCACCGAAGTCGTGCTGGGGTTCATCACCCCGCCCGAGCACCGGCTGGCCACCCTTCCCGAAGCGCGTTTCTCGGCCTGCGCGGGCGAACCGATGATCGTCCCGGCGGACCCGCTTGCAGTCTACCAGCAGATCGCGGTGCTCGAAGGCGCCACCGGCATCACCCTCGACCGCAAGGCCAGTTCGGACAATATCCAGATGATCACCTCGCTGGTGCTCCAGGGCACCGGCATCGGCGTGCTCACCTCGCTGGACGTGCGCACCGAGGTCCAGCGCGGACTGCTGAACTTCACGCGCATCTCCGATTCGCTGCTCAGACCCATGACTCTGGCCCTCTGCACCGCCACGGCACGCACTCCGTCCTATGCCGCGACCATGGTCCTGGGTGAATTCGAGAACGGCTTTGCACAGCTTGGACACGCCGCATCAAAGACTTAGGTGCGACATATTCGATTACGCGACGTGCGGAAAATTGCCGTGATTGCGAATTCCGCATGAAATCGATAACCGGGCTACTTTCCCGACATGATCGTTTCAGGATTCGCCCCGCATGAGTGAAGCCGCCGAGCCCCAGCTCCATTTCCTCGAATACTACGAAGATTTCCTCGCCAAGGTCCGCCAGCTTTCGCGGCAGATCCAGCAAAACGAGTGGCAACCCGAGTTCGTGATCGGCGTCGGGCGCGGCGGACTGGTGCCGGCCGTCTACATCTCGCACCAGCTCGGCCTGCCGATGCTCTCGATCGACCATTCGGCCAAGATCCCGGGCTTTGCCGACGAACTGATCGCCAAGGTCGCGGCGATGAGCGCACAGGGCACCCGCCTGCTGTTCGTGGACGATATCAACGATACCGGCGGCACCATCGAATATATCCGCGGCCAGCTCACGCAGGGCGGCGGCGATCATGACAACTTGCGCTTCGCCGTCGTCATCAACAACAAGAGCTCGAAGGTCGAAGTCGACCTCTGGTCCGAAGTGATCGACCGCGCCGACGACAAGCGCTGGTTCGTGTTCCCCTGGGAATCGGTGGGCACCCGCGACAGCATCGTGGAAGAAGCGCTTTCGGTCCCCGAACGGCTGGCCTGAACGCTTCCTTCAAGCACCGGTGAGCCGGGCCGAGCGCCCAGCTTGCCGGTGGCCCAGCTTACCGGCGGCTGGCGGCCATCACTTGCACCATCAGCGCGTCCAGCCGCGCCGCGTCGATCTTGCGCACCACGGTTGCCTTGCGTTCGCCAAGGCCGGGCTGATATCCTTCGCGCCAGCTCAGCATGTCGCCATAGCCCGCGCCGAACTGCGCGTTGTAGTCAACGTAAAGCTCTTCCGCCTCGGTCACCATGCCCGGGTCGAGCAGGACACCGGCGGCGATCTCGTCCCACATCGGGAAGCCTGCCTCCATGCCGCCGATGAACCGGCCCAGTTCCGGCGCGGCCGCCGCGCTCATCGCCTTGACCAGTTCCGGGGTCAGCTGCGTGCCGGTGGCGGGATCGGCGGGCACCACCGTGATCTTGCGCCAGGGACTGCGCGAAACGATGCTCGCCGCCTCGGGATCGAAACGGGCGTTGAATTCGCGGCGCGGCGAATTGGCATATTCGCGCGCGAACTGCGCGGCCGAAACGTTGTCCAGTTGCTGCTGCGGATTGAGGCTCCCGCCCATGTAGACCAGCTCTCCCGCCAGCGCGGCGAACTCGGGATCGAGCCGCTGCGCCAGCGCAAGGTTCGTCAACGGGCCGCAGGCGACGATGGTGATCTGCCCCGGATACTTGTGGACCATGCGGATCAGGAAGTTCGCCGCGATTTCGGGCGAGGCCTTCAGTCCTGGATTGCCCCAGGGCAGGTCCACCGGATCGGTCGGTCCATGGTAGGCAGGCGTCGATTGCCGGGTAGGCTCGACCCACTGCTTCATCCACGCGCCCTTCCACGTCAGCTTGCCGTAGAGCGCTTCCCAGCGCTCCGTCAGCGCTTCGGAATTGAGCAGCGGATAAGTCGCGCCCTGAACCACCGGCACATCGCCGCGATGGGCGATCTCCAGCCCGCGCAAGGCCATCGCGGTTGCCCGATTGGCCCAGGTATTGCCGGAGACGGTGGTGATGCCAAGCACATCGACCCGATCGCTTTCCAGGAACATCAGGTGCATGAGCGCGAAGCCCTCGTCATCGATGATGACCTTGCGCCTCGCGCCGTCGGCATGGGCGGCAACCGGCAGCAGAGCCGCAAGCACCGCCAGCAATACGGCGCGAAGCAGGGCCTTCATCGGCGATGGTCCGCCATGTAGGCGTCAAGCGCGCCGAGATGCGCCGCTACCGCGCTTTCTGGCAGGAACGAGCCGGTGAAGCTGTTGCGCGCCAGCGTGGCCAGCGCTTCCTTGCCAAGCCCGCGAGCCGCCGCGACGGCGCGGTAATTGTCCGCGACATAGCCGCCGAAGTAGGCCGGATCGTCAGAATTGATGGTAGCCTTGAGCCCGTGAGCCAGCATCGCGTCGATCGGGTGATCGGCCAGGTCGTCCACCACGCAGAGCTTGTGGTTGGAAAGCGGGCAGACCGTCAGCGTCATCTCCTCGCGCACCAGCCGCTCGATCAGGGCCGGGTCTTCCAGCGCGCGATTGCCATGGTCGATGCGGTGGACGCCCAGCAGGTCCAGCGCCTGGTGGACATATTCGGGCGGACCTTCCTCGCCCGCATGCGCGGTGATCCTGAGGCCCTTCGCGCGCGCGGCGGCGAAGACGCGGGCGAACTTCTCGGGCGGATGGCCGACTTCCGAGGAATCGAGCCCCACCGCCTCGATCCGGTCGAGCCACGGCTCCGCCTGGGCCAGGGTGGCGAAGGCCGCCTCTTCCGAAAGGTGCCGCAGGAACGAGAGGATCAGGCTGCTGGACATGCCGAACGCCGCTTCGGCGGCGGCCATGGCGGAAAGCAGCCCCTCGATCACTTCGGCGAAGGGCACGCCCCGGTCGGTATGGGTCTGCGGATCGAACATCAATTCGGCATGGACCACGCCGTCCGCCGCCGCCCGCGCGAAGTAGGCCATCGCCAGATCGTGGAAATCCTGCCGCTTCAGCAGCACGTTCGCGCCCGCGTAATAGATGTCGAGGAAGTCCTGCAGGTTGGAGAATTCATAAGCAGCGCGAACTTCCTCCACGGTGGCGAAGGGGATCGACACGCCGTTGCGTGTCGCCAGCGCGAACATCAGTTCGGGTTCGAGGCTGCCTTCGATGTGGAGGTGAAGCTCGGCCTTCGGCAGGCCGGCGATGAAAGTGTCGAGGTCGGTCATTCGGTATCCCTGTCCCAGGCGCAGCGGCCCAGCAGATAAGTGCGCGCGACGGCGCGGTCGTCGCCCAGCACCTGCAACGCGAAGAGCCGTTCGGCAAGGTCGGCGTGGCGGGTGCGACGGGCGAGCAGCGGTGTCGCCTGCGTATCGAGTACCACGAAATCGGCCTCCTGCCCCACTTCGAGGCTGCCCACCCGGTCAGCGATATGAAGCAGGGCGGCGCTGCCCGCCGTCGCCAGCCACAGCGCCCTGAACGGATCGAGCGCGGTGCCTTTCATCAGCGCGGCCTGATAGGCGATCCCCTGGGTGTGCAGCAGCGAGAAGGTCGTCCCCGCCCCCACGTCCGAGCCGAGGCCGAGGCGTATCCCGTGCCGGTCGGCCTGTGCGAAATCGAAGAAGCCCGAACCGAGGAACAAGTTGGAACTGGGGCAGACCGCGATCCCCGCCCCGCTTTCGTGCAGCCGCCGGCAGGCGCGATCCGGCAGGTGAATGCCATGCGCGAACACCGATCGGCCGGTGACGAGGCCGAACCGGTCGTAAGCGTCCAGATAGTCCGCCGCCGCGCTGAAGCGCGCTGCCACTTCGGCGCATTCGCGGCGGTTCTCCGCAAGGTGGGTGTGCATCAGCACGTCCGGATGCTCGGCCAGCAGGGCGCCCGCATCGGCAAGCTGGGCATCGGACGAAGCCAGCGCGAAACGCGGCGTCACCGCGTAGCCCAGCCGCCCGCGTCCGCGCCAGCGGCGGATCAGCGCCTCGCTGCCCGCCCGGCCCGAGGCCACGGTGTCGTTCAGGCCGTCGGGCCCGAGGTCCATCAGCACTTTGCCCGAGATCAGCCGCATGTCCCGGTCAAGCGCGGCCTCGAACAGGGCATCGACGGACTGCTCGTGCACGGTTGGGAAGACCAGCGCGCTGGTGGTGCCGTTCCTCAGCAGTTCGCCCAGGAAGAAGGCGGCGACGGCATCGGCATGGGCCTTGTCCGCGAAGGCCTTTTCCGCCGGAAAGATGTGGCGCTCCAGCCAGTCGAGCAATTGTTCGCCATGAGAGGCGATGCGGTCCGTCTGCGGATAATGGACATGGGAATCGACGAAGCCCGGCACGACGAGGCCCGGCAGCGCTTCCACCGGGACACCGGCATATCGCTCCGCCAGTTCGGCATGGGGGCCGCGCGCCGCGACCACGCCGTCCTCGACCACCAGCAGCCCGTCCGCTTCGTGGCGGACGGCCTGGGGATCGCTGCGCGGGTCTCGGGAAACGGACAGGAATTCGCCGCGAAAGGCGCGGATCATGCAGCAGGCCTCTTCAGGATCGGACGCGGCGCCATCTCAGCTTCCCCGGTAAGTCGAATAGCCGAAGGGAGAGACGAGCAGCGGAACGTGATAGTGCCCCTGCCCGTCCGCCACGCCGAAGTCGATGGACACACGGTCAAGGAACGGCGGTTCCGGCAGGGTCATGCCCCTGCCGCGAAAATAGGCGGCCACCGCGAAAGTCAGGCGGTAGGCCCCCGGATCGAGCGCGGGAATGCCCGGACAGCGGCCATCGGCATTGGTCGTGCCGGTGAACAGCACCGCCCCGCCGGCGCCGGCGAGTTCCAGCGCGATTCCCTCGGCCGGGCAGCCATGGGCCGTGTCGAGAACGTGCGTGGAAAGCGTGCTCATGCGGCAAACTCCGGCAGCACCGGCCAAGCGCCCAGGAACTCGTGCTCGTCATAAGTCAGGAACTCGGCCACCAGCACCTCCCGGTCATCGAGGAACAACTGGTCCGCCACGCCCCTGACAAGGCGCGGCAGGGCGTTCTGCAGGCCCGAAAGCGCCGATGCGGAAAGGCCGAGGCTGACGAGCGCGGAATAGTTGAACGCGAACAGCCCGTGCAGCGGCGCGGGGTCCACGCCCTGCCGCGCGGTGAACTCGAACGCGGGGCCAAGGTAGGGATGTGCGTCGATCAGGGCATTGCGCGGCCCGGTCGGGACCACCCGCTCGCCCCAGCGCTGGATAAGCCCGGCCACTTGCCCCAGTTCGGGGCGCAGGCCCGGATCGCTGACGAGACCGGTGGAAACCACCACGAAGTCGAATTCGTGGAAGCCCTGCGGCGTCGTCACCCGCACGCGGCCCTCGTGCTCCGTCACGTCGAGCCACGGCGCGCCAAGGTGCAGCGCAAAGCCGGGCCATGCGGCGGCACGTTCGAAAGTGTCGTTGGTAGGCGGCTGGTTGTGGCCCAGGAAGCAGTCCATCGCCGCATACTTGGTGGCATCGTCCAGCGCGGGATAGCGCGCGGTGAACCCCACCCGTTCCATGAAGCGGATCGGATTGACGCGCGGCAGCGCCTTGCGGCGAATGAAGACTTCCGCCGCCGCCACGCCCTGCGAAAGCGCGAAGTTGGCATTGTCGAAAGCCGAAGCCCCGCCGCCCAGGATGCCGATGCGCTTGCCGTGCAGCGCGGCGAAATCGATCGGCTCGCTGGTATGCGCCCAGAGCGATCCCGGCAGATTGTCGCGCACCATGGCGGGCGTGTGCCATTCCCCCCCGCCCTGGATGCCGGTGGCGAGCACGACCTTGCGCGCCTGTTCCACTTTGCCGTCCGCGAAGTGCAGGCGGTGCAGCCCGGCTTCGGGCAAAGGCTCTATCCGCAGCAGCTTCGCGCCGTTCGTCACCGGCAGGGCGAGCGCGCGGCGATACCAGCGCAAGTATTCCATCCAGTCGCCACGGGCGATCTTGTCCACCGCCGCCCAGCCTTCCGCGCCGTGCTGCGCTTCCCACCATGCGCGATAAGTGAGCGAGGGAATGCCGAAATCGATCGGGTTGAGATGCTTGGGCGTGCGCAGCGTGACCATGCGCGCATAGGTTTCCCACGGCCCTTCGAACCCGGGCTCGTTCTCGTCGAACACCATGACATTGCGCACGCCTTGCGAACGCAGCCCGAAGGCGGCCGAAAGCCCGCACTGCCCGCCGCCGATCACCGCGACGTCAAGCACGTCCGCGCCCTCGAACATGCGCGGCCGTACCCATTCGGGCCGGTCATGACCGATCAGCTCCAGCTCGCGCGCCAGCCGCTCTTCGAGCGCGGCCAGTCCGACCTCGCTCATGCCGCATCCTCCAGCCGCAAGCGCACGATTTCGCCGATCTGTTCCAGCGCCGTCGCCACTTCGGCGTCGCGTTCGTTGCCGAGGCGGCGCTCCATCGCGGCAAGGATGCCCGCCTTGTCGGTCAACCGCACGCAGATGATGAAGGGAAAGCCGAACCGGGCGCGGTAGGCGGCGTTCAGCGCGTGGAAGCGTTCGTATTCCCCCGGCGTCAGGCGGTCGAGCCCGGCACTGGCCTGTTCGGCGGCCGAAGCCTCGGTCAGGGTCCGGTCGATCGCCGCCTTGCCCGCCAGTTCGGGATGCGCGCGGATCAGGGCGAGCTGTTCCCCGGCGCTGGCCTCATGCATCACCGCCAGGAGATCGGCATGGCGATCCCCCGAGAAAGGCCGCGCATCGGCGCGCTCCTCCACCCAGGGGCTATGTTCGAAAAGCGCGGTCACGACGTGCTCCCTTCGAGGCTGACATGAGCGGAAACGACCTTCCAGCCGTCATCGAAACGCACCCAGCTCTGCGTCTGGCGGCCGCGACTGTCGGAACCCTCGCGGAAGAATTCGGCATCGGCGGTGGCGAAGCTGTCACCATAGACGGTGATGGCGACACGCCCGAGCCGGCGCTGCGGCGAGCCGCCGCGTCCCTTGCGGAATGCGCGGATTTCCTCGATCCCGTAAAGCACTTCGCCCACGCCGTAGCGGTTGGTGGTGGGCGCCTGATGAAACAGGGCGTCCATCGCCGGAACATCGTCCGCCATCAGCGCGCGCTCGTAGGCGCGAAAGGCAGCGGCCACTTCGGCGTGAAGCACGGGATCGTCGATCTTCATGCCGGGAAACGCTCCTGCCAGTGGCGCGCGATATCGATGCGCCGGGCAACCCATCCGTCACCGCTGGCGACGACATGATCGAGGAACCGGGCAACGGCGCGGGCGCGGCCGGGCTTGCCGGCAATGCGGCCGTGCAGGCCCACCGACATCATCCGCCCGCCTTCCTCGCGAAGCTGATCGTAAGTGTCGCGCATGTGGCGGAAGAACTGCTCCCCCTCGGTAAAGCCGTTGAGCGCCACGATCTTCATGTCGTTCACGTCGAGCGTATAGGGCACCACGAGCTGCGGTTTGCCGTGCCGCCTGTCCCAATAGGGCAGGTCGTCGGCATAACTGTCCGCATCGTAGAGGAAGCCACCCTCCTCGGCGACGAGCCGCGCGGTATTGGGCGAGGTGCGGCCCTGATACCAGCCGAGCGGGCGGCTGCCGGTGAGCCTTTCGTGAAGCGCGATGGCTTCGGCGATGTGAGCGCGTTCCACCGCTTCGGGCACGTTCTGGTAATCGATCCAGCGCAGGCCATGGCTGGCGATTTCCCAGCCGGCCTCCAGTATCGCGGCGACGGCTTCGGGGTTCATCTCCATGGCCCTGGCCACGCCGAACACCGTCACCGGCAACCCGCGCCCGGTGAACAGCCGGTGCAGCCGCCAGAACCCTGCGCGGCTGCCATATTCGTAAAGGCTCTCCATCGCCATCGCCCGGTCGGCATGGCTGGCCGCGCCGACCATCTCGCTGAGGAAGGCCTCGGAGCGTTCGTCGCCGTTGAGGACGGAATTCTCCGCGCCTTCCTCGTAGTTGATGACGAACTGCACCGCCACGCGCGCCCCGCCGGGCCACTGCGGATCGGGAGGCGTGCGGCCATAGCCGACGAGATCGCGGGCCATGTCCGCCCCCTTGCTCATGCCCGCTGCTCCCCAACTTGCGGAAAGTCCCATGCAGCCATGGCCGCCGGAACCGCCTTGCCCGGCGGCAGCCTGAAGCCTTCCATGCCGAGGCACGCTTCCAGCGCCGCCAAGGTCAGCAGCACCTTGTGCTTCATGGCATTGTACCCCATCGCGCCGATCCGCCAGATCCGGCCCTGCAGGGGACCGAAGGCGGTGCCGATCTCGATCTCGAACTGCTGCCGCATCGCCATGCGCACCGCTTCGCCGTCCACGCCTTCGGGAATGAACACGCCGGTGACGTTGGTCATCCGGTGGGCATCGTCGCCGAACAGCGAGAGCCCCATGGCGCGCAGCCCCGCCGCCATCGCCCGGCCCGCAGCGGCATGGCGGGCATAGCGGGCCTCCAGCCCTTCCCCCAATGCGATGCGCGCACATTCGCGGGCGGCATAGAGCATCGAGGTCGCCTCGGTATGGTGATTGAGCCGCTTGTCCGACCAGTAGTCCATCACCATGGCAAGGTCGAAATAGTTGGAACCGATGCGCGGCCCCTGCCCGTCCACGATGTCGTCGCGGCGGATGCCCTGTTCCACGTGGCGGCGGCGTCCGATGTGCTCGGCCGCCTTGTCCGAAATCGTGATCGGCGCCGAGCCGGAGGGGCCGCCCATGCACTTCTGCAAGCCGCCGGTGACGACATCCACGCCCCAGCGGTCCGCCGCCAGTTCCATGCCGCCGATGGTCGCCGTGGCATCGACATAACTGAGCGCGCCCGCCTGGCGGCAGAGTTCGCCGAAGCCGTCGAGCGGCTGCGCCATCGTCGTCGAAGTGTCGCCGTGAATGGTGGCCACAACCTTGGGATGGCAGCGGGCGATGGCCTCGGCCACGCGTTCCAGCGGCACGACCTCGCCCCAGGGCGCGTCCACCGTCTCGATCACCGCGCCGATGCGGGTGAGGATTTCGGCCAGCAGCAGGCCGAAACGCCCGAAGTTCACCACCAGCACCACGTCGCCCGGCGCCACGAGGCTGACCAGCGCCGCCTCGATCCCCGCACGCGCGGTGCCGTCCACCAGCATGGTCCACTGGTTCCGCGTGCCGAAGATCGGACGGTAGAGCGCCATGACCTGGTTCATGTAGCCGGTCATTTCCGGGTCGAACTGGCCCAGCAGGTCCGCGCTCATCGCCCGCAGCACGCGGGGGTGCGCGTTGATCGGCCCCGGCCCCATGAGCAGGCGCTGGGGCGGGTCGATCTCGCCGAAGAGCAGCGGATCAAGTTCGGTCGGCAAAGCTGTCTCCCAAGTGTTTCTGGCCCAGTTTCTCGATGAAGCCCCGCATGACCCGCAGCGCCGCATCGGCGTCGGCGGGTTCGACATGCTCGGCGGGATTGTGGCTCACGCCGTCCTTGCAGCGGATGAACAGCATCGCCGTGGGGCAGAGCGATGCCATGACCATGGCATCGTGCCCCGCACCCGAGACGAGACGGCGCACCGGCTGGCCAGCCTCGATCATGGCCGCGTCCAGAAGGTCCATCAGCACGGGATCGCAAGGGCTGGCAGGCAGGTCGTGGACCAGCGCCAGATCGAGCACGAGGCCGCGCTTCGAGGCGATCTGCTCCAGCCGCGAGAGAATTTCCCCCGCCGCACGGTCCCGCCGGGCCGCCTCGCCCGAGCGCACATCGATGGTGAAGCGCACTTCGCCGGGGATCACGTTTGCAGCGCCGGGCATGGCCTCCAGCCTGCCGACGGTGGCGACGAGATCCGATCCATCCGCGCGGGCGATCTCCTCGATCGCGAGCACCATTTCGGCCGCCCCGGCCAGCGCATCGCGGCGCAGCGGCATCGAACTCGTGCCCGCGTGGCCCGCCATGCCGCGCACGGTGGCGGCATAGCGCAATTGCGCGGCGATCCCGGTGACGGTGCCAAGCGCCAGCCCTTCCGCCTCCAGCGCCGGACCCTGTTCGATATGGGCTTCGAGATAGGCCACGATGTCTTCCGGCGCGCGGCGCGCGGCGCGGTAGGTCCGTGTCGAGAAGGTGTTCGTCGGCGTCTTGGCCGTCACCACGTCATAATCGGTCTTGAACGAGCCGAGCGCCACTTCCATCGACACCCCCTCGGCATCGGCAATCGCGCCGAGATCGACGTCCAGCGTTCCGGCCACGGCGCGGCTCGTCAGCATGGCGGCGGGAAAGCGCGAGCCTTCCTCGTCCCCGAAACCGTAGACCTCGATGGCGAAAGGCAGGCGGCGGCCCTGCTCGTTGAGCGCGGCGACGCATTCGATGCCGAGCATGACCCCCAGCGGGCCATCGTAGCAGCCGCCGTCCCGCACGGAATCGAGGTGGCTGCCGATCACCAGCGCCGGGGCGCCGGGCGCCTCGCCTTCGTAGCGGCCATGGAGATTGGCGGTCGCATCGAGATCGACATCCATCCCCGCATCGACCATCCACGCGCCGACGAGGTCCACCGTGGCATGGTAGGCCGGGGTCAGGTAGCCGCGATAGAGGCCCTGCTCCAGCTCGCTGTAAGGCGCCGCGCCAAGGGCATCGCAGCGGGCGACGGCGCGGGCTCCGCCGGCCTCTACCATGCGGCCACGCCGCCATCGCTGCGAGGGTCGGTGGCGCCTTCGAACGTGCCGCCGGGCAGACGTACCACGGCGCCCGCATGGCCCATCGTCGCGGTCGGCGGGCCGACCCGCTCGACGTCGTGCCCGGCCTGCGCCAGCGCGGCGTAGAGCGCCTCGTCGAAACCGTCCTCCAGCTTGAGCGAGGTCGTCGCCTCACCCCATGTCCGGCCCAGCAGCCAGCGCGGCGCGCTGATCGCGGCCTGGAGGTCGGCGCCGTAGCGGGCATAGCGGCTGAACAGCGCCGCCTGCGTCTGTGGCTGCCCCTCGCCCCCCATGGTGCCATAGGCCATGACGCGCCCGTCCTCGAACACGGCGAGCGCGGGGTTGAGCGTGTGGAACGGCTTGCGACCGGGCTTGAGCGCATTCCACCCCGTTTCGGCCAGACGGAACGAGCTGCCCCGGTTCTGCCAGACGATCCCGCTGCGCGGCAGCACCAGGCCGGAACCGAACTCGAAATAGGTGGACTGGATGGAGGAGACCACGCGCCCTTCCCCGTCCGCCGCGCCGAACCAGCAGGTATCGCCCCACTGCGGCGGCTGCGGCCAGGGCAGCGCGCGGGCCGGATCGATCCGCGCCGCCATGGCATCAAGCGCCTGCGGATCGTCAAGCAGGGCCTGAAAATCGTAATCGGTATAGGCCGGATCGCCCACGTGCGCGTCGCGCAGCAGGAAGGCCTGCTTGGTCGCCTCGACCAGCCCGTGGACATGGGCGAAACCGTCCGGCCCATCGGCGGCGAGCCGGTCGAACAGCGCAAGGATCACCAGCGAGGCGAAGCCCTGCGTCGGCGGGGCGCTGTTGTAGAGGCGCGCGCCGCGGATGGGGACGGAAAGCGGCTGCGGCCGGGTGGCGCGATGCGCGGCAAGGTCCGCCGCCGAAACGGGGCTGCCCAGCGCGGCAAGGTCCTCGGCGATCGCGGCGGCCAGTTCGCCCCGGTAGAAACTGTCCAGCCCCTCTCTCGCCAGCGTGCGGAAGGTTTCGGCAAGCGCGGGATTGCGCAGCACGTCACCCTCGGCAAGCGGGCGGCCTTCCGGCTCGAACACCGCGGCATAGGCTCCCGGCGCGGCGCGCAGTTCGGCGCCCTTGCCAGCGGCGATCGCAGCGCCCCCGGCGGTCACGGTCACACCTTCCCCGGCATGCCGGATCGCATCGCGCAGCAGGCGTTCGAGCGGCAGTGTCCCTCCCGAGGTTTCCAGCGCCGCCGCCCAGCCGGAAATCGTCCCCGCCACCGTGTTGGCCGCCAGTGGCCCGCGCGTGGGCACCGCGTCCAGCCCGGCATAGAGCGCAAGGTCGGCGCTGCCCGCCGCGCCGCCGCAGCCGTGTACCGAATGCACGGCGCCGTCCGGTTCGCGGATCAGCCAGAAACCGTCTCCGCCGATCGCGGTCATGTGCGGATAGACCACCGCCAGCGTGGCGGCCACCGCAACGGTAGCCTCCACCGCATTGCCGCCGTCCATCAGCACCGCCAGCCCCGCTTCGGCCGCAACGCGATGCGGCGCCGTGACGATGCCGCGCGTTCCGGTAACCGTCGTCAGTTCCATCGCCTCAGTCCGGCAGCGCGGCGACGAAGGCGCGCACGACATGGGCGGAATTGACCGAGGCCAGCGCCATGAAGGCATTCATCTGGTTCGCCCCGGCATCCCCCCCGGCGAGATCGGAAAGGCTGCGGAACACGATGGCCGGCACCCGGTTGGCATAAGCGACCTGCGCCACCGCCGCGCTTTCCATGTCGAGCACGCGGGCGTGCCAGGCCTGCTGGAGATAGCCGCGAAACTCGGCATTGTCGGCAAAGACGCCCGCGCTCACCCCGGTTCCGCCCACGACGATGCGCGGCGTCTGCGGCAGGCACGGCCCGGCCTGCTCGGGCGGACCATCCTTGGCGCAGCGGCGCAGCGTGACTTCGGACGTGACCTTGCGGGCAAGATCGACGAGGCCGGGATCGACCGCGATCGTATAGTGCCGCTGCATCGGTTCCGCCGCATTGCCCAGCCGCACGCCGCGCGGGAACATCATGTTCCAGTTCTTCGGCGCCCCGGCATCGACTTCCTCGGGCACGACCCAGCCCTGTTCGGTCTGGCGCGCGAAGGAAACCTCAAGATACTGGGCCCAGTCCTGCGCCACCACCACGTCGCCGATGGACAGTTCGGGATCGACGCCGCCGGCGATCCCGGAAAAGACGATCCGGCGCACGTTGAAGCGATCCAGCACGAGCTGCGTGTTCATCGCCGCGTTCACCATAGACACGCCGCTGGCCATCAGCACCACCGGCTTGCCCTCCAGCTTGCCGGTGAGGAAGGTAAGCCCGTTGACCTTGTATTCGCGCGGCTTGCTGATGGCCGGGGCGAGTGCGTCCCATTCGGGCGAAAACGCGGTCATCACCACGGTGCGCGGCGTATCGTCAAGCCGCTTCGCTTCGGCGGGAACGGCGCCGCAGACGGCGGCAAGGGCGAGGAACATTGCAATGGCGCGCATCAGGCGGCTCCCATCCAGACGAAGCGGGCGATGAACAGCAGGGCCAGCACCAGCAGGAACCAGTCCTTCTTCTCGATGGTGCCGCGCACGATCTTGAGCCCGGCATGGGCGGTGATGCCGAAGGCGAGGCCGTTGGCGATCGAGAAGGTGAGCGGGATCATCGCCACCGTGAGGAAGGCGGGGATCGCCGCCAGCGGATCTTCCCATTCCACCTCGGTCAGCGGCAGCAGCATCAGCCCGCCGACGATGATGAGCGCGGGCGCGGTTGCCGCCAGGGGAATGAGCTGGGCGTAAGGCGCCACGAACATGGTGGCCAGGAACAGCAGGCCGGTGACCACGGCGGTCAGGCCGGTGCGCCCGCCTTCCTGCACGCCCGCCGCGCTTTCCACATAGGAGGTCACCGTGCTGGTGCCCGCCATCGAGCCGACGATGGTGGCGGTGGCATCGGTGATGAGGATGCGGTTGAGGCGCGGGATGCGGCCGTTCTCGTCCATCAGCCCGGCGCGCTTGGTCACCGCCACGAGGGTTCCGATATTGTCGAACAGGTCGACGAAGAGGAACACGAAAAGGATCTCCAGCAGACCCAGGCCATGGCTGCCGGAAAGGCCGAAGACGCCCGCAAGGTCCAGCTTGAAGGCCGTGCCGGTCAGGGCTTCGAGCGAATAGGGTTCCGGCGAGACCGAGACCATCCCGCAGAGCCAGCCGACCACGCTGGTCGCCAGGATGCCGATCAGCATCGCCCCGCGCACGTTCCACACGCTGAGCGCGCCGATCACCGCCAGCCCCATCAGCGCCAGCGCCGCGCCGGGCGCCTTGAGATCGCCGAGCGCCACGAAAGTCGCGGGATTGGCAACGACGATGCCGGCATCCTTGAAGCCGATGAAGCCGATGAACAGGCCGATGCCGCCCGCCACCGCCGCGAAGAGATATTGCGGGATCGAGGCGACGATCAGCTGGCGCACGCCGGTAACGGTCAGGACGAGGAACGCCACGCCCGATATGAACACGCAGCCCAGCGCCACCGGCCAGGGCACGCCCATCTGCTGGACGACGGTGAAGCTGAAATAGGCGTTGAGCCCCATGCCCGGCGCCAGCGCCAGCGGCGTATTGGCCACGAAGCCCATCAGGATCGAGGCGAAGGCGGCGGCAAAGCAGGTTGCGGCCGCGACCGAGGCGACCGGCATTCCCGCCGTGCCCAGGATCGCCGGATTGACCAGCACGATATAGGCCATGGTCAGGAACGTGGTCACGCCCGCCAGAACCTCGGTACGGGCGGTGGTGCCGCGCTCCTTCAGCGAAAACCAGCGCTCCAGCGCGCCCGCGCCGGGTCCTGCGGGCGGCGTGCCCGGTTCGTCGTCCGCCGTCATGTCCACTTGTGTCACCTGTCTGCCCCTTGCAGCGAGCGGATGGGCTCGCTCACCCCGATAATTCCCTGTCGTTCAAGCTGCGCGGCGCAGCGCAGCAGGGCCGGTTCCCCGTCCGGCGCGCCGATCAGTTGCAGGCCCAGCGGCAATCGCCCCGGCCGGTGCAGCGGCACGGCAAGCGAGGGCAGGCTGGTGAAGCTGATCGGCTGCGTGTGAATGCCCAGATCCGCCCGCGCGGGCGAAAGCGCGCCGTCGATCTCGATGCGCGGATCTGCGATGAGCGGGGCCGCACAAGGCGTTGCGGGCGCCAGCAGCACATCGAAATCCGCCATCATCAAGGCGATCCGTTCCCGGAAGGCATGGCGGAAAGCTACCGCCTCCTCGTAGAGCGCGCGGGGCAGCAACGCACCTGCGAGGAGACGGTCCCGCGTTGCGGGATCGAAGGCCATGGCCTGTTCGGTCAGGGCATGGCGATGGAGGTTGCCGCCTTCGAAGGCGGTAATGAGGAACGCCGCCGAACGGGCGCGGGCGATGTCCGGCAGTTCGACCTGCGGGGCATCGGGCGCGATGGCGTCGATCGCGGCGAGCTGGTCGGCATCGGCATTCTCGCGGAAGCGGCCGCCCAGACGGCCGAGGCGCAGCGGACGATCCCCGTCTTGCGCGCTGCGGCCCGATAGCACTTCCCACACGAGCGCCATGTCCGCCGCTGTGGCGGTGAACGGCCCCACGTCGTCGAAACTCTCGGCGAAGGGAAACACGCCTGCCAGCGGAAGGTCGCCATGCGAAGGCTTAAGCCCGTAGATCCCGGTGAGGCTGGCGGGCACGCGCACCGAGCCGTTGGTGTCCGATCCCAGCGAAAACGCGAGCAGCCCGGCCGCGACCATCGCCGCCGAGCCGCCCGAGGAACCGCCGGCAAGGCGGGAGGGATCGTGAGGATTGCGGGTGGTGCCGTGGCGCGCGTTGATCGTGGCGAAGCCGTAGGCGAACTCGTCCATGTTGAGCGTGGCCACCATCACCGCGCCGGCAGAGCGCAGCCGCGCAACAGCCTCGGCATCGGCAAGCGCGGCCGGCGCCTCGGCATAGATCGAGGAGCCCGCCGTGGTCGGCAGCCCGGCCACGTCGAACAGGTCCTTCACCCCGTAAGGCACACCGGCGAGCGGTCCGGGGTCCTTGCCCGCCGCGATCGCGGCGTCGACCGCCGCCGCCTCGGCAAGGGCACGCGCGGGCAGCAGCCGCGTGATCGCCACCAGCGGATCGGCGCCGGGGGCGGGCAGCGCGGCAAGGCACTGCTCCACCACCTGCACGGCGCTTGTCCGGCCGCTGCGAACGGCCTCGGCAATCTCGCGGGCGGATTTCACTTCGTCGTCCCGCGAAGGGTCTCGGCATGGCGCGCCAGCAGCGCGAGATTGGTCATGACGCCCGCCATGCAGGCCGGCGCGACGACGAGCCCGCGCTGGTCGGCAGCACGCGCCACTTCTTCGAGGGTCAGGGGAATCGCGGGACGGTCGGACACGAAAAACGGCCTCCTCAGCAGCGCCCGCCGCGCCGACGGGCACGGACCTCGGACACCGCGCGATCATGCCCGGCGGGCCTGGGACGGACAAGCGGGTTCGGGAGGTTTTCCGGGTTTCGGAACGGGAGGACACGCGACATGACCAAGGCTCTGCCCGTTGGCCAGTGTTCGATCAAACGCTATGATCGGGATGGATCGTTGCAAAAATTAGAGCGGCCTGCAAACCGGCCGCTCCGGCTTGCGCGGGAACCTGCGGGCGATCCCGCCCGGCGCCCTAGTTCTCGGCGACCCATTCCCGCCGCAGCGCCGGTCCGGCCAGGCTCATGAGCACCGCCGCCAGCAGGTAGAGGCCAAGCCCCAGCAGCATGGAATAACGCAGCGATTCTGCTCCATAAACCGGTGCCAGCGTCTTTGACAGCGCACCCAGCGCGTAGATGCCGCCGCCAAGGCCGATCAGGTTGTTGATCAGCAGGAACAGCGCCGAGGCAGTCGCCCGGGCGGGCGGCTCGACAAGATGCTGGACCGCGCTCGTCACCGGGCCGAGCCAGACATAGGCGAGCGCCTGCGGGACGATGAACAATGCGAAGGCAAGCGCCACGCTGGACGTCCAGATTCCGCCCGCGAAAAGCGGCACCGCAACGACATAGGCCAGGGCCGGAACACGGCCGTACCAGGCGCGGTCGGCCTTGCCGAGACGATCCGCCAGCAGGCCGCCCGCAAGCACCCCCACCGTCCCCCCGATCAGCAGGACCGCGCCGATGAACCACGATGTCTGCACGAGATCGAGCCCGAAACTGCGCTGGAGCAGGCTCGGCAGCCAGAAGGCAAGGCCGTAGCCCAGCATCGAACTGGACGCGGCGCCGAAGCTCAGCAACCAGAACGCCCGCTTGCGCACGAGCAGCGCGGCCACTTCGCCGAAACGAACGGCGGGCGCGGCGCGGGCGGGACGGGGCTTGTCCCTGACCACCAGCCTGAACAGCGGCGCGATCAGCAGTCCGGCCAGCCCAACGGCGACGAAGGCCGCCCGCCAGTCCACCCGCGCGGCAACATAGCCGCCCGCCAGCACGCCCGCCGCCGATCCCAGCGGAATCCCCAGCGAATAGACCGAAAGCGCGAAAGCCCGCCGCTCGCTCGGGAAATGATCGCCGATCACCGCATAGGACGGCGCAACGCCGCCAGCCTCGCCCACGCCCACGCCCAGCCGGGCAAGGAAGATATGCCAGAACCCGGTGGCCGCACCGCACAGCGCGGTGAACAGGCTCCAGATCACCAGCGAACCGGTGATGACCCACGACCGGCTGGTCCGATCGGCAAGCCAGGCAAGCGGAACCCCCAGCGTGGAATAGAGCATGGCGAAGGCGAGACCTCCCAGCATGCCCATCTGCGCATCGTCGAGCGCAAGCTCCTTCTGGATCGGCGCGGCAAGGATGGCGAGGATCTGGCGGTCCACGAAATTGAAGATGTAGACCAGAAGCAGCATCGCCAGCACCAGCCGGGGCGAGGTTGACTTGTGTACCGTTTCGGTGCCGTTCTGGCCGTGTTCTGTGCCGCTCATGTCAGCTTACGTATTCCTTGAGAAACGCCGAGATTGCAGCCAGTGCGGGCAACTCGTCGAGGATCGGGGCATGGCCGACGCGCGGCACCTCGACATGGGCATAAGGGCCGGAGTGACGGCGCGCCATCTCGCGGACGGTTTCCATTCCGAGCAGGTCGGACAGCGCCCCCCGCACCACCAGCACCGGCGCGGCGCCCAGCAGGTCCCACAAGGGCCAGAGGTCCGGCGGCACGGTTGGCGGGGTGTCACCGTCCATGCTTCTGGAAATGGCGGGATCATAGTCGAACGAGACGGTCCCCCCGGGATTCTCCCGGCAAGTGCGCCGGGCGAAGGCCAGCCAGTCCCCGCCGCCGAAATCGGGGAAGGCCACCGCGTTGATCGCCCTGCACCGCGCCGCCGCCTCTTTCCACGAAGCCATCGCCCCGCCCGGCCCGACATAGCCCTGTATCCGCGCAAGTCCCGCAGGATCGAGGACCGGACCGATGTCGTTGAACACGAATCCGCTGGCGAGCCCGGGCCGCAGCGCGTTCATCACCATGGCCATGAGCCCGCCCATCGAAGTGCCGACAAGGCAGGCCCGCGCAATGCCGAGCCCGCCAAGCAGCGCCAGCATATCCTGTGCATAGACGTCGGGCCGGTACTGCGCGGGATCGGGGTCCCACTGCGAAAGCCCGCGGCCCCGCTGGTCCGGCACGACCAGCCGGTAGCGCCCGGCGAGATGCCTCGCCAAGGGCTCGAAATCCGCGCTGTTGCGGGTCAGGCCGTGCATCATCAGCAGAACCGGCGCCCCGGCCTCCGCCGCCGGATAGTCGCGCGCGACAAGATCGAGCCTCCCGCAGGCGCTGCGGTAGCGGTGGAGGCGATATTCCATCGAAAGCTAGTCCTTTCACCGCTGCCGGGCCGAACGGGTGGCCTCGGTCTCCCCGCAAGACCGGGGAAATCCGAGGCCGCCGGGCGCGATCAGAATTCCAGCGTTCCGGTCACGAAGACCTGCCGGGGGTTGCCGTAGAACGCGGTCAGGGTTCCTTCCTTGCCCAGGGTCGGGATCAGGCTGCCGTCCGCGCCGGTGCCGACGAAGGTATAGCCCGAGGTCTTGTATTCCTTGTCCAAAATGTTCTTGCCGTGAACGCCAAGGCTCCAGCGACCGCCCGGAGCGGTATAGACGAGGCTGGCGTCGAGCAGGACATAGCCCTTCTGGTCGATATAGGGATTGGGAATCTCGAACTGGTAGGTCTTGCTGCGGTAAGACAGCGTGGTGTTCAGCGAAACGTCGCCATCGCCCACCGGGGAGGTATAGGCCAGCGTCGCGCTGCCGTTCCACTTGGGGGTGTTCTGCACCTTGCGGGCATCGGCAACGTCCACCGGGCCGACACCGGGAACCTGCGTGATATATTCCTTGTAGCGCGCATTGATGTAACCCAGCGAGCCCGACAGGTTCACCCTGTCGCCCGAACTTGCCAGATTCTGGCCGAGACGGGCATTCGCCTCCAGTTCGATACCGTCGATCTTGGCCTTGCCGGCATTGGTGATGACACCGCAGAACGTTGCGATCCCGCCCACCGTGCAGCCCGCCGATCCGGGAACCTGGACGTCCTTGTAGTCCATGTGGAACGCCGCCAGCGCAATATAGAGGCCGCCGCCGAACAGGTTGCCCTTGTAGCCAAGCTCATAGCTATCGACCGATTCCGGCTTGAAGCTGAGATAGCTGGCGATCTCAGCATCGCTCGGAATGCCGCTGGGGTTGGTGGTCGGCGCGTTCACGCCGACACCGCGCGGATCGAAGCCGCCGCCCTTGAAGCCTTGCGAAAAGCTGGCGTAGAGGTTGTGGTCGGGCGTCGGCTTGAAGCTGAGCGAGGCGCGCGGCGTGAACTTCTTGAAGGTCGCCTTGCCCGAAAAGTCCGTGCTCGGCGCCCCGAACGGCACGCCAAGCCCGCCGAACACGGGCGATCCGCCGCCGAGATAGTTCTGACGGAGGATCTGCGCCTTGCGCTGGTCCCAGGTGTAGCGCCCACCCACCGCGAGGCTGAGCTGGTCGGTGAAGTCGAACGTGAAGTCACCGAAGACCGCCCAGGTATCGGTATCGACATCGGCCTGGGTATAGGCGGTAAGCCCGTTCAGCGTGGTGAAAAGTCGCACATCGAAGGCGGTATCGGCCTTGGCCGCGAGATAATAGCCGCCGATCATGCCCTGGAGCCAGCCGCCGTTATCATAAAGCAGCTGGAATTCCTGGCTGATCTGCTCGTTGTTGTAGAACGCCGGCACATCGACATCGACGGCGGGCAGCGCATCGAAATCGATCGGCGAAGCGCTCTTGTCCTTGCGCCAGGCACTGATCGAGCGGAACGTCAGGGCATCGGTCAGTTCGGCACTGGCGTTGACGGCAAGGCCATAGGCTTTCACGTCCTGCCGGGGATCGTCGAGGCCACCCTGGCTGTCGAACACATCGTCAAGCACCGGCGTGCCCGAGACCAGGGCAGGGATCAACCGGTGACCGCCCCGTGAATTGGACTTGTCGCGCGTGTAGTCGCCCGAAATACGGATCAGGACCGGCTGGCCGTTGCCGCCGATCTCCACAGTGCCGCGTCCGGCCCAGATATCCTTGTTGTAGTTGTCCTCGCCGGTGGTCAGGTTCTTGCCGAAACCGCCGCGCGACAGGCGCGCCACCGATCCACCGACCCGCAGGATATCCGTGATCGGAGCGGAAACGGTCAGCACGCCGTCCGCCTGGTCATACGTTCCGTAAGTGCCGCGAAGCTTGAGCGAGAACCGGTCCGGGAGCGACTTCGTCACATACTTCACCGCGCCGCCGATGGTGTTGCGGCCGTAAAGCGTGCCCTGCGGTCCGCGCAGCACCTCGATCCGTTCCACATCGTAGATGTCGAGCACGGCGGCCTGGGGGCGGTTCAGGTATACGTCGTCGAGATAGATGCCCACGCCCTGCTCGAAGCCCGAGACGGGGTCCTGCTGGCCGATGCCGCGAATGAAGGCGGAAAGCGTGGAATTGGTGCCGCGCGAAACTTCCAGTGTCACGTTCGGGGTGGACTGGGCAATGTCGGTGATGTCGATCGCGCCGGACTTCGCAAGCTGCTCCCCGCTGAAGCTGGTCACGGCGATCGGCACATCGACGAGGCGCTCCTCACGGCGGCGCGTGGTGACGACGATCTCGCCCACGCTCACTTCCTCGCCGGAACGGGATGCCTCGGCCGACTGACGCCCCTGCTCCTGAGCCAGGGCGGGAACGGCAACGCCGATCGCGGCGGCCAGCGCCAGACAACTCGAACCCATGCTGCGGAATCGCACCTGCTGCATCCCCGTTACTCCCAATGAACCTTGTTGTTGTCCGCCCCTGATATTGAAAGTTGAACCGTGTTTCAACATTGAAGGTTTGCCAAGCTGCCGATCTGGGTCTAGCTGTGCTCTTGTGATCACAGATGACACCCAGCCCCCTCTGCCCGAACCCAGGGAAGAATCCCGCCGGCAGGATGCGGGGCGCGAACCGGCGATCTCGGCCAAAGTGCCGCGTACCGAACGGGGCCGGCGAACCTTGCGCAAGCTGCTGGATGCGGCCGCCGTGGAGTTCGGCGAACGCGGCTTTCACGAAGCCTCGATAACCGGGATCACCAAACGGGCGGGCACGGCGCTCGGCAGTTTCTATACGTACTTCGATTCAAAGGATGAAATCTTCCGCGCGCTGGTGGACGACCTCAGCAGCAAGGTCCGGCAGGCCGCGCGCGAAGCGCTTGCCGAGCCGATGCCTGCGCTGGAAGCGGAAAAGGCGGCGTTGACCGCGTTCCTGCGCTTTGCCCGCGAACACAAGGAAATCTACCGGATCATCGACGAGAGCGAATTCGTCGATCCCGCCAGTTTCCGCATCCACTACGAATCGACCGCCCGCCGCATCCGCGAACGACTCGCCGACGGTGCAAGCAAGGGGGAATTGCGCGAAGGTCTTGGGGAAGCCCATGCCTGGGCGATCATGGGCATGAATGTGTTTCTCGGTCTGCGCTATGCCGTATGGTCAAACGACGGTACGCCGGAGGAACTGGCCGATCTGGCGAATTCGATCCTCCGCTCCGGGATCGCCGCGCCCGGCCCGGAATGACGCCTTCCCCGCGTTAACTTTCAGCCCGGCCAAGTCCCCTTGCGGGACACCGCTGAAGCCGCACTGGCGCTCGCCCACCTCCTGCGCGATGATAACGACGTGACAAGCGCCTCAACCACAGGATTTCCCGCCAGGTGACACCCCGCCTTCTGCTCACCTCGGGCCTGCTGGCCATCGCCGTGATCGTGGGCGTGTTCATCATCACCTCGCGCCAGACAGCCCGTGACCACACGCCTGCCCCTGTCGTTGCCCGGCCCGCACCGGTAACTCCGCCACCGGTACCGTCCCCATCGCCTGCCGCCAGGGACGAACCCTTCGTCATAAAGCACATCCTGCCGATCGAAGGGCCGATCAAGTATGGCGAATGGCACTGGGACGAGGCGAAAGTTCCCGCCGGGCCCATCGTCGTCACCGTCGATCTCGAAGCACGCGTCCTCTCGGTTTTCCGAGGCGGCTACGAGATCGGCACAACCGCGGTCCTGCTCGGCACGGAGGACAAGCCCACCCCGCTCGGCGTGTTCCCGATCACCCAGAAGGACAAGGACCACGTCTCCAACATCTACACCGGCGCGCCGATGCCTTACATGCAGCGCCTGACCGACGACGGCATCACCCTTCACGGCTCCAAGGTCGAACTGGGCTATGCCAGCCATGGCTGCGTGGGAATGCCCGAGGATTTCGCCGCCAAGCTTTTCGCGACGACGAAGATCGGCGACAAGGTCTACATCACCCGTGGAAAGCAGGTCGGGCTTGGAGACAACCTGGTCGGCGGCTAAGGCATCCTTCGCGTCACCGGCACTCGCTGACCGGAAACCTAACCCTCGCTCTTCACCGGCCGGGTTCTCTTCGCTGCCCGAACGGGCGCCTTCGCAAAACTCCAGCCGCCGGCATTGGGCCGCACGACCAGTTCTCCGATCGAGGCGGGCCGCCCTTCCTGCAAGCTTGCCAGCAAGCGCGCCACCGCGCTTCCGCGCGGCTCCTCGCCGCCAAGTTCGACCACGCAGCGCGCCAGCACGCGCAGGACCACCGCGCGCGGCGCCTGCGGGCGGTAGCGCAGTCCCATGGGCTCTCGGGTGATGCAGGACCGCCATTCCAGTGCCGCCATCCAATCCAGCGCAGCATCGGCCTCGGCAAGATGTTCCGCGCTCTGGGCAATGGCGGCAACGTCCAGCCAGTCGGCCGAAGCAAGCGCCTTGCGGATGCGCACGCGGTCGAACCGGTCGTTGGCATTGCTGGGGTCTTCCGCCGGAACGACGCCCGCGGCCGCTACCACCTCGGCCAGTTCCTCCCGCCGCCAGCCCAGTACCGGGCGCAGCAGGGGAATGGCGGTTCCCGGCACCTGCCCCCGCCCGCGCGTTCCGGCAAGGCCGCTGACCCCGCTCGCCCGGTTGAGGCGCATAAGCAGGGTCTCGGCCTGATCGTCGGCATGATGCGCGGTCGTGAGCGCGGCGAGACCGCGCTCCGCGATCCATTCCGCCATGGCCGCATAGCGGGCGGCGCGGGCCTCGGCCTGTACGTTGCCGGGCGAAACCTCAACCTGCAACGTTGCATGAGCCACGCCGAGCCGGGCGCAGAGCGCTGCGACCGCCGCAGCTTCCGCCGCGCTCGCAGCGCGAAGCTGATGGTCGACGGTTGCGGCCTCGATCCGGCCGGGCAAGGCGGCCTGCGCCAGCAGCAGCAAGGCCGTACTGTCCGGCCCGCCGGAAACCGCAACCGCAAGCCGCGCCCGCGGCTCATCGATCGCTTCGCCCCAGATCGCAGCCAGCCCCGCCCGAAACCGTGCAACGGCTTCGGGCGTCGGCATCAGCATCGGGTCAGGCGCAGCCAAGTCCATTGCGCGTGGAATCGTACGTGCCCTTCAGGCGACCGGCGGCCTCGCTGGCGTAAGTCTCGCTGAACTCGGCGAGAGCGATGCAGGCCCGCTTGTTGTCCTTGAGCTGCTTCATCGACACGGCGAGATAGAGCAGGCTGTCAGGCGCACGATCGCCCCGCTTGTCGGTCTGGTAGTTCTGGACGAACCACTTGGCGGCCTCCAGAGGGTTGCCGTCATCGAGATAGGCACGGCCCAGCAGGTTGCGGCCCCAGCTCGCGCGGGCATGACGCGGGTACTTTTCAAGGTAGAGCTTCAGCTGCTGCTGTGCTTCGGGATAGAACTTCGCTTCCCAGAGACGGAAGCCGTAGCTGTACTCGTCATCGCCCGGATCGGCGGACTGCGGCTTCACGATAGCCTTCACCGCCTCGATCCGCGAGTTCGACGGTGCCGCCGGACGCGGCGTGGAGGGCTGCGCGGCAGGAGTCGTCGAAGTCGGCGCGGGGCTGGCCCCGCCGCTCATCGCATTGAGATTGGACTGCGCGGCAGGGCCCCCCGACAGAGGCGCCGGAGCCGGCACACCTGCGGCAAGGCGCGCCTCAATCTGGTTGATGCGGTTGGTGTTCTGTTCGACCTGCGAGGTCAGACCGCGGATCTGCGCCTCGATCGAATCCATGCGCAGAAGAATATCGCTGACCGGCGTGGTCGCGGGCTGGCCCGGTGCCGGGGCAGGCACCGGCGTGCCGGGCGTGATTTCAGGCTGGAAGAACTTGCCGTCTCCGCCCGGGAACACCTTGCGCTGAAGTGCGCGAACCTCGGACTCCACCTTCTTGAGGCGGGAATCCGTGGATTCCTGGGCCTGGGCCGGCAGGCTCATGCCGACCAGCGCCAAAGCAACGGCACTCGTCGCGGCCAGGCGCATCGAGCGGATTGCCACAAGGGAACGATTCATCGCCAGGTCTACTCCGTATCGGGGCGCCCCGCGCCCATCGCGTTCCGTCACGCCATGCAGGGGCGCGACAGAACCGCTCGTTAACCAGAATTGTCTTGCGACCGATGTGCCGCAAGCCCCGCCCCCTTGTCGAGGCGGGCCTATTGGGAAGTCGTGGAAAGCGGCGCGGCAGTCTGTCCCGCATTCGGCCCGACAGTAGGCCCGGCAGTGGGAACCGCAGCCGTTGGAGCGGCGATTCCGGTTGCGCCTGCCGGCGCCCCGGCCTGTCCACGCGCCAGCAGGTCGGCAGGAACCAGCGAAACACCCGACATCGTCATCGGCTTGGCCGCGAGCGCCGGAATGGCCTTTCCGCCGACCGTGATCGCCAGCCCATCGGGACGGCCGGTACGAAGCTGCGGAGCCTGCGCGCCCTCGGGCACGGTCCAGGTTTCACCCTGCTTCAGCACCTTCTCCACCAGCTTGCCCTTGGCATCGGTGACACGCAGCCAGACGCCCTCGACCGTGGCAGCTAGCACCACCGGACCGTTGGTGGGCTGCACCGCAGGCGCAGCGGGCTTCGCGGCCACGACTGCGCTCGGAGCAGGCTTGGGCGCATCGGAGATCAGGTCGGGCAACTTGCCTTCAGGCGCGAGATAGCTGCTCCAGAACACCAGCAGCAGCACGATGACCACCAGCGCCCCGGCGGCGGCCACCCAGGCGAGGCGCACCGAAGGCACGCGCGCGGGATCGCCCGGCTCGAAATGCGGAACCATGACCGGTTCGCGACTGTGTCCTTCAGCATCAAGCTGCCGGCGCACCTGCTCCGCAATGGCCTTGTCATCGAGCCCGAGCGCGCGGGCATATGTGCGGGAGAAGCCCACCGCATAAGTCCGTGCGGCAAGGTCACCCAGCCGATCTTCCTCGATCGCGGCAAGATGACGCTCGGCGATGCGGGTCTGCGCGGCGATGTCAGGAAGGCTCAGGCCCTTGGCTTCGCGCGCCTTGCGCAAGGTCGCACCGACGGTGGACGCCGAGCCGCCGGCCGAGACACTGGCCAAACCTTCGGACGGGCCCTGATTTTCAACGTGTTCCATTCCGCTCCCGAAGGGACTGGTAAATCTGATGATGAACGGAATCTACCAAACCGCGCGAGAATCCAAAGTCAATCACGACGCGGGCGATTGTTCGAATTTTTTGCGGTGGATGCGACCCCGTGTACGGCGAGTAGCATTCCCGCAAGACTCCTTCGTGTCAATCGCACCACGGTGCAAAATCCCGTGGGATCAGCCTGCTGCCCCGTTCGATCCACGGCTCCGTTCAGTCCACCGGGATATCCCGCTCCACAGCCCAGGCCGTGAGCGTCGCGCGCATGTCCGCTGGCGGCGCGGCAAGCCATTGCTCCATCGCCGCGCTGATCTCCGCGAGATTGACCTTCGCGACGAGGTCCTTGGTGGGCCCGACCGAGGCCGGCGTGATCGAAAGGCGCCTGATTCCCAGCCCCAGCAGCGCGAGAGCTTCCAGCCGGCGCCCGCCCATTTCGCCGCAGACCGCAATTTCCACGTCATGCCCTTCAAGGCTGCGCACAACGCGCCGCAGGAAGCGCAGGATCGCCGGGCTCAGCCAGTCATAGCGCTCGGCCAGCTTGGGGTTCGACCGGTCGGCCGCGAAGAGGAACTGCGTGAGATCGTTGGTCCCGATCGACAGGAACGATATCTTCGGCGCCAAGAGATCGAGTTGCTCGGCCAGCGCAGGCACTTCCAGCATGATGCCGTAGTGGATCGCCTCGGGCAGCAGCTTCTTCTGGCCGCGCAAGTAGGCGAGCTGCTTTTCGAATACGGCCTTGGCCTGGTCGAATTCCCAGGGTTCGGCCACCAGCGGGAACATGACATGAAGCGTGCGACCGGCAGCCGCCTCAAGCAGCGCGCGGGCCTGCACCTTGAGCAATCCCTCGCGTTCGAGGGCAACGCGCAGCGCGCGCCAGCCCATCGCCGGGTTCTCCTCCCCCTCGCCGTCGTCGTGGCGCAGGTAGGGCAGCGTCTTGTCACCGCCGATGTCGACCGTGCGGAACTTCACCGGCTTGTCACCCGCCGCTTCCATGACATCGCGGTACAGGCGGGTCTGGCGTTCGCGAGAGGGTAGCGTGGCCGATACCAAGAACTGGAACTCGGTGCGGAACAGGCCGATGCCGTCGGCCCCGGTCATGGCGAGATTGGCGATATCGTCGCGCAGCCCCGCGTTTATCATCACCTGGATGCGCGTGCCGTCCAGCGTGGTGGGCTGGACTTCGCGCAGGGCGGCATAGGCCGCCTGGCGCTGCCGGCTCTTGGCGAAGCGGGCCTCGAACGCCTCGACCACGCCGGCCGGAGGGCGCACCATGGCGCTGGCCTGGTCGGCATCGAGCAGGAGCTGGTCGCCTTCCCTCACCACGCCGCGCAGGCCCCGCACACGGCCGAGTACCGGGATGCCCATGGCCCGCGCGACGATCACCACATGGCTGGTGAGCGAGCCTTCCTCCAGGATCACGCCCTTGAGGCGGCGCTTGTCGTATTCGAGCAGTTCGGCCGGGCCGAGATTGCGCGCGATCAGGATCGCGTCGTTCCGCAGGCCCATCGATGCAGCCGTGCCCATCTGGCCGGACACGATCCGCAACAGGCGGTTCGCCAGATCCTCCAGATCGTGCATGCGGTCCGCCAGCAGCGGATCGTCGATCTGGCGCATGCGCATGCGGGTGCGCTGCTGCACGCGCTCGATCGCGGCTTCTGCGGTGAGGCCGGAATCGATGGCTTCGTTGATCCGCCGGGTCCAGCCTTCATCGTAAGCGAACATGCGGTAGGTTTCGAGCACTTCCTCATGCTCGCCCCCCATGCCGAATTCGGCCTGGCTAGCCATCCGGTCGATCTGTTCGCGCATCTTGTCGAAGGCGTGGATAACGCGCTGCCGCTCCGCCTCGGTATCCTCGGCAACGACATGCTCGATATTGACGCGCGGCTGATGATAGACGGCCTGTCCCGAGGCAAGACCTTTCACCAGCGTGAGCCCACGCAATTGCTCCGGCCCCGTCTGCGCGGAGCCGAGGGCATGAACATCCACCTCGTCGATGAGGTCGGCATTGGTGATGACTTCGGACAGGACCATGGCGACGGTCTGAAGCGCCTCGATCTCCACTTCCTCGTAGCGGCGCGGCTCTACGTGCTGGACGCAGAGCACGCCCACGGCGCGTTCGCGCCGCACGATCGGCACGCCTGCGAAGGAGTGGAAACGGTCTTCCCCGGTTTCCGGGCGATAGGAAAAGTCCGGATGAGTGGCGGCTTCGGCGAGGTTGAGCGTCTCGATCCGTTCCCCGATCATGCCAACAAGGCCTTCGCCTATGGCCATGCGGGTAACGTGGACGGCTTCCTGGGCCAGGCCGCGCGTGGCGAAAAGTTCCAGCATCCCCTCGCGCAGGAGATAGATCGAACAGACCTCGCTGTTGAGGCATTCGCCGATCACTTCCACCACGGTATTCAGCTTGGCTTGCGCGTGGTTGCGCGACGCCATGACCTCATGGAGGCGGGTGAGGATGTTTCGTGCTGCTTCTACGGCTCCGCTGGTCATGGCAACCCGAGTAACCCAAAGAGTCCGCTTTGGGAACGCAGCGTGCGGTTAAAAGATCAGTTAGTTCGCCTTGGCGCGCACAGCGATCAAGCCCGCGCTCCGGCGATCATTCGCGCAGCATCCCCCCATTTGCGCAGCACCCCCGATGCGTCGACGCACCGGGGGCACCTCTGGAGCGGCGCCCGGTCCCTTCAGGCAGACCCGTGGGGGACGCGCCGGCTCAATGACGCAAGAGTTCTTCCTTCAGCTTCAGCTTTCGCTTCTTGAGGGCCTGGATCATGACGGCGTCAGGCATGGGTCGGCTCAACTCGTCATGAATCTGTCTTTCGATTCCGGCATGTTTGAGCTGCAAGGCGCTGACGTGCGAACTATCCATGGACGGTTCTCCTCTTTTCCGGGGGGTGGGCCGTATCCTTGCCGGCGACCATTGTTGGCGACTCGGCATCATCGATGCGGCGCAAAAAGGATGGAACCACATCCTGCCCATCTTGCGAAGACCGCTAATGCTACATATCGGTGAATCGCACGCCTGCTGCGTCAAGCGGGAGGCGGCGAAAGACGCAATGATGACAGCCATTCGATGACAGGGAATTCCGGCGTGACCGAAGAGGAAATGCGCAAGCGCCTGGAAATTCTCAGGATTGAACACCGCGATCTCGATGCCGCGATCGATGCGCTGAACGCCGCCGGTGCCGGCGACCAGATGCAGATCGCCCGCCTCAAGAAGCGCAAGCTCAGGCTCAAGGACCAGATTTCGGTGATCGAAGATTATCTGATCCCCGACATCATCGCCTGACTGGCACAATCACGACAAGGCGAACCGGACGCCAGGTTCGGAAAAGCGTGCCGAACGGGGACAACGCCCGGATTTGCTTCGGAAAATGGCATTCGGCCAGTTGCCCGGGACTCGCTGTTCCGAAATATGAATGCCGATGCCCAATTCCGCGACCATAAACCCGCGCATCGTCGAGGCGCTCTATTGCGAGGCGTTGGTGCTTTCGGACGAGGTGCGCCACGCCTTCACGCTGGCGCGCCGCCTTGAAGGCTCGATGGCGGAAGAGGATCTCGCCCGTGTCGCGCTCTCGAGCGAGGGCCTGCGCACCACCACCCGCATGATGCACGCGATTGCCTGGCTGCTGAACCACCGGGCGTACTTCATGGGCGAACTTACCGAATTCCAGCTTCGCCGCCATGGCCGGCTTTCGTCCATGCTGCGCAACTCCGAACCCGCCCAGCTCGCCCTGCTCGAACCGCAGGTTGCCGAACTGGTGGAAACGACCCGCCGGTTCTACGACCGGCTCATGAGGCTGGACCAGCGCTGGCGGCTCACCGAAGAGGCCGAGCCCAGCGGGATCGAGCGCCTGCGCGAACGGATCGAACGCCGGCTCGCCGATACGCTCAAACCGAAGCCAGCGCCTTTTCCCACAACCTGACGCGCTCGTCGCGCACCGCTCCCGCCATATCGGGCGAAAATGCCCGGCGCTTTCCGCCCATGGCCTCTACCGCTGCCTCCAACGACGGGAACAGCCCCGCGCCGTGCGCAGCCAGCACCGCAGCACCAAGCGCAGTGGTTTCGACGAATTCCGGACGCTCCACCGTGAGGTCGAGCACATCGGCAATATCCTGCGCCATCCAGTCGTTTGCGCTCATGCCGCCATCGATCCTGAGCGAAGTCCAGCGCGCACCGTCTGCGGCGAACGCTTCGGCAAGGTCGCGGGTCTGCATCGCCATGGCCTCCAGCGCCGCACGGGCCAGATGCGCGCGCGAACTGGCAAAGGAGAGCCCGGTGATAGAAGCCCGCGCCTCCGCCCGCCAGTGCGGCGCCCCCAATCCCGACAGCGCCGGTACGATGACCACGCCGCCACAATCCGGCACCGAGCGGGCGAGAACTTCGGTTTCGGCCGCAGCATCGACCAGGCCGAGACTGTCGCGAAGCCATTGCACAAGGCTACCCGCCACGAAGACCGAACCTTCGAGCGCATAAGTCCGCACGCCGCCAAGTTGGCACAGCACTGTCGCCAGGAGGCGGTGACGCGAGGCAGGCACTTTGTCGCCCATGTTCGCCAGCACGAAAGCACCGGTGCCGTAAGTCGCCTTGGTCGCGCCGGGGGCAAGGCAGCCCTGCCCCAGCGTTGCCGCCTGCTGATCGCCCGCGATCCCGGTGACGGGTACGGCCGCGCCGAACCACTGCGCCTCAACCATGGCCAAGTCTCCCGCGCTGTCGCAGACTTCGGGAAGGGCCGCGCGCGGCACCCCGAACAAGTCGCATAGCGCCTCGTCCCAGCAAGCGCCCTCAAGCGGCAAAAGCGCGGTGCGGCTGGCATTGGTGGCATCTGTCAGGTGCGCGCCGCCGGTAAGGCGGAACAACAGCCATGAATCGACGGTTCCGAAAGCCAGCCTTCCGGCATCTGCCGCGTCACGGACTTCAGGCACTTCATCCAGCAGCCAGCGCATCTTCGTGGCGGAAAAATAAGGATCGAGCAGCAGGCCGGTGCGGGCCTGGACCACCGCCTCGTGCCCGTCCCGGCGCAGCTGCGCACAGGCCGGTTCGGTGCGCCGGTCCTGCCAGACCAGAGCGCGGGCGAGCGGGGCGCCGCTCTTCTTGTCCCAGGCAACCACCGTTTCGCGCTGGTTCGTCACGCCGACCGCCGCGATCCGGGCCGCGCCGCCCACTTGCGCCACGGCCTGCCGGGCGCAGGCAAGCACCCCCTGCCAGATTTCCTCGGCATCATGCTCGACCCAGCCTGCGCGCGGATAGTGCTGCGTCAATTGCCGCTGGGTCAGCGCCCGCAAGGCTCCGTCAGGCGCGAAGACCATGGCCCGGTTCGAGGTCGTCCCCGCATCGATGACCAGAATCAACTCGGCTTCGGACGCCATGCCTGCTTCTCTCCCCACCCGGGCGTCTCGACACATGCCCGGCGAATGACCATATCGGCCACATGGACGCGCTGAAAGACATCGACAAGCCCTATGCCGTATCCGAGCGGATCGCCCCGCTGGTGCGCCGCGTGCTGGCGCGCAACCCTTCGCCGTTCACTTATACCGGCACCCAGACCTATCTCGTCGGCGACGGCGCGGACGTAGCGGTGATCGATCCCGGTCCCGCCGATCCCGAGCATATCGAAGCGATCCTCGAAGCCGTGGGCAAGGCGCGGATCGCCGCGATCTGCTGCACGCATACGCACCGCGACCATTCGCCGGCCACCGTGCCGTTGAAAGCACTCACCGGCGCCCCGATCGTCGGCTGCGCACCGCTGACGCTCGATGACGACGGCCCCCGCGCCGACGCCGCCTTCGACCCCGACTATCGCCCCGACCGTGTTCTGGCGGACGGCGAAACGATTTCGGGAGAGGGCTGGACGCTCGAAGCCGTGGCGACACCCGGGCACACCTCGAACCACTTGTGCTTCGCACTGCCCGAAACCGGGGCCATGTTCACCGGGGATCACGTCATGGGCTGGTCCACCAGCGTCGTATCCCCTCCGGATGGCGACATGACCGCTTATCTCGCCAGCCTCCAGAAGCTCTACGAGCGGGAGCAGGACGCGATCTACTTCCCCGCCCACGGACCCGCCGTGGAAAAGCCGCGCCAGCTCGTGCGCGGCATGATCGGCCATCGCCGCCAGCGCGAACGGCAGATACTCAGGCAGATCGAGGCCGGCCGAGAGACCATCGCCGAGATGGTACCGCTCATGTACAAGGGCGTGGACGAAAGGCTCTGGCCTGCCGCCGGGCGCTCGGTGCTGGCGCATCTCCTTGATCTGGAAAGACGAAACCTCGTAAAGCGCCATGAAGAGGCATGGTCTCTGATGGATAAATTACAGTAATCTGTGGAATTACCGTATTTTTACTTGAGAACATCCATTAAAACTCCGCCACTCCTGGGATGGCGGGGAAATCTTCATGGCAACTTTGCATCGCGTGCGCCTTGGCACCTTGTCGTTCTGGCAGAAAATGGCGATCGGCCTGTCGGCCTTCATCGTCCTGGCTTTCGCGCAGTTCGCACTTAGAGGCATGGCCGATTATCGTCATGCTCCACTTGTCATGCACCTGCACGGCGCGGCGATGCTGGCGTGGCTCGGCCTGCTGGTGACCCAATCGCTACTCGCCGGACATGGCGGGATAGCCCTCCACCGCCGACTCGGCTGGGCCAGCGCGGTGATGGTGCCGCTGATCTTCGTGCTGGTCATAACGCTCAACGTGACGGCGATCAGGCTCGGCATCCAACCGCCGTTCTTCAGCCCGGCCTACTTCCTTGCGCTCGGCATCGTCAGCGTGACGATGTTCGCATTGCTCGTGACGATGGCCGTATCCCGGCGCGGCCAACCGGACTGGCACCGGCGACTCATGCTGGGATCGACCGTGATCCTGCTGGACCCCGCATTGGGCCGGGTACTGCCGATGCCTTTCATCATGCCCTGGGGCGAATGGCTCTCGCTGGCGATCCAGCTTGGCGTCGTGGCGATCGTCGCGCGCCATGACCGCGAAACGACGGGCCGTACACATCCGGCAACGCTGGCCGTCGCGATCTGCGCAGTCCTCACGCACGTTCTGGTGGAACTGCTGGCGGTCATGCCGTGGTGGGGCGATTTCGTCGGCCGGATAGCCCTCGCCAGCGATTGACCGGGGAGGCGCATATTTCCCTTGGGCATTACGGCAAGCATCCCTAGATAGGCCGCAAATCCCGGCAGCCGGATTCCGGCAGGTGACCGGAGCGACCAGACAGAGGGATACCATGACCGTAATGCCCGCCGACCTTTCCGGTATCGACGTGCGCGCCGAAATCGAACGGCTGCGCAAGGAACGCAACGCGGTCATCCTCGCGCATTACTACCAGCGCCCCGAGCTTCAGGACATTGCCGACTTCGTGGGCGACAGTCTCGAACTCAGCCGCAAGGCCGCCGAAACCGACGCTGAAGTGATCGCCTTCTGCGGCGTGAAGTTCATGGCCGAAACCGCCAAGATCCTCTCGCCGAACAAGATCGTGGTCCTGCCCGACCTCGAAGCCGGTTGCAGCCTTGAGGATTCCTGCCCGCCGGAGAAGTTCAAGGCCTTCCGCGAAGCGCATCCGGATCACATCGCGCTCACCTACATCAACTGCTCGACCGAGGTGAAGGCGCTGTCCGACATCATCGTCACCAGTTCCAGCGCCGAGACGATCCTCCAGCAGATTCCCGCCGACCAGAAGATCATCTTCGGCCCGGACCGCCACCTCGGCGGCTACCTCAGCCGCAAGTTCGACCGCGAAATGCTGCTCTGGCCCGGCGTCTGCATCGTGCATGAGGCATTTTCGGAAACCGAACTGCTCAAGCTCAAGGCGCAACATCCCACGGCGCCGATCGCCGCGCATCCGGAATGCCCCCCGCACATCGTCGACCATGCCGATTACGTCGGTTCGACCAGCGGCATCCTTCAGTATGCGAAGACGATTCCCGGTGATACGCTGATCGTCGCCACCGAGCCGCACATCATTCACCAGATGCAGCTCGCGATCCCGAACAAGACCTTCATCGGCGCGCCGGGTGCGGACGGCAACTGCAACTGCAACATCTGCCCTTACATGGCGCTCAACACGATGGAGAAGCTCTACGTCGCCCTGCGCGACTTGGAGCCACGCATTGAGATTGAGGAACAGCTCCGCCTCGATGCCAAGCGCAGCCTCGACCGAATGCTGGAAATGGCCAGCGGCACGGTGGGCAAGGGCGATCTCGGCACCCGCTGAGCGTCCACGCGCACCCAGGTCGTCAGACAGAAACCTCGCGCCATTCACCCGGCGCGAGGCCATCCAGCGCCCACTCGCCCACCCGCTGGCGCACGAGGCGCAGGGTGGGATGGCCGATCGCCGCGGTCATGCGGCGCACCTGCCGGTTGCGACCTTCCGTGATGGACAGCTCTATCCAGCAGTCCGGCACCGTCTTGCGGAAACGCACCGGCGGATTGCGCGGCCAGAGCTGCGGATCGTCCAGACGCTTTGCCCTTGCCGGGCGGGTCGGCCCATCGTTGAGCATCACCCCCTTGCGCAGCGCTTCCAGAGCAGGCTCATCGGGCTCTCCTTCAACTTGTGCGAAGTAGGTCTTGGCGATCTTGAATTTCGGGTCGGCGATCCGTGACTGGAGCCGCCCATCGTCGGTCAGCAGCAGCAATCCCTCACTGTCACGGTCAAGCCGGCCTGCCGGGTAGACTCCGGGCACGTCGATATAGTCCGAAAGAGTTGCGCGCGGCGTGGGCGAGCGCACATCCGTAAACTGCGAGAGGACATCGTAGGGCTTGTTGAACAGGATGAGGCGCGCCATGGCCTATGCCCTAGCAGGGCGCCTCATCCGTTCATAGCCACGCGTCAGTGTCCGATCCGGGGCTCCTCCCCGCGCGTCTTCCACAAGGACCAGCCCACGCCGCCCGCGATCAGCGCCAACGTGACGCCCAGGCTGATCAGCGGCGGGAACTTCGCCCCGCCCATCACGAAGTCCGCAACGAGAATCTTGGCGCCGATGAACACCAGCACGAGTGCGAGGGCATACTTCAGGTAATGGAAACGGTGCACCATCGCCGCCAGCGCGAAGTATAGCGCGCGCAGGCCGAGGATCGCCATGATGTTCGAGGTATAGACGATGAAAGTGTCGGTCGTGATCGAGAAGATCGCCGGCACCGAATCCACTGCGAACACCAGGTCGGCCAGGTTGATGATGACCAGCGCCAGGAACAGCGGCGTGGCCGCCCAGACGAGCCTGCCTGCCTCATTCCTCTCGCGCACGAAGAAGTGCTCTGCGTGATGCGCCTTGGTCACGCGCATGTGGCGTGAAATCCAGCGGATCACGGGGTTGTTGCCGATATCGGGATCCTGCTCTTTCGCGAACAGCATCTTCACGCCGGTAAACACGAGGAACGCGGCGAAGATGTACATCACCCAGTGCGCCTGCGACACGAGCGCCACGCCGCCCGCGATCATCAGTCCGCGCAGCACGATCACCGCCATGATGCCCCAGAGAAGCGCGCGGTACTGGTACTTGGGCGCAATCGCGAAGAAGCCGAAGATCATCGAGATCACGAAGACGTTGTCGATCGAGAGCGCCTTCTCGATGAAGTAGCCGGTGAAATAGGCAATGCCGTCTTCCGAGCCCTTGGCCCACCAGACCCACGCCCCGAAAACCGAGGCGATGGCAATGTAGAAGACCGAGAGCCGCAGCGATTCGGCAATGCCCATTTCCCGGTCTTCCTTGTGCAGGAAGCCGAGATCGAACGCGGTCAGTACGAAAACGAGGCCGGCAAACGCCAGCCAGAACCAGGCGGGCGTACCCAACCAGTCATAGAAAAGAAAATCCACGGCGATCACCTGAAGCAGGAGAAGAAGGAAGCGCCGGCGCGAAAAGGGGGGGGATCACGCCGGCGCAAGGGTTACAGGCTGTGCGCAACGGCGCTGGGGGGGAGTAGCAACCGTGCCAGCCTGCCCCTGAACTCCTGTTTCCTTCTCTTCAGCTTCGCGATCTCGAGAGGATCGGCGATGGGCCTGCCCTGCGCGAAACGCAGCAGGGCATCGAGCTTCTGATGGCGCTCGAGCAGTCGGAACATATGATCGGTCATTGTCAAAACCCTATCGAACTTGAGTTGGTTCGATCGGATGACCCGAAGCAAGGTTCCTGTGCCGGAGCTATTTTGGGCTTGGAAGACCCCCGGAACCTGCATCGGTTTCACCCGATGCGGTCCGACATCACGAGGCGCCCGCGTGGATGAAACCACGACCGACGCCGCGCCAGAGGGGCCCGGCCCGCAACGCCCAGATAGCGGCGAATCGTCTGTTTTTCAACCCCGCTTGACCGAATGTGCACATTTGATATTAAAGTGATATCACTTTCAAGGGAGCGTTTTCGATGTCCGAGTCGCATTTGCCCATCAATTCCAGCCGGGAATCGGTGGCTTCGAGCATAAGCGGATATCTGATGCTGGCGGTTCTCGTCGCGCTTCTGGTGCTGGCGGTGGCAAGCATCGCCATGCTCGCGGGCAGCAACGATCCCGCGGCGGGCACGGTGTTCGCAACCCTCGCCCTGATCGTCCCGCTCGTTGTGGTGGCAATTCTGATCGCCTCCGGGTTCTACATGATCCAGCCCAACATGGCGGCCGCGATCACTCTGTTCGGCTCATACCGTGGTACCGACCGCGCCGCCGGACTGCGCTGGGTCTGGCCGTGGATGGCAAAACGCCGGATTTCGGTTCGCGCCAACAACGTGGTTTCGGAAAAGCTCAAGGTGAACGACTTGCGCGGCAATCCGATCGAAATCGCCACCAACGTTGTCTGGCGCGTCGCGGACACCGCTCAGGCACTTTACGACGTGGACGACTACAAAGCGTTCGTGAACGTGCAGATCGAGGCGGCGGTCCGCTCGATCGGTTCGCGCTATGCCTATGACGATGTCGAGGATGCCGAGATCACCCTGCGCGGCAGCCATGCCGAAGTGAACGCCGAATTGCGGGCCGAACTGATCGAGCGCCTGCACGTCGCCGGCCTCACCGTGGACGAATGCGGCCTCACCCACCTGGCTTACGCCCCCGAGATTGCCGGCGCCATGCTGCGCCGCCAGCAGGCCGAAGCCGTGATCGGCGCGCGCCGCAAGCTGGTGGAAGGCGCGGTCTCGATGGTGGAGATGGCGCTGGCACAGCTCTCGGAAAAGAACGTGGTCGAACTCGACGACGAACGCCGGGCAGCGATGGTGTCCAACCTGATGGTGGTGCTCTGCGGCGAACGTGACACGCAGCCGGTGGTCAATACCGGCACGCTCTACCAGTAAGGCTTTCGGGCGAATGGCCAGTCCCGGCAAGAAGGCGTTCGCGCTGCGGCTCGACCCGGTGCTCCACACCGCACTGGAGCGCTGCGCCGCAGCCGATTTCCGTTCGGTCAACGCCCAGGTCGAGGTGCTGCTGCGCGAAGCGCTTGCCCGGCGCGGGATCAAGGTCGAGGCCAGCGAGCCGGCCCGGCGCGGCCGGCCACCGGTTCAGGAGGACGAAGCATGATGCACGAATCGACGAAAGACGGCGCCTGGTTCGCGCCCAAGCGCTTCGGCTACGGCGCGGGCGTGCCGATCGCATGGCAGGGCTGGGCGCTACTGCTGCTCTATGTGGCCTCGGTCGCCGGAATCGCGCTGCTCAACCGTGCCGGCACCACAGGCGCGCGCATGGCCGCCCTAGCTCTGTTCCTGCTCGTGACGGGACTGTTCGTCGTCATCGCGGCAAAGCGCACACGCGGCGGATGGAAGTGGCGCTCCGGCAAGCGCGACTGACCGTCCTGTTCCGGGACGCAGCAAAAGCCGTTAACACAGAGGCGCTTCCGCCGCGCTAGGCAGGGGCATGAACCGCCTAGTTCGACTCGCTCTCGCCTCCGGCGCCCTGCTGCTGACCGCCCTTCCCGCCACCCTGTCTTTCGGGCAAGGCGCGCCGTACACCGTGGTCGAAACCGGCCGCAGCTACACGCGCCTTCAGGATGCGGTGGACGCCATCGGCGAAGGGCGCGGAACCATCCGCTTCGCCTCCATGCGGTTTGCCGACTGCGCGGTGCAGGGCAAGGGGGACGTGACTTACCAGGCGCAGGCTCCCGGCCAGTCGGTGCTTGATGGGGTCGCCTGCGAGGACAAGGCCGCACTGGTCCTGCGCGGGCGCAACGCCCGGATAGAAGGCATGGTCTTTGCCAATATTCGCGTTTCGGACAAGAATGGCGCCGGCGTGCGCCTCGAACACGGCAACCTCTCGATATCGCAGGCCTGGTTCCGCGACAGCGAACAGGGCCTGCTGACCGGCGACGATCCGCAAGGCTCAATCGCGATCGACAAGTCGACCTTTTCGCGCCTCGGCACTTGCGAGGGGTCGGGCTGCGCGCACTCGATCTATGTCGGCAACTACGGCGCGCTGTCCGTCACCCGCAGCCGGTTCGAGGCAGGCACCGGCGGCCATTACCTCAAAAGCCGCGCCGCCCGCATCGAAGTGCTCGATTCCAGCTTCGACGATGCGGCCGGTCGCTCCACCAACTACATGATCGACCTGGCAGACGGTGCAACCGGGCGCGTCGTGGACAACTGGTTCGTCCAGGGGCGCGACAAGGAGAACTACTCCGCCTTCATCGCCGTCGCCGCCGAACACCGCAACCACACCTCGCAAGGGCTGGTCGTGGACGGCAACAACGCCCGCTTCGCACCCGGTATCGACCGCAAGAGCGCCTTCGTGGCCGACTGGTCGGGCGATGCGGTGAAACTGGGTGCCAACACGCTCGGCACCGGACTGGTCCGTTACGAGAAACGCTGAGCCCCTGCATCGCCCGGGCCGATGGATGCCGTGCCGCCGGCTTGTCACGCGCGCCGCGAACCCCTAGCTAAATCACATGCCCCTGGGCTTCGCCTCGTTCCCGCGCTTTCACTTCTGGGCGCTTCTCCTGCTGGCCGCGATCGGCCTTCAGGCCGGCGATCCGATTCGCGCACCCCTGGAACGCACGCAAGGATCGGCGTTCAGCGCGGCCACGCTTGATCTTGCGCTGACTTCCGGCCGCCGTGTCGAAGCAGGCCATGTACAGGCGGTCCCGATGCCGCCCGCGCCGCCAAGAGCCATCCGCGAGATTGCCGTCGTCCGGCTGACAACGCTGGTTCCGGCATCGCCCAGGCACCTGCAACCCGATGTGCGCGGCCCCCCGCCGCGCCACCACCCCGCACGGGTTCCCGACAGCACCGCACCGCCGCTGGCCTGATCCGCTCCTCGCCCGGCGCGCCCAGACGCGCGCCGCACACGAATGCAGATCAAGGGTCATACCATGTCACCAGAAATCAGCGACGCCGCGCGCGTTGAAGATCGAGAGCGCATCTCCGCGCTGCTATCCCGCTATCCGGCGCTGACCGAAGCGGAACTTCAGGAAATCGACATCTGGTTCAAGCGCAGGGCCAGTTCTCTGGACCTCGGCATTCTCGCCGGAACGCCGGAAATCTCACAGCAATACCAGGACTACCGCGCCCAGCATCAGGACCGCTTCAAGCCGAGCGACATCGGCAAGGCAGCCCTGTTCATAGGCGCGGTCGCAGCCGTGGTCGGATCGATCGTACTCATGATCCCCTGACGACGGTGCCGGGGCGCGGCATCCCCCTCACCCCTCGTTCGCGCCCCGGCCTTTTTTCGGATGCACCGCCGCATTGACGGTATGTTCGCCCGGATCGCACCCGGGCGGACGAATCAGAGGATATGCCCCGTGCGATCGCGCTTGGTTTCCAGGTAGCGCGCATTGTGCGGGTTGGCCGGCAATTGATGCGGAACCCGCTCGACCACGTCCACGCCGACACCCTCTAGCGCGGAGACCTTGGCGGGGTTGTTGGTCATCAGCCGGATCGACGATACGCCGAGCAGGTCCAGCATCCGCGCCGCCACGGGAAAATCGCGCGCCTCGGTCGGCAGGCCCAGCCGGTTGTTGGCATCTACGGTGTCATAACCGAGATCCTGCAGACGATAGGCCCGCAGTTTGTTGACGAGGCCGATCCCGCGCCCTTCCTGACGCAAATAGAGCAGCACGCCCCAGCCGCCGTTCTTCGCCTCATCGGCCATGGCGCGCAGGGCGGCATCGAGCTGAGGCCCGCAATCGCACTTGAGGCTGCCCAGGATATCGCCGGTCAGGCATTCCGAATGAAGCCGCACCAGTGGGGCGCGATCGCCGTCCTGCGTGCCGATCACAAGGGCCACATGCTCGCGAAGATCATCGAGCGCGCGGAAGGCAACGATCTCGGCCTCCTCGCACGCGGCAACCGGCAGGCGCGCACGCGAAGCGATCGCAAGCCGGTCGGTATCCTTCCATTCGGCCAGATCGGCCGGCGAAACGGGCTGCACCTCACCGCCCAGTTCGGGTGCGATCAGGAATGCGGGCAGGATGCCCGCAAGGCGTGCCAGCTCCATTGCGGCGCGGGCCATGTCCATGTCGCCGATGTGCTCGGCCGCGAACGGCCCCTTCATCGGATGGGCGAGGTCCAGCGCGGGATCGGCCACCGCGCGGGCGGTTTCCAGATCGAAAGGCTCGGCAGCACGAATCAGCACCGGTGCCTCGGGCACGGCGGCCTCGCGCTGGTTGGCCAGCTTGAGCGTCACCGCGCGGGCGGCCGAGATCAGCATCCGCGGCGCGGTTACCCCCGGCGCGAAGCCGGTTTCGGCCGGCAACAGGATGGCGCCCCCGCCTTGGCCGTCACCGATTCGAATCGCCCAGCCGTGACGCAGCGCATCGAGCGCCAGTGCGACACGGCGAGCCCCGGCCGAAGGTTGCGCCGCGCTCAGAGCGCGAACTCCGTAATAAGCGGGATGTGATCGCTGGGCTGCTCCCAGCGGCGGGTTTCCTCCACGAAGCTGTGTGCACGCGCCTGCTTCGCGAGATCGGGAGAGGCCCACATGTGGTCGAGCCGGCGCCCCTGGTCCTTCTGGCGCCAATAGCTGCGGTAGGACCACCAGGAATAGTTGCGTTCGGGCGCGGGAATGAACTCCCGGCCGAGATCGACCCAGCCGTGCGCATCCTTGAAACGGGTCAGCGTCTCAACCTCGACCGGCGTGTGACTGACGACCTTGAGCAGCGCCTTGTGATTGTAGACGTCCGATTCCAGCGGGGCGATGTTGAAATCGCCGACGATCAGGGTCGGCCGGTCGACCTTGTCGGCCCAGCGCGTCATCCGTTCGAGGAAGTCCAGCTTCTGACCGAACTTCAAATTCACCTCACGGTCGGCCACGTCGCCGCCTGCGGGGATGTAGACGTTTTCGAGGATCATCCCCTGCCCGGCGCCCTGAAGCTCCACGCCGACATGGCGGGCTTCGCCATTGTCCTGCCAGTCATGCCGGCTGAACTCGGTGAAAGGCACGCGGCTGACGGTGGCGACACCATGGTAGCCCTTCTGCCCGTGGATCGCCCGGTGCGTGTAGCCGAGTCGCTCGAACATCTCGTGCGGAAAAAGCGGCTCGGCGACCTTGATCTCCTGAAGGCAAAGAACGTCGGGCGACTGTTCGGTCAGGAAACGCTCGACCTGGTCGATGCGAAGGCGGACAGAATTGATGTTCCAGGTGGCGATCTTCATGCCGCAGGCTTTAGGCATGCCCTTGGCGAATTTCCAGAGCCACGCCGCAAGAAAGCGGGCCCCCTGCCTTCGCGGGCAACATATGACCCAAATCACGAGCGCGTTTTTCTGGCCGATTTTTTCGTCCGGCGGGAGCGAGAATGCTGCCGATTGAGAACCGGAGCGGAGCGGCCTTGATGGCCGTGAGCACCGGAAGCGCAGAGCGGTAGCGTTCGCAGCCCCGCTGGGCGGAAAAAGCAGCCAGAAAAACAAAAACCCTCGGTCCGGGGGCAGAGGACCGAGGGTTCATGTAAGCGTTCGTCACGCTAAATCAGAGGGCCCTGTGGGAGGCGTGGGCAACAGGGGGGAAACCCGCCTCGAACCGCTCTGACCATTTCAATCTAGGCGCTGTTGGCTTGCTGCCAAGTGAACGGAATTCAGAAAAGTGTCGCATTCCGTCGCACGGAGCACTCAGCTCGCGACAAAGCGTTGCACTCTATCGACGGTTGCGGGGACGCGGGTCGTTCCAGCGGAAGTCCGCATCGCCAACCGGCACGCCATAGCGCTGGTTCGAAAGCGAGATCGTGGTGCGCTTGTTCTGCGAATCGAGCGCGACCCAGTAGCTCAGCTCCAACCCACCCGGCGCCGAAGCCTTGCGGGTGAAGATCAGGGTGATGACGCCGTATTCCGGGTGCGAACGATCGCGGACCTCGATGCTGACGACATTGGGATTGCCGGTCTGCCGGACCGTGCCGTATTTCGTCATGTCGCGCCGGGGGTCGATGATCGGTCCCAGCGGAGTATTGCTGATCGGCCAGCGCTGTACCTGCTTCACCGAGTAGTCGATCATGGTCAGCGCCTTGCCGTCGCTGACGATCAGCAACTGGGCGCTCTTCTCGTACTGGAAGCGGATCTTGCCGGGACGCATCAGCGTCAACTGGCCGGTCAGGCTCTGGCCGTTACGGTCAGTCTGGACGAAATCGGCCTTCATCGTCGAGATCGCGCGCAGCGCCTCGACGGCCTGGCTCAACTGCGCCGAATCATCGGATGGCGCGGCCAGTGCGGGCGTCGCCGGAAGGAGGGCAGGAACGGAAAGCGCGGCCAAACTGGCCGCGCCTACGCAAGAGCGAAAGATCTTGAAGGTGCGGTTCATGATGCTCCCATTGGGTTTGCAGGCTTGAACCGCCCCTGAATTGTAAGGTTCCGAAAAACCTTACTTGATCTTGGCTTCCTTGAACTCGACGTGCTTGCGCACGACGGGATCGTACTTGCGGAAGTTCATCTTCTCGGTCGTGTTGCGCGGGTTCTTCTTCGTGACGTAGAAGAAGCCGGTGTCGGCGGTCGAGACAAGACGGATCTTGACGGTTGCGGGCTTCGCCATGGCGGTTTCCTGTATCTCTCGTTTCAGCCGCCCTGGCCGGCCGGCATGTTCCGTTGAAAAATTTCAGGGCGGCAATCGAGCGCCGCCCCCCAAGGTTGCGGCCCATGCGATAGTGACAGCCCAAAGTCAAGCGGAAGAGGCCCGACTTACTCCGTGTCGAAAGGCGTGATCGGCTTCAGAACGCCGAATTTCTCATTGTAGGGCGAGTGATTCAGTTTCGGCATTTTGATCGTCTGCGGCTCGACCTTGGTATCGGGCAGCCGGTCCAGCAGATCGCGCACCAGCGTGAGTCGACCGATTCGCTGGTCGTTGAAGTCCACCACCGTCCACGGCGCGTGCTTCTTGTGCGTGGCCTTGAGCATGACCTCGCGCGCCTTGGTATATTCTTCGTACTTCTCACGCGCCGCCACGTCGATCGGCGACAGCTTCCAGCGCTTGAGCGGATCGTCGAGCCGTTCGTGAAGGCGCTCCTCCTGCTTCTCCTGATCGCAGGAGAGCCAGTACTTGAACAGCAGGATACCGTCATCGACGAGCATCCGCTCGAACACGGGGGCCTGCTGGAGAAAGCGCTTCACTTCCGAGCCGGTGGCGAAACCCATGACTTTCTCCACGCCGGCACGGTTGTACCAGCTGCGGTCGAAGAGGACGATTTCGCCCCGCGTCGGCAAATGTTCGGCATAGCGCTGGAAGTACCACTGGCCCTGCTCCCGCTCGCCCGGTGCGGTGAGGGCGACGGTGCGGCACTGGCGCGGATTGAGTTGGCCGCCTACGGCCTTGATCGCCCCGCCCTTGCCCGCCGTATCGCGCCCCTCGAACAGGACCACGATGCGGGCGCCGGTGGAGGAAGCCCAGCGGGCCATCCCCACAAGCTCCTCCTGCATCGGCTCCAGCAGCTTTTCGTATTCCTTGCGGCCGAGCTTCCTGTGATCGTTCTCGGCCATGGTTCAAACCCCTGATCAGACCCGCGAAAGCAGGAAGAGCGCGAGTGCGCCGGCGACGATACGATACCAGGCGAACGGTGCAAAGCCCGAGCGGCTGACGAAGGCCATGAAGGCCTTGATGACGACCAGCGCCACCACGAACGAAACGGCGAAGCCGATGCCGATCTCGCCCCAGCCGACCGGGCCCGTGCCCGCCATGAGTTGTTCGCGCGCGCCCAGCAGTTCGAGCGTGGAGGCACCCATCATCGTGGGAACGGCAAGGAAGAAGCTGAATTCCGCCGCAGTACGGCGTTCGACGCCCATCGCCAGCGCGCCCATGATCGTCGCGCCGGAACGGCTGACACCCGGCACCATGGCAAGGCACTGCGCGATGCCCACGCCGATGCACTTCACCATCGGCAGCTCGGCAACGCCGGTGAGCGGACCGGGCTTTGCCACCTTCTCGATGGCGAGGATGGCGATGCCGCCCACGATCAGCGCCCAGGCGACGACCGAAGGCTCGCCCAGCAGGCCCTCGATATGGTCCTTGAGGATCAGGCCCAGCACCGCCGAGGGGATGAAGGCCAGCAACACGTTGCGCACGAAGCGGATCGATACCGGGTCAAGCCGCAGCAGACCCACGCCCACCGCCCAGAACGTGCGCCAGAACTGCACGATGACAGCCAGGATCGCGCCGAGCTGGATCACGATGTTGAAGGTTGCCCACTGCGAAGCGTCGTACCCGAACAGCTGCGTGGCAAGAATGAGGTGCCCGGTCGAAGAGACTGGCAGGAACTCGGTGAGGCCCTCGACAATGCCGAGGAGGATCGCGGTTAGGGTCAAGCTCATCGGCGAGAGGTCATGCCGCACACACCGGGCAAGTCAACCCGAAGCGTGCGGCATGAGGCATTTAGGCGATAAAAATCACCAGATACGCACGCGCTCGGCAGGCGGAAGATAGAGAGCATCCCCCGGCTTCACGTCGAACGCCTTGTACCATTCGTCGAAGTTACGGACGATGCCGTTGATGCGGTAATGCGCCGGCGAGTGCGGGTCGGTGATGAGCTGCTGGCGCACCGATTCCTCGCGGTACTTGCTGCGCCACACTTGCGCCCAGGCCATGAAGAAGCGCTGGTCGCCGGTCAGGCCGTCGATCACCGGGGCTTCCTTGCCGTTCAGCGAGAGCTTGTAGGCGCGGTAGGCGAGGCTGAGACCGCCGAGATCGCCGATGTTCTCGCCCATGGTCAGCTTGCCGTTGACGCAGGTCTTGCCGTCGTCGAACGGGCAGAAGCTGTTGTACTGGGCTTCCAGCTTGTCCTGCAGCTTCTGGAAGTTGGCCTTGTCGGCCGGGGTCCACCAGTCGCGCAGGTTGCCGGTGCCGTCCGACTTGGCGCCCTGGTCGTCGAAACCGTGGCCCATCTCGTGGCCGATCACCGCGCCGATGCCGCCATAATTGACCGCGGGGTCCGCCGAAACGTTGAAGAACGGCGGCTGGAGGATGGCGGCGGGGAACACGATCTCGTTGTAGGGCGGGTTGTAGTAGGCGTTGACCGTCTCGGGCAGCATGAACCATTCGGTCTTGTCGACCGGCTGGCCGATGCGCTTCATCTGGTCGTCGTTCTCCCACGAACCCGCGGCAATGGCATTGCCGAGCGGATCGGTGGCCGAGAAGGTCAGGCCCTCGTATTCCTTGAACTTCGCAGGCGCGCCGATCTTGGGGGTGAAGGCATTGAGCTTGGCTTCGGCTTCCTTGCGGGTTTCCGGGCCCATCCAGGCGAGGCTCTGCAGGTTCACCGCCATGGCCTTGCGCAAGTTCGAGACGAGGTCGGTCATCGCCGCCTGCGCTTCGGGCGGATAGTACTTCTCGGCGTAGATCTTGCCGACCAGTTCACCGGCCATGCCTTCGACTGCGGCGACGCCGCGCTTCCAGCGGGCGCGCTGCTCCGGCTGGCCGCTCATGGTCTTGCCGTAGAAGGCGAAGGTGGCGTCATCGATGTCGGTGGGAAGAACCGAGGCATGGCCGCGCAGGAAGTGCGCGGCAAGCCAGGCCTGCCATGTCGAGACCGGAACCTCGGAAACCAGCCGGGCGACTTCCGGCACACCACCGCCGAACAGCGTCTGCGCCTTGGCGGGATCGATGCGGGCGACCTTCAGTTCCTCGGCCGTGGGCGGCATCTGATCGACGAGGATATAGGCGGCCTTCCCGGCGCCCATCGTCTCGATGAAAGTACGCATCAGGCCGGGTGCGGCAAGGCCCTCGAACTCGGCGACGGAAAGCTTGTTGTAGGTCAGGTCCGGATCGCGGCTGGCTGCGCGGTCCCAGTCTGCCTGCGCCAGCCGGGTTTCCAGCGAGAGCACGGCCTTGGCGGCGCTCGACGGGTCGGCATAACCGGCCTTGCCGAGGACGAAGGTCAGATACTCGACATACTTGGCGCGGATGTCCTGCGAACGCTTGTCGATCTTCAGGTAATAGTCACGGTCAGGCAGGCCGAGACCGCCGACGCCGACTTCGAAGGCATTCACATCGCTCTGCTTGGCATCGGCCGTCACATAAGCGCCGAGCGGCGAGGCGAAGCCCGGGGCCGCGAAGATCTTCATCAGGTCGTCGGGCGTCTTGGCCGCGAAGATGCGTTCGAGGTAAGGCTGCGCCGGAGAGAGCCCGGCCTTGTTGATCGCATCAACGTCCATGAAGGCCGCATAGGCCGCCTCGACGCGGGCAGCGTCGGTACCGGCGGCGGGCTTCGAGGCGATCAGGCCATCCATGATTCCGTGAACGCGCTGTTCCGAAAGGTCACGCAGGGCGGTGAACGACCCCCAGTTGGTGCGGTCGGCCGGGAGCACGACAGCGGCTTCCCACTTGCCGTTCACGAACTTGTCGAAGTCCGCGCCGGGCCTGGCGGTCTTTTCCTGCCACTGGGTCTGGATGCCGGCCTTGCCCCAATCCATCTTGCCGGGATCGAACTGCATCGCATCGGAGGACGCGCCTGCCGACGCCGGCGCCGGAGCGTCGGCAAGAGCCGGAACAGCGGAAAAGCTCAATGCGGAAACGAGCGCTGTCGAAGCGAGCACCCGGCCGAGAATGCGGGTCATGGTCCCACCTTTCTGAATTGCAATGACACGAACGGTCTGGCGACGGACCGGAACGGCCCGTCGATAGCGGCGCAACATAATTGCCATATTCGGCAACGCCAGCCCTGAAATGTCGTTCGTCGTCGCAGGTCAGGCGTTCGTCGAACGCGCGAAGGCCGATGCGGTATCCATATCGAATTGCAGCGAAGCCAGCCGCGCATAGAGCCCGCCGGCCTGGCCAAGGCTTTCGTGCGTGCCCTGTTCCACGATCCGCCCTCCGTCCATCACGACGATGCGATCCGCCTTGCGCACGGTGGCGAGGCGGTGCGCAATGACGAGAGTCGTGCGGTTCTCCATCAGGTGTTCGAGAGCGTCCTGCACCAGCCGCTCGCTTTCGGCATCAAGCGCGCTCGTGGCCTCGTCCAGCAGCAGGATCGGCGCGTCGCGCAGCAGCGCGCGGGCAATCGCCACGCGCTGACGCTGGCCGCCGGACAGGCGGGCGCCGTCCTCGCCAAGGAAAGTATCGAGCCCCTGCGGCAATTCGCGCAGGAAACGCTCGGCATTGGCGGCGCGCGCGGCGGCCCAGATGGCCTCGTCGTCCGCTTTCCAGTTGCCGTAGCGCAAGTTGTCGCGCGCGGAGGCGGCGAACAGTACACCCTCCTGCGGCACCAGTGCGATGCGCTGGCGGATCTCTCCGGGATCGGCGGAAGTCAGCGGGACGCCGTCGATCTTGATCGCCCCGCCCTGCGGATCGTAGAACCGCTCGGCGAGCTGGAACAGCGTGGACTTGCCGGCCCCGGAAGGGCCGACGATCGCCACCGTCTCGCCCGGTTCGATCGACAGGCTGAAATCATGCAGCGCCGCCATTTCCGGGCGCGAAGGGTAGCGGAAGGTCACGCGCTCGAAGGCCAGCTTGCCGCGCGCCGGCAGAGGAAGCGCCTGCGGGCGGGCGGGAGCGGTGATCGCAGGCATCTCGCCCAGCAGTTCGGCAAGGCGGCTGGCCGCGCCGGCGCCGCGCACGAGATCGCCGTAGACTTCGGTGAGCGAGCCGAAGGCGCCCGCCACGATGCCGGCCGTCACCACGAAAGCGGCGATCGTACCGCCCGTGATGGAACCTTCGGCAACGCCGATGGCACCGCGCCACATGATGACGGTGATGGAGCCGAAGATCAGGAACATGATAACCGCCGTCATCGCGGCGCGAATGGTGATGCGATGCTTTCCGGTCTCGAACGTGCGCTCCACTGCGCCGGCGAAGCGTTCCATCTCGCGGCCTTCCTGGTTGAAGGCCTGCACGACCCGCAGTGCACCGAAGACTTCGCTGGTGGTAGCGCCGATATCGGCCACGCGATCCTGGCTCGCCCGCGCCACGGTGCGCAGGCGGCGGCCGAAGGCGGCGATCGGCAGGATCACCACCGGGATGGCGACGACGAGCCCCAGCGTCAGGTGCGGCGCCAGCATGAAGAGGTAGATCACCCCGCCCACCGCCATGATGGCATTGCGCAGCGCGACAGAGACCGTGGTGCCGACCACCGTTTCGATGATCGCGGTGTCCGCCGTCATCCGGGACGCGATTTCCTTGGGGCTGTTTTCCTCGAAGAAACTGGGCGACAACGTGAGCAGGTGCCTCTGCACGCGCAGGCGAACGTCCGCCACCACGCGCTCACCAAGCCAGGAAACGCTGTAGAAACGCACCGCCGTGGCCACCGAAAGCACGATCACCACGCCCAGCAGCATGATGAACCACCAGCGGATTGCCGAAGGGTCGGCGCCCTGCGCAAAGCCCTGGTCGACGATCTGGCGGAACCCATAGGGAATCGCGAGGGTCGAAGTTGCCGTGGTCAGCAGCGCGAGCCCCGCAACCGCCATGCGGCCGGGATAGTGGAACAGTTCCCGCCAGACCATGCGCAGCGCCCCAAGGCTCCTTCGGCGCGGAGCCTTGGCATCGGTGGTGGCGTTCTCGTTCTCAGGCAATCCTGCCTGCCCCGCGTTGGCGTCCATGCGCGCGGCCTTATCCTGTCCATGGCTTCAGGAAAAGATATATGAAAAGCGCCTTTACGATCAGAGTGATCGGGCGGCTCGAATGCCGAAATCGGGTGCGCCGCATTGCGCCGGTAACGTTTCGGCCCCAAATGGCTTTCATAACCTTTGCAGGACGGAAGGGTCGCTTCACCGTCCGGGAGACGCACCTTGCTCTATAATGCCTACGAATTGCAGCGCACGATGCTGAGCGGCGCCGCCGCATGGGCCTCGGTCGGCGCTGAACTGCTTGCCAACCCTGCGCTGCCGATGGGTTACTTCGGATTCGGCCCGGTGATGGCCTCCGCACTGGACGTCTTCGCCCATGCCGCCGCCCCGCGCGGCAAGCCCGCTTTCGACATCGAGGACGTGACCACCGGTGGCAAGACCTGGCCCGTCACCGAATCGATCGTGCTGCACCGCCCATTCGGGAACCTGCTGCGCTTCGATCATCCCGGCCTGCCCAAGGATGCGCCCAAGCTGCTGATCGTCGCCCCGATGAGCGGCCACTTCGCCACTCTCCTGCGCGGCACCGTGGCGCGGATGGTGGAAAGCTGCGAGGTCTACATCACCGACTGGGCCGACGCGAAGATGGTCCCCGCCGCCGCCGGGCACTTCGACCTTGACGATTATATCGATTACCTGATCGGTTTCCTCGAACATATCGGCCCCGGCACGCACATGCTCGCAGTGTGCCAGCCCTCGGTCCCGGCGTTCGCCGCTGCGGCGATCATGGGCAAGCAGGAGCATCCCTGCCGCCCGGCAACGCTCACCATGATGGGCGGCCCGGTCGACACCCGCGAGGCGCCCACCAGCGTCAACGACGTCGCCATGGACCAGCCGCTTTCCTGGTTCGAGAACAACGTCATCGCCACCGTGCCGCTGGCCTATCCGGGGGCCGGCCGCAGGGTCTATCCCGGCTTCCTGCAACTGGCCGGCTTCATGGCGATGAATCTCGGCAGCCACATGATGAGCCACTACGGCATGTTCAAGCACCTTGTCGAAGGCGACGGCGAGGGCGCGGCGTCGACCAAGGCATTCTACGACGAGTATCGCTCGGTCTGCGACATGACCGCCGACTATTATCTCCAGACCATCGAGCACGTGTTCCAGAAGCATTCGCTGCCCAGGGGCGAATTCGTCCATCGCGGTGAGCGAATCGATCCCTCGGCCATTCGCGATACCGCGCTGCTGGCAGTCGAGGGGGAGCGGGACGACATCTCGGGCATTGGCCAGACCAGGGCAGCGCTCACGCTGGCGACGCATCTTTCCGAGAGCCGCAAGAAGTACGTGCTGGCCGAAAATGTCGGACATTACGGTATCTTCAACGGCAGCAAGTGGCGCACCCGGATCGCGCCGGTGCTGGAGGACTGGATCCACCAGCATTCCCGCAAGCCGCTCAAGGTCGTGGCCTGACGAATCGCTGGCAGGTGCCGGGCGGGTTCGCACGGCATCTGCCCACCCGGCGACTCGCCGCAATCGGCGAATCGTGGGAACGATACGATGGCCCGCCTTCGCGCCGGGAACTCTTCCTGTCGGAGTAACTGGCGCTTCCGATCCAATTGAGTTAACTTACTGCGATGGAACAGACGTTGGGTCGGCGTGCTGTCCTCATGGGCGGATTGGTTGCGGGCGCAAGCCTGGCAATACCTTCGCGTGTGCTGGCAGCGGAAAATTTGGCAGGAACAGCTTCGGGACAGATTGGCCCGGTTGCCGCGGTGCCGAGCGCCCTCACGCCATATCAGCGCCGCGTCCTCGATGTCGCCACGCAGCAGGTCCAGCGGACGCAGGGCCATATCTGGCGCACCGATCTCGTCGGTATCGCCGATTTCGCCCAGCCTTCGTGGAAACCGCGCCTGCACTTCGTCAATATCGAGAACGGGACGGTGCGCTCTTTCCTGCTGGCCCACGGGCGCGGATCGGACCCGGCGCACAGCGGCTGGTTGCAGAGCTTCTCGAACATGCCCGGCTCGGAAGCCACTTCGCGCGGGGCGTTCCTCACCTGCGAATGGTACACCGGCAAATACGGCACTTCGATCCGCCTCAAGGGGCTTGACCCGGATAACTCCATGGCGCTCGAACGCGCCATCGTGATGCATCCGGCGTGGTACGTCGATGCCGCGATGATCGAGAAATGGGGCAAGCTCGGCCGCAGCGAAGGCTGCTTCGCCATGAGCAATGCAGACTTCAACGAGGCGCTGTGGCACCTCTCGGGCGGGCGCCTGCTCTTCGCGGATCGCATCGGGGAATATTGAACCCCATTCATGGCTTCATGCCGAAATCCGCCATGTCGAAGTCTGCGCAGGCGGGTTAGACACCCTTGCAGCAGGGTGTTACGGATCGATCATGAACGGAAATCTCGCGGGATTCAGGAAAGACGCGCCTACCGACGCGCGGCAGGTACGCTCGCGCAAGGCGCTCAACGCGGCCATGCTTTCGCTGCTTGAGGAAAAGGCCTTCGACCAGATCACCATCCGCGAAATCTCGGCCCGTGCCGGCACCGGCTATGCCACCTTCTTCCGTCACTACCCGACCAAGGAAGCGCTGCTGGGCGATGTCGCCTCCGAGGAAATCGCCGGACTGCTGGCGCTGTCGATCCCGATCCTCCACGCCTCGAACAGCTACGAATCCACTCTGGCGCTCTGCAGCCACGTCGGCCAGCACAAGGCCTTGTGGTCCGCGCTTCTGGCAGGCGGCGCCGCGGGCATCGTGCGCGATGAGTTCATCCGGCAAGCCCGCCGCCTCATCGAAGGCGTCGCCAATCCGGCGGACTGGTTGCCACAGGACCTGGGGGTCATCCATGGTACCGGTTCGACGATCGACATCCTCGCCTGGTGGCTCACGCATGGAGAGGACCAGACCCCGGAAGCCACGGCCCGCATCCTCCACCGCCTGGTGATCGCGCCGCTGGTCGGCGACCGCGTAGAGGCACGCGCCTCGGCAGGATGACGTGAGCGGTAGCATCGACAGTGCGGACTGGCCGCTGTTCGGCTGGATCGACGACATTCGGCGACCACTGGCGGAGGCTTTCGGTGCCGGGCATCCCGTCGCCCTTGCCACGCTCTATCGGGTCGGCGGCAGCGCCCCGCGCGGCCCCGGTGCGCAAATGCTGTTCGTCGCGCCGGAGAATGCCGGCGGCGGGAGCGACATTGCCGCCAGCGGCTACTTTTCGGGAGACTGCATCGAAGGCGACGTGGCCAGCCACGCCGCGCAGGTCCTGGCCGATGGTGAGCCCCGGCACCTCCATTACGGCGCCGGAAGCCCGTGGATCGACATCCGCCTGCGCTGCGGCGGCGCGCTCCACGTCATGGTCGAACGCATCGCCCCGGATAGTCCGGCGGCCACCGAATTGCTGCGCCATGCCGCCGAACGTCGGAGCTGCCGCTGGCACAGCGACGGCACGCGGCAATGGGTCACGGTGGACGAAGGCCCCCTGCTGGCCGTGGAGGAGAAACCCTTCCTGCTTTCGCGCCGCTACGATCCGCCCCGCCGCCTAGTCGTTTCCGGCGGCGATCCCGGCGCTCTGGCCGCGGCACAGCTCGGCGCGCTCGCCCAGTTCGAGACGATCCTGCTCCGGCCGGACGGGCCGCACCAGCCGCCGCCTTTCCCGGTTTCGCGCTACTTGCGCGCCGATCCCACCACTGCGCTCGATGAACTCGGCGTCGATCGCTGGACAGCCTACCTCGGCGCCACGCATGAGGATCACCACGACCTCGGCGGCTGCCTTGCCGCGCTGCGGGGCGGCGCCGGTTACGTCGCCATGATCGGCGCCAGATCGCGCGCGGAGACAAGGCTCGGCGCCTTGCGCGCCGCGGGCGCCACGCCGGAGGAACTGGACCGGCTTCACCTCTCGCCGGGTGTACCCGGTCTCGGAAAATCGCCTTGGGAAGTGGCGACGGGGATCATGGCAGAGATCATGCAGGCCCTGAACCCGGCGCGGGAACGCGCATGAACCGGGCGGCGATCGTCCTTGCCGCAGGATCGTCGCGCCGCTTCGGGGGCGACAAGCTGTCGGCACCGTTCGAGGGCGAGCCACTGCTGTTTCACGCGGTCCACGCCGCGCGCGCGGCGCCGGTGTCGCGCATTCTCATCGTCGCCCGCCCCGACCTCGATTGCGGAACGTGGGACGGCGCGCCGGCGGTAGAGGTGCTGCGCGTGGAGAGCGATGCCCTTTCCGATTCCCTCAAGGCCGGCATCGCGGCTCTCGGCGAACCCTGCGATGTCTTCGTGTTCCTGGGCGACATGCCCCGCCTGCCTCACGGCGAGGCCGCCCGTCTTGCCGATGCGCTGGGAAGCGGCGCCGCTGCGATGCCTTGCCGCCAGGGCCGTCCAGGCCATCCGGTCCTGCTGTCCGCGCGGCTTCTGCCGGAGCTTGCCGGGCTGACCGGAGACGAAGGCGCCGGACGGCTGCTGCGCGGCCGCGACGATGTAATCTTCGTGGAATGCGACGATCCCGCCATCCATCTCGACATCGATCGCCCGGAGGATCTCTCCGCCCTCTCGGAAAGCACGCCCCCTTCGCCCGCCCGGACCTGATCCGGGACAGCCGCAAGACAGGCGATCAGGCGCGGCCGGTCTGGCTCGACAGCAGCGCCGGATCGATCCCTTCCGCCCGCCAGGTCGCGGTCCAGCGGGAATCGACCGGCGTATCGAACAGGATCTCCGGATGCGGATCGGCCGCATGCCATCCGTGCTGCCGCATCTCGCCTTCGAGCTGACCGGGCGCCCACCCCGCATAGCCGAGCGCCATGAGCCACCGGCTCGGTCCACGGCCTTCGGCAATCGCGCGCAGCACGTCCATCGAGGCCGAAAGCGCGCAAAGCGGCTGCACTTCCACGGTGTCGCTCCCGCCCCAATCGGTCGAGTGCAGCACGAAGCCCCGGCCCGGCTCCACAGGGCCGCCGTCGTGAACCTCGCAATCGGGGGCGACGCCGGGATCGATGCCCAGTTCCTCCAGGATTTCATGGAAGCGCACGCCTTCGCGCAGCCTGCCGACGCCGATGCCCAGAGCGCCACTTTCGTCGTGCACGCAAAGCACGCTTACAGTGTGATCGAAGCGGGGGTCGAACATGCCCGGCATCGCGAGAAGGAGTCGCCCGGATAAGTATTGTTTCTCTGTCACACCGGCAAATGTAAGCGCTTCGCAGGGGACGGCAAGCCGGTTGCGCTTTCCCCGCACGCCATCGCGCTCTATGCCTCCGCCGCAACCAGGGAGGAAATCGCGAGTGAGCCTGCTGTTCGAACTGCCCGAAGTGCCCAGCGTCCCCGTCGTCGGTGAGGAAGCGCGTTATCCGGTGCGCCGCGTGTTCTGCGTCGGCCGCAACTACGCCGCCCATGCGCGCGAACTGGGCAACGCGGTGGACCGCGAAGCGCCGATCTGGTTCACCAAGGCGCCCGCCGCCATCTGCGCCTCGGGCAGCGCGATCGCCTATCCGCCGGGAACGCAGGACTGCCACTACGAGATGGAACTCGTCGTCGCCATCGGCGGCCACGGCTTCGAGATTCCCGCCGAACAGGCCATGGCGCTCGTCTACGGCTATGCCTGCGGCCTCGACATGACCCGGCGCGACCTTCAGAACGCCGCCAAGGCCAAGGGCTACCCCTGGGACACCGGCAAGGACTTCGAAAACGGTGCGGTGATTGCCCCGATCACCCCGGCTGCGGCATTCGGCGCCCCCGGCGAACAACGCATCACCCTCGCCCGGAACGGCGAGACGAAGCAGGATGCGCCGCTCTCCGAAATGATCTGGAGCCTGCCGGAACTCATCGCCGACCTTTCACGCCTCTATCACCTCGCGCCCGGCGACCTCATCTACACCGGCACACCCGCCGGCGTCGGTCCGGTGGCGCCGGGAGATCGGCTCGAAGGCCGCGTGGAAGGGCTGGAGCCCGTCGTTCTGGCGATCGAACCGGCCTGACCGATAGATGACGTATCAACGCTCCTTCCGGCTCGTGGGCGGCCTGCTTGCCGGCTGTCCGCTGCTGCTGCTTGCCGCGCCTGCTCTTGCCGATGAAAACGCGGAGCCTGCCGGGCCGATCATCGTCACCGGCCACGGCCTGGAATCCGGCCCGGCGACACCTGCCTACGACGTGGAAACGATCGAGCGCGACGCGGTGATCGCCAGCGCCTCGGGACGGATTGAGGACGTACTCAACTCGGTGGCGGGCTTCGCGCAATTCCGCCGCTCGGACAGCCGCTCGGCCAACCCCTCGTCGCAAGGCGCAACCTTGCGCGCGCTCGGCGGCAATGCGTCGAGCCGGACGCTGGTATTGCTTGACGGCGTGCCCGTGGCGAACCCGTTCTTCGGCTACATCCCCTTCAGCGCCATCGCCCCCGAACGACTCTCCTCGATCCGGGTGACGCGCGGCGGCGGTTCCGGAGCATTCGGAGCCGGCGCCGTCGCCGGAACCATCGAGATGACCAGCGCCGGGCCGGACCAGATCGGCGCGCTTCAGGGCATCGCGCTCGTCAACGACCGGGGCGAGACACAGGCGTCGGCCAGTGCCGCACCCAAACTCGGCGCGGGCTACCTCGTGGCCAGCGTGCAGTGGGACCGGGGCGAAGGTTTCTGGACGACCCCCGCCAGCCAGCGCGTGCCCGCATCGTCGCGCGCCGCCTATGACAGCTGGTCGGCATCGCTGCGGGCCGTGGCACCGCTGAACGCGGACGTGGAACTTCAGGCATCCGCCCTCGCGTATGGCGATACCCGCAGCCTGCGCTTCAAGGGCGCCGATTCCACCTCCGACGGGCAGCAGGCCTCGCTCCGTCTGGTCGGCCGGGGAGACTGGCAGTTCGATGTGCTGGGCTACGTCCAGGCGCAGGATTTCTCGAACGTCGTCATCAGTTCCAGCACCTTCAGGAAAACGCTCGACCAGCGCCGCACGCCGACCACGGCGATAGGCGGCAAGGCCGAACTGCGCCCGCCGGTGGGCAAGGATCATGTCCTGCGCATCGGCACCGACCTGAGGCTGACCGAAGGCCACCTGCTCGAACTGCCGTACAACGCAACCGGCGCCTTCACGGCCGTGCGCCGTGCGGGCGGCAACCAGTCCGACCTCGGGTTCTACATCGAGGATGACTGGACGCTGGGCGACCTCGTCATCACCGCCGGGGGACGGGCGGACCGCTGGACGATCCGGAACGGCTTCTACCGTTCGGTCAGCCCCGCAGGCGCGGTGACGCAGGACAGCGCCTATGCCGATCGCTCCGGCTGGATGGGCAATGCGCGGGGCGGGCTCGTCTGGAACGCGGGCAAGGCCGTCAGCCTGCGCGCCGCGGCCTATACCGGCATGCGCCTGCCCACGCTCAACGAACTCTACCGCCCCTTCGTGGTCTTCCCGGTAACGACCCAGGCCAACCCCGACCTCAAGCCCGAACGCCTGCGCGGTTACGAGGCGGGCGTGGACATCCATCCGTTCGAAGCGCTGACGCTTTCGCTCACGGCCTTCGACAACAAGGTGAAGGATGCCATCGCCAACGTCACCGTGGCCACCAACCAGCGCGAGCGGCAAAATGTCGATTCCGTCCATGCACGCGGACTGGAAGCGGCGGCCGCACTCGATCTCGGCAAGGTCAGGTTCGACGGTTCGCTGGCATGGACCGACGCCAAGGTCAGGGCGCAGGATCCCGACCTTGACGGAAAACGCCCGGCGCAAGTCCCCAGGTTCGCCGCCAGCGCGACGCTGGCCTGGCTGCCGGCCGATGGCTGGCGCTTCGCGGCCACGCTGCGTCATGTCGGCGCGCAATACGAGGACGACCTCCAGAGCTACGTCCTCCCCGCCGCGACCACGCTTGACGGTTATGTGCAAGTACCTGTCACAGGCCCGGTCTCGCTGGTGCTGCGCGCCGAAAACCTGACCGACGAGGACATCGTGACCCGCAATCAGGACGGCTCCATCGACCTTGGCACGCCGCGCACATTCTGGGCAGGCGTGCGGGTAGCCCTGCGCTGATGCGCCTGGCGGTCCTCTCGGACATCCACGGCAACCTGCGCGCGCTCGATGCCGTGCTGGAGGACGTGACGGCACGCGGCATCACGCGCATCGTCAATCTGGGCGACATCCTGAGCGGCCCGCTCCAGCCCGCCCGGACCGCCGAACGCCTGATGGCGCTCGGCCTCGAGACGATTCGCGGCAATCACGAACGGCAATTGCTCGAACTGCCGCGCGAACGCATGGGCCTGTCGGACGCGCACGCCGATGCAAGGCTGGAAGACCACCACCGTGCATGGCTGGCTGCGCTGCCGGATACGCTCTGGCTGGAGGAAGACCTCTACGCCTGCCACGGATCGCCCGGCAGCGACCTGCAATATCTGCTGGAAACCGTGGAGCCGGGCGGCTGCCGTCAGGCCACGATGGCGGAAGTGGAAGCCCGCGTTGCCGGCCTCGATGCCGCCATGATCCTTTGCGGGCACACGCACCTGCCGCGCAGCGTCCGCCTTGCCGACGGACGTCAGGTCGTCAATCCCGGCTCCGTGGGCCTGCCCGCCTACGACGATGACCACCCCTATCCGCACGTGATGGAAAGCGGATCGCCCCATGCGCGCTATGCCGTGATCGAGCGCGCGGAGGGGGAATGGCGCGCCGAGCTGGTTGCCGTGGCCTACGACTGGCAGTCGGCAGCGGAGGATGCGCTGGCGGCCGGGCGCGGCGATTGGGCGCGGGCACTGGCGACAGGCCGTGCATGAGCACCGTTCCGCCGCACATGCCGCACTGGCGCATTGCCGCGTGCGCGCATAAGGAGGGCCGATGCCGCGCCTGACCGTCAACGATCACCCGGTCGAAATCGCCATGGACCCGCAGACGCCCCTGCTTTGGGGCCTGCGTGACGGCGCGAACCTCACCGGCACCAAGTACGGCTGCGGCGTGGGAGATTGCGGCGCCTGCACGGTCCTGGTCGACGGCGCGGCGCTGCGTTCCTGCCTCGTCTCGCTGGGCGAATGCGAAGGGCGCTTCGTTACCACCATCGAAGGTTTGTCCGCCGATCGCTCGCACCCGATGCAGCAGGCGATGGTCGCCGAACAGGCGATCCAGTGCGGCTTCTGCACGCCCGGCATCGTCATCGGCGGTGCGGCGCTGCTCGCCCGCAATGCCGATCCCAGCGATGCCGAAATCCGCGAAGCGATCCCCAACCTCTGCCGCTGCGGCGTCTATCCGCGCCTGATCGCCGCCGTTCAGCGCGCCGGCCGGGCCATGCGCCGCGAGGAAACGCTGAGCGCCGCGCCCGCGCCCGGCATCTCGCCGCAGGATGCCGCACGCGCGGTCCCGGCCATGGCGCCGCTGCAAACGACTTCCCAAGGACAACAGGAGACACGCCCGTGAAGGCGACCATCTGGCACAACCCCAATTGCGGCACCTCGCGCAAGACGCTGGCGATCCTTCAGGAAACGCCCGGCGCCGAAGTGGAAGTGATCGAGTATCTGAAGAACCCGCCCTCGGCGGAAAAGCTTGGCCAGCTCTACAGGGACGCCGGGATTTCGCCGCAGCAGGGCCTGCGCATGCGCGGCACCGATGCAGCGGAGCGCGGCCTCCCCGATGCCGACGACGGCACCGTTCTGGCCGCCATGGCTGCGGAGCCCGTCCTGATCGAGCGTCCTTTGGTGGAGACCGACAAGGGCGTGCGGCTGTGCCGTCCGCAGGAAAAGGTCCACGAGATTCTGTAACTCCCCCGTAACATTGGGCCGACGCTTGCTTGCAATATCGGCCCCGATCTGTCACCGAATCGCCCTTCGCCGGACGACAACTAAGCGAGAGCTTCCGCCAGCATGACCAGTACCGAGCTTGCCCGAGAGGCGCTGCCCCAGCGGATCAAGCGGAAGATCAAACACAGCCTCGGACCATGGGGCGTGTTCATTGAAGGCTTCCTGCGCAATCCCGTGATGGTCGGCTCGATCGTCCCGTCCTCGCGTTTCACGATCAACCGCATGCTGGGTCCAGTCGACTGGGCCAACTGCAAGCTCTTCGTCGAATACGGCCCCGGCGTCGGCACGTTCTGCCGCCCGGTGCTGGACCGCCTCGGTCGCGACGGGCAGCTGATCGTGATCGACACGAACCCGCTGTTCATCGACTATCTGCGCCGCACGATCACGGACAGCCGCTTCATCGCGGTGCTCGGATCGGCCGCCGACGTGGAAGATATCGTGCGCGCCCATGGCCACGAAAAGGCGGACTACGTGCTGTCGGGCCTGCCGTTCTCGACCCTGCCCGACGGTGTCGGTCCGGCGATCGCTTCGGCAACCTACCGCGTCATCCGCAAGGGCGGCGCGTTCCTGGTCTATCAGTTCACGCCCAAGGCGCGCGAATTCATGGCCCGCCACTTCACGCGGATCGACAACGGCATGGAGCCGATCAACGTCCCCCCCTGCTTCCTGTTCTGGGGCTGGAAGGACGAGGATTGAGGCAGCGCCCTGCGGCGCGCTTCCTGCCTCCTCACACAAAAAGGCCGGCGCCATGGCGCCGGCCTTTTTCGTTTTCGGCTTATTCGAACGTGCCCGCTATCCGCTCGGGCGAAGGGCCGGCAAGCTGGCGATGCACCTGCCCGATCACCGCAACGAAATAGAGCGCCATGATCGTTGCCAGGATCGATTCGAGCACTGCTCCCGCAACGCGCGCCACTTCGGCCGGAGCCAGCAAGGCGATCGGCAGCGTCAGGACATTGGCGAAGATCATCAGCACCATCATCGCCAGCATCAGCAGGGCGTAGAAGCCGAGCAATCTGCCCGTGTTCCCCTTGGTCAGGGCCCAGGATCGAGCCAGCGCCGCGATCGGGTTGAGCGTCTTTTCGACGGCGACGACCGGCGCCGTCACCGACAGGCGCACGCCGATCGCGATGGCGAGAATCAGCGCAAGGCCGAGGCCGATGGCCGCACCGGCCTTCCCGCCCGCCACGCCCAGAACGCCGCCGACGACCATGGCGACCATGGCCAGCGCCAGTCCGGCCACGATCTGCGCCAGCAGGTAGGGCAGCAGGCCCTTCAGGCCGGAGCGAATCGCCTCTCCCACCGTCGGGCGGCGATCGGTGTCGAGCAGGCAGAGCAGCGAAAGCGTGCCCAGCGCCTGAAGCAGGGCGACCGGGATCATCACCGGCAGCACCGAGTTCCAATAGGCCCTCACCGCTTCGACGACCTGCGTCTCGCTCAGCCCCGAGCCCATTTCCGGCTGCGGGAAGAAGATCGCGAAAACGAGTTGCGGCAGCAGGAAGAAGACGCCCGCCAGTGCCAGAACCACCTCCCGATTGGCGGAAACCGCCAGGGACGCCTGGCTCCAGGCCTTGTTGCTGTCGAACCTCATAGATGCTCCTGATACGCCGTTCGAGGGCGCCATGTTAGCGCGGCGCCTCAAAGTGACTTGATAACCGCAGGGAATGACGCCACGCAACGCGGCATGACTTTTCCCGACACGCTTCCCGGTGATATCGAACTGCGGATCAGCGCCGAACCCGTGCCCTACCGCGCCGCGCTTGACGAAATGACCGAGCGCAACGCCCGGATCGCCGCCGGAGAGGCGCGCGAACTGGTATGGCTGCTCGAACACCCTCCCGTCTACACGGCCGGCACCAGCGCCGACCTGACCGAACTGCTCGATCCGCGCTTCGAGGTCGTGGAGGCCGGTCGCGGCGGGCGCTATACCTATCATGGGCCGGGCCAGCGCGTGGCCTATGTCCTGCTGGACCTGCGCAAACGCGCCCGCGACGCACGCGGCTTCGTCCATGGGCTCGAAGGCTGGGTGATCGAAACGCTGAAGGATTTCGGAGTCGAAAGCTTCCGCAGCGAAGGCCGGATCGGCATCTGGACCCAGGACGTGGACGGGCGCGAGGCCAAGATCGGCGCGATCGGCGTGCGCATCCGCAAATGGGTGACGATGCACGGCTTCGCGGTGAACATCCGACCCGACCTGTCGCATTTCACCGGCATCGTTCCTTGCGGGATCGACGAGTTCGGCGTCACCAGCCTTGCGCGCCTTGGACGCACGGTGGAGTTCGCGACCTGGGACGAAGCCCTGATCGCCCGCGCGCCCGCCTTCCTCGCCGCGCTAGACCGCCCATGCCCACCGGAGCAGCCAGCATGACCCGTCTTTCCCGGATGCTGCCCAAGGCCGCACTGACACTCGCCCTGACCGCTGGCACCGCCCTGGGCGGCTGCAACCAGCAGGACGCGCCAAGCGAAAAGGCCGCCAGCGGCGCGAAGCTCCTGCCCCGCTCCGTCAGCGACGACATGCTGCCTTACGATACCGTGCGTTCGCAATCGCCGCTGGCGGCGCCGACCTACTCGGGCTCCGGCTCGGCATTCCCGCGCAGCAGCGCCACGGAAGCAGCCCTGCCCGAGGACGACACGGCCAATGCCGCAGCCGCTGCCGCCGCCGAAGTGGAAGCCGCCGCCGCCGAGCCTGCGCCGCAGCAATAAGCCCCGGCGCACGGCCCGGCAACCGCGCCGCCCGTTTCAGAGTGCCTTTTCGTAGATCGCGTATTCGCGGTTCACCTTGCTGTCGATGGCCCCTGCAATGGCGACCATCCCCTGGTTGTCTTCGAGAACCCAGCCGATCTCGCCGCGCCTGGCGCCGAACTTCGCCGTGGCCGACCGGCGGATGTACTCGATCATCATGAAGGCGAGCTGGCTGGCCAGACGCGAGGATTGCAGCTTCTTGCGCACGCCCATCAGCGGCACGCGCATGTCGGCCGGCTTCGGCTTGCGCAGCCAGAGCAGCAACTTGATGAGCCCGAGGATCGACGGCTTGCCCTTGGTGCCGTTCAGCCGCTTCTGTGCCTGGTTGAGATCGGGCCAGGTCATCATGAATGCCACAGGCTCACCTTCGTATTCGGCGATCCGAATCAGTTCGGGATGAACCAGCGGCTTGAGCGCCTTTCCGGTGTAGGCGATCTCGCGGTCAGTGAAGGGCACGAAGCCCCAGTTGTCCGACCAGGCATCGTTGAGGATGTCGCAGATCAGCGCCGCTTCCTCGTCGAATCGACTGGGATCCACTTCGCGGATGCGGATCTTGGCGTTCTTCTCGCCCGAGGAGACGATGCGCTGGATCAGCGGGGGGAAATTCTTCGTCACGTCCAGATCGTAGGTGAACAGGGTCTTCACCCGGTCATAGCCCGCACCCTCGATCCATGGCTGATAGGCCGAATCGTGGTGCGCCATCATCACCATCGGCGGATGATCGAACCCGCGCACCTGAAGGCCGGGCTCTTCCCAGACCGAAAGGTTCATCGGCGCCAGAACCCGGGTCATGCCCTGCTCGCGCAGCCAGTTCTCGGCCGTTTCGATAAGCAGTCTCGCAACCGCCTCATCGTCCGCCTCGATGGCGCCCCAGTTGCCGGTTCCCGGCCCCATGCCCTGCTCAGGCGGCTGTTTCAGCGCCAGTTCATCGATATGCGCCGAAATGCGCCCGACGACGGCACCACCGCGCTTTGCCAGGAAAAGCTGGCCGCGCGCATGGTCCCAAAAGGGGTTCTTGCCCGGCGTGAACTTGGAAATCTCTTCCGAGCGCAGGTTGGGTACCCAGTTTTGATCTGCCGCATTGTGCCGATAAGCGTAATCGACAAAGGCGATGCGGTCGGCCTTGCTGGAAACGGGTGTGATGACTAGTTCGGCGTTGGCCACGATCCTGCCTTTGTTCCGCTATATGGGGAATGCTTGGATCGCGACCTGCGGTCGGTCCCGTCACCTTGTCAAGCAGGACCGCACGGCAGTGCCGCTGCAAAACACGCACCGGGGCCAATTTTGCCCCGAGACTTTGGGCTTGCACCGATCTTTCGGGCCCGCCCTGAACTTTGGACCCGATTGTATGATTGCCCAGGAAGCCATCGACCTGTCACCCACCGCACCGCGCGAAGCTGCTGCTCGCCCGCGTTCGTCGGAGATTCCCGACGACAAGGCGATGCTGCGCGCGGCAGTCGAACTGACCCGCGACATCTCGGCCGCGCGGCCCGAAATCTACTGGCCCGACATGCTGGCCTCGGCCGCGGTCGGCTATGGTGCGCTGGCCGGTGCAATCCTGGTGGACAACACCTGGGCGGCGCTCGGCTGTGGCCTGCTGGCGGCGCTGGGACTCTACCGGGCGCTGCTGTTCATTCACGAACTGAGCCATATTCACCGCGATGCCCTGCCCGGCTTCCGCTTCGGCTGGAACCTGCTGGTCGGCATACCGCTGCTCACGCCGTCTCTGATGTACGAGAACGTGCACACCATCCACCATACCCGCACGCGCTATGGCACGGTGGAGGACCCTGAGTACCTGCCGCTGGCGCTGATGAAGCCCTGGAGCCTGCCGGTCTTCGCGCTGACCGCGATCCTGCTGCCGGTGGCGCTGCTGATCCGCTCGGCTGTGCTGGTGCCGCTGGGCGCCGTGATCCCGCCGCTGCGCAAGCTCGTGTGGGAGCGTGCGTCCGCGCTCGCCATCAACCCGCAGTTCCGCCGGCGGCCCGCTGAGGGCAAGTTCGCTCGCATGGTCTTCTGGCAGGAAGTTGGCTGTTCGGCCTGGGCCATCGCCGTGCTTGCCGCAAGCGCCGCATATGGCTGGCGCCCGCTGCTGATCGCGCTCTGCGTGGTTTCACTCACCGCATTCCTCAACCAGGTCCGCACCCTTGTCGCTCACCTCTGGGAGAACGACGGCGACGCCATGACGGTGACCGCGCAGTACCTCGATTCGGTGAACGTTCCGCCCCCCGCGAAGTTCTCCGAACTTTGGGCGCCGGTGGGCCTGCGCTATCATGCGCTGCATCATCTCCTGCCCTCGATGCCATATCACTCGCTGGCCGAAGCCCATCGCCGCCTTGCCCGGCAACTGGGAACCGATTCCACTTACGCGAAGGCGAACTACCCCGGCCTGATGCCGCTGGTCGGACGCCTGATCCAAAGCACCATGCGAACGCGCTGATCGTCCGTTGGGACAAGAAAGAAAAAGGGGCCTCGCGCAATCCGCGCGAGGCCCCTTTTTCATATCCGGTGATGTTGGAAGAAGACGGGCTATTCCTCGGTTCGGATCAGCACCGTCTCACCGATGAGGGCGAAGAGCACGAACGGCGCCCAGGCCGCGATCAACGGCGGATAGCCGCCGAAGTTACCCATCGCCAGCGCTGCATTGTCGAGCACGAAATAGGCAAAGCCCAGAGCCATGCCGATGACCGCGCGGATCAGAAGCTGGCCCGACCGCGCCAGACCGAACGCGGCAACTGCGCCGAGCAGCGGCATCAGCACCGAGGAGAACGGCCCGGAAAGCTTGTGCCACCACGCGGCTTCAAGCTCGCTCGTCCGCCGTCCGGCGACCTTCATGGCTTCGATCGAAGCGGAGAGTTCGAACAGGTTTTCCGAATCGGCATCGACATTGGTGATCATGATCTTCGCCGGCGTGATGCCCGGGGCGACAGTGGCGGAGGCGAGCTTCGTCGTCGTGGTCGTCGCCACTTCGAAACGGGTGGGTTTCTCGAAACGCCAGCCCGGGTTCTGGTATGTCGCGCGGTCCGCACGCAGCTGCTCGACAACCATGTCGTTCGCATCGCGGCGATAGAACGTCACGCCGTTGAGCGTCATCTGGCTGCCGTTCCCGGATAGACTCGCCGCCATCAGCAAGTCCTGCCCGTCGGCCAGATAGAGATTCACCTTCGCCTTGGTGTCCTTGGGAACAGGCCCGTACTTCACGGCCTGCCAGGCATCGAGCGCCGCCGAGGCACGTGTGACCACGCGCTCGTTGAAGGCAAGGCTACCCACGGAAATCACCATCGCGGCGAGAATCAGGGGTGCCAGCACCTGATGCGCCGAAAGACCCGCCGCCTTCATCGAGATGACCTCGCTGTTCTGGTTCAGCGTGGCGAGCGTGATGATCGTCGCCAGCAGCACCGAGTACGGCAGGAACCGCGCGACGAGCTGCGGTATCCGCAAGGTCACATAGTAGAACAGCTGGGCTTCGCCGTTACCGGGATAAGCCAGGATGTCTCCGCTTTCGCCCAGCAGGTCGAGGACCTGAAGCACGAGAACCAGCATCAGCAGCACCGCCAGGATGCGGGTGATGAACAGCCGCGCGAGATACCAGGTCAGGGTGCGCGAGGGAAAGAATTCGAACTGCATCTCAGGAAGGGTCCGCGGGTTCAGGCAGGAGCGGTCCGCTCTGGCGGCGCTTCAACAGGGACTTGAGGCGTTTGACGACAATCTCGACGCCCTTCTCCAGCCAACCGATGGCCTGACCGCCGGGGACGTAGGCAACCCGCCAGTACATCCAGAGGATCAGCGCGGAGAGCATGAGGAACGGTCCCCAAAGCCCGAAAATCGGATTGATCTTGCCCAGGGAGGCAACGTCGGCCGCGTACTGGTTCACCTTGTGATAGGCGACGACCATGACGATAGAGACGAACAGGCCCAGCGCGGACGTAGAGCGTTTCGGCGGAATCGCCAGAGCCACCGCCAGAAGCGGAAGCAGCAACATCATCACGACCTCAACCATGCGATAGTTGAAATTCGCCTGGCTCGAGACCCGCTCCTCCTTGGGAAGGCTGTCATTCCAGCCGAGCTTGGCAAGTTCGGGCAGCAGATATTCACGGTCCTGCCCGCCGCGCTGGCGGAATTTCTCGATCTGGGGAAGTTCGATCGGCAGGTCATGACGCGTGAACGACAGGACGCGCGGCTCCTTGCCGGGCATGTCCTGAATGATCTGCCCCTGATCGAGCCGCAGGATGATCGTATCAGGTGCCCCCTTGAGTGCCAGGAATTGCCCCTCCCGCGCAGAAATCGAAAGCACCTGGCCCTTCTCGTTCGCGACGCGGGCGAAAATACCGATGAGACGACGCCCGTTGTCACGGCTTTCGTCGATGCGCAGCGCGATCCGGTCCTTGAGCGAAGTGAATTCACCGACCTTGATCGAGGCTCCCAGCGCACCCGATTTCAGCTCGTAGTTCAGCTCTTCGTAGTAATATCGCGCCAGCGGCTGCAGATATCCGACGATCGCGAAGTTCAACGCTGCCAGAACCAGAGCGATGATATAGGGCACGCGCAGAAGGCGGGTGTAGCTGAGGCCCACGGCACGCATGACGTCGAGTTCGCTCGACGTGGCGAGCTTGCGGAATGCGAGCAGGATACCGAGCATGAGCCCCAGCGGAATTGCAAGGCTCGCATATTCCGGCAGCAGGTTTGCCAGCATCTTGAAAACGACGCCGATCGGCCCGCCTTCGGTCGCCACGAAGTCGAACAGCCGCAGCATCTTGTCGAGCACGAGCAAGGATGCCGCGAGCAGAAAAATGCCGAGCATCGGCATCAGCACGAGGCGGAAGATATAGCGATCGATGGCGCTGAAGAATTTCACGCTGAGAGGTTCACCGGGGCGTCGTGAGAAAATCGTGCTCCCAGCCCTTAACGGCTTGGCGCGAGTGGGCAAAGCGAATTGTCTTTGCAAGCGGAGGGAACATTCGCGCAGGCCGTTGTAGAGCGACAAACGGGCATTCGGATGCGGCGGACGGAGCCCCCAAAAGCTTCGCCGCCCGGGCGCGCCCGACCTTGCGCCATTTCACGGTTAAATCAGCCCGTTTCACGTTGCCAGCGTCAACCTTCCGCCGAATGGGGCGATCCCCGCGAGCGGCCTCACCCGCACTCGCATCGCCCCCCGACGAAAGCCGCCATGCCGTCCGACAATCCTGAAGCCATCCCCCAGCCCCCCATTCCCCAAAGCCCGCCTGAAGCCGCCATACCAGGCCTTACCGACGGGTTTCGGCACTTTGCCGCCAGAGCGCAAGCCGCAACACGATCGGACACTCCGATAATCGTCCGCGAAGCGATGCTGGTCCTGGGTCGCTGGCGGCGGCCTGCGAACCCGGAAAGCTGGAATGTTCAGGAACGGGAAGCCGCGAGGCTTCTGGGCAGGAACGACTGTGCCGGCGCTGCGATAGCGTTGCTGCCTGTCGGCGCGCTCTTGCGCATCGAATCGCTCAACCCGTTGCACGACTGGGCGGAAGTGACGTTACCGAATAGCGGACCGTCCGCAGAAGCCACGGCACAATCATCCGCAGCAGCGATCATCGCCGCTCTCTTCCGCGCTCTGGCCGAAAAGTATGAGGTCCCGCCCGGCAAGGCCACCACGCCCTGACCGGATCAGGCGAATCAGCCGTTCAGGCCTTTTCCAGCGTGCACTGGAGAGGATGCTGGTTCTGCCTGGCAAAATCCATCACCTGGTTCACCTTGGTTTCGGCGATCTCGTAAGGAAAAATCCCGCATACGCCGACGCCCTTCTGATGGACATGAAGCATGACCCGCGTCGCCTGCTCCAGGTCCATGTGAAAGAAACGCTTGAGGACCAGCACCACGAATTCCATCGGGGTGTAATCGTCATTGAGCATCAGCACTTTGAACTGGCTCGGCTTTTTCGGCTTGGCCCGCGTCTTGGTCGCGACGCCGAGCTGATCGTCGTCACCGCCCCCCCGATCGGGATCCTGATCGTCTCCCGCTCCCACCGGTGCGGAAAGCACACGTTCGGCGCGCGCGGACATGATGTGCGCAGGCACGGAAAGGGGCAGCTGGGAATCGACGACAGGGGAAAGCATGATGGCAGAATATCGTATCGGAGCGCCGGGAAACAAGATGTCCCGCCAAGATTGCGTCGATTGACGGCAGAACGGTCGGACGAGTTGCCTCGTCCGACCGTCAAATGATGGCTGCGAAATAACCCAAAGCGGCTTAGGCAGCCGTCTGGCGGGCCTTTTCCACTGCGAGGCTAACGCGGCCCGAAAGCGGCGCGAACACGTCGCTCATCAGCTTGAGAACGGCTTCGCTGTTCTTCGAACCGTAGGCAACGGCGCTGTCGAAGTTCTTGCGGGCCAGATCACCCTGGAGCTTGAAGAAGTCGTTGGGAGACTTGGCAGCGGCAAGTTCCTTGATGTCGCCGGTCAGCGTCTCGAAAGCACTGCGACCTTCAGCGACGAACTCGGAACCGAAGCCCTGGAGGCCTTCAGCGAAGATCTTGCCCGATTCCAGCACGGCTTCGACATTGCCCTTGGTGAAATCGCCCACTTCGCCGAACGCGACAGCGCTCTTTTCGAATGCGGCCTTCGCCTTGGTCTGAGCTTCGGTAATGGCATCCTGGAAGCCGGCGAAGTTAGCGCTCATGTCCATCGTTTTTTCCTCGAGCATGAATGGTGTGAAAAGTCCTGCGAACTTGACTGTCTTGGTCTCAGCGGTCTTTTTTGCCGCGTTGGCTTTTGGCGCCAAAGGCTTCGTCACGGCCACGAGGACCGGCTTCGCCTTGGCGGCCTTGATGACCGGCTTTGCCGCTACGGGCTTGGCCGGAACAACTTTCTTCGGCGCGGCGGGCTTGGCCACCGCAGCGATCTTTGCCGCAGGCGCAGCCTTGACCTTGGCCACGGGCGCCTTTGCCGGGTTCGCCGCAGCCAGGACCTTCACAGCCGGTTTCGGCGCCTTCGCAGGCTTTGCCTTTACAACCTTCGCCTTGGCAGTTTTCGGAGCAGCAGGCGGGCTGGCCTTGGAAACAGCTGGAGCCGGCTCGGCCTTGGGAGCAGGAGCGGCAACAACCGATTTCGGCTCAACGGCCGCTTCCGCGATGTCGGAGATGGGCTTTGCCGATTCCCTCTTCGGAGCAGGAGGCACTGGCTTGGGCACCTCTACCGGCGCTTTTGCAGCGGCAGCCTCATAGGCCTTTTCAGCAAGTACCTCATCCTTCGTCTCTTCCTGGCCGGCCATATGACTGTTCCTGCGTTCCTGCTGGCAAACGGGTCTCGGGCGGATCGCGATCAATCATGAGGCGGCGGATAATTTTCCGCCATGGGGCCCCGAAGCTGAAAGATTGCGATTCGGAAATATCTTTGTTGCAATGCACAATATGATTTCGCAGGAGCGAAGTCAATGCCCTCATGCTGCACTGCAGCGTAAACGTTGCAACGCAGCATCCGCGGCGAACTGTGGCTCCCGCGGGGTTTTCGAACGGCGAATGGGCGACGCATCGTCCCGCAAGCAACGGCTTAACGGCAACGAAGTTTCAGTAAAATACGGACAAATCCTTGGATGCCACCATTTTCGCGCGGCAATTGCGAAGCGCTCTATCACGGCAATCTGAGGCGAAGGGACTACTCCTGCGCCGGACTGGCACTATTGATACCGCCGGTCCGGATGCGAAAGTTCCGGACCGTCTCCGCAATGGGGCAAAATCAGCGCGTGGCCACGTAACGGCCCGGCGCATCCTCGATCACCTTATCCCCCCGGCCGCCGGGGCGCCGCTTTCCACGGGCGGGAATCTCAGCCGAATCCAGCGCCCGCAGCCACTCTGCCCAGTGCGGCCACCAACTTCCGGGATGCTCATGAGCCCCTTCGATGAAAGCACCGAGAGTGTCCGGCCGCGCATCGTTGACCCAGTACTGGTACTTGTTCGAACTGGGCGGATTGACCACGCCGGCAATATGACCTGACCCTGCAAGCAGGAAGGTCCAGGGACCTGCCAGATAGTGGGTGAGCTTCCACACGCTCTGCGGGGGCGCGATGTGATCTTCGCTTCCCGCCTGAATATAGACCGGCGTAGCGATCCGGTGAAGGTCGATCGGGACACCGCAAGCCTGCATCGAATCGGCAACGACCAGCCGGTTATCGCGATAGAGGTCCCGCAGATAGTCCCGGTGCCATCCCGCCGGCAGGTTCGTCACATCGCCGTTCCAGTGGAGCAGGTCGAACGCCGGATATTCCTCGCCCTTGAGGTAGTTCTTCTCGACGTAGCTCCAGATCAAGTCGTTGCCGCGCAGGATGTTGAACGTGGCGGCAAGGTAGCGCCCATCGAGATAACCTTCGGGCGAAAGCTTGCCGAGCGTCTCGATCTGCTGGTCGTCCACGAAGTTCTTCAGGTCTCCCGCTTCCTCGAAATCGACTTGTGCGGTGAAGAAGGTGGCACTGGCAACCTTGTCAGCCTCGCCCTTGCGCGCCAGCACGGCCAAGGTTGCAGCAAGCGTGGTTCCGGCGACGCAGTATCCGATGGTATGAACGGAAGGTACGCCGAGCCTTTCGCGCACATGGTCGATCGCTTCGACCTGCGCGGCGATATAGTCGTCCCACACGACACCGGCCATGCCCGCATCCGCCGACTTCCACGAAACCATGAACACGGTCACGCCCTGCTCAACGGCCCAGCGCACGAAGCTTTTCTTCGCGTTGAGGTCGAGGATGTAGAACCGGTTGATCCAGGGCGGGAAGATCAGCAGCGGGGTCTTGAGCACCTTGTCCGTTGTCGGCGTATACTGGATCAGCTGGTAGAGCGGAGTCTCGAACACGACCTTGCCCGGCGTTACCGCGATGTTCTCCCCCAACACGAAGGCACCGGGCCGAGTGTGGGTGAGTTGTCCCTTGCGCATATCATCGAGCATGTTCTCGAAGCCGCGGACCAGGCTTTCACCCTTGGTCCGGCTCGCGGCTTCCAGAGCGACCGGATTGGTCAGAGGGAAGTTCGCCGGGCTCAGCGCATCGACGACCGCACGCGCCGCGAACATGAGCTGCGCCTTCTTCGCCGGCTCCAGCCCCTCGACCGCCCCGGCCATGCGCGTCACCTCGTCCGCGAACAGCAGATAGAGTTGGTGAAGCACCGCGAAGAACGGCTGGCGGCGCCATTCCGGATCGGCAAAACGGCGATCGCTGCGAGGCAGTTCGGGCTGCGCCTCTCCGTTGTCCTGCTTCAACCCGGCTCGCGGGCCAAGGCCGTACTGACCGAGCACCCCGTTGACGAGATCCACGGCTTCGCCCCACAGCCGCTGCTGGATCTGCGGATCGGAAAACGGCAACTGGCGCACGACCGCCTCGGCCGTGGCAATCCACTTCATGGGATCGGCATAATGCGGCGTGCCCTTCGCCTTGCCGAGTTGCTCCACCTGGAACTCGGTCCAGATCGAATGCATGCGGCTGGCGATCTCGGCCCACTGAACGGCAGTCTCGGCCTCGGGCGTACCTTCGGCCGGGACAAGCTGCCCGAACAGGCCAGTGACCTGCTGGGCCTGGCCCCGGAACATCTCGGTGAACAGGTCGGTGGCGTCGGTCGCCATATGCGGTCGAACTCCATTTGCAGCGGGCGATCCCGGGCGAATCTCCTCCCTCCGATACCTATCGACTGCACCGCCCGCCGCCAACCGGACAAAAGTTGCGCGGGACATCATTTGCACGTCGCACAATTGCGTATCGGCCATTTGCGCCGGGGCCTTATTCCCCTACAGGAACCCGCGCGGCACTTCTCGCCGCGTGTTTTATGGATTCACCGAGGTCATGGAAGACGAGTTCTACCGCATCAAGCGCCTGCCACCCTACGTTATCGCCGAAGTCAACGCGATGCGTCATGCGGCACGCCAGGCGGGTAAGGACATCATCGACCTCGGCATGGGCAACCCCGACCTGCCCCCGCCCGCCCACGTGATCGACAAGCTCTGCGAAGTCGCCCGCAAGGAAGACGCGCACGGCTATTCGGCATCCTCGGGCATTCCGGGCATTCGCCGCGCCCAGGCGAACTACTACGGCCGCCGCTTCAACGTCGATCTCGACCCCGAGACCGAAGTGGTAATGACGATGGGTTCGAAGGAAGGCCTCGCCAGCCTCGCCACGGCGATCACCGCCCCGGGCGACGTCGTGCTGGCGCCCAACCCCAGCTACCCGATTCACACGTTCGGCTTCATCATCGCCGGGGCGACGATCCGCTCGGTGCCGACCACGCCGGACGAACGCTACTGGGAATCGCTTGACCGCGCGATGGCCTTTACGGTGCCGCGTCCCTCGATCCTGATCGTGAACTACCCGTCGAACCCGACGGCCGAGACGGTGGACCTCGCCTTCTACGAACGCCTGGTCGCCTGGGCCAAGGAGAACAAGGTCTGGATCCTGTCCGACCTTGCCTATTCGGAACTCTATTTCGACGGCAACCCGACCCGCTCGATCCTCGAGGTGCCCGGCGCCAAGGACGTCGCGGTGGAATTCACCTCGATGTCGAAAACGTTCTCGATGGCAGGCTGGCGCGTCGGATTCGCGGTGGGTAACGCCAAGCTGATCGCCGCGCTCAAGCGGGTGAAGTCCTATCTCGACTATGGCGCATTCACGCCGATCCAGGCTGCCGCCTGCGCCGCGCTCAATGGCCCGCAGGACATCGTGGAAAAGAACCGCGCGCTCTACCAGAAGCGCCGCGACGTGATGGTCGAGGCGTTTGGCCGTGCCGGCTGGGACATCCCGAGCCCCAAGGCTTCGATGTTCGCCTGGGCGCCCCTCCCGCCTGCGCTGAAGGAAATGGGGAGCCTGGAATTCTCGAAGCAGCTTCTCACCGAGGCCGAGGTCGCAGTCGCGCCGGGCGTCGGTTACGGCGAGGACGGCGAAGGCTTCGTCCGCATCGCCATGGTCGAGAACGAACAGCGCCTCCGTCAGGCCGCGCGCAACATCAAGCGCTTCCTCGCCTCGAAGGGCGTGAACACACCGGCAGGCTGATTTGGACTACAGGCAGGCCATGACAGACGTTCAATGGCCTGCCTGTAAGAATTTAGGTGTTGTTCCCTAGGGCACATAGCCCAGTATATAGACTTCTTTTAACACCACTGGGGCTGATCAGATTGGGGGGGGAATGACCTATCTGGGAAAGAGCGAATGCCACGCGCCAAGATTTCGATGGCTGGCGCCTGAGACAATGCCTGAAAGACTCGACCTGCAACGCTGCGGCTGGATACTCGATCCAGACGGGCAACCATCGTCCGACTGCGTCGGGCTGATAGACGCCGCCGAACTCGACAGTGTCGAGTGGATGCGCCTGCTATCGTCGCTTCATCAGGAAGTTCGCAGATGCGTCCTGATCGTGGGCGTCCAGGAAGCGCGGGAACGCACGTCACTGCTCGAAATCGGCTTTGGCGATGTGGTGACCGATCGCATCTGCATCGAAGAGCTTGGCGCCCGCGCCAACCGACTCGTGCAGTTCACCCAATGGCTGCCCCGCAGCCGGCGGATCGGCCGACTGACCCTTGACCTGCTCGCTCGCGAAGCATTCGGGGACGGCAAGCCGCTCAATCTCAATCCACGTGAGTTTGCTCTGATCTGGCGCCTGGCCGATTCGCTCGACCAGTTCGTCAGCAAGCAGGAACTCATCTACGATGTGTGGCGCATGGGCTTCGTGCCCGAAACCAACAGCGTGGCTGTCCACATGTCGCGCCTGCGCCGCAAGCTCGCTTTCGTGGGGCTGGCCGGAGTTATCGAAACCTCGCCTTCCGGCGGTTACCGCCTGAGGGTTCCAGATGGTTGCCCCGTCGACGAAGCGTCGGCGCAAACCGAAGGGGCGCCGACGTCCGTGAAGGTTCGCGCAGTCGCGCACTGATGCCGAAAGGCCTGACGCCGGACATGCGTCAGGCCTTTCGAGCCAGCCTCGCAAGATCCTGCGGTGTGTTGATATTCGATACCGGAACCGCCGTTTCGATCGGCCGCGCACCGACCAGTTCGGCAAACCGCCGCATGGAATGACGCTCCTCGCTATGGAGCAGAGCTTCCAGCACTTCCAAGGTAGCGGCAGGCCATAGGCCGATGACCGGCTGCCCTGCGAGGCAGGCAGGACCTCTTCCCAATAGCTCGAGCAGGTTGTCCGGCAGGACGGCAGCATCCACCCCGCAGCTCAAAACCGCCTCGTAGCCTTCGTCGCGCGCATGGTGGAGCGCTGCGGCCAGGCCGCCCAACGGCCCCATGCCGCTCCTCGGCCAATCCGGAAGCGTGGGCGCCGGCGCGGTTTCGCGGCCGACCACCACAACATGCTCGCACCAGCCCGAAAGCGCATCTACGGCAAGTGCGATCAATGTATGGCCGCCGAATTCGGCCAGTGCCTTGTCGCTACCGAAGCGACTGGACTTGCCGCCCGCAAGGACTGCACCGAGGATCATGGTCGAACTCCGTGAAGAAATGGGAATGCCGGGACTGCACCCTAGCGCCTGAGTGAACAGTTCAGGAAGTGCCCTCAGGCGGTTTGGTTCCGCATCCTCTTGCCCCCAAGGCGCCCGCCTCTGCTTGCCACACCCCCGATATTGCGCTCCAATACCGCCATGAAGACATTGCGCGATCCCGGTTGCCTGCTTCGTGCAGGGCTGGAGCGAATTCGGACCCAGTTCTCCGTCCCGGAGTCATTCCCACCCGAAACGCTGGAAGCCGCACAAGCGGCAGCCGCTCGCACGCCGCAAGATCATGCGGACCGGACTTCTCTCCCTTTCGTCACGCTCGACCCGGCAAGCTCCACGGATCTGGACCAGGCATTCGCAATCGAGGCATCGGGCGCCGACTGGCTGCTCCATTATGCCATCGCCGATGTAGCCTGGTTCGTGAACGATGGTGACCCGATCGACCGTGAAGCCTGGAATCGCGGCACGACGACCTACCTTCCCGATGGAAAGGCCAGCCTCTATCCACCGATTCTCAGCGAAGGAGCGGCCAGCCTTCTACCTCAGGTAGACCGCCCTGCCGTGATACTGACCGTGCGGATCGATCCCACCGGCGAAGCGAAGCTGGACGGCGCCGAACGGGCCATGATCCGCAGCCGCGCCAAGCTGGCCTATGAAACCGTCCGCGACGACGAACTGCCGGACGGTTTCCTCGACATCGCCAGACGGATCGATCGCGCCGAGGACAGGCGCGGCGCCGAAAGGGTGGACCCGCCGGAGCAGGTCGTCGAAGTTGACGGATCGGGCGCCTTCACCCTGGCATTTCGGCCCCAGTTACCCTCGGAGCGCCGTAACGCCGCGCTGTCACTTGCCGCCAATCTCGCGGTCGCCCAAACGATGCTGGATGCGAAGACCGGCCTCTTCCGCATCATGGCCATGCCGGACACCAAGGGCGAGGAAAAGCTGCGCACAACGGCACTGGCACTTCACTTGGACTGGCCCGGCGCCATGCCCCTCGCCCAGTTCCAACGCCGCCTGAACCCTTCGCGGCCCGCAGAGGCTGCGTTCATGCTGGCGATCCGCCGTTCCGGCCAAGGCGCCAGTTACCGTCCTTTCGTTCCCGAGGAACTGCCATGGCACGCCGCCATAGCTGCCCCCTATGCGCACGCGACAGCCCCGCTGCGGCGCCTCGCCGACCGCTACGTCCTACGCACCGTCCTCGCTCTCACGCAAGGCCGGACGGTGCCTCGGGAAGTGGCGGAAGCTTTCACTACCCTTCCCCGGATCATGGCCCGCGCCGCCTCACGCGATTCCCGAATCGAAAAAGCCGTAGTCGACCTCGCCGAGGCGACCATGCTCGCGCATATGGAAGGCACCTGCTTCACCGCAAGAGTGACGGACGTTCGTGAAGAGAAGGTCCAACTCCAACTCCAGGACCTCCCCGTTATGGCCAGCGCCCGTGTACCGGGGGCCTTCCCCGGCGATCTGGTTCGCATCCGCCTGACTCACGCCGACACGATAAACGGGAGCCTCACGTTCGAACCTGTCGACTAATTTCACCTTGATGGAGAATCTGCGTTGCACATCGCACGATCCGTTGTTAGGGGCGCCTCTCTCCACACGGATGGCCCGATGGCGGAGTGGTGACGCAGAGGACTGCAAATCCTTGCACGCCGGTTCGATTCCGGCTCGGGCCTCCATCTACAGCCTTTCCAAAGGCGCCTAATGGCGCCGGATAAAGTGGCTGTTTCCGCCAGTTTTGCGCGGCATATCCCCGAAGCCCACCTCGGATTTATTTAGCGCTCCCGTCCGGGGGTAGCGCCCTCTTCATGGTCTTCGGAAATCCCAAGCAGCGCGGAAAAAATGCCGGGTGGGTAAAATGCAAATTCCACCGGAAAACTCTGAACGAGTAATTCCAGGCGGAAGCAGCAGCGCCCTTCATCGCATCACCCAGGCCACACGCAAAGCGCACCTCGGAAATCACCGAGCCCCGAGCACAGCGATCAGGCCCTTGCGGGCTGGAATACATTTGTTCGAGGGAAATGGCGGAGCGGGAGGGATTCGAACCCTCGATACGCTTTTGGCGTATACTCACTTTCCAGGCGAGCGCCTTCGACCACTCGGCCACCGCTCCGCATTGCACTGGTAAGGCGGGCGCCCTAGCCTGCGACGAAGGGTTTCGCAAGCCGTCTGGTCGTGCCACACGCACTTGATGCACAAATTCTTTTCCGCGCTCGCGATTTGCACCTTTCTTGCCACCCCTTTGCTCGCGGACGAAGGGCCTTCTGCGCGCACTCCGAACGATGTCGTCGCAGCGGCACCGGCAAAGGACTGGGTGCGGATCGCACCATCGAATCTCCTGGTCATGGACCTCGCGCCCGACGGTTCGGGGAAAGGCCGGCGCGTGGTGATCCAGTTGATGCCGGCCCCGTTCTCGCAAGGCTGGACCGGCAACATCCGCAAGCTCGTTGCCGCACGCTGGTACGACGGGATCGCGGTGGTTCGCGTTCAGGACAATTATGTGGTGCAGTGGGGCGACCCGGAAGGCGAGAATCCGGCGAAGGCCAAGCCGCTGCCGAAAGGGCTCACGGCCGTGCCTGAGGACGAATACGTAGCGTCGATCGGCAAGGCAGGCGCCGGCATTTCGAGCAAGGATTCCTACGCTGCCAGCACGATGTTCGTCGATGGCTGGCCCGTGGGCGTGGGTGTGGGGCCTGGAGCGAGCGGCACGGCGGCCTGGCCTCTCCATTGCTATGGCGGGGTCGGCGTGGGCCGGAACAATTCGCCCGATACCGGCACCGGCGCAGAACTCTACGCCGTGATCGGGCAGGCTCCGCGCCAACTGGACCGGAATATCGCCGTCGTAGGACGGGTGATCTCGGGAATGGAAAACCTTTCCGCCCTGCCGCGCGGCACCGGCGAGATCGGCTTCTACAAGACAGCTGCCGAGCGCGTGGCGATTCGCTCCGTCCGCATGGGCAGCGAGGTGCCCGGATTGCCCACCTACGAATACCTCTCCACCGACAGCCGCAGTTTCGCAGCCTATCTCGAGAAGCGCGCAAACCGGAAGGACGACTTCTACATTCAGCCCGCCGGAGGCGTGGACGTGTGCAACGTTCCCGTGCCGATCCGCGAGGTCAGGCCGTGACGCTGCTCGAGCAGCTCTCCCACACCGGGCGACTTTGGCGCTGGACGGAGGGATCCGGCAATGGGACCTGGCACTTCGTCACTATCGACGGCGAGGCAGGAGAGGCGCTCTCCGGCACGGCCGTGATGCGCAAGCTGGAAGGAACGGCGCGCGGCTTCGGCTCGCTCAAGGTCCAGGCACGAATCGGCGACACCTGTTTTGCCACTTCGGTATTTCCCAGCAAGTCCGACGGTGGCTGGCTGCTCCCGGTAAAGGCCAGCGTGCGGCGCGCCGAAGGACTGGCGGAAGGCGACGAGGTCGGGGTCAGCCTGGAATACTGACCCCTGAACCGCGCCGTCAGATGCGCTCGGCCTCGGCAACGGCCTCGCTCGCCCGCAGAGCTCCGACGATCCGCGTGAGATGCGCAAGGTCGCTCACCTCCAGATCGACTTCGTACGTACCGAAAGGCTCGTCGCGATGAACCATCTGGAGGTTGGTCACATTGGCGCGGTTGGTCGCGAGAATCTGCGTGACCTCGGCAAGCGTGCCCGGCCGATTGTAGAGCACCAGACTAAGGCGCCCCACCGCGCCGGTCGTGCGCTCGCCCCAGGACAAGTCGAGCCAGTCGAAATCGGTACCGCTGGCGAGCGTCATACAGTCGATCGCATGGACCTCCACCTTGTGATCCGGCCGCCGCAGGCCGACGATGCGGTCCCCGGGGACCGGGTGGCAGCAATCGGCCAGTTCGAAACCCATCCCCGGCGTCAGGCCGCGTATGGAGATTGCGCGTTCGGTATGCGCCCAATCGCTGTCATCGGGTAATTCGGCGGTGCTGCCCGGCACCAGCGCTTCCATCACCTGACGGTCGGTAAGACGCGCCGAGCCAACGGCAAACATTAGGTCCTCGTCGTCGCGCATGTCGAGACGCTGGATGGCGCCGTCGATCGCCTTCTTGCCGATGCGGCCAGGCAGGCGGCCCATGATCTCGTCGAGCAGCTTGGCGCCGATCTCCGCCACTTCCTGCCGTTCCTTCGCGCGAACGGCGCGGCGAATGGAGGCGCGCGCCTTGCCAGTGACGACGAAGCCCAGCCACGAAAGCTGCGGCTCGGAATTCGGGCTCTTGATTATTTCCACCACATCGCCGTTGGCAAGCTGCGTACGCAGCGGCATGTGGCGGCCGTTGATCTTCACGCCGACCGCCGCATTGCCGAGATTGGTATGGACGGCATAGGCGAAATCCACCGCCGTAGAACCCTTGGGAAGCTGGAACAGCGCACCCTTGGGTGTGAATGCGAAGATGCGATCCTGATAGATCGCCATCTTGGTGTTCTCGAGCAGTTCCTCGGCGTCGTGGCTGGCGTCGACGATCTCGATCAGGTCGCGCAGCCAGCCGACCTGCCCGTCGGGTCGCGCCCCGCCCTGCTTGTAGGCCCAGTGCGCAGCGAGGCCGAACTCGTTCGTCCGATGCATCTCGCGCGTGCGGATCTGCACTTCCATGCGCATCGAGCGCTCGAAGATCAGCGCCGTGTGGAGCGACTGGTAGCCGTTGGACTTGGGAGTGGAGATGTAGTCCTTGAAGCGGCCCGGGATCATCTGCCAGGTCTGGTGGAGAATGCCGAGCGCCTTGTAGCATTCCTCCGGCGTATCGGTGAGGACGCGGAACGCCATGATGTCAGTGATCTGCTCGAAGGTGACGTGACGTTCCGCCATCTTGCGCCAGATCGAGTAGGGGTGTTTCTCGCGCCCCGAAACCTCGACGTTCATTCCCGCTTCGGCCAGCGCCTGCTTGATGGAAAGGGCGATGGAATCAACCTGGCCGCCCTCCTCGCTGCGAATCTGCTCAAGCCGGCCGGTGATCGTGGCATAGCCTTCCGGTTCGAGTTGCTCGAACGCCAGCATCTGCATTTCGCGCATGTATTCGTACATGCCCACGCGCTCGGCGAGCGGGGCGTAGATATCCATGGTTTCGCGGGCGATGCGGCGGCGCTTGTCCTCCTTCTTGATGTAATGAAGGGTGCGCATGTTGTGCAGCCGGTCAGCCAGCTTGACCAGCAGGACGCGCAGATCCTCGCTCATCGCGAGCAGGAACTTGCGCAGGTTTTCGGCCGCGCGCTCGTTCTCGGTCATCACGTCGATCTTGGAGAGCTTGGTAACGCCGTCCACCAGCCGGGCGACGTCGGGGCCGAACAGCTTCTCGATCTCCTCGATCGTTGCGAGGGTATCCTCCACCGTATCGTGGAGCAGCGCGGTGATGATCGTCTGCTGGTCGAGTTTCAACTCGGTCATCAGGCCCGCGACTTCGACCGGGTGGCTGAAATAGGGGTCGCCGCTGGCGCGTTTCTGCGTCCCGTGTTTCTGCACCGTATAGACATAGGCACGGTTGAGCAGGGCCTCATCGGCCTGGGGCGCGTATTCCTTCACGCGTTCGACAAGTTCGTACTGACGCAGCATTCCAAGGCTTCATGTCAGGATTTTTCGCAGCGCGGCAAGGGGGCGATATGCGAAGTGCAAATTATGCAATGAAACTGTGACTTCCGCACCACGAGCGGGATTGCTTGGCTCCAATCGATTGCTGCGGAGAATTCCGATGCGGCAGCTTAACGCCGGCGGAAGGTCCCGGACAGCACCATGGCGGCGGGACCGGGACCATGGCGATGCAGAGCCCCGACGTATCTGGTGACGGTCCCAACCCCCGATCTTGTCCCAATCTGTCCCAGCAGGAGGTGTTCATGGCGAGTTCTATGGAAACGGCGGTTTACGCCGCCATCCTGGGGATGACGGAGGCGGAACTCCTCGATGCGGCATTCCTTCCCGTCCGGCGGCTGAGGCCCCGCGCGCCGCGGATGCGGACGCTGATCGGCGCCAGCCTTCTGCGCCAGTCCCCGCACAGCAGACTGCCGCCGAGCAGCCGGTGATCGTGCGCAACGTCTCGGAGCGGGGCATGTGCCTTGCCCTGCGGGGCATGAAACCGCAGGAATCCGCGCTTCGTCATGACGAGATCGTCTGCATCCGCATGCCGGAAAACGTGGAGCACGTCGGCCAGGTGCGCTGGGTGGAAGACCGCGCTTTCGGCGTGGAACTGTTCCATACCCTCGATATCGAGGCGCTGGGATCGGAAAACCAGCGCCGGAACGCCCATTTCCTCGAAGTGCTTGAGCAGCAGTACAAACCGACACAAACGGTACAGAACGCATACTGAAACACCCCCGACCGGAACCGGCGCGCCGCGCGGCCGCAACCGCTTGATCTCCTGTTGCAACTGCACAATAGTGCGAAGGGTGAACGAAGCGATCGTCGATCCCGTCCCCGCCGGCACCGGTCCCTCGGTGACCCTGCCGGCACGTCCCGAACCGATCAGGCTGCACCCCGAAAGCACGGCGATCATCGTCGTCGACATGCAGAACGCCTATGCCAGCAAGGGCGGCTATGTGGACGAGGCGGGTTTCGATGTCGGCCCCGCCGCGGCAACGATCGGCCGGGTTGCCGAAGTGCTCGACATTGCCCGCCATGCCGGGATGCCGGTGATCTTCCTCCAGAACGGCTGGGATGCGGACTATGCCGAGGCCGGCACCCCGCAGTCCCCCAACTGGCACAAGTCCAACGCGCTCAAGACCATGCGCAAGCGGCCCGAACTGGCGGGCCGTTTCCTGGCCCGCGGCGGTTGGGACTATGAGCTGGTCGAGGCGCTGACCCCGCAACCGGGGGACCTGCGCGTCCACAAGCCGCGCTACTCGGCGTTCTTCAACTCGCAGCTCGATTCTGTGCTGCGCGCGCGCGGCATCCGCACGCTGGTGTTCACCGGCATCGCCACCAACGTCTGCGTCGAATCGACCCTGCGCGACGGTTTCCATCTCGAATATTTCGGGGTGCTGCTGGAAGACGCGGTCCATCACCTTGGGCCGGACTTCATCCGGGAGGCAAGCCTCTACAATGTCGAGAAATTCTTCGGCTGGGTAAGCAGCGTCGCCGATTTCCGCACCGCCGTCGGCCAGCTTCCGGCGCGCGAGACACCATTGGGGGAGCCGTAATGCCATTCGAACCGATCAACCCGCCGCAGTTCCCCGCGCCCATCGCGCCTTATTCGGCGGGCGCCAAAGCGGGAAACACGGTCTACGTCTCGGGCGTGCTCGCGCTTGGCGAAGGCGGCACGGTGCTGCACGTCGGCGATGCCGCCGCGCAGACCCGCCATGTCCTGGACGTCATCAGGATCACCGTGGAAGCGGCCGGCGGCACCATGGCCGACATTGCCATGAACCACATCTTCCTCAAGGACCTGGCAGACTATGCCGCCTTCAACGCCGTCTATGCCGAGTACTTTCCCGGAGACAAACCGGCCCGCTACTGCATCAAGTGCGAACTGGTGAAGCCGGACTGCCTGGTCGAGATCGCCTCGGTCGCCCATCTTGGCTGAGGTTGCCGGGCTCCATTACGAAATCCACGGCAGCGCCGATGCGCCCGCGCTGATCCTGTCCAGCGGCCTCGGCGGCTCGGCGGGCTACTGGGCGCCAAACCGCCCTGCCCTTGCCGAACACTTCCGCGTCATCGCCTACGACCATCGCGGCACCGGCCGCAGCGACCGCACCCTGCCGGAAACCACTTCGGTAGCAGACATGGCGAGCGACGTGATCCTGCTGATGGACGCTCTCGGGGTCGAGCGCGCGCATTTCATCGGCCATGCGCTTGGCGGTGCGATCGGCGTGGAAACCGCCATCCGCACCGGCAGGATCGAGCGGCTGACCGTCATCAACGGCTGGCGCGCGCTTTCTCCCCATACCCGCCGCTGCTTCGCCGCCCGCCTCGCCCTGCTGCACGGCGCCGGGCCGCAGGCCTTTCTCGAAGCCCAGCCGCTGTTCCTCTTCCCGCCGGACTGGATCGCCGCGCATGACGATGCGCTGAAGGCGGAACTCGCGCATCACCTTGCCGCATTTCCCGGCGTGGCGACCACGGCCAAGCGCATCGCCGCCGTGCAGGCCTATGCCCCCGATCCCGCCGGTCTTGCCGCGCTGGAAAACCTGCTGGTCATTGCCGCCCGTGACGATTTCCTGGTGCCCCATGCCACCGCGCTGGATCTCGCCGCGCCGGTGGAGAGCGCCGAAGTCGCCCTGTTCGAATGGGGCGGCCACGCCTGCAACGTCACCGATCCCGTAAACTTCAATCGCCTCGTCCTCGATTTTCTCAGGAGCAGCTAATCATGCAGGTCGGCGTTTTCGTTCCCATCAACAACAACGGCTGGCTGATCAGCGAGAACGCGCCGCAATACAAACCCAGCTTCGATCTCAACAAGCAGATTGCGCAAAGCGCCGAGAAGCACGGGCTGGATTTCCTGCTCTCGATGATCAAGCTGCGCGGCTTCGGCGGCAAGACCGAGTTCTGGGAATATGGCCTGGAAAGCTTCACCCTGATGGCCGGGCTCGCCGCCGTGACCGAGAAGATCAGGATCTTCGCCACCTGCCCCACGCTCATCATCCCGCCGGCCTTCGCCGCGCGCATGTGCAACACGATCGACAGCATCAGCCACGGCCGCTTCGGGCTCAACCTCATCACCGGCTGGCAGCCCCCGGAATATACCCAGATGGGGCTCTGGCCGGGCGAGGAGCACTTCCGCAACCGCTACGAAGTGCTGGGCGAATATGCGCAGGTCCTGCGCGAACTCTGGGAAACCGGCCGCTCCGACTTCAAGGGCAAGTACTACCAGATGGAAGATTGCCTCGTCCGCCCCCAGCCTGAGGCGGAGATGAAGATCATCTGCGCGGGCTCGTCCGATGCGGGGCTGGCCTTCTCGGCGAAGTGGGCGGACTATGCCTTCTGCCTCGGCAAGGGGGTGAACACGCCTACCGCCTTCGTCTTCAACAACGAACGCCTCGCGAAATTCACGGCAGAGAGCGGACGCGCAGTCTCGGTCTTCGTCCTCGTCATGGTGATCGCCGCCGAAACCGACGAAGAGGCCATGGCCAAGTGGAAGAGCTACAACGACGGCGTCGACCTTGAAGCCATCGCCTGGCTGGCGGATCAGGGCGCGAAGGACACCGTGAACACCGACACCAACGTCCGCCAGCTCGCGGCACCCGAAGGCGCGGTGAACATCAACATGGGCACGCTGGTCGGCAGCTACGAAAGCGTGGCGCGGATGCTGGACGAAATGGCGCAAGTGCCCAACACCGGCGGCGTCCTCCTCACTTTCGACGACTTCATCGAAGGCGTGGAAGCCTTCGGCACCCGCATCCAGCCGCTGATGGAAAGCCGCCGCTGACAGTGGGAAAGCCCATCATGCCGAGGCTGTCGCGATTGGTCTGCGTCTATCCCGGAAGACATCCGCAAGGACGGCTAATACTTGAACCCCGTAATGACGCCGTCGCGGGTATCGCACTTGATGGTCTTCTGCGTGGTCTTGATCTTGCCGTCCTTCTCGCGGGTCGTCACATCGACCTCGGCCCGGAGCGAGGCGCGGCCGTCGCTCTTCTTGTCGGTGTCCTCGACCTTGCGGATGGCGACGTCCACCGCGCCCTGCTTTTCCCCGCGCGCCTTGGCTTCGGCCATGCAGACCTCCACGACCTTGTCGCGGGCATCGGCCCCGGACGACACCGCAGGCGGCGCCGGGTCCTGGCTCCACGCCTTGGGGATCACCGCAAAGACCAGCAGCAGGAAAGTGGCGCCGGTGAAGATTTTCCACGATTGATCCTGCATGATACAGCTCCCGTCATGCTGCCGAAGCGACAACACTCGCAAGGCTGGATCATGCACCGTGCAGTCCGGGAGCCCCATCGGGACAAATACCGAGACGCGGCTGGAAGATTCCCGTGGTGGGCCCCTGAGGTTGGCCCCCCATGGCCGGCGCCCATAGTCTGCAAGGGCAGGACGCGGCTTGAACCGCGCCCTGCACCGGTCTTCATGGATCAGGCGATAGTCGGCAGGATCCCGCCCTCTGCCCGGATCGCCGCGCCGTTGGTCACGGCGGCGAGCGGGCTGGCGAGGAATGCGGTCATCGCCGCCACTTCGTCCGCCTCGATCAGGCGGCGGATCAGCGAGAGCGGACGCAGCCGGGAGAAGAACTCCTCCTCGCGCTCGGCTTCGGAGGCGTCCTTGTTCTCCACCACCGAGCGGATGAACTCGACGATGCCTTCCGAACGCGTCGGCCCCGGCAGCACGCTGTTGACGGTGACTTTCGTGCCGCGCGTGGCGTCGGCCATGCCGCGCGCGACGGCAAGCTGCGCGGTCTTGGTCATGCCGTAGTGAACCATCTCGCCCGGCGTCATCAGCCCGCTTTCGCTGGAGATGAAGATCACGCGGCCCCAGTCACGCTCCAGCATTCCCGGGAAATAGTGGCGCGAAAGACGGATGCCGCTGAGGACATTGACCTCGAAGAAGTTCAGCCATTCCGCGTCGGTGATCTCGACGAAGGGCCGCGCCTCGTAGATGCCGAGGTTGTTGACGAGGATATCGACCTCGGGAACCGCCGCGATCAGCGCCTGCGCACCTTCGGCAGTGGCGGGATCGGCGAGCACCGGGCGCACCTTGCCAAGGCGGCCGACAACCTCGGCAGCCGCATCGAGCTTGGCCTGGTTGCGGCCGGTAACCACGACTTCGGCCCCTTCGTCCGCCAGCCGGGCGGCAATGGCAAGGCCGATGCCGGCGGTCGATCCGGTGACGAGAGCGGTCTTGCCGGCGATCTTGAGGTCCATGGGAAATCCTTCCTGATAATTGCGTTCGGCGGAAAGATAGGCGCGGCGGCTACGGTCGATTAGGAGGCTGCGGGGCGTTTCAGCTTTGCGCCCGGCGCACAGGTGGCGTCAGGCCTCCGCGCCGCGGTGATAGCTTTGCGCGGCATCCGCGTCCTGCACGTCATAGACGAACCAGGCGGCCGATCCATGGTCGTAGACCTGCACGAGCCCGTCGGCCACTTGCGCCTCGTAGAACTGCGAGGATCCCCGGTCGAACCCGCGCACTTTCGCGCCTTCGACCTCGAACGAGATGAAAGCGCCATCTGCGGCATCGCGGATTTCAGGAAGGGTGCCGCCGAACTTCGCGCCGCGATCGCCGTCGAACCCCTGCAACTGGTCGCCGCGGGATTCGGCGGCGATCCGCCGATCGCGTCCGGCCGAGTGATCGTAAAGGCCCCCCACCTTCTTTCCGGTAAGGAAGGCAAAGGCGGCGGCGGCGATCATCGCGCGAGTGTGTTCCTGCATGGCTTCATCTGGCACCCTGACGGCGGCGAGATCAAGCCATGTTTGCAGGATCGGCTACCGGGTCAGCGGCGCTTCTTGGTGATGGTCGCGGTGAAGTCCGGGTCCTTGTTCGCCACCCAGTCCACGAACTTGCGCACGCTGGGATTGTCCAGCAGCCCCTGCACGTCCATCCCGTGGCGCTGAAGCTCGGAATTGGTGAAGTTGGCGATCAGCGTCTGCTGGCAAATCGAGTGCATCGGCACGACATCGCGCCCGCCACGGCTCTTGGGAACCGGGTGGTGCCAGACGATGGTCTTGCCGGTGGGGCGGCCGCAGAGCCAGCATGGCACCGGCGGCGGCGCTTCCTCTTCCTCGTCCTGCACGTCGTCGTAAGGGCCGTGTTTCGAATATTTGCGGGCCATGCCTCTACCTGAACTGTCTGAGCTTTCGCGCGCCACCTACAGCGATGTGCCCGGCATTGCCACAACCGCGTCAGGCAGCGCCCCATTCCCGCGCGAAATCGCCGAGCCGGGCCTGGAACCGCGCGCGGCGCTCCGGCGCGATCCACGCGGTGTCGAAGGCATTGCGTTCTATCCGGACGAGTTCCGCTTTGGTCAGGTTGCTGCGCGCCTGTGCCTTTACCAGCACTTCGTTCACGTATTCGCTGCCCATGTAGGCCGGATCGTCAGAGTTGATCGTGACTTTCAGGCCCTGGTCCAGCATGCCGCGCACCACGTCCACCGGCTTGCCCGCCACCATGATCTGGCCCGAGAAGGTCGGGCAGACCGTGAAGGTCACGTCCCGCTTCCTGGCGATGGCCATGAGTTCGGGCGATTGCAGGATGTTGCCGCCATGATCGATCCGGTCGACCGCGAGATCGACCAGCGCCTCGCGGATGTGGTCCAGCGTGTCCTTCTGGTTGACGTCGCAATGGGCCGTGACATGGAGCCCCGCCGCGCGTGCCTTGGCGAAATGGGCCGCGAACTTGCCCGGCGGATTATCCTTCTCGTCGGAATCGAGGCCGACGCCGACCAGACTGTCCCGGTAAGGCAGCGCCGCATCGAGCGCCTTCATCGCATTGTCCGCCGTCAGGTCGCGCATGAAGCAGAGGATGAGCTGGGATTCGATGCCGAGCTTCGCCTGCGCATCGGCCCGCGCCCGAGTGATCCCGCCGATCACGGCCTCTACGGGGATGCCCCGGTCGATATGCTGCTGGGGATCGAAGAACATCTCGGCATAGAGCACGTTCTGCGAATGGGCCTTGGCCAGATAGGCGTAAGCGAGGTCGTAGAAATCCTGATCCTTCAGCAGGACGTTCATGCCGTCATAGTAGATCGCCAGGAAGCTCGGCAGGTCGTGATAGACATAGCTGCGCTTCATCGCCGCGACATCGGCATAGGGCAGCTTCAAGCCGTTGCGCTGCGCCAGCGCGAACTTCATCTCCGCTTCCAGCGTGCCTTCGAGATGGACGTGATATTCCGCCTTGGGCATCGCGGCGATGAAGGCGGCCATGTCCTGCGCAGGCGGCGCGGCCAGCGCGCGCGCCGCGCCCGATCCGTAAAACGCGGGCGCGCAGAGGGCCGCCTGCACGAGGGTACGTCTGCTCAGGTTCATGCCATACTCGCGGGAGCTGTCCCGGCCGGATCGGCCGGAGAAGGAAGCCCTTCTATCCGCGAGCGAATTGCCCCCTGTCCATCGACGAAAACCTCACGCCCCGTTCCAGAAAAGCGCGCTCGATCTTCCGGCCCGCTTCAACTCCAGCTCGCCTCGGGCGGCAGGCTCATCAGGATCGCGTCGATATTGCCGCCGGTCTTGAGCCCGAACAGGGTGCCCCGGTCGTAGACGAGGTTGAATTCGGCATAGCGGCCGCGCCATTCGAGCTGGCGCACCTTGTCGGCTGGCGTGAACGCCATGCCCATGCGCCGCCGCACAAGGCGCGGGAACACCGCGAGGAACGCCTCGCCCACCGCGCGGGTATAGGCGAAGTTCGCCTCCCATGCCGCTTCGTCCGCGCATTCGAGGTGATCGTAGAAGATGCCGCCGACGCCGCGATGGACCTTGCGGTGCGGGATGTAGAAATATTCGTCCGCCCACGCCTTGTAGCGGTCGTAATAGTCCACTCCGTGCGCGTCGCAGGCGGCCTTGAGCTCGGCGTGGAACTCGGCCGTGTCCTCGTCGTAGGGCAGCGGCGGATTGAGGTCGGCGCCGCCGCCGAACCACGCCCTGGTGGTCGTCAGGAAGCGGGTGTTCATGTGCACCGCGGGAACATGCGGATTGGCCATGTGCGCAACCAGGCTGATGCCGGTGGCGGAAAAGGCGTTCTGTTCGGCAGACGCGCCGTTGATGGTTCCCGCGAAATCCTTCGCCAGCGAGCCGACGACGGTGGAGACGTTGACGCCCACCTTCTCGAAGACCCTGCCCTTCATCAGGCCGCGCGTGCCGCCGCCGGTCTCCCCGGCTTCGCCGCCTTCCACCGCCGCGCGCTGCCACGGGGTATAGCCGAAGGACGCCGGCGAGCCCGCCTCGCGCTCAATCGCCTCGAACTCGGCGCAGATCCGGTCGCGCAGGGTTTCGAACCAGTCACGGGCACGTTCGGTTTGGGCGGTCCAGTCGGTCATCGCATCTCCTCTTCAGCCGGGGCGCTTGCCAAATCGCGCGGCCTGCGGCAAGGGAAAGCCATGGTTCCCTTTTCGTTCTGCACGCAGGAATTGCGTCTGGTCCCCACGCCGGCGGGATTCGCGGCCGGACGCGGCGCGGCGCTCTACTGGCCGCGCGAACAGGCCCTGCTCGTTGCCGACCTGCACCTCGAAAAGGCCAGCTATTATGCCAGGGGCGGGCAGATGCTCCCCCCGTATGACAGCCGCGAAACGCTGGAGCGCCTTGCCCTTGCCGTGCGGCAGACAGGCGCCCGGCGGGTCTTTGCGCTTGGGGACAACTTTCATGACAGCAAGGGAACGGAGCGGCTCGAACCGCACGCCGCCGGGATGCTGTCGGCGCTGACCCGCGCGCTGGACTGGGTGTGGATCACCGGCAACCACGATCCGCACCTCGGCAGCGAAGCCGGCGGCACGCGGGTGGAGGAGATCGCCGTGGAAGGAATCATGCTGCGCCATGAAGCCCTGCCGGGAACCACCGAACCCGAGCTTTCCGGCCATTTCCACCCCCGTCTGGTGGTTCACGCAAGGGGCCGCCGCATCGCCCGCCCCTGCGTGGTGCATAGCGGCAACCGCCTGATCCTGCCCGCTTTCGGCGCGCTCACCGGCGGCATGGACGCGGCCGATCCGGCTATCCTGAAAGCGCTGCAACCGGCACGGGAAATAGACGCACTGGTGGCCGCGAAGGACCAGCTTCTGCGCTACCCCCTATGGCGATCCGCAGCCTGACACCCTATATTGCAGGTCGGCCGTTTCACACGGCCCGGGCGTCCTGTAGAATTTGCGTGAAATCGTGCTTTGCGTGCGGACGCGATTCGCATTAATGACCCCGCACTCGCCTAGCGACAGAAACGATTCAGGAGAACGCTTATAGCACCCCCACCCCGGCGCATGATGACGCCACCGGTCAAGAGCGGACCGCGCTACAATAACATGATCCAGTCGGACAAGGTCCGCGTGATCGACGAAAACGGCGAGAACATCGGCGTGATGTACACGCGCCAGGCGATCGAGCAGGCGGCCGAAGTCGGCCTTGACCTGGTCGAAGTCTCGCCCAACGCGGACCCGCCGGTGTGCAAGTTCCTGGATGTCGGCAAGTTCCGGTATGAGGCCCAGAAAAAGGCCAATGCCGCGCGCAAGACCCAGAAGACGCAGGAGATCAAGGAGATCAAGATGCGTCCGAACATCGACGATCACGACTATGACGTGAAGATGCGCAATATCCAGCGCTTCATCGGCGATGGCGACAAGGTGAAGGTGACCCTGCGTTTCCGCGGCCGTGAACTTTCGCACCAGCAGCTCGGCATGAACCTGCTGCGCCGCGTGCAGGAAGATGTCGCGGACGTCGCGAAGATCGAGGCTTATCCGCGCATGGAAGGCCGCCAGATGCTCATGGTGCTTTCGCCCAAGTAAGCATCGGCTTCAGGCATCGGCTTCGGCCGGTGCAAACCGCAAAGGGCGCGCCGCAAGGCGCGCCCTTTGTGTTTGTGCGGCCGTCATGCGGTGTGGACGGCCGCCCGCGAGACGGGCGGCGGCGCGGGGCGGTCCGCGATCAGGCGCCCTTTTGCAGGAAGCGCTGCGACAGCCCGTGGTAGAGCTTCTCCTTGCTCACGAGCTGTGCGGCAAAGTCTCCGATCAGCGCGGCGGCCAGCAAGGGCATCATCAGCCCGCGACTGGCCGTCGTCTCCGAGATGATGATGACCGCCGTCAACGGCGCGCGGACCACGCCGGTGAAATAGGCCACCATGCCCAGAAGCACGATCGCGCCGGGGGGATAGTCGGGAAAGATGCCGCGCAGCAGGTCACCGATCCCGGCGCCGATGGACAGCGACGGGGCGAAAATGCCGCCGGGAATGCCGGAAACCGCCGTCGCCAGAGTGGTCGCGAACTTCGCCGCGCCGAACCAGAGGGGCACGTCCTGACCGGCGATGATTCCATGGGCGGTATCGTACCCGGTCCCCCAGGTCAGCCCGGTCGAGACGCCAAGGACCGCGACGACGATACCGCAGCCCGCAGCGAACAGCACCGGACGCGCGCGCAGCCAGACCATCGGGCGCATCGCGCTCGTGCCCGAGGCCAGCATCAACCGCGAGAAACCGCCGCCCGCCATCCCGCCGAGGATTCCGGCAACCGGCGTCACGACAAGCGCCTGCTGGAACCCAAGGGTCTGCCGCATGGCGCCGAAGTAGATGTAATCGCCTGCGATGCCCAGGCTGACCATGCCGGCGATGAGCACTGCGGCCATGACCAGCAGCGTCATGCGCTGCTCGTAAGCGGCGGCCAGTTCCTCGATCGCAAAGGCGACGCCCGCCAGCGGCGTGTTGAACGCCGCCGCCACGCCGGCCGCTCCGCCCGCGATATAGACCGACGAACGCAGCGGCACCCGCAAGATGCGGTGCATGCGGCCCATGATGGCGGCGGCGATCTGGACGGTGGGCCCTTCGCGGCCGACCGAAGCGCCGACCAGCAGCCCGCCCACGGTCAGAAAGAACTTGGCGATGGCGGCCCGCGCGGAAACCAGCGTCGACATCGCCGCTTCGGGATTCTTCGTGGCCGCCATGACCTGCGGAATTCCCGAACCTCTGGCCAGCGGTGCGAAGCGCTGGGTCAGCCAGGCGATGGCGGCAAATCCGGCGGGCGTGGCCAGCAGCGGCGCCCACCACCAGTCCCGCGCGAGGATATGGAACAGCGCATTCGCCCGGTCGGCCATTTCGGCGAACACCAGGGCCACCAGCCCGACCAGCACGGCGCCGCCGACGATCGCCACCCTTCTCCGCCAGACCAGCGCTTCGGGACCGTGGCGGCGCAGGACGACGCGGACACGGCGAGGCAACAGGCGGCTGGATATCATCACGACTCTCGGTGGACGACCTGGGGCGCGGTCGGGGGGTGGCAGCTTCTTGGAGCCGTTCTCCGGGCATGTCCACCCGCGCGGCTGCCATGGCCGCAATATCGCATCGATCCGCGAAACAGCCGCCGCGCCCCGGTCAATCCGGGCGGGCGGCGCCCGTCATCCCTTCCACTCGCGGCGTTCTTCCGCCGCGCGCAGGACTTCGTAGGCAAGCTGATAGGTCTGGAACGCCTTGGCCGCCTCGGGATCGTTGGGGCGCACGTCGGGGTGGACTTCCTTGGCCTTGGCGCGCCAGGCCCTGCGCACGGCATCGAACTCGGCATCCGGGTCGAGACCCAGCGCTTCGAGCGCGCGCAGTTCGTCGCCGCTGCGCGAACCGTCGCCCGAACCGGCCCAGCCGTAGTGCGAGGATTCCTTGTAGCCCGATGTCTGCGCCTGCTCGTCCTGCTCGCGCCGGGCGGCTTCTTCGGCGTCGAGACCGGCGAAATAGTCCCACCCGGCGTTGTATTCGGCGGCATGCTTCTGGCAGAAGTACCAGCGGTCGGGGCTGTTGGGGCTCTTGGGCGCGGGGCAGTTGCCCGGATCGGTGCAGCCGTGGCGATCGCACAGGCGCACCTGGGCAGCCTCGTGCGAGCTGCCATAGCCGCGCCAGCGCGGGAAACCCCAGTCCTGTGATCGACCTGCGCGACTCATTCGAACGCCGATACCTGCCGACTCGAAGCCAATGCAAGTGCGTATGGCTTGCCCCGCATGCAAAAAAGCCCGGCTCGCTGACGCGAACCGGGCCGATTTGCTGCGCCGGAGCGCGCCCGATCAGTCGATCGTGACGGTAACCGCGCGGCGGTTCTGCGCCCACGACGCTTCGTCCGAACCGAGCGCGATCGGGCGCTCCTTGCCGTAGCTCACGGTATTCAGGCGCGAGGCATCGACGCCCAGACTGATGAGGTAGTTCTTGGCCGCATTGGCGCGGCGCTCACCCAGCGCGAGGTTGTATTCGCGGGTGCCGCGTTCGTCGGCATGGCCTTCGATGGTGGCGCGCTTGTTGGGGTACTGAAGCAGCCACTGGGCCTGCTTCGAAAGCGCTGCCTGGTCGGCCGAATCGATGGTGTCCTCGTTCAGCTGGAAATAGATGGTGTCCGAACCCATCATGCGGGCGAGGAAGTCCGCCTGGCTGCCGGCCTGCGGGCCGCTCGGTTGGGTGGGGCCAGTGGTGGTGGTTGCCGGGCCCGGCTCGGGCGGCAGTTCCTTCGGCGCCTTCGATGCGCACGCCGACATGGCGAGCGCGCCGGCGAGGAGGAGCATTGTCGATCCGGTCTTCACATGGCGGGGGGACATGAGGGCAGGCATGAGGCAATCTCCTAAAGTGCGCAGCCAATTATGAATGGCCTGCGATTGTTGAAGTTCCGTATAATTTCAAATGCTGTCAACCTGAACGAACGCCCCTTTTCAGGGACGTTCCTTCAGGCTGCAATAATCGCTGGCCTCAGGGGCGAACGGGGCCCCAGGCCGGGTCCGAGGCGCCCACCGGGGTCGGCAGCCTGCGCTCGTTGCGGCCGGTAAGATCGACCTGCCAGATCGACGCCGTTCCCGCCGTCTTGGCGGTGCGGAAGAACTGGATGATGCGGCCGTTCGGAGACCAGGTGGGCGCTTCGTCCTGCCACGAATCCGTGAGGTGGCGCATGCCGCCGCCGTTCGGGTTCATCACCGCGATGCGCAAGTTTCCGGCAACGTGCGTGAAGGCGATCTGGTCTCCGCGCGGACTCCATTCGGGCGTTGCGGAGCGGCCGCCGAAGAAGCTGATGCGGCGCTGGTTCGAACCGTCCGCGTTCATCACGTAGATCTGCTGGTTGCCCGAGCGGTCGCTTTCGAACACGATCTGGTTGCCGTCAGGCGAGTAGGACCCGCCGATCGAGATGCCCGGCGTGTTGGTCAGGCGCTGCGGGGTGCCGCCGCCGGCCGAGGAGATGCGGTAGATGTCGGTGTTGCCGCCCGAGGCCATCGAGTAGAGCACCCACTTGCCGTCCGGCGACCAGCGCGGCGCCATCGTCGGGTTGCCGGTGCGCGCGATCAGCTTCTGGGTGTTGCTGGCCAGATCGTAGACATAGATGCTCGGCTGTCCGTTGAGATAGGACAGGTAGAGGATCTTCGAATAGTCCGGCGAATAGCGCGGGGTGAGCGCGGTCGACTGGCCGCTGGTTAGGTAGCGGTGGTTGGCGCCGTCCGAATCCATGATCGCCAGCCGCTTCATGCGGTGGTCCTTCGGACCGGTCTCGGCGATATAGGCGATCTTGGAATCGAAGAACGGGCTTTCGCCCGAGAGGCGCGAATAGACCATGTCGGCGCACTTGTGCGCGGCGCGGCGCCAGTCCCCGGCGCCCACCTTCCAGCCGCCTTTGGTGAGTTGCTGCTTCAGGGCGACATCGTAGAGATAGCAGCCGACGGTCAGGTCGCCGTCGGGATTGGCGCGCACGAAGCCCTGCACCAGCATGTCCGCGCTGCGGGCAGACCAGGTGGGGAAGTCGGGCGACTGGATCTGGCCGAAAGCGGGCTGCGGCAGACCGTCCGGGCCGGAGGGCTTGAACAGGCCGTTGTTCTTGAGATCGGCGGCGACCACTTGCGACAGCGCGCGGCCGAGCGCGGCGGTGGACCCGGCATTGGTGCGGGTCGGCACGTCGGCGTCCGTGGCGAACGTGGTGATGGCGATGCCGAGATCCTGCCACTCGTTCTCGTCGGAAACCGAGCCGGTCAGGCCGCCGTCATCGGGCTGCACACCCATGTCGGCCCCTGCGGGCGGTCCGGGAATGGCGACCGGCGTCGCATTCTGCGCGGCAAGCGGTGCGCCCGCCAGCGCGAAGACGAGAGCCAGCGGAAGCAGTCGTGTCGAAAAGGTCCGGTGGGTCATTGTGATAGCCTCTTGTCGAACTTGAACGACGATACGCGCTTCCACGCATCGAAGTATTCATCGGGAAGGTTGAACGGCGCCGCAAGCTGCACCGCGCGGATCGCCTGCTCCGCATGGCGGGCGGCCTGGTTGCGGTTGGTGTCGGTTATGCCGGTCTGGCGCACAACGGTCGGCTTGCCGGCAAGGCTGCCATCCTTGTTCAGCGTGAAGGCAAGGTAAGTCACCAGTTCCTCGGCGTCCGGTCCCTGCGGCGCCTGCCAGTGCGGCTTGAGCTGGCGGGTGATCGCACCGGACAGCGCAGACTTCACCTCGGGGCCAAGCGCCGCGGCCGGAGTGCCCTTGCCCTGCGTGGCCGTGGCGCCGGAAACGCCGGCGAGGAAGTCCGCTCCCACGCGGCTGCCGCCCGCCTTCTTGGGCGGGGTGGTGGCCTTGCTGTCCGCCGCGCCCGGCTTGCTGACAATCCGGTCGATAGCGCTGCCCTTGGACGGCGCCGACTTTGCAGGCGCAGGCTTTGCCGGCGCGGGTTTGGGCTTCGCGGGAGCGGGCGCAGGCTTGGGAGCCGGCTTCGGCGCGGGCTTCGGCCTCTCGGCCGGCTTTGGCGGCGCGGGCCTCGGAGCGGGCCTCGGAGCGGGTTGCGGCACCGGAGCAGGCTGCGGCTTCGGCGGTTGGGGCCGGGGCGGCAGCGGCGCGGGCTGGATCGGGGCGGGTTCCGGGGCAGGCGCCGGCTCGGGTGCCGGCGGCGGAGCGGCCTCGCCCAGTTCGGGCGCGATGTCGGGCGCGGCCTGGCTGTTCGGATCGGGCGAGGTCGAGGTGAGCCCCACTTCGTCGCTGATCGTCACTTCGATACGCTCGGGCGGCTTCACCACCTCGTTCTGCGCCGGACGCAGCATGATCACCGCCAGCACCCCGAGGTGCAGCGCGACCGCCACGGTGAGGCCCAGCCCCTCGTCCTTGCGCAATCCCAGCATTGCCATCGTGCCAGCCTAACTCAGCCGCCTGAACCGCTGCTGACACCCGTCACCAGCGAGATCGACGTGAACCCGGCGTGATTGAGTTCGCCCATGACGTCCATGACGCGGCCGTAGTCCAGCGCCTTGTCGGCGCGCAGCGTCACTTGCGGCTTGCGGCCGTCGGCGCCTGCGGGGACCGATGCAAGACGCTCTGCCAGTTCGCCCGGCGCCAGCGCCGCTTCCTCGTAGTAGACGGTGCCGTCGCGCTGGACCGTGATCGTGATCTGGTCCTGCTCCTCGCTCATCGCCTTGGCCCGGCTGTCAGGCAGCTCGATCGGCACCGCGGCCTTGAGCAGCGGCGCGGTGACCATGAAGATGATCAGCAGCACCAGCATGACGTCGACCAGCGGCGTCACGTTGATTTCGGCCATGGGGGTACGTCCCCCGCCGCTGCGCCGGCTACCTCGCCTGCCGCCGCCGGAAACGCCCATGCCCATCAGCGCTGCTCCAGCTCACGGGTGAGCGCGGAGTGCAGACGGTCGGCAAAGCGCTGGAGGCGCGATTCGAACAGGTTCACGCGGTGCGAGAAGCGGTTGTAGGCGATGACCGCCGGGATGGCCGCGAACAGGCCGATGGCCGTGGCGAACAGGGCTTCCGAAATGCCGGGAGCAACCACCGCGAGCGAGGAATTCTGCTGCTGGCCGATCTGGAAGAAGCTGTTCATGATGCCCCAGACGGTGCCGAACAGGCCCACGAACGGCGCGACCGAGCCCACCGTGGCCAGGAAGTTCAAACGGTTCGAGATGATGTCGCTTTCCTCGCCGACCGAAGAGGTCATGGCCAAGGCAATACGCTCGCGCGCGCCTTCGGGATCGAACTTGGGCATCGCGGCATTGCGGCGCCATTCGGCAAGACCGGCGCCCGCGACCTTGCCCATCGGCACGTCGCCGCGGCGGCGTTCCTTCTGGTAGGCCTCGAAGTTCTGGGCCTCCCAGAAGCCTTCCTCGTAATCCGCGCACTTGCGGTTGAGGCTGCCGATGCGCAGCATGAAGCTGATGATGATGGCCCAGACCCAGACGCTCGCCAGGATCAGCCCGGCCATGATCGCCTGCACGACGATATCGGCGTGCAGGAACAGCTTTACCGGGTTGAGGTGATCGGAATCGCTGCCGATGGTTACGGCGGCGGCGAGCATTTCAAACGTCATTCTTGTCCTTTCGGATGCTCACCCAGGAGCGAGGCGAAAGCATGTTGCCAGTCGGCGGGCTGTCTGCGCGGTCGTCCTTCAGGGCTGATGAACCCGACCTTTACCGTGGCCTCGGCAAGGCGGATTTCTCCGCGCCGGGCCACCTGGCGAAGGGTGCAGCTCACCCGGCCGACCTGCAGCGCATGGGTATCGATCACCACCCCGTCGCCCAGGCGCGCGGGCGAAAGGTAGCGGATGTTCACTTCCGCCACGGTGTAGAGCCCTTCCCCGGATTCCAGCGCGGCGCGCTGGTCGATGCCGAGAAGGTCGAGAAGGTCGGAACGGGCCCGTTCGAACCAGCGGATGTAGTTGGCGTGATAGACCACGCCGCCCGCGTCGGTGTCCTCGTAGAACACGCGAAGCGCATAGCGGTGGACCGGACCGTCGAGGACGCCGCTGGGAGGAAGAGGATCGCTGCTCATGCCGTCAGGTTGTGTAGCGGGCGAGGCCGGCAGTGCAATCCACTCGTCGCAGTTATCCCGCGCGTGCGGGCAAGCCGACGGTTAATTGCGTCGTAATCGTCGGACTTGTCGGAATTTCCGCAGCGCTGCCGCCGCCCCCGGCCGTTATTCCGCGATCATCTGGAAGAACTGGCGTCCGCCGAAGATGTGGACATGGAGATGCGGCACTTCCTGATGGCCGTTGGTGCCCATGTTCACCATCAGCCGATATCCCGGCCCGTCCATTTCGAGCTGGCGCGTCACGTTGCCCACCGCGCGCATGAAGCCCGCGATTTCCGCATCGCCGGCCTTGGCGGTGAAATCGTCCCACGAAACGTAGGGCGCCTTGGGGATCACCAGCACATGAATCGGCGCCTGCGGGCGGATGTCGTTGAAGGCCAGCGCGAATTCGTCCTCGTAGACCTTGCTGCACGGCAGTTCGCCGCGCAGGATCTTCGCGAAGATGTTGTTGTCGTCGTAAGGCAGCTTGGGGTCGATCGGCATCGGTTTCTCCCGAAAGATTTCGAATGCGGCCGGACTGGGCCTCAGTCCCTGGGACGAGCAGCCTTCTCGGCGATGCCCGAGACGCCTTCGCGGCGATCCAGTTCGGCCAGGACAGCGCTCAGCGGCACATCGCGGGCACCCAGCAGGACCATGAGGTGGAAGATCAGGTCCGAAGCCTCGCCGACCAGCGCCTTTTCATCCTCGGTCAGCGCGGCGATCACCGTTTCGGTGGCTTCCTCGCCGAGCTTCTGCGCGATCTTGCCCAGCCCTTTGGCATTGAGCCGGGCGACATAGCTGCTTTCGGGATCGGCGGCGCGGCGCGCGGCGATCGTCGCCTCCAGGCGCGCGAGGGTGTCGGAGCTGCTCATGTCATGCCCATGCGGCGCAAGGGCGATGGGGTCAAGACTTCGTGGCCCCGCCGCCTCAGTCGGAGCGCTTCGACGACAGCCTGCGGCCCACCGCCACGCCGATGACGCCCATCGCCAGCAGGAACAGCCCGCTCGGCTCGGGCAGGCTCGTGGCATCGGCCGCGAACGCGGGAACGGGTGCGAGGAATACCGCCAGCATGGCGGGCAGGTAGCGGTAGTGATGCACGACAGGCTCCTGCGGATGACTTGACTGAACCCTTGGACCCTTGGCGCGGGGCTGCAAGGGGCGATCGGGGCGTGTCCCGATCCGGGGCAATGAAACGGGTGGAAGTTTCGAGGAAAGGCGGCGGCGGGAAACTACATTCCGGCCGCCTGCGCCCGCCCCCCTGCGGATGCCTACCCCCGCGCCGGCAGGCCTGCCGAGCGCAGCGCCGCGTGGGCTTCCGCGATCGAGTGCTTGCCGAAGTGGAAGATCGAAGCCGCCAGCACCGCACTGGCCCTGCCTTCGGTCACGCCCGCCACGAGGTGGTCGAGATTGCCGACGCCGCCGCTGGCGATCACCGGCACCGAGACGCTCTCGGCGATGAGGCGGGTCAGTTCGAGGTCGTAGCCGTTCTGCGTGCCGTCTCCGTCCATCGAGGTGACGAGCAGTTCGCCCGCGCCGTAGTCGGCCAGTTTCACCGCATGTTCCAGCGCGTCGATCCCGGTGGCCTTGCGGCCGCCGTGCGTGAAGATCTCCCACTTGCCGGGCGCGACCTTGCGCGCATCGACCGAGGCGACGATGCATTGCGAACCGAACTTCTCGGCAATGTCGGCCACGACTTCGGGCCGCGAGACGGCGGCGGAATTGACCGCCACCTTGTCCGCCCCGGCCAGCAGCAGCGCACGGGCATCCTCGGCCGTGCGCACGCCGCCGCCGACGGTCAGCGGCATGAAGCAGACCTCTGCGGTGCGCTGCACGACGTCGAGCAGGGTGCCGCGCCCTTCGTGGCTGGCGGAAATGTCAAGGAAGCACAGCTCGTCCGCCCCGGCCGCGTCATAGGCGCGGGCCTGCTCCACCGGATCGCCGGCGTCGACCAGATCGACGAAGTTCACGCCTTTCACCACGCGCCCGTCACGAACGTCGAGGCAGGGGATGACGCGGATACGAACGGTCATGAGCTCACTCCTCGGGCTTCAGGAACAGCAGCACGCAGAACACCCCGACCATCAGGCATACCGCGAGGTTGAAGGCGGAGTAGGCCCAGAACTTGCGCGAATTTTCCGCCAGCGAGGTTTCCACTTTCGAGCGTGCCCGGCTGAACAGCATCAGGCGCGCCTTGCCCTTGCGAAAATCGCCCAGGGCCATGACCGCGCCCGGCACGAGGATGGCCAGCGCCAGACCCGCGACGAGGCGGTTCTCGTTCACGCCTTTTCAGCCATGGCGATCGCCGCCGCAAGGTCCAGCCGGCCGTCGTAAAGCGCGCGCCCGGTGATGACGCCCTCGATGCCGTCGTTCGCATGGAGCGAGAGCAGGCGGATGTCGTCCAGCCCCTTCACCCCGCCGCTGGCGATGACCGGCAGGTCGGTGCGGCGGGCAAGATCGACGGTGGCATCGATGTTCACGCCCTTGAGCAGCCCGTCGCGGCCGATATCGGTGAACAGCAGCGAGGCCACGCCCGCATCCTCGAACCGGCGGGCCATGTCGACGATCGAGACGTCGGAGACTTCGGCCCAGCCCTCGGTGGCGACCATGCCGTCGCGCGCATCCACGGCAACGACGATGCCGCCGGGATAGGCCTTCGCCATGTCCTTGACGAACTGCGGGTCCTTCAGCGCCGCCGTGCCCATGACCACGCGGCTGACGCCAAGGTCGAACCAGCCCGCCACCGCCTCGGGCGTGCGGATGCCGCCGCCAAGCTGGACGTGGCCGGGGAACACCTCGAGGATGGCTTCCACCGCTTCGCGGTTCTCGGCCCGACCCGCGAAGGAACCGTCGAGATCGACGACATGCAGGTGCTGCGAGCCCGCTTCGGCAAAGAGCATGGCCTGCGCGGCGGGATTGTCGCCATAGACGGTGGCGCGGTCCATATCGCCTTCGGCGAGACGCACGACCTGACCCTGCTTGAGGTCGATGGCGGGAAAAACGATCATGATTCTAGGGCTTCCATTCGAGGAAACGGGTCAGCAGCGCGAGGCCGTAGGCCTGGCTCTTCTCGGGGTGGAACTGCACGCCCACGACATTGTCCTTCGCCACCGCCGCCACCAGGCCGCCGCCGTGGTCGGTCATCGCCGCCACATGCGCACCGTCATCGGGCTGGAAGTGGTAGGAGTGCAGGAAATAGGCCTCGCCGGGCTCGATCAGCCCCTGCGCCGGGTCCTTGCGGCCGAGCAGGACATCGTTCCAGCCCATGTGCGGGATCTTGATGTGGGGGTCGGTACGCTCGATCATCCGGACCTGCCCGCCGATCCAGTCCAGCCCCCGCGTCACCCCGTGTTCGAGGCCCTGGGTGGCGAGCAGTTGCATGCCCACGCAGATGCCGAGGAACGGCGCCCCGCCGACATGGACCCGCTCGGCCATCGCCTCGACCATGCCGGGAATGCCCCAGAGCCCTTCGGCGCAGGCGCGGAACGAGCCCACGCCGGGAAGGACGATGCGGTCCGCCGCGCGCACCACGGCGGGATCGGCGGTGATCGCCACGTCCTCGGCTCCGGCCGCCCGCAGCGCGTTGGCCACCGAATAGAGGTTGCCCGCGCCGTAGTCGATCAGCGCCAGGGTCGGGCGGCCTCCGGTCATCCGGCCAGACCGGCGATGCTGTCGTCGAGGAAGCCGTGCGCCCATTCGATCACTTCGACTTCGGCGACCCCGCCCGCCACGAAGGGATCGCTGGCGGCCAGGATCTCGACTTCGTTGATGCTGTCGCCCCGGGCGAGAATGATGCCGCCTTCGCGCGGAACCTTGCGGCCCCAGCCCAGGAAGCGGCCTTCGGCGTGGTTGGCCCGCAGCCAGGCGACATGATCGGCCAGCAGGCCGTCCACGTCCTCGATCGGAGCGGTGTAGCGAAGCGAGATGATGAAGCTGGCCATCAGAGCGTGTCCTGTCCGAGAATGCCCTTGGTCGAGGGGATTGCCCCGCCCTTGCGCGGATCGAGCTCCACCGCGCTGCGCATGGCGCGCGCGAAGCCCTTGAAGATACCCTCGCAGATATGGTGATTGTTGGTGCCGTAGAGAAGCTCGATATGCAGGGTGATGCCCACGGCCTGCGAAATCGAATGGAACCAGTGCTCGACCATCTCGGTGTCGAACTCGCCCAGCTTCTCCTGCGTGAAACCGGCCTTCCAGACCAGCCACGGGCGGCCCGAGATATCCAGCGAAACGCGGCTCAGCGCCTCGTCCATCGGCGAATGGACGTCGCCGTAGCGGCCGATCCCGGCGCGGTCGCCCAGCGCCTGGCTGATGGCCTGCCCGATGGCGATGGCACTGTCCTCGGTCGTATGATGCTGGTCGACGTGAAGGTCGCCCTTGATCCGGCAGGTAATGTCGATCAGCGAATGGCGGCTGAACTGCTCGATCATGTGATCGAGGAAACCGATCCCGGTGGAGACCTGATAGGCTCCGGTGCCGTCGAGGTTGACCTCCACGGCGATGTCGGTCTCGTGAGTCTTGCGGTTGATCGAGGCGGTGCGCATGGCATGGGCCTATAGCCCGGTACGCCGGGGAATCAATTCCACCCGGCACCAAGTGTGCGCGAAAAGCGTTCCTGAGGTAATCTTCGGTCGTCCTTTTCCGAAACGACCTAGGGAAAACCCGCCGGGGCGTGCTATTTTACGCTTTAACACGCTTGACCGACCAAGGAACCATGAGCACCTAGGGCGCGATGAACGATACGACACCAGACAGCCTGATCCCCTATGACGAAATCGTCCAGGAGGCCCTGCGCGCCGTTGTCGGCCGCGTGCTTGGCCAGGTCGAAGACGCCGGCGGCGTCCTTCCGGGTACTCACCACTTCTACATAACCTTCAAGACGGGTGCGCCCGGCGTGTCGGTTCCCGGAGAGCTGAGAGCCCGCTTCCCCGACGAAATGACCATCGTTCTCCAGAACAAGTTCTGGGATCTCGCGGTGCGCGAAGATGGCTTCACGGTCAGCCTCAGCTTCAACCAGATGCCGTCCAAGCTGGTGATCCCCTTCTCGGCGATCACCGCCTTCGTGGACCCTGCGGTGGACTTCGGCCTCCAGTTCCAGGCCGTGACGGACGACGAGGACGAAGACGATCTCGCCGGCCACCCCGAGAACGATTCGGCCACGGAACGCGACGTCGCCTCGCGCATTATTCCCAGCGACGACGGATCGAACGTCGTTTCGGTCGATTTCGGCAAGAAGAAGTAAAGCGGGCGGGACAAGGCCCGGGAAAGCAAGGTCCATGGGCGTCACCACTGTTCCCCGGAAAGTCGGAAAAGGCATCGGCAACGGTGTGAGCAAGGCCGGAACGGCGGTGAAGAACACCGCTGCCAGGGCCCGCGACAAGGCCGTTACCCTGCGCGGCCCCAGCCCGAACACCGCCACCAACCTTGCCATTGCCGACATCGCCCTGCGCGGCGGCACCGCCATCGCGCGCCGCGCGGTCGAACATGCGCTGCTCGGCAAGCGCTATACCCCGGCGAAGGCCAAGGACATCCTGCGCGGGCGCTCGTTCGCCCAGTCGATGCTCCACACCGCGATAGCCCGTGTCGCCATGGGCTCCGCCCCCGGCGCCGCGCTGGTGATCGGCGGCCTTGCCGCAAAGACGCTCTACGAACGCAGCAAGGCCCGCAAGCAGCGCGCGCGCGGGGAAGCGGAGATCCAGGACATGGCCGAAGAGGGCGAAGGCGAATCGGACCTGGTGCCCGACCTCGGCGCCTGACCCGGCGCGCCGGGAATTGCCGAACCTTTATTCCCGGTAGCGCCGCAGCACCCCCGGCCGCTCACGTCACCCCTTGATTTGCGCGCCGGTCATCGGCATCGGGGCACATGGTCAACTCTCCGGACAATCCCGCCGGCCCCCTTGCCCGGCGCGGCCTCATGCTCATCATGTCCTCCCCCTCGGGCGCGGGGAAGACGACGATCTCGCGTATGCTGCTCGAACACGATGCGCATATCTGCAATTCGGTTTCCTGCACCACGCGCACGCCCCGTCCCGGCGAAGTGGACGGCAAGGACTATCACTTCGTCAGCCAGGCCCAGTTCGACCAGATGGTCGAAAACGAGGAATTCCTCGAATGGGCAACCGTCTTCGGCAACTCCTACGGCACGCCGAAAGCGCAAGTGAAGGCGGGCCTCAAGGATGGGCAGGACTATCTGTTCGACATCGACTGGCAGGGCACCCAGCAGCTCTACCAGAAGCTGGAACGCGACGTCGTGCGCGTGTTCCTCCTGCCGCCCAGCATCGACGAACTGCGCCGCCGGCTGACCGGCCGCGGCACCGACAGCATGGACGTGATCGCCGCCCGCATGGAACGCGCCCGCTCGGAAATCAGCCACTGGGACGGGTACGACTATGTCGTCGTCAACGATGACATCGACCACTGCTTCGAGAAGGTGAAGACGATTCTCGACGCCGAGCGCATGCGCCGCGCCCGCCAGACCGGCCTGATCGGCTTCGTCCGCGAATTGATGGCCCCCTGATCGAGCACGCCCCTGGCATCCGCCGGGGTGGATTTTCGAACAAGTGTCCGAACGGAAAATGCGCCACCGCGCACTTTCCGTTCAGCGCCATGAACTTCCGATACTTTCCTGTGCGGTGCTTATAGCCGCCGCATCCTTCCTGCTTGTCGCGCCGGTTCCCACCCTCTAGGCGCGCCTGCAAACATGCCTTTTGGCCGACTTTCTGGAGACGCGAACATGTCCGAACTCGAAACCGCGATCGAAGCCGCCTGGGAAGCGCGCGACACCGTCACCCCCGCCAGCGCGGACGTGCGCAAGCTCGTCGACGAAGCGCTGGGCCTGATCGAATCGGGCGCTGCCCGCGTCGCCGAGCCCGACGGCAACGGTGGCTGGAAGGTCAACCAGTGGCTGAAGAAGGCAGTGCTCCTCTCGTTCCGCCTCAATGACAACGCCCCCGTCGCTCACGGCGCCGGCGGCGCGCCCGCGTTCGACAAGGTGCCCGTGAAGTTCGACGGCTGGGCCGAGGACGACTTCCGCAAGGCCGGCTTCCGCGTGGTTCCGGGCGCCGTCGCCCGCCGCGGCACTTTCATTTCGAAGGGCGTCGTGCTGATGCCGAGCTTCGTGAACATCGGCGCCTACGTTGGCGAAGGCACCATGGTAGACACCTGGGCCACCGTCGGTTCCTGCGCGCAGATCGGCAAGAACGTGCACATCTCGGGCGGCGTCGGCATCGGCGGCGTGCTTGAACCGCTGCAGGCCGGCCCGGTCATCATCGAGGACAACTGCTTCATCGGCGCCCGTTCGGAAGTGGCCGAAGGCGTGGTCGTCGGCGAAGGCGCGGTGATCTCGATGGGCGTGTTCCTCGGCGCATCGACCAAGATCGTCGACCGTGCAACCGGCGAAGTCCACATCGGCAAGGTTCCGCCCTACTCGGTAGTCGTTCCCGGCTCGCTGCCCGGCAAGCCCCTGCCCGACGGCACCCCCGGCCCGTCGCTCTACTGCGCCGTGATCGTCAAGACCGTGGACGCGCAGACCCGCTCGAAGACCGGCATCAACGAGCTTCTGCGCGACTGATCCAACCGGCCGCAACGCAGGAACAGCCGAAGGGGCCGGATGCCAGCGCATCCGGCCCCTTCGCGCATCTGTGCCCTGCTGCACGGAACGTGCCCCGGCCATGGGGCGTTGACCTGAGGAAGCCGGCCCGCGCCGGCATGACGGGAGATGCAGGCATGGAGCGACCGGGCGAGGAAATTCATATCGACAAGACGGATGCGCGCGCCGGTTCGGCGCCGAACGTGATGCGCTATGTCCTGCTCGTCAGCCTGGCGCTGGCGATCGTGGCGCTTTCCGCGATCTGGATCACCGGATCGGTGCAGGCCCCCGAAAGCACCGGCGGCGACGCGGATACCGCGGCAGCCGTGCGGGACGGAGAAGCCAATCCGCAGGACCAGCCCGGCGCCCAGGCCCCGGATGCGCCGCAATCCCCACCCTCCCGCTGATCCATGAGCGGGCTTGACCGCTTCGTCGAGGCCCAGCGGCGGGACTACGCCGCCGTCACTTCGGAACTCGCGCGCGGGGTGAAGCAAAGCCACTGGATCTGGTACGTCTTTCCGCAGCTTGCCGGCCTCGGATCAAGTGAGACCTCGCGGTATTACGCGCTCTCCGGGCTCACGGAAGCACGAGCCTATCTTGCCCATCCGCTGCTTGGCGCGCGGCTTGGCGAATGCACCGATGCAATGCTCGGCTGGGCAGGAGAGCGCAGCGCCTCTGCCATACTGGGCGAACTGGACGCGTTGAAGTTCGGCAGTTCCATGACGCTGTTCGAGGCGGCCGGCGGCGGCGAACGCCATGCCCACGCCCTTGATGCCTTCTGCCAGGGCCGCCGCGACGAGCGCACCCTGCGCCTGCTCGGCCTCGGCTCCTCATCGAGGGATTTACCCTAGGCCCGGCACCCGCTTCCTTGCGGGAACTCCGGGCGTGCTGACGCGTTATACTTTCCGGCCCGTAATGCAATGTGGCCCAGACGCCGCCGGGCCGACGGGAGAGCCACCATGCAACGCATTGGCGATGAAGTTCATCTGGACGAGGACGAAGCACGCTCGGGCAGTACGCCCCATATCGTGCGGTACGTCCTGATCGCGAGCCTGCTTCTCGCCATACTGGCCATGTCGGCAATATGGATTTCGCGGGCATGGTGGGATCAGGCCCCGCCGCAGGGACATCCGGTCACGGCGGAAGAGCACGCCCTGGGTAGCTGATGCCCAGCGGGCCGTTCGCACCGCACATTGCCCGGCCGCACATTGCCTGAAAGTCACGAAAGGTTGACAGCCGCGGCAGCTTGCGGTGATCTCCTCTCCGGACACTCCGCGCATGCATGCCGATCAGGGTTTGCGGGAACGTGGGGGCCGAAACGCCCGATTCCGGGTGGAGAGAGGAAATCTGGATGGGACCGGATACCGAATTTGCTGAATCGCGCGTAGCCACGGTGCAGGGCAATGCCCCGGGCAACAATCATGCGGGCACGTCGCCCAAGCTGTCTCACATGCTGATCGCGATCTTCGCCATTTTCATCTTGGCGATCTCTATCCTCTGGTTCTCGACCAGCCTCTGGCAGCGCCCCGGCGTGGAGCAGCCGATCTCGGCTGGCCAGCAGGCACCGATCGAGGAGAGCCGGATGGGGCATTAGCCCCTAGAAAACCGTAGGCGATTCGATCGGCGGATCGCCGCGGTGGCCGGCCGCATATGCCTCGGCGGCCTTCATCACGCGCATCATGTTGCGGCTGGCGATCTTCTCCAGATCCGCCTGCGAATGGCCCCGCCGTGCGAGCTCGGCGAATAGCGCGGGATAAGTGGAAGCATCATCCAGCCCCGCTACCGTGGTCTCCACGCCGTCAAGATCGCCGCCGAGGCCGACGTGATCCACGCCCGCCACCTTGATGACATGTTCGATATGGTCCGCCACGTCACGCAGCGAGCCGCGCGGCATGGGGTGCGCGTGCTCCCACGCCGCCAGCGCCGCATCGGCCGCCGCCGGATCGCCCACGTGGAGCGAAGCCAGCCGCGCCTTCTCGCCGGCCCTTTCCGCCTGCCATTGCCGCGTGGCCTCCACCACGTATGGCGGATAGAAATTGACCATGACGATCCCGCCGTTCGCCGCCAGCCGCGCCAGCACGTCATCCGGCACGTTGCGGGCATGGCCGTTCACCGCGCGGGCATTGGAATGGCTGAAGATCACCGGCGCCCCGGCTACATCCAGCGCATCGTTCATCGTCGCCGCGCTGGTGTGGCTGAGATCGACCAACATGCCGATCCGCTGCATCTCACGCACCACGTCCCGCCCGAAATCGGTAAGACCGTCATGAGCGGGTGCATCGGTGGCGCTGTCGGCCCAGGCCGTATTCCGGAAATGGGTGAGCGTCAGATAGCGGGCGCCCAGTGCATACATCTGCCGCAGCACCCCGAGCGACCCGCCGATCGAATGGCCGCCCTCCATGCCCAGCAGCGAGGCGATCCGGCCCGCCTTCATCGCCTTTTCCACATCCGCGCTGCTTTGCGCAAACTGCATCGTATCGGGATTGGACGCGATCAGCCGCTTCGCCACGTCGATCTGCTCCAGCACCGCCTGTACCGCGTGCTGTTCGTCAAGCTCGGCAGAGACGTAGACCGACCAGAACTGCGCGCCGACCCGGCCCTTGCGCAGGCGCAAGAGATCGGTCTGCATGGCGGCGCGTCCGTCGCCGGCCGTATTCGCGGTGTCGCGGAAGTCGAAGCCCGCCAGCATGTCCTTGCGGCGGTCGCGCAATTGCTCGGGAACGTCGTTGTGCCCGTCCCACACCGGCGCGGCGCGCAGTGCGGCTTCGGCCACCTGTTCGGGAGAAGGCGCCGCGATGGCGCCCGTCGCCCAGATGGAGGCCAGCGCCGCACCTGCCAGCCAATATCCCTGCCGCATCGTCATTACCCCTGTGAACGATCTGCACGGCAGGAGAATCGATCACGCATCCGCGCGCAAGAGGCTGACCGGGCTTTTACGACATTTCCCGAAAGTGCGATGCGCTGAGGAATGCGCCGAGAAATGCAATGAGCCGCCGGCGGAAGCGTGTCCCGAGCCCGACACCGAGTATCGTGCTCACGCCCCGGACCGATCGTTCGCCCCCCGACGACGATCTGTCCCAAGCACCGGCGGCTCCTGTCAAAAATGGCGCCGAGACGCCATTCTCTAACTCGCGATGCTACGTTCGTGGGCTGGTGTATTCGTCAATGCGGGCCGCAATGACAGAGCGTTTCAGAAATTTAACAATCCGGGGCGGGAACCCCGGACAGAGGCCGCCCCAAGGCATCGCCGGAGCGGGTTTCACGCCAGTTCCCGCGAACGCTTGATCCACGTGAAACGGCAGCCTAGCCCTTGGAAATGGGAGAGTTCGACTACATCGTCGTGGGCGGCGGCAGTGCGGGCTGCGTGCTCGCCAACCGGCTGAGCGCCGATCCGCGAAACCGCGTCCTGCTGCTGGAGGCCGGCGGCAAGGACGACTATATCTGGATCCGCGTGCCGGTGGGCTACCTCTACTGCATCGGCAACCCGCGCACCGACTGGTGCCTCTCCACCGAAGCGGAAGCCGGGCTCAACGGGCGCACTCTGCGCTATCCGCGCGGCCGGGTGCTGGGCGGCTCGTCCTCGATCAACGGCATGATCTACATGCGCGGACAGGCTGCCGATTACGACCACTGGCGGCAGGCCGGCAATGCCGGTTGGGGCTGGGACGACGTGCTCCCCTATTTCCGGCGCGCCGAAGACCATTACGAAGGGGCAAGCGAATTCCACGGCGCCGGCGGCGAGATTCGCGTGGAGAAACAGCGGCTGCGCTGGGACATCCTCGAAGCCTTCCGCGAGGCCTGCACTGAGCAGGGTATCCCCGCCGTGGCCGACTTCAACCGGGGCGACAACGAAGGCGCGGGGTTCTTCCAGGTCACCCAGCGCCGGGGCTGGCGGTGGAGCGCCTCGGACGCCTTCCTCAAGCCGGTGCGCAGCCGCGCCAATCTCAAGGTCGAAACCGGGGCACTGGTGGACCGCGTGATCCTTGAGCAGGGGCGCGCCGTGGGCGTGGCCTACAGCCTCGGCGGCGGCGAGGCTCGAGTGGCGCGTGCGGGCGGCGAGGTCATCCTTGCGGCCGGAGCGATCGGCTCCCCGGCGATCCTCGAACGCAGCGGGGTGGGCGATGCGCAGCGGCTATCGGCGCTCGGCATCGCGCCCGTGCAGAACCTGCCCGACGTGGGCGAGAACCTTCAGGATCACCTGCAACTGCGCTGCGCGTGGCGGGTCTCCGGTGTCGCCACGCTCAACCAGCGGGCGGCCAATCTTTTCGGCAAGGCGCTGATCGGCATGGAATATGCCCTGCGCCGCAGCGGGCCGATGGCCATGGCCCCGAGCCAGCTCGGCGTCTTCACCCGCAGCCATGCCCGCTACGCGACGCCGAATCTCGAATATCATGTTCAGCCGCTCAGCCTCGAGGCCTTCGGCGGCGCGCTCGATCCCTTTCCCGCCTTCACCGCCAGCGTCTGCAACTTGCGCCCCGAAAGCCGCGGCTCCACCCATGTCGTGGCTGGAGAGGCGGCAACGGCGCCCAGCATCCGGCCCAATTATCTCGCCGCCGAGGAAGACCGCGCGGTTGCCGCCCAGTCGATCCGGCTGACGCGCGAGATCGTGAACCGCCCTGCCCTCGCCCGCTACCTGCCGCAAGAACTTCGACCGGGCGCGGACTTCGCCAGCGAGGAACAACTGCGCGAGGCTGCGGGTGCGATCGGGACGACGATCTTCCACCCCGTCGGCACTGCGGCCATGGGCCGCGTGGTCGATCCCGCGCTGCGGGTCATGGGGGTTGGCGCGCTGCGGGTGATCGACGCCTCGGTCATGCCCACGATCACCTCGGGCAATACCAATGCGCCAACGATGATGATCGCGGAAAAAGGCGCGGAAATGATCCTCGCGGACCGCCGCGCCTGACGGCCTGGCCCTGTTTCAAACCAACAGCATTTCAGGCCAGCAGCGTTTCAGGCCAGCAGCGCGCGGGTCCGCGTCACGACCTCGACCAGATAGTCCCGCGCCGCCTCCACGCCGAGCGCGGCCTGCGGCAGCGAAAGGTCCAGGCCAAGCGTCTTGCCGCGCGGCAGGGCGTCAACGAATTCGCGCAGGGGCAATTCGCCCTCGCCCGGAATGAGGCGGCTGTCCCGCGCTTCCGAAGAGGGGGCTCCAGTTCCGTTGAGCGCAGCATCGCAGAGCCGGACATGCCCGATCAGCGCTGCATCCAGTTCGGCCAATTCGCGTGCAGCACCGCCGGAACGGAAGAAATGCAGGGCATCCACGGTCACGCTCACCCGGTCTCCGCCGATATGCCGCACCAGATCCAGCGCGCCCTTGAGGTTTCGCACGGTCATGCCCGGCGAAAACTCGAAACCGAAGTCCATGTTACGCTCCCGCGCCATTTCCGCGAAGCGCGCCATGGTGTCGAAAGCGCGATCCCGCTCCAGCCCACCGTCGCGCACGCCGATCCGGCGCGTGCCCAGTTCGGCGAATATATCCATGTCGGCAGCATGGTCCTCCGGCGCTCGCAGATTGTCGCCCTCACCGATACTGACACCGATATCGGCACCGATCCCTTCGCCCAGCCCGATGCGGATCGCGGCATCGGCCAGCGCCGCCTTCACCTCGCGCCGCAGCCCGGCATCCTCGCGCAGGGACCAGGCGGGATAACCCTGCGGCCCGGGCGCCTGCTCAAGGCTCATGGAAACCGCCTTGCATCCCAGTTCGGCGGCCAGCCGCACGTGTTCGACCGGGCCCATGCCCGCAACCGTGCGCATGTCGATGCCGAGAGGATGGGGCATGATCGAATCCTTGAACCTGTTGAGGGGTTGTGAAGGCGTCCTGAATAGCCTTCATTGGGGTAGCCGCGAACCCTTCATCAGACGAAAGGCCACGATGACACCCCCTGTCGCCGAACCGAACGGAGAAGCCGCCGAACTGATCGCCCGGCTCGGGCTCAAGCCTCACCCCGAAGGCGGTTGGTACGGCCGGACCTGGACGGCGCCCATGACCGCGGCGGCGCTGGCCTCCACCGCGGAAGGCGAGCGGCCGCTGGCCACCGCCATCCATTTCCTGCTGGAAGCCCACCAGCGCTCGCACTGGCACCGGGTAGACGGAGAGGAACTGTGGTTCTGGCACGCCGGAGCGCCCATCGCCCTCTCCATCGCCCCGGCGGACACCGGCCCGGTGCAGCGCCATGTGCTGGGCGGGCATCTGCTCCGGGGCGAAGCGCCGCAACTGCTCGTTCCCACCGGACACTGGCAAGCTGCGGAGCCGCTGGGCGGCTGGGCACTGGTAAGCTGCGTGGTGTCGCCGGGCTTCCACTTCGGCGGCTTCGAACTGGCCGCGCCCGAATGGGAGCCCGGCCAGACGGCATGAGGGTGAAGCGAGGCGGGCCGATGATCCAGCGCCGGTTCACCCGACGGAACAGCCCCCTCCTTCGCTGACCTTGGCGCCATCGGGCTTGTACCAGGTGGCAATCGGCCCGGCCTTCTCGTCATAGTAGCAGACCGAAGTGACCTCGTTCGTCGTCGCATCGACGTGGATGGCGTAGTTGTGCGCCCCGCAGTTGTGCAATTCGCACCGCGAGGCGGCAATGTCGTTATCCTTGCGCAGGACCGGGCCGACCGGCCCCTCCATCGCCGCGATAGCCCCGGCCACGCGAGGATCGGTGACGGCACGGGTCACGCCCTCCTGCACCTTGGGGTGATCGAAGAAACCGTACGCACCCACCTTGTCGAGCGGATACTTGCCGACATAGACCGAGAGACTGTCGGGCGCGCCGGAGTCTACCGCCTCGGTCGCCTCGACGGCGGCGGGCGAAGCATCTTCCGACATGGTCGGCGAAGCGCCCGGGCCGGGCTCAGCGCCGCCCTTGCACCCCGCCATCAGGACAAGCACGGCGCCTGCCACCGCCACTCGCCAGTTTCCATTCCGCATCGGGCTCTCTCCTTCGCCGCTGTGATCGGCTTCGATTCCCGGCGGAGCATCCCTCTTTCCCGAGGCGGCGGCAATAACCCAGGCCGTAAACTAGCCGCGAATGGCAGGCCGCAGGCGCATCGCGAAGGAAATGACCAAGGGCCAGAACAGTGTGGCGATCACGTCGCCGATCGTATCGTGCCAGGACCAGGAGCCATGGGCGAGCCGGTCGATATATTCGTTCCCCAGTTCCGCCAGCACCACCACGGCGAGCGGCCAGTTCGAGCTGAGCTTCTTCTTGAGGAGTATCGCAGTGAGCAACCAGATCGTCAGCCCCGCATAAGTGTGGGCGAACTTGTCCGGCGCGGGACACTGGGCAACGATCCAGGTGATCGCGCGCTCATACTGGTGAACGAATTCCATGCTTCCTTATGCTGCGGCGCATCAATCCGGTCCAGCAGGCGGGCGGCATAAGTCACGTTCATTTCGGGAAATATCAGGCCGAACGGCATCAAGGCGCGACGGACTGTGGCCCGACGCGCCTTGACCTTCTCCCTTTCCCTCGGCCTTGGCGTTTCCGCCCGGCATACTCCCTGTTGTCAGGCCAGCTTGCGCTGCAACCTGACGAGTGCGTGATCGATGGCGTCACGCGCAGTATCGTCCACTGTCCCTGAAACCACCCGATAGACGATCCGCCCTTCCGCCAGCGAATAGGCCACTGTCGCCATGCCATCGTTGAAGCTGGCAACGTACAGCGCCGGTTTGCGCTGGATAAGAGCGAGATCGTCCGCTCGGGGAACCAGGGTATCCCGCATGAAGTAAGCACCCGTCATCTCATCGGACGACATTGCGGCAGTATCCGCGCCGTTCAGATCGCCAGCTTGGCGACCTGTATCGCTGGCCGAGCCTACGCCCGACCAGGCCACGGCAAACAGGACAAGTCCAGCCTGCAATGTTGCCAGGAACTTCTCCATGACAGCATCCTCTTCCCATGGACGATACCATCGTTGTGGTCCGTCCTTATTGTTGGTCATGCATAGCAGCCGATCAAAGAAATCGGAAGCGATCATTGGCCGTAACCCGCGCAATTCCGATATTTTGCACTGCGAAAGGAATTCGTCATGCCTCGTGATCTTGCCAAGACCCTGACCTACCTGTGCCTTCATCTGACGGTGGGCTTCACGGTTGCCTATGCAATGACGGGATCGCTGGCGCTTGCGGGTGGTATCGCGCTTGTCGAACCCTGCATCAACGCAGTAGCCTTCTGGTTCCACGAGCGTGCCTGGAAGCGGGTCGATGCTGCATCCGCTAACGTGGAAAACGTGGCCGCAAGGGCGCTTCACCCCGCCTGAGCACCGGATCGGTCCTCGCCGCTTCGCGAATCGGGAACAGGTCCGGGCCGGCCGCGTTGGCCGATCCGAAGCATACCCCCCTTCTGCGAACACTGGAAAAGGACACCCGGATGACCACGAATTCCGCTTCCGCCCGTTACCTCGGCCTCGGCAAGGAGGGCAAAGGCGCGATCACCACGCGTTCCGGCGTCCTCAGCGAACAGCCCTACGGCTTCGGCACCCGCTTCGAAGGGCAGCCCGGCACCAACCCGGAAGAACTGATCGCCGCCGCGCATGCCGCCTGCTTCACCATGGCCACGAGCTTTGCCCTGGCCAAGGCCGGCTATGCGGACGGCACGCTCGACACCCAGTGCACCGTGACGCTCGACAGTGCCGACGGCGGCTTCGCCGTCACCAAATCGGCGCTCACGCTCAAGGCCAGCATTCCCGGGATCAGCGCGGAAGAGTTCGAGAAGCTGGCTGACGAAGCCAAGGCCGGCTGCCCGATCTCGAAACTTTTCAACTGCGAGATCACCCTCGAAAAGTCGCTCGAAGGCTAGAACTCCGATCCCGTCCCTGCCATGGCGGGCTTCCCAACCGGAAGGACCACCATGGCAGGCGACGACGAGGATTACGTCTACGACGAGGAAAGCGGCGAATGGCTGCCCGCATCGGAACTTGCGGCGAAGCGCGCCGCCGAGAACGCGGTCGAGGTGCGCGATGCCGTCGGCAACCTTCTGGCCGATGGTGACCAGGTCACGCTCATCAAGGATCTCGAGGTCAAGGGCGCCGGCCAGACGCTTCGGCAGGGCACCCTCATCAAGTCCATCCGCCTGACCGGCGATGCCCAGGAGATCGACTGCAAGTATCCCGGCATCAAGGGCCTCGTGCTGCGCGCCGAGTTCGTGCGCAAGCGATAAGGCCCCTCAGGCGATCGCACCACGGAACAGCCCGCGTTTCCCCGCGTTCAACCATAGCGAGAGGGAAAGCGGAGAACGCCATTGCCGATGTCGACGAATGTTCTGGGTGCGATCGCCGCCGCCGTTACCCTCGGCGCCCTGGCTGGTGCGTGCCTGCCTGCCGGTACGGATACGGGTAGCGGAGATTCAACCAGCCCGGATTCGCAAGTTGCCGGCACCGATGGTTCCGGCGCCCGGGCCGGGCGGCAGGCTCAAGGCCTGCCCGCAGCCGAGCCTTCACCGCCGATAGGCGGCTGACGATCGGTCCAGGCGCAGCCGCTGCGCGTTTCTTCCCCGATCTTCAGCATGGCCACGAAGGGATAGCGGCGATCCGACATTCCATCGCTGCAAGAGCCCGCCGTAATCGCCAGCGTCATCTGCACGCCCTTCGCCTCACCATTGAACGATAGACCGCCACGGCCCGCGAAGCGGCTGACCTCGATCACATCGCCGCCGGGATTTTCCGGCGTGGAATAGGTCATCCGGGTTCCCGAGACATCCCCGCCCCAAAACGGCTCGGTCCCGGTGAAGCGAACGTGATCTTCCGCCGAAATGGCATGAAACGGCGCGTGATCGTCAGCGTCGCCAGGCATGTCCTTCGCATGGTTGCCGCCATGGCACCCGGCAAGGACGATGCTCGACATCAGGCCAAGCGCGATACGCTGCAGGGCAGCACGGGTCACTTCCATGGCGCGATATCTATCGGCCCACCGCAAAAGACGCAATCGCCGGCCTTCGCAAACCGCCCCGACATTCGGCCTCTGAGATGATTCGGCCGAAAGAGAACGCCGGTCCCATGCGGAATCGTTGAAATTTTCGGCTCCGAGAACGCCGGGCTCATTTTACGATAGCGCTAACATCATCACTTGGCGGGGAATTTTCAGCAGATGCAGTAAACGCAACACCGGTGGCAAGTAATTCCATTGCGACGATGGTGCGAGATAGCGATGTTGCACCGCAACAAGATAAGAGGTGCCCGAGGCAATCTCCTATCCCCTACAAAGGACATTGCCATGCTGAAGACCGTTTTCGCCGCCGGCGCCGCTTTCGCCGCCCTTGCCACCACCGCCGCTCACGCTGAAGATCCCCGCAGCTTCTCGCACGACGGCGTGCACTACAACTACACGACCGAGCAGAAGGGCAAGGTTACCGTGATCGAAGGCATGGCCTCGGGTCAGGTTCCCTTCCGTCTCTACGTGAGCGGCAACCGCGTTACCGGCACTTACAACTCGCGCAACGTGAACTTCCGCCTCGCCGACGCCAAGGGCGCTCTGGCTGAAGCGGCACTCTCGGGCCAGTAAGTCTCGGGCCACCGAAGAATTGGGGCGCCTTCCTTCAGGGAAGGCGCCCTTTTTCGTGCGTGCTCTCAAGCCTGAAACTCTAACCCGCTACCGGGTCAATGGCGCTTCTGGAGGACGTCCTCGTGCCGGACAAGGCGGATCTCGATCCCGTCTCCCTGTTCCACGCCATGCTTGGCGGCGATGTTCTGGCGCATTTCCGCAATCGCCGCCTCGTCCGCGCCCGCAGGAAGCTGGTAGCGCGCCAGGATCATTCCATCGTCCACGTCCACGACGCTGAAATGGCTGGAGATGCACGATGCCGCCAGCGCATCGAGATCGAGCCCGTCGGCCAGGTTCCACCTGTCCCCGCCGCGTGATCGAATGCGCTTGCGGCAGTAGCGGCAGGTGCAGACCAGCGTGCCGTCGTCGTCCCGCTCGCGCCGCCCATCGGGCTCGTGCACGCGCGTGAACCAGCAGGGGGTCAGCGAGTAGGCGTCGGTTCGGTTCTTAAACATGCATTCACCATGTCACCCGGGAATGACCGAAACCTTGCGTTTCTGCCCCGTATCTTCCCTCATGCATTCACCTCACCGACATGGCGGCTCGTTTAGTCCTATAGTGGAAGGTGAGGCAGGCCATGCCGTTGGAGTTGAAATGGGTTTCGGAAAGTGGGTTCTGGTTTTGGTTGCCGGCGGCGTCGGTGCGGGCATCGTCGCCGCAGGGATGACCACCGGGAAAATGCAGAAGTTCCCCGAGGACTATGCGCTCTCCGGCTCGCGCGGTGCCAGGCACGATGATGGCGACTATGCCGCAGGCAGCAGGGCCGACCGCGAGGATTACGCCTTGTCCGACGAGCAGATGCCCGGCCCTCGCGACTATCCCGGCGAGGAGGAAGGCGACTACGCCGCTTCCGACCATTCCGGGTTCGGCCCGCCGCGCGGCCGGATGGTCATCCTCGACGGTTCGGGCTGGGCAGAGGACGACAGTGCCGCCCCGTCCCGCCGCCACTGGCGCGGTGACGAGGATGACGAGCGCATTTACGCCGAGCAGGGCCGCCCCTTCATCGCGCCGCAGCGCTCCTTGGCGCAGCCCGGCCCGCGCGCCTACGCGCCGCAGCCTTCCGCCCCGCAGATGGGCGCCCCTGCCCGTCCCGCTGCGCCGCCTGTCCGCGATTCCGCCGCAGATGCCGCCGCCCGCGCCGCCGGAGCGGCCGCCGATGTCCTTGCCGCCGAGCGCGAAGGCGCCTGATTCAAGCGGCCTGACTCAGGCGGTCCGTCTCAAGCCAGGGTCAGGAATATCTCCGCCTCGATCACCCATTCACCGCCCAGTTCGCGCCACTTGGCGGTGTAGGTGCCCGAGGCCGTCAGCACGTCGGAGGTGCTGTCGATCCCTTCCCAGTGGCCATGCTCCATCGCGATCGGTTCCACCGGCGAGACCGTGACCTCCTTCGGCGTGCGGGTGTAGACCAGCCGCGCCGTCCCAGCGAATTCGCGCCGCCAGACCTTCACCTGCCCCATCCGGCCCGAGATCAGCGCGCTGTCGGTGCCCGTGACCATCACGCAATCACGCGCGAGGATCGGACCGATGGCGGATGCATCCCCCTCGGCAATGGCGCGGTTGAACTTTGCCCGGCGGGAGCGGATGGCAAGCTCGGCCCCGCTCACGCCTGTCGCTCCGCGCGCACCGGATGGGCGGCATGCTCGCCCACCACCGTTGCCCAGCGTCTGACTGTCCAGCGTTCGACGATGCCCTCCGTCACATAGGGATCGGCCCTGGCGAAGGTCTCCGCCACCTCGGGCCCCGCGCCCGCGAAGAGCAGCAGCGCCATGTCCACCGGGTCCTCCACCGCGCCGCCCAGCACCAGTTCGCCGCGCTCAGCCGCGGCCCAGGCCAGCGCCAGATGCGGCTCCCGGAACTGCGGCCGGCGCTCCAGATAGTCCGGCGCGAGATGGTAGGTCAGCAGATAGTGATTCATCGCGGGCGTCTCTCGTGCTTCGAAGTGAGGCCGCCGGGTTTACACGAAACGCACCGAATGTGTCGCGCCACCTTGTCATGCCCACACCCCCGCGCCAAACCGGCCGCAAGCGCGGTCGAGCCGCGCCATCAGCCGCAGAAGCGCGGAATCCCGGGCCATCGCCCACGCTTACCGGAGCGGCGGGGCTGTAGGAAAATGGAGAGCCGCCCAAGGCGCTCAGGAACAGCCCTCGACATAACCCAGCACCGGCATCGTGCCGACGTGGATGAGCTTGACCTTGCCATCCTGCCCGATCTCGAACCGCAAGGCCGGATCGCCGCTTCTGGCATTGGGCGCGGTGAGGTACTTCGCCGGGGCGGGTTCATACTTGTGCGGCTCCTCGCGGAAGCCCGCGAACCACTTCTTCACGTCCGCCTCGCTGGAGCCGACGCCGATCCCCTCGACCAACCTGACCTCGGATCGCTGGCCGAGCGTGATGCGCCGGACCTTGCCTTTTTCCACGATGGCATAAACACCCGGATAGTCCGGCGACGTCACCGTGCGGCAGGCATCGGACGCCTGAGCACCGCGCTCCGCCCAGGACGAGCCGGCGGGTACCGCCTCGCCGATCCGGAGATCGCCAAGCCCCTCCAGCGCCAGCACCCTCGCGCCGGCAGCACCATCGGTGGGCGCGGCGAGCGGCGCTTCGGAAACGGTTTCGTCCGGCAGGGCGGAAGATGTCGCCGCTTCGCTAGCCTGCTCGGGCGCCTTCGCAGGCTCGGACGAACAGGCTGCAAGAGCGACGGCGAGCACGGAGGCGGTGAGGAGGTTTTTCATGCCCGGAACAACGAAAAGGATAGCCCCGTTGTTCCGCAAAAAAAGGCGCCCCGGATTGCCGGGGCGCCTCTTGCTGCGCTGGCACCGCCCGTAAGGATACCATCCTGCCGGGCGCGCCTGCCGGGTGCGCCTTATTGGGCGTGATCACCCGACGAAACCGTCGCAACCGCCGGCGAGGTGCCCTGCGAGACGACAGCGCTACCCGGAACGACAGCGGCCTGCACCGGCGCCGGGGCGAGACCGGCCGCCTGGAACTGGATCGGCTCAGCCGTATAGGCCTTCAACTGCATGCCGTTGGGAATGACTGCGGACTTGCCGGTCACGAAGCCCGCGAACACGCCTACCGCAAGCACGGTACCGAGGGTCGCGGCGGTATTGCCCTGTCCTTCCTGGCGATGCTTGCCCTCGATCACGACGCGGCGGCCGCCGATCTCCAGCCACTCCATGGTGACATCCATCTTCGCAGACTTGCCGAACGCCCCCTTGCCGGTCCGCCACGTGATCTTGCCCTGTCCCCGCGTGCCCTTGGGGATGACCACATAGCCGTTCATCATCACGTCGTAGACCGTGGTGATGGTGAAGACGTCGCCCTCACGCATGGACTTCGAGGACACCTCGCTATTGGGCGTCACTGTCAGTTCCGAATTGGCCGGCAGCGTGAGAGAGCCTGCCGGGGCTACCGACAAGGCGGGTTGGGCGGCAACGACCGCCGAACTGACAGCCTGCTCCGCCGCCAGAACCGGACTGGCAGCCGTCATCGCCGCCGCAATGGCGGCGAGGCTCGTGAATTTCATGATTTCCCCCGTTTCAAATCGGCCACGACAGGCCGATTCTCAAGCAGCTAGAACAATGTTGGCGGCTGGAAAAGCAGTGCCGCGACAATGGCCGGTGAAATTCCTGTAATCGTTCACACCGGCCTGAAGACTATCCGCCCCTCGGGTTATGACCGGCCGCGCGATTGTCAGCCCTGAATGACCGCCCATTCCACAAATGCGACCAGTAGCCAGTTGAATAGCAGTGCGCCTGTCGTGAAGATCTTCCAGCCGGAGGAAGCCTCGGACATTCCTCTTCCGAAAGTCCAGCGCCAGATCCCGACGCTCACGAGCGCCGAGGTCAAAAGCGTATAGGCCATGGGCTTGCCCAGCAGCAGGACGAACAGGAACAGCAGCAATCCGACTTGCGCGAACCAGGCCCCGGCAAACCAGACGATCGGAATGGGACGATAATATCCAACAGGCATGAACGTGCCCATGTCGGAATACTGCACGACCTGCTCAGCCGGCCCTACATATTCGCCCCTTGCTGCTTCTTTCTCCATAACGCCCCCTTCGCGATGAAATCATTTGCCCTTTGGCATCATTATCGAAGGCAAATGATCTTGCGAAGTGGTTAGGCGCCTTGCAGTTTCCCGATCAACGCCATCGCCGCTGCGGGAGCCCGCTCCTTTGCGCCGTTTATGAAGAACATGAACACGTCGCGTCCGGCTTTCGACCAGTCCTGCGCGCGCGCCGCCCAAGGGCTCAGTTCGGCGTCGGGATAGCCTTGCTCGATTTCGGAGCGGGCATTCTGGAGGCGGACGTAAAGGAACGGGCCTGCCTCGGCCGCCTCTTCGAAAACCGGGTACTTGGGGCTGTCGGCAAGGATGACGGCGACGCCGGCCTTGCGGGCGAGGTCGAGGAAGGCCGGGTCGCGGAAGCTCTCGTGGCGGGGCTCGATGGCGTGGCGCAGGGGCAGGCCCTCGTGCTTGTCCGGCAGCAGGGCCAGGAACGCGGCGATCTCGTCGGGATCGAATTGCTTGGTGGCGGCGAGTTGCCAGTTGATCGGGCCGAGCTTGTCGCCCAGTTCGACAAGGCCCTGCTCCACGAAATTGGTGACGCTCTCACCCGCTTCGCCCAGGTTCTTGCGGTTCGTGCAGTAGCGTGAGCCCTTCAGCGCGAACCTGAACCCGTCGGGCACCGTGTTGCGCCACTTGGCGAAGCTCGCAGGTTTCTGGCGGCCGTAGAACGTGGCGTTGATTTCGGTGCCGGTGAGGTGCTGGCCCAGATATTCCAGCTCCCGCGCCCTGGAGACGCCCTTGGGATAGAAAGTCTCGCGCCAGGGATCGTAGCTCCAGCCGCCGATGCCGACGTGGATCTCTCCCGGCGCCTTCGCGGTCATGGGGTTTTCTTCCGCGAGAGGCGGCGGCGGTTGGCGGTCACGCGCTTGCGATAGTGGCGAACGGCCTTGTGCGCGGTCTTCTCGGGAGAAGTCAGCCCGCCCATCGCCAGCGATACCGCCAGTTCGGCGTTGGCCTGCAGCTTTTCGGTGACCATCAGCACGTTTTCGCGATTGCTGCCTCGGCCGGTCATCATGTCGGTTGTGCGCATACCCATGACCATCATGGATTCGGCCCAGAGCCAGTAGCTGTCGTGGGCGAGTTTCATCCAGTCGCCATTGGCATTGCGGGACATGCAGGAACCCTTCGTAATGGAGAGCGACCCTAGCAGCGCAATCGATTCCCGCGAAGGGGAATTGGTGGGAGCGGAACCGCCGTCCCGGATTCGATCCGGGACGGCGGTTTCCAGGTCAATCGTGCTCGCGGTCTCCGGCGCCCATGTAAAGCTCGCTGCCGGTTTCCCTGAACACCTTGCTCATTTCGGCCATCCCCGCCTCCGCTTCGGAAATGGCGAGCATGCCCCCTTCTTCGGCGGCGATGAAGCCGGTCGAAGGCTGGTTCTGCTTCGCCGCGAAGTCCCGCACTTCCTGGCTGATCTTCATCGAGCAGAACTTCGGCCCGCACATCGAGCAGAAATGCGCGGACTTGGCGCCTTCGGCCGGGAGCGTCTGGTCGTGGTACTGTTCGGCCGTGTCGGGATCGAGGCTGAGGTTGAACTGGTCGCGCCAGCGGAATTCGAAACGGGCGCGGGACAGTGCATCGTCGCGGACCTTGGCGGCCGGGTGCCCCTTGGCCAGATCGGCGGCATGGGCGGCCAGCTTGTAGGTGACGACGCCGACTTTCACGTCATCGCGGTCCGGCAGGCCAAGGTGTTCCTTGGGCGTGACGTAGCAGAGCATCGCCGTGCCGTACCAGCCGATCATGGCCGCGCCGATGCCGCTGGTGATATGGTCGTAGCCCGGCGCAATGTCGGTCACCAGCGGCCCGAGGGTGTAGAACGGCGCCTCGCCGCAGGCCTCAAGCTGCTTGTCCATGTTCTCCTTCACCTTGTGCATCGGCACATGGCCCGGCCCCTCGATCATCACCTGAACGTCCTGCGCCCAGGCGCGCTTGGTGAGTTCGCCCAGGGTGTAGAGTTCGGCGAACTGCGCCTCGTCATTGGCGTCCGCGATCGAGCCGGGGCGCAGGCCGTCACCGAGCGAGTAGGCGACGTCGTAGGCCTTCATGATCTCGGTAATCTCGTCGAAGCGTTCGTAGAGGAACGATTCCCTGTGATGGGCAAGGCACCACTTGGCCATGATCGAGCCGCCGCGGCTGACGATGCCGGTCACGCGCTTGGCGGCGAGCGGCACGAACGGCAGGCGCACGCCGGCGTGGATGGTGAAGTAGTCCACGCCCTGCTCGGCCTGTTCGATCAGGGTGTCACGGAACACCTCCCAGGTCAGGTCCTCGGCAATGCCGCCGACCTTTTCCAGCGCCTGATAGATCGGCACGGTGCCGATCGGCACGGGGCTGTTGCGGATGATCCATTCGCGGGTGTCGTGGATGTTGCGCCCGGTGGAGAGGTCCATCACCGTGTCCGCACCCCAGCGGATCGACCAGACCATCTTGTCCACCTCGCTCGCCACGTCCGAGGCGACGGCGGAATTGCCGATATTGGCGTTGATCTTGACCAGGAAATTGCGGCCGATCGCCATCGGCTCGGATTCGGGGTGGTTGATGTTGGAGGGAATGATGGCGCGACCACGAGCCACTTCCTCGCGCACGAATTCGGGGGTTACGTAGTCCGGGATGGCGGCGCCCCAGTCTTGCCCGTCGCGCGCATATTCCTTCAGCATCGCCCGGCCGAGGTTCTCCCGCTCGGCGACGTATTCCATCTCCGGCGTGATGATGCCGCGGCGAGCATAGTGCATCTGGCTGACGTTCATGCCTGCCTTCGCGCGCAGCGGGCGTTTCACCACGTTGGGGAAGGCCGGGACGCCGCCCGAACGATCCGGGCCGAGCTGGCCGTTATCCTCGGGCTTCACTGCGCGGGCGTCGTATTCCTCGACATCGCCGCGTGCCACGATCCATTCGCGGCGCTTGGCGGCAAGGCCCGCTGCAATATCGATGGTGACGTTCGGATCGGTGTAGGGACCGGAAGTGTCGTAGACACGCACCGGCGCCTCGCCCGATCCCGGCTCAAGGCGGATTTCCCGCATGGCAACGCCTAGCGGTCCGACGTGAATCTTCTTCGACCCACGAATGGGTCCGGTGGTAACGCCGATCTCCAGCTTGGAGTTGATGTCGGCCATAAGCGATTTTCCTTCGGCTTATGGACGAAAGAAAGGTCGCGACAGAAGTGTCCTGTGGCCCGCCCTTCCCTCCGCCCGTGTTAACGGGTTCAGGTTCAACGGGTCGGGCAGCGTGACCTGCCCCTCTCAGCCATTTGTTTCCGTCCGGCTTTCGGGATTCGAAAGCCCTGGGCACAAGCTCCCCGGGGATGGCGGGGACGATAGACGCGGCTTTTCCAGCCGTCTAGGGCCTCACAGACATGCCGATCATCTATCGCCTCGACGCGCCCGCCCGCGAAGTCGCCCGTGCCATGGGCGCCGAAGCCGGTGACGATCCCTGGCCCGGCGGTTCGGTTTCAGGCGGCGGATTCGCGCCGGTGGTGACGATGGGCCGCGAGTTCGTGGCCGGGCCGCGCCCCGAAAAGCGCCTGCCGCGCCGCATGGTGCCGCGCCTCTGGGGCGTGCCGCCACCGCCCGCCGCCTTCGACCAGCGCCGCCACGGCATCCTCACCGTGCGCAATCTCGAAAGCCCGTTCTGGATCGGCAACTTGCGCAACAGCGAGTTCCGCTGCCTGGTGCCCGCCACCGCTTTCATGGAATGGGGCAAGGCAAGCCCGACAGACGGCAAGCGCCGCCAGAACTGGTTCGGCGCGGCCGACCAGCCGATCTTCGCGATGGCGGCGGTATGGAAGGACAGCGAAGTGCCGAGTTTCGCCCTGCTCACTTGCGAGGCGAACGCCGCCTTGCGGGCGGAAGGGCGCGATACGATGCCGGTGATCCTGCCGCCCGAAGCGCACGATCTCTGGTTGCGCGGCGACTGGAAGCGCGCCGCGCAACTGGTCCTGCCCTATTCCTCCTCCCTCATGACCCTGCGAACAGCGTCCTGAGCGACGGGAGAAACCGGCTCAGATCGCCAGGATAAGGGTATCGTCGGAACGCGGGGCCGCCGGTTCGAACGAGGGCAACGGGTCGAAGCTTTCGTCCAGCAGTTCGGTTGCGCCAAGCCCTGCCAGCTTGAACTGGCCCAGCCTCCGGTCTTCCTCGCTCCGCCAGTTCTTGCTCATGTTGAGCGCGCTGACGAACAGGTCGCCATGCCGCTCGAACAGCAGGTGCGGGGCAAGCTTGATGACGCCGCCATTGTATTGGGCGGTGACGGTGCGCTTGCGGGTGATCGCCTCCATCAGCTTCAGGCGTGTTTCACTCATGGACGGCATACCGGATAGGATTGGACAGGACTGTTGTGCACCGCAGCATAATGCCGGACCCGGCCGCCAGATGCAAGTCCGGCGCCGTCACTGCCGGAGAACTCCCGACGGATCAGGCCCACGCCGGGACGATGGTGCGGCGGCGCGGGCTTGACTCACATTCTCTATCAATTAAGTTGAGAATACACCCAAGGGGGAGCGATGGTCGGTCGCCCCTGCGTTCAATTCAGGTGCCGACCCGCGGCTTTTGATCGGGATGCAGCTTGCTCCGCGTCACCAACAGCTAAAGCGCACGATGCCCGGGCGACCGCGCCAGCATCGTGATTCCCTCCTCATGAGGTGAAACGATGCGCATGAACATGATCCAGACCTGAGGCCGAAAACCGGAGCCCAGACTTGTGGGCCCGGCCTTCCCGCGCCGCTCCCGGCCCCCGCAGGGGCCGGCTGTTCCGGCACGCGCCATTTCCACGATCGGAACGTTCGTCACGCGCCGGCAGATGCCCGCGCCATGATACTTGGGGTAATTCCATGCATGTCTTCACAAGGGCAGCGCTGCTGCTTGCCGCGTCCTCGCTCGCCACGTCCGCGCTCACCACAGGCGCCATGGCGCAGGAAGCCAGAATAAACGTGGCCGAGGTGTTCACCGGCAGGGTCGGCCTCACCCGCGCCGATTCCGCCCCCGCTTTTCCGGCGCCGCCGCAGGCGCCCAAGGGCGCGCCGAACGTACTGCTGGTCCTGCTCGACGATGCGGGCTTCGCGGCAACTTCTGCCTTCGGCGGCGTGCCCCGCACCCCCGCGCTGGAAAAACTGGCGGCGGAAGGGCTTCGCTACAACCGCTTCCATACCACCGCGATCTGCTCGCCCACGCGCGCATCGCTGCTGACCGGGCGCAACCAGCATCAGGTCGGCTTCGGCAACCTTGCCGACATTCCCGCCGGTTTCCCAGCCTACAACACAATCTGGAAGGCCGAGACCGCCTCGATCGCCCGCATCCTGCAAGGCAACGGCTATTCCACCGCCGCCTTCGGCAAGTGGCACAATACGCCCAAGTGGGAGATTTCCTCGGCCGGGCCGTTCAACCACTGGCCGACCGGGCTGGGCTTCGACCATTTCTACGGCTTCATGTCCGGCGAGGACAACCAGTGGGAGCCGCACCTCTACAACGACACCACCGCGATTCCCGCCCCGGCCACACCCGAGCAGGGCTACCACCTCACCACCGATCTGGTGAACAAGGCGGTCGGCTGGGTGGACGAACATGACGCGCTGGCCCCGCAGAAGCCCTATTTCCTCTATTTCGCCACCGGCGCGGTCCATACCCCGCACCATGTCCCGCAGGAGTGGATCGACCGTAACAAGGGCCGCTTCGACGGCGGCTGGGACAAATACCGCGAGGAGACTTTCGCCCGCCAGAAGAAGCTCGGCATCATTCCCGCCGATGCCAGGCTGACACCCCGGCCCGAGGGCATTCCGGCATGGTCCAGCCTCTCGGCCGACGAACGCAAGCTCTATGCCCGGCAGATGGAGATCTACTCCGCCTTCGTGGAACAGACCGACTACGAAGTGGGGCGCCTGATCCAGACCCTGCGCGCGCGGCCGGGCGGCGACAACCTGCTGGTGGTCTACGTCGTGGGCGACAATGGCGGCAGCGCAGAGGGCGGGATCGAGGGCCGGATCACCAACGAAGGCGCCTCCGCCAGCGGTGCGCCGCACGACCTGCCGACCCAGCTTGCCCATATCGATGCGCTGGGCGGGCCGGAACTTTCCAACCACTACGGCGCGGGCTGGGCCTGGGCCACCACCACGCCGTTCCAGTGGATGAAGCAGGTCGCCTCGCACTTCGGCGGCACGCGCAATCCGCTGATCGTCTCGTGGCCCGGCCACACCAGCCAGCCGGGTGCCGTGCGCAGCCAGTTCGGCCACGTCAACGACATCGCGCCGACCATCCTCGACGCCGCGCACATCGCCTTCCCCACCGAAGTGGACGGCGTGAAGCAGACGCCTTTCGCCGGCCACAGCCTGCTCGCCACCTTCACCAACCCCAAGGCACCCGAAGAGCATACCGAGCAGTATTTCGAGATCTTCGGCAACCGCGCCATCTACAAGCAGGGCTGGGTTGCCGCCGCCAAGCGCAACTACCGCCCGTGGGAACTGCTGGAGAACCTCCAGCGCGTGTTCCTCGACGATCCCGGGAACGACCGCTGGGAACTCTACGACGTCGCGCACGACTTCAGCGAAAGCAAGGACCTCGCCGCCACGAACCCGGCCAAGCTGGAGGAACTCAAGGCCGAGTTCGTCAAGGAAGGCCAGCGCAACGGCGTCTTCCCGCTCGTCCCGCTGCCGATGGGCGTGCCGACACTGCTCGATCCCAAGCGCAGGAGCTTCGTCTATCAGGCGGATATCGGCCCGCTTCCGCAGAATGCCGTCCCGGACCTATCGAAGGCACATAGCCTGACGGTCGCGATCAAGGGCAATGCCGCCGCCGGACAGGGCGCTCTGGTGGCAGAGGGCGGAAGGCTGGGCGGCTTCGTGCTCTATGCCAAGGACGGGCAGCTGGTCTTCGAGAACAACGCCTACGGCCTGCGCCGGGACCGCGTGGTCTCCGCCACGAAGCTACCGCAAGGCGCGGCGACCGTGGGCTACGAATTCGTGCCCGCCCAGCCCCCCGGCGGACAGGCCCCCGGCGGACAGGGCGCGTTCTTCTCCCGGCCCGCTTCGGGAACGATCCGGCTCTTCGTGAACGGCCAGCCGGTGGGAGAGGGCAGGATCGCGGACTTCCCGACCAGCATCGGCGCGTTTTCGGAGAGCTTCGATATCGGGCAAGACCGGAACTCGCCGGTCGGCTCGGAAGCGGCGGCACGCCAGCCCTACAGCGAGGTGCTCGGCGAGACGCGGCTGGAATTGAAATGAAACGGCACGTCGTCCCGGACCAGGTCTGGCCGGATCAGGTCTGGCCGGATCATGCCCGGGACGACGCCCTGTTCGGCATCAGCCCAGCAGTTCCGCCATCTCCACCACGCGCTTCTCGCGCGCGCTGAGTTCCGCCGCCGCGCCGATGGCCACGGCCATCAGGCCGTCGCGCGCGGTCACCTGAACCTCGCCCTCGCCGCGAACGGCGCGGGCAAAGGCTTCATGCTGATAGAACGTCGCGCCGTGGTGCGAACCGGCATCCATCGCCGCCTCGTCCACCGCGACATGCCAGCGCTCGACCGACTTCGGCCCCGGCCACGGCACGCGCGGCGACCAGACGAGATCGCCCGGCGGGATCAGCACGTCGAGACGGCCCTTGTCGCCGGTGGCGCTCATCTCTTCCTGATGCTCGGCGCCTTCCGCGAACATGCACAGGTCCAGCAGCGCGCGGGTGCCGTCGGCAAAATCGACGGTGGTGAAGCTGTTGTCGATGATGTCCGGCTGGCGGCCGTCATAGCGCTCTTCGATATGGTTCACGTCCATGGCGCCCGAGCAATAGACACGCACCGGCTCCGAACGGGTGATGAGCCGCATGAGGTCGAAGAAGTGGCAGCACTTCTCCACCATGGTGCCGCCGGTATTGGCCGAGAAGCGGTTCCAGTCCCGCACCTTCACCAGGAACGGGAAGCGATGCTCGCGGATCGAGAGCATCTGCAAACGGCCGACCTTGCCGCCGTGAATCTCGTCGATGAAGGCCTTGGCGGGCGGCATGAAGCGATATTCCATGCCGGTCCAGAACAGGCCCTTGCGCGCCTCTGCCCGCTCGACCACCCAGCGCGCATCGTCCATCGTGGTGCAGAGCGGCTTTTCGCAGAGGATCGCCACGTCGCTGTCCAGCAGCGGCTCCAGCACCGCGCGGTGCGTGAAGTTGGGCGAGACCACCACCACGGCATCGAGGCCCGCGTTTTCGATCATGCTGGCGCTATCGGCGAATTCCCGGACGCCTTCGGCCTTGTCGCCCAGGGCATCCTTCGCCCAGCCGAGCGAGGTCGGCTCAGGGTCGGCGATGGCGACCACTTCGGCGCCTTCGAGGATATTGAGGTTGTGGATGTGCTCCACACCCATCATCCCGGTTCCGACAATTCCGTAACGCAGCGTCTCTACCATTTCGCAACTCCGTGTGCCATGTGGCGACCCATGACTTCCCCCACGACGACGCGCCTATCGGCCCAATCCGTCCCGCTCGGCAAGAGCGGAATTTCCGTTTTTCCGATTGCCTGGGGCATGTGGCGGCTCGCCCGCCCCGACGGCAACGACGATATCGGCGCCATCGTCGCCCGCATCGAGGCGGCGCTTGAAGCGGGAATCACCCTGTTCGATACCGCCGACATCTACGGCTGCGACGCCGCGCTCGGCTTCGGCGGCGCGGAACTGCTGCTGGGCAAGGCGCTGGCCCTGCGCCCCGACCTTCGCGAGCGGATGACGATCGCCACCAAGGGCGGCATCGTGCTGGGCGTGCCTTACGATTCGAGCCCCGACTATCTGAACAAGGCCCTTGAAGCCTCGCTCGAACGGCTCGGCCTGCCTTCGGTCGAACTCTACCAGATCCACCGCCGCGACTTCCTGGCCCACCCGCGCGACGTGGCGGCCACCCTGGCTGCCATGGTCAAGAGCGGCAAGGTCAAGGCCATCGGCGTTTCCAACTACAGCCCCGCCGAATTCGACGCGCTCCAGACCTACCTGCCCTTCCCCATCGTCTCGACCCAGCCCGAATTCTCGGCCGCCCGTTATGCGCCGCTCTATGACGGCACGCTCGATCAGGCGATGGCCCGCGACGTGGCGGTGCTGGCATGGTCGCCACTTGGTGGCGGCCGCCTTGCCGCGGATTCGGAAGACCCGGTGGCGAAGCTGGTAGCCGCACAGGGCGAGCGCTACGGCACCGATGCCGCCGCCGCCGCGCTGTCGTGGATCATGGCGCACCCCTCGCGCGCGATCCCCATCGTCGGTTCGCAGACCCCCGAACGCATTCTCGCCTCGCGCGATGCGCTCAAGGTCGAATGGACCGCATCCGAATGGTACGCGGTGCTCGAAGCATCGATGGGAGCGCGCCTGCCGTGACACTGGACCCTTGCGAGATCAGCTGGTTTTCGGCGCTCTGCGACGATGACTACGAGTTCCTCGGCCAGCCGGACCCCATGCTGCGCTCCAGCTGGGAACACTGCCGCAATATCGTGACTGCCGCCGAGGAAGGCGGGTTCGACAATGTGCTGCTGCCTTCCGGCTATGCGCTCGGGATAGACACCACCGCCTTCGCCGCCGCCATCGCCACGCAGGTCCGCCGTATCAAGCTGCTGATGGCGGTGCGCATCGGCGAGATGTGGCCCGCCCAGCTTGCCCGCCAGATCGCCACGATCGACCAGATTCTTGGCCAAAGGAACGGGGGCGGCCGCCTCAACATCAACATCATCTCCAGCGAGATGCCGGGTGAAACGCTGGATGGCGGCGCCCGCTACGAGCGCACGACCGAGGCCATCGAGATCCTGCGCACGCTGCTGTCGGGTCAGTCGCTCGACCATCAGGGCCGCTTCTGGAACCTCAGACTGGATGCCCCGCGCATGATCGCGCCGGGTTCGAAGTGCCCGCCGCTCTACTTCGGCGGCCTCTCCGAACCCGCCCGCGAAGTCGCCGCCAAGGGCTGCGACGTCTATCTCATGTGGCCGGACCGCATGGAAGCGGTAAAGGAAACCATCGCCGACATGCGCACCCGCGCCGCGAAGTATGGCCGCACCTTGCGCTTCGGCTACCGCGTCCACGTGATCGTGCGCGAGACCGAAGCCGATGCGCGCGATGCGGCGAACCGCCTGCTCTCGCGCCTCGACGCGGCAGAGGGCGCCGCGATCCGTGCCCGCTCGCTCGATTCCCAGTCGGTGGGCGTACAGGCTCAGGCTGCGCTTCGCGAAACCGCCAGCGACGACGGCTATGCCGAGGACAACCTCTGGACCGGCATCGGCCGTGCCCGCTCGGGCTGCGGCGCGGCGATCGTCGGCGATCCGGATCAGGTCCTGGCGAAACTGCAGGCCTATCGCGAGGCCGGGATCGATGCCTTCATCCTCTCGGGCTATCCGCATGCGGCAGAGGCGGACCTGTTCGCACGGCACGTGCTGCCCCGGATCGATCACGGGCCCCTGGCGCTTTAGGAACAAGGGAGAGGCAGGGGGCCGAACACCCCCTGCCTCTCCCTTGCCGCCCTAGAATTTCTTGTTCGCCCCTGCCCCTCGCCATCGCTAGACGATCCGCGATGCAGAAATCCCCCAAAACCCGGATGCGCCGCGCATGACCCTCTCCCCGCGCCGCCGCTGGCTGCTGTTCACGCTGGCCCTGACGGCGGGCGTGCTCAATCTCGTGGACCGCCAGATCATCTCGGTACTGAAGCCGACGATCGCCGCCGACCTCGGCTGGAGCGACGACGACTACGGCACCCTGGCCGCCTGGTTCCAGGCGGGCGCGGCGTTCGGCTTCCTCGCAGCGGGCTGGATCGTCGACCGGCTGGGCGCGAAGTGGGCCAACGCGGCAGGTGTGGCGGCATGGTCGCTGGCGGCGATGACGCATGGGTGGGCGCACAGTTTCAGCCAGTTCGTGCTCTGCCGCATCGGGCTTGGCGCCACGGAATCGATGGGCACGCCGGCGAACGTGAAGACCATTGCAACGATCTTCCCGCCGAACCTGCGCTCCATCGGATTTGGGCTTTCCAACGCGATGAACAGCCTTGGCGCGATCCTCGCGCCGCTGGCGATCCCGCTGGTGGCGGCGGTCTGGGGCTGGCGCGCGGCTTTCGTGCTGGCGGGCGTGGTCGGGCTGTTCTGGGTCGCGGCGTGGCTGGCCGCCTCGCGCGGGGTGGATTTTGGCGACCGGCAGCCCGGCGTTTCCGGCAATCTCGTTTCGGGCGACAAGCTGTTCCTCAAGGAAGGCCGCACCTGGACGATCGCTCTCGCCAAGGTGCTCTCGGACGCGACCTGGTGGCTCATGCTGTTCTGGATGCCGGACTATTTCAACCGGCAGTTCGGCCTTTCCGGCACCGAACTCGGCCCGCCGCTGGCGCTGGCCTACTGCGGTTCGGCCGCGGGTTCGCTGATCTCCGGCTTCGCGGCGAACCGCCTGCTGTCGAGCGGCTGGAGCGCCAACCGCACGCGCAAGACCCTGATGCTGATATCGGCGCTTTGCGTGGTGCCGGTGCCGCTGGCCCTTCACGTGGACGGCTATTGGCCCGCGGTGGGCCTGATGGCACTGACCCTGGCCGGACACCAGGGCTTCTCGACCAATCTGTTCGGCCTGATCGCCGACGTGACGCCGCGCCACAAGGTGGGCCGGGTAACCGGATTCGGCGCTTTCTGCGGCAATCTGGGCGGCACCGCGATCAGCAAGATCGCCGGTCTCGTTCTGGCAGCCGGGCTCGGCTACGGGCCGCTGTTCGCCTTTGCGGCCGTTTCCTACCTGCTGGCGCTGGGCTGGATCCAGCTTACCATGCCCCGCATCGTCCCGGCAGAGGACGCCGGTTCGTCTCTCGCATAGGGCGACTAAAGGAAAACTATCTTTCTCAACCGAAACGGTTGAGTATAGCTCCGCGGGTTCCAGGGAGATCCAAATGACAATGACCCCGCTCCGCGCCGCCCGCACCCTGCTGCTGGCTTCCGCGGTCCTGTTCCCGGCAACTGCTTATGCCGATGAAGCCGCCGAACCCGCTTCCGGCGAGATCGTCGTGACCGCGCGCTACCGCGACGAATCGCTCCAGCAGGTGCCGATCGCCATTACCGCCGTCAGCGGCGAATCGCTCAACGACCGGGCGATCCACAACCTGCAGGACCTGAGCGCCTCGGTCCCCTCGATCGATTTCCGCAACGGCGCCTCCAACAAGGACCGCACCGTCTTCGTCCGCGGCGTGGGCACGATCAGCACGTCGCCGGGCGTCGAATCCTCCGTTTCGACAGTTCTCGACGGTGTCGTCCTGACCCGTCCGGGGCAGGCGACGCTCGACGTGGGCGAAGTCTCGCGGATCGAAGTGCTGCGCGGACCGCAGGGCACGCTGTTCGGCAAGAACGCCTCGGCCGGCGTCATCAGCGTCGTCACCGCCGCGCCTTCGCAGGAATTCCACGCCTATGCCGAGGGATCGGCCACCACGGACGAGGAATACCGCATCAAGGCAGGCGTGACCGGCGGCATCGCCCCGAACGTCTCGGCCCGGATCGACGGCCTCTACGCCAACTATGACGGCAACGTGCGCAACGTCACCACCGGCAACGAAGTGAACGGCTACGAGCGTTACGGCGCCCGCGCCAAGATCGAGGCGACGCCGACCGACAACCTGAAGCTCACGCTTTCGGGTGACTACCTCCATTCGCACGACACCACGCCGAGCGGCGTCTACGCGCGCACCAGCCAGATCGCCTATCCGACCGGCACCGTCACCGATTCCGCCGCGCTTGCCGCATTCCTCGCCGGCAAGGGCATCACGCCCGGCAGCGAGAACCGCGAAGTCAGCACCAACTTCGACACCGACGTGCGCGACAAGAACTATGGCGGCTCGCTGACGGCCGAGTGGGGCCTGGGCGATTACACGGTGACCTCGATCACCGCCTATCGCGAGTGGAAGAACCGCCAGCACCAGGATTACGACGCGCTGTCCGAACTTTCCGCGACCTTCCCCGAAGGTGAGGATTACGGCACCGTCAACAACAAGCAGTTCTCGCAGGAACTGCGCCTGACCTCGCCCAAGGGCAAGTTCATCGACTATGTCGTGGGCGCCTATTACCTCCACGCCAAGACCGACGAGGTTTATACCCGCACGCTCACCCGCCTGATCTCCGGTGCGGAGAACACCGTTTCGGGCGTGGCGAACTACGGCGTCACCAGTGACAACTACGCCGTGTTCGGCGAAGCCAACGTGAACTTCACCTCCTGGCTGCGCGCCATCGCGGGCTACCGTTCGACCTGGGACGATCTCAGCTACTACCACGTCCGCACGTCCAGCAACGACCCGACGAACTCGGGCGCGACCGCGCTCGACGTGGCAGGCATCCGCGCCTACCACAATTCGGCAGGCTCGACCTCGAAGCGCGGCGATTCCTATCGCGGCGGCCTCCAGCTGGACTTCGCGGCGAACAACCAGGCCTATTTCACCTACTCGCGCGGGTACAAGGGCCCGGCCTACAATGCCTATTTCAACATGCGCTCGCTTAACGCGACCACGCCGCTGGACGAAATCGCGCTGAAGCCGGAAACCTCGGATTCGTTCGAAGGCGGGATCAAGGGCTCGGCGGTGGACCGCAAGATCACTTACGCGCTGGCCGTCTATTCCACCAAGTTCCACAACTACCAGGCCAACTACAACGACGTGGTCGGCGGGGCGCAGGTCACGCGTCTCATCAACGCCGGCACCGTCCAGACCAAGGGCGTGGAACTCGACTTCGGCGTGCGCCCGATCCCGGGCCTCTCGCTCGACACCTCGGTGGCCTATACCGACGCCAAGGTGCTGAACTTCATCTGCCCCGAAGGCGCTCCGTCGAGCTGCAACATCAACGGCGAAGTCCTTCCCTTCGCACCGAAGTGGAAGCTCTACAGCAATGCGGCCTATCGCTTCGCGCTGTCGGATTCGATCGACCTCGAATTCCAGTCCGACATCACACTCAAGAGCCGCACGCAGTACCAGCTGACGCAGACGCCGGGCACGATCCAGCCGGGCTACTACATCTGGAACGGCAGCGTCGCCCTGATCGGCACGAACGACGGGTGGCAACTGCGCGGTTTCGTGAAGAACATCACGAACCAGAGCTACTCGAACTTCCTCGCCAACGGCACGCTCGCCGGCATCGTCCGCTATGTCCCGCGTGACGACAAGCGCTACGGCGGCATCATGCTGCGCAAGGACTTCTGAGGAAAAGAAGGCCCGGGGGAATCGTCTCCCGGGCCTTTCTTCCGTCTTACAGACCCTCGCCGCCCACCCAGTGCGCATCCGCCAGATAGCGCGCGAGATTCCAGACCTGCCGCCGGATATCCGGCACCGCGACGATCTCCCACGCCTCGCCCTTGGTAACGGGGCCCACCGCGAAGAGCGTATCCTGCGGCTCTCCGTCGATATCGCGCACCCGGCCGAGATGATCGACATCGAGCCCCAGCCTGTGCGCGTCGGAGCGCACCTTGCCCTGCGCCAGAAGGTCCTTCACCAGCGGCGCGCCGCTGCGCATCAGGTCTCCTTCCGGGCCGGTGCAGTTGATCGTGCGCGATACGCCCAGCCGCACCAGTTCGTCCTTCCCGCGCGGACGATAGGCCACCGAGACCCCGCTTTCGGTCGGCTCTGCGCTCACGAGTTTGCCTGCGACGAACTCCAGCCGGCCTTCCGCCTCGATCTCGGCGATGCGCTTCGCCACGTCAGGCGCTAGACGGTGGCGATGGACATCCCAATAGGGACGCAAGTGATGCAGGAACCGCCGCTGCCCCGCCTCGTCGTGGCGGCGCCAGAGGTTCTGGGTGTGCGGCCGCAGCTCGTCCACAGCCGCGCGCCAGCCGATTTCCGCCGCCCGCGCACGCACCCGGCGCACGAGCTGCGATCCGCGTTCCTCGGGCGCGGGAACGTAATCCACCGACGGCCCGCTCTCGGCATGGGCAAGCGGCTTGAGCCCGCGCCGCGAAAGCGCGGTAATCCTGCCCTTGAACCCGGCCTTGTCGAGCGAAAGCACCATGTCGGCGGCGGTAAGGCCGGTGCCGATCAGGAGGACATGATCGACCTCCTCGATCTTCTCCAGCGTGCCGGGCTGCCACGGGTCGGTGAAGCGGCGATCCTCGGGTATGGTGGCCAGCACCGGATGAGGCGAAGGCGGGAAATTGCCGAGGGCAAGCACCAGGGCCCGCGCCTCGATCTCGTCCCCGTCCGCCATCTCCACCAGGACGCGGCCATCCTCGAAGCGGGCCGAACAGGCTTCGGCATTGACGATCAGCGCGTTCGGCCCCGCTTCCGCCAGCGCCCGGATGAGCAGCTCGCGCAAGTAGAGCCCATAGGACAGGCGCGGCACGAAGCGGTTCGCCTGCTCGTCGCCGCTATGGCCGATCCAGCGCAGGAAATTCGCCTGGTCGTCCGGGAAGGCGCTCATGTTGGCGGCGCGCACGTTGAGCAGGTGCTCCGGCCAGCGGGTGCCGAAGGCGAGCCCCTTGGCAAGCTGGGCATCCTTGCGCTCGATCAGGACGACGCGGACGCCGTTGCGCAGGAGGTTGATCGCCATCAGGGTTCCGCTGAACCCCGCGCCGACGATCGCGACGGGAAGCGCGCCGTTTCCATTCCGATTATTCAAGGGCAAGCTCCGTGGCGTATTCTGTGCGATGCCTGTCTAGCGAAGGCATCGGCCTATTATCAACTAAATTGGTTGAGAATATGACATAACGGTTTGGACGGCAGACGAGCCGCCTGCGAACGCCAGCTTAGCAGTCCTTGCGCGAAGGCCAACCTCTCGCCATCTGCCCATGGGTGACAGATCTCCCCGAACTGCTGGAAGCGATCCGCGCCTGCCGGGCCTGCCGGCGCGTGCTGCCGCATGAACCGCGCCCGGTGGTGCAGGCGGGACGCGGCGCGCGCATTCTCGTGATCGGACAGGCACCGGGGAGCAAGGTCCACGCCAGCGGCCGGGCCTGGGATGACGACAGCGGCGACCGGCTGCGGGAGTGGACCGGGATCGATCCCGCGACATTCTACGACCCGGACCGGATCGCCCACATGCCCAGCGGCTTCTGCTATCCCGGCAAGGGCAAGGGCGGAGACCTGCCGCCCCGCCCCGAATGCGCCCCGCTCTGGCACGATCGCCTGCGCGCGGCGCTGCCCGATGTGCGGCTCACCCTGCTGGTCGGCCAATATGCGCAGAAACGTTACCTTCCGCGCCATTTCGCGCCGAACCTGACCGAAGCGGTCCATCGCTGGCAGGAAGCGCCGGAGGGGTTCTTTCCGCTGCCTCACCCCGCCTGGCGCAGCCGCATCTGGATGGCGCGCCATGCATGGTTCGAAGCGGAAGTGCTGCCGGACCTGCAGGCCCGCGTCAGACATGTGCTGAAAAAGGATCTGCCGGTGGGGTCAGGCTAGGTCGTAAACTAGGCGGAATGCACCGGCAGCGTGTGGTCCCCCTCGCCAAGCTGGCGCTGCATCACGAAGACGTCGAGCCACTTGCCATGCTTCCAGCCCGCGCCGTCAAGCGTGCCGACGGGCCGGAAACCGGCCCTTGCGTGAAGCACGACCGAGGCCGGTTCGCTTTCCGCGATCACCGCGAAGGCCTGCCGGAAGCCGCGCTTCTCGCATTCTTCCAGCAAGGCGTTGAGCAGTCTTCCGCCGATCCCCCGGCCCACGCTTTCCGGCCGGACATAGATCGTGGTCTCGACACTGTAGAGATAACCCGCGCGCGGACCGTAGCGGTGAGCGAAACCGAAACCGAGCACTCGCCCTTCGCCTGCCTCGTCATCGGAATCGGCGCGGACGACAAGAAAAGGATAACCCGCATCGACGATATCGCGAATGCGGCGTTCACTTTCCATGATGTCAGGCGGTTCTGTCTCGAAAGTCGCGGTGCTTTCGATCACATAGTGAGCGTAGATCTCGGCAATGGCTGCAGCATCTTCGATCGAAGCACCGCAGACGGTCAATTCCTCGGTCATTGTCATGACAATGCCGCAAAGCACCCGCCCTGCCAAGTTGCAGCAGGCACAACCTGTCCTTAAACGGTACCAAGATGGCAATTATTTCCTGCAACATGGCAATTCTGGGCGGAGGCCTCGCCGGTTCGCTGATCGCGCTCGCAATGGCGCGCCACCGGCCGGACCTGCGCGTACTGTTGATCGAGCGCGGCGAAAGCCTGGGGGGCGAGCATGTCTGGTCTTTCTTCGAAAGCGATGTAGCGCCCGCGCACCGCGATCTGGTGGAACCGCTGATCGCGCGGCGCTGGCCCGGCTACGACGTCCATTTCCCCGGCTACTCGCGCCGTCTCGGCACGGCCTATGCCAGTGTGACCAGCCGCCGGCTCGACGAAGTGGTCCGCGCGGCGCTTCCCGCAGACGCCCTGCTGACCGGCGCCGAAGTGCGCCAGGCCGCTCCGACCGGCGTTATCCTGGCGGACGGGCGCGAAATCCGCGCCGATGCCGTGATCGACGCTCGCGGCGCTCACGGCCTGCCGCACATGTCCGGCGGCTGGCAGAAGTTCCTTGGCCGGATGCTGCGCCTCGCCGCGCCCCACGGGCTTGACCGGCCGGTCGTGATGGATGCCCGCGTCGCCCAGCACGACGGCTATCGCTTCATCTACTGCTTGCCTTTCTCGCCCACCGAAGTCTTCGTCGAAGATACCTACTACTCAGGGGATACCGCGCTCGACGTTGCCAGCCTGGGCGAGAGGATCGGGGATTACGCCGACGGGATGGGTTGGCACATCGAATCCGTCACTTATGAAGAGACCGGCGTGCTGCCGGTCATCGCGGGCGGTGATTTCGAGGCATTCTGGAACCACGCCGACTGGAACCATGCGGGGGGCCTGCCGGTTGCCCGTGCAGGAGTGCGGGCCGCGCTCGTCAATCCGATGACGTCCTATTCGTTTCCTGATGCCGTAAGATTCGCCATGCACGTGACCGCACTCGACAAGCTCTCCGGCGAGAGCCTAGGAAGGACAAGTCATGCATGGGCCGCAAATCACTGGCGCGGGGGGCGCTTCTACCGGATGTTGACGCGCATGTTGTTCGGCGCCGCCCGTCCCGATGAGCGGCGCGCCGTTCTCGAACGTTTCTACACCCTGCCCGAAGGACTGATCGAGCGGTTCTACGCCGGCCGCCTCACACCGGCCGACAAGGCCCGCGTGCTCTGCGGCAAGCCTCCGGTGCCGATGGGCGCGGCGATGGCCAGCCTTGCCGGGCGCGGCCACCCACTGGCGGACCTCGACCCGAAAGGCGGCAATCGATGAAGAAGGCCTGCGTCATCGGCGCCGGGTTCGGCGGCCTTTCCCTCGCCATCCGCCTGCAAAGCGCCGGGATCGACACCACCCTTGTCGAAGCGCGAGACAAAGTGGGCGGCCGAGCCTACGTCTGGGAGCGTGACGGCTTCACGTTCGACGCCGGCCCCACCGTCATCACCGATCCCGACGCCCTGCGCGAACTCTGGACGCTTTCCGGGCATGAAATGGCCGACGATGTCGACCTGATGCCGGTAATGCCGTTCTACCGGCTCAACTGGACCGACGGCGTCACGTTCGATTATTCCAACGACGAAATCGCCCTGCGCCGCGAGATCAACCGCGTCGCCCCGCGCGATGTGCCCGGCTACGACGAATTCGTGCGCTATGCCGCCGGGGTCTATCAGGAAGGCTACGTCAAGCTGGGGCACGAGGCGTTCCTGGACTTTTCCAGCATGGTCAAGGCCGCCCCGGCGCTGGCCCGCTACCAGGCCTGGCGCTCGGTCTATTCGATGGTCAGCCACTTCGTGAAGGACGAGCACCTGCGGCAGGCGCTCTCGTTCCACACCCTGCTGGTGGGCGGCAACCCGATGACCACGAGCGCGATCTACGCCCTGATCCACAAGCTGGAGAAGGACGGCGGCGTCTGGTGGGCCCGTGGCGGCACCAACAAACTGGCGCAGGGCATGGCCCGCCTGTTCGAGCGGCTGGGCGGGCAATTGCGCCTCGGCGAGAAGGTCGTGCAGATCCACACGCTCGGCGACCAGGTGACGGAGGTCGAGACGGACAGCGGCTGGAAACAGCGGTTCGATGCCATCGCCAGCAACGGCGACCTGATGCACACCTACCGCGACCTGCTCTCCGGGAACCAGCGCGGGCAGGACATGGCGCACAAGCTGAAGAAGAAGCGCTTCTCGCCAAGCCTCTTCGTGGTTCACTTCGGCCTCGAAGGCACCTGGCCCGGCATCCCGCACCACACCATCCTGTTCGGCCCGCGCTACAAGGGCCTGCTCGACGACATCTTCGAGCATGGCGTGCTGCCGCGCGACTTCTCGATCTACCTCCACCATCCGACCGTTACCGATCCCTCGATGGCGCCGGCGGGCAAGAGCACGTTCTACGCCCTCGTCCCGGTAGCCAACATGGGCAAGTTGCCGATCGACTGGGACGAAGCCGGTCCGATCCTCGAAAAGCGCGTGCTCGCCGAAGTCGGTCGCCGCCTGATCCCCGACATCGACGACCGTATCGTCACCCGGTTCCACTACGCCCCGCCTGACTTCGAGCGCGATCTGGGCGCGTATAACGGCAACGGCTTCAGCCTCGAACCGCTGCTGACGCAGAGCGCCTACTTCCGCGGCCATAACCGCGACGACAAGCTGAAGAACTTCTACCTCGTCGGCGCCGGAACGCATCCCGGCGCGGGCATTCCCGGTGTCGTCGGCTCTGCCAAGGCCACCGCCAGACTCATGCTGGATGCCCTGAAGTGAGCCGCGCGCTCCACGCCCTGAAAGTCGCCTGGGGGTGGACCGGCGTGGACTTCGCCGAAGAGGTGGCCCACAGCCTGATGGGCCACATGCTGCTAATCGACCGCGAAGGCATTTTCCACTACCTCGACCCCGATCTCCTCAGCCTGTCCCGGCTGGGCGACGAAGCCGCGGCGCAGGCCCACATGGCGCTGGACGAAACCAAGGCCATCTGGCGCGCAGACGCCCTTGTAGACGCGGCGACGCAGCGGCTCGGCTTCACCGCCACGGGGGAAGTCTACAGCCGGACGCTTTCCGCGATCCTGTCGGGCGACTATGGGCATGAAAATCTGGTCCGGATCGACCTTGTCGACCTGATCTACCTGACCGGCGACCTCGCCCGGCAGACCCGCGATCTGCCGGACGGCGCGCGGGTACAACTGAAGGCTACCTGAGTCATGAAACGCATCGCCGTCTACTGCGGCTCCGCCACCCCCGCCGATCCCCGCTACGTCCAGCTTGCCCATGACGTGGGCGCCGCCCTTGCCGCGCGCGGCATCGGCGTTGTCTATGGCGGTGGCCGCCTCGGCCTGATGGGCGCCGTGGCCGCCGGCGCGCTCACGCAGGGCGGCGAAGTGATCGGCGTGATCCCCGAAGCGCTCACCGGCGCCGGCGGCAAGGGCGGCGAAGTCGCCAATCACGATTGCACCGAGCTTTACGTCGTCAAGACCATGCACGAGCGCAAGGCGGAATTCACGCGCCTGTCGGACGGCTTCCTGGTCCTGCCCGGCGGCGTCGGCACCATGGACGAACTGTGGGAAGCGGTGAGCTGGGCCCAGCTCGGCTATCACGACAAGCCGGTGGGCGTGCTGAACTCCTTCGGCTTCTATGACGGCCTGCTCGCATTCAACCGCCACATGGCCGAAGTCGGCTTCGTTCGGCCCGCCCATCAGGGCATCATCCTGGCCGAGACCGAGCTGGACCTCCTGCTCGACCGCATGCACGCGCACGAGCCGATCGTCCCGATCGTCAGGATGGACCCCAGCACGCTGTGAGGCTTTCGGGTGCCGACTGAGAAGCTCCTCGAAGCCGCCCTGCGCGGCGCCGCCCTCCGCTCCGGGCCGCTGGACCGCGCGCACCTCGTCAAGGAGGCGCGCCGGTCCATCCGCAAGGGATCGAAGAGCTTCGCGGCGGCCAGCCGCCTGTTCGACCGCGAAACGCGCGAGCGGGTCTGGCTGCTCTACGCCTGGTGCCGCGCCTGCGACGACATCGCCGACGAACAGGACCACGGCCACGCCATCGGCCCCGTGCGGCTCGGCACCCGCCTCTCGCCCGAGGACCGGCTGGCAACCATCCGCACGCTGACCGAGCTGGCGATGGCGGGCGAAACCACCGGCACGCCCGCTTTCGACGCGCTCGGCCAGCTCATGCGCGAAGTGCCGCTGACCGCCGCCATGGTGGATGACGTGCTGGCCGGCTTCGCGCTGGATGCGGCCGACTGGCGGCCTCGCTGCGAGGCGGACATGCTGCGCTACTGCTATCACGTGGCAGGCGCGGTGGGCGTGATGATGGCGGCGGTCATGGGCGTATCGCCCGACGACGACGACACGCTGGACCGGGCCTGCGATCTCGGCATTGCCTTCCAGATCGCCAATATCGTGCGCGATGTCTGGGAGGACGACGCGCGGGGCCGCTGCTACCTGCCGGTCGAATGGCTGGTGGAGGCGGACATCCCGCCCGGCGAAGTCACCAAGCCGCACTATCGTGGCGCGCTGGTGCCGATGATCGCCCGCGCCTGCGCGCTCGCGCGGGACTATGAGGCATCGGCAAGGATCGGAGCTGCCCGGCTGGCCTTCCGCCAGCGCTGGGCGGTGCTGTCGGCCGCGAACATCTACGGCGGCATCGCCCGCGAGGTGGAGCGGCTCGGCGCCCATGCCTGGGACCACCGCGTACACACCACCCGCGCCGAAAAGCTCGCCCATGTCTGGTCCGCATGGAACGAGGCGCAGGCGGGTAATCAGAACGATCCCGACCGGATGGCGGGCGGCGGGCCGGAAAGCGCAGCCGAGCCTGCGGGCACAGCGCCCCGCCCGGCGCTGTCACGCCGCGAGCTCAGGGAAATGGGCCTGCGGAAATAGTCTGGGCTGGCGTGGCGAGTGTCGCGGGCCGGCACAGGATGCGCCATGCCCGCGAACTGTCGTCGTTGCGACGTAATTGGGTGGACCCGAAGAATTCGCGGCGAGATGCGCCCAAGGGCGATTCGCGGTCGCGAGGCGACCATGCCTTGGCCGCCGCTGTCCGGCAATCGTCGGCCATGGCAGCATTCCATCGCCTGCCCCGAAGCCGGGACGAACCGTTTTCCCGGTGGAGATCGCGGAGCTTACCAAAAAAATCCGGGAGCCTCGAACGATACCGAGCGTTGCTGCTTTGTAACGAACAAGGGAGAATCGCCATGCTCTTCACCATTGCCGCCATCCTGCTGGTCCTGTGGCTGCTCGGCTTCGTGGTGTTCCACGTGTCCAGCGCGCTGATCCACGTCCTGCTGGTGATCGCCATCGTCGTGGGCCTCGTCCAGCTGTTTCGCGGCGGCCGGGCCGTCTAGCCCTCAGGCAGGTAAGCGGGGGGCACCGGCTCCCCGTATTACCGAATAAAGGCCCCTCGCTCAGGGCCGCTTGCCTGGGGGATAGTAGCCGGCAGGATAGTTGAGGCGCCGGAACAGGCGGCCTCGCTCGGAATAGAGCACGAAGACAAGCGCCGTCAGCCCCGCTGCCACCATCGAGCCCAGGATCGGTCCGGGCGTGCCGTCGTAGGCCTGCCCGATCAACGCACCCAGAACCGCGCCCATCACCATCCGCACGAACGACATGATCGAGGCTGCTGCCCCTGCCGTGCGCGCGAAAGGCTGGATCGCGATCGACTGGAAGTTCGAGCCGATGAAGCTCATCATGCACATGGAGAAGGTCATGAGCGGGACAAAGACCCACAGCGTCTCCCCGTTCAGGGCCAGCACGAAGTGCAGCACCGAACTGGCGATATAGCCGAACAGCGCCGTCTGCGACACGCGCCGCGCACCGAAGCGCTGGACGATACGCGAATTGGCGAAGTTGGTCATGGCCATGACCAGCGCCATGCCGCCGAACACCGCCGGGAAGAAGAACCCCGCGCCGAAGTGCTCCGCCACCAGCTGCTGGGCACTGTTGATGTAGCCGAACATCGCCCCCTGCACGAAAGCGACGCCGAACAGGTAGCCCACCGCCTCGCGCGTGCGCAGGGTCAGCGCCATGTTGGTGGCGATCACCCGGGGCCGGATTTCCTGCCGGTAATCGGGGTGCAAGGTCTCCGGCAGGCGCAAGGCCGTCCATGCGTAGACACAGGCACCCAGCACGCTGATGAGGCCGAAGATCCAGCGCCAGCCGGCAACCAGCATCACGCCCTGCCCCACCATCGGCGCGATCATCGGCACGACCATGAAGGTCATCGACACCAGCGACTGCATGCTGGCCATGCGATCGCCTTCGAACCGGTCGCGAATGACGGTCATCGGCATGACCATCAGCGCGGACGTGCAAAGTCCTGCCACCGCGCGCGCCGCCAGCATCATCGGAAAGCTGGTGACCAGCGCGCAGGCCAGAGCGCTCAGCACATAGGCGCAGATCGCGAAAAGCAGCACGGGGCGGCGGCCGTAACGGTCCGCCAACGCGCCGGGAACCAGCGAGCCGAGCCCGGTGCAGATCAGGAACACGCCGACGATCAGCTGCCGCTGGTTGGGGTCAGGGACCGCCAGGTCACGGCTGATCTCGCCGAGCGCGGGCAACATGATGTCGATCGAGAGCGCCTGAAGTGCCTGCAGGGCGGCCATGAGGGCGACGAACTCGACCCCCCGCATCGGAAAGGGCGCGGGATTCGCTGTGTCGGAGGTCATGCACGGCGCATTGCAGCACTTGCGCCGCAGTGGCCAGCAATTTCGCGCCGCGGATAGCGCTTTTCCCGGCGCAGGGACTATATCTGCCGCCATGTCATCGCGCGAAGCAGAATCGGCAGAGGGCCGCGAGGCCGACGGCCTGCGCAAGGTGATCCATGTCGACATGGACGCGTTCTACGCCAGCGTGGAGCAGCGCGACGATCCCTCGCTGCGGGGCAAGCCGGTGGCGGTGGGCGGTTCCTCCCTGCGCGGCGTGGTGGCGGCGGCCAGCTACGAAGCGCGAAAGTTCGGCGTGCGCTCCGCCATGCCTTCCGCCCGCGCGGCGCGGCTCTGCCCTGACCTGATCTTCCGCAAACCCCGTTTCGAGGTCTACCGCGAGGTCAGCCAGCAGATCCGCGCGATCTTCCACGAGTATACCCCCCACGTGGAGCCGCTCTCGCTTGACGAAGCCTATCTCGACGTCACCGCCGACCTCAGGGGAATCGGGTCAGCCACCCGCATCGCCGAGGAGATCCGCCGCCGCATCAAGGCCGAAACCGGGCTTACCGCCAGCGCCGGGGTGTCCTACAACAAGTTCATCGCCAAGCTCGCCAGCGACCAGAACAAGCCTGACGGTCTCTGCGTGATCCGCCCCGACCAGGGCGCGCAGTTCGTGGCGAGCCTGCCGGTACGCCGCTTTCACGGCGTCGGCCCGCGCGGCGCGGAAAAGATGGCCCGCCTCGGCATCGAGACCGGCGCGGACCTGCGCGAAAAGGACATCGCCTTCCTGCGCGCCCATTTCGGCAGCTTTGCGGAGTATCTCTATCAGGCCGCCCGGGGCGTGGACCTGCGACAGGTGCGCGCCAACCGCCCGAGAAAATCGGTCGGCGGGGAGCGCACCTTCTTCGATAATATCCAGGGCACCGAGGCCCTGCGCGAAACGCTGGACAACATCGTAGACATCGTCTGGGACCGCATCGAGCGCGCCGAGACCCGTGGCCGTACCGTCACGCTCAAGCTGCGCTACGCCGACTTCCAGACCCTCACCCGCGCCCGCTCGCTCCATCATTTCGTGGCCGACAAGGCGGAATTCTCCGCACTCGGTCATGGACTGCTGGAGGAACTGCTGCCGCTGCCGCAACCGATCCGCCTGATGGGCCTGACCCTCTCCGCCCTCGAACGCGGGGAAGAGGACGTTCGCCCGGCCAGGGATGGGCAGCTTTCGCTTCTTTAGGCCTGGACTTTCACCCCTGCCTGACGAGCACGATCCGGGCGCCGGCTTCGCCCGCCAGCCGGTCAACTTCCCGATATCCAAGCTTTCGGGCCAGCCCGAGCGAAGGCAGATTCGCCTCAGCAATCACGCAGGCGGTGCGGCGGGGGCCGCGTCCCTCGAACCACGCGATCGCGGCCCGGCCTGCCTCGCTCCCATAGCCCAGCCCGTGAAACCCCGATGCCAGCGTCCACGTCATCTCGATCTCGGTCTCCGCCAGAGGTCCAAGATCGCGCAGGAAGCGTGCATGCCCCAGCTTGCCGACGTAACGGCCCGAAGCTCTCTCCAGAACCGTGAACTGGCCGAAACCCTCCAGCGTCCAGTGCCCCACGTCTCGCTGAAACCGCGCCCATGCCTCGGTACGCAGGAGCGGACTGCCTCCGATATGGGCGACCACCAGCGGATCGCAGAACATCTGCCGCATGGGCTCGAAATCCCCCCGCTCTGGCGGGCGAAGGCAGAGACGCTCGGTCTCCAGCATGATCCCCGCATCAGGCATATTCGGCGATCCACTGCGCCAGTTCGGCGGGAAGCCGCGCCGGTATCCGATCGGGCAGCGCCCCCAGCGGGAAGAACCGCGCCTCCACGAGTTCGCGGCCATCCACGCGCGGCACATCGTTGGTCCTGCCGGCAACGACATGGACATGATTGCTCGCGCCGACGAGATCCTCGGTGACGAGAACGAGCAGGCGAACATCCGCAAGCGCGCAGCCGGTCTCTTCCAGCAGTTCCCGCCGTCCGGCGGAGAGCGCATCTTCACCGCGATTGAGCCCGCCGCCGGGGGGCATCCAGCGGCCGGAGCCATAGGAATGCCGCACCAGCAGCACCCGGCCTTCACCATCGAGCGCAAGCACGCGCACGCCGTGCAGTTCCGGCCGCCACACCTTCCACACCTGCCGCCGGCCCCAGTGTGCCGCGCGGTAAAGCGTACGGTGGAGCGGCGCCGGAAGCCGGTGCAGCAGCCAGTTCAGCAGAAACACGTGACCTTGTGCCGCGCCGCGCGCAGCAGCCGGGCAACCGGCAGATCGTGCTCGCCCTTGACCGCGGCATCGAAGACCGCGCGCTTGTCAGCGCCGCGGATCACGAACATCAGCTCGTCGCTGTCCGTCAGCGCCGGGATGGTCAGGCTTAGCCGGTCGAAGGGCGCCTCGGGCGGCAACGGATCGGGCGTAAGGCGGCGGATTTCGCGGGGATCGTCGATCTGCGGATCGGTGTTCGGGAACAGCGAGGCGATATGCCCGTCACCGCCCATGCCAAGCCAGGCGACCGCGAAATGCGGCGGCCGAGCCTGTTCGGTCAGCGCCACGACGCGCGCGCCCACAGGCTCGAGCCTTGCCCGGATCTTGCCGACATTGCTGGCGGGGTGATCCTCGTCAACGATGCGATCGTCCCCCGGCCAGACCGAGATGCGGTGCCAGGGAAGGTCCATCTCCGCCAACCGGTCGAAAATCGGGAAAGGCGTCGAACCGCCGGGCACGGTGATCGCGATGTCGTCGGGACTGGTTGCAAGAGCAGCCTTGAGGCGCTCCGCGAACCAAGCGGCAATGGCGCCATCGTCGGCACCTTCGATGATTTCGAGTTTCGGCATGAGCTGGACTTAGGCCGGTTTTTGTCTCTGCGCGAGGAGAGACTTCGGGTTCGGTCCGCGTTGGCGGTGCCGAAATGCCGGTGCGACCGGCTCGCCACGGCTGTAGCGAGCCGGTCGCACATTCTCAGGCAAGAATCTCGCGAAGGAACCAGGCGCGCTGTTCGGCCTGATCGGTCCAGTCATCGATGATGCCGTCGGTGGCATTGTCGCCTGCTTCGCCTGCCAGTTCCTTGGTTTCCTTCAGCGTGGCGACGTAAGCGGTGTTGTCCTCGAACAGTTGCTTGACCATGCCCTGCGCGTCGAGCGAGGTGTCATCCTCGTCCTTTACGGAAGTCTTGGCGGCGATCGAGCCGATGGAGGTCAGGGTGGTGCCGCCCAGCTTGCGGACACGCTCGGCGATCAGGTCGGTCAGGCCGAAAATCTCGGTTGCCTGGGTATCGAACAGCAGGTGCAGGTCATGGAACTGCGGGCCGCGAACATGCCAGTGGAAGTTCTTCGTCTTGACGTAAAGCGCGAAGGTGTCGGCGAGCAGCCCGTTCAGGCTGTCGATCAGAGCGGCCTTGGAATTGTCCTTGGAAGTCATGCCGTGTTTCCCTCGTTGCTGTTCGGCCTATGCCGTCCGGTGAACTATGTAGATTTGTGAACGCGGAAGTGAACCCCCGGTTCTCTATCAATTTCCGATCAGAGTATCGAAGATTCCCGAAGGAACAGCATGAGCGCAGCGCAGACCAGCAGGAGGCCGACGCCCCGCCTGATCCAGCCCGCCGCCGGAGCGCTCGAAAACTGCGGGAAGGCCCAGGCCATCCCCGCCAGTATCCCGCCGCCCAGCGCGCCTGCCACCCCGGATGCCACAGGCGCTGCCATACCCACGCCCATGGCGAAGACGATGAACCGGGCGGCATCGGCGATCTGGCTGGCCAGCAGCACCAGCAGCAGTGCGCCGAGCGAATTGGTGGGCTCCTTCGGCCGGCGGCGCGGGACTAGGATCAGGGACTCAAGCCCGGCAAGACCCACGGCGAATGCGGCGAAGATCATCCGTGCCGGAGGCGGTAGCTGGGCGAGCATGAAAGCCGCCGCCCATGCCGCACCCGCGGCGGTCAGCCCTGCACTGAGCAGGGCCGCCAGCAGGACACCGGGCCGCTGCCCCTGCCTTGCGGCGAGGCCGGATATGGTCATCTGGTCCCGCGCACCGAAACCGGCGAGCAGGACGGCGATGAAAGTCAGGTAGAAAGCGGGCATCCGGCTTCCCGCGAAGGCGCCGCTGCCGTCAGCCCGCCTTCTGGCAGGCGACGATCGCGGCGACGACGTTGGCGGTATCGGCGGGATCGCGCACGCAGATCGTGTCGAGCCCCATGGCCTTGGCCGGATAGTCGTTGCCACCGGGGAAGATGGCATCGCCGATGAACAGCATGTCGGCTTCGGCCACGCCGCTATGTTCGGCAAGCCGCTTGAGCCCCCAGGCCTTGTCCACGCCCGGCTGGGTCACGTCCACCGAAGTGGCACCGCCGAGATTGACCGAGACGCCGGGCAGGCGCTTCACGAGATCGGCCTGGATCACCTTGCGCTTGGCGAAGTCCGGGTCCCAGAGCTCCTTGGCATGAAGCGGAGCCTGCTGGCCCAGGGCGGAGAAAGTGATCTGGCTGCCGCGATCCTCGATCCGCTCACCCCAGGTTTCCTCGGGCGTGAAGCCGGTGGCGGCAAGCGAAGCGTCGAACGCTTCGAGAATCTCGCGCTTCTGTTCTTCAGTGAACAGTTCGGCATAGACCGGCGTCCAGGCGCCGTCGCGGTGGACGTAGAGCTTGGCGCCGCTGGTCGGCATGAGCCAGAGCCGCGAACGATCGGCATCGGCGGGAAGACGGCTGGCCACCTGCTTGTCGAACTGCGGCCAGTCCCCTCCGGAGATCACGGCAACTTGCGCCACTTCGAGCAGCCGCGCCATGAGTTCGGCCATTTCGTCGGTCAACGGCTGCTTGCTCAGCGCCAGGGTCCCGTCGAGGTCGAACGCTACGATCTGCTTCATTTCATGCCTTCCGCGATGCGATAATCCGGGCCCCTGCCATCATCCGGCCGGGAAAGAAATGTCGGACCTGCACCATTACGATGACAAATCCCCTACCGTTGCTCCCGATGTCCGGCCCCCGGACCCGGGCGCCTGCCGTCCCTTACTGGTTGACGGCACCGGATAGCTTGCCGACCTTTTGCACACCTTGGACGGTGGTGACCAGTATGTCGTTTCCATCGACGACGACGACGACGTTTTCGAGGCCGATGACCGAGACGCGCGGTCCGTCGCTGTCGACCAGGACATTGCGGCAATCCACCAGTTCCGCATCACCCGCGCCGCGCACCGCGTTGCCGTGGTCGTCGCGATCGAGCGCTTCGTGCAGGGCGTGCCAGTTGCCGATGTCCGACCACTCCATGTCGGCCGGCACCAGCGCCGCGCGGCGGGTGTTTTCCATCACCGCATAGTCCACCGAATCGCTTTCCACTTCGGCGAAAGTCGCCGCGTCGGGATGGAAGCGGTGGCCGTCGAGCGTGCCTTTCGCCACGGCCTCGCGCACCTTGGCGGCGATCTGCGGGCGGTGCTCGGCGAGTTCGGCCATGAAATCGCTCACCCGGAAAGCGAAGATGCCTCCGTTCCAGGCGTAATTGCCCTCAGCCAGGAAGGCGCGGGCACGTTCGAGGTCGGGCTTCTCGACGAACTGGGCCGTGCGGAAACCGGGCGTGCCCTCGATCGCCTCGCCGCGCCTGAGGTAGCCGAAGCCGGTTTCCGGCGCGGTCGCCTCGATGCCGAAGGACACCAGCCAGCCGTCCCTGGCAAGCGCGGCGGCAGCAGCCGCGGCACGGGCAAACACGTCCGGGCGGCCGATATGGTGGTCGCTCGGGCAGACCAGCATCACCGCGTCATCCGGCAGGCGGCAGGCGGCCAGCGCGATGGCGGCAGCGGTGTTGCGCGCGGCCGGCTCCACGATCACCGAGGCACCTTCCTGCCCGTGAAGCTGCGCCTCGACATGTTCGAGGTGCTGCCGTCCCGTCACCACCACCGGCGCCGCGAAACCCAGATCCGGCGGGCAGCGCGACACCGTCGCCTCGAACAGCGTGCTCTCTCCCACCAACGGCAGGAAAGGCTTGGGCTTGGCAACGCGGCTGCGCGGCCAAAGCCGCGTGCCGCTGCCTCCGCACAGAATAACTGGAACGATCTGGGACATGGGGCTCGATGAATGCCAGGGAAGTCTGGCTTTCGCTGTGCCAATACTAGCCCCTCGCCGGATTGCATAGAGGACTCGAAGCGACCTTCCACATCGGCCGGAACCCTGCCCCATCCCGTTCGTTTGACCCTTCTCCGGCGCCGCTGCCCCCGGCGGATAACGCCCAACCTCGACCGGATCGGCCGCTTTTCGGGTGGCCATCCACTTCCGAAGGTGCAAGACTGACCATAATGACCGATCCAGGCGAATGTCCCTCGCTGGCGGAACATGGCGCTTTTCCGCGCGATCTGCCCCCTCCTCTGCCGCTTGGCGCGGCCGTGCCCACGGCTCTGTTCCTCGATTTCGACGGCACGCTCGTGGAAATCGCGGACCATCCCGACGACGTGATCGTCTCTCCGCATCTGCCCGACCTGATCGCGCGACTGGCCGATCGGCTGGACGGCCGGCTCGCGCTCATCACCGGCCGTTCGCTGGAATCGCTGGAGGAGATGCTGGGCCATCTCGATGTCGCTGCGGCAGGTTCGCACGGCGGTGAGTTCAGACCGGCAGGCAGCCGCGAAATCCTTCCCCTTGCCGAGCCGCTGCCAAAGGCCGTCGTCGACCGTCTCTCCGCTTTCGCGGCCGACAACGGCGGCCTCCTCGTCGAACCCAAGCCCTTCAGCATCGCCGTGCATTACCGCCGCCACCCCGAAGCCCTGCCCGGCCTGCTCGCCTGCGCCGACGAGACCGGCAGGGAGTTCGGGCTCAGGACGAAGCACGGCAAGCAGGTTATCGAGCTGTCCATGCCCGGTTCCGACAAGGGCAGCGCCGTCGCACGCTTCATGCAGATGCCGCCCTTCCTCGGCGCTCGCCCCGTCTTCATCGGCGACGACGTGACTGACGAGGACGCCTTCGCAGCCGTCGCCCGCCTCGGCGGAGACGGCATCCTTGCGGGGCCGATGCGCGAAACGCTCGCCCATGCCCGGCTCGGCGGCGTCAGCGCGGTGCACGCGTGGCTCGAAACCATCATTCACGATCACGACCAGGAGAACAGCCGAACATGAGCTCGCTCGAACTCTGGCCCATCGGCAATTGCCAGGTCTCAGGCCTGATCGACACCAGCGGCGCGCTCGTTTGGGGCTGCGTCCCCCGCGTGGACGGCGACCCGACGTTCTGTGCCCTGCTGCGCGGCCCGGAAGGCCAGGACGCGGGAACCTGGCGCTTCGAACTGGAAAACCAGGTCTCCGTCACCCAGCGTTACTCGCGCAATACCCCGATCCTCATCACCAGGCTGGAAGATGCGCAGGGCGGCGCGGTGGAAGTGATCGACTTCTGCCCGCGTTTCGAACGATCGGGCCGCACGTATCGGCCGGTCGCCTATGCGCGTATCGTCCGTCCGGTGGCGGGCTCGCCGCGCATCCGCACGGTGCTCACGCCGATGAGCGGCTACGGCGCCCAGCTTGCCGCCATCACGCGCGGCTCCAATCACATCCGCTACCTGGTGGAGCGCAACACCCTGCGCCTCACCACCGATGCCCCGATCGGCTACGTTCTCGACGAACGCTACTTCCGGCTGGAAACGACGCTACACTTCTTCCTCGGCCCCGACGAACCCTTCAGCGGCGATGTCGAACACGAGATGGAATCGATGCTGCGCCACACCGGCGACTACTGGCGGCTGTGGGTGCGCGGCCTCGCCACCCCGCTCGACTGGCAGGACGCGGTGATCCGCGCCGCCATCACGCTCAAGCTCTGCCAGCATGAGGAAACCGGTGCGATCGTCGCCGCGCTCACCACTTCCATCCCGGAAGCGCCCGGCAGCCAGCGCAACTGGGACTACCGATACTGCTGGATCCGTGACGCCTACTACACGGTGCAGGCCCTCAACCATCTCGGCGCACTGGACGTGCTGGAGCGGTATCTCGCCTATCTGCGCAACATCGTCGACGATGCCGAGGGCGGTGCGATCCAGCCGCTTTACGCGGTGAGCGGCGCGCGCGAGATCATCGAATGGGAAGCTCCCGACCTTTCCGGCTATCGCGGCATGGGGCCGGTCCGGGTCGGCAACGCCGCCTATTATCAGGTCCAGAACGACTGCTACGGCCAGATCGTCCTGCCCGCGATACAGGCCTTTTCCGACCAGCGCCTGCTGCGTATCGCCACGCCCGAGGATTTCGCCAGCCTCGAACAGGTCGGCGAACTGGCCTGGCAGACGCACGACCAGCCTGACGCCGGCCTCTGGGAACTGCGCACGCGCACGGCCGTCCACACTTATTCCAGCGTCATGAGCTGGGCCGCCTGTGACCGTCTGGCCAATGCCGCCGAGTTCCTCGGGCTCGACGAGCGGGCCGCAATCTGGCGCGAACGCGCGGCCACGGTGCGCAAGCACATCGACGAACACGCCTGGCACAAGATCGAGGCACCGGACTTCGACGACAGCGGCGCGGGAGGTCACTATGCCGCCAGCTTCGGCGGCTCGCAGCTCGATGCCAGCCTGCTGCAGATGGTCGAGCTGCGCTATGTCGAGGCCGAAGACCCGCGCTTCCGCGCCACGCTCCAGGCCGTGCAGAAGGCGCTGCGCCGGGGCGAACACATGCTTCGCTACGACAGCGAGGACGATTTCGGCCTGCCAGAGACCGCCTTCAACATCTGCACCTTCTGGCTGATCGAGGCGCTCCATCGCAGCGGCCAGGACGAGGAGGCGCGCCGCCTGTTCGAGGCGATGCTGGATCATCGCACCAGATCGGGCCTCCTTTCGGAGGATATGGATTTCGAAACCGGCGAACTGTGGGGGAACTTTCCGCAGACCTATTCGCTAGTAGGTATCATCAATTGTGCCGGGCAGCTGTCCCGGTCTTGGCGGGACTGGCGATAGCCGGCCCCGCAAAACGCGTCTTCCGCACATCTGGTCGGCGCGGCACAGGGGATTTGAAATGAGCAGACTGATCGTCATCTCCAACCGGGTATCGGTTCCCAAGGCAGCGGGAGCCGCCGGGGCGCAGGGAGGACTGGCAGTGGCGCTCAATTCGGCACTGCGCGAACATGGCGGCATCTGGTTCGGCTGGTCGGGGCAGGAAACCGAGGAGTTCACCGGCCACCTCGACATGCAACGCAACGACGGCATCACCACGGCTACGATCGATCTCGAACCGCAGGACATCGACGAATATTACAACGGCTACGCCAACCGCACGCTCTGGCCGCTGTTCCACTACCGCATCGACCTGACCGAGTACGACCGCAACTTCGGCGAGGGCTACGAACGCGTAAATGCCCGTTTCGCCGATGCCGTCCTGCCGCTGATCGAGGAAGAGGACCTGGTCTGGGTCCATGATTACCATCTGCTTCCGCTCGGATCGCTGCTGCGCGGAAAAGGCGTGAGGAACCGGATGGGCCTGTTCCTCCACACGCCCTGGCCGCCCACCCGTCTGCTGGTTTCGCTGCCCTTCCACGAACGTCTGGTTGCCTCGATGCTGGAATACGACGTGATCGGCTTCCAGAACACCGAATGGCTCGAAAGCTTTCTCCACTACGTGCAGAAAGAGATGGGCCTTAAGGTCAATCTCGACAATTCGGTGGAGTACAAGGGCCGCAAGGTCATCGCCCGCGCCTTCCCGATCGGCATAGACTTTGCCGAGTTCACCGAAGCCGCCGCCGGGCCGGAAGCCCGCGAAGCCCACGACCGGCTCAAGTCCAGTGTGCGCGGTCGCAAGATCCTGATCGGCGTGGACCGGCTCGACTATTCCAAGGGCCTGGGCGAACGCTTCGAGGCCTTCGGGCGCTTCCTGGCGGATTACCCCGATCAGGCCGGCGATGCCGTGCTGCTCCAGATCGCACCGCCATCGCGCGGGGACGTCGCCAGCTACCAGCAGATTCGCGAAGACCTCGAACGCAAGACCGGGCACATCAACGGCGCTTATGCCGATGTGGCGTTCGTGCCCATCCGTTACGTCAACCGGGGTTTCCCGCGCGATCAGCTCGCCGGGTTCTACCGCGCGGCGGACATCGGCCTTGTCACTCCCCTGCGCGACGGGATGAACCTCGTGGCGAAGGAATATATCGCGGCGCAGGATCCGGAGAACCCCGGCGTGCTGATCCTGTCGCAGTTCGCCGGCGCCGCGCATCAGCTCAAGGATGCGCTGCTGGTGAACCCGCACTCGATCGAGCATGTCGCCGAAAACATCAAGAAGGCGCTCGAAATGCCGCTGGCCGAACGCAAGAAGCGCCATGCGAAACTCCTTGCCTCTGTGCGCGACAATGACGTGCAGCGCTGGCGCGAAGACTTCCTCGGCGCCCTTTATGGCAAGGCCAGGGGCAAGACCCCCACGCCGCAGGACGAAGTCGCCTGAAGCATTCGGCCTAACCCATAAGAACAGGCGTCCGTCATGAAATCGGCTGCCATCATCAAAACGACACTCGCCTGCAACCAATCTGACCTTTAAACGGGCTATAGGAGAGTGTGCGGGATACCGATCCCGCTGATCCCCGGAAGAATGCCGGGGATCGCACGAATGACAACAAGGAGCCCGGACGATCCGGGCAGCGTGATGAGGATGGGCATGATTCTCTACGGGGAATGCATCGGCGCGCACGGTTCCGCGCGAGTCCGCATTTCGGACCTTGCCGATCTTGGCTGCGATCTGGAAGCGGAAGCGCTTCCCTGCGCGCTTGATGGCGATTTCTCGCTATGGATCGGCGCGATCGGTCCCCTGCCGGCAACGGTGGCGAAGAAGGACACGAGCAACCTCGAAATTCGCTTCAAGGAACCGCTCGACACCCGCATCGTGGAGCATTTCCGCGGTCGCTGACCACGGCTATTCCCGGTTTTCTATCGCTTCAGGCGCAACCGGCTCCTCGCGACCTTCGCCCATGTCTTTGTCCATCACCGTCTCGCCCGCATTGCGCCCCGCAAAGCGACTAGCGCCGATATAGAGGACCGTCGGCCACAGCAGCGTGTTGAACAGGTCGTAACCGGTATCCCGAAGTTTCCACGGACGATCGATCGGCCACATCGAGATGATGTCGGCCCCCTCGGTGCCCAGCGCCACCACCCAGAGCAGCGCCAGCGCCCAGCCACTGGCGATACCCCGTCGCGACACGAATGCCAGGAACAGGAAGAGCAGCATCCCGCCGTGGATGTGAATCACCGCACGGATCACCTGATCCTTGGGAACCAGCAGATTCTTCAGGCTTTCCCAATCGGCAACGAGGGCGAGGATGTGATTCAAGCAGGCGTTTCCCGGATAGGTCGTTGTTGAAGGCAAAGTTGGGGCGAAGAACGGGCAGTCGATCGTCCCGCCGCCCACAGCCGTTCATGCAGCGTTGCGGGCCACGCGATTAAACGACCGTGAATATTGCAGCGCAACAGGAAACGAGGAGTTTTCGACATGGCCCATCCCGCGAACCCCTTCGCCGTCGACCGCCGCTCTCTGTTCGCCGTCTCCGCTCTGGCGCTGGGCGCGGCGTCCTTGTGGCGCCCCACTTCGTCTTTCGCCGCCTCGCAGCCGGGCGACTGGCCGGCCTGGGCACCCCCGCAATCGCGGCTGGAGAGCGATATCGCCGCGCTTCGCGCCCGCGCGTTGGACATCAGGCGTTTCGGCGCAGCCTGCAACGGAACCACGGACGACAGCGCCGCCCTTGAGCGTGCCATCGCCGGCGGCGCGCCCGCAGTCATGATTTCCGGCCCGATGCGCCTCACCCGTCCGGTCGCGATATCCCGTGGTTTCGGGATATTCGGCCAGGGCAAGGGGCCGCACCTGATCTGGGCAGGTCCAACGGGCTCCCCCCTTTCCGTCAGCCCCGAAAGCAACGATCCCGCCAGCTTCGTGCGAAACATCGTCGTCGATGGCATTCATGCGACGACCATCGCTTCCCAGCGTTCCAAGACCGTGATGCTGCGCGCGGTCAACATCCGGGGGTTGAAGGTCACGCGCTGCACGGCCGACGGGATCGGCCTTGCCTCGGTAGGCCACCTGCGGATGGACGGCAGCGGCTATGACCGCGCCAAGGGTTCCGTCACTGTCGATCCCGCCGTCCTCGCCGGATTCTCGCCCAACAGCCTCGACGACCTCAACGAGGACATCTACATCTCCGACAACACGGTGGACTACGGCGCCTACCAGGGCTCGATCCTGCGCTTCAACATGGCGCGGCGCGTCATTGCCGTGGGCAATGAGGGCAAATACGCCAAGATCAGTTGGTGGGGGGGCGGCGCGAAGCACGACCAGGGCGGAATGCCGCAGTTCCTGCGCCGCGTCAGCGAGGTCTACATCGCCGACAACACGATGCGCGGGGCCAATGGCGGGGTCTACGGCAACAACGGCCAGAAGGTCGTCGTCGCCCGTAACCGCATCAGCGACATGTCTGATGTCGGCGTCGACTTCGAGGGCTGCATGGACTGCATCGCCTATGACAACCGCGTCACCAACGCCGGCAACTTCTGCTATTCCACCTTCTACGTCGCCCGGAACATCGTCTTCAGGAACAATTACGGCGAGCAGGACGGCACGATCCCGGAAACGATCCGGCGCGAGAAGATGTCCAAGATCGGGGCCCAGCGCGGCCTGTCGATGGCCGCTTTGCAAAGCGGCGGCTTCGCAACCAGCCTCGATGCGATCACCGTCAGCTTCATCGGCAACGAGTTCGTCTATTCCGGCCCCGGCCAACTCGGCGTCTGCACGCCCAGTTACTTCGGCAGCATGGTGTTCCAGGGCAACCGCCTGCGCAACGTGACGGTCGACTGGACCTACCGCGCCACCGACAGGCTGGTCATCAAGGACAATGTGCTGCTGTTCGACCGGCCGGGGAACAAGCCAATGGTCCTGATCGGCGGGTCCGCGCCGAAAGGCGAGATTTCGGGCAACCGGGTCGAACTGGCCACCGCGCTGCCTGCGGAAAGCGTGGCGATCGGCTATACCGTCGCCTCCAACCGGATCGACCTTGCCATCCGTAACAACGCCGTGAACGCTTCGGCCGCCCGCGCGCTACCCCTCGTCGTCAGCGTGAAGCGCAACATCCAGGGCAACGCCCAGATCAGCGGCAATACCGTTGGCGGCGTGGTGGTCAGCCCGGTACTCAAGCGGCCGAACTCGCGCTTCGACGGGAACAAGACCGGCGAAGGCCGCGCGATCACCCCGAACTTCATGGCCCGGGGACTGCTGCCGACGCCGTGAACGACGGCAGCGATTCCGGGCGTCAGCCTTGCGGCCCGGTGGAGGTCGCCCCTCCCCCACGCCGGATTATCTTGCCCTTGTCCTGATTTATCCTTTCCCGGACCAGCAGGACAAATTCCGGGTGCCGCAATGCGAAGAGCCAGGCGATGCCGACAATGGCCCCGCCGAAGATCAGGCCCCTTACCGGAATGCTTGCGGCGCTCATCCAGAACTCCGGCATCGCGAACGGCAGGAGACTGGCGCCGGTAACGACCGTCGTGAGCATGATCGCGGCCCTGGAGGGGAAGAAGCGCGTGTGGTGGAGACGCTTCACAAGGAACCACGCGAAGACAGACCCGTAGACGGACATCATCACTTGTCCCGCCATGGCGCCCGTCAGGCCGAACAGGTGCGCCAGCAGGGCCATCGTGGAAAGCCCCAATCCGGTCGCGACGGCAAGCACTACGGGAACCAGCCTGACCGCCCCGAACGCGAACAGCGCGCGGATCGAAAGGCTCTGCGTCGCCTCGACAAAGGCAGCCGTAAGGGCAAGCGGAGCATAGAGGCTGGCGCTGTGGTAATCCTTGGGGAACAGGATGCGGAACACTTCCGGCATCACCGCGATGACGCCGAGCGCCAGAACGGCCTGAACCACGAGATAGCCTGCGCCCATGTCACGAACGACAGCCTCGGCCTCGGCGGTTTCCTCATTGGCCTTGCGGTAGAAGAACGGCTCGAATCCGCGATTGAACGATTGCCCCACCAGCGTGAGAATCTGTCCCGGCGCCGCTGCGGCATTCCAGATACCGAGAGCCGTCAGGTTGAAGGCGCCGGCAACCGCCAACCGGTTGCCACGACTGCGGCCCCAGGCGAGAAGATCGAAAGGAAGCATGGGAACGGAAAAGCGTTTGACCGAATCCCGCACGAATTCCTTGGTCCGGCGGTGCTCTTCACCCGTGAGGCGCAGCTTCCAGGCGTTGCGCGATTCGTACAGTGCGGTCCCGCCGAAAATCACGATCCGCGAGGCAAGGATTCCCAGCAAGCCGACCTTGAACACGAAGATCAGGAGCAACGTCAGCGTCGTCAGGCCGATCATTCGGGCCAGCGCAAGAACCGCGAAGGAGCGGGCATCTTCCTGAGCGCGATAGGTCGTCGCCGCGAAAGTGTTGATGCGCTGCAGCCATGCGGAAACGACGGTAATGGCAAAAGCAGAGACAACGAGTTCCGGCTGAGGGAAGAACTGGTCCAGAACAAGGAGCACGCCGGCAAGAACGAACATCGCCGCGAAGGATATTCCCAGCGACAAGCGCTGGAAGTAACCGATCAGGACCGGGCCGGTCATGAAAGGCAGGTCCTGGCGTGCCTTGTCGTGATATGTCCTGACCGCACCGCCGGACAGCCCGCAGTCCATGAGCAACAGGAAAAGTTGCTCGAGCGAGAGCACAAGCGCCAGCAGGCCGAACTCGCTGACGGGCAGGATATGGGCGTAGGCCGGCAGGAGGATCAGCGATAGCGCACTCTGCAACGAGCCCAGGCCGAGATAGATCAGCATCCTGTGATGCAACGCCGTCTTAGCCATCGGATCGATCTTTCAGCAGCTTTGCGATTGCCTCGGCGGCCCTGTCGGTCGCCTTGCCGTCCATCGGGCCGGTTTCGGCAGTGACGTCGGTCGTGGAAGGTACGCCGTGTGTCAATGCGTCGATCAACAGTTCAGCGAATTCATCGGCCGTTCGAGCATAAGGCACGCCAGCTTCATCGAACCAGAGCTGCTTTTCGCCCTCGAGCCGCTCCGTAAACGCCTCGATCGGGATGGGCATGCTGACGACCGGCACGCCCATCATAAGACTTTCCAGCAGACCGATCGAGTAGTGCCCGACGCTGCACGAGGCACCGGCCACTTCCTCGTCCAGCGGCCCTCCGGCCGAACGCGAGTAGGGGATCGTGAGACAGCCTTCGAAATGCCCGAAGGTTTCATGGTCGCTGCGGGGATGCGGCCTCGTCACGAGTGTGAAAGGCATTCGCTCGTAAGCGATTGCAAAACCCTTCGCCATCTCGGCCAGCGTTGCCCTGGCGGCGCTTCCCGCCACTCGCCCCTGCGCAACGAATGGCTGGAACACATAGATGACGCGCGGCGGGTCGGATCGGCTTCGCGCGATCTGGAGCAGCGGATCGAACCGGGGCACGCCGATAAACCGGATGGTGTGCGGCGCGACGCCTGCCGCCACGAAGCGGCCCGCATAGTCCTGCGAAGTGGCCAGGACCATCGAATGACCGTAAGCGCCATAAGGCATCGTCGGCGGGATCAGGCCCAGCTTGCGCGCGGCGAGAGCCATCTTCGGGATCAGCCCAGGACGCGGCCCGGCTTCCTTGGAACGCACGATCGTGAACGGCCCTTCCTGGACCAGCACCGTATCCGCACCCATTTTGCGCGCCGCGCTGAGGAACGCGCGCTGCGCATAGAACGTGTCGTTGCAGGTCACGACGAGATCGGGCCTGACATGCGCCAGATCCTTCTCAATCCGCCGGACCAGCCTGTCGAAAGCGAACTGGCCGCCATTCAGCAGGAGGTTCACCCGGCCGGGCAGCGCCCGCCGTTTGGAGAAGTTGATGAGCCCGAGGTCTTCGGGAGCCAATCGCAGGACTTCGCCCGGTGCATCCCAGACAACCTTCGACCGCGTCTGGGTGTTGAACGCCTCACTGTCGATCGCGACAATTCTGGCATGGGGATGGTCATGCAATATGCGTTTGGCGACGAGCGCCAGAGTCGTGCTGGCCGAACCCGCAACGACGAGAAACCAGATGGTCGGACCGCTGGTCTTGTCAGACAACTTCACATCCATTCCGCTTGGCACCACCGCGACAGGCTCGGGTTCGACGCTGTCCCGAACGCGAAACAGCTTGAACACGAGCCGAGGCAATGAAGAGATAGATTGGCCCTGGTAGCAAGGCCGATGACGCAGTGCCGAGGAGACATCAGCGTGCGTCGGGCCTGGCTCGTGCTCCCCGCGAGCGAGAAGCAGTGCCGCTCACGAAAATGGGCGGCCCCCGCGAAGGCGCCGCCCATCTTTCTAGCTGGCTAAGCTCAGGCCGCTGCAGCGGGCTTCGGGCGCGGGCGCCACTTGAGCTTGTCGCGCTGGACCTGCTCGACGGGGAGAACTTCCGTCGACTTGGTGGCCAGCGACTTTTCCACGGCCTTGAGGTCGCGGCAGAGGCGGCGAAGGCCGTCCGGCTCGAGCGAGGCGGCGTGGTCGGTGCCCTTCCAGGTGCGGTCGAGCGTGAAGTGGCGTTCCACCCACTCCGCGCCGAGAGCCAGCGCGGCAATGTCGGCGGCGATGCCGAGGTGATGGCCCGAGAAGCCGATCGACTTCACGCGATCGCCGAAGGATTCGATCAGGCGGGTGATTTCACCGAGGCAGATGTCCTCGAAGGCCACCGGGTAGCCCGAAGTGCACGAATAGATCACCACGTCCTTCGCACGGCCGTGCTGTTCGAAGAACTGGACGATCTTTTCTTCTTCGTCCTGCGTGGTCATGCCGAACGACAGGTGGATTTCACCCGAGTATTCGTTGGCGAGAACTTCGAGCATTTCGAAGTGCAGGTTGCAGGCCGAGGGAACCTTGATGAGCGAGGGGTTCAGCGCGGCGATTTCGCGGGCCGAGGTCACGTCCCATACAGAGGTCGAGTACTCGATGCCGTTGCGCTTGCACTCTTCCATCAGCTCGCGGTGCTGCTCGGGCGTGAACTCGAGGTATTCGCGGTGAGCACCGTAAGTGTCGCCGTAAGAATTCGCGGGGTTCGGGTGCGGCGCATTGTACTGCTCTTCGGTGAGAAGTTCGCGATTGGTGCGCTTCTGGAACTTGACCACATCGGCCTTGGCGTAAACCGCCGCGATCCGGATGTGCTCCTTGGCGATTTCCATATCTCCCTTATGGTTGCAACCAACCTCGGCGATGATCTTCACACTCATGAAATAGCCCTTCTTTGAGCGATATGATTACCCAAAAAGGTCTATCAGGGAACATACCTAGGCGCAAATCCATTTTTGTGCGACGCACAATCCCCTTTCGAGACAACCAGATAACAGTAAATCACAACAACTCCATTTAATATCGCCTATTTCTGCCGATTAGGTCTGCTCAAATTTAGGTGGAATTAAGAACTTTTCGCCCGGTAAAGCCCGGCGTTGACCTGCAGCATCGCTCTTCTCCCGTCTCAATTGCTGCACGTCACGTCGTCATGAGAGGCGTTTGCAGCTTCATTAAAATACCCATCGAAAACCGCACAGGTATGACGCAAAACAGGGAAAAACAGCCATCATCAATACCTAACGGCCGGAGGAATCGCCCTGCCTTTCCAATAGCGCCTTTCGGCGGATCGGATGCTGCAAGGGCTTCTTCAACTGAATCGCCGCGCCTATTGCATCTGCGAGCAGTTTGATTTCGATGCGCACGCCGCCTCGATCCCGTTGGAAGGAATGATTGAATGACAATTGCCCTCGCCGGCGCCAGCGGATCACATCCGGAGACGCTGAAGCTGCTGGCACGTGAAGTCCGCGAGATGGCGCCTTCGATGGCGCTGACGGTCTTCGACATGTCGGCCTTCGACCTGCGCGGCACCGCCCGCTACGAGGATGCGGAGGGCGAAGTCATCAAGCCGACCCCGCGCGACGTCGGAATTCGCGCATGGTTCAAGACTGCGGGACCGAACGTAGCGGTCTCCGGCGGCACGCGCGCCTTCGCGCGGATGCAGCGCTATTTCGAGTCCGAACTCACCCGCCGCGGCACCCGCGTCCTGCTGCTCTCGCATTGCTGGGGCTTCCCGGAGCAGGCCCTGCTCAAGGCCGCCGCCGCCCTGGGCATCAGGATCGCCATGATCGACGAAGGGCCGTTCAGCCTGCCCCTCAATGGACGCGAGAGGGCTGAAGCCAGACGCGGGCTGCGCGGAACGCTCGCCCGCATCCTGCACCAGGCCGGACTCGTCCCCCGGCGCGACCTTACAGGGCAGGATTTCGATCGCCTGTTCATCACGGCCCAAGGCCGCGCGGATGAGCTTGTCCGGCGCGGTGTCGATGCCGACAAGATCCGTGTGGTCGGCTCGCCGCGATTCGATCGGATCGCCGCCACCGCCCGCGCACGGCAAGAACACCGCGACACTGCCGCGAAGCCGATCCGGGTTCTGTGGCTGCACCAACCATTCCGCAGTGACGGCAAAGTTTCGCGGCAGGAGGTAGACCGCGCCGAGACCATGCTCGCACAGGGCCTCGCAGCATTCTCGCGCGGCCGAGACCTCGTTGTCGGCCTGCGCCTTCATCCCCGAACCGAACAGGCGGAACGGGAACGGATGGCCCGGTTGATGGCAGAGCACGGCATCGCCAGCGAGATGGCCGAGGGGCCGCTATACGATCACTTCATAGACTGCGACTCTGTGGTGGGGTTCTACTCTTCGGCATTGCTGGAAGCGGCAGCCTGCGCCATCCCGGTGATCGTGGCGCGGCTCGCGCCCACCGCCTTCGCCCAGCAGGGAGAAGCCGCCAAGGCCCTGGCGATGACCGAAGTGGGTTTTGCCGTCGCCGACCAGCCAGACGATGTCGTCACCGCGCTCACGGCCCATCTGGAAGGCGACGACAGAGTGGATGTGGAAGCGCTGATCCGCGCGGAACTCGGCCCTCTCGAAGGTACCGGGACGGCCACGGTCGCCCGCTGGCTGATCGAGCAGCAGGCTCAGCCTGCGGGCGAGGCTTCCGCCCGGAGCTGATGGAGGGGTGCGGCCTTCCGCGATGACAGGAACGCCGCGGCCTCGTTCACGTCGGCCGCGACCTTCACCGGATTGGCCGACCACGAGCGCAGGGCCTGATCCATGCGCTTTTCGCCGAAGAGCGCGGGCACGAACAGACTGTTGTCGAAAGCTCCGAGATCGAGCAGCGCGGTGGAGACCGGGGCGACGAAGGCCCGGTAGCCGTGCTGCGTCACATGGCGGGTCAATCCATGCGGATCGGGCGCCATCGCGACATTGTCGATACCCGCCAGCATAGGGAGCAGCCCCGACCTGTCCTCACGCGGATGCGGCAGGTAATGGAGCGGCACGCCGGCAATCCGCGCGACTTGCGCCAGCCCGTCGGCAAGCTGGTCGCGCGTCAGTATTCCGTCGTCGACCAGCGGCGAACCGATGAACAGCACGGCATCCTCGGGCGCGGCGAGAACCGGATAGTCCCACGCGAGATTGCGCCGCTCGAAACGGTCGCGCACGATCATCCGGCCGCGATCCGCGCGGCGGCGCAGCGCCCCTCTCGGGTAGAAACCGGATACGATCTGCGCCGCACCGCGCGCCGCGTACCAGAGCGGGCTGGTCAGATCGATGTAATGGGAAAGGCCTTCTTCCCAGAGTTCGATCGGGCCTTCGAACCAGTCCGCGATCATCCGCTCCAGCGGCTCGCCTTCCAGGAACAGGATGAGCCGTTCAATCCCCAAGGGTTCGAGCATTTCGCGGACCCGGCCGTAATAGGCCCGGTTTTCCGCGATCTGCCGCATGGCGCCCCGGGGATTGCGAGGCAGCCGCCCTTCCCTGCCGAGATAGACCGCCTTACCGGGGTAGCGCCGCTCGATATCCTCGCGCAGATGGCTGTCCCGGTAGAGCACATGGTCGATCCGTGGATCGTTCGCATCGAGCAGTGCCAGATGCAGTGATGAACGCGGCAGGACGGCGGTGACCGTCATTACTGGGCAGCCTCCACACAGCCCTTGTCGAGCAGCAGTTCCGCCAGTTCCCGCAGCGCGCCCCTGCCACCGGAGCGCTCAAGCACGATCCCCGCCGCCGCAAGCGCGCGCGGATGCGCATCGGCCGGGGCAACCGAGCATCCCACCGCCGCCATGCATTCGAGGTCGTTCACGTCGTTGCCGACATAAACTGCCTCTTCCGGTGCAATGCCCTTCTGCGCCAGCCAGCGCAGCATGAGCGGAAGCTTGGTCTCGACCCCGTGCGTGCATTCGATCTGCAGCTTGGCGCAGCGCGCGGCGACGACCTTGTTCTGCTCCTTGGAGATCACCGTCATGGCAAGGCCTGCCTTGCGCAGCAGTTCGATCCCCATCCCGTCCGAACGCGAACAGGAAACCGCTTCTTCGCCGGATGTCGAAACGAGCACACGGTCATCGGTATGGACACCGTCGAAGTCCATGATGAGCGCCCGGACCCGGGCCGGCAGGCCCGCACCCACGGCATCGCGGCGCAAGCGGCGAATACGATCCTCGGCGATGCGGAAATCGGCAGGCTCATCGATCTCCTGCCAATGCTCGACCGGGATCTCGTGCATCGCGGTGCGACCGAAGAACCGGAATTGAACGTCCCGGAACTGCGGCACCTTCATGACATAGACCGAGCCGGTCTCAACGAACTCGGGCGTACGCTGTTGCCGCATGAGGCGGAAGGACTTATCGTGATTCACACCATCGGCGCCGGACTGCTCATCGCCGTGCCACAGGAAATAGTGGAACGGCACGACCGACAATGCGGTATCGGCCTGCTCCTCGATGAGCTTGCCGACCGTTCCGTCGATATCCCCGCTGCTGGTGAGCGGTGACGTGCATTGCAGGAACACCAGAAGGTCGGGCCGGTAGCCTTCCGTCTGATCGAGGTGATCCAGCACGTGCAGCAGCGCGTCTTCCGACTTCGCCATGTCGGAGGCGAGTTCAGGCGGCCGCATGATGACTTCGGCACCATAGGCGCGCGAAACCGAGGCGATCTCCTCGTCATCCGTGGAGACGACCACCCGATCGACGCTTTCCGCCAGCAGGGCGGCGTGGATCGTGTGTGCGATCAGCGGCTTGTCGAGCAGCGGAAGCACGTTCTTGCGCGGGATTCCCTTGGAGCCGCCCCGAGCGGGGATAATGGCTAGCGTCTGCATAGGTTCTGCTCCTTGGTCAGGCCCTGCGCCGGGCGCCAAGCGCCTCATGATAGCAACGCAGGATTTCGGCATTCATGCGCTCGCTGGTGAAGCGCTCCTGGAAACGGAGCCGGGCCTTTTCGCCCAGCATTTTCAATTCGGCACGGTCGAGCCGCGAAATGGCGTAGGACAACGCCTCGGGGTCGCCCGGGCGCACGAGCATGCCCGCCTCGCCGACGACTTCGGGAAGCGCATCGACCCGGCTGGCCAGAACCGGCCGCCCCTGCCGCATCGCCTCGATCGCCACCAGGCCGAAGCCCTCCCAACGCGAGGGCATGACGACCACGTCGGCCTTCTCGATGAAGCCCGGCACCTGGCTGCGGTCCCGCCAACCGTAATGGGTGACGTTGGGCAGGCTGGAGACCAGGCTTTGCCCGTTGGAGACCACGCGGTCGCCAATGACGTGGAGATGCACCGGCCGGTCCACCAGCGTGGCCATCGCCGCTTCGAGCACGTCGAAGCCCTTCTGCTCATCGAGACGGCCGATGAAAAGAAGATTGAGGACGTCGGATCGCATGTCTGCGGCGGGCAGGAGCAACTCCGGCGGCGCCGCGCTCACGCCGTTCTCGACGACCACCATGTTCTCTGCGCGAATGCCGCGGGACAGGGCGGACCGCCGTTCGAAATCGGAAATCGCGATGGTACGCTGGCCGAGCGGCGCCAGCAGGCGCTCGACGCCCGCATAGCAGCCCCGCTTCCAGTTCGCGCTGTCCATGTTGAAGGCCCAGCCATGCGAGCAGTAGACGACGGCCGGGCGCCGCGATGCCGGCAGCGCGGCGATGGGAAGGCGCAGCAATCCCGGAAACGTGCTGTGGAGATGAACGACAGTGGGCCGCTCGGCAAGAAGCGCGGACATCGCCGTCCGCATGAACCCCAGAAGCGCAACCGGCCCACGCCCCGAACTGTCGAAAGCATGGACAGAGGATCGCGGAAACCCGGGCAAGTGCCCAAGCTCATCCCCGCAGGCGACGAGCGACACATTCGCATCGCCCAGAGCCGCGCGCTGATAGGGAAGCAGTTCGCCGAGATAGCTCGCCGGGCCACCCGGCAGCTTCTGTGTGACGTGAAGGACTTTCATGGGTGCGCGAAGACCGATCCCGCCGGCTCAGGAAAGCCCGGAGCGAGCGGGATATGACTGCCTCACCCCGTTGTCGAGCGAGAAGGACTTCCGCTCCGGCCTCAACCCACGGCGATAGATCAGGCTCGTCACGAAAAAGAACTGCGCGAGCACCGGCGGGAATACGAAGCACCCGTCGATCGCCGCGAGAACGACATAGCCCAGCGCGCCTGCGGTAGCGGCCCTGCGCAGGGGCGAAAGCGACTTCAGATGCAGGAAGCCGAAGACCGGCCCGGCCGCGAATGCACAGACGGCGAAAAAGGTGCCGACGAGGCCGAATGAATTCAGGAAGCCGAAATAGATCACTTCAGGAATCATCAGCGTCTTGCCGCCCAGGACGGTCATTTCGAAATTCGTGAAGGTCTTCACACGCCCGCCGAGATTGGAATCGACGAGCTTTTCCGGCGTCCACCCCATCAGCGGCAGCAGCATGATCAGCAGGCCGCCCGCAACGACGAGACCGATCCAGACGCGCGGGTTGCGAACCTTGATCTGGCCGGTCAGCATCATGATCCCGGTGACGCCCACCATGCCGAACCACACGGTGCGGCTCAGTGTGCAGACCAGTGCAATGATGAACAAGGCGAGCAACAGGCGTCGCTTCTCGAACAGGAAATAGATCGGTGCGAGCATGACCATGCAGGCGCCGAAGATATTGCCGTTGTTGTAGGTCGACACCAGCTTCATCAAGATGCCGCGCCGGTTGTTCTTTCCGTAGATCTCACCATAATCCGCCGCGTTGACGGTGAGGTATGGGATCTGGATGATGTCCTTGATGATCGGGTAGAGGACGAAATTCACGATCCCCCAGATCACGGCAAATCGTACGCACCACAGCAGGGTGGTGGCGATGATGTCCGCAGGAACTTCCTCGAGGTAAGGCCCCAGGATCACCAGGACGCCGACCGGGAGGAAGAAGAACAGCACTTCATGCACGGCCAGCGCCGAAAACGTGAGGTGGTAGACCACGGACTTGACGAGGATCAGCAGGGCAACCGGCAGGAAGAACAGGATGACCTGCAGAAGCGGCTGGGCAAGCGGCATCGGCCTGCGCAATGCCCCGATCAACCCCACGGGCACCAGCAGGAACAACATCAAGTAGCCCCAGGTGATCGGCAGATCGCCCGCCTTGATGCCGCCCTTGGGGATCGCGACATTGAACACGATCAGCAGGACGGCGAGCGCAACAACGAACTTGCGCGCGCCGCTCAGGGAACTCCACGTTCCGGCACTACGGTTGCTGCCGGCGCCACGCGAAAAAGGCACCGGCACCGATACAGGCATGCTTGCCGAGGCCACGCTCAGTTCTTTCCTTCTCCACCCGCCGTGTACTGATAGTAATACTGCGTGTAGCCGTAAGACGAATGGCCACCGCGATCGAAGTCGAACTTGGTCAGGATGACCCCGATCAGGTTCGCGCCGCCACGGGCCAGACGCCGCAGGGCGGTCTGGGCCTGGTGCTGGCTAGCCTTGCCCGCTTCGTGCGCGAACAGCGTTGCCTCGACGCAGGAGGTCAGCTGAAGAGCGTCGGCCAGGCCGAGGACCGGCGGACAGTCAAGCATGATGACGTCATAATACTTCCCGAGTTCGGCAAGCGCCGGCACGAGAACTTCATGAGTCAGCAGGCGCGGCGCGCTGAGCGGAAGCGGTCCGCTGGGCAGCACTGACAGGTTCGCCGTATCGGTCTGGACGATCAGGCCGTCGAACGGAGCCTGGCCGGTCAGGTAGTTGGAGAACCCCTGGTCGTTTTTCAGGTCGAACAGCGCATGAAGCGATGGACGTCGCAAATCGGCGTCGATCAGCAGCGTACGCGAGCCCGACTGTGCGATCTCCCGTGCAATCGCCATGGAGGTGGTCGACTTGCCTTCACCCTGCTGCGTGCTGGACATGGCCAGCGTGCGCGGCAGGCCGTGCGCCGTCGCCATCTGGAGCGAGGTGCGAATGGAGTAGATCGATTCAGAGAACGCCGAACCGGGATCGTTGAGTTCGTCGCGCACACTGCCGGCCTTGGAAAGCGGCAGCAGCCCGAGCAGCGGAAGCCCGAACTTGCGCTCCACTTCGTCCGGAGAGCGGATGCTGTCGTCAAGCCGTTCACGGACGAGCGCGATGAGCACACCGAGCACGACGCCGATGATGGCGCCGATCAACGCGTTGAACAGCGGCTTGGGCCAGACCGGCGAACGCGGAATTTCCGCCTTGTCGATCACCGAGATATTGTTGATCGTGACGCCCGAAGCAGCATTGATCTCACGATAACGCTGCAGCAGGGCATCATAAAGCGCACGATTGGTATCGGCATCGCGGCGCAGGATCGACAGTTGCACGCCGCGTCCCTGCTCGGCCAGGCTCTTCTGGCGCATCTCCTCGACGCTGCTCTTGAGGCTGTTTTCCTGGTCTACAGCGATCTGGTACTGGTCGCGGATGGACCCGCGCACACGCTCCGCGGCATTGTTGATCACCGCATCGATCGCGGCGAGTTCAGCCTTTGCCTTGATGACCGTGGGATAGGCCTCCGCGTGGCGCTGCATTTCGCCCTGGAGGACGGCAGCCTTCTCGCCGCGGCTGCTCATCATGCCCTGGATGCTCGAATTGGAGAGCACATCGGGGATTTGCAGAAGCGGTGAGCGCGAGGCCTGTTGCCATTTCTGCTCAGCAAGGATGCGGTCGGTCGAAGCCTTGGCGTAGGCAGCATTGATGGCTTCGAGGTTCGAATCGGTCAGCGACTTGCTGCCGGATCCACCCGCAGCACTTCCCGAACCACCGCTATCAACTTCGGTGATGCCAGCCTGCTGGGCGAAAATGATGAGCGCGCGTTCGCTGCGTTCAAGCTGGACCCGGGTACGTTCGATCTGGTCCTGAAGGAACTTGCGGGAATAGTCCGAAGTGTCGAAGCGACGCTTCAGCGTGCTGTTGATGAACTGGACGCCGAACTCGTTGGCGATGATCTGCGCCAGCTTGGGGTCCGGGCTGGTGAAGTGGACTTCGACGAGGCGGGTGCCCGGTATCAGCTCAACCGAAAGGTTGGACTGAAGCATGTCGATGACGGCACGCTGCCAGCCTTCGCTTCCCGGAGCGCTCGTCGGGGGATCGCGGTCCATCCGCGTGAAGAACGTGGCATCGCGGAAGAGGTTCTGCGCGCGGGCCACCCGTTCGACCAGCGAACGGCTGGAAAGCAGGTTCACCTGGGTTTCGATATAGCTGTCGTCCCGGCCGGATTCGTCCAAAGACTGGCCGGAATTGCCGAGAACCTGCGGCGCCTGCTGCTCGATCTGGAGGGTGGTCTTCGCCTCATAGATCGGCGTGGAAAGCATGGCCACGAGCACGCCGACGAGAAGGCAGGCGATGGCCGTGCCGATCAGGATCCAGCGATTGCGGATAATGGCGGCGCGGATCGCATTGAGGTTCAGATCGACGCCGCCGAAGCCGGCGGCATCGTATGCCCCGGCAAAGCGGTCGTTGATGTTCATCGCCCCTTCCGGTGCGGACGGATATGGATTGTTCATCTCTATCGAGACCTTTTTCACATCACCAGGGGCCGGAAGAGCGCGAAGACCGGGACCATCTGCCTCAGGTCTCGCCAGAACGCACGCGACGACGAATAGCCGACGACAACCACGTCATTCCCCAGAATCGGAATATCCGGCTGTTCACCGCTCATGAGTGCGGCGACATCGAAGCGGGCCGCCATGCGCTGGCCATTGATCGTGCGGAAGACGATCACTTCGTCGAGCTTGGCGATCTCCGTTTCGCCGCCCGCACGGGCAACCGTTTCGATCAGCGTGGTATCGAGGCTGATCTCGTACACGCCCGGCTTCTGGACCTGACCGGTCACCACGACACGCTGACGTGCCGAACTCGTCACTGAAACGGCAACCTGCGGGTCACGCAGCAGGCGCCCCCGCAATGACCCTGCGATAGCGTTCGCCAGTTCCGTCGTGGTCAGGTCCTCGGCCTTCATCGGGCCAATGCCCGGAAGGGCGATCTGCCCCGAGGGGTCGACCTTGACATTGGCAACCGAAAGATCGGGTTCGAAGAACACGTTGACGCTCAACGTATCTTCCGGGCTGATGCGATAGGGGCCGCTCTTAACCTGTTCCGCCGCGCCGTTCATCATGGCGTAGGCTTCGGCGGCAGCCGGGATCGTGGGCGAAGCCTTGTAGGGCGCGGCGCAACCTGCGACCAACCCAACGCCAGCCACACACGTCAGAATTCTTGGCAACACTGCCTGTCTCCATGCGACAGCCCGGCCGTGGACCATCTGGCCCGGCCCGGACGGCTGCGTTCTACTTGATGGGATGACAATTCCGGGTTTCCTCGGAATGGAACGTGTCAGGACATTCGTCCCGAACAGGATCATGGCTCGATGCTCGGACGGCACGTGAAACGAGTTCCGTCCCTCGCCGAAACCTGGCGGGAACGCACCGACCGACTTGCTTGCATTCGATGTGATCCCCGGCTTGTCTCGTTCGTAATTGTGCCTAACCCGATTTGGAGTGCAGCGCAATATAGCCGCCCAGAATGGCGGCCTGCTTATAATGGATTGTAAAACCGCGTTTTACTGCGGGATAGATCATGCAGCGCGCCGATGCGCCCGAGCCATACCCCCCGCAGAAACACCATGTGCCGTGCGAGCCTTGCGTCGGCACGGTCAAACAAACGATTGTGCAGTGCGGAATTCGCCGCCGAACCCGCACAAAAGTTCGCCGGCCCCGAGACCGGCGAAGGGGTCGGATCACTCGACCACGATGGAGGAAACAGTACCGCTCCCGCTCGGCACCAGTATATCGACGGCCTGTGCAGGACAGGTGCCCGCAGGGATCACGAACCGCGCAGGGCTTTCCGAGAGTTGCAGGCGAATGATCAGGCCCGCGCCGTTGCCGGGGTTGTTGCAGGCAATGCGTATGGCAGGCGCCTCTCCGGTGAAGCGAGCCGAGACGTCATGAGGGCCCGGCTTCAGGGCGGAGAACCTCGAGGCGAGCGGCAGCGACATATTCTCGCCATTCTCGTACCGGATCGCAACCGACCGCCCCTCATCGACGAACTGGCGATCGATGCCGCCATCGCTCGGATAACTCCAGCCGAAAGGACTTTCCCGCTTGGCTGCACCGACGGGCCGCGAGAATGCGAAGCTCGTGGATTCGCCATCGGCCCCACACGATCCGTACCAGAGCTTTTCCGCAGCTTCCGCAGAACCACCGCGGAGCAACCTGACTGCGGCGCCCTGGATATTGCGGCAATCGAAACGCGCGCCATGCGCGCGGGCACGGTGTAACAGGTCCAAGTAGAGCGAAGGCTCAACGGCACCTGCCGCCCAGTTCACGAAGTCTCCTCGCCAAAGCGGATTGCTGCCGAGGATTGCAGCAAGTGCCTCCCGAGATCCATCTTCGGCCAGGACTGCCTGGGTCGCCGCATAAACGGCGTCACTTGCATCGCCCGCCCCCCAGAGCGCCGCCACACGCTCTGCCGCGACCTGATGGGCTTCTGCCGACTGGGCGAACATGACCATGCTGAGCTGCGCAACACGATCGCGCCACCCTCTTCCGGCTGCCATGACCAGCGCTTCGGAAGCCAGCGCTTCATCCTGCCGGGCCGATGCAGCCACACCGAGCAGCGAGAGGCTTTCCGACGGTACGGGACGGCGACGAACCAGTTCGCGCGCGATCGGCATTGCTGCCGCGGCGCCCTGGTCCTGCATCGCCTGATATCCGCTGACCTCCAGCGACATGTAGCGGAAAGCATCGGGAATATCGTCGGCAAGGCCGAACCGGTAGCGACTGAGGTAGTCCGCCTGAAAGCCGGCAGTAACCACGCCCACCAGCGCAAGCGCTGCGATCCACACGGTGTGGCCGAGCACCTTCTTCACGCCGGGATATCCTGGCCGGGTTCCGACGCCGGGCGCTGCTCGGCCTGCCAGACCGGGCCACCCGAGACGCCAGGAACCATTTCCCTGCGCGAACGACGAATGCGCGAGGGGGAATCCTCCAGAACCGATGCCGGCCGCGCGAGCAGCCCCGCCATCACTGCCGCAACGCAGATCATGGCCATGTTGCGCAGCGGATAGTCGACCCCGGATTGAAGCGCGATACACGCCAGAACGCCGCCGGCGCCCAACCGCAAGGCGGCATCGGGCTCTCGCCGCCCCTTCCAGATGCGGACAACAAACCAGAGCATCCAGCAGGCGACCAGCCCGAGACCGAAAACACCCGCCTCGACCGCGATTTCGAGATAGTCGTTATGGGCGCGGCGCGCCCGGCCGGAGCGGATGTTCTCCAGCGATTCGTCGACCTGGAAAACCTCGTCGAAAGACCCCATGCCCGCGCCGACCGGCCAGTAACGCCCCGCCGCGCTGAAGGCATCCTCCCAGATGAGCGCGCGCGCGTCTTCGAGACTGGAAAACCGGCCAAGCGAATTACCGATCGTGGACGTACCGATGGCACCCAATACTGCCGCCAGCAGGAGCACAGCCCCGGCGATCACGACGAGCGCCTTGCGCGGGAGCTTTGCCAGCGGAACGCGCAGGACGCGGAAGAACGGGAACACCAGAACGATCAATGCAAGCGCGGTAATACCCATCGACGAGCGCGACTGCGTGAGCACGACCGCCACGACCAGGAACAGAGCACCAGCGACGACCGGCATCAGCCGGGCAAGTACGCGGTCCACCGGCCGAGCGATGAATGCAGCCACCAGCGCCACCAGCGACAGGCACAGGAAAAGGCCGGTGCTGTTGTGATTGGCGAAGGTGCCGTAGAGCTGGTCGGGACGGGCATTGGCGTAGAAGTTGCCGACCCTGTTGGCGGTCGACAGCTGCACGAGGCCGAACAGGACGTTCACGCCGCCCAGCACGGCAACGCAGCCCAGCACCCGGCGAGCCTGAGCACCGTTCAGATTGATGGCCAGCACAATGGCGGCAAATGCGGGAATCAGGGCGCTGGCAGCGATGGCCGTGCGATAAATCGCGAGCGAGACCGGAGCGCTCTGGTCCTGCGCGCCCACCAGCGACAAGGACTGGGTAACGATCTCCCGCCCCGGCAGATGCGCCCAGATGGATGCCGGCAGCGGGACCAGCTGCAACAGCGGCAGCAGTACGGTTGCGGCAAAGAGGACGGAGAACAGCCGGGGGGCGGCTCGGATCGCTTCGATCACGCGCGGCCCGTTGACGGCGAGGATCAGCAGGGAAACGAGCTGGATCAGGAAATTCAGCGAGGCCGCACCGAGACCTCCGCCACCCAGCAGCACTCCGGCTGCAAGAAGGAAGCAGAGCTGGGCATCTGGCCTGACCGCGACATCGAGCAACTGGCTCAGCGCGCCCTGGCGAGAAACATCTCTCCGTGAACGCGAGCTGACGTGCCTTGAAGGGGCCTTACGGATGCGTCGGCGAGATGTTTGATCCTGCATATACATAAAAACCCGGCCACCAACGAGTTGATGACCAGGCTTTCATTTAGTCGACAGGTCGATCAGTTCGAACCGTTCGACTTATCGTTGCCATTGTCGATGGCCTTGTAAAGACCAAAGCCAGCAGCGCCGAGCGCCAGAGCGCCAAGCACGTAGGCGCCAGCGGTCGCCTTCTGCTTCTTGTCAACCGAAGTCGTGGTGCGGCTGCCATAAACCGGCTTCACAACCGATGCCGAAGCCGAGGTGCCCGCCTGGGCAGCAACCGGGGCGAGGACCATCGTAGCAGCCGTAATACCGGCCACGAGAGAGCCAAACTTCATGTGTTTTGTCTCCTATTATTGCTCGATCTGTAGACCGACTAGGCTTGTCGCCCTATATCGCGCTGCACAATGAAACACAAGCACAAACACTTAGTTCCGAAAGCGCAGCGACTCGCCGCGTCTGCAGCATTGGCCGGTTTCATGCTTGTCATTGCGGTTCCCCCTGCCGTTGCTGCCGACACCGAATCATGGCCGATTGCATTGCGCACGGTCATGAAAAGGCTGGCTAACGTGGAGTGGCGATTGCACGAGGCGGCAGGTCAGACCTGCCCCCGCGAAGCCTCCGCCACGGGACTGACTATCGATGATCTAGGTAGTTACAACAAGGCCGACCGGACACTGCTCACCGCAAGCCTCGGGCTATCCGCCTTGCCGCAGGTGGCGGTCGTCGCGGCCGGAAGCCCGGCAGAAAGGGCTGGAATCCGCGAGTTTGACGAGATCGTCGCCATTGATGACACGCAGATGGCCACGCTGCGCGATGCAACCGATGCGAAGGGGACCATGGCGGAGCGTGTCGAGGAGATGCTGGCGGCCCTGCCGGCCGATCATCCTGCCATGATCTTGCTGCACCGCAAAGGCGAGGAAGTCCGCGCGAGCCTAACCCCTCTGCGGCGCTGCGGCGTGCGCTTCGTACTCAAGACCGAAGGCGGGATCGATGCCTATTCCGATGACGACAATCTGGCGGTAACCGCCCGCTTCGTGGACTTTACCAAGACGGATGACGAGATCGCGCTCGTAGCCGGGCACGAGCTTGGCCACGTGATCGCGCTGGACCGTGATGCCAAGAGCATCGGCCAACGCCGAAGCATGGAAGATCGCGCCGATATTCTCGGCGTGGAACTGGCATCATGCGCCGGTTATGATATTGAAAAGGGTCTGGAATTCTGGCGACGCTTCAACCAGCGCGACTGGCTGCGCTGGTTCCGCGATCCGAGCCATCGCAACGTGCCCGAACGCATCCGCCGCATGCAGGCGCACCCCGCGCCCGCAAGCTGCCCGGTTTCGGCGATTCCCGCACTGCAGCCCGACTGAAACACGAAATGGAGCGGCACCCTGCGCGCCGCTCCATTTCGCACTTGCGAATTCGCAGTAAATTCAGGCGCGTCCGACAGACAGATAAGTAAAGCCGGCCGAACGCATGTCTTCCGGTTTGTAGATATTGCGAAGATCGACCATGACCGGCGCCTTGGCGAGATCCTTGACCCTGCCAAGGTCGAGTGCGCGGAAGGCATCCCATTCGGTAACGATGACGACCGCATCGCTATCAGCGATGGCGGCATAGGGATCGCCCACCATCTCGACGAAAGGCATCAGCGGGCGGGCCTGCTCCATGCCTTCCGGATCGAAGGCGACGACCGATACCCCGGCGTCGAACAGGGTCTGGGCAACCGCGATCGACGGACTGTCCCGCATGTCGTCGGTGTTGGGCTTGAAGGTCAGGCCGAGCAGCGCGACGCGCTTTCCGCGCGCCGCATCGGCGCCGCCGAGCGCCTCGACCACCTTGCGGCCCATGGCGCGCTTGCGGGTATCGTTCACCTTCACCACGGCTTCGACGATCCGGACGGGGCTGTCGTAGTCTTCCGCCGTCTTGAGCAGGGCCAGCGTATCCTTCGGGAAGCACGAGCCGCCATAACCCGGGCCGGCATGCAGGAACTTGGAGCCGATGCGGCCATCGAGACCGATCCCTCGCGCCACGTCCTGCACGTTGCCGCCAACCTTCTCGCAAAGATCGGCCATCTCGTTGATGAAGGTGATCTTCACCGCGAGGAAGGCATTCGCGGCATACTTGGTCAGTTCGGACGAACGGCGGCTGGTGAACAGCAGCGGCGATTCGTTGAGGAAAAGCGGGCGGTAGACTTCGCGCATGACCTCGCGGCCGAAATCGTTCTCGGCGCCGATGACGATGCGGTCGGGCCGCTTGAAATCGCCGATGGCCGCGCCTTCGCGGAGGAATTCCGGGTTGGAGACGACGGCGAAGCGATGCGTCGTACCGCTTTCCCGCAGGATGCGCTCCACTTCGTCGCCGGTGCCGACCGGCACGGTGGACTTGGTGACGACGACGGCATCGTTGGCGAGATGCTCGCCGATTTCGCGTGCCACCGCATAGACGAAGGACAAGTCGGCATGGCCGTCGCCGCGCCGCGAGGGCGTGCCCACGGCGATGAAGATCGCCTTGGCATCGCGGATGCCTTCGGCCAGGTCCGTCGTGAACGAGAGGCGCCCTGCCTTAACATTGCTGGCGACCAGGGCATCGAGCCCCGGTTCATAGATCGGCATCACGCCTTCATGCAGGCGATCGATCTTGGATTGGTCCTTGTCGATGCATACGACGTCGTGACCGAAATCGGCGAAACAGGCGCCTGAAACCAGTCCGACGTAGCCAGAACCAACCATCGCAATTTTCATGTAAACACCACCTTGCAGCTCACGGCGCCCTTACACGCCGGTTCGATGGAATCAAAGCGTGCGGACATAGCCCCGATACCAGTCAACGAAGCGCGGCACACCCACCTCGATCGGAGTACTGGGCGTATATCCAGTATCGCTCGTAAGTGCTGTAATGTCGGCATAAGTCGCCTCGACGTCACCCGGCTGCATGGGCAGCAACTGCAGTTCCGCGCGGACCCCGCATGCCTCTTCGAGCACCTCGATAAGCCGCATGAGATGTTCGCTGCGGTGGTTGCCGATATTGTACAGCGCATGGGGCTTGATGCTCCCACCCGCCTTTTCCTGCCCGTCATCGGCGGGTGGACGGTCGATGCAGGCCAGCACCCCGCCGACGATATCGTCGATATAGGTGAAGTCCCGGTACATCTCGCCTTGGTTATATACCTCGATAGGGCGGCCCGAGAGGATACGTTCGGCAAACTTCCACAGCGCCATGTCCGGCCGGCCCCATGGACCGTAGACGGTGAAAAAGCGCAGACCCGTCAGCGGGATGCGGAAAAGGTGGGCATAGGTCTCGCTCATCAGCTCGTCCGCCTTCTTGGTGGCCGCATAAAGCGAGACGGGATGATCGGCACGATCCTCCACCGCGAAGGGCAGCTTGGCGTTGCCGCCGTAGACCGAACTGGAACTGGCATAGACCATGTGCGCAACCTGGCGCGCACGCGCCAGTTCGAGCATGTTGACGTGCCCGGCAAGGTTGGAGGCGACATAGGCCTGCGGGTTTTCGAGTGAGTAGCGCACCCCTGCCTGCGCGCCGAGGTGAACGATCACCTCGAAGCGGTAGGGTTCCAGCGTCGCCGTCAGCCGGTCCATGTCCGAGAAATCGAGCTGGTGGAACGTGAACAGATTGCCGAAGCGCGCAGCCAGCCGGTCTCGCCGGGCTTCCTTGAGTGAGACGGCGTAGTAATCGTTCATGTTGTCGATACCGATCACCGGCGTTCCCTTCGCCATCAGGGCTTCGGCAACGGCGGCGCCGATGAAACCGGCGGCACCGGTCACGAGAATGGCGGATTGGGAAAGCATCGAAACTCCAGTCGGTACGGCAGCGGTTGGGCGGAGCGGGGTGGCGCCCACCTTCTAGAGATCAACCATGAAGCAACGATTGCCAAGGGCCCTGCGCCGGGGAACTGCACCGACAGCTCTCGTCTCCGGATGTTGCACCGTTATGGCGCCGTTCCCCTCGACGTTTCGTTTGACGCTCCGTGACGCGCGGCATATCCCTCCGAAAAGGCTGCAAACTGCCTTCCAGTCCCTATTGCCGTCGGACATAGCGAGACCATGACTTCCAGACCCCCCGTTCTCGTCACCGGCGGTGCCGGCTATATCGGCAGCCACGCCGTTCTTGCGCTCAAGGACGCCGGCTGGCCCGTCGCCGTGATCGACAACCTGACGACCGGCTTCCGTTTCGCCATTCCCGAAGGCGTCCCGCTTTACGAAGGCGACATCGAGGATGCCGACCTGCTGGCCCGGATTTTCGCCGAACAGGGTACAAAGGCCGTCATGCACTTCGCCGGATCGATCATCGTGCCGGAATCGGTCGAGAATCCGCTGAAGTACTACCACAACAACACGGCCAGGAGCCGGGCGCTGATCGATGCCGCGGTCAAGGCGGGCGTGCCGCACTTCATCTTCAGCTCTACCGCGGCCACTTACGGCATTCCCGAGGTTTCGCCCGTTACCGAGGACAGCCCGAAGCTGCCGATCAATCCCTACGGCATGTCCAAGCTGATGACGGAGATCATGCTGGGCGACGTCGCGCGGGCGCACCGCTTCAACTTCTGCGCGCTGCGCTACTTCAATGTCGCAGGCGCCGATCCACAGGCCCGCACCGGCCAGTCCACGGCGGGCGCCACGCACCTCATCAAGGTCGCCGTGGAGGCCGCCCTGGGCAAGCGCAGCCATGTCGCCGTATTCGGCACCGATTTCGATACTCCCGACGGCACCGGTGTGCGCGACTACATCCACGTATCCGATCTCGCCAATGCCCACGTCCTTGCGCTGGAAGCGCTGATCGCCGATCCGGCGCGGTCGCTGACGATGAACTGCGGATATGGCCAGGGCTTCTCCGTCCTCGACGTGCTGGATGCGGTGGACCGGGTAACGAACCTCACGATCGACCGCCGCCTCGAAGGCCGCCGCGCGGGCGATCCGGATTCGCTCATTTCGGACAATAGCCGCATCAAGGCGACACTGCCCTGGACGCCGAAATACGCGGACCTGCCCACCATCGTCGAACACGCGCTCGCGTGGGAGCGCAAGCTGGACCAGATTCGCGAAGGATGAACGAAAAGGGGATGAACGAAAAAGGCCCCGGCAGGATGTCCTGCCGGGGCCTTTTCGGTTTGCGCCGCAATCCGTTCGGCAGCCAACGCCCGATCAGAACGCGATGCTGAGAGACGCGCGGGTCGAAAGATCGGTAGCGTCGCTGGTGCGTTCCATGCGGGCAGTGATCTTCCACGTGAAGTCGAGTCCGCCCGCCAGCATCGAGACCTCGCTGACCCAGGCTCCCTTGAGGCTTTCCGGCGTGATCGTGAAGGCATCGCCGGCATCGTAAGTGTCGCCGCCGTTGAAGTAGGCAGTCGTGCTGCCGAGCTTGCCGGAGACGAGTTCGCGGCGGCCCGCCTCCACCTGGAACGTCAGCGGGTGCCAGTCGGGAGAGATCGTGCCCAGCGAGTAGGAGGCCGTCAGTGTCGGCGTTACCGTGGTGGCCTTGCTGGTGCGGCTTGCCACGGTCAGCGCCATGGCGTCGGTGTCGGCGGTTTCGCTGTAGCCGTTCTCCTTCAGCCAGAACTGCTCGAGTTCGACCTTGGGCTTGAGATTAAAACGGCGCGACATGTCGAAGCGGTAGGACGCGCCGGCCAGGCCCGAGAACAGCCAGCCGCTCCACTTGCCGTCCGCGGCATAGGTGAAGTCGGTATCGTCGATGGTGCCGGTGAAAGTGCGCGTCGAATCCACCGAAATCCGCGAGGCGCCGATACGCGCCCACGCCATGAACGGCCCCTTGGCATTGCGCCAGAACAGGCCAAGGTCATGCTGGCCCACATCGAGATTCCCGGTGCCGCCGTTGTCCGTCACGCTGCCCTGCAACCACGCATAGGACACGCCGAAGTAGCCCAGCGAAGTGCGCCGCTCGACGCCGCTGGAAAGCCCCCATCCGCTGGCCTTGTAGCCCGCGGTCGACCCCGCATCCTTGCTGGTGCGCCAGTAGACCGGCTCGAACCAGCCGCCGATGTCGGAGATGGAGAACATCGACGATTCGTCCGAAAGATGCCGCGCGGCCATGCGGTCGCCGTGAGTCACCGCATCGAATACGCCGCCCGAATGATCGGGAAGCAGCGCCGAGACCTGGGTCTGGAGCGTTGCCGAATCGTCCACGTCGAGCAGGCTCGCCGTCAGCGAATCATCGTTCTGTGCGGTCGAGTAGATCGCATCCCAGGCCGATGCTTCGCTGCGCGTCAGGCCGAGTTCGGCGGTCGTCTTGCGCTCGATGGTAAGATAGACGCTGTTGTCATCGGTCGAAACCTCGCCGTTGTAGATGAACGGCAGGTCGGTCTCGGTCGAGTTCAGCGTGCCCTGAACATCGAGGCTGCTGGCAGTCAGCACCGTGTAGGTGCCCTCGGCATCGCCGAGGTCGGTGACTGTGGCCGTGATCTTGGTCCCGCTTTCCAGCGTCGCGTTCGCCACGTTGATGAGCGAACTCGTACCTTCCTGGGGATCGACGTAGACCCCCAGGATACCGCCGGACTTCACGATGAGGTTGCCGAAGCTGATGTTCTCCGCCTCGCTCGCTGTAAGCTTGGAACCGCTGCCGACCGTGACGGTCAGGTTGTCGGCATTGCTGAAGTTGCCCGAATAGACCGAAGTGCCGGAAAGCGACAGCGTGCCGTCGTTTCCGGCAAAGTCCATGGTGCCCACGAAGCTCGACGTGCCGGCAAGCGATGCCGTTCCCCTACCGCTGCCGAAGTAGACATCGCCGGTGTAGACGGTGTTGCCGGACAGGCTGAGCGTGTCATCGCCGTTGCCGAAATAGGTATCGCCGGTGATCGTGCCGGTCGAAGCACTGAGCGTGTCATTGCCGGAACCAAGCAGGATGTTCCCGGTGATGCTTGCATAGATGGTCGGATCGGTATCCGTGTCGTTGTCTTCGAGATATTCCGCGCTGGTCTCGGCGTCCGCATCGTTGAGGTACTGGCTGATGGTCACGCCGGTCGTGTTCGCGGACAGGTCGAGCGCGGTCGTCGTGTCGGTGTCGGAGCCGGTTGCGGAAATGAAACCGGTGTTGTCGATCGTGGTCAGCGTGCCGGAAAGATCGCGGACCGCGGTGGAGGAACCGTCGCCCTGCGAGGTGATGCCCGCCGCGATCGAGCCGCTGTTGTAGAGGCTGGTGACAGTGCTGCCCTTGTTGATGAGCAGGGCGGTCGCCGCCGAATCGTATGTCGTGGCGCTGAGAGTGCCGGTCACGCCGATGCCGTCTGTCAGGGTGACGTTGCCACCCTGCCCGCCGATCACCAGGCCATAGGCGTCGGTCTTGCTGTAGTACGAGTTGGAACTGACGGTTCCGTCGATGGCGATCGAATAGGTCCCGGAATTGCTGGAAACGCCGCCGACCGTGATGTCGCTGGTGCCGCCCACCTGGATGGCCGGGCCATTGCCGTAGGACACGACCGCGCCGGTGCCTTCCTCGTCGTCATCGACACCGTCATTGTCTTCATCGTCGTTGGTGCTGTCATTGTCGACCGGCGGAGCAGCCACATAGATGCCACCTGCAACGTTGCCGGTGATGTCCACCGTCGCAGTGCCCGAGCGCAGCGCGGCGCGTGAAAGCACGACGGTGTTGCTGTCGTCATCGGTGTAGGAGGCCCGATTGGCCACCGTGCCCTGAATGGTCACGGTGCCGGTCACGTCTCCGCCGACCGAGAGCGCGGTCGCCCCGGCGCCGGTCGCATAGACGGTGCCTTCCACGGTAACGTCACCGTCCACCGCCTTCGTCGAGATGCCTACGGAATTGTCGCCGATCACGCTGATGGTGCCGGTGTTCGTGATATCGCCCACATAGTCGCTGTCCACGACGATGCCGCCGGAAACCTGGCCTTCCACCGTGATCGTGCCGGCGTTGAGGATCGAGCCGCTGGTCGCCGCGCCGGACAGGACATGAATGCCGTAGCGATTGCTGGCCGAGGCGCTGTCCGAGCCGGTCGTCTCGGGAACGTAGTCCTCGGTCACCGCGATCGAACCGTCCTCACCAACGGCAATCGTCGAGGTGGTGCCGGCATTTACGGTGATGCCGGTCGCACCGTCGGCATCGTCGAGCACGAGCCCGCCTTCGACGTCTACGGCGTTGCTGCTGTCGACGGTGACCGCCGACCCGCCGGCTAGCGTGATCGTGCCGTCCTCGGTCACGGTAACATCGCCTGCGCTGGACGTTACCAGCGGCGCGGTCGTGTCGGTGGAAACCTTTGTGGCGGCAAGGGTGGGAGCGGCGACGAGGGCAAGGACCAGCGCGCCGATGCTGGAAGACGTGTGAAGCGAGTTCATGTCTGGAATCTCGTGATGAGCGTGAAAGCGGTATCCGGTGCCGCCTCTCGGCCGGCGCCGGAGATTCAGGCGGCGATGCCGATGAGCGCGGTGCCGGTGTATCCGGCCGTCAGGCTGCCGCTCAGCGTCGGCGTCATCTGCGCCAGTTGCGCGGAACTGTTGTCACCGAAGACATTGTCCGACGACAGCGAGATCGCGTTGTAGTTGGCGATGCTGGCCGTATAACGCGTATCGCCGGTGAACACGGCGGTGTTGGTGGCAGCCGGCATGGCAAGCTGCGAGATGAGACTGGCCGTGCGGCCGGTGCTTGCCGAAGTCAGGCCGCCCGTGAAGATCTCGAAATGAATGTGCGGCCAGCGTCCCGAGTAACAGGCGGGATAGATGGTCGTGAACGTCACCTTCCCCTCGCTGTCGGTCACCTGCACGCCGCGCAGGTAGCTTTCGGTGGTGACGCCGCTCGAATAGAGCGAGTACTTCCCGGCGGCATCGCAGTGCCAGACATAGATCGCCGCGCCTTCTATCGCCGCGCAGCCGTTGTTCACGTCGACGAGTTGCAGTGTCAGTTCCAGTGCGACACCGGCGGCGGTCGTCGTCGAATTGATGAAGCTGGAACGGATATCCGAGCGCACCACACCGCTCACGGTCAGCACGTTGGAGGTCGAACCGCTTGCCGTGTTGGTGCCATCGGCGGGATAGGGGCCGTTGGTTTCGGTGGGATCGGCGATGCAGGTATCGGCGGAACTTCCGCCCGACGAGGTGGACGAAGAACTGGTCGACGAAGTGCTGGACGAAGTCGTGCTGGAACTGCTGGTGGAACTCGTGGAACTGGACGAGCCGGAGCTTCCCGAAGACGAGGCACCGTCATCCCCTCCACATGCCGCAACGCCCGCCACACTGCCCGCGCTGGCAAGAATGGCCAGCGCCCGGCGGCGTCCTATCAGGTTCTCGCCGAATGCCCGCCCGATGGTCTGAAGATCATGGGCAAGCCCGCGGTCATGGTCGTCCATTGAAATATCCCCTCGTGTCGCAATTCGCGCGACGCCCGGAGGACCGGTGCCGCGGATCAGGTCACGACGAGGATTGAAAGCCGGCAGTTGCCACCGGATTTCAGATGCATTTCATCTCTGTAGCCGCACGGTCCGTCCCGGCGGCCGATGCTCATCTGGCTGAAATGTCGCCCGAGACCGAGGGCACGAAGAGATACCCCTCATTGCGCACGGTGCGGATGATGTCGCCGCCACCATCGCCTTCGGCAAGCTTGCGGCGCAGGCGGGAAAGCTGGACGTCGATGGCGCGATCGTAGTGATCGCTGTCTTCCCCGCGCGACCAATCGAGCAACTGGTCGCGCGTGAGGACACGTCGCGGGTGCTCGGCGAATGCCCGCAGGAGGCGGAACTCGCCATCCGAAAGCGAGATCAGCCGGTTGCCGGGATCGAACAGCAGGCGCAGGCCCAGGTCCATCCGCCATCCGCCAAAGTGCAGACACTCCCCGGAATGCACGTCGTTGACCGGCGTCGCTTCCAAAGGCGCGGCCGCAACGACCCGCTCGGCCACCCCGCCCACTGCCGCGCGGCGGCGCAGGACGGTGCGGATGCGGGCCAGCAGTTCGCGCGGATTGCACGGTTTCGCCAGATAGTCGTCCGCACCCATTTCCAGGCCGACGATGCGATCGACGTCGCTTCCCACGGCCGAAAGCATGATGACCGGCGGCGCATCGGGTCCAAGCTGGCGGAGTGCGGTAAGGCCATCTTCGCGCGGCATCATCACGTCCAGCACGATGAGATCGAAATCCTCGCGCGCCAGCAGTTCGCGCATCGCCGAAGGATCGGCGGCAGTCTGCGTGGCGTAGCCATGCTTGCCCAGGAACTCGCCGATCAGCGAGCGGATGCCTTCATCGTCGTCGACGATGAGGATGCGGGTCTGAAGGTCCATCGGAGCACGTTCTAGGATCATTGTGCGCCAATAGGAACCCCGCGTTCCACCCGGATTTCAGCCCCTGTTACAGCTTGTGACAGCCCGTAACAGGCGTGAAATGCCGGTGAAATCCGCAGGCAAAGTCCCGCGCCGAACAAGATGGCCATGAACAACCCAGTTCGTCAGGTTCCGTCTTGGATGGCCTGCAGCGCGGACCCCGTCGCATCCCCCGCGACTCCCGCAATGATGCTGCATGTCTCCGATACGGCCGGAACCACCGTCCGGTTAGCCACCGCCAAGGCGCCGGTCGGTGCCGGGCCCGTCGCAGCGGCAGGTCACGTAGTCGCACCCGCCCTGTCCTGCGACGGCCCCGGAACTATATCCACGCATCGGGGATGGTGCGGAACCGGACCCGATAGTGACACAATCGCATGGTACCGGCCGCTCAAGCCCAGTCGCGGTGCCCGGCGCCGCGCGACAAGAGTTTTCCTTCCAGCCTCGCGAGTGAGGGCACCGCTGCTGGAACGGACCCGAGGTGACCGTCCTCGCAGGCTGGCCTTGTGCCGGCTCGCGGGGGCGCGGAGCGGGGTCGGAAGGGACGTGTCCCTCCTTTCCGAGCCCGCTCCGCATCTCTCTTCCCCATCCCGCAGCGGAACGGCGCGCAGCCACATGGTGACGTCTCGAAATCGCCGCGAATTCGTGGCATGGGGCCTGAAATGAACCTGCCCCGCCTTTCGAACCGGATCGGCCTTCCCCTGGCGATGCAGATGATCGCCATCCTGGTCTGCGCCCTGATCGGCGCCCAACTCGTCACGCTCGCGCTTACCGTGCTGCTGCCGCCCAGCCCGACCGCGCGCTGGAACATCGACGAGGTGGCCAGCGCCCTCACCGCCAGCGACGTGCCAGACCGGCTCGAGCGCAAGCCGATGATGGGTCCGCCCGACGTGAGCGGACAGGGCTGGCTCGTTTCCGAATCGTCGCGCGACGCACTTGCCAGCCGCCTTGGCCGCGAGGGCAAGGACGTGATTCTCGCCTTCTACACCCAGCTTCCCGTCGGCGGCGTCGCCGTGCCGAGCAACACCCGCTCGCCCCTCGCCATGGTGCAGGGCAAGGCCGCACCCGCCTCGCTGTCCTCGGTTCTGGTCGGCTCGGCGGAAGCGCAGTCGATTCCCGGCGGCCCTCCCCCCGGTGGAAGCCCCGGGCCGAGCGGAATGCCCGGTGGCCACTTCCCCGGCGGAATGCCTCCCGGCGGCTCGATGCCCCGCGTTCCCGCCATGCCCGGTGGAGCCCGTCCGGGAGGACGCATCCCCGGCGGCGCGATCCCCGCCGCCACCGCACCCGGTGGCCACCGCCCCGGAAGCGCCGGTGCAGGCGGTCAGCCGGGTGGGCAGGCCCCCGGAGGCGGCATCGGCCGCCCTGGCGGCGGCCAGCCCTCGCAGGGCCAACCTTCACAGGGACAGCCTTCGCAGGGACAGCCCGGCAACGCCGGCGCCCAGCCGGGCAGGACGCCGAACCAGGACGGTCAGCCCGGACAGATCGTCGGCCCCGGCGGGCGTCCCGGCGGGATGATCGGTCCGGGCGGCGCCGCTGGGCTGGGCTCGGGCCTTCTCTCGCCGGCCATGCCCACGATGACCGACATTCCCCGCGCCACCCTGCCGATCGCCACGCCCGATCCGCTGCCGACCCCCGTCGCGACAACGCGCCCCCTGTCTCTCCAGATTCCCCAACCCCCGGTCATGCTCGCATCCACGGCCGCTCCGGCAACCACCGTGGCAACGGCAGCGCCTGCCACGCCGCCTGCCGCCGCGACGCGCACCACACCGCTGCCCGTCGTTCCCGGCACGCCGCAACCGATCCCCTTCCGCCACGTCGACAGCGGCTTCTTCGCGCTCACCTCGCCGCCGTTCATCGAAGGCGATTTCGTGGCCGCCGCACGCCAGCCCGACGGACAATGGCTTGCCGTAGCGCCGCGCGCGGAGCCGTTCCCCAACGCCTGGCAGAAGCGGGTCATGCTGTGGTTCGCACTGTCGTTGGCGATCATCAGCCCGCTGGCATGGCTGTTCGCCCGGCGCATCGTGGTTCCGCTGAAGGACTTCGCGCAAGCCGCCGAACAGCTCGGCCGCGACCCCTCGGCCACCATCCTGCCGCTGTCCGGCCCTGCCGAGATCGGGCGGGCGGCCAATGCCTTCAACCAGATGCGCAACCGCCTGCGCGCCTTCGTGGATGACCGCACCGCGATGGTCGGCGCCATCAGCCACGACTTGCGCACTCCCCTCACCCGCCTTCGCTTCCGCATCGAGGACGTTCCCGACGAGCAGCGCGAAGGCCTGCTGAAGGAAGTGAGCGAGATGGAAGCCATGATCAGCGAGGTCATCGCCTTCATCCGCGATGCCTCGACCCCGGGACCGCGCGAACGCGTCGATTTCGCGGAACTGATCGCCGGCAGCGTCGCCGACGCACAACTCGTAGGCGGCAAGGTGACGATCGAGCACAACCTGCACATTCCGGTCGATGTCGATCCGGTCGGCATCCGCCGCCTGCTCGGCAACCTGCTGGAAAACGCGATCAAGTACGGCGAGAGCGCAAGGGTCCGCGTGAGCCTGCACGATGGCGAGGCCGTGGCGGAAATCGTCGACACCGGGCCCGGCATTCCGGAAGACGAGTTCGACCGCGCTTTCGAGCCGTTCTATCGTTCCGAAACGGCGCGCACCTCGGGTCAGAAGGGCAGCGGGCTCGGCCTTGCGGTGTGCCGCTCGATCGCGCGCGCCCATGGCGGCGATGTAAGCTTCGTTCATGGCGGCGACGGATTCGCCGCCCGCGTCACGGTTCCGGCCGCCTTCGATCCGACGCTGCGAAAGGCGGCCTGATGCCCGCAAGATCGATGGCCTGCCTGCTTTGCGCAGGCCTTGCGGCAGCGTGGTTGCCCGGCTGCGCCGCAGCGCAGGAGACTGCCACAGCGCAGGACACTGCCGCCGCACCTGCCCCCGAACTCGCGTCGACCGACGCCACTTCGCAGGCTGCATCAGCCGATCCCGCCGACACGGCTCCCCCGCAACCCGTCGATCCCTGGACGATCACGCTGTCCGCCGGGCTGAGCAACCGCGACGACGGCCCCGATGGTTCGTGGCAGACGCTGTCCCTTACCCGCCAGATCGGGCGCGGATACGTGCGCGGCGGCGTGATGCGCTATCACGGTACCCTGATCCAGGCCGACACCGCGCTCCCGTCCGATTACTACGTCGGCACGCTTGGCGCAGGCGGCAACTTCGACAACTGGGTCGTCGACGGCTGGGCCAGCTACGGCCGTCAGGTCTACGGCAAGATCAGCACCGACTGGGGAAGCCGCCAGAGTTCGGGAGCCAGAAGCAGCGCCTATTATGCACTGGGCGGTGACTTCGGACGGATTTTCCCGCTTTCGCCCCGATGGTTCGTGACGCCGACGATCGTCGGTTCCTACGCACAGGGACGCCTGCTCCGCCCCGCCCCCACCGGAACCGGCCTGGTCGATCTGGAAACCCGGGAACCGACATGGACGCTGGGCAGCACTGTCCGCCTCGATCATGCGTTCGGCGAAAATGGCGACCATTATGCCGGCATCTCGCTTTCCCGTAACTGGACCAGCAACGCCGTCTCGCAAGTCAAAGTCGGCCAGTTCGAGAGCCTCGAAGAGATCCCCCGCAGCGGACTGCTGGATTCGCGCCACTATTCAGACGGATGGTGGGAGGTGGGCATCAGCGCCAACATGAAGCTGGCGGACAGGCTCCATCTCGACCTCTACGCCTCTCGCAGTTTCGATGCGCTCGCGGGCAACACGATTTCCGGCGGCATCTCGCTACGAAAGGCATTCTGACGGCGGAGCCGACGGAACATGCCGGGCCCGCCCGCGCGCAAATGAACCATTAGCGGGAACCGGCAAGGCGTTCATCCATTTGTTTCTCAACGGCAAATCGCCGAACGCACAGGAGAAGCACATGTACCGCAGACTGGGCTGGGGCCTCGGCATCCTTTCCGCCACCACCATCCTGCTGTCGGCCTGCCATGACGACCGCCCCGGACGCCACCATCCGCCCCGGCACGAACACGGCGACCGCGACGGTCACCGGGACCGGGACGATCATCGTCCGCCGCGCCGCCATAACTGAACGACTGCGGCGGTTGCGCTCCTGCCGCCACAAGGACGAGCGACTCACCCCTTCGTCCAGCTAGTCCCGCGCCGCGAAGACCCGTAATAATCGCCGGGAACGGCAACTTTGCCCGTCTTCAGGAGCGCCAGCGATGCCACGGGCTTCCATCACGGTCGTCGTGCCTGCCTATCAGGCCGGGCATACCATCGAGCGGACGGTCCGCTCGGTGTTCGGCCAGCCCCATGTCGATACGCGGGTCATCGTGGTCGTTGACGACACGGGCGAGGAAACCCGGTCCGCCGCGCAGTCCATCGCGGATACGCGCCTTTCCGTGATCTTGAACGAGGCCAATCTGGGCGCGCAGAAGAGCCGGAATCGCGGGCTCGCCCTCGTCGAAACCGATTACGTGATGTTTCTCGACGGCGACGACTTCGTGATGGGCGACCTCTTCCGCGGCCTGCTGGACGCCGTGGAGAACGGAGCCGACGTCGCATTCGGCCCCTGGCTTCGCTACAATGAAGCGGCCCCTTCGGCGGAACTGCGGCGCGAACGGTATAGCAACGCCGAAGACCTGCTGGACCGGTGGCTGGTTCGTCGGCGCTGGACACCGCCCTGTGCGGTGCTTTGGCGTACCGATTTTGTGCGCAGCATCGGCGGGTGGGACGAAGCGGTGCGGCGCAACCAGGACGGTGAAATCGTGTGCCGGGCCGCGCTCGCAGGCGCGCGGCTGGCACATTCGGACCGGGGTTGCGGCGTCTATGTCCAGCACGATTCGCCGCTGCGCATCTCCGCGAACCGTTCCACTTTCGGCGATCTCATAGACGTGGCCGAAAGCCTGCTGCGCCGGCCGTCGGACACGGTGCCGGACGAAAGGCGCGCACGGATCATCGGCGAATACTTCTACTGGCTTGCCGACAGCGCCTTTCGGCGGGGGGACATGGCGCAGGGCCGCCGCGCGCTTCAGCGCAGCCTCTCGCTCGGCGGCAAGGGCGCGCACCTTGCGCCGGTTCCCAAGCTCGGCGCGGCGGTATTCGGGCTGGAAGGCTACCGGAAGGCCGTTGCCTGGCTCACGCCGCGGCGCTGATGCCTTCAGCCCTTCTGCGGATGGCGGCGGAAGCGGTCCGGCAGCAGGTTCGCGGCCAGCCGGATCATCTCCGCCATGTCGCGCCGCCCGCTCGCGGTGCAGAAATGGGCCGCAACGGTGCCTCCGTAGCTGCACAGGACCGCAACCGTAAGCGTGACGACGGTAGGCAAACCTTCCCCCAGCCGCGAAACCACCGCCCAGGCAAAGACGCCCCCAAGCAATGAGGGCACCTGCGCCTCGTACAGGAAACGCTGGGACACCGGCGTGCCCTTGGTCGCATAATAGTAAAGTGCGGGAGTCGTCAGGAGCTGGCCGAAGAAATAGGCGGCCGCCACCCCCACCGCGCCCCAGCGCACCCCGATGAAGAAGCTGATCACGCTGATCGTGCTGGAGAAAATCCCCCAATACATCATGCGCCGGGTCTTCCCGCTGCTGATGTAGAGCCAACCGGTCGTGTTGGGCACGGTCTGGACGATCGCGGTGAGGCTGAGCCAGAAGAAGATCGGGCTGGCGGCGCTCCACCGCGATCCCAGCAGGAAAGGCACGAGCCGATCGCTGCAGATCGCCGCCGCCAGGATGCCCGGCAGGGACAGCAGCGCAAGCGCGCGGATCGCCCGTTCATAGACCCGCCGATATCGTTCCGCATCGTCCTGGAGCCGGCTCATGACCGGAATCATGACGCGGCTCAGCGGCTGGTTCACGTTTTGCAGGGGAAACAGCATGAGCTTGTAGCTGCGATCGTACAGGCCGACCGCGTCCGCACCCTCGGCCTTGGCGATGATGACGTTATCGAGATTGCGGGCGAAGAAGTTCACGAGATTGAAACCCGTAAGATTCGCTCCGAACACCACGAGATGGCGCACCCCGGCGAAGCGCGCGCCCATTCGCGGGCGCCAGGTGCAGGATGTCCAGACCATCACCGTGCTGACGCTCGCCCCCAGCAGCGCCCCCAGCCAGATCGCCCAGTAATTGCGCAGCGCAAGCGCGGCCAGCGCGGTGAAGACGAACGTCGACACGGCCACGGCGATATCGTTGATGCTGAGCGTATGGAAGCGAAGGTCCCGGTTGAGCAGGGCCTGATGCTGCAACTTCAACCCCGAGACGAGGACGGTGAGCCCGGTGGCCGCCGTCACATATCCCGCGCGGTAATCGCCGTAGAACCAGCCCGCCAGCGGTGCCAGGATCACCATGACCAGAGCCGCTGCGACCGAGACGAACACGTTCAGCCAGAACAGGGCATTGGAATGCTCCGGGTCGAGATCCCGCGCCTGCACGACCGCCTGCGTGAACCCCAGGTTCTGGAAGATCAGGATCAGGCCGGTAAGCGGCGCCACCATGGCGCTGATGCCGTAATCCGCCGGTGAGAGAATACGCGCGACCACGATCGTGGTCGCCATCGTGGCGAACACCTTGACAATCTGGGATGCGGCGGTGGATGCCACCCCCCGCGTGGCGTGGCGGCCGATATCGTCGCTGCCGGCCCTCGTCATTCGGACACCGCCACCGCAGGAATGCCCTGCGGCATGAGCAGGGGATTGCCGAAACGATTGACCAGCGCGGAAATCTGCGCGTCGTTCTGCAGCATGTTGTCGTCGTAGAGGCGGCTCGCCTGGGAAAAGTCCCAGGTCATCTGCACGAAGCGCGGTCCCACCTTCCGGTAGAGCGCGCCTGCCCGGCGCGCACACCAGTAGAACCACAAGTCGTCGGCGGAAGGTGCGTATCGCTCGTAGAGTTCGCGCTCCGTCACGTCGGGATGGAAGCACCCGGGCGGATAGAGCACCCCGCCGATCCCCGTGGGCATGAGATCGATGGACGGAGCGTGCGCGGCATCGTCCTGAACGTCCCAGCCCCAATCGGCATAACGGGCCAGCGCCCCGCCCGCCCCCATCTCCAGCCGGTGCGCGCGCAGACAGGTGATGACGCCCTTCGTTCCGGCCTGTCCATCGACGAGTTCGGTCAGCCAGGAAGGCTTGTAGAAGACGTCATCGTCGGCAGTGGCGATATAGGCTTCGGGAAAGGCGCCGAGCGCATAGACGAGCTTCTTGTAGCTGCGCACGTCGTCGACCAGCCGCGGTTCGACCCGCCCGTCCAGCAGTTCCCGCACGGCAGCGGGCAGGGATTCCTCGTCACCGCGCGCCAGCCACAGGACGATGCGGTCAGGCACGGTGTCCTGCCGCAGCAGGCTTCGCAGCGTGAGGTGGAGCGTGGGATATCGCGGCGGAAAGGACGTCAGCGAAACGATCAGCGGGGCCCGCAGCGGATGCGGCCGCCTCTCGCCCTCGGGATATCGGCCCGCATAGCGCCGGTACTGGCGCCCGGTCCACAACCGGATTGCCACGGATCGCGGCAGAACTGCAAAGATGAACTGCCTGGCCAGCTTACTCACACAAGCCCCCGCGCCTCAAAGCCACCGCGCATTCATCGCGGCCACCCGGCAGGTTCTACCCAGCCGCCCCGGGATGCGCCATTACCCTGAATAGCGCCGCAACCATCCGAATTTCCTGAACTATACCGGGCAGTTCGGCGATCGGCACGACGATGGCCTCGACGCCCGCGCCCCGGCCGAAGCACGCTCCGAAACCGAAGCGGAAACTTCGGCCGATCTTCCGGGGCCTTGCCAGCGGCTCCGGCGCGGGCATAAGGAAACGCTCTATTGTCTTGCCTTTCCGGCGCCGGCCCATGCTTCGCCGCTGGCGCTGGGCGGGGGTACCCTTGAAGCCGCGCCACTCTGAAGGATACGCAGGGTTGAAAGACCGCAACCGCATCGCCGTCGGAAGTGCGGGCCTCGCCGCGATCGCGCGGTGCGTGCTGGCCATTGTCCTTATGCTGGCTGCGGGAAGCGCGCTGGCCGCCCAGCCTGCCACCCAGCCTCCCGCGCTTTCGTCTGCCATCGCCTCGGCGCTCCCCAAGGCCGACCCCGCTCCCGAGCCTGCTCCCGATCCCGTCAGGAAAACGCCGAGCGAGGCGGTGGCCAGCTTCGATGCGGATGCCAGGCATGCCGAGGCCGTCTTGCGCACGGACATCTCACGGCACGACTACGACGAAGTGCGCGAACTGAACCTCCTGCGCGACCGTCTTGCGGCCGACCGCGATCTGGCTCGCGGGATTGCCGATCGCAGCAACCTCGATGCGCGAATCATACAGGCCCAGATCACCGCGCTCGGCCCGCTGCCCGAATCCGGCAAGACCGAAGCCTCCGCCATCACCGACCAGCGCAAGGCACTCGACGCGCGCCTTTCCGTTGCTCTCGGGCCGGTCCTTCGCGCCCGCGAGGCACAGGCGCGCGCGGCAACCCTCGTCTCCGATCTCGACGAACGGATCGCGGCGATAGACCGCCTGCGCAAGTCGGAGCGCGCCTCTTCCGTGCTCGATCCCCGCCTCTGGCTGACCTTCGCCGGCGATGCCCGGCGCGGTGCCGAAGCCATGGCGGCGGGCTTTGCGCGGGGCTACGAGGCTATCGGCTTCCTTGGCCTCGCCAGCCGGGTGCTGGGCGCAGCGGCACTGATGCTGCTGGGCCCGTTCGCGTCCGCATGGCTGCTGCGCGTGTTGAGCGCCAGGCTGGCAAAGCGGATCGAAAACGTGGAGCAACTGGCTAGCCGGTTGCTGATCGTGGTGCTCGAGGATGTTTCCACGGCAATCGCGCTGTTCTTCGGCATAGGCTGCACGATCGCCGCCATGGGCCTCGTGCTGAAACCGTTCGTCACCATCGCCGTACTGGTCCGGCTCAGCACCATCTTCGTGCTTGCGGCGCTGATCGTCGCCATCACCCAGTGGCTTGCTAAGGGAACGCTGCAATCGCCCTTCGTCCAGTTGCGTCTGGTGCGGCTGCGGCCGGCCCTTGTCGACAAGGGCGTATCGACGGTCCGCTGGATCGGCGTGGTCATGGCGATGGAAGCCATCGTCGAGGCTCTCGAGCAGGCCGGTTTCGCGTCTGCCACCGCAATCGACCTCATTTCGGGATTGCTGCTGATCCTGGGCGGCGGGCTGATCTGGGTGCTTGCGAACCTGCTTCACAAGGGCCGCGAAGGCCAGGACGAAGCCACGGCATCGGGCGGCAAGCCACCAGAAATGCTAGACTTTGCATCGCCGTTAAGCCGAATTCTCAAGCTGCTGGTGATTGGCAGCGTCTCCGCCGCGCTTGTCGGCTACATCATCCTCGCGCGTGAAATCTTTTCGGACGCGGTGCTTTCGATCGCGGTCATCGCCATCGCCATTTTCCTGCACCGGCTGATCTCGCTGGTGCTCGGCCTGCTCGCCGAAGGACGGTTCAAACGCTACCGCACGACGCTGCACTTCGTGCCGATGCTGACCGGGCTCTTCATAACGCTTTGCACCGTGCCGATGCTGGCAGTGACCTGGGGCTACAACAGCCGCGAGATCGGCGATGCCATCGTCACGCTGCGCAGCGGTGTCACGATCGGCCAGGTGAACCTGTCGGCGGGCGACATTCTCACCTTCGCCTTCATCTTCCTTGCCGGCTACGTCGCCACACGCTGGACCCAGCGGATCATCAACCTCTCGATCCTGCCGCAATTCGGGCTGGACCGGGGCTCACAAGCCTCGATCGTGACGATGATCGGCTATGCTGGGATCGTGCTGGCCGCGGTCATCGCCATCGCCAGCACCGGACTGGACCTTTCCAGCCTCGCCTTCGTTGCCGGGGCCTTGTCGGTCGGTCTCGGCTTCGGCCTGCAATCCATCGTCGAGAACTTCACCAGCGGCGTGATCCTGCTGATCGAACGGCCGATCCGCGAAGGGGACTGGATCGAGGTCGGGAACTTCTCCGGCATCGTGCGAAAAGTGTCCGTCCGCTCGACCCACCTGGAAAGCTTCGACCGTCACCAGATCATCATTCCCAATTCCCAGCTCATCACCGGCAGCGTGAAGAACCTGAGCCTGGGGGCGGCACTGGCGCGCGTGGTGGTGCCGGTTGGGGTGGCGTACAGTTCCGATCTCGAAAAGGTTCGCGCTGTCCTGCTGGAGATTGCCCATGCGAACCCAGGCGTGCTTCCGTCGCCGGCACCCAGCGTGACGCTGGACGCATTTGCCGAAAGCTCGATCAACATGCGCCTGCTGCTGTTCGTGCCCGACGCGACCGATGGCGCATCCATCGCCTCGCAAGTCCGGTTCGCCATTGCCGAACGGTTCGGCAAGGAAGGGATAGAGCTGCCCTTCCCGCAGCGCGAAGTGCGAATCCGCAGGGATTGATGCCCCATTTGAAGAGCTTGGGCCACGCATCCGGCGCATCGCTACCGCCGGATATCCCTTCTGCTCAATCATCTGGATCGCCCTCTCCACCCTATTGAGGCATCGATTGCCCAATTATGGTGAATCGCTCTTGGCGGGCCTGAACGCTACGCTCCACCGGCAAGTCGCCAGAGGAGAACGCATGAGGCCAGACCCGCCGCTCCGCGCGCTCTTCGTCATCAATTCACTTGCTGGCGGCGGGGCGGAACGCGTCTTCACCACGCTGGTCGAACAGCTCAGCGGCCCCCGCAGCGACTTCGCGATAACCGTCGCCCTGCTCGATAACGAGGCCGAGGAAGCCTACCTCCTGCCCGAGAACGTACCGATCGAACGCCTCGATGCGAAGGGCGGCCTGCTGCGCAGCGTCCGGGGCATGCGCAGGCTGGTGCGCCGCTCCCGGCCCGACGTCGCTCTGTCGTTCCTGTCGAGAGCCAACGTCGCGACGCTGGCGGCGATGCGGCAGACCGGCGGCGCAACCGTCATCAGCGAAAGGGTGAATACCACCGCCCACCTGAAGCACGGCCTGTCCGGCCTCGTCAGCCGGTTGCTGATCCGCAGGACCTACCCGGCGGCCCGGCAGGTCATCGCCGTGTCCCAGGGGGTCGCCCGGACGCTGGAAACCGACTTCGCCATTTCGCCCGACAGGATTCGCGTCATCCACAACCCCGTGGATGTGGACCGCATTCGCGCCCGCGCCGCGCTCGAACCGGCGATCGAGGTCACGCGCGACGATTTCGTCACGATGGGACGCCTCGTGGACAACAAGAATACCGCCATGGCCATCCGGGCCCTGGCCACGGCACCCGCACGCGGCAACCTGATCGTGCTGGGCGAGGGCCCGCTGCGGGAGGAACTCGCGCATCTGGCAGCTTCGCTCGGCCTTGAAAGGAGAGTGCGCTTCGCCGGCTTCCTCGCCAATCCCCATGCCGTGCTGGCCCGCGCCGGATGCTATCTGCTGACGTCCAATGCCGAAGGTTTTCCCAATGCCATGCTGGAAGCCATGGCCCTGGCGCTTCCCGTAGTGGCGACGGACTGCCCCTCGGGTCCGGCCGAAATTCTCGAAGTCACGCTTGGCGATGCGCCTGCGGTGTTCGGTTCCGGCGGCGCGCTGGTGGCGATGGACGATGCGCAGGCCATGGCGACCTGCATGGGCCGGCTGATCGCGCAGGATCGCCCCGCCTTTTCCGAAGCGGCGGCCAGACGCGCGGAATCGTTCTCGCTCGACCAGGCCGTCGGCGATTTCCGGAAATCGCTGATCCAGGCGGTCGCCGCGAACCGGATGGCGGCGACATGAAGATCTGCGTCACCGGCCTGCGCGGGATCCCCGGCGTCATGGGAGGGGTCGAGACTCACTGCGAGGAACTGTTGCCGCGTATCGCCGCCACGCTGGTCGATACCGAGATCGAGGTCTGCTGCCGCGCACCTTATGTCGATCCGGCGATGACCAGCTTTCGGGGCGTTGCGCTCAAGGCGCTCTATTGCCCCACCGGCCGTTCCAGCGAAGCGATCATCTCCACGCTGTTCAGCATCCTTTACGCCCGCACCCACGGGGCGACGGCGATTCATATCCACGCGGTCGGCCCCGGCCTGCTGGCGCCGCTCGCCCGCCTGCTCGGCCTGAAGGTCCTGCTCACGCATCACGGTGCCGACTACGAGCGCGAGAAGTGGGGACGCGGAGCGAAGTGGATGCTGCGGATGGGCGAAAAGCTGGGCGTCCAGTTCGCCAATACGGTCGTTTGCGTATCCCCCTCGCTCACCGCCCGAATGAAGGAGCGCTATCCGGGCAGGGCCGAACATGTCGATTTCATCCCCAACGGCGTCAGCGCGCTGCCGCCATGCCCCCAGCCCGACGACGTCCTGCTGGCCGAAATGGGGCTCCAGCCCGGAAACTATCTGTGCTGCGTCGCCCGGCTGGTTCCCGAGAAGGGCATCCACTACCTGATCGAAGCGCATGCCCGCAGCGGGGACCCGCGCACGCTGGTCATTGCCGGAGCCGCGAAGAAATCGGATCGGTATGCCCAGAAACTGGCCCAGATGGCCGGGGCCAATGTCCGCTTCCTCGGCATGGTGCCCCGCGCGCAGCTCGGCGTCCTGCTCCGCAATGCCTCGCTCTTCGTGCTGCCCTCCTTCCATGAGGGACTGCCTATCGCCGCGCTAGAGGCGCTGGCCAGCAACTGCCCGGTCCTGCTCAGCGATATCCAGCCGAACCTCGACCTTGGCCTTCCGGCCGATTGCTACTTTCCGGTTGGCGATGTCGGTGTCCTGGCTGCGCGCCTTTCCCGCCGCGACAGTCCGCGCCGCGCCGAACTGCCCGTGGAAGCCCTGATGGACTGGGACGAAGTCGCCCAGCGCACCGCCGTTCGCTACCGTGAAATCCTGAGCAGGAGCCACCAAGATTCAGCCCTCAAACCTGCACGCTGAAGGCAAGGCATTGGCACGCGCCGCCCTTCCTTCCGGGAGAATTCGATGCTGGCGCTGACCGTCGGAAGCCCTCCCATACCGCAGTTCCTGATGGTCCCGACCATGATGCTCTACTGCGTCCTGGTCGCATTGCTGTGCCTCAGGATCGGCAGGTCCGCGCAGTTCCTGGTGATCGCCTGCGCCGTTCGCCTCGCCATGTCAGCACTGCCCCATTTCTCGTTCTCCGCATCGCCTGCGGGGCTGAGCTGGAACGCGCTGGTCTCGGTGCTGGTCGTGGGCCTGGGCATCCTGCAATTGCGCCGAAGCCGCGCGGTCCCGATCGTAGTGGGAGCGATCGCCCCCCTGCTCCTCGTGATCCTGCTGAGCGCGACCTTCAACGACGATGCATCCGGCAGCACGGAAAGCCTGGTGAAATATGCCTACTTCACCGTCATCGCGCTCGCGGCCTACGACGCCTTCGTTGCTGACGGCGCCGGCAAGGTGCTGATCCGGGTCCTGTTCACCTTCCTGCTGCCGCTTTTGCTCCAGTCCTACAGCCTCGTCCTGGGCATCGCCAAGGCGACCGAGAGCGACGGTTCGGCGTCCTACATCGGCGGCTACAACCACGAAGCCAGCTTCTCGATCATCCTGCTCACCGCGCTTCTCGCGGCCGTGCTCAACCCGGATCTCCGGCGATTGGTGAAGCTTGCGATCGCGGTCGTCTGCATCGGCGGGATCGCGGCCGCCAACTACCGGACCGCCATCATAACCGCCGCGCCGATCACTCTTGGCCTGCTGGTCTCGGTCCTGACCTCCGCCGTCCGGCCGAGCCAGCGCCCCGTCGCCACCATCCTTGGCGGGCTGCTGGTGCTGGCCTGCCTTCCCGTGCTTCCCATCGTGGCCGGCGATCGTTTCGATGCCATCAGCACGATCGCCTCGCACCCGGAAATCCTCACCAAGGCGCCCGCCGAATTCAGCCGCGACGACCAGGCCCTGCTGTCAGGCCGGCTGCTGCTCTGGAGCCAGTACGTCACCGCCTGGGAGGAAAGCACCCCCCGCCAGCACATGTTCGGATACGGCGCCAATGCCTGGGAGGGGCGCTATCGCTACTATGCCCACAACACGCTGATCTCGACGCTCTACGAACTGGGCTTGCTCGGCGTCGCGGCGATGCTGTTCCTGTGGCTGTGGATGTTCTGGCTGGCGCTGACCGCGCGCACGCCGGCCCGCTTCGTCCTCATCATGGCGCATCTCGGCTTCTTCCTGCTGAACATGGCGACGATGCCGTTCTGGATGATCGAGGGGCTGCTGTTCTACAGCCTGCTTTGCGGTTTTACTGTCCACGCCTCGCTCATGACCCGGCCCGCGCCTCGGCCCGTCGCAAATCTTGCTGCGCCCCATCCCGTTTGACCGGATAACCGCCGGTTCCGGCGTTGCCCTGCGCCTTGCCCGGGATAAGATTTCGCGCGTCGTTCTTCGCAATCCCTGCGGAGATATACTCTCGTGTGCTCGCAAAGAGCCGAAAAAATCGCCAAGTCATTGAGTAAAAATATGATAAAAACTTCGGTCGTCGCACTCTCCCTGCTTTTCGCAGGTCTTTCCAGTTCCGACATCGGCGAATCGATCGCCCGGTTCAGCCCTTTTGCCGCCGCTCCGGTCATGTTCGCCCAGGCATCCTCCACGGCCACGGCCTTCAGGATGCCCGCAATCACCGCGCCGCAACTCTCCTCCGGCACCTCGTGCAAGGCCATGACCACCCTGCGCCTCGGGCCGACTTCCGCCAGCCTGAAGAAGGTCTGCGCGGTTGACGGCAAGATTCTCGTCAACGGCAAGAACGCCACCGGCTTTGCGATGGAGGACGTCAAATCCCTGCGCTACGGGCCGCTCCTGCGGGGCGAGAACGTCCCCAACATCCAGGTCCAGCGGGTTTCCGAAACGGCGGCCCGCGCGGATTCGGTGCTCGGCCTCGGTCTGGTCAACGTCAGCAATGGCATCGGCAAGGCGGTGTTCCGCGATCTCGTGTGGATCGGCGACAAGAACTACCCGTCGATCAACAGCGACGATGCATGGGCCGCCATCGCACTAAAGGGCAAGGACGCCAACGACATCGGCTCCTTTGCGATCAGCAATTTCGACTTCCAGAATTTGTTCATGAAGTCCGGTAGTTACTATCAGAACGTCGACGGCATCTCGACCGAGGCGGGCTATTCGGGGACGATCTCCAACGGACGCGTCCTGAATGCCAGCGATGCCTGTCTGGACATCAAGGGCAAGGTCAGGGTGGACAATGTCTACCTTGCCGGTTGCCGCCAGGGCATCAAGGCATGGACCGACCAGAGCCACGGCCTGGTCGAACTGGGCACGAACCGCTTCGTGGGCATCATCGGCAAGGGCACCAAGACCAAGACCCGGACCATCACGATCGACGTGCTCATCGCATCCGGCGATCCTTCGGTTCCGCTCTTCCGTGCCGAGGATGGTGTAGTGAACCTGCGGATCGGCAGGCTCGTTTCCAAGACCGGGCAGGTGCTCAACAGTTCCAGCAGTTATTCCGGGTCCACCGTGACGGTCGGGCAGCGGGTCTATTTCTGATCGGATCCCCGCCGGCCAGACAGGCCGCGGTAGACTTCCATGACCCGTTTCGCATGGCTGGCCGCGCACAGGGTTTCCCTGGCGCGGCCACGTGCATCGGCGAAGGCGATTGGATCCGAACCCGCCAGCGCGCCGCGAACGCTCCGGGCGAATGCTTCAGGCCCCGCGTCCAACGGCACGAGCACCCCGCCGCCGAAACGGCGGCCGGTCTCGCCCAGTCCCGCATCGTCGGTGGCCACATAGGGCACGCCCAGTATCAGCGCCTCCAGCGGCGTGCGCCCCAGGGGCTCGTCGATGGCGGGGATGGCGAGAAGATCGAGCATGGCGATGTTCTCCTCCACCGGCAGGCGGAAACCGGCAAAGACGACCCTGTCGGCAATTCCGAGCTGCCGCGCGAAATCTTCAAGGTCCTGCTGCGTTTCATCGACCTCGCGGCCGAAGATCACGAAAGCCGCCTGCGGAAGCTCGATCAGCACCGCGCGCGCCATCTCCAGGAAGAAGCGCGGCCGCTTGCGGTGCGCGAAATTGCCGATGAAGCCGATCAGCGGCCCTTCCCCGGCAACCCTGTGACAAGCAGCGAAGGCATTCCTGAGCGCCTTGCCATCCACGTCCTCGGCCAGTTCCACGGGATTGTCGATCAGAACCGACCGGCTCCTGAGCCACTGCGGCAGCCGCTGCTCCACGGCCTGCGAGATGCAGATGATGCGCTGGGCCGTGGCGATCACGGCAAGGTTCGGGGCCACCGGACGGTTGAAGGCGCGGTTGTGGTAGACCACCGGAATCCCGCGAAGCCGCGCCGCCGGTCCCCAGCTCTGGAGTGCCGACAGGTCATTGCAGTGCACGAACGTACCCTCGGGCTGGCCTGACAGCAGCGACAGCCGGCGCGGCAGCAACCGGGCCTCCGTCGCCAGGCCGTGCCGGAAGCTCGGGGATTCGCCGAGCGGCCAGATGGTGAAACCGCGTTCGCGCGCCACCTGCTCTATCAGGCTGTCTCGCGGCGCGGCCACCACCACTTCCACCCCGTAGTCCTGCTGAAGCGTCCTGCCGAGCGTGAAGGAGGAAACGTGGCTGCCGCCGATCTTCTCATTGGTGAACGGAAAGACCACCCTGTCCACGCGCATCGGTTCCCTGCCTTCCTGGTGTCGCCCATCATCGCCAAGAGCGCGGCGCCGCCGCGGTTCGGGCGGGCCATGCCCTAAGACTTAATCGCAATTGTGCAGCGGCGCCCATGAAACTAGCCAATGCAATTAGGTATATGGCAGCGATCCAGAAGGATTCATGGCACGAGTCTGGTGCTTTCCCGGCGAAGAGAACCGCCACAGCAATCCCTACACGGCGATCCTGATCGGACAGCTTCGCCGACTGGGCCATTCACCTTCATCGCCCGGCTGGAAGGAACGCTTCACCGGCACCTGCGACATCCTGCACCTGCACTGGCCACAAAAGGTCATACAGCCGGGCCTCCTGCGCAGCTTGCGGACGATCGCAGCCTGGGCGGTGTTTCTCGCGCTCCAGAAGGCGCGCGGCGCGAAGATCGTCTGGACCATGCACAATGCCGTCTCTCACGAACAGTTGCGCCCCAGGCTCGAAAGGTTCTGGATGGCGCGGTTCATGGCCCTGCTCGACGGTATCCACGCCATGTCGGAGAGCAGCCTCGCGCAGGCCCGGCTCCGTCACCCGGTGCTGACCCGCATTCCGGCTCTGGTTGCGCCCCACTGGACTTATTCCGGCGCCTATCCGCCGCCTGCCGCCACCATCGGCCTGCGCCGCGATACGGTCTCATTCCTCGGCGACATCAAGGGCTACAAGGGCCTCGACGACATGCTCGCCGCGCTGGAGAACGCTGAACCGGACAGTCGCCGCTATCTGGTCCACGGCCTGCCGGAGAGCCCCGCCGAAGCCGCCGCGCTGGAGGCCCGGCTCGCCGCCCTTTCCGGGCGCGGCTGGAGAATGGAGTGGGTGCTTACCCGGCTCAGCGACCAGGAGATGGCGGACCGGCTCAACGAGACGCTGATCCTGCTCCTGCCCTATCGCCGGGGCGAGAACAGCGGCCTCGCCATCCTGGCAGCCGAGCGCGGCACGCCGGTGATGGTGTCTGGAATCTCCGCCTTCTCGGGCCTTCTCGACGAACTGGGGCCGCCGCGGGTGACGGCGATCAACGCGCCTTTGTCGCACCGGCAGATCGCCGAGGCCGCCCAGGCGGCCGCCGCCGTGGCAGGGGCAGTGCCGCTGCATTTCGTGGCCCGGCGTTCGCCCGAGAGAGTGGTTGCAGAGATTTCGAATTACTACCTGTTTCTGATGGATTCAGGGGGCAGAAAACTCCCAAGATGACAGTCGATTTCCACGTCCTCCGGAAGGTAGAGCGACTTGTCCGCAGCTTTCGAAAAGCTCCCCGTTTCCAACCTGCGCGGCGTGGACGCAGCCCCTTCGACCACGTCCGGTCCCGATGGTTCCAAACTCATCGACCTGTCCTGGCTGGCGATGCTCGCCTGGCGGCACAAATGGGCCATGCTGGCGGTCATCGGCTGCGCCCTTGCCGCGACATTGGCGGCCTACATGCTCGCAGTGAAACAGTACGACGCGAACGTCGTGCTCGCGCTCGACCGGAACGACCAGCAACTGGTGCGGACGGCGCAGACCGACAAGGACACCGCTGTCGATTCGCCGACCGTGGATACCGAAGTGCAGGTGCTCCTCTCCCCTGAAGTGGCGACCGCCGCGGTGCGCAATGCCCGGCTGAACACGAACCCCGCCTTCATCGCCGCCGGCGCGCCGGACATCGCAGGTCCGCTTTCGATCCCGGCAGCGACGGCGATCGTCAGGTCCAACCTGACGGTGGGCCGACAGGGCCTCTCCTATGCGATCAACCTGGGCTACAAGTCCCGCGATCCGGCGGTTGCCGCTTCCGTGGCCAATGCCGTGGCCGACGCCTATGTCAGCGGCAACGTCCAGAGCGAGCAGTCCGCCCGCAGCCAGGACATCAACATGCTGCGGACCCGCCTCGACCAGCTTCGCGGCGACGTCATCAAGGCCGAGGCCGCCGTAGCCGCCTACCGCGCCAAGTCCGACCTCGTGAGCGTGAGCAACGACAGCACGATCGCGCAGCAGGAACTTTCAACGCTGAACACCGAACTGGCCTCCGCCAAGGCGGAACTTGCCGCCTCGCAGGGACGCGCAAGCGCCAACGCCGGGGAGAACGGCACCGCCGTCAACAGCAGCCCGGTGATCCGCGACCTGCGAACCGACGTGTCCCGCCTCGAAGTCAAGCTGGCGGAACAATCGTCCGTCTACGGCCCCAACCACCCGGACCGCGTCAAGACCCAGGCCCAGTTGACGACGGCCCGGCAGGCGCTGAGCCGCGAAGTCTCGCGCGCCAGTTCCGGCGTCAGGTCGGACATCAGCGTCGACAGCCAGCGCGTCGGCGCGATCCAGTCGGCGATCGGCAGCGCCAAGGGCAGGCTGCTGGCGGGCAACAACGCTTCGGTGCGCCTGAACGAACTGGAGCGCGTCGCGGAAAGTTCGCGCCAGCTCTACCAGACCTTCCTCGATCGCTACCGGGTGGAACTGGCGACGCGCGGCACGGAAAAGAGCAAGGCCCAGGTCATCGCCCGGGCTCAGGTGCCGGTGCGGCCCTCTTCGCCCGACCTGCTGGTCTACATGCTGGGGGGCCTGATCGCGGGGATCATCGCGGCGGTGCTCCTGGCCATGGCGCTGGAATGGCGCGAGCGCGGCCTGCGCACCCGCGCCGAAACCGAGGAGTTCACCGGCTACGAAGTGGTCAGCAGCCTGCCGGATATCGGGACGATGGACGAACCCGACTTCCGCAGGAATGATGCCCTGGGCGTTCCCGATTTCGTGGTCGAACACCGGGAATCCCCGTTCTCCGAATCCGTCCGGGCCATCTGGACGGCGCTGAAGATCGGACACAAGGGACAACTCGCCCGTTCCGTGGGCGTCACTTCCTCGATACCGGGAGAAGGCAAGACCAGCACGGCCATCGCCCTCGCCCGGTCCACCGCGCTCGCGGGAAGGCGGACCCTCTTGGTAGACTGCGACATGCGCCGCATGGGCACCACGCTTGCGCTGGGTCTCCGCAACCGCCCGGGCCTTGTCGAAGTCCTCAACGGTCAGGCCCGCATCGAGGATGTGATCGTGCTCGATGAGGCATCCGGCGCCCATGTCCTGCCGCTCAACACCGAACTCACCGCCCAGTCGGACATCATGCATTCCCAGGCCACGGCCGCCATGTTCGACCGCTTCAGGCAGGAATACGACTTCGTCGTGCTCGACATCGCACCGGCCATCCCCGTCGCCGAAGCCCGCGCCATCGCCACGATGGCGGATCTCACGCTCATGGTCGTGCGGTGGCGGACCACACAGCGCAAGGTCGTGAAGACGGCGATCCGCGAACTCGATCGCGCCGGTGCGCGGATCTTCGGCATCATTCTCACGCAAGTGGACACCCGCTCCTCGGCAGTGCTGAGCGAGGAAATGGCCTATTACCAGTACTACTATTCGCGTGAGAGCCGGTCGAACTGAGATCGCTGCAACAGGCCCGGCCAGTGTCCGCTCAGGCGGAAGGCGAACCCGCTGCCGCGTAGCCGAAGAACGCCAGCAGGTCCGGCTTGGCCGCGACAGTCTCGTGCACGATCCTGCGCTCTACCGTGGTCAGCAGCTTGACCTGTGCGCGCTGCGAAGACGATCCATGTCCCTTGGAACGATCGCCCGAGGCCTCCCCCGGCTCATCGGAAACCGGCGCTGCGTTCTCGATTCCAAATGCGGAAGCCAGCGAGGCGGGGTCGCTGCGAAACGCCTCGTATGTCACGAGCGGATAGCCCCCGCGCTCCACGGCATCGCGCAGGAGCCCGCTCTGCCAGACCCACAGCCTGGCAAGATGGCCCACCACATCCCGGCGATCCACACCGTCATAGACCGAAGGCAGCGGACGCCGCAGCCGGGCATCGATGTTCGCAATGGGCTCGCGATTGGTCACCACTACGCGCGCCGCCGAAAAATGCCGCAGCAATTCGTCGTGGCGCACGAGGTTCGGCGGGCTCTTTTCCAGAAAGTAGGCCACCGGGCGGGACTGCTCTATTTCCGCGACCCGCGCAGCCCAGGCCCCTATCACCGCCTCGAAATCGACGAACTTTTCCGGAAACCAGCGATCGACATCCATCAGCCCCCTGACGAGCCGCTGTCCTTCGTAGCTGGAATGAAGCCCGGCAAGGCTGACATGGTCCGCAAGATAGCTTGCCATCGTGGTGGAACCGGCGCCGGGCGGCGCGAGAAGGAACAGGAAAGGGCGGTGGATCCGGTCCTGTCGGCGCGCAGGCCAGTACGATTCAGGCGAGCGCCGCTCCCTTCGCATCCGCTTCAAGGCGCGAGAAATCGCTGGGCCCATCAAGGCGTTCCGCCCCAAACCTCGTGCAACAACATCGGCATAGGGTAACCCGCATGGCCGCCGCCGTGCCGGCTATTGCGAGCCGGAGGCTACCTCTTTTTCGCAAGGGCCGCGCGTTTCATCGCACAGAAGGCTCGCGCTCAGCCCTTCCCGACCGACAGGATGCGGAAGATCGTTTCCGTCACGGGCTCGGCATTCAGCCAGATCGCTTTACCGCCCGGCCCTTCGACGCTTGCGGCCAGTTCCCCGGCAGCAGCCCGGTCCAGGACGAGGTCGATTTCGATCCGGTCCTCGTAAAGCCGCCCATTGCCGATCACTGCGCCGTCCTGGCCAAAGGCGGTGCCCGCGCGGTTGACGAAGATCGCCACTTCAGCCCCAAGCGTGTCCCAGGACAGGAACGGCAGATCGCCGGCAACGGTCCCGGACATCTCGAACCGGCGAACGCCGTCATCGCTCGCGGCCGGGCGCAGTTCGTCCACCGCAACGGTCAGGCCGATACCGTCCTGCCGGCTTCCCGGCGCCCTGTCGCCACCCCAAGGGATCATCAAATCAAATCCAGATAGATTGTCGAAAACCGGATAGCAGCACCCGATGAATTGAAAAGTCGTGAAAGCCGCGCGCGCTGCCGGCGATCAATCGCCCGCGATCGTCAACCCATCGACCCTAAGCGTCGGCACGTTGATGGCGCGGTGCCATTCCAGATCGTTCGCCGCCCGCAGCGCCGCGAACATGGAAAGCAGGTTGCCGGCAACGGTGAACTCGGCAACCGGGCCTGCGATCTCGCCGTTGACGATACGGAAACCGGAAGCGCCCCGGCTGTAATCGCCAGTGACGGCATTGACGCCGTGGCCGATCAGTTCGGTTACATACACGCCGTCCCGGATGTCGGCCATGAGTTCAGCGGGCGTCTGCTCTCCGGGTTCGAGGTGCAGGTTGCCCACGGATACGCCGGGCGCTCCGCCGCCGCCGCGTGCCGCATGTCCGGTCGGCGCTAGGCCGAGCTGGCGCGCCGAAGCGCTGTCCAGCAGCCACCCGGTGATCCTGCCGTCCTCTACCAGATGGCCCGCCCGCGTCGGCAGCCCCTCTCCATCAAACGGACGCGAACGCAGTCCGCGCAGCGTATGCGGGTCTTCGACGATGGAAATGCCGGGCGCGAAGAGCTGCTCTCCCAACCGGTCGAGCAGGAAGCTCGAACGCCGGGCGATCGCGCTTCCGGACATGGCGCCGATCAGGTGCCCCACCAGCGAACCGCCGACGCGCGGATCGAATACGACCGGCATCGGCCCACTGGAAAGCTTGCCCGGATCGAGACGTGCCACGGTCCGCTCGCCCGCGCGGGTGCCGATCTCGGCCGGCGGTGGCAGGTCGCTGCGGTGATGGGCCGAGCGCCAGGCGTGATCGCGCTGCTTGCCCGCACCTTCCCCGCCGACCACGGAGACACTGATCGAATGGCTGGTCGATCCATAGGCGCCCGCGAAGCCATGGCTGGTGGCAAGCGCGAACACGCCCGTGCCGGAACTGGCGGTGGCGCCATCCGAATTGGTGATCCCGGCAACGGCCCGTGCGGCGTCCTCGGCTTCCAGCGCCATGGCGCGCAGTTCCTGCGGGCTGGGCTCAGCCTGATCGACGAGATCGAGTTCGGGCCAGGGTGAACGGGTCAGCAATTCCTCGGGTGCGAGCCCGGAATAGGCATCTTCCGGCGCAGCGCCGGCCATCGCCAGCGCCCTTTGCGCCAGTTCGTCGAGCGCCTGCGAAGACAGGTCCGAGGAACCGATGCTCGCCGAACGACGCCCGACGAAGACGCGCAGCGCGATATGCTCGCTTTCGGACCGTTCCACATCCTCGAGATTGCCGAGGCGGACCTGGATCCCTTCCGAGGAGCTCGCACCGAACACCGCATCGGCGGCGTCGGCACCTGCCTTGCGGGCACGGGCGACGAGATCCTGAGCGCGGTCGAGCGCTTCCTGGGGGCTGAGCATCTTCGGGTCTCCACTGGCCGCGTTACCGACGCGGGAGCGCAGCCCTAATCGCCGCGAGCGCCAAGCGCAAATGCGCTATCGTTCCCCAAGCCCGTTCAAGGGGCGGGGCCCACGCGAACCGGCGCGCGCTTTCAGTGCTTCAGCAGCAGCGCAAGGCCCTTGAAAAGCCCCGTCAGCGCGAACGGCAGGCCGATCGCCAGCAGCCACAGCATGATGCGGTCCCTACGATAATAAGGAGCGAGCGCCGGGTCATGGGCCTGTTCGTCGTCAAGCCGGTTCCAGCGCGCCTCGAAACGGCGGCAGGCGGGGATGATCGCCACCACCAGGATCACCAGTGCAAGATAGGGCAGGAGCGATTCGCCCCCGGTCTTGAGCGCGCCGACCGTCACGAAGATCTGCAGGGCGGTATAGACGAGCAGGGCATAGGCGATGTTGTCGCTCATCTTGCGGCGCCAGTCGGCCTTCGCCCAATCCTTCATCGAACGGCCTTCCGGGGGCACCGGCTTGTCCGGCAGCGCTGCCGAGATCATGCCCTTCGTATCGACGCCTTGCTTGCCGATCCTGTCCATGGTGCCTTCCTGTCTTAGCAACCCGGTCTTTTGTTGCGACCTCGTGTCTCTTTGTGCGTCCACTAGACCACGCAGCGGCCCGGATTTCAAGCACACCCCCGAAATGCGCAATATTAGTGCACTGTTCCCGGACTGCGCCGAACCATGCAGGAAACCTGCCAATCGACACCATATCCGGGAATTGCCGACTTGCCGACAGCCGGGAGCGTGCGTAAACCGCTCTGAACATGACCGGAACCACCGAACTTCCGCAGGACCAAGCGGCCCACCACATCCCGACCGTCGCAGAAGCCGGCGGGCTCGAAGTCATTTCGATCGCCAAGAGCTACGACAAGCGCGCGGTGCTGACCGATATCTCGCTGTCGGTCGCCAAGGGCGAAGTGCTGGGGCTGCTGGGGCCGAACGGCGCGGGCAAGACCACCTGCTTCTATTCGATCATGGGCCTCGTTCGTCCCGACTCGGGCCGCATCCTGATGGACGGCGTCGACGTGACCCGGCTGCCGATGTATCGCCGCGCGGTTCTCGGTCTCGGCTACCTGCCGCAGGAAACCTCGATCTTCCGCGGGCTGACTGTCGAACAGAACATCGGCGCCGTGCTCGAACTGAACGAGCCCGACAAGCACGTCCGCGCCAGCGAACTGGAACGCCTGCTTGACGAATTCGGCCTTACCCGCCTGCGTTCAAGCCCCGCGATGGCGCTTTCGGGCGGTGAACGCCGCCGCTGCGAAATCGCCCGCGCGCTGGCGGCCAAGCCTTCGATCATGCTCCTGGACGAGCCTTTCGCCGGCATCGACCCGCTTTCGATCTCCGACATTCGCGAACTCGTGCGCGATCTCAAGAACCGTGGCATCGGCGTGCTGATCACGGACCATAACGTGCGGGAAACGCTCGATATCGTCGATCGCGCCTGCATCATCTACGGCGGTCAGGTGCTCTTCGCAGGCAGCCCCGAGGCGCTCGTCGCCGACGAGAACGTGCGCCGCCTCTACCTCGGCGAGGGCTTCACGCTATGAGCGGTTTTCCCCAGTGAGGCCCTCCGCGAGGCCGGCCGCGCCGGAAGCCTGAGCCATGGCGCTGGGGCCCAGGCTAGACCTGCGGCAAAGCCAGTCGCTGGTGATGACCCCGCAACTCCAGCAGGCGATCAAGCTGCTGGCGCTGTCCAACCTCGAGATCGAGGCTTTCATCGGCGAATCGCTGGAGGCCAACCCCCTTCTGGACGTGGGCGGCGAACCGCCCTCCCCCGTTGCCGAAACGGTCGAGCTTCCAGAGGACGCGCGCCGCACGACACTAGAGGATTCGCCGGTAGACCGGCTGATCGGCGAAGGCCGGGGCGATGACGACCGTCCGCTAGACATAGACACTGCCGCGCTTGACCGCGACCGTGACACCGGAGACTGGTCCAACGAACTGCGGCTCGGCGGCGGGGCGGAGCTTCCCGGCATCGATGAACGCGGCAGCGGCGCGCTTTCGCTTATCGAGCATCTCGAAGCCCAGGTCGGATCGGCCACCGACGACCGCCACGTCGCCGGGATCGCGCGCTACCTGATCGGCCTGCTCGACGAGGCCGGCTATCTTCCCGTCACCCTTGCCGAAGTCACGGGCGATCTCGGCATCTCCTTCGCCGAGGCCGAAGCGGCGCTCGGGGTCGTGCAGTCGCTCGATCCCACCGGGGTCGGCGCGCGAACGCTTTCGGAATGCATCGCACTCCAGGCCAGGGAGGCGGATCGCCACGATCCGATGATGGCCCGCCTCATCGACAATCTCGATCTGCTGGCCCGCGGCGAGCTTGCCCGGCTCAAGCGGATGTGCGGCGTGGACGACGAGGATTTCGCCGACATGCTGTCGGAACTGCGCGGCTACGATCCCAAGCCGGGCCTGCGGTTCGGGGGGGAGCCGAGCGCGGCGGTCACGCCGGACATCCTCGTCACGCCCCGCGCCGACGGCGGCTGGGACGTGGCGGTCAACCAGGACAGCCTGCCCCGCCTGATCGTCAACCGAAGCTACTATGTCGAACTCAGGAGCGACTGCTCCGACCGGAATTCGCGGGCGTGGCTCTCGGAAAAGCTTGCCGATGCCAACTGGCTCATCAAGGCGCTGGACCAGCGGCAAAAGACGATCCTCAAGGTCGCCAGCGAACTGGTGAAGCAGCAGGCCGGTTTCTTCCGGCACGGCATCTCGCAGCTCAAGCCGCTGACGCTGCGCACCGTGGCCGAGGCCATCGGCATGCACGAATCGACCGTGAGCCGCGTTACCTCCAACAAGTATCTGAACTGCCCGCGCGGCACTTACGAGATGAAGTTCTTCTTCACCTCCGGCGTCGCAGCGGCAAGCGGCGAAGGCGCCTCGGCGGAAGCGGTGAAGGCGGCGATCCGGCAATTGATCGATGCGGAAGACCCCAAGGCCATCCTTTCGGACGACACCCTGGTGGACCTCCTCAAGGGCAAAGGCTTCGAACTGGCGCGCCGCACCGTGGCCAAGTACCGCGAAGCCATCGGCCTTGGCAGTTCGGTCCAGCGCCGACGGCAGAAGGCTATTGCTGCAGTGCGATAGAAAGTAAGCACGGCGATAATCAGCAATGCAACATTAAATGCTTGTTCTGCTTAGTATAATTCTATTTGAATTACACCGATTCGTGATAGTTTCTTTTCCATGAAGTGCGCCGGGCTTGCGACCAGTCGCAAGGATACGGGCACCATGGAGAGGATGCCGATGTCCTACACTGATCGGAATTCCAACGGTAACCAGAAAGCCCTCACCGGGGGTATCGTCGCACTTATCCAGGGCGGCCTCGTGCTTGCGCTGGTCAATGGCTTTGCCGTGACCATGTTCAAGAGCGATCCACCCAAGCGGCCGGAAGCCACGCAGATCAAGCTCGAACCGCTTCCCGTTCCCCCGCCTCCCGAACCGAAGACCGTTCCCGATCAGCAAGTCGATCAGCCGATGCTGACGGCGCCGATACCCCGCCTTCCTCTGCCTACGAACGAGCCCCTTCCAGTCGCAACCACGTTACCCACTGCCGTGCCGACCAGCTTCGATTCCAGAGAGAAAATCGCGGTCGCACTACCCACGCCCACCGAAACCCCGGCGCTTTTCCAGCCTCGGGGGGCACTTCCCAGGAACGATGCCTCGGGCTGGGTCACCACACAGGACTACCCCACGGCCGAACTGCGCGCCGAACATCAGGGCAGCGTGCGCTTCCGGCTGGACGTCGATGCGCGCGGGCGGGTCAGCCAATGCGCCGTCGTCACGTCAAGCGGCTATGCCGGGCTCGACGAGGCCACCTGCAAGTTCGTGAGCAGGCGCGCCCGGTTCGACCCTGCGACCAATGCCGACGGTCAGTCGGTCGCCGGCAGCTACCTGGGGACGATCCGCTGGATCATCCCGCGGGACTGACCTCAAACCCCCAGAGGTCACCCGCCCGGAGCGGCGCATTGTTCCGCAATTCATGTGCCGCTCCGGCTCAAAGTTCCACCTGCCCCGATCGCGGAGGCCATGCGGCCGGCGATACGGCCAGTGCACGCGATGGGGGCAAGTCGGTGGGGGATGGGCCCGCCCGCACCCCCGGGCGGGCCCAGACACCGCTCGCGCCCGCCGGAAACTGTGGCAGCTAAGGGCAATCCCCTGGCCCCGCTTCGGACTTGATACACCCTGACGGTTTAGCTCCTGGCAAGGAAAAGTCCTTCCAGCGCCGGGAACCGTGCCATGATTCCAAAGTGCTTCCACTTCATCTGGGTCGGTGACGAGAGCCGCCGGCCGGACAACTGCATCGCCACATGGCGCCAGGCCCATCCGGACTGGGAGTTTCGCCTCTGGGGCAATGCCGAACTGGACGGCCGCGACTGGATCAATGCCCGGCACATCGCGCAGATGCGCCCGCGCGAACTAAACGGCGTTGCCGACATGATGCGCTGGGAAATCCTCCTCGAACATGGCGGTGTCGTCTTCGATGCGGACAGCATCTGCACCCGCCCCCTGGGCGACGAACTGCTCGCCTGCGAAGCCTTCGCCTGCTGGGAAAGCGAGATCGCGCGCCCCGGCCTCATCGCCGCCGGATACTTCGGCTGCACGCCGGGCAATCACTTCGTCAGGCAGATCGTGGAGGACATCGCCGCCAGCCCCTCCGTCATCGGCGACATGGCGTGGAAGACCGTGGGGCCGCAGCGCCTGACCGACTGCTATCGCAAGTTCGCCTATACGCCGCTGCGCATCTATCCAAGCCACTACTTCATACCGCGCCACTTCACCGGATTGACTTATGGCGGCAGCGATCCGGTCTATGCCCACCAGCTCTGGGGTTCGACGCTGCGCAGCTACGAGGACATGCACAAGGCCGATGTGGCGGCACTTGCCCAGGCCTCCTCCAGATCCTCGTCCCCTCATGCCCCCGCCCCGGCCACATCTCCCGATCCGCAGAAAGTGGAGGCTACCGCGCCTTCGGAGAAAGCCTCGCCGCTCGAACGGATTCATGCGCCCTATTTCCTCCAGCGCGTGCCGGTCGGCGCGGAACTGGCCTCGCTCGGCCGGATGGATGTCTTCGCCAGCCTGCTCGCCGGTCAGCGCGTGCTTCATGTCGGCTGCGCGGACTGGCCGATCACCGATCCGCAGACCTCGCTTCACGTCCGGCTGGAAGCGCACTGCGCGCAGCTTGACGGGATCGACCCTCACGGAGAGGCTCTCGAACAGCTTCGCCCTTTCGTGAAAGGCGCGCTGTTCACGGATTTCTCGCAAGTGACGGGCAGCTACGACGTCGTGCTGGTTCCCGAAGTGATGGAGCATGTCCCCGATGTCGCCGGGTTCCTGGCGCAGATCCAGTCGGTCGACGCCGGGCTGTTCCTGATCTCCGTTCCCGACGCCTTCCAGTGCCGCGCCCGCCATTTCGACTATGTGGCGGAAACTGAAACCTTCCTCGAAGGCGTCCACCCCGACCACAACGTCTGGTATACGCCCTATACTTTCGCCAACACCTTGCGGAAATACAGCGATCTGGAATTGCAGCGCATGTGGTTCTTCAACCGCATCTCGCTGCTGGCGCTGCTCAGCAAGCCCGCGCTGGCCCGGGCCGCCTGATGCGCGGCACCCCAGTCAAAGGATATCCGCCACGCCTTCAAGGCTGCCGCGCAGTTTCGCGAGCGCCTGCGCCTTGAGCTGGTGGACACGCGGGATCGAGACCTGCAATACCTGCGCGATCTCGGCAAGGTTCAGCTCCTCCACGAAGTAGAGCTGTACCACCAGCTGCAGCCGATCGGGAAGATCGGCGATCGCCTCCACCACGGCCCCGCGCAGTTCCTCGTCCGCCAGCAGCGCAAGACTGTCCGGGCGTTCGTCGGCAAAGGCCATGTTCTGGTCTGTATAGACCTCGTCGATGGACTCGAAGTGCAGCGGCTGGCTGGACCCGCGCAGCGCGGCAAGTTCCGCCTCCTCGATGCCCATCGCCCCGGCCAGCTCGTGCGGCAGCGGATCGCGGCCGAGAATGCCGCGCAGTTCGGTCTCCTTTCCCGCAAGCTGGCGCCGCCGCTCGCTCGCCCCGCGCGACATCGGCACGGTCCGGCGGATGAGATCGACCATGGCCCCGCGCACGCGCATCTTGGCATAGGCGGCAAACCCGTCCTCCGTTGGGCCCTGATGCTTCTGCGCGCATTCGGTGAGCGCCACGAGCCCGGCCTGGATCAGGTCCTCCAGCTCGATTCCCGGCCTCCCGCTGCCGTGGATATGCCAGGCGAGGCGCCGGACCATCGGCAGGAAGCGGCGGACACGGTCTGCCACGTCGCCCTGATAGGCCCCCGCGACGCGGCTTGCATAGGCGCTGAAGCCCCTCTGGTCCTGTTTCATGCGGCCATGCTTTCGGCTTGTTCGGGATGGGGAAGGCCGGGCGCCATGCGCTCCGGCTGCGCCGCGCCGACGACATCGACGACTTCGATCGGCTGGGTCGGCGGCAGTTCGGCGATGGAAAGCACCAGGCATGCCGGCGCGCGCAGGCGCAGCAGCGCGGATAGCGCCCGGCGCGCACGCGGCTGGACGACCAGTGCCAGCGGCACTTCGCCGGGCCCCCGCTCGGCGCTCAGCGCGGCGACACGCTCGCCGATCATGCGGGCGAGGTCCGGCTCGATCACCGGCTGTCCGGTTACCGGATCGACCATGCCCTGCACGATCGCCGCTTCGAGCCCGGCATCGAGCGTGATGACCGGCAGGCGCTCATGCGGCGGGCAGATCCGGCCGACGATCAGCGCCCCGAGATCGGCCCGCATCAGTTCGACCAGCCGCTCGTGATCGACGGTCTGCTGCACCGCCCGGCTCAGGCTGGCAAGGATCGGCAGCGGATGCGCGATCGGGATACCGTCCTCCAGCAAGGCGCGCAGCAGGCGGGTCATCGCGGCGAGGGACAACGGCTGCGGATGGATCGTCTCCACCAGACCGGCCGAATGCTCCTTGATCCCCTCGAGAAGTGCTCTCACCTCGTCCGGACCAAGCAGGTCGTGCGACCGTTCGGAAAGGAGCTGGTTGAGGTGGGTGGCGATCACGGTGCCCGCATCCACGGTGAGGAAGCCCTCGGCCGTGGCATGATCGCGCGCGGCGGGATCGATCCACAGCGCCGGGCAGCCGAAACTCGGATCGCGGGTGGCCTCGCCGCGAAGGCCGTGACTGGCCCGGGCCTCTCCCGCGTCGATGGCGAGTATGCGGTCTGCACGTATCGTTGCGCTGCCCAGCGTCACGCCGCCAAGCACGATGCGATAGTCATGGGGCGGCATGTCGAGCGCATCGCGGACGCGGAACTGCGGGACGATGAAGCCGAACGACTGGCTGAGCTGCTTGCGCACCCCGGTCACCCGGCTGACCAGCGGCGAACCGCGACGCTCGTCGACGAGCTGGACCAGCCCGTATCCCAGTTCGATGGTGACGAGCGTGTGGTCGGAAACATCCTCCAGCACGATCCGCGAGGGATCGGCCACGGGCGGCGCCTCAAGCACCGGCAAGGGCACCGCCTGATGCCTGCGCAGCACGTGCCAGAGCCAGAAGGCAAGCGCCGCCGCGGGCAGGAACACCATCTGCGGCATGGCCGGGATCAGGCCGATGGCGGTCAGCACCACGCCGACCGGCAGCCAGGTGCGCGGATCGGCGAACTGGCCGCCGATCTGCCCGGCAAGATCCCGGCTGTCGGAAACGCGCGTGACGATCACGGCCGCCGCGATCGACAGCAGCAGCGAGGGCACTTGCGCCACAAGGGCATCGCCGATGGCGAGGGTGATGTAGGTCTGCGCCGCCTCGGTGGCGGAAAGCCCGTGGCTTATCATGCCCAGGCAAAAGCCCGCGACGATGTTGACGCCCAGGATCAGCAGCGCGGCAATGGCGTCGCCTTTCACGAACTTGCTGGAACCGTCCATCGAGCCGTAGAAATCCGCCTCGGTCGCCACTTCGCGGCGGCGGGCCTTGGCTTCGTCGGCGGTCATCAGTCCCGCGGCGAGATCGGCGTCGATCGCCATCTGTTTGCCCGGCAACGCGTCCAGCGTGAAGCGCGCGGAGACTTCCGAAACGCGGCCGGCCCCCTTGGTCACGACCACGAGGTTGATGATCATCAGGATCAGGAAGACGAAGATGCCGACGGCGAAATTGCCGCCGATCAGGAACTTGCCGAAGGATTCGATGACCACCCCCGCCGCCGCCTCACCCTCGTGCCCATGGACCAGCACGACACGGGTGGACGCCACGTTGAGCGCAAGGCGCAGCAGCGTCGCGAAAAGCAGGACAGAGGGGAAAGACGAGAAATCGAGCGGCTTTTCCGCATTCATCGCCGCCATGAGGATGGCTAGCGAAAGCGCGATGTTGAGCACGAACGACACGTCGAGCACGAAGGCCGGCACCGGCACGATCATCAGCACGATCAGCGTGAGGATGCCTGCCGGAAGTGCCATCGCCCCGATATCGCCGAAACGGCGCAGGAGCCGGTTCACAGGCCAAGCCCCGCAAGTCGGGCATAGGCATCGCGGACGTGCGCGGGCGCACTGCTGCCCGCCGCGTTGAACATGCCTCGCAGCGTTTCGGCCATCGAGGTGCGCGGCGCGGATTGCGCGCCGGCCTCCGCCGCAGCCTCGCGGAATGCGCGCGCGATCGGCCCGGACGGCGCCTGCGCCGCGCCAGAGGCATAAGTGGATGCGTAAGCGGGGGCTCCATCCCAGCCCTCTCCATCGAAGCCGCCTTCCATCGCGCCTGCCATCTTGGCACGCATGAGGTCCATCACCCCGCCGAGGCTGCGCGGCGAAGAACCGCCTGCTCCGTTCTGGAAGAAGATCGAACGATTGGCCGCGGCCGCAGCCGGCAGGATCGATGCCGCACTTTGCGAGGGGTCGGCAGCGAGCGCCGAGAGGAATTGTCCCGCGCCTGCCGAACCGAGGAAATGCGCGAGATAAAGCTCGGCGGAATCCGGCTCCCGGCCGAGCCGCGCCGTCAGGTCCGCCCGGTTGTCGTTCGCGAGTTCGGCCGCCATGAGCGCGGAGGCATCGGCATCGTAGCGCAGACCCATGATCTGCGCGCGGGTGCCGGGGTCGGAAAGCCCGCCGCCGCTGATCGCCTGCTGGACCCAGGCCATGCCGTGGTCCGCCGCGTGTCGGCCCAGCGTGTTCAGCCAGGTGCCGTTCGTGAACTGGAACAGTCCCGCCGCGCTGGAGGTATCGGCGTGCGCGCCCGGATCGAGGCTCGATTCCAGGCGGGCCTGCGCCATCAGGTACTGGAAGTCGACCCCGGTTGCCTGCGCCGCGCGCGCGATCGCGGCGCGCGCGCCATTCCCCTGCGCACGGGCACTGCCGCCCGCGCCGACAATTCCGGCACTCGTGACTTGTGCCTCGCTCAATGTGAAACTCCCGTTCCGATTGGTTCGGGAGCCCCTTCCGCAAGGCACGTGCCAGTTTCGGCAAGGCCCGTGCCGGATGGATCTTTTACCGGCGGGCTCAGGCGCGGCCGGCCACGAGCGCGTAGTTCGCACCGGCCCGGTAGAGCTGCGGCGCGCCCGTCAGCATGTTGAGGCGGGTGGCGACATTGGCGGCTATGATGTTGCGAACCTGACGATTTATCTCGTTCAGCCGCCGCGCCGCTTCCAGCAGGCTCCGGCACTCCTCGTCGATTTCCGCCGCCTCGACGGCATCAAGCGAGCCGCAAAGACGGTCCTTGTCGCGGGTGGCGCCGATGATGGCGTCAAGATCCAGCCCGGCAAGCGCTTGCCGCTCGCCTTCGAGAACGGCAAGCATCTGCCGCAGGATCTCGCGCAGTTCTGTGCCGCCCGCATCCGCTGCCGAAGCCGGGCCTCCGCCAGCCCGCCGGGTCATTCCTTATGACTCCTCAGCAAAACGCCTGCCGCGATCATGGCATCGGCGATCTGGGTGGGGATCACCGGATAAGTGCCGTTCTCCACCGCCTTGCGGATCTCCGCCACGCGGTCCGTATCGACCGGCACGCTGCCGGGATCGAGCGCCGAAGAAGCATCCACGGTGGGGCTGTCGGACCAGGCCGCGAGGCTCGTGGTCTGCTGGCTTGCCGTGCCGCTGGCACGTGCGAACCGGGCGTTGATCGCGCTCAGGGCGCTTGTTGATCCCACTTCGATGGGCGGCATGGTCTGGCTCCTGGAAAATTCGTTTCCCTCAAGGACGGCGCCCGGACGAAACTGTTAAGGGGTGGCCGCGGGATTTTCCCGCAAGCAGCGAACCCGGCGCTTTTGCGAGGTTAAGGCACCTGCAAGGAAACGAGACCCGGCCGGACGATCTGCGCGTGCATTTCCGCAGGCCGCCCTTTGCCCACCACCACCGGACGCACCCGGATCCACGCACCTATTGCGCCGCTTTCAAGCGCCTCGCCGGGCTGCGACACCGAAAAACCGTCACCCTCGACCGCGATGGACACGGCATCGCCCCGCTTCACCGCCAGTGCCGCCGGGGCGTCGGGAGCCGCCGGGCCGGCGCGGCGCACCGGAACGAAGAGGCGCCAGCCATCGGGATCGCCGCATTGCACGAGCACGCTGTCCTGCGCCGCGCTGCGCCATGACAGGGCAAGGCCGGTGCGGCAGGGCCTGAGCTTGAGGCGGCGATCCACCGGCGTGGCCGCACCGCCGACCGCACCCACCGGAAAGCCGGTGAACACGGCAACCTGGCGGTCCACCGCATCGAGATCGGCAAAGCCGCCCAAGGCCGTTCCAGCGGCAAGGAGCAGGGCGGCAATCATCTAAATCCTGTCATCGGGGGCGCTCTCCTTCGCCGGGGGTCTTCCTCCTTTCCAGCAAGGTTCGTGCCATGGCCCCGGCCGCGCCTTGCGATGCGGCGACATCGAACGCGAGGACCACCCGGGCAGGCCCCTCGCCCGGTTCGACGACGATCCTTGCTTCACGCCCCGCCGCGCCCGCTTCGCGCGCCAGCCGCCCCGCCTCCGACATCGCCCGCGCCAGATCGCCGGATGCGGGACCGTAAGGCGCGGCCACCGTCAGGCGCTGGCGCGGATCGCCCGCCTGCTGCGCCAGCCAGCGGGCAAGCGGCGGAGCGCCGGGCGCGGCGATGTAGACCGCCAGCGGCGTTCCCTCCGGCGAGGAAGCCGAAGCGGCGGCAGGTGCCTCGCGAAGCTCGGCGCGCTCCACTTTCGCTTTCCGGAGATGATCCTGCTGGCGGCTGATGGCGGCAGCGGAGATCATGAAAAGGATGAGCGAGAGATCGGCCAGCGAAGTCTGCCAGCTCGCGGCGGTGCGTGCGCTCACGAATGCGCCTCCGCCACTTCGCGCCCGGCGCGCCCGGCATGTTCGGCGCGCTCAGTGCTGGGGAGCGCGTCGGCGACCTGGCCTTCCAGCCAGTCTATCACCGTCTGCCGGTCCCGCTCCTCGTCAGCAGCACGGCGCGCCACCACCCGGGCCAACGGCGTGAACAGGAGGTTGCCGAGCAGCAGCCCGTAAAGCGTCGTCAGCACCGCCATGGAGATGGCGACGGAAAAGTCCGCTTCGGGCTGATCGAGCGGCGGAAGCTGGTTCAACGCGACGAGCGTGCCCGCCAGCCCGAAAACCGGCGAAAGGTCCGCCGCCTGGATGAAAGTGCGCACCGCGCGCTGGCTCCTTTCGATGCGGCGGCGTTTGTGTGCGGCATGCGCCAGTTGCAGCGCGCCGAGCGAGCGGCTGCCGATCAGCATGGCGGTCGCCTCGTCGAACTCGGCATCGCCGGTGGCGGCAGGCTGGGATCGGATCACCCCGTCCCGCCGGATCTCCTGCACCTGCACCGCCATCTCCGCCCGCGCGCGCTCGGGATCGAAGGGGCGGCGAAACAGGGCGGCGAGCACCCCTGCGGCGGTAATGCAATCGCTCAGCCCGCAGCGCAGGATCGTGGCGATCACGGTGCCTCCCACCACGATCAGGGCGCTGGCGGGGTCCAGAAGATGTTCGGGCTGCATGGCGGGCGCTTCTCCTTCTCACCCGCAGAACGGCAGTTTTCGCGGAGTTTCAGCCCCGGACGCGCCTTGCCGCAAAACCGGCAAACCCTTGCCGCCCGACAGGCCCGCCCCTGCCCGGGCCGCAGCGGAGAAAGCCGGGAAATCCGGCGCTTGGGCGGATTGGCACACCCCTTGCGGTGAAAAGCGGCGAACACTCTCTGGAGCTGCAACACCATGCCACAGGACCTGTTCGGGATTCATGCCGCCGCACTGGAGCTTCGCTCGCAGCGCATGGGCCTGATCGCCTCGAACATCGCCAATGCCGCCACGCCCGGATACAAGGCGCGCGACATCGATTTCACCGCCGCCCTGCGCTCGGCGGAGCGCGGCGTCGGCCTTGCCGATGCCGCCGAAGGCGCCGCGCTCTACCGTGTGCCGGTCATGCCCTCGCTCGACGGCAATACGGTAGAGCTCCAGAACGAGCAGCTCGCCTTTTCCGAGAACGCGGTGGGCTATTCGGCCACGCTCCAGTTCATCCGGGGGCGGGTCGAAACCGTCACCCGCGCGCTGAAGGGCGAATGACGATGCCCGCCAGCCGCGAACCGATGACGATGTTCACCCTCGCCCAGCGCGGCATGTCCGCGCAGCTCGTGCGGATGAACGCCGCCGCCTCCAACCTCGCCAATGCGGGGACCGTCTCGGGCAGCGAGGAACAGGCCTACAAGCCGATCCGCACCGTTTTCGCCGAAGACCTCGACCAGGCCAGCGGCCTCGCCTCGGTTTCCGTCCAGGGCGTGATGCGGGAAGGCGCCGCCGCCGTGCGCCAGCACAGCCCCGACCATCCGCTCGCCGATGCGAACGGCGATGTCTGGACCGCTCCGGTCGATGAGAACGCGGAGATGGTCGAAATGCTCGAAGCCTCGCGCCAGTACCAGAACCTGGTCGAGGCCCTCTCCACCGCGAAGCAGCTCATGCTCGACACGATGAGGCTGAAATGACCGTTATCACCACCAATGCCGTTACATCGGCCGCGAGCACCGCCTCGACCTCGAGCGGAAAGACCTCGCTGGGCGATCTCGACCAGGGCGATTTCCTGAAGCTGATGCTGGCGCAGATGAAGCAGCAGGACCCGTTCGACCCGATGGACCAGACCCAGATGCTCGCCCAGATGGCGCAGTTCTCGTCCCTCGCCGGCACGACCGAGATGGCGGACACGCTCAAGGCCATCTCCTCCAAGCTCGATACCCTCGTAAGCGCGCAGAACGCCACGCAGGCGGCGATCGCCGCGCTGGCCGCCAGCGGCAACTGACCCCCGTTTCCAGGAGAATCCGATGTCCTTCTACACTTCCCTCACCGGGCTGAAGAACGCCCAGACCGACCTCAACGTCATCTCGAACAACATCGCCAATGCCGAGACTTCCGGTTTCAAGAAGAGCAACACCGCCTTCGCCGACATCGTCTCGTCCTCGATCCTGACCGACCCCACGCTGACCACCGGCATCGGCGCCCGCGTCGCCTCGATCAAGCAGGACTTCGGCCTCGGCGCGATGGAGCAGACCGGATCGGCACTCGACGTGGCGATCAACGGCGAGGGCTTCTTCACCGTCGCCTCGCCGCTTTCCGGCGCGATCCAGTATACCCGCGCCGGTTCGTTCTCGGTGGACGGGGACGGCTATATCCACAATGCGCAGGGCGCCCGGCTCCAGGTCTTCCCGGTCGACGCCAGCGGCGCGGTTTCCGGCACGACCCCGCTTTCCGCGCAGATCCCGGCAACCAATGCCGCCGGTTCGGAATTCGCGGGCGTCACCATCGAGCCCACCGGCGAAGTCGTCGCGACATATGCCGATGCCTCGAACGTCACCATCGGCGTCGTCGCGCTGGCCTCGTTCATCGCGCCCAACGGGCTCAAGCAACTGGGCGACGCCTCATGGTCGGCCACCGGACGCTCCGGCGCGGCGACTTATGGCCAGCCGGGCTCCGGCCTCTACGGCAGCCTGCTCTCGGGCTCGATCGAGCGATCGAATGTCGATCTTTCGGAAGAGCTGGTCAGCCTGATCACCGCGCAGCGCAATTTCCAGGCCAATGCCAAGGCCGTGGATACCGCCTCGCAGATCTCGCAGACGATCATCAACCTGCGGACCTGATCGCAGCCGCCATGGACCGCCTGATCTACACCGCCGTCTCGGGAATGAACGCCTCGCTCAACCGCGAGCGCGTGATCGCGAGCAACATGGCCAATTCGCAGACCATCGGCTTCCGCGCCGAGATCCTGCAGGCCACGCCGAACACACTGGAAGGGCCGCAGCTCGAAGTTCGGGCGCTTTCGGGCACCGAAGTCAGCGGCGCCTCGATGAAGGCCGGGACGGTGAACCGCACCGGCCAGCCGCTCGACGTGGCCATGCAGGGAGACACCATGCTGGCGGTGCAGGCAGGCGACGGCGGCGAAGCCTATACCCGTCGGGGCGACCTCTCGGTCACGGTGACGGGCGTGCTCCAGAACGGCGACGGCCTGCCCGTGCTGGGCGAGAGCGGACCGATCACGCTGCCGCCGGGCTCCGGCGTCACCATCGCCCAGGACGGCGGCATCCTCGTCACCGACCCCGCCACCCCCGGCGATCCGCCGCAGCGGGTGGACCGGCTAAAGCTGGTGGACCCCAGCGGATCGCAGATCGCCAAGGACCTGACCGGCGTGTTCCGGGTCGCGGGAGGCGGCGTACTGCCGGAGGACGAGAACGCCAGCGTGATCCCCGGCGCGCTCGAAGGCTCCAATGTCTCTCCGTCGGAAGTGCTGACCGAGATGATCTCGGCCCAGCGCCTGTTCGACATGCGCACCAAGCTCGTCGAGACCGCCCGCCAGCTCGACGAAGGCAGCGTGCGCCTGATGCGCATCGATAGCTGAGGAAACCACGACAATGCCCACTTCCGCTCTACAGGTCGCCCGCACCGGGCTGGAGGCGCAGGACACGCGGATGCGCGTGATCGCCAACAACCTGGCCAACGTCAGCACCACCGCCTTCAAGAAGGACCGCGCCAACTTCGCCACGCTGGCCTACCAGGATTCCCGCGTGGCAGGCGCCCAGTCTTCGAGCGAGACGACTTACGCCACCGGGCTCAACCTCGGCACCGGCGTGGCGGTGCAGTCCACCAGCCGCATGGAGACGCAAGGCTCGCTCCAGACCACCGGCAATACCTTCGACCTCGCGCTCGATGGGCAGGGCTATTTCCAGATCGCCCTGCCCGGCGGCGAACTGGCCTATACCCGCGCGGGCAATTTCACCCGCTCGCCGCAGGGTGAGCTGGTCACGTCGCAGGGCTACCTGCTTCAGCCGCCGATCACCGTTCCCGAAGGCGCGACCTCGATCACGGTCTCGGAGGACGGCACGGTGTCGGCCCAGGTGGCCGGACAGACCGAACCGAGCGAGCTGGGCCAGATCAGCATCGCGCAGTTCACCAATCCGGCGGCGCTTCAGGCCGCCTCCGACAACTTCCTGCGCGAGACCGCCGCCAGCGGCCCGGTGCAGCTTGGCATCGCCGGAGAGGAAGGGCGCGGCATGATCCGGCAGGGGATGCTGGAAGGCTCGAACGTCAACATCGTCGAGGAGCTGGTCGACATGATCGAGACCCAGCGCGCCTACGAGATCAATTCGAAGATGATCTCGGCGGTGGACGAGATGCTGCGCAACGCGAACCAGACGTTGTGATGGCCATGGGTCGCACATTCCTGCTGGCCTCGGCGGCGTTCATGGCCATTGCCGCGCCGCCGGTGTTCGCAAAGAAGCCCCCCAGGCCCTCGGGCTTCGAGCCGACGCTTCCCGTGCCGCCCGCCGCGCAGCCGCAGGCGGCCACCGGCGGCATCTTCAGCGTCTCGGCCGGCTATGCCCCGCTTTACGGCGGCACCCGCGCGGCGCGCGTGGGCGATCCGCTGACGATCCTGCTGGTGGAATCGACCACCGCCGCCAAGACCGCCGGCTCCAAGAGCCAGAAAGGCGGCGGCGCCTCGATCACCCCGCCGACATCGGGGCCGCTGTCGTTCCTCAACCCCAATGCCCTTAACGCCAGCTCATCCTCGACGTTCAATGGTCAGGGCAGCGCCACGCAGACCAGTTCGCTGAGTTCCGTGCTGTCCGTGACCATTGCCGAACTGCGCCCCAACGGGACCGCGCTCGTGAGAGGAGAGAAGAAGATGCTCGTCAGCCAGGGAGACGAATGGGTCCGGTTCTCCGGCATCGTCCGCCTCGCCGACATCGACGAGGACAATACCGTCGCCTCGACGCGCATCGCCGACGCTCATATCGAATATACCGGCAAAGGCGCCATCATGCGCAGCGGCCGCCAGGGCTGGCTCGGCCAGTTCTTCAACATGATCTCGCCGTTCTGATGACCATGGCCTCCCTCTCCCGGCGCTGGCTGCCCACGCTGATCGCGGCCCTCGTGGTCCTGCTGATCGTGTTCCTCGCACCCGTCCATGCCCATGCCGAGCGCGTGCGCGACCTTGGCCAGTTCCAGGGCGTGCGCTCGAACCAGCTCACCGGCTACGGCGTGGTCGTCGGCCTGCCGGGCACCGGGGACGACAATCTCGAATATACGACACAGGCGATGAAGGGCGTCTCGGGCCGCATGGGGCTGACGCTGCCGCCCGGCATCTCGCCCGGCCTCAAGAACGCCGCCGCCGTCATGGTCACGGCGGACCTGCCCGCCTTCGCCAAGCCCGGCCAGCGCATCGACGTGACCGTCTCCACGATCGGCAAGGCCAAGAGCCTGCGCGGCGGGGCGCTGATCCTCACCCCGCTCTATGGTGCGGACGGGCAGATCTACGCCATGGCGCAGGGCAACCTCGCGGTCGGCGGGCTCGGCGTCTCGGCGCGCGACGGTTCGAACGTAACCATCAACATCCCGACCGTGGGCCGCATCGCCGAAGGCGGCAGCGTCGAACGCGCGGTCGCCACCGGCTTCGAGGACGGCAGCACACTGCGCTGGAACCTCTTCACGTCCGACTTCCTGACCGCCGCCCGCGTGCGCGATGCGATCAACATGCGCCTGCCCGGAACCGCCACCGTCGAGGACGGCGTGACCGTGGCCCTGCGCCTGCCCGCCGAGGCCGATACCCGCGCCTCGATGATGGCGGCGATCGAGATGATCGATGTCGACCCCGCCGAAACGCCGGCGCGCGTCATCATCAACAGCCGCACCGGCACGGTCGTCATCAACTCGGCCGTGCGCCTGTCGCCCGCCGCGATCAGCCATGGCAAGCTCACCGTGCGCATCCAGGAAAACCCCACGGTCGTCCAGCCCGCGCCGTTCAGCCGGGGCCGTACCGAAGTGGAGGAGCATTCCGCGATCACCACTGACGAGGAGAAGCGCTCGGTCGCCCTGTTCAGGGGCGGGGCCTCGCTCTCGCGCGTGGTCGATGCGCTCAACCTGCTGGGCGTTACCCCTTCGGACCTCGTGGCGATCCTGGAAGCGCTGAAGCAGGCCGGCGCCCTGAAAGCCGAAATGGTAGTGATATGAGCACGATTCCCTCCACTCTCCCGGGCATGAAGATCGCGCCCGGCGCCACCGACCGCGAAAAGCTGGCCGCCACCGCCCGGCAGTTCGAGGCCATGTTCGTGCGCCAAATGCTGGCCGAGGCGCGCAAGAGCCACTTCGGCGGCGAGCAGCTTTTCTCCAGCCAGGCGCTCGATACCTTCAACCAGATGCAGGACGAGCATTTTGCCGACGTGACCGCGCAAAGCGGCGTGCTGGGCCTCGCCAGGATCATCGAGGACCAGATGGCGCGGTTCGTGGCCGGATCCTCGTCAGCCCCGGGACAGGCGCCTTCGTCGAGCGACGCACCCTCCGATACCGCATCTTCCGCTCATGCAGAAGCGAAGGCGAAGTAAGCCATGGCCGCCGACCTCATCACCATTGCCCGTTCCGGCACTCGCGCCGCCAAGGCCGCGCTGGACGTGACCGCGCAGAACATCGCCAACGCCTCGTCCGAAGGCTATGTCCGCCGCAGCATCTCGCTGTCCGAACTGGCGATCAATTCGGTCGCCTCCTCGCCGGGCGCGCTCAACCTCGCGGGCGTTCGCGTTACCGGGATCGTGCGCAATGCGGACATGTTCCGCCAGTCCGAAGTGCGCCGCACCGGCTCGGACGCCGCCCGCGCCGGCGCCGAAGTGCAGGGCCTGGAGAATATAGAAAGCGCGGTCGAGCAGACCGGCGTCTACGATGCGATCGTGGATTTCGAAGCCGCGCTGAAGCAACTCCTGTCCGACCCTACCGACGGTTCGCTGCGCGCCTCGGCGCTGGAGCAGGGCCGCACGCTGGCGCAGACCTTCAACACGGCCGCCTCCAGCCTCGACGCGGTGGGCCAGGGCCTGCGCTTCGAGGCGCAGGACGGTGTCGATTCGGTCAACACCACCGCCGCCGAACTGGCGCGCGTCAACTTGCGCCTCGCCCGCGCATCCGACGCATCGAGCGACCAGACCAGCCTGCTGGACCAGCGCGATTCCCTGCTGGAGAAGCTGAGCGGGCAAGTGGACATCTCCACCACGTTCGCATCGGACGGCTCGGTCCAGGTGCGGATCGGCGGTGCGGGCGGCCCCAGCCTCGTGAGCGGCGGCAGCGCCGCGCCCCTCGCCATGGCCACCGCCGCGGACGGCACGATCTCCTTCACGCTGGGCGGTACGGCGGCAACGCTTTCCTCCGGCGCGCTGGCGGGCAAGGGACAGGCGCTGACCGAGCTCGCCGCCGTGCACGACCAGCTCGATGCCATTGCCTCGGGCGTGATCTCGACGCTCAATACCGCGCAAACCGCGGGCGCCGACCTTGCCGGGGCAAGCGGCCAGCCGATGTTCTCCGGCACCGACGCATCGACCATGGCGATCGCCCTCGCCAGCGGCAGCCAGATCGCGACCGCTCCCGCAGGCTCGGGCGCCAACAGCCGTGACACCTCCAACCTCGTCGCCATGCGCAGCGCGCTGGACAGTGCCGATCCGGCCGGTGCCATGGACACCCTGCTGTTCGGGATTTCCAGTGCCGTCGCCGGGCGCACCGTCACCCGCGACGCACTGGAATCCATCGCCGGGACCGCCAAGGTCGCGCTCCAGGCACAGGCGGGCGTCGATCTCGACGAGGAGGCCATCAACCTCACCCGCTTCCAGCAGGCCTATCAGGCTTCGGGCCGGGTCATGCAGGTCGCTTCCGACATCTTCGATTCCATCCTCGCCATCAGGTAACCGCGCAATGTCGATCGTATCCACCAGCACCAGCGCCTTCTTCGAGCGCGCCCGCCGCGACATGAAGGACCTGCGCACGCAGGCCGAGAACTATCAGGCGCAGATGTCGAGCGGCAGCAAGCTGGAACGGTCCTCGGACAATCCGGTGGCCGCATCGCGCCTGCGCTCGCTGGCGCGGCAGGAGAAGCTCTCCGGGATTGACCAGACCAACGCCAATCGCGCCAACGCCGACCTGTCGCTTGCCGATGCCGCCATGTCCGACATGGCCGATGCGCTGATCCGCGCGCAGGAACTCGCCACGCAGGCGGCCAGCGCCACCCTGCCCGATACGCAGCGGGCCTCGATCGGGCAGGAGCTGGACCAGATCTTCAGCAACCTCGTCGCCCTTGCCAATGCGCGGGATTCGAGCGGCCATGCTCTGTTCGGCGGCGAAAGCGCGGGTGATGCCTATGCGCTCGATGCCTCCGGCAATGCCGTCTACGTCGGCACCGCAAGTTCCGCCGAACTGCCGCTGGGCGCGGGGCAGAGCGTGACCCGCTCGATCACCGGGCCCGCCTTCCTCTCGTTCAACGCCGCAGGCGGCAGCGCGACCGATCTCATGGCGGTGGTGAAGAACCTGGCGGCCGCGCTTCAGGGCGCCTCGGCCGATCCGGCAGGCGCGGCGGGCAATGCACTGGCCGACCTCAAGACCGGGCTCGACACGCTGACCACCGGCCAGACCGTGATCGGCACCCGCCTCGCCTGGATCGAGGTGACCGACGACCGCCGCGTCAACCTGTCCGAACTGCGTTCCTCGGAAGAAGCGGACCTCGGCAGCACCGATCTCGCCACCACGCTCGCCCAGCTTCAGGAAACCATGACCGTGCTGGAGGCCAGCCAGGCCAGCTTCTCCCGGCTCGCCTCGCTCAACCTGTTCGACCAGCTGACCTGAGCCGCCTTCCGCATCCGGTCTGCGGGGGCAGGCCGGGCACCGCCTGACAGGGGACTTCCTTCATGTTCGTAATCATCGGCGTCGTCATTCTGCTGGTGATGGTTTTCGGCGGCTTTGCGATCACCGGCGGCGCGCTGGGCCCGGTGCTGGAAGCGATCCCGCACGAAATGCTCATCATCGGCGGCGCCGCCGTGGGCGCGATCGTCACCGGCAACTCGATGCACGAGATCAAGGCGCTGGGCAGCGGCCTCGGCAAGGTCTTCAAGGGGCCCCGCCACAACCGGCAGGATCATATCGACGCCATCATCCTGACCACGCGGTTGATGAAGATCCTGCGCTCGGAAGGACCGGTGGCGCTGGAAAGCCATGTGAACGAGCCCGAGGTTTCCCCGCTGTTCGCCGAATTCCCGCGCCTGCTGGCGAACAAGCCGCTCATTCACCTGATCTGCGACACCCTGACCCTGATCGTCGTCTCTTCCGGCACGCTGGAAGTCCACGCGGTGGAAGACGTGATGGACAATGCGATGAAGACGCATTTCCACGAGATCCACGAACCGCAGCACGCCCTCCAGGGCCTTGCCGATGCGCTGCCCGCGCTCGGTATCGTCGCTGCCGTTCTGGGCGTGGTGAAGACCATGGGCTCGATCGACAAGCCACCCTCGATCCTGGGCGCGATGATCGGCTCGGCGCTGGTCGGCACGTTCATGGGCGTGCTTCTGGCCTATGGCATCGTCTCCCCGCTGGCGGGGCGGCTCAAGCAGGTGCTGGAGCAGGACGAGCAGATCTTCCAGGCGGTGAAGCAGGTCATCATCGCCAGCCTGCACGGCTGGCCGCAGCCGCTGGTGGTGGAATCGGCGCGATCCGGCCTTGGCCACGCCTTCCGCCCCGGCCTTTCCGAACTGCTCGACGCGATGAGAGGCCGCTGACATGGCAATCAGGAAGAAGCCCGAACCGCCCCGGCCGATCATCGTCAAGAAGATCACCATGGTCGCCGCCGGGCATCATGGCGGTGCCTGGAAAGTCGCCTATGCCGACTTCGTGACCGCCATGATGGCCTTCTTCCTGCTTCTGTGGATACTGGGCGCCACCACCGAGAAGCAGCGGCGCGGCATTGCCGACTATTTCACCCCCACGCTGGTCAAGACCAAGCAGGGCAGCGCCGGATCGGGCCAGGGCGTGCTCGGCGGCGCTTCGCTGACCCAGGTGGACAATTACCCCTTCAAGGCCGGGCAGACCGGCACCAAGACCCTCACCATCCCGCGCGATGCTACCGGCGGGCCGAAGGAGGGCGGCAGCAAGATCAAGCGCAGCTCGCGCGCCAAGGAGGCGCTGCAAAAGAAGCTCGCCTCCACCGAGCGCCTGCGCCGCCTCGCCAGGCAGGTCCGCATGGTGGACACGACGCAGGGCGTACGGATCGACATGGTGGACGATGCCAATTTCTCGATGTTCCGGCTCGGTACCACGATCCTCACCCCGCAGGCCGTCGAACTGCTCTCGGCAATCTCGCAGGCGATCGGCACCGAAGCAGGTGGAGGCGGCGGCCCGCTGACGATCCGGGGCCACACCGATGCCCTGCCCTACAAGCAGGGAATTCCCGGCAACAACTGGTCGCTTTCAGCTGGGCGCGCCGAAGCGACCCGCCAGCAACTGATCCGCGACGGCGTGGAACCCGCCCGGTTCAGGCGGATCGAAGGCGTGGCCGATACCGAACTGCTGATCCCCGCCGATCCGCATGACCCGCGCAACCGGCGCATCTCGATCACGCTGGCGGACTAAGGGTCAGGACCCATTAATCACGCCTGCGAGGTTTGAATCAAAATGGCTCAGAGCGAGGAAGGAAGGCGTAGTAATATGTCTATATTTCAAGACTTTCTGACGCTGCACCGGGCCATTTTGATCAAATCCCTCCGGGACACCGGAATGGCTCGCAGGCGTGATTAATGGGTCCTGACCCTAGGTTCTTCAGCCGCGATCGAGCCACCAGCGCATCAGCACGTGCGCCACCGCATGGGCAGGCGGTGCGCCAAACGCCTTGCCGCTTTCGCCGCGCCCCACCGCTTCCAGCGCCTCCGCCACCTCTTCGCGCGTGAACCAGCGGACATCCTCCAGTTCGGTGGCGTCGATGGTGATCGCATCGTCATCGGCGAAGGCATGGCAGCCGATCATCAGCGAGGACGGGAACGGCCACGGCTGACTGGCGACATAAGTCACGTCGCGCACGCGCACGCCGGCTTCCTCATGGATTTCGCGGGCCACGGCTTCCTCGATGGATTCGCCCGGCTCCACGAAACCCGCCAAGGTCGAATAACGCCCCGCCGGGAAGCGCGGCTGGCGGCCCAGCAGGGCGCGCCCCTCATGCTCCACCAGCATGATCGTGACCGGATCGACACGCGGGAAGTGTTCGGCCTGGCAATCGAGATTGGTGCAACTGCGCTGCCAGCCGCCCTTCGCAAGCACGGTGGGATGGCCACAGACCGCGCAATGGCGGTGGCGGCTGTGCCAGCTCACCAGCGAGCGCGCGCCGCCATAGGCCGCCAGTTCGCCCGGATCGAGCACGGCCATGGCATGCCAGTTCACCGGGGTGGCGAGCGGTCCGCCGGGCGGAACCACTACCGGCACTTCGGCGAAACAGGGCACCGAACCGTCCAGCCCGAGGAAGATCATCTCGCTGCCCGGCTCCGCATCGGCGAGCGTGCCCCAGACCAGCGAACCGTCCTCGGCCAGCACCGCGTCGAGCCCCTCCATCCGCATCAGCCGCGCCTCGGCGGACTGGAGCGCGAAGAGGGCATCGGGATCGTTGCGGATATGATCGGCGCGGTCGAGGTGCGAACCGGCAAAAGCGATGGGCTTGTTCAAGAACGGGTCTCCGGGAGATGCGCGAGCAGGGCCATGACATCGGCCTTCAGCGCGGTCTGGAACTGGGGAATGAGATCGAAGGCGTTTGGCGGCATGAACTGCACGAACAGCTGCGAGCGCAGGCCCCGGATCATGTCCACCATGCCCACCGTCCCTGCCGCGCCGGCCCAGCCGAACAGCCCGTTCTCCGCGCCCTTGCCCACGCGCCCGCCCGCGCCGAAGCCGCTGCCGGCCGGAAGCATGGCGGAAAACGCGACGCCGGGGGGCAGCAGGTCGGCGGTGCCGGTCACCACCGCGCTTTCGGCCAGCACCCGCCTGCCGTCGATCGTGCCGCGCTGGGCAAGCAGGCGCAGAAACCGGTCATAGTCGCGCGGCGTACTGACGAGGCCGGAACCGCCGAAGGGAAACGCCGGCGTATCGAGGAACACCGAGTTGCCCGGCTCGTCGATCGGCACCAGCACCTTGCCGAGCGCCGCGTAATTGGTGGTGAGGCGCTTCGCCTCTGTTTTGGGCACCTGGAACGCGGTGCTGGCCATCCCGGCTGGTTCGAACAGGGCCTCGCGCAGATAGGCGTCGAAGGGCCGCCCGGTGACGACCTCGATCACCCGGCCCATCAGGTCCAGCCCGAGCGAATAGCTCCAGTGCGTGGCGGGATCGTAGACCAGCGGCACCTCGGCAAGGCGGTCGGCGAACGCGGCAAGGCTGGGTGCGGGCGCGGCATCGGTGAAGCCGGGCACCTTGAAGCGGCTCACTTGTCCGGCGGCAAGCCCCTTCGCCTGCATCAGTTCGCGGATCGGCCCGGTCTGCACGATCGAATAGCCCAGGCCCGAGGTATGCGTGAGCAGGTGCCGGATCGTGATGGCGCGCGGCGCCGGATGGAGCGCGGCGAGCGAACCGTCGTAACGGTCCTGCACTTTCATCTGCGCGAAACGGGGCAGGATTTCGTGCAACGGCTGGTCCAGCCCGAGCCTGCCCTGCGCGATCAGATCCATCGCCATGATCCCGGTGACGGGCTTGGTCATCGAATAGATGCGGAACAGGCTGTCGGCGGTGATCGGCGCGGAATCGTTGAACCCTTGCGCGCCGCGCGTGACGAATTCGGGCTCCCGCCCCGGCTGGCCGAGCGAGGCGACCATGCCCGGCAGCAGGCCCGAGCCGATCCACCGTTCCACCAGCGCGCGCACGCGGGGCAGGTTCTCGTCCTGCTCGGCAGCCCAGGCGAGATGCGGCATGAGCGCCGCGCCGATCCCGGCAAATCCCGCCATGTGCAGCAGCGAACGACGGTCGATCCGCGCCTCAAGGCGCCGGCGTGCCGTGCTCATGCGACGGGCGCCCGCGCCAGTGCGGCGGCCTTGGCGAAAAGCGTGGGCAGGCCCGCATCGTCCAGCCGGTCAACCGGCCACCATTCGCCCGCGCCCGGCGGATCGGCCGAAGCCGCGCCGCAATGAACCGAAAGCGAGAGTTCGAGCGAGAAATGCGTGAAGACATGCCCGACCCGGCCCGCGCTTTCCCACGATCCGGGCAAGGGCGCCTCTCCATGCCCGTCCGCCCGCGCGGACCAGCCGTCGTCCGGCAGGGCGCGCATTCCGCCCAGCATTCCTTTGTCCCCGCGGCGCACCAGCCAGACCTTGCCATCCCGCTCGATCCAGAAGGCGCGGCCCTTGCGGGCAGGCCTGGCCTTCTTCGGCGCCTTGACCGGATAGCGTTCCGGCTCGCCCTCGGCCCTCGCGCGGCAGGGCGAGGACAGCGGGCAAAGCAGGCAGCGGGGGCTGCGCGAGGTGCAGACCATGGCGCCCATGTCCATCAGCGCCTGCGCAAAGTCTCCGGCGCGGTCCTGCGGGGTGATCGTATCGGCAAGCGCGCGAATTTCCGGCCGCGACCCCGGCAAGGGCGCTGTGACCGCGAAGAGCCGCGTGACCACCCGCTCGACATTGGCATCCACCACCACGGCCCGCCGCCCGAAAGCGATCGCGGCGACGGCGGCGGCGGTATAGGCCCCCAGTCCCGGCAGGGCGCGCAGGCCCTCCTCGGTATCGGGAAACACCCCGCCCCGCGCGGCGACTTCGCGGGCGCAGGCCAGCAGGTTGCGGGCGCGGGCATAATAGCCGAGCCCCGCCCACGCCGCCATGACGTCCTCGTCCGATGCGGCGGCCAAGTCCATCACGGTGGGCCAGCGATTCGTGAACCTGGCGAAATAGTCCTTCACCGCCGCCACCGTGGTCTGCTGCAGCATGACCTCGGACAGCCAGACGCGGTAGGGATCGGGGGCCGCCGTGCCGGGAGGGGCGCGCCACGGCAAGGCACGGGCATGGGCATCGTACCAGTCGAGAACCTTGCGGGAGATCGTATCGCGGCTGGCGTCCATCAGCGCCCTATGGCATTGGAGCGGCCACAATGGAACGGGATCAGTTCAAAGGATCGGACAAGGGCGAAACTGCGTCGCCCATGGGCGCCAAGTCCGCGCCTGAAGCCATGCCGAAGCGCGGCGCCCGGACAGGAACGAAAGCCGGCCCGAAAACCGCGGCCAAGACCAAGCCCAAACCCGCCTCCCCCCGGCTCTACGAGCGCCCGCGCGGCGGCGGAGCCCGCGCTATTTCCGACCTCATGCCCGAAGTGGGCCGCACGGCGTTCCGCCGGTTCGGCTTCATCCAGTCCAGCGTGGTGACGCGCTGGCCCGATATCGTCGGGCTGCGCCATGCGCGCGTCTGCTCGCCCGAATCGATCCGCTTCCCTCCGGGCGAGAAGTGCGACGGCATTCTCCAGCTGGTGGTCCTGCCCGCCCATGCCCCGATGATCCAGCACGTCGTGCCCGAGATCATGGACCGGGTGAACCGCTTCTTCGGCTACATGGCCGTGGCGAAGGTGAAAATCCGGCAAGGCGAGGTCAAGCCGCCGCCCGCCACCCGACCGAAGGCGCCCCCGCCCGCGCTGAAACCCGTACCCTACGAACTGGGCGAATCGCTGCGCGACATCGGCGATCCCGAGCTTCGCGCGGTGCTCGAATCCCTGGCCCGCAGCCTCGGTGCCCAGGAAGATGCCCAAACGGAAAATCAGGAAAAGCAGTGATGAAGTCCACGTTGCGTCTTGCCGCCCTTGCCGCCTGCGCCCTGCTGAGCGTTGCAGCCGCCAAGCCTGCTTCCACGCCCGTCCGCAAGCCGCTGGCGCCCAGTTCCAACCCCGCCTCCAACTGGGCCAACCAGATCGTCGTCACGCCCGACGGCAGCCATATGTACGGCAACCCGAAGGCCCAGATGCAGCTTACCGAATTCGTGAGCTACACCTGCCCGCACTGCGCGCACTTCAACCGCGAGGCCGATCCTACGCTGCGGCTGACCATGGTGCCCAAGGGCCAGATCGGCGTCACCGTCACCACCCTGCTGCGCAACCCGATCGACCTCACCATCTCGATGCTGACGACCTGCGGCGATCCCAAGCGCTTCTTCGTGCGGCACAATGCCTTCCTCGCCAGCCAGGACAGCTGGATGGGCAAGCTCGAAAAGATGAGCGAGGAACAGGAAAAGCGCTGGTACCAGGGCGCGCTGCCCGATCGCATGAAGGCGATCGCCAGCGACCTGGACTTCTATTCCAAGGTCGCGGCATGGGGCATGAGCCGCACCCAGGCCGACGCCTGCTTCGCGAACGAGGCCGTGTTCGACACGATCAAGCAGCAGCAGGCCACCGTGGCCAAGAGCGGCGTCAACAGCACGCCCAGCTTCATCCTCGACGGCAAGCTGCTCGACACGCACGACTGGGCGGGCCTCTCCAAGGAGATCACCGACAGGATGGCCGCCCGCCGCAAGGGCTCGATCTGACGGTGCGCGCGCGGGCAGCCCGATTTCGGGCGCCCGCTTCGAGGCACCGGCCCATCATCTCGCCGAAAGCACGGAAAACGGGCGGATTCCTGTGGGAAAGCGCCCGTCTTTCCGCCCTCTCCCGCTGTTATCCGCCCAAGCCTTGGGCTAGTTTCCCCGTCCTCTCACAAGGATTCGCTGACATGATCCGCATCACCATGCGCTCCCTCGCCCTCGGAATGATCGCCGCACCGCTCGCACTGGGCCTCGCGTCCTGCGGCAAGAAGGACGAAGGCGCCGGAGAAGCCCCCAAGTCGGCCCAGCCGCTGCCCAAGGTCGCCGCACCCGCCGGCAAGACCTGGGCGGAGGACGTGGTCAAGACGTCGGAAGGCGGCTACCGCATCGGCAACCCGGACGCACCGATCAAGCTCGTCGAGTATGGCGCGCTCTCGTGCTCGCACTGCGCGGAATTCGCGCAGAAGGGCTTCGACAAGCTGCGTGACGATTACGTCGCCAGCGGCCGCGTAAGCTACGAACTGCGCTACTTCATGCTCAACGTCTTCGACATTCCGGCCTCGCTGCTCGCCACTTGCGGCGCAACCGAGGCGGTCCTGCCGCTCAGCGAGCAGTTCTGGGCCTGGCAGCCGAACATGTTCCAGAACCTGCAGTCCGCCGGAGACGCGCGGATGAAGCAGATACAGGACCTGCCCAAGGACCAGCAGATGGCCGCCATCGCCGAAGTGGGCGGCATGACCGAATTCTTCGCCTCGCGCGGGATTTCGCGCGATCAGGGCAAGGCCTGCCTCGCCGATACCGCCAAGGCCAAGGCCTTCGCCGACCAGACCCAGAAAGCCACCACCGAGTTCAACGTCACCGGCACCCCCACGTTCATCATCAACGGCAACACCGTGGGTTCGATGGGCTGGGAAGAACTCGAAGCCAAGCTGCAGGAAGCCGGCGCGCGCTGACGCGCGCCGCCTTTCGTGAACTGATCGAAGCAAGATGCGCATAAGACGGCTCAAGCTCAGCGGTTTCAAGAGCTTCGTTGAACCGGCGGAACTGCGCATCGAGCCCGGGCTGACCGGCGTGGTCGGCCCGAACGGCTGCGGCAAGTCCAACCTCCTCGAAGCGATCCGCTGGGTCATGGGCGAAAGCTCGGCCAAGTCGATGCGCGGCGGCGGCATGGAGGACGTGATCTTCGCGGGCACCGCCACCCGCCCGCCCCGCGCCTTCGCCGAAGTGGTGCTGCAGGCCGAAACCGCGCCGGACGCCAACGGCACGCGCGAGGAACTCGAAGTGGTCCGCCGCATCGAGCGCGGCGCCGGCAGCGCCTATCGCATCAACGGCCGCGACGTGCGCGCCAAGGACGTGTCGCTGGTCTTCGCCGATGCCGCCACCGGCGCGCACAGTCCGGCGCTCGTCAGCCAGGGCCGCATTGCCGCCGTCATCGCCGCCAAGCCCGCCGAACGCCGCGCCATGCTGGAAGAAGCGGCGGGCATCGCCGGCCTGCACGTCCGCCGCAAGGACGCCGAACAGAAGCTGCGCGCCACCGAGGCCAATCTCTCGCGCCTCGAAGACCTCATGGCCGGGCTCGACAAGCAGGTCGCCGGCCTGCGCCGACAGGCCAAGGCGGCAGAGCGTTACAAGGCCCTGTCGGACCAGATCCGCCTGGCCGAAGCCCGCCTGGTCTTCGCCCGCTGGCGCGACGCCGCGCAGGCCGCCGAGGCTGCACGCAAGGAATCCGAAGGTGCCGAAGCGCGGGTGACCGCCGCACAGGATGCCGCCAGACAGGCGCAGGATGCGCAGGCCAAGGCCGCCGAAGCGCTCGTCGAAGCGCGTGACGAACTGGCCGACCGCCGCGACGACGCCAGCGCGCAGGGCCACCGCATGGCCACATTGACCAGCCAGCTCGAAGCCGCCGAACAGCGCCTCCGGGACCTCGATCGCCAGAAGAACCGGCTCGACGAGGATCGCGGCGATGCCGACCGCATGACCCGCGACGCCGCGGAAGCGCTTGCCCGGCTCGAACGCGAACTGGCCGATGGTGCCCGCCAGCTCGAAATCGACGAAGCGCAGCGCCCGCGCCTCGCCAATGCCCTCGAAGGCGCAGACCGCGCGGCTCGCGCCGCCGAACTCGATCTCGCCCAGGCCACCGCCGCGCAGGCCGGGGTAGAGGCCGAATGGCGCATCGCCGAAGCCGAACTCTCGCAGGCGCGCAGCCGGCTGGACCGGCTCGCCGCCGAAGCCGCGCGCCTTGCCGCGCAAGTCGAGGCGCTTGACGCGGCGGGCGATCTCGCGGCCGCCGTCACCGATGCGCGGACCCGGGCCGAAGCCGCCACCGCCGCCCTTGCCGCCGCGCGCGAGGGACTGGACGCGCAGCAGGCCCGCAAGACCGCGCTTCAGGCCGAACGCGATGCCGCCGCATCGACGCTGGCCGGCGCCCGCGCCGACCTGACCGGGATCGAGCGCGAACACGGCGCCCTGCTCAAGGACCGCGAAGCCCGCGCCAAGGGCGCCAAGGCCGCGCATGGCCTGCCGGTCGCGATCGATGCCCTGCGCGTCGCCCCCGGCTACGAACGGGCCGTCGCCGCCGTGCTCGGCCGCGATGCCAAGGCCCCGCTCGGCGAAATCGCCAGTGCGGACGGCCGCTTCTGGACCGGCGCGCAGGCTCCGGCTGCGGTGAAGGACAGCCTGGCGGCCCACGTCACCCGGTGCCCCGCGGAACTCGCGGCGCGCCTTGCCCTCGTCCATGTCGTCGATGAAGACGATGGCCGCCAGCTCGGCACCGGCGAATGGCTCGTCACCCGCGCCGGTGCGCTGCGCCGCTGGGACGGTTTCGTCGCGCGCGGCGAAGGCGCGGCCGAAGCGGCCCGGCTGGAGGCGGAGAACCGCTTCGAACAGCTCGCCGCCCAGCTTCCGCCTTTGCGGGAGGCCGTTGCCGCTGCCGAGGCACGGCAGGCCGAAGTACAGCAGCAGCTTTCCGCCCACGCCGCCGCCCTCGTCGCCGCCGAACGCGCGATCGCCGATGCCGCCAATGCCGAACGCGGCGCCCTGCGCGCCGCCGATCAGGCCGAGGATGCCCGCGTCCGCCAGGAAAGCCGCCGCGCCGAGGTAGATCGTGCGCTGGGCGATCTGGCGGAACAACGCCAGGCCGCCGAACAGGACATCGCCGTCGCCGAAGGCAAGCGCTCCGTCCTGCCCGACCCCGAGAAGGGCCGCGCCGGGCTCGAAGCCGCGCGCGAAAAGAACGACAGCGCCCGGGCGACCCTCCAGATTTCCACGGCAACCCTCGCCTCGCACGATCAGGGGCTGGCCGTCGCGCGGGAACGCACCGCCTCGCAGCGCGGCGATATCCGCAACTGGCAGGCACGCGCCGGAGATGCCGCCAACCGCCTCGCCCAGATGGCCGGGCGGCTTGAGGAGATCGAGAGCGAGCGTGCCGTCGTGGCCGCGAAGCCCGCCTCGCTCATGGAGCAGATCGAGCAGGGCGAAGCCGTGCGCAATCGCATCGCCGAGGAACTGGGCAAGGCCGAGGCCGCCGTCGCCTTCGTGACGGACGCCGCCCGCAAGGCCGATGCCGCGCTGGCCGCCACGCAGGAACTGCTGGCCAGCGCCCGCGAGCATCGCGCCGGGGCCGCCGCCCGCGCCGAGAACGAGGACGCCCGCCGCGTCGAGATGACCCGCGTTTCGGGCGAGCGCTTCCAGTGCCCGCCGCCCGTCCTGCCCGAGCGTTTCGAATTCGCCCCGGCCGAGGTCGGCGAGGCGCAGGCCGAGATCGCGGCGATGGAACGCCTCGTTGCCGATCGCGAAAGGATCGGTCCGGTCAACCTCGTGGCCGCCACCGAACTTGCGGAGGCGGAAAGCCAGCTTGGCACCAGCATCACCGAAAAGGCGGAGCTGGCCGAGGCGGTGAACCGCCTGCGCGGCTCGATCGGCAATCTCAACCGCGAGGGGCGTGAACGGCTGCGTGCGGCTTTCGAAGCCGTGGACGGCCATTTCCGCCACCTCTTCTCGCGGCTGTTCCAGGGCGGGCAGGCCCATCTCGCGCTCGTCGATTCCGATGATCCGCTGGAAGCCGGCCTCGAAATCTTCGCCCAGCCGCCGGGCAAGCGGCTCCAGTCGCTGACGCTGCTTTCGGGCGGCGAACAGGCACTGACCGCCGTGGCCCTGATCTTCGCGCTGTTCCTCACCAATCCCGCGCCGATCTGCGTGCTGGACGAAGTCGACGCCCCGCTGGACGACGCCAATATCGAGCGTTTCTGCGACCTGCTCGAAGCGATGACGCAGGAAACCGACACGCGCTACCTGATCGTCACTCACAATGCGGTGACGATGAGCCGCATGCACCGCCTGTTCGGTGTGACGATGGTGGAAAAGGGCGTTTCGCGGCTGGTCAGCGTCGATCTGGTCGGCGCCGAGGAACTGCTGGCGGCGGAATAGGCCGTGTCGCTCATCGACGGCTACCTGCCCCGCTTCCAGTTCTCGGAAGTTCACGCCTGCCGGATCGCCGCCGATGCGGCGACGATCCTCGATGCCGTCGCGGCCTACAGGCCGGAAGAGGATACGTTCTTCCGCATCATGATCGGCTTGCGCGAAGTGCCTGCCCGGCTGACCGGGCGGCGCGGTGCAGAGCCTTTCGGAATGCGGAACTTCACCCTGCTGGAGCGCGGCGAGCACGAACTCGTCTACGGGCTGGTGGGGCAGTTCTGGCAGGCCGACTACGGCCTGCGCCAGATCGCAGGCGGCGCGGCCTTCCGGGCTTTCGGCGAAGCGGGTGTCCCGAAGCTGGCGCTCGGTTTCGAACTGGCGCCGGAAGCGGGCGGCACGCACCGGCTGACCACGCGGACCCGGGTGTTCTGCCCGGACGAAGGATCGCGGCGGAAATTCCGGCCTTACTGGCTGCTGATCCGTCCGGTGAGCGGGCTCATCCGCAGGCGCATCCTTGCCGCCGTGCGCAAGGCGGCCGAAGCCTGAACGGGCTCAGAGGATACCGGCGTTGCCGACCACCCAGCAGGCCAGCGCCATGACCAGGCCAAGGTCGCGATTGGAGCGGAACCGCGCGAGCGCATTCTCGCCGTCCTCGGTATCGAGGGTAGCGACCTGGAAGCCGAGGTGCAGAGCCACCGGCAGCAGGCCGACCAGCGCCACCCAGTCATGCCGCAGCGTCCAGAAGGCCAGAGCCCAGAACGCTACCGCCAGAAGGTAGAACCCGGCGACACCGCCGCGAACGTGGTTGCCGAGACGCAGGGCTGAGGAACGGATGCCAACAACGGCGTCATCCTCGCGGTCCTGAAGCGCGTAGATCGTATCGTAGCCGATGCACCAGAAGATCGACCCGGCATAGAGCGCGGCGATCACCGCGAGATTGTCTCCCCGGATCTCCACCCAGCCGACCAGGGCGCCCCAGGTGAAGACCATGCCCAGCCATGCCTGCGGCCACCAGGTGATCCGCTTCATGAAAGGATAGGCCGCCACCAGGGCAACGCTGCCCAATGCCACGAGCTGCGCCTGCCAGCGCAATTGCAGCAGGACCACGAGACCGATCGCGCAGAGCGACAGCAGCCAGACCCACGCCGCCTTGACGCTGACCTGCCCACTGGCGACCGGGCGCGTCGCGGTGCGGGCCACCTTGCGATCGAGGTCGGCATCGACGATGTCGTTCAGCACGCATCCCGCGCCGCGCATGACGATGGAGCCGAGCAGGAGCCAGAGGACCAGTCCCCAGCGCGCTTCTCCGCCCGCCAGCAGCACGCCCCAGGCACAAGGCCAGAACAGCAGCCACCAGCCGATCGGTCGATCGAAACGGGCCAGCATGGCGTAGGCGCGCGGCTTGGCCGGCAGGGCAGAAATGAGCCCGCGGTGCTGCGTATCCGGGACGAGAAGAGAGTCGCTCACGCCCGGACGAGTAGCCCATCGAAACCGGAATGTCATGGCCGAACGTGCTTAGTGCACATGTGCACGCCCGCGCCCGGTTGCGCCCGCAGCCGCTTCGCGCGACAAGCAGGCCCCCGTTTTCAGGAGTTTCGACAAGACCATGGCCGCCACCCCCGCATGGCCCCCGCGCAGCGCGCCGCGCCTTTTCGTCACCGGCCCGCTGGCCGCGAACGGCAGCGTCGTGATCGATGGCGGGCAGGCGCATTACCTGTCCAAGGTCATGCGAGTCGCGCCCGGCGACGCGGTGATCCTGTGCGACGATGCAACCGGCGAATGGGCCTGTGCCGTCACCTCCGCCGGCAAGCGCGACGTGATCCTGGAAGTGCGCGACCATTTGCGCGAACGCGAGGCGGTGCCGGACTTCTGGCTCTGCGCGGCGCTGCTCAAGAAGCCCAACTTCGACCTCGTGATGGAGAAGGCGACCGAACTCGGCGTGGCGCGCATCCAGCCGGTCATCACGCGCCGCTGCGTGGCGGACAAGCTCAACCCCGAACGCGCGCTCACCATCGTGACCGAGGCGGCCGAGCAGTGCGCCCGCACCGCCCTGCCCGAACTGGCCGGGCCGTTGAAGCTGGAAGCGCTACTGCGGGACTGGCCGGAAGGCCGCACGCTGTTCTTCGCAGACGAGACCGGCGGCGCCCCGGCGGCCGCGCAGTTCGCGGCGCACGCCGGTCCGGCGGCATTGCTGGTCGGGCCTGAGGGCGGGTTCGACGAGGAAGAGCGTGCTCTCATCCGCGCCCATCCGATGGCGCGGGCGATCACGCTCGGCCCCCGGATCCTGCGGGGCGAGACGGCGAGCATCGGCGCCACCGCCTTGTGGATGGCCACCGCGGGCGACTGGTGAAGCACTGCGGCCACGCCTTGAAGCGGTCCGATACCCCGCTGCGAGCGGCAGCCGGGAACCGGCGCGCCATGCTTGCGAAACCTCAGGAAACCGCCGTTTCGGAAAGAAACAAACCGCTCGGTACAAAAAGTTGTAGCGTCCGGCGGCGGGCCGCACTAACTCCGCGCCCATGAGCACCCGTGAGGTTTCGGATCGCGAAGATCCGGTGATCGAAAGCCTGGACCAACTCGCCGCGCCGATGGCCGCGGGCGAAAAGCCGCGCGATGCGTGGCGGATCGGTACCGAGCACGAAAAGTTCGTCTACGACACGGGCGATCACCACGCGCCGTCCTATGCCGAAACAGGCGGAATCCGCGACCTGCTGATGGCGCTGACCGAATTCGGCTGGGAACCCATCATCGAGGGCGGCAACGTCATCGCGATGAAGGGCAGCGACGGCACCGTCAGCCTCGAACCGGCGGGCCAGCTCGAACTTTCGGGCGCGCCCCTCGAAAACCTGCACCAGACATGCGCCGAAACCGGCCGCCACCTCGCCCAGGTCAAGACCATCGGCGATCGTATCGGCAAGGCGTTCCTCGGCCTCGGCATGTGGCCCGACAAGACCCGCGCAGAGCTTCCGATCATGCCCAAGGGCCGGTACGACATCATGCTGCGGCACATGCCGCGCGTGGGCTCCATGGGGCTCGACATGATGCTGCGGACCTGCACCATCCAGGTCAACCTCGACTATTCGAGCGAGGCGGACATGGTGAAGAAGTTCCGCACCAGCCTTGCGCTCCAGCCGCTGGCCACCGCGCTGTTCGCGGCCTCTCCCTTCACCGAGGGCAAGCCCAACGGCTTCCTTTCCTACCGCAGCCACATCTGGTCGGACACTGACCCCGCGCGCACCGGCATGCTGCCCTTCGTGTTCGAGGACGGCTTCGGCTACGAGCGCTACGTCGACTACATGCTCGACGTGCCGATGTACTTCGTGTTCCGCGACGGCAAATACATCGACGCGGCCGGCCATTCCTTCCGCGACTTCCTGAAGGGCGAGCTTTCGGTGCTCCCCGGCGAACGTCCGCGCATCTCGGACTGGACGGACCATCTTTCAACCGCCTTCCCCGAAGTGCGGCTCAAGTCGTTCCTCGAAATGCGCGGTGCTGATGGCGGCCCGTGGGGCCGTATCTGCGCCCTGCCCGCCTTCTGGGTCGGCCTGCTCTACGATCAGGCCGCGCTCGACGCCGCCTGGGACCTGGTCAAGGACTGGGACATGGAAGGGCGCGAACGGCTGCGCAATTCGGTGCCGAAACTGGGCCTCGACGCACCACTGCCCCAGTCGTTCCGCGGCGGCGGCGGTACCCTGCGCGATATCGCGGGCGAAGTGCTGAACATCTCCCGCTCGGGCCTGGCCTCGCGCAACCGCCTCAACGCCGGCGGAGACAACGAGACCGGCTACCTGGAACCGCTGGCCGAGATCGTCGCCACCGGCAAGGTTCCGGCGCAGCGCCTGCTCGACCTGTACAACGGCGAATGGGGCGGCGACCTGTCGAAGGTCTACGCACTGAAGAGCTTCTAGGAAACCGAAGGGCTAAGGCAGGGGGCCTGGCTCCCCTGCCCTCTTCGCGGCGCCGAGCGCCACCGCGAGGGCCTTCCCCTATTCCGCCGCCTGCGGCTCACGCACTTTCGGCCGCAGCCTTTCGCCCAGCCTCGTCAGCGTCCGCGTGATCGGCGCGTTCCTGGCCATCCAAGCATGATAGGCGCGGTACTTCGCGTCCTCGGCCAGCAGGTGCGCTTCCTCGGTCCGCGCGCGCCAGTAGTAGATGCCGCTCACCACCCCCAGCAGCACGGTGTTGCGCACCATGTCGGTCAGCGCGTGGCTGGTGACGAGGAACGGCAGCGTCGAAGTCCACCAGAACAGGTTCTTCGACAGGTAGGCGGGATGCCGGGTGAAGCGATAGGGCCCGTTGGTCAGCACGCCCCTGTAGGTGAGGTTGGAGAAGCGCAGGCCGAAAGCGAAAGTCGCCCAGGCATAGACCGCGGTGAGGAACACCATGAACCCCGCCCAGAGCCACAGCAGCGCATCGTGGCCCGCCAGCCAGTAGGACCAGCCGGGGGTATTGACCTCGTAGCCCAGCACGTCGGCACGGCCCATGGTGCCCCAGACGAAGGGCGGATAGCACATCAGCGCCGCCACCCAGCCCGCCAGCAGGGGATTGCCGCTGCGGATATGGGCATCGAGCGGGCGGAAGGTGAAGATGTAGCCCACAGTGCCGATCTGCACGTCGATCAGGAACAGCAGCGCGATCACCGTGGAGGCGAGCGGGACCGGATCGTGCACCATGGCACCGAAGTTCGCCTCGACGACCTGTGCGAAGCCGCCGGGCAGGATCGAGATCATGAAGGCGCCGAAGAAGGCCTTGATGGCCCAGGCGCGGCCATGCTTCTTCACCGCCTCGACGTCCCAGGCATCGCGGCCGATCAGCAGGGCGCCGAAGTGCCAGGCCTGGTCGCGCGGATCGATCAGCCGGCGATCCAGCCAGAGCACATAGGGGATCGAGAGCACGAAGACCGGCAGCGCCGCAGCGCCGATCACCTCCATCGCGAAGAGGTACTGCCCGTCCCAGTACCAGCGGCCGATGCAGTAGAACACGCCTATCAGCGCCCAGGTGGCCCAGAGCCCGGCCAGCTTGGTGACTGACACGTCCACCGCTTCGGCGAGCGGGCGGCGCAGGTTCCAGTCGATTCCGGTGGAAGGGCGGCGGTGGACCTTGTCCACGAACACGGACCAGAGCGCCATCGCCGTGCCCGTCACGAAAAGCGTGGCGACGGAGGCGTAAGGCCCGCTCATCGGTGCGTGCGGGCCGGGAAGCGCCAGGGCTTCGGCAATGGCGGCCCAGTTGCGACAGACCATGAGCCAGGCAAGCAGCGCCGCCAGCCCGGACAGGCCGACACCGGCGGAAACGTCGCTCGGGGGCAGGTCTTTCGCGGAATTCGGGGCGCTGCTCATGCCCGAGGGACTAGCCGCAATTGGTTAAGGGGTGAGAAACGCAGCGGGATGCGAAAACGGCCCGCGCCTCCCGGGAGGCACGAGCCGTTTTCAGGATGCCGCCGATGGACGGGGCCCATGAGCGGGGCCGTTCAACGATAAGCGCTGATCTGGCCCGAATCGTCCAGCACGTAGAGCGTCTGGTTGGCCACGACCGGTGCCAGCGAAACGGCATCGCTCAGTTCCACGAAGGGCGTCAGCTTGCCGGTCGTGGGATCGACGGTGCCGACTTCGCCGCGCGAATTGGCGACCCACAGCTTGTTCCCGGCGAGCACCGGGCCGACCCAGAAGATCGGACCCTTGCGCTTCTTTTCCTTGGCGTAGCGCGCGAGCTGGGTCAGCCAGCGGACCTTGCCGGTGGTGCGGGCGATCGCGAGAATCTCGGCGTGATCATCCAGCGTGAAGACCCAGTCTCCCACGACAATCGGGGTCGAGATGCCCGCGAGGTTGAGCTCCCAGATGCGCTGCCCGGTGACGAGTTCGTAAGCGGCCATGCGGCCGCCCTGGCCCAGCGCGTAGACACGGCCGCGATCGATGATCGGGTCTGCGTCGACGTCGGTAAGGCTGCCCACTTCGGTCGAGATCGAAGTGCGCGCCAGTGCGTCAGACCAGAGCTGGCGGCCGTTCTCGTAACGGTAGGCCACCAGTTCGCCCGAGGAATAACCCGCGATCACGGTGCCCTGCCCGGCCGCCGGAGCCGCCACGCCGAACACGCCGGCCTGCGAGAGCGAGCCGGACTCGTTCCACAGCACATTGCCGTCGGCGGCATTGAGCGCGAAGATCTGGTTGTCCTGCGAGATCACGTAGACCGAGTTGAACGAGATCGTCGGCGAACCGCGCAGCGGGCCGCCGGGCTTCTTAGTCCAGATCTGGCTGCCGTCCGCCGCCTTGAGCGCGGCGACTTCGCCGAGGCCGGTGGTGACGTAGAGGTTGCCCGAATCGTAGCTGACGCCGCCGCCGAAGATCGACTGCGAACCGTCACCCGAAACGGCGAAGTCCTTGGTCCACAAGTGCGCGCCGGTCTTGGCGTCGAAGGCGTGGACGACGCCCGCGGTGTCCATCACGAAGAGCTTGTCCTCGCCGATGACAGGCGCTGCGGCCAGACGGGCGCGGGGGGTGGAACCGGCAATCTGCGCGGTCCAGACCTTGCCCGGATGGTCGGCCAGCGCGAGGTGGCCGTAGGACTTGCCGGCATTGCCGCCCGCCTGTGCCCATTCGGCATTGGCTTCGGCCGGGGGCAGGATCACCGAGACCGCTTCGAGCGAGGGATCGACCTTCGCACCGCTTTCGATTCGCGAAAGGATCGGCACGCGTTCACCCACGGTGGGGGTCTTGGGGCCCTTGCTGTTCGACTTGCACCCGGAAAGGCCGGCGACGAGCGCCAGCGCGATCAGCGGAACGACCTTCGCACGGCTGGATTTGAACACCGATGCCGTCATGCGCTTAGTCTCAACCATTGTCATTCTCCGGCGGGCGCGGCAACCGCGCCCGTCTTGGCATCAGGCTTGCCGATCGGCTCGCCGCGTTCATCGACGACATCCTCGATCGCATCGACGCCGAGCACGGCGGCGAGCTGGCGGGCGCGGCTGCGCAGGCCGGCTTCGACCTGCTCGTCCTTGGCGATGGCGGCGAACAGCGGACCGGCCTGGTCCTGCTTGTTCATCTTGATGTAGGCCATGCCGACCATTTCGCCGGCAACGCCGAACCAGGCATTGCCCGGCGCGGCATAAGGCTTGAGTCGGGCCACGACGTCTTCGGGCTTCATCGCATCGAAATTGACGGCGACGCCGCGCACGGCCGCAAGGTCGCGCAGCGGCTGCGGCGCCTTGGCGTCGTTCGCCACTTCGCCATAGAGCCTGACCGCATCCGGCACGCGCTTCTGTTCGGCGGCGATCCCGGCCAGCAGCAGCTTGGCCGAAGTCGGGCTGCCGCCCGAACCCTGCGCCGCAAGCGGTTCGAGCTTGCCCTTGGCGGCATCGAGGTTGCCCGCCTTCATGCTGTCGAGCGCCTGGACATAGGCCTCGGCATTGGCGTCGCGCTGCTGGGTCTGGCGGTGGCTCCAGTAGAGCCAGCCGCCGAAGGCGAGAAGCGCAAGGACAACCGCCGCGAGCACCGGCTTTCCATAGCGGCTGAAGAAGCCCTCCACCTGGTCCTGGCGCAGGGCATCATCGACCTCGCGCAGGAATACATCCTGCTGCGCGGCGATTCGCTCGGCGGACTTCGGGTTGGACGGCGTGTTGCTGGAAGGAGGCAGAGCCAATTTGCGGGCGCTTTCTGCGGAAATCAGGATGGTTGCCGGGCTGTTTAGCGAATGGCCACGGCTTTTCAACGGTGATGATCGCTGCACCGGTCGGGGTGAAGCCTTGCTGAATGGTGTCCGCGTGTCAAATCAGCCGCTCCCGGCCCAGCGCTTCGCCGTAAGTGCGGCTGTAGGCGGAGAGCATCGCCGCCTCGTCGTAGCGGTCCCGCGCAAGTGCCCGGTTCGCCGCGCCGAGCCGGGCGCGAAGCCGCTCGTCGCCCGCCAGCCGCAGCAGGGTGGAGGCCAGCGCCGCCTCGTCTCCGGGGGGCGTGACGAGCGCCCGGTTTTCCACCGATACCATGTCCGCGACATCGCCGACGGCGGGCGAGGCCACCGGCAGCGCCGCCGCCATCGCCTCGACGACGGAGATCGGGAACTGCTCGCTCTCGGAAGACAGCGCGAAAACGTCGAACAGGCCCACCGCATGGGAAGGGTCGGCCACGAAGCCCGGCAGGTGGACCCGGCCCGAAACTCCGCAGCGCGCGGCCTCGGCCTCGATCGCGGCGCGGTCCGGCCCCTCGCCGAGAATCACCAGCCGCCACGGCTCCGGCAGCGGCGCGAAGGCGCGGACCAGCCGCGGAAGGTTCTTCACCGGCCGCAGCCCGGCCAGGGTGCCGACCCAGCGCTCTCCCGGTTGCTTGACGATGCCCGGCAGGACATCGGGCCGCGGACGGTCGAGATAGGCGTCGCAATCGATACCGTTGGTGATGAGCCGCACCCGCCCGCGCGGCTGGCGCCAGGCGGAAAGCGCAATCGCCTCCAGCCGCCGCGAGGGGACTACCAGCGCCGAAGCCCGCCGCAGCGCGATTCGCCGGTAGCGGTTGCGCGCGGGCTTGAGCCCTGCCGCCTCGTCCTCGTTGAAGCCGTCCTCGTGATGGACCAGCGGCGGCAGCCCCAGCAGCCCGCTGAACAGGCCATGCGCCATGACCGCGTCCATCGCCCCCCAGTTGTAGGTCAGCACGAGATCGAAGTCCGCCATCGCCTTGGCGATCCGCCAGAGACGCGCGGGCGCGGGGCGCCCCTGGAGGCCGGGAAAATCTTCCGGGAATGTCACATCGAGCGCCGGATCGAGCACGATCGCCGCCCCGTGCGCGCCCGGCTGGGCCGAAACCACCGCATGGGCGATGCGCGGCCCGAACAGGTTCATCAGCCGCACCGCGCGCAGTTCCTTGCCGCCGGCGGCAAAGCTCGAATGAAGATGGAGAATGCGCAAGGCCGATGCCGGTCCGGCTCAGGGAACCTGGGCGAGCAGCCGCTCGATCGCGTCCATCGCCTCCGGCTCGTCCAGCGTCGGGGCATGGCCGACGTTTTCCAGCGTCACCGCCTCGGTCCCCGGCAGGCGGCGCAGCATCTTTTCCAGCGTGGCGGCGGAAAGCAGGTCGGACAGGTCGCCGCGCAGCACCAGCACCGGACGGCCCGCCAGCGCTTCCCATGCCGGCCAGAGATCGGGCTGGTCGTCCACGTCGTACCCCAGGAAGGGTTCTGCGATCTTCATGTCGTAATCGAAGACCACGCGCCCCGAATTGGACAGCGTCATCAGCCGCTTGGCGCGCCCGATCCAGAAATCCAGCGGCTGGCCGGGATGAGCTTCGCCCTGGTTGTCCTCCAGCGCGCGCGCGGCATGGACCCAGGTGGGATAGCTGCGGCCCTGCCCGACATAGTCCTTGATCCGCTCCACCCCGGCAGGTTCGAGGAATGGCCCCACGTCGTTGATGACGGCGGCGACGATCCGTTCGGGAAACATCGTCGCCAGCCCCATCGTCATCAACCCGCCCAGCGAGGTGCCGATGGCCACGAAACGGTCGATCCCTTCCTGCTCCAGCAGCGCCAGCAGGTCCTCGCCATATTGCAGCGGGTTGTAAGTGGCCGAATCGCGGGCATATTCGCTATCGCCCCGGCCGCGCATGTCCGGGCAGATCACGCGCCAGCGGGGCGAGAGGACTTGCGCCACATTCTCAAAGTCCCGGGCGTTGCGGGTAAGGCCGTGGAGACAGACGATCGGCGGTTTTCCTTCGGATTCGCCCGGATAATCGCGAAAATGCAGCTTCAGACCATCGCGGCTCGACCAGAACCGATCCTCATAACCCGTCATGCCGAAGCTGCGACCTCCTGTTCGCCCGCCTTGCTAGACCGGCCTTGCATCGCCACTATCGCCTGATGCGAAGCGAACCGCAAGCAAGTGCCTATCGTCCTGCCCCGCGTATCGAGGCGATTTCCGACTGGATCGCCAGTCCCGTGAGCGCCGCGGCGTTTCCGGCCCATACCCTGCGCTTCCGAAATGACCGGTGGGCGCGGGCAGTCGGGCTGGACGGGCTGGACGATGCCGGCTGGACCGCGCATTTCGGCCGCTTCGAACCGCTGCCCGGCAATCTCCCGCAGCCGCTGGCGCTGCGCTATCACGGCCACCAGTTCCGCGTTTACAATCCCGACATCGGCGATGGGCGGGGCTTTCTCTTCGCCCAGTTGCTCGACGGGGCCGGAAACGGAACCGGCCGCGTGCTCGACCTCGGCACCAAGGGATCGGGCCAGACCCCCTACAGCCGCGAAGGCGACGGAAGGCTGACGCTGAAGGGCGCGGTGCGCGAAATCCTCGCCACCGAAATGCTGGAGGCGCTGGGCGTCCATACCAGCAAGACCTTCTCGGTGATCGAGACCGGCGAGGAACTCTGGCGCGGCGACGAACCCTCGCCCACCCGTTCGGCGGTCATGGTGCGGCTCAGCCAGGGCCATATCCGCATCGGCACCTTCCAGCGCCTGCTGGCACTGGAAGAACGCGACCACATGGCCGCGCTCGTCGCCTATTGCCTGGAAACCTTCCCCGGCGGCCCGCCGCCAGAGGACGCGCCCGGGCGCGAGCAGCCCGCGGTGATCCTGCTGCACCAGGTGGTGGAGCGCATGGCGGACCTCGCCGCGAGCTGGATGGTCGCGGGCTTCGTCCACGGCGTGCTCAATACCGACAACATGAACATCTCGGGCGAGAGTTTCGATTATGGCCCCTGGCGCTGGCTCCCGCATTGGGACCCGCGCTTCACCGCCGCCTATTTCGACCGCACCGGCCTCTATGCCTTCGGCCGCCAGCCGGAAGCGGTGCTGTGGAACTGCGGCCAGCTCGCCATGGCGCTGCGCCTGCTGGTGGGAACCGCCCCGCTGGTGGCCGCGCTGGACCGTTTCGCACCCCTCTACCAGGAAGCGATGAGCCGCCGGTTCGCCTGGCGTCTCGGCGTGGTGCCGCAGGGGGTGAAGGACGATGCCGCGCTGATCCAGGCGGCCGAGCAGGCCATGGTCGCCACCGGCGAGGCGCCGGAGCAGTTCTTCTTCCGCCATCGCGGCGGGCGTGACGGCGGGAACGACCTGTTCGGCCAGCTCATGCACAATTATCGCCCCGCCGCGACGGCGGACGATCCCTTCTGGAAGCGCAAGGCCCCGCCCGGCATCCTGATCGACGAGGTGGAACGCATCTGGGCGGAAATCGACCAGCATGACGACTGGTCCGCGCTTCACGGGAAAGTGGAAGAAATCCGGGAGCTGGGCCGCCAGCTCGGCCCGGCGCCCGCCCCCGCCGGCCACCCCTTCCCCGCCTGAGCGACAAAGGATTACAGGTCCTGTTAGCTTCCCGGTAGGGAACTTGTGCAAGAGCATGTGCTGCAGCGAGTTACCCAAGCCAACGGATCAGCCAAAGTCATGGGCGGTACAGCCACGAGGCCGGCGCAGGATGCCACCAGAGATCAGGAAACCACCGAAACCGTGAACAATGCGGACATCGTTTCCCACGAACCGGCTACCGGCGCGGAAATCTGGCGGGGCAAGCCCTGCAACGTGGACGAGGTGGTGGACCGCGCGCGGCGGGCCTGGCCGAACTGGGCCGCGCTGCCGCTGGCCACCCGCATCGAACTGCTGCGCCGCTTCGCCAACGAGGTGCGCAAGGATGCCGACCGGCTGGCCGTCACGATCGCCCGCGAAGTGGGCAAGCCGCTGTGGGAGGCCCGCGCCGAAGTCGAGAACGTGATCGCCAAGGTCGAAGTCTCGATCCGCGCCTATGCCGAGCGTACCAGCCAGCGCAAGCTGGACTCCGCGCTCCAGGGCACCATGGCGGTCCGCCACAAGCCGCACGGCGTGCTCGTCGTGCTGGGACCGTACAATCTCCCGGCCCACTTGCCCAATGCCCACATCGTGCCCGCCCTGATCGCGGGCAACGCGGTGATCTTCAAGCCGAGCGAGAAAGCCCCCGCCACCGGGGAAATGCTGGCGCGCTGCTTCCACCGCGCCGGGATTTCCGCCTCGGTCATGCAGCTTGCGGTGGGCGGCCCGCTCGAAGGGCAGGACTTCGTGGCGCATGGCGGGGTGGACGGGGTGCTGTTCACCGGCTCGGCCAATACCGGCATCTCGATCAACCGCCGCCTCGCCGCCCGTCCGGACAAGCTAGTCGCGCTGGAAATGGGCGGCAACAATCCGATCGTCCTGTGGGACACCCCCAAGCTGACCGATGCCGCCGCGCTCATCGTCCAGTCGGCTTTCGCGGGCGCGGGGCAGCGCTGCACCGCCGCGCGGCGGCTGATCGTGAAGGGCGCGATCTACGACGCCGCGATCGCCGAAGTGAAGGCGCTGGCCGACCGGCTCATCGTCGGCGCCCCGTTCGACGAACCGGCACCCTTCATGGGCCCGATGATCGACAACATGGCGGCGGACGGGCTGACAGAAAGCTTCCTCTATCTGCTGAGCAACGGCGGCAAGGCGATCAAGCATCTTGTCCGCCCGGACGACGCGCTGCCCTTCCTCAGCCCCGCCATCATCGACACCACCGCGATGAAGGACCGCCCCGACGTGGAACTGTTCGGGCCGATCCTCCAGGTGATCCGCGTGGACGATTTCGACGAGGCGATCGCCGAGGCCAACAATACCCGCTTCGGCCTTGCCGCATCGCTCGTCGGCGGCAGCCCGCAGGACTACAACCGCTTCTGGGCGAACGTGCGGGCGGGCATCGTCAACTGGAACCGCACGACCACCGGCCCCAGCCACGCCGCACCGATGGGCGGCATCGGCCTTTCGGGCAATCACCGTCCCTCGGGCTATTATGCGGCGGATTACTGCGCCTATCCGGTCGCCTCGGGCGAGATGGAACAGCCGCGCGCGGTGATCGGCGTGGGCCTGAAATAGGGCCTCACTGGCCCGAGGTCACCAGGTCCACTTCCGTCACGCCGTTCGCCAGCTTGCGGGCATATACCACATAGGCCAGCGCGCCCTTGCGGCCGCCGATCGCGTGATCGGCCCCGTCGACCCGGTATTCCGCGCTGTATCCGCCCTTCTGCGCCATCGCGTAATAGAACGAGATCACGTCTGCGGGGCTGACGGCGGTGCCGTAGTTGACCACCCGCAGGGCGCAGCCTTCCGCGTCGGTTCCGGCCGCTTCCTGCACCGCGCCGCGGGGATAGACCGGAAGCGCGGCGGGCAGCTTCGTGGCCCAGCTGTCGGAATAGCGGACCTTGCCCGCGCAGTCGGTCTTCGCGGCGCGGCTAGCCTGCGTGACCCGCGCCGCGCTCGCCGCGCCTTCGGCCAGCGGGGATGCCGAGCCCTTCTGCGGTGCCGGGGCCGCGCCCAGCGCGCCGCCGGCCGCTTCGGCCGCGGCCTTCTTCGCAGCGGCGACAGCCTCGGGAGAGCGGGCGGCGGCGGGCAGAACGATGCCGTTCCCGCTCGCAGCCGGTGCCGGGTTCCTGCCGCCGGTCATCTCGGGATCGACGACGATCCGGTCCCCCAGCCCGCCCGCCAGCGCGGGATCGCTTGCCTCGTCCACCGGCTTCTTCTCGTGCGAATCGCAGCCCGCCAGCAGCAGCGCGGCGCCCATGCCGGCGAGCAGGAGAGAAGTGCGGCCCATGGAGGGATGTCTGGCCTTCATCGTCGCGTCCTTTTCCCGCCGGGGCCAGGATCTTGCGAGCGGCACTGCGGCATGAATATCTGCCGCCCAGCCTTCCCGGCAATTGGCGCGAAGACAAGGGGCCGCGCCGTCCGATCGCGGCCGCGTCCCAATTCGGGATGCCCGCCACCGGCTTCGCCAACCCATGGAAAGGCGCGGAAACCATGCGGCGTGAACAGGTCGAGGGCGCCCGCAGCCGAAAGGCCACGGACGCCCTCTCCCACCCGCCCCCAACCAAATGGAGCCCGGGAGGTCTCCCCCCGCCAGTCGCCGTCCTCGCGGGGGAAGCCAGTCAGTATTCGGGTGGCTTAGCGGCAGCGCGAGCCGCCACGGTCGACCTCGCGGCCCAGCAGGGCACCGCCGACCGCACCCAGCAAGGTGCCGGTGGTGCGATCACCGCGGCTGTCGATCTCGCGGCCCAGCAGGGCGCCCGCCGCACCGCCTACCAGCAGGCCGGTGGTGCCATTGGAGCGACGGCAGTAGTCGCGACCGTCGCGACCGCGCCAGGTGTCCCCGCGATAACCGCGATTGTCGCGGTAGTAGCGGTCCCGGCTGCCGTAGCCGCGACGATAATCCTCGCGCGAGTAGCGCTGGCGGCCATGTTCGTAAGTCTGCTCGCCGGGAGCCTGGAAGCTGGCGGGGCCGAAGCTGGTCGCGGCCGAAGCGGGCATCGCGGTGGCCAGGCTGACAGAGGCGGCGGCGAGAGCGGCGGCCTTGAAGAATGCGTTCATTTCGAATCTCCTCGTCATTGCGGGAGGGGCTTGTTGGCCTCGATCCGCTGTATGCATTCATCTTTAAGGCACCCAAGCTGAACGAAGCGCAACGCGGCTGTCAGAATTCGCGATATCGACGAGGCGAGGGACGTGTTGCGACGAACCGCTTGCCGCAAGGCATTCCGGCACTTATCGCGACCGGCCACCAAGCGAAGGTTTCCCATGCGACACGTCTCCCAGAACCCCGGCCGCCAGTCGGGCGGACTCCTGCAGGCATTGGGCGCCTATTTCATCTGGTGCCTGTTCCCGCTCTACTTCGCGGCGCTGCATACGGTGGCCCCGTTCGAGGTCGTGGCCTGGCGGCTGCTGTTCACCCTGCCGTTCTGCCTCATCATGGTCGCGGTGCTGCGCCAGGGGCCGCAATTGCGCGCCGCACTCGGCAATCCGCGCATCCTGGGCGCGCTGGCGCTGAGCGGGCTGCTGATCGGCACCAACTGGCTGGTCTACGTGATCGCCGTGCTCGAAGGCCACGTGCTGGCCGCCAGCCTCGGCTACTACATCAATCCGCTGGTGAACGTGCTGGCCGGCACGATCTTCCTGCGCGAGCGGCTGACGCGGCTGCAATGGCTGGCGGTGATCCTGGCCGGGGTCGGCGTTGCCATGCTGGCCTGGGGCGCGATCGACACGCTGTGGATCAGCCTCAGCCTCGCGCTGAGCTTCGCGGGCTATGGCCTCGTGCGCAAGCTGGCACCGGTCGAAGCCCTGCCGGGCCTCACCGTGGAAACGCTGGTGCTGCTGGTGCCGGCGCTGGGGATGCTGGGCTGGCAGGCGGCAAGCCCGGCCGGGCTCGCCATGGGACAGGCGCCGACCACCAGCATCCTGCTCGCCTGCGCAGGGATCGTTACCGGCGTTCCGCTGCTGCTTTTTGCAAGCGCGGCGCGGCGGCTGGATTTCTCGGTGCTCGGCTTCATCCAGTTCGTGACGCCCACGGGCGTGTTCCTGCTCGGCCTCTTCGCCTTCGGCGAGCCGCTCAAGCGGGTGCAGGTCTACTGCTTCCTGTTCATCTGGACCGCCATCGCCGTGTTCTGCTGGGACCTGCTTTCGCGCAAGCGCAAGGTCGCCGCAGCCTGAACCGCTGCCGTCAGGCGCGCCTGCCGCGCTGCAGAAGCGCCTGAACGAAAGCGTCGAGATCGTCCACCTCGACGTCGAGCACTTCGTCCCACTCGGCCAGCAGCGCCTCGATATCCGCGCGCGTATAGGGATCGGGCGCCTTGTGCTGCACTTTCGGCGCGCGGTGCGGCCAGGGGTGGCCGGTGAGGTTGTTGTATATCCACCCGAACTGGCTGAGAATCACGACATTGAGCGCCAGCGGAACGAGATAGCTGATGCCCCAGGCCTGGCTGCCCGTGGCCCCCAGCGCATAGAGCAGCGCGCAGGCGCCGCCCGGAGGGTGCAGGCTGCGGGTGAGCGACATGGCCGCGATCGCCAGCCCCACCGCAACCGCGCCTGCCAGCCACGGATCGCCCAGCAGGTGGCCCACCGCCAGCCCGACCATCGCGGAAATGAGATTGCCGCCGATCACGGACCACGGCTGCGCCAGCGGGCTGGCGGGAACGCAGAACACGAGCACGGTCGAGGCGCCGAGCGGCGCGACGAGGAACGGCAGCGCCGCCAGTTCCGAACTCTGCAGCAGCCAGGTGACACCGCCGGCAATGGCGATTCCCAACATGCCGCCGAAAGCCCCGCGCATCCAGCCGAGGCGCCCCAGCCCGCCGCGCGCCAAGCCGCCGCGCAATATCGTCATCAATCCCGCCGCCACCGGCCCCGCTCTCCATTACAGTGCGAACGGGCGGCCTATGGACGAGTCGTCCGGCCATGGCGAGGCGAGTCGTGCTTGGGCACCGGAAAGCCGGTGTGTGACGGGCTTCGTCATCCTCGCCGCGCCATGCTGCCGCAAATAGGCCACGATCGCGTGTTTGCCTGCGCTCTCCCGATGGAGCGCCCCATGCCCGCGATCGACGCCGCACCTGCTGTCCCCGCTGCCGAGCAGACGATCGACGCCTTCGACCTCAGGCAGCTGCGCGCCCCGCCGGATGCCCGGTTCAGCGCCGTGCGCCCGCGCTGCCCCGAAGCGCGCTCGGGAGAGATCGTGGTCTGCGCGCCAGACCCGGAGCGGGAACGGCTACGCCCGCTCCCCGAAGGCTACGACATTCCCGAAGGTCCGCCCCGGCTGGAGATGAAGCTGGATGAGACCACCAGCGCCGATGTGCATCTGGAAGCCCAGGTCTTTCCCAACGGCACGGTCAGCAACCGGCTGATGGTGGGCCTGAAGAAGAAGTTCTGAAGCACCTTCGCCACATGAAAAAGCCCGGTCCGCCCGAGGGAAAGGCGGACCGGGCCCGTTGGGCGTCCCGGCGACAGGAGGGGGAAGTGTCCGGGACGCTTATAGGGTTCAGGCGAACTTGCCGGCCCGGGCGATCTCGGCCACCGGCTTGCGGCCCGAGGCCACTTCGCGTTCCTGAAGGAATTCGGGAAGCTGGCTCTTGTCGCCGATCCGGCCGATGGCGAAGGCCGCTTCAAGGCGGTGATCGGCAGGAATGCCAAGCGCCTGCTCGGCCTCGCCGAACTTCAGCCCGGTCATGCCATGCGTATGGTAGCCCAGCGCCTGCGCCTGGAGCGCCGCCAGCGCCCATGCCGCACCGGCATCGAAGCTGTGGCTGTGATTGTCCGAATTGCCCTTGTCCGAGCGCATCTGGCTATCGGACACGACATAGACGAGCGCCGAGGCGTCCTTGGCCCAGCCCTGGTTGAACTCGATCAGCTGCGAAAGCAGCAGGTCCCAGTTGGCATCGCCCTTCTTCGCATAGAGGAAGGTCCAGGGCTGCACGTTGTAGGCCGAAGGCGCCCAGCCGGCAGCCTCGAAGATCACGTCGAGGTCTTCCTGCGAAATCTCGCTGCCATCGAAGGCGCGCGGCGACCAGCGGTTGACGATCAGCTTCTCGACCTTGGGATGGGCAGTACGTCCGGTCATGTCGATTTCCTTGGTTGATGAGAATGTTGGGAGAGAAAGGGAGATTCAGGCCGCGTCAACCAGGACGAGCTCGGCATCCTCGATGGCGGTGACGGTGATGGTATCGAGCCCGGTGATCGCCACGCCGTCGCGCGGCTGCGCTTCGACATCGCCCACCAGGATGCGGCCCTTCGCGGAAACCAGATAGGCATGGCGCCCGCGCCCGGTTTCGTAAGTGACGGTGTCGCCCGCCTTGACGGTGGCACCCAGCACGCGGGCATCGGCTCGGATCGGCAGCGCGTCCTCATCCCCGGCGACGCCGCTGGCGAGAGTCACGAAGCGACCGGTGCGATCGTCCTTCGGGAACGGCCGCGCCCCCCAGCCCGGAGCCTCGCCCCGCTGGTCCGGCAGGATCCAGATCTGGAACAGGGTGGTCGCCTCGTCCTCGAGATTGAACTCGGAATGGACGATGCCGGTCCCCGCGCTCATCACCTGGACGTCACCGGCGCCGGTGCGGCCCTTGTTGCCAAGGCTGTCCTGATGCGTGATCGCCCCGGTACGGACATAAGTGATGATTTCCATGTCGCGGTGCGGGTGCGGCGGGAAACCCGAACGCGGGCCAATGGTATCGTCGTTCCAGACCCTCAGGCGCCCCCAGTTGGTGCGGGCCGGATCGTGGTAATCGGCGAAGGAAAAATGGTGATGGGCATCGAGCCAGCCATGATCGGCGGCGCCGAGGCTGGCGAAGGGACGAACTTCGATCATGTGGCCCTCCTGGGTCAGTTTGTGTGCCGTTCTGTGCCCTTTAGGTAGTGCTTGCCGAGCCACCGGATAATTGGGATAAAATCGATCGAAATGTTCAACTAAACTGAAGGCTTCTTCTACCGATGGTCGATATTGCGCCGCCCAGCCTCGATCACTTGCGCACCTTCCTGCTCGTCGTCGAGGAAGGCAGCTTCGGCGGCGCGGCCCGCAAGCTGGGCCGCGCGATCTCGGTGGTGAGCTATGCCATCGCCCAGCTTGAAACCCAGCTGGACGTCCGCCTGTTCGAACGGGAAGGCTCGCGAAAACCGAAGCTTACCGAGCAGGGACGCGCCTTGCTGAGCGAGGCCCATGCCATCGCCGACGATGTCGACGCCCTGCTCGCCAAGGTGCGCAGCCTGCGGCAGGGACTGGAAGCCGAACTCTCGCTGGCGGTGGATGTCATGGTGCCGGGCAACGTGCTGGCAAAGCTGCTGCGCGACTTTCAGGTGATGTTCCCGAGCGTCCCCCTCCGCCTCCATGTGGAAGCGCTGGGCGCCGTCGCCGCGCTGGTGCTGGACAGCCGCGCGACTCTTGCCATCGCCGGGCCCGATATCCTCGATCTTCCCGAAATCCAGCGCGAAACCGTGGGTTCTGTCGAGATGGTGCCGGTGGCCGCCCCCGGCCATCCGCTCGCCGTGCCCGGCCCGATCGCCCCGGGTGAGGCGCGCAAGCACCTGCAACTCGTGCTGACCGATCGCTCTCCATTGACGGAGGGCCGGGACTTTTCGGTCTTCAGCCCCCGGTCCTGGCGCCTCGCCGATCTCGGCGCCAAACATGCCCTGCTCAAGGAGGGAATTGGCTGGGGATCGATGCCGCGCCACCGGATTTCCGCCGATCTTGCCAGCGGCGAACTGGTCGAACTCCACCTGCCCGAACGGCCGACTATCGACTATGCCCTCGTCGCTTTGTGGCGCAAGGACAGTCCGCCCGGCCCCGCCGCCGTCTGGGTTCTCGACGAGATTCGCGAACGTCTCGCGAACTGCGCGCCGATCACCGCCCCTGCTTCCCCCAATCGGACACTTGCGTAGCTCGCGGCGCTGCCCCACTTATCGGCCATGACCGCCAGCCGCCTGTTCGACCGCGCCGTGATCCGGCTTTCCCCCCGCCCCGATTCGAACGAAGATGTCGCCGAATTCCTGCAAGGCCTCGTCACCGCCGACGTGACGAAAGTGCTGCCCATCTGGGCTGCGCTCCTTTCCCCGCAGGGCAAGGTGCTGTTCGACTTCCTCGTCTGGCCCGGCGGCAACGGCCTGCTGATCGACTGCGAGGCGGAAGCTGTCGACGCGCTCGTCAAGCGACTGTCGATGTACCGCCTGCGCCGCGCCATAGACATCGTTCGTGACGATACGCTGGCTATCCACTGGCGCCCCCACACCGGCGACGGCGCCGCGCCCGACCCCCGGCATCACGGCCTTGGCGAACGCTGGATCGCGCCGGTCGACCCCACCGATCCTTCCGAATCCGAAGGCGCCGACCTTGCCTGGCGTGCACACCGGCTTGCCATGGGCGTGCCGGAAGGCCGCGCCGAGCTTGGTGACGGCGAAACGCTCTGGCTGGAATGCAACGCCGTGGAACTGAACGGCGTAAGCTTCACCAAGGGCTGCTATGTCGGGCAGGAAAACACCGCGCGCATGAACTGGCGGCAGAAGGTCAACCGCCGCCTGATCGTGGTCCCGCTCGCCCGCTCCGACGAAAAACGTCGCCGCGCGGCCTATCCCGAACTGGGCTTTGCCGTGGATCATCTGCGAGTGGAGGACATTGACCCCCAGCTCGCGCCGAAGTGGCTCGAACTCCAGGTCTGACCGTCCACCCCTGAAAGCCGAAAGCGATCAGGCCATCATCGCCGCGCCGTTCGCCGCATTCACCGGCGCGCGGTGCTCGAGATCGGCCACGTAGATCCGCGCGCTGACCGGCATTCCCCGACCAACACTGAACCGCTCGCGGTCCTCACCGCTGTCCGCAAAGCCCGATGCCTCCAACACGCCCAAGGTTGCGGGATTGTCGGCAAAGTGACTCGCCACGATGCGCCGGTGGCCCAGTGTCCGGGCCTGGTCCAGCACGGCGCGAACCGCTTCTCCGGCAAATCCCCTTCCCCGGTAGGAAGGCGCAATCCAGTAGCCGAGCTCGATGTCGCCCTCGATACGGCCCAGACCGATCCCGCCCACGAGTTGAGGGCCATCCGGCGCGCGCAAGTACATGAAGAAATGCGGCAGGCGCGGATCGCGCGGCTTGCCGAGATATTCGCGCATGGCGCGACTGGAGCGTGGCTTTTCGCCAACACCCAGATTACGCTGAACGGCTTCATCCGAAATGGCTTCGACCAGTTCGTCGAAGTCTTCCGGCCAGCCGGGCCTCAGAAACAGTCTCTCCGTGCGGACGAACATGCGACGGTTCTCCGTTATCTCTTTTTCCGCGGCAGCCACTATGCACAAAGCTCCGGCCCAATGCACGGCTTTTGCTATGCTCCGGGCCTCTGCCGCGACCAAGCCGGCGCTATCGGCCGATATGGCTGGAAAGACTGAAATGAGACGGCGGTGTCAGCCCCGGCGACAAGGCGCCGCGGCTGACACAGATCATGCGGCGCGCTGACGCGCGATGCCGGATCCGCCGCCAAGACCGGTATTGCCGCGATCATCATCGCAATCGCTGGGCGAATCGAACTCCAGCGCATATTCGCGCGCCGGATAGGCCATGCCGCGGCTTTCGCTGAACCGCTCGACGAGGCGTCCGGTCCGGTAGAAACCGGATTTCTCGAGCACGCGGCCGGATGCCGGGTTATCAATGAAATGGCTGGCAACGATCCGCTTGTGCCCGATCGCCCGAGCGAGCGAGAGGACGGCGCGAACCGCCTCGCTCGCGAAGCCCTGCCCCCAGTGATCGCGTGCAATCCAGTAGCCGAGATTCACTTCGCCATCGAGATCGGACAGGCCGATGCAACCGACCAACCGCGAACCATGGGCGCTGGGCTCCGTGATCAGGAAACGCGGGAGCAGCATGTCCTGATCGGTGCCCAGGAAACGCCGTGCATCCTCGCTGGTGTAAGGCCAGGGCGCCTTGACGAGATTGCGGACGACCTTTTCGTCGTCGATCAGCGCCAGCAGTTCTTCCCAGTCCTCGGGCCATCCAGGCCGCAGGAACAGCCGTTCGCTGCGAATGAACATAGTGTATCTCCACTCATCCGCCCCGCGCCATCGGTATCAGAAGCGCGTGACATTGCGATTACGCATAACGCGCGAAGGCCCTGAAATATCCGCGCAAATTCGTAAGAAAGTGTACGGATCGGTCGCCTTGCGAACGATTGTGCGGTGCTGTGAGGGAGACACGAAAAGAGGGAGACGGGTAGGCCCCTCTCCCTCGATCAGCCGATCACGAAAATCGGCGGGGCCATCCCGTCAGGATGGCCCTTTTATCGACCATCCGATTATTCGGCGGCTTCTGCCATGACGTCTACGGAGACGTACTTACGGCCCTGCTTGCCGTCGTGGAAACGCACGCGACCTTCGGCGGTGGCGAACAGGGTGTGGTCCTTGCCGATGCCGACGTTCACGCCCGGATACACACGGGTACCGCGCTGACGAATGATGATGTTGCCGCCGATCACTTCCTGACCGCCGAACTTCTTCACGCCAAGACGGCGGCCTGCAGAGTCGCGACCGTTACGCGACGAACCGCCAGCTTTCTTATGTGCCATTGTTCAGTCCTTCCGATCTTTGGCTCAGGCGACAGACACGATGCGCAGCAGCGTAAGCTGCTGGCGGTGACCGTTCTTGCGGCGATAGTTATGGCGGCGGCGCTTCTTGAACACCACGACCTTTTCGCTCTTGGCCTGTGCGATGATCTCGGCCGAAACCGTGATCTTCGAGGCGTCAGCGACTTCGCCGTCGTTGCCGGCGAGCAGAACGTCGCCCAGCGTGATGGTCTCACCGGCTTCACCAGCCAGCTTTTCAACCGCGATCTTGTCTCCGGCGGCAACCCGATACTGCTTGCCGCCCGTGCGCACAACTGCGAACATGGTGCCCTTACCTAATCTCAATGAGCCCTAAACAGGCCGAAACAACTCTGCCCCGGCCGCTCTGGTCCAGGAAGGAACCGTGGAGCCTTGCGGGCGACGCACCGGCATCCCATTTGCACGGGGTACCGGAAAGAAGGGTGCCGTTAGTCCACCACCCGATTCGTGTCAACCAAGGAGTGGCCCGGGTCCGGCTGCGAAACGCGATTCAACCGTGATTGAGGCTCGCGATCAGCCATGGCCATGCTATGTCATGCCCATGACCCGTACACCAGTCCGTTTTCTGCCGCCGATCCCGCATCTCTGCCTGACTTTGGCGCTGCCCCTGGGGCTTGCGGCCTGCTCGACGGCGGGAAGCTATCCCTCGCTGGCCTATCGGGGGGCCGAACGCAGCGCCTTGCCCGCGCCGGCGGAACCCGCGCCGCCGCCCGTCCAGCTTCCCCCGCCGAGCGCCGATCTCACCACGCGAATCAGCGGACTCGTCACGGCGGCCCAGGATGCAGACCGTCAGTTCGCATCGAAGCGCCCCGCCGCCGAACGGGCGGTGAGCGCCGCGGCCCGCGCTGCGCGGACGAGCGATTCCTGGGTTTCGGCCCAAGTCGCCGTTTCCGCACTTCAGGCCAGCCGCGACACTGCCGTTGCCGCTCTCGCGGATCTCGATTCGCTTTATGCCGATGCGCGCACCGCCGCCCCTACCGACGAATCCCCCAGCACCAGGGCCATCGATACCGCGCGGCAGCAGGTCCAGGGTCTCGTGAATGCCCAGAACGACATCATCTCGGGCCTCGATGCCCGACTGAGGAACTGAAACGGAAAAACCCCTCCCTCTTGACGAGGGAGGGGTCTCCGAAGCGCCCGATCCTTGTCCGAAAGCCCCCCGGCCCGGACAGGTGGATCAGTTGAAGGCGACGATGACGGCGACGGCCAGTCCCCAACCCAGGATCAGCACGGGAAGCAGGAGGACCTGAATGGTCGCCTCGCCCGCGGTCAACCTTCCGCTCAGAGTTTCGACGCCGCGCGCGCGGAACTGCCCCCAGTCTGGCGTCGCGGTGCGATTGTCGGGCTTCATGCGCGTCCAGTAACCGGCAAGGCCGAAGGCAAAGACGACGAAGCCCGCGAAAATCACCATCGGTATCGCAAGTTCCGAATTGAGGAACGAGGCAGCCATGACACCGATGAACCCCAGGTAGAGCGCCACTGTCGCGATATAGAGCCCCGTCGGCAGGCCGAAGCCGCGATCGACGACCGTCGCCGCCCGGACCTGCGGGGCATCGATGGCGACGGCAAGTTCCCGAAGTTGCTGCAAATCGAGACGCTGCGACATGGCACTGGCTCCCTTGAGAGACGATCTCCCTGTGGGATCAGCTATGCACCGTGCGGGGCCCGATGAAATTGACGAGGGTCAAACGGAAGGTGAAGTACGCTGCATCCGCGCGAAATTTCGTTCCCGCCGTCAGGCCCAGCGGGCCAGATCCTCGATATCCTGTTCGCGAGGCTCGATCCAGCGCCACTCCCCGGCGACTTTTTCACGCTTCCAGAACCATGATTCGCTCTTGAGATGGTCCATCGCGAAATCCGCGGCGACGAAAGCATCGCGGCGATGCCGCGCCGCTGCCGCGACCAGGACGATCGGTTCTCCCGGCACCATCGTTCCACTGCGATGAACCACGAGCAGCCCGTCCAGCGTCCAGCGCGCCAGTACACGCGCCGCCAGCGCTTCCATCGCAGGAAGCGTGAGCGGTTCATAATGACGCAGTTCGAGCGCTTCCACGCCGCCTCCCTCGCGAACCTGCCCGAGAAAACTGACGATACCACCAGCCTGCGGCCGCGCGGCGGTGAAATCCCGCAGCAGTGACGCCGGATCGAAAGCCCCGGTCAAGAGGCGGACATCACCGGCCATGTCAGCCACCGGAAACCGGCGGCAGGAAGGCGATCTCGTCGCCCTCGCACAGTTCCGGCTGACCTTCGCCGCTCAGGACGACTCCGTTCACGGCAACCCTTACCCGAGAACCCCGCAGGGCATCGGCCAACCCTGCCTCCAGCGCACCGACAACCTCCGCCAGAGTCGGCAAGAACGGAACGGCAAGAGAAGCAGCACCTGCCGCATCCTCCAAACGGCCCAGGAACACGAGACGCAGTGCCATCGTCAACCGCCCGTCATCGACATGTGGCGCGCCAGCGCAGGTGCCGCTCCGCGCGCATCGATCGCGAAATTGTGCCGCGCCGGCTTGATCTTCATGGCCATGTCGAGCGCCTCGTCCAACGCAGCCTCGGGATGCTCGCTGCGCAAGGCGGCCCGCAAGTCCACCCGCTCGTTACCACCGAGGCAGGCGTAGAGCTGGCCCGTCGCCGTCACGCGGATGCGGTTGCACCCCTCGCAGAAGTTCTGGGTAAGCGGCGTTATCAGTCCGATGCGCCCGCCGGTTTCCGCCACGTCGAAATAACGCGCCGGTCCGCCCGTGCGGTGCTGGCTGGGTACCAGCGTCCAGCGTCGTTCCAGATCTTCGCGAACCGAGGAAAGCGGCAGATAGTGATCGAAACGATCCTCCTCCACCTCGCCAAGCGGCATGACCTCGATCAGGGTCGATTCGAAACCCTGCCCATGCGCCCAGGCGACGATTTCGGGAATCTCGGCCTCGTTCAGGCCTTTCAGCGCGACGGTGTTGATCTTGACGCGCAGGCCGGCCGCCTTGGCCGCCGCCAGCCCTTCCAGCACTTGCGGCAGCGAATCGCGGCGCGTCAGCCGGGCGAAGCCCGCTCGGTCCAGCGTGTCCAGCGAGACATTGATCCGCTGGATCCCGGCGGCGGCCAGATCGTCGGCAAATTCGGCCAGCCGGGTTCCGTTGGTCGTGAGGGTCAATTCCTCCAGCCCATCGCCCAGTTTGCGGCCCAGGGCCTGCACCAGGTCGATCATGTCCCGCCGGACAAGCGGTTCTCCGCCGGTCAGCCGCAGGCGGGTAATGCCACGGCCGATGAAACCGAGCGCCATGCGGTGCAGTTCGTCAAGACTGAGAACATCCTTCTTCGGAAGGAAGGTCATGCGTTCGGGCATGCAATAGGCGCAGCGCAAGTCACACCTGTCAGTCACCGAGAGCCGCAAATAGGTGATGCGGCGCTGGAACTGGTCGACAAGGGGCGAACATGTTCTCATTGCTACGGTTATAGTAAGGCCCCCGCGCCCTTTCCAGCAAGCGAAAGGTATTGCCCCGTCACGGCGGGCGCCAGATTCAGCCACTCGGCCACGGCGGCTATCGCCTCGGCACTGTCGCCCGCAAGCCCATTGACGCGGCGCGGCGCATGTTCGCGGGCAAGCCCCTGCACGGCAGCGAGCCGCCAGCCACGATGGGCATGGCCGGCGGCCGTGAAGACCAGAACCAGCGACGTCTCGCCCCCTGCCAGTATCGAGCGGGCTTCGGCCAGGGCGCCGGCGTGAAACTGCGCGGCGGCATCGAGCGGATCATCCGCCAATGGTCCAACGCGCAGGATCATGATTCAGCGACGCAGCCGCGTAAGCGTCATGCCGATCTTCTCGCCGGCTTCTGCGATGGCCAGCTTGACGATCTTCACCGTTACCGCCTCAACCCGCTCGTCCTGAAGAAACAGCGTTTCGCAGACGTGATCGGCCACCGCCTCGATCAGCTTGAAGTGGACACCCTGCGGCAGCGCTTCGCTGGCTGCGAACTTGAGGTCCATATAGTTCTTGCTGGCGGTCAGCGGCGTGTCCGGCGCGTAGTGATCGGCGGGCTTCATGTGCACGGTGATCGTGAAGCGCAGCGGCTGCGGCTTGCCGGTTTCTTCCGAATAGATGCCGGTGAGGACATCGTGTTCGAAATCGGCGACTTCGAGAATGAGCGAATCGGTCATGGCATTGGAGTGCATGGCGGGGGCCCTTAGCCGTTATTTCGCCAGCGCGCGAAGATTGCGGTGGGGAGGAGACGGCCCTCCCCGTCTTCGCGCACGGCGAGGTCGCCATGCTCGATCGTGCCGGGCAGGTCGCGGAACAGTTCCTCCATCAGCCCCGCCAGCGCCAATGACGACATGCGCACGGCATAGACGGTTAGAAACAGGAACTTGCTGTCCGCGTCGAGCAGTTGGCGGCAATCGGCAAGCAGGCCGGGAAGGTTTTCCTCCAGGCGCCAGGTTTCGCCGGTAGGGCCGCGTCCGAACTTCGGCGGATCGAGAATGATCCCGTCATAGCGTTTGCCCCGGCGCACTTCGCGCGCGGTGAACTTGGCTGCATCGTCGATCAGCCAGCGCACCGGACGATCTCCCAGCCCGGCCAGCTCTGCATTCTCGCGCGCCTGGGCGACGGACTTCTTGGAGGCATCGACGTGCGTGACCGGGCCATGGGCCGACAACGCAAGCGTGCCGACGCCGGTGTAGCCGAAGAGGTTCAGCGTGCTGGCATCGGCTTGCCCGGCAAGCATGTCCCGCATCCAGTCCCACACCGGGGCCATGTCCGGGAAGAACCCCAGATGGCGAAACGGCGTGCACTGCGCGGTGAAGCCGACTTCGTTCCAGGCAAGCGGCCAGCCTTCACGCGGAACCATCTTGTCGAACAGCCACCGGCCGCCGCCGTCCTCGTCAGAGCCCGGCACGAATTCGCCGTGCGCATCCCAGTTCTCGAGCCGCGGCGTCCACATCGCCTGCGGTTCGGGGCGCACGAAGCGGTAGCTGCCGTAGCGTTCCAGCTTGCGTCCGTGCCCCGAATCGACGAGGCCATAGTCATCCCAGCCCTCCCCTGCGAGGATCAGCGGCTGGGTTGCGATGTCTGCCATGGAGCCCTCTGTCAGACCTTCGGGGTCGCGTGCTCGGCCACGAACGCGGCGATCGCCTCGTAGTCGCCCGGCAGTTCGACGCACTTTTCCTCGCGCTCGAACAAGTCGCCCACGCGGGCCGGCAGCCCGGAACGCTGACCGGTCGCACGCTCTACCGCGTCCGGGAACTTGGCGGGATGCGCCGTCGCCAGCGTTACGACGGGAACGGCAGCGTCGATCCCGGCGGACCGCGCGGCGAACAGGCCGCAAGCGGTGTGCGGGTCGATCAGTTCGCCGCAGTTTTCCCAGGCCCAGCGGATAGCCTGCGCCATTTCGTCACCATCGGCGCGGGCAGACTGGAACAGTGCCGCGGCACCTTCACGCTGGGCTTCGGTGAGCTTCATGGCCCTGGTCGCCTCGAACCCTGCCATCTGCGCAGCCAGCGCGGCGCCATCGCGGCCGCCCAGATCGAACAGGAGGCGTTCGAAGTTGGACGAAACCTGGATGTCCATCGAGGGTGCAGCAGTTGGCGTGACAGTACCCTGCGAATAGTCGCCTTCGGCCAGCGCACGGTGAAGGATGTCGTTGACGTTGGTGGCAACGATCAGCTTCTCGACCGGCAAGCCCATCTGCGCGGCGACGTATCCGGCGAACACATCGCCGAAATTGCCGGTAGGCACCGAGAAAGCGACCTTACGGTGCGGCGCGCCAAGCTGGAGACCTGCAGCAAAGTAATAGACCACCTGGGCCATCAGGCGCGCCCAGTTGATAGAGTTCACGGCGCCGATCGCGAAGCGTCCCGTCACGTCGCGATCGTTGAACATGCGCTTCACCATCGCCTGCGCATCGTCGAAAGAGCCGTCGATGGCGATGTTGTGAACGTTCGGTGCCAGCACCGTCGTCATCTGGCGACGCTGCACATCGGAGACACGGCCATGCGGGTGGATCATGAAGATATCGACCTTGGCCCGTCCGGCCACCGCGTCGATCGCCGCCGAACCGGTGTCGCCCGAAGTCGCGCCGACAATGGTCAGGTTACGCTCCGAGCGGCCGAGGAATTCCTCGAACAGCAGGCCCAGCAGCTGCAGCGCCACGTCCTTGAAAGCCAGTGTCGGCCCGTGGAACAGTTCCAGCACCCACTGCTGCTCGTCCAGCTGCTTGAGCGGCGTTACCGCCTTGTGCGCGAAGCGGCCGTAAGCCTGGGTCGTCAGCTCCAGCAGGCGGTCGTAAGTCAGGCTTCCCTCGACGAAGGGGAACATGATCTTCGCCGCCAGCTCGGCATAAGGCAGGCCCGCCATGGCCGCGATTTCGTCAGCCGAAAAGCGAGGCCACTCGCGCGGAACATAAAGACCGCCGTCGGAAGCCAGGCCGGCCAGTGTCGCGCCTTCGAAATCGAGCGCGGGAGCGCTGCCACGGGTGCTGATATAGTCCATCGGGCGCGGTTAGCGGCAGGGGCGCGAAATGAAAAGCCTGTCGTGCAGGTTGGGCAAGAACAATTCCTAAAGCTGGCCGAGGCGAAATTTCATTCCGGGCTCCGCCTTGCGGTCAGGGCCGGCGCCCTTTCGCCAATGCAAGAACGTAGATGACCAGAGCCGTCGCCGCGAAAAAGAACCACTGCACGGCGTAGGACAAGTGATTGTTCGGTATCTCGGCGGGATCGGGAATGGCGTTCGCCTCCAGCCCCGCCAATGGCGGCGCAGCGACGAGCCTCGGTCCGGGTGCGATCACACCGTGGACCTCGCCCCCTGCCCAGCCGCCGGCGGCCATCGGCATGCGCGACCATCCGAGCACGACCAAGGCCTTCGTTCCGTCTGCCAAAGTGCAGTCGGCCGTCTGCGCGGCGCCCGATTCGTCCTTGGCATTGCGCCCGGCAATGCTCGAATGGCCGGTGACGACAGCGCATTCGAGCCGAGCGCGGCGGTACAGGAAGCCCTGCTGCTTTTCCTTGCTGCGCGGCCATTCGACTTCACCGGGCAACCTTTGCGCGCTGGCATAACTGGAAAGCAGCGCTTCCTTTTCTTGAAGGCGCTGCAATTGCCAGAAGCCGAGCCCCACCATCAGCCCTGCGGCGGCGAGCACGACCAGCGTCGAAAAAATGGGAATGCGGTGCATCGTGCTTCCTCGGATCGGGGCCTGCCCCGGATCAGTGTTCCGAAACCGAAAGGGGCAGCCGACGCGAAGTCGGACTGCCCCTTTCGATCGGATCGCCATCGCCCGAATCGGGCGGCAGCATCAATGCGTCGGGTAACCCCAGCCGCCCCAGATGTAGATGGCGACGAAAAGGAACAGCCACACCACGTCGACGAAGTGCCAGTACCACGCAGCAGCTTCGAAACCGAAGTGCTGACGCGGCGTGAAGTCGCCGTTGTACGCACGCTTCAGGCAGACGATCAGCATGATGGTGCCGACGATGACGTGGAAGCCGTGGAAGCCCGTCGCCATGTAGAACGCCGAGCCATAGGTGTTCTGGCCGAAGGGGAACGGCGCGTGAACGTATTCATAGGCCTGGATGCAGGAGAACAGCACGCCAAGCAGGATGGTTGCCCAGAGGCCCTTCTTCAGGCCTTCGCGGTCCCCATGGATCAGCGCGTGATGCGCCCAGGTTACCGTGGTGCCCGAGCAGAGCAGGATCAGCGTGTTCAGCAAGGGCAGGTCGAACGGGTCCATGACCGCCTCGATCGCCTTGGGCGGCCACTGTCCACCGACCGCTTCGGAAAGCGTCGAGGGAAACAGCGAAAAATCGAAGAAGGCCCAGAACCAGCCGACGAAGAACATCACTTCCGAAGCGATGAACAGGATCATGCCGTAGCGCTGGTGAAGCTGCACGACCGGCGTGTGGTCGCCCGCGTGCGCTTCCTTGATGATCTTCGAGAACCACATGAACATCGAGGCGATCAGGATGGCAAGGCCCAGCCAGGGCACGAACTTGCCGCCCGCCATGTCATGCATGAACAGGACCATCCCCGTCGTGAATGTCAGCGCGCCGATGGTGGTGGCCAGCGGCGCGATGTCCGGCGGAAGAATGTGGTAATCGTGATTCTTGGTACCGGCCATGGTGCCTTCTTCCCCGTTCTCGAAACTTCGGTGTTCGATTCTTCCGGTGGGGTAATGCTCCCCCCGTGATTTGTTTCCCGCCCCGGGACTTAACCGCCCGTTTGGCTGTGGTCCAGTGTCTTTGCATCGGAGACGCTGGTGACATGGAAGGTGTAGCTGAGCGTGATCTGCTCCACGTCCTTGTTGTCGGGATCGTTCAGGATCGCCGGATCGACGTAGTAGATCACCGGCATCTTCACCGCTTCGCCCGGCTGGAGCGTCTGCTCGGTGAAGCAGAAGCACTGGATTTTGTTGAAGTAGCGCGCCGCCTGCTCAGGCTCGACATTGAAGCTCGCCGTGCCGGTGATCACCTTGTCGGAAGCGTTTTTGGCCCAGAAAAGCGCCATATCGCGCTCACCGATGGTCACGGTGTCGGTGCGCTGGAGTGGCTTGAACTGCCACGGCATGCCTCGTTCGACATTGGCGTCGAAGCGGATCGACATGGTCTTGTCCGTCACCTGCACGGCTGCCGCCTGCGTCTCGTCCACACGGCGCGTAGTCCCGTTGTAGCCGGTAACCTGGCAGAAGATGCGGTAGAGCGGGACGGAAGCGTAACCGAGGCCCAGCATCAGCAACGCCATCGACAGGGCGATGAAAGCGACGCGCCGGTTGCTGCGGACAGGTGCGATCGCCGTCTCCATCAGCCCATCTTCGCGATCGAGATGAAGAACACCAGCACCACGAACGCCGCGAGGCTGAGCGCCAGCACCCGGTTCCGGCTCCGCCGAATCTGCTCCGGCGTGCGGATATCGGGCGTTCCGGGTTCTGGTTGCGGGATGTCGTTCATGCTTCGATCTTTCACAGGACGATGAAGCGATCCACCACCAGCGCCGCGAACAGCACGAAGAGGTAGAGCACGGAATAGGCGAAGAGCTGCTTTTCCGGCTTCATCGTATCCTCGGGTCCGCTGCGTTCCCGCAGCCCGACACGAACGGAGAACGCCAGGAACAGCGTGGAAAGCACGATCGCGGAAACCCCGTAGACGGCCCCGGCACCGCCGATCCACCATGGCAGCACCGAAAGCGGCAGCAGGAGGATGGCGTAGAGCAGGATCTGGCGGCGCGTGGCCTTCTCGCCCGCGACGACCGGCATCATCGGGATGCCGACCTTGGCGTAATCGCTTTTGACGAACAGCGCGAGCGCCCAGAAATGCGGCGGGGTCCAGAAGAATATGATGGCAAAGAGCAGCACCGGCATCAGCGTGACATGTCCGGTCGCGGCAACCCACCCGATCAACGGAGGGAACGCGCCGGCGCCGCCACCGATCACGATGTTCTGCGGCGTGCGCGGCTTCAGCCAGATCGTGTAGATCACGGCATAATAGATGATCGAGATCGCAAGGATCGCAGCAGGAAGCCAGCCGACCGCGAAGCCCATCAGGAATACCGAGACGGCGCAGAGCACGCCCGCGAAATCGCGCGCCGTGGTGCGGTCGAGACGGCCCTGCGGCAGGGGGCGCTTCGAAGTGCGCTTCATCCCGGCGTCAAGATCCGCTTCCCACCATTGGTTGAGCGCGGCCGCCCCTCCCGCGCCCATGGCGATGCACAGAATCGCGGTGAACGCGAGAACAGGATTGATCCGCTCAGGCGCGGCAAGCAGGCCGCAAAGGCCGGTGAAAATGACCAGGCTCATCACCCGCGGCTTGGTCAGCGCGAAGAGATCGCGCCAGTCGGCCGGGAGCGGAGCGGCGGCAGTAGTGGGACTCGTAGTCATCATGGTGCTTGGCCCCATACACCCGCAAAGGCCCGAAAAGCGAGGGCCTGGGAACCGGTCGTCGTCCCGGACCTATCCGGGACGACGACGGCTCGATCAGTGGTGAGCCGCATCCTCGATCACGGGGAGCGTCTCGAACTGGTGGAACGGCGGCGGGCTGGTCAGCGTCCACTCAAGCGTGGTCGCACCTTCACCCCAATAGCTGTCCTCGGCCTTGCGACCGGCCAGGAAAGCATAGGCGATGTTGATGAACCAGACCACGAGGCTGGTCGCCATGACCATGTAGCCGATCGTCGCGACGTGGTTCCAGTGCTGGTACGCCTCGGCATAGTCCGGATAGCGGCGCGGCATGCCCTGCAGCCCGAGGAAGTGCATCGGGAAGAAGATCATGTTCACGCCCACGAAGAAGATCCAGAAATGGACGTGGGCGAGGAACTCGGAATGCATCCGGCCGCTCATCTTCGGGAACCAGTAGTAGAACCCGGCGAAGAGCGCAGTGACGGCACCCAGCGAGAGCACGTAGTGGAAATGCGCCACGACGTAGTAGGTGTCGTGCAGCACGTCGTCGACGCCGCCGTTCGCCAGCACCACGCCGGTCACGCCGCCGACGGTGAAGAGGAAGATAAAGCCGATCGCCCAGACCATCGGGCTCTTGAACTCGACCGAACCGCCCCACATCGTCGCGATCCACGAGAAGATCTTGATGCCCGTAGGCACCGCGATGACCATGGTGGCGGCGGTGAAGTACATCTTCGTGTTCACCGACATGCCGGTGGCGTACATGTGGTGTGCCCAGACGATGAAGCCGACGACACCGATCGCGACCATCGCATAGGCCATGCCGAGGTAGCCAAACACCGGCTTCTTCGAGAAGGTCGAGATGATCTGCGAGATGATGCCGAAGCCGGGCAGGATCATGATGTAGACTTCGGGGTGGCCGAAGAACCAGAACAGGTGCTGATAAAGCACCGGATCGCCGCCGCCCGAAGGATCGAAGAAGGTGGTGCCGAAGTTGCGGTCGGTCAGCAGCATGGTGATCGCAGCGGCCAGAACCGGCAGCGAGAGCAGCAACAGGAACGCGGTAACGAGCATCGACCACACGAAGAGCGGCATCTTGTGCATGGTCATGCCGGGGGCACGCATGTTGAAGATCGTGGTGATGAAGTTGATCGCGCCCATGATCGAGCCGGCCCCCGAAAGGTGCAGCGCGAAGATGCCGAAATCGACCGCGGGTCCGGGCGAGCCGGTGGTCGAGAGCGGGGCATAGACGGTCCAGCCCGTACCTGCGCCAAGCCCCGTGCCGCCAGGCACGAAGGCCGAGCACAGCAGCGAGATGAAGCCCGCCACGGTCAGCCAGAACGAAATGTTGTTCATGCGCGGGAAGGCCATGTCCGGCGCGCCGATCATGAGCGGCACGAACCAGTTGCCGAAGCCGCCGATCATCGCCGGCATGACCATGAAGAACACCATGATGAGGCCATGGGCCGTTATCAGGACGTTCCAGACATGCAGCGTGGAGTTGAAGTCAGGGTTGGTCGCGCCGAACCAGCGGGCGAAGATATCCAGGTACTGGATGCCCGGTTCGGCCAGTTCGACGCGCATCATGCCCGAAAAGGCGCCGCCGATGATCCCCGCGATGATCGCGAAGATCAGGTACATCGTTCCGATGTCCTTGTGGTTGGTGGACATGAACCAGCGCGCGAAAAAGCTCGGCTTATGGTCGTGATCTGCGTGTCCGTGGTGATCCACGTGACCTTGGAAATGCTCTGGAGCGGTGGTTGCCATGGTTGGACCCTGTCCTTCGATTCGCTCTTATTCGGCTGCGGCTGTCGCGTCGGAGGCGGCTGCCTCCGTCGCTTCGGCCGTGGCGACTGCGGCAGGGGCCGCTGCGGTGGATGCTGCCGGCGCAACTGCGGCGGCAGGCTTGGCCTGACCATCGATCACGCCGCCGGCGTGGGACAGCACCCAGGCATCGTATTGTGCACGGGGAAGCGCTTCGACCGCGATCGGCATATAGCCATGCTTGGCGCCGCACAGTTCCGAGCACTGGCCGTAGTAGACCCCGGGCTTCTCGACCAGGAGCACCTTCTCGTTGATGCGGCCGGGAACGGCGTCGAGCTTGAACCACAGCGAGGGCACCGCAAACGAGTGAATCACGTCGGCTGCAGTGATCTGGAGCCGGATCGGTTCACCCACCGGCACGACCATGCGGTTGTCGACCTCAAGGTGCGAGGGACCGTCCCAGGGCTTGGAACCCACTTCGCGCACGCCGTTGTTGATGACCGGCTGACCGGGAAGGTTGAGCATGTTCGAGACGACTTCGAAGTCGCCATTGTCGGGGTAACCGTAAGTCCAGAACCATTGGTTGCCCGTGACCTTGATGGTCAGCGCGCCTTTCTGGGCCGGCTTGTACTGCTTGGCGATCAGGTCGATCGAGGGAACCGCGATGCCGATCAGGATCAGCACCGGAACCAGGGTCCATACCACTTCGAGGATCGTGTTGTGGCTCGTCTTCGACGCGACCGGGTTGGCGCGGCGATTGAAGCGCACCGCGATGATCACCAGCAGCAGCAGGACGAAAAGCGTGATCGCCGTGATGATCGGCATGAGCACGCCATCATGGATCCACTCGCCATATTCGCCGAGCTTGGAAAATTGTTGCTGGAGACCGATTCCGCCTTCGACCGGCATGCCGATACCCGGCGTCGGCTTCATCGGCGTATAGCCGGCCACCGCTGCGGGTGCCGCATCGGAAGCACCTGCCGCCGCAAGCGCCGGAACGGTGAAAAGCGCCAGAACTCCGGCTGAAACGATACCGAGAGCCTTTGCAGCCTCGCCCAAGGTACGAACGGTTTTGCCCAATATCATGGTTATAGCGCTTCCGTTTTCTTTATGAACGCGCAGTGAGTCGCCTCCCAAGCGCGCACCCCTATTGCGGAGGCTTTGTGCCCCCCTTCACCGGGGGCTATACGCGGCCTTGCCGCCCGTCTCAAGCGCCTCTAGGGGATTTTTGACGCGCGGGGCCTCGCCGCCGTGCCAGAACATTGCAAATTGCACCAAAGGATTACCCCCCGATGCAGGAAGAAGAAGTCCTCGCCGAGTTCCGCGCCAGCAAGGCTTTGCTTGAGGGGCATTTCCTGCTTTCCTCGGGCCGACACAGTGCGCACTACCTGCAATGCGCCCGTGTTCTGATGAACCCCGACCGCGCCGCGAGACTCGCCGTCGCGCTCGCCGCAAAACTCCCCCACGATATTCGCAAGTCCATCACCAAGGTCGTTTCCCCGGCGATGGGCGGGGTCATCATCGGCCAGGAAATGGGCCGCGCGCTTCAGGTCGACGCGATGTTCGTCGAGCGCCCCACCGGCACGTTCGAACTGCGCCGCGGCTTTGCCCTCGAACCGGGCGACAAGGTGCTGATGGTCGAGGACGTGGTCACGACCGGCCTGTCCAGCCGCGAGGCGATCAAGGCGATCGAGGAAGCCGGCGGCGAAGTCGTTGCGGCAGCCTCGCTGGTTGATCGCACGGCCGGCGCCGTCGATCTCGGGGTGCCGTTCTTCCCGCTCGTCGCGCTCAACTTCCCGACTTACGCCGATGACGAAGTTCCGGCCGAACTGGCCGCCAAGCCCGCAACCAAGCCCGGCAGCCGGGCACAGGTCTGAGCCTCTAGGGGGAAGCGATGGTGAGCAGCGTTCTCAATCCGGGGCGGCTTCGCCTCGGCGTCAACATCGACCATGTGGCCACCATCCGCAACGCGCGCGGCGGCGAGCACCCCGATCCGGCGCGCGCCGCCCGGATCGTCGCCGAGGCCGGCGGCGACGGCATCACCGTGCATCTGCGCGAAGATCGCCGCCACATCCGCGACGAAGATCTCGAACGCGTGGCGACTGCAACCGGGTTGCCGATCAACCTGGAAATGGCGGCAACCGACGAGATGCTCGAGATCGCCCTGCGCCATCGCCCTCATGCCGCGTGCATCGTGCCGGAACGGCGCGAGGAGCGCACCACCGAAGGCGGACTGGACGCCGCCGGCCTGCACAACAGGCTCGCCCCGATCGTCTCGCGCCTCTCGGACGCCGGCATTCGCGTGAGCCTGTTCATCGCCCCGGAAGCACGCCAGATCGAAGCGGCCATGAAGCTTGGCGCGCCGGTGGTCGAGTTCCACACCGGCGAATATGCCCATGCCACCGGCGCCGACGTCGCCACCGAACTCAGGCGGATCGCCGATATGGCCGCGCTGGCGGCCAAGAACGGCATCGAGCCCCATGCCGGGCACGGCCTTACTTACGAGAATGTCCAGCCGATTGCCGCGATTCCGCAACTGGCGGAACTCAACATCGGCCACTACCTTATCGGCGAGGCGATATTCTGCGGGCTCGACGCCAGCGTGCGCAAGATGCGCGCCCTGATGGACGAGGTCAGGTAAAAAGGACCCGGCATTCCATGATCATCGGCCTCGGCTCGGACTTGTGCAACATCGAGCGAATCCAGAACTCGCTCGACAGGTTCGGTGAGCGTTTCGAGAACCGCGTCTTCACCGAGCTGGAGCGCACCAAGGCCAATCGCCGGCCTTTCACCAAGGCTGGCACCCTGGCGAAGCGGTTCGCGGCGAAGGAAGCGTTTTCCAAGGCGGTCGGGACCGGCTTCAAGGCCGGAGTGTTCATGAAGGACATCGGAGTGGCCAATGCCCCGTCCGGCGCGCCCACCCTGGCTCTCACCGGCGGGGCGAAGACGCGGCTTGATTCCCTGATTCCCGCCGGTCATGAAGCCGTGGTTCACCTCACGCTCACCGACGATCATCCATGGGCGCAGGCCTTCGTAATCATCGAAGCACGCCCGATTCCCCATTCCTGACGCCGAGTATCCCCGGGACATGATTCACCAGCCCACGCCGACTTCCAGCGAGGTCCCCATGAAGGCTCCTCCGGCGACGGAAAAGGTCAACTGGCTTCACGAATTTCGCGGACTGGCGCTGATGCTGGTGGGCGTGCTCGCGTTCCACTCGCTGATCGCCAAGCCGTTCTACATTCCGTCGATCTCGATGATGCCGGGGTTGCTGGTGGGGGACCGTCTGGTCGTTTCCAAATATCCCTATGGCTGGAACTGGTCATCGGCCAGCTTCCACATGCTCCCGCGCAGCACCCGGCGCATTCTGGGCCAGACACCGGAATACGGCGACATCGTCATCGTCGTGCCCGGCAATCGCAAGGCCGATCTCATCAAGCGCGTGGTTGCGCTCCCGGGTGATCGGATTGCGGTCATCAATGGGCGCATCCGGCTGAACGGCCGCTTCGTTCCGCGCGAGGTCGAGCCGCCGGTGCGCCTTGCCGCCGACGATTCGCTGCGCTGCGAAGGCGATGCCGAACCCGGCCACTGCTATGACGGCTTCGAACAATTCCGTACCCGCCTGCGGAGCGGCAAGGAAGTTTACGAGATGCCGACCTATCGTGAAACATTGCCGAACGGCGCCAGTTATGACGTGATCGACTACATCGACCAGGAACTGGACGATTATCCGGAGATCAAGGTGCCAGAAGGCCACGTCTTCCTGATGGGTGATGACCGCGACCGTTCGGCAGACAGCCGTGCGCCGTTCGAAACCGACATGTTCGGCCAGCCCGGCGGTGGCCTGGGCGGGCCGGTGCCTCTGTCCGACATTGGCGGAAGAGCGGAATTCGTCACGTTCTCGCTCGACGGAACCCAGACCTGGAATCCGCTGACCTGGTGGGGCGCACTGCGGCCCGGCCGATCGTTCTCCAGCCTGCGTCCCCCGGTGGACGAGACCAAGGCCTGGAAATGATGGCAACGGGGGCGGAAGACGAAACGGGGACCGACATCGCCGAGCGCGCCGGCCCCACCGATATTTCCGATCCCCTGATCCGCACGGAGGCCCGCAGGGCGTTCGTCTGGATCGGCATGGCCGCCCTGCTGGCGCTGGCTGTCTTTCTTTCCCAATCGCTGCTCGTGATCTTCGGCGGCATCGTGTTCGGTGCCCTGATCGACGGCGGCGCCCGCCTGCTGGGCAAGATACTCAAGATTCCGCGCGGATGGCGCGTGGGCCTCGTGCTGCTCTTCGCCATGCTGTTCCTGCTCTGGGTCGCACGCTTCGCCGGCAGCCAGATCGCACTTCAGGCAGCCGAACTTCCGGCCACCATCGAAAGCCAGTTCCGCCACGGGCTCAACTGGCTTCATGCGCACGGGATTCAACCGCGCGTCACCGAGCTTCGCGGCATGGCGCAGGAAGCAGTCGGCGGGATCGGGCAGGTGACACGCGTGGTCGGCGGCCTGATCGGCGTGTTCACGACACTGTTCCTGATCCTTGTCCTTGGCATCTACTTCGCCATGGAGCCGCGCCTCTATCGCCGCGGTGTGGGCTGGATGCTCCCGATCGACCGGCGCGACCATTTCGAGGCGACGGTCAAGGTCATGGGCCAGGCCCTGCGCCGCCTGCTGTTCGGACGCCTGATCGGCATGACCGTGGAGGGCCTGTTCACCTGGGCGATGCTGCAATTCTACGGCGTGCCGATGGCGGCGCTGCTTGGCCTCATCACCGGCCTCCTGGCCTTCCTGCCCAATATCGGCGCCCCGATCTCGGGCATGATCATGGTGCTCGTCGGCTTTTCGGGCGGCTACGAGATGGGGCTCTACACGATCTTTGTCTATCTGCTGATACACCTGATCGACGGCTATCTCATCGTACCGATGATCGCCCGCAAGACCGTGGACCTGCCTCCTGCCCTGGTGCTCGCGGCACAGCTCATCATGGGGGTGCTGTTCGGGCTGCTGGGGCTTGCGCTGGCCGATCCGCTGGTGGCGATGATAAAGATCTGGCTCGAACGCGAAGCTGCCCGCAACGGTGAGGATGGAGAGCATACCCTTGATCGTGGCGCTCCGGATACCGGCGCTTGACCGTCACGCACCGGCGGGCAAGACCCTGAACCATGGCTCGCAAGTTCCTCTACGCAATCGCCGTTATCGTCGCACTGCTGATCGGTTCGCTGGTGGCCCTGCGCCTGTGGTCGGATCGGCTCACGGAAATGGCGTTCGTGCCGAACGTGACCTTCGCGTCGCAGCAGAAGCTCGGGCCTGAAGCCTGGCGAGATCCGCACATGTGGATTTCCGGGCCGGGGATCGAAAACGATCCGGCCCACTGGCTTCCACCCGGCGTGACCCCACCCACCAAGCCCCTGCCGGTCGCGGTGTTCTTCGTCCATCCCACCAGCCTGATCGATCGCAGCGCATGGAACGCCAGCTTCGCTGACAAGGTTTCGCAGGACCGCGCCGCCCTGTTCGTGAAAGGCATGGCGAGCCCGTTCAACGCCGCGGGCGAATTATGGGCACCCCGCTACCGCCAGGCCGCCATCGGCGCGTTCCTCACTGGCGAGAAGCCGGCGAACGAGGCCATCGATCTCGCCTATTCGGATGTCCTGGCCGCATTCGACACTTTCGTGAAGGCCGTGCCCGGCAACCGCCCGATCGTGCTGGCCGGACACAGCCAGGGCGCCTTCCTCCTGCGCCGCCTCATGCGCGACCGGGTTGCGGGAACGCCGCTCGCGCGCCGTATCATCGCCGCCTACGTGATAGGGTGGCCGGTCTCGCTGGCCCATGACCTGCCGAAGATGGGCCTTCCCGCCTGCCGGAACGCCGATGACGTCAATTGCGTGGTGAGCTGGCTTTCGGTGGCCGATCCCGCCGATACGCAGATGCTGCTGAAAGCCTATGCCCGCCGGACCGGGCTCGATGGGCAGAGCGTGGCCGCCAGCCCGTTTCTCTGCACCAATCCGATCACCGGCACCGACGGGGGAAGCGCCGATGCAGCGGCCAACCTCGGCACCCTGGTACCCGATTTCGCCACTGCGGCCGGAACCCTGGCGAAGGCGACGGTCCCCGCCGCTTGCGGTACCGACAATTTTCTCCACATCGGCCCGCCTCCCGCACTCGAGATGGGCCCTTACGTTCTTCCCGGAAACAACTACCATCTCTATGACGTGACCCTGTTCTGGGCGAACCTTCGCGCGGACTTCGAAGGACGGGTTGCGAAATGGCAGAAGGCACAGTGATCACCGCGAGCGCGCTGGATTATCGCGATGCCCTGCCCGAAACCGGCGGCGCGCTGCTGGGGCTCGATCTCGGCACCCAAACGATCGGCACCGCTTTCTGCGATGCAGGCTGGCGCTTCGCTTCGCCCGGCAAGACGCTCAAACGGGGCAAGTTCGGCGCGGACAAGGAACTGCTGATGGAACTGGTCCGTGAACGTTCCATCAAGGGCATCGTCATCGGCCTGCCTCTCAACATGGACGGGTCCGAAGGCCCGCGGTCCCAGTCCAGCCGCGCCTATGCGCGCAACCTCTCCGCACTGGGCCTGCCTATCCTGCTCTGGGACGAACGCTGGTCCACTTCCGGCGCGGAACGCGGGCTGATCGAACAGGACATGAGCCGGGCCAAGCGCGCCACCCGCATCGATTCCGCCGCTGCCGCCGTCATCCTGCAAGGCGCGATCGACGCGATGGCGGGTGGGCTCTTCTAGGTCGTAAACTGACGCGCCGCTTCCTCCCCTCTCCGCTTTCGTGCTTCGGCAGCCACCCACCGGCTGCCGCACTGCTCCGCATCCCTCCAGACCGCATCGCGCAACGCGGCATCCGCGGTCCCGCTCGCCAAGGCATCCCACGCGACCAGCCTCATGCGGTCGCTCGGGTGCGATTTTCCGAAGCGGCTCGCGATGTCCAGCGCCTCTTCCCCGCCCAGTGCCACGGCGATGCGCAGGAAACTCTCGCTCGGGCCATGTCCCAGCACGCGGGTAACGGTGCCACGCTCGATATCGAACTCGCAGTGATCTATCCACGCCTGCCCAGGCTGTGTATGCACGAGGTTCAGCGCCACCGAGAGGGACGCCGGGGGGTGCTGCACATGAACGTCGCGCTGCGCCCGGTAATGGACGATGCGGCCCTGCTCCAGCACGAGAGGTCCTTGCGGACGTAGTTGCACCGACTGCCCGACATGCCACGAGACGGCTTCGCGATCGTACTCATACTCATCCGAGAGATACCCCGGGCCGAAATATCCCAGCGCCAGCAGGTCGTAGTTATGATCGTGCGCCTGTCCGTAGCCGAAAGCCTCCGGCCCGCTGGCACGGAACTGGGAATCACCGGGCGCAGGCCAGATTCGTGCATTGAGGAAGAAATTGCCTTGTCCCGGCGTGACCAGCATGATCGATTCCGGCCCCACGCCCGCAAGCGCATCGGCGCCATCGGGAACCGGCGAAAGGCCGGCCAGCATGTCCACGAGCAGGTCGCCCAGGAACGTCCGATCGTTACCGAGCCGCTGCAACCAGTTGGCGGCGTGGGAAAGACTGACCTCCTCGCGCGGATCGAAACCCCAGCCCGAGATCGCGTCGACAAACTCGGCGAGCGAAGCCACCGTCGGGTCGCGCATCGCCATTACCCGCGCCATTGGGCCACCTTTTCCAGTTCCGGCCACTGGACGAGCAACGACCGACGCAGCTCTTTGGCCGGCGACGCCAGCACAGCGTCGTCGCTTGCCGCCACATTGCCCAGCAGCACCATGCCCGCCCGCGTGTCGAGCGCAAGGATGGCCCGCAGCGCCTGCCAACGCAGCTCCGCAGCCCCATCTCCAAGCGCAATTTTCGACATGAGCGGCACCGCATCACGCCGCCCCAGCGCCGCAAGCACGGCCATCGCCATGTCGAGCCGGGTCTGTTCCAGACGTGCGGCCGCCCGGCGTATCAGCGCGCCATCGGCCAGGCCGTATTCACGCACGGCATCGGTTTCCGGCACGAACCTCTGGAGGCGCAGCACGACGAGACTGCCGCGCACGGAACGGACCTGATGCGCTTGCCGCGATCCGTCCCGGTAAAGCCGCGTTCCCGCGCGCAGCGGGACAGTTTCCCGGTGGAATTCCGCCTGTTTATCCGAGACGGGAATGCGTTCGATCCGCTCCGCCTGCCCCTCCCCCGCAAGAACCAGAGCCCAAGTCTCCAGCCCCGCGAATTCGACGGTCTCTGGCGCCGGCTGGAGTTGCAGCGCTCTTTCATCGTAAAGGGAAAGCCCCAGGGTGGCGTTCCCGGCATGAGCGAGCAGGACGGTATCAACCACCTCCAGGCGGCTGTGACGGAGCGGTAATTGCCCCAGGGGATATCGCCGCAGCACCGAAAGTACCCGGCCAACGAGATCATCCACGAAAGTCCGTGCCGAAACGCCGTCAGCGGTGAACAGTGCACTCAGCGGCTGACAGTCCTCGAACCTTTCCCCGCGCCCGAAGCGGTCCATCGCCGCCAGGGTCGGTGCGGCGCCGGGCACGGCCCGCCAATCGGCCACTGCCTGGGCGAGTTCGCGTTGCCCCTCGGTCCATTGCGCGTCTGGGGAAAGCGCCTGAAATGCGTCCTGCTGCATTCTATGCGACCGGTATCACGTACCCGGATGCAGTTCGTAAAGGCAGGGGACAAGAAGCGCACGATTGTCATCTAGGCATTGCAGGCGGTCACGATCTGCAAGGGTACCGTGAAGTGCAACTGGACTATCGAGATCGGGAAGCAGGGCAAGATCGATCTGCGGCAACTCAAAAATCAATGAATCCGTTCGCTGCAAAACATCCCCCTTCGGCACTGATGATCCGCCGTAAATAACAAGGTTGCCGCACACCCGCCTTCCGGCTTAATTAATTTCCTGCAATTGTAAATATACAATTAACCGACGTAATTGACCCTCAATAGTGTCGCACTTTGGATGTCTTATGGGAATCAACCTGACGAGGCCGCGCGCAGCACGATCGTCAGGCCCTCGGCGGATGCAACCGCCTCGTCATCGGCCGGGATCGGAAAACGGCCAGCATCGGCGCGGGCGCGTTCCAGCACGGCTGACGGAACAGCCAGTTCATGCATGACCCGGTCTGCCGATCCCAGGAGCCGGGCCTCGCGCAAGGTCAGGTCTTCGGGGTCCGCGCTTCGCAGCCGGATTTCCACCATGCCGGTCGAGACAGGGGTCGCATTCGCCAGCCAGCCTTCGATACGCGCTGCGCTCTGCTCCACCAGCGGATCGAGCGGGCCGCCCTCACCCAGCGCGGCATCAAGAGCGCGCCGCCGCTCACCGGCATCGGGAAAACGCGTCCGCAACGCTGCACGGGCAGAGAACAGCCCTTGCGCGAGCGCGCCCAGCGTCTGCGGCAAGAGCATCTCCAGCCGCAGGCGGAGCTGCTTCGCCAGCCCTGCCGAAGCCCCGCCCGTACCGATAGCCAGCAGAACCGGCGTCCGATCGAGAATCGACGGCACAGTGAAATCGCATAGTGCGGGCCGATCCGGCACATTAACCAGGAGCCCGGCTTCCCGCGCGCGCGCCGCGTCGGCCAGTGCCAGCGCCTCGTCCTCATGCGCGACAAAGGCTATTCGCGCGCCTTCGAGGATCCCCTCCTCAAGGCTTGCGACAGGACGCGCGCCAGCCCGTTCCACCAGCCGGCGCTTGGCTTCCGCCGCTTCGCCCGCTCCCAGCACCACCACCGGTTGGCCGGTGAGGCGGTGGAACAGCGGTAAACTTTCAATCATGAAGAACGGCCTCGATAGGAACGACGGACTGCGCCGTTCCTATCCGTTCAGGCCATGATTGTCGAAGCCCGCGGGACTGTTCCGGGTCAGGCCAGCCACTCCGGCACGGTTTCCGCCGCGAGGATCGTTTCCGGCTCGATCCGGGCGGCAACGATCGCCCACTTGTCTCCGTCCACCATCACTTCGGGCACCAGCGCACGGCTGTTGTAGGTGTTCGCCATGGTCGCACCATAGGCGCCTGCCGTGCGGAAGATCGCCAGATCGCCCGATACGACCTCATCGATCTCGCGGCCCATGGCGAACGTATCAGAGCTTTCGCAGATGGGTCCGACGATGTTGGCGGTCATGGTCCTGCCGTTGGGCTTCACTGCCGCGAAGTCGTGCCAGGCATCGTACATGGCGGGGCGCGCAAGATCGTTCATCGCCGCATCAACCACGACAAAGGGATTCACCGCGCCTTCCTTGACCCGGACGACTTCGGTAACGAGCACGCCGGAATTCCCGGTGATCACACGGCCCGGCTCGAACATCAGGGTGACGCCCCAGTCCTTCGCCACCGATGCGACCATCGCGCCGTAGTCCTGCGGTGTCGGCAGCGAATCGGTGGCCTTGTAAGGCACGCCCAGCCCGCCGCCGAGATCCATGTGCGTCACCGAATGACCTTCGGCACGGATCGCCTCCATCAGCTCGCCCATCTTGATGAAGGCGAGGCGCGAGGGTTCGAGATCGGAAATCTGGCTGCCGATATGAACCGCAAGGCCCTTCATATCCAACCCGACCAGCCCCGAGAGACGAGCATAGATCCCGGCCGCACGGTCATAGGCAACGCCGAACTTGTTGTCCGCCTTGCCAGTGGAAATCTTGGCGTGCGTGCGCGCATCCACATCCGGATTGACCCGCAGGGCGCAAGGCGCGCGCAGGCCGAGTGCGGCGGCGATCTCCGCCAGTTCCACACCTTCTTCCTCGCTTTCGAGATTGAACTGGCCGATCCCTGCCTTCACGGCGGCGGTCAGTTCGCGGCGGGTCTTGCCCACGCCCGAAAACACGATGTCCCCGGCAGGAATTCCCGCAGCGAGGGCACGGTTCATTTCACCCTCGGATACGACGTCGGCGCCGTAACCTTCCCTGGCAAGCAGGCGAAGCACCGCAAGATTCGGGTTGGACTTCACGGCGAAGGCGATGTGAACCTTGGGCAGTTCCGCCAGCGCTTCACGAAACACGCGGGCATGGCGGCTGAGCGTGCTGCGGGAATAGACGTAAACTGGCGTACCGACTTCGGCGGCAATCGCAGCCAGCGGCACGTCTTCGGCGAAAAGCTCGCCGTTCGTGAGTTCGAAATGGTCCATGGTCGTCTCGGCTAAGGCATTTTTCGAGCCAGGCGAACGGCCCGGCCCACGAAAACGCGGCAAACAGGAAAGAGGCTTATTCCGGGGGCGGGAGGTCGAAAGGATCGTCCTCACGCGATTCCGAGCGGGTGCGCAATTCGACGCTACGCTCGGGTATCGCCAGCGTGGGCGTATTGAGCAGTTCCGCGCTGCCCGGTTTCTGCTCGCGACCATAGGGCGCGGGCGGAAGCTGCTGCCCCGGTTTCAGCGCGAGCGCGGACCGCTGGCCGCAGGCCGAAAGGGCGAGAAACAGGATCAGGGCAGCCGTCTTGCGCATTCAGATCACTCCAGACCGAGCGCGAGCCGGGCTTCGGCAACGCGCAGGCGTACCTGCTCGGGCGCGGTGCCACCGTGCGACTTGCGCGCGGCGACCGAAGCCTCGACCGAGAGCGCCTTGAATACGCGCTCGTCGATGCGGCTGTCGATGGCCTTGAGGTCTTCCAGCGGCAATTGGTCGAGCGCGACACCGCGCTGCTCGGCCAGCTTTACCGCCGAACCGGTGATGTGGTGCGCCTCGCGGAAGGGAATGTTGCCTTCGCGCACCAGCCAGTCGGCGAGATCGGTGGCAGTGGCGAAGCCCAGTTCGGCAGCGCCGCGCATGCGATCGGTGCGGAAGCGGGTTTCCGCAACCATGCCGGTCATCGCCGCAATCGACAGCGCCAGCAGGCTAGCCGCCTCGAAGACCGGCGGCTTGTCGTCCTGCATATCCTTCGAATAGGCCAGCGGCAGACCCTTCATGGTGATCATCAGGCTGGTGAGGCAGCCAACGATCCGGCCCGAATGGCCGCGCACCAGTTCCGCGGCGTCCGGGTTCTTCTTCTGCGGCATGATCGAGCTGCCCGTGGACAGCGAATCGGGCAGTGCCACGAAACCGAAGGGCTGGCTGGCCCAGATGATGAATTCTTCGGCCAGACGCGAAAGGTGCAGCGAACACTGGCTGGCCGCCATCAGGTAATCGAGCGCGAAATCGCGGTCCGACACCGAATCGAGACTGTTGTCGGTCGGCGCGTCGAAGCCGAGCGCCTGCGCGGTCATCGTGCGGTCGATCGGGAAGCCGGTTCCGGCAAGCGCCGCGGCGCCGAGCGGGCTGCGGTTCATGCGCTTGCGAGCGTCGGCAAACCGCGAACGGTCGCGGCCGATCATCTCGTAATAGGCCATGAGGTGATGGCCCAGCGTCACCGGCTGCGCGGTCTGGAGATGGGTGAAGCCGGGCATGATCGAATCGGCATGCTCACCGGCACGGGCGACGAGCGCCTTCTGGAGCGCTTCGAGACCCGCATCGGCCTGATCGACGGCATCGCGCACCCAGAGCCGGAAATCGGTCGCCACCTGGTCGTTACGCGAACGGGCGGTGTGGAGGCGTCCTGCAACCGGGCCGATCAGCTCGGCAAGGCGACCCTCGGTGGTCATGTGAATGTCCTCGAGGTCCCAGTTTTCGGGAACTCCGGAGACTTCGTACTCGGCCGCAACCTGATCGAGGCCATCGCGAATCGTGATCGCGTCCTCGGCCGAAACCACGCCGCAAGCCCCCAGCATCGCGACGTGCGCCTTGCTGGCCGCGATGTCCTGCCGCCACAATGCCTTGTCGAAGGGGATCGAGGCATTTATCTCGCGCATGATTGCAGACGGTCCACCTTCGAACCGTCCCCCCCACATCTGGTTGGAGCCTGCCGCCTTGCTGTCTTCCAAATCGCTCAAGTCGCTCGTCCTGTGTTCCATCGCGGGGGCAGGCGCCCTCCTGGCCGCGGGCTGCGATAGGCAAAGCGGGAAGGACGCGCAACAGGAGGCTTCGGCGCAAGCTTCCGAAAGCACCGCGCCGGCCGCCGCAAAGCCTGCTGGCAAGCTGGACCGTTCGCACAAGGGCGATCCGATGCCGGACGTGACCCTGGTCGACAATACCGGGGAGAGCCTCGACCTCATGTCGCTGAAGGGCAAGCCGCTGCTGGTAAACCTCTGGGCGACCTGGTGCGCCCCCTGCATCGCGGAAATGCCGACTCTCGAAGCCCTTGCCAAAGACCCCAACGGGCCGGTGCAGATCCTGCCGATCTCCGAGGATACCGGAGACACCTACAAGGTCGTGGAGATCCTTCGTCGCCGCAAGCTGGACAATATCCAGCCCTGGGTGGACGAAAACGGCGACCTCGGCTTCCAGTACGGCGGCAACCTGCCCGTAACGGTTCTGTTCGACAGCCAGGGCCGCGAGGTCTGGCGCTACACGGGCGGCAACGACTGGAGCTCTCCGGAAGCAGCCAAGTTGCTGGCAGAAGCCAAGTAGGCGGATCGGGGGCCCGCGGGGCCGGGAGAACCATGGTCATCCTCATGCGGGCGCCGCGTCTTGGCAGGACCGGCACAAGGCGCCGCTGATCCGCTTCAGGCGGTCTTGACGAGTTCCGCCAGCCGCGAACCAGCCGGCGGATAGCCCGCCGGTGTCGCTCCAGTAAACCAGATCAGCCGCCCCTGCGCCGCTTCCGGCACAACGGCGAAACGCGTCTCGGTATCTCCGGTCAACGGGAGCCCCTTGCCGCGCAAGTATTGCGCGGCGGCTGTGGCATCACGAACCTTGAAGACGAGGTGCCGGATTCCCTTCACCTCGCGCGCATGGACGGAAACGGCGTCGCTCTGCTTGCGTCCTGCCAGAACTTCGAGGACGGTATCGCCTATTGCAAAGGCGGCACAGTCCCCCTCGGGCAGTGCTCTTTCGCCAAGTTCCGGCAACCCGAGTTTCCCGTGGAACATTTCGCGCGCATCGTTCAGCGATGGCGCGGAAAGGCCGATGGCCTGCAATCCCTCGATCCCCAGCGGATGCCCGTCCCGCCACTTCGCCGCGCTCCACGACGGATCGCGGCGAGGATCGCCGGGCATGTCCTGCTTCACGATCTCCAGCCGCAAGCCCATGACCTGTCCGCGCGGGATCAGGAAATAGAAGGCTTCCATGCCCGGATCGTAATGCCGCTTGAAGCCGCGCGCCGCGAACCAGGCGTCTGCCGCCGCCAGGTCGTTCGTCTTGAGGGCGATGCCGATCCAGCGGTTCTCCCCTGCCGAGCGCCGCAGCATGTCGCCGAGCGGATGCCCCGGTTCCGCGCCTCGACCGGCCGGGGCGATCGGGATCAACATGGTGTCGCCCACCATCAGCAAGCTCTCTTCGCGGTCGAGGCCGAGCTTTTCGGTTTCCGGCGTTATCAATATCTCGTGCGCGGTCTCCGCGCCGAACACCTCGCGAAAGAACGCGTCGCAGGCGGGACGCAAGCCATTATCGGCAAGCGCCCAGCTTACGTGAACCAGCGGCATCCCCTCCATCGGCCGGGGCCGATCAGTAGGTTTCGGGGCTGCCCGAGCCCATAAATCTGGCAAGGTTCATGTGCAGGCTCGCCACTGAGCGTTCCATGTAGGGGTTGGGCTGCGCGCCCCGGAAACCGACGTTTTTCATGCCTTGCTGGACAGCAGCCATGTTGGCGAAGTCCTGCTGGAGAACAGGCGGCCAGTCATTGGGGGCGGTGTATTCCCATTCCGTTTCGGGAGCTTCACCCTCGGGCCAGAGTTCGTAGACGGCAGCCTCGAAGATGCACTTGTCCGGATCGGCGCCATAGGGCCGTGCCTGATAGCAGAGCATGTTGTTGACCGCGTGGCCGATCTGGAAGTTCGGGAAGATCTGCCAGGCCGTGCCCGCCTGGGCCGTGTGCTGCGGATCGACCTGCGCCCACACCACGCCGCGTTCCGCGTCTTCCTTGCGCGCGGTGCCGATCCAGTAGGCCGACACTTCCGCCGCCGGGGTACCTTCGGGCAGTTCGTCCTTGAGGCGGTTGGCAACGCCGACCAGTGTCATCGTCGTGTTGGTATTGGCATTCGCCCAGGTGAAATTCTGCATTTCCGCCGTGGTGAGCCGCGGGTCCTCGCCCGCGCCGAGGCGCAGTTTTCCGGAGTCTTCCTCCTGCCCCTTGGGCGCTTCGTAGCCGATGTTGGAGTGCAGTCCCTGGTTGCGGGCCCAGCCGCGGAACTGGCCGAATTCCATGAATTCGGGGTGCGTGGTGGAAACATGGTAGGTTTCGCAGAAGGCCTCCATCGCGACCTTCCAGTTGCACTCGAACACGACCCATTTGCGCCAGCGGGGACGCATGTTTTCAAGGCCATAGGGGTCGAGCATGCCCGCTGCCGGGTGGAGATATTCGGCCAGCGGCATGCAATCGGGGTCGAGATTGATCCAGACCCAACCGCCCCAGAGACCGACCTGAACGACACCTAGATCGGCCTGACCGCCACAGAGCCGCCCCTGCCAGTCTTCCTGGTGTTCTAGATAGGTGTTGGCCCCGTCCAGCCCGAAGGTCCAGCCATGATAGCCGCAGATGAAGTTGCGGCGCGTGCCCCTGGCATTGCGCATTCCCGGCGGCGTATCGACCAGCTTGCGGCCGCGGTGCGGGCAGACATTGTGGAAAGCGCGTATCTCGGTTTCCGAGGCGCGGACCACGATCACCGAATCGTCGAGGATGTCGAAAGTGATGAAATCGCCGACTTCGGGAATGTCTTCCAGGCGCCCCGCCTGAAGCCAGACCTTGCGCCACAGCCTGTCGCGTTCGGCCTTGGCGTATTCCGGTGAAACGTAGGCCTCGGCCGGGACGCGGACCGGGACGGTCAGGTCCTCGGCAGCCTGCACGATCGTGCCAATTTCACCCATGCGTTCTCATCCCGTTATCTTCGCGCCGATTTGCGCCCGTTATCCCATTATTCGCACAGCGGAGCAAATCGCCGTGGCGCTACCGCGTTCACGCCGGCGCGAAAGCGAGGCTGCGGCGCGGCAGCGTGCCGATCGCCAGACTGCTTGCCGCCATCATGCCGATCGCCAGCCAGAGGAAGCTCTCGTAGCTTCCCGTCCGGTCGTGGATCACCGCCGCCGCGAGCGGACCGATGGCCGTGCCGATCGACAGCGCCGCCAGCACCCCGCCATAGAGGCCGCCGAAGTTCCGAAGCCCGAAATGCCGGGTGATGAGGTAGACGACGACGTCGATCTCGGCGCCCAGGGTCAGCCCGATCAGCGCCGAGGCCAGCGCCAGCGCCGCCAGCGAAGTGCCGGAACCCAGCAACAGGCCGCAGCCCGCCACCGGCAGCAGGAACACCGCCGCGCCGACCAGCGAAGCCGGGAAACGATCGAGCAGGACGCCCGTGCCCAGCCGCCCCGCCAGCGAGAACCAGCCGACGAACGAGGCGATGGCCGCCGCCGTCATCGGGTCTGCGCCCCGGTCTCCCAGGATCGAGACGAAGTGGACGACCAGGGCAATGATCGTGAACGTGAACAGCAGGCTTGCCGCGAACAGGCGGTGGTAGACGCTGGAGCGCAGCCCTTCGCCCAGCGAAGCGCCGGGCAAATCGCGCCGGACCGGCGCCTTGGCGGCCCTGCTGCGATCGTGCGCGCCGCGGAAGAACATGAGGATCGCCGGGAAGGCGAGGAGGAACCACAGCCCGCCGTGAACCGCAAAGGCCAGCCGCCAGCCGAAAGTCCTGATCGCCCATGTCCCCAGGATCGGGAACAAGCCCGCCGCGATGGAGGCGCCGCAAAGCGTCACCGCCAGGGCCAGCCCGCGCGAAAGTTCGAAGCGCGAAGCCACCGCGCTGGTCCAGACCGAAGCCTGCACCGGCAGCGAGACCATCGCGATCAGGCCCCACAGCAGGTACCACTGCGAAAGGCTTGCCCCCACCGTGCCGAGCAGCGCGAAGGCCAGCGTCAGCAGCACCGCGCCGATCACCCCGAACCTGCGCGGACCGAACCGGTCGACCGCAAGGCCGATGAACACGCCGCCCACGGCCTGCACCAGGGTTGCGATGGTGAGCCCGAAGGTCACTTCGGTGCGGCTCCAGCCCATCGCTTCGGCCACCGGGCCGATGTACGGTCCGATGCCGTAGATATGGATCACGCTGGTGGCATAGCCGAGCCCGGCCGCCACCGGCACCAGCCCGTATCTCGCCCACTCCTGCCGAGCCGATGCCGCCTCAGTCACCGTAGGAAAGCTCCACCCGCGTGGGCTCGCCGTTCGGGCCCATCGGCGAATCGTATTCGATGCAGGTACAGACCGGATTGGCGTGGCCGGCGAAGAGTTTCTCCTCGTCCGCCATTGTCATCGGCCGGCGCGCGGGATCGCTGATGATCGCCTGCGAGCGTTCGAAGTCCTCACGGCTGTTCCACCAGATTTCCATCACGCAGTCATAGCCGGGATCGTGGATCTCGCCGGTGATCGGGTTCTTCTCCGGCACCAGATAGCGCCGGACGTAGCGCACCGCGCCGGGGATCGCCGGCGCCGCGCCCATCTTCTTCGAGAGCTGCGAATGCTGGTTTTCATAGTAGTCCATGAACGCGTCCATGGTCATGTCGGCGCGCTTGCGGAAAAAGCAGAGCTGCTTGAGCATGATTACGCCTTCCTCAGCGCCAGGACGCTGCCTTCGAGATCGGCGCAGATCCACACCGTGCCGTCCGGCCCCACATCGAGCCCGGTCATGTTGCCCATCGGCCCGCACATGTCGCCGACCCCGCCGAGCGGCCGGGGATCGGTGCCTTCGGGCGTGCCTACCGGCAGGTCCGAGGCGATCACCTGCCGCGCGCCGCCGGACAGATCGCACTGCACGACCTCCCGCCGCTTCACGTCGAGCACGGTGACGATGCCGTCGCGCACGGCCAGTCCTTCGGGCCGGACGAGATCGTCGAGCACCGTTTCCGTGCGCCCGCCGACCAGCCTGACCACCCGGCCCGCTCCGCTTTCGGCCACATAGACGGTACCATCCCCGGCAACGGCGACGCCCTTGGGCCGGTCCAGCCCGGAGGCCAGTTCCTCGACCCGCCCGCCATCGGCCGAATGGACCTTGCCGGTGCCGTATTCCGCGAAGACCACCGCGCCCGAAGGGGCCAGCGCCACACCCATCAACTGGTCGAAACCGCTCGCCAGCACCTCGCTCGCCGGGCCGGCGGGGTGGAACCTGGCCACATCGCCATTGGCGGTGGTGACGATCATCGTTCCTGCCCCCGCCGCAACGACCCCGCGCGAGTAGCCGGGGAAATTCGGGCTGAACAACATGCCTTCCAGCTTGGCCATCTCGCCCGCGCGCAGCGAGAAGACGAAGCCGCCGTCGGCGATCCACAGCACGCCGTCCTCGCCCATCGCCACGTCGAGCGGCCATTGCAGGCCCTTCTCGACCAGCGGCTTCACCAGCCCGCCCGCGCTTCGGGGCGTGGTGATCTCATGGATCGAGCCCAGGATGTGCGAGACGAACAGGCGGTCCCCCACGAAAGTGCAATTGTCCAGCCCCGCGCCGATATCGGCCAGCACCGTCTTCTCGCCGGTGCGCGGATCGATCCGCAGCACCTGGCCGCTGGCGACCTGGGTGGAGACGATCATGCCCTGCGCGTCGAATTTCAGCGAATCCGGCACGCCAAGGTCGCCGCAGACCACTTCCGGCTCGCCGCGCCCGTCAAGATCGACCCGCCAGATCGCGTTGGCGCCCATCACCGGCATGTAGAGCTTGCCGTCGGGGCCGACCTCGAAGGCATTGGGCATCGGCACGTTATCGGCAATCACCCGCGCGCCGCCGCCCTCGCGGTCCAGTTCGACGACTTGCGCGCCGATGTGGCAGCCCGCCGCGATCAGGCGGCCTTGCGAAAAGGTGATCGGGTTGGCCACCGGCAGGTCCGCGATCACGGCGCTGCTGCCGTCGGGGCGCAGCACCGAAACGCGACCTTCGGTGATCTCGGTGGCGTAGAGATTGCCCGCATCGTCGAACACGAGATCGTCCGGGGCGGTGATCGCGCCGCCCATCTCGCTCACCACTTCCACCGCGCCGCTGTCGGGATCGATCGCCGAAACGCGGCTGCCCGCGACTTGCGCCACATAGATGCGCCCATCGGCGCCCGTGCGCAGGCCGTTGGCGCCGTTGAGGCGCGAAGGCGGGGTCAGCCGGTGCAGCGTCCAGCCTTCGGCCGGGCGGGCGGAGACGACGCCGTGATTGCGTCCTGCGGGTTCGAGCATCGTCAAGAATGTCCTCTCGTCCGGCCCTGCTGCGGCCGTTCTTTTGCGTGCCGAGCCTATCCAGCGTGTCCGGGGCAGGCAACGCGGTGACCGGGACGAAGCGCCTGGGAACGCGCACTATCGCCCGGGCGACGTTGGCGCGGCTTTGTTCGATTGCCCCGCCCCGCCCTGTACGCATATTCGATCGACAGACGGAAAAGAGACCACCCCGATCAGGGACGGTCGGCCGGGAGAGTTCCATGGAAGAGATGCGCTTTGACGGCCGCGTGGCGGTGATTACCGGAGCCGGCCGCGGTCTTGGCCGGGCCTATGCGCTGCTGTTGGCGGCGCGCGGGGCCAAAGTGGTGGTCAACGATCTGGGCGGTGCGATCCGGGGCGACCTCGATGCACCCGGCGCAGACGAGAGCGTGGCGCAGAGCGTGGTGGACGAGATCGTGGCGGCGGGCGGCGAGGCCATCGCCAATACCGATTCCGTCTCCACCCCCGAAGGCGGCAAGGCCATCGTCCAGGCCGCGCTGGACCAATGGGGCCGGATCGACGTGCTGGTCCACAATGCCGGAAACGTGCGCTACGGCTCGATCCGCGAGCTTTCGGCCGCAGACCTTCACGCCGTGCTCGACGTTCACCTGCTCGGCGCCTTCCACGTCGTGCAGGCCGCGTTCGGGCCGATGTGCGATGCCGGTTACGGGCGCATCGTGCTGACCAGTTCGGTCGGCGGGCTCTACGGCAACCTCAACTGCGTGAACTACGGCATGTCGAAGTCGGCGATGCTGGGCCTCTCCAACATCGCCGCGCTCGAGGGTGAGGCGCACAACGTGAAGTGCAACGTGATCGTGCCCGGCGCGGTGACGCGCATGGCCGAGGGGCTCGACATCTCGCAGTATCCGCCGATGGACCCCGAACTCGTGGCGCCGGTGGTCGGCTGGCTCTCGCACGAGCAATGCCCGGTCACCGGAGAGACCTTCGCCTCGATGGCGGGCCGCGTGGCGCGCATGTTCGTGGCGGAGACGCGCGGCGTCTATCGCCCGGAGTGGACGATCGAGGACGTGGCCGCCGCTTCCGATGCCTTCCGCGACAAGTCCGAAGTGCTCGATTTCGGGCTTCACGGGCATGTCGATCACATCGGCTACTCGTTCCGGATGGCGACGGCGGGCGCCGATGCGTGACCGGGCTTAATGAACAACATTGTTGACAACTAACTGCCGGCTGCGCCAGATTCGGCAGCAACGGGCGACCGGAGCAGAGTCGCCACCCAAGAGGATGCCCATTCGATGGAAATGACCTGCCTCAAGACCGACGTGCCAAGCCCCGAGGAACTCGACATCCCGGCGCTGAAGGCCAAGTATCGCCAGGAGCGCGACAAGCGCATGCGGCGCGAGGGCGGCGAGCAGTACGTGCGGCCCACCGAAGACTTTTCCGACAATTACGCCCACGATCCCTTCACCCCGGTGGCCGAGCGTGAGCCGATCGTCGAGGATCTGGACGTCGCCATCCTCGGTGCCGGTTTCTCGGGCATTCTGGCCGGCTACCACCTGCACAAGCAGGGCGTTTCCAACGTGCGCAACATCGATCACGCCGGCGGCTTCGGCGGCGTATGGTACTGGAACCGCTATCCCGGCGTGCAGTGCGACAACGACGCCTACTGCTACCTGCCGCTGCTGGAAGAAACGGGGTTCATGCCCAGCAAGAAGTTCTCGGACGGCTGGGAAATCCAGCAGTACTGCCAGGACATGGCCGAGCGGTTCGACCTCGTGGACAAGGCGCTGTTCCACACGCTCGTCACCTCGATCCAGTGGGACGAAAGCATCAAGCGCTGGCACGTGAAGACCAACCGCGGCGACGACATTCGCGCCCGGTTCGTGGTCATGGCCGGCGGCGTGATGAACATGCCCAAGCTGCCGGGCATCCCCGGCATCCACGACTTCAAGGGCAAGATGTTCCACACCAGCCGCTGGGAGCATGACTATACCGGCGGTTCGTGGACCGCGCCGGAGCTGGAAAAGCTCAAGGACAAGCGCGTCGCCATCGTCGGCACCGGGGCAACCGCCGTGCAGGCGGTGCCCTACCTCGGCAAGTACGCCAAGCATCTCTTCGTGCTCCAGCGCACGCCGTCGAACATCGACGAACGTCCCAATCCGCCGACCGACCCGGACTGGGCCGCCTCGCTCGCGCCGGGCTGGCAGCAGGAGCGCATGGCGAACTTCCACCGCGCCGCGCAGCAGTTCTTCCTGCCGGGCGAGCCTGACCTGATCTGCGACATCTGGACCGAGATCAGCCGCAACCTCGCCGTCGAACTGGCGGAGGAAGGCTGGCCCGCGCTCGATCCGCTGGAGTTCATGGATCGCCGCGAAGTCGTGGACTTCCAGGTGATGGAACGCCTGCGCCGCCGCGTCGATGCCATCGTGCAGGACGAGGAAACGGCCGAGAAGCTCAAGCCGTGGTTCCGCTTCATGTGCAAGCGGCCGCTTTCCAACAACGAGTTCTACCCGACCTTCAACCAGCCCAACGTCACGCTGATCGACGTTTCGGGCACCCAGGGCGTGGAACGGATGACCGAGAAGGGCTTCATCGCCGATGGCGTGGAGCACGAGGTTGACCTGATGATCTTCGCCTCCGGCTTCGAAGTCACCTCCGACCTCAAGCGCCGCTGGGGCATCGACACCGTCGAAGGACGCGGCGGCAAGTCGATCTACGACCACTGGACCAACGGCGCGAGCACGTTCCACGGCGTGATCACCGACGAATTCCCGGCGATGTTCTACATGGGCTACATCCAGGGCGCCACGAACTCCTCCACGACTGAGCAGTTCGGCCGCCAGGCGGAGCACATCGGCTTCATGGTGGGCGAAACCCTGCGCCGCGGCGCCAGCACCGTCGCCGCCACCCGGGAAGGCGTCGAAGGCTACTGCGCGCACTGCAAGGAAAACGAAGTCGACATGTCCGGCTTCCAGAACGACTGCACGCCCAGCTACTTCAACAACGAGGGCGACAAGGAACTGAAGTGGGCCCTGTTCCGCGGCTATCTGCCCGGCTGGGACGCCTTCCGCGACATGCTGGCCGACTGGCGCGGCAGCAAGGAACTGGACGGGGTGAAGTTCGAGGCCTGATTCTCGAATAGCCCGTTCCGGCCGGGGGGCGCGGGTTTCGCCCGCCCCCCCCCGGCCAGCATTTGCCCGACGCGGCGGCGATGGCGCCGGCGGCGGCGGCAATTCCCGGGCGGAACCAGCGTAACGCCCAACTCCGCACTTGCCGAGGCCGGCCGGCGCGGGCATCGCCGCCGACATGACCGCGCCGACCGACCGCACCGCCCTTCTTGCCGGCCTCTCCATCGTCGTGGCGCAGGCCTCGATCAATCTCGGCGCCGCTTTCGCCAAGAGCCTGTTCCCGATCGTCGGGCCGGAAGGCGTCGCCGCCCTGCGCACCGCGATTTCGGCCGTGATCCTGCTGGCCATAGCCCGCCCCTGGCGCAGCCGCATGAGCGGGCGGCAACTGGGCTGGCTGCTGGTCTACGGGCTCGTGCTGGGCGGCATGAACCTGATGATCTACTGGGCGTTCCGGCGCATTCCCATCGGCATTGGCGTTGCCATCGAGATTTGCGGACCGCTCGGCGTGGTCCTGGCGACCTCGCGTTCGCTGCGGGACTTTCTCTGGCTCGGCCTGGCGCTCGGCGGACTGGCGCTGCTGATCCCCTGGCCGGGACGCGCCGCCCCGCTCGATCTGGCCGGGATCGGCTTCGCGCTTGGCGCGGCGGCCTGCTGGGCGCTCTATATCCTTTGCGGGAAACGCGCAGCGCAAGTCGGCAGTTCGACGGCGGTATCGATCGGGATGACGGTGGCCTGCCTCGTCACCGTGCCCTTCGGGATCGCTTCGGCTCCGGCCAGCCTGCCGCTGCCCGCGCTCGGCCTCGGGTTCGTCGTCGCGATCCTGTCCAGCGCCTTGCCCTACATGCTTGAAATGCGGGCGATGACGCAGCTCCCCAGCCGGATCGTCGGCCTGCTCAGCAGCATGGCCCCCGCACTCGGCGCGATCGTCGGCTTCGCGGTTCTGGGCGAGCGGCTGACCGGGCTGCAATGGCTGGCGGTGGCAATGATGATCGCGGCAAGCGCCGGCTGTTCGCTCGCCGCCCGGTCCCCGGTGGCAAGCCCCCGCGACGAGGCGATGGCCTGAACCGCCGCCTCAGCCCTCGATATCGAGCTGCCGCAGCACTTCGGCTATCGCGCGCGGATCGCTGGCGAACCCGAGGTGCGAACACCGGATGGCCACGGCGCGGTCGCGCTCGTGCGGCCATCCGCAGGCGGAGCGCGGATGAATCACCCCGTCGCGCGGGCTCCACAATGCGATGGTCGGCACGGGCGGCTTCGCGGCGAAATCGCAGTCGATCGGCGGTGCATCCACCGAATGGCCGGTGACCACCTGATAGGCCCGCCAGGCATTGTTGGCGCGCGGATCGCCGGAAAAGGGCGTGCCCATCGTCACCACCTTGCCCACGCTGTCCGGCTCGCGGCGGGCGATCTCGCGGGCGAACAGGCCCCCCAGGCTCCAGCCGACCAGCGTGACAGGCGCCCGGTGCCGCCGCGCCAGCGCGCCGACGCGGCGCATCAGGAACTCGAAGTTGGTCTGGTTGGGGCCGAAGTTGAAGCCGAGCCCCCATTCGTGCACGTCATGCCCGGCCAGGGCGAGGGCCTCGGCCATCGGCTTCATCCGGTTGGGATGGGCGCCGAAGCCGGGAAGCAGCATGACCGGCTGGGGATGAAGCGCTTTCTCGACGCCGAGCAGCTTCGCGCCGCGGCTGCGGAGAGACGCGAGTTCCGCCAGGAACAGGCGCAGCGACGGCTTGCGGACGCCTTCGGGATGCGGTTCGCGCGCCAGCGCCGCGCGGCGCGCGATGGCGCTGCGCATGACGCCGAACTGCCGGGGGGCCGGACCGTTCACGCCCCTGCGGACTCCTGTCCGATCGACCGCCGACATGCTGTCATCCCTGCCGCCTTCACTCCTTGCAGTCGCCGACCCGCGTGGTCGTCATGTGCATCGTCATCTTCATCTGTCCGTTCTGGGCGCCCTGCGCGGTTCCCGTCATGTCCATGGCCACGGTGATGTCCGAACTGTCCTCGGCCACCTTGCCGTTCAGCGTCATGACCGCCTTGCCGCCGTCCTTCGCCGTGCAGTTCATCTGGGCATCGAGCTTGCCGCCATCAACGGTGAAGCGCGAATAAGCGCATTCCTTGTCCTTATCGACGCTCTCGAACATGTCGCGGTAGCCTTTGTCGGACTGTTCCTTGGTCAGGCAGAACTCGCTGACCTTCTCCTTGGCCAGCATCGCCTTCATCTGGTCGACGGTTTCCTTCGGCATTCCCGGCAGGTCGATCCCGGTAACCGCGATCTTCTGGCTGTACTGGCCGGGCTTGGGACGATCCAGCTTGGCGGCTTCCTGCTTCACCTCGTCGATCGATTTCGCGCCCTCGGCCTCGTGGCCGGAGTCCTTCGAACCGCAACCGGCGGCCAGCATTGCCAGACCGATCGCCGCGGTCATCGTCACGTATCGCTTCATCTCGCCTTGATCCTTCGCACCATCCCCGGATGTGAGCGGGGTACCATCGGCGCGTCGTCACTGCCAACGACTCATTGCGGGCGCGTGGCATATACCCCATATGTTCTCCCATGGCAGAACTGATCATTCGCCGGGGCCTTGAGGAACCGGACACCTCGGGCACGTTCGTCCCTCACAAACCGCAGCGTCCCGACAAGTCGATGCCGGGCAGGCCGTTCAAGGTCGTTTCCGAATACGAACCCAACGGCGACCAGCCCACCGCCATCGCCGACCTCGTCTCGACCGCGGAAGAGGGCGAGAAGACGCAGGTGCTGCTGGGCGTCACCGGCTCGGGCAAGACCTTCACCATGGCCAAGGTGATCGAGGAACTGCAGCGCCCGGCGCTGATCCTCGCGCCGAACAAGATCCTCGCCGCGCAGCTCTATGCCGAAATGAAGGACTTCTTCCCTGAAAACGCGGTCGAGTATTTCGTCTCCTACTACGACTATTACCAGCCAGAGGCCTATGTCGCCCGGTCGGACACCTACATCGAGAAGGAAAGCTCAGTGAACGAGGCGATCGACCGGATGCGCCACTCGGCCACGCGGGCATTGCTGGAGCGGGACGACGTGATCATCGTCGCCTCGGTCTCGTGCCTTTACGGCATCGGCTCGGTCGAGACGTACTCGGCCATGATCTTCGACCTCAAGACCGGCGACACGCAGGACCAGCGCGAGATCATCCGCAAGCTCGTGGCCCTCCAGTACAAGCGCAACGATGCGGCCTTCACGCGCGGCACCTTCCGCGTGCGCGGGGACAACCTGGAACTGTTCCCCTCCCACCTTGAGGACACCGCCTGGCGCATCTCGTTCTTCGGGGACGAGATCGAGGAAATCGCCGAATTCGATCCGCTCACCGGCAAGAAGGGCTCCGCGCTCGAAAAAGTGCGGGTCTACGCGAACTCGCACTATGTCACGCCCGGGCCGACGATGAAGCAGGCCAGCGAGGCGATCCGCTTCGAACTGACCGAGCGTCTGAAGGAACTGGAAGCCGAAGGCCGCCTGCTGGAAGCCCAGCGGCTGGAGCAGCGCACCAATTTCGACCTCGAGATGATCGCCGCCACTGGCAGTTGCGCGGGGATCGAGAACTATTCGCGCTTCCTCACCGGCCGCATGCCGGGCGAACCGCCGCCGACGCTGTTCGAATACCTGCCGGACAATGCCCTGCTGTTCGTGGACGAAAGCCACCAGACGGTGCCGCAGATCGGCGCCATGTCGAAGGGCGATCACCGCCGCAAGATCACCCTTGCCGAATACGGCTTCCGCCTGCCCAGCTGCATCGACAACCGCCCGCTGCGCTTCAACGAATGGGATGCGATGCGCCCGCAGACCATCGCCGTCTCGGCCACGCCCGGCCACTGGGAGATGGACCAGAGCGGCGGCGTCTTCGCCGAACAGGTGATCCGCCCTACCGGCCTGATCGACCCGCCGGTGGAGATCCGCCCGGTCGAGGATCAGGTGCAGGACTGCATCGTCGAATGCAAGACCACGGCGGAGCGCGGCTATCGCACCCTCGTCACCACCCTCACCAAGCGCATGGCGGAGGATCTCACCGAATTCATGCACGAGGCCGGCGTGCGCGTGCGCTACATGCACAGCGACGTCGAGACGCTGGAACGCATCGAACTCATCCGCGACCTGCGCATGGGGGTCTACGATGTGTTGGTGGGCATCAACCTCCTTCGCGAGGGGCTCGACATTCCCGAATGCGGGCTGGTCTGCATCCTCGATGCCGACAAGGAAGGCTTCCTGCGCAGCGAAACCTCGCTGATCCAGACCATCGGCCGCGCCGCGCGCAACGTGGATGGCCGCGTGATCCTCTATGCCGACCGCATGACCGGATCGATGGAACGCGCCATCGCCGAAACCGACCGCCGCCGCACGCGCCAGGAAGAATACAACACCGAGCACGGCATCACCCCGCAGACGATCAAGCGCCGCATCGCCGATATCGTGGCGGACACCGCCAGCCGCGACGGCGTGCTGATCGACATCGACGCGGAAGGGCAGAACAATCTCGTCGGCCACAACTTGCGCGCTTATATCGAGGAACTCGAACAGAAGATGCGCAATGCCGCAGCCGACCTCGAATTCGAGGAAGCCGGCCGCCTGCGCGACGAGATTCGCCGCCTGGAAGCCAGCGAACTCGGCATTCCTGACGATCACAAGAAAGCCCCGATCGTCGGCCGCAGCAACGAGGGCAAGCCGGGGACGCGCAAGACGCGCTATGGAAAATCCCAGAAAAAGCGGTGGGGCAGCTGAGGCAAGGCCGGTTCACGGAAGACGGGATTGCTCATCCGCGCATCCGCCGATGCCGGATGGCAAAATGCCCGGGAGCCTGAAGAACAGGTCCCGGGCAGTGTCAGGATGGCTTGTCGCCGATCCTTCGGGTCGCAGGGTTATCCTGTACTGATTCCAGGGCGGCGGCATACCATGTTCATGGTACTTTCCCGGAAGATCCATCGCATAACGGTACTTGTTAAGTACTGTTACCCGCCCCATGATATCGTTTGTGGGCATTGACAGGGACCAGTCTCGCGCAGGCGATCTTGCGGAGCTTTTCACGCGCGCACCGTTCGAGGATGCGGGGTGGGACAAGGCGCTGAAGGCGCTTGCCAGTGAAACCGGCTCCTCGCGCGCGCAGCTTCTGGCGCTGGGTGACCGTAACACCGCCTTCAACTGGGTGACGGACAGCGACCAGACCTTCATCGACGAGTTCGTCTCGATCGGCGGTTACCGGCCCGACGTGAACTACAGGGTCGCCGCCACGCGCCCGCCGCTCGAACTGTCATGGGAAGCGCATTACGCGGCGGCGCGCGCCGTTTCCACCAATGAGAGCTATCTCGACTATGTGCGCCGCCACGATGCCGAATTCGGCGTCCAGATGGTGCTGAGCCAGCGACCCGGCGTACTGTTCGGGATCGCCGCGCTGCATGGCACCCGGGATGGCCCGACGACCGAGGCCCAGCGCGAGGTCTTCGCCCGGATCGGGCCGACCGTGCTGGACGCCATCCGGCTTCAGGATTCCATAGAGCATCAGGGCGCGGCGCTCCTGCAAGGATCGCTCGAAGCCATGAGCAGCGCCGCGATCCTTCTCGACGCGGTGGGCAAGGTCTGTGGAATGACTGGTGCCGCCCGCGACCTGCTGGGCCCACGAACGCTGCAGGTCCGCGCCAGGGTGCTTCGCGCCGCGCGGCAGGACGTGGACCTTGCGCTCCAGACGCAGATCGGCGCGGCCCTTGCCGGCACCCGCACTGGACCGGCCGATCTCTGGCTGCATGCCGACGAAGGCCCGGTTCTGCTCGACGTCCGCACCCTGCCGCGGCAGGACTGGACCTTCGGTTTCGCGCCGCGCGTGATCGTCACGCTGCGCGCGCCGATCACGCCCGCCAATGTCCCGCCGCAGCGGCTGGCAGACGCCCTGAAGCTGACCATGGCCGAAGCCGAAGTCGTCATGTTGCTGGCGCAGGGCCATTCGCGGCAGATCATCGCCGGAATGAGAAACGTCAGCGTCCAGACCGTGGTGGCCCAGTTGCGCACGATCTTCCAGAAGTGCGGCGTCAATCGCGAGGCGGAACTGGTCGCCACGGCAGGATCGGTGATAGAAATGGTGTCGCGATAAGGGGAACGGACCAGGCGGATTCTGTCATGCATCCGCCGCAACCGTGTGTTTGGACTTTGCACTGGATTCGTCGCTCCCGGAGGCCGACTGGCGCTTCCAACGTCATTCAGAAACGAAGAGGATGCCCATGCGCATTGAGAGTCCCGAGCTTCGCTCCAAGGTCATGCCGGCAGAAGAGGCCGCGCGCCTGATCGAAAGCGGCACCGCCGTGGGCATGAGCGGCTTTACCGGCTCGGGTTATCCCAAGGCCGTGCCGCTTGCCCTTGCCGCCCATATCGAGGCCGAACACGCGGCGGGCCGCGCCTTCAAGGTGCGCATGTGGACCGGCGCCTCGACCGGCCCCGAGCTCGACGGCGCGCTGGCCAAGGCCGACGGCATCGAATTCCGCCTGCCCTACAATTCCGATCCCATCGCCCGCGAACGCATCAACAAGGGCGAGATGAACTACTTCGACATGCACTTGTCGCAGGTCGCGCCGATGGCCTGGCAGGGCTTCCTCGGCCCGCTCGACACCGCGGTGATCGAAGTGGCCGGCATCCGCGCCGACGGCAGCCTGATCCCCTCCTCCTCGGTGGGCAACAACAAGACCTGGCTCGACCGCGCCTCCAAGGTGATCCTCGAAGTGAATTCGTGGCAGAACGAGGCGCTGGAGGGCATGCACGACATCTATTACGGCACCGCCCTGCCGCCCGCGCGCGTGCCGATCCCGCTGGTGAAGCCCGATGACCGCATCGGCGAACCCTACCTCAAGGTCGATCCCGCCAAGGTCGTCGCCGTGGTCGAGACCGACCGGCCGGACCGCAACGCCCCGTTCAGCCCGCCGGACGAGAAGGCCAGGGCGATCGCCGGCCACATCCTCGAATTCCTGAGCCACGAAGTGAAGCTGGGCCGCCTGCCTTCGGCGCTGCTGCCGATCCAGTCGGGCGTGGGCAATATCGCCAATGCCGTGCTGACCGGCCTTGTCGATTCGCCGTTCGATGCGCTGACTTCCTACACCGAAGTGATCCAGGACGGCATGCTGGACCTGCTGGATTCCGGCAAGCTGCGCATGGCCTCGGCCACCGCCTTCTCTCTGAGCCCCGAGGCTGCCGCGCGCGTCAATGCGGACATGCACCGCTACCGCGACAAGATGATCCTGCGCCCGCAGGAAATCTCCAACCACCCCGAACTGATCCGCCGTCTCGGCTGCATCGCCATGAACGGGCTGATCGAGGCGGACATCTACGGCGCCGTGAACTCCACCCACGTCATGGGTTCGCGCATCCAGAACGGCATCGGCGGTTCGGGCGATTTCGCGCGCAATGCCTATATCTCGATCTTCATGACGCCCTCCACCGCCAAGGGCGGCAAGATCTCGGCCATCGTGCCGCAGGCCAGCCATGTCGACCACATCAACCAGGACGTGCAGGTGATCGTCACCGAGCAGGGCCTGGCCGACCTTCGCGGCCTCAGCCCGCGGGAGCGCGCCAAGGTCATCATCGCCAACTGCGCGCACCCGGACTATCGCCCGCTGCTGGAAGACTATTACGCCCGCGCGCTCAAGGGCTCCTACGGCCTCCAGTCGCCCTCGCTGCCGGGCGAGGCGCTGTCCTGGCACCAGCGCTTCATCGAGACGGGATCGATGCTGCCCTGACCGGATTCGGACGGCACCCCCGAGCCGTCCGAACGCCTGGCCTGCCCTGCCTTCCGATGGCTTAACCCATGGCCAATCCCCGGAAGGCAGGACGGGCCAGGCACCATTTTTTCCGGTCCGAACCCTTGTCGTATACTATCTTCGAGTTCTAGGTATCGCCCCATGAGCGCCCGTTCGGGCGCAGTCCAAAAGGGGTCGTTCCTTTCATGCGCAAAGTTTCGCTGGCCTGTCTGGCCATGGTTCTCGCCGCCACCTCGTTCCCGGCCTTCGCGGCCGAAAAGCCCGCCGACAGCGCCGAAGCGAAGAAGGGCGACGATGCGAAGGGCGACGAACTCCCCATGCTGCCCGCGCCCAAGTCGATCAAGCAGAGCGCGGTGATCGGCGGCAAGACCGTGAATTACGTCGCCACCGTCGGCGCGCTGCCGATCAAGGACGAGAAGGGCAAGACCATCGGCGAGGTGGTCTACACCGCCTACACCGTGCCCGGTGCGCCCACTTCGCGCCCCGTGACCTTCGCCTTCAACGGCGGCCCCGGCGCGGCCTCGGTCTACCTGAACCTCGGCGCCATCGGCCCCAAGCGCGTCCAGTTCGGCGCGCAGGGCGATGCCCCGTCCGATCCGGCCGTGCTGCATGACAACCCGAACTCGTGGCTGGACTTCACCGACCTCGTCTTCATCGACCCGATCGGCACCGGCTTCTCGCGCAGCCGCGTCGATGCCGAAGAGACCAAGAAGGCGTTCTACACCTCCGAGAACGACATCAAGTACCTCAGCCGCGTGGTCTACGACTGGCTGAACCAGAACGGCCGCCTGACCAGCCGCAAGTACCTTTCGGGCGAGAGCTACGGCGGCTACCGCGTGCCGCGCCTGGCCTATTACCTGCAGACGCAGATGGGCGTGGGCATCTCGGGCATGACGCTGGTTTCGCCCTATCTCGATCCGCCCGCCATCGGCGAGGACGACGCGCTTTCGCCGCTGCCCTGGATGATCAACCTGCCCGCCATGGTCGCAGGCCACTTCGAACGTCAGGGCAACCTGAGCGAGGCTTCGATGGCCCCCGTCGAACAGTACATCCGCACCCAGTACGTGCAGGACTTCCTGGCCGGCCCGCAGGACAAGGCCGCGACCGACCGCCTCTCGGCCAAAGTGGCGGAACTGACCGGGCTCGATCCGGCCCTCGTGCGCCGCATGGACGGCCGCGTGGATATCGGCACCTACTTGCGCGAAATCCGCCGCGACCAGGGTCTTGTCGGTTCGGTCTACGATTCCAACTTCACCGCCTACGACCCCTTCCCGGCCAGCGCCCGCCCGCAGTACAGCGACCCGCTGCTGACCACCCTGATCGCGCCGACGACTTCGGCGATGGTGGACTTCGTGACGCGTCAGGTCGGCTGGAAGGTCGATGCGCGCTACAACGCGCTGTCCTATGAAGTGAACAACGCCTGGGAACGCGACGACAGCGACAATCCGGTCAAGGACCTGCGCCAGGCGATCTCGATCGACCCGAAGATGACCGTCGACATCGTTCACGGCTGGGACGATCTCTCGTGCCCCTACTTCGGTTCGCGCCTGATCATGTCGCAGATGCCGCAGTTCGGCCGCCCGGACCGTGTGCGACTGCACATGTACCCCGGCGGGCACATGTTCTACTCGCGCACGGACAGCGGCGCGGCGCTCCGCCGCGATATCCTCGAAAGCTACCGCGCGGCGTCGTGACGCAAGAAAAACGGGGCTGCGGACGATCCCGCAGCCCCGTTTTCTGCCGCCCGGGCGACATAGGAAAGGGACGCTTGCGAGCGTCCCTTTTTCGCGTTCAGAGCTTGCCGAACTTCTCTTCGTAAGCGCCGGTGTCCCCGCCGGAGAGCAGGCGTGCCTGTTCCACCCAGCTATCGCGGCGCGGACGGCCCGCGAAGGCCCCCAGCTTGCCGTCCAGCTCGTCGAGATCGGCATCGGTCCATGCGGCGATCTGCTCGAAGCGGGTCACGCCGAGCGCGGTCAGCAACGTGAGCATCTTGGGGCCGAGGCCCTTGATCTTGCGCAAGTCGTCGCCCTCGCTCGCCGGCGCGGCGGCAGGTGCGGGCGCGACTTCGGCGGGCTCAGGCGCCGGAGCCTCGGGCGTAGGCGCAGGTACAGGCGTAGGCGCGGGCGCAGGCGCCGCTTCCGGCTCGGCCGCGATGGTCTGCGGCGGCGGGGTGGCCGCATCCACTTCCTGCTGCGCGGCCACGGCGATCACTTCGCCGATCCCGGCCATCGTCCCCGCCATGGCAGGCGGATCGATATGGACGGGCGCGGTGAACTGCGCAGCGGGCGGCGCATCGTCTATCAGGGCCTGATTGCGCTGCGCGGGCGCGGCGCCTTCGTCCAGCACGTCGGGACGATGGGCGCGGGGCGCGGGCTTGGAGGCGCGCGCGAACAGCCAGTAGGCGACGACGATGCCGACCAGCAACGCGACGATGAAGATCAGCCAGTTGGCCTCGATCATTTGCACCACAACTTATCCCTTCCGGTTCCAGACCAGCCAGCCGATGCCGAAACCCGCCATATAGGTCAGCAGCACCGAAACGGCCATTTCAAGCCATAGCGGCATCGGCGGCTCCTTTCATCGTAATTTGCACGGTCATTCGGCACCCGGCGTATCGATCGGGGTTGGCTTGACCGGGGCCGAGGCGATCACCGAAAACTCGATCCGGCGATTGGCAGGGTCGAGCGGGTCCAGACCTTCTATGGGCGTCTTCGATCCCAGCCCTGCCGCGCGCAGGCCGTCGGCGGGAATGCCGCGGCCGATCAACGCCCAGCGCACCGATTCGGCGCGGGCGAGCGAAAGCGCCTTGTTCGCCTGCGGGTTGCCGGTGGCGTCGGTATGCCCGGTCACCGCGATGATGCTGCCCACGCAGGGACGCAGGGCCCTGGCCACTTCGTCAAGCAGGCGTTCGCTGACGGGATCGATCCGGGCGCTGGCCTCGGTGAAGCGGATCGTGCGCGAGGCGAGGATGGCCTCCACGTCGTCCTGGCAGCGCAGCCGGGTGCCGCCGGTGCCGTCACCCTCGCTCGACCAGGTGATTCCGCCGATGCCCGGTACTTCGGTCACGGCGGCGGCAACGCGGGTGCGGGTCTCGGCATCGAGCCCCTTGCCCCCCGAAAGCACCGGATGGCGCGTCAACCAGCCGTAGCGATCGCGGAAGGCGAGATCGACACCGCTTCCGCCCGCCCGGTCGCGCACGATTTCCGCCTGCCGTTCCAGATTGCCGATGAAGATCGGCCCGCGCACTCTCGTCGCAACAAAGGAAAGCGCCAGACATAATGCGGCGCCGGCGGCAACGATGGATGCGCGGCGGGGGTTCATGAAGGCAGCCTAGACGAAATGAAGTGCCGGAGGGAACACCTGAAAGTACGGATCAGGCGGCCTTTGTCTTCTGGAACAGCTTGCGGTCCTCGGGACCGAAGGCCTTCTTCCAGATAACGAGGAAGTAGGACCCCAGGATCGCGGGAATGCCGAAGGCCAGTTCCGCCCATTCCGGCAGGAACTGCGTGGCGAGATAGCCCAGTACGACCGCCGGAACCGCCGCCCATACCAGCGCCCAGCGCCAGTTGTTGATCGGCTCCCGGAGATAGTTCGCCAGCATCTTTGACTTCACCAGCGAGGCGAAGCCCAGCGCCGTCATCAGCGCGGCCGCCGCCGTCGCCGCCTGATAGAGCGAATTGTAGCCCAGCTTCTGCATCGCCAGAATGCCGCCCAGCGTCAGCACCGCCTGCAGCGCGATGGTGACGAGCGAGACCACGAGGTTCCTCATGCGTGCGACATAGACCAGCGCCGCCTCGCTGACGACGGCGGTGGCCGCCACCACTTCGGCGGCGAGCAGGAACGCCAGCGCCCCGGTGCCGCCCACGAATTCGCGGCCGACCAGACCCATCACGCCCTCGCCGGGAATGCCCAGCGCAAGCGCGATTCCCGCCTGCGCGGCGGTGATCCAGAAGCCCACCTGGCAGACCTGCCGGGCGATGGCCGCATAGTCCCGCTGCTTGAGGTTGCGGGTGATGACGGGGCCGAGCACCGGCTCGAAGCTGGTCTTGAGCTTCTGCGGCAGGCTGGCGACCTGCTGCGCGGCGTAGTAGACGCCGACGGCCGAGGACGGCGCGAGGAAGCCCAGCAGGAACAGGTCCACGCGGCGCGTGCCCCATTCGATCGTGTCGGCCAGCGCGATCGGCAGCGAACGGATGGCGAGCGCCTGCATCTGGCGCGGGCGCGGGCGCCAGCCCTGCGGCAATCCATATTCGCGGAAGAAGGGAATGAACGCGGTGATCGCGGCGGCGACGATCGAACCCATGTAGGCGATCGACAGCCCGCTCTCGGGCGCCAGCCAGATCATCGCGCCCGCCAGGATCGAGATGACCCATGGCTCCACGATCGCGCGCGACCATACCGTGGGCGTTACCCGCAGCCGGTAGGCCAGCGCCGCCAGCCAGATCTCGGTCATCGTCAGCGGCAGGATGGCGATCACCATCAGCCGGTCGATCTGGGTATAGTGGCCGCCCGGGAACATCGGCGCGGGCACGAACCAGAAGAACAGCGACGCCGCGCAGGAGGCAATCACCGCCAGGATCATGCCGTCGGCAATGACGTTGGCCGGGTGGACCTGCCCTTCGGTATCGGAAAGGCGCTGCGCCAGGCCGCGCTTCTCGCCCATGGTGCAGATCATCGAGGTCAGTTCGATCACCACCAGCGCCGAGGCGAAGCGGCCCAGCGCCGCAGGTCCGTAGACCGAGGCGCGACCGGCGATGAACAGGAAGGGGATGCGCGCGGCAAGGCGCAGGAAGAACCCGAAGAGATTGGTGCGCCCGCCCTTGGCCAGCGCCGCAATATCGTCGTGTTCCTTGCTTGCCTGCTCCGCTGCGGTGCGGGTCACGATACCGTCGCTCAAGAACGCTGCTCCTGCTCGGCGCGAAGCGGGCGCGAAAGGATCTGCGCAACGACCTCGCCCGCCGGAACCTTGCCTTCCAGCAGGCGGCTGACGGCCTCGGCGATCGGCATCTCGATACCGTCGCGGCGCGCCAGTTCGGCCAGCACCGGCGCGGTGGCGGCGCCTTCGGCCACCGAATTCTTGCCCGAAAGCGCTTCGGCCGCCGTCAGCCCCTGCCCGAGCGCAAGGCCGAGCGAGAAATTGCGGCTGGAAGTAGAGGAACAGGTGAGCACAAGATCTCCAAGGCCGCAGAGCCCGGACAGCGTTTCCACCCGCGCGCCGCGCGCCACGCCGAAGCGCAGCATTTCGGCATAGCCGCGCGCAATCAGCGCGGCACGGGCGTTCTGGCCAAGCTTGAGGCCGTCGACCACGCCGCAGGCGATGGCCAGCACGTTCTTCACGGCGCCGCCGATCTCCGCGCCGATCACGTCGTCGGAATAATAGGGGCGCAGCGAAGGCCGCGCGATCAGCGGCGACAGGCGCCGCCACTGCGCATCGCCGCCCGCGCAGGCGAGCGTCACCGCCGTCGGCAGGCCGGCAGCCACTTCATGCGCGAACGTCGGGCCGGAAAGAACCGCGATCCGGCCATGCGGCACGGCCTGCGCGGCCACGTCCGCCATGAGACGGCCGGTGCCGGCCTCGATGCCCTTGGCGCAGAGCACGAGATCACCCGAAAAGCCCAGCGGCGGAAGCTGGGCAAGCACACCGCCAAGGAACTGCGCGGGAACCACCGCGAGCAGCACCGGAAGTGCCGCCAGATCGGCCAGGTTCGACGTGGCCCGCACGGTTTCGGCAAGGGCCGCGCCCGGCAGGTAGACTTCGTTGCGCCGGTCGGCGTTGATGCGCTCTGCCAGTTCCGGCTCGCGCGCCCAGAGCAGCACGTCGCTGCCGTCCCCCGCGAGCGACTGCGCCAGGGCGGTGCCCCAGGCGCCCGCCCCGATCACTCCGATTCCCGCGCTCATGCCTTCACCCCCGCGCCGCGCACGGTCTCGGCATCGGGATCGAGCGGCCAGCGCGGACGCGCGGCCACATCGAGCGGATCGGACTGGCCCATGGCGAACCGCTCCACGCCCGCCCAGGCGATCATCGCGGCGTTATCGGTGCAGAGGCCCAGCGGCGGAGCGACGAAATCGAGGTCATGCTCGGCGGCGAGGGCTTCGAGCGCGGCACGGATCGCCTTGTTGGCGGCCACGCCCCCGGCGACGACCAGCGCGTTCAGCTTGCCGTATTCCGGGCCGACCGAGGCCAGCGCGCGGCGGGCGCGGTCCATCAGGCAGTCTATCGCGGCCTGCTGGAACGAGGCGGCGATATCGGCATCGGCATATTGGCCGGATTGCTTGGCGCGCATGACCGCGCTCTTCAGCCCGGCGAAGGAGAAATGCGGCTCGTCCGAACCCTTCAGCGGACGCGGCAGCGGCACCGCCCTGGCATTGCCTTCCAGCGCCAGCCGTTCCATCGCCGGTCCGCCCGGATAGCCGAGGCCCAGCAGCTTGGCGGACTTGTCGAAAGCCTCGCCCAGCGCGTCGTCGATGGTGGTGGCAAGGCGGCGGAACCGGCCGACGCCTTCCACCAGCAGGATCTGGCAGTGACCGCCCGATACCAGCAGCAGGAGATAGGGATAGGCGAGCTCGCCGTCGGCAAGGCGCGGCGACAGCGCATGGCCTTCGAGGTGGTTGACCGCGATCAGCGGCTTGCCCGTCGCCATGGCGAGCGCCTTGGCCGTGACCAGCCCCACCATCACCCCGCCGATCAGTCCGGGTCCGGCCGTGGCGGCGATGGCATCCACGTCGTCCAGCGTCATCCCGGCATCCGCCAGGGTCGCCTCGATCAGCGGCGCGATCCGCTCGGCATGCGCGCGCGCGGCGATTTCGGGCACGACGCCGCCGTAAGGCCGATGCGCCTCGTCCTGCGAGGCGATGCGCTGGGCGAGGATCCTGCGGTCGCTGGTTACAAGCGCCGCCGCCGTCTCGTCGCACGAGCTTTCGATGCCCAGTACCGTCCGCATTGTATCTTTCCCTGAACGACCCTTCCACTGGACGACATTGGCGGGTAGCACAACCCGCCGATGACGACGCAAACTGACACGCAAAAACAAAGCTTCCGCCTCGGCACCCGCCGCTCGCCGCTGGCGATGGCTCAGGCCGAGGAAACACGCGACCGGCTGGCCGCCGCTCACGGAATCGATCCCGCGCATATAGAGATCGTTGCCGTGACCGCCAGCGGCGATCGCATTCAGGACCGCGCGCTGGCCGAAATCGGTGGAAAGGCGCTGTGGACGAAGGAACTCGACGCCTGGCTGGCGGACGGCGAGATCGATTTCGCGGTCCATTCGGCCAAGGATGTGGAAACGATTCGCCCCGAAGCCTTCGCGATCGGCGCGATTCTCCCGCGGGAAGACGTGCGCGACGTGCTGGTCGGGGCCGAGAGCATCCGCGCCCTGCCGCAAGGCGCGGTCGTGGGCACCAGCGCCCCGCGCCGGGCCGCGCAGCTTCTCCACGCGCGGCCGGACTGCAAGGTCGTGACGTTCCGCGGCAACGTCGCCACCCGCCTCGCCAAGCTGGCCGCCGGAGAGGCCGATGCCACGTTCCTCGCAGCCGCCGGACTCAAACGGCTGGGCGAGACCGGCACCGGCCACCCGCTGGGCGAGGAGGACTGGCTGCCCGCTCCCGCCCAGGCCGCGATCATGGTCGAATGCCGTGCCGACGATGCCCGCACCCGCGCTTTCCTCGCCGCCGTGGACGATGCGCAGAGCCGCGCCTCGGTGCTTGCCGAACGTGCCCTGCTTGCCGGCCTTGGCGGCAATTGCCACAGCCCGATCGCCGTGCTCACCCGGCACGACGGCGCCAACCTCGCGATGCGGGCCGCGCTCTACAGCCCGGACGGCGCCGAAAAGGTCGAGGGAGAGGCCAGCTTCCCGCTTTCCGATCGCGATGGTCCGGCGCGCCTCGCCGCCGACCTGCTCGCCCGCGCGGTTCCGGCCATTGCCGTCCACTTCACCGGGGCGGACTGAGGCGGCGATGCCGCCCGTCATCGTCATCCGGCCCGAACCCGGCACTGCCATGACCGTGGCGGCGGCAAGGGCCATGGGGCTCGATGCCCGCGCCTTTCCGCTGTTCGCGGTTCGCGCCCTGCCGTGGTCTCCGGTGCCGCGCGGCGAAATCGACGCCGTCCTGCTCGGCAGCGCCAATGCCCTGCGCCATGGCGGCCCCGCACTCGGCGCCTATCGCGGCCTGCCCGCCTACGCGGTGGGAGACCGGACGGCGCAGGCCGCCCGCGACGCCGGTCTGGACGTGGTGCGCACGGGCAGCGGCGGACTGCAATCGGTTCTGGGAAACCTCGCCCCCGGCCATGGCCGCCTGCTGCGACTGGCCGGACGCGAGCACACCATCCTCGACGTGCCCGCCGACCGCACCGTGATAACCCGCGAAGTCTACGCCAGCAAAAGCCTTCCCCTGCCGGCCGGACTGGCCGAAACGCTGGAGAAACCCACCGTGGTCCTGCTCCATTCCGCCGAGGCGGCGGGGCATTTCGCGGCCGAGTGCGACCGGATCGGCATCGGCCGCGCGAGAATCGCCCTGGCCTGCATCGGCCCGCGCGTTGCCGGGCGGGCGGGGTCAGGCTGGGCCGCCCTGCGCAGCGCCGCGCTCCCCAACGACACTGCGCTGCTGGCCATGGCCCTGGAGATATGCCAAGACTTCCCCTCGGGATCGTAAACTGACAGAACCAGACTTGATGCAGGATTTCACCTCGCCACAACCTCATTCGTCCTCACGCCCGCGTTCGCGCGGAGGCGTATTCTTCGTTGCCCTGATTGCTTTCCTGCTGGGAGGCGCGCTGGTCGCCTGGGCAGCGGCAAGCGGGGAACTGGCAAAAATCCTGCCGCAACGGGCCATGCCGCAAGGCGAAACCGCGCCGCAGCCAGAGCAGGCCGCGCCCTCTCGCCCGCAAGTGCCGATGGCCACGGCGCCTTCGTCACCGGCGCAGCTGGCCGCACTGGGATCGGTCGAAGGGCGGCTCGCGCTGCTTGAGGACCGGCTTTCCCGCATCGATTTCCAGACCGGCGCCGCCTCGGGCAATGCCGCCCGCGCCGAGGGCCTGCTGATCGCCTTCGCCGCGCGCCGCATGGTCGATCGCGGCGAACCGCTGAGCTACGTCGCCGACCAGCTTCGCCTGCGCTTTACCAATGCCCAGCCCCGCGCGGTGCAGACGGTGATCGAATTCTCGAAGAACCCCGTCACCATCGACGAACTCTCCGCCCGTCTCGAAGCGCTGTCGCCCGAACTCAGCGAGACGCAGAGCAACGAAAGCCTCTGGCAGAAGGCGCGCCGCGAACTGTCAAGCCTTTTCGTGGTGCGCCGCGAATCCTCCACCCTCCTGACGCCCACCGCCCGCATCGACCGCGCCCGCCTGATGCTGAGCGCCCGCCGCATCGGCAATGCCATCAGCGAAGTGGAGCGCCTGCCCAATGCGCAGGCCGCCCAGACCTGGACCGCCGATGCGCACCGCTATCAGGACGTGCAGGACGCGCTCAACCTGCTCGAAACCACCGCCATGCTCGAACCGCGCCGCCTGACCGACGCCGAAGGGCACACGGTGGACCAGCCGAGCCCGCTGGCGACACCGGGCGTGCTGCCGACCGACTTGCCTTCGGCGGATGCTTCGGAAGCGGCTCCGTCCGAATAAGGGTGAATGCGAGGGGCAGGCAGGGGGCGTGAAGCCCCTTATCCCTGCAGAAGCTCCGGCAAGGCGCCCGACATCCCGCGCGCCTCATCCATGAAGAAGCGCTTGAGGCTGGGCAGGCGCTGCACTGCGCCCATGCCGAGGCGGCGCGCCGCGCTGGGCAGGCGGCCGGGAATGCCGAACAGGCGCGTCAGCCCGTCCGTCACCGACATGACCATGAACGTATCGAGGCTGCGCCACTTCTCGTAACGCGCCAGCAACTGCGCATCGCCCGGCTCAAGGCCAAGGCGCATGCCTTCGGTGAGCACTTCGACCAGCGCGCCGACGTCGCGCAGGCCCAGATTGAGGCCCTGTCCGGCGATCGGGTGCATGCCGTGAGCCGCATCGCCGATCACCGCAAGGCGCTCGTCGATCACATGTCCGGCATGATGGAAACGCAGCGGATAGCTCATGCGCGGCGCGGAAAGCGTGATCTTGCCGAGCACGCCGTGCATCCGGCTTTCCACTTCGTTGAGGAACATGGCGTCCGGCATGGCGATGATCCCGGCGGCATCCTTTTCCGCCACCGTCCAGACCAGCGCGCTGCGATGGCGGCCCTGATCGTCATCAAGCAGCGGCAGCAGCGCGAACGGTCCCGCCGGGTAGAAGATTTCCCAGGCCGTGTTTGCGTGCGATTTCTCGTGGAACAGCCCGGTCACCATGGCGCGGTGTTTGTAGTCCCACTTGGCCAGCGCGAAGCGGGCCTCGTCGCGCGTGGGCGACTGGCGGCCCTCGGCGGCGACCAGCAGGCTCGCGCCGAGCACGCGGCCGTCCGAAAGCTCCACCTCGACACCGTGCGGCCCCCGGTCGCGCCGGACCGCTTCGGTGCGGACGTGCCAGGCGATGTTCTTCTCCTCACGCGCGGCGGCGAACAGGGCTAGGCGCAAGTCGCGATTGGCGAACATGCGGCCCAGCGAGCCTTCCTCGGGCTTGGGCGTGAAATCGATCCGGCCCGGCTTCATCGAATCGGTGACGGCGATCGAATCGATCGGGCAACCGAGATCTTTCAGCGCAGGCGCGAGGCCGATGTTGGTGAAGAGGTTCCAGCTCGCCGTCGAAATTGCCGAGGCGCGGCCGTCCGCGCCTTCGGCAGTGAGATCGGCCGGGTCGGCCCGGTCGATGACGTGGCTGGTGATACCCGCCCGGGCCGCGGCAAGCGCCAGCGTCATGCCGACGAGGCCCCCGCCCAGGATGATCAGGTCGCGGTGTTCCGCCTTTTGGTCGTGCTTCGCTGCAGAGTCGTTCATCGACGGCAGCTATCGGCCTCTCCGGCGTCGATGTCGAGACACCTTCCGTCCCAGGTGCCGGCCGGCGCGGTCAGACCCACCGTCGCGGCAAGGGTGGGCGCGATGTCCACCGTCTCCACCGGGGTCGGCTGCTCGAAACCGGTCATGCCCTTGCGCCAGAACAGCATCGGCACGCGGCGATCGTAGTCCCACGGGCTGCCGTGCGAGGCGACCTTGAACGGCTTTGCCTCGCCCGGCACGACCCCGCGCACGGTCAGCATCTGCACTTCGCCCGAGCGCCCCGGCACGAAGGAGGCGCGGACCTTCTGCTCCATCGTCCAGTCCTGCGGATTGCCCTTGGGCTGGGGCCACTGCATGATCTGGTCCTGCGTATAGACAGCGGCGATCTGCGGATTGGCCTTCAGGCGCGCGACGAGCGCGGCCATGACCTTCTGCTTCTGTCCGGCCGTCAGTTCGGACGAGAACCAGACGCTGCCCGCCTCGCCCGCTCCGTAGAACAGCGGGCCGTTCTTCACGGTCACGCCGGTATCCTGCGAGACGGCGGCGGCCAGTTTCCCGGCGGTGAGCGCGGGATCGATGCGGGTGGCATCGGGATTGCCGCGCAGCTTCTGCCGCTCGGGCGCATCGAAGCCGCCGTGATCGGCGCTGAGCACGACCTCGTAATCGATCCCGCGCGCATCGAGCGCGTCGAACAGGTTGCCGATGGCCTCATCCAGCACGTTCATCTGGATGCACATTTCCACGCCCTCGGTGCCGAAGGCATGGCCGACCTTGTCCGTGGCCGAGAAACTGACGGAGAGCACGTCGGGCACGGCATCCTTGCCCATGCCCAATTCGTCCACCATGCGCACGGCCATCTCGGCGGTGGCGGTGTCCACGCGCGGGCCATTGGCGTAGGACTTGAAGTCCCCGGCGGCCAGCGGGAAACGGTACGTGCCGATGGTGAAGTCCTTGATCGGCGTCGCCCGGTCGACACTGCCGCACCAGCCCGGCACCGCCAGCGGGCCGTCACCGGCGGCGACGCGCTTCGCCATGACCGCGTTTTCGGTCTCGACCGCTTTGCTGATCCTGCGGTTCTCGAATGTGGTGAAGCCCTTGGCGCCGATCCAGTAGACGGCGTCCGTGTCATGGCCGCTCATCATCACTGCGGCGCGGTCCTTGGCGGAGACGGCGGCGTTGATGGTCGCGGGATTGCGCTTCTTCATGAGGTCGCCCAGCGTCGGCGCCTTGAGGTGCGCGGGGCTGACCACCGGATTGTCCGGCGTGGACCGGGGGTTGGTTTCGTCCTCGACGCAGTAGACTTCCTTTTCGGCGCGGGCGATGCCGGGCTGGTACCACGAATTCGCGGTAATGCCGGTGCGCGAAGGGTGCACGCCGGTCAGCAGCGTCGAATGGCCGGGGCAGGTCTCGGTGGCGGCGTGGGACTGGAAGCCCGAGGGGAACACCGCCCCTTGCAGCAGGCGCGTGAAGCCCTTGGTGAAATGCTCGCGGTACTGGGCAAAGAGGTCGGCCGAGAACTGGTCCACCGAAATCGCGACAATCAGCCGGGGCTCGCCCTGCGGCGCGGGCGCGGAAGCAGCAGCCACCGGTGCTTCCTGCGCCAGTGCGGGGGCCGAAACGGCCAGTGCCGCAACCAGGGCCAGCGGAGCGAGCGACGAGGAAAGCAGGCGCATCGGGGGGACTTCCTTGAAATGTCGATGCAATGGGCGCAGATGCATCGATGTCTGCAATGCGTGGGCGACGCAAGCGCCCCCAACGCACGGGAGTTTCATGAAAAAGCGCCGCTATCGCCTGTTTATGGCACTCATGTGTCAAATGCTGGCGCTCTTTCTCGCCCCGCTCGCCGCCAAGGCCGCTCCCGCCCACATCGCCGCCGAACTGGTGGCCGGTCCGGCGGCGGCGCCGGGCGGCGAAAGCACCATCGCCATTCACATGACGCCGGCGCAAGGCTGGCACGGCTACTGGTCGAACCCCGGCGACGCCGGCCTCGGCATGCAGCTCGCCTGGACCCTGCCTGACGGGGCGAAAGCCGGCAGCCCGCGCTATCCGGTACCGCAGACGCTGGTGGTATCCGGACTGATGAACCACGTCTTCGAAAGCGACTACGCGGTGCTCGTACCCTTCACGGTTCCGGCGGATGCCGTGCCCGGAAGCCGCGTGCCGGTCCGCCTCCATGCCGAATGGCTCGCCTGCACCGAACAGATCTGCGTGCCCGAACGTGCCGACCTCGCCGTTGAGGTGCCGGTGGCCGCCAAGGCCGAGACCGGCGCGGATCCGCGCTTTGCCGAATGGCTGCGCCGCCTCCCCGCCCCGCTCGACGCCGCCGCCACCTTCAGCCTCGACGAGCGCACGGTTCGCCTCGCCATCCCGCTTCCCGCCGCCACTCCGCTGGATGCCCCGCACGTCTTCATCGGCGAGGACAAGCTGGCGGACTATGCCGGCAACCAGCAATTCGCCTGGAAGGGCGACATGCTGATCGTCACGCTCCCCCGCACGAAGCTCGACCCGCGCGGCGCGGATGTCCTGACCGGGGTGCTGCGCCTCAATCCCGCGGGAGACGGCATCGCCTTCACCGCTCGCGCGGGGACGGTGCCGACAGGCGGCACGCCGCTCGCCGCCGATGCCGCCGCGCCCGAACTGCCCTCGCTGCCGCTGCTCCTGCTCGCCGCGCTGGCGGGCGGGTTGCTGCTCAACGTCATGCCCTGCGTTTTTCCGATCCTCAGCCTCAAGGCACTGAGCCTCGCCCGCGCGGGCGAGAGCGAGAGCCATGCCCGGATCGAGGGACTTGCCTATGCGGCGGGCGTCATCACCGCCTGCCTCGGGCTTGGCGCGCTGCTGCTGGCGCTGCGCGCAGGCGGCGAGCAGGTCGGCTGGGCGTTCCAGTTGCAGGAGCCGCTGGTGGTCGTCAGCCTTCTGCTGCTCGCCTCGGTCATCACCGCCAACCTTATGGGCCTGTTCGAGTTCACGGTCCCCGGCTTCGTGTCCGGCGGTTCGCCCTCCAGCTTCACCCGGGGTGCTTTCGCCACCGGCCTGCTCGCCGCCTTCGTGGCGACACCCTGCACCGGACCGTTCATGGCTTCGGCGATGGGCGCGGCGCTGCTGCTGCCGGTATTGCCGGCAATGACCCTGTTCGCCGCGCTCGGCCTCGGCATCGCCCTGCCCTTCCTGGCGGTGGCCTTCGTCCCGGCGCTGCGCAAGCGGCTGCCCCGGCCCGGCGGCTGGATGGTGACGTTCCGCCACTGGATGGCGCTGCCCATGGGCCTGACCGCGCTGGCACTGGCATGGCTGACGTGGAAGGCCGGAGGCACCGTATTCGTGCTGGGCGCTCTTGTGGGCCTGATCGCGATCCTTGCCATCCTCCTGGCGGCGGGCCGCGCCCAGCGCCGGGGCAAGGCCGCCCGCCCCTTCGCCGTGCTTGCCCTTGCCGCCGCCGCCATCGTGCTGGCCGTGCTGCCCTGCCCCGCCCCGCCTGAAGAGCGCATCGAATCGCTGCTGGCGGCAAAGCCCTTCAGCGAGAAGGCGCTGGCCGATGCGCGCGCCGCCGGAAAGCCGGTGTTCGTCTGGATGACCGCCGACTGGTGCCTCACCTGCAAGGTCAACGAGCAGGTCGCCATCGAGCGCGAGGAAACGCGCGCCGCCTTCGAAAAGGCCGGCGTCGTCGTGCTGCGGGGGGACTGGACCCGCCGCGATCCGGAGATCACCCGCTACCTCACCGCGCAAGGCGCAGCAGGCGTGCCGCTTTACGTCTGGTACGCAAATGGCGGTAAGGCGGAGCAATTGCCGCAAGTGCTGACCCCGGCGCTTCTCGCCGAAAAGGTCGAAGGCTGAACGGCTGGCCTTCGCCCGACCGCCGATAGGCACCCGTCCATCGATATGGCCCTGTCGCCCCGGCAGGGCTCATGATGAAGTGACGTGACCGGGACGTGTACCGAGCCGACCGGCGCAGGCGCCGGGAGTACCGTCCATGGCTCGAAGTCCGATTTCGGCTGATTCCCACACCGCCACTTCGCGCGGTGCGCAGGGTACTGGTCGTAGCCGGCTTCACCGGTCGTTATGGCCGTAGACCCGGCATCCGGGGATCCACCGGAAGAAACGGACCTGAAGCCGGAACGGCGCCCCCTGCTCGGCCTCGCCATCGCCATCGCCTTTTCGGCAACATTCTGGATCATGCTTGCCGTGTGGCTGCTCTAGGGTCAGGACCCTAGGGTCAGGACCCATTAATCACGCCTGCGAGGCACCGGAATGGCGAACATATCGGGCCAAAGCGGCTGCCGGGCGGGCTGGTTGCCCGTCCAAAGTCGCTTTGGTTCGAGATGGAAGCCATTCCGGTGTCCCGGAGGGATTTGATCAAAATGGCCCAGTGCAGCGTCAGAAAGGCTTGAAATATAGACATATTACTACGCCTTCCTTCCTCGCTCTGAGCCATTTTGATTCAAACCTCGCAGGCGTGATTAATGGGTCCTGACCCTAGCGGCGTGGCCGAATTCCCGCGCACGACGCGGGCGCCGGAGAAACGTCCTGCCGGCCGAAGCGAAAACAACCGCTCCGGCCGGCGGACAGGTTCAGCGGGTGAAGGCCTTGAGTTCGGCAAGGCGGATGGCGCGGCCGGCTGCCGGCACCATCGTCACGCGAATGCGTTCGCCCGTAACGGCGGGCCAGCGCAGCTCGGTTACGCCATTGGCAAGCGGGGCGGCCTTGGGCGCGGCCACCTGCTGCCAGCCGCCATCGCGCCAGACCTCGACCGAGACCCGGCGCGGCGCCGCGAACTTCGCACCATCGGCGAAGAACGCCAGCTCCGCACGGCCGAGCGTGACCGTCTTGCCGAAGTCGACCGCGTACCACTGCGGCGCGGAAGACTTCGCCGAATCCCAGCCGTTCGGCAGTTCCGGATAGAACCAGGCGCGACCGTCGATACCGTCGTGCAGGTTCTCCGCCTCTGTGCCGGAGGACGCGCTGGCCTTGGGGAAGTTGCCCCGCACGAGTTGCACCGCAAGGTTCTCCTCCCGCACGATCGGGGCATTGGCCTTGCGCGCAAGCGGCACCTCGATCCGGGCCGGATCGTCACGGTGAGCGACTTCGGCGCCGTCCACCGCGATGGTCAGCCCCTTGCGGCCATAATGCTTGCCGTCCGCATCCCATGTCACCGAGACCTCGTGACCGTGATAAGGCACGCGCTCGATGTGGAACCAGCCCAGCGCCTGCGGGTCACCGGCGGCCGGAAGCAGCGGGTTGACCTCCAGCACGTCGTCCGCGCGCGGGCGGATGCCGACAAGGCCGGTCAGGATCAGGTCGAGATAGCCGGAATGGAAATAGTGATGGCTGCGGTCCAGCCCGACGATCGGCTTGCCGGTCTCCGGGTGGTAATCCTCTTCCAGGTCGAGCCGCGCGTTCCTGCCCTCACCCTGGTAGTGAAGCTGGGTGTACTGGCGCAGCAGGCGCATGTAGTCGCTGCGCGTCACCGGACCCGTCTGGCCATAGTGATCGAGCAGGTTGGCCATGCCGGTCAGTACCTGCGTGGTCTGGTAGGGCCAGATCGGCCCGTTCCACTGACACTCGGGCGCGGTGCCCAGATAGCGATACTGGCGCATGTAATATTCGTAGTTCTGCTCGACGGTGCGCATCCCCGCCTTGCCCGCCAGCGACGCGGGATCGAGCAGATGGCCCCAGGCAGCCGAATAGTTCGCCTCGTCCGGCACGAGATCGAACATCCACGGCAGGTAGCCCACCAGCTCGCGATTGCGGATCTGGTCCCAGTATTTCACATGCTCGTTCGAGACCTGGTAGCGGTCCACGAAATGGCCGAGTTTCGGGCTCCACAGGTCTTCGAGAACGCGCGTGCGCAAGGCCTCGGCACGGCCCGCGTATTCCTTGGCCATAGCCGTGTCGCCCGCCAGCGCCGCCATGCGCGAAAGGGCGCGGGCATTGGCGAACATGTAGCTGTTGACCGAGGGCCGGAAGGAATCGCCGCCCCGGAACCCGTCCTTGCCGCCAGAGGCGTCGATCGAGGACACGGTGTATTCGGTGGCATCGAGCAGCGGCTCCACGAAGTAGAGCCCCTTGGTGAAGTCGAACTTCTCGTCCCACAGCCGGTAGATGTGGCGCATCGTCTTGAGGTGCGCGAGCACCGCCTCGCGGTCGCCGTCGACAAGGTAGCGGCCCCAGACCGAGTCGGCCATGTGGTCGGTGAAGTGACGGTCGTTGCCGCCCTCGTACATGAAGTTGACGTAATCGTCGGTGAAGCGGCGATCGTTCAGCCAGCGCCCTTCGGCGATGTGGAAGCCGCTGGCGTCGTTGAGACTGGCGAAAGGCTCGCGCTGCCAGTCCACGTCGTCGGCGAATTCGGTGGTGACGTAGCCCTGCGCGCCGAGGTCGCGCTGGTGCGCGCGGAACAGGCCCCAGCGGTAGTAGTAGACCGCATCGATCTTCGGATCGGCGCTCTCGAAGAAGGGAATGCGCTGTTCGTACCAGGCGGCGTCGTTGCCGAAGCGAGCCTTGGCGATGGCGGCGGTATCGAGCTTCGGAACAGCCCGGCCGACACCAGAAGAAGCGGAGGTCCTGGAAGACGCGGATTCTTGGGAGGATGCGGCAGGCGGCAGGCTGGCCCCGCCCGCAAGAAGCGCCGCGGTGGCGAGGATCGTCCGGATGTTTCCGCGCATCGTTACCCCTTCATGGTCTGGCGAGCGTCAGCTGATAGCAGCAAAAAATAAAGGCGGCCGTCCTGCCGGGCCTGTGTTGGGAGAGGAGCCCGGAGGAACAGCCGCCTATGGCGGGCCGCGACACGGAATGGCGTGTGTCGCGGCCCGCCTTGTCAGGTTAGAACTTGAAGCGAACGCCCGCCGCGAACGTGCGGTCGATCAGCAGGGTATTCGCGTTCATGGTGACCGGGCCGCCGGCATCCTCGAACTTGTAGTAGTCCTGCTGCTTCGCCTTGGTGATGTTCACCGCGTCGAAGGTCAGGCCGATGTCGTCGGTCACGGCGAAGGTGAGCTGGAAGTCCAGGCTCTTCTCGGGCTTGCGCCAGAAGCCGATCGGGTTGGCGAAGGCACGCGCCTCGTTGCGCTGGAGGAAGCCCTTGCGCCACACGTAGGAGAGACGTGCACCGATCGGACCGCGCTCGTAAGCCAGCGTGGCGTTGTACGAGAACTTCGACACCGCGAAGAACGCCGACTTGGTGAGGACGGTGTTGCCCTCGTCGTCGGTTTCCGGGATCGTCTGCGAAGAGTCGAGGATCGTGGCGCTGCCCTGGAAGCCCAGGCCGTCGAGCACGCTCGGCAGGTAGGTCGGGAAGTAGGTCAGGCCCAGTTCCACGCCCTTGAGCACGCCGTCGGACGCGTTGGTCGGACGGGTAACCTGGAAGTAGTCGGTGGCGGTGCTGCCCTCGATGCCGTTGTTCGGGATATACTCGAGCGTGGTGAGCGGAACGACGAGACCACTGATTTCACGGCGGAAACCGGTGACGTAGATTGCGCTGTTGCGCTCGAAGTACCATTCCAGCGCAAGGTCGAAGTTCTTCGACGTCGTCGCCTTCAGGCCGGCGTTGCCGGCGCTGCCCGTGCCGAAGCCCAGACCCGAAAGGTCGCCGGTGAGCGAAACGTTCGGGTTGAGGTCGCCGAACGCCGGACGACGCAGGGTTTCACCGTAGTTGAAGCGCACGCGCAGGTTCGGCGTGATCTCGTAACGTGCGGTGAAGCTCGGCAGGAACTTCATCTGACCGGTCGAAACGCCGGTGCGGGCATAGTCGTTGTAACGATCGAAGTAGTCGTAATCGGTATCGATCGTGACCATGCGCACGCCGCCTTCGAGCATCAGCGGACGGCCGAAGATTTCGACCTGACCGTCAGCCAGGAGGTAGGCCGCCAGGGTGACTTCGTTGATGTCGAACACGCGGCCGAACGAAAGCTGATCGGACAGCAGCAGGTTCGGGTTGGCCGCCTGGTAGAGCGTGCGGATGGCGTCGGCGTTCTTGTACAGCGCCGGGCCGTTTGCCAGCACCCAGCTGGTCGGAACGTCGGCGCGGCCATCGAAGAAGCCGCTGTTGGTGAAGCTGTAACCGTCACCCAGCGAGGCCAGCGTGCCGCCAAGGGCGCCCGCGCTCTGTTCGCGAATGAAGGTGCTGGCCTTGCGATCGTCGTAGCGGAAGCCCGCCTTGATCCGGCGCAGGAAGCCTTCGTCCCATTCGTAGTAGCCGTCGAGCTGGAAGGTCAAAGCCTTGCCGGTGCTCCGGTTGCCGTTGTCGAACAGGTCGCCGACGGTCCACTGGGTTGCGTCGGTCAGGACTCCCGGCGTGCCGAAGCTGTACGACGGGATACCGCCGCCAGCGTTGAAGTCGACGTCGATGTCCAGCGGCGCGCGGTTGGTGCGCACGGCGAAGAACGAGGTTTCGTTCTTGCTGTCCTGGTAGGCGAGGTCGGCGGTGATCTTGCCGCGATCGCCCACGTCCCAGTCCGCGTTCAGAGCGTAGACATAGCTGTCGGTCTTGTTCGTGGAGTAGTCCGCGCTGTTGAAGCCCGAAACGCCGCCGATCTTGCGCGACTTGATGACGTTGGTGCCGTCATAGAGTTCGAAGGTCGAACCCGGATCATCACCCAGATCGCCCCACCAGTCGGCAAAGCTGAACAGCATCGAGTTGAAGGTGCTGCCGCGGAAGCCGGTGTAGTAGAACTCGGCGGTATAGGTCGAACGGTCGTTCGGCGCCCACTGCAGGGCGGCGTTGATCGAGGGACGCTCACGCTTGCCGTAAAGATCCGAGCTGATGACCGCATCGCGCGAGAGGTAGTAAGGCACCTCTACGCCGTCGATGTTGAGGGTCGAACCCGGCGTGGTCGGCAGACCCGCGTTGAGGCCCGGCTTCCAGTAGGGGTTCGCCGGGTCGGTGTTGGGGAAAATGCGCTGCAGCGGCGTCAGCCAGGTGTCCGAAGGCGGGTTTTCGGTGGCGAACGGCACCAGGGCGCCGGCCTGCACGTTCATGTTGCGATACTTCGAACGCGTATAGCTGCCGTTGATGAGGAAGCCGATGTCGCCGATGCCGGTTTCCCAGCGATCGCTGACGAGCAGCGCGACGTTCGGGTTCACCTTGTCCGCCAGCTCGCTGTAGACACCGCGCGCAAGGCCGGAAATGGTGAAACCGTCGAAGTCGAACGGACGGCGCGTGGCGACGTCGATCTGGCCGGCGAGGCCGAATTCGAGCTGGTCTGCCGAGCGGGTCTTGTAGACGTCGATCTTGCGGACGAGGTTCGACGAGATGTCCTGCAGCGCGAACGAGGTGCCGGCCGCGGTGAAGATGTTGCGGCCGTTCCAGGTGGTGACAGGATCGGACAGGCCACGGATCGTGATGGTCCCGGTCTCGCCGCCGGCACGGTCGGTGACCTGGATGCCGGTGACGCGCTGGAGCGCTTCGATCACGTTGTTGTCAGGCAGCTTGCCGACGTCTTCAGCCACGATCGAATCGACGATCTGGATGTTTTCCTTGCGGCTGTTGATGGCGCCCACGATCGAGGCGCGCACGCCGGTGACGATGATGTCCTCGGCAGTCGGTTCAGCGGCGTCGGCGGCCTGCGGAGCGGCATCCTGCGCGTGAGCCACGGTGGCGAGGCTCAGGGCGAAGACGGATGCGGTGCAGAATGCAAATGGCTTGAGCGCCATGGATCAACCCTCCCATTGGGGCTGGCCCATACCATGCCCCTTCGAATTACTCGGACTAATTATTAGTCTGACTAATGCGATGCAAGGATAAAAGGGGGAGCGCTATCAAAAAGGGGCGTGGAGTGTGGCAGATTCGCCGCAATTCCGCCCGGAACACGAGGATTCCGGGCGGTCTTGTCTGAGTTGTTGCTGTCAGCCGACGAGCCAGCTCGTCGCCGGATCGCCCTTGTCCGCCAGCTTCACCGCATCGCCGGAGAACGCGAGCGCCTTCGACGAGTCGGACTTGGAAACGAAGCGCACGGTGCCCTGCACTTCCCCGGCCTCGCGCAGGAACAGGTCGGCAGTGCCGAGCGCGGTCAGCGCAGCCACGCCGTCCTTGCCCACCGCAAGCCCCTTGTCCCGCAGGAGGATCGGCGAAAGCTGCACCGCGCCGTCAGCGCCGGCGATCTCGCGGAACTGGGTCCGGGGCAGCGGCGTACCCTTGGCGAGGGTCAGCTTCGTACCGTCATGACCCAGCATCACCTCGCGGTTCACAGCCGGGGTGAAGCGCTCGGGCAGCGCGCCGTTGCCGACCGGAACGCCGAAGTCCGGCGCGCCCTTGTCATCGTAATAGATGCGCTGGACGCGGGTGTGGCGATCCGGGTTGAGCAGCGGGTCGCCTTCGATCTTCTCGTAGTCGCGGCCGTGGTAGACGAGGATGTCGTTGCCGTTCTCGTCCACCGTGAAGCTGTTGTGGCCGGGGCCGTAGACCGAGGTTTCCACGCAAGTCGCGAAGACCGGCTTCTGCGACTTGGTCCATGCCTTGGGGTCCATGAGGTTGGCGTTCTCGTCGATCGTCAGCATGCCGAGGCAATAGACGGCGCCGGTGCCGCTGGCCGAGTAGGTCATGAACAGGCGGCCGTTCTTTGCCAGCACCGCCGGGGCCTCTGCCACCTTGTAGGCGCGGGTTTCCCAGTCGAGCGTCGGCACCGTAAGGCGGACGGGATCGGCCGAAAGCGTCAGCGCGTCCTTCATCGGCGCGATGTAGAGGTTCGAATTGGTGTCGATCCCTTCCTCGCGCTGGGCCCATGCGAAATAGCGCTGGCCCTTGTGGACGAAGCTCGTGGAATCGAGGTTGAAGCTGTCCCACGGCATCTTGAATTCGCCAAGGACCGACCACTTGCCGGTCATCGGGTCGGACCCGTCGCAGACGATGGCGTAAGTGCGGATGCGGAACACGTCCTCGCCGCCGCCGCTGGGGCCGGCCGCGAAGTACATGACCCACTTGCCGTCGATGAGGTGCAGTTCGGGCGCCCAGAGGAAGCCGGACATCGGGCCGGTCTTCTCATGACGCCAGAGAACGCGCTCCTCGGCGGTGGCGAGACCGGCCAGCGTCTTCGAGCGACGCAGGATCAGGCGATCGTATTCGGGGACCGAGCCGGTGAGGTAGTAGTTACCGTCGTCGTGGCGGAAGACCTGCGAATCGGCGCGGTTCTTCACCAGCGGATTGATCGGGCCCTTGAGCGGATCGGCGACGGCAGCCTTGTCGTCACCACCGAGAGCGGCATCGCCCGCACGGTTGCAGGCGATGGGAAGCAGGGCGGCACTGGCGGCAAATGCGCGGCGCGAAAGGGAAAAGTTCATGTCATCCTCTCCGAGATGCTTGTTTCGTGGCGCCGGTCCGATTTGATCCGGCGATGGGAAAAAGGACACCCCGGTCGGGGGACCGGGGTGCCGTCAGGTGGGATCAGTATTCGGCGACAGGCCAGCCGTCCGCGTCCCAGCGGATCGGCGCGATGCGCAGCGTGGGCGCACCGTTCGCCTGCTTGTCGTAAGCGTGGTAGACGACGTAAGTAGTGCCGTCCTTGTCGGTGAAGGCGCCGGCATGGCCGGGGCCGCGGAAGCGCTGCTGCTCTTTCAGGTCGGCGCGCAGGAAGATCGTGCCGCGACCTTCCATCATCGAACTGCCGTCCTTGCCGAGGTAGGGCCCGGTGATCTTCTTCGAGCGGCCGACGACGGTGTAGTAGGTGCTGTTCACGCCCTTGCAGCAATAGTCGTAGCTGGCGAGCAGATAGTAGAAGCCGCCGTGCGGGATGATGAAAGGCGCTTCGACCGGGGCCGGGCCACCTGCAGGAGCAAGGCGGCGGGCGATCGAATAGGGCTCGGTACCGGGGGCGACCTTGCCGGTCTTCGGATCGAGCGGGAACAGCTTCAGGCCGGTCCAGAAACTGCCGAGCGAGAGCCACTGGCGGCCCTGCGCATCCTCGACGAAATTGGGGTCGATGGCGTTGAAGTCGTCCTCATGCGTCGACATGACGACGAGGCCCTGGTCCTTCCAGCCATAACCCTTGGCCTTGGGATCGAGCGTCTTGCTCGTCGCCAGGCCGATGGCGGAACGGTTGGAGCCGAACGTCGAGACCGAGTAATAGAGCCGGTATTCGCCGTTCACGTAGGAGATGTCGGGCGCCCAGATGCCTTCGGCGCCGGGGATCGCCTGCCTGGCCCATGCCGGAATCTCGGCGAAGACCGAACCGGCATCCTTCCAGGCCTTCAGGTCCTTCGAGGTCTTGATGCCGACATAGCGGCCCACGGTGCTGAAGACGTAGTAGGTATCGCCTTCCCGGATGATGACCGGATCGTGCACCGTGAGGTCGCCGCTCAACCGGGAATTGAGCGTGCCCGCCCCCTTCTCGCCGACCTGCACTTGCGCATCGGCCGCACCGGAGGCGGCCAGCACGGCAAGGCTGGCGGCAGCGAGGAATTTCCTGAACACGTACTCTCTCCGAACTTGCTTTGTTATGCCGCGCAGGCGTTCCATGCGGCGACGATCTCGGCGGCCTTTGCGCCAACCGTCGCGGCATCGAAGCCGGGCTTGTAGAGGCTGCCGCCCACGCCGATGCCGAAGACGCCCGCTGCGCGGTATTCCGCGACATTGGCAGCGCCCACACCGCCCACCGCCCAGACGCGGCTGGTCTTGGGCAGGACTTCGCGGATCGCCTTGATGTAGCTGCTGCCCAGCACCGAGCCGGGGAACAGCTTGAGGTCATTGGCGCCTGCCGCCACGGCGGCGAATGCCTCGGTCGGGGTGAGGAAGCCGGGGAGCACGTCCATGCCGAGTTCGATCGAGCGCCTGATGACGGCCGGATCGACATTGGGCGAAACCATGAAGGTTCCGCCGACACCCGCCAGCGTCTCCGCCAGATCGGTGCCGATCACGGTGCCGCCGCCGATCGCGGCGCGGTCTCCCAGAGCCTCGACCATGGCGCCGATGGAGCCGGCGGGATCGGGCGAGTTGAACGGCACTTCGATGATCCGCACGCCGGCCTCGACCAGCGCCGTGCCGATCTCGACCGCTTCGTGAGTCTGGATGCCGCGCAGGATCGCGACGACCGGGGCAGCGCCTTCTGCCAGAACCTGTTCGATCTTCATGCTTTCAATTCCTTTGCGATACGCAGACCGGCAAGGACCGCCGCGTCGCCGTCGATACGGCGGGCGGTGCAGCCGAGTCCTTCCAGCGCACGGTCATAAAGCGCCGACAGCGCCGGGTCGCCAATCAGGACCACCGAAGCGCCCGGCGTGACACGGGCTGCCACTTCGCCGCCGATGAGCAGCCCCGAGATATAGCCGCGCGACCAGTCCTTCGACCGGCCGTCCAGCATTCTGGCACCCCGCGCTTCGAACAGCGCGCCGGTCAGCGGCTCGCCGCAGCGTTCGAGACCGCGTGCGAAGCCTTCGTCGACAGTGCCCTCGCCCGGCGTATCGGGTCCGGTCAGCGTCGACTGTCCGGCCAGCAGCGCGAAAAGCTCGCCGGTCGGGTGAGTGCGGAACATGGTGATCGTGCCATCCCTGACCGTGACCCACTTGCAGTGTGTCCCCGGCAGCGCGATGAGATGTTCGCCCTCCGCAAGGTCCGGGTGAAGCGCGAGGGCGCCGAAGACTTGCGCCTCCTCGCCCCGCATCACTTCCGGCACGCCGTCCGCACGGCAGCTCAGCCCCGGCAGCACCGAAACCGGAATGCCGGCGACTTCGAGCCGCGTGCGTGAGGACAGCCACTTGGCCGCGTCCGCCGGGCAGGCCGCATAGCCTGCCGCGACGAGCGCACCCGGAGCACCGGCCATGCCGCAAAGCACGACTTCGGACAGCGGCCCTTCGGCCTTCCAGCTTTCCAGCCTTTCGGCCAGCGCCGCTTCGGCGTGACCTTCAAGCGCACCCGGCCCGCTGAGCCGGGCGACCACGTCCTCGCCGTCGAGGCGGAACAGCCGCAGCCGGGTGGTGCCCCAATCTCCCAAGACATAAGGAGCGGCGGGGACGTGGTTCACGCTCATTGCAGTTCGAGCACCACGACCGACTTGGCCGGCAGGGTAACGACAAGGTTGCCGCCCTGCACGGTGGCGCCGGAGAAGGCCTCGGGCTTCACCGCATTCGGTGCGTCGAAGGTGTTGTGCGCGTTGATCGCGGGTGCCGTCAGGATACGGCCCGTGGCCGCCGATGCGCTGACGCCGCCGAGCTTGATCGTCACCGTGTTGGACTGGTTCGGATCGAGGTTCGACAGGCCGACATGGATCTTGCCATCCTTGCCCTTCACTGCCGAGCCGCTGACGGCAGGCATCGAGAACTCGTCCTTGTGATACCAGGGCGACTTGATCTGGATCGGCAGCACGGTGGCATCCTGCCACGGCTTGTACATCTCGAAGACGTGGTAGGTGGGCGTGAGCACCATCTTGTTGTCTTCGGTGAAGATCATCGCCTGGAGCACGTTCACCATCTGGGCGATGGCGGTCATCCGCACGCGGTCGGCATGCTTGGCGAAGATATCGAGATGGACCGAGGCGATCAGCGCGTCGCGCAGGGTGTTCTGCTGGCGCAGGAAGCCCGGATGCGTGCCCGGATCCTGGGCGTACCACGAACCCCATTCGTCCACGGCCAGGAAGACCCGCTTCTCGGGGTCGTACTTGTCCATGATCGCCGAGTGCCTGGTGATCAGCTCGTCCATGTGGCGCGCGCCGTTCAGCGCATCGGCCCAGCCATGTTCGTCGAAATCGACGGCGGGCGCACGCGGCGGCCAGCCACCGGCAGGGTGGACGTAGTAATGCAGCGAAACGCCGTCGAGCTGCGGGGCCGCGACGCGCATCATCGTCTCGGTCCAGTTGTAGTCGTCGACATTGGCGCCCGCGGCGACCTTCAGGATCTTGGTGCCGGCAGGCGCCTTGACGAAGGTGGCATAACGGCGGGTCTCGTCGGCCGCGAATTCGGGACGCATGTTCCCGCCGCAACCCCAAAGCTCGTTGCCGACGCCGAAGTAGGCGACCTTCCAGGGCTCCTTGTGGCCGTTTTTGGCGCGCAGCTCAGCCAGCGAACCGGCAGGTGCGGTCATGTATTCGACCCATTCGGCCATTTCGCGCGGCGTGCCGTCGCCGACGTTGCCGGCGATATAGGCTTCCGCGCCGACCTGGCGCAGCAGTTCGAAGAATTCGTGCGTGCCCACGGTGTTCGGCTCGGTCACGCCGCCCCAGTGGGTGTTGACCTTGACCGGACGCTTGTTCTGCGGGCCGATGCCTTCACGCCAGTTGTACTCGTCGGCGAAGCAGCCGCCCGGCCAGCGGATCACGGGGACCGAGAGGTCCTTGAGCGCCCGGACGACATCGTTGCGGAAACCGTTGGTGTTCGGAATCTTGCTGTTCTTGCCGACCCACAGGCCGCCGTAGATCCCCGTGCCGAGGTGCTCGGCGAACTGGGTGAAGACTTCCTTATGATAGACCGCGCCGGGCTTGTCGGCGTCGATGGTCGCCGTGGTGGGCTGTCCGTCGGTATCGGCATGAGCCGTGCCTGCGAGCGCAGTGGCGCTCAGCAGGACGGCTGCGGTGGTCAGGCGAAGCGCCTTCAACATGTCTTGTCCCCTCCCTGGGAAATCAGTCGTGGAATTCTTCGACGAGCTCGCGGCGTCCGCGCAGGAACGCGTCGGCCACGAGGCGCAGCGGCGCGATGTCCACATCGCTGCGGCCGCCACGGATCAGGTTGGCGAAGCGCGAATAGAGACCCGGATATTCAAGGTCTTCGTTGTGCTCTGTGCCGGTGGGCAGGGTGAGCACGGCGCCGCCGTTCGAGAGCTTCAGCGTTCCCGCGTCAGTCTCGACGATGATGTCCCACGACTGCGGGCCGGTCTGGCGCCAGTCGAGGTCCATGTGGATTTCGGCTCCGGCGGTATCGCGGAACTCGATATCGGCGGCGATCGGCGCAGCGCGGTTGGCCGGCAGGCTGAGCGTCGCTTCCTTGAGGAAGAACGGGCGCGGCATGATGTGCGTGGCGATCGAGAGAGCATTGATGCCCGGATCGAACACGCCAAGGCCGCCCGGTTCCCAGATCCAGTCCTGACCCGGATGCCAGACGCGCACGTCTTCGCGCCAGACGATCCTGGCGCTCTTGATCGTACGCTCGGCAAGCCAGGCGCGGGCCGGGGCAACGCCCGCGGCGTAGCGCGAGTGCCACGAAGCGAACAGCGTCACGCCCACCTTGTCGGCACGGCTTTCCAGCGCCGCCACTTCGGCCAGCGTGGCGCCCGGCGGCTTTTCCAGGAACACGTGCATGCCCTTCGCCAGCGCCAGCGCGGCGAGGTCATAGCGGACCTGCGGCGGGGTGCAGAGCGCCACCGCGTCGATGGCCGGGCCGTTCTCGACCAGGTCTTCGAGGCTGCTGAAGTGCGGGATGCCTTCAGGGCCGCGGTGATGCGGGCTGACCGTGGCGCCGAGGCTGAAGTTCGGGTTGCCCTCGATCGCGGGGATATGCTGGTCGCGGGCGATCTTGCCCACGCCAACGATGGCGATACGGATCGGATCCATGGCTCAGAGCGCCTTCACGGTTGTCGTCGCCTCGCCCGAAGCGGCAGCGCGGGCAAGCGGGTTGGAAACCGGCAGGGTGAAGGGTGCGGCGTCGATCTCGAATACGTCGCCTTCCTGCGTGGTCACGCCGTCGGCGAACGAGAGCGTCGCGGTGCCGAAGAAGTGGACATGCACGTCGCCCGAACGGCGGAACAGGTCGTACTTGAAGTGGTGATGCTCAAGGTTCGCAAAGGTGTGCGACATATTGCCTTCGCCCGAGAGGAAGGGCTTTTCCCAGATCGTCTCGCCGCCGCGCACGATCTTGCTGGTGCCCTCGATCTTCTCCGGCGGGGTGCCCAGCAGCAGTTCCGGGCCGAGCGCGGCCTGGCGCAGCTTCGAGTGCGCAAGCCACAGGTAGTTGTGACGCTCGGTGACGTGGTCCGAGAACTCGTTGGCGAGCGCGAGGCCGAGGCGGTAGACATGGCCGTCTTCGCCTACGAGGTAGATGCCCGCCAGTTCCGGCTCTTCGCCGCCGTCCTTGGCGAAGGCGGGCATGGTCAGCGCATCGCCGGGGCCGACGAGCAGCTGACCGTCGCCCTTGTAGAACCATTCCGGCTGCTGGCCTTCGGTGCCCGCGGCGGGCTTGCCGCCTTCAAGGCCCTCAAGGAACATGCGCATGGAATCGGTGACATGCTCACCCGAGGCGGCAGCCTGGTGCATCTTGTTGCGACCCTCGGCCGAACCGAGGTGCGTCAGGCCCGTGCCGGTCATCAGCAGGTGTGCGGAATCTTCGTGGTCGATCGGGGCAAGCAGGTTGCCGGCCGCGAATTCGGCCTTGATGTCGACCGCTTCGCCCTGTCCGGCAGCCTTGGCGGCTTCGGCCAGCGTCACGCCTTCGGCGATGGCGCGCTGGGCGAGTTCGCGGGTGCTGGTGACGCCCTGAAGGAAGTGGGCGGCATCGCCCTCGGCAAGAATGACGGAGCGCACGCCGTCAGGCGCGCGATGCTGGAGCAGGCGAAGGTAGGTCATGGAGATCTCTCCCGGGCTCTTGGCCCTATCTGCGGCGCGCCTTCTTGGGGGAGCGCGCCGCAGGGATTGAGTGGACTGGTTAGAGGGTAAGTGCGCCGTCGATCAGGCGGGGAGCGCCGTCACCGAAGGCCGCGTCGCGCAGTTCTGCCGGAAGCAGGCCCTGAGCGAAGTTCTGGTAGCTGACCGGGCGCAGGAAGCGGTCGATCGCCATGCTGCCGACCGACGTGGTGCGCGGGTCGGTGGTCGAGGGGAACGGGCCGCCGTGCACCATCGCGTGGCACACTTCGACGCCGGTGGGCCAGCCGTTGACGAGGATGCGGCCGACCTTGCGTTCCAGCACCGGCAGCAGGCGCGAAGCGGCGGCTTCGTCGGCTTCGTCCATGTGCAGGGTGGCGGTCAGCTGGCCTTCCAGGCCTTCGAGCAGGCCGGCGAGTTCGGCTTCGTCCTTGCAGCGCACGACGATCGACGCAGCGCCGAACACTTCGTGGCCGATCGCCTTGTCGGCGAGGAACTGGGCAGCCGTGGTCTGGAACAGGATCGCACCGCCGGTGGTCTTGCTGCCTTCTTCGCCCTTGGCGATGGTTTCGACGCCGGCATTGCCTTCAAGCGCTTCGACGCCCTTGGCATAAGCAGCGGCGATGCCGGTGGTGAGCATGGTCTGCGGCTTGGCTTCGGCAACACCGCCGGTGGCGGCCGCGACGAAGGCGTCCAGGCCTTCACCCTCGACAGCCAGGATCAGGCCGGGGTTGGTGCAGAACTGGCCGGCGCCCATCGTCAGCGAACCGACGAAAGCGGTGCCGAGCGCTTCGCCGCGTGCCTTCAGCGCTTCGGGAAGCAGCAGGACGGGGTTGATGCTCGACATTTCGGCATAGACCGGGATCGGCACTTCGCGGGCCTGGGCCAGCTTGGCGAGGGCGAGACCGCCACCGCGCGAGCCGGTGAAGCCGACCGCCATGATGCGCGGATCCTGGACCAGCGCGGCGCCGAGTTCGTTCGACGGGCCGACGAGGTGCTGGAACACGCCTTCGGGAAGACCGGCGTCCTTCACGGCCTTGGTGATCGCGGCGGCAATCAGGCTGCCGGTGATCGGGTGGGCCGGGTGACCCTTGACCACGACCGGGCAACCGGCGGCGAGCGCCGAAGCGGTGTCACCACCGGCGGTCGAGAAGGCGAGCGGGAAGTTCGAGGCGCCGAACACGGCAACCGGACCCACCGGAATCATGCGCAGGCGCAGGTCGGGACGAGGCAGCGGGGCGCGGTCCGGCAGAGCCGGATCGATACGCAGCTGCTGCCACTGACCCTTGCGGACGACATCGGCGAACAGGCGCAGCTGGCCGACGGTACGGCCACGCTCGCCCTCGCCGCGACCACGGGGCAGTCCGCTTTCGGCAATGTAGGCTTCGATCAGCGAATCGCCGATGGCGATGATCTCGTCGGCGATTCGTTCGAGGAACGCAGCGCGCGTTTCACGATCGGTGGCGCGATAAGTGTCGAAAGCAGCGGCAGCGGCGGCGCAGGCTGCGGCGACGTCGGCGGGGCCGTTCACGGCCAGAGGTTCGCCGTGCGGCTCACCGGTTTCGGCCACGATGGAACGGAATTCGGTCATTTGGGGTCTCCCTATTTACTCCGACATATTCCCAGCGCACAGGAAACGCAATGTTTGTCGTTCCTTCGCGTGAGAAGGGCTGTTACGTTCCCTTCGGGAGGTGCCAATAACAGTGTCAGAAGCCAATTTCGTGAACGATGAAGAAAGTGCAAGGCCGGCCGACGAGGCTCGGGGTCCGGGCCGCCGCCTGCACGGTGCGATCGCCCATAAACTGGGAACGGCCATCTTGTCCGGCAAATATGCGCCCGGGGACATTCTTTCTGGTGAAGTCGCCTTCGCCGAGGAACTCCAGGTCTCGCGCAGCGCCTATCGGGAAGCCATTCAGGTCCTCACCGCCAAGGGCCTGGTCGCCAGCCGCCCCAAGGCCGGAACGCGGGTGCTGCCGAGGGACCGCTGGAACCTGCTCGATCCCGAAGTGCTCGGCTGGGCCTTCGCGGGAGAGCCGGACATCGAGTTCGTGCGCAGCCTCTTCGAACTGCGCGCCATCGTGGAGCCTGCCGCCGCGCGGCTTGCCGCGCAGCGCCGGGACAAGAACGACCTCAAGGCGATGAAGGATGCGCTGGCCGCGATGCGGCGGCACACCCTGACCACCGAGGCCGGCCGCGCGGCGGATCGCGACTTCCACAACGCGATTCTCCAGGCCACCCGCAACGACGCCCTGCTCGTGCTCAGCGCCTCGATCGGTGCTGCGGTGAACTGGACCACCCAGTTCAAGCAGCGGGCCCGCGCCCTGCCCCGCAACCCGATCCCCGATCACGTCCGCGTCTATGACGCGATCGCCGCCGGGGATGCGGCGACCGCTGCCGAAGCGATGAACGTGCTGGTCGATCTGGCACTGGAGGACACGCGCAGCGCCATGGAGAAAAAGTAAGCCCGACGCCAACGCGCCCGGACCAAGTCCGGGCCCATCCATAATCCAAAAAAAGAAAAGGCCCCGGCGATCGCTCGCCGGGGCCTTTTCGTTGACGCTGGATAGCGCGGATTACTCGGCCCCCTCGGGAACCAGATCCGGTTCCGCGTTCGTGACCTTGCTGCCCCACAGAGCGTAGAACAGCACGTAGAGTTCGCATACCGCGGTCAGGATGAACGAGTTCTGGAGACCGAAGTTGTCGGCCAGCCACCCCTGCACGATCACCAGCGCGCCGCCGGCGATCGCCATGACCAGCAGGCCCGAGCCTTCCTCGGTCAGCGGGCCAAGGCCCTTGATGCCGAGGGTGAAAATGGTCGGGAACATGATCGAGTGGAACAGGCCGACAAGGATCAGCGACCACATCGCAACCGGGCCATGGGCGAAGATCGTCACGACCATTACCGCGAAGGCGCCGACCGAGAAGAACGCCAGAACCTTGCCCGCGTCGAAACGCTGCATGATCGCGGAGCCCGCGAAACGGCCGACCATCATGCCGCCCCACAGGAAGGTAAGGTACTTGCCCGCCTGTTCATGCGTCAGGTTGGCGATGTCGGGCTGGCTGACGAAGTTCACGAAGAGATTCGCCACGCCGATCTCGGCGATCAGGTAGATGAAGATCGCGGGAATGCCGAATACGAGGTTGCGGTGATTCCACAGCGAGAGGTGTTTGCGCTGCTCCTTGGCAAGGCGCGAGTTCGCCGTACCCATCGAGGGCAGCGGGAACTTGGCGATCACCACGGCCAGAATGACCAGCACCACCGCGACCAGCGCGTAAGGCAGGATCACCGAATGGGCGTCAGCCAGACGCTCGGCATCGGTCAGGACCGTGCCGGCGGCCGAGGTCCCGCTCTTGGAACGACCAAGAATCAGGTAGGCGCCGAACAGCGGGGCCAGCATGGTGCCGGCCGAGTTGAGCGCCTGCACCAGGTTGAGGCGCGAGGACGCGGTCTCGGGCTTGCCGACGACGGCGACATAGGGATTCGCCGCAACCTGAAGCAGGGTGATGCCGCTGGCGATCACGAAGAGCATGACCAGCGTGATGCCGTAGGACGGGATGCTGGCAGCCAGCATCATGCCCAGCCCGCCGGCGGCCATGATCAGCAGGCCGGTGACCAGCGACTTCTGGTAGCCGACGCGTTCGATCAGCTTCGCCGAGGGAATCGAGGCCACGAAATAGGCGATGAACCACACCGATTCGATAAGCGTCGTCTGGGTGTAGCTCAGGTCGAACACGCTGCGCAGGTGCGGCAGCAGCGTGTTGTTGATGACGGTGATGAAGCCCCACATGAAAAACAGGCTGGCAAGCAGCGTCAGCGCCGGGCCGTAGCGGACGCCCGCTGGCTGCGCGTGAAGCACCGGGGCATCTCCAGATGAAACCACTGGGGGCATGACTATCCTCTCTTTACCAGAGAACCGCGCCGTGCCCTGCGGCAAACCGGCTTGCGCTCTTTCTATTTGTCGGACTATATGCGCGACACGGCGTCGTCAATGGGCCGCGTCGGAAACCAAGATGCAGAATCGACTTACACAAAGATATGGGAGCTAGGGCAATGAGGAAACTGCGCAAGGCGTTTGTAAGCACGGCGATATCCGCCCCAGCCCTGGCCATTGCAGCCCTTTCCCTTTCGAATCCGGCACTCGCCGCCGATGCCTCGCAGGCTCCGGCGGGCGCACTTTCCGATGGCACGCAAGTCAGCGCGGTCACGCTCAAGGCCGCCAACGGCGTCTCGGCGACGATCCTGACTTACGGCGCCACGCTGTGGAAGATGATGGCCCCCGACCGCGAGGGCAAGTCGGCCGACATCCTGCTCGGCTATGACGATGTCGCCAGCTATGAAAAGCGCCCGAATTACTGGGGCGCCACCATCGGCCGCTACGGCAACCGCATCGCCGACGGCAAGTTCACGCTCGACGGCAAGACCTACCAGCTTCCCCAGAACGATCACGGCCAGTCGCTGCACGGCGGCGGCAAGGGCTTCGACGTCCAGAACTGGAAGGTCGAATCGATCAAGTCCGGCCCGGTGGCGACGGCGGTGTTCTCGCTCGTCAGCCCCGACGGCGATTCGGGCTATCCCGGCACGGTGAAGACCAGGGTGACCTACTCGCTTGACGAGAAGGGCAACCTGCAGGTCGTGTTCGAAGCGACCACCGACAAGCCGACCGTGCTCAACATGACCAATCACGCCATCTTCAACATGGCCGGCGAAGGCAGCCCGCGCGACGCCCTGCAGAGCCTGCTGACGATCCCGGCCGGCCACTACACCCCTGTCAACGACAAGCTGATCCCCACCGGCGAACTGCGTGACGTAACCGGCACCGTGTTCGACTTCCGCAAGGCCCGCCTGGTCGGCGAAGGCATCCGCGACGGCAAGGACGAGCAGATCGTCATGGGCCGTGGCTACGATCACAACTTCGCGCTCGACAAGGGCGTGACCAAGACTCCCGAACTGGCCGCCCGCCTCGAAGATCCTGCTTCGGGCCGCGTGCTCGAACTGCTGACGACCGAACCGGGCGTGCAGTTCTACGCCGGCAACTTCCTGGACGGCACCTTCATCGGCAAGAACAGCCACCTCTACCGCATGGGCGACGGCATCGCACTGGAACCGCAGAAGTTCCCGGATTCGCCGAATCACCCGAACTTCCCTTCCACCCGCGTCGATCCCGGCAAGCCCTACAAGCATGTCATGATCTACCGCGTTTCCACTTCTTCGCGCTGACCCGAAAAGAAACGAACGCCCATGACCGACAAGACCGCTCCCAAGCTGCGCTCGCGCGCCTGGTTCGACAATCCCGACAACATCGACATGACCTCGCTCTACCTGGAGCGTTACCTGAACTTCGGCATCAGCCTTGAAGAGCTTCGCTCGGGCAAGCCGATCATCGGTATCGCCCAGACCGGCAGCGACCTGTCGCCCTGCAACCGCCATCACATCGTGCTGGCCGAGCGCATTCGCGAGGGCATTCGCGAAGCGGGCGGCATTGCGCTGGAATTCCCGGTCCACCCGATCCAGGAAACCGGCAAGCGCCCGACCGCAGGGCTTGACCGCAACCTCGCCTACCTCGGCCTGGTCGAAGCGATCTACGGCTACCCGCTCGACGGCGTGGTGCTGACCACCGGCTGCGACAAGACCACCCCGGCGCTGCTGATGGCGGCGGCAACCGTGAACATCCCGGCGATCGCGCTTTCGGTCGGCCCGATGCTCAACGGCTGGCACAAGGGCGAGCGTACCGGTTCGGGCACGATCGTCTGGAAGGGCCGCGAGATGATGGCCGCCGGCGAACTCGACGCGGACGGCTTCATCAAGCTCGTCGCCTCGTCGGCCCCGTCGACCGGCTACTGCAACACCATGGGCACGGCGACGACGATGAACTCGCTCGCCGAAGCGCTCGGCATGATGCTGCCCGGTTCGGCCGCGATCCCCGCGCCTTACCGTGACCGCCAGGAATGCGCATGGCGCACCGGCAAGCGCATCGTCGACATGGTTCACGAGGACCTCAAGCCCTCGGACATCATGACGCTCGACGCGTTCCATAACGCCATCGTCGTCAACGCCGCCATCGGCGGTTCGACCAACGCCCCGATCCACCTTGCCGCGATCGCGCGCCACATCGGTGTCGACCTGCCGCTCAAGGACTGGGAAACCTACGGCCACAAGATCCCGCTGCTGGTGAACCTGCAGCCCGCCGGCGAATACCTCGGCGAGGACTACTACCGTGCAGGCGGCGTACCCGCCGTCGTCGCGCAGCTGATCGGCCAGGGGCTGATCAAGGAAGACGCGATGACCGTCAATGGCCAGACCATGGGCGACAACTGCCGCGACGCGACGATCGAGGACGAGAAGGTCATCAAGCCCTTCGACCAGCCGCTGGTGGAAGAAGCCGGCTTCCTCGTGCTGTCGGGCAACCTGTTCGACGCGGCCGTGATGAAGACCAGCGTGATCTCCAAGGAGTTCCGCGACCGTTACCTCTCGAACCCCGCAGACCCGGATGCCTTCGAAGGCAATGCCGTGGTGTTCGACGGTCCCGAGGACTACCACCACCGCATCGACGATCCGGCGACCGGCATCACCCCCGAAACCCTGCTGTTCATGCGCGGCGCCGGCCCGATCGGCTATCCGGGTGCAGCCGAAGTCGTGAACATGCGTCCGCCTTCGTACCTCATCACCGAAGGCGTGCACTCGCTGCCGTGCATCGGTGACGGTCGCCAGTCGGGCACCTCGGGCAGCCCCTCGATCCTCAACGCCTCGCCCGAAGCGGCGGCGATGGGCGGTCTCGCCCTGCTCGAAACCGGTGACCGCGTGCGCATGGACCTCAAGAAGGGCCGCGTGGACGTGCTCATCTCCGACGAGGAACTGGCGACCCGCCGCGCCGCTCTCGAAGCCAAGGGCGGCTATGCCTACCCGGCCTCGCAGACCCCGTGGCAGGAAATCCAGCGCTCGGTGGTCGGCCAGATGAACACCGGCGCCATCCTCGAAGGCGCCGAAAAGTACCAGCGCATCGCCCAGACCATGGGCCTGCCGCGCGACAATCACTGACTTTTGGCTCCGATTGATATCCTGTCCGGCCTAGCCGCCGGATGACCTATCGGCCCCCGCCCCTGCCTGTCCCTGAACAAGGGAAAGGCGGGGGCGGGGGCCGAACCGTTTTCACAGCATAGGGAGAGTTCTCATGACGCTTTGGCGCAAGATCGATCGCGACGTGCGCGATACCCTCGGCGAAGGCGCGCTCTGGTGCGAGCGCGACAATGCCTTCTACTGGGTCGACATCCTCACCCCTGCCCTCAACCGCCTCAGCCTCGCGGACAACACGGTAACTCGCTGGGATATGCCCGCACGCCTCGGCTGGGTCGCTCCGCGCGCGCAAGGCGGCCTGATCGGCGGCTTCCAGGACGGCGTGGCCAATATCACGCTCGACCCGCTGACGATTTCCGAGCGTAACGATCCCGAGCCCCACCTGCCCGGCAACCGCATGAACGACGGCAAGGCCGACCGCCACGGCGCGATCTGGTGCGGCACGATGGACATGGCAGAGGAAGAAGTGACCGGCTCGCTCTACCGCCTCTCGCCCTCGGGCGAATGGCAGGTGATCGACACCGACTACACGGTGCCCAACGGCCCGGCGTTCTCGCCTTGCGGCCAGTGGCTCTACCATGCCGATTCGGGCCGCCGGGTGATCTACCGCTTCGCCCTGGACGAGAGCGGTGCCCATTCGCGCGAGGAATTCATCCGCTTCTCCGAGGAAGACGGCTATCCCGACGGCATGACCACGGACGCCGAAGGTTATCTCTGGACGGCACACTGGGACGGCGGCCGGATCAGCCGCTTTGCTCCCGACGGCACGCGCGAGCGCTCGATCGAGCTTCCGGCCAGGCGCATCACCAACATCGCTTTCGCAGGCGAAAAGCTGGACCGCATGTTCGTGACCTCGGCGGCGACCGGCCTGCCCGATTCCGAATTCGACGGCGCGCTGTTCGAAGTGGAATCCGGCGTCACCGGCAATCCCGCGGGCATCTATCTCGGCTGATATCCGCCGCGCGGGGAGGCGGAAACACTTCTCCGCGCGGCCTTTCTAAGGCTCCATCACGCTGGGCTTGCTCGATCGTTCGATCATCCCGGTCGTCCGCTCACCGTCCCAGGTGTAGAATGCATGGCTCTGCTGGACGAGCGGGAAGTCCGCAGGCCAATCCACCGGCTTGGCGAAACCGCCGCGCGAGCGGGTGTTGACGAAAGTTCGCCCCGCAATCGCGATGCGGCGACCGTCAATCGTTTCCAGCACGAAAGATACGTCCTCGTCGCCGGTCACGAAGCGGCGAAGCCATGGCACTTCCACGGGTCGGGCAGGTACGCGCACGCCTTCGCCATCGATGATCCATCCTTCCGCGTAGTTCGGCTCGCCATCCTCACGCGGGGGATAGATGTTGAAGCCGAATGCGCGGCCGTCCGGGAATGTCGCCGATTGCCAGCAGTGTCCCCAGAACCCGGCAAACGCACGAAAGCCGGTGCGACGGATGCGCAGTCCGTTGGCGTTGAACCTGCGGGTCTCGCCATCGAGAGTGAGCGTTCCCGTGCAGCGGAACAACTGTTCGTAGCGCGGGCTCATGAAACTGCCCTGCTCGCCCCCCAGCGCCGCGGCAGCCTCCGGCAGGAGCGAACCCGGCACCCAAGGCGGTGCCGCCATCTCCATCTCCACCGCGATCTCGAGATCGGTCCAGCAGGTTTCCTCGAAATCGGGATTGTCGATGACCTGCTGCGCCGAGGTCTCGGCAGCCTGCCCCTTGTAGGTGGCAATCCATTTGCGGAACGGCTCGATGCATTCGAACCGCACCGGCCCGGTTCCGCGCACGGTAGGGCGACCGTCGGCCCCGTAGGGCGAATGGGTTTCACCATCGCCGCGCCTGGATAGCAGGCGGCCATCGGCAAAGGCGACGTCCAGCCAGAACTCGTGCCGGTCCCAGGCATTGCCCACCGCTTCCACGCCGATGCGCATGGCGAAAAGGCCGTTCTCTTCCTCGATCCAGACGTTCACCGCATCGCGCAGCCCTTCGTCGGGCTTTTTCGCCACGACATACTCGCGATCCTCGGGAACGCCGCCGGTCAGGTCCATCGCCGCGGTCGCCATAGCTCTCCCTTCCCTTTTTCCGGGCGGGAGGCTGTCATGGCGCAGGCGTCAGGTCACGCCCCGGACATGCGCCGGGGCGATGACTTCATCGGCTCCGATCCGCCCGAGGGCGACGAGGCTCAGGCGTAGGGGGGCTTGTGGAGACCCTTGAGGCTGGTGGTGAATATCTCGCAGCCCGTCTCGGTAATGCCGATCGAATGCTCGAACTGCGCTGAAAGCGACTTGTCGCGGGTGACCGCCGTCCAGCCATCGGCCAGAAGCTTAACCGGCGGCTTGCCAAGATTTATCATCGGCTCGATGGTCATGAACATGCCGGGCTTGAGCAGCGGACCGGTGCCGGGGCGGCCGGCATGGACCACTTCCGGCGCATCGTGGAACAAACGGCCCAGGCCATGGCCGCAGAATTCCCGCACGACGCCGTAGCGGAACGATTCGGCATGGGCCTGGATGGCCGCGCCGATATCACCCACCCGGTTGCCGGGCCGGGCCTGTTCGATGCCGATCATCAGGCACTCGTAAGTCACGTCCACCAGACGGCGCGCCTTCAGCGAAACGTCGCCGGCAAGGTACATGCGGCTGGTGTCACCGTGCCAGCCATCGAGCAGCGGGGTCACGTCGATATTGACGATATCGCCGTCCTTGATCGTCTTTTCCGACGGAATGCCGTGGCAGACCACATGGTTGATCGAGATGCAGCAGGAATGCGCATAGCCCCGGTAGCCGAGCGTCGCCGGCACCGCACCGCCATCGAGCGTGAGTTCGCGCACCTTGTCGTCGATCGCCGCCGTGGTCACGCCGGGCTGCACCATCGGCGCAATCTCGTCGAGGATCATGGCGGCAAGGCGCCCGGCCTTGCGCATGCCCTCGAAGCCCTCGGGGCCGTGCAGCTTGATGGTGCCGTCACGCAGGACGGTTTCGCTTCCGGGTTCGACGATCTGGTATTCGGTCATGAGGGGTACATAACGATTGTACGCGCAAATTGCGAGATCGTGCGTGACCTCGCGCATTTGCGTTTCCCTCACCTCATTTTGCGACCGAGAAGCTCGACCGGTACTGCGGCTTGAGCGCCGCCATGACCGCGCCCGTTACCGGAACCGTCACCTCGTAGCTGCCCTCGGCATACGGCCCGGCATTGTAGGGCGGGACCAGCAGGCCGACGCGATCGAATGTCCTGCCGTTGGCCGAGCCCAGGATCACGATCTGCTCGATCGGATCGATGCATTCGGAGAACATGTCATCGCTCTTGTCGATCGGGCCGCCCCGGCGCTTGACGCGCTCCTTGTCCAGCGCGGCGCAGAACGGCGTGCGCAGCGCCTTCGAGAGCGCCTCCTTGCTGGTGAAGAGGTCGATCGGCTTGCGCGCCTGCTCGGCCTGGCGGTCCCACAGCAGGGTATCGAAGATGGTCATGCCGTGCGCGCCGCCGGAATAAGTATAGATTTCCGAAGACAGCGAGAGCCAGCCCGGCAGGCTGGTGACGACCTTCCAGTCCTCGCCATAACTGTAGGCATGGTAGGGATAGTCGTTCTGCTTCGATTCCGCCTGTCCGGATTTCGCGCTGCCGATAAGATCCGCGCGGGACTGTTCCAGTTGCTTGTCGAGGTTCGCCTTGAGACCCGGGATCGCGCCCGCCGCATCGGGATAGGAATAACTGAACTCGTAGAGGTCGTTCTCCACCTTCTCCTCGCGGCCGCCCCCCACCGGAACTTCGCTGGCTTGCGCGGCGGGCTCGGTAGCGGCTTCGGTTTCGGCCATCGCCTCGCCGGAGGCCGCATCCGAAGTGGCGGCGACCGGCGCCTCACCCTTGCACCCGCCCAGGAGCAGGGCAGCCGTTGCAGCGGAGACAAGACACCAGGCACCAAATCGCATCATTTTTCCTCTCGGCTCATGCTTGCGGGAAGGCTAGAGAATGTGGCCATGACCGACAAGAACGCATTGATTCAGCCCGATCGCGGCCAGAAGGCCGTCGCCCTCCACCTCATTGGCAAGGATGGACTGGAGCAATTCATCAAGGGCCTGTCGGTTCCACAGCGCGCCGCGCTGGAAGCGCAGAAGTTCGCAGGCGCGGCCGGCAGCCACGCAATCCTGCCCGATGGAGACGGCTGGTTCGTCGCCGCCGGCGTGGCCGACCCGGCCAAGCTGTCGACCTGGTGCCTTGCCAGGCTGGCTGAAGTCCTGCCCGCTGGAACCTATCGCCGCGCCTCGGGCGAACCGGGCAAGGCTGCGCTGGGCTGGATCGCCGGTCAGTACAGCTTCGACCGCTACCTGTCCGATCCTTCCGAGGAAGGCCCACGCATTCTCCTCACCGGAGAGGTCAAGGCGATCGACGCCGTGATCGCCGAAGCCGAAGCGATCGAACTCGTGCGCGATCTCGTCAACACCCCGGCCGAGGACATGGGTCCGGGCCAGCTCGAATCCGAAGCGGAATCGCTCGCCAAGGCCTTCCGCGCGGAGGTGAAGATCACGCGCGGAGAAATGCTCGAACGCGAATACCCGATGGTCCATGCCGTCGGCCGCGCGGCGGGCCGCGCCCATGCCCCCCGCCTGATCGAACTCGAATGGGGCGATCCCAAGCATCCCCGGATCGCCGTCGTCGGCAAGGGCGTATGCTTCGATTCAGGCGGGCTGGATATCAAGCCGGGCGCGGGCATGCTGCTGATGAAGAAGGACATGGGCGGCGCTGCCCATGCCCTCGCCCTGGCGCGCCTCATCATGGGCGCCAGGCTTCCCGTGCGCCTCCACCTCGTGATCCCCGCAGTCGAAAACGCCATTTCGGGCAATTCCTTCCGCCCCGGCGACGTGCTGCGCAGCCGCGCCGGCATCACCGTGGAAATCGGCAACACCGATGCCGAGGGCCGCCTGATCCTCGGCGATGCGCTCACCCGCGCGAGTGAGAAGGAACCGGAACTGGTGATCGATTTCGCCACCCTCACCGGCGCTGCCCGCGTGGCCGTAGGACCGGACCTGCCCGCCCTGTTCGCCCGCGAGGATGCCACCGCACAAGCCATCCTTGACGCCGGGCTCGGCGTGGACGATCCCTGCTGGCGCCTCCCGCTTTACGACGGCTACCGCGATTACCTGAAGTCGGACATTGCCGACATCAACAATGCCGGGTCCAGCGGCTTCGCCGGAGCCAGCACCGCAGCGCTGTTCATGGACCGCTTCGTGGCCAAGGGGCTCGACTGGGCGCACTTCGATACTTTCGCCTGGCGCCCCGCTTCGAAGCCGGGTCGTCCCAAGGGCGGCGATGCCCTGGGCCTGCGCGCGGCATGGTACATGTTGCAGCAGCGCTACACTGGCGAACGTGGCTGAACTTGCGTCTTTGCCACGCCCCCGCTAAGCGCGCGCATCTTTGCATTTGGAGAAGCACCCGCGTTGGCCACTGAGGATTCCTATACCCGCCCTCCCCGGATCGATGGGCTGCTTGCCATGACCGGGCCGAGCGTGACCGCGGATCCCGGATGCCTGCCCGTGCGCGGCGACCTTGCGCATATCAAGCTCGCCGGGCTTTGCTTCGTACCGCATTACGCCGTGCCGATGCCGCACGCGATCCTGGCCGGCGCGGTGCTGCGCGTTACCGGACGCGCGGATGCAGAACCGATTCGCGACCTGCCCGAGGGTGAAACCTTCAACGTGCTCGACATCGCCGGAAACTGGGCCTGGGGCCAGTTCGGCGAAGACGGCCAGGTCGGCTATCTCCCGCTCGATGCTCTGAAGGCGCAAGACTGATGACGAAGACGGTCTTCATCGACGGCGCGGCCGGCACCACCGGCCTCGAAATCGCCGAGCGGCTCGAGGGCCGCGCCGAGTTCGAACTGATCGTCCTCGACGATGCCCGCCGCAAGGACGACGATGCCCGCGCCGAAGCACTGAACGCGGCGGATTTCGTGATCCTCTGCCTGCCCGACGATGCAGCGAAAGCCGCCGTCGGCATGATCCGCAATGACACGACCCGCGTGATCGACGCCTCCTCGGCGCACCGCGTGGCACCGGACTGGACTTACGGCTTCCCCGAAGTGATCGGGCGAGAGGCCGTTGCCGCCGCGCGTTTCGTCAGCAATCCCGGCTGTTACCCGACCGGGTTCATCGCGCTGGTCGCTCCCTTGGTCAAGGCGGGCCTGCTCCCGGCTGACTGGCCTTACGTCTGCCACGCGGTCTCCGGCTATTCGGGCGGCGGCAAGGCGCTGATCGGCCGTTTCGAGGAAGACCGCGACATCGCCTTCCGCGCTTACGGCCTGGCGCTCGGCCACAAGCATGTGCCCGAGATGACGACGCACGTCGGCCTCGCTCACGCCCCGATCTTCGCACCGGCGGTGGTACCTGCCCATCGCGGGATGCTGGTGGAAGTCCCCCTGCACCTCTCGATGATGTCCGGTGCCGGAACGCCTGCCGACCTGCGCGCCGCGCTCTCCGGCTTCTATGCCGGCAGCGAAATCGTCACCGTGGTGGACGACCAGCCCGACGAATTGCTGCTGCGCGCCTCCATGGAGCCGGTGGACAGCCTGACGCTGCGGGTCCTCGGCGCGAAGGACGGCTCTCAGGCCCGTCTCGTCGCCACGCTCGACAATCTGGGCAAAGGGGCGAGCGGCGCCGCAGTGCAGAACCTCAACCTGATGGCCGGTCTTCCCGAGACAGCGGGCCTGCGGCTCTGAGAACGCCTGGTCGGCAGGGAGCCGACTTCGTTCCGACATATCCTTAACGCAAGAAGGCGCCGGAAACCCACGCGGTCTCCGGCGCCTTCTTGCGTTAACCAACCACGTCTGCCCACCAGCCCGCCTACCAGGGCATTTTTACGCCCATGCACAATTTTAAGGCAGGGCGTGCTCATATCTTGAACACATAATGTCGCCAACCGGGTACTTACCCGCATGAGTCTGCTTACCGGGGTTGGTAAAACGTGCGATTCCGGTCTTTTCGCGGCTGCACACTTCGCCTACCAGAGGAACATCCGCATTGGCACGATTCTTGATGGGAATCGCGCGCGAGGCATCCGGTTCCCGGACCGGAATGTCTTCGGAAAACATCCGGGAGCATGCAGGGGTCAACACTGGCGTGAAAAAGATCGAAGCTATCATCAAGCCGTTCAAGCTCGACGAAGTGAAGGAAGCACTGCACGAAGTTGGCGTTTCCGGTATCACCGTCACCGAGGCGAAGGGCTTCGGCCGCCAGAAGGGCCATACCGAGCTCTATCGCGGCGCCGAATACGTGGTCGACTTCCTGCCCAAGGTGAAGCTCGAAGTGGTCGTTCCCGATGCGCTGGCCGAACGCGTGGTCGAAGCCATTGCCGACGCCGCCCAGACCGGCCGCATCGGTGACGGCAAGATCTTCGTCGTCCCCGTCGAAACCGCCGTGCGCATCCGCACCGGCGAACGGGACGACGACGCCCTGTAATATAGGGGTCAGCCCCCGCTTATCGCATTTATCCCGGCGCAGGCCGGAATCCTATTGCCCGGCTTCGGCCGGATCGGGATGAACCGGCGGGGGCCGGGGACGTCCCGTGGACAATGACAAACCCAAGCCTCTTTCGGGATCGGAAGAGCATCACTGGAGACTACTCTAATGGCTAGTGCAAAGGACGTCCTCAAGAGGATCAAGGACGAAGAGATCGAGTGGGTTGATCTGCGTTTCACCGACCCGAAGGGCAAGTGGCAGCACCTCACCATGGTCGCTTCGATCCTCGGCGAGGACGAGCTGGAAGACGGCCTGATGTTCGACGGTTCGTCGATCGAGGGCTGGAAGGCCATCAACGAGTCGGACATGATCCTCAAGCCCGACCTCGACGCCGTTTACGTCGATCCGTTCTCGGCCACCCCGATGCTCATCCTGTTCTGCGACATCGTGGAACCCTCGACCGGTGACCTCTACGCCCGCGACCCGCGCTCGACCGCGAAGCGCGCCGAAGCCTTCGTCAAGTCGGCCGGTTTCGGCGACACCGTGTACGTCGGCCCCGAAGCCGAATTCTTCATGTTCGACGACGTGAAGTTCTACGACGGCTACGAAGGCAACGGCTTCAAGATCGACGACATCGAGCTGCCCGGCAACTCGGACAAGTCCTACGACACCGGCAACCTTGCCCACCGTCCGCGCGCCAAGGGCGGCTACTTCCCGGTCGCTCCGGTTGACTCGGCCGTGGACATCCGCGGCGAGATGGTCACCACCATGCTCGAAATGGGCCTGCCCTGCGACAAGCACCACCACGAAGTGGCTGCTGCCCAGCACGAACTCGGCCTGACCTTCGGCACGCTGGTCACCACTGCCGACCGCATGCAGATCTACAAGTACGTCGTCCACATGGTCGCACAGGCATATGGCAAGACCGCCACGTTCATGCCGAAGCCGATCATGAAGGACAACGGCTCGGGCATGCACACCCACATCTCGATCTGGGACAAGGGTAACCCGCTGTTCGCCGGTAACGGCTACGCCGGCCTGTCGGACATGTGCCTGTACTTCATCGGCGGCGTCATCAAGCACGCCAAGGCCCTGAACGCCTTCACCAACCCGACCACCAACAGCTACAAGCGCCTGGTGCCGGGCTACGAAGCTCCGGTGCTGCTGGCCTACTCGGCCCGCAACCGCTCCGCTTCGTGCCGCATCCCCTACGGTGCGGGTGACAAGGCAAAGCGCGTGGAATTCCGCTTCCCCGACGCGATGGCCAACCCCTACCTCTGCTACGCCGCGCTGCTCATGGCCGGTCTCGACGGGATCAAGAACAAGATCCACCCGGGCGAAGCCATGGACAAGAACCTCTACGATCTGCCGCCGGCCGAACTCGCCGAAGTGCCGACCGTCTGCGGTTCGCTGCGTGAAGCGCTCGATTCGCTCCAGGCCGACCATGCCTTCCTTCTCGAAGGCGGCGTGTTCACCGTCGACCAGATCGAATCGTACCTCGAACTGAAGTGGCCGGAAGTGCTGCGCTGGGAAACCACGCCGTCGGCCGTCGAGTTCGACATGTATTACAGCGCCTGATCGCGCCTCCTCCCCTTCGGGGAAGGAGCATCAGTTCGCCGAGTGGGGCGCCCGGAGCAATCCGGGCGCCCTTTTCGTTAGGTCATATGCTCTTGCCGCGCGACGTTCCGTTACGGCGGTTGACGACAACCCAGTCTGGAACAGCTATCGTCGCCCCGCGTTTCCCTTCGCCGAAAAGGAGAAGCAGCGATGCCCAGGAATTGCACATGGCTTGCGGGGGCTGCCGCTCTGGCGCTTGCCGCCGGTTCTGCCGTTGCCCAGCCTGCCGGAGATCGGCCTTCGGGAGATAGGCCTGCCGAGAGCGGGCGCCGGCCCGATCGACCGGAAGCCCGCCAACAGCAGCAACGCTCCGAACAGCAGCACGCCGAGCAAGCCCGCAAGGAAGCACCCCCTCGGGATCAGGCACCTCGCGAACAGGGGAGTCGAGAGGAGGGGAATCGGGAGCAGTCCAGCCGCGACCAGCCGGGCCGCACGAGCCCGGAGCAGCGCGCATCCGCCGAGGCGCAAAACCGCGAAACCGCCCGGCGAGAGCAGCGCCAGCAGGATCAGGCGCGGCGCGAACAGCCTGGCCAGTCCCATCCCGAGCAAATGAAAAAGAACAACGAGCGCCAGCCTGACGGCGCCCGCCCGGAAACCCCACGGCCGGGCCAGCCCGCGCGCCGGGAGGATATCCGCGAGATCGGTTACAAGGACGCACATGGCCGCGAATTCCGCGTCCCCACCAACGACCGGGTACGGGTCGTCACCCGGAAGGACGACATGGGATGGGCCGCCGCCGACAGGCAGCCGCATTTCAATGGCTGCCCGCCTGGGCTCGATCGGAAGTTCGCCGGCTGCAAGCTCCCCGCCGAAACGCATCCTCCCAGCCATGCATGGCATGACCCCGGCTGGTTCTCGCGCGGCTATGACGACGAGACGCGTTATCGCTATGCGGACGGCTACATGCTGCGCATCGGCACGGGCAATTCCGTGGCCAGCTACGTACCCCTGCTGGGCGGTGCGCTGGCGGTAGGGCGGAACTGGCCGGGAACCTACAAGCCGGTAGCGCTGCCGGGCTATTACACGAGCTATTACGGCCTCGGTTCCGAAGGCTCCTATCGCTACTACGACAACACGATCTACCGGGTGAAACCCGAAAATGCCGCGATCACCGGAATTGCCGCGCTGCTCGTCGGCAGTCGTGTACAGGTCGGCCAGGCCATGCCAGCGGGCTATGACGTCTACAACGTGCCCTACGGCTACCGCGATCAGTATTCGGACGGGACGGACGCACTCTACCGCTACAGCGACGGCTATATCTACCAGCTCGATCCGGCCACACGCCTTGTCCGGGCGGCTATCGAACTGCTCGCCTGACCGGCGTTACTGGAGGAAGTACATGCGCAAGGAAGGTATCGGAATCGTGCTGCTCGCCGCTGCGGGGCTCTCGCTTGCCGCCTGTTCGGGGAAGGACGGCGCCGGGGAACAGGCCGGCGCGACGTCCGCGGCGGATGGCACGACGCCGGCGTCAGCATCGCTGCCCGATGCGCTCGACAATACGGACGGGCTGCAGACCGTGGCCGAAGCGCTCAAGGAAACCGGCATCGAAGGCGTGTTCCGCGAGAAGGCCAGCTATACCCTTATCGCGCCGGAGGACGACGCTTTCGCGAAGCTGGGCGATCCGGCCAAGAAGCTTACCGAGGCGGACGACCATGCCGCCCTTGCCGCGCTCATCAAGGACCACATGCTGACCGGCTACATGACGCCGCAGGACATTTCCGCGGCCATCAAGGCCAGCAAGGACGGCAAGATCGAGATTCCCACGCTGGGCGGCGGCACCCTGACCTTCACGCAGGCCGGCCCTACCGTGACCGTGACCGCCGAGGACGGCACGCAGGCGAGCTTCGACGGCGATCCCGTGGCGGGCGGTTCCAGCATCGCGATCCCGGTCAACGGTGTGCTGAAGAAGCTCTGATCGGGCCCGCGCCTGTAAAAACCATTTTCCTACACCCCCCGGTCCGGCTTACTTGATCGGCCTTTCCCACCAGCAAGGAGAGGCAGATGCTCGATCGCAAGCCGATTTTCGACGAAGTTCGACAGTTGCTCGGCCGCGGGTTCACCGCCGCCGACGTCATCGCGCTGGACGCCGCGATCGACCGGGGACTGGGCGAGGAACCGCCCGCCGCCGCCGTTCCCACCCTCGGCGCGTCCGGCCGCGCGCTGATCCACAAATGGGAGGGTTGCGCCAGGCGCCGCGCCGATGGCCTTTTCGAAGCCTACCCCGATCCCGGCAGCAGGGACGGCAAGCCCTGGACCATCGGCTGGGGATCGACCGGCACCGATATCGGTCCGGGCACAGTCTGGACGCAGGCTCAGTGTGACGCCCGGTTCGAAAGCGAGATCGAGCGTTACGTCCGCCAGGTCCGCACGGCAATCGGCGGCGCGGCCACCACGCCCAACCAGTTCAATGCGCTGGTCTCTTTCCACTACAACACCGGGGCCATCGCCAAGGCCACGCTCACCCGCCTGCACAGGGAGGGCCGCTTCGCCGAAGCGGCGGCGCAGTTCGGGAAATGGATCTACAATGACGGCAAGGTGCTGGAAGGCCTGAAACGCAGGCGCGAGGACGAAGCCAAGCTTTACGCCCTCGCCTGAAGGATACCGCGCTTACTGGGCGATGGAGGGCACGCCGTCCTTGCGCACACCTTCGCCCACGTCGGCACGGCTGCGGGGATTGGCCACGGCGGCGGCGATCAGGCGTTCCTGATCCTCGGCGGCGAGACGCTCCCATCCGGTGCGGCCGAGCTTTTCCATGGGGCGGAAGCGCACCTTGTACTGCATCCGCGGCGAGCCTTCGACCCAGTAACCAAGGTAGACGTAGGATAGCCCCATCTCGGTGGCACGCTGGATATGATCGAGGATGATGTAGGTCCCCAGCCCCTGCCGCGCTTCGTGATGGGGATCGTAGAAGCTGTAGATCATCGACAGACCGTCGCACTGGCGGTCGGTCAGGCAGGCGCCGACGAGACGACCCGGCGTAACGCCGTCCACCGAAGGTTCGCGATACTCGATGACGTAGCTGGTGACGGGGGTATGTTCGACCATGTCCGCAAAGTCCACTTCGTCCATCGAGGTCATCCCGCCTTCGGGATGGCGCACCGAGAGATAGCTCTGGAGCAGTTCGAACTGTTCGCTGGTGGACCATGGCCGGCAGACCGTGGCGACCAGATCGCCGTTGCGCTTCATCAGGCGCTTCTGGGTGCTGGAGGCGACGAATTCATCCGCGACCACCCGCACCGAGACGCAAGCGTTGCAATCGAGGCAGGACGGGCGATAGGCCACCGTCTGGCTGCGGCGGAAGCCGATGCGGCCCAGCGCGTCGTTCAGCGAATCGGCGTGAGGGCCCTTGAGTTCGGTGAACACTTTCCGTTCGCTGCGGCCCGGCAGATAGGGGCACGGGGCCGGGCTGGTCACGAAGAACCGGGGAAAACGAACGGGTGCCGTCACGGACGAAGGTTATCCTCTAGACTGATGGAAAGCCGCCCCTCCCGGGGGATTCTCCGCGTTAGCCCTGAATATGCATAGCCGATGGGGCTGTTGAAAGCGTTTTAACCACGAATCCGGTTCAGCCTCGCCTGAATCGTGACCAAGTGGGTTCCGTTTTCGTCAGGTTGTCCCGGATCGGTTCTTTCCAGCCTGTGACCGTTAGCAGATATGGCCCACACAGTTAACACTGCCGCTTGTCCGAAAAAAGCAAAAGGCGGCGGAGGGAATGCCCCTCCGCCGCCTTTTGCGTTGATCCGGATGAATGCCGTTCGGGCCGATAACTACTCGGTCTCGACCTGCTTCACTTCGTAGCCTTCACGCCGCAGCCCCGCGACGAGCGCGTCGAGCTGGGCCTTGTCGCGCGCCTCGCACTCGATCTCGGTCACCAGGCCCTTGGCGGGCAGGTGCGTGAAGATGCGCTGGTGGAACACCTCGATGATGTTGACATTATGCTCGTGGAACACCTTGGCGACCTTGAACAGCGCGCCGGCACGGTCCTGAAGGCCGATCCGCAGGCGCGCAAGCCGGCCGGAGCGGGCAAGGTCGCGCAGCAGCACGTTCGCCAGCAGACGGGTATCGATGTTGCCGCCCGACAGGACGATGCCCACCTTGCGGCCCGCGAACAGTTCGCGGTTGGCCATGACCGCCGCGAGCCCGGTGGCGCCGGCGCCTTCCACCAGCGTCTTCTCGATCTGGAGCAGGAGCGCCAGCGCGCTCTCGATGCCTGATTCGCTTACCAGCAGGAACTCGTCGAGCAGTTCGCGCAGCACCGACGAGGTGAACTGGCCGGGCGCGAAGACCGCGATACCTTCCGCCAGCGTATCGCCGCCGATCGGCAGGCTGGTGCCCTTGAGCAGGTTGTACATCGAGGGATAGAGCTGCGCCTCGACACCGACGAGGCGGATATCCGGCTTGATCGCGCGGGCGGCCGTACCCATCCCGGTGGCAAGGCCGCCGCCGCCGATCGGCAGCACCAGCGTATCGATTTCCGGTACGTCCTCCAGCATTTCAAGCGCGACGGTGCCCTGCCCTGCGGCGACGTGCGGATGATCGAAGGGGTGGATGAAGGTCAGGCCGAGTTCGGTTTCCAGCTTGCGGGCATGGGCATAAGCCTCATCGAAGCTCTCACCCTCCAGGACCACTTTCCCGCCCACGCTCTCGGTCTGCATGACTTTCACGGTGGGGGTGGTGCGCGGCATCACGATGGTAACCGGCACGCCGAGCCGGGTGCCGTGATAGGACAGGCCCTGCGCATGGTTGCCAGCCGAGGCCGCGATCACGCCTCGCGATTTGCGCTCGTCGTCAAGCAGAAGAAGGGCATTGAGCGCGCCGCGTTCCTTGTAGGCGGCGGTGAACTGGAGGTTTTCGAACTTGAGCCAGATATCGGCGCCGGTGATCGCGCTGAGCGTCTTCGAATAGAGCGTCGGCGTGTGGACGACCTTGCCGATAATGCGCTCGGCCGCCGCACGAATGTCTTCGGCAGTCAGCAGGGCCTCTTGAGGCTCCGCGGCGATCTTGAGCAATGGCTGTTCCATGGCGCCGCGCCTAACGGAAAGCGGGACAAATGGAAAGCAAAGCGTTCGGAAAAATTCCCGGCCGCGATCAACCGGGTAATATTATTGTCCGGAATGCCGCTACCGAAGACATGCCCAGATCGCAACGCCGCTCGCCGTTGACGCCGTGCAGGCGCATGTTCCACCCCGGAACGAACAGATTCGATCCCGCTTGCGGTTTGCTTTCGTGCAAAAACCGCTAGAACCCTTGCCATGAGCGAAAAACGCAAGGTTTCCTTCATCGGGCTGGGTGTGATGGGCGGCGCGATCGCGCGGCATATCGCGCTGGCCGGACACGAACTCACCATCTTCAACCGCTCGCCCGAGCGGGCGCGCAAGTGGTCCGAAGACAATCCGGGCCTTGCCCATCGCATTGCCGCCAACCCTGCCCATGCGGCGCAGGACGCCGACGTGGTGATAACCTGCGTGGGCAACGACGACGATCTCTCGGAAGTCGTGCTCGGCCCGAACGGCGTGTTCCGCATGCTCAAGAAAGGCGGCGTGTTCATCGATCACACCACCGTCTCGGCACGCATCGCCCGCCAGATCTCGGTCGAGGCGCGGGACCTGCGCATCCATTGCGTGGACGCACCGATGACCGGATCGCAGATCGGCGCCGAAAAGGGCACGCTCACCCTGATGTGCGGCGGCCGCGATGAAGCCGTCGAAGCCGCGCATCCGGTGATGGAGGCCTATTCCAGCCGCATCGTCCACGTCGGCAAGGCGGGCTCCGGCCAGATCGCCAAGATGGCCAACCAGATCTGCATCGCCGGCAATGTCGCCGCGCTGGCCGAAGCCGTGCGCTTCGCACAGGCCTCCCATCTCGACATGGACAAGGTCTACGAGGCGATTTCCGGCGGCGCGGCGCAGTCCTGGCAGATGGACAATCGCTGGCACTCGATGAACGCCGACGATTTCGATTTCGGCTTCGCGATCGACTGGATGCGCAAGGATCTCGGCCTCAGCCTTGATGAGGGACGCGGGCTCGGCGTCTCGCTTCCCGTTGCCGCGCTGATCGACCAGTTCTTCGCCGACATCCAGGCACAGGGCGGCGGCCGTCTCGATACCAGCGCCATCATCAAGCGCCTCCCGAAGAAGGGCAGCAAGTGAATTCACGGAACGGCGCAGCCTTCGCGCTGCTGCTCGCCTCCACGGCCATCGCCGCATCCCCGGTGCTGGCCTCGAAAGCCCATGCCGACGTTCTCGTCGATAACGTCGATGGCGTCACGCCCGACGGCAAGGGCGGCGTGGAGCGCTTCGAAGGCTTCCTGATCGCCAATGACGGCCGCATCGCCGAAGTCTACCGCCATGGCGACAAGCGGCCCAAGAAGGTCGACTATCAGGTGGACGGTAAGGGCCGCGTGATCGTGCCCGGCATGATAGATGCGCACGGCCATGTCATGGGCACCGGCTTCGCGAAGATGACGCTGGACCTCTCGGCCACGAAATCGCTCGACGAGGCGCTTTCCCGCGTCGCCGCCTGGGCTGCGGCGCACCCGGACGCGCCGTGGATCCTCGGCAGCGGGTGGAACCAGGTACAATGGGGCCTGGACCGCATGCCCACCGCCGCCGAACTCGACCGGGTGACGGGCGGCAGGCCCGCCTGGCTGACCCGCGTGGACGGCCATGCCGGCTGGGCCAACGGTGCCGCCATCTCGGCCGCCGGCATCACCGCGACGACAGCCACCCCGCCCGGCGGCGAAATCCTGCGCATCACCGGGGGCAAGCAGCCCTCCGGCGTCTTCGTGGACGGCGCCATGCCGCTGATCGAGACGAAGCTGCCCAAGCCCCGCCCCGAGGACCGCGACACCGCCCTTGGCGAAGCGCAGCTTGCTCTGCTCGCCCAGGGAGTCACCGCGATCGCGGACATGGGCACTTCGATCGAGGACTGGCAGGCCATGCGCCGTGCCGCCGATTCGGGGCACCTGCGCATCCGCATCGTCAGCTATGCCGACGGCATCGACAACATGGCGCTGATCGGCGGCCCCCGCCCCACGCCGTGGCTCTATGAAGACCGGCTGAAGATGAACGGGGTGAAGCTCTACCTCGACGGTGCGCTGGGTTCGCGAGGGGCCTGGCTCAAGCGGCCCTACGCCGATGCGCCGAACAACAAGGGCCTTCCGCGCCTGAACGAGACCCAGCTCGGCAATCTCATGAGCCGCGCGGCGATGGACCACTTCCAGGTCGCCGTTCACGCCATCGGCGACCAGGCCAACGCCACCGTGCTCGATTCGATCCAGGACTTGTCGGCGACCTACAAGGGCGACCGGCGCTGGCGCATCGAACATGCCCAGATCGTGGACCCTGCGGATATCGCCCGCTTCGGAAAATTCGGCACGATAGCTTCCATGCAACCCCAGCATGAAGCTTCGGACCGCACGATGGCGGAAGCCCGGCTCGGGCCTGACCGCCTTGCCGGCGCCTATGCGTGGAAATCGATCGCGGCAGCGGGGGCAACGCTGGCCTTCGGTTCCGACACGCCGGTGGAGCCTTCGCAGCCTTTCGTCGGCCTTGCCGTTGCCATCACCCGCCAGGGGGCAGACGGGCAGCCCTTCAACGGCTGGCAGCCGCAGGAAGCGCTCAGCCGCGAAGCCGCGCTCAATGCCTATACAACCGGGGCAGCCTACGCGATGTTCGCGGAGGATCGCCTGGGTCGCATCGCCAAGGGATATCGGGCCGATTTTCTGTTCGTCGATGCCGACCCGATGCTGGCCACGCCCGAGAAGCTTCGCGCTACCCGCGTGCTTGAAACGTGGATCGGCGGTCAATTGGCATGGTCGGCGTCCAAGGACCGCGTGATCCCGGCCAAGGACGAGGCGGGAAAGTGAACCCCGCCGCGTAGCCCGGCAAGGGGAGCCAGATCCCCTTGCCTCAGGCGTTCAGGATATTGCCGGAGGTTCAGGCGACCGGCGTGCCGCTCTCGGCAGGGGCTTCTGCCTCTTCCGGGGTCTTTTCGCGCGCATCGCGCTTTTCGGTGAACCACATGAACAGCAGCGTGCCTTCGTAGAGCGCCAGCAGCGGCACCGCGAGCAGGAGCTGCGAAACGACGTCCGGCGGGGTCGCCACGGCTGCGATGATGAAGATGGCGACAACGGCATAGCGACGCGCACTGACACACTGCGCGCGGGTGATGATCCCGGCGCGGTTAAGCAGCATCAGCAGCACCGGCAGCAGGAAACTGATGCCGAAGGCGAGGATGAACTGCATGACGAGCGCGAGATAATCGCCGGTACCGGGCAGCGCTTCCAGCTTGAGGCCGCCCTTCTGCCCCTCGAAACCGAGGAAGAAGTGGAACGCGGTGGGCATGACTACGTAGTAGGCCAGCGCCGCGCCCATCGTGAAGAGGATCGGCGTTGCCACCAGGAACGGCAGGAACGCCTTCTTTTCCTTGGCGTAGAGGCCGGGCGCCACGAAAGCCCAGATCTGGTTGGCGATGACCGGGAAACTGACGAAGAAGGCCGCGAACAGCGCGATCTTCACCTCGACGAAGAAGGCTTCGTAGAGCTTGGTGTAGATCAGCTTGCCCTGCCCCGGCGGGAACGCTTCGGTCAACGGCCGGACGAGGAACGAGAAGATGTCGCCGGAAAAGTAGAAGCAGATGCCGAACGCTACCGCAAAGGCGAGGAAAGCCCGCAGCAGACGGGCCCGCAGTTCGATCAGGTGATCGAGCAGCGGAGCCTGCGAATCGTCGATATCGGAAATGCGGAATGGCTGCATGGCGCGCTTCTATCAGGGGGGCGGCGGCGGGAGGTGGAATTCGGCCTTCCCGCTGGAAGAGACGGTTTCGGGCTTGGCGGGGCCGCCCTTGTCGGCCCCCGCATCCGTAACCGGGCCATCCGCAACCGGCTTGTCTTCGGCAAGCTGCGGGATCGAAGGCGAAGCAGTGGGAGCCTGCATGTCGTTGATATCCGGCAAGACCGGATTCGCCTTCATGATGGCTTCGTTCTGTTCACGCCACTTGCGTTCCATGTCCTCCAGTTCGGCCTCGCGCACCATGGCGTCGATGCCTGCACGGAAATGGCCGGAAATCTTGCGCATCTTGCCGATCCAGCGGCCAGCCGTGCGCATTGCCAGGGGCATGTCCTTCGGCCCGATGACAACGACCGCCACGATGACGATCAGAAGCAGCTCTGAAGCACCTACGTCGAACATCGCGAGAGCGGGTCCGGCGCGTTCTTACGACTGCTCGGTCTTGTTCTCGGCGTTCGCCGGAGCAACCGGAGCGTCGGGCTGCTGAGCCGTGATCTGCGGGGCCGAAGCGGACGGCGTCTTGCTCGCCTCTTCCTCGTTCATGCCCTGCTTGAAGCTCTTGATGCCCTTGCCGAAGTCACCCATGATTTCCGACACGCGGCCGCGTCCGAACAGCACGAGCACGATCACCAGGACGATCATCCAGTGCCAGATCGAGAAGCTACCCATAACCTCAACTCCAAAAACCGTGCGACCGATTCCGATCGCATAGGGTCCATCTAGGCACTTTGGCGCGAACTTGCCAGTCCGTCATTGATCTGACCAAGTGCAGTCGCTCAGCGGTCATCTTCCGGGGAGAGGTCCGCGTCGTCGCCGTCCTCTGCGGCATCGGCCGCCGCTTCCTCGTCCTCGCCGGGCACCTTGCCGGGGCGCAGCGCGGTTTCGATCATCTCGTCATCCACAGGATCGAGCAGGCCCGCCGCGCGCAGTTCCTCCAGCCCCGGCAGTTCCCGCAAGGAGCCGAGCCCGAAATGTGCCAGGAAATCCGGCGTCGTCGCGTAGATCACCGGACGCCCCGGCACCTCGCGGCGGCCGGCAACGCGCACCCAGCCCGCCTCCATCAGCACGTCGAGCGTGCCCTTGGCCGTCTGCACGCCGCGAATCGCCTCGATCTCGGCGCGGCTGACCGGCTCGTGATAGGCGACGATCGCCAGCACCTCGGTGGCGGCGCGGGAAAGGCGGCGCACGTCCTCCTTCTCGCGGCGCAGCAGATGGGCAAGATCGGGCGCGGTCTCGAAATGCCAGCGCTTGCCGCGTTCCACCAGGAGCACGCCGCGCCCCTGGTAATGCGCCTGAAGCTGGACGAGCGCGGAGCGGACCTCCGCCTGTCCGAGGTGGTTCGATATCTGCTCGACCGTCAGCGGCTGCTCGGCGGCGAACAGCGTCGCCTCCACCGCGCGGAGTAGGTCATCCATGGATTGTGTCATCTTACTTGCAGGCCTTGAGGCGAAGCGGCCCGAAGGTCCGTTCCTGCGCGATCTCGGCCCTGCCGGTACGCGCCAGTTCGAGCGCGGCGACGAAGCTGGAGGCCAGTGCGGAGCGGCGCAGTTGCGGGTTGGCCCAGCTTTCGCTCGCAGGGGGAAGGAAATCGCGCAGGTCCATCCACTCCAGCGATACGCCCAGCATCGAGGATACGCGGGCAATCGCGCTGTCCAGCGTCATGACCATGCGTTCGCGAACCATGTGGACCACCGGCTGGCTGCGCACCTTCACATCGCCATAAGCGCGCACGAGGTCGTACCAAGAGCACTGCCAGGCCGACTTGCGCTCCACCCTGAGACCTTCCGGCGCGCCGCGCACGAAGACATCGCGGCCAAGGCGATCGCGCCCCATCAGGCGTGCTGCCGCCTCGCGCATCGCACCCAGGCGTTGCAGTCGCAGCTGCAGGCGCAAGGCCAGTTCTTCCGGCCCCGGATCGGCCTGCTCCTCTTTGGGGAGCAGCAGCGCGGACTTGAGGTAGGCAAGCCAGGCCGCCATCACCAGATAGTCCGCCGCCAGTTCCAGCCGCAGCGCTTCGGCCTGCTCGATATAATCGAGGTAAGCCGCGACCAGTTCGAGGATCGAGATACGGCGCAAGTCCACCTTCTGCCGCCGCGCAAGGTCGAGCAGCAGGTCGAGCGGCCCTTCCCAGCCGTCGATCTCCAGATAGAGCGCTTCCTTGCGGGCTTCGGCCCGTTCCTCTCCATCCCAACCGGCATCGACGGCGGAAACGTCAAGGGAAAGCTGCGAAGGCGCGTCCATGCTCAGGCCGCCTGCGCCAGCAAGGCATCGCGCCGGGCGAGAAGTTTGGCGTGAGTGCCCGTCGGCGTCGCACCGGCGACCGAGGCCAGCGCACGCTCCATCCGCTCTGCCGCCTGCACCGGCATAGCCGGCACGCGATTGGCGATGCCGACCATGTCGTCCATCTTCGCCCAGCAGTTGAGCGCCAGGTCGCAGCCCGCGGCGATCGCGCGCTCGGCCAGTTCGGGCACGCTGCCGGACAGCGCCTGCATGTCGAGGTCGTCGCTCATCAGCAGGCCGGTGAAGCCGATGCGCCCGCGAATGATCTCCCGGATCACCACGGGAGACAATGTCGCCGGATTTTCCGCATCCCAGGCCGTGTAGCGCACATGCGCGGTCATTCCGAACGCCGCGTCCTTCAGTGTGCGGAACGGCGCGATGTCGCGTTCCAGTTCCTCTTCGCCGGCTTCGACGGTCGGCAGTTCCTTGTGACTGTCCGCCATGGCGCGGCCGTGGCCGGGGATATGCTTGACGCAGCCGACGATCCCGGCGCGGGCAAGGCCCTGAAGCGTGGCGCGACCGAGCGCGGCAACGCGCATCGGGTCGGCGCCGAAGGAGCGGTCTCCCACGATGTCGTGCGCGCCGGGATGGCGCACGTCGAGCGGCGGATGGCAATCAGCGGTGACGCCCACTTCCGCAAGGTCGAGCCCCAGCGCTTCGGCATTGTCCCGCGCCGCCTCGATCGCACTGGCGGGGGCGAGGTCGTAAAGCCTGTCGAACACCTCGCCCGGCGGATAGGCGCACCATACCGGCGGCTTCATCCGCGCGACGCGGCCGCCTTCCTGGTCGATGGTGATGTAAAGCCGATCACGCCCGTGGATGGTCCGCAGTTCATCGGTAAGCGCGCGAAGCTGCTCGCGGTCCTGCACGTTGCGGCCGAACAGGATGTAGCCGGCGGGGTCGGCATCGCGAAAGAACGCGCGCTCGTCGGCGCTGAGGGTCAGCCCGGAAAGGCCAAAGATGGCGGGTGTCATAAGCGCGCTTGGTCACAGGATTCTGCGATTTTCGCAAGAATTCGGGCTTCGGGAAGTGTGGACAGGACAGGGAGAACCCCCTCCCCGGCGCCCCGCCATGGGGGACGGGGGAGCCCGGAAAGCCGGGAGCTCCCTGCTTTCCCCTGCCTTACTGCTTCACCTGGCAGCTCAGCCCGGCCGATTTCATGCCGCTGCACAGCGCCCGCGCTGCCGCGAGATCACCCGGTACGGCCTGAAGACGGTAGACCTTGCCGATGTCCGCCTGCCCTTCGACGATCCGGTGGCTGACGCCGGAGAGCGCGGGATATTGCACCTTGAGCGCATTCCAGCCGGCTTCGGCGGTGGGCTTGGAGGTATAGGCGCCGACCTGCACGCCGACACCGCTCACGACCGGTTCCGGCTTCGCCGCGGCGCTGGCAGCCGGCGAAGGCTTGGCGGCGGGCTTCGCGGCGGGCGAAGGCTGCGGGGCGGGCTGACCGTCGAAGCCCGGACCCGGCGTATCGCCCTGGCCGATCTGCGGGATGCGGCTCTGGCCTTCGGCGACGGCGTAGCTCGTATCCCCGGTGCCGGCCACGACGTCTCCGCCGGGATTTTCCGGCCGGGTCTTGTAAGGGGTCTTGGGCGCTTCGATCACGCCGCCGCTGGCGACCAGCGGCTGCTCCGAACTCTGGCGCGTAGCCCACCAGATACCGCCGACGATGACGAGAATGGCAACGACCGCCAGCGCGACGAGCAGCAGGGTCTGGCCTGAGCCGCCACCCTGCTGGTCTTCGAATTCCTCATCCTCGCCTTCGAGCCAGGGCAGGCGGACATCCTCGTCGCCCAATTCCAGCTTACCGGGTTCCATCTGGCCGGGTTCCATCTGGCCGGGCTCGTCGTAGCCCGAGATGCTGCCGGAGCGGTTCGCGTTCAGGTCGTCGTGAAACGTGCCCCTGCGATCCTCTCCGCCTTCCTGATTCTGGCCCCAGTTCGCCATGGCTTACATTTCCTCCACTGCCTCGACGCCCAGCAGCGCGAGACCATTGCGGACAAGCTGCCCGATCTGCGCCGCCAGGAAAAGCCGGGCGCTGGTAAGATTACCGTCGGCGGCGTTAACAAAGCGCTTTTCGACGCGGTCGTTGCCGAGATTCCAGTAGCCGTGGAACGCGGCCGCCACGTCGCCGAGGAAGAAGGCGATGCGGTGCGGTTCGCGCGCGGCGGCGGCGGCTTCGACGATGCGCGGGAACTGCGCGGCCAGCTTGACCAGCTCCAGTTCTTCCGCGCCCAGCAGTTCGAGGTGCTCGGACGAAGGCTTGAATCCGCCCTCGGCCTCACCCTTGCGCAGGGTCGAGTGGACGCGGGCATTGGCGTACTGCACGTAGAACACCGGGTTGTCCTTCGAGGCTTCGACCACCTTGGCGAAGTCGAAGTCCATCTGCGCTTCCGGCTTGCGGGTCAGCATGGTGAAGCGCACGACGTCCTTGCCCACTTCGGTGACGACTTCGGCCAGCGTGACGAAGTTGCCCGAACGCTTGGACATCTTCACCGGCTCGCCGTCGCGCAGGAGCTGGACCATCTGCACCAGCTTGATCTCGAACGGCGTGGGTTCTCCATCGGCGCCGGTCATGGCAGCCACGGCGGCCTTGATGCGCTTGACGGTGCCTGCGTGGTCAGCACCCCAGATGTCCACCAGCGCGTCGGCGCTCTGGGCCTTCTGGAAGTGGTAGGCGAGGTCGGCGCCGAAGTAGGTCCAGGTGCCGTCCGACTTCTTGATCGGGCGGTCCTGATCGTCGCCGAACTGGGTGGACCTGAACAGCGGCAGTTCCACCGCTTCCCAGTCCTCAAGCGTCTTGCCCTTGGGCGCTTCGAGCACGCCGTCGTAGACGAGGCCCTTCGAACGCAGCCATGCCTCGGCCTCGTCCGGCTTGCCCGAGGCCTGAAGCTCGGCTTCCGAGGAGAACAGGTCGTGATGGATGCCCAGCAGCGCGAGGTCCTGCTTGATCATCACCAGCATGGCGGCAACGGCCTTCTCGCGGAACAGCACAAGCCATTCCGATTCCGGCGCTTCGGCGTAAGTGTCGCCGAATTCGGCGGCAAGTTGCTGGCCGACCGGGATCAGGTATTCGCCCGGATAGAGCCCCTCGGGGATCGCGCCGACGTCATGGCCCAGCGCTTCACGATAACGCACATGCGCCGAGCGGGCGAGCACCTGCACCTGCGCGCCGGCATCGTTGACGTAGTATTCCTTGATGACCTTGTGGCCCGCGAACTCCAGCAGAGTCGCCAGTGCATCGCCGACGACCGCGCCGCGGCAGTGGCCCATGTGCATCGGACCCGTGGGGTTCGCCGAAACGTATTCCACGTTGACGGTGGCGCCGCCGCCCATGGCCGAGCGACCATAGTCCGCGCCCATCGCGCCGATCGCGCGCAGTTCGGCGATCCAGGTGGCGTCGGAAAGGCGAAGGTTGATGAAACCGGGTCCGGCGATCTCCGCCGAAGTCACCGAATCGAGCTTCGACAGCTCCGTCACCAGCGCTTCGGCCAGGTCGCGCGGCTTCATGCCGGCGGGCTTGGAGAGCACCATCGCCGCATTGGTCGAAAGATCGCCGTGCGAAGTATCGCGCGGCGGCTCGACCGTGATCGCGCTTCGCTTCAGGCCGCCGGGCAGCGTGCCGGCTGCTTCGAGCGCATCGAGCGCGGCGTTGAGGTGGCCTGCGAAGGCGGCGTAAAGGGTCTGGTTATCGCTCATCCGCGCGCGGATAGCCGAAGTGCGGCGAAAGGGAAACAGGCTGCACGAGGACGGACGGGTTTACGCGGCACGCCCGATCGGGGCAGACCCCGGTCAATCCTGCGGAGCCACGCTCGCGCCGCGATGCGCGATGGCGCCTCGCGGGAGCCCCGGCCGCCCCGGAAAGCGCAGGATCAGGAAGCCCCGGCGTTCACGAATGCCTGGACGCGCAGGCGCGGGAACACTTCCTCGATCGGCTTGGTATCGGGCAGGACATAGACATATCCGCCCTTCTTCTCGAACAGCGGGCGAACCTTGCCGTAGAAGGCGACCGGGACGTTGATGCACCCGAAAGTGATCCGGTTGTCCTCGATCGTGGGCGACAGCATTCGGTCGCGGCGGTGTTCCTTGTTGGCGGGCGGAATGGTGTGAAGCGCCACCGAGGTCGCATAGTCCACCCACAGCACCCGCTGGCGTCCCGCGGCCCAGCCGAACCGGGCAAGGAACCGCCCGGCAGGCGTGGTCTTCTCGGCAGGCCCGATCTCGGAAAGGGATTTCGCCCCGACGCCGGGCGTGGCGTCGTCGCCCAGGGCGATGCCCACCAGCGCAGGCCCTTCGGAAACCAGTTCGCCCTTGGCATTGAACAGGAAGACCGCAGCGGACTTCTTGTCGACGATGACATAGGGCAGCGAACGGTTGTCGCCGGAGGAGGCCACCCAGTCGGCGACCCGCGCGGTATCCTCGGAACGCGCCATCGGCGGCTTCGGTGCGGGGGCAGCCTTTTTCGCCCGCTTCTTCCCGGCGGTCTTCGCAGAAGTGCCGGTCTTCCCGGCAGGCGCCTTGGCCTTCTTCGCGGCAGTAGTGGCGGAAGCGGGCGCATTCGCCGCCTGCGCGGCCGGGGCAACGGCCAGCGTGGCCAGACCGACCAGCGCCAGGAACACCTTCATCATCGATCGGAGCACTCGGGAAGAACGGTCGGCGCCAGGAGCGGCGCCGACGCTTATAGTCAGCCTGTAACCGGCAAGTGTCCGGGGCGAAACCCCGGACGTGCCGTCAGAAGCGGTCCGTCAGTTGCGAGCGCGCTTGCGCTGGGCCTGGGCCATCTGCTGCTCGACGCCATCGACGCGGCCGTTGAGCTGGTCGATGCGCTGGCCGTTGTTCTGGGCCTGGCCCGATGCAGCCTGCGCTTCGGCAAGAGCCTGCTTGGCGGTGCCGTCGGTCTGCTGGAGACGCGAGTCGAGCCCGTCGATGCGCTGGTTCACGGTCGCGATCTGTTCGCGCACGAAGCCCTTGCTGGCGCAGCCGCCCAGACCCATGGCGCCAACCATGACGACGACGGCGGGAGCAAGCTTCAAAAGTGACGGCGACATGGAATTCTCCTGATTGTTAACAATTGTGCAATTGTCCAAGCCCAGCAGCGCTTTTCCGACAACGCGATTCTGGCCGGTCGTGCTTCTGCTCAGGTGAACGGAGGCCCGCGCATTCCGTGGGTTTCGAGTATGAACAACGGTTCATTTCCAGCCTGAACAACGGTTAATCTCCAACATTAACAGTTGTTCATATTGCAACCGCAAAATGCCTGAGTCGGCACCGTTCCGACCGCGCGGCGGCGCCCCTTCAAAAGCCGCGCGAAGGCGTGTATTCGCCCGGCCATGCCTTCCACCCAGAATCCCAGGACCTACCGGGTCAAGAGCTTCGGCTGCCAGATGAACGTCTATGACGGCGAACGCATGGCCGAACTGCTCGCCGAACAGGGCATTGCCGCCGCGCCCGAGGGCGAGGATGCCGATCTCGTCGTCCTCAACACCTGCCACATCCGCGAAAAGGCGGCGGAGAAGGTCTATTCCGATATCGGCCGCCTTCGCCGCGCCGACGGGTCCTCGCCGCTGATCGCCGTTGCCGGCTGCGTCGCGCAGGCCGAAGGCAACGAGATCATGAAGCGCGCGCCCGCGGTGAAGATGGTGGTCGGCCCGCAGGCCTATCACCGCCTGCCCGACATGATCCGCGAAGCCGGCGAAGGCCGCCGCGTCACCGATACCGACATGCCGGCGGAAACCAAGTTCGGCGCCCTGCCGAAACGCAGGCGCTCGGGCCCCACCGCCTTCCTCACCGTTCAGGAAGGCTGCGACCGGTTCTGCACGTATTGCGTGGTTCCCTATACCCGCGGCGCCGAAGTCTCGCGCCCCTACGCCGATCTGGTCGACGAGGCGAAGCGGCTGGTAGACGCCGGCGCGCGCGAGATCATGCTGCTGGGCCAGAACGTCAACGCCTGGACCGGCGAGGACGCCAGGGGGCGCCGCGTCGGCCTTGACGGGCTGATCCGCGAACTGGCCGGGATCGCCGATCTCGCCCGCATCCGCTATACCACCAGCCATCCCAACGACATGGTGGACGGGCTGATCGCGGCCCACGCGGAAGTCGAAAAGCTGATGCCCTACCTTCACCTGCCGGTACAGGCGGGGAGCGACCGGGTGCTGAAGGCGATGAACCGCAGCCACACCGCCGAAAGCTATCTCAAAGTGCTGGACAAGGTACGTGCGGCGCGGCCGGACATCGCCCTTTCCGGCGACTTCATCGTCGGTTTCCCCGGCGAGACCGATGCCGAGTTCGAGGATACGCTCAAGCTCGTCGATGCGGTCGGCTATGCCCAGTGCTTCAGCTTCAAGTACAGCCCGCGCGCAGGCACGCCCGCCGCGACGATGGCAGGCCAGGTTCCCGCCGAAGTCATGACCGAACGGATCCTGCGCCTTCAGGCCGCGCTGGGCCGGGACCAGACCGCCTTCAACCAGGCCTCGGTCGGCAAGACCTGCGACGTACTGGTGGAACGCAAGGGCAAGTTCCCCGGCCAGTGGCTCGGCAAGTCGCCATGGCTGCAGTCGGTCTATTTCGACGGCGATGTCGCGGTGGGCGATCTGGTGACGGTGGAACTGACCGAAGCCGGCTACAACGCGATCTCGGCAAGGCTGCTGAGCCCGGGCCACCCGTGAGGGAAGAGCGGGCGGCGGAACAGCGGGCGGCACTGGTTCTCATCCCCGGCCTGTCCTGCGACCGGCACGTCTGGCAGGCGCAGGTCTCGGGCCTTTCGGGGATCGCGGATATCTCCATCGGCGATACCCTGAAGGACGATTCGATCGCCCTGATGGCCAGCCGCGTGCTTGAAGCGGCACCGGCACGGTTCGCCGTGGCCGGGTTCTCGATGGGCGGTTATGTCGCCATGGAAATCTGGCGCCGCGCGCCCGAGCGGGTGCTTCGCCTCGCCCTTGTCGACACCAATGCGCGGGGGGACACCCCGGAACAGGCGGACTTGCGCCGCGCCGCGATCCGCACCGCGCAGACCCGCGGCTTCGAAAGCGTGCTGCGCGGTTCGCTGCGCCAGCTCGTCGCGCCGGAATGCCCCGAAGCGCTGTTCGAGGAGGTCGTGCAGATGGCCCAGCGCGTGGGTTTCGGCACGTACATGGACCAGCAGGCCGCGATCATCGACCGCGCCGATTCGCTGGAGACGCTCGCCACCGTCACCGTGCCCGCCATGGTCATGGTCGGAGCGGCCGATGCCCTCACCCCGCCCCGGCTTGCCGAGGAAATGGTGCAGGCCCTGCCCGGCGCCACTTACGAAGTGATCGCGGGAGCCGGGCACATGGCGCCGATGGAGCAGCCAGACGCCGTCAACGCCGCCTTCCGCCGCTGGCTTATCAGTCGAGCGGCTTGAGCGCGCCTTCCGCGATCAGCGGCTTGCTTACCGGCTCCGCGTCGGCGCTCACTTCCACGCTGGCATTGGTGGGATAGCTTTTGCCGGTGAAGCGCAGCCGCGAGACACCTTCCGCCATGCCGCCACCCGAAACGGTGACGGCCAGATCGCGCCAACCGTGGGACTTGCTCTCCAGCACGCCCACCGGAAGCTGGACGACGCTGGTTTCGCTCACCTTGCGAAGATCGGCGCCCTCGCGCTTCAGCACCACGAGATTGCATCCGCCGGTGCCGCAGAACATCGGCCCGCCGAGATAGACGAGCACCTCGGGCATGCCGTCGCCGTCGAGGTCGGTCTCGGCGGCGGCGTACTGCAACTTGCCGAGGTCGGTGGAGAGCGCATCCTTGTGATTGGCGCGAATCCAGTCCTCCACCGTCATCGTTGCGGGTGCGGTGACATCCTCCGCCGGTTCCGCCGAAGCGGTGGCCTCGGGCGGGGCGGCATCCTTCTTGCAGCCCGCCAGCGAGAGGCCAAGGACCAGAACGGGGGCGAGCGCCAGAATCCTGGCGGCGGGAGTTTTCCTGCTCATGCCCGCAAGGCTAGCCGCTTGCCCACCCCTGCCGCAAGATCGCCCTGTCGCAGACGGCGCACGAACGGCACGCATGGAAAGGGCCCCCGGCTTTTGCCGGAGGCCCTCCGCGACCCGCCCGGGTCAAGCCCGGCGGCGGTATTCTTACCAGAAGAAACCATTGTGGATGGTGACGACCCGGCCCGAACGCATGTTCACCATGGCCACGTCATTGCCGTAACGAACCCAGCGATGGCCGGCGCGCGGCGCGGGAAGGCGATAGCGGCCATAGTCGTTCACCCAGTAGCGGCTGCCGTAGTAGGACGGCTGGAAGCGGTGGCCGACGGCGACCGGGCGATAGTGATAGCCGCGCGGGCCGACATAGGCGGGACGGCGGTAATCGCCGCGATGGGCCTGGCGATAGTCGCGCCAGTCTTCGCGCAGTTCGCGGCGGTCGCGGTTGAGCTGGCGCTGCGACTTGTCGGCCGCGCGGTAATCGCCGCGGCGCACGTCGCGATCGACGCGGCGTTCGCTCTGGCGGACATCGCGGGCGCTTTCGCGGACTTCGCGGGCGCTCTGCGCCGAAGCCATGGTCGGCACCGCCGCTGCGGGAATGATGACGCTTGCTGCCAGGGCGGCCATGATGAACTTGCGCATTATGCTTCTCCTTGAACCGAGCGACCCATGATCCCCGAAGGGGCCTGGTCGGTCTGTGAGTTCAGGTTTGCACCCCGCAAGCTGAACGGACTTAAAATGTTGTTTGCAGGAAAATTTCAGGTGTGTCGCAAGCCTGCGACAAATCGCGGGCAGCGCGCCGAAACGGGAGGTTATCCCCCATGAAGCGAGCAATTTTCGAATAGAAGCGCCTTGCAGGAAACGATGCGCGGAGCCATCTTCGAGACAGAACGAAGCATCCTCATTCGAAAGGAGCACATGGCCCGCAAAGCAGCACGTGCCGGCGAACCGGCGCAGTTCAGGCCCGAAGCACACCGCCGGGCGCGTGTCGAAGTCGAGTTCGACGAACAGACTTTGCTGGGGGCCTTGTTCGGCCAGTTCGATTCAAACCTCGTGCAAGTCGAAAACCGGCTCGGCGTCTATATTGCCGCGCGCGGCAACAAGATCCAGATCGAGGGCCCCGAAGATGCCGTCGCCCGCGCGCGCGACACGCTCAAGGGCATGTATCACCGCCTCGAACAGGGTCAGGCGCTCGATTCGGGCGCGGTCGAATCGCTGATCGCGATGTCGGCTGAGCCCACCCTCGAAGGCATCATCTCGGGTGACACCGGCGCCCCGCCGATCATGATCCGCACCCGCCGCAAGACGATCGTGCCCCGCTCCGCGATGCAGATCGAATATATGCGCGCGCTCAACCGGTCGGACGTGATCTTCGCGCTCGGCCCGGCAGGTACGGGCAAGACCTACCTTGCGGTGGCCCAGGCCGTCTCGCAGCTGATGACCGGTTCAGTCCAGCGGCTGATCCTTTCCCGCCCGGCGGTGGAGGCGGGCGAAAAGCTCGGCTTCCTCCCGGGCGACATGAAGGACAAGGTCGATCCCTACCTGCGCCCGCTTTACGACGCGCTTTACGACTGCATGCCGCCCGAACAGGTGGAGCGCCGTCTGGCAAGCGGCGAGATCGAGATCGCGCCGATCGCCTTCATGCGCGGCCGCACACTGGCCGATGCCTTCGTCATTCTCGACGAAGCGCAGAACACCACGCGCGAGCAGATGAAGATGTTCCTCACCCGCTTCGGCCAGAACAGCCGCATGGTCGTCTGCGGCGATCCCCGGCAGGTGGACATCCCCGGCGGTGACCGCATGAGCGGCCTGGCCGACGCGGTGAGCCGGCTTGAAGGCGTCGAAGGCATCGACGTGACGCGCTTCACCGTGCAGGACGTCGTGCGCCACCCGATCGTGGGCCGGATCGTCGAGGCTTACGAAGGGCCTTACGTCGATCCGTCGGCACAGAAGCCGGAGTAGCGCCGAGCGGCATTTTGCGCCAAGGGGCCAGGGATGGATCTCGAAATCGATATCGAAGCGCCCTGGCCCCCTGCGACCGACTGGGCCGACCTTGCCGAAGCCGCGCTGGAAGCGCTGGTGGAAGTGGCCCCGGAGCTTGAAAATCCGCGGCTTCTCGCCAGCCTGCTGTTCACATCGGACGAGGAAGTCCACGTCCTGAACCGCGAATGGCGGGCCAAGGACAAGCCCACCAACGTGCTTTCCTTCCCCATGCTCGAACGCGCCGACCTGCTGGCCCTCGCACCGGACGGCCCGCCCGAAATGCTGGGCGATCTCGCCCTCGCCTTCGAGACCTGCGCGCGTGAGGCGCAGGAGAAAGGCGTGCCGGTGGAACACCATGCCAGCCACCTCATCATCCACGGCCTGCTGCACCTTGCGGGGCACGATCACGAGATTTCGGACGATGATGCCGAGGCAATGGAGGCCCTCGAAACAAAGGCTCTTGCCCTCATCGGCATTGCCGACCCATATGGCGACAGATCTTAACCTGTAGGGGTATCATAAAACGATGGCCGACAATGGCCGCCATACCGAGTCCGGCTCGGGAGATGGGGACAGTACAGGCACGCTCTGGCGTGTCTTCAGGCGACTTTTCCAGAACGACGGCGATCAGTCGCTTCGCGCACAGATCGAGGACGTCATCAACGAGCACGAAGGCGACGCCGACGATAGCGGTCCCGCCAACGGCGATCTATCCCAGCTTGAACGGCAGATGCTCCGCAATCTGCTCCACTTCAGCGAGCACGATGCCGACGACGTCGCCGTGCCGCGCAGCGAGATCGTGGCGATTCCAGCCTCGGCAAGCTGGGCCGAAGTGGTCGAGGCCTTTGCCGAACATGGCCACAGCCGCATGCCGGTCTATGGCGAATCGCTCGACGCGATAAAGGGCATGATCCACATCAAGGACGTGTTCCCGATCCTCGCCCGCGGCGAACAGCCGCCCGAGGACTGGTCGGCCCTGCTGCGCCAGCCGCTCTACGTGCCGCAGTCCCGCGGCGCGCTCGACGTGCTGGTGGACATGCGGGCCCAGCGCACGCACCTCGCCGTCGTCATCGACGAGTATACCGGCACCGACGGTATCATCACCATCGAGGACCTCGTCGAGGAAATCGTGGGCAATATCGAGGACGAGCACGACGACGCCCCCGAGGAGTTGCTAATTTCGCAAGAGAGCGGTATCTGGGACGCCGATGCCCGCGTCGAACTCGATGACGTTGCGGAGCGGATCGACCCGCGCCTGGCCGAAGTCGAGGAAGCCGTGGATACCCTGGGCGGACTTGCTTTCGTGCTGGCCGGACAGGTTCCGCAGGTCGGCACCGTCCTGGAGCATGACAGCGGCTGGCGCATAGAAGTCACCGACGGCGACGAGCGACGCGTCACGCGGCTTCGCCTCCATCCTCCGGCCACGGAATCGGCCGAAGAGACAGATTAACCCATGGTGCCGCCCTGCCGGCGGCTCCAGACCCCGAGTGAAAAGACAAGCCATTGCCTGTACGTCGTCTCCCACCTCTGCGCGCGCTTGAAGCCTTCGTCCGCGTCGTCCGCCTCGGTTCGGCCAAGGCGGCGGCCAACGAACTGGCACTCTCGCCTTCCGCCCTCTCGCGCCGCGTCGCCGCGCTGGAGGACTTCACCGGCAAGCGCCTGTTCACGCGCCAGCACCAGTCGATGAAGCTGACCGACGAAGGCATGGCCTTCTACAACGTGGTCGGCCCCAAGCTGGAAGAACTGGCCGAAGCGGTGGAATCGCAGATCGACCGTGGCCAGGTGCTGCGCCTTCATCTCGGCGTGCCTTCGCTGTTCGGCGGCCAGCGCCTGTTCCCGCGCCTGCCGGAACTGCGCAAGCTGCACCCGCGCCTGCACATCGACATCGACACCGGCGCCCATCTGGAAGACCGCGTAGGCGACACGCTGGACGCCGCGATCATCCTCTCGCCCGAGCCGGACCCGGCCTATTACCGCATCCAGCTTGACCACAACAAGGTCTACGCGATCACCTCCAAGGAGATGGCGCAGGAGATCGGCAACGTCCCGGACGAGGCGATCCTGTCCAAGCAGACGTTCCTGATCCATCAGGACCTCCCGCAGAGCCTCGACGCGTGGAAGAACGCGATCGGCCTGTCTAAGCTGGAACCGGCATCGGTGGACCGTTTCGACTCCGGCCAGCTCGTGCTCGAAGCGGCGGCGCAAGGCCTCGGCATCGCCATCATGCACGACGACCACTTCCGCCGCAGCCACGACAACCGCCTGGCGCGGCTGTTCGATATCGATGTGGAAAGCCCCTACCGCTACTGGTTCGTCTGCAAGCCCAAAGCCCTGGAATCGCGCCCGGTGCGCATCTTCCACGAATGGCTGCTGCAAGCGGGTCTCTGACGCCCGAATACCATTCCCCCGGATCGCCGCGCGGTCTATGTTGCAAGCGACTTTATCGCGACATCCGGGGGCCTTGCATGAAATCCGCTTTCCTTACCGCTGCCACGGCGGCCGTCCTTGCATCGACGGCGCCGGCATGGGCCGCGGAGCCTGCCGCACCGGCGGCTGCCACCCCCGTCACCGACCCCGCCCGCATCGCCGCCGCCCGCCAGACGGTGGACTACGTGTTTCCAGCCGGGACTTACGCCCGCCTGATGAACGGCACGCTCGACAAGATGATGGACTCCATCATGGATTCCACCATGAAAATGCCGCTCCGGCAGCTGGCGGGGCTGAGCGGCGTCGATCCCGGGAAGCTTGGTCCCGCCTCCCTCGCCGAGATCATGGAAATCTACGATCCGGCCTTCAAACAGCGCATGCAGATCTCCACGCGCACCATGATGAGCGAGATGATCCCGCTGATGACCCAGGTCGAACCGGACGTTCGCGCCGGGCTGACGCAGGCTTATGCCGGGAAGTACACCGCCGCCCAGCTCGACGAACTCAACACCTTCTTCGCGACGCCGACCGGCAAGGCCTATGCCGCCGATTCCTATCTCATCATGATGTCGCCCGAAGTCATGGAGAAGATGCAGGCCTTCGCTCCCAAGCTGATGGAACAGATGCCGTCCATCGTCGAAAAGGTGAAGGCCGCCAGCGCCGGACTGCCGGCACCGCGCAGCTACACGGACCTTTCGAAGAGCGAGAAGGCCCGCCTCGCGAAACTGCTCGGCATATCGGAAACGGAGCTCGAGAAGAGCGAAAAGGCAAAGGCCGCGCAGTAACGAAGGGGTAACGAAAAAGGGCGGCGCCAGCGGCACCGCCCTTTTCACTGTCGGCAAGAGCCCGGAAAGGATCAGCCTTCCGAAACGGTCGCCTTGACGATCTTGCCCGGCTCGCGCGGCGGCTCGCCCTTGGGCAGCGCGTCGACGAGTTCCATGCCTTCGACCACCTGGCCCCACACGGTGTACTGCTTGTCGAGGAAGCGTGCATCGTCGAAGCAGATGAAGAACTGGCTGTTGGCCGAGTGCGGATAGCTGGTGCGGGCCATCGAGCAGACGCCGCGCACGTGCGGTTCGGCGTTGAATTCCGCCTGCAGGTCGGGCTTTTCCGAACCGCCCATGCCGGTGCCGTTGGGGCAGCCGCCCTGCGCCATGAAGCCCGGGATCACGCGGTGGAACTTGATACCGTCGTAGAAACCTTCGCCGGTCAGTTCCTTGATGCGCTCGACGTGGCCGGGGGCGAGGTCGGGGCGCAGCTTGATCTTGACGTCGCCGCCTTCGCCGTTGCCGGTGTCGAGAGTGAGCGTCAGGTATTCGTCAGCCATTGCCTATCTCCTTCTGCCGGCGCGAGCTGCGCGCCGGTCGGGCATTGGCGCCCGATATAGGGAATGGCGCGGCAATGTCACGTCAGGACATGGTAGTTTGGCCTCGGCCCGGCAAATCGAATGCGCGCTGTTGCAATTGCGAAAATGGCGCGTAGACCGGCCAGCATGACGGAAACGGACCTCGAAGAAGAGCTGAAGGATCGCGCCCATGAAGCGCAGGACGCTCCTCCCGAAGCGCCGTCCGAAAGCCTCGACGACGACAACCGCCTGAAGGCCGAATTCGTCCGCAGCGTTAAGGACGCGCTGGACGACGAGGATTTCGAGCGCGTCTACGATCTCGTCGAACCGCTCCACCCCGCCGACATCGCCGACTTGTTCGAGCTGGTCGACGAGAACGAGCGTCTCGGTCTGGCCCGCGCCATCCGCGACCTGATGGGCGTTGAGGTCATCGCCGAGCTGAACGACTGGGTGCGCGAGGCGCTGATGGAGGCGCTGCCCGCCGAAGTCGTCGCCGAGATCGCCGAACAGCTCGATACCGACGACGCGGTCGCCATGCTGGAGGATCTCGACGAGGAGGACCAGCAGGCCGTACTCGCCGAGATGGAGCCGGAAGACCGCGCCGCCATCGAAAACGCGCTGTCCTATCCGGAAGAATCCGCCGGCCGCCTGATGAGCCGCGATTTCGTGGCCGTCCACGAATCGATGACCGTCGGCGACCTCATCGATTTCCTGCGCGAACACCGCGAGCTGCCGACCGAGTTCTGGGAAGTGTTCATCGTCGATCCGATGCACCGCCCGATCGGTACTTGCGCGCTCTCCTGGATCCTGCGCACCCCCCGCAACATCCCGCTCTACGACGTGATGGCGCGCGACCAGACCCTGATCCCGGCCGACATGGACCAGGAGGAAGTCGCGCTGCGCTTCCAGAAATATGCGCTGATCTCCGCCGCCGTGGTCGACGAGGCCGGGCGGCTGATCGGCCAGGTCACGGTCGACGACATCGTCCACATCATTCAGGAAGAAGCGGGCGAGGATACCCTGCTGCTGTCCGGCGCGGGCGACGGCGACATCAACGAGCCGATCCGCGATGCCTATTCGGCGCGCGTGCGCTGGCTGATCGCCAACCTGCTCACCGCCACTCTCGCCTCGTCGGTCATCGCGATGTTCGAAGGGACGATCTCGAAGATGGTCGCGCTGGCCACGCTCATGCCGATCGTGGCGGGCCTCGGCGGCAATGCCGGTACGCAGACGCTGGCCGTCACCGTTCGCGCGCTGGCCACCAACCAGCTTACCGCGTCCAACGCCTGGCGCGCAGTGCGGCGCGAGATGTCCATCGCGCTGCTGAATGGCTGCACGATCGCTGTGGTCATCGGCATCGTCGTCAGCCTGATCTTCGGCAATGTCACGCTGGGCCTGGTCATTGCGCTGGCGATGATGACCAATATCCTGATCGCCGGCATGGCGGGCGTGTTCGTGCCGCTGACACTGGAACGGCTCAAGGCGGACCCGGCCATCGCATCGTCCATCTTCGTGACGATGACGACGGACTCGATGGGCTTCCTCGTCTTCCTCGGGCTGGCGACGGTTTCCGGTCTGGTGGGTTAAACCTCCAGTACCTATCTAGCGCCCATGCCGCTGCACATGACCAAGATCGCCTTTTCCGCCGAGAGCCCGGCGGACTTGCGCGCCTGGCTGGAGAGCCACGAAGCGATCGGTGAAGCCCGCCTGACCACCCGCTACCTGCCCAAGCGGCAGGAAGAGATGGTCGGCGGCTCGCTCTACTGGATCTACGAACATGCGCTGATCGGCCGCTCGCCCATCCTCGGGTTCGAGCAACGCGAGGACGGGCGCTGGCACATCCGCCTCGCCCCCAGCCTGATCCCGGTCGTCACCCAGCCCAAGCGCGCCCATCAGGGGTGGCGCTATCTTGCCGAGGAACAGGCCCCGCGCGACCTTGGCGAGGGCGAGAGCGCCGGCGATGCCATGCCCCCTGCGCTCGCCCGCGAACTGGCCAAGCTGGGACTGGTCTGACAGGGACGGGTGCAAAAGGCCTGTCCCGCGCCAAAGCGGAGCATTCCTGATGTTCAGTGACGGAAGAACAGGGACACCGAGGCGACGTGGTTCACTCGCGTCCGGCCCCGGCTCTGGTCTATCACCTGGTTGAGATAGCCCAGTTCCACGGTCGTCGCCTCCTTCACGCCCAGTTCCACGCCCACGAAGGAGCGGAGCTGATCGAAGCCGCCGCGCGCGCCCCAATCCGTGTCGTTGAGCGCAAGGAAGCCTTCGGCATAGACCAGCGCGTTCACGGCATTGCTTCCGGGCTGCAGCGGCTTTTCGTAACGCAGCATCTCGCGCAGGCGCCAGCCGGTATCGCTGCCGTCCGAACGCCAGCGCTGCTCCAGCCGCGTACGTGAGGTGAGTTCGCCGCCCAGCGGCCTGCCCATGAACCAGTTGAGCTGCTGGAAGCTACGCTCCTCGTTCACGTCCCTGCCGCCGTCCACCGGCACCACGACATGGGCATAGCCCTGATAGAGCGTGACGGAGGGAGAAAGCTTCAGGCCCACCGCCCCGCGCAGCAGGAGCTGGTCCAGCCGCGAGGCTCCATCACCCATGCGCGGCTGAAGCTCGGCGAAGTAGACGACATCGCCCGAGATCGGCCCCATCGCCGTAAGATTGACCCAGACCTGTTCGTCCTCCCGCGTTTCGGCAGCGGCGGCTACCGGCAGGAACGAGGCGAAAGCCATGGCGAAACGGCTGGCGAGGCGGATGGGGGAAGCGCGGCGCATGAAATGTCCAGATCGAGGAAGCGGGTCATGCTCCTCTATGAACCGTCCGTTGCCCGGTCGTGTCCTGCCTGTATTCGCTCGTGGCCGCGCGTTCTTCGGCCACCCCCCGATGCTGGCATACGAACGGCATGCCGACACGCGAACGGGCCCGGCGCTCTGGGGACTGGCGCCGGGCCCGCGCGGCCGGTCACGCAGGACCGGCCGCCAGTCGATGAGCTTCGCTTAGCGGAGCAGCGACAGCACGTTCTGCTGGCTCTGGTTGGCCTGCGCGATCATCGCCGTGGACGCCTGGCTCAGGATCTGGGCCTTGGCCATCTGCGTGGTCTCGCTCGAATAGTCGGCATCCTCGATCCGCGAACGCGCGTCCGACAGGTTGGTCACGTTGTTGGTGAGGTTGTTCACCGCCGATTCCAGTCGGTTCTGGCCGGCGCCGAGCGAAGCGCGGGTCTTGTTCACATCCGCCAGCGCGAGATCGACGCTGTCGATGGTGTCCGAAGCGGCCGAGGCCGAGGAGACGTCGAGCGCAGAAGCGTCGATATTGGTGCCGTCGATCGCCGAGGAGGTCAGCGTGATCGTCTCGCCCGAATTTGCGCCGGTCTGGATGTCGAAGGTCACGTCGCTGCCCGAAGTGGTCGAGAACAGCGTGTTGCCGTTGAAGGTCGTATCCGAGAGGATATCGTCGATCTGGCTGGTCAGCGCCGTCACTTCCGACTGCATCGCCGTGCGATCCGAATCCTGGTACGTGCCCGAGGCCGACTGGATCGCCAGTTCGCGAACGCGCTGGAGCATGTTGGAAACTTCCGAAAGCGCACCTTCCGCCGTCTGGGCGAGCGAGATGCCGTCATTGGCATTGCGGATGCCCTGGCTCATGCCGCGGACCTGCGCGGTCATCGAAGTGGAGATGGCAAGGCCGGCGGCGTCGTCCTTGGCGGAATTGATGCGCTTGCCGGTCGACAGGCGCTCCATGGCGGTGCCGAGCATCTTGTTGGCGGAATTCGACGCATTGGCGGCGCGAATCGCGCTGATGTTGGTGTTGATGACGGACATGTATTGGCTCCCGTTGAGTGTCTCGAGGTGGAAACAGCGTCTGCCGGCCCATCCGGTGCGGCTGTCGGGGCTAAGACCGGCAACGGGACGGCAAATTTAAGCCCGCCTGCCGCACGGTTCGTCCCCGAAACCCCCGGACTTCCGCGAAAATTCACTTTCACTAAGGGTCGCTACGGGGCCTTAAATTTCCCAAAGATTCGCCGTTAGGCACGCATATCGAACCCCGGAACTTGTTAATTCCACGGGGACGCGAGACATGGTCGAACCGGTTTTCGACACGGAATTTAATCGCCGGCACGGACCGCTCGCTCACCGGGCAGTGGCTATTGCCGGATCTTTGCTCGACTGTTCGGCGATCGAACTTCGGGACGGTGCGGACGCATCCATCGGCACGATTTCGGCCATGCCGACCTCGCGCAAGGTGCGGCTGTCGCGCGGCGCCGTGCCGGCGCTCTCACGCGAAGGCGGATCCGAAATCGCGCTGACTTACGCCGACCCCGTGAGCGAGGCGTCGCTCGCCATGCTGCTCGCCGCCATGGCTGCGCCTGACGAGCCGATCGCCGCCGATCCCGAGAGCATCTCGGTTTTCGCCCTGGCGGACCGTCTAGCGAACAGCGACATTCCCGTGCTCGTCAACGGGCCGACCGGCACCGGCAAGGAAGTGCTCAGCCGCTTCATCCACAACCGCAGCCCGCGCCGCAGCGGCCCGTTCATCGCGGTGAACTGCGCCGCCATGCCCGAAACCATGCTGGAGGCCATGCTGTTCGGCCACCAGAAGGGCGCCTTCACCGGCGCCACCCAGTCGAGCGAGGGCTTCATGCGCGCCGCGGACGGCGGCACCCTGCTACTGGACGAGATCGCCGAACTGCCGCTTTCCCTCCAGGCCAAGCTGCTGCGCGCCTTGCAGGAACAGGAAGTGGTGCCGATCGGCTCGACACGCCCGATCAAGGTGGACATTCGCGTGATCGCCTGCGCCAACCGCGACCTGCCGACCGAAGTGGCCGAAGGCCGCTTTCGCGCCGACCTCTATTACCGCCTCAACGTCTTCCCGCTCACCCTGCGCCCCTTGCGCGAGCGGGCGGACGATATCGCCCCGCTCGCCTTCGGCATGACCCTGCGCCATGCGCCCGATCCGGCACGCGTGCCCTGCCTGAACGATGCCGCGCTGGCCCTGCTGCGGCTTCACCCCTGGCCGGGCAACGTGCGCGAACTGGAGAACGTCATGCGCCGCGCCCTGTTGCTGGCACATGGCAAGGGCACGATCACGCCCGCGCACATCGTGTTCGACAGCCCGGCGCGCCTGCTTCCCTTCGCGGCAGGCGGCGGAACCGGCCCTGGCGCAATGCCGGGCGACGGCCCCGAAAGCGACGGCGGCCGCAAGCTGTCGAGCATCGTCCAGAACTCCGAGGCCCGCGCCATCGCCGAAACCCTTGAAGCCTGCGGCGGCAACCGCGTGCGCGCGGCGCGCGAGCTGGGCATTTCCGAGCGGACCCTGCGCTATCGCCTCGCTTCCCTGCGCGAAGCCGGCATCGAGATCGGCCGCAGCGCGGTGGGAGGCATCCGGTGAGCGCCATCCCCGCCCTTTCCGCCAACGCGGGCGGTATCCAGCAGATCATGGCCATGCGCCAGCAGATCATCCAGCGCAGCGACCTGCTCCAGCAAATTCACGCCGCCCAGGGCGCGGCGCCCACCGCGGTCGGCTCTGCCGGGACGACGGCGGCTCCGGCGCAGGGGTTCGCCGATACGCTGAAGTCCGCGATCGACGGTGTGAACGCGGTCCAGTCCCGCGCCGACGGCGTGACCGAAGCCTACCAGAAGGGCGAAGTCACCGATGTCGCCAAGGTCATGCTCGCGCGGCAGGAGGCCGGCGTCGCCTTCGAAGCGACCATGCAGGTGCGCAACAAGCTGCTGTCCGCCTACCAGGACATCATGCGGATGGGAGTCTGATCCAGCATGGCCGACCTCGTACCCGCGGCCGCCGATGGCGGCGCCCGGCTTCCCGCCACCACCTCCATGTTCGCGCCATTCACCGATCGTTCCGGCGGCTCGGTGCTGACACGCCTCGGCACATTCACCGCGCAACCGGCGGTGAAGAAGATGCTGCCTGCCTTCATCGGGCTTGCCGCCGTGGGCGGGGCGCTGCTGGCGTGGACCATGCTGGCCCCGTCATCGCAGCGCGTGCTCTACGCTCAGCTCGGCGATGCCGACCGCGCCGGTGTCGCCGCGGCGCTGGACCAGGCGGGGATCGACTACCGGATAGACAACCGGACCGGCGCTCTCACCGTGGGCGAAGGCGATTTCTACAAGGCGCGGATGCTCGTGGCCTCCGACGGCGCACTGGCTACGCCCGAGAGCGGCGACCAGATGCTCGACAAGCTGCCGATGGGCGCCAGCCGCACGCTGGAAGGCGAGCGCCTGCGTTCCGCCCGCGAGCATGACCTGCAACTGACCATCGGCGAGATCGACGGCGTGGAATCCGTGCGCGTCCACGTTGCCGAGGGCGAGAAGTCCGTGTTCGTGCGTGACAACGTGCCGCCCACCGCCTCGGTGATGGTGCGGCTGAAGGCCGGGCGCCAGCTTTCCGAGAGCCAGGTCTCCGCCATCGTCAACCTCGTCGCCGGCTCGGTGCCGGGCCTTTCCCCCGATGCGGTGAAAGTGGTGGACCAGCACGGCCAGCTCCTCTCGCAGGGGGGCGGCGCGCAGTCCGACCGGCTCGACCTGCAATCGCGCATGGAGGCGAAGATCCGCGAGCAGGTCTCGCAATTGCTCAGCCCCGTGCTCGGCGCCGACAACTTCACCACCGAGGCGCAAGTGGCGCTCGACATGGACGAGGTGACCTCGGCCCGCGAAAGCTACGACAAGGACGGCGTGGTCCGCACCGAGACTCAGGAACAGTCGCAATCGACCGGTACGGCGCCGGCTGCCGGGGTGCCCGGCGTGCTGTCCAACACGCCGCCCCCCGCAACCCAGGCCCGCCCCGGCCCGCCGCAGGGCACGCAGCCCGCACCCGCCGCCACGCCGCCCAGCAACGGCGAATCCTCCTCCAGCCGCACTTACGAACTGGGCCGCCAGGTCTCTGTCGCCAATACCCGGCCTGGCGGGGTCCGGCGGATTTCCGTGGCGGTGGCCATCAAGGCGGACGCCATGAAAGGCGCGCGCGCGCAGGAGGCGCAGGACATCCAGTCGCTGGTGAGCGCGGCCGTGGGCGCCGATCCCCAGCGCGGCGATCAGGTCAAGGTCGTCGTGCGGCGGTTCGAGCAGGAAAGCGGCGAGACCCTGCCCTTCTACGAGGCCCCGTGGTTCGCCATGGTCGTGCGCAACGGCGCCGCATTGCTGGCGGTGCTGATGGTCCTGCTGCTTGGCGTTCGTCCGCTGATCGCGGCGATGCGCGGTGAAAAGGCCCCGCCGAAGGGACGGAAGCGGCGCAAGTCCGGCGCCGCCGCCGACGAGGAAGACCGGGACGATGCCGTCCAGCTCGCCCTCGAACGTGCGCTGGAGCGTCCGCTGGACGCCGTGCCGCTCGCCGGGGCCCTGCCGCACCGCCCGGAAATCCCCGGCGCCGACGGGCTCGACATCGACTTGCGCCGGGCCGACCTGCTTTCCCGCCAGGTCAACCTCGCCCAGCGCCTCGTTTCCGAAAAGCCCGACAGCGCGGTGGCGGCGCTGCGCCAGATGATCAACGAGCCCGCCCCTGACGGCCAACCGGGACCGGAAGCATCCGGGCGGGCGAAAGCGGCCTGATGAGCGAACCTCCAACCCCGCCCCCCGCCACGTCAGACCTGCCCGCCGCCGACAATGCCGCGATCATGATGATGCTGCTCGACGAGGACCAGACAAGCCGCATCCTCTCCGAACTCGAACCGGAAGAATTGCGCCGTCTTGGCGAGAAGATGTGCGCGCTCGGCGAGATCGGGCCGGACGTGATCGCGGAGGCCATCGCCGGATTCGTCTCCCGGACCGAGGCGCTCGGCCTCGTCGCGCATGACCGGGTGGGGCAAGTGCGCGGCATGTTCGCCAGAGCGGTGGGCGAGGTGAAGGCGGACAACATGATGCGCCGCATCCTGCCCGGCGCCGCGCCGCATTCGACCCTCGAACTCGCACGCTGGCTCACGCCTGAATCGCTGGTTCCGCTGGTGCGCGGCGAACATCCGCAGGCCATCGCCGTGCTGCTGGTGCAGCTCGATCCCGAAGTGGCCGCCGCCGTGCTTCATGCCCTGCCCGCCGAATCCCAGCCCGAGATCGTCCACCGCATCGCCACGCTCGGCCCGGTTTCGCCGCAGGCCATCATGATGCTGGAGGAACTGCTTGCCCGCCGCATCACCGAATGCCACGGCCAGCGCCCGCTCACCATCGGCGGCGCGCGCGAGGCCGCCGAGATCATCAACGGTGTCGGCAAGGTCGTGGAAAAGCGCGTGCTGGGCGAACTGACCCGCCGCGACAAGCTGCTGGCCCGGCGCATCGAGGACGAGATGTTCAAGTTCGAGCATCTCTTCGTGCTTGATCCCAAGTCCATGGGCACGCTGCTGCGCGACGTGCCCAACGATTCGCTGATCGATGCATTGAAAGGCGTGAGCGAGGACGAGCGCGAGCACTTCTTCCGCGCCATGTCGAGCCGCGCCGCGGACGGCGTGAAGGACGAGATCGTCGCACGGGGGCGGACACGCCTGGCCGACGTGGTTGCCGCGCAGAAGGAGATCGTGGCCATCGCCCGCCGCCTTGCCGCGGACGGCGCGATAGCCTTCGGGTCGGGAGACGACGACTATGTCTGACCTCGCCTTCTCCCGCCGGACCGAACCGGGCCGGGCCTCCGCAAGGCTGCTCGATACGCTGGCCCGGCCGCCCCGTCATCAGGTTCCCGGAATCCAGCCCGAGGGTTTCAAGGCGGATGCCCGCTTCGGCAGCAAGGCGCAGGCCCCTTCCCCGCACGAACCGGATCCGGCCCCTGCTGCCCCGGAAAGCGAAAGCGGCGATCCCGTTGCGGAGGCCTTCAGCCATGGCTTCGCGGTGGGCCACGAACAGGCCTCGCACGAAGCCCGGCTTCGTGCCGAAACCGACGAAGCCGCGCGGGAAAAGCTCTCTCTCGCATTCGCGCGTCTCGACGAGGTGCTGGAGGAGGAACTGCGCCTGCGCCTGCGAGACACGGTGTCCGCCCTGTGCGAATCCGCCATCGCGCCGCTGGCGATCGATCCCGATGCCCTCCTGCGCAGGGTGAGCGTGGCGGTTTCCATGCTGACCCGCGCCGAGGACGAGCGGCTCGTCCGGCTCCACCCCGAAGACCTCAGGCTTGTCTCCTCCCGCCTTTCGGCCGAATGGCAGGTCCAGCCCGATACCACGCTCGAACGCGGAACCGTTCGTGTCGAAACGGCGACCGGCGGCGTCGAGGACGGTCCCGCCAACTGGCGCCGCGCCATCGCCGAGGCGCTTCACCGGTGCTGAAGCTCTGGGAACCGATCCTCGCCGATCTCGCAGCGGAACCGCTGGACCTCGCGCCCCGTCGCTTCGGCCTTGTCGCCGCCTGCGACGGCGGGCTTCTGGAAGTGAGCGGCCTTTCCGTGCCGGTGGGGGCGATGTGCCGCGTCTCCCACGCGCCGGGCAAGTCGCTCGCCGCCGAAGTGATCGGCTTCCGCAACGGGCGGACGATGATGATGCTGCTCGGCGACATGATCCTGCTGCGGCCCGGCGCGCGGGTCTGGGCGGAAGGGCGGCCCGGACTGTTGCCGGTGGGGGAATCCTTCCTCGGCCGCGCGGTGGATGGCGAAGGGTTGCCGATCGACGGCGGCTTTCCGATCCACAGCCGCCTGGAATGGCCGTCCGGCGGCGTGCGCACCTCCGCGCTCGACCGCAGCCCGGTGCGCCTGCCTTTCGACACCGGCGTGCGCGCGCTCAATGCGCTTACCACATTCGGCGTCGGCCAGCGTATCGGCGTGATGGCGGGCTCCGGCGTCGGCAAGTCGGTGCTGATCGACATGATCGCGCGCGGCGCATCGGCCGAAGTCGTGGTGGTCGGCCTGATCGGCGAACGCGCGCGCGAGGTCTCGGATTTCGTCGAGCGGCACATGCAGGCGGAGAAGAAGGACAAGACCATCGTCGTCGCCGTGCCCGCCGACCATGCCCCCAACCTGCGCCTGCGCGGCGCGATGCTGGCAACCGCGATGGCGGAGCATTTCCGCGCGCGCGGACGGCGGGTGCTGCTCATCATGGACAGCCTCACCCGCGTCGCCCATGCCGCGCGCGAGATCGGCCTGTTGCTCGGCGAACCGGGCGCGGCACGCGGCTATCCGCCCTCGGCGCTGGCCACGATCACCAAGCTGGTGGAGCGCGCGGGCAATTCCGCCGCATCGGGCGGCTCGGTGACGGGGCTCTACACCGTGCTGGCCGATGGCGACAATCAGGACGATCCGGTGGTCGACACCGCACGCTCGATCCTCGACGGGCACATCGTGCTTTCGCGCGACCTTGCCCAGCGCGGGCAATATCCCGCCGTGGACATTGCCGCCTCGCTCAGCCGCGTGATGAACGACATCGTTCCCGCCGGGCACCAGCAGCTTGCCCGCCAGTTCCGCGCGCTCATCGCCGGATACGAGGCCAACCGCGACCTCGTACTGATGGGCGCCTATCGCGCCGGAGCCGATCCGCAGCTCGACCGCGCCATCGCCATGCACGACCGGCTGACGGACTTCCTCAGCCAGCCGCAGGGCGAGATCGTCGATCTTGCCGCCAGCGCCGACGCGCTGGCCGTCTTGCTCGGTACCTGATCCGGTGCAGGAAGAGCGCAAGCGATTGCTTCGGCTGCGCAGGCTCGAAAGAATCCGCGCCATCGCCAGGCAGTCTGCCGCGATCGAGGCGGCGCATGCGGAAAGCACGCTGTCGAAACTGCGCGACCTTGCCGACCGCACCCGGCAGATGGCGAACGATTACGGCAGCCGCCGCGAAATGGCGGACGGCGCGGCCCTGCATCAGGTCGGGCGCTTCGTCAGCGGCTTGCAGGCGATCTCGCGCTCCACTGACGGCGACGCCCTGCGCGCCCGGTCTATCGCCGATGCCAAGCAACAGCTTCTTGCCGAGGCCGAACGCCGCCGCGCCGCCATCGAGGAACGCGCCGCCCTGCAGGAACGCACGATCGCCAAGGGCGGAGAGACTCCCGTTCTGGCCGGCCGGAAGGCGACTGGCACGGGTCTTGAATAGAGATGTTCATGCTCGACACGAGGACCCCGCAACGCATGATCCAGTTCTCCGCCCCGGCCCCTGCAGCCGCCCCGGCATCGCCATCCACGGTGGCACCGGGAGCGGCCGGAGCCCTGGCAAAGGCTCCTGAAAACCGCCAGTTCTCCGAGGTTCTCGGGGCGACCGAAGATGCCGCCGCGCCTGCCGGGGCGGACGTGCCGGACCTCGCCCTCGCGGCCGCCGCAGACGGCAAGATCGGCAAGCGACCCGGCAAGATCCTGCCGGAAGCGATGGAGCCCGCCTCCGCCCTTCCGGATCCGGCCGAAGCACCGGCAAGCGACATGCCCGAACCGCTGGCCGCGCCGCTTCCGGACACAGGCGGAGCCGCCGCTGCCATGCTTCCCGTCATCCTCCCGATCGCAGCTTTCACGGCTGCCGCGATCCCCGCGATCCCCATCACGGCGAGCAGGACGCCCAAGGACGGTGCCGCGCCGATTGCGCCGCAGCATCCCGCGGCATCGGCCATGGTTCCGGCAGCGGCACAGCCCGCACCTGCTGCCGCGAAGGGACTGGCCGCCGCCCTATCCACGCCAGCCGCCGACGCCGCGCAGTTCCGGCTGATCGCCATCACGGCAGGCGAGGCCGACAGCGGCGATGCTCCGCCGCCGGCGCAGCCTTTCCCGGTCAGCACCACGCTGCTCGGCCGGGTGCAGGGACAGGCGCCGAAGATCGCGAGCCCTGTGCCGCCCGCCGCCGCCGTGACCGAGGCGCCCACCTCGCCCTCCGCTGCGATGCCCGGTCCCCCGAACGCCATCGCTTCGGCGACCGATCCCGAACCGCCTCTTGCTTCCTCAACCCGGCAACCTGCCGAAGCGGACATGGAATCGGCGGTGGAAGTGCCGAAAACCGGGGCGACCTCGCTTTCTCGGGAGCAGTTTCCGGCACCGCTCGCAATCACCGTCACTGGCACCGGCACCGTTCCTTCCGCCGATACCGGCAGTCCGCGCACCGCCTCCGCCGCCCCTGTCGCGGAAGGTCCGCAGGACTTCGCCGCGCTCGTCGGCAGACTGGCGCAAGCGCGCGAGGCCGCCGATCCACAGCGTGTCCGCGCCGCGCTCAGCCATGCGCAGTTCGGCGCGGTATCGCTGGAATTCCGGCACGAGGATCGCGGGCTGTCGGTGACCATGGCAAGCGCCTCGGCGGGCTTCACCGGCTCGGTTCAGGCCGCCGTCGCGGCAACCCTTGCGAGCGGGCAGACCGGCGACCCGCCACGCGACACCGGACAGCAGACAGCCCAGAACGCCCCGCAAAACCCGGCATTTGCAGGCGGTTCCGGCGGACAGACCCCGGACCAGCGCCAACAGGCTTCGGCCGCCGATGCCCGCGCGGGGCAGGAGCAGTCCCGCAGGCATGGCGCTCACCACGAACAGCGGCCGGGCGAAGCGCCGGAACAGCGGAGCGACGATGGCGGACGCGGCGGAATTTATGCCTGATCCGGCCGAACGGGGGGATAACGCGTGAACGAGAAGGCAGCACAGGACGCGCCGGCCGCGAAGAAGGGCAAGCTTGGGCTCATTCTCGTGGCGCTCGCCATGCTGGTGGTGGGGGGAGGCGGGGTTCTCGCGCTTGTGATGTCCGGCATAATCGGCGGAAATCATGCGGAAAATCGCGAGGACAACCAGCCCAAGCTGATCCGCAAGGGCGAGGATGACCCCTATATGCCCAAGGCCGAGGGCGAGGGAGAAGGCGCCGCCGTGCCCGAAGTGGAAGGCGATGGCGGCGATCCCTATCGCACCGCCTACTTCACGTTTTCCGACGATTTCACCTCGAATCTCAAGGATTCGGATGCGCTCGTGCAGCTCAGCCTGGCCTGCTCGACCCGGCGTGACGGGCGCGTGCTGATGTGGCTCAAGAAGCATGAACTGGCGATCCGATCCGCCCTGCTGGAGATCCTCGCCGATACGCCCGAGGATGACGTCTACACCCTCCCCGGCAAGGACCGGCTGGAGAAACGGATGACGGCCGCCATAAACAACGTATTGATTCAAAAGGAAGGTTTTGGCGGCATCGACGGCGTCTACTTCCGCACCTTCATCATCCAGTGAGGGCGCGGTGACAGGGGGCAGAACGACACCTAAACGCACCACAGCGCGGCACAGCGGCGAGCTGGTGGCATCCGGCCCGGCGCTGGCCGAACTGGTGCCCGCGCTGGTCCTGATCGGCGAGCGTCTCACCCGCGCACTGGCCATCGGCCTGGCCAGGCTGTCAGGCACCGATGCGCCTATCGTGCGCGCGGGGATGCCGATGGACGCCACGCTTTCCTCCCTCCAGGGCGAGATCGAGGGGCTGGCCGCGCATACGCTGATGGTGCTCGGCCCCGCCGCGCTTCCGCTGCTGGCGACGTTCGAGGCCGCCCCGGTATTCCGCCTCGTCGACCGGGCTTTCGGCGGCCCCGGCGAAGTGCCCGCGCCGCTGCCCGAGAGTTTTCCGCTGTCCGCCGAACTGCTGCTCGCCCATATCGAAAGCTGCGTGGCCGAGGCGCTGACTTTTGCCTTCGGGGCTCGGGACGATCACCGCGTGCGCCCGCTGCGCCGCGACACCAGCCTGCGCCAGCTCGATCCCTTCGCGCCCGGCGCCGACCTGCTCACCCTTTCGCTCGATATCGAGGAGCCGGAAATGCCGCCCTGGTCGCTGCTGCTCGCCATTCCCGTGGCGACGCTGGCGGAAGCGGTGGCGGCGCCGCGCAGGGAGGCGAAAGGCGGGCCGCGCCGCTTCGCCGCGCCCGAGCCGACCGACGAACCCTTCGCCTCGATGCCGCTGGAAGTGACCGCGGTGCTGGTCGACATGCGCCTCTCCATGGCCCGTCTTTCCGCGCTGCGCACCGGCGACGTGCTGCCGGTGGCGGTGGCGCGCAGCGTCCCCCTGCAAGTCGGCGGCCGCACCCTTGCCAGCGGCACCATCGGCGAACTCGACGACCGCGTCGCGGTCCAGATCACGCACGCGTTCTGACAGAAGGACATCCCAGCCCGATGAACATCCATCCCCGCGGCCTCGACTTCCTGCGCGATGTCGACGTGCGCCTGACCGTGGAACTGGGCCGCACCCAGATGAAGCTGAAGGACGTGCTCGCGCTCGGCCCGGAAAGCGTCGTCGTGCTTGACCGGCTGACCGACGAACTGCTCGACGTGCTGGTCAACGGCAAGCCCATCGCGCGCGGCGAGGTGGTTTCGCACAACGGCCGCTTCGGTCTCAGGATCGTCGAGATCGTCGGGCAGGAAGCGGAAGCGGGGGGCGGGGCGGCTGACGACGCGCTTTCCCCCGCCCTGCCCGATGGCGAGGAAGGCCAGTCCTGATGCTCTGGTATGTGCTCAAGCTGATCGTGCTGCTGCCGCTGATCGGCCTGCTGGCATGGGGCTGCCTGCTGCTGGCGCGGCGGATGCAGGAACGCGCCGGGCTGAACGCGGGCACCCGTTCGCTGCGCGTGGTGGAAACCATGATGCTTTCGCCCACCCAGCGCCTTGCCGTGATCGCCTTCCACGACCGCGAGATCCTCGTCGCCGCGACCCGACACGGCCTGACCCGCCTTGCCGAAGCGCCCGCGCGCCCGGATTTCGATGCGCTCATGGCCGCAAGGACGCCCGAGCCATGAAGCGCGCGCCCGCTTCCTGCCTCCTCTTCGCGTTCGCCCTGCCCGCCGCGCTGATACCCACGGCGAGCCGCGCGCAGGCCGCGATCCCCGGCGCGCTCGACCGGGCGCTGGGCTCGCTCGGCGGCAGCGGCGCCGGCGGTCCGGGTCTCAGCATGTCGCTGCAGCTCCTGCTGGTCATGGGGCTGCTGACGATCCTGCCCAGCCTGATCCTGATGATGACCAGCTTCACGCGCATCCTGGTGGTGCTGGCGATCCTGCGGCAGGCGCTCGGGCTCCAGCAGTCTCCGCCCAACCAGGTGCTGATCGGGCTGGCGCTGTTCCTCTCGCTTTTCGTGATGGCGCCCACGCTCGAACGGGTGAACGCCAATGCGGTGGCGCCCTATGCGGCGGGCCGCATCAATGCCGAGCAGGGAATTTCGGCCGGCGGGCGCGAATTCCACGCCTTCATGATCCGCCAGACCCGCGAACGCGACCTTACGATGTTCGCGGACATGGCCAATGCCCCTCCGTTCACGAACACCGTGGACGTGCCCTTCTCGATCCTGCTGCCCGCCTTCGTGACGAGCGAGCTGAAGACCGCGTTCCAGATCGGCTTCATGCTGTTCCTGCCGTTTCTCGTGATCGACCTGGTGGTGTCCTCGGTGCTGATGAGCCTGGGCATGATGATGATGAGCCCGATGGTGGTCTCGCTGCCGTTCAAGCTGCTGCTGTTCGTCATGGTGGACGGCTGGGCCCTGCTGATGGGCTCGCTGGCGGCGAGCTTCGGCTAGGTTTCGCCCGTGGAGGACATCACCGCCCTGCTTGCGCTGGCCGACCGGATGCTCTGGGTGACCGCGCTCGTCGCCGCGCCGGTGCTGATCGCCTCGCTTGCGGTGGGCCTTGCGGTCGGCGTGGTGCAGGCGGCGACATCCGTGAACGAGCAGACGCTGACTTTCGTGCCCAAGCTGGCGATTACCGCCGTGGTGCTGGTGATCTTCGGCGGATCGATGATGACGCTGGTGGGCGAGTTCGCACAGGAAGTCTTCGCCCAGATCGCCCGCACCGGGCAGGCCGAGCAGGTGGCGCGGTGATCCAGCTCGATTTCGGCTTCGGCGCGCTGGAGGCCGAATTCTGGCGGCTCGTCTTCGTGATGACGCGGATCGGCGCGGCGCTGGTTGCCGCGCCGCTGTTCGGTATCGCCGGGGTGCCGCCGCAAGTGCGGGTGATCGGCGCCGGGGCCATTGCCGTGCTGGTCTGCGCCTGGACCCCGGTGATGCCGCCGCCGGTGCTGCTTTCGGTGGCGGGGATGCTTGCCGTCATGGGGGAGATCCTGGTCGGGCTCTCGCTCGGCTTCGTGCTGCAACTGTCCTTCGCCGCACCGATCCTTGCCGCCGAGCTGATCGGCGGTTCGATGGGCATGAACGTGGCCACCGCCGTCGATCCCAATTCCGGTGCGCAGTCGCCCGCGCTGGGGCAATATTTCGCCGTCGTGCTCTCGCTGGTGTTCCTTGCGCTGGGCGCCCACCTGCAATGGTTCGCGCTGATCGTGGACAGCTACCGCGCGCTGCCGCCGGGCCAGACCTGGCTGGGCGCCGCCCGTTTCGCGCTGATCGGCCGGTTCGCCGCGCACATGTTCGCCACCGCCGTGACCATCGCCCTGCCCGCCTGCCTGATCCTGCTGGTGGTGCAGATCGTGACCGGGGTTCTCGGCCGCTCGGCCCCCTCGCTCAACCTGTTCTCGCTCGGGCTTCCGGCCGGCGTGCTGGGCGGGATCGCCGCGCTGCTGGTGGGCGCGCCGGTGCTGACGGACCTCGTGGTCCGCCTTTCGGCCGATGCCATCGCGCAGACCGCGCAGCTGCTTGCGCCATGAGCGAGCAGGAAGGCGAAAAGAGCTTCGCCCCTTCGGAAAAGCGCAAGCGCGAGGCGGCGAAACAGGGCGATGTCATCCGTTCCCGCGAACTGGCGACCGCCGCCTCCGTGGCGATCGGCGCGGTCTGGCTCATGGTGGCGGGGCCGTGGATACTGGACCTGCTGGCAGGCGTGCTGCGTGCCGGCTTCACGTGGAACAAGGCCGCGCTTGACGACTTCACCCCCGGCCGGTTCCTGCTGGGCGCGCTTGCCGCGATGCTGCCGCCGATCCTCGTGCTGGGCGCGGCGGTGATCCTCGCCTCGCTCGGCTCGCAGCTCGGCTTCGGCGAGGGACGCTGGCTGGGCGGCAACCTCGCGCCCAAGGGCTCGCGCATAAACCCGATGTCCGGCCTCAAGCGCATGTTCGGGCCGACCGGGCTGATCGAGATGGCCAAGGGAATCGCCAAGGTCGCCCTGCTGGGCACGATCGCCTGGACATGGGCGGACGCGCGGCTGGAAACCTTCGCGCGGCTGGGGCGCGGCAACCTGTTCGGGGAACTGGCCTATGCCTGGGACGCGCTGGTCCAGTTGCTGCTGTGGCTTTCGGCCGGCCTTTTCGTGATCGCCCTGGTGGACCTGCCGGTGCAACTCGTGCGGCGAATGCTGCGCCTGAAGATGACGCTTCAGGAAGTGCGCGATGAAGCCAAGGAAAGCGAAGGCTCGCCCGAGAAGAAAGGCGCGATCCGCGAACGCCAGCGCAAGATCGCCATGGGCGGGCTGGTGCCGGCGATGAAGGAGGCGCAGTTCATCGTCACCAACCCTTCGCATTTCGCGGTGGCGCTTGCCTACGATCCGGCGAAGGCGCCCGCGCCCGTCGTCATCGCCAAGGGCCGCGACGAGCGGGCGCTGGCCATGCGCGAAATGGCGCCCGAGTTTGCCGTGCCCGTGCTCAGCTACCCGGCGCTTGCCCGCTCGGTCTACTTCACCACGCGCGAGAAGCAGATGATCCGCGAGGACCACTATGTCGCCGTCGCCGCGATCCTGGCCTTCGTGCTGGCGGTGAAGCGGGGCGAGCACCGCCATGCGCCGGACGTCTCGGTGCCGGTGACGGTGCGCTTCGATGCCGAAGGGCGGCTCGATCCGAAGCAGGACTGAAAAATATTCCTTAACAAATTTCCAGGGCCGCCGTTCTCCCACCCATGGCTACGACCACTTCCACTTCGCTGACCACGTCCTCGCTGGTGACCGCGCTCGGCGGCGGCAGCGGCGTGGACATGGCGGCGCTGGCGAACAACCTCGCCGCGGCCCAGTTCGCCAATCGCAGCGACCGGCTGACGGCGCGGTCCGACAAGCTGACCACGCAGATCTCCACCGCATCGAACATCAAGTCGATGATGCTCTCGCTCAGCACGTCGCTGGGCACGCTGGTGCGCTCGGGAGACCTTTCGCGCAGCCCTACCGTCGCCAACAGCGCCGTCGCCGCGGGCACGCTGACCGGCAGCGCGATCCCCAGGGGCACCTACTCGCTCGAAGTGACCCAGCTTGCGAGCGGGCAGCAACTGGCCGGCAAGGCTTTCGCGGCATCGACCGCGGCAGTGGGCGCCGGCACGCTGACCTTGCGCTTCGGCACCGTGGCCGGCGGCGGCTTCACCGCGGATACCGCCCATGCCGCCGTGGACTTGACGATCGCGGCCGGGGCGACGCTGGCGGACGTGGCCAAGGCGATCAATGCCGCGAATTCCGGCGTCAGCGCCTATGTCGCCCAGACCGTGGACGGCGCCCAGCTTGTGCTCAAGGGACAGGAAGGCGCGGCCAACGGCTTCGTGCTGGAGACGACCTCCGGCCTTTCCGACCTGGCCTGGAACCCCTCTTCCACCAACGGCCAGCTTCTGGCGAGCGCCAAGGATGCCGCCTTCAAGATCGACGGGCTGCAGATGACGGCGAAGTCCAACACCGTGTCCGACGCCATCCCCGGCGTGAAACTGCAATTGAAGGCCGCCAATATCGGCGCGCCCACCACGGTCAGTTTCGCCGATCCGACCACTTCCATCGCCGGCGCCATGCAGGACCTGACCGATGCGCTGAACGAGGTGATGTCGGCGCTGAACACGGCCACCGCGATCGGCGGCGACCTTGCGGCGGACAGCGGCGCGCGGGCGCTCAAGCGCGCGCTCTCGGGCTTTGCGGGGACGACGATCATGCCGAACGCCACCGGCATGGCGAAGACGCTGGCGGACCTGGGCCTCAAGACCCAGCGCGACGGCACTTTCGCGCTCGACACCGACCGCCTGAACGCCACCATCGCCGCCGATCCCGAAGGCGTGGCGGCGATGTTCACCAACGGGCTCTACGGGGTCTACGCCAGCTACGACAAGATCTACCGCGCCGCCAGTTCCACCACCGACGGCGGTTCGCTGGGCGGCTCGATCAGCCGCTATACCAAGCAGCTCACCCAGATCGCCGAGGACAAGACCGACCTTGCCGAGCAGCAGGAAAAGCTGCGCGCCCGGCTCGCCACGCAGTTCACCGTCTCCGAAACGCGCATCGGCGTGTCGAAATCGACGCTGACGATGCTGCAGAACCAGATCGCCCAGTGGAACAAGAGCAGCTGAAATGCGACGACAGCTTTCTCCGGTGGAAGCCTATCGCCGGGTAGACTTCGACGCCCGCGTCACCGGCGCCGGCCCCGCCGAACTGGTGCACTTGTGCTACGAGCACCTGGTGGCCGCGCTGGGCACCGCCGTCCATGCCGACCGGGGCGGCGACAACGGGCTCAAGAGCCGCTCCCTCACCCGCGCGCTGACGGCGATCACCGCCCTGCAACTTGGCGTATCGGGCGAGGACGGCGTGGCGGCCGCGCTCACCCAGCTTTACGAAGCGGCGCGGCGCACCGTGCTGGACAGCGCCGTGTCGTTCGATGCGCGCCGGATCGAAATGCTGCGCAGCGACTTCGCCGAAATCGGACGCGCGCTGATGGGCCACCATTGAGCGGCTATCTCACCGAAACAACGCGGTTTAACAGATCGATTCCGATCTACTGCGGCAAATGAAATAGATCTTTTGTAAACTATAGGTCGATTTCGGAGCATGTACCGCAAGCACTGAACAACGCCTGCGAATATCTCCCTAGGCACATGCCGAAAAGGGAGAATTGCCGTGGAGCGTATTTCCAATCTCATCCTGATCGACAACGACATGCGTCGCAGGGCGGCGATCAGTCATGCCCTTTCCGTCGGAAACATTCACGTCGAACCGTTCGAGAATATTTCCGAGCTTTCGCATTCCTGGCCGCGCTCGGGAGTCATCCTGATCCATGACGGGGCCGGCGCGATCGACGATCTGGTGGAGAACATGGCCCGCCACGGCGAATGGTTCCCGATCATCGCCTTCAGCGAACAACCCAGCGCCAACCGCATCGTCGAAGCCATTCTCGATGGCGCGATCGACTATATCGCATGGCCCATCGCGGCGGACGAACTGAACGCCACGCTGGCCCGCGCGATCGAACGGGCGGAACATGTCGGCAATGCCAAGCTGCGCGAAGTCATGGCCCGCGCCCGGATAGACCGCCTGACCCGCCGCGAACGCGAAGTGCTGGGCGGCGTCGCCAGCGGCCTGTCCAACCGCCTGATCGGCGAAAAGCTGTCCATCAGCCCGCGCACGGTGGAAATCCACCGCGCCAACATGCTCAACAAGCTGGGTGCCAATCACACCTCGGATGCAATCCGCATCGCGATCGAGGCCGCGCTGGTGAATTGACCGGCGCGGCCCCCGGTCCGACCGGACCTTGATAGCGCCGGGCGGCGGGCCGGCATCGTTTGCCCCCAACCTCCTGCCGGAACTGCCCAAAACCCCTAGGCGCAATCCTACCAATGCTTAGGCAGCGCCATGGCAGAAGAATCGGGCCGGCTCGCACTCCACCCGATAGCTGCCGGCCCCGCATGACCTGCCCGTCCGGCCGCAAATCCCCTCCCGGCCGGACACCTTGCGGGAAACGCCAACGGACTGAACCGGGCCCGGAAGCGGGCTCCAGAACTGACGGCGCATCCGGTTACCGCGCAGCTTCCCGGAGCCGCGGCCGGATGCGCCGCCTCATTCGTGTCGCCTCGTCCGTGCCGCCTCATCCGTGCAGTTCAGCCGCGCGCTCTTCGCAATGTCAGTGAAGGCGCATCCCGCCGGAAAGGCCGATTGGCGGCACCTCCTTCTCGATCCGTTCGGAATCCGCCAGCAGCATCGAGACATAGGCCCCCAGCAGCGCCAGCGAGAGCGTTGCCGCCTCGCAGATCATCTCTTCCGAACCATCCGCCATGACCAGCGTGGCCAGGCACGTTCCGCTGGTTCCGCGCGACAGCATGAAAGTGGCGCATCCGCCCATCAGCGTCAGCACCGCGCTTTCGGGCGCGCCGCAAGACAGCATCGCTTCCACCGCCGCCGGATCGAAGTCCCGCTTCGCGCCGGTATGGGGATCGTGCAGGAGCAGCAGGATCGCCTCGCGAATGCGATCCGGTTCTTCCACGGGTGCGCTTCCCGCGCAGTCGTGCAGGAAATCGCGCATCCGCGCGTTCCACACTTCGGTACTGCAAACGACCTGGTTCAAGGGACTCGCCACCATTGCTGCTGCCTGTGATGCGCCAAAGTCCCCATGAGCGGCGCGCTGTCAATCCGCACATTCCGCGCGACTTCACGCCTCGTCCCGCGTTGCGACAGGCTCACCGCGAAACGTGAAGCGCGCTCAGGCCGCCGCAACCGCCTCCAGCCGCTCGGCCACCCAGTCAGGCTCGGTCAGCATGAGGTCGTGTCCGGTGTCGATATCCCACACCCGGCCTTCGGAACGCTCGGTCAGCAGCGCCATGTCGCGGCCCGGAATGGTGGAGGTGCAGATCAGGTGGCTTTCCGGGATCGCCCGCATCGCCGCCTCGTTGCGGAAGGCGATCTTCTGTTCGAAGCACTTCCACGGCTGCGCGGTCAGCCTTGCGTCGGTCCAGGCGCCGAGCTGCGGGTCGGTCACGCCGAAGAACGCCGCAAAGCCGGGCATCGGCGCCATGACCATGGCCACGCCGTTCACATCGTGCAGGCCCTGCTTCGCCATGTGGATCTGTTCATGGGCGTGCTCATAAAGCGATTCCCCGTCGCGCGGGTAGGCCGCATCGAGATAGACGCGGTGGCCCACCCGCGCGGGCTTGCGATCCGCCGCCCCGGTGATGACCATGCCGCCGTAGCTGTGGCCCACGAGGATGGCATCGGTCAGGTCCTCGTACTCCAGCAGCCCGGCCACGTCGTCGATATGGGTATCAAGATCGATGGCGCCGCTCAGGACATGGGCACGATCGGCCAGCCCGCTGAGGGTGGGGGTGTGGACTTCGTGGCCCGCCGCGCGCAGCCGCTGCGCCACCGGCTTGTAGCACCACCCGCCATGACCGCCGCCATGGACCAGCACGAATATGGCCATCGTTCCCCTCCCTCTTGGTTTGGGCGAAGGAAGCGCCGTGGCAGGCGGGCGGTCAATCGCGGCATATTCGCCCGCGCGATGAATGAGCGGGTGGCATATTGGAACCTGCCGGGTGAGGATTCAGCCTGAACGGACGGGGAGGCCGGCTCCGGGCTGTCGCCTTGTCCTCACCCCCGCGCCGCGAACCAGGGCACCATGCGGGCGATGGCATCCTCCACCAGCGCGGTGGAAACGGCGAAGCTGAAGCGGATGAAGCGGTGGCCGTCCACGGGGTCGAAGTCGATCCCCGGCGCCGTGGCCACGCCGGTGTCGCGCAGCAATTGCTGGCAGAAGGCCAGACTGTCGTTCGTCAGGTGGCCGATGTCGGCATAGATGTAGAAGGCGCCGTCGGGCGGGGCGATCCGGTCCAGCCCGAGGCTCGGCAGCGCGGCCAGCAGCAGTTCGCGGTTGCGGGCATAGTTCTCGACATGGCCTTCCAGTTCCGCCGTCTCGTCCATGGCGATGAGGCCCGCGTGCTGGGCCAGGACCGAGGGGGTGAGGAACAGGTTGTTCATCCGCGCCCGCGCCGGGGCGACCACTTCGGGCGGCACCACCAGCCAGCCGAGCCGCCAGCCCGCCATCGAATAGTACTTGGAGAAGCTGTTGACGATCACCGCATCGGGCAAATGCTGCAAGGTGGACTGCGCCGCGCCCTCGTACGTGAGGCCGTGGTAGATCTCGTCCGAGACGACGCGGATGTTCTTGCGGCGGCAGACTTCGGCAATGGCGGCCAGTTCCTCGGGCGCGATCACGGTGCCGGTGGGATTGGCCGGGCTGGCGAGGATCAACCCGTCCGGCGCGGGATCGAGCGCGTCGAGCGCGGCGGCGGTAACCTGGTAGCGCTCCGCCGGGCCGCAGGCCATCTCCACCGGTTCGAGGTAGAGCGTCTTGAGCGTATTGCGGTAGGCGACGTAGCCGGGCCGGGCCAGCGCCACCCTGGCGCCGGGCACGAAGAGGCTGGAGAGCGCCAGCACGAAGGCGGGCGAGGCGCCGCAAGTGAGGATCACCTGCTCGCGGTCGACCTCCACCCCGTAAGTCTCGCGGTAATGGCGGGCGATGCGGTCCAGCAGCGCGGTGCTTTCCCAGTAGCCGCCCGGATCGCTGTCCAGCACGCGGTGCGCGGCGGCGATGGCGGCGGCGGGCGCGCCGGTGGAAGGCTGGCCGTATTCCATGTGGATCACGTCGCGCCCCTCGCCCGCCAGTTCGTAGGCGAGGCGGCCGATGGCCATGGCGTGGAAGGGGTCTACCTGTGCGATCTCGGGAGCTTTCATGGCGGCGTAGCTAGGCCGCCTGGAACCGGCAGGCAATCCCGCTTGCCCCTGCCCGCATGTCCGCGCCGGGACAGTGGCCCGAACCCGCCCCGCCGGTCACAAGCAGGCCGATCCCGAAGGAGAGACCCGCCGATGCCCACCCAGCTCGATCATTACCGCCTGCTCGGCCGCTCGGGCCTGCGCGTCTCGCCGCTGTGCCTCGGCACGATGACCTTCGGCGCGGGCTCCGGCGAAAGCGGGACCGGCTCCTGGGGCTCTACCGACGAGGACGCCGCGCGGATGCTCGATATCTATGTGGAGCGGGGCGGCAATTTCCTCGACACGGCCGACTTCTACGGCGGGATGGGCGGTTCGGAAACCTTGCTCGGCCGGCTCATGGGCGCGCGGCGAGAACGGCTGGTGGTGGCGACCAAGTATTCGCTGACGACGAGCCCTGGCGATCCCAATGCATCGGGCAATTCGCGGCGCAACATGGTGCGCTCGGTCGAAGCCTCGCTCAGGCGCATGAAGACCGGGTGGATCGACCTGCTCTACCTCCACATGTGGGACTTCCGCACGCCGGTGGACGAAGTGCTGCGCGCCTTCGACGATCTCGTTCGCAGCGGCAAGGTGCTCTATATCGGCCTGTCCGACACGCCGGCCTGGCAGGCCAGCCGGATGCAGGCGATCGCCGAACTGCGGGGCTGGAGCCAGTTCTGCGCGCTCCAGATCCAGCAAAGCCTGATCGAGCGCACGGTGGAGCGCGAACTCGTGCCGATGGCGCGGGAAATGGGCATGGGCCTGTGCCCGTGGTCCCCGCTCGGCGGCGGCGTGCTGACGGGCAAATATACCGCGAGCGACCTTGCCCCGCCGCAGGGCGAAAACCTCGTCACGCGCAAGGCGATCAATGCCGCGACCGGGCGCCTGTCGGATCGCAACCTCGCCATCGCACGCACGGTGCAGGAGGTAGCGGAAGAGATCGGCGCCACGCCCGCGCAAGTCGCACTGGCCTGGCTGCTGGCGAACCCGGACGTGGATGCCCCGGTGCTGGGCGCCCGCACCCCCGCGCAGCTGGAGGACAACCTCGGCGCGCTCACCCTCGATCTTGGCGAGGAGCAGCTTGCCCGGCTCGATGCGGCCAGCCGCGTGCCCAGGGTCTTCCCGATGGACGTGCTGAGCGGCCCCGCCGAGGCGATGATGAACGGCGGGGTAACCGTCGAGCGGCGCGACTGACCCCGTTTCGCACCGCCGGGGCGCCGAAGCGTGATTTGCCTCACACCGGACCGAGCGCGATGCTGTCATAACCGCCGCGTCCGAATCGCAGGCGGCAACGCCCGGGACAAGGACACTGCCGCAAGCCAGCCGAACCGTGATGCGACCCCACGGCAAGGCCCTTTCGGCAGGCACTTCGCATAACTTGGCGGCAGTCCGGCCCACCTGGCCGAACCCGTTCCCTTGGGGACTGCCGCCAGCTTTGTACGGTTTCCATCCGGCACGGCCGGATCGCGGCGCCGGCCCACGCTCGCCAAGGGCTCGATAATCCCGGGGGGGAAATTATCGGCTGGGGGTGATCTCTTCGAGATCAGGCGATTGAAGGGGGCCGGCGCCGCGCCAGTACCGGAACGGTGCCTCAGCCCGGATTGACGCTGGCGATGCCGGGCCGCTCCGCGCCCATTCCCGAAAAGCCGATGCAGTAGCCGCCATCCACCGGCAGGACCACGCCGGTCACATAGGACGCCTCGTCGCTGGCGAGATAGAGCGCGGCCTGCGCAATGTCCCTGGCCGAGCCCCACCGGCCCATCGGGATCCCGGCAAGGACCGGAAATTCGGCAGGCGGTTCGGCATGGGTGCGCGATGCTTCCACCAGCCCGGTCCACATCGTGCCCGGCGCGATCGCGTTCACGCGGATGCCCTGGTCCGAATAGTCCAGCGCGGCGACCTTGGTAAGCTGGTTCACACCCGCCTTGGCCGCTCCGTAGACCGAGTGATGCTTCCACCCGATCACCGCCGAGGCCGAACTCGTGTTCACGATCGCCCCGCCGCCGGTCTTCAGCATCGAGGTGATGCCGTGTTTCATGCCGAGGAACGTGCCGCGCAGATTGGTGGCGTGAACCCGGTCCCATGTCTCCAGCGACTGCGTGTGCAGCGGCGCCATCGGCCCGCCGAACCCGGCATTGTTGCACAGCACGTCGAGCCGCCCGAAGCGCTCCTCCGCCGCCGCGATCATCGCCGCCACTTGCGCCTCGTCGGAAACGTCGCACTGCACGCCCACCGTGTCGCCGCCGAGCGCGGCCGCCACTTCGTCCTGCCTGCCCGAGATATCGGCGAGCACCAGCCTCGCCCCCTCGGCATGGAACAGTTCGGCCATCGCCCGGCCCATGCCGGACGCCGCGCCGGTGACGATGCAGACCTTATCCTGAAGCCTTCCAGCCATAATCGTTCTCCCTCAGGCGCCGAATTTCTCAGGCACTCGTATCGATGGTCGGGCGGATGGTGATTTCCGAGATGTTGGTGCGGCGCGGCATGGCGAGGATGAAGACCACGGCCTCGCCGATATCGCGCGGCTTCACCGCGCCGTCCTTGCTGACATGCGCCTTGATCGCGCTGCGCCACTGCGGATCGGAGATCGAATCCGCCACTTCCGTCTCGGTTGCGCCGGGCATCAGCGTGGTGACGCGGATGTTCCTGCCGCCCAGTTCCTGTCGCATCCCGTCCGTCATGAAATTGACCGCGTGCTTGCTGGCCGAATAGGCACTGGTCATCGGCCCGCCCTTGCGCCCCGCGAGCGAGGAGATGGTGATGATATCGCCCACGCCCTGCTCCAGCATGTGCGGCACGGCGGCGGCGCTGGTGTAGACGGTGCCCATCAGGTTGATGTCGATCACCCGGCGGTAGATCGCGGTATCGCAATTCTCGATCCCGCCCGCTTCCATGATCCCGGCCGAGTTGACGAGGATATCGATCCGCCCGAACGCCGCGACCGTCTTCTCCACTGCGCCGCGCGCGTCCTCTTCCACGGTCATGTCACCCGGGATGGCAAGCGCCCTGCCGCCTGCGGCCTCGATCCGGGAGACCAGCCCGGCGAGCCGTTCGGCCCGGCGGGCGCAGACCACCACGGCGGCCCCAGCCTCTGCCATGCAAAGCGCCGCCGCCTCCCCGATCCCCGACGACGCGCCGGTAACGAGCGCGACCTTTCCTGCAAGCTGGCCCGACATCCTTCTCCACTCCACCGCGCGGCACCTTGCGGCCGCTTCGTATCCATTGGCTGGAGATCATCTGGCCCGAAGTCAACGGGAAATGCTGAACATATGTTCAAATCGCTGCTGCGAGGTTCTGGAAATGTATCCAAATCACAGGAAACACGGCGCCCCCAAGGACCGCCCGGGACGCGTGGAGAAATCTCGGGATGGAGGGTTGCCCGCGTTCAGCCAGCCGATGGTTTAGCGTAAATGACAGGAAGGGGCCGTGAAGCGACTGTCCGGTTCTGGCGAGAATGGCGATGAAGCTGCCATGGTAATGGAAGGAAGTGGCAGACTCAAAGGGCGAAGCCTTTAGTACAATAGCTTCCAACATCACATCGGCATTCCAAAAGAACTACTCCCAAAAAATGCAAAACGGCATGAGCCAGCGATGTTATTCTCGTGAAGTTTGGAGTGCGGAAGGGAGCACGACACATGTGGTGGGAGATTGCGAAAGAGGTCGTGACAGCTTTAGCGGAGCGCGAAGCGAGTCGTCAGCAAAACCAGTGGATGGGTGACGTCATCAATAAGCTGGATCAGATCAACGGCAAGCTCGACCTTTTGCTCGATGAGGTCAGGTTAATCAGAGAAGAAATATCCCGACTTCCCAACAAATTTGACGAAATAATGAAAGATGTCGAAGAATCAAGAGCAATGGGCGCGCGGTCTGGAGTGTTGGAAATATTGAGTACGGCGCAAGAAACTGAACTCAGTCCCGCAATGCTAGAAGGCCTGGCTGAATATCTCATAGTTTTATCCGGGCAAGAAGGGTTGCTCGAAAACAAATGGGGGTACTCAAGCGCGTGGACTATATTGACAAGCTTTCTCACACGAGCCGCAGGGTACAAAATATTGGCCGCCTATAACCCAGCGTGGGCGGTCCAATTAAAAACATCACGAAATCGGAAGCTTGCGTTTTTTGACGCTGGGCTCGCAACCGATGAAGCATCCAGCGGCCCTGGACGAGCACTCTTGACGCGGACACTCGAGCGAGCCGCCATCGAGGATCTTGTACGTCCATGCCTTGGCACCACCGTTCAAATCTGTTGGTGGAAGGGGAGAATTACTCAGCCCGAGCTTTATTCGGGGAACAACTATGCATGGACCGTAGTGACCCAACCTTCGATCAGCGGCGGATTTGAGCGGGGGTATGTTTGGATGGACGTAGAGTCGGAACGACAGCCGGAAATTTTAACGGCAGACGAAAGGAAGCCTTCATTCCCGGGCAAAACATACAGCCCCGTCGGCGCGCCGGAAATTATTCCCACGGGAGGGGGCGAGGCGCTAAAGGAAATGATTTATGAAAAGCGCCGCATTCTCGAAGCCGACATGAACTCAAAGATCAATCGACACTCGGCGATAAATGAAACCATCACTCACTTGACCCCCATTGTCTCAGGATTGAAGGAGTCCAGAGATATTATAAGTAAAGTATAATCTATTAAAAATAATTTACAAATGTATTATATTTTCTGACAATAAATGTCGCGGAGGTTGAAATGCTACGATTGATAGCAATTGTTTTTGCATCTTTTAGCATTATGCATGGTTCTGCGCATGCTCAGTACGTCGTGCTGGCGCTACCTGCCAACACCAAAGTCGACATTTCTGCATCCGCTCATCCTGACATGAATACACAATTGCTTGAGCCGAAACGCCGGCTGTACTTCACCACCAAAGGCGTCGTCGCCGGCAAAAACGACTCGATTGTTTGCCATAGCGAAGCTGAGTACCCGCCGGGCAGGCAGGCCCCCTTGCCATCCTGCCAACCCTACGGCCGTCCCACGACGCTCGAACTAGTAGGTGAGTTTGGAACAAACTTCTGGGCGAGAAGCATACCCCACATTTCCTATTTCGATGTCTCGAGGGCGGAGATCACCTACATCGATGATTTCCAAAAAGCTGGACTAGTGGTGACGCTGAACTTCACGCCTCCCTTGGGCCCTGATGCATCTCCGCCAGTCGTTGTTAGATGACCGGCGCCTCGCGCGTGAGTCCGAAACGGGCGGCAAAATCTGGCCGCGTTGCTGACTTTGCACGCCAGCTATGCCTATGTCCGCAATCCACCCATTTCGGCCCCTCCCGACGCCGAGAGTCGCGTTCCATAGGGGCCTGTCCGGTTCTCGCCGCGCGCGAAGAAATGCAGCCTGACCGTACACGCCGACTTTGCAGACATTAGGCTTATCGCTAGTTTGTCGATAATTGGAGGCGAATGACGTGGGTTATTTAGACGGGGCGTACCGCCTTCATCGGCAAGAAGACGTTGCGCGCTTCACTGCGCTCGCGATTGAAGCATTTCCCGACTTCACTGACAGGATAGAATGCTTCGGAGCCGACTGGTTGGGTCGCCAGTTTGCGACCGACGAGCGGCGGATAGTCGATGGTGCTCCGCAGGTTCTCATGCTCGAACCGGGCACAGGGGAAGTACTTGAGATACCCGTCAATCGGGCCGTGTTTCATGATGACGAGCTAGCGAACGAGCCTGACGCAGCGGCGGCGTATTCATTTTTCCAGCAGTGGTTAGAGGCAGGCGGCACTCGCCCGAATTACGATCAGTGCATTGGTTACAAGCTGCCGCTCTATCTCGGCGGGACAGATGATGTTTCAAACCTCAGCTTGATCGACTTTAGCGTTTACTGGACCCTCTCGGCCCAAACCTTAGCGCGGGTTCGAGGGCTGCCCGTCGGAACGACGATACGGGACGTATCTATCTCAGGCTAGGAACCCGACAAAGCGGAATGGCAGATTTTCAGGGATTTAACCGGGAATCTGCCGTTCCGGACACGCCCCATGGCGGTCTTTCTTACTGTGCTGAGACGGAAACAAAAGCGGACGCGGCAACGCGATCTTTGTCACTCGTCACTGCCTCAAGTAGCGGCTTTAAGTGATAGAGAAGAAGATCACGACGAGGATGATTTGCAGGGACCACTTCGCCTAATATTCCGAGGAGACTGCGGAAACCAATCAATTTGGCGAAAACTTGGTAAGGTCGATCAGATGCGTAGGGGGCTCGGCGAAGATAATGCGCAGCAAGCCGTCGTGCATCTCCCTTTGAAAAAGAGGCATGGCCAATCAGCGTCAAAGCTTCACCCCAGTTCTCACTTTCACAGGGATAACGGGTAAGCAGCCAATCGACAGCTTCAGGTGATTGCATACTACGAAGTTGGACCGCTAAATCGCGCAAGCTGTTATCCATCGTGCTCTTCTGACTGTGTCTGCTTGCTACCCTTATTCTGCAAAAGCTGACTGTCGCCAACCCACCCTTCATAGCCGCTTACACTGCGGATCTGCACCGCCAGGAAACGGTCGGGCAGCTTTACGCCACCAACAATGGGATCGGCGATCCGGAAAGGCAATCATGGGTGGGTAGCAGACATTCTTGGCGGGAAGCGCTAGCTACAATCCCCCACTCTGGAAACTGCGCTGCCATCCCTGCGCTTCGCGGACACGGCCCTGATCAAACTTGAACTGAACTTGTGAAACCAAATGATCGGACGCATTCGTAAACTCGACTGTCACGGTCTGCTCTCTGCATCCGTCCGCCGGGCCGTCCATGTAATCCCACCCGAAAAACCTAAATCCATCTGCATTCATCGCTAAGGCTAATGCTTTTGCTCCGACAGCACCCGCTCCAAGAGGTCTGCCAACGTCGCCTGCACCAAGGCTAAATTGCGCGTTGTCATCGACGAAGCGTGACAGTTGTGAAGCGTCGTTATCGTTTGTCGGCGTCAGTGCTGCGGCGACAAGCTGAACGGCTCGATTTGCAAGAGCGTTGTGAACTGCCTTTGCAGACGTAATGTTGTCTAAGTCACACGAATGAGCCGGAGCAGCAGCGAGGATTAAGAGCGCGGAGAGCATTGCGGAAGGCTGCAACAAATGGAGAATGTCTGCAATGGGGCGTGTCCGGTCAGGCTGCATTTCTTCCCGAGCGGCGAGCACCGAACGTACGGCTTTCGAGCGCGGCGCTCCCCGCCCGGAATGGCGAAAACGGGCGCCTTTCGGAAGGGCAGCTTCATCGGAAGCCTCCGCCCCTGCTTCACGCAATCGCGAGTACGCTGCGATGGATGAAACGGACGAGATCCGCCTGCCCCCGCGCTCCGGTCTTGGCGTAGATGCGCTTTGAATAGGTCCGTGCGGATTCCACCGTCAGCCCCACTTCCGGCCCCGCCTCGGCGATCGACAGTCCCCGGCTCAGGGCCAGCGCCAGCCGCGCTTCGCTGGCGGTAAGGTCGAACAGTTGCGCGAGCTGGCCGCAGCGGTCGGCCGAGGACCAGTGATCGGCATGGAGATAGCACAGGATCGCCGGCGCCGCCCGCGTCGTGCCCATGCGGCGACCGGAAGGGACGAGCAGCAGGTCCAGCCATGGCTCGCGGCAGAGCACCAGTGCACGGGGGCGAGCCTGCGGGTCCTGCGCGAGTTCGGCCACCGCTTCGGCAAGCTGCCGCCGCAGGCGGGGATCGCGGGCGCCCAGCCGGCCGTCCCGGCCGCGCGTCAACCCGTCCGCCCCCTGCAGCATCTTCGCGCCGAGACGGTCAGCGTCGAGCACCTTGCCCTCCCCGTCCAGCGTGACCCAGCCGAAGTTCATCCGCCGCACGGCCTCGCGCTCGATCTCCGCGCCCATGCGTTCGCGCTCCAGCGCCACGAAGCTGCCCAGCGCGGCGCGCAAGTGCGGGGCGAGGTCTTCGAGCAGCAGGTCCACCCCGGAGGCGAACTCCCCGCAGCGCCGGGTGATCGTGATCCAGCCGTTGACCCCGCCCGGTTCGGCGAAACGGATCATCCGCATATGGTTCATGCCCGAAGGAACGAGCAGCTGGTCGAGATAGGCATCGTGGCCGGGGTCGCCGTAGCACAGCAGTTCGTTCAGGGCGTAAGTCCGCCCCTCCTGCATTGCGTGATAGGGCATGGGATCGCGAAGATAGAGGCTTTCGCGGTAGAGCCGCGAGATCGGCGGCGGCGAAGGCTGGCCGGAATAGAGGTGGATCACCCGCGCCTCCGGCGTGCCCTGCGGCAGGGGCCGGAACACGAGGCTGGCATAGTCCGCCGCAACCCGCGTGCGCAGGGCATCGAGGAAGCGCCGCCAGGGCGGGTCTTCCACCAGTCCCTCGATCAGCGGCACCAGCAGCGCCGCGTCCTCTCCTTGCAGCATTTTCGTGATCCCCAAATGGGAATTTGCCTTGGCCGGGGGCTACCTCACAACGGTGCCCGGAAACAACGAGCGGCGCCGAACCATCACCCTGGCGGTACGGAAAGGACGCTGCCTGAGAGGATGAACCCATGCCCGTGGCCATGAAAGTGCAGCCCGCAGCCTTCCTGCGAACCACCCTGCCGCTCGGCATCCAGATGGCGCAGGACTACGATTCGGGGCGCTACCACTCGATCTGGCTGCCCGATCACATGGTGAGCTTCTGGCCCGATTCGATCTGGACGCCGGAATTCACCGACCTCGCCAAGGCCTCCCCCAGCCCGCACCGCCATCTCGACGGTCTGGCCGTGGCGGCGGCAACGGCGGTGCTGACGCAGAACACGCCGCTGGCGACCACGGTGGTCGACACCGTGCGCCGCCACCCCTCGCTGCTGGCGCAGACCGCGCTGACGATCAGCCACTTGTCGAAAGGCCGCTTCATCCTCGGCCTGGGATCGGGCGAGCTGGAAAACACGGTTCCCTACGGCTTCGATTTCGACAAGCCGGTGGGGCGGCTGGAAGAGGCGATCAAGGTCATCAAGCTGCTGTGGCATTCGGACGGCCCGGTCGATTTCGAAGGACAGTTCTTCCACCTCCACCACGCCCGGCTGGACACCGAGTTCTACGAGGGCAAGGCGCCGCCGATCTGGCTGGGCGCGGCAGGGCCGAGGATGCTGTCCATCACCGGGCGCGAGGCGGACGGCTGGTGGCCCGCGGGTTCGTGGACGCCGGAAGACTATGCCGCCAAGCTCAAGGTCATCCTTGACGCGGGCGATGCCGCCGGGCGCGACATGAGCCACTTCACCCCCGCCATCACGCAGATGTGCCTGATCGGCGAACCCGAAGAGATCGACGAGATGCTGCGCGCGCCGATGGTGAAGTCGATCATCCTGATGATGACCGCGAAAGACCTTGCGCAGTTCGGCTACGACCATCCCATGGGCCCCGACTGGCGCGGCATCATGGACTTCGATCCCGTGCGCCTCAGCCGCGACAAGATGGTGAGGTTCTGCAACGAGATGGACCCCCAGGCCATCCGCGACGTGCTGCCCACCGGCACGCCGAAGGAAGTGGCGCTCAAGATCAAGGGCTTCGCCGATGCCGGGATGCGCGTCTACAAGCTGATGGAATACGGGGCGATGGGCGGCATGAAATTCTCCGCCACCAGCGCCGCCAAGGTCCGGGAAACCGAAGACGAAATCGCGAAGCTGGTGGAGGGTTGAGATGGCCGAACTCGACGCGCAGAAATTGCTGCTTGAAGCGCAGCAACGCACCGGCCTTTCGGACTGGGCCGACCACGGTTTTCCCCAGCGCTTCGCCCTCGCCGTGGAACATATCAATACCATCGCCATGGACGCTGCGGGCCGCGCGGCGGCGGCGGAGAACGTGCTCTGGCTGCTGACCGACCGCCTGCGCTTCTTCGAGGACCGCCAGCGCTTCCCGCTCGCCGAGGAAGCGATCGACCGCCCGATGTTCGTCAGCGGCGAACCGCGCTCCGGCACGACACTGATGCACGCCCTCCTCGCCGTCGATCCCGCGGCACGGGCGCTGCGGTTCTGGGAGGTCATGCACCCCTCGCCGCCGCCGGGGACGGTCGATGGCACCGATCCCCGCATCGCGGCCGCCGACGCCGAATGGCGCGAGATCAACGCGAAGATGCCGCGCTGGCTGCACTGCCACCCCTATAACGACATGCTGGGCGAAGGCCTGCCCGAAGACGAGCGGACCTGGGCCTTCGATTTCCGGGTGATGACGCCCACGGCTTGGTGGCGCGTGCCGATGCAGAACCTCTCCTTCGGCCTGCCCACCGATCCGCCCGCTCAGTACCGCATCCACAAGGCCATGCTGCAGGCGCTGCAATACCGGCGCCCGGCACGCCACTGGGTGCTCAAGGGGTTCCACACCACCCGGCTCGATGCCTTCTTCGATGCCTATCCGGATGCCTCGCTGGTCTGGCTCCACCGCGATCCGGTGATGGTGGCCGCCAGTTCGACGATGATGATGGCGGACATCATGGACGGCGTGGTCGGCAAGATCGATCTGGTGAAGGAAGCCCGCGCCCATCTGGAGCGCGTGCGCTGGTCGATCGGCAATACGATGGCCCATCCGCTGGCAAGCGATCCGCGCATCCACCATGTGCGCTACCGCGATTTCGTGGCCGATCCCGTCAGCGTGATCCGCGATTACTACGCCTTTGCCGGCCGTGCCTTCACGCCCGAAGCGGAAGGCGCGATGCGGCGCTATCTGGCGGAAAACAAGGGCGACCGCCACGGCAAGTTCCATTACTCCACCCAGGTGCTGGTCGATGCCGGATACGACCTTGAAGCCCTGAACGAAGAGTTCGCCCCCTTCCGGGAGCGCTTCGGCGTCGAGATCGAAAGGCGCCATTGATGCACCCCCGCGTCAGCCTGCACCAGGTCGCCATGGTCGATCGCTCGACCGCCGGGTTCATCGACTTCTGCTGCACCATCGGCGTGCAGCATGCGACGCTGGTTTCCCCGCGCCTGCTTCAGCCGGAAGACATCCATGCTGCGCACGAAGCAGTGCAGCGCGGCAGGGTGACGGTGAGCTGCATCAACCATCCCTTCGCGCTCCACCCCGATCTCGAACGCGATTCAGGGATGGCCACGCCCGCACTGATGCGCGTGATCGACCTTGCGGCGCAGCTCCGCGCGCCGTCGATCTATCTCATCACCGGCGGGCGCGGCGCGCTGTCATGGGAACAGGCGGCGCAGCGCTTCGCCGCCCTGCTGGCGCCCTGCCGCGAACACGCCGCCGCCAGCGGCGTCTCCCTGCTGGTGGAAAACGCCTCCCCGCTCACGGTGGACATCCACATCGCCCATACCCTGCCCGATGCCCGGCATCTTGCGCAGGCCGCCGGGATCGGCCTCTGCGTCGATCTCCACGCCTGCTGGAGCGAGGCCATGCTGCGCGAAAAGCTGGCCGAGGCCCTGCCCCTCACCGGCCTCGTGCAAGTGAGCGACCATGTCCCCGGCGACCGTACCACCCCCTGCCGCGCGGTGCCGGGCGATGGCGCGGTACCGCTGGAGGCGATCCTGCGCGACGTGCTGGAACTCGGCTACACCGGCCTGTTCGACCTCGAACTGCTCGGCCCCCGCATAGAGGCCGAAGGCGCGGCAAAAGCCTGCACACGCGCGGCACGAAACCTTTCCGACCTCCTCACCCGACTGGGAGCCTGACGATGGCCTTTGGCGACGCAATCGACGATCCCGCGCTCAAGGCCGCGTGGGACAGCTTCTGCGAGCAGTTGAAACGTGCCGGACAATCCGCCTTCAAGGACGCGAACCCGGCCAACCCGCTTCAGCGCGCGGACGCCTTCCGCTTCCTCACGCAGAACCTCGGACAGGCCTTCGACCTCGCGCTGGAAACCCGCGACCCGGCCTTTCCGCAGATCCACCCCTTCACCACGCCGACGATGAAGCTGGGCGGCGACCTGGCGGACTTCACTTATCGCCAGGCGTGGATTTCCGGGGAGCACGTCTACCGCCTCTCGGGCCGTCGCGGCACGGCGCGCTGGCTCAACATCACGGTGCAAGGCCCGCGCCCCGACACGATCCCCGGCACCGACTGGCCCAGCCTGCACGAACCCTTCGGCGACATCCCGGAAGCCAACTTGTTCGGCCACCAGATCGAAACCGGGGCGGACGGCACCTTCGCAGTGACCATCGGCGGGCCGCCACGGGACAGGAACTGGCTCCCCACCACGCCCGGCTCGCGCAAGCTGTTCATCCGCGAGGCCTTCGACGCCTGGGGCGAAACCCCCACCACCCTCACCATCGAGCGGACCGGCATGGCCACGCCCCGCCCCCTGCCCTTGCCCGCACAGATGGGCGAGGCGATGAACTGGGCCGGAGATTTCGTCACCGGCCTGATGCGCGACTGGCCCGAACACGCCTGGCGCACCTCGCGCGGGGTATGCGATCCTGCCAGCCTCAACATGTTCCCGGCAGACAAGGCCGCCAACGACACCAGCGACGCCAAACGCGGCCGCATGGCCGCGCACATGGTCTGGCGCCTCGAACCGGACGAGGCGCTGATCGTGGAGATGGACTGGCATCCCGGCTTCTGGCTGTTCGGCATGGGCGGCGCGCTGATGGGATCGATGGACTTCCTCCACCGCCCCGTCAGCTACACGCCCGCGCGCACGAAAGTGGACGGCGACGGCATCGTCCGCCTGATTCTCTCCCACGAAGACCCCGGCCTCCATAACTGGCTGGACACGCAGGGCTTTTCGGACGGAAACCTCACATACCGCAACCTGATGAGCCAGCAGCCCGCCACGTTCCGCACCCGCCTGGTCAAGGCCATCGAACTGGCCGATCACCTCCCGCCGGGAACCGCCCGCACCTCGCCCGACCAACGCGCCGAACTGCTCCGCCAGCGCTACCGCGCCATCAAACTGCGCTATGGAATATAGGGATTTGCGAGCAGAAAGCCGGAGATCGCACGATCGATAAGAAAGCCCCTTGCACGCGCCCCCACTCCCCGGTAAAGGCGCCCCCTGCCCCGGCGCCGGATTGCACCCGGCCCAACCAAGGCATGCCGCTTTAGCTCAGTTGGTAGAGCACATCATTCGTAATGATGGGGTCACGTGTTCGAGTCACGTAAGCGGCACCACCTTTCCCTCTCAGATCGTCCCTAACGCTCGAAAATATGGCTGAATTCTGCCATTCTTGAGCCTCCCCGGTCTAAGAGTGTGTCAGGCAGTTCCAGGCCATCTTGAGCAAAATGGGGCCACGAAATGGCACCAAAACCTCCTTGAGAGGACTCACAACGATGGCCCACCTGGACGGCCCCCTTACGCGCTTCGACCTTATCGAGGAGAATCGCGCGTGGCACTTACCGAAACCCAAATTCGCCAGCTTGAACCTGACGCCAAGACCTACCGGTGCAGTGACGGTCGAGGTCTCTTTCTGGAAATCCACCCCAACGGGTCGAAGCTGTGGCGCTTCAAATATCGTTTTCTCGGCAAACAGAAGCGCCTCGCGCTCGGCCGCTATCCCGATGTCGGCCTGGAAGGCGCGCGCAGGAAGCTCGACGAAGCCCGCCAAGTCCTCGCCGGAGGCGAAGACCCACTGGCGGTGCGAAAGCTGCACAAGCTCGTCGCCTCCTTCAAAGCCGCCAACTCGTTCGAGGATGTCGCAAAAGACTTCATCGAAAAAATGATTGCCGAGGAGAGAGCGCAGGTAACGACCGACAAAATGGTTTGGCAACTGACGCTGCTGAAGCCCATCGCACATCGGCCAATTTCTGAAATCAAGCCACTCGAAATTCTCGCGATTCTGAAAGCGCTGGAAAAGCAAGGGAAGCGGGAAACGGCGCGGCGCTGTCGCGAATTTGCCAGCCGTGTTTTCCGCTATGGCGTGGCGACAGGGCGCGGCGAAAATGACCCCACGACCATCCTGCGCGGCGCGCTGATCGCGCCCAAGGTTACTCATCATGCTGCGCTGCTCGACCCGCAGCAAATCGGAAAACTGCTCCGCGACATCGACTGCTACTCCGGCAGCGCAATCACGCGCTTTGCCATGCGGATCTCACCCCACGTCATGTCCCGGCCGGGCGAACTGCGGAAAGCCGACTGGTCGGAGTTCGACTTCGAGGCTGGTGTTTGGACTATCCCCGCTGAGCGTATGAAAATGCGCAAATCTCACCAGGTGCCGCTATCTCGGCAAGTGATCGCTTATCTGCGAGAACTGCAAGAGGTCACCGGGCCGGACGGATACGCGTTTCCCGCCATACATACCTCGCGAAAAACAATGAGCGAAAACACCGTCAACAATGCATTTCGGCGAATGGGATATCGCAAAGACGAGATAACCGCGCACGGACTGAGGACCACTGCATCGACGCTTCTGAATGAGAGCGGCCACTGGAGCGCAGATGCAATCGAACGTTCGCTTGCGCACGCGGATGCCAATGCCATTCGCGGAATCTACAATCGCGGCCGCTATTGGGAGGAGCGTGTTGCAATGCACCAATGGTGGAGCGACCATCTGGACGAATTGCGCGGGCAGGGCTCGGCTGTCGGCTGATTTCGTGTTTGGATTGGGGGCAGGCGCCACGCTCAGGTGGTTACCTGCCTCCTCGGCTCCTAACCTCACAAATCAGCGTGATCGCCAAATAGCTATCCTCGGTTCTCCGAGCCGTGGACGACGGTGATTGGGACAAACTCGTCGTTTTGGAGGTCGCTAGCGAATGACCGGTGCCGGACGAAGCGGCCGTTCAATTCAAGACCTAAAGCCAGACCATACCTCTATTGCGACTATTCATGTGAGAGCAATTCTATAACAATTGGAAGGATGACGAAGTCGTCGGGCCTTCCGAAGCCTTCGCCTCTCCTAGCAGGTGAACGATGTAGCAATGGATCTGCTTGAGCTCGAACGCAGGGTTCATTGACGGGGCTACGATACGTGCGTCAAGCCGCCGGCTTGCCGAAGCGAGTTTCCGGACTATTCAGCAATCGGCGCGCGGCCGCATTGTGACGCGGAGGCGCCCAGCGCACGCCGTCCTTGGACGCGGCCGTCAGTTCGACGACCGTGCAGGGAAGCCCTGCTGCATCGAATTTTCGCGCGATGAACTCCCCTTCGTCCCGCTTGTGGCTGGACATGAGCAGTTGATAGCCTTCGATTTCGACTAGGTTACGCATGACGTCGACGAATGCCGCCGCGTGAATGATGTCGTTATGCTGAAGCGGATCGTCGAGCAGCAGGGCGCGCCAGCGAGACCATCGATAGGCGGTGCTCGCCGCGCACAATATGCTGAAGCCGTTCGCCGCCATCTGCCCTTCGCTCAGGACCAGCTGTGGCGGTAGATCCGTCTGGTACTGGGCGTTTTCGATCGGGTCGGCGTAACGGAGCCGCATGGCAAGCGATGTGCGCTCGACCGTGTGGGCCGATTTGAACTGCACGCTTTCGCCCGGGGTGCTCAGCAGCGCGCGATTGAACGCGTCAATCAGGTCGTTGAGCGGCAACAGGAACTGCGTCGAAAAGCCTTCAGCCTCCGTCTTCAGATGTTCGGCATAGGCCACGACCGCAGCGCGGGTGTCCGAGGAGAGCTTTAGGGCGGCGCGGTGCGAAGCCAAGGTCGCCTCCAGCCGTTGTTCGTGGGCCGCAGGGTTGCCCGATGCGCCTGCCCCGCCCGCCGCGTCCATGGTCGCCGCCAGGTCGCGCAGGTCCTCCTGCTCGAGCAGAGCCTCATGGCTGCTCGCCAAGGTAGATGCCTCGGCGAGCCCTTCCAGGACGGCGGTCGAGCGCTCGTCCAATGCCGCTTCACCCACGGCTATCGCGTCCTCCGACGGCGGAGCGTCCATCCCCGCTGCGGCCCACCGGGCCAGCACCTCCTTGATCACCTCGGAAGCCGCAGCTATGGCTTCGGCCGCACGCTGGACTTCCGCCTGCGCCAACGCAGTGCGTTGGCGAGCCGCGTCCTCGGCGACGCGCGCCGCAGCGGCCGCGGCTCTCGCCGAGATGTCGTGTTCCCGCAAACGAAGAAGCGAAGCGGATTGGTTGTCGATGAGGGCATCTACTGCAGCGAGGCTCCATGGCGTGGTCTCGTCGCTCAGCAGCTCGGCCGTCTGGACAAGGCTGGCTTCGCCGCGGGCCCGCCGTTGACCGGCCGCTGCCCGGTTCTCCTCGATCGACGCGATCGACGCGGTCAGTCGATCAACCTCGGATTGCGCGGAAGCAACGTCGATCGATTTGTCGAGATCGAGTTCCCTGGATCTGTCCGCAAGGAGCGCGGCCAGCCGAGAGGCAATCACGCCGGCGAAATCGGCGTCCTCGTCCAGGCCCAGCGCTTTGGCGATGGCCTCGCGTTCAAGGGCTACGGCATTCCGGGCGACCTCAGCCTCGGCGACAGCGGTCTCGCTCGCGCTGATCGCAGCCTCCGCTTCCTCCACCTGGCGGGCCGCGGCGCCATGGCGTTCGCGCAGGACATCCTGCGCCGCCGACTCTTCGGCCAGCCGACTGTCCTGGGCGGCGATCGCGCCACGAGCGCGTTCGAGCAGCCGGCCGGGTTCGAAGCTGGTAGCACAAACCGGACAATCTGTGTCGTCATGGCCGATATGAGCCGTCAGCTGGGACAGCAGGCCTGCCAGGTCCGACGAATCGCGTTGGCGAGACGACAGTTTCTCTGCGCCGGCTCGCTCGGCCTCGAACGCGGCCTGCAATGACCTTTTCAGACCATCGAGCGCGTTGTGGGCATCCTCGGCCGCATGGGTCGCCGCGTCGGCCGTAGCCTGGCGGGTTGCCGCTGTGGCCTCCAATCCTGCAAGCGCGCTCGCGCGATCGGCCCAGCGCTGCAGGGCCGCCTGCACGCTGTCGAGCTCGGCGAGACGCTTCTGCTTTTCCTGAGAGGCTGTCAGGCCCTGCCTCGCCTCGTCGAGCGCACGCCTGCGGGACTCATGGTCGGCGACTAGGACAAGCTCGGCCGCCCGCGCCGACGCCACCTCGGTTTCCAATCGATCATGTTCGACGATGGCGGCACGAATGCGCTGCAGGCGCTCCTGCTCGGCCTCCGCCTGGGCGACCGCTTCGACAGCGTCCCGCGCAGCGTGATCCGCGACGGTCGTTGCCTTTTCCGCCGATGCGATCGCGCTGACGGCCTCGCTCAGGGACTGCTCCGCCCCGCGCTTGCGATTTTCAGCAGTGGCTAGGTCTCGTTCGGCGGCATGGAACCGAGCGACCGCGTGCCGAAGGGCATCAAGGTCACCCCGATCGCGGGCGGTGCCCAGCTGCAATTCCTCGAGGCTGCTGCGGATTTCGGTCAGACGGTCCGCGATTGCTGCCGATACCACAGTGATATCGAAACGGCTTTCGAGCGTGTTCAACCGTTCGATTAGTGCTGGCTCGCTTTGAGCGCCAGCCGCGGCCGCGCGGGCCGTGAGGTCGGCAAGTCTCAGCGATTGAGCGCGCCATTGCTCCAAGGCCGCCTGCGCAGTCGTGACCTCGAGCTCTTCGCGTTCGGAGCGGCGCCTGAAGGCCGACATGGTACTGCGGCCGCGCAGCGCGGTACGGATCGCTTCGAGCCGATCGATGCCGCTCGGTCCCTTCAGAGCCTCCCACTGCTCGCTCTGCGCACGACTGGTGAAACGCTGCTGCGAGGCCTGTCCCAAGAAGTGGGTGAACGCCAGATAGGCGCCCAGGTCCTTGATGTCCGTCCATTGCGGTTGCTTGAGCAGCTCTCGCAGTTCGGAAATCGACGGCTGCAGCCTTTCCGTGCGCACCAGGGGATCACCTTCGGTGAAGGAAAGTCCGACCTCATGCGAACCCGCCGGCGCACCGCGCCGGGTCAGATAGTCGCGTTCCTTGAGCCTGCCGACATGCGTTTCAAAGCGCCGGATCCCGCCGGTCAGACACCATTCGAGACCGTCGAAAAAGCTGCTCTTGCCCAGCCCGTTGGTTCCCACCAACAAGGTGAGCCCCGGCCCTGGCGCGATATCCAGAGTGAAACTGCCGAACGTCCGAAAGTTCGTCAGGTGCACCGCGTTGAGGAAAACGTCCGTCATTTCGAACTCCTCTGGCGCCAGGCGGCGATCATACCGTCGACCATCGCGTCAGGGTCCCGATCGTCATCCTCGTCGGCCGCGCTGGCCAGCTGGATCCACGTGCTAGCCGTGTCGCGCGGGACTTCGCCTGCGGCGGCTGCGCGGCTGATATTGTCGAGAGGCGCCATCGAGAACACGGCGTCGGTGACCCAGGGACGGGCGAGAAAAGTGCGTTGGGTGAACTCGGCGAAGGAGGCCTCATCCGCCGCCGGATCCTCGGGCCTGAGCCAAACAAGCTTGCGCGCAACGCGCTCGTCACGTTCCGCAATAAGCGCAAGCGCGCGCCAGGTGTCGGAGCCTTCGCTTCCTCGCGGGCCGAGCAGGATCGCATGCAGGTCGAGCGCGGCGGGCGAGGTCAAATAGGATCTGGCGACGACGCACTGGTTGCGCGCGCGTCGCACGGTATCGGCGACCCCCTCCTCGCTCGGCGCCTCGGGCATGAGTGCGAGGACGATGGCATAGCGGTCGATCTGCAGACCTCGGACGTGGGCAGGCAGATCATTTGTCTCCAGCCGCGCCGACGCGCTCTCGCCCCCGCCAGCGAACACGCGCTCGGCGAATCGCGGCATTTTCCGGATTTCGAGCTTCAGTTCGCCCGCCCGGGCGCCGAGTAGCGCTTCCGCGGCATCGAGCGCCCTTTGCGCGGGAGACGACGGTGCTTCTTCGGTCATGCGGGGTCTCCGTCGACGGGCTCGCGATCGATCGATCGCTGCAGGGCGGCAAAGTGTTGCTCCTCCAAGGATTGCAGCAAGTCGGCCAGAGGAGCCAGGCCGGCCTCGGCAGCCGCACGGAAGGTACGATCGAGCGTCAGCATCAGCCTGCCGTCGCCGACATCGGTCAGTGACAACGCACCGGAGCCGGATCGGGCCAACGAGACATTCGCCCGCGAGAACATGGCGGGCGGCAAGGCTTGCATGGGGAGAAGCACGAAATCCGTCGACCACATGTGCTGGAGCGCGGCGATGGCCATCTCCTCCCCTTCGATAAGCGCGGCACCGCAGACGTGACCAGTCCGCGTGCTGGCGTCGGTCGCCCGGCCCAGATTGCCGGGGTGGACTCCGCGCGGCGTGGTGTTCTGCCAAGCGGTCGCGACCGCAAGCCCGGCGGCGCACACGCGGATGACAGACGAAAGCAGGCGAGGCCCCGCCAGAACCGTGGCTTCCCAGGCCGGGGCTTCGTCGTCGCGGGCGCAAATCGCCAGATTGAGGAAACGGGCCAGCAATACCGGATCGGCGGTAAAAGCAGCCTTCCAGTTTCCCCATATCGGACGCATCTGGGCTCGTAGGTCTGCTGCTGCGACGATCGACACGGCGCGTCCCGGATCATCGCCGTGCGCCAGGTATCTCGATAAGTGGCTATCGATGCGTTCAAGCAGCCATCCATCCATCGCGCCATGGAGGCGCGCGGCGACCTCGTCGGGTGCCCCGACGGTCAGATTGAGGATCGACGCGTCTCCCCCGAGTGCGCGCAAGCTGGGAAGCGTGAAGTCTGACGCATTGGGAGAGCGGGTCGACGCCCTCTCCAGGAACGGCCGCCACTGCGCGACGTCGAGAAACAGGGTGACCCGAGGTGCGTGAACGGCAAAGCGCGCTACTGCATGCGCGAGCGGGTCGCCGATGTCATGGGGCGTGGCCGTGACCATGAGTTCGATAGGCGAAGTATCCGCCGCCCATCCCGAGGTAATCGCAGCGAGGCCGATATCTCCGCTCCAGCGGATTTGCTCGCCGTCGAGCGCGAGTTTGATCCGCAGCGGCAACGCGGCCTCGACCGCCGCGAGACGATAACGCGGTGGGGGAAGTTGCGCTTCCCGAGCGAGGCGCTGGTAGTAGGAAATCGCGGACTGACCGAGAACCGGCGCAATGCCATCCTCCGGGAAGGCAGTGACCCAAGCCTTGTGGTCCTCCTCGAAACCGGCAAGGAGATCAGCAAACGGATGTCGCACCTCGGTTTGGTTGGGTCCTCTCCGCGCGATCAACTGGTCGACCTCGACCTGCTGCCCGCCGCAATCGAAGCGAAAATTGGCCTGGTGCGCTCCGGCAACCGCTGGAAGCGCCACCAACTCCGGACAGACGAGGTGCTCGAAGCGCTGCGGCGCGGCGCATGCCTTCGTCAGCAGGTAGACCGCCAGGCGATTGAGCCGCGCTGTCCGGATAGAGAGCATCTCATGTTCGCGCGTCTGGAAAAAGAGCTGGACACCCGGCCGCAGCCGACCACGCAAATCGCCGACCAGTCCCAAGGCCTCGACGTCGGCGCCGATCGACGCATCATAGGCCGCGATGAAGTCAAACCCTTGGCCCTGCGCATCGTTCTCCCTGGCTAGCCGGTCGATTTCGAGCAGGCGCGGGGCGAGATCTCTCACGCCCGGCCGTTGGGCGATCCCACGAATGATCTCGTTATGGTCGAAGTTCAGGCTTGCTGCCGCGATAAGGTCGATGAGGCCACCGTCACCGTTCCCGCTCACGAGGAAGGCCGGCCGCGCCTTGCCGGTAATTTCGGGTCCGGGAACCCCGGCATCCCTCCAATAGCTCTGCGTTACGGCCCCACCAATCGGGACGGGCGGTTCAGTCCCGAAGCCCACCGCGAGGATGACGATGTCATACTCCGCCTGATCTTCGACGCGTTCGCCATTTGCCCCCTCCCGCGTGAAGGAGAGGATGAAACGGCCGTGCTGTGGCTGGACGTGCGTTACGTCATGAAGGAGAGAAACCTCGAGCCGGTTGTCGGCGAACGCGCGGATGTTGGCGAATTCTTGCAGGACCGCGGTGCGCACATCGATCGCGGAGCCGGATCGCCAGTCGAGCAGTGGCAGCTCGGCGAGCTCATGATCCGCGTCGGGTTTCGGCCACTCATAAATATGGGGATCGAGCCGCCGGCGCCGGGAGTCGCGCTGGAGCGGCAAGAGGACATCCGACCGTTCGAACAAACGGACGTTGGTCCCGGGCTGGAGCGCAAGCCCGGCGGCTGCGGTCAGCCCGGCTGCCCCGCCGCCGATGACGGCGATCCTGGCGTTGGCCCGGATCAGATGCTCATGCTGCAACGCATGGGTAAGCTCCAGGGCTCTCACCTGTTGAGAGTAGAACGTGATGCGCGTGTCGTAACAGCCGATTACGTAGAAACCTGGATGCGCCTGGACGCCTGATCCAGCGACGATGTCCGTCGGGTTCAACATGGCTGAAAGGCCGAGCACCGCGCGATCCAGTCGCGCAATGAATGAGCGTTGCAGGGCACGGTCATGGGAGGTGAGATCATCTCGACGTCAAGCATCATTCCAGTATCGAACTCCCCCACTCCATTCCCGGACCCAAACTTTACAAGGCCGTGCGCTATGAACCAAAATGATTTTGAACCCCGCTGACGTCTAAGGTTCGCCTCTGTCCCGCGGGATGATCGCCGATCTCAATCGCGTGCGCCAGTCGCCACGAGGACGCGGCTTCGTTTCATCAGGTTGACGGCGGCAAGACACCGCCCGGGGGGAATGGTTGGGGTACCGGTATCGGTGGGGATATGGATGACTGACCGGGAATCGCTGGCGGCGAGCCCCATGCACTGGTGCGCGGCACAAAAGGTCGAGTGCCGAGCTCCCAAAGCGAATCTATGTTGGCCAGGTAGAGTTCGACCCTGTTTTCGGCAGCCGAGATGATGCCTTCGAAAATCCGGTTCTGCGGGCTCCCCATCCGTCGGTCGAAGCAACCGATCTCAACCGGCCACGGGTCGTCCAGGCTCTGCCCGATCGCCTCGAGCGCGCGCTTATAGGCGTCCGCTTCGTTGCGTGGCGTCCAGTAGTGCGGGGATGCAACGATAACGGTTAGGCAACCCTTGCGCTCGCCAATGAACTGGACCGGGGATAGGAGTCCGGCGAGATAGATGCGTTCGATCGCGTCGATAACCCTCTCGTCGTGATCCTCATCCCAGATCACCGCGAAATCATGGACGTGCGGAATTGGCAGGCGTCGACGCTGGACATCGAGCCATTCGACGCTTCGCAAGACCGAATAATGAGTTCCGCGTCCGAGTGACCCGACTGGCCCGGGTTCATCGTACAAGCATGAGAAATATGTCGAATATTGCCGCACGGCGTTCATGGCCAACTCCTTGGTCCGCAGGGTTGATATGGATTCCTCCACGGCGGCACCGGTTTCGCCGGAACCACCAAGCCTGCTCACAATACTATTCCGCGTGCCGAGCTGAAACTGAAATTTGCGCCGCGACCGACGGTTTGCCGGCCATTTACCTCCGAGGCCAAGACCAAGTTGTCCCACTGCGGACGCGGCGGCAGTTTGAGAGATCGTCGCCGCGGCACTGCGGATCGGCCGCGCCAGCGACGGTGATCAGTTCATCACTTATGAAATCCACTCGCAGGCCGGCCCATTCTCGCCTAAACGAATGGCCCGTTTCGGGATCGCCACCGGGCCACATGAACTTCGCAAATTTACGCGCGTAGCTGCTAGGCTATCAAAGTTGCGAAAGACCGGTTTCGGCGGGAGCGCGCATTCCCGCTACTGCATGGGAAGGGCAATATCTGGTCGACTGCTGCCGGCTGCGCCTGGGGCAGACCTTCACTCAGGGGGATGATAGCGAACGGCTGGTTCGGCGTGAAACAGTTGTTCACGCAAGCGGCGGGTTGCTATTCGAGGACCGAGTGCTTCAAGTCGCAAACGAGATACCATGTCTTCTACGGACTAGATGCTCCACGACTGTCAAATGTAGTTGCGAACACAATCGCACTCCCTAGAGGCACGGGTGACCAAGCTTACAGGGATGACGACACGGTGAGTGACAAAATGAGAGGGCTGCATTCAAATGGCAGCCATCCCGCTCTGCGCTTCCAGCGGCTGGTTGCCGAAATCTTCGCCGCAAATGGCTTCTCGGTCGCAACTGATCAAATGACTGATTTTAAGAGCATGCACGCCGAAGCCGATATCATCGCGACCTGGAATGGCGATGTTAGGACCGTCATTGACGTGAAGGTCTTTCGGTCGCGTATGCCGGCGCTGCGTGACTTGGACCGATCATTCGACAACGCAATGCGACTGAGGTTCGCGTTCAAGGCTGATCACGCCATCGTCGTCACAAATCTCCGCCATGCACAGATGCCAAAATCCAGGCCGAACGCGCCGGAACACATGCTGTTGGGTATAGAAGACCTAATTTCGCTTTCCTCGGGCAACGAGAAGCTCACCGGCGCGCTCATGGAAATGGATCGCGAACTAAGTTCGGCGCTCCACGATTTCGACAACCCCCTCGATCTTCGGGCGACATCGAAACCGACCGATATCACACCGTTGCAAAGCATGATGTCGTCCCCGGCAGCACCCACAGCGCCGCTGCCCGCGGAGGGAGATCGGTTGGCGACCGAACTTGAAAGCGTGCCGACCGGGCGCGACAGCGGTGTCGTCCTGCCGTCCGGACGGACCGGCGCCGCGTGGCGCCTGTTTGAGGAGGTGGGCGTTGAAGCCCTAAGATACCTATTCCATAGACAATTTCATGCTTGGCAAGAGCAAGAGAATGTTGGAGGCGACGAACAGCGCTTCGACGTTCTGGCGAAGGTTAAGGGCGATGATGTCTTCTCGCGGATGCTCGTGGAGGATTTTCGCAGCCGGTACGTGTTGTTCGAATTCAAAAATTACGCTGCTCCGGTAAAGCCCAATCTCATTCACGTGACCGAAAAATATCTTTTCCCGACGGCACTCCGCGCGACAGCGATCGTGATCTCTCCAAAGGGTTTGTCCCCAAGTGCAACGGCTACCACGCACGGTGCGTTGCGCGACGTCGGCAAGCTAATCCTTGACCTAGATGTTCCCACGCTCTGCCGGTTGCTGCGCGCTGAGGATCTTGGCACGTCGCCTGACGCAGAGATGGAGCGGCTTCTAGACGCTTTTCTGCAGACCGTCGGCCGTTAAAACATTCGTGTTGCCGACCGTCCGCTTCGCCCGGTGCAATCGACCGCTATTGGCAGAGTCAGTCATTCCGCCGCGTGAAGTCGCTGCGCCTTCGGGCGCCCTATCCCGGCGCGATTAGCCTTTTGGTTGGCAGACTTTCCGGTTTCTGCGCTCTGATTCTCGACTGACCGGATAGCGGCCTGCATCTTCGCCCACCTCTGAGGATCGGCGACCACCAGAAGTCGCTCACCGGCGGCCCACTCATCGCGTCCAAGTATCGCCGCCGCCCGCTGCTCGGGAAAATGCAAACTGGCGGGCGCCATCCAAGTTACGAAGTCCCGACCCACACCCCCCAGAAAGACCGCGAAAACAAGCGTCGCGCCGACCGCGATGGTCATCTGCTTCTTCTGCGCCTCGCCTGTACGGGCCTTGGTGACGACGCTGGCGATTGTAGCCGTCTCTGCCTGAAGCTCCCTTCGCGCCCGCTCCCAAGCCTGCTGATCGGCAAGCCGCCCATCCCTGCCAGCCGCTTCGATCTGCGCGGCGACCGTCTTCGGCGTTAGCGCCATGACAGGCCGCTCGGTGAATTCCTTCACCGTCAGCCGCACGGCCTGGAACTGACCTTCGATCTTCGCGAATTCGGTGCTGTAATCGCGGGCATGCATCTCCTGAAATTTGACGGCGAGGCCGTCGATGGCGGCGGTAAGTCCTGCCAGGCGCTGGCCCATGGCCTCGAACGCAGCGGCAGGATCGAGCTCGTTGGGGGTGTGCATTTCGCTCATCCGATCAGCTTATCCCAAGTCCACGGTCGCGCGAGCGGCCGAGCCATTCCTGGATCTGGTGCGACACCGTTTCTTTCCCGGTTGGTTTCAGCCCCAGTTCGCGGACCCTGTTCCGCAGCCGCGACTCGAGTTCGGGGTCGCGGTGAAGGCTCTTGGCGAGCTGATCGATTCGCGCTTCCGCCCGCTCTTCGCCGATCTTGCGCATCCGCATGAGTTGCCGGGTCTGGGTCTGGAACTCGTTCACGAAGCGATCTGCGCGCAAGTCGCCATCGATCCGGATCTCGCGCTCGGCCATCATCGCCTGGATCGCGCGCCGGGTCTGCCCCTTGCCGGCTTCATCGGCGAGATCGGGGTCCTTGTGGATCGCCGCCCGGAGATCGCGGGCACCATGCTCGCGCACCTTGTCGAGAGCGCCCGCCGCCTGCTCCATCGCCTGGTTCTGTATCCCGATGGGATTGAGCCCCATTGCCTGCATGCGCAGGATGTCCTGCGCCGCGCGTCCATAACGCTGCACCGCAACCTCGAGCGGCTTCGGTTGCGCGGCAATCGTCGGCGCCCTGAGCTTGAGCCCGGCAAAGGGATCGCGCTTGATGACGACCTCGGCTTGCGGCTCGCGCTTCATCTCGAAGGCCGGGCTGTAATCGGACGCCATGTCCTTCGAACGATCCCGGCTGAGCGCGCGGACCAGCTTCGAGCGGTCGGCAAAATCGTCCTTGCCATAGTGGAGATCGACCTGGGCCCGGTGGCGCGACAGCGCCACATAGGCGCCATGCCGATCGAGCCCCGGCGTGGCGAGGACTTGCACGCGGTTCACCGTCATGCCCTGCGCCTTGTGAATCGTCGCGGCGTAGCCATGATCCACATCGGCATAGTCTTTGAGATCGAAGGCGACCGAACGGCCGTCGTCGAGCATGACCGCCATGCTGAAAGGCGAGACGCTGCGCAGCGTCCCCAGCGATCCGTTCTTCACCCCCATGCTGCGCTCGTTGCGGAAGAACATCACACGGTCACCGACGGCAAAGGCCCGCTCACCGCGTTCGACCTTGAGCGCGACATCCTCGCCCAGCTCGCCGGCCTCGCGCATCTTCCCGCGCGCCGCCTGGTTCAGCTCACCCACTTCGTCATTGGTGTGGGTTAGAATGATCCGGCTCGCCTCGCGATTGCGCTGCCGATCACGATCCCACTGCCCGACCAGCGCTTTGCGCGCGCCCTCGCGGGAGGGAGCAACATGGACATGCCCCGCCTGCTCATAGGCCAGCACCGCTTCCCCGGTCCGACCGGTTGCCAGATCGCGCGTGGCCTCCCGCTGCCACTCCTCGCTCTGCCGGCGCACCTGCATGATCTCGACGCTGCCATGGCGCTCAGCAATGCTGCGGAAGGCAGCACCGGCTTCGATCGCCTGCAACTGTTCGGGATCGCCGACCAGCACGACCTTGGCGCCGCGCTTTTCGGCCTCGGAGAGGACGCGCTCCATCTGCCGGGTGCCGACCATCCCGGCCTCGTCGATCACCAGCACCGAACGGTCGGTCAGCAGATCGCGATCCTGCGCCCACTGCCGCTCCAGGCTGGCGATGGTGCGGCTTGAAATCCCCGAGCCGCTTTCCAGGTTCTCGGCGGCGATCCCGGAGAGCGCCGCACCGCGCACTTCATAGCCGGCCGCGTGCCAGGCATCGTGGGCGACACCGAGCATCGCGCTCTTGCCGGTACCGGCATAGCCGATCACCGACGATAGGCCCCGGCCATTGGTCACATGCTCCAACGCGCCGCGCTGCTCGCCGGAGAGTGAAAGGCCCCTCGCCTCGGCTCGGGCCAACGCCTTTTCCTGTATGGCCCGGCTGACGCCATGCCGCCGACCAGCATCCAGCTTGATCGTGGCCTTCTCGAGCCGCTTCTCGGTCTCGATCATCGACCGCGAGGTAAACCGATCCTCGCCGCGCCCGTCCTTGCCCAGTGCGATCAGTTCGGGCGAGGATTTGACCGCCCCCAGGACCTGATCGAACTGCTCCTTGCCGTCGCTGTGTCGGTGCACGAACCTGGCGAGATCGTGGGTGGTGAAGGTCGCCTGCTGGTGGGTGATGGCATCAAGCGCGATGGAAGGATTGGCGAGGATCTTCTCGCCATTCGCCCTGGCAATCGCGTGATGCTCTTCAAGCCGCTCGCTCTCCAGCCCCTGCCCCGCCATGCGCGAGGCGGCCGGACCGATCTTGTGCTGCGGTTCCAGCTCGATGCCCTGGGCCTCCAGCGAACGGTGATCGATCCGCGCATCGATATCGAGTTCGGCCAATCGCTGGTTGACGTGGTCGGCCCAGGCTTCGCGCCAATGGGTGAGCAGTTCCGTGCGGTTCCAGTCGCGCACTTTGGGACCGAACCCTTCCTCGCTCACTTCGCGCATGCCGAGCATCACATGGGCATGGGGCTTCGGCTGGCCGTCCTCGCCGATATCCCAGTGCACATTGAGATCGGCGACCATGCCGCGCGCTACGAACTCGCGGGAAACGAAGTCGCGGGCCAGGCGAATGCCTTCGACTTGATCGAGCTCGCGGGGAATGGCGAACTCAACCTCACGGCAGAGCTGCGCGTCCTTGCGCTTCTCGGCCGCCTCGGCGTCATTCCACAGCCGCTCGCGGTCGAGCCACTGCTCGGGCGCGTTCTCGGGGAGCAGCACTTCCGAGTGGACGACACCCGCCTTGTTGGAAAAGTCATGATCGCGCCCCAGCCGCTCATCGCGCAGCCGCGAGGCGGAGCGATAGGCGGCGGCGGCCACCGCTGAGGAACCGACAGCGCGCGAAATGACTTTGGCCGAGAAGTGGTAGATCGCCATGACGGCCATCCATTTACACTTCAAGCAGCACGTCGGCACGACGTATAAGCGCGCCCTCGAGCGATTTCATCGCACTCGGGAACGCGAAATCCCAAGAGATTTCACGCTATTGTTCGGCGCTGAGACTCCCGATAGCTGAACCGTCCGCCTCGATCAAAGAAAGGACGGACGATGCGCAAACCCCGTGACTATGACGCCGAACTCAAAGCGCTTACCGACAAGGCGCGGCAACTCAAAACGCGCAAGACCAGCCAGCTCGGCGAACTGGTGAACGCGACAGGTGCCGATGCCCTTTCCGCCGAGATTTTGGCCGGCGTCCTGCTCGATGCGGCCACCACCACGGACGCTGCCAGAAAGGAGGCGTGGCGCAAGCGCGGCGCCGCGTTCTTTTCAGGGGACGGCAAAGGCGCTCGCACAGGAACTGGCAGCGAGGATCGCAGCGCTGCGGCGGAGCCGGGCAGCGCGCAATTGCCACTTGGCGAGCCGGGCGCGGCATGATGCCCGCGCGTGGCAAGTGAAGCGGCGCGAACGCACCCGCCAGCTCATCGAACTCGGCGGGCTCGTCGTCAAAGCCGAGCTGGTCGAACTGACCGGGGATGACCGCGCGGTGATCCTCGGTCTGCTGGTCGAAGCAGCGGCCAAGTTGCGCGGCGAAGATCGCGAACAGGCGCTGACACTATGGCGGCGGCGCGGCATGCGCGCGTTCGCCGACGATGCTGCCGCGAAGGACGAACGCCAGAACCGTTCGATAGAGGGCTGACCGGGCGAAGCTCCACCCTCGGTTTGCGCGGCCTTGGCGTAAGGATTCCCGTCTGTTATTCTGCCAAGGCGCTGCGCAAAGGGCCGCGCCGGGACTGGTAATCCCGCCAGAGAAGCAAACTCGGAAAACTCAGTTTTCCGGGGTGCCGTCGCGCATGTCCAAACCTTCGGGTTAAAGGCGGCGGCGCATGTCTCTGGCATGTTACCAGCTCCGGCGGCTCCCGCGCGTTAGCGTGCGGGAGTTCGGGACTGGTCCGCAGGTTGTTCCGAAGCCTTCCGCCAACCCGCCTTGATGCGGACCCGGAGGTGCCAATGGACGTTCAAGTTCCTGTTGCTTCGCCCGATGAAATCGCCGCTGTCTCTGCGGCGCTCAACTCCTTGCCGGATGAGAATTCCGCGCTCGCCGCGCTCTGGAAAATCTACGATGCCGAACCGGTGCGGTTGCTGCGCACCAAGCAGGGCCGCAGCCTCAGCCGGGACCGCTACAAGCGGGCCGAACAGTTCGCGGCGATGCTCTCTCCCGATGCGCCGTTCGACTGGCCGGACTTTCTCTATTCGACCGGCATCGTCGTGCAACTCGCGCTGTCCTCGCATCTGCTCGATGTCGGCTTTCCGGACAGCTGGTGTGCCCGGTACATCAGCCTGCATGTCGATCGGTCGCTAGCCTATGCCAACGTCACCGCGTTCGGCTACGATTGCCCGGAGACGGCAAGGCTGATGCAGGTGCTCGCGCCCTACTGGAAATGGAACCGGCGCAACCTGATGGACGGCAAGCATCCCGACGACGACGGCTTCACGCCCGACGAGGTTCGGACGCTTGTTGCCGCGCTGCTCGGTCATGTGTGCCAGGTAACCGGCCATGCGCGGTCGCGACAACGGGCGGTGCGATCCTGATCGCACCACTGCGGCGCTGACATTCCAGACTGAGGCGCGGCGGATCGCCGCCGAGGTCTGGCGCGATTCGGGCTCGTGAAATGGTCGCAGCTCGCGTGCGACGCGCGCGGCGAGACGGTGTGAGACCGAACCGCCGGTCGCGTGGCTCCCAGCGACCAAATTTTTTTGGTGTCCGTAGAGTGCCGCCAATGTTCACTACGGTGCACGGAGAGGAATCTCCGGCGTTCTGCGCTGTTTAGCGCGATTTCGCGCCCTTGCGCTGGGCTCGAATTGGCCCAATCTTGCACATGGCCGGCCAGTCCACCTCATGATTAGGAAAGGACAACGCCAATGAACATGACGCTCCATGATCGTTTCCTGCGCCTCAATGTCGTTCTCGAACGCACGGGCCTTTCCCGCGCGACCCTCTACCGCAAGATCCAGTCGGGCACTTTCCCGAGGCAGGTTCGCATTGCCGAGCGCTGCTGCGGCTGGCGCGAAAGCGCCATTACCGAATGGATGAATAGTCCGATCTCATACCTGGTCGACGACTTCCCGCAGGCCTGAGCAACTATCGCCCCCGAAATAAGGCCGGGGCGCGTCCGCCGCAGCGGACGCGCCCCGGCCCCTTACCAGCCCTTGCGCTCCTGCCGATCCCGTGAGCGCACGATCATGCCCATCGCGCAGCCGAGCTCTTTCTCCACCCGGCGGACACTGATGCCCATACGCTCGGCGATCTGCTCAAAGCGGAGGCCCTCGAAGCGCCAGAGGCAGAAGGCCCGATTGGGCAGGTACGGCAGCGAATAGATCGCGCGTGCCAATCGTCGCTGTTCGGGCTGCTCGTACTCGGGGAAGGCATTACGCAGAAACGCCTCGTGGATGCGCTGCTCCAGCAGATAGAGATACCACCTCATGCCGCGTCCCCCCCGAATGCGAGGAGGTAATCGGCTGCCTTGCTGGCAGCGCTGGCCGCCCGGAAGATCGCCTTTTCGTCGGCGCGCAGCACTTCAAGCCATGAGCCAATGTAATCGCTGTGCCGCACCGTGGGCTGGATACCCAGCGACGCGCAGGCAAAGGCCGAGGTCATCTCGGCGATAAGCTCTTCCTTTGCGTACGATGCAGAGCCGTATTTGCCGGTATGATCGCGGTCCAATCGGCCCTTTCCGCCACTCCAGTGACCAAGTTCATGAAGGGCCGTCCGAAACCAGTTCACCGGCTCATGGAAAGCTGCCTGCGGGGGCACCTGCACATAGTCCAGCTTGGGTGCATAGAACGCCTCGTCCCCGCCGATCCGGAAGTCCGCGCCGGTCGCCGCAATCAGCCTATCCACCTCGGCAATCGCCATGACCGGATCGGGCACCGCCGGTTCGTCGGCATACCGCTCCGGAAGCCCTTCGATCTGATCGAGGTTGAACACGACGAAGCGCTTCAGGAACGCAATGGTCCGCGCCTCGCGATCCTCGCACCGCGCCTGCTCGGTCTCGCCCTTCGGCGTGAAGCGATCCGCATAGCAGATGACCGTGCCCTTCTCACCGCGCCGGACATGACCGCCCGCCGCCAGGGCCTGCTTGTAAGTCAGCCAGCGCTGCGATGCGAACCGCCGTTCCACCGCCTCGCACCAAAGGATCAGAATATTGATCCCCGAATACACTCGCCCGGAAACCGCATTATGCGGCATCAGGCAGGGGCACCGCGCGCTGTCCCAGGGCTGCACCCAAGGGAGCCTGCCTTCTTCTAGCTCGGCAATGATGCGCGACGTGACCTCTCCATAGAGGCTCTGACGATTGGTCCTTTCCATTTCTCCTGTTCCTTTCCTCAACCGCCATTGACCGGCGCCGGGGTGGCGGGGGGCGGCAGGAGCGGACCAAAAGCCTCGCCAAGATGGCGGGGTGCACCGAAAGGCCGGAACAGGGTGGAGGACCTGGGCCTGCCCAGGTTGCGGCTCGCCATGGCGGGGCTAAGGGGCCGTGACGCCCCCCGTCACCCTGGAGCCGAGGCACACGCCGACGCGCCACAGGCGCGGAGACCGCTGACGGGGCGCGAATAGCGTCCCGCCCCCGCCAGTGATCGTTGCGGCTATGCCGACGAGACGCCGCAGGCGGCTCGGTTGAGCGTTAGCGAAATAGAGCGCGGCCGTGCCCAAGCACGGGGCGGCCAGCCGAACCAACCTCCCGAGCGGAATCCATCCCACGTATCCGCGCGCAGAGATTTTGATGACAAGTGAAGCACATCACAGATAGTCATCGTCACATGAGCGGATCCCACAGCAAGATCATAGCCGCGGCCGCCAAAGCCGAACTCGGCCCTCTCGGTTTCAAACGACGGGGCCAATCGCGGCTTTGGCTCAAAGACCACGGCTTCTGGCTGAATGTCGTCGAGTTCAAACCCAGTAAGTGGTCGGTCGCGATCGATCTTAGCAATGCAGCCCACTGGATTTGGGGCGGCTGCGGATTCATGAGCTTGGACTATTACGTTCCGAGCGGTCCCTGCACAGGATACCGGGACGAAGATCAGTTCGGTGCGGCAGTCGCCGAAATCGCAAGTGCAGCCGCCGGACAAGCCCAAGAGACCTACGCCAAATTTGCGTCATTCGAGGCCATCGCCAACCATACGATCACAGAAGCGCTGGATTCCGAGCGGATGCAGCCCAGCTGGTTCGGCTACTACGCCGGTGTAGCCTGCGGTATTCTCGGAGATCTCGATCAAGCAGCATCATTTCTGCGCGACATCACCGACGAGAGAGTAATTCCCCGTGCCGAACGCTTCCTGCCGAAAATCGATAATCCAACCGCTTTTCGGGAGAAGGCCAATGAAATTGTCGCTCAGCAGCGAACCGCGCTCAAATTGCCGCCACTGGCGCAGAATCCGTTCTGATGCCTCCAAGAGTGCAATCTATGTGCATACAAGCTGAGCAGATAAGGCGGCAGCCATGAGTTCTCGCACTCCCGAAGAAATTGCTCACGAGCTCCAAGCGCTGGACGCCGCCCATGCGCAAAATGAAACCGGTCGAGATGCGTTCATCGCCCTCGCTCATACCGCCCTCTTTGCTGCGTCTGTTTCTTTCGTTGGCGACATAGCGCCACTCACGGATGCGATCTGGCAACCCGCGCTGCTACTGGCATGGTTTGCCGATGTTGTCGGGCTGCTCGCACTCACGGTAAGTTTCGGTGCCGCCCGACGTTTGATCGATGCTCGCCGCAAGGCGCTCTATGATCCGACGGCCCCATCCCACTTTTGGGGAGATTTCATTAACAGCGTAGCCCTATGGTCTTTTCCCGTCGCCCTTCTATGTTTGTTCTCCTTCGTCTCAGCAAATGTGATTCACGCAAATGGTCGGAAAATTCGTCCCGCCGTCGTCTCAGGGTCATCGCCAACGGGGGGCGACACCGCCCCCTCGCGCTCCATCGCCTGTGCCAACGGGTCCCCAGTACGGAGTGATCCCGGCACCTCGCGCTCCGTCCCCGCCACCCCCACCGCCGCCGCCCAAACCGTAAGGGCGCTTGGTACGAACAGTCCCGCCCATGGTCCGAGGAGGTTGCTGGAGGTTGACCAGTTCACCGCTCGGTCCAACTCGTCGCCGCTCCACGCGTCGGCGAAGGCCGATGTTTGCGCGGATAAATTGCAAGGAGCATCGAATGCTCCAGAGTGACAGGTGAGCATGGCGACCAAGTTCGAGGTAGGCCGCACTTACACAAGGCCCGAGGTGGCGCAGGCCATCAATATGCCGGAGGTGCGCCGAAAGGGGAACTGGCACACTGGCTATGACAAATGGGAAGATGAATTTTTAATCTTCGCCAACGTCGGCACGCCTGGACGCACCGGGCACGACTACCTCAACAGATGGCACGGCAACCATCTCATCTGGTACGGTAAGGGATGGACGACCGCGTCCCAGCCAGAGGTACAGGAACTGCTTTCGGGATCGCTGCCCGTGCACCTGTTTTGGCGCGGGAAAGACCGCTCGCCATTTACATATGCCGGCCTTGCCATACCTGTCGGAGTTCGTAGCTCAACCCCAGTCGAAATAACATGGCAGTTCGACGCCGAACCGATGCAGCTCACACAAACTGGTGCTATGCCCACGTGGCGAAGGGGGCCTCCACCCTCCACAGGCGACGTCGTCATTTCGAGGGAAAGCGGCCCCGTTAGCGTCTACCTCTTCACGCTGGAAGGAGCTGACACTCCCACCTTTCCCGGCAAGCCCGATGGGATGATGGTCGTCAAGATTGGCATTTCCAACGATCCTGAGCGCCGTCTAGCGGAGCTAAATTGGGGATTTCCGCCTGGATGCTCGTTAAGATGGCGAGAGTTCCACACGAAGAGCTACAAAGACGGATTAACCGCTTTCGAAGCAGAGGGGCGGCTGCTGGACGTGGCTCGCATAGAGGGTCGTTGGCTTGGAGGCGAGTACGTTTACGCTACTCCAGAGTTACTGTCCGAATTGCTCAGAGACTAGCCGAGCTGCAACTTTACCCTCGATCGGTCACCCGCATCATAGACCGAGCAAACTCGGTTTGCTCCACGCTATGGCGGGGTGAAGGGACACCGACACTCCCACCGACCGGGGGTGACCACAAGCAGTTGTGCCAAGGACGCAGAAAACGCTGACGGCGGAGGTTAGCGCCCCGCTCCACCGGTGGCTTCCGGCAAAGCGGTGCAAAGCGACTGGGTTAATCGCAAGCGAAATGGATCGCGCACGCGCCTCCGCGGGAGGCGCCGACTCCCTGGGCGGAGGACGGGACTTTCACTTTCCACCGTTGGTGACCGTGCGATTCGATACGCCCAAAGAACCTTCTCGAAATGTAAGCAAGAAGGCATGCGCCTCAACGCGGTTCCACATCGACAACAATACCGACGAAAGACCGATCAAAGCCCATTCGGATCAAGCTGAGGCGAAAGAGCCGCCGGGCAAATCGTAGTCGCCTTCGCGCTCGAGAGCTCGTCTACAAGGCGGTATCCACACAAGGCGTGTCTGATCCCGGCAGTCACTGTGCCAAACCAGCCAACAATATCCCTTAGCCGTCGAAGCCAGTGGGTCCACTCTGCCTCGCAGAATCGGGACTCGCTCCACGAATTGCGCGACAATGGCCGGAGGCTTCTCGCGGAAGAGCCTATTGAACCTACCTACGCCTTCGATGAAATTCGTCCGAACCAGCATGGCCGAGCCGATGCTCGATTGGCGGATCGCACGTCGCGCGAACTCCTCCGCCAACCTGAAGGGAGGATTGGTGATTACCCAATCGTACGATTGCGATGCAGAATCCTCGCCGTTCAAAAAATCCAGAACTTCGCCGAAACCGTACGGATGGACATCGCTCGAGCGCACCTGCCCAAAATACTCGGCCAAGGTCTTCGCCATGAAGCCGCGCCCGCACGTGGGTTCCCAGCAACTCCGGCCTCGAACGAGGTCCGGATCCAAGACATGCTCGGCCAGCGCTCTGGTAGCCCAACGGGGCGTGGGGAAGTCGTCCAGGCTATCGAGCGCCTCGAACCGCTGCGCCATAACTGCCGGCGATCGATTTTGAGGACCTTCAGTTCTCGGATAGCGAGGAGATCGCCGGGGCTTCCATTCCGTCACAGGCTTGGCGGTCAATTGCGATAGGACGCGATAGCTGCGCGATCGAGACCTTCCGCAGGCAAGAGCTTGTAATGCTTTTCCTCGACGACGACGACCTGGTTGTCGACGACGGCGAGCTCGAACATGGCAACTTTATCGTCCTCCATGAACTGCGCCGAGATCGCTCTGGCGCGTAGTCCCGGAAAACGTTGCTCGCACCAAGCAAGGTCCTGCTTCGTCTGTACGACCGAAATCTGATCGGTTCCGCCCTTGGCCTGAACGGGGATCGCGTAGTGGCAGCCTTCGCGATCAATTCCGAGGTAGAGCTCGTCGATTTCGATCTGGCCGATACCCTTAACGGTCGTGCGCAGATGGTTCTGAAGACTGTAGGTCGTCAGGCCCAAGAATATGTCGATCAGGCGGTTGTAGCGCACGATTGCGAGCAGAGCCTGCTCGTCGTCGAGCGCGTAGGCCCTGATAATTTCGGGCGTGCCGTTGGGAATGCCGATGGTAATGAGATCGAGACGCGGCAGGACCCGATTGAGAGGGACGAGAACAAACTTGTATTTCGCCCGGCCCGCGCCCTCGATGATCCACTCCATGCCTTCGGGATGGGTAGCCAGAATACTTTCCGGAAGACCGGTGCGATATCTCACCGAATAGATGACGTCGCCGATGTTTTTCGGACGAGGCAAATCCAAGGCGCTGGCGGCTTCCGGAATATCCTCTCGATCGAACAAGAGTTCCGAAGCCCCCTCGTAATGTCGTTCGAGGAAGATGCGTTCGAGAATGGCCTGATATGCGGTGAGGCCTTGCGCCTTGGGAGTTGTCACGTCCGGATCAACCGATCGCCTGCAGGCGTTCCGCTTCGATCTCGTGCTGTTTGCGCTTTTTGGCACCGCTCTTTCGATCGCGCTTGCCGATAGGCGCTGCCACGCGAAAATGCTCCGACGCCTCGCTCATTCCCATGCGCAGCAGCCGAGGGTCGCCCATCCGGAAACTGCCCTTCGGGGCCACTGGCTCGTAACCCATCGCAGCAAGTACCTGGCCTGCGACCGCGCGAGCGAGCGGCGGAGGGACCGAATTACCGATTTGCCGCGCACCATGCCACTTGGTCTCGTGGAAACGGAACCAGTCGGGATAGCCGTGCAACCGGGCCATTTCGCGCACCGTAACGCAGCGAGCATACTTGTAGTGAATGGGTCTGGGGCTGGTGAATGCACCACGCGCGGCGTCGGTTCCTGCCCTCAGCGTGTTGCTGAGGCCGCCTGGCGCGAGCTTGAAGAAGCGCGAAATCGGTTCGACCTGCCCCGGCGTGGTGGCCGCGAAGCGTCCCTTGGAAATTTCCGTATGAATCGTCCGTGCGCTGGAAGTCAGCGAACCGGCGTTCCATTCCCGAACGCGACCGAAGTGCCATGCGTTGTTGGTTAGGCAGCGCATTTCCTTGGCATAATCGGAAAGCTCGCCCCACGTTTTGATCTCGACTTCGTCGGTGTCGAGAAGCGACTTGTATTTATCTGCGTCGGGAATGTCCGAAAGGGCATCATTGCAGTTCGGCCCGACAGGCAAATCGGCCACTGCCTTCGATGTCTTGTCGGCGGGGATGGTCGACTGTGCCGGGTAAGAGGGGATCGGAAGCCCCTTCTTTGCACCGAGGAGAAACAGTCGGTGGCGATGCTGCGGCGTTCCGTAGTCGGCAGCATCGAGCACCTGCCATTTCATGCGGACGTCGTAGCCGGCTTCGCCGGCCGCAGCGATAAGCTCCTCTAGGAATGCCTTGTGCCGCCCGACCGTCAGGCCCTTCACGTTTTCGAACACGAAATAATTCGCATCCAACTCCCGAACAATTCGCAGAAAATCGCGAACCAGTCCGTTGCGCGGATCGTCGAACGCGCGCTGGCCGATCATCGAGAAGCCTTGGCAAGGCGCGCCCCCGAAAACGACGTCGACCGAGCGATCTCCGAGACCGGCCGTCAACCTGATTTCGGCACCGGTCAGCCCGACAACCGAGCGGCAAAGCACCTTTGTGTTCGGGAAGTTGTATTCGTGGATTGCGCAGTGGATCGGGTCAATCTCGACTGCCGCAACAACATCGAACCCAGCCTGCTCGAAGCCCAGGCTCATTCCGCCTGCGCCTGCGAACAGGTCGATGCCGATGGGTCTCATGTGAAATTCCTTGAATACGTGTCCGTTCTAGATCCGTTCTAGCAGCCGGATCCCGTCAAGTCGATCGGAAATTTGCCAGGAGGTCCGAGAAAGCTGTGGAGGCGCTGTTTCAGTGCCCCAAGGTCCTTGATTTCGCATTGCCACACGACATCGACGTCCCATCCTGCGGCTTGCAGGCTCTCGACGTTTGCCAAGTCGCGGGCTCGATTGCGCGCCAACTTCGGCAACCAAAAATCGGGCCGCGATTTCGGAGGTTGACCGATCTTGCATCCATGCGCGTGCCAGAAGCAGCCATGAACGAAAATCGCCTTCCGCCGCCCAGGGAGCACGATGTCCGGTTTACCCGGTAGATCTCTGCGGTGCAGTCGGAAACGGTAGCCAAGGCCGTGCAACAAACGCCGAACCGTAAGCTCCGGAACGGTATGCTTCGATCCGATCCGCGCCATCAGGGCGCTACGACTTTCTTGGCTGCGGTTGTCGGCCATCCGAACCTTGAATGGGGAGTGCCGCGCGCAATTTAAACCGCCCACCCGGCCTTTCCCGGCCGCAATCGAAAATCCCCGTCTAAATTACTGATATGCAACACTTTGGTGTGCAGTGATCGGCAGTTGAGTTTTTACGAGGATTCGCGATGGACGAGGCTAAAGAAAACAACGACGGCAAAATGGAAGTTGTAAAATTTCTGTATCAGAAATTCCTAGACGATGGAATCGCGCAGGAAGATATGATTGTATTCAATCATTACCTTTCCGATGCAATCAAGTCGCATGGAAAAGGACTTAGCTCCAACAACCCCGCTAATTTTCTAAAGGATATTCTAAGATCGGATGTCCGCAACAATAGATGGCCACAAGAACTAAAGAATGCGAAGATTACCGCACGGCAAAAATATCGAAAAGGTAGGGTTTTCGCATTCGATAGCTACGGCACCAATCAGGTCGAGCCCTTTCCGGATATCTGCATTCTGCCCGAGGACGCTGCGCATCACGAAATTGAATCGGTATCTTTACCGTCATCGGCGCGAGCTTTGGGCCGCAACGACGAAGCATGGCTTATTCAAGTCTGCGTCCATCAACGCCTCGTACAAACTCATTTCGGATTGTACTCACCGCTCCGCGACAAAGCGATCGATCTATTCCATCTTCAAAATAGCGTGAAAATGACCCCCGAAATCGATGCCATTTTCCTTCTTAGCTTGCGAGGCATGGGAAAGGCATTGGTGACGCTCGAGGCAAAAAGAAACGAGCCCGTTTTGATGGATCAAATCAGGGCGCAAGCCGCCCTGATGGCGAAGACGTGCAGTAAAACCAAAGCCCTTTCCGATGTGAATTGGATTATCCCGCTCGCGGCAAAAAGCCAAACGCACGCCGGGCAACGTGTGGTCGGACTGTTCGAAATGGAACCGATCGATGTTAAGACGGGGGCCGAGGCTTACGCGGCCGATCGGGAGCACCTCTTAGATTTGAAGATCCGAAAATCCGTAGCTTATCGTTTCAGTCCGACAGTGTCGGGCATCTAAGTAGCGAACCCCGATCAAGCAGCCGGTCCCCATCTAGCCGTAGCAGCAATCGCAAAACATGATCCTGCCCGTCACAATCAGGCGGGCAGGAACGTAAGCATCCGACACGTCCAACATGCCGCCCGCCATCGCAAGGTCCGATACGTTCCCCCGAAAATTATCCAGATACATGAGAATGCTAAAAAAATTGCTCGCACTGCTTGAGCTCGCCACGCAAGACCGCAGCCGAGTTGCCGCCTCGAAACCAGAGCCAGAGCTCCTGACCATTTTACAAGAATTAAGCAGGCTGGAATGGCAATGGATGAGCGTCATTCACTCCGAAAACGATATCCCGCTTTACGTTGCCCAGCGCCTTGTCGCCTGCATATTAAAAGCGGAAATCGACACAAATCACGAAGGTATGATCGCGCTATCGGATCTCATAGTCGAAGACCCTTCCTATCCGACCGATGTGGCGATCGAGCACATCCGAGGCATGTCGGCGATGCGCGGTCCGTATCAATTCAACCTTGCCCAGGCTCCGGAGCAAATGCACGGAACTTGGGAGGGTAGCTTAGGCCCCTTGTCACCCATGAATGAAGAGCGACTTTGGGCCGCCATCGAGAGAGAACTCGGCGGATTCGATGCCGACGGAAGACTGCGCATGCATTGCCAAAACTGGGACGGAAGCCATATCGTCTGCAACCAGGGTTCCGCACACCGCTTTGCCTTATGGTGGCGGTTGCAGCAGCACATCAGCGATCTAAATGATGGGCGCATCAGAAGCCTACCTGCTACAGTCTGGCCAATCTCCCTGCGGGAATCGTCTATGGACGTGCTCCGATCTCGATTCCGGCTAATTCTATTCCGGCATTCGGACGAAATCGAACGTGCAGCAGGCAGTTCGATCGCTCGCGAGGCCGGATTTCTCTACATTAGGCCCTGGCATGGCGATGGTTACGACTCCGATCCGGCGGCCCTGTTCCTTCCCTACCCCTGGTGCATCGACTACGATGCCGAATGCTCCCGCACCCTTGTAGACCTTCATCGCCGCGTAGATAATTTGTTCGATTTGGGCAGGTATTTCGTCGAGCGAGCAGCAAATTACACCACATCTCAGTAGGACGTCCGAAAGCCCCCGTGTCCACCGCCATCATCGATGACGGTCGTGTAACGAGCGATCAGAGACTAAAGCAGGCCCAAGTCGTTTTAGGGAACATCTGCCAGGGCAGCCCCACGACGTGCATCGCGTTCCTTCTTCTAAGCTAGCAGGTCTTCCGCACGAATGCGGCGGTGCCTCCCCACGAGAACGCGAAGAATAGCCTCCTTGTCCTCCGCCGCGGCTTTCACCGGATGGCTACGCAAATCTGGCCGATTGCGGAATGTCCGGTTCGGCACTGGAATGGACGGTAGCGGACGCTGGGGTAGGTCGCCTACTGCCAAGTTAGTCGTTCACCCGCAGCGCTCTGAACAGCAGCTTGGCCTCGAACAGACCACCACGGCGGCGCGAAGCCATTTGGCAGTATCCACGCCCTCTGCAGTGCGTCAGTCTAAGACCCTAGAAAAATGATGTTAGGGTCGTTGGGATCATCGATCTCATCGATCCACCCCTCTCTGGAAGATCCGATCGTGAAGTTCGACATCGAGTTTTCATAATATTCGGCGCTATCGATTTGGAACCGATCACTGTAGGGGTTGGTGGCTACGTACCGAACGTCCCAATGCGTCTGATACCATTCGCCAGTATCATCCGAGTGAAGACCTCGTCCATTTTCAAGGACGGCATCAATCGCGCTAGGCGACAGCACCGTCTTCAAGTCAGTCTTTGGGTAGAGGTAATCAGCGAAGACACTGAACTGCTCATGTTTGTCGTCGTAATAGACAGCGCGCAGGCGGAGATAGTGCTTGGCCCAGCCGTTACCGGGTAGGGCGATAGATTCGAGCTTGGCCGCAATCGCCTCTATCTCAGTAAGGGCAGGAAAGGAGTGCCCAATGCGGCAACTCATGTAGAGGAAATAATCCTTGTAGTTGGCCGCCCACACTGACGGAGCCTGAGTCGCATAAATTTTCCAAGGCTGCGTTTTCGCGCTCTCAGGCATGAATTGGTGCACCAGCGGGAAAAGCTCTGGGATATTGAGGCGCTTTTCGATTTCTACGCCGTCCCAAAACGTAGTGAGGACCTTGCCGCTGAGTTGCAGCTCCTCGAGGCGTTTCACCACGCCGGACGACGGCTGGGTTGAACATGCGAGGAGATAGCCCTCTGCATCCACGGCACCGCACGCGTCAACAATGTCAACGACGTCGGGAAGGCCGACTGAGCCGCCACCATGCGCCTTGTGCTTGCAGCTCACCAGCCACTTGCGGGAGAAAGGTGCGAGCATCCCCGCTGCCCTTTCGGTTGCGACAAGGTCCCGCCCACCGTCAGGTCCCACACCGGTCCAATGCACCTCAAACCCGCTCCGGATGAGCATCTCCCGAACGAGCTGTTCAAAGCGGACACCGTCCGATGGAAGTTCCTTAAAGTCGAGCATAGCTACTTCGTCGCGCGATGCGCAATCCGTGTCAACAAGGTTACAAGACCGCAGATTGGCGGCGAGTTCACCCCGCAATCGATGCTGAGCTTACGCCCCCCCAAAAAAATTTGAGCCACCCGTATAGCAGCTGACGCCCAAGTTGGATCGTCCGCAGGCGGAGACCGAAAAGCGTTCGATCGCCTGGTTCTTCTGAAACCTCCCGTTATCGCATTGTCTGTAAAGACGGCTTGGTCTCAGCCCCAGGCATAAGTAGAATGTCCGCTCATAAACGCGATAATATCGCTGTTGAACGGCTTGGATGAGGCGCACTGCCGACCTACGGCTTGAGCTGTGATCGGTCCATCGGCTGCTAGCCGTGAGGAAACGGGCGGCTTTCCGATGATAGCGGTGAAATTGCTGCCGTTTTGTTGGCCAACGTGGCGGGCATGGCGTGGGTTCGTTATGTTGCCCGAATGAACGATAGACAGCGGGAAATTTGCAATCGGTTCGGCGCTGATTTCGTGCCCTCCGATGATAACCTCATTGTGGGCATCTCAAAGGGTGCCCTGAAAGACGAAGTTCCTCTTCACGGCCTTCGCCATCCTCCCGATCAAGGGACGACCGGTTGGTTTATCTGGCAGGTGAATATTCTGCTGCTGCAGACTTCTTCCGGCCTGCGCACCTCTCACATCTGCAGGGATCATGCCCAGCAGCAGTCCCTTACCTTGCACTGCCGCCGGGGTGGAGGTTTCTGATTGCTCCCGGACACGAGGATGTGTGGTTTGACGAAAGCCTGCTCGCAGGTTGACCCAGCGCGACCACTATTCCGGATCTGCTGCCTTTCGTGTGGGCTCCGCCTGGCGATATTGAGCGTCCGGTTTCGGAGATGTCAAATCGGCCCTCGGACGACCAAATTGGGCGCGCTGCTGCCTGACGGGTCTACAAGAAGCGAACGACTGGTTTCGGCGTGAGCCGACCTTCCCATATCGGCGTTGGAACATCACAAACCATTCAGCAGGTGCCTCCTGGCAAGATGAAGCGTTTGACAGCCGCCATCCAGGATCGCCTTCCAATACAGCGGTAAGCCCTGACGCACCGGAGAGGCGCGCCTATCACCTCGGCGGCTTCGCCCCGTTAGCGACACAGAAACGCACCACAAGGCCTGAAGGAATCCACAATTCTGCCCGATCTCAAAACATTTCTTGACGCATCGTCCGCGATGAAAGAAACCACTCTTGGTTCACGATGAGAAATTATACGAACTTCACCACAACAAAAGGAGGTTAAATTGGGGCCAATTGACTTTTTTTCGTGATTTTTAAATTTTATAATCAAATTCTTATCAAAACTATTCGAAGTACGTAAGCGCACCACTTTCTCCATAAGCAAGCTTTCCACGCCGCCGCGTAACGGCTGTCGCTGTGATGGCGCGGGCGGGCAGGCCCGCTTATACTGCCTTGCGGGAAGTGCGCGCGCCGGACAGCAATCGCGTCCACGACCACTTGCGCAGGATCACGCGGGCCGCGAACATGACCGTCAGGGTGAGTACGAAAGCGATGATTGCCCCCGGAAGCTCACCCGCACGCTTGTAGATCAACTCCTTGGCCCCCGCGATCAGGAAAGGGTGCCAGAGGTAGAAGTAGAGCGAATCGTATCCAATCGAATGTGCCAGCGGCACCGGGATTCGCGTGCTCAGCAGGATCGGCAGGCCGGCAATGAGCGCTAAGTTCAGGATCGCATAAGGGATGATCTCCGCCATGCCGGCGGGATGGGCGTAACAGGCCTGGAAGCCCGCAAACCCCGCCAGGATCAGGATCGCCACCCACAGCGGGGAAAAGCGCCTGCCCGACTGTCTCAGCCAGTAGCCGAAGGCGAAGAACGGCATCATCGTCAGGTAGCGCTGGTCCGGCAGGGAATATCGGTCCAGCGGCCCGACGTGGTGAGACAGGCCGAATGCCACCATGCCAAAAGCGCCCAGCACCAGCGCGATCGCCAGGAAGATCGCCGGGTTCACGCGGCGAAGCAGCCAGGCGAGCACCACGAAGGCGAAGAACACCGGAACATACCAGGTGTGATAAGGCGGCTTGAGCAACATCTCGCCCAGCATCGCCATGCTCAGGCCCGTCTTCAGCCCCGTCAGCAGGACATAGGCCACGGAAGCCAGGAACCAGGGCAGAAGCAGGCGCGTGTCATACTTGGAGATCAGCGAGCGGAAGGTTTCCCGCTGGAGACTGGCGGAGGTCAGCAGGTATCCTCCCAGCCCCAGGAACAAGGGCATGTGGAAGGAATAGATGCCCCATTTCACGGCATTCCCGCTGACGCTGGCCGTGAACAGGTGGCCCACGATCACCAGCAGGATCAGCCCACCCTTGAGGCTGTCTATGGCGGGGTTGTACCCCTCTTTCGGACCGGAAACGCGCGATGCTGCCTGCGGAGACGGTGTTTGCATCGGTTCGCGTTTCTCCGTGTTTGCTGCGCCGCAATCCGCTTAGTGCGGCAATTGCCCGAGCTTCAACCCGGAGCGACGAGTCGGCCCCTCCTTGCGATGGGAAGAGCGGATCGGCAGGATATCCGCTTCAGGCCCGCCCTCCCAACATCTCTTAAGTTCCTGACGATGCTCACCAACACCGGACATGTCGCCAAACGAAACGCCCCGGAAGCCTAGGCTTCCGGGGCGTTGAAAACTACGTCATGCGCAGCCTTACTGGCAGGCGAGGCACTCGTCGTAATCGGTTGTCTCGCCGATCTCGAACTTGGGTGCTTCCGGCGTGTTGTCCGCCTCTACACCGCCTGCGAAGCCCGCGCGCTGCACCGACTTCGAGCGCAGGTAGTAGAGCGACTTGATGCCCTTTTCCCATGCCTGGAAGTGCAGCATCATCAGGTCCCACTTGTCGACATCCGCAGGGATGAACAGGTTCAGCGACTGGGCCTGGTCGATGTAGGGCGTGCGATCCGCCGCGAATTCGAGCAGCCAGCGCTGGTCGATCTCGAAGCTGGTCTTGTAGACGGCCTTCTCGTCCGGCGTCAGGAAGTCGAGGTGCTGGACCGAACCGCCGCGTTCGAGGATCGAGTTCCAGACGTTGTTGGAATCCTTGCTCTTCGAAGCCAGCAGCTTCTGGAGGTAGGGGTTCTTCACAACGAACGAGCCCGAGAGCGTCTTGTGGGTATAGATGTTGGCCGGGATCGGCTCGATGCAGGCCGAAGTACCGCCGCAGATGATCGAGATCGACGCGGTGGGCGCGATCGCCATCTTGCAGCTGAAGCGCTGCATCACGCCCATGTCCGCGGCATCCGGGCACGGTCCACGCTCGTTGGCGAGCAGCAGCGATGCCTCGTCCGCCTTGGCGGCGATGAGCTGGAACATCTGCATGTTCAGCGCCTTGGCCATCGCGCTCTCGAAGGCGATGCCGCGCTTCTGGAGGTACGAGTGGAAGCCCATCACGCCCATGCCGACCGAACGTTCGCGCGCAGCGGAGTAGCGTGCGCGGGCCATCTCGTCGGGCGCACGGTCGATATAGTCCTGCAGGACGTTGTCGAGGAAGCGCAGCACGTCTTCGACGAAGCGCTTCTCGCCCTTCCACTCTTCCCAGGTTTCCAGGTTGAGCGAGGAGAGGCAGCACACGGCCGTGCGGTCGTTACCGAGATGGTCGCGGCCGGTCGGCAGCGTGATTTCCGAGCACAGGTTCGAGGTCGAGACCTTGAGGCCGAGATCGCGGTGATGCTTGGGCATCATGCGGTTCACGGTGTCGGAGAAGACGAGGTAAGGCTCACCGGTGGCGAGGCGGACCTCGACCAGCTTCTGGAACAGCGAGCGGGCGTGGACGGTGCCCCGCACCGAGCCGTCCTTGGGGCTCTTGAGGTCGAAGTCCTTGCCGTCGCGCACGGCTTCCATGAACTCGTCGGTCAGCAGCACGCCGTGGTGCAGGTTGAGCGCCTTGCGGTTGAAGTCGCCCGAAGTCTTGCGGATTTCGAGGAACTCCTCGATCTCGGGGTGCGAGACGTCGAGGTAGCAGGCGGCCGAGCCACGACGCAGCGAGCCCTGCGAGATCGCCAGGGTCAGCGAATCCATCACGCGCACGAAGGGAATGATGCCGCTGGTCTTGCCGTTGAGGCCGACCGGCTCGCCGATGCCGCGCACGTTGCCCCAGTAGGTGCCGATGCCGCCGCCGCGCGAAGCGAGCCAGACGTTTTCGGTCCACGTGGCCAGAATGCCTTCGAGGCTGTCATCCACCGAGTTGAGGTAGCACGAGATGGGCAGGCCCCGGCCCGTACCGCCGTTCGAGAGGACGGGGGTGGCCGGCATGAACCACAGCTTCGAGATGTAGTCGTAGATGCGCTGCGCGTGGTCCTGATCGTCCGAGTAGGCATCGGCCACGCGGGCGAAGAGGTCCTGATACTTCTCGCCGGGGAGCAGGTAGCGGTCGTCGAGCGTTTCCTTGCCGAAGTCGGTCAGCAGCGCGTCACGCGCATCGTCGGTGACGATGGTGAAACGACGTGCGTTGATCGATTTCGAATCGACGGGCTTGCGGCTCTTCTCAGCGGGTGCTTCAGCAGGCGCGGCAACGGCCGCGAGCAAGGCTTCGGCCACAAGAGCGGCCGTAGCGGTATCGGTCTTGTCCATCGCGATTGCCGGGCTCTCGCCCGCCTCCTTTTCCTTTTTCGCCGCCGGTTTCCTGGCGGGCCTGGGAGCCGCTTCGGGCTTGGGGGCCGCTACCTTGGCAACCTGGGGCGAAGTCTCGAAACCGGGCATTTCAACCTGCCCGTCATCCTGAATCATATCTTCCTGCATCACGTCGGAGCTGTCTAAGTCAGCGTTGTTTCTGAAATCCAATTGTCGCCCCCCGTTTGCTCGTACCAGCGTCATCGAAGCGCCAAAAAGCGCGTCCAGCATTGCACCGGGGTCGGTTCGGACCGGGGCGATTCGTCAGGGCGAAGAGCCCACCGACATACCACCACCGGTACGATAGAGAACGATAATCCCCTGACCGACCCGGCGCGCGGTGCCACCTTGCGGTATTCACCTTGCAGTATCACGGGGGTCTCGAACACAGCAAAACCGTCCTTCGAGGCACCTGACTGCCCTGGAACGATTTGTCTAGGTCTAGATGCCCCGCCATCGACGCGCCACAACCCATAGTGCCTGTTCTGGATTTTGACGCAAGAGGGTGACTCTCTCCCGCAAGGCGGCAAAGCCGCGCCCCTTTACAGCGCAGGCCATGGCGCGACGCGTGGGAACTCCTTCACCGGGCTCCGGCGCAAGAGCCTATTTCGAGGTCTTCGCTAAAAATTTTTCCACATAAAACGGCGGCGAAACGAATCCCGCTTGCGACGAAACGAGTCGCCGGAATCTCGTGATTCAACCTGTGTCGAGACACTTGCCCCGCCTGTCCCCATATCTTTGGAGAAGTGGATACGTCCATCCGGCGCCGGACGGAGCATATGCGCGCTTCGCCGACCGGCCGTTGCAACCGCCGCGCGATTCGCGATTTCTACGAACCGCAAGGTCGCAGCGTCATTTTTCGAGGAATCAGCTACCCATGTTCAACATCATCGGCGCCATCATCAGCGGGCTCATCATCGGCGTGCTGGCGCGTTACTTCTATCCCGGCGCGGTGCCGATGACCTGGCTCGCCACGATCCTGCTGGGCATCGGCGGCTCGCTCGTCGCCGGTCTCGTGACCACGCGCGGCAGCGCCGACTTCCAGCGCGCCGGCTGCCTCGCCTCGGTGATCGGCGCGATCGTGCTGATCTTCATCGGACGCGCGCTCGGCATCGGAATGTAACGCCGCGGGATGTAACGCCGCCGCCGGTACCTCTGCCGGAAAAAACGGGCGAGCCCGCCCGGCGCCGCGGCCATGGCGCCGGACGGGCTCGCCCCGTATCGCCTTACCTGTTCAGTTCAGCCTCGATCGCATCGACCAGCAGCGGGTCCTGCGGCGCGGTGCCCGGCGCAAAGCGGCCGACGACTTCGCCATCGCGCGAGATCAGGAACTTCTCGAAGTTCCACAGCACTTCGGGATCGTCGTTCGGAGTCATTCCGTAGCCCTTGAAGCGCTCCTTCATGCCTTCGACATCGCCCTGCTTGGTGGGAACCGCCTCGGTCAGCGCGGCATAGAGCGGCTGCTTGGCTTCGCCGGTAACGTCGGCCTTGGTGAAGAGCGGGAACGAGACGCCGTAGTTGAGCTGGCAGAATTCGACGATCTCCTCGTCCGTGCCGGGTTCCTGCGCACCGAAATCGTTGGCAGGGAAGCCGAGCACTTCGAGACCCTGCGCCTTGTAATCCGAGTAGAGCTTTTCGAGGCCTTCGTACTGCGGGGTCAACCCGCACTTCGAGGCGACGTTGACCACGAGCAGCACCTTGCCCTCGTGATTGGCGAGACTGTCGGCGCTGCCGTCGATGCGGGTCAGCGGGATTGCGGTGATATCGGCGGCCATAGGGAAGTCTCTCCTGTTCGGATTCAGGCTGGGAACATGGGGTATCGCCATGACCGCCGCAAGACGGCCGCGCTTATCCTTCCTGTCCGAGCACCGGGGATATCCATTCGGGATCATGCACATAGGGCAAGGGATCGCCGGAGCGCAGAGCTTCCAGCACCGCTGCAAAGTCCGTCCCGGCCCGCCAGCCGATCAGGCGCCGGGCCTTGGCGGGATCGTAGACCCGCTCGATCCGCTCCGGCAGCACCCAGCCGCGCCGGGCGTATAGCTCCGCCGCATCGGGGTAATAGCGCGCGATCACGGCGCGGGCATCGCGGGCCAGTTCCGCCGCATCGGCGCGCACGAACGGCGGCGGCGCGGAAAGCACGAATGTCTCGCAACCCTCGATCCGCTCCAGCGCGGCGAGGTGGGCGAGCGCCGCATCCTCCACGGTGAGACGGCGGTTCAGCAGTTCGTTCGCCTTGAGGTTCGGCCCGGAAGGCACCGCGTGGGTATCGTCGTCCTCCGGGAAGAAACGCCCGGTGCGCAGGATCGCCACCGCCATGCCGCTATCGCGAGAGACGACGCGGCACAGGTTCTCGGCCGCCAGCTTCGTGGCGCCATAGACGTTGCGCGGTTCCACCGGGCCGAAGTCCTCGTCCATCCACCAGGCCCCCTCGGCGCCGGCCCCTGCGCGCACGTCGGCGCGGACCATCAGCGAAGTGGTGGAAGTGAAGAGGAAGCGCCTGTGCCCCGCACCCGCTGCCGCTTCCAGCAGGTTGAGCGTGCCGGTGACGTTGGTGTCGATGAAGGCCTGCCGCGGATTGCGCACGATATCGGGCTTGTGCAGCGCGCCTGCGTGAATCACCGCCTCGATGGCATGATGCGCAATCGTCTGGAACACGAGAGCGCGATCCGCCACCGAGCCGACGATTCGGGTATGCGCACCGGGCACGACGTCGAGCCCGATGACTTCGTGGCCATGCGAGGCCAGCAGGGCCGCAAGGTGTCGGCCCAGCCAGCCGGACGATCCGGTCAGCAGGACGCGCATGGGATCAGGCCCCGTTCCGATAATCCGCGATGACTTCGCCGCAACCGGCGAGTTCCGCTTCGTGGCCTTCCTCGCGCCATGCCTCGCCCAGCGCTTCGGCTTCCCACTGCTTCATCGCCGGATGTTCGAGCACGGCATCGACCCAGACCTGGCAGGTGCCGACATCAAGGCCATAAGTGCGGATGCGGAAGGCGACCGGCGCGAAGAACGCATCTAGCGCGGTGAAGCTGTCCCCCGCCAACCATGGCCCACCGAAACGGGACAGGCCCTCGCCGAAGATTTCGCGCAGGCGGGCAACGTCGCGCACCAGTTCCGGACGCATCGCCTTGGGCCGGACCCGCACGCCGACGTTCATCGTGCAGTCGTTGCGCAGGGCGGAGAAGCCGCCGTGCATCTCGGCCACCGCGCATTGCGCGAAGGCGCGCGCGGCATCGTCGGCGGGCCAGACGCCGGGGTGGCGGTCGGCCAGATAGAGGGTGATGCCCAGCGAATCCCACACCGTCCGTTCGCCGTCGACCAGCGCCGGAACCTGCCCGGTAGGCGAGAAGCTGCGGAAGGCCTCGTAATTGGCGGGGGCGGTGAAGGGCTCGATCCGATCGGTGAAATCGATCCCCAGCGCCTTCATCAGCACCCAGGGCCGCAGTGACCAGCTGGAGTAGTTCCGATTGGCGGTAATCAGTGTGTAAGCCATCCGGAACTCTCCTCTGTTTGAAAATCCGCCGAGGGCGGATTTTGCGGCACCGCGACTCTCAAGTCACATAATGCGCCGTGGTCTTAGCGGCGACTTCATCGGCCGTCACGCCCGGTGCCAGTTCGATCAGCCGGAACGGGCTCTGGTGGTCCACCCGCTGGAACACGGCAAGGTCGGTGACGATCATGTCGACCACGTTCTTGCCGGTCAGCGGCAGGGTGCAAGCCGGGATGAACTTGGGATCGCCGTTCTTCGCGTTGTGCTCCATGACGACGATGATCTTCTTCACGCCGGCCACGAGATCCATCGCGCCGCCCATGCCCTTGATCATCTTGCCGGGGATCATCCAGTTGGCGATGTCGCCGTTCTCGGCGATCTCCATCGCGCCCAGCACAGCCAGATCGATATGGCCGCCGCGGATCATGCCGAAGCTGGTGGCGCTGTCGAAATAGGCCGACTGTGGCAGTTCGCTCACCGTCTGCTTGCCCGCGTTGATAAGGTCGGGATCGACTTCATCGGCATAGGGAAACGGCCCGATGCCGAGCATTCCGTTTTCCGACTGCAGCGTCACGGTCATGCCGGTGGGCACATGGTTCGCCACCAGGGTCGGGATGCCGATGCCGAGGTTCACGTAGAACCCGTCCTGAAGCTCCTTCGCCGCGCGGGCGGCCATTTCGTCTCTGCTCCAGCCTTTAGTGTCTTGGGACATCAGGCGGTCTCCCTCTCGCGGGTCGTCATGAATTCGATCTTCTTGTCGTAAGGCGCGCCCAGCACGAGGCGCTGGACGAAGACGCCGGGCAGGTGAATGCCGTCCGGGTCGAGCGAGCCGGTGGGGACGATCTCCTCCACCTCGACCACGCAGACCTTGCCGCACGTGGCGGCAGGCACGTTGAAATTGCGCGCGGTCTTGCGGAACACGACGTTGCCGGTCTCATCCGCCTTCCACGCCTTCACGATCGAAAGGTCGGCGAAGATGCCTTCCTCGAGGATATATTCCTCACCCCGGAAGACCTTCACTTCCTTGCCCTCGGCCACTTGCGTGCCGACGCCAGTCTTGGTGTAGAAGCCGGGAATGCCGGCGCCGCCGGCGCGCATGCGTTCGGCCAGCGTGCCCTGCGGGCAGAATTCGACTTCCAGTTCGCCCGAGAGGAACTGGCGTTCGAACTCCTTGTTCTCGCCCACGTAGGACGAGATCATCTTCTTCACCTGCCGGGTGCGCAGCAGCTTGCCGATGCCTTCGTTGTCGATCCCGGCGTTGTTGGAGGCGAAAGTCAGGTCCTTCACACCGGAATCACGCAGGGCATCCAGCAGGCGCTCGGGGATGCCGCAAAGGCCGAAGCCCCCGGCGGCGATGAGCAGCCCGTCCTTGAGCAGTCCGTCCAGCGCCGCCGCGGCGCTGGGATAGATCTTGTTCATGAAATTCTCCCGTTTGGAGCGAACCTAGACAGCCATTCCCATTACGAATAGCGATTGTTTTTTATCGGAAGCGATAATTCACGCTTATGAAACGTATCGCCCTCTTTCACCTTGAAACGCTGATGTGGATCGATCGGCTCGGCACGTTCGCAGGTGCGGCACAAAGACTCAATACCACCCAGCCCGCCATTTCCGCCCGCGTGCGCGAGATCGAGGAGCAGCTTGGCGTACCCCTGTTCCAACGTGACGGGCGCCGCATGGTGCTGACCGCGCGCGGCCGCCGTCTCGTGCAGGATTGCGAGCCGCTGCGGCAGGGCCTCGAACGCGCCCTGCTCGATGCCAGCGACTTCGCGGGCGCCACCGGCACCGTGCGGATCGGCTCGGGCGAGATCGCGGCGGCAAGCTGCCTGCCGGACTTCATCGGCGCGATCGAACGCGAGCGCCCCGGCGTGACGCTGGAGATAGAGCTGGACCTCACCGCCCGGCTTCTGCAGCAACTGCTGGCGGGCACGCGGGACATCGTGTTCCTGGCGGGGCCGGTGGCCAGCCCCGGCCTGCGCACCGCGCCGATCGGTTCGGTCGAACTGGTCTGGGCGGCCAGTCCTGCCACTGCGGCGTCCGGCAAGTTCGAGGCGGCCGTCCCGGTCTGGTCGCTCCCGGACCATTCCCCGCTTCACGGCGTCACGCTGTCCACGCTGGAGGAGCAGGGGATCACGCCCGGCGCGCTCCACACCTGCAACAACGTGCGGATGCTGATCGAGATCGTCGCGCGGGGCCGGGGCGCGGCCGTGCTGCCGGAGACCATGGTGCGCGACGAACTGGAGCGCGGCACGCTTGTCGAAGTCCTGCCCCGCCCTGCGCATCACGTTCATTTCGAAGCCGCGATCCGCACCCGCGAGCGCGAGCCCGTGATCCTGGACCTGTTCGAGCGCGCTGCCCGCCTCTCGATCGAAACCCTTCCGCATCCTCGGAGTTTTTGATCTTCGTCATGGCAATTCCATGACCTTGCGATACCTTGGCCGGCAGACAACGGGAGAATTACCATGCGCTCGATACTCGTGAACGCCGACCGCAAGCCCGACAGCGACGCCCGCATCGCCGCCGCGGTCGAACTCGCCCGCAATCTCGGCGGTCATCTCACGGTGCTCGTCGATACCCCGGTTTCACGCTATATCGCCATGGACCCGATGGGCGGCAGCTACGTCATTTCCGAAGCGCTCGACAAGGCGCGGGGCGAGGATGACGCCGCCGCCGAAGCGATCGAGGCGCGGCTGACCCGCGGCGATATCCCCTTCGAAGTGATCCGCAGCGAGGAAGACCCGGTTCCCGCCCTTGCCGGAGCGGCGCGTCTTTCCGACCTGGTGGTGGTCTCGCGGTCGAGCGGGATCGCCGGACAACTGGCGATGGTCTCCCGCGCACCGGTGCTCGCCCTGCCCGAGGGCCACACGCTCTCCCTGCCGATCCGCCGCGCCTGCATCGCCTGGGACGGCGGCGAACAGTCTGCAAGCGCGCTCAAGGCGGCGGTTCCGCTGCTTCAGGGCTGCGATGCCGTGAAACTGGTGACGGTGATCGAGAAGACCGGCGGCTTCCCGGCCACGGACGCGCTGCGCTATCTCTCGCGAAACGGCATCCACGCCGAATACGAGGAGCACGAAAGGCGCGGCTCGACCGAGGAAACCCTCGCCGTCGCCGTGAACCAGTCCCACGCGGAACTGCTGGTGATGGGCGCTTACGGCAAGAGCAGGCTGCGCGAATTCCTGTTCGGCGGCGTCACCGCCTATTTCCTTTCGGAAGCGAGCGCGCCCGCGGTCCTGTTCTCGCACTGATCCGCCTGCCGGGCACGTCCCGGCCATATGTCCTCTGGAAAAGGGCGTCGGTGCCGGTCACCGGCGCCTTTTGCTTTCCCATTACGGCAATTCAGGCTTTTCGGATCAGATACTTAGCAAGGACAGGAAATTCCGCACCGCAACAGTCAACGTTTGCAGCGCTCCGGCGATCCACATCGCCTTGACGATTGCGTCAAGGATAAGCCGAAGCGCAGTTCATGTTCTAAGATGTTGTTTTTATTGATTCAGTCATTGATTACCCCGTGTAGTTACGCCCTGCGCAACCATGGTTGCACCGTTTGCAACCGTTCTTTTGTGTTTTCGCACTTGCACAAAAGCCTGATTCGGGTCATACAGACACTGCCTTTCAGGCATCCTCTCCCAAAACTTTCACGGCCCGGTCGGCAACGCCCGGGCCTTCTTTTTGCCTTGATGAGAACAACGTTCTCAGGCGCGCCTACCGGAAACATCCGCAACGGGCACGGGTTGGTTTGAAATCCGGGAAGCCGATACCTAGTTCCAATCCACATCCCGGACGGCCCGCGCGAACCGGCGCGGCGTCGGAACCGGGAGCACGGAAAGGACACCCATGGCGGACGCCCCAACCCATGTCGACGAACGGACGGTGAAGCTGCAGGTCGCGGCAGCCCGGCAGGAAGAGAGCGGCCAGGGCATCGCTCGCCTCTCGCGCGGTTCGCTCTCGGCGATCGGCGCGATGGAAGGCGACGTACTCGAATTGACGGGCAAGTCGGTAACTGTCGCCCGCGCGGTCCTCGCCTATGCCGAGGACGAAGGCCTCGAAGTCATCCGCCTCGACGGCCTCCAGCGCGGCAATGCCGAAGTCGGCTCGGGCGATCACGTTACCGTGCGCAAGGCCGAATCCCGCCCGGCGCAGCGCGTGGTCTTCGCCCCCGCCCAGAAGGACATGCGCCTTCAGGGCCCCCCGGCCGCGCTCAAGCGCAACTTCTTCCAGCGCCCGATGGTGCAGGGCGATCTCGTCGCCACCACCGGCCAGCAGCAGGTCGCGGACATTCCCCCGCAGCTTCGCCGCATGTTCAATGCGCCGGCCTATGCGCTGACGCAGATCCGCCTCAACGTCGTCTCCACGACGCCGCGCGGCATCGTCCACATCGACGAGAACACCGAAGTGGAACTGCGCGAGACCTTCGAGGAAGCGCACGACGCCCGCGGCGACGTCAACTATGACGACGTCGGCGGCATGAGCGACACCATCCGTCAGCTGCGCGAGATGGTGGAACTGCCGCTGCGTTATCCCGAACTGTTCACCCGCCTCGGCGTCGCCCCGCCGAAGGGCGTGCTGCTCCACGGCCCGCCGGGCACCGGCAAGACCCGCCTGGCACAGGCCGTGGCGAACGAGAGCGAGGCCAGCTTCTTCTCGATCAACGGTCCCGAGATCATGGGATCGGGCTATGGCGAGAGCGAGAAAGCGCTGCGCGAAGTCTTCGAGGAAGCCACCAAGGCCGCGCCCGCGATCATCTTCATCGACGAGATCGATTCGATCGCGCCCAAGCGCAGCCAGGTGCACGGCGAGGCGGAAAAGCGCCTCGTCGCCCAGTTGCTCACGCTGATGGACGGGCTCAACAGCCGCGCCCACGTCGTCGTCATCGCCGCCACCAACCGGCCCGATGCCATCGACGAGGCACTGCGCCGTCCCGGCCGCTTCGACCGCGAAATCGTGATCGGCGTCCCTGACGAGGCCGGCCGCCGCGAGATCATCGGCATCCACACGCGCGGCATGCCGCTGGGCGACAAGGTGGACCTGGGCGAGCTTGCCCGCACCACGCACGGCTTCGTCGGGGCCGACCTGGCCGCACTTGCCCGCGAAGCGGCGATCGAGGCGGTGCGCCGGATCATGCCCCGGCTCGACCTCGAGGCCCGCACCATCCCGCCCGAAGTGCTGGAAGACCTGCAAGTGATCCGCGAGGACTTCGTGGCCGCGCTCAAGCGCGTCCAGCCTTCGGCCATGCGCGAGGTCATGGTGCAGGTTCCCAATATCGGCTGGGCCGACATCGGCGGACTGGACGAAGCGCAACTCAAGCTCAAGGAAGGCGTCGAGCTTCCGCTCAAGACGCCCGAAGCCTTCCACAAGCTGGGTATCCGTCCGGCCAAGGGCTTCCTCCTCTACGGCCCGCCCGGCACCGGCAAGACGCTGCTCGCCAAGGCCGTTGCCAAGGAGGCCGAGGCCAACTTCATCTCGATCAAATCGTCCGACCTCCTCTCGAAGTGGTACGGCGAGAGCGAGCAGCAGATCGCCCGCCTCTTCGCCCGCGCCCGCCAGGTCGCGCCCTGCGTGATCTTCATCGACGAGATCGACAGCCTCGTGCCCGCACGCGGCATGGGCGGCGGTGGCGGCGAACCGCAAGTCACCTCGCGCGTGGTCAACACGATCCTCGCCGAGATGGACGGGATGGAGGAATTGCAATCGGTCGTGCTGATCGGCGCCACCAACCGCCCGGCCCTTGTCGATCCGGCGCTGCTGCGGCCGGGCCGCTTCGACGAACTGGTCTATGTCGGCACCCCGGACGAGGCCGGGCGCGAGCATATCCTCGGCATCCACACCGGCAGGATGCCGCTGGCGGACGACGTCTCCCTGCATGACATCGCCGCGCGGACCGAGCGCTTCACCGGCGCCGATCTCGAGGACGTGGTGCGCCGTGCCGGCCTCATCGCCATCCGCAAGCGCGGAGCCGAAGTGGAGCAGGTCCGCCGCGAGGACTTCGAGGACGCCCTCGAAGACAGCCGCGCCACCGTGACCGAGGAAATGGAGGCCGAGTACGAGCGCATGAAGGGCGAACTCAAGAAGCGGGCCATGGAAGTGATCCCGATCGGCTTCATCGCCCCCGGCATGGTCGAATCCCGCCGCGAAAAGAAGCACGGCGATTGAGCGATGCCGTCGTCCCGGACCCGGTCCGGGACGACGGCATCCTCCCAACCCCATCGCCCCTTGCGGAGGCCGCGCCCTTGCGGCACCTGCATCGCATGAATTCTCCCGTCCGCGCCCTGCTCGCCGCTGCACTCGCCCTCACCGCTGCCCCTGCCGTGCAGGCGAAGGACGTGCCGGTCTGCACCTACCGCATCGACAATGCCTTTCCCCACGATACCGGCGCCTTCACCGAAGGCCTCCTGTTCGATCAGGGCCTGCTTTATGAAAGCACCGGCCAGAAGGGCGATTCCCGCATCGTCGTCCGCAAGCTGGAAACGCTCGATCCGGTGAGGGAGGCCGAGGTCGATCCTTCCGTCTTCGGCGAAGGCCTGGTGGACTGGAAGGACCAGCTCATCAGCCTCACCTGGCGGGACCGCATCGGCTATCGCTGGGACCGCAAGTCGCTGAAGCTGCTGGGAACATTCTCCTACGAGGGTGAAGGCTGGGCCATGACCCGCAGCGGGAACACGATCTACCAGAGCGACGGCTCCGCCAGCCTGCGCCTGCGCGATCCGGCAACGATGCGCCAGACCGGCAGCCTTGCCGTTACCGCAGATGGCCGGCCGGTGGAAAATCTCAACGAACTCGAATGGATCGACGGCGAGATCTGGGCCAATGTCTGGATGACCGACCGCATCGCCCGGATCGATCCCCGGACCGGCAAGGTATCGTCCTGGCTGGACCTGACGGGGCTGCGCGAACAGGCTGGCGGCGCGGGCGTGGACGCCGTGCTGAACGGCATCGCCTGGGACGCCGCAGCGCGGCGCGTGCTGGTGACCGGCAAGAACTGGAACCAGATATTCCAGATCACCCCGATCTGCCCGAAAGGCGGCTGACTTGCTCCACCGGGGCGGTTCGGCTAAAGGGTAGCCCGCAAGCAAGGGAATGGATCGATGGACAACTGAGCACATAGCCCGTTTTTCCCAAACGCTATCTGCCGGTGTTCGCATGACATTCCTGACAATTGACCGCGTGGCCTGCTCGGCCCCCGACGGTACTCCCCTCTTCACTGACCTCACTTTCTCGCTCGGCCGCGAAACGCTGGGCCTCGTCGGCCGCAACGGCGCGGGCAAGAGCACGCTGCTGCGCGCGATCGCCGGGGATGTGCCGGTCTCCGAAGGAACGATCGTGCAGCAGGGCCGCGTGGGCCTGCTGCACCAGCTTCCGCCGGACGAACATGCCAGCGTGGCCGCGGCGCTGGGACTTTCCGAACAGTTCGCCCGGCTCGAACGCATCACCGAGGGCCGGTTCGAGGACGGCGATTTCGACCTCGCCGACTGGACCCTGGCCGAGCGCTTCGAAAAGGCCGCGGCGCTTGCCGGCTTCGCCGATCTCGATCCGCAGCGGACCCTCGCCAGCTTCAGCGGCGGCCAGCGCACCCGCCTGATGCTGACCGGGCTTCTGATGGACGAGCCGGACGTGCTGCTGCTCGACGAACCCACCAACAATCTTGACGAGGCCGGGCGCAAGGTCGTGGCCGACCTGCTTGACGGCTGGAGCGGCGGCGCCCTTGTCGCCAGTCATGATCGCGAGCTGCTGCGCCTTGCGGATCGTATCGTCGAACTGACCGGGGTGGGAATCCACATGGTCGGCGGCGGATGGGATGCCTTCGACGAACAGCGAAGCGCCGAACGGGCCCGCGCGTCAGCGGCGCTCGAACGCAGCGAGGACGCCCTGCGCCACGCCCGCCGTGAAAAGCAGCAGGAGGCCGAGAAACAGGCCCGGCGCGACAGCAAGGGCCGCAAGGATGCGGCAAGGGGCGGCGATCCGAAGATCCTGCTCGGCGCGCGGCGGCAGCGGGCCGAGGAGAGCGGCGGCCGCCAGCGCAAGCTGGGCGACGAACTCGTCGGCCGGGTGCAGGAACGGCTGGATGTGGCCCGGCGCGACGTGGAAGTGCTCGCCCCCATCCACATCGATCTGCCCCCCTGTCACTTGCCCTCGGGCCATACCCTGATCGAGGCGCACGGTCTGGCCTGCACGCGCGGCGGACGGCGCCTGTTCGGCCCGCTCGATCTTGTGCTGCGCGGACCGCAGCGGATCGCGATTTCCGGCCCCAACGGTTCGGGCAAGACCAGCCTGATCCGCATACTCGCCGGAATCGACCGGCCCGACGCGGGAGACATCCGCGCCGATACCGCCCGCTTCGCGCTGCTCGACCAGCACGTCTCGCTTCTTGGCGAAGGCGGTACCGTGCTCGATGCCTACCTGCGCCTCAATCCCGATGCCGACCGCCACGCCGCCCATGCCGCGCTCGCCCGCTTCGGTTTCCGCAATGCCTGGGCACAGCGCGAGATCGCCGGCCTTTCAGGGGGTGAGCGAATGCGGCTGGCGTTGGCCTGCCTGTTCACGCGCAAGGACGTGCCGTGGCTGCTCGTCCTCGACGAGCCGACCAACCATCTCGACCTCGCTTCGGTGGAGATGCTGGAGCAGGCGTTGCGGGGCTATGACGGCGCGATCCTCTGCGTCAGCCACGACGGGGATTTTCGCGAGGCGATGGGCCTTGGCGAGACAATCCTGCTGGGCGAGGGCTAGCGGGACGATCGCCCGCCGCCGTCAGTTCGGCTGCCGGGCCTCGCCATTGGCCGAAGCCGCGACCAGTTCCGCCAGCCCCGCCGTCGCCCCCATCTCCACCGGGCCGACCGGCAGCGTGCGGCGCCTTACCAGCGCCTCGGGCTGGCTGCGTCTGATCCAGTCCATCATGCTTTCCCGGATCTCGCAGCGCAGGTCGAACAGCGTCGGGCCATCCTTCGCGCTCATCAGCAGGCGAACCTCGATCGCATCGTCCTTGCAGTCGGTCACCTGAAGGATCTGCGCGCGCCTGTCCCAGAGGCGGTGGGCCTGGATCTGCCGTGTATATTCTTCTCGGATCGGTCCGATCTCGGTGCCCTGGTCAAGGTAGAGGAACACCGTGCCGAGAAGCTGAGAGGTGGTCTTGGTCCAGTTCTGGAAGGTATCTTCGAGAAAGCGGTTGGACGGCACCACCAGACGGCGATCGTCCCACAGCCGGACGACCACGTAAGTCGTGCGGATATCCTCGATGCGGCCCCATTCCCCGTCGAGGATGATGACATCGTCGATGGAGATCGGCTCGGTCATCGCCATCTGGAAGCCCGCGATCAGGGCCTTCAGCGCAGGCTGCGCCGCCGCGCCAACCGCGAGGGCCGCAAGCCCGGCGGAAGCCATCAGCGTAACGCCGATCTCGCGCACCCCGGGCACCGAGGCGAGCATCCCGGAAACCGTCAGGAACACGATCAGGAACGTGCCGATGCGGCTGAAGATCGCCAGCCGCGTGCGGCGGCGGCGGGCGTTGCGGTTGTTCTCTACCGAAATGTCCGCCCGCACGATCATCGCTTCGACGAACGCCCGCAGCACCGCCACCGCGACCCAGCCGGTCAGCAGCGGCATGACGAACGGCGCGAAGCGTTCCCACACCGCTTCCAGCGCAGGCGTCTCCCGCGCGGCCAGAACCACGCCCATGGCGAGGAACGCCCAGCGCGTGGGCCGGTTGAGGCGATTGACGACGATGTCGTCCGCCTCGCTCGCGCTCCGGTTGGTGATGCGGTGCAGGATACGGAACAGCACGGCATGGGCCAGCAGCGCCAACGCCAGGCCGAGCATGGCCGCGAGAACCGCCATGAGGGGCCGCTCGGCCCACGAAGGCAACCCGGCGAGGATGCTGTCGATGAACTGGATCATGGTGATGAAACGATGCTGCACTGCAGCAGTTTCATCCGCACGCTCGGTTCATCGGCCTTGCGGGGCAGGTCGGAGAAAGAAATGCCCCGGATTCGGACCAATCCCGTCGTCCCGGATCGGGTCCGGGACGACGGGAAACTGGCTTCAGTGTGCCGCGCCCCAGCTCAGGCCGGAGCCGATCTCGACGCCCAGCGGCACGTCCAGCGACACCGATGGCTCGGCCGCGCCCGCCATGACCGCGCGGATCACCTCGGATGCGGCCGCCACGTCGGCTTCGGGCAGTTCGAACACGAGTTCGTCGTGTACCTGCAGCAACATGCGGACATGGCCGAGACCCGCCGCTTCGAGCGCCGGGTTCATGCGGACCATGGCGCGCTTGATGATGTCGGCGCTGGTGCCCTGGATCGGCGCATTGATCGCCGCGCGCTCGCTGCCCTGACGCTCGGCGCCGTTCTTCGAGGTGATGCGCGGGAACCAGGTCTTGCGGCCGAACAGCGTCTCCGAATAGCCGCGCTCGCGCACCTGTTCGAGCGTGTGGACGATGTAGCGCTGGATGCCCGGGAAACGCTCGAAATAACGATCGATCATCGCCTGCGCCTCGTCGGCCTCGGTACCGAGACGCCCGGCGAGGCCCCAGCGCGAGATGCCGTAGAGAATTGCGAAGTTGATCGTCTTGGCGCGTCCGCGCGTATCTCGGTCCACCGTGCCGAACATCTCCATCGCCGTGCGCGAGTGGATATCCTCGCCCTGCGCGAAGGCTTCCTTCAGGCTCGGCACGTCGGCCATGTGCGCGGCAAGGCGCAGTTCGATCTGCGAATAGTCCGCGGCGAGCAGGACGTGGCCCGGCTCGGCCACGAAGCAGTCGCGGATCTGGCGGCCGATCTCGGTGCGGATCGGGATGTTCTGGAGGTTCGGATCGGTGGAAGACAGGCGCCCGGTCTGTGCGCCGACAAGGCTGTAGCTGGTGTGGACACGCCCGGTCTTCGGGTTGATCGCCGCCTGAAGCGCCTCGGTATAAGTGGAGCGCAGCTTGGAAAGCTGGCGCCATTCCAGCACCTTGGTCGCCACTTCGGCGCCTTGCGAGGCGAGGCCTTCCAGCACCGACTGGTCGGTGGAATACTGGCCGCTCTTGCCCTTCTTGCCGCCCTTGTAGCCAAGCTTCTCGAACAGGATGTCGCCCAGCTGCTTGGGGCTGCCGATGGTGAATTCCTGCCCGACCTTGCCATGGATCTCGCCTTCCAGCGCGCCGATGGCCTCGGCGAACTGGCTGGAGAGCCCGGCCAGCTTCTCCCGGTCCACCTTGATGCCATGGCGCTCCATCTGGGCCACGACGGGGATCAGCGGACGGTCCACGCGCTCGTAGATGCGCGTGCCGCCCTCATCGGACAAGCGCGGCTTGAGCAGCTTGTGCAGCCGCCAGGTGACGTCGGCATCCTCGGCCGCATAAGGCGTGGCCCGGTCGAGCGGGACTTCGCCGAAGGGGATCGCCTTCTTGCCGGTACCGCAAACGTCCTTGAACGCCATCGTCTTGTGCGAAAGGTGGCGCTCGGACAGTTCGTCCATGCCGTGACCGCCGCCGATACCCTCGATCTGGCGGCCCGCGTCGAGGCAGAAGCTGACGATCATGGTATCGTCCACCGGCGCCACGTCTATGCCGTGGCGAGCCAGGACGTTGAGGTCGTACTTGATGTTCTGGCCGACCTTGAGAACCGCATCGCTTTCCAGCAGCGGCTTGAGCAGCGCCAGCGCGGTCTGAAGCGGCACCTGCTGCGGCTTCTCGGCGAACATGTCGGTGCCGCCGTGGCCCAGCGGAATGTAACAGGCATCGTTCGGCCCGAGCGCGAGGCTGATGCCGGCAAGGTCCGCCTTCATCGCATCCAGCATCGAGGTCTCGGTGTCGACCGCCACCACGTGGGCAGCCAGCGCCCGCGCCACCCAGCGCTCCAGCGCCTCGACCGTCTGCACGCATTCGTAGGCGGCATAGTCCACCGCCGGCCATTCCGGCAGCGGCTGACGCGCAGCGCCTTCGCCGGGACCGCTACCCGCGGTGACGGGCTTGGCCGGATGAAGCTGCGTTGCCCGTTCCGGGCTGCCATTGCCCGCGCCAAGGCGCTTGAGCAGGCTGGTGAAGCCGTGCTTGCCGAGGAAATCGGCGAGCGGCTGCGGCGGGATCGCGTCCAGCTTGAAGTCCTCCAGCGCCATCGGCAGCGTGCAGTCTTCCTTCAACGTGACCAGCACCTTGGACAGACGCGCCTGCTCGGCCTGTTCGATCAGGCGTTCCTGCAGCTTGGACTTCTTCATCGACGGCGCGGCGGCGAGCGCGGATTCGAGATCGCCATAGTCCTGGATCAGCTTGGACGCGGTCTTGGGGCCGACGCCGAAAACGCCGGGCACGTTATCGACAGAGTCGCCCATCAGCGCCAGCACGTCGCCCACCTTCTCGGGCGGGACGCCGAACTTCTCGACCACTTCGGGAATGTTGATCCGCTGGTTCTTCATCGTGTCCAGCATGTCTACGCAGCCGCCGCCGATGCCGCATTTGCCGACGAGCTGCATCAGGTCCTTGTCCGAGGACACGATCGTCACGTCCCAGCCCTGCGCGGCGGCGGCGCGGGCGTAGGAGGCGATGAGGTCGTCCGCCTCGAAGCCCGCTTCCTCGATGCAGGGGAGCGAGAACGCGCGTGTCGCGTCCCGGATCAGCGGGAACTGCGGAACCAGGTCTTCCGGCGGCGGCGGCCGGTTGGCCTTGTAGTCCTCGTAGATGTCGTTGCGGAACGAATGACTTCCGGCATCAAGGATCACCGCAAGGTGGGTCGGGCCGTCGGCCTTGTTGAGGTCGTCCGCCAGCTTCCACAGCATCGTCGTGTAGCCGTAGACCGCGCCGACCGGCGTCCCTTCGGGGTTCGTCAGGGGCGGCAGGCGGTGATAGGCGCGGAAGATATAGGCCGAGCCGTCGACGAGATAGAGATGCTGCTTGGAATCCATGGCACGATCCGTAGCAGCGTGGGCACCGGCCGTCAGCAGCCCAGTGCGACGAGACGGGTGAAATCGCCGGGAACAAATTCGCTCCACCGCCGTTTGCCCGCGACTGCTTGAAACGCATTTGCGACCGGCTTAGTTTCGCTCCCCACGGGGCGAAGCCGCCCGCATCTGCGCGGATGGGCTCACGGGGTTTGTCTTTTCAGCAAACGAGGGAATACCGAAATTATGCGCAAGATCGTTATCGTCGCCACTGCCGCCGCCGCGGCCCTGTCGCTCGCCGCCTGCTCGGAAAAGACGCAGGACGCCGCCTCCGACACCGCAACCTCGGCCGCGAGCGACTTCTCGGAAGCCGCCGAAGACGTGGGTGACACCGTCAACGATCTCGGCGCCAAGGCCTCCGATGCCGCCGACGATACCAAGGACGCCGCCAAGGACGCCCTGAAGCAGGCCGAAAAGACCACGGACGATATCGCCGCAGACGCCGAAAAGGCCGCTGCCGACGTGACCGACGCCGAAGGCCAGCCGCACGACACCCCGCAGCACTGAGCCGCCGGGCAGACAACGAAAAAGGCGCCGGAGACAGTGTCTCCGGCGCCTTTTTTCATGCCCCCCGGTTTTTCATGCCCCCCGGTCAGCGCGCGGCGGTGCGATAACCCGGAGCTTCGGCCAGATAGCCGTTGTAGATGGTGCGGGCGATGCTGGCGATGCGCGCTTCGCGGTTCGGGCGCGTGCCCTGCCCGGTAACGTAGATCGCCACGGCATAAGCGTGGCCGTCCGCCGTCTCGATGATGCCGATATCGCTGGACGTGTTGTTGAGCGAACCCGTCTTGTGCGAAACCGAGACTTCCGCCGGCAATCCGGCACGAATGCGGCGCTTGCCGGTCACGCAGCGGCTCATCGCGCCCAGCAGCACATCGCGGCCCTGCTGGCTCATCCACTTGCCCTGGTAGATTCCCGATAGCAGCTGGACCACGGCGATCGGGGTGGCACTGTCGCGCTTGTCCACCACCTTGGCCGGATCGATGGCGCCATCGTCACGCACCAGCGTCGCGATGTCGCGGTCGATGTGCCAGTCGTCGATACCCGTGCGGCGCACCCAGGCGTTTACCGCCGAAGGCCCGCCCACCACCTTGAGCAGGGCATCGGTGGCGTAGTTGTTGGAGCGGGTGATCATCAGCTCGATAAGCTGGCGCGCGCTCATGTAGGTTCCGGCCCGGACCGGCGCCACCGCGCTGGAAAACGGCGCGGAAGGCACCGGCACCATCAGCGGAAATTCGCTGGAAAGCGTCCACTTGCCCTTGTCCACGCCTTCGAGGAACGTCGCGGCGATGGCGATCTTGCTGGTGCTGGCCATCGGGAAACGCTGGTTCCCCAGCACGTCCACCATGCGGCCGCTGGAAAGGTCCATCGCGGCAACGCCGATACGCCCCTGCGAGGCTTCCGCCACGGCGGCCAGTTGCTTGCCGAAATCGCTCGAATAGGTTCGCGGTGCACGCTGTTCGGTGCCGAAGACCGAATCGAACGAATCCTGCACATCGTTGATGGAGCCCGCATGGGCAGGCGCCAAGGAAAACGCGGCTAGCGCCATCGCGGCCGCGGCCTGAAGGAAGCGTCGCGGTGCATTGCCGCCCCGCGAGAGGAGTTTCTCTGCCCCGATCATGCAGATCCCACCCTGTTCTTGTACATGTTCCCGAGAGTTACGCCGAACGAGATAAAACGCCAGCCTCGCGCGACGAAATGCATGACCCATGCGGGCAATTGCTTGGAATCGTAAAATCCTGTCGCTCAGATGAACGAATCCATCCGTTTTGAATCGCAAAACGAAAAAGGGCCGGAAGGATCGCTCCTTCCGGCCCCAATTCGCGTCGGTGACGTGAGCGCTTTAGAAGCCGCCCATGCCGCCCATGCCGCCCATGTCGGGCATTGCCGGCATGGAGGCCTTGTCTTCCGGCTTGTCGCTGATCGCCGCTTCGGTGGTGATCAGCAGGCCGGCGACCGAAGCCGCATCCTGCAGCGCGGTGCGAACGACCTTGGTCGGGTCGATGACGCCGGCGGCCTTCAGGTTTTCGTAGACGTCGGTGGCGGCGTTGAAGCCGATGCCTTCGTCCGACTGGTCGAGCAGCTTGCCTGCGACGACGGCGCCGTCGCTGCCGGCGTTTTCAGCGATCTGCTTGACCGGAGCCGAAATCGCCTTGCGGACGATGTCCACGCCGCGGGTCTGGTCTTCGTTGGCGCCGGTCAGGCCGTCGAGAGCGCGCGTTGCGTAAAGCAGCGCGGTGCCGCCGCCGGGGACGATGCCTTCTTCAACCGCAGCGCGGGTCGCGTGGAGAGCGTCGTCGACGCGGTCCTTGCGTTCCTTCACTTCGACTTCGGTGGCGCCGCCGACCTTGATGACGGCCACGCCGCCAGCAAGCTTGGCCAGACGCTCCTGGAGCTTCTCGCGGTCGTAGTCGCTGGTGGTGACTTCGATCTGGGCGCGGATCTGCTCGACGCGGGCCTTGATTTCGTCATGCGAACCGGCGCCGTCGACGATGACGGTGTTGTCCTTGTCGATGGTGACCTTCTTGGCCTGGCCAAGCATGCCGAGCGTGACGCTCTCAAGCTTGATGCCGAGGTCTTCCGAGATCATTTCGCCGGCGGTCAGGGTCGAGATGTCGCCCAGCATGGCCTTGCGGCGATCGCCGAAGCCCGGTGCCTTGACGGCAGCGATCTTCAGGCCGCCACGCAGCTTGTTGACGACGAGCGTGGCCAGGGCCTCACCCTCGATGTCTTCGGCGATGATGAGGAGCGGACGGCCCGACTGCACCACGGCTTCCAGGATCGGAAGCAGCGCCTGGAGCGACGACAGCTTCTTTTCGTGGATGAGGATGTACGGGTTTTCGAGCTCGACCGTCATCTTCTCGGGGTTGGTGACGAAGTAGGGCGACAGGTAGCCGCGGTCGAACTGCATGCCTTCGACGACATCGAGTTCGAATTCGAGACCCTTGGCCTCTTCAACGGTGATGACGCCTTCCTTGCCGACCTTTTCCATCGCTTCGGCAATCTTTTCGCCGACTTCGACGTCGCCGTTGGCCGAGATGATGCCGACCTGGGCGATTTCCGAAGAACCGGCAACCGCGGTCGAACGGCTCTTGAGGTTCTCGACAACCTTGAGGACGGCGAGGTCGATGCCGCGCTTCAGGTCCATCGGGTTGATGCCGGCGGCAACCGACTTCATGCCTTCGCGAACGATCGCCTGGGCGAGAACGGTCGCGGTGGTGGTGCCGTCACCGGCTTTGTCGTTGGCCTTCGAGGCCACTTCGCGCAGCATCTGCGCGCCCATGTTCTCGAACTTGTCCTTGAGTTCGATTTCCTTGGCGACCGAAACACCGTCCTTGGTGATGCGGGGAGCGCCGAAGCTCTTCTCGATCACGACGTTGCGGCCCTTGGGGCCCAGGGTCACCTTGACGGCGTTGGCGAGGGTGTCGACGCCGGCGAGAATGCGTTCACGCGCGTCGCGGCCGAACTTTACGTCCTTGGCTGCCATTTTGAATTCCTTATAGAAAATCTGTAAAAATGCAGAAAATCAGAATGCTCAGCCGATAACGCCGAGGATGTCCGATTCCTTCATGATCAGCAGGTCTTCACCGCCGACCTTGACTTCGGTGCCGGACCACTTGCCGAACAGCACGCGGTCGCCAACGGCAACGTCGAGCGGAGTGATGGTGCCGTTTTCGGCGCGGGCGCCGGTGCCGACGGCGACGATTTCGCCTTCAGCCGGCTTTTCCTTGGCGCTGTCGGGGATGATGATGCCACCGGCCGTCTTTTCTTCGGCCTCGACGCGGCGCACGAGAACACGGTCGTGCAGCGGGCGGAAAGTCATGGGATTCTCCCTACGAACTAAAAGGGCAAGAAACTGGATTGGCACTCAAGGTTGGAGAGTGCCAACGGGCGTGGATATGGTTCCCGCCGCAGGCGCCGTCAAGCAGGTCGCCTCCAAAAAATTCTCACCCGGTATGGGCGCGGGATGAGACGAGACGGTTACACCCGGTCGAGATGGAACTCGTCGCGCCAGTGCCAGCGCGCCAGCAGCAGGACCGCGGCCACCGTCAGCCCCACTGCGAGACCGATCCACACACCCACGCCTTCCAGCCCGGTGTAGAGGCCCAGCACCGCCGAAGTGGCGAAACCTGCGGCCCAGTATCCGAACAGGGCGATCGCCATCGGCACGCGGGTATCCTGGATGCCGCGCAGCGCGCCTGCCGCCACGGCCTGCAGGCCGTCGGTAAGCTGAAATATCGCCGCCACGAACAGGAAATCGAGCGCAAAGTGCACGAGGACGGCGTTCTGCGGCGCCGTCACGTCGACATAGGCCGAGAGGATGAATCGCGGCGCCAGCAGCATCGTCGAGGCGGAGATGACCATGAAGATCATCGCGACGGTGATCGCCGCCCAGCCCGCCCGGCCCACGCCGCCGCGATTGCCTGCGCCGTAATGATAGCCGACCCGGATCGTCGCCGCCTGCCCTACGCCGAACGGCACCTGGAACGCGAAGGCGGCGATCTGAAGCGCCACGGTATGCGCGGCCAGTTGCGCCTCGCCGATGCGGCCCATCAGGAAGGCCGCGCCGCTGAACAGGCCGCCCTCGGCGATGAGGGTGGCCGCGATCGGCAGGCCGAGCGCGAGGATCTGGCGCAGTCGCTGCCATTCGGGCCGCCACAGCCGTCCCAGCACATGATAGCGCCGCAACCGCCGATCGGCGCGGATGGCGACGACATAGGCCAGCACCGTCGCGCAGGCGGTGGTGATGCTGGCGATCGCCGAGCCCGTCAGGCCCAGCGCGGGAAAGCCGAAATGGCCGAACACCAGCACGTAGTTCCCTGCTGCGTTCACGGCGATCGCAAGGGCCGTTATCATCGTCGCGAAGATCGGCCGCCCGAGCGCCGAAACGAAAGTGCGCAGGACGTTGGCGATCGTCATCGGCAATACCGCGAGCGACACGACCTTGAGGAACGCCGCCGACAGGACGGAGACTTCGGGGTCCTGCCCGGTCGCCGTCATCAGCAGTTCGCCGAGGTGCGAAAGGGCGATGGCGCCAAGGCTGAACATCGCCGCCACCCACAGTGCCATGCGTGCCGAGCGCCGCACTTCGCGCACGGCATGGCGGCGGCGGCCGATTTCGGCGGCGATCAGCGGCGCCACGGCGCTGGTCACGCCGTTGATCCCCATCATCATCAGCGCAACGATGGCGATGGCAAGGCTGGACGCCGCCAGCGATTGCTGGCCGAGACGGGCCACGAAGATCACGTCGGTGGCGAAGACCGCCATCTGCAGCAGGTTGGCGAGCGCCAGCGGCCCCGCAAGGCGCAGGGTAGCGGCCAGTTCGGCCCGGAAAGTCGAAGGAAGATGATGCGTCGCCATTGTCGGCCCGGCGATAGGCGCTGGAATTGTGGGACGAAAGCACTATTCGCTTCAAGTCTCGATGAATTGCTATAAAATAGAATATTCGAGACCCATGACCTTGAAAAGAGCCGTCCCACAGGAGAGAATGCATGAAGTTCAGGGCCCTCCCCCTTGCCCTTGCGCTGCCCCTTGCGGTGCCGCTTGCCATGCTGGGCGGTTGCGGCGGTTCGGGCGGCGAACAGGGCAAGGCCGCGGAACCGGCCGAAGAAACTTCACCGGCTGCTGCCGTTCCGGCTTCTACATCGGCCCCGGCTTCCGCCTCGGCGCCCACATCCCAGCCTCCTGCGGCCTTCGCGACCTGCCGTTCGTGCCATTCGGTGGAGCCGGGCAAGAACGGGGTCGGCCCCTCGCTGTTCGGCATCGTCGGGACCAGGGCGGGCGACGTTCCGGGCTACAACTTCAGCCCCGCCCTGAAGAATTCCGGCGTGACCTGGGATCGCCAGTCACTCGACACCTGGCTGCAAGGGCCGATGAAGATGGTGCCGGGCACGAAGATGGTGATCGGCGTGCCGAACCCTGAAAAGCGCAAGGAAGTCATAGACTACCTCGAAACCCTGAAGTGACGCCGGCGTCCGGCGTCCACCCGGTTACGATCCGCGACAATTTGCGACGGCGCTCCTGCGCGCCCCGCTGCTAGGAATGCCCATGGTGCGACATGGGTTTCCAGCAGAAGAAGAACGCATGGACAGACAGGAACGGGAAGGCCTCCACGCCGACCTGACGCGGATCGAGCGCATGAACATCGACCGCCGCCGAATGCTTTCGCTTGGCGCGATGGTCGGTATCGGAGGCGGGGTAGCCGCGCTTGCCGGATGCGCATCCCCGGCAGGCTGGGACGGCCCCGGCGGCCCTCCGCCGCCGGACGGACGGTTCGGACCGCCTCCGGGGGACTTGGGCAGCATGGGTCCGGGCAGCATCGGTCCGGGCGGCCATCCCGGCGGACCGCCTCCACACATGGACAACGGCCCCGTCGTCACCGCCACCGCGCCGGACGGCAATCGCTGCGTGTCCTTCGCCCGCGAAACGCAGGGCCCCTATCCCGCCGACGGTTCGAACGGCGCGCGCGGGGCGATCTCCAACGTGCTCGGCCAGTCAGGCCTGCGACGGCAGGATATTCGCGGCGATATCGGTGGCGGCCACGACGTGGCGGGCGTTCCGCTCGAACTCACGCTGCGGCTGGTGGACGTCAACACGGGATGCGCGCCGCTGGCGGGCTATGCCGTATACCTCTGGCACTGCGATCCTGCCGGGCAGTACTCGCTCTACGACCAGCCGGAACGGTCCTGGCTGCGCGGCCTCCAGGTCGCGGACGCCGATGGACTGGTGCGGTTCAGCACGATCGTTCCCGGCTGTTACATGGGCCGCTTCCCGCACATCCATTTCGAAGCCTTCGCAAGCCTGGACGTCGCCACCACCGGCAAGTTCGCGCGGCTGACCTCCCAGCTCGCGGTGCCCGCCGACGCGTGCGATGCCGCTTACCGGCAGCCTGCCTATACGCGTTCGGTCCGCCCCTGGGCGCAATCGCGGGACATCGCGCGCGACATGGTGTTCGGCGACAATGGCGCCGAGCGGCTCAAGGCGATGACGCTGGAAGTGACGGGCTCGGCGCGGGAAGGCTTCAGGGGCCGCGCGCTGATCGGGCTACCGGGATAAATGGAACGGCGCCGCAGGGGGGCGCGGCGCCGTTCCTTCATCCGGCCTTCGCAAAGGGGGGGGTGCGCGAAGACCGGGAAACCGTTTCGTGTCAGACCTTTCTGCCCGGCAGATCCTGCTGCTGTTCCACCGGCTTCTCGGCCTTGGCGGGGATCGCGCGGTCGCCGGGGCGGGTAGCATCGCATCCGTCGGAGGCCGCCTGCGTCATCTGCGGAGCCGCGCCCGAACCGTCCGAGCTATAGGAAACCGAGCGCGTGCAGCCATTGCCGTCGGTAGACGAGGAGTAATACGTCACATGCATGCCCTGGGGGGTGTCCCCCGCTGTCAGGAGGCGCGGAGCGCCTTGGGCATTGCCGGTGGCGACCGCCTGCTGCTGCATCTGCACGGCATGTTGCTGCATGAGCGCGGCCTGCTGCATCATGGCGTTCATCCGCGCATCCATGATCGCGGAAATCTGCTCCATCTGCGAGAAAGGATCGACCATGGCAGGAATATCGCCGTCCTGCCGTGCGGAGGCTGCCCGGACATCAGCGGGAACGATCTCTACCCGCGGGGCGACATCGCCGGTGTAGCGGACGTGGACCACCGAGCCGTCCGGCGCATCCACCTTCATCGTATGGAGCCCGGCCGTGGCCGCCTCCGCCACTCCCGCCCCGAGGAGGGCAAGCGCAGCGGCACCGAAAAGATACTTCCTCGAAGGCATTCTCATCGTTCGCATGGGGGAATTACTCCTGTGACTCGACCCTTTCGCGAAGCCCGAAGCTGCCTTGGCCAAGCTGAACGCCAGATGACGGAACGGCTCAACCCATGTGTATCATGGCCACGTCGCACCGCTCGTATCGGGCGCCGTATCGCGCCATGATCCCGGCATCGTGCCGGAAGCCGAGCTTTTCGTAGAGATGGATCGCAGCCTCGCAGCGCTTGTTGGTCAGCAGGTAAAGCGGCTCGGCGCCCATCTCCCGCGCGCGCGCGATCATCGCCGAGAGCAGGAACTCACCCGCCTTCAGGCCCCGCGCAGAGGCGCGAACGCCCATCTTGGTCAGTTCGAAGGCGCGATCCCCGGTCTTCTGCAAGGCGCAGGTTCCGACGATCCCGATTCCCTGTGCCTCCACGAAGAGGATCGTCCCGCCCTGTTCGACGATGCGGGCGCGCGGATTTTCCAGCACCTCTCGATCCGTCGGTTCCAGCGTGAACATCGCCTCGATCCACTCGGCGTTGATATCGTGGAAATCCCGCGCCAGATCATCGCTGAATTCACGGATACGCAGAACCTCCGGCTTCAGCCGTTCATAACGTTCCACCATCGAGGACTGGTCGAGCGCGGTCTCGATCCGGCCCACCAGTTCAAGCAATCGTCCGGTTTCACCCCCGCTCATCTCATCCACCGCAAGGCCAACCCCCGGCCAGACATGCATCTTCACGCGCGCCATCACCGCCCGGCCTTCCGGCGTCAGCGAGAGATGGCGCTGCCTGAGATCGCTGCCCTGCACCGCCTGCACCAGCCCGAGCGCCGCGAGCTGGCCGATCGCGCGCGTGACGCCCGGCTGGCTCGATCCCACGGCCTCGGCCAGTTGCCCCACGGTCAGTTCACGGCCGTCAAGCGCGGTAAGCAGGGGAATCTGCGCAGGCTGCACCGATAGGCCGGTGGCCTGGATGATCTGCGCGGCATCGCCCTGAAGCCGCTCCGCCAGCCGCTTCAGCCGGCTGCCCAGAAGAATCCCGCCCTTGTCGGCGATAGCGTCGATCACAATAAACTCCATATCGCGTTATATACTATGTTATGGAGTCATTCGCACAGGTCAAGTGCCCACGAAAAAAGGGGAGCCGAAGCTCCCCTTCTTCCGCATCCGCGCGCCCTGCTCAAAAGCGATAGGATACGCCTGCGCTCAGCACCCACGGGTCGAGATCGTGGCGGGTCCTCAGCGCCAGGTCCCCGTCCTCGTAGAACGACGCGGTTGGCTTCACCCAGTATTTCTTGGCGTCAAGCGAAAGGCCGAGCCCCTTGTCGTTGATCGCGATATCCACGCCTCCCTGAAGCGCGAAACCGAGCTTGTTCGACATCTTCACCTTGTCGACCCCCAGCGCACGGGCCGTTTCTCCCGGCTTCTCGTCGAACACGAAGAACCATGCCGGACCCGCGCCGACATAGGGCTTGAACGGGGTGCCGGTGTCGAGATGCGCTTTGGCGGTTACCGTGGCCGGCAGGATCAGCACATGATCCACCAGCCCCGCTCCGGCAACGTCGCCCGTGCCGCTCACGTGATGCTGGGTGAAGCAGCAGATCGTCTCGACCGAGAAGTTGCGGTTGAAGAAATATTCAACAGCGAGTGTCGGCACCACATTGTCGTTCGCCCTGGTGCCCACCGTATCCAGCGCGGCAAGCGTGCCGCCCAGCGTGGTATCGGTGTCGATCGACTTGATCTTGTCGATCTTGCCATCGGGAAGCACTGCGGTGCCGAGCACCTTGACCTGCCACTTGCCGTCCGGGCTTCCGGCCATGGCCGGGGTGGCGATCGCGGTGGCGGCGGCGAAAGCAGTCGCCGCCAGCATGGTCAGTCTACGCATGATCGGTCTTTCCTGCGCCGCCGGGGCCGCACCGTGCGGGTCCCCCCTCTTGAGCGGCAGCAGCGACCGTGTGGCCGCATCCATCGCCAAGGGAATTGATCGCGCGCAAATTCGGCGAAATTCCGCGATTTTCCTCCGGTTGATCGATCGCAATGACGGCCGCTGCGCGCTGCGCGATCCTGCGTGCATGTGGACCTATCACCCCGATCTGCTCGCGATCCCCGTTCCCCGCTACACCAGCTTCCCGACGGCCGCCGAATTCGACGAGAGCGTCGGCACGCCCGAACTGGTGCAGGCACTCGAAGGCGTGGACGGCGACGTTTCCCTCTACGTCCACATCCCCTTCTGCGAGAAGATCTGCTGGTACTGCGGGTGCAATACCAGCGCCGCCAACCGCACCGATCGGGTCTCGGGCTATCTCGATGCGCTTCACCGCGAGATCGGCCTCATGGCGGAGCGGCTGCCGGCAAGCGCGCGCATCACGCGCATCTCTTTCGGCGGCGGCAGCCCCAACGGCATCTCGCCGGTGGACTTCGTCCGGCTGGTCGATGCCCTGACCCTGCAGTTCTCCGCCTCGCGCCCGGTCATGTCGATCGAACTCGACCCGCGCACGATGACGGCGGACTGGGCCTCGGTGATCGGCGCGGTCGGCATCAGCCGCGCCAGCCTGGGCGTGCAGACTTTCGCGCCGCCCCTCCAGCAGGCGATCGGCCGCATCCAGCCCTCGTGGATGATCGAGGAGACGGTCGCCCTGCTGCGCCGGGCCGGTATCCTTTCGCTCAATTTCGACCTGATGTACGGATTGCCCGGCCAGACGATGGCGCAGCTCGACGATTCGCTGGAGCGCACGGTGGCGCTCGGCGCGGAACGAATCGCGCTGTTCGGCTACGCGCACGTCCCGCACCTGATCCCTCGCCAGCGGCGGATCGACGCAAGCGCCCTGCCTGACGCCGAGGCTCGGTTCACGATGGCCGCACGAGGCCATGCGAGACTGGTCGAGGCTGGCTACGTTCCCATCGGTTTCGATCACTTCGCCCTGCCGGGAGACGCCATCGCGCAGGCCGCGCTTGCCGGGCAGCTGCGCCGCAACTTCCAGGGCTTCACCGAGGACCGCGCGCCGGTCCTGCTCGGCCTCGGCGCTTCGGCGATCAGCGGTTTTCCGGGACTCCTTGCCCAGAACGAGAAGAACACCGGTCGCTATCGCATGATGCTTTCCGAGGAGCGGCTAACAGCCAACCGCGGCATCCGCCGCACCGCCGAGGATCGCAGGCGCAGTGCCGTCATCGAATCGCTGCTGTGCCGGGGGCGGTCGCGCATCGATGCAGACCTTCAGTGCGAGGCATGGCCGCTGCTGCTGCCCTATTTCGACGCCAGCCTGTGCGAGCCCGATGGCAATGACCTGGTGATCCTCCCCGGCGGCCTGCCCTACGCCCGCTCGATCGCCGCGCGGTTCGACCCATATCGCAAGGATTCGCTGCGGCGTTTCAGTTCGGCGGTGTGACGGATTCGCGGGCGCGCGTATCAAACTCGACGCCGAACAGGTTTCCGTCCGTCCAGCGCACCAGCCCCCACAGTTCCCGCCCGTCCTCCATCACCGCGCACACCACCTCGTTGCGTGGCGGCGGCGCGCCTGCAGCAGCGGCACTGAACCCGTGCGAGGATACGTCGCGCACGATGATATCGATCGCGCGCCCCGCCGAATCGGCCAGCGTGATGTGTGCGCATTGCCCGATCCGGCGTTCGCGGAAGATCGGCGTCGGCTTGAAGCGGCGGGAATCCATGCGGACGCTGAACGGCCGCCGCGAATTAAATTTAAGGGCAGGCTCCGCATTTGACGGCGATCAATGCGATTCGGCGCCGCAGAGGCGATGGAACCCCTGCCGGTCGCGCACCGCCACCCCACACCTTGCGGGCGGTGCGAACCGCTTCTCCCCGACTTCGGGCGGCCCTGCCTTGTTACGGGCCGCCCATTTTTCGTTTGAGCGCGAAAAAACCCGGCCGCACGGACGCTCCGTCGCTCGAAATGCACAACGGGCTCAGATTGTCGCGAAATTTCATCATGTTGATCGTCGGTCGATAGCAAAACCGATCAAGTCGTGCATTTAATCTTCCGCACCCTTTCGGATAAATTCGCACAACCGCGCCTGTAATAAACCCGCCAGATTCTTGCCACAATTTCCGCATTGCAGCGAAGTCCAAAGGGCTGTATTTCAAGAACTTCGCACGAACAGGCAGGGGTGCGCTGCGCTGCGTTGCAATTATGCAAACGCCACTTTTTCAGCATTCCCCCTATGTGAGTATTCACGATGCCCCCGCTGCTGCCGCAAGCCATCCTGTGCAAACTCAATCGCCATCGCCCCGCCCGTGACAAGGTTCACTGGGACGGCCAGCACTATACCGGCACGTGCGAGCACTGCGGAACCGAAGCCCGCCGCGCCAGCCGCGGCGTGTGGCGCAGGGAATGGATGAAATAGACGCTGCGCCGGGCCATCGGCACGATACCGCACAGGCATCGCGCGCAATCGCGCACCGGCCACCGGATCACCCGGCGGGCAGCAAAATCAGCGATTTAGGGAAAATTGGATGCCCCGCGAGGATTCGAACCTCGATAGACGGAATCAGAATCCGTAGTCTTACCATTAGACGACGGGGCATCGGGAGGCGCCCCTCTAGTCGGGGTCGTGATTCGCGTCAAGCCACCTTTTTGCAGTCAGGGTTGCCCCTTTGCCCGGGGGGCGTTAGCATCGCGTCAGGTATCCGCCGCTGGCGGTAAGATTTATTCGAACGAGATTACATATCATGGCGGAGCAAGATCCGCCGGCAGCAAGAGTCGATGTGTCGGGCCGCCCGGGAAGGCGGCGCAAGGCGAGGAAGGGCAAGTCACGCTCCTCCGGACCCGGCACGGCCAAGGCGCGCCCTCCGGGCAGCGCCGCCGAGGCAGGCGGAGCGCCGCGCGAAGAAACGAATTCCGACGCGCAGTCGTCACCCCGCCAGTCGCAATCGCGGCCGGGAAGTCCGCGTCAGAAAGGTTCGCGAAAATCCTCGTCTCGCCGGGGCAAGAGCGGGCGCGCGCCCGTTGCCCGCGCCAAGGCGGCCGGAAACGCGTCCAGCCCCGCACCGGAACTCCAGATCGAACCGGCCGCCGCCGCCGATCCGAAACCCGCCATCGCCCGTTTCTCCCCGGTCGCGCCGGGGCAATCGCTGCGGACGCCGTACCGGCAATCCTATGCGGCGATCGACCTCGGCACCAACAACTGCCGGCTGCTGATCGCGCGTCCTTCGGGCGAGAATTTCACGGTGATCGACGCGTTCAGCCGCGTCGTGCGGCTGGGTGAAGGCCTGGCCCAGTCCGGGCGACTGTCCGAAGCGGCGATGGACCGCACGCTGGCGGCATTGCGCGTCTGCGCCGACAAGTTGATGCGGCGCAACGTCTATCTCGCCCGTTCGGTGGCCACCGAAGCCTGCCGCCGTGCGGAGAACGGGCCGGAATTCATCGAACGCGTGCGGCAGGAAACCGGCATCGCGCTCGACATCATCAGCGCCCGCGAGGAAGCGCGGCTGGCCGTGCTCGGCTGCCACGTCCTGCTGGAGGAAGGTTTCGGCCCGGCGATGATTTTCGATATCGGCGGCGGTTCCACCGAACTCGTCCTGATCGAAAGCACCGGGACCGTGCCCCGCATCCTCGATTGGCAATCGGTGCCCTGGGGCGTGGTCTCGCTCACCGAGAGCTGCGGCCCTGAAGGCACCACGCTGGAAGAGCGCCTGGAACGCTACCGGATCATGCATGGCCTCGTGTCCGACAGTTTCGCCGACTTCGCCAAGCGCGTCTCCCCGGCGCGCGAAGGCGCGGCGCAGACCGGCCCGCTGCGCCTGCTCGGCACCAGCGGCACGGTAACCACGCTCGCCAGCCTGCACCTCGAACTGCCGCAGTATGACCGCCGCATGGTCGACGGGCTGATCGTTCCCGCCGAATCGATGCGCGAGATCAGCTCGCGGCTTTCCTCGATGTCGATCGAGGAACGGCGCGAGGTGAACTGCATCGGCCGTGAGCGCGCCGATCTCGTGGTTGCCGGTTGCGCGATCCTCGAATCGATTCTCGACCTCTGGCCCGCCGCCCGCCTCGGGGTGGCCGATCGCGGTATCCGCGAAGGCATCCTGCGCAGCCTCATCGCTTCGCATTCGGCCAGCAAGACCCTGGCTCCCGCCGGGCACTCACACCAATTGGAGAACCGGCCATGAGCCGTTCCGGACGCGACCCCAACGAGCGGCTTCGCACCGCCAAGAAGCGCACGACCAGCTCTGCGCGCTGGCTCACGCGCCAGATCAACGATCCTTACGTCAAGCAGGCCAAGGCCGACGGCTATCGCAGCCGTGCCGCGTACAAGCTGCTGGAGCTCGACGAGAAGTTCGACCTGTTCAAGGGCGTGACCCGCGCGGTCGACCTGGGCATCGCGCCGGGCGGATGGAGCCAGGTGCTGCGCCTGAAATGCCCCAAGGCCAAAGTCGTGGGCATCGACCTGCTGCCTACCGACCCAATCGAGGGCGTGACCATCTTCGAGATGGACTTCATGGCCGACGAAGCCCCCGCCGCGCTGGAAGGCGCGCTGGAAGGCGCGCCCGACCTCGTGCTTTCGGACATGGCCGCCAATACCGTGGGCCACAAGCAGACCGATCACTTGCGCACCATGGGCCTGGTCGAGACGGCCGCCGACTTCGCGATCCAGTATCTGGCGCCCGGCGGCACGTTCGTTGCCAAGGTCTTCGCGGGCGGCACCGATACCGAACTGCTCGGCATCCTGAAAAAGCGCTTCACCAGCGTGAAGCATGCCAAGCCGCCCGCCAGCCGCAAGGGTTCGTCCGAGTGGTACGTGATCGCCAAGGGCTTCAAGGGGCCTGCGGACACGCCTGAATGACGCGCTACGTGGTCCTGCCCGGCATCGGCGGTTCGGGCGCGGAGCACTGGCAGTCACACTGGGAGCGCGCAGACTCCCGGATGCACCGCTTTGCGCCGGAAAGCTGGGATGCGCCCCGCCTCGACCAGTGGATCGAAGCGCTCGACCACGCGGTGTCCCGCGCGGCGGAGCCTCCGGTACTGGTTGCGCACAGCCTCTCGTGCCTGCTGGTGGCGCACTGGAGCCGCCGGTCCAGCCTGACCGTGCGCGGCGCCTTCCTTGTGGCGCTGCCGGACCCGCAAGGCCCGTCGTTCCCCGCCGAGGCTGCCGGTTTCGCCGATCCGCCGGAAGCGCCCCTGCGTTTTCCCGGCCTGCTGATCGCCAGTTCCAACGATCCTTACGGCACGCTCGAACATGCCCGGCTGAGGGCGGGCCAATGGAGCTGTCCGCTGATGGAGGCAGGCGATCTCGGCCATATCAATGCCGCCAGCGCGCTTGGCGACTGGGCCTGGGGCCGCGCGGAACTCGATCGCTTCGAAGCGGGCCTCGCGAGATAACGAAAACGGTCCGCAAGGCGACTCGGTGACGCCCGCGGACCGCTTTCTGCCGGCCTGAGCCGGAATGACTTACTGCGCGGGGGCTTCGCTTGCCTCGGCAGCCGGAGCCGCAGCACCTTCCGCGGGAGCGGCGGCGGCATCGGCCGCCGGGGCCGCACCGGCAGCGGGCGCTGCGGGCAGCGGCAGGTTCGAACCCTGCGCGTTGAGATAGGCGATCACGTTGGCGCGGTCTTCACCCTTGGGCAGGCCTGCAAACGTCATCTTGGTGCCGGGCGCGAAAGCCTTCGGGCTCTTCAGCCATTCGTTCAGCTTGTCGAAGTCCCACTTGCCGCCCACGCCCTTAAGCGCATCGGAGAAGGCGAACCCGGCCACGCCCTGGCCGATGCCTTCGCCAACCACGCCATAAAGGTTGGGACCAATGCCGTTGGCACCGCCCTGGTTGATCGTGTGGCAGGAGGCGCACTTGGCAAAAGTGGCCTGTCCCTTGGCGGGATCGGCGCTGGCAAGGAGCGTTGCGATAGGGGCTTCGCCGCCGGCTTCGCTTTCCTGTTCCACACCTTCGATGGCATAACCCATCGTTTCGGGACGATGCGGCTTGTCCGCACGGAAGTAATGAGCGCTGACGCTGGTCAGACCGAGACCGACGATACCGGCGAACAAAGCCCAGCCGGCAATGGTGTTGAAACGATCATCCATTTGTTGTTTGCCCTTGCCCCACGGGTGGAGTTTTTTCTCATCCTCTTTGGCCTCAGGCTCTAGAGTTGCCAGCAGGTTAGTGCAAGAGCCATTGCGGACATCGCCTTTGCGGCTTAATCGCGCGGGCGCTATGCATTCCTATCCCGAACCCGCTCTCGACCTTGTCGCCCGCATGACCGAGGCTGCCGTGGCCGATCCCGCCCGCGCGGTAGCGCTTCAGGGAGCGCCCGGCTGCAACTCCCATCGGGCGGCGCTCGAACACGATCCCCAGTGCCTGCCGCTGCCGTGTTTTTCATTCGAGGACGCGCTCGATGCGGTGAAGGACGGGCGCGCGGACCGGGCGATCATCCCGATCGAGAACTCGCAGCACGGCCGCGTGGCGGACATTCACTTCCTGCTCCCCGAAAGCGGCCTGTCGATCGTCGGCGAGCATTTCATGAGAATCGAACATGCGCTGATGGCGCTGGGCGACGGACCGTTCTCGGCCGCCTACAGCCACCCGCAGGGCCTTGGCCAGTCGCGCCGTTACTTGCGTGAACGGGGCATCGTGCCGATGGCCTATGCCGATACCGCAGGTGCCGCCGCCTTCGTGCGCGAACAGGGCGACATGGCCGCCTGCGCCATCGCGCCCAAGCTCGCCGCCGAACTTTACGACCTCAAGATCGTCGAGGAAAACGTCGAGGACGCGGCGGACAACACCACGCGCTTCGTCGTGCTTGCCCGCGAACCGCTCGATCCCTTCGCGCTGAAGGGAGAGAAGGCGATGACCACTTTCATCTTCGAAGTGAAGAACATCGCCGCCGCGCTCTACAAGGCGCTCGGCGGATTCGCGACCAACGGCGTCAACATGACCAAGCTGGAAAGCTACCAGATCGGCGCCAGCTTCGCGGCGACGACGTTCTATGCCGATATCGAGGGCGCCCCCGGAGAGCCGCGCATCGACATGGCGCTCCAGGAACTGGCATTCCACTGCAAGTATGTCCGCCCGCTCGGCACTTACCGGCAGGCGCGTGCGCGGGGATAAGTCATCTAATTTCCACAACGGGTTGCACAGCTGATACCCCCATGCCAATCATCGCCGGGTATGGCTGGTGGGGGTCAGATGGCGGGTACGACCGCAAGCCGCGACGCGGCGAGCGACTGGGAAGCCGTGCGCAGCGTCGGCGATATCCAGTTCGCGCCGCTTGCCCGGGTCAAGCCTCCCGCAAACCCGCAAATTCCGGACTGGCTGCGCAAGCTGGGCGAAGTGCTGGAAAGCATCTTCGCACCGATCGGCAAGCTGCTCGGCATGTCGTGGCCGGTATTCGAGAAAGTGCTTATCGCCTTGGCGATCGTGCTCGTTCTCTTCGTGCTCTGGCGCATCTTCCGCCCGCTGATCGAAACCTGGCTTAGCCGTCCCGCCGAAGCGCCCGAGGAAAGCTGGGCGCCCGCCGAAGCGGAGGCGCTGGCACTGCTCGGCGATGCCGACCGTCTCGCCGCCGAGGGCCGCTTTGCCGCCGCGGTCCACCTGCTGCTGAAACGCAGCGTCGGCCAGATTCGCGACGCCCGGCCGGATTGGCTGCACCCGGCCACCACCGCTCGCGAAATATCCTCCTTGCCGATGCTCCCGCCAAACGGGCGCGAGACGTTCGCCACCATCGCCGCGCGCGTCGAACGCAGCCGCTTCGCCTTGCGCGATCTCGACCAGGATGACTGGAACGCCGCGCGCGAGGCCTATGCCCGTTTCGCCAAAGTGGAACTGCGCGCATGAGCGGGAAGAACGCCCCCGTAGCCGTAGGCGCCAACCCGTTCTCGCGCTGGGCGGTCCTGGGAATCGTTGTCGTGGGCGCCGCACTCTTCGTCGCCCTTCTGTGGATGATCGCCACCGGCGCGGGCTTCGAATCCGGCAACGACGGAAAGGCCCATGCCGAAGGACGCGGCCTCAACGGCTATGCCGCGCTGGCCGGCTATCTGGACAGACGCGGCTATGCCGTGACGCTCGGCAAGAGCCGTGGCGGTCTCGACAAGCCGGGCCTGCTGGTGCTCACCCCGCCCGCACAGGCCGACGGCAAGGAAATCAACCGGATCGTGGCAGCCCGGCGCTATGTCGGCCCCACTCTCGTCATCACGCCCAAGTGGCTGGCCTTGCCGGCCGACAGCCGCCAGAAAGGCGCGAAGCGCGGTTGGGTGAACCTGCAGGGCATCGCGCCCCCGCGCTGGGAAGGTTTCCTCGACGAACTCTCGGCCCAGGTCTCGCCGATGACAGCGGCGGGCTGGCAGGGGGCAGGCCTTTCCGGCAAATTGCCGCGAACACGGTTCGTCATGTCCGGCGCTGGCACGGGCCTGGTGCGGCTGATCCATGCGGACGAAACACAGACGCTGGCCGGGTTCATGGATGACGGCGGAACCTACCCCCGCCTTGAGGCCATGGCCGAGGACCGCGTGCTCTATTCCGGTGAAGAGGAAGACCTCTATCCGCTGGTGATCGTGTTCGAGCCGGACCTGCTGGACAACTACGGCATGGCCCGCTTCGAAAATGCCCGGCTGGCCGAGGCCCTCGTCGGCGCGATGGAGGTGAAGCCCGGCGATCCGATCACGTTCGACATGACGCTCAACGGCTTCGGTCGTTCACGGAACCTGCTCACGCTGGCCTTCACCCCGCCCTTCCTCGCCGCCACGCTCTGCCTGCTGATGGCCGCGCTGATTCTGGGCTGGCGTGCCTTCCTGCGCTTTGGACCGCCGCTCGCCGCCGAACGGGCGATCGCCTTCGGCAAGCGCGCGCTGGTCGCCAATTCCGCAGGACTGGTGCGCCGCTCGCGCCGCCTGCACCTGATCGGCGCCCCTTACGCGGACCGCAGCCGTGAACGCCTGATGCGCGCCCTCGCCCTTCCCCGCTCGATGCCGGGCGAAGAAGCCGACGCCGCGATCGACCGCGCGCTGGCCTCTCGCAAGGCCGATGCCGAACCCTTTTCCGCGATTTCCGCCCGCCTCCGGCGCGCGCGGAAACCGCACGATCTCGTCAAGGCGGCGCGCGATCTCCACGCGCTCGAAAGGATGCTGACCCGATGACCGATGCCCCCAGTCTCGACCTCGCCGATGTCGCCGCGCTCGCCGGGGATATCCGCGAACAGATCGCCAAGGCGGTGGTCGGGCAGGCCGAAACCGTCGAACACCTGCTGATCGCCCTCCTCGCACGCGGGCACGTGCTGCTGGAAGGCCCTCCGGGAACCGCCAAGACCTTCCTCGCGCAGTGCTTCGCCGCCACGCTGGGGCTGGACTTCGGCCGCATCCAGTTCACCCCGGACCTGATGCCGGGCGATATCCTCGGCTCGAACCTGTTCAATTTCCAGACCAGCCAGTTCACCCTGACGCACGGGCCGATCTTCTGCGACCTGCTGCTCGCGGACGAGATCAACCGCACGCCGCCCAAGACGCAGGCCGCCCTGCTCGAAGCGATGCAGGAGCGCCGCGTCACGCTTGATGGCACCCCCCATGCCCTGCCCGCGCAGTTCATGGTCGTGGCCACGCAGAACCCGATCGAGAACCAGGGCGTCTATCCGCTGCCCGAAGCCCAGCTCGACCGCTTCCTGTTCAAGCTGAACGTGAGCTACCCCAGCTTCGAGGAAGAGCTGCGGATCGTCTCGCGCTTCGGCGAGAATCGCGGTGCGCCCAGTCCGGCCGAATGCGGCGTGGAAGCGGTGGCGAGCACGGCCATCCTCGAAGCCGCCTCGCGCACCGTCGCGGCGGTGACGCTGGCCGACAGCGTGACCGACTATGTCGTGCGGCTCGTTCGCGCCACTCGCGAAAGCCCGGACCTTGCCAGCGGCGCCAGCCCGCGAGCGGCCGTCCTGCTGGCCGGTGCGGCCCGTGCCCGTGCCGCGCTTGACGGGCGGGACTACGTGGTGCCGGACGATGTGAAGGCGCTCGCCACCGCCGTGCTGCGCCACCGCCTCCTGCTCAGCCCCGCCGCCGAGATCGAAGGCAAGCAGGTCGAGGCGCTCGTGGCACAGCTCGTCGAACAGACCGAGGCGCCACGCTGAACCGATGAGCCTGCGCTCCGCCCCTCTCGTCCCGACCGCACGCGCCGCCGTGCTGCTGGCGCTCGCCGCGCCGGTGGCGCTGGTGATCGGCGCGACGCGGCCCGAGGCATGGGTCGTGGCGCCGGCCTTCGGCCTCGCGGTGCTGGTGCTGATCCTGATCGACGGCCTGCTCGCCGGCGGGATGGAAGACCTGCGGATCTCGGCCCCCGGCGATATCGAAGTGGGCAAGGACGCGCACTTCACCGCCGAGGCGGATCTTCCGCGCCGCGCCGCGCGGGCCGAGCTCGCGCTCGAATGCGATCCCCGCCTCGCGCCGGGCGGCCGCGCCGCGTTTCCGCTGGAGCGGCCGGTTCCGGCCGGAAAGGCCCCCTGGAAAGGCACTTTCGCATTCCGCCCTTCGCGGCGCGGCACCGGCCGGATTTCCACGGCCTGGCTGCGCTGGACCGGGCCGCTCGGCCTTGGCGCACGGCAATTCCGGGGCGCGGTCGGCAAGGACGTGCGCGTCTGGCCCAACATCGAGGCCGTGCGCTCGCCCGCCTTGCAGACTTTCCTGAAGGACGCGCAGTTCGGCCTGATCGCCCGCCGCATCCGGGGCGAAGGCACGCAGTTCGAATCGCTGGCGGAATACCAGCCGGGCATGGACCGCCGCCGGATCGACTGGAAAAGCTCGGCCCGTCACGTCCATCTCTATGCCAAGGAGTACGAGACCGAGCGCAACAACCAGATCGTCTTCGCCTTCGATTGCGGGCAGGCGATGTGCGAGCCGATCCAGGGCATGCCCCGGCTCGACCGCGCGGTCTCGGCGGCGCTGGCCGCCGCTTATGTCGCACTGAAGGGCGGAGACCGCGTCTCGCTGTTCGGCTTTGCATCGCGCCCCGAAGTGGCGACGCCCTTCGTTTCTGCCTCGCGCGATTTCCACCGCCTCCAGCGGGCGGCCGCCGGCCTCGAATATCGGTCGGAAGAGCCCAACTTCACGCTCGCGCTGGCGACGCTGGCTTCGCGGCTGCAACGTCGTTCGCTGATCGTGGTATTCTCCGAATTCGCCGATCCCACCAGCGCGCAGCTCATGATCGAATCGATTGGCCGCCTCGTCTCCCGCCATGTCGTGCTGTTCGTGACCATGGCCGATGACGAACTGGAGGCCATCTCCGATGCCCCGCCCGAGGACATGGAAGTGCTGTCGATGGCGGTCTCCGCCGATACCCTGCTGCGCCAGCGCGCGCTGGTCACGCGGCGGCTCCAGCAACTCGGCGTCGATGTGCTCGAGGCGCCCTGGCACACGATCGGCACGCGGCTGATCGACGCCTATCTGGAAATCAAGCGATCGGGAGCGATCGGATGAACGCGGCCACCCTTCTTCCCGACAACGCCATCTTCGCTCTCGAAAGCGCGGCGCTCCGGTCCGACCGCTTCCGGCTGGAGCGCGAGGCCGACTGGCAGCGGCTGGAGGCGATCGTCACCCGCATGGAAAAAGGCCGTTTGCGCCGCCTTTCCGACGAAGACCTGCTGGCGCTGCCCGGCCTTTACCGCACGGTAGCCTCAAGCCTTTCCATCGCGCGCGAAACCTCGCTCGATGCCGCCACGCTGGCTTACCTCGAAGCGCTGGTGCAGCGCGCGTGGTTCGTCGTCTACGGTCCGCGCAGTTCGCTATGGGATTGGCTGCGCGGCTTTCTCGGCGGCGGGTGGAGCGCCGCCGTGCGGGCGATCTGGATCGATGTGCTCGTGGCCCTGGCGGTCATGATCGCGGGCGCGGCCGTGGGCTGGCTGCTCGTCTCGCACGATGCCGACTGGTACCAGATCCTCGTGGGCGACATGGCGGGCAATCGCGTTCCCGGCGCCACGCCGGAAGCGCTTCGACAGACGATCTTCGGCGATACCGACCAGCCGGGGATGAGCGTGTTCGCCGCCCAGCTTTTCAGCAACAACGCACAAGTCTCGATCCTCGCCTTCGCGCTGGGCTTCGCCTTCGGCATACCCTCGCTGCTGCTGCTGGTGCAGAATCTGGCCTCGCTGGGAGCGATGCTGTGGCTCTACAACAGTGCGGGGCTGCTGGTCGACTTCGCCGGATGGCTGGCCATCCACGGCACCACCGAGCTTTTCGCGATCCTGCTGGCGGGCGCCGCGGGCCTGCACATCGGACGCGCCATCGCCTTTCCGGGCAATCGGCCGATCCTCCAGGCCACGGCCGAAGCGGGCCGCCGTGCCGCGCTGGTCATGACCGGCGTGGTGCTGATGCTGATCGTCGCCGCCCTGCTGGAAGGCTTCGCGCGCCAGCTCATCGACCAGACGTTCGGCCGCTTCGTCGTCGGCGGCTTCATGCTGGCGCTGTGGAGCGCCTATTTCTTCGCCTTCCGCGGCAATCGGGGCAAGGTCCGCGCGGCATGAACGCATCCGCGACCCGCACCCGTTTCACGCACCGGCGATCCTCCCGTGAACGCATGCTGGTGACGCCGGAAGGCATAACGGTGCCGGTCACCGTTGCCAGCCGGGGTTCGCGGGCCGGGGCGCTGATCCTCGATCTCGTCATCATCGCCGTACTGATCGCGGCCACGACGGCCGCGCTGATCTTCATTGCCGGCGGCATGACCGCGTTCGACCGCCAGCTCGAATCGAAGAACGCGCTGGGCCATGCCCTGCAGTTCCTGGTGATCGTCTGGATCGTCATCATGTTCCTGTTCCGAAACGCCTATTTCCTGTTTTTCGAGCTGGGTCCGCGCGGGGCAACACCGGGCAAGCGCCTGGCCGGCATGAGGATCGCCGCGCGCGATGGCGGGCGGTTGACCGCGGAAATGGTGATCGCCCGCAACCTGCTGCGCGATATCGAACTGTTCCTGCCGGTGATCTTCATCATGCAGGCCGGGGTGGAAAGCAGCATGGGCTGGTTCGCCGCCGCCGGGTGGTTCGCCCTGTTCCTGCTGTTCCCCCTGTTCAACCGCGACGCCCTGCGCGCCGGGGACGTGATCGCCGGCACCTGGGTTCTCGAACGGCCGCGCCGCAAGCTCGAGGCGGCGCTGTCGGTCGGACTGGAGGCCGCGCCGAACCCTCCCATGGCCCGCGGCGACGAAGACTTTCCTGCCGTTGCCACGCGCCGCGCCTACCGCTTCGAGGACGCGGAACTGGCGGTTTACGGCGAATTCGAGCTTCAGGCACTCGAACGGGTGCTGCGCGAGAATCGCCAGCAGTCGATGGAAAGCGTGTACCAGACGATCGCGCAGAAGATCGGCCGGAACGATGGCTGGAACGACGAGCGCGCCTTCCTCGAAGCCTATTACACCCAGTTGCGCGCCCGACTGGAAGCGGGCATGCGCATGGGCCGCCGCAAGGCTGACAAGTTCTCCGGAGCGCCCGAATGACTCTCCATTTCACCATCGTCGAGGACGACTTGACCGGGCACGAGGTGCTCGGCCTGCTTCAGCTCCATCTCGATGAAATGCACCAGTGGTCGCCGCCCGAAAGCGTGCACGCCATGCCCGCCGAACGCCTGCGCCAGCCGGACGTGACGTTCTTCTCGGCATGGGACGGCGAGCGCCTGGCCGGATGCGGGGCGATCAAGCATCTCGGCGAGGGGCACGGCGAGCTGAAGTCGATGCGCGCCGCGCCCGATTATCGGGGCCGGGGCGCCGGCAAGGCGATCCTGCTGCGCCTTCTCGACGAAGCCCGGGCGCGCGGCTATGCGCGCGTGAGCCTGGAAACCGGGCGCCCCGAACCCTTCCACGCCGCGCACGGCCTCTACCGCGCCAACGGCTTCACCGAATGCGAACCTTTCGGAGGCTACCGCCCCGATCCGTTCTCGATCTGCATGACCAAGGAACTGTGATGAACCTGCGCCCCGCCACCGCCGAGGATGCCGCCGCACTCGCCGATCTCGGCAGGCGCAGCTTCGTGGTGAAGTTCGGGCACATGTACACGCCCGAGGATCTCGCCAATTTCCTCGAGGATTCGCACAGCGAGGCGAAAGTCGCCAAGGAAATCGCCGATCCCGGGATGCGTATCATGCTGGCGGTCGAGGAAGACCGGCTACTGGGCTATTGCAAGATGGTGCTGGACTGCGGCTGGCCCGAACATGCGCGCGGCGGCGCGGTCATCGAACTCAAGCAGCTCTATACCGATCCCGAGGCCACCGGGCAGGGCATCGGCGCCAGCCTGATGGACTGGGCGCTCGACCTCGCGCGGGAACGCGCCGCTGACGAAGTGCAGCTCTCCGTATGGAGCGGCAACGAGGGCGCGCAGAAGTTCTATGCCCGCTACGGCTTCGGCAAGGTTGCCGACATCCACTTCATGGTCGGCGAGCAGCGCGACGAGGAATTCCTGTTCGCCCGCATGATGTGAGGGCCGGCGCGCTTCAAAGCCACTTGAGCCGGCGCGCCACCATGATCTCCGCCGCAAAGATGCACAGGCACATCAGGACGATGATCCAGAACCCGTGAGAGCCCGGCGCGGCCAGCGGAATGTCCCCCACGTTGATGCCCAGCAGCCCGGTGATGAAGCTGAGCGGCAGGAAGATTCCGGCCACGATCGTCAGCAGGTACTGCGTCTTCTGCGTATTGGCGGCGGCACGGGCGCGGATATCGTCCTGCAGGACCACGGCGCTTTCCTTGCTGATGTCGAGATCGTCGAGATGGCGGCGCAGCCGGGCGATGGTCTCGGCGATCTCGCGCCGGTCGTGCTCCTCGAACCAGGCAGGCGCGCTGTTGGCGATGCTGGTCAGTGCCTCGTGCTGGGGGGACATGTGCCGCTTGAGCGCCAGGCAGTTGCGGCGAACCGCCACGATCTTGTCCAGCATCTCCCCGGTATCGTTGCCGATCGTCTCGTCTTCCAGTTCGTCGATCATGTCGTTCATGTCGATGATCGAGTGGCTCATGCGGTCGATCATGTGCTCGGTCAGCGCGGTGACGAGCGCGCCGGCATCGTTCGGCCCCATCCCGCTGTCGATCTCGTTGCAGACGATGCGCGGGGTCTGGAGCGGCAGGCGGCGCAGGGTGACGACGCGGACGCCATCGCTCCAGAGCTGCATGGAGACCATGTCCTCCGGCTCCGCGCCCGGATTGAAGTTGATGCCGCGCAAGGTGGCGACCAGCGAATGGCCCTCGCGGAACGCACGCGGCCGGGTGGCGTCGCTGGTGAGCAGTTCGGCGGTCGGCTCGGTCAGTTCCAGCCAGTCTTCCAGCCATTCCTGCACGCCCAGGTGCGTGCGCAGCAGGTGAATCCACAGCACCGGTTCGGCGGCAGTGGGATGCCAGCGCTGCACTTCGTCCCAGTCGATCGGCCGGCCTCCGCCTTCGCCATCGAGCACGCGGCCGAACAGCAGGGGCAGGTGCGCGCCGCTGTCATCGTTCAGGACTTCTTCCTTCATGCCGGCCCTGATGCCCGAAATCCCTGGGCCGCAAAAGGCCCTGGCGATATCCGCCGCGAAACCGGTGGCAAGCCCATCTGCCCCCGGTCCTGCATCGAAAGCCGAAAGGCTTATCGCCGCCCGCGCAATCGTGCTTCAAACCACGCCCGCAAGCGCCTATAGGGGGCGCCATGTCTTCCATACGTCCCTGGCGCGATATCGAACGCCGCAAGAGCCGCCAGATCATGGTCGGCAATGTACCCGTCGGCGGCGATGCCCCGATCACGGTGCAGACCATGACCAACACCCTGACCTCCGACGCCGGGGCGACGATCGACCAGATCCGCCGCTGCGAGGATGCCGGGGCCGATCTCATCCGCGTCTCCTGCCCCGATGTGGAAAGCACGGCAGCGATGCGCGAAATCGTGCGAGCGTCCCGCGTTCCGCTGATCGCGGACATCCATTTCCACTACAAGCGCGCCCTTGAAGCGGCAGATGCCGGCGCCGCGTGCCTGCGCATCAACCCCGGCAACATCGGCTCGTCCGACCGCGTGGCCGAAGTGGTGCGTGCCGCCAAGGCCAACGGCTGCGCGATCCGCATCGGCGTGAATGCGGGCAGCCTCGAAAAGGACCTGCTGGAAAAATACGGCGAGCCCTGCCCCGAAGCGCTGGTCGAATCGGCGCTCGACCATATCAAGCTGCTTCAGGACCACGATTTCCACGAGTACAAGGTGGCGGTGAAGGCCAGCGACGTGTTCCTCGCCGTGGCCGCCTATCAAGGGCTTGCAGACGCGGTGGACTGCCCCCTGCACCTTGGCATCACCGAGGCGGGCGGGCTGATCGGCGGCACCGTGAAATCCTCGATCGGCATGGGCATGCTGCTCTGGTCCGGGATTGGCGACACCCTGCGCGTCTCACTCTCAGCCGAGCCGGAAGAGGAAGTCCGCGTCGGCTTCGAGATGCTCAAGGCGCTGGGCCTGCGCACGCGCGGCGTGCGCGTCGTCTCCTGCCCGTCGTGCGCCCGCCAGGGGTTCGACGTGATCCGCACGGTGGAGGCGCTGGAAGACCGCCTCCAGCACATCAAGACGCCGATCTCACTGTCCGTGCTCGGCTGCGTGGTGAACGGCCCGGGCGAAGCGCGCGAGACCGACATCGGCCTCACCGGCGGCGGCAACGGCAAGCACATGGTCTATCTCTCGGGCGTGACCGACCACGTCGTGCAGTCCGAGGAAATGCTCGACCACATCGTGAGGCTGGTGGAAGCCAAGGCTGCCGAGATCGAAGCCGCCAACGCGGCCGAGGCTCAGGCGGCGGAGTAAGCCCGCATTGTCGCGCTCCCAAGGGGCGCGACAACCTGCATCAACGGTGCCGGATCAGGCGCCCAGCCCCGAGAACCCGGACCAGACCACGAAAGTGGCCATGGCAATGATCGAGGCCATGACGGCCGGGACGAGTTTCGATTCGGGGCTGCTCATAACCTGTACATGCCTTGCCAAAGTGCTTTGCCTGAGCGGGATGGCGCCTTTCTAGCGGCGCCGGCGCGGCGGGGCCATGTCGCAGGTCGGACGGATTCCGCGCCCCGTCGAACACAGCGCCCCGCTCTGCGTCCGCGCGCGCCTTCTTGCGTCTTGCCGTATCCCCAGCCCCAGCGTTATCCAGTGGCCGCGACTACAAAAGGGGGAAATCTTGAAATCAAAGGCTTCGGCAGCCCTGCTGCTGGCGACCGCGCTCGTCTGCACGACGAGCGCAACGGCTCAAACGGCGCTCGATGCGGGCAGCATCGCACCGCCGGCTCCGACGATCAACGACACCAGGGACAAGGGACCTGCCGATCCGCTGTCCGTCCTTCCCGAGGACGTGAAGAAATACGGCTCGCTCTATCTGCGGTGCGACGGCCAACCCAACAACATCACCGGCGCGGAAAGCTTTGCGCGGCTTCTGGGCGCGGTCACGCTACTGGCCCTGTTCGCCCCTCCGCCCGAGGCTGGCAATCCCTCGAAGCGGCTGCTTGCCGAACGCGGCGTGGCGGCCTGCAGCAAGCTGCTCGACGATCCCAAAGAGGAAACCAACGGCCTGCGCCGCCTGCCGCTGATCCTCGCCCGGGCAGTCCACCAGTTCGAAGCCAAGGACTACAAGGCGGCGCTTGCCGATGTCGCCAAGGCGCGGGGAGAGGCGCAGGCGCTGGGGCTGATCGGCAATTCCTACTTCGACCGTTCGATGGGGCTTTCCTTCAACCTCCTCGAATCCCAGGCCCTGCTGCGCCTGGGTCAACCTGCCGAGGCCCGTCAGGTCAGCCTGCGCAACGCGCTGGCCATGCCTTACAGCTTCTACGCCGGCATTTCGACGCGGCCCTATAGCTCCTTCCAGCGCAGCATGAGCACCGAGGAAGAGCAGTACTATCGCAACATGAGCCGGATTTCCGGCGTTTTCGGCGTGGCCCTGGCTGACCGTCTCGACGAAGTGGGACGCTTCTCCGAAGCTGCCGTGCTGCGCGACGAGACGATCGGCTTCCTCACGGAACTCGACGGCGATACACAGCGTTCCTGGCCACTCGCCAACGCCGCCATCTCCCATGCACTGGCCGGAAACTGGGCATTGGCGGCCGAACGGGCGAAGAAGGCCCGCGAAAACATGGACGCCCTGATAGCCAAGGGAAAACCGGAGGAGAACCAGTCGGCCATCGTCGAGCGTCTCGACCTCTACGATATCCTGCTGCTCGCCCATGACGGCAAGGTCGACGACGCCCGCCGCAATTTCGCAGCCCGCTCGCAATGGCTCTCGCCCAGCTTCGGCGCCCTTCTGGCCACCAATGCCATGCTCAGGAAGGATGCAAAGCCCGAACAGCTCTTCGGATCGCTGGCCCAGACTCCCGAGCAGATCTGGGCCCTGCGAGAGAAGAACGAGATGGCCAAGCTGCTCGAAACGGACGGCAACAACCGGACGCTGTTCACCTACATCCTGCCTTACGCGCAGATCAAGGACTACGAGCGCCTCAGCAAGGACGTCTGGAACGCGCAGAAATCGAAACTGATCGCCAAGGAGCCGATCAGGAATTCGAAGTTCTACGTGGTCAATATCTGGTCCGATGCGATGACCCAGCCCGAAGCCTTGCTGCTCCACAGCGCGCTTCTGGCCAAGGCCAGGGGGTTCAGCGGCTTCATCTACCTCTCCCTGCCCAACCGTCCGCAAAGCGGCATCGTCCGCTTCGGCAATCCCGGCGATGCGGGGATGATGTCCGGCAGCTATCTCGATGCCGATGCCGTCATCGCCGACTTGCGCAAGGTCATTCCCTCGCCCGAGGAACTGGCGGCGCGGCGCAAGACCGCCTGACCCCGGACAGACGGACCAGCAAAAAGCCCCGCCGGAGCGATCCGGCGGGGCTTTTAGTTTGCCTGTGTGGCGGGAGGGGAGAGGCTTACGCCTCGCCGCCCTCCTCGTCGCCCTTGATCAGGTAATCGCCGGCATCGGCGTCCAGACCATGGGTTTCACCTTCGACCGCGGCGAGAGGATCGTTGCCGATCGCAGCTTCCGGGCCCTGGGCCAGTTCGGCTGCATGCTCTTCTTCCGCCGTGTTGGCGGCGATCAGGGCTTCCTGCATGCGGCGGTAGGACGCACGCAGCGCGAGGTCGCGGCTGGTAGCCGCCACGCGGACGCGGTTCATGCCGGCACCGGTACCCGCCGGGATGAGGCGGCCGACGATGACGTTTTCCTTGAGGCCGATGAGCGAGTCCTTCTTGCCCTCGACAGCCGCCTGCGTGAGCACGCGGGTGGTCTCCTGGAACGACGCCGCCGAGATGAACGAGCGGGTCTGGAGCGACGCCTTGGTGATGCCGAGAAGCACCGGCTTGCCTTCCGCGGGCATCTTGCCCTCGGGAAGCTTGCTGTTGATCTCGAACATTTCCTCGTAGTCGACCTGTTCGCCCGGCAACAGGGTGGTGTCGCCACCGGCCGTGATCTCGACCTTCTGCAGCATCTGACGAACGATCGTTTCGATGTGCTTGTCGTTGATCTTCACGCCCTGCAAGCGGTAGACTTCCTGGATTTCCGCAACGAGATATTCTGCCAGAGCCTCGACGCCGAGGACTTCCAGAATGTCGTGCGGATCGGGCGAACCGGAGATCAGGTTGTCGCCCTTCTTCACGAAGTCGCCTTCCTGAACGTCGATCACGCGGCTCTTCGGGATCAGGTACTCGATCGGTTCACCCTCTTCCGGGATGATCGCGATCTTGCGCTTGGCCTTGTAGTCACGCACGAACTCGATGCGGCCCGACACCTTGGCGATGATCGAGTTGTCCTTCGGCTTGCGGGCCTCGAACAGTTCGGCAACGCGCGGCAGACCGCCGGTGATGTCGCGGGTCTTGGCGGCTTCGCGCGAAGCACGGGCGATGATGTCGCCGGCTTCGACGGTCTGGCCGTCCTCGACCGAGAGGGTGGTGCCCGGCGCCATCATGTAGCGCGCGGTTTCACCCGACGAATCGTCCAGAAGAGTGATGCGCGGACGCAGGTCTTCCTTCTTCTTCGCGGTGCGCGACGAACGGTCTTCGGTGACGACGCGGCTGGTCATGCCGGTTGCATCGTCGACGTGCTCGGTCAGGGTGCGGGTATCCAGGAGGTCCTGATACTTCACCACGCCCGAGGTTTCGGTGATGATCGGCAGCGAGAACGGATCCCACTCTGCCAGGCGTTCGCCTTCCTTCACCGAAGCGCCGTTGGTGTGGAGCAGCACCGTACCGTAAGGCACGCGGTGCATGGCGCGCTCGCGGCCTTCGCTGTCATAGACCACGATTTCGCCGTTACGGGCGAGCGACAGGCGACGACCGCGCTTGTCGACGATCGTCGGGATATCGCGATACTCGACCTTACCGTCGCACATCGATTCCAGGTGGCTGGTTTCGTTGAGCTGGGCGGCGCCGCCGATGTGGAAGGTACGCATGGTGAGCTGCGTGCCCGGTTCACCGATCGACTGCGCGGCGATGACGCCGACAGCTTCACCGATGTTGACCGGAGTACCACGCGCCAGGTCACGGCCGTAGCACTTGCCGCAGACGCCCTGCTGGGCTTCGCAGACCAGCGGCGAACGGATGCGGGCAGCCTGCAGGCCGGTCGCCTCGATCGCAGCCACTGCGGCTTCGTCGAGGAGCTGGCCCTTGGCGGCAACGACATTGCCTTCCTTGTCGACGATGTCCTCGGCCAGGGTACGGCCCAGGATACGCTCGGCGAGCGAGGCGATGGTGGAACCGCCCTGCACGATCGAACGCATTTCCAGCGCGCGCTCGGTACCGCAATCCTCGATCACGACGACGCAGTCCTGCGACACGTCGACCAGACGGCGGGTCAGGTAACCCGAGTTCGCCGTCTTCAGTGCCGTGTCGGCCAGGCCCTTACGGGCGCCGTGGGTCGAGTTGAAGTATTCAAGAACGGTCAGACCTTCCTTGAAGTTCGAGATGATCGGCGTTTCGATGATCTCGCCCGACGGCTTGGCCATGAGGCCGCGCATACCGCCAAGCTGCTTCATCTGCGCCGGGCTACCACGCGCACCGGAGTGGCTCATCATGTAGATCGAGTTGATCTGGGCCATGCGGCCCGTTTCGGGATCGATCGGCTGGGCCTTCAGCTCTTCCATCATGGCGTTCGCCACCTGGTCGCCGCAACGGCTCCAGGCGTCGATCACCTTGTTGTACTTTTCCTGCTGGGTGATGAGGCCGTCCTGGTACTGCTGCTCGTAATCGGCGACCAGTTCCTTGGTCTCGCCCACGAGCGCTTCCTTCGAATCCGGGATGATCATGTCATCCTTGCCGAAGGAGATGCCCGCCTTGAACGCGTTGCGGAAGCCGAGCGACATGATCGCGTCGGCAAACAGCACCGTGTCCTTCTGGCCGGTGTGACGGTAGACCTGATCGATGACGTCACCGATTTCCTTCTTGGTCAGAAGGCGGTTGACGACGTCGAAGGGCACCGTGTGCGACTTCGGCAGGCATTCGCCCAGCAGCATGCGGCCCGGAGTGGTCTCGAAGCGCTTCATGTACTGACCGCCGTTCTCGTCGGTCTGCGGCACGCGGGCCTCGATCTTCGAGTGCAGCGTCACGGCGCCGACGTGAAGTGCCTGATGCACTTCGGCCATGTCCGCGAACTTCATGCCTTCGCCCGGCTCGCCGGTGCGGTCCATCGACAGGTAGTACAGACCGAGAACCATGTCCTGCGAAGGAACGATGATCGGCTTGCCGTTCGCCGGCGACAGGATGTTGTTGGTGGACATCATCAGCACGCGCGCTTCAAGCTGGGCTTCCAGCGAGAGCGGCACGTGGACGGCCATCTGGTCACCGTCGAAGTCGGCGTTGAAGGCCGAGCAGACGAGCGGGTGCAGCTGGATCGCCTTGCCTTCGATCAGCACGGGCTCGAAGGCCTGAATGCCGAGACGGTGAAGCGTGGGCGCGCGGTTCAGCATGACCGGGTGCTCGCGAATGACTTCGTCGAGGATGTCCCAGACTTCCTTGCGCTCCTTCTCGACCCACTTCTTGGCCTGCTTCAGGGTCATCGAAAGACCCTTGGCATCCAGACGGGCGTAGATGAACGGCTTGAACAGCTCGAGCGCCATCTTCTTGGGCAGGCCGCACTGGTGCAGCTTGAGTTCCGGACCGGTCACGATGACCGAACGGCCCGAATAGTCGACGCGCTTGCCGAGAAGGTTCTGACGGAAGCGGCCCTGCTTGCCCTTGAGCATGTCGGACAGCGACTTCAGCGGACGCTTGTTGGCGCCGGTGATGACGCGGCCGCGGCGGCCGTTGTCGAACAGGGCGTCAACGGCTTCCTGGAGCATGCGCTTTTCGTTGCGGACGATGATGTCCGGCGCGCGCAGCTCGATCAGGCGCTTCAGGCGGTTGTTGCGGTTGATGACGCGGCGATAGAGGTCGTTGAGGTCCGACGTCGCGAAGCGGCCGCCGTCCAGCGGCACCAGCGGACGCAGTTCCGGCGGGATGACCGGCACGACCTCAAGGATCATCCACTCGGGACGGTTGCCCGAATCGATGAACGATTCCACGACCTTGAGGCGCTTGATGATCTTCTTGGGCTTGAGTTCCGACTTGGTCGTCTCAAGTTCCTGGAGAAGGTCCGCACGCTCTTGCTCGAGGTCGAGGTTGATGAGCATGTGCTTCACCGCCTCGGCGCCGATACCGGCCGAGAAGGCGTCTTCGCCATACTCGTCCTGCGCGTCGAGCATCTCGTCTTCGGTGAGGAGCTGGTACTTCTCGAGCGGGGTCAGGCCCGGCTCGATGACGATGTAGCTCTCGAAGTAGAGGACGCGCTCAAGCTGCTTGAGCTGCATGTCGAGCAGCAGGCCGATGCGCGACGGCAGCGACTTGAGGAACCAGATGTGCGCAACCGGCGCGGCCAGTTCGATGTGGCCCATGCGCTCGCGGCGCACCTTGGTCACGGTGACTTCGACGCCGCACTTTTCGCAGACGACGCCCTTGTACTTCATGCGCTTGTACTTGCCGCAAAGGCATTCGTAGTCCTTCACGGGACCGAAGATGCGGGCGCAGAAGAGGCCGTCACGCTCAGGCTTGAACGTACGGTAGTTGATGGTTTCCGGCTTCTTGATTTCGCCGAAGGACCAGGAGCGGATGCGCTCGGGGCTCGCCAGACCGATCTGGATCTGGTCGAACGTCTCGGGCTTCGCCATCTGGTTCGTGAACTTGGACAGGTCGTTCATAGTTTCAGTCCCTCTGGAGGGTAAATTCTCTGGGCGCGGGGCAGGCAGGGCGGAGCGCGAAGGCTCCGCCCGATCCCGTTATTCCGCCGCGATCGCCACGCCGTCGTCGTCGGTATCGATCGACGAGAGTTCGACGTTGAGACCCAGCGAGCGCATTTCCTTGACGAGCACGTTGAAGCTCTCGGGAATGCCGGCCTCGAAGGTGTCGTCGCCCTTGACGATCGCTTCGTAGACCTTGGTGCGGCCGACAACGTCGTCCGACTTAACCGTGAGCATTTCCTGCAGAGTGTACGCCGCGCCGTAGGCCTGGAGAGCCCAGACCTCCATTTCACCGAAGCGCTGGCCACCGAACTGCGCCTTACCGCCCAGCGGCTGCTGGGTGACGAGCGAGTAGGGGCCGATCGAACGCGCGTGGATCTTGTCGTCGACAAGGTGGTGCAGCTTGAGCACGTACTTGCAGCCGACAGTGACCTTGCGGTCGAAGCGGTCGCCGGTGCGGCCGTCGTACAGGTCCACCTGGCCCGACTCGTCGAGACCGGCGAGACGCAGCATGTCGGTGACATCCTTCTCGACCGCGCCGTCGAACACCGGCGAACCCATCGGCACGCCCAGACGGACGGCACCGGCGAACTCGACGATCTGCTCGTCAGTGCGCGCGTCGATCTCCGCGGTGTAGTTGTCGCCGTAGACTTCCTTGAGCAGCTCGCGAACCGCTTCGGGCGGCTGGCCGGCTTCCGGGTTCGGATTGGCTGCACGCCAATCGTCCAGAGCCGCGCCGATGCGCTTGCCGAGGCCGCGGGCGGCCCAGCCAAGGTGCGTCTCGAAGATCTGACCGACATTCATGCGCGAAGGCACGCCCAGCGGGTTCAGCACGAAGTCGACAGGCGTACCGTCCTCGAGGAAGGGCATGTCTTCCAGCGGCAGGATGCGGCTGATGATACCCTTGTTACCGTGACGGCCGGCCATCTTGTCGCCCGGCTGAAGCTTGCGCTTCACGGCCACGAAGACCTTGACCATCTTGAGCACGCCGGGCGCGAGTTCGTCACCGCGTTCCAGCTTCTCCTTGCGGTCCTCGAACTTCTCCTGGATCGCCTTGACGGTGAGGTCGTACTGGGTCTTCACCGCTTCGAGCTGCGACTGCATGTGATCGTCCGCAACCGCGAACTTCCACCATTCGTGACGCTCGACCTCGTCCAGCACCTCGTCGGTGATGTCCACGCCCTTCTTGATGCCCTTGGGCGCCGAAGCGGCGACCTGGCCGAGGAGCATGTCCTTCAGACGGTTGTAGGTGGCGCGGTTGAGGATCGCACGTTCGTCCTCGCGGTCCTTGGCGAGGCGTTCGATTTCCTCGTTCTGGATCGCGCGGGTACGGTCGTCGACCTCGATGCCGTGGCGGTTGAAGACGCGCACGTCGACGATCGTTCCCGAAACGCCCGGCGGCAGACGCAGCGAGGTGTCGCGGACGTCCGAAGCCTTTTCACCGAAGATGGCGCGCAGGAGCTTTTCTTCCGGCGTCATCGGGCTTTCGCCCTTCGGCGTGATCTTGCCGACCAGGATGTCACCCGGGTGCACTTCGGCGCCGATGTAGACGATGCCCGCTTCGTCGAGGTTGCGCAGGGCTTCCTCGCCGACGTTCGGGATGTCGCGGGTGATGTCTTCCGGACCCAGCTTGGTGTCGCGGGCCATGACCTCGAACTCGTCGATGTGGATCGAGGTGAAGACGTCTTCCTTCACGATCCGCTCGGAGATGAGGATGGAGTCTTCGTAGTTGTAGCCGTTCCAGGGCATGAACGCGACGAGCACGTTGCGGCCCAGCGCCAGTTCGCCGAACTCGGTCGACGGACCGTCGGCGATGGTATCGCCGGCCTGGACCACTTCGCCCACCTTCACCAGCGGACGCTGGTTGATGCAGGTCGACTGGTTCGAGCGTTCGAACTTCTGCAGGCGGTAGATGTCGACGCCCGACTTGCCGGGTTCGATATCGCCCGAGGCGCGGATGACGATACGGGTGGCATCGACCTGGTCGACGATACCGGCGCGCAGCGCCGAGATCGCGGCGCCCGAATCGCGCGCCACCGTCTCTTCCATGCCGGTGCCGACGAACGGAGCGTCCGCCTTCACGAGCGGCACGGCCTGACGCTGCATGTTCGAGCCCATGAGTGCGCGGTTGGCGTCGTCGTTTTCCAGGAACGGAATGAGCGAGGCGGCCACCGAGACGAGCTGCTTGGGCGAAACGTCCATCAGCGTGATCTGATCGCGCGGGCTCATCACGAATTCGCCGTTCTGGCGAGCCGAGACGAGTTCCTCGACGAAGGAGCCGTCCGCGTTCAGTCCGGCCGAAGCCTGCGCGACGGTGTGCTTCTGCTCTTCCATGGCCGAGAGGTAGACGACCTCGCCCGACACATGACCGTCCACCACGCGGCGATACGGCGTTTCGATGAAGCCGTACTTGTTGACGCGGGCGAAGGTCGAGAGCGAGTTGATCAGACCGATGTTCGGGCCTTCCGGCGTTTCAATCGGGCAGATACGACCATAGTGGGTCGGGTGAACGTCGCGGACTTCGAAGCCGGCGCGCTCACGGGTAAGACCACCCGGGCCCAAGGCCGAAACGCGGCGCTTGTGGGTGACTTCCGACAGCGGGTTGGTCTGGTCCATGAACTGCGAGAGCTGCGAGGAACCGAAGAACTCGCGAACGGCGGCCACGGCGGGCTTGGCGTTGATGAGGTCGTTCGGCATGACCGTCGACACGTCGACCGACGACATGCGCTCCTTCACGGCGCGCTCCATGCGGAGCAGGCCGACGCGGTACTGGTTTTCCAGCAGCTCGCCCACCGAACGCACGCGGCGGTTGCCGAGGTTGTCGATGTCGTCGATTTCGCCCTTGCCGTCCTTGAGGCCGACCAGTTCCTTCACGACCGCGAGAATGTCGTCGGTGCGCAGGGTGGTGACGGTATCCTCGACTTCGAGGCCGAGACGCATGTTCAGCTTGACGCGACCCACGGCCGAGAGGTCGTAGCGATCGGCGTCGAAGAACAGGCCGGCGAAGAGAGCTTCGGCGGTTTCCTTCGTCGGCGGTTCGCCCGGACGCATGACCTTGTAGATCGCTTCCAGACCCATGTCGCGGTTTTCGGCCTTGTCGGCCTTCATCGTGTTGCGGATCCAGGGACCGGTGTTCACGTCGTCGATGTCGAGCAGGTCGATCTGGTCGATGCCCGCGCGGTCGAGCGCTTCGAGGTTCTCCGGCGACACTTCGTCACCGGCCTCGATGTAGATGCGTCCGGTCGACTCGTCGATCAGATCCTTGGCCGAATAGCGGCCGAAGATTTCCTCGGTCGGGATGAGGAGTTCCTCAAGACCGTCCTTCTGCGCCTTGTTGGCGGCACGCGGGCTGATCTTCTGGCCGGCCGCGAACACGACTTCACCCGACTTGGCGTCGACGATGTCGAAGGCGGGCTTGGCGCCGCGCCATGCTTCGGGCTGGTAAGGCAGCTGCCAGCCGCCCGAGCCACGCTTCCAGGTCACGGTCTGGTAGAAATAGTCGAGGATCTGCTCGCTATCGAGGCCGAGGCTGTAAAGCAGCGCGGTGACCGGCAGCTTGCGCTTGCGGTCGATACGCACGTTCACGATGTCCTTGGCGTCGAACTCGAAGTCGAGCCACGAACCACGGTAGGGGATCACGCGGGCAGCGAAGAGGAACTTGCCCGAGGAGTGGGTCTTGCCGCGGTCATGGTCGAAAAGGACGCCCGGCGAACGGTGCATCTGCGAGACGATGACGCGCTCGGTGCCGTTGATGAAGAAGGTGCCGTTTTCCGTCATCAGGGGCATGTCGCCCATGTAGACGTCCTGCTCCTTGATATCGAGGACCGAGCGGGTCTCGGTCTCGGCGTCCACTTCGAACACGATGAGGCGCAGAGTGACCTTCATCGGGGCCGCATAAGTGATGCCGCGCTGGCGGCACTCGGTCACGTCGTACTTCGGCTCTTCCAGCTCGTAGTGGACGAAGTCGAGTTCGCTGGTGCCGGCGAAGTCGCGGATCGGGAAGACCGAACGCAGGGTCTTCTCGAGGCCCGAGACGTAGCCCGTCGCCGGGTTCGAGCGCAGGAACTGTTCGTAGCTCTCGCGCTGGACCTCGATGAGGTTCGGCATCTGGACGACTTCGTGGATGTCGCCAAAGATCTTGCGGATCCGCTTCTTGACGGAGCGGCGGTTATCGACGGGCTTGGTGGCCATGACCTGGTCTTTGCCTCTTCGCTTCTGAGGGCCGATTCGAAAGGACCGGCCCGAGTAATTTCGTCTTCGCGAGGACGTCTTGTCCGCTTATCCGAAACACCAAAAGGCCGCACGGCACGCGCGGAAACCCTGAGGTTTTACCGATGCGGCCAGCAGCCTTCTGCGTCAGATGAACTCGTTCCGCTTCCTTCCCGGGCATGTCCCCGCGCATGGACATGCCTTGCTCGAAGCGATCGAGCGAGGGCGTCATATAGGAGTGCGGGACCATGGTGTCAAACCCCGCCTCGCCCCGAAAACAGATGACGAGCCGACAAGGCCATTGCCGCAACCAATCAAGGCAGCGGCGACAGATGCCAAAATCGTGAACGCCAAATGAACAACGCGTTTTCATTTTGAAATGTTATTTATTAGGAAAAAATCATTCATGAGTATCATGCGCACACAACCCAGCAATTCGTCGTCCTATTTGCTTCGTTTCGCCGCGAATTCACAAGTTGTCGGGTAACTTCGTCGCATTTCCCGCATTGGACATGCATGGAAAAAGCTCACGCCCCCCGCTCGCATGTCGCGCTTACGGCGATTGCCGCCGTCCTCGCGTTCACTTCCGCCCCTGCCTTCGCGCAGGAAGCGGTATCACCGCCACTGCCCGACGCAGCCGCACCGACAATTGCCGTGCCGGCGGAGCCAGCGCCCCCGCCGTCCGCCGTACCTTCGGCCGTGCCGACGCTTGTCCTGCCGGATCTGGGCTCGGAACCGGCGGCCGATACGCCCGCTCCGCCGGCCGTAGAGGCGGCCACGCCAGTCCCTGTCGCCGCTGTTCCTGTCGCCGCCCCGGCTGAACAGGCGGCCCCGGCTCGCGAACCCGCAACCAGACAGGCCCGCACGACGAGCGCCGCCACCGCAGTCACCCGTTCGCCGCCCGAACCCACCCGCGTTCCCACCGCATCCGATGCCGGAACTGCGCGGGACGGCGCCCTGGCACAGGGGGACGCGGCGCCGGCTCCGGCCACGACAGGCGATGTCCCGGCCACTCCTCCGCCCGCAGCCGCACCGCAAGCCGCGAATGACAGCCCCGCCTCGGATCGCCTCCCGGTGGAGGGCATCGTCGGTCTGCTCGCCGCGCTCGGCGTGGCCGGCGCCGGGATCGCGCTCATGACCCTGCGCCGCAGGCAGGACCGGATCGAGCCGGACTACGCCAGCCCCGACTACACCAGCCCGGACTACGCCGACGAGATCGAGGCCTATCCCGCCACGGCAGTGCATCCGCGAGGCGCGGAGATTGCGCCGCCCGCCGCTACCGCCATCCCCGCCGCGCAAGGCCCGGTTCCGCTTGGCGAGGACCGTCAGGCCCTGCTCGAAACCATGGTGGCCGCGCCGCCCGACGCCGCAAACCCGTTCACCTCGCACAAGGCCCGGATGCGCCGCGCGCGGCTGATCCTGCAACACCGCGAGCACCTGCAGACCCAGGGCAAGCCTTTCGACTGGCGCACCTACAGGCCCACGACCAAGCCCTCCCCACCCTCCAGGGCCGAACAACAAGAACCGGTCGACGCCTGACGCCGACTCCGCCGTAACCCCTGCGCGGCGGACCGGTCCCAATGCGGGGCGATTCCCTCGGGAGTCGCCCCGCTTTTCCGTGCCTCCGCCACCGGCGCCGCCCGGCCTTGCCCCGCAAGCGGTCGCGGAAGACGGATTTCTCGAAATACAATCAGGCACATATTGTTTTTCGATATTATCGATTGACGATAAGGCGAATCGCGCTTATTGAATATCGATATCAAGCATATCGGAGAACGAACATGACCCTCTCGAACACCTCATCGGCTTCACGCCCTCTCGCCGTTGTCCTGGCCGCGGTCCTCATGGCCGCCTTCTGGCTCCCCACCGTTTCCACGCCCGCCGAAGCCGCCGCCACCGCCGGAAACGACGTGATCGTGCTCGCGGCGCCGATCACCCCGGCGCTGATGTAATTTCGCGAACCACAGAACGAACAACCAGGGGGACCCGGACAATGCCTTCCACCATGAACTCGATCACCCGCGATCCGCTGCTCGCCATCGCCAAGGGCCTACTGTGGTTCCTGATGGCCACGATGGCCATCGCCGTCGCCGCCTGCCTTGTGGCCATCCCGCTGCTGCTGTTCTTCCAGAACGACATCTCGGTCGAACTTGCGCGGGAGATGCCGCTCGTCACGCCGCAGTTCTTCTGGGCGGTCAGCGGTATCCTGGTCTTTGCCGCGATCCTGTGCGGCGTCCTGTTCCGGATCTTTCAGTTGCTCAAGCGCATCGTCGGCACCGTGGGCGAGGGCGACCCCTTCGTGCCGGACAATGCCCGGCGGCTCACGCAGATGGCATGGCTCAGCCTCGTAGTGCAGCTCATCGGCCTGCCGCTTTCCGGGCTCGGCGCGTGGGTCAACCGGATCGGCGAAGGCCATACCGATCTCGAGGGCATGGGCGGAATCTCGGGCAACGGCCTGCTGCTGATGCTGATCCTGTTCATTCTGGCACGCGTGTTCCGCAAGGGCTCGGAAATGCGCGCCGAACTGGAAGGGACCGTATGATGGCCGAAGACGGCAACGAAGGAGGCAATATCGTGGTCAAGCTCGACGACCTGCTCTACGCCCGCCGCATGACGCTGACCGAACTGGCGGAACGCATCGGCATCACCCTGGCCAACCTCTCGATCCTCAAGACCGGCAAGGCCAAGGCGATCCGCTTCTCCACGCTGGAGGCGATCTGCCGGGAACTGGACTGCCAGCCTGGCGACCTGCTGGGATATGGCGCGCCGGAAACGCCGGAACCGGAAGCCCAGCCGGACTGACCCTGCCAGACTGATCCTGCAAACCGAGATTACTTGACTCCGGGCGCGCTTTCCTTCAGAGGCGCGCTCGAACCGTTGGGCCCCGGCCCATCGTTCATCCGTCCGAGACAGTTGGTGCCCTCGATCTGCGAGAGCTTAATTTCCAGCCTAGACGGGGAACAGGAAATTTTCCGGCCCTCGCTCCTTTTCGAAGCGTGGTGCCATATTCGGGCTTCGGCACGAAGAACTCCTTCCCCATCGCAAACGGACCCGCCCGAAGTGCATCAGCGCTTCGGACAAACGTAGCCGGCCGTGCGGGATGCAAGTCCCAAGCGGTCACATGTGAAGGAGTAAGGCATGGATCGTTCGCAGAAAGCCGATTCGGTCGCCACTCTCAACGCGGTCTTCAACGAGGTCGGCGTGGTGGTCATCACCCGCAACCTCGGCATGTCGGTGGCTCAGTCCACCGCCCTGCGCGGCAAGATTCGTGATGCGGGCGCGACTTACAAGGTTGCGAAGAACAGTCTTGCCAAGCTTGCCATCGCGGACACCGACTATGTCGGTATCGGCGACTTCCTCAACGGCCCGACGGCTATCGCGACTTCGGTCGACCCCGTCGCGGCTGCCAAGGCCGTCGTCGAATTCGCCAAGACGACCGACAAGATCGAGATCGTCGGCGGCGCGATGGGTTCGCAGGTTCTGAACGCCGATGGTGTCAAGGCTCTCGCCTCGATGCCCTCGCTCGACGAACTGCGCGCCAAGCTCATCGGCCTCGTTCAGGCTCCGGCGACCAAGATCGCCCAGCTTCAGACCGCTCCGGCGGCCAAGCTGGCGCGCGTCTTCGCTGCCTACGCCGACAAGGCTGCTTGAGCTCAAGCCCCGAGCGATTTTTCGTAAGATCGCGAAGGGCCAAGCCTAAGCAATTCTATTCGTTTCGATTTATCCCGGTGGATCGCATCCTGCACCCCGGGACCACAGATCAGGAGTTATTATCATGGCCGATATCGCCAAGCTTGTTGAAGAACTGTCGCAGCTGACCGTCCTCGAGGCCGCTGACCTCGCCAAGGCTCTCGAAGAAGCATGGGGCGTTTCCGCCGCTGCTGCCGTTGCCGTGGCTGCTGCCCCGGCCGGCGAAGCCGCTGCCGCTGAAGAGCAGACCGAATTCGACGTCATCCTCACCGGCGACGGTGGCAAGAAGATCCAGGTCATCAAGGAAGTCCGCGCCATCACCGGTCTGGGCCTCGCTGAAGCCAAGGCTCTCGTTGAAGGCGCTCCCAAGGCCGTCAAGGAAGGCGTCAACAAGGCTGAAGCCGAAGACATCAAGAAGAAGATCGAAGAAGCCGGCGGCACCGTCGAGCTCAAGTAATCTTCTTCTCGGGTTCTTCCGAGCAGAAAAAGGAAGGGCGGCCTCTCGGGGCCGCCCTTTTTTTGTCCTGTCCGGGCTGGCGAAGGGGCCGGTACGGCGCTTTCGGTATGCTCAGCCGGCCTCGGCCACCAGCACCTCGTAATCGAGGATCGTCACCTCCCGGCGGGAAGGCAGGTCGATCACGCGATCGTTCTTGAGCCGGGTGAACTGGCGGCTCACCGTCTCGATGGTGAGGCCGAGCACGTCGGCGATCTGCTGGCGGGAGAACGGCAGCGTCACGCGGCGCTGGCCCGGTTCTTCGAAGTTCCACGTGCAACCCGGCACCTCGAGCCGCTCCGCCATCTCGATCAGGAAGCTCGCCAGCTTTTCGGAGGCGGACTTGCGACCCAGCAGCAGCATCCAGCGGCGCGTGCGGTCAAGCTCGGCCAGCGTACGCTCCAGCAGCTTGTGCTCCAGCGCCGGATGTTCGCGCGCAAAGGCATCGAAATCGCGGCGGGAGAACACGCAGACCTTCGCCTCGGTCAGCGCCGTGGCCCCGTGGCCGCTGGTGCCGCCGAAGGGCCGGCCGATGAAGTCGGACGGATAGACCACGCCGACGATCTGCTCCCGCCCGTCCTCGGTGTTGGTGGACAGCTTGAGCACGCCGTCGATCACGTTCGCGACGAGAACCGAATCCTCGCCTTCCCAGATCAGCGATTCGCCGGGCTGGATCGTGCGGGTGCGCCCGATGGCGTTGAGCGCTTCGAGCTCCTTCGCATCGAGGGATGAACAGATCGCCCGGTTCCGAACGACACACAGGTCACAGTTGGACATGGCCCCGCGATAACAGCCACTTCCCCGTGCCTCAAGTGCAGGCGCACCCGCGCGATGATGGCCTGCACCGTTTCAGGTAACGGCCGGCTCCAGCAGGCGCATGGTGCCGGCATCGGCGTCGATTTCCACCGGCAGGCCTACCGGCACGCTGACCTGCGCGGCGATGTGGCCGATCTGGAGCCCCTGGAAGGCAGGCACCCGAAGCCCGGAGAACTGGCGGTCAAGCACTTCGTAGATCGTGAAATTGGAATAGCCGCCATCCGGGTTCTGGCAGCCGGTGCACTGGCCGAAGACCACGCCCGCCACTTTGTCGAACATCCCCGCCAGGGAGAGCTGGGTGAGCATGCGGTCGATCCGGTACTCGGATTCGTTGGTGTCCTCGATGAACAGCACCGCGCCGGTGAAGTCGGGCAGGTAGGGCGTGCCCACCAGCGCCGAAAGCACGGTGAGGTTGCCGCCCAGCAGCCGCCCCCGTGCCTTGCCGCCGTGGAACGTGCGCAGATCCTTGCCCCGCCCCGCGAGGTTCGCGCCCGCGCCCTGCGGTACCTGCCAGGTCGGCGTGGCCCCTTCGAAAGCCAGCGCATGGAACGATTCCCAGGCCGCAGGCGGCCAGGAGGCGGCAGCATTGGGGCCGTGGATCGACGCCACGCCGGTTCGCGCGGCGAAAGCGAGATGCAGGGCGGTATTGTCGCTGAAGCCCGCGAACAGCTTGGGACTGGCGGCGATCCGGTCAAAATCGAGCAGCGGCAGGAGCCGGGCACACCCCCAGCCGCCCGCCACCGACATGATTCCCCGCACCTTGGGATCGGCGAACATGGCCATGAGATCGCCCGCCCGCGCCGCGTCGGAACCGGCAAGGTAGCCTTCCCGCTCAAGCACATGCGGCGCCGCCTTCGGCTCCAGCCCCATGGCGCGCACGGTGCTCATGATCGAATCGAGGCCGAACCGGTCCCCCACGAACCGCGCCGGAGCGACGAGGCCCAGCACGTCGCCCTCGCGCAGGCGCGGCGGTTTCACCAGCTTGCGCAGGGGCGCGGAAATCGCCGGAAGCGCGGGAAATGCGGCAACGGCCGCCGCCGCACCAAGGCCCGCCAGAGCGGAGCGCCGCGTAAGTTTCTGGTTCGACATGAATCCAGGCTAGGCGAGCGCAAGGCTTGCGTGCAACCGTATCTTACTTAAATCCTTATATCTCGACGCCGCGCCTCCCAGCGGCCATGGAATGCAGATGACCGAAAAAGAAGACAAGAAAGTCACCAACCGCCGCTTCTACAAGGCGGAGCAGGAAGCCACCTTCGCCGATGCGCAGGAAGGCACCATCCAGACCCAGAACCCGGCTTACCGCCTCGCCTTCCAGGACACCGAGTTCCTGCTGCGCGACGAACTGCGCCCGGTTCGCTTCCAGCTCGAACTGCTCAAGACCGAGATGCTGCTGGAAGAAGCCAATATCGGCTCGACCATGGTGATGTACGGCTCCGCCCGCATCCCCTCGCCCGACCAGTGCGACGAAGTGCTCGCCCGCGCCAAGACCGATCAGGAAAAGAAGGTCGCCGAACGCCTCGTCGCCAAGGCGAAGTACTACGAGGAAGCCCGCAAGCTTGCCCGCCTCGCCAGCCAGTGCTCGGTGGTGGAAAAGGGCATGCGCCAGTTCGTGGTCTGCTCGGGCGGCGGCCCCTCGATCATGGAAGCGGCCAACCGCGGCGCGCGCGAAGTGGGCGCGGAGACGCTGGGCCTCAACATCGTGCTCCCGCACGAGCAGGCGCCCAATCCCTACGTGACGCCGCGCCTGTCCTTCCAGTTCCACTACTTCGCGCTGCGCAAGATGCACTTCCTGCTGCGCGCCCGCGCGGTGGCGGTGTTCCCCGGCGGCTTCGGCACGTTCGACGAGTTCTTCGAACTGCTGACCCTGATCCAGACCGGCAAGATGAAGCCGCTGCCGATCCTGCTCTACGGCCGGGAGTTCTGGGAACGCGTCGTCAACTTCGAGGCGCTGGCCGAGGAAGGCGTGATCAATGCCGCCGACCTCAAGCTGTTCCACTGGTGCGAAACCGCCGACGAAGGCTGGAACGTGGTCCAGAAGTTCTACGATCTGGACTGCTGCTGAAGCATCGGGCGGGCAGGCCCCCGGGTCTGCCCGCTACCCCCTGACGTGATGCCCGAGCGGGCCGTGCCCTGCACCGAAACCGGGCGCATTGAGCAGGGCGGCGCGCACATAGTCGCGGGCGCTGACGATCGCCGCTTCCAGCCCTGCCCCCTGCCCCATGAAGGTCGCGATGGCGCTGGAAAAAGTGCAGCCGGTGCCGTGCGTATGGCGCGTCTCGATGCGCGATGCCGTCCACGAAAGCGGCAGTTCGCCGGGCCGCAGCAACCTGTCCTCCACGATCGGACCTTCGGCATCGCCGCCCTTGGCGATATAGGACACGCCCCGCGCAGCCATCGCCCTGTCACCGCCCAGCGCCGCCAGTTCGGGCACGTTCGGCGTGGTCAGCGTGGCCAGCGCCATGAGCCGCTCGAACGCCTCGATCGTGGCCGCATCGGCAAGAACGGAGCCGCTCGTCGAGATCATCACCGGATCGAACACCACCGGCACGTTCAGCGCTTCCAGCCGCTCCGCCACGACATGGGCGATCTCGGGGCTGCCGAGCATGCCGATCTTCACCGCATCCACGCCGATGTCGCCAAGACAGGCGTCGATCTGCGCCGCCACCATCTCGGGCGAGAGCGCCACCACGTCCGTCACCCCGCAGGTATTCTGCGCGGTGATCGCGGTGATCGCGGTCATGGCATAACCGCCGAGCATCACGATGGTCTTGATATCGGCCTGGATACCGGCACCGCCGGAACTGTCGGAACCGGCAATGGAGAGAATGCGGGGCGGTGTGATCATGGCGCTCCCTTGCCGCGTGGCGGGAGCGGTGTCGAGAGAAGAGAAAGGGGGCAGTCCCGGGGGATGATCCCCTGCCTTTCCTGTTCTACCCCTTGAACCTGCGCTCCTTCGAAGGCGGCGCGGAATCGAAGTGCCGCTTCGCCCGCGTCGGCCGGTCGAGCAGTTCGCCGCCGCAATTGGGGCAAAGCTCGTCGAGATCGTCCGCGCATTCCGCGCAGTAAGTGCATTCGAAGCTGCAGATGAACGCGCCGGGGGCATCGGCCGGAAGGTCGGTGCCGCAGCGTTCGCAGTCAGGGCGCATTTCAAGCATTCAAGATCTCCCGCTCATCCCGAGCTTGTCGAAGGGTCAGGCGGCGGCCTTTTCCACCGCGGCGCAGATCGCGGCCACGGCGGCCTCCACTTGCCCGGCATCGTCGCCTTCCGCCATCACGCGAATCAGCGGCTCGGTGCCCGAGGCGCGGATGACGAGGCGCCCGCTGCCGTTGAGCGAGGCTTCGGCATCGGCGATCGCGCTCTTCACGCTGGCGGCTTCCAGCGGCTGCCCGCCCGAGAAGCGCACATTGCGCAGAAGCTGCGGCACCGGGTCGAACAGGTGGAGCAGTTCGCTCGCCCGCTTGCCCGACTGGACGAGCGCGGCCAGCACCTGGAGCGCGGCCACGGTGCCATCGCCCGTGGTGGCATGATCGAGCAGGATCATGTGACCCGACTGTTCGCCGCCCAGGTTGAAACCACCCGCCCGCATGCGTTCGAGGACGTGGCGGTCGCCCACCTTGGTCCGTTCGAGGGTCAGCCCCTGCCCTTGCAGATAGCGTTCGAGGCCGAGGTTCGACATGACCGTTGCCACCACGCCGCCGCCGCGCAGGGCGCCGCGCGCGGCCAGCTGGGTGCCGATCAGCGCCATGATCTGGTCGCCGTCCACGGTCTTGCCCTTCTCGTCCACCACGATCAGGCGGTCGGCATCGCCATCGAGCGCAATGCCGATATCGGCGCCCGAGGAGACCACGGTTTCCTGAAGCAGTTCGACATGGGTGGAACCGCACTTGGCGTTGATGTTGCGGCCATTGGGCGTGACGCCCACGGCCACCACTTCGGCGCCCAGTTCCCAGAACGCCGACGGGGCAACCTGATAGGCCGCGCCGTTTGCGCAATCGACCGCGATCTTCAGCCCGTCCAGCCGCACGGCCTCCGGCAGCGAGCGCTTGACCGCGTGGATGTAGCGGCCGCGCGCATCGTCGATACGGCGGGCCCGGCCGATGTCTTCCGATGCGGCGAGCGGGATTTCCTGACCGAGCATGGCCTCGATCGCCAGTTCGTCCTCGTCGGAAAGCTTGAAGCCGTCCGGGCCGAACAGCTTGATGCCGTTGTCCTCGTAAGGGTTATGGCTGGCCGAGATCATCACGCCCACATCGGCGCGCAGTTCGCGGGTGAGCAGGGCGACCGCCGGGGTCGGCATCGGTCCCAGCAGGACCACGTCCATGCCCACGCTGGTAAAGCCCGCGACCATCGCGTTTTCCAGCATGTAGCCAGAAAGGCGCGTGTCCTTGCCGATCACCACGCGGTGCCGGTGCGTGCCGCGCAGGAACCGGGTGCCGGCCGCCTGGCCGACCTTCATGGCGATGGCGGCGGTCATCGCGCCGTGGTTGGTGCGACCGCGGATACCGTCGGTGCCGAAGAACTGTCTGCTCATGACCTGCCCCTTGGAGACTCTTTCGTTAACGCCGAATGACGTGCGCACCCCGGCCTTCGCCGCTCCCTCAAGCGCGCTCTGTAACCGCAGCGAGGGCAAATTGCCATCGGGCGCGCCGCCGCTTATGAGAAAGCAAGACTTCAGGCCGCATTTTCCCAGGAGCCCGATGACTTCCCCGAACCCCACGCCACCTCGAACGGGCACCTCCCGCATTCCCGAGATTCGGGTGCCCGGAATGCTGACGCTGGCCGGCCTCGTCGCCGGACTGGTGCTGGGGCTGGTTCTGGCAGGCGATCCGCGCGCGGCGCCGGTGCTCGGGATCGCCGGGCCGATCGGCACGCTCTGGCTGCAGGGCCTGCAGATGACGATCCTGCCGCTGGTCGCGGGTCTGCTGTTCAGCGGCATCGTGGAAACCATCGCCGCCGCGCAGGCAGGCGCCCTGGCGCGGCGGGCGCTGGGCATGATCGTGGGCTTCCTTGCCTTCAGCGCCGTGCTGGGCGCGGTGGCCATGCCGCTGCTGCTGGACCTGTTCCCGATTCCCTCCGGCGTGCGGTTCGCCCACGGCGAGGAACCCGCCAAAGTGCCCGGCATCGCCGATTTCCTGTCCTCCCTTATGCCGGAAAACGTGATCTCCGCCGCCGCGGCCGACGCCATGCTGCCGGTGATCGTCTTCGTCACGCTCTTCGCCATCGCCTCCACCAGACTGGCCGAGGAGCCGCGCCGCGCGCTGGCGGTGCTGTTCGAAGGCGTGGCGGGCGCGATGATGGTGGTGATCGGCTGGGTGCTCGCGCTGGCGCCGATCGGCGTCTTCGCGCTGGGCTTCGGGCTCGGCGTGAGAAGCGGCGGCGCGGCGCTGGGGGCGCTGGCGCATTACATCGTGCTGGTGGTGGCGGTGGGCGCCGTGGTGCTACCGGCAGGCTACCTGATCGCGGTCTTCGGCGGACGGCGCCGCCTGCGCGCTTTCGCCGCTGCCGTGCTGCCTGCGCAAGTCGTGGCGATCTCCACCCAGTCCTCCATGGCAACCCTGCCGGCCATGCTCGCCGCCAGCCGCAAGCTGGGGGTTTCCGGCACGACGGCGGAGTTCGTCCTGCCCCTTGCCGTAACCCTGTTCCGCGCGACCGGACCGGCGATGAACATGGCCGTGGCGGTCTATGCCGCGAAGTTGGCGGGCATGGAGCTGACCACCGGGGCGCTGGCGGCAGGCGCGCTTGTCGCTTTCGTCACGACGTTCGGCACCGTTTCGCTGCCGGGCACGATCAGCTTCGTCTCGACCATCGGGCCGATCGCGGCCGCCATGGGCGTGCCGCTCTGGCCGCTGGGCGTGCTGGTGGCGGTGGAAGTCCTGCCCGACCTGATGCGAACCCTCGGCAATGTGACAATGGACGTGGCCATAACCACGGCGGCCGACCGCAATGCCCCGGCGCAGGAGCGCGAAGCGGCCCCGGAAACGCTGCACTGAGCGACAGAGGCGCTCAGGCCTCCAGCTCGATGTCCCAGTAGAGCCAGTCGCGCCAGGTTTCGTGGAGATAGTTAGGCGGGAAGGCCCGGCCGCGTTCGAGGAGTTGCCAGCTCGTCGGCCGGATCGGCGCCACCAGCGGCGGCATGTTCGCCTGCTTCGGCGTGCGGCCACCCTTCCTGAGATTGCACGGCGCGCAGGCGGTGAGGATGTTTTCCCAGCTCGTCCGCCCGCCGAGGCGGCGCGGGACCACATGATCGAACGTAAGGTGCTGGGGAGAGCCGCAATACTGGCAGCTGAAGCGATCGCGCAGGAACAGGTTGAAGCGGGTGAAGGCGGGAAATTCGGACGGCTTCACATATTGGCGAAGCGCGATGACCGAGGGGATCTGCATCGACCAGCTGGGGCTGTGGACCACCCGGTCGTAGCTGGAGATGATGTCCACCCTTTCCAGGACGATCGCCTTGATCGCGGTCTGCCAGGGCCAGAGGCTGAGGGGGTAGTAGGAAAGCGGCGTGTAGTCCGCATTGAGCACCAGAGCAGGACAGTCGGAAAGACTTCGGGAGGGGTCATCCTCCGCGCTGCGGAACCGGGCCGCGCGCTCGATCAGCTCCGACTTGAGCATGGCCTCCTGTCGCAGGCCCTGATTGCGGTTTCATGGCAACGCATGTTTTTCTTTGCAGCATCTACGCGAGTCGCCGTCAAGCCGGGACCGGGGTGGCCCCATACAACAATCCACAGGTTCACCACAAGAATTCCACAAACACCCCACAGGCACTCCACACCCTGAAGACAGGATATACCACTATTATCCACACCCTTACCCCCGCGCCGGGCGCGAGATGACGGCCGCCGGCGGCGGGCTTTCCTGCAAGAGCGGGCGCGGCGTACCGGGTTCGGGCCCCCGAAGGCTTCCTCCATGCCCTCTTTGCGACAAACGGCGGCGCGGCTAGGACGCGGGCGAGATGATCCGCACCCGCTTCGCCCCCAGCCCCAACGGCCCGCTGCACCTCGGCCATGCCTTCGCGGCAGTGACGGCGCACGACCTTTCCCGCGCGCGCGGCGGCGAATTCCTGCTGCGGATCGAGGATATCGACGGCGAACGCAGCCGCCCGCAGTTCGTCGAGGAATTCTTTCGCGACCTCGAATGGCTCGGTCTCGCCTGGGATGGGGAGGCGCGCTTCCAGTCGCACCGGCTGGCGCGATACGCGCAGGCCGGGGAGCGGCTGAAGGCCATGGGCCTGCTCTATCCCTGCCACTGCACCCGCGCCGAAATCGCCGCCGCCGCCACGCGGATGGGGCCTGACGGTCCGGTCTATCCCGGCACCTGCCGCCACCGGCAGGCCAAGGCGGAAGGCGCGGCCTGGCGGCTGGACGTGGCCCGCGCGCTGGAGATCGCCGGCCCGCTCGAATGGACCGACGAACAGGCCGGCACCCTGCCCGCCACGCCGGAGATATTCGGGGACGTGGTGCTGCTGAGGAAGGATCTTCCCGCCAGCTACCACCTCGCCGCCACGCTGGACGATGCGGCGGACGGCATCACGCTCGTCACGCGCGGGATGGACCTGTTCCCGGCGAGCCACGTCCACCGGCTGCTGCAGGCCCTGCTCGGCCTGCCGGTGCCGGTCTGGCATCATCACCCCCTGCTGGTGGAATCCGATGGCCGCAAGCTGGCCAAGCGGCGCGGATCGCCCTCGCTCGGCGATCGGCGCCGCGCGGGAGAGGATGGCAAGGCCATCGCCGAGGCGCTTCGCCGGCGCCAGTTCCCTGCTGGCATTTCGCTTTCGGCGGGCGTAGACCATCCGGCATGAGCACCATTCTCATCCCCATCATCATCCTGCTGATGATCATGGTCGTCGTCACCCTCGTGCGCGGCATCGTCGCCTTCATGCAGGGCGCCAAGGAAGACCTGAACCGCGATCCCGCCGCAACCGGGCCGTCCGCGAACCAGCTTCTCCAGAACAAGATGATGTTCAACCGCATCAAGTATCAGGCGGCGGCAGTGCTGGTCTGCGCCATCCTGCTGGCAATGGCCCGCTGACCTTTTCGATGAGCATGGCGGCAGTGCCGCCAAAAATTCGCCCCCGGCGGATTCTCGAAGGACTCTCACTTGGTAAAGCTCAACAAGATCTACACCCGCACGGGTGACGACGGCACCACGGGCCTCGTCGACGGTTCGCGGCTGCCCAAGCACGCCGCCCGCATGGAGGCGATCGGCGCGGTGGACGAGGCGAACTGCGCCATCGGCCTGGCCGTCTGCGCGCTGGGCGAAACCCCGCATGCCGCGACCCTCACTCGTATCCAGAACGACCTGTTCGACCTTGGCGCCGACCTCGCGACCCCCGGGGACGATTTCGCGCCCGGCGAGATGACCCTGCGCGTCGTGCCCTCGCAAGTCACCTGGCTCGAAGGAGAGATCGACGCGATCAACGCCCATCTCCAGCCGCTCAGGAGCTTCATCCTCCCCGGCGGCAGCGAAGCCGCCGCCCGCGTCCACATCGCCCGCGCCTCCGCCCGCAAGGCGGAGCGTGCCGCCGTCGCCATGGCCGCCGAAGTGCCTGCCAATCCGGCCGCGCTCGGCTATCTCAACCGGCTCAGCGACTATCTCTTCGTCCTCGCCCGGGCGGTGAATGCCAATGGGGCCGACGACGTCCTTTGGGTGCCGGGCCAGAACCGCTAGGCACCTTTTCCGTCACCGGATCAGCAGAGGAGTTTGGCAGTGCGTAAAGTCGGAATCATCGGCGCGGGCATCATGGGCTCGGGCATCGCCCAGACCGTGGCCGGAAAGGGCATGGACGTGATCCTGTCCGATATCTCGATCGAAAACGCCGAGAAGGGCAAGGCCGGCATCGCCAGGGGCCTCGCCCGGCTGGTGGCCAAGGAAAAGATCGCCCAGGCCGACGTCGACGCGCTGCTGCCCCGCATCACCACGGCGGGCGATTATTCCGCCATGGGCGACTGCGACCTCATCATCGAGGCCGCGACCGAGCGGGAGGATATCAAGCTGAAGATCTTCGCCGCCGTGGGCGAAGTTCTGGGCGCCGATGCCATCCTCGCCTCCAACACCAGTTCGATTCCGATCACCCGCATGGCCGCCGCCTCTCCCGACGCCGCGCGGTTCTGCGGGTTGCACTTCTTCAACCCGGTGCCGGTCATGGGCCTGGTGGAAGTGATCCCCGGCCTTGCCACCTCGCCGGAAACCACCGCGCGCATGAAGGCCTTCGGCGAAGCGCTGGGCAAGACCGTGGTGCTGGCGGGCGATGCGCCGGGCTTCGTGGTCAACCGCATCCTCTGCCCGCTGCTCAACGAGGCGATCTTCGTGCTGGGCGAAGGGCTGGCCTCGGTCGAGGATATCGACGCGGGCATGCGGCTTGGCGCCAATCACCCGATGGGCCCGCTGACGCTGGCGGATTTCGTGGGCCTCGATACCCTTTACGAGATCATGAAAGTGTTCCTGGCGACCACCGGCGATCCCAAGTACCGCCCTGCCCCGCTGCTGCAGAAGTACGTCGAGGCCGGCTGGTACGGCCGCAAGACGGGCCGCGGCTTCTACGATTATTCGGGCGAGGTTCCCGTTCCCACGCGCTGAACCGGCGATCCCGGAGCGAAGGGGGCGGCAGCGCTGTCCCCATACTGGCGTCTCATTCCACCTTGCTCAGGCGGCGCGGCCGAAATTGTCCACGCCGCCTGAGGAACCGGCCACTCCGCCTGACCGTTACTTCGGCAAAGGAGACCCGAGATGAGCGAACGCCCCGACGACCGCGCCCCCGAAACGGTCAACCCCGAGCAGGAAGACGAAGACACCCAGGCCCAGACCTTCGCCGAGGAGGCGCAAGGTCGCGGCTCTGAAAGCTTCGGTCTGGAAGACAGCGAGAAAGTGAAGGGCGGCATCGCCGACGAGGACGACATCGAGGATCTCGTCGATCACATGAAGCAGATGGATTCCAGCGGCGTGATCGACATGTCCGCTTATCGCGGCGAAGAGACGATGGACGATCTCGAAGACCGCTACGGCAAGGAAAACGCCGCCGACGAGGATTTCGCGGACGACGATAGCTGACTAGCCGGGCCCAGCGTCCCTGGCCCAGGGGTTCTTGTGCGAGGGCTTCGCGGCGGCTTTGGCCGCAGTGTCGCCCTGCCCCTGATCGTCGGGCGACGGCACCGAGCAATAGGCGGTCAGCAGGACACTGGCCGACCAGAACAGCGCCTGCCAGCGGCTCTTGAACACATTCCTGATCTTGGGCCCGAACATGCGCGCAGGCTAGCGCAGGCTGGTTAAGACTCCGTGCCTGCCTCTCGCTTGAGATCGTAGAGGATCTCCAGCGCGTCGCGCGGGCTCAGGGCATCGATGTCCATGTCGCGCAGCTTGTCGCGCAGGGCGTCGCACTGTTCCTCGTGCGCGTCCTGCGCCGCGGCGAACAGGGGCAGGTCGCCGAGACCCGCCGCGAGGCCGCCGGTTTCCGCGCGGCCCTTCTCCAGCTTTTCCAGCACCGACTTGGCCCTGCTGATGACCTTGGGCGGCACCCCGGCAAGGCGCGCCACGGCAAGGCCGTAGCTGCGATCCGCCGGACCTTCGGCCAGTTCGTGCAGCAACACCAGATCGCCCTTCCACTCCCGCGCGCGGACGTGATGCAGCGAAAGCGCCTCGCAGGTTTCGCCGAGCCGCGCCATCTCGTGATAGTGCGTCGCGAAGAGGCAGCGGCAGCGGTTGGTTTCGTGAACGGCTTCCGCCACGGCCCAGGCCAGCGCAAGCCCGTCGTAAGTCGAGGTGCCGCGCCCCACTTCATCGAGGATGACGAAGCTGCGGTCGGTCGCCTGCGCGAGGATGGCGGCGGTCTCCACCATCTCGACCATGAAGGTCGAACGTCCGCGCGCAAGATTGTCCGAAGCGCCGACACGGCTGAACAGGCGGTCCACCATGCCGATCCGCGCCGATTTGGCCGGTACGAAACCGCCCGCCTGCGCCAGCAGCACGATCAGCGCGTTCTGGCGCAGGAAGGTGGACTTACCGCCCATGTTGGGGCCGCCGACCAGCCAGAGCCGGTCATGGCTGGCGAGCCGGCAGTCGTTGGCGACGAAGCGCTCGCCCTGCACCTTCAGCGCGGCCTCGACCACCGGATGGCGGCCGCCTTCGATGTCCAGCGAGATACCGTCCACGACCACGGGCCGCGTCCAGCCACCTTCGGCGGCGCGCTCGGCCTGTCCCGCCGCCACGTCGATACGGGCGAGCGCAGCGGCGGTGCGGGCGATGGCATGGCGCGCGGCCACGGCCTGCGCCACCAGTCCCTCGAAATGCGCTTCCTCGGCGGCGAGCGCATGGGCGCCCGCCTCGGTGATGCGGCTGGCTTCCTCATGCAGGGCCAGCGCATTGAAGCGCATGGCACCCGCCATGGTCTGGCGGTGCGAGAAGCCGCTGTCCGGCTCCAGCAGCTTGTCGGCATGGCGCTGCGGCACTTCGATGAAGTAGCCGAGCACGTTGTTGTGCTTGATCTTGAGCGCGGCCACGCCGGTCTGCTCGCGGTACTTCGCCTCCAGCGCGGCGATGGCGCGGCGGGCATTGCCCGAAGTGACGCGCAGTTCGTCAAGGGCGGCATCGTAGCCGCTGGCGATATAGCCGCCCTGCCCGCGCTCGGTCGGCGGGGTTTCCACCAGCGCCCGCGCGAAGTGATCGACCAGCGCCGCGTGCCCGCCGAGGTCCGGCATCAGCCGGTCCAGCAGCACCGGCAACCCTACCATGGGCGCCAGCCGCTCGCCGATCCGGCGCGCACCGGAAAGACCGTCACGAAGCTGGCCGAGATCGCGCGGACTGCCACGGCCCGCCACCACGCGGCCCAGCGCGCGGCCGACGTCCGGCAGCGCCCGCAGCGCCGCGCGCATGTCCTCGCGCAGCAGGGCGTCATCGTGCAGCCATTCGACCAGTTCCAGCCGCTCGGCAATCGCATGGCGATCGGTCAGCGGGGCGGAGAGGTCCTCGGCGAGCTGGCGCGCACCGGCGCCCGTCACGCAGCGGTCGATCGCCTCGACAAGGCTGCCCTTGCGGCCGCCTTGCGAGGATTCGAGGATTTCGAGACTGGCGCGCGTCGCCTCGTCCATCGCCAGCGCCGCGTCCCCGCTGCGCGCCTCGGGCGGCAGCAGCAGCGGCAGCTTGCCCCGGCCGACATGGTCGAGATAGGCGATCAGCCCGCCCGCCGCCGCCAGCATGGCGCGGGTGAACGTGCCAAAGCCGTCAAGCGTGGCGACGCCGTGGACCAGCTTCAGCCGCTCGTCCCCGCCATCGGAGGAGAACTCGTGGCCCGAACGCGGGATCGCGCCGTCGGGCGCCAGTTCCCAGCCTTCGGGCACGACCAGTTCGCGTGCCCCCAGCCGCGCCAGCGCCGCGCCCAGCCGGTCGGGCGGGCACTCTTCCAGTTCCATGCGCCCGGTGGAAATGTCGCAGGCCGCCACCCCCACCACGCCGCGCAGTTCGCAGGCCGCCGCCAGCACATTGGCCCGGCGCGGTTCGAGCAGCGATTCCTCGGTCAGCGTGCCCGCGGTGACGAAGCGCACGATATCGCGCGTGACCAGCGCCTTGGAGCCGCCGCGCTTCTTCGCCTCGGCCGGGGTCTCGGTCTGCTCGGCTATAGCCACGCGGCAACCTGCCTTGATCAGGCGGGCAAGGTAGCCCTCCGCGGCATGGACCGGCACGCCGCACATCGGGATCGGCTGGCCGCCGTGCTCGCCCCGCGTGGTAAGTGCAATGTCGAGAACCTGGCTTGCGGTTTTCGCATCCTCGAAGAACAGCTCGAAGAAATCGCCCATTCGGTAGAACAGCAGGCAATCCCCCGCCACCTCGCGCAAGGCAAGGTACTGGGCCATCATCGGGGTCGTGCCCGTCTTCTCCGGAATACCGCTCATGGCCCAGAGCGTTAGCCCTGTGGTTCCCCTGTTGTGAAGCGTGTCTGGCGTGCCTTTCCCCTATCGCGTGGCGAGAACATTCGTTAGGGCCGCTTCCAAATCGGGAGAAATCGCTTGTCCGACAAAGCCAAGATCCAGTTCACCGAGCGCGAAGCGCTGTTCTATCACAACACGATCCGCCCCGGTAAGATCGAGATCATTGCGTCGAAGCCCATGGCCACGCAACGCGACCTCAGCCTTGCCTATTCCCCCGGCGTGGCCGTTCCGGTCCAGGCGATCGCCGACGATCCCGCCACCGCCTACGATTATACCGCCAAGGGCAACCTCGTTGCGGTGATCTCGAACGGCACCGCGATCCTGGGCATGGGCAACCTCGGCGCGCTGGCGTCGAAGCCGGTGATGGAAGGCAAGGCCGTGCTGTTCAAGCGCTTCGCCGACGTCGATTCCATCGACATCGAGCTGGCCAGCGAGGATACCGACGCCCTGATCGAGGCCATCGCCATGATGGAGCCGAGCTTCGGCGGCATCAACCTCGAGGATATCAAGGCACCCGAATGCTTCATCATCGAGCAGGCCCTGCGCGAACGGATGAACATCCCGGTCATGCACGACGACCAGCACGGCACCGCGATCATCGCCGCCGCCGGCCTGATCAACGCCTGCCTCATCACCGGGCGTGACCTCAAGGACGTGAAGGTCGTGGTCAACGGCGCCGGCGCCTCGGCGCTGGCCTGCACCGCGCTTATCAAGTCGATCGGCGTGCGCCACGAGAACGTCACCGTCTGCGACCGTACCGGCGTGATCTATCGCGGCCGCGAGACCGGCATGGACCAGTGGAAGAGCGCGCACGCGATCGACACCCCGCACCGCACCCTGGAAGAGGCGCTGGTCGGCGCCGACGTGTTCCTCGGCCTTTCCGCCGCCGGTGCGCTCAAGCCCGAATACGTGAAGAAGATGGCCGAACAGCCGATCATCTTCGCGATGGCCAACCCCGATCCCGAGATCACCCCGCCCGATGCCAAGGCCGTGCGCCCCGATGCGATCGTGGCCACCGGCCGTTCGGACTATCCGAACCAGGTGAACAACGTGCTCGGCTTCCCCTTCATCTTCCGCGGCGCGCTGGACGTCCATGCCACCGCGATCAACGAAGAGATGAAGATCGCCGCTGCCAACGCCATCGCCGAACTGGCCCGCGAACAGGTCCACGAAGACGTGGCCGCCGCTTACGGCGGTGAAACCCAGCAGTTCGGGCGCGACTATATCATCCCCGCGCCGTTCGACCCGCGCCTGATGGAAGTCGTACCGATGGCGGTCGCCCGCGCGGCGATGGAATCCGGCGTCGCCGGTCGCCCGATCGAGGACTTCGAAGCCTACCGCGACCAGCTCAAGGCGCGGCTCAACCCGACGACCTCGGTGCTCACCCGCGTCTACGAGCAGGTCCGCGCCAATCCCAAGCGCGTGATCTTCGCCGAAGCGGACAACGAAGTGGTCCTGCGCGCAGCGATCCAGTACCGCGACTTCGGCTACGGCGAGCCCGTGCTGGTCGGCCGCACCCAGGTCATCCTCGACAAGATGGCCGAACTGGGCGTGCCCAACCCCGAAAGCTACCACATCGAGAATTCGATGGTGTCCGAGCACGTCGGCCCGATGGTGGAGATGCTCTACGAGCGCCTCAAGCGCCGCGGCTTCCTCCAGCGCGACGTGCAGCGCATGGTCAATACCGACCGCAACATCTTCGCCTCCGGCCTGCTCAAGCTGGGCGTGGGCGATGCGCTCATCACCGGCATGACCCGCCCCTTCGCGCAGACCATGAAGGAAGTGCGCCGCGTGCTGGACCCGGCAACGGGCAAGCTGGCGTTCGGCATCCACATGCTGGTGGGCAAGAACCACACCGTGTTCATGGCCGACACCACCATCAACGAACGCCCGAACGCCGAACAGCTCGCGGTGATCGCCAAGGAAACTGCCGCCGTCGCCCGCCGCCTGGGCCACGAACCGCGCGTCGCCTTCCTCAGCTACTCGACCTTCGGCAATCCCTCGGGCAAGTGGCTGGAGCAGACCCGCGAAGCCATCCGCATCCTCGACGAGGAAAAGCCGGACTTCGAATACGAAGGCGAAATGGCGCCTGACGCCGCGCTCAACCCCAAGATCATGGCGCTTTATCCGTTCAGCCGCCTGTCGGCTCCGGCGAACGTGCTGATCATGCCGGGCCTGCAGTCCGCCAATATCTCGGCCAAGCTGCTCAAGGAAATCGGCGGCACGACGTCGATCGGCCCGATGCTGCTGGGCGCGGAAAAGCCGGTGCAGATCGTGCCGATGACCGCGCTGGCGCCGGACGTGCTGACGCTGGCCGTGCTCGCGGCGGCCGGTATCGCCGGATAACATCGAAAAAGGGGCGCCCGGATCATGTCCGGACGCCCCTTTTTTTCCCAGAGATGCCGCCGTCCCGGACCTGATCCGGGGCGGCGTTTCTTTTGGGCCTGACGCTTACTTGCGCCGATAGCGGAAATACCAGACCTCGTGCCCGTAGACGGTGCGCGCCTTGTTCTCGTAGCGCGTCTCCGGCCAGCCGCCCGGACGGACCTGGAAGTCCTGCGGTTTCTCGCAAAGCCACTCGAACTGGTCGGTATGGCGCTGCATCACCATCAGCGCGTGGCGCACGTAGACCGCGTGGTCCGTGCCGAAACGGAACTCGCCGCCGGGCTTCAGCTTGGCCGCGAACATGTCCACCGGGCCATCGTTCATCATGCGCCGCTTGGCATGGCGCGCCTTGGGCCAGGGGTCCGGGTGCAGCAGGTAGAGGAACGAGAGCGAACCGTCGGGAATGCGCGAAAGCACTTCCAGCGCATCGCCGTGATGAATGCGCACATTGCCGAGCGGCGTGCTGGCGCCATTGTCTCCGGCAACATGGGTGAGCGCCTGGGCAACACCGTTGATGAAGGGTTCGGCGCCGATGAAGCCGTGGTTGGGCAGCATGTCCGCCCGGCCCGCCATATGTTCGCCGCCGCCGAAGCCGATCTCGAAATGCATCGGGCGATCGTCGCCGAACAGCAGGTCGGAGGTGACCGGACCTTCGAGGGGAACCGCGATTCGCGGGAGCAGGTTGTCGACCAGCGCCTGCTGGCCCGCGCGCAGGGGCTTGCCCTTGGCGCGGCCGTAGAGGCGGTTGAGCGTGGTCGGATCGCCGGGTTTGTGAGCCGTCATGGCGCGGGGCACTGGCACCGTTGCCCGGCAAGGTCAACGTGGGACCCGCCGCTACGGCCCCACTCGCGCCGATTTCCCGGCGACGGAGACGGAACCGGGCCTGTTCTCAGCCCCCTTCCCCGGCCTTCGCCGGCGCCGAAGGCGAAGGGGGAACCTGAAGGCCGCAGGCCTCGAAAGCGAAACGGCCCGCCCCCGGAAGGGCAGGCCGCTTTGTTCCCGCATCAGTTACGCACGCGCCCCTATGTTTAGAGGCGGGTCGGTTCAGGCGACGTCCTGAAGCTCGTCCGGGTCGCGCAGCACATAGCCGCGGCCCCAGACCGTCTCGATGTAGTTGGCGCCGCCGCAGGCATGGGCCAGCTTCTTGCGCAGCTTGCAGATGAAGACGTCGATGATCTTGAGTTCGGGTTCGTCCATGCCGCCGTAAAGGTGGTTGAGGAACATTTCCTTGGTCAGCGTGGTGCCCTTGCGCAGCGAGAGCAGCTCCAGCATCGCATATTCCTTGCCGGTCAGATGCACGCGGGCGCTGTCGACCTCGACGGTCTTGGCGTCGAGGTTGACGACCAGCTTGCCGGTACGGATGACCGACTGCGAATGGCCCTTCGAGCGGCGAACCACGGCGTGAATGCGCGCGATCAGTTCTTCGCGGTGGAAGGGCTTGGTCACATAGTCGTCGGCGCCGAAGCCGAACGAGCGGACCTTCGAATCCATTTCCGAGATGCCCGAAAGGATCAGCACCGGCGTCTGCACCTTGGCGACGCGCAGCTTCTTGAGCACGTCATAGCCGTGCATGTCGGGCAGGTTGAGGTCGAGCAGGATGATGTCGTAATCGTAGAGCTTGCCGAGATCGAGGCCTTCTTCGCCCAGATCCGTCGAATAGACGTTGAAGCCTTCGGCCGTCAGCATGAGCTCGATAGCCCGCGCGGTGGTCGGTTCATCCTCGATCAGCAGCACTCGCATCGGAATTCCCTTTCGCCCCCGTCCTCTCGGCGCAAACCCCAGCCGGAACGGACATTTCCCTGTATTAACCATAGGACCAATGAAGGTTAAAGGTTAATTTGCCGTAAATGGCGAAGCCCGGGACTTTTCAGAGCGATAGGAAACCGTCGCGCGTTAGGATTAAATTTTCTCAAGGAGCACGGCCGGTCCCGATCCGGTGCCTGTGCCGACCGGCTACCCCCCTGGGCGACGTGGCAGCCTGCACCCGCATCTCTGGTGCCTTCAGGTGTCGTTCTGGTGCGGTTGTGTCGATCCGCTTCAGGTAGCTCCAGAAGCCGCATTGCAGGCCGATCAGCATCAGGATGAAGGGCTGGAAAGCGATGCCAACGAACAGCGATCCGATCAGGTAGACCACTTGCGCAAGCTGGAGCGCGATCGCCAGCGGCGCCACCCAGGCCTCGTCGGCACCGGTGCGTTTCCTCCAGCGGCGGCGGATCATCTCCATCTGCACCAGCCCGGTCAGTTGCAGCAGTATCCACAGGAAGAACCCCGGAAAACCCTGCTCTCCCAGCATTTCGAAATAGCTCGAATGGAAGGCGCGCCCCTGCTCGACGACCGGCGTTCGCGTGACCGTCGTGCTGTTGCCCACCGTCTGCACGGAGACCGTATCGTAAGCCACCTTGCTCGCCATGCTGACCACGAAGCCGCCGCCCAGCGGATTGTGCTTCACATAGTCCCAGGTCCAGCTCCACACCCCGAGACGGGTACCGGCGGACTGGTCGGACTGGTGGTTCTCGATCGTCCCCATGCGCGCCAGGAAAGAGGCCGGCAGGAACGGCAAGGCAACCATGACGGCCAGCGCCATTCCCCCCGCGATCAGCACCTTGTGCCGGGCCGTTCGCAAGTAGAACAGGCATAGCACGCCCAGGCACACCAGCCCCGTCCGGGCCTGGGTTCCCACCGGAATCAGGGCACAGGCAAAGATCAGCGCCGCCGCGAAAACACGCACGCGCCAGTCAGGCGGGAAGACCGTCCCGTACTTCGCCAGCCACAGGATGATGGGAATGATGGCGATCGCCACGCAGGAAAGGATCGACCCTTCGTAGAGCCCGGTGTTGTTGTCCACGAAGATCCGCAAAGTGCCGTAGCCGCTGCCGCCAAGCGCGGTTTTCAGCCCTCCATCGACGATCAGCGCCGCAGCGGACAGCACCATGACCAGCGCCACCGCCTCTATCCGCAACCGCGTTCGCAAGGTGAAAGGCAGGAAGATCGCGAAGACCAGCGCCTTCCAGACCCAGGCCCATTTCTCCTGCGCCTCCACCGGATAAACGGCCCGAAGCGTGCTTACCGCGCAATAGAACAACAGCAGCGCCAGCAGGATCTGGCGCCCGGTAATGCGCGAATCGCGCTTGTCGTCAAACAGAACCCAGCCGAGAAAGGCTGCGGCAAAGGCCATGAGCGAGACCGGAAAATGCGCCAGTATCCCCCAGGAAATGACCTGCGGCGACATGATGTCGACATAGAGATAGCACAGCACCCAGAGAAACGGACGCTTGAGCCCCAGCAGGAGAAACCCGAAGAGAAAGCCGCTCAGCGCAAGATCAATCATCGCCTGCCGCCTCTTGCGTGTCGCTCGAATCCGGGCTTCCGGCCCGGTCGTCCGCGCCGCCCCACTGCATCCCGCGGCGGACGATGCGGCGGCTTTTCTCCGCCCCGCCCTCCACGTCCAGTTCCGGCCGCCACAGCAGGCGCCAGGCGGCAAGCGCCAAGAGGGCGTGGCTCACGGCAAGGGCAAGGATGTCGACCATCGCTGCCGGGCCTAGCAGTACGGAGTTGACGCGGCGTTAAGCCTTGCAGGCATAGGAATTGCGACCATGACCCGTGTTCTCCACGTCCTCGACCATTCGCTGCCGATGCACAGCGGCTACACCTTCCGGACCCGCGCGATCCTCAAGGCACAGGAAGCGATGGGCTTCGAGGTGCGCGGCGTGACAGGCCTGCGCCATACAGCGACTGGCCCCGATGTCGAGGATGCGGACGGCCTCGTCTTCCACCGCACCCGCGGAAGTGCAAGCGGGCCCGCCGGGCTGCGCGAATGGCGCGAGATCGGGCTCTTCGCGCAGACCATCGAACAGGTGGTGCGCGAATGGCGCCCCGACGTGATCCACGCCCATTCCCCCTCGCTCTGCGGCGCCGCAGCGTCGCGCGTCGCGCGCCGGCACGGCATCCCGCTGGTCTATGAAATCCGCGCATTCTGGGAGGATGCGGCCGTCGGCAACGGTACCGGCGCCGAGGGTTCGCTGAAATACCGGCTGACCCGCGCCCTCGAAAACCGGGTCGTCGCCCGCGCCGATGCGATCGTGACGATCTGCGACGGCCTGCGCGCCGATCTCATCGCCCGGGGCGTTCCCACCGCGAAGATCACGAAAATGCCAAACGGCGTCGATCTGGAACTGTTCGGTACGCCGCCCGCGCGCGACAGGGCGCTGGCAAAGGAACTGGGCTTCGAAACCGATGGCCGCGCCTGTCCGGTGATCGGTTTCATCGGCAGTTTCTACGACTATGAGGGGCTGGACGACCTGATCGCCGCCATGCCGCTGCTACTGAAGAGACAACCCGACGCGCGGCTGCTCATGGTCGGCGGCGGCCCGCGCGAGGAGGCGCTGCGCGCTCAGGCGCTGGCCTCCCCGGCGGCGTCGGCAATCCGCTTCATCGGCCGGGTGCCTCACCATGAAGTCGATCGCTATTACGCCCTGGCCGACATCATGGCCTATCCGCGCAAGAAAAGCCGCCTCACGGACCTCGTCACCCCGCTCAAGCCGCTCGAGGCCATGGCACAGGGCAAGCTTGTCGCGGCCAGCGATGTCGGCGGGCACCGCGAACTGGTGGACCACGGCGTGACCGGAACCCTGTTCGCGCCTGACGATCCGGCTGCCTGCGCGGCCGCTCTTGCAGGGTTGCTCGCACACCGCGAATCGTGGGAAGCCTATCGCGAGGCCGGGCGCCGACATGTCCGGGAACGGCACGACTGGGCCGCCAATGCCCGTCGTTATCGAGACGTTTACCAAATGGTGGCACCTCTCGATGCTGAAAAAGGACTGGGAACCGCTGCCTGACAAGGCGGAATTCCGCAATTCCAACGTGAGAAACGGGGTACAATTCGTGGCGAAAGCAGAGAACAGGAAGCCCGCCGTGGCCCAGCCGATCAGCCGTCACCCCCTGTTTCCCGCGATCGTCGCCTTGTGGTTTGCCGCCCTCTTCGGCCTCGGGTCGATCATGGTGAGCCCGGCACTGCTGGAACGCATCGTCGGCGCAACCGGGCTGGGCAAGGTGCTCCCGATGGCCACGCCGCCGCTGGGCAACACCGCCCGCATCCTCTTCGCACTCGCCATGACCGGGCTCGGCGGACTTGTCGGCCTCGTGGCCGGCCGCCGGGTCGCCCAGACCACCGAGGCACAGCCCGCTCGCATGCCTTTCGCCGGCTTCGAGACGGCGGAAAGCGCGGAAGAGGCCGATCCCGCACCGCAGGCAAACCAGCCACGCCGCCGTCGCGCATTCGCGCTGGTGGCCGAGGAACAGCCCGCCGAAGCGCTCGAAACACGGCCCGAAGGCGAGGAAGCCCCCCAGATCCTCAACTTGTCGGAGCTCGACATCGACGGGATCGTGACCACGCAGCTTCCCGCTTCAACGGCTTCGGAGGCCCCCGCTTTCGAGGACGGACCCAGTTTCGCGCCGATCGCGGCAGCGCCGGACGCCGCTCCTGCATGGACGGTTCCCGGCCAGTTCCCGGCAGAAGAGACAGGTGAGAGCCGGGAAGAAAGCGACGATCGCTCCGAAGCTCCGTTCGGCCGCGTTCCCGAATGGCTTGAGCCTCGCCAGGAAATCCACAGCTTCTCACCGGCTGCATGGGCGCACGAAGACAAGACCGGGGCCGAGGCCGAAGACGGGCCGGAAACGGAACCCGCGCCTTCCACGCCGGCGCCGGAAGCGCTGAACAACCGGTTGTTCGAAGCCTATGCGAACAAGGTTTCCGAACCCGCCGAGGCGAGCACACCCGCTCCGGGATTCGCGGCTTCCGCCCCGCCGGCGGCCGAATCAGACGCGGCCGCAACCCTGCCCGAAGCGGACACGGAGAGCGCGCGGAATGCCGCGGAACGAATCGCGGCAGCCGAACTGGAAACACTGTCGCAGGTCGAACTGCTCGAACGCCTCGCCCTTGCGATGGAAGAACAGCGCCGCAAGCGCAGCGCCGTGACGCCCTCCTCGTCGGCGTTCGTCGGGCAGCCCGCGCCTCAACCGCTGTTCGCGCCCGATGCACCCGCAAGTTCGCCGGAACTCCCGACGGCAACCGAAGCCTCGGTCACGACGGCGAAAACCATCGCATTCCCTGCCCCGCCTTTCGCAGAACCGCCATTCACCGAAACCCTGCGCTCGCCTCTGCCGCGCCTTGCTTCGGTCGCCCCATTCGCATTGCCCGTGCATAAGGCGCCCGGTGAAAGCGAGGACGGACCTTCCGCAATTTCCCGCATCCCGGCGGCCCTGCGCCCGGTGGGGCTCGATTCGTTCGGAAATGACGACGATGCCCTGCCCGGCTACCTTCCGCCGCGCCATATCAGCCTCGCCGCCGCGCCGGTCTCCCTCGGCACCGCGCATGCCGTTGCAGTGGAAATCGGGCCTGACGCGTTCGAGGCCGGGGACGAAGAAGAGGAAGATGCCGGCCGATATGCCGAATTCGACGCTCTCTCGCAGGACTTCGCCTATGACGAGAAGCCCGAGGACGACGAGGAAGAGGCCGTGCTCGAACAGGGCTACTCGTCCCTGCTGAACCTTTCCCGTCAGGCCCCGCGGCAGAATTTCGTTCATTTCGATGCAAACATGCTTCCGGCGGATGCCGAAGAGAGCGGTATGACGCAGGCATCGCCCGATCGGCCGTTCGATCCGCCGGCCCGGCCGGATCCTACCGAAACCGAAAAGGCACTGCGCGCCGCACTCGCCACACTCCAGCGGATGAGCGGCGCCGCCTGACGCCCCGGCAAATCGACGTCACATCCCTGCAAAAACCCGGTCCGGCGCAACCGTTCCGGGTTTTTGCATAACAAAATTCCCTTTTTTACCGTGCACACGCACTAAATCCTGCGCGACCCCCTGCCTTCGCCATTGCAAAAACGTCTCGTAATCGTCATGGGGGCGCTTGGGACCCCATGACGCGTATCGGCGTCGCACGATTCGTGCGCGCCGAGGCGGAGCATGGAAGGCAACCCGACAAAAAATGACAGGATGGGTTTTATCGATGGGATTTCCTAAGCCCCAGGGCCTTTATGATGCGCGTAACGAACACGACTCCTGTGGTGTGGGCTTCGTAGCCCATATCAAAGGCCAGAAAACACATGCGATCATTACTCAGGCACTGGAAATCCTTAAAAACATTGACCACCGCGGTGCGGTGGGCGCCGACCCGCTGCTGGGTGACGGCGCAGGAATCCTGACCCAGCTTCCCGATACGCTGTTCCGCAGCTGGGCCGCCGCCACCGGCGTCGAACTGCCGCAGGCGGGCGACTATGCCGTCGCCATGTGCTTCCTCCCGCAGGACGAAGCCAGCCGCGACCTCATCACGCAGACCTTCGAGAAGTTCATCGCCAAGGAAGGCCAGCACCTGATCGGCTGGCGCGACGTGCCCGTCACGCTCGATGGCCTCGGCAAGACCGTCATCAACTCAATGCCGGTGATCCGCCAGTGCTTCGTCGGCCGCGGCGACAACTGCGCCGACCAGGACGCGTTCGAGCGCAAGATCCTGGCGATCCGCAAGCAGACGCAGAACCCGCTCGAAGCGATGGCGAAGAAGCATAACCTGCCCGGCCTGACCGAGCTGTACATGCCCAGCTTCTCCAGCCGCACGATCGTCTACAAGGGCCTGCTGCTGGCAACCCAGGTCGGCTCGTTCTACGACGATCTGCGCAATCCCGAGTTCGTCTCGGCGCTCGGCCTCGTGCACCAGCGCTTCTCGACCAACACCTTCCCGAGCTGGAAGCTGGCACACCCGTTCCGCTTCATGGCCCACAACGGCGAGATCAACACGGTTCGCGGCAACGTGAACTGGATGAACGCCCGCCGTCGCACCATGGAATCGGAGCTGCTCGGCGCCGACCTCGACAAGATGTGGCCGCTGATCCCGCATGGACAGTCGGACACCGCCTGCCTCGACAACGCTTTCGAGCTGCTGCTCGCGGGCGGCTATTCGCTCAGCCACGCGATGATGATGCTGATCCCGGAAGCATGGGCGGGCAATCCGCTGATGACGGCGGAACGGCGCGCGTTCTACGAGTATCACGCCGCCCTGATGGAGCCCTGGGACGGCCCGGCCGCCGTGGCCTTCACCGACGGCCGCCAGATCGGCGCCACGCTCGACCGTAACGGCCTGCGCCCCGCGCGCTTCCTCGTCACCGACGACGATATCTGCGTCATGGCGTCGGAATCCGGCGTGCTTCCGATCAAGGAAGACAACATCGTCCGCAAGTGGCGCCTCCAGCCCGGCAGGATGCTCCTGATCGACTTCGATCAGGGCCGCATCATCGAGGACGAGGAAATCAAGACCCAGCTTGCCGCCGCCGAGCCCTATGAAAAGTGGCTCGACCAGGCGCAGTACAAGCTGGCGGACCTCGACGTGATCGAGCCCGAGCTGGCCGAGCTGCCCGCGCCCACCGGCACCCTTCTCGATCGCCAGCAGGTGTTCGGCTATACCCAGGAAGACGTTACCCGCTTCCTGGAGCCGATGGCCGTCGCCGCCGACGATCCGCTCGGCTCGATGGGCACCGACACGCCGATCCCGGTGCTGTCGAACAAGGCCCGTCTGCTTTACGACTACTTCAAGCAGAACTTCGCGCAGGTCACCAACCCGCCGATCGACCCGATCCGCGAGGAACTGGTCATGAGCCTCGTCTCGATGATCGGCCCGCGCCCGAACCTGCTCGGCCATGACGCCGGCAGCCACAAGCGCCTCGAAGTCAGCCAGCCGATCCTGACCGACCTTGGCCTCGCCAAGATCCGCTCGGTGGAAGCCGCACTTGACGGCGCCTTCCGCACCGCCACCATCGACATGACCTGGGACGCCAAGAGCGGCGCCGCGGGCCTCGAAATGGCGATCAAGGAAATGTGCTGGGCCGCGACCGAAGCGGTGCTGGCGGACAAGAACATCCTCGTCCTGTCCGACCGCGCACAGGGCCCGGACCGCATCCCGATGCCGGCGCTGCTGGCAACCGCCGCCGTCCACCACCACCTCGTCCGCCAGGGCCTGCGCATGCAGACCGGCCTCGTCGTGGAAACCGGCGAAGCGCGTGAAGTCCACCACTTCTGCGCGCTGGCGGGCTTCGGCGCCGAAGCCATCAACCCCTACCTCGCCTTCGAGACCATCGAAGCCGTGCGCGTTCGCAAGAACCTGCCGGTAACGGCGGAGCAGGCGGCGAAGAACTACGTCTACGCCATCGGCAAGGGCATCCGTAAGGTCATGTCCAAGATGGGCATCTCGACCTACCAGTCGTATTGCGGCGCCCAGATCTTCGATGCTGTCGGCCTCTCGACCGCCTTCGTTGAGAAGTACTTCACCGGAACCGCGACCTCGATCGAGGGTGCCGGTCTCGCGGAGATCGCGCAGGAAGCCGTGCGCCGCCACGATGCGGCCTATGGCGATAATCCGATCTACGCGAACATGCTCGATGTCGGCGGCATCTACGGTTCGCGCGTGCGCGGCGAGGAACATGCCTGGACGTCCGAGAACATCGGCGCGCTCCAGCACGCCGTGCGCGGCAACATCCCCGCCAAGTACGAGGAATTCGCCCGCACCATCAACGACCAGTCGACCCGGATGCTGACCATCCGCGGATTGATGGAATTCGTGCCCGGTCAGGCGATCCACATCTCCGAAGTGGAACCTGCCAGCGAAATCGTGAAGCGCTTCGCCACCGGCGCGATGAGCTACGGTTCGATCTCCTGGGAGGCGCACACCACGCTGGCGCTGGCGATGAACCGCATCGGCGGCAAGTCGAACACCGGTGAAGGCGGCGAGGACCCCTCGCGCTTCACGCCCCTGCCCAATGGCGATACCATGCGTTCGTCGATCAAGCAGGTTGCTTCGGGCCGCTTCGGCGTGACCACCGAGTACCTCGTCAATGCCGACGACATCCAGATCAAGATGGCCCAGGGCGCCAAGCCCGGCGAAGGCGGCCAGTTGCCGGGCGACAAGGTCGACAAGACCATCGGCGCGACCCGTCACTCGACGCCGGGCGTCGGCCTGATCTCGCCGCCGCCGCACCACGACATCTACTCGATCGAAGACATTGCGCAGCTCATTCACGATCTCAAGAACGTGAACCCGACCAGCCGTGTCTCGGTCAAGCTGGTGTCGGAAGTCGGCGTGGGCACCGTTGCGGCAGGCGTTTCCAAGGCCCGCGCGGACCACATCACGATCTCGGGCTACGAAGGCGGCACCGGCGCTTCGCCGCTGACCTCGCTGACTCACGCGGGTTCGCCCTGGGAAATCGGCCTGGCCGAGACCCAGCAGACCCTGCTGCTCAACAACCTGCGCAGCCGCGTGGTGGTTCAGGCCGACGGCGGCCTGCGCACCGGCCGTGACGTTGCCGTTGCGGCGCTGCTTGGCGCGGAGGAGTTCGGCTTCGCCACTGCCCCGCTGATCGCCGCCGGCTGCATCATGATGCGCAAGTGCCACCTCAACACCTGCCCCGTCGGCGTCGCCACCCAGGACCCCGTCCTGCGGGCCCGCTTCACCGGCCAGCCCGAGCATGTGGTCAACTACTTCTTCTTCGTCGCCGAGGAACTGCGCGCGATCATGGCCGAACTCGGCTTCCGCACGATCGCGGAAATGGTCGGCCGCGTCGACAAGCTCGACATGAAGAAGGCAGTCCAGCACTGGAAGGCCAAGGGCGTCGATCTGTCCAAGGTGCTTTACCAGGCACCGCTGGGCGACAGCCCCTCGCTGGGCTGGAGCGAAGCGCAGGACCACGGCCTCGAAAACGCGCTGGACAATGCCCTGATCGCAGGTGCAGCCGATGCATTGGAAAACCGTCAGGCCGTTCGCATCGAAAAGAGCGTCATCAACGTCAACCGCACGGTCGGCGCGATGCTCTCGGGCGAGGTGGCCCGTCGCTACGGCCATGACGGCCTGCCCGACAATACCATCCACGTGAAGCTCACCGGCGTTGCCGGCCAGAGCTTCGCCGCCTGGCTTGCCCACGGCGTCACGCTCGACCTGACCGGCGATGCCAACGACTATGTCGGCAAGGGCCTGTCCGGCGGCCGCGTGATCGTGCGCCAGCCCGGCCATGTCGATCGCGATCCGACCAAGAACATCATCGTCGGCAATACCGTGCTGTACGGCGCGATTTCCGGCGAGGCGTTCTTCAACGGTGTCGGCGGCGAGCGTTTCGCGGTCCGCAACTCGGGCGCGATCGCGGTCGTCGAAGGCTGCGGCGATCACGGCTGCGAATACATGACCGGCGGTGTTGTTACCGTGCTGGGCAAGACCGGCCGCAACTTCGCGGCGGGCATGTCGGGCGGCATCGCCTACGTCTACGACGAGGACGGCGAGTTCGATAAGCTGGTGAACCCGGCGATGGTCGATCTCATCCGGATCTCGGCCGAAGCCGACGAGGAAGAGGGAACGGGCCGGCCGCAACAGCGCACCGTCTCGGTCCGCGACCTCGGCATGGGCGACATGCTGCGCCACGATGCGGAGCGCCTGCGCATCCTGCTCGAACGCCACCACCTGCACACCGGCTCGAAAAGAGCCCGCGCGCTGCTCGACGACTGGTCGAACACGCTGGGCAAGTTCGTCAAGGTGATGCCGCGCGACTACGCAAAGGCTCTGCGCCAGCAGGAGGCGGAACGCCTCGAAGCCGCTTCGGTCGCAGCAGAATAAGATCGGGAATTAGTAAGATGGGCAAGGAAACCGGCTTCCTCGAACTGGACCGCCAGGACCGCACTTATGGCGATGCCAAGGAGCGCCTCAAGAACTACAACGAGTTCGTAGTCCCGCTCGCGCCGCAGGCGCTGAAGGACCAGGCGTCACGCTGCATGAACTGCGGCGTGCCGCACTGCCATACCGGCTGTCCGGTCAACAATATCATCCCGGACTGGAACCACCTGGTTTACGAGGACGACTTCCGCAACGCGCTGGAAGTCCTCCACTCGACCAACAACTTCCCCGAGTTCACCGGTCGCATCTGCCCCGCTCCGTGCGAGGCGGCCTGCACGCTGAACATCGTGGACCAGCCTGTCACCATCAAGTCGATCGAATGCGCGATCGTCGACAAGGGCTGGCAGGAAGGCTGGATCACGCCGAAGCCTGCCGCGAAGAAGACCGGCAAGTCGGTGGCCGTCGTCGGCTCCGGGCCGGCAGGCATGGCCTGCGCACAGCAGCTCGCCCGCGCCGGCCACTCGGTCACCGTGTTCGAGAAGAGCGACCGCGTCGGTGGCCTGCTTCGCTACGGCATCCCCGACTTCAAGATGGAAAAGCACCTCATCAACCGTCGTCTCGTGCAGATGATGGCGGAAGGCGTGGAATTCCGGACATCCACCGAAGTCGGCGTGACGGTATCGGTCGCCTCGCTGAAGGAAAACTTCGACCTCGTGGTCTTCTCCGGCGGTGCCGAAGATCCCCGTCCGCTGAACATTCCGGGCTTCGAACTGCCCGGCGTACGCTTCGCGATGGAGTTCCTGACCCAGCAGAACAAGCGCAACGCGGGTGACGACGAATTGCGCGCCGCCCCGCGCGGCACGCTCTCGGCTACCGGCAAGCATGTCATCGTCATCGGCGGCGGCGACACCGGCTCCGACTGCGTAGGCACCTCGAACCGCCAGGGTGCGGCTTCGGTCACCCAGCTCGAAATCATGCCCAAGCCGCCGCTTCACGAAAACAAGGCGATGTCCTGGCCGAACTGGCCGCTCAAGCTGCGTACTTCGTCGAGCCACGAAGAAGGTGTCGAGCGTGACTGGGCCGTGCTGACCAAGCGCGTCATCGGCGACAACGACGTCCGCGCCCTCGAATGCGTCCGCGTCGAGTGGAAGGACGGCAAGATGCAGGAAGTCGAAGGCAGCGAGTTCACGCTCGAAGCCGACCTCATCCTGCTCGCCATGGGCTTCGTCGGTCCGCGCAAGGCCGGCATGCTCGACCAGTCGGGCGTCGAACTGGACGCACGCGGCAACGTCAAGGCCACCATGGCCGACTACCGCACCAGCGATCCGGCAATCTATGCCTGTGGCGACATGCGTCGCGGCCAGTCGCTGGTCGTCTGGGCCATCCGCGAAGGTCGCCAGTGCGCCCGCGCGGTGGACGAGGCGCTCATGGGCGTTTCCGAACTGCCGCGCTGACACGTTACACGTGGAACGAACAGGAAGGGCGTCCGGCAGCGGGCGCCCTTTTCGTTTGAACTGAGGATTCCGACGCGGCAGCGATTTCTGGCGCATCCGCGTTGACCTCGCGAACACGCTCGGGGAGTTTGGCGGGCGAATGGGAGAATGACCTGATGCTGCTGGAAATCGCCGAGATAGAAGTCCGCCCCGGCACGGAGGAAGCCTTTTCCGCCGCCATGCGCGAGGTCGGGCTGGAACAACTCTCCGCCTGCGAAGGCGTTGTTTCGATCCGTTTCGGCCGAGGTGTGGAAAACCCGTCGAAGTTCACGTTCAACGTCGTGTGGACCTCGATGGAAGCGCACGATTCCGCGCGCAAGCTCGACAGCTTCGGCCGCTTTCGCGCCGCCTTTGGCGATCTGGGCGTGGGCGGCACAATGAGCCATTACGTCATGGACGAAGCCATTCCAGGCCGGGCTGCCTGACCCCCTTCTCCCGAACGTGATCCGGGGCGCCAGGTGGCAAACCTACCAGTCGATCCGCCCACGTCCGTTCGCTTCGAGAAACGCATTCGCCTTGCTGAAATGCCGGCACCCGAAAAATCCCGCGTAGGCCGAGAGCGGGCTGGGATGCGGTGCCGTCAGCACCAGGTGATGGCTCGAAGCGAGCCCCGGCACCCGCATCGCCTTCTTCCTGGCGTGATTGCCCCAGAGCAGGAACACGCAAGGCTCCTCCTTGGCCGCAACCGCCGCGACGGCGGCATCGGTGATCGCTTCCCAGCCCTTGTTCTGGTGCGATCCTCCCCGCCCCTCTTCGACCGTCAGCGCATTGTTGAGCAGAAGTACGCCTTGCCGGGCCCAGTGTTCGAGGTTGCCGTGTCCCGGCGCGGCAATGCCGCAATCGGTGGCCAGTTCCTTGTACATGTTGACCAGCGACGGCGGGACCCGCACGCCATGGGCGACGGAAAAGGCCAGCCCATGTGCCTGCCCGGCGCCGTGGTAGGGATCCTGCCCCAGGATGACGACACGGACTTCGCCGAGCGGTGTCAGTTCCAGGGCGCTGAAACGACTTCCGCGCGGTGGGAAAATCCGTTTCCCTGCTGCTTCCTCGGCATTCAGCCATTCACCGAGCTGGCGCGATTCGGGGGAATCCAGCACGGGGCCGAGCGCAGATTGCCACGATGGCGGCACGCTCTGCATGGCTACTGAAGTTTCCATTCGCGCCATACTCCCGATTTGTCGGCGGTAACCGGCATCCCGGACCATCCGCCCATTGCCTAACGCAGGCCCAGTCCCTAAGCATTTCCGGACCATGGCTGTCTATCTCCACGAAGAAGATCTCCCCGAGGGCGTGCTTGCGCCGGGACCCGTCGCTGTCGACACTGAAACGATGGGTTTGATCACCCCGCGCGACCGCCTCTGCGTGGTCCAGATTTCCGACGGAAAAGGCGACGAGCATCTCGTCCGCTTTGCGCCCGGCAGCGACTTTGCCGCGCCGAACCTGAAGGCGGTGCTGGCCGATCCCTCGCGGTTGAAACTCTATCACTTCGCCCGCTTCGACCTCGCTGCGATCGAACATTACCTCGGCGTCACGGCCGCGCCGGTGTTCTGCACCAAGATCGCTAGCAAGCTGGTGCGCACGTACACCGATCGCCACGGTCTGAAAGACCTCGTGCGCGAGCTTCTGGGCAAGGAAGTATCGAAGCAGCAGCAGTCGAGCGACTGGGGTGCGGCTGAGCTCACCGATGCGCAGAAGGACTATGCCGCCTCGGACGTGCGCTATCTGCACGCCATGCATGAGATTCTGGTCGTGCGGCTTGCACGAGAGAACCGTACCGAAATCGCGCAGGCCTGCTTCGACTTCCTGCCCGCACGCGCCCGGCTCGACCTTGCCGGCTGGCCCAACCACGATATCTTCAGCCACGAAGCCGCCTGATCGGGAGCGCAACCAGCGATGTCGGTCGAAGCCAACCAGGTCCGTAACCGCCGCCGGCACTTCGCCGCGCCCGGCGGTTCGCACGATCGCATGGTGGCATTTCTGTCCAAGGCCCTGCCTGCGGGTATCGGCCTGGTTGCCGCCGTCATGATCCTGGTTCCGCTCTCCCCTCGCGGTGAGATCAGCTTCCTGCTGGACCGCAACAAGGTCGATACGACCGGGGAGCGGATCGCCGTGTCCAACGCCGCTTATCGAGGCCAGGACAATCTGGGCCGCGATTTCGTGGTGACCGCCGGCACCGCCGTCCAGCGATCGCCTGAAATTCCGATCGTCGAAATGCAGCAGCTCGTCGCCAAGATGAGCATGCGCGATGGCCCGGCAGATATCGTCGCGCCGCGCGGCGCCTACAATTTCGACAACGATACGATGGCGGTGGATGGCCCGGTGAACTTCAAGGCCGCCGATGGCTACACCATGACCACCAGCAAGGTCGACGTCGACATCAAGAACAAGACCGCGGTCGCTTCCGGCGGCGTTCAGGGCACCATGCCCTCCGGTCCTTTCAAGGCCGATGCCATGCACGCCGACCTCGAAAACCGCACCGTAACGCTTGAAGGCAATGCCCGGATGCGCATAACGCCCGGCAAGCTGAGGATACCCCAATGACGCCCCGCCCCCGCCTTCTTCGTATCGCCATTGCCGCGCCCGTGATCGGGCTTGCCCTGTTCGCCGCTGGCCAGCAGCTTGGTGCGCAGGGGATTTCCGGCCACAACTCCGATGCGCCCGTCGATTTCGGGGCCGATCGGATCGAGCTTCAGGACAAGCAGGGCCGCGTCGTGCTGACCGGAAATGTCGATATCACCCAGGCCGATCTGCGCCTGCGTGCGGCGCGAACCGTGATGGATTACACTGCGGGAAATCAGGTCCAGCGCATCACCGCCAGCGGTAACGTCGTCGTCACCCGCCAGGACCAGATCGCCACGGGCGATACCGCGATCTACGACTTCAACCAGCGCATCATCACGATGGTCGGCAATGCCACGCTCAAGCGCGGCAGCGGCGATACGCTTCGCGGCGGCCGGTTCGTGATGGATCTCAAGAGCGGGGTCTCTTCAGCCTCCGGCGGCCGTGTGCAGGGCACCTTCAATGTGCCCAAGAAGAAAAACTGACCGATTCTGGTAGTTTCCTGAAGGCGCACTGCCGAAAGAATTTTCCTACACCCCTCGTGATGCGTATCTGGATTCGGGCCTTCCTCATTGAAAGGAGCCCCGATGAGCAATCCCATAGCAGTTCCCGCAGGTTATGCCCCGGCTTTCGCGATCGGATTTTCCGACGAAGCCGGAGCTTTTGCGACGGTCCGTAACACCTCCCCCCTGCCTGTAAGCGTCGCTGCCGGCGACCCTCTCCTCGTACGGAATGTGGCGGCAGCGGCTGCCAATGCGCTGTCCGGCTCGACATCCCAGTCCATCGTTGCCGGGCCCTTCGTTCCCGCCCTGTCGCGCCCCGTAGTCCTAGCGCTCTCCGGCACGTGAAGCGGCACGGTCAGTCTGCGCCGATCAACGGACGCCGGCGCGACGCGCAACGCCGTGACCGTTGCCGGCACGCCGTGGGCGACGTTCTCCGCCAATGCCTGCGAACAGGTGTGGACCGAGGAAGAGAATGGAGTCGCGCTTTATCTCGACATAACCCTCGCCTCGGGCACCCTCGTCTATCGCCTCGCACAGTAACCACGGCACGATCAGGAGATCTCATCATGAGCATGGACGTCGTCGCTCGCGGACTGGCCGCAAGGATCGGAAAAACGACCCAGCGCATATCGCTCGACCGCAACGAACTGGCCAGCCTGTCCGAGCGTCAGCGCGCCTATCTGGCCGAAGGAGGACGGGAGGGCAGCTTCACCTGGCGTAATGGGGACATGTCCGCAAAGGTGCAGGCAGACCCTAATCGCGGTATCTACGTGCCTCCCGGCGAAACGCCGAGTGGAGCGCTGGGGGCTTGGGAACGCACGCCCGGCCCCGTGGCCATGATCGAATGGTTCGGCTGCCGGGGGGACGGCGTGACCGACAATTCGGCACTGCTGCAGCAAGCCGTAGATACCATGCACGCACTTTATCCCGAGGGCTTCACGCTCACGGCCGAGAAGGGCCGCAAGTTCAGGCTCGTGAAGGCGATCGCGCTCACTCCGAAGTGCACGATCTCGGGCATCCATCTGGTTAACGCAGGCGATGCCAACTTCTTCAACGTCAACCAGAATGTCAGCGCGGCAGAAGCGTTCAGTTCTTTCTACGAACACATCCGCATCGAAAACTGCGCATTCGAGGGCGACGTTTCCAATGTCGGCATTGCGTTGTTCGCGGCCAATATCCGTTTCCTCTGGTTCGTCGGAAACCGGCTGGTGAACACGGGCGGGGTATCCATTACCCACGGTGCCGACATTCGCGGCCTATACAAGTCGGCAAACGGCGTGGCCGGCGACGAAGGTGTCGGCGTCGATCCCGCCGTGACGGCAGGCTTCTCGTCCGGGCCGGATTTCGGCGACCTTTCCTCGAACATCGTCATCGCCAACAATTACGGCGATAGCGGCCGGTACAACGCGTCGCTCGTACGGCTTGAATTCGTCAAGGACGTGGCGATTACCGGCAACGTATTTCGAGGCGGCAAGGTCTCATGGTGGGGCGGCGGTGCACCGAGTGCGGAAGGTGGTGAAGTCTGGATGGCGCGTCGGGTGCGCAACGTCCAGATTACAGGCAACTACCTGTGCCGAACGAACGGCGCCATCTACGGCAACAACGGCGACGGCATGACCATCACCGGCAATGTCGTGGAAGATGTGCTCGATACAGCTCTGGACCTGGAGGGCTGCTTCAACTGCACCGTAACGGGCAACTTCGTCCGCAATGCGGGCAATTTCTGCACTTCCATCTTCTACGCCTCGCTCAACAACGTCTTCGCAAACAACGTCCTGATCCAAACCAAACGGGCGAAGAACATCGCCGCAATCTTCAACCAGACCGGATACATGAGCAGCGTGACCGTCGCTTCCAGCGCCGGCACCGATGGCCGGGTTCGATTGGTGACGGCAGCCAGCCATGGCTTCGGTAGCGATCAGCTTGTCAACATCCGAACCAAGAGCGGCGCTGTGGGAACGGCGCTGACACAAGCCTATTACGGCATCGTCGTCATCGATGAAGTCACTGTCGAACTGGTCGGGACCGAGGGTATCGGTAGCCTCGAAGGAACCGTCAGTTCCATTCGCTATCAACGCGGCAACACCTTCTTCGACACCAAGCTTGCCGGCTTCGACACCTTGGACGATGCGGACCGCGTTCTATGGACGGGAAATACCTGCATCTACGAAGGCGATCATGACCTCGGCTGGATCAAGGGCGACACCGCGATGCGATCGATGGTCGTGTCGAACAATGTCCTGCGCAACGTGGGCATCCTCGATGCCAGCATCGGCAACAAGTCCATCGTTCAGGGCAACCTGCTGGAGTTCGACTCCGCACCGCTCGCAACTTCCGCAGCCAAGCGCCTGATCCAGTCGACCGGGCGGATCATCGACAATACCCTGAAGACTTTGCCGGGTTGCTCGCTCCCGGCCGGATCGGTCGGCATCGCTTCCTATTGCTACGCCAATTCGGGAGCATGGTCGGAGCTTCGGGGCAACCGTGTGGAAGATCTGGCCTCCGCGATCACCTATCACCTCGGCTACGAATACCAGAACGGTTCCAACTACAGTAACGTCATGGTGGCGGACAACGTCTTCGACACGATCACGGATCTCACGCCCAGCAAGGGGCGCGTCCGCGTCTTCTATAGTGGCAATCGCAGCACGGGGATCACCCAGTCGCTCCCGATTCCGGCAACATCATCCATCGGCTCCCTGGGGGGCATATGCCGGGGGACCCGGCTTGAATCGGGCGCCACAATGGCTTTGGGCGGCGTGATCGCCCGGGTCGCGCTTGACCATGGCTGGGATACCAACCTCGCTTGGGCGGGCACCACGGCTTATGTGATCGGGGATATCCGCTATGTCGGAACCAGCGTCTATCGCTGCACGATCGCCGGCACTTCTGCAACCGGCAGCGGTCCCAGCGGCACGGGCACGGCCATAACAGACGGAACCGCGACCTGGACCTACATCGCTCCGCTGGTAACTTGGGCCCCGATCGCCACATGTTCTCCCGACGTGGCCAGCAGCGCGGCATCGGGAACCATCACGCCCGATCTTTCGGCTGCATCGAGCTTCATTCGCACAGCCCTGACCGCAGCCCTGACCATCAATGCCCCGACCGGCTCGCCATTCGACGGGCAAGTGATCCGGTTCCGTCTCAAGGATAACGGGACTACCCGCGCTGTCGCCTGGAACGCCATCTATCGTGCCATCGGTGCGGCTCTTCCCATCGCGACGACTGCCGGAAAGACGACTTACGCGACGGCCATCTATAATGGCGCCGACCTAAAATGGGATGTCACCGCGGTGCAGACCGAAGCCTGAGCGGAAAAGGAGGTGCTCGAAACGCTTCGGGCACCTCCGAAAGCCGGAACCGAAGGCTGGCAGCAATCAGAATGCGCGATCGTGCACCAGAACACGAAGGGTAAGGAACATGATCTGCAAGTCGCGCATGATGGTCCAGCCTTCGAGATATTCGAGATCGGACTGAAGGCGATTCACCAGATCGGATTCGTGATCGGTGGCCCCGCGGTAGCCGCGAATTTGCGCCAGCCCGCTCAGGCCGGGCTTCAGGCTGTGACGCTGCCAGTACCGCAGGTCGATTTCCCAGAACAGCTTCTCACCCGCCAGCGAACCCGTGGCATGCGGTCGGGGCCCGACAAGACTCATGTCGCCCAACAGAACGTTGAACAACTGGGGCAGTTCGTCGATGCTGGTCTTGCGGATGAAGCGACCAACTGCGGTAATCCGCTGGTCCTGCTTCGATGCCGAGACACTGCCGTCGCTGTCGCACAAGGTCTGCGTCATGCTGCGGAACTTGTACATATTGAAGAACCGGTTGCCGCGGCCCATCCGGCGCTGGACGAAGAACACCGGTCCTCCATCCTGAAGCTTAACCGCGATCGCCACGACCAGCAGCAAGGGCGACAAGGCGAGGATCGCCGCGCCCGAGAAGGCTACGTCGAAGATCCGCTTGATCGCGCGCTCCCGCAGTCCCAGCGGTCCTGCCGAAACCAGCAGCAGACCATGTTTTCCAGCGACGCGGGCGCCCTGGGCACCGAGGCGTACCACTTCATCGTCCAGCACTTCGCCGTCGACATTCGCCCCCTTGAGGATCATCGCCCATTCCATGCGCCGGTCCGCAGGGCAGCTGACGATAACCCTGTCGATGTTGCGAAGCACCAGGCCGACACGGTCGAGCGAATGCGGGTCCTTGAGATTGGGACGAATCCCCATGGCGGCAGCGGATACCCGAATGGTGCCGGGAATCCGCAATTGCGGACCGCCATCGTCGATCACCAGTTCGTTGATGACGTTGGTACCGCAGCGCCATGTCACGAAACTGCGCAGTTGCAGACGCGTCCAGGCGATCAGCGCCATCGCGCAGATGACGCCGCTGCTGAAGGCTCCGCGAGAGAGTTCTGCCGAGGATTTCATCAGGAACTGCACGAACACGACCACGACAACCGCCACGACCATCGACATTTCCGCACGGAAAATGCCGCGCCAGCCATCGCGCAGTGCGTCGGTGGAATAAGCGGCATTGTATAACGCCAGGGTCAGGAAGATGGGGAGCAGTACCTGGCCATAGACGAGCGACATCTGCGCGCCCTGGTCAGTGTCATACAGCAGACCGGCGACGGCAAAGCCTGTGATAAGCGCAACGATATCGCCCAGAAGCAGGGCGACGTAGCATTGCAGACGTCGACGCTCCAGCGAAGGCGCAACAAGGAGTTCGTCAGCCTCGGAACGCTGTATCGCTTCAGGCGAAATGGCGAATGGTGCATTCATTCGTTCAACGCTCCTGATTGCCGAACTCACGCCCATAGGCTCCCTGTCCAGTACCTGTCGCGATGCCAGGGGCATAATGCCCGATGTTGCAGCGCAATAGGTATTTGCCCTTATGAACACCACCACGTGTGTGGAAAGTAAATTCAGTTAAGCTGTTCTATTTATCCGGTGTTTAACATCCAAACACGCAATTCGTGCGATTTCGACCAATCCTTCCGACAAGAACAGCTCTGCGTCCTGGCTGTTCCCAAGCAGCGATTGGTGCAACGCAATAAGTCGGGCAACGAGCCTTTCCAGCCGATTCCCCCGCCAAATCCTGAGTTGAGCGCCAAGGGCCGCCTTGTCTTTCCAGAAAATCCGGCGGGCAGCGGTCTCCGAATCGATCAGCCCCGCTACATCGCCACTGCGCCCGAGTCGCGCGTTGAGCGCGGCCAACTGCGCTGTCCTGCGCTCAAAGGCCAGGAGCAGGCCCACGGGATTGATCCCCTGGTCCCGCATTCTCTTGAGTTCCGGACCAATCGCCTCACGTCGCCCACCCAGCACGGCATCGACCAGGGGTCCGAAGTCATCGTCCTCCGTAGAGGCTCCAACCGCATCGAGGTCGGCTGCCGTCACCGGTCGCGGCGTTTCCGGGCCTGCGTCGAGATAGAGCGCCAGCTTCGTCACTTCGGAGCGGGCAAGGCGAGTATCCAGACCCGATGCGCGCGCAATCCTTTCCGCAAGGTCGCTGCCCATCTTGAGCCCGGCCCCGTTGGCCATGGTCCGTACCGCGCTTGTCGCAGCGCCGAGATCGGGCGGATAGAACATGGCCACCAGCCCATCCGGCCTTGCCGCAAGCAGCTTGGCCGTTCGCGACTTGTCGGTCGCCCCGGTCGCAACGATCAGCACCGGACAGGCATCGACCTCGTTCTCGATCAAGATCTGTACGGCATCATGCGCCTCGTCGCCTTGCGCACGCACCCAGATGTGGCGCGAAGTACCTCCGAACAGCGAATTTGAACGCGCCTCGTCGCCGAGCCTTACCGGGTCCTTGCGAAGATCGGAGCCCGCCATCTCGACACGCTCGCCAGGATCGGGGAGGAGCGAGACGATCCGGGCGGCAGCGTCGCTTGCCCCGGCCTCATCCGGTCCGCAAAAGAAGAAGACCCGCGCCTGCTGAGCAGCGCGGGTCGCAAGACCACCGAAATCCTTCTGGGTCGCCTTCATCTTTCCGCAGCCCGCATTGCCGGATTACTGCTTCGTATCGCCGCGCAAGCGCAGCGCGACGGTCGTGACGATACGGCTTGCAACATCCTTCGACATGTTTTCGAGCGCGGTCTGCTCGGCCGCGATCGTTGCATAGTCCGAAGAAACCACGTCGATCCCCGCATCCGAACCTGCCGTGGCGTCCAGCACGATCTCGTTGCTGGACAGGTCAACAAGCTGGTAGCGCGCGCGCAGGGTGCGCCGTTCACGGCCGATAGTGTCGTCCGAGAGAAGGGCGAAGCCTTCAAGCTTATCGTCAAGACGCACGTCGAGGCGATAGCGCGGTGAGGCGTCCGACTTGTCGGAGCCAAGCTGATCGACCAGCGCATTGCGCACCAGCCAACCTGCACGCCCCTCGATCGCGGCGACCTGTACGCCTGTGAGACCCCGCGCCACCGCACCGCTGCCCCCGCCCGAATACATCGGCTGGAGGCCACAGCCGGTCAGCGTCACCGCTCCGAGGAGGACGGGTCCGACAAGGCGCAGGAAACGCTTCACGCGACGAGATTGACCAGGCGGTCGGGAACGACGATCACTTTCCTCACCTCGGCTCCATCCAGCGCACGCTGCACTTTCTCGCTGGCAAGGGCAAGCGCTTCAAGCTCTTCCTTCGAAGTGCCCTTGGCCACGGTCAGGGTGTCGCGCAGCTTGCCCTTCACCTGGACGGCCACGGTCACTTCGTCCTCGACCAGCAGCGCCGGATCGACTTCCGGCCATGAAGCCTGCGAGACGAGGCCTTCCCCGAAGGTTTCGAAAGCTTCTTCGGCGAGGTGCGGCATCATCGGCGAGACGAGCAGCAGAAGCGTGCGGATCGCGTTCGAGCGGCTGGCCGAAGGGGCCGCCTTCTCGACCGCGCCGGTCAGTTCGTAGATGCGCGCCACGGCCTTGTTGAAGCCCAGCGATTCGATGTCCGAAGCCACCGCAGCCACCGTCTGGTGGGCCTTGCGGTCGATGGCCTTGTCCTCGCCCGTCGCCGAAGCGTCGTACTGGGCGAACAGACGCCAGAGGCGCTGCACGAAGCGGCCGCAGCCCTCGATGCCGGCTTCCGACCATGGCAGGTCGCGCTCCGGCGGGCTGTCTGACAGCATGAACCAGCGGATCGCGTCGGCGCCGTAAGTCGCGACGATCTCGTCGGGGTCGACGACGTTCTTCTTCGACTTCGACATCTTGATGACGCGGCCGACTTCGACGGCGGCACCGTCAGCCTTCAGCGTCGCACCGTCCGAGGTCCGGTCGATCTCGCCGGGCGAGAAGTAGATCGGCTGACCGTTGGCATCGTTGATCCGGAAGTAGGTCTCGTGCGTGACCATGCCCTGCGTGAACAGGCTGGCGAAGGGCTCCTTCACCTCGACCTTGCCGATGCGGGCCAGCGCGCGCGTCCAGAAACGCGCGTAGAGCAAGTGCAGGATCGCATGCTCGATACCGCCGATGTACTGTTCCACCGGCAGCCATTCGGCGATCTTGGCCGGATCGAACGGACGATCCTCCGGCTGGCTGGCGAAGCGCAGGAAGTACCACGAAGAGTCGACGAAAGTGTCGAGCGTGTCGGTTTCGCGACGCGCGGCGTGGCCGCACTGCGGGCAATCGACATGCTTCCAGGTCGGGTGGCGAACGAGCGGGTTGCCGGGGGTCGAGAAATCGACGTCCTCGGGCAGCGTGACCGGCAGGTGCTTCTTGGGCACCGGCACCACGCCGCAAACCTCGCAGTGGATGAACGGGATCGGCGTGCCCCAATAGCGCTGGCGCGAGACGCCCCAGTCGCGCAGGCGCCACACGGTCTTGCCCTCACCCCAACCTTCGGCCTCGGCGCGCGCGATGACGGCGGCCTTGGCGTCCTTCACGGCCATGCCGTTGAGGAAGTCGGAATGGACGCAGACGCCATCACCGGCCTCGGACTCGCCGTCGAACGGCTTGTCGGCATCGGCTTCGCTCGCCGCGACGACGCGCAGGATCGGCAACTGGTACTTGGTGGCGAATTCGAAGTCACGCTGGTCGTGACCGGGAACGGCCATGACCGCGCCGGTGCCGTAGTCCATCAGCACGAAGTTGGCGATGAACACCGGCAGTTCGGCGCCCGTGAACGGGTGCCTGGCCTTCACGCCGGTATCGAAGCCCAGCTTTTCAGCGGTTTCGAGTTCGGCCGCAGTAGTGCCGCCCTGCTTGCACAGCGCGATGAATTCCTCGACCTCGGGACGACCCTGCGCAACCGCCTGCGCGATCGGGTGATCGGCGGCGACGGCGACGAAGCTGGCACCGAAGATCGTGTCCGGACGGGTCGAGTAGACTTCTACCGAACCGATACCGCCGACTTCGGCAGTCAGGTCGAACTTGAACTGCAGGCCCTGGCTCTTGCCGATCCAGTTCTCCTGCATCGTGCGGACCTTCTCGGGCCACTTGTCGAGCGTGGAGAGACCGTCCAGCAGTTCGTCGGCGAAGTCGGTGATCTTGAGGAACCACTGGGAGAGCTTGCGCTTCTCCACCAGCGCGCCCGAGCGCCAGCCGCGCCCGTCGATCACCTGTTCATTGGCGAGCACGGTCATGTCAACCGGATCCCAGTTCACCGCCGATTCCTTGCGGTAAACCAGATCGTTTGCGTAGAGATCGAGGAACAGCGCCTGCTCGTGGCCGTAGTATTCCGGCTCGCAGGTGGCGATCTCGCGGCTCCAGTCGAGCGCAAAGCCCAGGCGCTTCAACTGCGCCTTCATGTTGGCGATGTTCTCGCGCGTCCAGCCGCCGGGGTGGACGCCCTTTTCCATGGCCGCGTTTTCGGCGGGCATGCCGAACGCGTCCCAGCCCATCGGGTGGAGCACTTCATGGCCTGTCATGCGCTTGTAGCGCGCCAGCACGTCGCCCATCGTGTAATTGCGCACGTGGCCGATATGGATGCGCCCCGAAGGATAGGGGAACATCTCAAGCACGAAGCTGCGCGGCTTCGACGAGGTATCGTCCGCCTTGAAACACTGCGCGTCGTCCCACGCAGCCTGCCAGCGCGTGTCCGCCTGAGCCGGATCGAACCGCTCGGTCATCTTAATCGAGTCTCCTGCGGGCATATTCCCGCAATTTCGCGGCACCGGCCGGTGCCGCGTATGAAAAAACTATCAGCCGCCGATCGAATTGCGGCGAAGGTCACGGGCGCGGGTGAGGATGATGTCCTCAAGCTTCTGCACCGTTGCAGCCTGAACCGGCGCCGGCGCCCAGACGCCGTTGGTCGAGACTTCGCGCTGGCCGGTCACGCGCAGGGCGTCGGCACGCAGGTCCTTGTCGAGGATCATCACCGTGATCTTGACGCGCTCGTTGGGTTCCTTGGGATTGGTGTACCAATCGGTGACGATGACGCCGCCGGCGCTGTCCGACTGGAGCAGCGGCATGAACGAGAGCGAATCGAGGCTGGCCCGCCACAGGTAGCTGTTCACGCCGATCGTCGTCACCGCCGAAGGGGCGATCGAGGACTGGACCTGCTTCCTGCCACCGCCGCAACCGGCCAGCGCAAGCGCCGCGACGGCGCAAAAGCCCGCAGTCGCCAGCGATCGAGCGGAGAGAAGGCCGGTATGGGTGCTGCCTGTCATCGTAATTCCCAGTTCCTGTCTTGGCGCGTTCGCCGGACTTCCGGTAAACCTGCCGTGAAACGCCTCTATAGCCGCCGTTGCCCGGGCGGCAAGTGCGGCTGCATCAGCTTGCCGCCATAACGGGTGCAAGGCTAAACGCATGCTGAACGCCCCTCTCCCATCCGCGATCAGGCTGTGTTAAGTTGCAAGCCTGAAAGATCGCGGAACGGTGGGACGCCGATCCCGCAACAGGATCGTGAACCGGCGAGATGGAAAGGCAAGGCGGGAATTTCGCAATGGAAGCCGAAGCAACACGCGCGTCGAAAGGCGGAATGAAGACCGGCCTCTTGCTGGCCTGCTGCGTGACCGTGCTTGCCCTTCCCAGCGCCGTTCTTGCGTTCACCACCAATTTCAAGACCGCGCAGACGGAGAAATCGGTCGATTCGCTCGATCCGGAGACCTCTCCAGAAAACCTGTCGCGCGCCATCGCCATGCGCTCTCTTGCCAAAGGTCAACCGTTTCCCTTCACTCCGGCAGCACCTCCGGGCCGCCTCGAACGCGCGGTTACGGTTGCCGTTCGCTTCGATCCGGAAGCGGCGAAGGCGATTATCGTGCGTAACCGCCTTCAGATCGCCCGCACCGACAAGGATGTCGGGCCCCTTCGCATAGCTCCCAACGCCTTCAATCTCGGCGTGGCGCGCGGCTATCAGAACTTTGCCCCCGAAACGGCGCCGCAAGCCTTGGGCAAGGGGCTTTCCGATGCGCCAGAGTTGAAGAAATTCAGCCTTCAGGCCGGAACGGTCGACCAGAAGGAATCGCGCTTCAGCCCCCGAATCTCGATCGATGAAAAGCATGTGGCAGGTCGCGCCCCTCGCACGTTCTCGGGTGAAGCGGGCGAAGTCGATCTGGGGGGCGCCTACCGCGTCACCGAGAATCTCGATGTCACTGCCGGCCTGCGTTATTCGCAAGAGCGGGAACGCCTTGTTCCCCTCACCGATGGCCGCCAGGACAGTCAGGCAGTGTACGTAGGAACCCAATTCAGGTTCTGATCCGTGCAGCCATAATTGCACTTCTCTCAATCAATTCGCCGCAAATAAGCTCCGGGAGCGATGGGCTTCGGCTTGCCCTGCGCGGCTGGTTTCCATAGCACTGCAGGTGGTGGATGCTTCACTAAAAGGCGAAAGGCTTTCTATGGCGCGCGTTGCTATCGTTACCGGTGGGACCAGGGGTATCGGGGAGGCTGTTTCACTGGCCCTCCAGGAACGGGGTCACACCGTAGTTGCAAATTACGCAGGCAATGAAGAGAAGGCAAAGGCCTTTACGGAACGGACCGGAATCCCTGCCTACCGGTGGGACGTCGGCGACCACGAAGCCACGCTTGAGGGCGTGGCAAGGGTGACCGAAGAAGTCGGTCCCGTGGACATCGTCATCAACAACGCGGGCATCACCCGTGACGGCGTGCTTCACAAGATGACCTTCGACGACTGGAACGAAGTCATGCGAATCAATCTTGGCGGTTGCTTCAACATGGCCAAGGCCACGTTTTCCGGAATGCGGGATCGCGGCTGGGGTCGCATCGTCAATATCGGCTCGATCAACGGCCAGGCCGGACAATATGGCCAGGTGAACTACGCCGCAGCCAAATCCGGCATCCATGGCTTCACGAAGGCCCTGGCGCAGGAAGGCGCCAAGTACGGCGTCACCGTCAACGCCATCGCGCCCGGCTACATCGACACGGACATGGTGGCAGCCGTTCCCGCACCGGTCCTTGAGAAGATCGTGGCGAAGATTCCCGTCGGCCGCCTCGGCAGCGCTTACGAAATCGCTCGCGGCTGCGCGTTCCTCTGCTCGGAAAATGCAGCGTTCGTGACGGGATCGACGTTGAGCATCAACGGCGGCCAACACATGTATTGAGGCGTTACGCGTATCAGGCGGGGGCCCGGCCGTCGCCTGATACGCAACTATCCCCGATGCGGTCCGAACAGGATCACTGCCGCCCCGACAAGACAAAGCGCGGCGCCTCCCATATCCCAGCGATCCGGCTTCACACCTTCCGCCAGCCAGAGCCACAGCAGCGCGGAGGCTATGTAGATTCCGCCGTAAGCCGCATAGGCACGCCCGGCATGATCGCTTTCGACCAGCGTCAGCAGCCAGGCGAAGATCGCCAGCGACATGCAGCCGGGAATGAGCCAGAGCGGCGACTTTCCCATGCGCAACCAGGCCCAGAAGGCAAAGCACCCGCCGATCTCGGCAAGCGCCGCACCGACGTAGATCAGGACTGACAGCACGGCCTGCGTGCCTTCAGCCGAACGCCTGCCTGAGCCACTTGACCAGTTCGGCAAGGTCCGGGCCTTCCAGCGAAACCGCATGTCCCAGGTCGGGAACCTTGGGCCAGCCACAGTCGACGAACTCCCGCCCCTTCCATTCGCGGGTACCTTCGTAACGCGGGATCACATGGAAATGGACGTGAGGGTCCACCATCATCAACATGAGGTAGTTTATTCGGGCATAGGAAACCGCCTTGCCCAACGCGCTTTCGATCGCGGCGGTCACGATCTTCAGGTCGGCATGTGCTTCGGCGGCGAGATCACCGAACGCGGTGGCCTCCGACTTCGCCGCCAGTACCAGCGAACCCAGCGTCGGCTGGGCAGGCCTTGCCAGCACCACCCAGTGATCGAATTCGGCGACGAGCGTGGCCGGATAGCCGAACTTTTCCATCGTCCCGTTCATTACCGACGCTCCTTCAGGTTTCCGCCAACCACGAGGTGATCTGGCCGCCCCGCGCCCGAACGATCCAGGCCTGCACCAGGCGCACGGCATGAACGAGGCAGGAAATCGCGGTCCACCACGCCACGGCGATCAGGCCAAGATCCGGTCGCGCGAACAGCATGGCGACGAACAGGATCACCATGTTGGGGTTGCGACGGGCCGTGATGAGCCGGAACCGGCTATCGAATTTGCGCCAGACGTGAATGTGCATCAGGCTGTTCTGCCTCATGAACACGCCTTCGATCAGGCGCTGAACAACGTATCCGCCCTGGATCGCTCCCTGCACCCACCAGAAGGTAGTCGTATCGTAGGCCAGGCCCCAGGTAGCGAGGCCGGTTGCCCAGAACCACCACCAGAACGGTGGATGGACGAGATCCATGCCGTGGTCCGCAACATTACCCCATTCCGAAGACGTGATCGTGCAGCGGGCCAGTTTGCCGTCAACGGTGTCCAGAACCATGAACACGAGGCCCAGCGCCATTCCGAGCCAATAGTGCCCGTAGGCGAAGAGGAAGGTCGCGGCCACGCAGAACACCGCGCCGACGGCGGTGACCATGTTCGGCGTGATGTGCAGCTTCGCGCAGACGCGCGTCAGTACCAGGGCCCATTCCGGCCAGAGGTATTTGGTCAGTACATCGGTGACGCCCTTGTAGGCCCCGAAGTAGCTGGCCCTTTCGATCGGACGCACGGTCTCAGCGTCAAGCGCCATGAGAAACGGCGTCTCGCGCTTGCGAAGCTGCTTGTTTTCCACGGTGGGGCCACTCTCGAAGGCAACCACATCGAGTCCCGGTGGATCGCCAAGCGGAGTGCCCGATCTCATCGCCTCCGCGACTCGGGAGGCCTGATCTGCATCGGCCGCATAAGCGAGCGCGGGGACACCGCCGAGCGTGAGCACCATGCCGGGGCGCGTGGTGATGTATTTGAACCACGCCGGATCCCACGCAAAAGCGGCGTTCGAAAGAACCGCAGGGCCTGCAGGAACGGTAGAGCCGGGAACCAGTCCGTTCGCGCGCGCGATGCGCGCGACGCGCTCGGCCATCGTAAGACCCCAGAGCTGAACGGGGTTTTCGCCGATATTGACGACGAGAGGGGGAGTGTCATTTTCGACCATGGACCGGCCGTAATATGTCACGCCTCCACTGGCAATCTTGCGAGTTGCACAGAACGCGCAGGAAATTGAGGGTCTTGCAAGTGGCGCTAATCCGCCATAGAACTGTAACCTTAATGTGTCAGTTGATGTTTCCTGATGATTTTTCGGCTCGGGATGCCTACATAGGCCCCCGTGTACGGAACCATTTACGAATTCGAAACGCTGCCGACATCCGGTGAGCATGACGGCCGGCGCAAATCGGCCAGCCTGGCGCGTTCAGCCCAGCGGGGCCGCGCCGTGCCTCTCGTAGGTATCATCCGCAATCCTCGCAGCCACCGCAACAAGGGCCACGCGCCCGAGATGGCGGACTGTTCCAACATCCTTACGGAAACGCCGCGCACCCGCACGGATCTCTACGGCGTGCTCGAAAGCTTCGCCCGCCGCGGGATCGACTATCTCGTGGTGGACGGCGGAGACGGAACGGTGCGCGACGTTCTGACCTGCGGCGCAGATATCTTCGGTGAGGAATGGCCGACCTTCATCGTCCTTCCCAAGGGAAAGACAAATGCGCTCGCCATCGATCTTGGCCTACCTAACCAATGGTCGCTCGCCGAAGCTCTCGCCGCGGCGCACAAGGGCAACAAGCTGACCCGCCGTCCCCTGCGGATTTCCTCGAGGGAAGACAGCAACGGTTGCATTCAGGGCTTCATCCTCGGCACCGGGGCATTCGCGCTCGCCACAGAGGCTGGCCAGGAAGCGCACCGCCGGGGCGCGTTCAACAGCTTTGCCGTGGGCCTGACGGTCCTTTGGGGCATCATCCAGACCCTGTTCGGCCGTGCCGGCAACCCATGGCGTTCCTGCACGCCCACCCGTCTGGTGAACCGCCACACCGGCCGCGACTTGCCTTATCAAGGGCCAGGCCGTTCGGACGAGCGCTTCATGGCCGTCGCAACGACGTTCGAGCGTTTCCCGCTCGGCGCCCGCCCCTTCGGCAGCGACGTGGCCCCGGGCATGAAGCTGGGTGTTATCGACTGGCCGGTGCGCTGGGTCATTGCCCTGCTTCCGGCGGTTCTGTTCGGGTTCTGGGGCAAGTTTCTTGAACGGCGCGGCGTTCATCGTTTCTGCGCCAGCGCCGTCGATCTTGAACTGGACGGCTCCTTCATCCTCGATGGCGAAGCGTTCCCGGGCGGCGATTACGTGCTTGAGGAAGGCCCGCAACTGACGTTCGTGGTCCCCTGAAAACAGTTTTCCGGCGCTTGATTTCCGGGCGCCGCTGCCCGAGCATGACGTCATGACCGAAGATCTCGAAGGACGCGTCCGCAAGGCCATCCAGCGCCCGATCGAACCCGAAATCCGCGCCTTCGCGCAGCGCCTCGCCCTTGCAGCAGGCAACGCCGTGGCGGTGCTGTTCTACGGCTCCAACCTGCGCACGGGCTCGCTTGAAGGCGTTCTGGATTTCTACGTCCTCACCGAAGGCCCCCAGATCGAGAAGATCTGGCCTCGCGTCAGCTATCATGAGTGGACGTTCGAAGGCATTCCCCTGCGCGCCAAGGTCGCGACCATGGCTCTGGAAACCTTCCGCGCCGCCGCCGCCGGCGAACTGCTCGACACCACCATATGGGCCCGCTTCGTCCAGCCCTGCGGCCTGGCCTGGCTGCGCGACGAAGCCGCGATCGGCCCCGTTGCCGAAGCGGTCTCCGGCGCCGCCCGCATTGCAACCCGGCTTGCGGTTTCTCTGGGACCGGAAGCGGGAACGGCGGAAGACTATTGGCGGGCGCTGTTCAGGGCGACATACGCGGCCGAATTCCGCGTCGAGAAGGCCGGGCGGGAGGATTCGATCCTCGCCGTCAATCGCGGGCATTTCGACGGCCTGCTCCCCCTGGCGCTGACCGCCGACGGCATCGATTTCACTCGGGAACCCAAGGGAACGATCCGCCCTGCCCTTGCGGCTCGGGAGCGTAACCGTGCCTTGAACTGGTGGAAGCGCCGCCAGCGCCTCGGCAAGCCTTACAACGTGCTCCGCCTGCTCAAGGCATCCACGACGTTCGACGGTGCGGCCCGCTATGCCGCGTGGAAGATCGAACGTCACACAGGCGTACCTGTCACCATAACCCCCTGGCGCGAACGCCATCCGGTTCTCGCGGCTCCCGGCGTGCTCTGGCACGTGTGGCGCACAAAGAAGGCAATGGAGCGCAAGCCGGCATGAAGCCCGCCGCGCTCATCCTCGCAGGTTCTCGCCCCGGCGCGCCCGATCCTGTCGCCGCGTCCGAGGGAGTCAGCCACAAGGCGCTGGTCAAACTGGAAGGCCAGCCGATGCTCGCCCATGTCGCCCATGCGCTCCGTGATGCCGGGATCGAGCGTGTGGCCGTCATCGCCAACGATCCTGCCGTCGTGGCGCTGGCGCAAATGTTGAATTGCGAGGTAATCCCTGCCGAAGCCGGGCCAAGCGCAAGCGTCGCCGCCGGTTTTGTACGGCTGGGTGCGCCGATGCTCATCACCACGGCGGATCACGCCCTGCTGCGCGGGGAATGGGTCAGCGACTTCCTTCTCGACACGCCCGAAGATGCCGATGTCGCCATCCTGCTCGCCCGGCGTCAGGCGATCGAGGCCGCCATGCCCGGTTCCCGGCGCACATATCTGCGCTTTGCGGACGGGCACTGGTCGGGTTGCAACTTGTTTCTGCTCAACTCAAAGCGCGCCGAAAGCGCGATAAAGACCTGGAAACTGGTGGAGGCGGACCGCAAACGCCCCTGGCGCATAGCCGCCCGCCTCGGCCTCGGCATGTTGCTGAGCTACGCGCTGGGCAGACTGACCCTCGCAGCCGCCCTCGGCAGCCTGGGCACGAAGATCGGCATAAGGGCCAGCCTGGTGGCAGCGCGTGACGGGCTGGCCGCAGTCGATGTGGACAAGCCCTCCGACCTGGTCGACGCGCGCGGAATACTGGCGCAGCGACGGGAGGCCGGGGGCCAGTCCTGATCCGTTACATGTAGCGCATCTGGATGCGGATCGATTTCACTTCCTTGCCGTCCACCGGCACGCCGACCTTGGTATAGCTGGGCTTGCCGAGGTTGAAGATGTTGATCGACGGATTGTTGGACATGGCGCCGCCATCAGTGCTGATATCGGTCGAACCATTGCCATTGACGTCATGGCGGACCGCGATTCCATAAGATCCCGCAGCGGAAACCGGCACGCAGAACGTCATCGATCCCGCCTTTGCCGGAACCTCGATACGCTTCAGCCACTTGCCCTTGGAAAGCCATTCGGCCGAAGTCGCGCGGTAGGATTGCACCCTCAGCTTCCCCTGAGAGGACTTGATGCCATCCACCGTCACCATGATCGACGGTCCGCCACCGGCTCGGCACTGGCTCATGTCGTTGCGGATTTCGTCGCGGTACTGCGCGGCAGCAGGAGCGGATACCGCCAGGGCGGCCAAACCGGCCGCGGCCAGCAGCACGCCCGAACGCCTGTTCATTGGGAAGGGGGCCTTGGGGAACGTCACACTCATCTCCGGTTCCATAACGCTCTGCGCAGCACGCACGGCCTGGCTGAAGCGCGCGCAACTGCGTGATTTTTCTGGCGCCGCACTGCCATCGAGGCCGTGAATGCACTCTGAATTGGCAGTTCACAATGGCTCAATCACGTGCCGGTTCCCCGGTGCTGCCGGCTGCTCACCCGCCGCCACCTGGTGGATTTACGGGCGACCTCCATATGGCGTGTGGAAAACGGCCAGTGGGGCGCTTGTACCCCCCAGATGTGGTGGCCTATCCTTCACATCGAGGAGTACCGTTTTCCACCATGACCACGCCGCTGATCTCGCCCTCCATCCTGTCCGCCGACTTCGCCCGCCTGGGTGAGGAAGTTCGCGCGATCGACGAAGCCGGCGCGGACTGGATCCACGTCGATGTCATGGATGGTCACTTCGTGCCGAACATCACCATCGGTCCTGCCGTGGTGAAGGCCCTGCGCCCCCATTCGGCCAAGGTGTTCGACGTGCACCTGATGATCTCTCCGGTCGACAGCTACCTCGAAGCCTTCGCGGAAGCGGGTGCCGACTACATCACCGTCCATCCCGAGGCCGGACCGCACGTTCACCGCACGGTGCAGACGATCCACAATCTCGGCAAGAAGGCCGGCATTTCGCTCAATCCCGCGACGCCCGCCAAGATGCTCGACTATCTGATCGACGACATCGACCTGGTCCTGATCATGAGCGTAAACCCGGGCTTCGGCGGCCAGAGCTTCATCTCCAGCCAGCTTCGCAAGATCGAGGCCGTGCGCAAGATGATCGACAAGTCCGGCCGCGACATTCGCCTCGAGGTGGACGGCGGCGTCGATGCCAGGACCGCACCGCTTTGCGTTTCGGCAGGCGCCGACGTGCTCGTCGCCGGTTCCGCCACTTTCCGCGGCGGACCTACGCAATATGCCGCGAACATTCGCGCCCTGAAGGGACTCGCCTGACGGGGACGGACTGAAACAGTGACCCCAGACACCCAGCCGGGTTCCCGCGCGGGAACCTGGGGGGACTTCGGGCCATTTCCCCGATGGGCGGGAGCTAGGCCCGGATGGACCGGAGCGAGGAGGGTGTCTTGAACCAGAATGTGAGCGGATCAACCGCCCTGGACCGGCAGGAGCCGGACATCACCGATATCTCCGCATTCGCAGCCGATGAATCCGATCTCCTCTCGCCCCGCACGGTGGGCGGCGAGGCGAAAGTCGAAGTTGCGCACATTGAAAGTGGCCGCGCTCTCGCGCTTGCCGACTTCTCGCCCCCCTCCGTCGGCCCCGGCGAACGCCTTATCCGTTTTGCCTACCGACTCGGCATTCCCGGCTCGATGCTCTCGGCGCCCATGGGCAAGAAGGCACGCACCCGCCTCCTCGCCACCGTCAACAATACGCTTCCCGGCCATGTCGCCGCGGGCACCGCACTGCGCGCCGGTCACTTCCTGATTCACGGCGCCAAGACACCGATCGCGCAAGTCGACTATGCCGGTGCCGCCCGCGTCACCCCGCCGCTCGAACGCGTGGTTCACAGCTTTTCCTGGCTCACCGACCTTGAAGCCTGCGCCCCCCGTGAGCAAGGCACGGCCGTAGCCGAGCGCATCCTTACCGCCTGGCTCCAGGCCAACCCCAAGCCCCCCGGCAAACCCGGCAAGGGCCCCGCCTGGGCCGTCGGCAATACCGGCGCCCGCCTGATGAACTGGCTGGCGCACGCGCCACTGATTCTTTCGGGCGAAAAGGCCCTGCGCAACCGCACGCTGGCGCATATCTCGGATACCGCGCGCTGGCTCGATCGCCACGTCCACAATGCAGAGGACGGCCTTGCCGAAGTGGCAGGCTGGTCCGCCATCGTCGCGGCGGGGCTGCTCCTGCCCGATGGACGGCCGCGCCGGCTCTATGGCGAAGCCGGGCTGGTCAAGTCGCTCGGCGAACTGATGGGCGACGACGGCGGCGTGCTTTCCCGCAGCCCGGTTGCGCAAATGGAAGCCATCGCGCTGCTCGTCCGCCTGCGCAACTGCTATCACGCAACCCGCCGGGACGCGCCCAAGGCGGTCGAGCGCGTCATCGAAATGCTGATCCCGCCGCTGCTGGCCCTGACTCATGGCGATGGATCGCTGGGCTCCTGGCAGGGCGGCTGGGCTGTCGACGGGGATGACGTGAACGCCCTCGTTCGCGCCACCGGCGTCCGGACCCGTCCGCTGCGCGACGTGAGGCAGTGGGGCTATCAACGCGTGCTCGCCCACAAGTCCATCCTCCAGTTCGACACCGCGCCGCCTCCTTTGCCCGCACACGCCCGTCACGGCTGCGCCTCGACCCTGGCTTTCGAAATGTCTCACGGCGGGCACCGCCTGATCGTGAATTGCGGGGGTTCCGCCAGTGGCGGCGGACTGGTGCCGGTCCGGCTCGAACAAGGCCTCCGTGCGACTGCGGCGCATTCCACGCTCACTTTGGACGACGCCAATTCCACGGCCGTGCTCATCAACGGCGCGATCGGATCGGGTGTCAGCGAGGTTGATGTCGACCGCAAGACGCTCGTGCAGGAAAACGGCGGCAACGCCACCCGCCTCGAGGCCAGCCACAATGGCTACGAGGCTCGCTACGGCCTCACTCACCGCCGCATCCTGATCCTGCGTGACGACGGCACCGAACTGCGCGGCGAAGATCTGCTCCTGCCCGCCAATCGCAAGGGCAAGCGCGGCAAGGTCGGCTTCGCGATCCGCTTCCATCTGGGCCCACGAGTAGAAGTGGGGCTGACGGCGGACGGACAGGGGGCTGGCCTCGCCTTGCCTGACGGCAGCTACTGGCAATTCCGCAGCGCCGCCGGCGAAGTCACCGTCGAGGATTCGCTATGGGTCGACGGCCAGGGCCGCCCGCAGGCAACGCAGCAGCTCGTGATTCAGGGCATGGTTTCCCGCGGCGGCGGGAATTTCGGGTGGCTTCTCAAGAAAATGGGGTGATTTTGTCCAAGGCACGCCACGGGTTGTGCCTTAGCCACCTTGCAGGCTCGGCTCTGCCGACCTAGAGGGCGCGCAAATCCTTTGCCCGCCCCATTCGCGAGAGGCCCTTCAATGACCGATATCGTCCCGATTCGCCGCGCACTGCTTTCGGTTTCCGACAAGGCCGGCCTCGCCGACCTCGGCAAGGCGCTTGCCGCGCGCGGCGTGGAACTGGTTTCGACCGGCGGCACCGCCAAGGCGCTGCGCGATGCCGGGCTCGAGGTGAAGGACATTTCGGACCTCACCAATTTCCCCGAAATGATGGACGGCCGCGTCAAGACGCTGCACCCCAAGGTCCACGGCGGCCTGCTGGCCGTGCGCGACAACCCGGAGCACGCCAAGGCCATGGCCGATCACGAGATCGGCGCGATCGACCTCGTCATCGTCAATCTCTACCCCTTCGAAGCGACCGTGGCCAAGGGTGCCGACCGTGACGAAGTGATCGAGAACATCGACATCGGCGGCCCATCGATGGTCCGCTCCGCTGCGAAGAACCATGCCTTCGTCGCCATCGTCACCGATCCCAAGGACTATGCCGGCCTGCTCTCCGAGTTGGAGACCACCGATGGCGGCACCACGCTGGCCTTCCGCAAACTGCTGGCGGCGCGCGCCTTCGCGCAGACCGCCGCTTACGATTCGATGATCTCTCAGTGGTTCGCCTTCGCCGACCAGGGCCTTGAGTTCCCCGAGATGATCAGCGTCAACGGCCGTCTTTCGACCGAACTGCGCTACGGGGAGAATCCGCACCAGAAGGCCGCGCTCTACACCCCGGTCGGCCCTTTCACCAAGGGTCTGGCCCAGAGCGAGCAGGTGCAGGGCAAGGAACTGTCCTACAACAACTACAACGATGCCGACGCCGCCTTCGAGCTGGCTGCCGAGTTCAAGGGCCAGCAGCCCGCCGTGGTCATCGTCAAGCATGCCAACCCCTGCGGCGTCGCTCAGGGCGAAACCCTGCTCGATGCCTGGCAGGGTGCGCTGGCCTGCGACGACGTTTCGGCCTTCGGTGGCATCGTCGCGGTGAACACCACGCTCGACGGCGCCACGGCGGAAGCGATCTGCCAAATCTTCACCGAAGTCGTCGTCGCACCTGACGCCGACGAGGAAGCCCGCGCCTTCTTCGCCAAGAAGAAGAACCTGCGCCTGCTGCTCACCGGCGAACTGCCCGATCCGCGCCGCGCCGGCCTGCTCGTGCGTCAGATCACCGGCGGCCTGCTGGTGCAGAACCGCGACAACGGAGCCATTGGCCTCGACGATCTCAAGGTCGTGACCAAGCGCGCGCCGACCGAGCAGGAACTGAAGGACTGCCTGTTCGCCTGGACCGTGGCCCGTCACGTCAAGTCCAACGCGATCGTCTATGCCAAGGACGGCATCACCGCCGGCATCGGTGCGGGCCAGATGAACCGCCGCGATTCCTCGCGCATCGCCGCGATGAAGGCCGCGGAAGCCGCCGAGAAGTTCGGCTGGGCCCAGGCACGCACGGCGGGTTCGGCTGTGGCGTCGGACGCCTTCTTCCCCTTCGCGGACGGATTGCTGGCCGCTGCCGAGGCGGGCGCCACCGCCGTGATCCAGCCGGGCGGCTCGATCCGCGATGACGAAGTCATTGCCGCGGCCGACGAAGCGGGCCTGGCGATGGTCTTCACCGGCATGCGCCACTTCAAGCACTGAGGGACCGAAACGGCAGGAAGGCGAGGATGTTACCCTCGCCTTCCTTGCCCGCGTGTAGGAAACTGCGCGGCGCAGCGCGCTCAGGCGCCACGCGAGAACATTGACCAAATTGTGACGGTTCCCGCCCTTCGTCGCGGCAGAATCACAACTCATCGCAGAATGGGCTGCAGTTCGTCGCCATTCACTGGACGTCAAGGCGATTCGCGCCAAGTGAGCGCCACGCAATCGTACCACAACCATATGAGCTGATTTTCGTCATGGGACTCTTCAAGGCCGACTTTTACCGCTTCTTCGCTCTCGGCTTTGCCGGTGGTGCGCTGCTGGTGCTCGGCGTGATGGGGATTGGCGGACATTCGCTGACCAGCGGCATCGTGCCTCCGGCCGAAGCCGCAACGCCCGCACGCTGATCGCACGGGCCGGGCGCCCTCCCGGCACCTTTCAATTGCACGCGGCAAGGCCAGTGCCCATATGGGGCGCATGGCTAATGCGCATCATCATCACGAACACTCGGGCGACAACCTGATCGAGGCTGCCCGCGCGGCTCTTATCGAATCGGGCGAGCAGTGGACCGAGATGCGTGCGGACGTCTTCGGCGCACTGGCGGAACGTGAACGCCCCGCCTCCGCCTACGATCTGGCGGAGAGCGTATCCGCCCTGCGCGGCAAGCGCGTGGCGCCTAACAGCGTCTACCGCATTCTCGATCTTTTCGTGCGCACCAACCTTGCCCGCCGCGTGGAAAGTGCCAACGCCTATCTGGCCAACAGCCACCCCGGCTGCCAGCATGACTGCATCTTCCTGATCTGCGATGTCTGCGGTCAGGCCGTCCACATCGACGATGACAAGCTGACCGGCGCGCTTATCGCGGCGGCGAAGCAGGCCGGCTTTGCGGGCGTGCGCCCGGTTGTCGAACTGCGCGGCACCTGTGCGGCCTGCAGCTGAGAGTCTTACCGAAATTCGGTTAAGCTGAGGATATTCCCGTCAGGATCGGGGAACCACGCCACCAGTGCTGTTCCGTCCGGCGCTGTCCAGATGCCGTCGGCGTCCTGCCCGAAGCCTTCATAGACGTTGAATTCCACACCCCTTCCCCGCAAGGAGCCGACCGCCGTGCGAATGTCGGACACCGTCCATCCCAGCACCGTATGCTGCATCGGTACATGGCCGGCATGACTGGTCAGCCGCATCGCCCCGCCGCCAGCCAAGGCGAAAGCAAGCGCGAATTCCTCTTCCGCGATAACGCGCAGTTCCAGCACGTTTTCATAGAAGACTCGGGCGCTTGCCCGGTCGCGGGTCATCACGAAGGCCACTGGCGATGCTTCGGAAAGTCGCAACATATGGACTGCTCCCACGTTTTTCCTGTCATTTCGGGTGCTACCGGCATATTGCCCGTCGCTTAATTCGACACCAGAACACGTAAAGTGTACAAGCAGACCATGACAGCCAACCCGGCAACGCCGCTCCTCGATACCGTCGATACGCCTGACGATCTTCGCAAGCTCAAGCCTGCGGACCTGCGACAGCTGGCCGACGAACTTCGCACCGAGATGATCTCAGCCGTCGGACAGACCGGCGGACACCTCGGCTCGGGCCTTGGCGTGGTAGAGCTGACCGTGGCGATCCATTACGTGTTCGACACGCCGACCGACCGGCTGATCTGGGACGTGGGCCACCAGGCCTACCCGCACAAGATCCTGACCGGCCGCCGCGACCGCATTCGTACACTGCGCCAGGGCGGCGGGCTTTCCGGTTTCACCAAGCGTTCGGAAAGCGAATACGACCCGTTCGGCACGGCTCACAGTTCCACCTCGATCTCAGCCGCGCTCGGTTTTGCGGTCGCCAACAAGATTAAGGGGACGCCCGGCCGGGGCATCGCCGTTATCGGTGACGGCGCGATGAGCGCGGGCATGGCCTATGAGGCGATGAACAACGCCGCAGAAGCCGGAAACCGACTGATCGTCGTCCTCAACGACAACGACATGTCGATCGCGCCGCCGGTCGGCGGGCTTTCCGCCTATCTTGCGCGCCTCGTCTCTTCGGGCCGATTCCTCGGCCTGCGCGATCTCGCCCGCAAGTTCGCACGCCGCCTCCCCCGCCCCCTCCACGCCGCGGCCCGCAAGACGGACGAGTTCGCGCGCGGCATGGCCATGGGCGGCACCCTGTTCGAAGAACTGGGCTTCTATTACGTCGGCCCGATCGACGGCCACGACCTCGACGCATTGGTCCCCGTGCTGGAAAACGTGCGGGATGCCGCCGAAGGCCCGATCCTCGTCCATGTCGTGACCCAGAAGGGCAAGGGCTACGCCCCCGCCGAGGAAGCGGCCGACAAGTACCACGGCGTGCAGAAGTTCAACGTCGTCACCGGCGAACAGGCCAAGGCTCCTGCCGGCCCGCCGAGCTATACGGGCGTCTTCGCCAAGGCACTGGTCGCCGAGGCGGAAAAGGACAACCGCATCTGCGCGATTACCGCTGCCATGCCCTCGGGCACGGGGCTCGACAAGTTCGAGCAGAAATTCCCGAATCGCAGCTTCGACGTCGGCATTGCCGAACAGCATGCGGTCACTTTCGCGGCGGGCCTCGCGGCTCAGGGCATGCGCCCGTTCTGCGCGATCTACTCGACCTTCCTCCAGCGCGCCTTCGATCAGGTCGTCCATGACGTCGCGATCCAGAACCTGCCCGTGCGCTTCGCGATCGACCGCGCCGGCCTCGTCGGCGCCGACGGCGCGACTCATGCCGGCTCGTTCGACGTGACCTACCTTGCCACACTGCCGAACATGGTGGTCATGGCCGCTGCCGACGAAGCGGAACTGGTCCACATGGTCCACACCGCCGCACAGTATGACGCCGGCCCAATCGCCTTCCGCTATCCACGCGGCAACGGCGTGGGCGTGGACTTGCCGGAAACGCCGCAGCTTCTCGAAATCGGCAAGGGCCGTATCGTCCGCGAAGGCACCAAGGTAGCCCTGCTCTCGCTTGGCACCCGCCTCGGCGAAGCGCTCAAGGCTGCAGACGTGCTGGAAACCAAGGGACTGTCGACCACCGTTGCCGACTTGCGTTTCGCCAAGCCGCTCGACACCGATCTGATCCGCAAGCTCATGCTGAGCCATGAGGTCGTCATCACCGTCGAGGAGGGCGCCATCGGTGGCCTTGGCGCACATGTTCTCACCATGGCGAGCGACGAAGGTCTGACCGACGCCGGGCTCAAGATCCGCACCATGCGCCTGCCGGATATCTTCCAGGATCAGGACAAGCCCGAGACCCAGTACGACGAAGCTGGCCTCAATGCACCGCAGATCGTCGATACCGTACTCAAGGCCCTGCGCCACAACAGCGCCGGCGTGAACGAAGCACGGGCCTGACGCGGCGCTCGCCCGAAGGTCATTCACGCCCGCTGGAACAGGCCGGTGAAGGTTCCCCTGCTGGTCGGTGCGGTTGCCGTGTCCGGCCTCTATCTCGCGGTCGTTCTCGCGCTTTACCTGGGGCAGCGCGCGATCATCTATCCCGCACCGCGCGGACCGGCATCAATTCCCTCGGGTTTCGAGAAAGTAACGCTCCACACGGCTGACGGCCTCGCCCTCACCGCAGCATGGCGCCCTGCAAAGTCGGGCCGCCACACCGTGCTGTTCTTCCATGGCAACGGCGACAGTCTCCCCGGCGCTGCCGCCGCCACCGAAGGCCTTGTGAAAGCCGGCTACGGTGTGCTTCTTGCCGACTATCGCGGCTATGCGGACAATCCGGGCAAACCGACCGAAGAGGGGCTCGCGCTGGACGCAGAAGCGGCGCTGGACTTTGCAAACCGCAGAGGCATTGCCGCCAACCGGATCGTGCTGATGGGTGCTTCACTGGGAACGGGGGTCGCGGCGGAACTGGCCACGAAGCACTCTCCTGCGGCGCTGGTGCTGATATCGCCCTTCACCAGCCTGCCGGATGTCGCGGCCGCAGCAGTTCCCTGGGCTCCGGTGCGCCGACTGATGCTGGACCGCTTCGACAGTCGCACGGCGATTGCCCGGGTCAAGGCCCCGATCCTTGTCCTCCACGCCGCCGACGACCGGGTGATCCCTCTGGCTCAAGGCGAAGCGCTCGCACAGGGCGCGCCCCATGCCAGATTCATCCGCTTCGAGCAGGGCGGCCACCAAATCCAGTTCGCCCGGCCCACGCAAACGGCCATCGTCGGATGGCTGAAGGGCCAGGATATCTAGGTCGTAAACCTAGGACCAAGGGCCATGCCCCCTGTCCTGCAAGGCGCTCGCGACGAAGCGGCCTGTGCAAAGACGATATTCCGAAGGTCTGGGGCTCTCCCCCAGACCTTCGGATTTACTTCACCAATCGTAGGCCTTCGGCAGGTACGTCCGATCCAGGCTCTTGTACCGCTGCTTCAGCCGGCTCTGATGATTATCGAGCGGCTGCTTTACGCCATCGATATAGACTTCGACCGGTGCCGAGGAGAGTTCCAGCGGGTCGCCGTCCCAGATGACGACATCCCCGACCGCGCCCGGTGCCAGAACGCCTTCCTTGCCGCCCATACCGCTGATTTCGGCAGGAATGGAGGTAATGGCGGCCAGCGCCTCACCCCAAGTCAATCCCACCGCGCCCGGCAGCTTGTTCAGAGCCACGAGGTTTCCGGCCTGCTGCGGCGCATAGCGTGGCTGATTGCTGCCCGCGAACATGCCGATGGCAACCTGGACGCCCGCCTTTTTCATCCGGCCGACGTTCGACTGGGTCGCCGCGAGACTTTCAAAGCTGGCCGGAAGATCCCGCAGCGGCATGGTGATCACCGGCACCTTTGCGGCCGCGATGGCACCGGCCACGAGCCAGCCTTCCGTGGCGCCCACGAGCACGAGGTTCAGCTTGGGAAACTCGGTCTTGAGCGCCAGCACGCTGCGGATGTCTGCCGCACGTTCGACCCCGACATAGAGCGGCTGGCGGCCGTCCAGTACCGGTGCAAGCGCTACCGCATCGGCACGGGTGAGCAGGGCATCGCTGCTACGCCCGGCATTGGGTGCGGCAACCACTTCGCGCGCCTCACGCAAGGCGTTGCGCAGCGCGACATGCGCTGCCACGCGGCTACCACCGGCGAGCCGGGCTCCGGCTTCCCCAAGTTCCACGAACTGGAAAGCCCGGGATGCGTTGACCGTATCGGGACCCGTTCCAAGGCCGATCAGCGCGCCCTGTCCCGCAAAGATCGAGCCCCCGTTGAAGGGGGCCACGCTGGCGCGCGTAACGCCGCCTTCGCGGCTGATCGCGATATGCTCGCTGGAAGGGTTTATCGCCGGCGCGACATCGAGCGCGGCATTGAAGGGGGACTTGTCCGCTTCCGTGTCATTGCTGTTCGACACCGCTTCGACATCCCAGAGACCGAGGTCGGTCACGGCGGAGAACAAGCCCGGCGTCACCCACTTTCCGGTTCCGTCCACGCTCCGGATACCCGCCGGCACGGCAACTCCGGCTCCCGCGGCAACGACCTTGCCGCCCCGCACGATCACGGTGCCATGCTCGATCGGCGCGCTGCCGTCACCGGTGGCGACGGTGGCATTGGTGATCGCGAAATCCTGTGCGGAGGCCGCACCGGGCAGCGCTACCGCCGCAAGGGCGGCGATGATGATGGCACGGCGGCTCATTTCACGTCTCCTGCACCGGGCTGCCCCAATTCGAAATCGCTTACCGGACGACGTTTTGCATCCAGGGCATCGAACATCAGGGCCCCGTCGATCCAGACCTTCTCGGGTCGCGAGTAGACCGAGAGCGGATTGCCGTTCCACAAGACCACGTCGGCCATCTTGCCCACTTCGAGGCTGCCGGTCTTCTCGCCGATGCCCATGGTCTTGGCGGCATTGTAGGTGAACCAGCCAATGACCTTGGCATCGGGAATGTCGATGCCGATGCGGCGGCCGTCGGCCTGGGCCTTGGCGGCTTCCTGGTTGAGGCGCTGGATGCCGTTCTCGTCGTCCGAGTGAATCACCACGCAAGTTCCCGCATTGGCGAGCAGCGCGGCGTTTTCGGGAATGCCGTCGTAGGCTTCCATCTTGAAGCCGTACCAATCGGCCCAGACGGCGACGCAAATGCCATTCTCGCGAAGGAGATCGGCGATCTTGTAGGCTTCCACCGCGTGGTGGAACGCCGTGACCTTGTAGCCCATTTCCTTGGACATATCGATCACCTGCGCCATCTCGTCCGCGCGGTAGCAGTGATTCTGGACGAGGATTTCGCCCTTGAGCACGCCTTCCAGCGTATCCTTGCCGAGATCGCGCTCGGAATGATCGCCGTCCATGTACTGGCGTGCGTCGATCCACGCCTGACGGTCGACCGAGAAGTTGCCCATGCGGGTCGAGGGCTTCTGCCCCTTCTCGCCATAGACGCGCTTGGGGTTTTCGCCGCAGGCCATCTTCAGCGAATAGGGCGCACCGGGGAACTTCATGCCCTGCACGGTAATGCTCGGCACGTTCTTCAGGGTAACCGCACGGCCGCCGATGAGATTGCCGGAGCCTGGCAATATCTGGAGGCTGGTAACGCCGCCGTTGGCCAGGGCGCGGGTGAAGCCGGGGTCCTGCGGCCAGACCGAGTGCTCCGCCCAGACGTCGGGCGTCGTCGGGCTGGTCATCTCGTTACCGTCCGCCAGCGCGTCGACGCCGGGCGAAGGATAGACGCCGAGATGCGAATGGATGTCGATCACGCCGGGAGTCACGAACTTGCCGGTGCCATCGATGCGGGTGTAGCCGTCCGGGATCGCCATGTCGGCGCCTCCCACGGCCTGCAACTTGCCATCCCGGAACAGCACGACACCATTGTCGATCCGCCCGCCGCGCCCGTCATAGACGGTTGCCCCGACGAGCGCCGTAGCCGTTCCCGGATAGGACCTGTAAGTTGACGGATAAGGATCCGCGACGACCTCGGCCGCTTTCTTTTCCTGCTTCTTGGCATCCACGCTCTGAGCGCTCAGGGCCAGCCCCGCGCTCAGGACAAGCGTGGAAGACCAGCGCCGCAATCCCGGCGATACCCTCATGTCAGTTTCCCCTGTTCAAATGCGATCCGGCCCGAAGAACTCTGGGTTCTCCGGGCCGGTTTTATGTCAGTGAGGTTTGGTTTCCGGGTGGTACCCGGCTTCCTGCGCCTCGAGCCCCAGTTCGCTCTGGCCGGCGAGATCGCGGTCGATGTTGCGATCCTCCAGCGTATCGAGGTGCATCCAGCGCTTCACCAGCGGCGAAAGCGCCAGCACGACGACGGCGACGCCGATCGTCGACCAGCCGATCGTGGAATAGATGCCCAGCGTGACTTCCTTGTTCATCACGCCGCTTTCGCCGCCGGTGGCTTCACCGATCTTGCCCGCCACGAAGTTGCCCACGGCGGTCATGTAGAACCATGCCCCCATGATGAAGCTGCCGAGGTGCAGCGGCGAAAGGCGGGTCATGGCCGAAAGACCCACGGGCGAAAGACAGAGTTCGCCGGTAGTGTGCAGCGCGTAGATCAGGAATACGAACAGCACCGAGGTCATCGCCGCCGGATCGCCGCTGCCTGCGCCCCATACGAAGACGAGGAAGCCAAGACCGACCTGGATCAGCGCAAGGCCGAACTTGGCGGGTGCCGAGGGCTCAATGCCCTTCTTGCCGAGGTACTGCCACAGCGCCGCGAAGATCGGGCCGAACAGCACGATGTAGATCGGGTTGATCGACTGGAAGAGGCTGGTCGGCACCCCGCCGCGGTCCACGAACTTGTCCGTATAAAGGCTCAGCGAACCGCCGGCCTGCTCGAACAGGCCCCAGAAGATCGGGTTCAGCGCGATCAGGAACAGGATCGCGAACATGCGCTCACGCGGCTCCTTGGGCAGCTTGAACGCTTCGTAAAGCGTATAGCCGAGCATCGCGATACCCGAGACGACCAGCAGCGACTGGATCACGCTGACATACTGGATCAGGAACCAGATCACCGCAACCGAGCCGATACCGATGCCGTAGAGTGTGAGTTCACCCTTCTTCGCCAGCGGCTTGGGCGGCTCGCCTCGTCCCTTCAGCGCCGGACGGCCCGCCACGAAGATCAGAAGGCCCAGCAGCATGCCGATGCCTGCCAAGCCGAAGCCCCACGACCAGCCGATCGTCTCGCCGAGGTAGCCGACCAGGATCGTACCCAGCGCGGCGCCGGTGTTCACGCCCATGTAGAAGATCGTGTAAGCCGAATCGCGACGGGAATCGGTCATCTTGTAGAGCTGCCCGACGATCACCGAGATGTTCGCCTTGAGGAAGCCCGAACCGACGATGATCAGCGCCAGCGCCAGCCAGAACACGTTGATCGCCGGGTCCGCCTGCTTGATCGCCGGATCGGCCACGCCGTGCATGCCCTCATAGGCCATGAACAGGTGACCGACAGCCAGCACGATACCGCCGAACAGCACGGCCTTGCGCTGGCCAAGATAACGGTCTGCCAGATAGCCGCCGAGCACCGGGGTGATGTAGACGAGGCTGGTATAGGCGCCGTAGATCAGGTTCGCGCTGCCATCGTTGAACAGCCAGAACTTGGTCAGGTAGAGGATCAGCAGCGCGCGCATGCCGTAGTAGGAGAACCGCTCCCACATCTCGGCGTAGAACAGCACGAAGAGGCCGCGCGGGTGGCCAACGAATTCCTCGCTCTTGCGGGTGGCGATGACGCCGCCGATGGCGAGTACGGCGAAGAGCAGAATGGCGCCGATCGCGGCAATCCAGTCTCCCTCGTTCCAGGTTGCTATATCCTTCATGCGCCCTTCTTTTGTCCTGTCGCCCGGAAAGCTAGCCGGAGAGCTTGAAAGCGGGGAAGTTAGCGGCCAAATCGGCGGTGTAAATGGGCCCCTGCCCGGTGGATTGCCGCTTACCGGCGTCCGGCTGAGCAGGATTTCACTACCTCTGGTGAGCCATTGCGCGAAATGAACCGCAATGGCATTTTCTATGGCTGGCGGACCCGTGTCGCGCGAAATATTATGATTCGCCAATGACCTCGGGATTTTTCCGAACGGCATATTTTTAGGGAAGCACGCGATGATCAGATCCGAATTGCTGCTCGCTTTGGCCAAGGAGAATCCCGAGTTGCGCGCCGAGGATGTCGAACGCGCCGTGGATACCTTTTTCGACGAGATCGCCCAGCGGCTCGCCGATGGGGGCCGCATCGAACTGCGCGGCTTCGGCGCCTTCTCCACGCGGAATCGGCAGGGCCGCACCGGCCGCAACCCCCGCACGGGCGAAAGCGTGGACGTTCCGGAAAAGCGGGTTCCCTATTTCAAACCCGGCAAGGAAATGCGCGCACGCCTCAACGTGGAGTGACGTGATCGCCGGAACGGGGCAGGAACCGGCATAAATCCGGTTCCCCGGTTGCCCCACCGCGCGCGATCTGCCAGATCGCGTCCAATTCTACGCGTGCGGACGTGGCGGAATGGTAGACGCAGGGGACTTAAAATCCCTTTGGGTATCCCAGTGCGGGTTCGAGTCCCGCCGTCCGTACCATTTTCATCACACGCACTCTTTGTACTACAGGCAGGTTCGGTCAGCCGCCCGACTTTCGCAGGAACAGGCGGCGCTTGCCGATTTTCGGCGCGCTTCTGGCAGGGCCGGACTTCATGACCCGCGATCGAAACAGGCGCGCGCCTCCACGTACCAGAAGAACCACCCATGCCACCTGCCATCCGATCGCCAGGACATGTGGCAGGATCGCGGGATCCCTTGCTCCGCGGGCAAGCATCGCAAAGGGCGAACTGAACGGGAAGAGCACTGCCGCGATCTCGATCGCGCTGCCCGGCTGCGTCATGGCGAAGCTCGCGAAGAAGAACACCATGAGCTGCGCCATCGTCACCGGCATCGAGAGCGTCTGCACCTCGCGCACTGTCGTCGCCATCGAACCGATCGACAGGAACACCGACCCCAGCAGCATGTAGGCCATGGCGAAGTAGATCACGCCAAGGCAAACGAGTAACGGCCAGCCGACCGCCGGTTCAGGCATCCGGTCCAGCGAAACACCACCCGCAGCGTAGAGCAAGCCACCCGCCGCCGCCCAGGTTGCGATCCCCACCAGCGAAACCGCGAGCATGGCGAAGAGCTTGCCGAGGAACACCGCATCCATCGGGATCGCGGCCGCCAGAACCTCGATGATCTTGTTGCCCTTTTCCTCGACAAGGTTGGACAGGACCATGCCCGCCAGCATCATCGTCAGGAGGAACAGCAGCGTCTGCGCGCCTTGCGCGGTGGCGAAACGTCCCTGCCGCTCTGTCGCGCTGCTGCTGGCGACAGGCTTGAGCGCGACGACCGGATAAGCAAGCCTACGCCCCGAACGCGCCTGTTCCGACAGCATCGAGACCGGACCGCGCCAGGCCTCGATCAGTCCGGCCGGACCGGTCAGAACCGGCTTGTCCAGAGACCCCGAGACGATGGCGACGACATTCTCCCGCCGGGAGACGAGCGCCTGCGCGGCATCGTAAGTCTCGCCTTGCGCCAGACTGCGGACAAGCTTGATCCGGGGAAGCGCGTCATCGAGCGAAGGCCCCAGTTCCCTGCGCGCGCGCTCCATGGCCCTGGCATCGTCCGCCTGCATCGCCACGCCAAGGACCGGGCGTTCCTGGCTCTGGTCCACCTGCGAACCAAGGCTCCCGGCCAATACCGCAATGATGACCGGGAACAGAGGCCCCAGCAGAAAGAAGAAGAAACTGCGGCTGAAAAGGATTGCCGTGAAGTCTCGCCGGGCAACGACCCAGGCTGCGGCAAGGACCGAAAGACGGCCCATGCGAAAATCCTTGCTCATCGCTGCGCCCCCTCCTGCTCCAAACCCGCATCGAGAGCCTTGGCGGCAGCCTCCCCGGCGATGGCGACGAAAGCGTCATGCAATCCGGCGCGTTCGATCGAGAGCGAAAGGATGCCGGCGTTGCCTTCGACCAGGGCACGCAGGAGCGGTTCGGCGCCGCCTTCCGGCAGCGAGAAACTCCAGAGGTGTCCTTCGCGCCGCGCATCCTCCGGCAGGGCCGCGCGCCATGGGCCGTCCTGTTCCCGCGTTTCAAGGCGGACCTGCTGGGGAATCCGGTCGCGGGCGACGTCAACCGGGCCTGCAAACGGCACTTTTCCGCCGGCAATGATGGCCACTTCGTCGCAAAGACGCTCGGCATGGGCGATGACGTGGGTGGAGAAGATCACTGTCGTCCCGCCTTCCGCGAGTTGGCGGATCATCCGCTCCAGCTTGCCCTGGTTGAGCGCGTCGAGACCGGAGAATGGTTCGTCGAAGATGACGAGGCGGGGCTGGTGCACGAGTGTTCCGAGGATTTGCACCTGCTGCGCCATCCCCTTGGAAAGCTGGCGAATTTGCCGGTCCGCTGCATAACCGAGGCCATGTTGTTCAAGCAGTTCGTGCGCGCGCCTGCGCCCTTCACCGAGCGGCAGGCCTCGCAGGGCGCCGAGAAAGGCAATCGCTTCGGTGGCCTTCATCGCCGGGTAGAGCCCGCGCTCCTCGGGCAGGTAGCCGATCGCATGGGCCATGTCATGGGGACGCTCGGAGCCCAGTATTCTGCGCATTCCGGCATCCGGATCGATGATTCCCAGCAGCATTCGCAGGGTCGTGGTCTTGCCCGCCCCATTGGGACCTAGAATGCCGTAAACGGCACCTACAGGCACCTGAAGGTCCACACCGTCGACCGCGGCGAAGCCATCGAAGCGCTTTACGAGCCCTTTCGCCTCGATCGCGAGGGAGTGCCCTTCCAAGTTGCTGGCCAAGGACCAATCTCCTACTGCGACATTCATGCGAAGCCCCTTCCTGACCGTGTCTATGAACCGGAGAGTCCGCAAGCTTGGTTAACGATGCTCTGAATGTCCTGACCCGCGATCTCGAGGCGCAAGCCCGGGAGCTGGGGTTCTGCGCTTTCGGCATCGCGCCGGCGGAGGAGGATACGGATCGGGCTGCGCGGCTCGATTCGTGGCTGGCCGAAGGCATGCATGGTTCGATGGAGTGGATGGCGGATCGCGCGCATCATCGCCACTCGCCGCAAGGGCTCTGGCCCGAGGCCCGGCGCGTGATCGCGCTGGGCATGAGCTATGCCCCCGCCGGCGATCCGCTGCTGCTTGCCGAAACGCCGGAGGTGGGCCGTATCTCGGTCTATGCCCAGGGCGCCGATTATCACGACTGGGTGAAGAAGGCGCTCAAGAACCTTGCCCGGTGGCTGGTCTTCGAGGCCGACAAGCGCGGGCTGGGGCCGGCCGGCGTGAAAGTCTTCACCGATACCGCCCCGGTCATGGAAAAGCCGCTGGCGGCCGCCGCCGGGCTGGGCTGGCAGGGCAAGCACACCAACATGGTGAGCCGCGATCACGGATCCTGGCTGTTCCTGGGCGAAATCTACACGACGCTGGACCTGCCGCTTTCCGCACCCGGCCCCGATCGCTGCGGATCGTGCAGCGCCTGCCAGGATGCCTGCCCGACCGCTGCGTTCCCTTCACCCTATCGCCTCGATGCCCGCCGCTGTGTCAGCTACCTCACCATCGAGCACAAGGGGCCGATCCCGGAGGAGTTCCGCGAGGCGCTGGGCAACCGCATCTACGGCTGCGACGATTGCCTGGCCGTCTGTCCGTGGAACAAGTTCGCCGAGACGGCCAGCCGTCTCAAGGCGTTCCTGCCCCGCGCCGAGCTCACCGCACCGGAGCTGGCGGACCTGCTGACGCTGGACGATGCGGGCTTCCGCAAGCTGTTCTCGGGCTCTCCGATCAAGCGCATCGGCCGCGACCGCTTCGTGCGCAACTGCCTCTACGCGGCGGGGAACAACGGCAACCCGGCCCTGATGGCGCAAGTGGAGCCTCTGCTGGGCGACCCCGATCCGGCCGTGTCCGAAGCAGCGCACTGGGCGGCACGGCGATTGGAAACCTCCCCACCGGCCAGCGGCGGGGAGGTTCCCGAAATCAGAGCAGTTCCTTGAGCGGCTTTTCCTTGTCGGCCAGCGCCGCGAGATCGGGCTTCGCACCCGCTTCCACCAATTTGCGCCCCTGCACGTAGTCCTTGACCATGTTCACGCAGTCTAGCGCGAGAACCTTGCCTTCCTTGAGGTAGACTACCGAGAAGCTGCGATCCTCGGGATTGCCGCGAATCACCGTCTGGTCGAAGCCGAGGTTGATGCCGGCCGTCTGCAGGCGCAGGTCGTACTGGTTGGACCAGAACCACGGGAAGGCCTTGTACGGCTTCTCGTCGCCGCAGATCGCCTTGGCCACGCAGGTCGCCATGTCATTGGCATTCTGCACCGATTCCACCCGCATCACCGCGCCGCCCGCAAAGTCGCAGGCGAAAGCGGCACAATCGCCGATGGCATAGATATCGGGCAGCGACGTGCGGCAGTATTCGTCCACATCGACGCCGTTGGCGCCCGCTGCGCCCGCCAGGATCAGCGGACCGACCGCCGGAACGATGCCGATGCCCACGATCACCGCCTCGGCGGGAAGCACCGCGCCATCGGCAAGCTGCACGCCGGTCACCTTGTGGCCATCCCCCACGAGGCATTCGACGGCGACACCGGTGCGCAGGTCCACGCCGTGGTCGCGGTGTTCCTTCTGGTAGAATTCCGAGAGCGGCTCTCCGGCAACGCGGGCGAGGACGCGCGGCAGCGCTTCCAGCAGCGTGACCGAAAGGCCCATCTTCGAGAGCACGGCCGCCGCTTCAAGCCCGATATAGCCCCCGCCGATCACGACCACGTTCTTCGTGCCCGCATCGACTTCGGCCATCAGCGTATCGCAGTCCTCGCGGGTGCGCACCGCATGGACGCCGGCGAGGTCCGCGCCCGAGCACGAAAGCCGGCGCGGATCGCCGCCCGTGGCCCAGACCAGCTTGCCATATCCGTAAGTCTCGCCGTTCGACAGCGTGAGTTCCCGCGCCGCGGCATCGACCTTGGTCACTTCGGTGCCGAGCTTGAAGGTGATTTCCTTTTCGGCCCAGAAGGTCGGCGGGCGGATGTACAGCCGGTCGAACGTCTTCTCGCGCGCGAAGTACTCCTTGGAGAGCGGCGGACGCTCGTAAGGATGCTCCGGCTCGCGGCCGATGACGGTGATGGTCCCCTCGAAACCGTTCTGGCGAAGGGCGATAGCGCATTGCGCACCGCCGTGCCCGGCTCCCACGATAACAACGTCTGCCTTGCTCATGGGCGGTGGGGTTCGGGCAATTTTGCCGTGCGGTCAATGCCCCTTGGCGAAATTGAATTTCCCGTCCCGGCATCTCGCATTTGCGGATGATACGCCGCGAACGTATCGGACGGCGGCAGGTCTTCCGCCGATCCGCGCCGTCCGATCCCTGCTCCGAGGCGCTCTCGAATGCCTCGCGCGGGAATTGGGCGCCGCGCCGGCAATTCGAACCGGCAAGATATCGTCCGGGGAGTTATCGACGGGCAGCGTCTCGGGGGAAGCGCCCTCCCCGCCGCGGCATCGGGCCGGATATGTGGGCGAGCGGAGCATTCTCCCGCCCGCTGGCCTCATTCCGGCGTGGCGAACCAGATCACGTGCTTCGGCCCCTTGCCGTTGCTGCGCGCGGGCACCTTCAGTTCTTCCACCTTGAAGCCGGCGCGTTCCAGCCGGCGCGTGAAGGCGGGATCCGGCCCGGCGGACCAGATCGCCAGCACGCCGTCGGGCGTCAGCGCATTGCGCGCCGCCCGCAGCCCGGTCTTCGAATAGATCTGGTTGTTGTCCTCGCGCACCAGCCCATCGGGGCCGTTGTCGACATCGAGCAGGATCGCATCGTAGTCCGCCCGTGCCGCGTCGATGACATGGGCGACATCGCCCATGACCAGGTTGACGCGGGGATTGTCCAGACAGCCCTGCGCCAGTTCGGCCATCGGGCCACGCGCCCATTCGATGATCTCGGGCACCAGTTCGACCACGGTCAGCTTCGAATCCTCGGGCAGGGTGCGGAGCGCCGCGCGCAAGGTGAAGCCCATGCCGTAGCCGCCGATCAGCATGTGCGGGCGCTTGGTGATGCCCTTGATGCGATCCCAGGACATGGTGGCGAGCGCTTCCTCGCTACCCCACTTGCGCGAGGACATAAGCTCGTTGTGCCCAAGCACGATCATGAAGTCCTGATCGTGCTTGTAGAGTTCGAGCTTCTCCCCGTCAGGAATCCACGCGGTGTCGATGAGTTCGCGCTTGATCATGCTGATGTCTTTCCGGGATGGCGCAAGTGAAGGATGGGATAGGGACGGCCGTCCGCGTCGCGCTCGGATCGGCCGGTGCGCTTGAAACCGCGCGATTCGTAGAAGGGCAAGGCGTTGTCGGCCTGTTCGTTGGCATCGACGCAGGCCTGCGGCTCCAGCATCAGGGCATGGGCGACCAACGCGGAGCCGAAACCCCGCCCGTGGACCGCCGGATCGACGAAGAGGGCTTCGATCGATCCGCCTGCGAAGACCATGAAGCCTTGCGCCGTGCCGCCTGCATCCTCGGCAATCCACAAGGGGACCGCCGGGAGCATCTGTTCGACCTGCACGGCGATTTCGGCCTTGTGCTGCGCCGACAGGAAGCCGTGCGTGGCCTCCACCGCCGCGCGCCAGATGGCGAAGGCGCGCGGGGCGTCGTCGGAAGTGCCCGGCCGGATCATCGGCGCCACATCGTCAGCGCAAGTCGGGCGCGGTGGCCTCGGCCTTGAGCATGGCGATGGCATCGTCGAGGGTCATGACCTTCTGGTGCTCGGCCCCCAGCGTGCGGATGGCGACGGTGCCTTCCTCGGCCTCGCGCTTGCCGACCACGACCAGATGCGGGACCTTCTTCAGCGAGTGGTCGCGCACCTTGTAGTTGATCTTCTCGTTGCGCACGTCTGTCTCCACGCGCACGCCTGCGGCCCTGAGCTTCTGCGAAACTTCCTGCGCATAGCTGTCCGCGTCGGAGACGATCGTGGTCACAACGGCCTGAACCGGGGCGAGCCAGACCGGCAGCTTGCCGGCGAAGTGCTCGATCAGGATACCGATGAAGCGCTCGTACGAACCGAAGATCGCGCGGTGCAGCATGACCGGGCGGTGCTTCTCGCCGTCTTCGCCGATGTAGTGCGCGTCGAGGCGTTCGGGCAGCATGCGGTCGGACTGGATCGTGCCGACCTGCCAGGTGCGGCCGATCGCGTCGGTCAGGTGCCATTCCAGCTTGGGCGCATAGAACGCGCCTTCGCCGGGCAGTTCTTCCCAGCCGTATTCCTCGGTGGCAAGGCCCGCGCGTACGACGGCGTCGCGCAGTTCGGCCTCGGCCTTGTCCCACTGCTCCTCGGTGCCGATGCGGTTGTCCGGGCGCAGGGCCAGCTTGATCGAGTAGGTGAAGCCGAAGTCCTTGTAGACGCGGTCCGCCATCTCGCAGAAGGCCTGCACTTCGCCGACGATCTGGTCTTCGCGGCAGAAGATGTGGCCATCGTCCTGCGTGAACTGGCGCACGCGCATCAGACCGTGCAGCGCGCCGTGCGGCTCGTTACGGTGGCAGCAGCCGTTCTCGACGATGCGCAGCGGCAGGTCGCGGTAGGACTTGATGCCCTGCTTGAAGATCAGGACGTGCGCCGGGCAGTTCATGGGCTTCAGGGCCATCCACTGCGCGTCGTCCGAGATGATCGGGCCGTCATCCTCGGTATTGGGCACTTCGTCGGGGATGACGAACATGTTCTCGCGGTACTTGCCCCAGTGGCCCGACGCTTCCCACTGCCGCGCGTCCATGACCTGCGGCGTCTTCACTTCCTTGCAATCAGCCTGGCTGATCGCGCGGCGCATGTAATCCTCAAGCGCGCGATAGATCACGTAGCCCTTGGGGTGCCAGAACACCGAACCGTGCGCTTCGGCCTGGAGGTGGAACAGGTCCATCTCGTTGCCCAGCTTGCGGTGGTCGCGCTTGGCGGCTTCTTCAAGGCGCGTAAGGTGCGCGGCAAGCTGCTTCTTGTTCAGCCAGCCGGTGCCGTAGATGCGCGAAAGCATCGCGTTCTTCTGGTCGCCGCGCCAATAGGCGCCGGAAACGCGCGTCAGCTTGAAGGCCGCCGGGTCCAGCTTGCCGGTCGAGGGCAGGTGCGGGCCGCGGCACATGTCCAGCCAGTCCTCGCCCGACCAGTAGACGGTCAGCGGTTCGTCGCCCGGAAGTTCGGCGGCCCATTCGGCCTTGAAATTCTCACCCTGCTGCTTCCAGCGGCTGATCAGCGTTTCGCGGTCCCAGACCTCGCGGCGCAGCGGCTTGTTGGCGGCGATGATCTTGCGCATCTCGGCCTCGATGGCCGGAAGGTCGTCATCGGTGAACGGCCCGCGCTCCGGGTTCGGGGCGAAGTCGTAGTAGAAGCCATCGTCCGTCGAAGGGCCGAAGGTGATCTGCGTGCCGGGGAACAGCGCCTGCACCGCTTCGGCCAGGACGTGTGCGAAGTCGTGACGGGCGAGGTCCAGCGCCTCCTCCTCGTCGCGGCTGGTCACCAGCGCAAGCTGGGCATCGCCGGTGAAGGGCAGGCTCAGGTCCACCAGCTCGCCGTCGATCTTCGCGGCAAGCGCGGCCTTGGCGAGGCCGGGACCGATGGCGGCGGCGACATCGGCCGGGGTGGAGCCCTGCGGCATCTCGCGGACCGAACCGTCGGGCAGGCTGATCTTGAACATCTCGGACATCGAACTCGTCTTTCCCGTTTCCGGCGCGCTGAATTTCCCTGGCCCAATGGCACAGAGGCGCGCGCGGGTGAAGCTCTGGCGCCGCTATTTTGGCCGAATTCGGGAGAGTGACGCCGCTCGCCCGAACCCCGGGCGACGGTGGCAGCGCGATCAGGCCGCGACCAACCGCCCCCGGGAGCGCCGGGTGGTAGTAGTGGTCGTGCCAGTGATCGAGGCGGTGCGCAGTTGCGTCATCGCCGCCCATGTAGCGACACCGCCCGGAAAAGTCACCCCGTGTTCGGATCCGACCTCGATGTAAAGCACGCTTGACTCCGACGCTCGAAATGACAATGATACTTTACACATTGTAATGCTTCCTTGACCATTCTTGCCAAGAGGAGAATCCGGACATGGGTTCGTCACAACAGGCCCACCGCCGCTACATGTTGCGCTTCCTTCCCATCACCGCGGCCTATGTGGGCGGGATCGCGCTGGCGAGCGCGCTGATTCCCGATCACGCCCCGGCCGATGCGCGGACCATCGCGATTTCCATCCTTCCCGGACTGGCCGTGATTGGCTGGCTCTGGGCGATGGGCCGCCTGCTGGTGGAACTGGAGGACGAATATCTGCGCATGCTCGAAGTGCGCAAGTTCCTGGTCGCCACGGGAATGATGCTGGCGGCGACCAGCATGTGGGGCATTCTCGAACTCTATTCCCCCGAAGTGCCCCGCCTGCCGGTGTTCTTCGTGATGCCGATCTGGTGCGCGGGACTGGCGGTCGGCGCCCTGTTCAACCGCCTCACTTTCGGCGGGATCGGCGGCGACACCGACAAGACCGCGACCTCGGGAACGGACCGTTCGTGAACAATCGCCTGAAAGTGCTGCGTGCCGAGCGCGGATGGAGCCAGCAGGACCTTGCCGAACGGCTGGAAGTCAGCCGGCAGAGCGTCAACGCCATCGAAACCGGCAAGTACGACCCCTCGCTGCCTCTGGCATTTCGCATTGCCGAGGTTTTTGCTATGAGGATCGAGGAAATTTTCCTGAAGGGGTGAAGGATGTCGGGGCGGTTTGGCAGGATCGGGGCCGGTGTGGCATTGGCGCTCGCGCTCGCCGTCGGCCTCACGCTGCTTCACGACAGCGCTTCGGGCCATCGCAAGGCGGAAAGCGCGGAAGCCTCCACAGGCACGGTGATCGTGCGGGTGATCGCGCCCGCCCTGCTCTGATCGCTTAGTGGCCTGCTCTGATCGCTTAGTGGCCTGCTCTGATCGCTTAGTGGATCATCGGCTTCCGCCGCGACCATGCGATCCGCTCCACCGCCGCCGCCACCAGCCAGCCCACGGTCATGCAGACGAACGGCATGACCGGGTAATGGAAGCGTGACTGGCCCGAGAACACCAGGCAGATCAGCGTCGGATAGAGCCCGACACCGTAAGGCAGCAACCACCAGCCCGCCCAGCGCATCCGCTCATGCAGGCGCCGCACGGTCATGACCACGAAGGCCAGCACGAACCCCAGCATGAGCAGGGCGTAGTAGCCCTGATTGAGGTAGCGCACCGCGCGGTAGGCGATCTCGAACCGGGAATAGCCGGGCGCGCCGCCCTGATAGGCCCATTCCGCCTCGCCATCGGGAAGCCAGAGCCGCATCAGCTTCCGGGGCGCCAGCGCCAGAAACTTTCCGGGATTCTCCCTGATCCACGCCGCGCCGAGTCTTCCCGCCTCGGCATCGCGGGATACTTCATCAAGATCGCCGCGCGCCATCAGCCGCTTCACCACCGGCGCATCGGGCGAATAGTCGCCGGTGGCGGTATCGTGGTTCCCGGTGAGCAGGGTATAGCCGCCATTGGTCGACACCGCGACCCAGTGGCCCAGCTCAGCGCGATTGCGGAGCGACCACGGCAACACCACCAGCCCCGCCACGGCGACGACGATCGCCCCCTCTGCCAGAAGGCCGGGAAGCCGCTGCCAGACATGACGGGCACGCAGCCAGTCGATCGCGAACAGCAGCGGAACCACCACCAGCGTCTGCGCCTTCACCAGAGTGGCAAATCCGAAGACCAGCCCGGCTCCGACCAGCTGCCAGCGAGTGGTCCGCACGATCACCGTCCAGCAACCGACAAGCAGCAGCATCGTGTAGAACACCTCGGTCAGGGCCAGGGGCACATAGCCGATCGCATTGGGATAGACCGCGAGAAGCAGCAGCCCGCCGCGCGCCGCCGCTTCGTTGGCGAACAGGTGGCGGCCGAGCGCCAGCGTCACCGCCCCGATCATCATCGCCGAAGCGAGATTGAACAGACCCAGCGTAACCTGCGAGATGCCGAACTGGTGGAACGCCACGGAAAGCGCGAGCGGCCAGCCCGAAGGCCAGAACGCCGTGGGAATGCCGTTTTCCGCATATCCCTGCCCGGTGGCGAGGCTGGCCGCGCGGCCAAAGTACCAGGCGGCATCGGAAGTGGGCGCCACGTCGATCAGCAGCACCGCCACCCGCAGCGCGAAATAGAGCGCCCAGATCGCCAGCAGCACCGAACGTTCGGTGGCGAACCATTCGAGACGCATCGCAAGACGGCTGGGACGCGTGGGGAAGTCGAGAATCTGCGCGGACATTCGGGGGGCGACTTCCTGTTTCAGGCGCTTTGACACTGCCTTATGCCGCGAACCGCGAACGGGGCAACCGGAACTCTTGCAATCATCGGCACTTGTCCTGAAAGCGCTCACCCCCCAGATGAGCCGCCATGACCGACACGCGTTATCTGGAGCTGCCCGACGGGCGCCGCATCGCCCACCGCTTCACTCCCGGCACCGGACCCACGATCGTGTTCCTGCCCGGCTACATGTCGGACATGGCCGGCAGCAAGGCCACGGCAGTATTCGAAGCGGCCCGGGCGGGCGGACGGCCCTGCCTCCTGCTCGATTATTCCGGCTGCGGCGACAGTCCCGGCGATTTTGCCGATGGCACGCTCACCCGCTGGCGGGACGAAGTGCTTGCGGTGATCGAGGCGGCCGGGCTGGGGCAGGTCGTGCTGGTAGGTTCCTCGATGGGCGGCTGGCTCATGCTGATGGTCGCCGAGGCGCTGGCCGCATCCGGGCCGGACAAGGTCAGGGGCCTGATCGGCATCGCCGCCGCCCCCGACTTCACCGAATGGGGCATCGCCCAGATGGACAAGAACGTTCTCGCGGATGGCGAAACGATCTGGGAAGACAATCCCTACGGCCCCGAACCCACGCCGACTCACCCCGGCTTCTGGGCTGACGGACAGGCCAACCTCATGCTGGAAAAGGAAATCGCCTTCGACGGCCCGGTCCGCCTGCTGCACGGCCAGCGGGACGAGGAAGTGCCCTGGGAGATTTCCGTGCGCCTGTCCGAACGCCTGCGTTCAGCCGATGTGCAGGTCTCGCTCATCAAGGACGGTGACCACCGCCTCTCGCGCGAGTCCGACATCCACCTGCTGCTGCGCACGGTTGCCGAACTGATCCTCGCCCGCGATCCGGCGGCCTGATCTAAGGACCGTCCCCCCATGCCCTTCCTTCTTCCCCTCATGCTGATGCAGTCCACTCTCGACGCGGGCGGCATTTCCAGCCCTTACGCCTCGGCGCTCCCGCGCGAAATCGTCGAGAAGAAGGAAGATCAGGAGCGCAAGCGACGCTCCGAATCCGCCCAGTTCTCCGGCCCGCTCCCGCTGCGGGCGGAGAACGGCTGCCTGCTCGCGGTGGAGGCCGATCCCGAACGATCCGCGGATATCGCCCGCAAGGCCCTTTCCAGCGCGCAAGGCCGCGAACGCGTGCGCGCCGGACTCTGCCTCGGCGTTGCGCTTGCCGACCTCAACCGCTGGGACGAAGCGCGCGCCGCCTTCACCCAGGCCCGCGACATCGCCGATCCCGGCGACCATCTCAGCCGTGCGCGGCTGGGCGCGATGGCAGGCAATGCCGCGCTGGCGGACGGCAAGGCCGGAGAAGCGCTCATGCTGCTCGGCCCGGCAGCCGCCGAGGCGAAGACCGCCAATGACGGCTCGCTCGGCGGTTCGATCGCGCTGGACCGGGCCCGCGCGCTGGTTTCGGTCGGCCAGAACGACGAAGCCGCTGCCGCCCTCACCGACGCGCGCACCGCCGATCCCGACAATGCGCAGGCCTGGCTGCTTTCCGCCACGCTTTCGCGCCGCCAGAACAAGCTGATCGAAGCCCAGACCCAGATCGAGAAAGCCGCGCAGCTTGCCCCGCAAGACCCCGAGATCGGCCTCGAAGCCGGTGTCGTCGCCGTCATGGCGGGTCGCGACGAAGCCGCGCGCCGTAGCTGGAACTCGGTGCTCACCATGAGCCCCGAAAGCCCTTACGCCGCCACCGCCAAGGAATACCTCAGCCAGCTGGGGCCAGAAGGAACATCAAAGCCATGATCCCGCTTTCCGTCCTCGATCTCGTCTCCGTGCGCGAAGGCGGCACTGTCGCCGAAGCGCTCGCCATTTCCGCCCGCACCGCGCAGGCTGCCGAAAAGGCCGGCTATGGGCGCTACTGGGTGGCGGAACACCACGGGATGGACGGGATCGCGGGCGGCGCCACTTCGGTCGTGCTCGCGCACATCGGCGCGGCGACATCGACGATTCGCATCGGTGCGGGCGGCATCATGCTGCCCAACCACACTCCCTATGTGATCGCCGAGCAGTTCGGCACGCTGGCGGCGCTGTTCCCCGGCCGCGTGGACCTGGGCCTCGGCCGGGCAGCGGGTGCGGACGGCCGCCTTGCCAATGCCCTGCGCAAGGACATCCACGGCGCGTCGGAACGCTTTCCCCAGGACGTGGTGGAGCTTCAGGCCCGTTTCGCCGGACAGGCGGTGGGCGGGGTCTCCTCGCCGCAGGCGGACGGGGCGGACGTTGAGATGTGGCTCCTCGGCTCCAGCCTGTTCGGTGCCCAGCTCGCTGCCATGCTCGGCCTGCCCTACGCCTTCGCCTCGCACTTTGCCCCCGCCATGCTCGACGAGGCGGCGCGCATCTACCGCGAGCGGTTCCAGCCCGGCAAGGTGCTGGACAAGCCTCACTTCATGGCCGCCATCAACGTGGTTGCCGCGGACAGCGACGAGGAAGCCCGCTACCTCGCCTCCTCCACCGATCAGAGCTTCGTCGCGCTGCGCACGGGAACGCCGGGACGCCTGCCCCCGCCGATCCGCAACTATCGCGAAGGCCTGCCCGGCCCGGCCAAGGCCATGCTCGAACAGGTCCGCTCGGTCAGCGCCATCGGCACGCCGGCGCGGGTTCGGGATGAGATCCACGCCTTCATCGAGCGCACCGGCGCCGACGAACTGATCGTGTCCGGCGCGATCTTCGACCCCGATGCGCAGATCCGGTCCCTGGAACTGACGATGGACGCTTTCGAGACGGCCGGAGCGTAATCACCTTGCGGAATATCCGGGGGTAATCTCCCGGATATTCGCCGCGACCTTCCGGAATGCGCGCACGCCGCCCGGGCGGCGTGGTTATCCGTTTTGCTTCAGGCGCTCCAGCCAGGCCTGCGCCTGCTTCGGCTCTCCCACCGCGTCTGCCCGGACCGGGCCGCGCGCGGCGAGGAATTCCTGATGGAGCGCGAAGCATTCCATGTCGAGCTGTTCGCGAAGATCGTCGATCTCGTCTGCCAGCTCATTGAGCGCATCGACCATCGGCGCCGCCTTGGCCCGGGCCTGCTTGTCCTTGTTGTGGTCGAACAGGCCCCATTGCCCCGCGGCGGTGACACGCAGCGCATCGACGAGCGCGGCGCGATATTCGATTTCGAGATCGGCACGGCGGTTGTCCATGCGTTCGAGGCGGTCTGCTTTGGCCATGGCTATGCTCCTAGGCTTCCATGGCGGAAGGTCAACGCATCACCACAGGATACCCTGCTTGTCGGGCGTGATCGGCGCCGGCGCTTCCTCGCCGATCGACTGGAGAAGGTCGATCTCGATGGTGCGGCACATGGCGTTCAGCGGCAGATCGTGCACGGTATTGGCGAAAGGATCGACCAGGTCGTCGCCGATGGCCAACACCGCAAGGAACATGATTCCCGCGATCGTCGAGCCGAGCGGCGTGGCCACGCCCAGCGTCTCGACCAGTCCGATCGGCAGCAGGATGCAGAACATGTGCGTGAAGACGATCGGGAAGAATCGGTACTGATAGGGCAGCGGCGTGTTCTTCAGCCGCTCCATCCCGCCTTGCGCATTGGCGATATCGACCAGCACGGCTTCCATCTGCGCCTGCTGGATCGTGTCGATCCAGCCCTTCTGGCGCGCTTCATCGATTCGGCGGCCAGTCTCGTCGAGAATGCCGTTGGCGGTATTGGCCCGTTCCAGCGAGGCATCGGCATCCCCGCGCGAAAGCATGCGCAGCACTTCCGCATCGGGCTTGATGCGGCGAAGCTGGCAGCGCAGCGCGTTGACGTAGGCAATCTGGCGCAGGACGATGCGGCGCTTCAGTTCGGCCGCGTCCGGATCGGGCATGAAGTTGCGCGCGGCGCGCGCGATGTTGCGGCTCGCATTGATCATCAGCCCCCACAACCCGCGACCTTCCCACCATCGCTGGTAAGCCGAATTGCTCCGGAAGCCGAGGAACAGCGCCAGCGCCGAACCGAACAGCGTCACCGGCAGCTCGGGCGCATGGAACGGCAGCACGAAGTAGGTCACCGTGACGATGACGTCCCAGACGAACAGCAATGTCAGCGGTTTCCAGATCTCGCGGAATATCTGGACGGGTTGCAGCGAAGGTGTGACGATCATCGCTTGGCGGAATCCCCTCCTTGGGCCGAGGCATGTGAAAGCGCGACCGAGGTTCCCGAAACCGGCCTCAGGGTGAACCAGTCAGCCCTGTCGATCGCCACGAGAAATCCGAGCACGCCCAGCCCGAACAGCAATAGCAGAAAATTCCCGATGAGCGATTGGCGAAGGCGAGCCCGCTCGGCGTCAGTCATATGGCGCATGGTGAATCTCCTTTTCCAGTCACCGCGAGAGGTAAACTGGGGAAGGATGATTTCGATTGCATCGACCATTCGTGACAATGTTTTGCTGCAACGCAGCAGACACGATGTGCGGTGCAGCAGAAACGGCGAGCCGTAAATCTGCGCGAAAAATGTTCTGAAACGGAAGGGAAATCCTTTGCCGCGCGGTACCCCCGGCGGCGCATCGCCCCGTCAGAAGGGGAGCGAAGCCTTGGCGAGAATGAGCGCGAGTGCGCATCCGCACACAAGAATACCGCGCAGAGCGCCCGCCTGCGTGAGGTTCGAAGCCTTCAGGCCCTGGGGCCGAAGACCATGAGCGCTGAGCGCAAGTGCGACGATACGTGCCATGAACGCCGTCATGGCCCGTGAGGCGTTGCAAATCGGTTAAATCGGGTGGTTTTCGTGCCGGTAACTTCTTTCTACCGGCACGTGGGACTCCGTCCGGCCCTGAGCCGGACGGAACACCCGGTCAGCGGGAAGGCATCTGCTGGCTGGAGCAGTGGAACGACCCGCCGCCCGCCAGCACGGCGTCCGCCATGACTCCCACGGTATCGCGGTCCGGGAACAACGCAGCAATCGCGGCGACGCCCTCGTCGTCGTGCTCGGTACCATAGACCGGCACGACCACCAGCTTCGAGGTGATCGCGAAGTTCATGTAGCTGGCCGGTTCGATCCGCCCGTCACTTTCGACGCGTCCCGGCGAAGGAACCTCGCGCACCGTCACGCCCATTGCCTCGGCGCGGGCCTTGGCATCGGCGTAGATCCCGGCATTCGGGTCGTTCGGTCCCGTCGCACGCGGCAGGGCCAGGACATTCGGCGCCACGAAGCGGGCGAGATTGTCGACATGGCCGTCAGTGTGGTCGTTGATCAGACCATCGCCCAGCCACAGCACCCGGTCATAGCCCAGATCGCGCTTCAGGCGCATTTCCAGATCGGCACGGGTGAGGTGCGGATTGCGATTGGGGTTGAGCAGGCACTGCTCTGTCGTGGCGACAAGCCCGGTGCCATCACCGTCGAGCGCGCCGCCCTCCAGTATCCAGTCCGACGTCTCCACCTCCAGCCCGGCATCGCGAGCCAGTTCGGCGCCGATCTCCTGGTCGCCGTCCATCAGGTACTTGCCGCCCCAGCCATTGAAGCCGAAGCGCATCGCCTTGAGCGCCCGGTTTCCGTCGGCCACGACCAGCGGCCCGGTATCGCGCAGCCAGACGTCGCCATAACGGCGCACTTCCAGCGAGACTTTCGACGAGACCAGCGAAGCCGCCCGCGCACGGTTGGCCTCGTCACGCACGACAAGGCGTACTTCCTGTCCCGATTCGGCGACGGTAGAGGCGAATTCGGCCATCTGCACTTGCGCGGCTTCGAGGAAACCCGGCCATTCGACGGGATCGTGCGGAAATCCGATCCAGATCCAGTCCTGCGGATGCCATTCAGGGGGAAGGGCGAACGTCACGGGGCAACCTCCTTCAGCCGCGGCGCAAGGCTTGTGCCGCGGGAACGGCCGAGCCGATAGAAGAGCGCCGGCCCTGGGGCAATCCCGCAATCATCGGGCCGAAGAGCATGCTGCAATGATCGTCTGATGCTTGCCCTTGGCGACAGTGCCGGGCAGGAAGCCGGGATGGATGCCGAAATGCAAGCAGACTGGGCCGGCGCGATCGCCCGCGCCCGCGCCCACGCCCCCTATCTCTCCAGCGCGCTCGACCGGCTGCCCGCCCTGACCGAACTGCTCGCTGCGGGACGAGGCGAGGCCGCGCTCGACTGGGCGCGTGCCGCCGGTGAAGGCGCTCCCAGCGTCGGTGCGGCGCTGAGGCGCGAAAAGCAGGCCATGGCTCTTGCCCTCGCGATCGGCGACCTTGCCGGGGCCTTCCCCCTGCTCACGGTGACGGGCGAACTGTCCGCCCTGGCCGACCGCGCCCTCGACGCCGCCATTGCCGAGGGCATCCGCCGCCGCGTGCCCGATGCCGAGCCTGCGGGCTTCCTTGCCCTGGCGCTCGGCAAGCATGGTGCCCGCGAACTCAACTACAGCTCTGACATCGATCCGATCCTGCTGTTCGATCCGCAGCTCCTCCCCCGCCGTGACCGCGACGAGCCCGGTGAAGCCGCCCAGCGCGTGGCCCGCGCCGTGGTCGAAACGCTCGCCGGGGTAACCGAGGAAGGCTACGTCTTCCGAACCGACTTGCGATTGCGCCCGGCGTCCGAAGTCAGCCCGCTGGCGATCTCGATAAATGGCGCCCTCACTCACTACGAATCCTCCGCCCTCGCCTGGGAGCGCGCAGCCTTCATTCGCGCCCGCGCCTGCTCGGGCGACATTGCGGCGGGCGAGGCATTCCTTGCCGCGATCCGCTCGTTTGTCTGGCGCAAGAGCCTCGACTTCGGCGCCATTGCCGAAATCGGCCGCCTTACCGCGCAGATCCGCGCCAATACCCGCGGAAGCGTCACTGTCGGTCCCGGCTTCGATCTCAAGAAAGGGCGCGGCGGCATTCGCGAGGTCGAATTCTACGCCCAGACTCACCAGCTCATCCACGGCGGCCGCAACCCCGCGCTGCGCCTGCGCGGCACCCGCGCCACGCTGGACGCACTGGCCGAAGCCGGGCTCGTCCCGCCCGAGGATGCGCGTCTGCTTGGCGAAAGCTACGATCGGCTCCGCACCGTCGAGCACCGCCTGCAGATGATGCAGGACCAGCAGACCCATTCCCTGCCGACCAGGCCCGAACTGCTGGACGAAGTCGCCCGTCTGGACGGCCTGCCGGACGGCGCCGCCCTGATTGCCGAGCTGACCGAAATCACCGAAGCCGTCGGCGAGCGTTACGATGCGCTGGTCATGGCCAATATGCCCAGCGGGCCTGCAATCGCGATTGCCACGCCTCCGCAGGAAGACCTGCGCGACGAACTGATGCATCTGGGGTTTGCCGATCCCGACGCCATGGTCGTCCGGATCGAAGGCTGGCTTTCGGGCCGGATGCGGGCCCTGCGCAGCGACGCGGCACGGCTTGCCTTCGAAGCGATTCGCCCGAACCTGCTTGCCGCCCTGGCCGCGGCACCCGAGCCGGAGCGCGCCATGGCGCGCTGGGAACAGCTCCTCAACAACCTGCCCACGGCGATCAACCTGTTCCGCCTGCTCGAGGCACGCCCGGCCCTGATCGAGCGGCTGGCGCGAATCCTCAGCCTCGCTCCCCCGCTCGCCGATTCGCTTGCCCGGCGTGCTGACCTGCTTGACCCCCTGATCGACGCAAGCGCCTTCGACCTGCCCGGCACCCTGCCCGAACTGATCGCCGAATTCTCTCGCTTCGAACCGGGCGACGATTACGAACGCAAGCTCAATACGGTCCGTCGCAAGGTCGGGGATCGCCGCTTTGCCCTGGGCGTGCAACTGATCGAAGGCGTGAACGACCCGCTGGACATCGGCCATGCCCTCGGCCGGATCGCAGAGGCCGCGCTCGTGGTTCTGACCGACGCGGCGGTAACGGAATTCCGGGACGTTCATGGCAGCGTGCCCGGTAGCGAAGTCGTTGTACTGGGCCTTGGCCGAATGGGCGGCGGCGTGCTCACACACGCCTCCGACCTCGATCTGATCTATCTTTTCACCGGCGATTTCTCGCAGGAATCGGATGGGCGGCGGCCGCTCGGCGCCACGCTCTACTACAACCGCCTGTCCCAGCGGGTGACGGCCGCGCTCTCCGTGCAAACCGCCGAAGGCGCGCTTTACGAAGTGGACACAAGGCTGCGTCCCTCCGGCGAGCAGGGCCCGCCCGCCGCCAGCCTCGACAGTTTCGCCCGCTACCAGCAGGAGCAGGCATGGACCTGGGAGCACATGGCACTCTGCCGCGCCCGTCCGCTCCGCGGCTCGCGCGAAGCTCGCGGCAAACTGGGCACGATCATCCGCGATGTGCTCACCGCTCCCCGCGATCCGGCCCGGCTGCGCACCGACGTACTGGAGATGCGCACCCGCATGGCCGGCCACAAGCCGCCGAAAGGCCCGCTCGACGTCAAGCTGATGCGCGGCGGGCTGGTGGACCTCGAATTCCTTGTCCACTTCACCCAGTTGCGCAGCGGGGAAGGTCTCGATGCCGACCTGGGCGAGGCGGTCCGCCTGCTGGCTGCGCAAGGGCTGCTTCCGGCAAGCCTCGAGCCTGCGCATGACGTGCTGACGCGCCTGCTTGTCGCCGCCCGCCTGCTCGCGCCCGATTCGCTGAAACCTGTGGATGCCGCCTGCATGGCGCTGGTGCGCGCATGTGGCTATGGCGACTGGCAAGACCTCGAGAACAGCCTGGCCCGGGCCCGCGCGCAAGTTGCCGCGGCCTGGCAACAGGCCTTCGACGAAACACTGGAGACCACCCCATGAACACTCGTGCCCCCGGACACTTCGGCATCGGCGACGCATTCCCCGATATCGCGCTCGAAACGCCGGAAGGCGGCACCGTGAAAGTCTCGGACTTCGCGGGCAGGAAACTGGTCGTGTTCTTTTATCCGAAGGACAGCACTCCCGGCTGCACCACGGAAAACATCGATTTCTCGGCCCTGAAGGACCAGTTCGATGCGGCCGGAACCGCACTCCTCGGGGTGAGCAAGGACTCCGCCAAAAGGCACCAGAACTTCATTGCCAAGCACGATCTCAAGGCGCCGCTCGCCACTGACGCCGAGGAAAACGGACTCTCGGACGCGCTCGGCATCTGGACCGAAAAGCAGAACTACGGCCGCACTTACATGGGCATGGTCCGCACCACCTACCTGATAGGCGCCGACGGCAAGATCGCCCGCGTGTGGGACAAGGTGAAGGTCAAGGATCACGCACAGCAGGTACTGGAGGCCGCGAAGGCACTCTGATGACCGGTTCCGTGGCGGCAGCCATCCGCGAAGCGCTGCTCGAATGTAATCCCTGGGCCAAGGCCATGGCCACGCGCAAGGTCGCGCGCGACTGGCGGCTCGGGAAACTCTCCTTCGCGTTCGACGTGGAAATGCCCGACCTGCCCGGACGGCCCGACGCGCCCGAACTGCTGCCCCCGAACCGCATGCCCAAACGCGGCAAGGGCGGGTCCGAGCGCGGCCGGATCGCCCTGTGGCATGCGCTGGCCCATATCGAATTCGTCGCGATCGACCTTGCACTGGACATGGCAGGGCGCTTCGGCGGGGAGATGGACGAGGGGTTCGTAAGCGATTTCCTGTCGGTCGCGGCGGACGAGGCGATGCATTTCGCCCTGCTCGATCGCCATCTGCGAACACTCGGCAGCCGTTACGGCGCGCTGCCCGCCCACGATGGCCTCTGGGAAGCAGCGCATGGAACCCGTCACGCCGTGGCTGCCCGCCTCGCAGTGGTTCCGATGGTGCTGGAAGCGCGCGGTCTCGATGTGACCCCGGCCACTCTCGAACGCGTCCGGGCTAACGGCGACGAACGCGGCGCGCGCATCCTCGAGCGAATCCTTGACGACGAAATCAGGCACGTCCGGTTCGGCGCAATTCATTTCGCCGATGTCGCCAAACGGTTGGACGAGGACCGGGACAGCCTCTGGAAATCCTTGGTTTCCCGCCACTTTGGAGGGGCCGTTAAGCCACCGTTCAACGACTCGGCGCGTCTCGCTGCCGGTTTATCGCGGGATCTATATGCCGGACTTGCCTGATCTAATCCGTTCGGCATAACTCCAATTCGAGAGACGGCGGGGGGTTCCGACCATCTCCAAAACTTAGGGTTTGCGCGGCGTACCTTCGGTTCGCCTGCTTAGAACAAGCGTCGTGGCTTCGCAGCACGCGGCGGATAACAAGGTATTGCGAGTGGTCGTAACGAAATTCTTCGCCAAGTTCCGCGCAGTGACCGGTGCCGTCGCCGTCGCAGGTTCCCTTGTCGCCGCTCACCCGGCGATGGCCAACAGCAGCGCTGCCGCTGCCGATATCTCCGCCCCGCTTCGTGCCTCGCAGGCCGCGAACCAGTCGGCCGGCGGCGGTGAGGACGAGCAGTTCCGCAACCTTTTCAGCTCCTGGCAGAACTTCGAGGAAACCGGCCTCGCTTCCGCCAAGGCCAAGCCCGCCATTCCTGGCGCGGCCAAGCTCAGCGCAGTCTCGATCCCTTCGCGTACTCCGCTTGAAGGCCTCAAGCTGACCAGCAGCTTCGGCATGCGCAACCACCCGATCCTCGGCGGCCGCCGCGCCCACAAGGGCATCGATCTCGGCGCGCCGATCGGTACTCCCATTTACGCTACGGCTGATGGCGTCGTCGGCAAGGCAGCCTGGTTCGGCGGTTACGGCCTGTTCGTTTCGCTCGAACACGGCGGAGACCTCGAAACCCGTTACGGTCACATGTCGCGCCTCAACGTTGCCGAAGGCCAGATGGTCCACAAGGGCGACGTGATCGGCTTCGTCGGCACCACCGGAAACTCTACCGGCCCGCACCTGCATTACGAAGTCCGCGTTGACGGCGAAGCGGTCAATCCGATCCCCTACATGCAGGGCGATCGCATGGCTGCCGCCGAAACCGACGCCCAGGGCGGCTGAGGCAATAGTTCCAGGTCGGTCAGGGACCGCGCAAAGACGGACCGGCCATCAAAGATTTGGAGAGGAGGGAAGAGGCGGTCGCAAGGCCGCCTTTTCTTATGGGCGCGCGAGCATCAGCTATTCGCGGCCCAGCCTGAAACAGGCCGTTGCAAGCGGCGCTCCCGGAACAGGGCTCCGTGTACGATAGATTACAGAGTTCCGGTCCCTCAAGGGCTGCCCTTCGGCTAGAGCCTGTGCTGAGCCGGGGTCGACGATCGTTACATATAGATCGCTCAGATCAGCCCCGCCGAAGCGGACGTTGGTGCAGGCCTTTCCTGGCAATGCAAGGCGCCGGACTTCGCTTCCATCCGGACGGAGGCAGCGAAGCTCACCCGAAGCAAAACCGGTGATCCAGAGATTGCCTTCTGCATCCAGTGCCATCCCGTCGCAATCCGGCATGTCCAGAAGCGTGATCGGTTCGCCCAGGCTCCCGCCCTTTTCGATCGGGAAAGCCCTGACGGCCTTAAAACTCACGTTGAAATAGAGAAAAGAGCCATCGGCGCTGACACTCAGGCCGTTCGCAAACGCCAGCCCGCCACGTACTTGAGAGAGCACGCACTCGCTCGAAAGGTGCTGGATGGATGAAGGTGCCGGTCGCCTGCCGGCGAGGATCGCGGCAAGATCGATCGTGCCGAAATATATGCCGCCAGCCCCATCCGAGCGCATCTCGTTCACACCGGCCAGTCCATCGACGAGATTGCCGAAGGCATGCGTTGCAGGGTGAACCCATTGGATACCCCCGCCACCACTCACCAGCAGGCTGCCATCCTCGTTCAACAACAGCCCGCCGACCATGGAGCGCTCAGGCAGTAAGATCCGGTCCCCTCCAACCTTCCGCACACCGCCTTCCACGACGTCGGTAAACCAGACATCCTCGCCGTCAACGAGGAGGGCTTCGAGATAGAATCCCGTAGCGAGGCATTCGAACTCGATCCCGGCTCCCAAGCGACTTCCTTTCCCAAAGCGCATCATGGCGACGCGTTTCGAGATTGATCATATCGGAGTTTGTGAGGGTTTGCGCGCTATGCTGGTGGGTAGCGCGTGTGCGATGCCGCTGG